>JAVLKG010000001.1:0-921352 GCA_032128875.1 Candidatus Melainabacteria bacterium 17Bon1m
TTTCTCTCGCCTTGATTCAACACGACGAATAGATAATCCATTCGAAGCTGTCAAGGCCATCATAAAAGGGGAGCCGCATCGTACACAGTAGGGGCGCCGCATCGTGCACTGTATGGGAGCCGCATTGTACACCGTACGGGAGCCGCATGCGGCTCCCTGACTGGGAAGCGCATGCGCTTCCCCTACCGTCGCCAGGCATGGGAAAAGCACCATTCCGAAATTGCTAGGTCGCCCGTATGATGGCATTCTCAACATCATCCAGAAGTGCGACCCATGAAAAATTCTTCGCTTACAGCCATTCTATTGCTGATCATGCTGGTTTGCAGCACGAGCCCGTCACTGGCGCAGTACCAAAATCAGAACAACTCGTCATCGTCGAATACGATGCCCATGCAGTTCATGGCTCCCAACTACTGGGGCGATGCGCGAGTGAAGAATCGTTCGACTGCGACAAACAATCAGCAGTCTAACTCCGCGCCGCCCTCGAGCGGTGGACGCAGCGGCGGAGGCGGCGGAATCAGTCCGTACATGTTTATGGGACCGGCGATGATGGTCCCCGCTATGTTGCGCCGAAGCACAGGGCATATGCACCCAAATCACAAGCCGCGCAAGGCTAACGACGAAGATGAAAACGATTCAAAGCAAAAGAAGAAAAAGAAGCATTCGAAAGAACGTTCCGTGAACGACGATAATAACATGCCTGATCCGATGTATCCGACGCAAGGCATGTCTGCCCTGTCGAGGAAGACGCTCGACATGCAAAACGGAAATAGCTCTCCGCAGATAGATGATCCACGCCTGCGCGTTACAGGCATTATGCAGGACGAAGAAGTATCAGCTCAAATGCAAACACCTGGGCAAGTGCAAAGTATTGCGCCTCTACATCCGGAACAATTTCAAGTTCAATCGCAGGCGCAGCAGCAATTGGAAGCACCCGTTCGTGCGCAGTTGCCCACAACCGGAAGTGACGATCAGGCTCCAGGCGTTGGATTTTAGAAGAGCAGCGCAAATCTACTTTTAAGCAGCTAGTATCTCTCGCCTACGTCTCGGTAAATGTGTAAAATCGAGGCTACTAAATCTGCCGTCAATGCTCCAGGATCGTCTTGATCTGCGAGTGAGACAACCTCGAATGCGATGCGGAAAACAAGTACGCCTACACGTATTGAGTAGTAAACATCACCATCCGATTTACTGTACGGAGATGACTCGTAAGCAATTAGTTGCTTGTCCCCGAATTGGGTGTCAATTTTGAGTTTTGTCCCCATGTGTTCGAGTCTTGCGATTTCGTCTTCCATAAGAGCAGCTGCACTATTAGGGTGTGAAAATTCAATGACCATTAAGGAGAAGCTGGAAACCTTTGAGTTCGGATCTTCGCTATCGAAGTTTTCCAAAATGATTGCTCTTCCATTTCTGGCACGCAAGTCATAAAAGCACGTGAATGACTCGCCAACTGCATACGCAATGCGAAATGGAAACGTACTAGGAATTTTAGGAACTGACATCAGCTAACCTCAATCTTAGGTTTCTCTACAAAGACAGGGCTATTATTTGCTCAACGGCATCTAGCATTTTCGTTATTCCGTGCCCTTTTGCTGCACTCTTAGCCAATTTCGCGGCTTTTAGAGACTTTGAGTACGTACGCGGCAAGGGCAGATGCACAAATAGCACGTTCGCAGGTTTAGCCTGCTTTTCCAGATACCGCAGGCATTTGAAGTACACTTCATTGCAGATGAACGTTCCTGCGTGGTTCGAAACCTCGCACAGGACGCCGTTCTGAGCCAGTGTCTTGCTCATCGCTGCCACGGAAAGACCCGTCTTCAGAGCGTCTGGTGCGCCTTTCTCGATTAATTCGTCTAAGTACTGATGCCCGCCATTGTCCTTGATACGGTAGTCTCGGATGTTTAGAGCGAACCGTTCTAACGAAATCTTTTCGCGCTTAGCCGCTACACCTGTCAGTATTACGGCATCGTAAACGTCCTTGTTGCCGTCCAGTTTGCGCTTAAGCTTGCCCCACGCCTTGTTGCAGCAGGTTGGCAGTACGAGGGTGTCCAGTAGAACCTCCCCCTTCCTACCTGGCAACTTTATTGAGCCACCCAGCGACTCCACAACAATCTGGCTAGGGTTGGAGTCGAGGTTGTCGAAGGCGTCGAAACCCGCCACCAGTACTCGTTTGGGCTTGGATGGCAAGGGGGCTCTCCTCTGGCTTCCCGCAAAAGCTTGTAAACACTCTCTTCTGTAGCTCGTAGGCGTTTACGCCTCTTAGTGTAGAATATCTTTCACCCACGCCGAAGTGGCGAAATGGCAGACGCAGTTGACTCAAAATCATCCGCCTTCACGGGCGTGTCGGTTCGACTCCGACCTTCGGCACCAATCTTTCTCAGACTTCATAAAACGATTTTTGGTATAGGCAAATGGCTCCTGTGAAGCCAATGTGAATCCAAATAATCGAGTTTTTGATGTGCCTTTATCCGTGTGAATCCAGTTTGCCTGTGCGGGTTGGTTTTTGCTTGTTCGTGGTGAAACTAACTGGGCGAGATCCTAAGCTGTTTCGTCTAAAACCCTTGGTATCAAATCTGGTGCACGCAGATGCAGTTCACGAAGCGATTTTTGTTGAAGTTATTGGTGCTTGAGTGTTTAACCTCTGATGCAGCTGCATATGCAAAGGAGGCAGCGAGCGAACAGAGTTTGTCGCCAACTCATCATTCTGGTACCTCAAGTCCTTCATCCGCGTTGTTAACTGTTGTTCCAGGCTCTTTAGAAGTGGAGCGCAATGAACTAGCGAAGAAAATTCAATCAGCCAGGGAGAAAGGGATCGGAATCCAAGTTTACGTAAACCTTTTTCAGGAAATTGAAAAGATGGTCGTGGCAGATCGACCGGCTGAATCAATAGAGTCGAAACTTGAAAATGTTGATAAGGCACTTTCCGCTCAATTGTTTGCTATCGAGCAGGCTAGACGCAATCGAGTTTTGAATCGTAAGCAGGAAGTATTTGCGGATTTGAAACAAGCGCGCCTTTATGTTCTTTCTCTGGTAAATGCTGATCGAGCCATGTACAAATTATCTCCGGTTGCGCTTGACGCTGTTGCAACTCTAGCAGCGCAACGACATGCTGATGAGATGTCCTCAATTGGCTATCTGTCGCACTGGGATGTAGCTGGCAAGAAACCGGACCAACGATATTCTGAAGCCGGTGGGACTCACAGTACCGGAGAAAATTGCGCTTACACTTTTTCTAATCGTATTACTAGCAATAATCTGTTTTCGAGTCGGGACCTAGATGCACTGGAGTCGTCTTTTATGGATGAGATTCCTCCAGGCGATGGTCATCGAAGGCAAATTCTTAGGCCTGAACACAACAAGCTTGGAATAGGGCTAAGTTCGCGTACGGATTTGAATGGGCATTCACGAGTGAGCTTGGTGCAGGAGTTCATCAATGAATATGGCGTGTATGAGAAGCTGCCAAACAAAATTTTTCGAATGAAGCCATTCGTTGTGTCAGGCCGTCTTTTTCCGGGGTGTAGGATAAAGTCAATTTCCATTCATTGGGAACTAAAACCAAAGCCAATGACTGTGGCAGAACTTTCTAAGACGCATTCCTATGAGTTGCCGGATAGTATTGTCTCTTCGCTGCCAGATGGAAAGTTGGCTACAGGTAAGACCTGGATGAAGGAAGGGAGTCAGCAATTTTCGGTGGCTATAACGCCACCTAAAGATTGGCAATCTGGACTTTACTATATTTTGGTTTGGGCCGAGCAAACAAAAGGAAAGGTTCAAAAGGAAATTCTCGTTTCAACAAGAACAACCCAACTTGATTGATTTAGGTTATTTTCTGGAGCGATTCTCTAGCCAGTATAGAGCCATGGCGACCACAGATATGTTTTGGGGTTTGCTAATCGGCGTTGCCGTTGTTCCTATTGCCTGCCTTTTTGCTTGTGGTGCTATAGCTATTTTTGAAGTTTGCAAACAGCGCCAGCCGAAGCAAATTCTTCAGGAATTTGAAGAGCAATCTGAAGCCTATGGGTTTGTTGAAGAGTTAGACTAAAGGTAACCAAAGGTGGCAAGTTATGACAATGGAAAGGACAATTGTTGCATTTATCGTTTTCTCTGCAATCAGCGTGGAGCCAGCGTTGTGTTCAGGTGTTTGCAATTGCCCTGCTGAAATTCCCATTGAGTCATCTAAAAATCAAAAGCCGGTAAAGTATGACCTTGCCAGAGCAGCCTGGTATTCCCGTGTTTACCAGTCCTTGAAATTGAAAGTAGATTTGGTGGCAGAAGCGTTTGTTGATTCTTCAATGCGTGTTATTTGCAAGATAGCAGTGCGGATCGGAGCAGGAAGGAAGATTCTCGATGCTAAAGTACTAGAAAGTAGTGGCAATGTGGAATTTGAGCGTGTCTGCTTAGCTGCATTAAGCAGCCTTGAAGGTGATGCGTTGCTTGAGCGTCCAAACTCCATTGTTGAAGTCTCGGCATCTGAGATTTTTTCATTCGCTGTTGAACCGAAAGATCATGTGCTGATTGATATGGATATGTCGCAAGATGAGTTAGATTTGCTCATCAAAATGCCAATTCCGAAAATCAAGGAGCGACTCAATGAGCTTAAGCGTCTCTGAAGTTTAGCCTTATGACGAAGTCCTTCCGAAGAGTCTCCGCTCGCAGTCGGCAGCAAAAGCGAGGCATGCACGAATATCCTCAATGGTCAGTTCTGGAAAATCGGAAAGTACGTCTTCGTATGACATTCCTCCCGCCAGGCAATCAAGAACATCGGCAACGGTGATGCGCATGCCGCGTATGCAGGGCTTGCCGCTTCGTTTGCCAGGTTCAATCGTAATGATTTTTCTGTAGTCCATTTTTTGAATGCTTTGTTGATTTGTCGATTCGGTCGCGCTCGCTTCGCGATCCTGTTCGTTCAGATCCTTAACTTCTTCAAACTCGCTCATCTTTGGATACTCGTGAATCAATTTGCCATCTCGCACGATGACAATTGCCGTGCCTGTTTCTGCAGCCAGCTTTCTGGCGCTCTTTGCGGCTCTGAGGAGAGCTGCCATTGAGCCCTTCATGTCAGGCTCATCAAGCTCCGACTGCTCTTTGGTCATTTTCTGTAATCTCTATTCAATCTATGTCGCTCCAGAATTGTGCCGATGTAAAAAGTTCGAGATGTCTTACATTGCAAGTCGCAATAACTGTTTCTCGTTCATCGGTTTGTGCGGTGATTGCTTGTGCCGCTAAAATCGCATCAGCATCAAGCTCTGCGTCGCCAGCTGTTGGTTGAGTTGATTACTAGTTTACCAAAGAATATATGGTTACTGCGAAACAGGGTTTTTAGTTGCTCTATAGCCCGGATGGTACCTTCACCAAAGGGTCATCGAGGCCTGATGGGAGCGGCACTAGATCGAATTTTTACCAGTTTGCGTGCCTCTTGGATCCGCTGTCTTATGCTCTTAGCTCTGCGCTGAGCGTACTTGTTTGGTGATGAAATAACAGAGTCGATAGTTCTTTCGGCTTCATCAAATCTTTCGAGATCATTTAAACAAGATGCTTTGATGCACAAAGCATCCAAATAATCGTCCGAGTAGTGAGGTACTTTGGCTGTGTCAAAGCAACTGAGCGCGATCATGCATTCGTTCAAGCCTTCACTTGCTTTTCCGAGCATCATCAAGCAAACCGCTTTCGTCGTATGAGGCTTTGGTGTGGATGGGAAGAGTTTTTCCGCTTCTTCTGCAAGATTTACGGCTAGCATGTATTTCCGCTGTTTGAAAGCTAGAGATGACTTCATTGATAGATGATTGTATTCGTCATACTCTACTGGACCGCTAATTAGTTTCGGAAGAAACTGTTTCTGGAATTCAACTGAATCATACAACTTGTTTTTTTCTTCGTGGACTTCCATGGCGAATGCTAGAAGTTCATTGAGATCAACTGGATACTTTGGCGGGTTGCCTAACTTTAGTTTCTTGCTGTATGTCACCCATTCAGGCGAATTTGATATCAAGTTTCCCCAGTCGGCAGAGTGAGTGATTTCATGCAAGATAGTCCCGAATCGTATTGTTTCCCGGTCTTCTTGGAAGAAGCGATCTGGTATAAACACAGCACCCGCAAAAGTGCAGGCGGACGGGTTGTAGCCTGGTTCCTTTTGAGTAATTCGGACGAGAGTTAGGGTGCCTGCTCTCTTGAGAAGGCGACCGTACTTTTTTTGAACTCGACTCATGTATCCATCAACCATTTTTCTTTCCGGAGCAGTCCAGGACTTGACCGATTTTCTGTCTCTCCATGGATCGAAATGAAGTCCGCCTTCGACTGTCGCGAAAACCCATGCTGGTTTCTTCTCCGTTTCCGCTTTTAGCGTCGTTACATCAATTTTCGATAGCTCGCTGCTCAGGCTGGTTTGTGTACTTGAGCCTGTTGTTGCGATGCCTACTATCGCTATCACTATGAGTTTTTTCGACATTGGAACGTGCTCTTATCAATTTCTGCATTATGCAGAATAGCATCTGTGATTTGTTGCATGGCTGCACGTAACCAATAACCATTGCTGCGGATTGTAGATCCCTATTAACGCAGAGTGGTATGTCCCTGTACTCTAACTTGCACACTGCTTGCTTGAAGAACTTTGTTATATTGTTAGGCGTCATCGCAAGCGAGAGAATTCATAAATGATCGGTCATCACAGAAACACAATGGCAAAGGCTGATGTCGTGCTCATTGGCGCCGGCATTATGAGCGCTACTCTTGCCACTCTGCTCAAAGAGTTGCAGCCCGATCTAAAAATCAGAGTTTTTGAAACGCTTCAGGGCGCAGCGTTGGAAAGTTCCAGTGCTTGGAACAATGCCGGCACCGGGCACGCGGCCTTGTGCGAATTGAATTACACGCCAGAGAGAAATGGCGGGGACATCGATATTTCCAAGGCGTTAGAGATCAATACCGAGTTTGATCTTTCGCGGCAATTTTGGGCTTATATGGTCAAGAAGGGGGCAATCAAAGACCCTCGGATGTTTGTTCATTCTGTACCGCATATGAGCTTTGTACGCGGCGCGGATAACGTTGCTTACCTGAAGAAGCGTTTTGACGCCTTGTCCGCGCATCACTGCTACACGGGAATGGAATTTTCAGCGGACAAAGAGAAGATTCGCGAATGGGCACCACTTTTAATAGAGGGACGAGATGCTAATGAATCAGTAGCGGCAACGCGCATGATTAGCGGCACGGATGTTGATTATGGCGCTCTTACTAATTTGCTATTTGATACCCTGTGTGACCAAGAGGGATTTTTTATCCACTACTCCTCGCGCGTTGAAAACCTCAAGCGCAGCGACGATTCGTCCTGGATATTGACGGTGCGCGACGAGAAAGCCGACACTCATTTCAAGGTTAATGCCAAATTCGTATTCATTGGAGCGGGCGGCGGAACATTGCCACTGCTTCAAAAATCAGGGATTCCAGAGGCTGATGGTTTCGCTGGATTTCCGGTGAGTGGTATTTGGTTCCGTTGCGACAAACCCGATGTCGTTGCTCGCCATCATGCCAAAGTATATGGGAAGGCGAGCGTCGGTTCCCCACCAATGTCTGTGCCGCATCTTGATACTCGACACGTCGAGGGAAAAACAGCGCTGCTCTTTGGTCCGTACGCTGGTTTCTCTACAAAGTTTCTCAAACATGGTTCGTATCTCGATCTTTTCGCTTCGATCGATCCTGAGAATATATTGCCGATGCTGGCGGTTGGCAAAGATAACGTTGCTCTCGAAAGGTATCTGGTAGGGCAGGTTTTTGAAACACAGCATGAACGTTTCGAGGCGTTGCAAGAGTTTTATCCAAACGCATCAGAAAGCGATTGGCGCCTGCAAGTCGCAGGACAGCGCGTTCAGATCGTGAAGAAGCATCCTAGTCAGGGTGGAATACTTCAGTTTGGAACAGAACTAGTTTTTGCTGCTGATCATTCACTCGCTGCGATGCTGGGCGCGTCTCCGGGTGCATCAACAGCCGTTTGGATTATGCTCCAACTCCTTGAGCGGTGTTTCAATAGCTCAATCAAAAATGGTTGGTCTGGCACGCTGACTAAGATGATCCCGTCATACGGCAAATCTCTGATTAATGATGCATCGCTGTGCCAAACGGTTCGTGTCAAGACAGCAGAAGTGCTGAAGCTTCAGAATGTTTGATTTTTAGGCTATTTGAATCTGAAAAATCTGCTTGGTATATGATGCTAGAAGTACCTGTTGGTGCATTTGGAAATGAACGAGCAAACAGATTTTGCACCGGAAGCTCCGAAATCTAAGAATGGTTTGCGTCCATGGATCGGAGTGCACCTTGGCGTTGCGAATTCACTGCAGCAAGAGTATGGCAAACAATATGGACCTTCGGTTTTGAAAGTCATGCAATTTAGTCCTGCCGCTCGCGCTGGACTGGAAGCCAATGACGTATTGCTAAGCATCAATGGCACACGTGTAGATTCTCCAGAGGATTTCTTGCATTGTCTCAGAACTCATTCTGTTGGAACCACGATTAGCATATTGGTCCGGCGTGGCGATGTCGAACAAGTTGTTGAAGTGGAGATAGGAAGCGACAGCCACATACTGGGTGTTCCTGATTACTATGCCTTGCTTGAGGTTTCGCCTGATGCATCTGTTGAAGTGATAAAAGAGGCTTTTCTCGTTCAATCAAAGAAGTTTGATCCAGCAAATGTCGAAACCGGCGATCCGTATAAATTGAAGCTTGTACGAGATGCCTGGGATACTTTGCACAGAGTGGAAAGTAGGGAAAGGTACGATATCTGGCTAGCGGAGCAAAAGTTGATTACCGAAGGAAACTCGAAATTGCTTGACGAGAGCTAGTCAAATACTTTGCTCTCTTTTCGCGCTCGCGCGAAGTTACCTGGAATGAAGTGATGCAATCGGTGGATTGGGGCGAAGAAAATTGCTTATTTTGCGATATGACTTTTGTCCTGTGAAAATCTAAAAGACAGTCCAGTTTGAGTGCAGAGAGGTACCCTTGGAAGTTCCCGATCCTGAAAACCAGATGGCAGGACTTTGAATATTACGTACGGCTTTGGTCCCAAACAGTTTTGTGTCAATAAGAATGTCAGGGTCAATATGAAACGTGATGAAGTTTCCTTTTTCGCGTCCAAAGTACTTCAGTGGATCTCTTGATTTATCATTTACAGCACCTGAAACTTCTACTGGAATCCAACCAATATCCTTTGCAAAAAATTCCGCCTTTACGTGTGCCTCTTCAGCACCGACTTGAGCGTTTGCTGACTTTGCCCATCGTCCTATCAAACTTCGCGCGGGAATTCCGTTTGCTCTTAGAACCGCAACGAACAACCAAGATAGTCCTCCGCAGTCTGTTGAGTTACCCTGGCACAAACTTGAAACATGCCTGTCTTGTGATACTGAGTAATTGTAGTTGTACGAATTTCTGATCGCCATGAACGAGCGCCAGGCGAATTGAAGATCGGATTCTCTATTTTTTCTCAAGGCATTTTCATCAAGCCATTTTTGGAAAATAGCGTCATTGAAGTTTAGATGGTCGCTCTGAGACAAATACCGAAGTTCCTCAGTTTTGCCTAAAGAAGGAACGAGTTTTTCTGAAGCTCCTGTGACTAAGTTGCGAGGTGCGAGAAGAACCTGATATTTCACGATTCCTGACAGCTTGTGTTTGTCCTTGCTATCTGAGATCAGAAGCTGCATCAGCTTTCTTTTGGCTGAGGTTGGTTCAAGTACTGTGGTCGCGTGCTGATTCACTTCGTGCGAGAAAAGGTTAGATGTTGGAGCTGTTTGCGCCTCCAAAACTGGTGCTTGTGGCATGAAAACGATCCACTTAGTTACGTCGCAATTTGGTGCCGTAATTGTCCAATCGAGTGTGCCAAGAACTTGTTGCACCTTTCCAGTCTGCATATGGCACTTCTCAAATGGAAAACACTGTGCCGAGCTCGGAACAGAAGGAAGAAGAAGCATTATCACTAGAGCCGCGGAAATTCTGATTTGGAAATCTGTATTCATTAGGATGAATGTACCCATTATAAAACTGAAATTAGTGACATTTTGAGCGGTTTAAGTATTCATCTGAGAAAATGCATGTGGAACCCTTTGCTTTGGACTTAGTATGAAGATAGACGCATTACTATTTGATGGTTTTGACGAGCTCGACTTCTTTGGTGTTTTTGAGACTTTGCGGATGGCAGGTTTGTCGGTTGAAACTCATTCTCTGTATCAGCAAGATGTCGTGACGGCGGCGTATGGTTCGAAGCTAGTGCCGGATGGTGTATATAGCTCTGACTTGAATTCCGACCTTTTAATCGTTCCGGGTGGAGGTTGGATTTCCAGGTCTCCTAAAGGTGCGTGGACGGAAATTCAGAAAGGCACGATACTGGACGTTGTGAAAGCTTGCCACGCAGCAGGAACAGTCATCGCAACCGTCTGCACTGGTTCATTGGTGCTTGGAAAAGCTGGTCTTTTAAAAGATAGAAAAGCAACCACCAATCATGGCGCAGTGAAAGAGCTTGTTGATTGCGGCGCAAAATACATTCCCTCGCGTGTTGTCGATGACGGCAACATCATCACCGCTGCTGGTATCACTGCAAGTCTTGATTTGGGACTTTGGCTTGTTGAGCGCTTTGTTTCTCAACAAGCAGCGCAAGCGGTTTCTGCTGGCTTAGAGTTTGAACGCAGAGGATTAGTCCACAGATGAGTGATTTTCTGAGCACACCTGAGGGCGTTGTTGAATGTCTATATGCAGCGATTTCATTTGAGCCTGGACAAAATCCGAATTATAGTTTGGTCTATACGCTGTTTCACCCAAATGCTCATATAACTCCACCTGCAACTGATACGGGCGGTGCTTTAAAAGCACTGAGCGTGGCGGAATTCATCGAACATTTTGACGGGCGAATACAGGACGTTATTGCCACTGGTGGTAGGGAAGAGCAAACGAGTGCTCGGACGGAAACATTCCACCGAGTCGCTCACGTTTTTAGCGCCTATAGATTTATGCTTTTAGGCAAAGACGAACCGATAGCGCGAGGAATTAATTCATTCCAGCTTGTTTACGAGAACGGGCGTTGGTGGATAATGAGTTTGACATGGGATCGCGCAGAACCCGGGGAATCGATACAACTCTTGCGATGAGATTGTGCCAATGTCATACACAGAACCAGCGCAGAAGTTTATTCATTCCGTTGTTACGGCAAAGCGCGCCGGAGATATAAGCAAAGGTATAGATCAGGGACTGAATGCGCTAGTAAACGAACTAAATGTTGATCGCGCTATGGTCTGGCAAGTATGCGGTGATCGGCTTTCTGTCACCAATGAAGCTTCTCTGAGTGGCTCGAAACTAAATCAATCCAAATTTGATTCGCAAGAGAGCACGCATATTGTTTTGAGTTTTCTGTCTAGGAGCCCTGGCGGAAAACCTGTTGTAGCTTGGTCTTTGGAAAGGAACTGCGGTGAGATTGGTTGGAAACCATATTTGGAGCGGTTTTCTGAAATGTCTTCGCATCTCGTAGGGGAGTTTCGTTGCGATATATTCAGCGGTTTTTTTGCTTTGCAGTCTGCTGAGGCGCGAGAGTGGGCTGCCGAGGACAAAAAAACAGTAGAGGGAATTGCTGAGTTCTTATCTGTTTTGTTTGTTATGAATCATGAGATGCAAAAGGCTCAGTCCGCGGCCAAAGGCAACGCATAGATGCTAAACAGTGAATTTTGGAGCGGTTTCGGTCTTTTCTATGGGGCTGCCCCTATGCAAATATACGGTTTGATATAACCGCGCTTGCATTTGCGCCCGTATGATGGCAATAACAGAATTTGTGCGTTTAAGAGCTTACTGGCGAAGAGCTCTCCTTTGTATTGGAGTCACCACATGAACAATACACATGCAGCGGGACCCCACCTGCTACTTCGTGATGAGTACACGGAATCCAAGGTGGAATCATCAGCAGCAAATACCGACTGGAAGGTCACAGTCGATCGCTTACTCGTTTTGTTATCTATAACTATCATTGGTGTGTTTCTCGCGTCAGAGCTTAATCCAAATCACTTTATGCTGACTGCTTGTTGGGGATGGTCAGGACTTTGGGTGACCGAACGGCTCTCGCCGAAGAATGCTTACCGCGTTGCGCCGCTGCTCGTGTTTCTTAATTTGGTTTGTTTTCCCGAGGCGTTCATCGCATTGCCACTAGCTGCGCTGACCGTCGGACTTTCACAAGATTTTCAAGTTGATGACAGTACGCGAGAGGCAATGCGCTTATCCGGGCTTACAGGTGCCGCACTGACATTATTGTGCATGTTGGCGTAGCAAATTCTCTGCGTTTGCTAATCCGATAGTATGTGCTTCGGCGGCACTAACTGCGCGTATTTTCGCGGTCTCGCTTTGATCACCGATGCGCAGTAGCCCGAACGGGCTATGGATTCTGCATAACTGATTTATCCCAACATCCGTATTCTCTGTTGCGTGTTTTTCAATAAGATGGGATTAGCGGAATTTGACCGGTTAGAGTTCTCAGGCGAGAACTCGGAAGCCTCATTGGGAGACTGCTTATGAATGGCATACATGCACGTATTAATCCTACGCTCGCGAACGATTCTGACCTCGCTTCGAGTCTGAAGCTGCGCACACGCAAATACGCTCAAAGCATTGATATGAAGCGTGTTTTGGTCACGACGTATTTTTTCTGCTCCGGAGTGGTCCTCGCCATGGCAATTGATATTCATATTACGATGCTCACCGTTTGCTTTGCGCTCTGCGGACTTTGGGCATCTAAGCGCCTTTCAGCACATAGCTGCAAGATGGTTACACCTGTCTTGATACTTTTAAATTTGATTGTCTGGAGAGAAATGTATCTTGCCTTGCCGTTTGCGGCTCTAACCCTATGTCTTGCACACCAGTTCTCCGTCAAAGATAGCTGGCGCAATTTGTTGAGAACATCAGGAGTTTTGGGCGCCTCGATGTCTATTCTTTATGTCTTTGGAAATGGCGTTCTTTCGAATATCGCTATCTTCTAATTCGGTAGCAGCTCGCGGCAAACTTTGAGCAGCATCATGTCGTTGCCATGGCTGGCTAATAGCGACAGGCCAGTCGTTGTTTTTTCCGTCACGGCTATGGGCACGCATACTTCAGGCAGTCGAGACAGCGGCGACAGCGCGGTGTGATTCATGTTTTGAATTCTATTCTTCAAAAAGACTTCGTCGCTTGCGTCAACTAATGGTGGCAAGTTTGCAGTTGTCGGCATGCACAAAACCGCGTCGCTGCTGATCAGTTGTTCCATATCGCTTACCACTTTGT
Source organism: Candidatus Melainabacteria bacterium 17Bon1m (assembly GCA_032128875.1). Lineage (GTDB taxonomy): Bacteria > Cyanobacteriota > Vampirovibrionia > Obscuribacterales > Obscuribacteraceae > QKMZ01. The sequence goes on from JAVLKG010000001.1 coordinate 13,267, forward strand.
CGCGTGCTTGCTTTGCCGCTTCCCACTCTTTCTCTGTCACTGTGCTCGTAAACTCAAAACGCTCTTTGATCGACGCGCACATTGGGGGATTGTTTTCCCTCAACCATGCACCATAAATTCCCCAGGCTTGCTTTGCTTGAAAAACTTTATAGAGCGCGGCGAGACTACCCCAGCCGAAGCGCCCCAGTTCTATGTCTTCTACGGCAATGAACTCTTCCGCGAGTTTTTCCACCGCCCTTTCAAGCGAAGGACGAAGCTCTTTAGCCGTCTCGCTAAACATGTCTTTCGCAATAAATAGTTTCTTGGGAAGGTGTTGAGCTGGTTTCTCATCCAATAACACAACACCGCAAGTTTCCAGAAGCAATGCGTCTTTCGTCATCCAACCGACTGCGTCCATTAGTGGCGCAAGTGGTGCAACGCCTTCGAGTGAAACTCTCCCGTGCGATGGTCTAAAGCCAAAGCATCCACAATAACTTGCAGGAACTCTTATAGAACCGCCCGTATCGGTTCCGAGAGCAAAGTCTGCTAAACCGGCTGCAACAGCCGACCCAGAACCACTAGATGAACCACCCGGAATGCGATCCGGATACTGAGGATTGTTTGGTGTACCAAAGTGAATATTGATACCATCCACGCTAAATGCGAATTCGTCCGAACACGTTTTTCCCACGAGTGTAGCTCCGGCGTTCAGAAGCTTGTCTATTACTGCGGCATTTGCTTTTGCTGCCGAGTGGGTCTTTGCATAAGTCGGATTGCCAATCCCTGTGACTTCGCCTCTAACGTCGAACAAGTCCTTTGCGAGAAACTTCAAACCGGCGAGCGGCCCTTCTTGTGCGCCGGGAATGTCGAGTTGTTGAATGATACCGTTGAATCGTTTGATCGCGGTAGTCATTTCAGTTGCCATAACCCTGTCCTGGTGCGCCTTGCATGGGAGCTCCCTGCATCGAACCGCCTTGCATTGGGCGACCTTGCATTGAGCCACCTTGCATTGTTCCACCTTGTGTTGGAGTGCCTTGCATTGTCCCACCTTGTGTTGGACTGCCCTGCATTTGAGCTCCTTGCTGATATTGCATCCGAGCTTCTCGCTGCGCCTGGCGCTTTGCCATGAATGCTGCAAAGCTCTCCGCGGTTGACGGATCAATAGAGAATGGTTCGAGTCTGTATGCTTGCTCAACTCGGACGATCAAGTCTTCCGGCATTCCAGCGAAGTTGAAACCCTTGATAGATGTGGTTTTGCGAATGCCCTGTGCGGAAGGTTCAAAACGACCGAAAGTTTCAATCGTTGTTGAGCGGGTTATGACGCCTGTTTCCTTAGAGACGACAATCGCTGGACCCGTTGCTGTTTCTAAAACGGAGTCATTGCCCGAGTGGAGGAACTTCGAACTTTTGATCATGTTGTATTGAACGTTGCCTTCGGATTGAATCGAATTGCGGTAGGGGCAGCGATTCAAATGCCATACTCTGCCGGTGGTATCAAGTTGGTGACCATAGTGAAAGGTTCTATAGATCTTCTCCAGCTTGTTAGGCGTCAAGTGTGTCTGGCTGCGATAATCGATGAAGTCTACGACGAGAGAGCGATCGACGTAAAAAGTTCCTGCGAACCATGGCGGAATGCATATCCAGTCGTCGACCGGCGTGCCAAGGATCTGTGCTTTCGGGTCGAAGGTTCTCCCAGGCAATAGGCCAGAGGACAGCGGCTCGACTGTTTCTGAATGCTCAACGCCAGCCTTGAGCATGGTAGATGTACTGCTGCCCGACTGTTGCGCTTGTACTCTACCGCATGGTGCGACCGCAGGGGCGCCAAACATCATTGCGCCCAAGAAAACGATTAACGCTGTTCGAATCTGAAAGCCCCTCATATCGGGGAAGATTATTGCATCGCCTGCGGATTTAATCTATTGGAATGGCGTAATTTGGGCGCCTGTCTCTGCTTGTGATTCTGGATAGCCAGCCTGGCGCGGGGTTTGGTCATTTAAAGCTTGTTTAGTGTCTGTAAACCCGGAAGGGCGCGCAATAATGGACAGACTGGCGAATTTGCGGGCATATAAGTATAAAGGGAGATATCTGCCGACGAAATTCGTCCGTACCGGCATGGGATAGTCATGGGCTCGAGCAAGAAAAACGCCAGCAAATCGAAAGCCTGTGCGCCGCCTGTTGAAGGCGTTGGGGTTTGCGATGTGGAGTTGAAAGTTGCCGAGGAGCAGGCGGTCGAGACCCCAGCTGTCCAAACTCCCAAAGCTGAAGCTCCAGCGACTGAAATTCCACCTATAAAAGCTCCAGCTTCTGAAACCCATTCTCCCGAAGTGATAGACAAGTCTGCCAGCGGTCCAGAGCTTTTTGATAAGCCGGTCGAACCGGCCGCGCCGTCTCCAAAATTGTCTCTTCACGCTTCTGCGATACCGCTCAGCCTGAAACCAGAGATGTCTATAGAGTGGCCTTTCACTAGAAAACGTCAGGTTTTCAATGTTTTTTACTTCGGTTTGATTTCGCTTCAGTTGTTGGCTCTTGCAAAAACCGGAGCCGCTCCCTGGGTTGCTTACCCATGTCTTGCATTCGTTGGTCTGTTGACCACTGCGTCTGTTTTTTATCTCTTCAATCATCGTCATCATCAATCATCGGCTGACGAATTCAGTCCGCGAGTGCGCAGAAGTTTGCGCGCAATTGGTCTGCTAGTGCCCGCTTTCTTAATGTTTGCTCTGGTGCGAACGGAGCCTCCGATACCGGATACGCAGAATGTTTTGGATGAAATGGGACTTCCACCGCTAGTTGGTGGGAGTTTCGCGCGCGAAATGACACAGGGCAAGCGAGATTTCAAACGCCATCGTTACAACGATGCGTTAAGCCATTTCGAAAATGCAGCACGGCTTGATCCTAATTCAGATGTTGCATTCGCTTGGGTTGCTGAAACAAACGACAGCATCATGAATTTAAGTCCTGCTTTCGATGCGGCAATGCACGCGATTGATCTGAATCCAAATAATGAGCAGGCACATGTGGTTGCTGCTCATTATTACAACGTGTCGGGCCAATATGAAAAGGCTAAGGAATTTGCGCAACGTGCAATCTCACTTAACCCTGAAGATGGTGAGGCATATGGATATCTCAGTCAGGCCTACAATGGGTTAGGCGACCCAGTCAGTGCATTGCCCAACGATAATCTTCACGTAAAGTGGCATTACTATGAGCATCGCGCTTACGAGCAGCGAGCTGACACGTTGGATCGCTTAGGGCGCCATAGTGAAGCCAGCTATGTCCGAGAGCTTGCGAAGAAAGTTCGTGAAGTCGGCGTACGCTGAATTTCTCAGTCGGCGCCTAAGTCTCGCGTGAATGAAGCATTCATGTGAACTTCAGACCGGTTGACATTCAGCTGTTGAACGGTGATGTTAATCACTCGTTCGAGGATTTCTTCCTGCTTGGGGTCGGAGCATCCTAGCTTTCCTTTATTAAGTGTGATGAGGAGGCGAATTATTTCTTCCACTGTCAATATTTTGATGTCGTATTCAAGGCCAAACAGCTGCTGTGATTTCTTGAAATTTGGTGTATCTAAATCAAGGAACATCTGAAGATATGGCCATCCCTCTTCAATTTCTTTGACTGAAATGAGCTCGCTCATTCTTGTTTTGCGCAATATCTGGCGCCGTTGCAAATTGTAATTCTCTATCAGCGCACGCCTTAGCTTATAGAATATTTTTTGAGTTAAACATTCCTCGGGGGGCGTAACAGCAATTTTTTTCTGCATGAACCTGACGACATCACCTACCGTCACCATCTTCTCTGCATCTTCATCGGGAATATCAATTCCAAACTCTTCCTCGAATGCCATTACCAACTCGACGGTATCAAGTCCCATGCTCAAGCCTCGGTCCAGTTGAGACCATTTGGAAGATCGAGTGCACAGTATTCCAGGTGCAGAACTCGTCGATGATCTGGCGTTGTTGATTTCGATGAACTGTGCAAAATCAATGGACGCATAAGAATGACATCGCCCTTTTCGGCCGGGCATATCGTGGCGGTCCCCATCTCGACACGGTGAGAAACCTCTGATGGTTCGATAATTCCGGTGGTATGTGATCCTGCTATGAATTTGATCGCCCCATTTTCTGCCGGACAGCAATCAAGGTGAATTCGCAGTGAAACTATGTGTTCTAAAATCTCACGCGGAGGTTGAGTGTGTATTGTGCCTTCCTTTATACTCCAGGGTCCGTAACCTTCCGTTTCTATGCGGCTTTCGACTGCGATTGAAAGATCTTGATGCCACGTGACGTACCAATTTGAGGACGGAGTCTTGTCAAAAAAGATTGAGCGTACAGGTTTCGTTTTCTCTCCCTGAAGCGCCACTACAATTTCTCGAATTTCTTTTGATTTGGCAAATTCCTTCACTGTAGAGCATTCTTTTAGCAGATTTCGAAATCCTGCAGATACAGCGGACTTTTGCGATTCTCGAAATGATTCGATTGCCTCTGTCAGCGCTTCAATTTGGGCGTCGGAAAAAGGATTGCGAACGAGTGCGAATCCGTTTTGTTCGAACTCCGTTATCACTTTACTCTGTGTCAGAAAAGCCATTTTGTTTCCTTGGAATCAGTTGGCCGAGTTCGTCTTTGTAGAGCTGCGAAGTCTTCGGTGTTCTTCGCGGGGAGCGGCTTTCCAGAAAGATATCTTAATAGTTCAAACTCTTGCAAAAGTTTTTTGTCAGACTCTTTCAGCGTTTCATAGTCGGTGTTTTTTGTGCCTCTCAAATAGCTCAAATATCTTTTGCGAACCAACTCTTCGTCTTTGCTGTAATAACGACTTGCAGAAGCTTTGTTGACTTCACTCAAAGCACTGTCTATGAATTTGTTTTTCTCATCGCCTTTCGCTGCTTGAGCCAACCGTTCCCAGCAGATTGAGAAAGCGTGCGATCGTCTTCCATCGGGATTTGGAAATGACTTCGACAAAAAGTTTTGCAGAAACTCTCTGTCTTCAACAAAGTCAAAGTAATGAGCGGGCTCGAATGAATGTTCAACCAGATATTCGTATGTATAAAAGTCAAGTAACGATTGAGGCAGGTTGTCTAGCTTTTCATTGCAAAGTGCCAGGCGAGAGAACATCGAGGCATCGTACTGAACTCGTGAGCATGCAAGCCTGTCGAGAATAGACTTTGCATCGCTAAACTTCTCGTCCAATGTAAGCGCATTTGCCAACATTGAAAGGGTTCTCCAATGTAGCGATTCCGTCATTGTGATTTGCGCTTGCTCGAATAACTCGTTGGCTTTTTGCAACTCTGTTTTCGCTTTTGCTATGTCTTTTTTCTCGTACCAGCACTGCGCCAAAAAGACATGTGGCGAAGGTGCTGATTCATCGAGTTTTGCCGCATGCTCAAACTCTGGAATTGCCTCGGCTACCTTATCGTTTCTAAAGAAGAGCCGTCCTGCCATAAAGCGCTTTGCAAATTCGTGATCCTTTGCATTAGGGTTCAAAAGAGACTCCATAATTGGTGCCGCCTTTTTGTGTTCTATCTTGAATTTTGGGTCAAGAATGTAGCGCGATGCAAATTCGCACAGTGACTCTTTGAAGCTGGTGCAAGATTCAGTTGATGGCCAGCGTGTTTCAGCGAAGTCTTCTGTCTTCGCATCGAGGAGAAACTGACAGCTGACTTGCCTTCTTGCGCGCTGGAGAGATGGGCGTGCATAATTTGACCATTCGCGTGAATATGCATTGTGGCGCCCCAGATCTGCCATGTGGACAAGCTCATGCAAAAGGATACGCTTCAAGTCCTTTTGTTTTTCCGCTCCGTCTGCCACAAACAGCGCACCATCTACCGCTAGAACGTGCGCGTTCGTGGTTTTGCCTAGAATATTCTTGTACGGAATGTATGGACTTTTAAGTAATGGAATTGGCCCGTTCTCAGAGCACAACGCCACCACTCCCGGTGCCTCCTTCTTTAGCTCGTCCAGAAGTTTTGAAACTACGGCTTTGTCATCCTCTTTCCATGGATGGCTGTCATAGTCAAAGTATTTAATGCCTGATGGAAAAGAGTTTCGATCTGCGCAGTAATAGAATTTTGAGTTTGGCTTTCCTTCGTTTTCTTCTTCCGCTATAACAAAGTTTGAGTTTGAACATAGGGCAATCAACGTCGCAACAACGACGATCGAGGACCGAGCGCGAAAATTGAAAGCTCTATTCAAACGCGTCTCAGCTCCTTTTACTCAGCGCTGTTGCAGCTAGTTTTTGCGCGTAACGCCGAACGTCGGCTGGCCAACCTTCAGTCAACTCGTTGAACTTCGATTCGTCGCCCGCAAATAGTGCACGCGTTGACTCTTCAAAGCCCGGCAAGTTTCCCGCCATCGCGGACATAAATCTGTACGCAGCCTCCTGTGACTGACGAATTGTATCCTTGTCGGCATTCGCGTGTCTCGCTTCGTCGACCAATTTCCTTAGCGCTACAGATGCGCCGCCCGGCTGACTATTCAACCAATCCCAGTGCCGCGGCAAGAGTGTCACTTCTCGTGCCACCACTCCCAATTTGGGGCGCCCTGGTCCACGCGATTGCTCCGCGCTCTTTGCTTCAGTCGATACTGCTTCGCCTAATCGACTTAGAACATCTTTGGAGGTTCCGCGAAAGTCAATTTCGATGGGCTGTGCCGTCTTGTCATCAAAAATTAGGACAAAGTCCTTTTCGCCACTATCAATCGCTTTCTTGGTCATTTGCGCGACGTGCTTGAGATCGCCTGAGGCGATCATCTTTATTCCGGCGAAAGATGTGCAGGTCTTTTCTTGGGTTTCCAGAGTATTCATGGCATTGATCCGTGAAGTGTCGTCAATGAATAATTCTACCCGGGTAAAATCGACGTGTCAATATTACCCGGGTAAAACCAAGCGTCGAGACTTCAACGTTGCTCACTTTTCAGTGTGCTGGATAATTCTTGAGAGCCTGGCTGATTTCTTCATAGAGCTTCGGCAGCCACACAGGATCGTTGGGAGTAGCTGGAGGCGCTTTAAAGGTACGCAGATCAACGGGGCAGATAATGATCGCGATGTTGTGGTCTTTCGTGTCATTGGCAAGAACGAAGAGGTCTTCTGAAGCGACGTCGCCCATTGCCAAACAGCCGACTGACCCATCAGAGCCGTGTATCAAAATATCGCTCCCAGGCTTTGTTCTGCCGTCGATGCGTGCGTGTGCGAGATCGAAGTCATTTGGATAGTTCAAGCGAAGAGCCAGATGGTATGGCGTATTTGGTTCTAATGACTCAAGCCGATAGACGCCTTCTGGTACTTGAAAATCTCCTTCGCGAAGCTTGGGCCCTAGCTTCCCGCTCGCCCCTAATATTGGATAGGTGTGCAAATGCTTGAACACGCCATCGGCAGAACCGACATAAACCTCAAGTATGCGCTTGTCTTTGAACGCTAGCATTGCCAGTTTTTCTGGAGGATATGCAAAGCTCGCTTCCTGAAACATTGCACGGAGCCTAGCTCTTGCGATTTCGCCGTAAGTTTCTATTTGGTCGGCAACTGTTTTCTTGCCCAGCAATGGGCGCATTGCCGGAATCTGCATCATCAGTTCGACAATTGGTCCGCGCAGAAAGACTGCCATTGCACCCAATACCGCAACTGCGATGATTCCGATGATCAGACGTTTTTTCAAAGATCCTCGAACAAAAACAAGTATTGCGCCAAAACTCGTAGCTGCGGTTACTCCGAAGATCAGAAGATTTCTGTACCGCATCTGTTAGCTCTAGGCAGCCTTTGGAGACTTCCCGCTAGTCCAAATATTCTCGGAGTTTACGAGAACGGTTTGGGTGGCGCAGTTTTCTCAAAGCTTTGGCTTCAATCTGTCTGATACGTTCGCGCGTAACACCGAACAGCTGACCGACTTCTTCCAACGTGCGCTGGCGTCCGTCGTCCAAACCGAAGCGCAGGCGCAATACGTCGCGTTCGCGCGGTGCCAGACCAGCCATAACTTCGATGATGTCTTCGCGTAGCAATTCCTGCGTTATGCTTGTCGCAGGCGTCGCGGCATCGGTATCTTCAACGAAGTCGCCGAGTTTGGAATCGTCCTCTTTTCCGACTGGAGTTTCCAGCGAAACCGGCTCTGCCGACATTTTGATAATTTCGCGCAACTTGCTGACGCTGATTTCCATAACCGCGGCGATTTCTTCTTCGGTCGGTTTTCTGCCTTTGTCTTGCGCCAGTTGCCGTGTGGCTTTCTTGATTTTGTTGATGGTTTCAACCATGTGCACCGGAATGCGGATAGTCCGCGCCTGGTCAGCGATTGCACGAGTGATTGCCTGGCGAATCCACCATGTGGCGTAGGTGCTGAACTTATAACCGCGCTCGTAATCGAATTTCTCGGCTGCGCGAATCAAACCTAAGTTGCCCTCTTGAATCAAATCAAGTAACTGCATGCCGCGTCCTGCGTAGCGTTTTGCAATAGACACTACGAGACGCAAGTTGGCTTGCACCAGTTGGCGTTTTGCAACCGCGCCCTCGGCGCCGCCCTGCTCAATTCTTCTTGCCAGTTCAATTTCCTGGTCCGCTTTCAAAAGTGGAATGGTCCCAATTTCGCGCAAATACATGCGGATTGGGTCGCCGTCTGTTAATCCGCCCTGCAGGGTCTGGATATTGACGTCTTCTTCTGTAACTTCGTCATCTTCGATGGCAAAGCCGGCCGCATTTTCCTCCTCGGCTTCCTCGAATTGTTCTTCGTCCCCCTGTGCGGGTTTCTGCTCAAACGTGGAAGAGGTTGATGAAGATTCTCGTTTGGATGTTGGCTTTTTCGCCATTTTGTCCTTCCTGCCGCCGCCGGCCTTGGTCTCCGCTTTAATGTGCCCCGAGTCAACAGTAGCAAATTTCCGCTCGGTTAAGGTTTGGGACAGTATATCCCGTAACCTATCCTTAAATCCTATCGGAATCGGGATGTCATTGCGAAAATCCCGAAGCTGCTGACGCACCTTAAGACTGTCTGCCCATGACTCGTGGCAGGTTAAACATTGGTCTATATGTTTAAGAACCCCGGCCGTGGTTTCAGTCGTGGCTTGATCGTCCAACATCAGCTCCAGTAGCGGGATTGCGTCTAGGCAATTCATTTTTAGCCTCTTTCACAATTGGGTTGGGAAGGGATATCTTTCGGCGCCTGTGAGCCGGGCGGGTTGCAAAGTTTTTTCCGCAGCAGTGCCCGGGCTCGAAACAGCCTGGACATGACTGTTCCTTTAGGCACATCCAGAATTTGTGCGATTTCCTCATAGCTTGCGTCGTCGATCTCTCGAAGCAACAGTGGAACCTGGAGCTGCTCCGGGAGTGTCGACAGCGCTTTCAATACTTCTGGGTGTATCTCGAACTCGCAGATACCATGCTCTGGCCCTGGTTGTATCAACGTTTCATCCATTTCAATGGTGTCATCCCATTCAACCGTCTCCACTGTGCGCCCTCCTCTGCGGAAATGGTCACGCACCGTGTTGATGAGAATTTTGCTTAACCAGTTTTTGACGCTAGTATCATGGCGGAAGTTATCGAGATTTTTGTACGCCTTTATGTATGTCTCCTGCAAAATGTCTTCTGCATCATGGGCGTTTCCAACGCGTGAAAACGCCAGTCTAAAAAGTGGTTCTGCGTGCTGCAACGCCAATTCTTCAAAGTTTGCGTAAAGTGGTTGCTTTTTCGATTTCATGGACTGGTTTGTCTCGCTTCTATAAATTGAGACGCTGAGCTTTCCGGATTTATTCCCTGTGCATTCTGGACTTCAAGTTGATTAAATTGCTTTGCAAGAAACGATTGAATCAGCCTTGGCTGTGGTTTATTACTTGTTGGTAAGAGGTTTCAGGTGCCAAAACTTCGTCGGTTAGCTGTTTTGATGGTTGCGCTGGTGCTCTTGCACCCTGCGCCAAGTTGCTTTGCCCAGGGGGCGGAAGAATTTCAGAGAGGCACATCGGCGTACGGACAAAAGAATTACGCGGCTGCAGTTGGGCATTTCACGCAATCGGCCCAGAAGGGTAACGTCACAGCGACATATTATCTGGCGATGTGTTATCTCGGCTTGAAACAGGAAGCAAAGGCGATTGAGCTTTTTCAGCACATCAGCAAAAACTTTCCCAGCACTCAAGAAGCCGACTTGGCGAATACATATCTTGGAAGACTTAGTCAGACTCCTGGTGCCGCGGCAACGCAAGTGTCCACTGTGAAAGCTTCAGCGGAATCGGCTGCTGAAGCTGTTATCGAAAAGGCGGAAAAACTTTCTGAGGCTCAGTGGAAAGCATTGCCGCAGACTGCCCGAATTCCATTTCAGATGAAGAATGGACACATGTATGTGCAAACGAAGATCAAAGGACGTTACGTCAACATAATTTTCGATACAGGTGCCAGCATGTGCGGTATCAGCAGAACAGATTTTCCAGATTTGTTTAGCGCCGCGGAAATTGAGAAAGGTCCTGAGATTCCTGTATCGCGTCCGCATGGCGTACAGCTAATGCATTTGGTCAACGGTGAAGTGTCTGTTGATCGCATCACAAGAAACTGCACTTTCATGGTTACAAATGAACCTGGGGTATCTGTCATTGGTCAAAATTTCTTCAAAGAATACACGTACGAAATTGATGGCTTTTACATTCGAATGACGAAAGCACCGTATGTGAGTCCGCTCATCGCAAAGGCAAAAGCAGCTGAAGCGAAGTTGAATGAATTGAAAACGGCTCCGCCGGGAAAAGCAGGAAGTACGCAATCGCGAAGCGCAGCGAATTCATCTTCATCTCCGGTGAAATCCAGCGACAAGTACACCGTTCCTTTTGAGCGAGAGAAGAACTGTATGATCGTTGAAGTTATGGTGAATGGAAAACCGACTAAAGCAACCTTTGATACAGGATGTGCGCCGGACGGTCTCGTGATGCCAATGTGGTTTGTCAAGAAACTGGGAATTGAGCACAATTCCGATGGGTATTACGCGGAGCGCGCTGAAATAGGACCAATTATCAGAAAATATGCAAAAGTCCATTTTGCTAACGGTTTGGATTGCATTCTTATCGGTCCGAAGTTTTTCGGTGATCGCCCCTATACCGTTGATCCCACTAACAATGTGATCAAGTTCCAGTATTAGCTGAAGGTAAAAGGAGGAGATTCCTTTGTGCCGTTGTTTCAGGGTTAAGTGTTCGAGATGCAAGGCGTAAAAGGAGGACGTCTTGCTTGAGGGCAGGAATCTCCTCATTTAGTATCGCACTGTGTCGCTTGCAAAATGCTTTCTGTGCCAGAAGCGGTCGACGCATGGCGTCGCTCCTACTTCTTGCCGTTTAACTGTGGGAAATCTACTGAAATAACTGTTCCACATTCGCCATTTGGGCTGTCGATGGAAATTTTTGCATTGTGCGCGTTGGCAACTTCGCGGACGATGGAAAGTCCAAGCCCACTGCCACTACCTGAGGTGCCGTCGATTCTGTAAAATCGCTCGAATACTTTGCTTCTTTCTTCCTCGGGAATCCCGCTTCCTGTGTCTATGACTCGCAATGTGATGTGATCGCCTTTCTTAATTTGCACTTTTACTTTTCCACCGTTTGGCGTATAGAGCAGTGCATTTTCCACAAGATTGCTGACGAGATTTCTCAGTCCGGTTTGTTCACCATAAACAACAGCTGGCTCCTGCGATGATTCATAAACCAGCTCCAGGTCCTTCAATACTGCGCGTTCTACTAGTTCGGCCGTGACGTCAGAGGCAACGAAGTTGAGATCGACTTGTGTCTTTTGACTCGTGTTTTGATCGCTGTTATCGGTTCGAGCCAACGCCAACATTTGTCCAACAAGCCGTGAGGCGCGGTCTATGCCTGTGTCGATTTCTTTGACGACGTGCTTCAGATCTTCCTTGTCATTCATCTCAATACCGATGCTCGAGTATGTTTTTAAACCCGCCAGCGGTGTGCGCAATTGATGCGCAGCATTTGCAATAAATCGTTGGTGCGCTTTCAAGTCTTCGCGCAACCGTGACAATAATTGGTTGATTGCATCCACCAGCGGAAGTACCTCTTCGGGCACTTCTGCATCAGAAACCGCACTCAAGTCGGAGCGAGAGCGACTGCGAATCTGCGCTTGCAAAAGTCCGAGTGGAGTGAGGATTTTTGTGACACCATACCAAACAGCAATAAGACCAACAATCAGCACAAGTAATTGTGGTATCGCAATGCTCGCCAGTAATTTTTGTTGAAAGAGTGATCTGACTTTGGTCGTCTCTGCCACTTGTACAATTACGGTATCGCCGCCGGGCTCGTCTACGTCAACCTTAATTTGTGCGATGCGGACTTCTTTGCCGTTGAGTTTTACAGTCGCAAGCTGTGGCTCGCCGAGTTGTAAATTGCTCTTCGGCTCTGGCATGTCGGCATCGCCAGTGATTCTTTCACCGTCGCTTCCTACGACGCAGTAATAAAATCTGTCCGAAACGTCGTGCTTTAAAATTGCAATTGCGGCAGGTGGAAGATCGGCAGTTACTTTTCCGTTCTTCACGCGTAATCTGCCGACGACTGAGTCGGCGGAGCTGATCAAATCCTTGTCGAATGACTCGCTGGAATATGATGACACCAGCCAGTAACTAACGATTGCACTGGCAATGAACAGTCCAATAAGAACGGGCATGAAAAGGATAAGTAACTGCTTGCGAATCGAAACTCTCATTTCTTTTCGAGTACGTACCCAAAGCCGCGCACAGTGTTGATCGAAACATCAGCTGATTCCAGCTTTTTGCGCAATCTGTGAATGACGATTTCGACAGCGTTTTCGCTGGACTCATCCTTCCAATCCGATACTTGTTCAACAAGGAGGCGTTTGTTCACAACTTGCCCCGCCTTCGACATGAGTGCGTGCAGAATGCAGGATTCTTTTGGCGTGAGGTCTAATTCTTGCTCGTTGAGATGCAGGCGACCGCTATTTGTGTTCAACTTCAGCGAGCCGAACTCTAATTCAAGCTGGTTGCGCCAGTGGCTCTTTCTCAAGACGGCACGCATGCGAGCTTCTAATTCTCTGAAATCAAAAGGTTTAACGAGATAGTCGTTGGCACCAATGTCGAGCCCGTTGATTCTGTCTTCAACTCTATCTCTGGCCGTGATGACAATTACAGGCATATCTTCGCCGCGCTTACGCAGTTCGCTGAGGACGTTGGTTCCGTCCATGCCCGGCAATCCGAGGTCGAGCAGCACGAGGTCATATGGCGCGCTCATAAGCGCGGCATTTGCTTCCGTACCGGTGCGCACACCATCTACTGTGTAGTCTTTGTGCTTAAGGGCGTGCGAGAGAGCGGACAACAGATACTCATCATCTTCAGCCAATAGTACTCGCATGGTGAAATCCTCCATATCTGTCGTGTTGCCTTGAGCTGCCTGTGTTCGATTGCAGAGCCTGCAGAGGCGAAATGCCCAAAAGTCAGGTCTGTAATGGATTGTAGGGGATTGACGTGCCAATACGACCGCCAAGCGCTCAATTCAATGATAACGGATCTCAATATGCGTTTTCTTGCGGAGAGCTTGCAAACTGGCAGGGGCGCCCACGAACCACATTAATTCTAGGCGTTTGCCGACATCAGATTTTTAAAACTACTTGGTTGAGAAGTCCAGTCTGTGACTTGGTTGTGTGAGTCATGCATGGGGTAGATAGGGCGGCTCTACTTACTCTGTGGAATTGCACCTTTTCCGCCATTCTGGGCTCGGATAGGATGTCTTGACTCCCCAATTCCGGCGCCTTTGCATTGCCGGACCAGAGAATATGAGCCCCACTTCGAAGACGGTACAAATCATTTTGAGTCGTTTGAGTGCCTCTGACCACACCAAGCAGTGAGTTGTGACAGAGCAGTCCTTAAACGATCTGATACTCGGAGGCGTTTATGAAAGAAGAGCTTATTTGGGCTTTGGTATTTGATTATCCGCGCGTATACATAGGCGCGCGCCGAAAGTATGAGATGGCCAGCTTTCAAGGTATAAGCTGTGGCGACGGATGGGAGTCTATTGTGAGATGGTTATCGGCGGGAATAGAACGGCTGATCGAGCAAGAGCCCGAGGAAGAGCGCGAGTTTTATCGCTGTATTGAGGTGCGCGAACGCTTTGGCGGGCTTGAGTTTTACATGAATGACGCTACACCTGAGATGGCAAAACTAGTGCGTGTAGCTGTGGCGGAGAGCTTTTGTCATTGTGAGTTCTGTGGCAACCCTGGGACCTTGAGGCAAGATGGAAGGCGTGGTGCTAAAACCCTTTGTGACGCATGCAGGGGGAAAGTAGTAGTACTTCCACTACCTGCACAAGTGCCCACACCGATGAGTTAGTGTTATCCGTTAAAATCTAACAGTTTCTGGGAGAATATGCTCACTGAGTTCTCTTGAATTCAAAACGGGCGATGCCTGGCATCGCCCCTACGCGAAAGGCAAGCAGCTTTGGATTTCCTAAACGAAATTGCGCATCGACCGTATTTGTTGCCTGTGACACCATATGTGATGTCACAGGTATGGCGCAATTTATTGTTTGCGCATTGGCGAGTTGATGCAACGTCACTTCAAAAACTCATTCCTGCGCCATTGGAAGTAGATACCTTTGACGGTTCTGCGTGGCTGGGTGTGGTTCCTTTCCGTATGTGCGAGGTCAAGGGGCGGATTATGCCCTTTCACGTTGATTTTTTGGAACTCAATGTTCGCACTTACGTTAAGTACGGCGATAAGAAGGGTGTTTACTTTTTTAGCCTCGATGCAGATCATGCGCCATCCGTCTGGGGGGCTCGTATTTTCTATGGGCTGCCGTACTTTAGAGCGAAGATGACTTACGAAAACAATAATGGTGTGATCAAGTACACGTCGAAGCGGTTAGGGCGTGGTCCATCTGCGGAATTTTCGGCAGTTTATGAACCGACTGGAGCTGCGGAAATCTCTTCACCCGGAAGTCTTCAGCATTTTCTGACAGAACGATACTGTCTCATGATTTCGCACTTGGGTCATGTTCTGCGCACCGACATTCATCACGGACCGTGGCTTTTGGCGCCCGCTCGCGCCGAGATCTCAATCAATTCGATGCCTTCTCCTCTAGGTTTTACCTTTGACACGCCGCCTGATTCGCTGCTCTATGCCGCGGAGATGAGAATGGTCAACTGGCTGCCCTCTCGGGATGTTTTAGAACCATAATCAAAACATCTTCCAGGTGGTACATATACTTAGACATGATCTTGGAGCTACGTACCATTACATCGGAACCTAAACTTCCAGCCGCTGGTAAATCAAGAAGTTCTGCTATCGACTCGTGGGCGAGCGAAGCAGGAACGGACGTGCATGAAATCGAATACACGCACCAGACAGAGGAAGGCTTTTTGGCTGCCTTTCTCAAATTCTTGGATCAGATTTCCGACAAGAAAAGTTTTGATCCGCGCAGCACGATAATTCTCTGTTTGGGTTTGATTTGTGTTTTTGTCCTTTATCCTGTACAAACAGTCTGCTGGACAGCAGGCGCTATGGCTCTAGTTGGCTTGTTGCTCCTCGCTTCGGGATTGTTTTCCAATTACCCGATCATCACGTCGCAAGAAGGCATTACGTGGTCGCCTTTGCACGCGCTGAGCTTGAACGGCAGGTTTACAAGAAAGTGGAGTGAAATCAAAGCCATTGAATTCACCTATGGGCGCCAGATATCCAGCACTCCAGACAGCATTTGTATTGCATACAAAGACGGTTGTGATGTGCAATTGCGCCTGGCTGGTTTCACTAAGAAAAACCTGGAATTGTTATTGTTGATGATTCGCAACCGCTGTCCAAATGCACGATGGTTGCCTGAGGATGAGCGGGTCAGAATGAATGTCGCTTTGTCAGCCACGCCTACAAGTCAAATTTCATTCACCGGCTTGTGGTTGGATGAAATCGGATCGCGATTGGGAAGCACTGCTTTTGTACCGCTCGACCCAGGTACGGAGTTGCAAGACGGCCGCATCAAAGTAGTTGGTCAAATTGCGCTCGGTGGCTTGTCTGCCATTTATTTAGCACAGACAAATGACAAGAAAACGTGCGTCCTGAAAGAGTCCGTTGTTCCCTTCTCGTCGGAGGATGCCGCGCGCAAGGTTGCGCTCGACTTGTTCAAACGTGAAGCACAGTTGCTTGCGCGTATCGATCATCCGCGCATTGCGCGCATCTATGATTTCTTCATCGAAAACGACCACCACTTCTTGCTGATGGAATTTCTTGAAGGAAGAAATTTGCGTCAATATGTTCAGGAGCATGGTCCACAAAAGGAAACCATCTCTATTATTTGGGCGAAACAGATCGCAGATATTTTGACCTATTTGCATGAGATGGAGCCACCGATTTTGCATCGTGATTTGACTCCGGACAATTTGATAGTCGAGGAAGATGGTGCAATTAGCTTGATTGATTTCGGGGCCGCAAATCAGTTTCTTAGCACCGCAACTGGTACCATTATCGGCAAAACGTCTTATATGTCGCTAGAGCAGTTTCGCGGCAAATCCAGCCCGCCCTGTGATATTTACTCTTATGGCTGTACTCTTCAATACCTTCTACTCGGGATTGACCCGGAGCCCTTTTCCTATTCTGCAACTGCCACCGGGCGCAATGATTGGAAGACGCTGCAAGAGCTTATTCGTGAATGCAAGATTGAAGATCCGAAAGCGCGTCCCACTGCACGCGTAATCGCTGAGCGACTTGAAATGATTATGCGTGAGCGTGCACCAAAGGTGGCTGAAGCATGAGCATTTCGCATTCAAAGAATAAGAAGAACGCGGGACTGCGTTGCATCATTGTCGAAACAGTGGACAACAAACAGCCTCAAGATTACAAGCATATGTATCTCAAGCTGACCATCGGCTTTTCCGTCGCATTCGCATTTGTTTTCTACGCGCATCAGGGTGCACTGATTGGGCTATGGAATCTTCTGGTTCTGAATTTTGCTCGCGATTGGTGGTTGTTGTTGCTTGCCGCTACTCTCTTTGGAATAGGTGTTGTTGTTGACGAGAAGAACAGAGATACACGTGGGCTCTTGCGCATAACTAGAGTAGACACAAAGGGAATTGTGTTGGGACGTCCCGGGCAGAAGAAGACCGAGGCGACTTTTTTCATTCCGTGGAACATGCTCACCTGTGTCGAAAGTGGTGTCGATGAATCAGGCAAACAGCCGCAGGAGTTTGTGTTGCTGCGCATGGGAAACTATCTCGCATACAAGTTGCGACGAGATATCGGATTTAACTGGATAGATGAGCAAACGCTCTTGACCAAAGCGCGTCAACACGCCCCTAATGCGAAGTACTTGATTGAGCGCAGTCCGACGGATGTGAAGCGCAATGATGCGAGGTACACGAACATTTGGTTGCAGTATCTTGCACCATCAGGAAAGCGGGAGCGTAAAGGTCACCTTCAACGAGGCGATACGCTCAATCGAGGCAGATTCGAAATCGTCAAGGTGCTTGGTGCTGGTGGTCAGGGCACTGCCTACCTGGCTAAAGTTTTGGACGGACCTGGGGTTGATATTTCTGATCGCTTGGAAGAAGGAAAGCTTGTTGCAATCAAGGAATACATCTTGCCGATGCATGCTAACGATGGGTTGACCACGCGTCTCAAAGATTCGCTGGATAACGAAGCGAAGATACTGTCTGCCATCGATCATCCCAACATCGTGACCTTGTATGACTGCTTTGTTGAAGACCATCGTGGCTACATGGTCCTCGAATACATCGATGGAGCCTCGCTGCGAGCGCACATAAAGGAAACAGGACCGGCAAAAGATCTTCTTGTTGTCTGGTGGGCGCTTGAGGTCTGTTCAATTCTTCGCTATTTACAGGGATTGAAACCACCAATCGTGCACCGCGATTTGACGCCGGATAATTTGATCTGGAAAAGTGACAGGCATATCAAACTCTTCGACTTTACTGTTGCGCATAAATTCGATGCGCAACGTCTTGCTACAGTGGTAGGCAAGCAGTCCTACATGGCACCCGAGCAGGTGAAAGGCATGCCGTGTCCACAGAGCGATATTTATTCTCTGGGCGCCACCATGTATTTCTTATTGACTGGCGAAGACCCTGAGCCTCTATCAGTTGCGAGTCCGCGCGCTGTGAATCCAGAGGTAAGTGAAGAACTAGATCGGATCGTTCAGCGTTGTATGCAATTTGATTTGAAGAAGCGATATACAGATCCAAAAGAGATAGAGAAGGATTTGAGCGCGATAGGGGCGCCTTAGGCGTTCTTAGGACCTTATAGGCGCGCATAGGAATGCCTCAGCCCTGACACTGGAGCGCTGCATCTCCTTTAACGCCAGGGGCGCCCGATTTTTGGCGTTTTCGTATTTTCCCCACTTACAAGGTGTGACCAAGTCTGTAGGATGGTCGTTATCCCGGCACAAAATAGGTTTATACAAGATGGGCAACGACGTTCCCCGTGAGATGAGCGCACTCGCTCAGAACGAAGTCACATTCGCCGTACTTCGTGATTCAGTTGTCGACGACATGTTGACCAATGGAAAGGAAGCCGTCCTTCGCAGCAAAGTCACACCGCTCGCCGGTGGCGGCATGCGGGTGGAGACTTCCGGTCCCGTCGATGCGATGCTGAAAGACTTCACTGTTCAAGGCACTGTGACAGGTGAGAGCGTTGCGTTTAACCCGTTCCAATCCGGCTTTCGTTTGCCGAGTCCAGGGACGCACGTCGTCGGTAATTTTACTGTTGGAAACATGAAGGGGCAGGTGCTCGAGCGTGATAAGTTTGAATTCTTCGGCTCTGAAAAGAACTATCAATTCGACCGCGCTGATTTAGCCACCATTGGCATAACCCGTACTGATGCAAGCGGCAAGGTGATTCAAAAACTCAATCCTGCTATTTCCGAAGAAAAGATCCAGGGCGGTCGCTATGTCTATGACGCTAACAATCAGCCTGTGCGTGTAGCTCGCCTGAGCGAAGGTGATGCGAATTGCGGCAAGGAAAACATCTCCAATCCGGGCAATCGCCGCACTGAATGTAACTGGCTCGTCGATGACAGCTCTACCAAGATGACCTACTCGTACAACCAAACATACGACCGTGGAGATTTGCGTAGCGTCATTCGTGTGGGTGAAACACCGAAAGCGGTTGTTCATCAAATTCCTGAGTACGACAAGCAAGGCAATTTGATTGGCGTGACCACAAGCATCAGACCGGTAATCGTTAAAAAATAGCCGCGCCCTATGCGCATAAAATAGCCGCACATAGCATGGCAGGATACAGGTAATCGGCGGAACGCGACCACTCGTTCCGCCAATTACTTTGCGAGCCAAGCAAACTGGCGAAACGCGACCACTCGTCTCACCAACGACTTGGAAGAAATCCGTTTTAGTCGCGAGGCGTTCATCAGTGTATGTCCTGGCACCGCATTTTAAGTCGGTAGCGCCTCTATCACCGCTCCGCTCGCGAACGATTTAATACTAGTGGTCCAATGTTGCCCGAAGGTTGCCAAATTTTGAGTCCTTTTCCTACGCGCGGTTGGGGAAGAAGACTGTGAACGTTGCGCCATTGCCTGTTGAGGAAGTGACGGTAATACTTCCGCCGTGCGCTTCTACAAGCATTTTGCAAATGTGCAGCCCCAGCCCAGCCCCCGCGATTGGGGCGGTTGTTGAGCCTGTGTGTTCAGAGTTGGAGTCATTATCCTGGCGAACCTTTTTTGTTGCTTGTTCGAATTTTTGGAATATCTTTGCTTGATCCTGTTCGCAGATTCCCGGGCCTTGGTCTGCCACACTGAGTCTGACTCCCGAGCCTTCCCTGTTCGCGCTTAATATTACCTGGCTGCCGTTGGGTGAAAATTTGATGGCGTTGCTTACCAAATTGACCAGAATCTGAAGAACTCTTTCGCGGTCGCCATATGCTTTGAGGTCTGATGGTTCGTTCACCAGTTTTATCGATTTAAGGTCGGCGAGCAATTGCAAGGCAGTAATGGTCGAGGAGAAGACATCATTTACCGCAAACTCTGAAGCGTTTAACCGAAGTGAATTCTTGTCCAGCATCTCAATATTGGTGAGGTCATCGACAAGCGCACCGAGGCGGCTGAGTTCTGTCACTGCGTTGCGAATGTTGGTAGCGGCTTTGTCCGGCAGAGGTTGGTCGGAAGTTTCAAGGACTTTCGCTATTTCCTCACTTGTTTCCAAAATAGGATTCTTCAATTCTTCGCGCAGCAGCGAGAGAAGTTCCAGCCTTTGATTTTCCAGCATCCTCAGCTCGAGCGCTGAATCGTAAATGTATTTGTCGAGCAATGCAATTTCATCTGTACCTCTCTCAGGAGCTTGAAGCGGTTCGGCGCTGTTTAATCGCTTTGCGTTGCCGATTGCGTTGTATAAATGCATTGTCAGTAGACGGCTTAGCAGTCTGTTTGCGAAGACTGTGCTTACAGTCACCATCAGAATTCCAAGCAACAAGATTGTAATCGCTTTCTTGCGATCGCGTAATTCTGAAGAGCGGTCATCTAAGAGCAATTTCTCTCGCTCACGAACGAGCCGTGTCCGGTAGAAATACATCTCTTCCGGCAGGCCCTGTCCTATTGACGGTAAGGCATTGAATCTGTCCTTTAACTCGTGTGATTCTGAAGTGAGAAAGCCCTGCTCAGTTGTTTGAATGTCTTTCATTTGCTTTTGCAAACGTTTGAGCATTTCTTTCTCTTCTTGGTCAGAACCTTGCTCAAATATTGCGGCCAGCTTATTCAAGCTGGCTTGGGTGGCTGCAACATATTGCAGCCTGCGCACAGCAAACTCCGCGCTTCTGGTCATGTTGAACATCATGGTGCAAATGCCGGAATACATGTGTCCGGCGTGAATGTTGTTGAGGTATTGAAGAATTTGATATGAGCGATATTCTCTTTGAATTTCGTTTTGCGAACTGTCAATCATTTGGCTGAGCATCCATAGCATGGTGCAGCAGATGATTGCAGGCACGATAATCAACGCAAGACCTGCTTCTGCGATTCTGGAGCGTTTTACCGAGAATTCCGTGTTAACAGGGCTCGCAGGATTTGCTGGATTCAGACGATTCACATGATTTGCAGAACCATTACTTTCACCAGTTGATTTTGGCGTTTGACCGCCTGCTGGTGCTGTTTGCTTGGGAAAAATCAGAGTTGTCTGTTCTGTCTCTGCACCAATAGCAATACCGCATTTTTCAGCCAGAGTTGCTGCCAGAGAGGCTTTAATTCCTTCGTGGTATGCGCCTCCCTTGTGTAATGCAGGTGCAATAGTCACGGCAAGCTGATCGTATTTGTCAGTCGTGAATGCTATTGTGCTTTTCTCTTGAAGCGACAAGCATGCGATTATGCGCGCTGCAAATTCCAGATCTGAGCAAAACTCCAAGTCCAAGTCGTCATTGGAGAAGTGTAGCGAGTCTGGCTTCAACTGTCTTTTTTCTTGCAGCAGCTCTATCAATTCTGCAAGACTGTATCTATCGAAGTGGAGATTGAGCTTGTCGGCTTTCGCGCGCTCGAGGTCCAAAACATCATTTACGAGAGTAGCCAGGTCCTTGCATTTTTCTACTGGTCGGGCGAGTATAGCATTTGCTTTATCGCTGATTTGACCATATGCGCCATCTCTCGCGAGCGTGAGAATACCGCCGATTGATGTTAGGGGGGCGCGCAGATCGTGGCTTACCGCTTGGATCAAATCTTCCTTGAAGTTGCGCAGGCTGAACAGTTTTTCTGCTGAAACTGCAATAGCTTGATCTAGCTCGCTAAGCTCATCTTCGCCACCTAAAAGTGAATGAGGCTTTTGGCCTGATTTTACCTGGTTGACGTGAGCGTAAATTTTGGTTAGGCGAAAGAGCAAAACCCGCGAACCCCAGAGTGCTGTCAATCCAGTCAATGCAACGCAGATTGCGAAAAATAGAGAAATGAGTTTTCTTATCTTCACGGAATGGCCGGAGAATGATTCTTGCGTTACGGGCTCAGTGCGCAACTTCTCAAAGCAGGTACCCATAGGATTTAGCCACTGATTGACCGACACATAGATTTGGGCTTTTAGAATCGGATTGAGTTCGTTGTTGAAATAACTAACAGCATCTTTTCGCATCAGCAAATAAACGCCGTGGTTGCACTGGTCGATTCTTCTCAGCAGTAGCTCTGTATCACGGGCATACTCCGGATGATTGCGCGTGAGCTCTGTCAGCGCCTGTTTCTTTTGAAACACTTGCTGCATAGACCAGTTGTACCGCTGTGATAGCTCTGGGCGCTTTGTGATGCTGTAGAAAAACGAAGTGTAAGCGCTCTCGATATGCACGCGCTGCAGGTCGTCGAGAACAGCTAGAATCCGCCGTCTGTACACGAGGTCGGCGAGGTTGTTGTTGACTTTACTAACTTCTCGGTAGAGAAATGCACTTATGCCGATTTGGAAAACCAGAGGCGCTACGATCAGAATCAGGAGTTGGTCGCGAATCTTTAGTTTTGGAAGCTTTAGATTCACTACGCTAGCTCTTGCTATTGATCCGATAACCCAAGCCTTTGGATGTTTCAATGAAAGATGCCTGACCTTCGACGTCCATTTTTCTTCGCATTTTGGTAATGCAACTGCGCAGTGCTACTTCCGTTGCTTCTGAATCAGTGTCCCAAACACGCGCCATCAGTGCTTCTGCTGTGAAATAGGTGTCTGGGTGACGCATGAGAAATTCGAGCAGAGCGAGTTCGCGTGGTTGCAACCTTACAAGAGAATCGCCGCGTTTCACCACACCGGAATTGGTATCAAGCTGCATTCCCGCGATGTTTAAAACATCATTTGTCATTTGCTGTGGGCGTTTCAACAAAGCCTTCACGCGAATAACCAACTCTCGGACATCGAATGGCTTTGTCAAATAATCATCGGCACCGACTGCAAAACCTTTTTCCTTGTCGTCCATAGATGCGCGAGCAGTCAGGAAAAGGACTGGAGCCTGTTCGCCCTGATTACGAAAGTGTCCGCAAAGTTCGATGCCTGACTTGTGCGGAAGCTCCCAGTCGAGCACCAGCAATTCATAGCTGCCTGCGTCGATGAAAGCCATACCGCTGCGACCGTCTTCGCACTCGTCGACAACGTGACGTTCAGCCTGCAGCGTGTCTTTCACCAGCTGTCGCAACATCGGGTCATCTTCGACTATAAGTATCTTAGCCATAAAGTATGTTTAGCACAGATTTATACTCTGATTAGTGAAAGTTTTCGTGTTTCTAACTATGCAATTTCTCTACCCTAATGAGACCGCTTAACTTCGGTTAGCGGCCAGATCTCACACATTTCTTTTTCGAGCTCCGGCGTGATTTCTTCAGGAAATTCCGGTCGATATCGGAGGTTCATAGTTTTCAGCACATCAATCGCGTCTCTGACGGTGACTCCGCATTTGTCCACAGCGATGGACTGAAGGTTTTTTAGAGGAGTCAAGTAAGCCAGTCCTTTCTTGGTGATTTTGAGGTTGTAGCCAATATTGAGTTCTTGCAGATTAGGCATCGTTGCTAGATCTTTAAGGTCTTCATCACACACATCCGAGCCTGTAAGCGATAGAAAGTGCATTGACCTCGAACCTTTGAGCGCTTTGATTATTTTGCCGCCTTCTCTCAAGTGACAAGCCCTCAAGAACTCTAGATGCTTGATGCAATCCATGTTGTTGAGACCTTTCCATGTGACATCTGTTCCGTCGATATTCAAAGACTTGAGAGGCAGCGTCTTGATGTAGCCGAGTCCGGTGTCAGTGATTTTGCAATTTTTGATGCCCAGTCCTTTGAGCTTTTTGAGGTGGCTGACATACACCATCTCATCGTCTGAGAGCGGCGCTTGCGCTGTGATTTTGTATGCGTACCCTGCGTCGGTCAAACTGGCATCTTTGAAGTCTAATATCGCGATGTCGTCCTCCGCGAAGTTGTTCATGAATTGTGGGTGTGAAAGAAAAAGAGAGTTAGGGACAAACTGCAATTCCCTGTCAGCCGAGATCGTAACTAGCCCTCTGGCATCTTTAGTCACGCGCTGCCCTTGTGCGGTGAAAACAATTCGCCCAATTGAGAAACTCTCGGGAAAGTTGAATATGCGAAACTTTCCGTCTTGCGAAATTTTTGACCAGGGCAATCTCGGTAAATCCGGTGCATGTTCAATTGGCTTTTGGGATTGCATTTGGTTGTAGCAAACTATTGCAAGCATGCCTAAAACACCGGTGAAAAGAACGCATGCTGCGATGAGAAGATACTTTGTTTGCGGATTTGTTTGTCTTTTTTCCGGCACCACGACAGCTTTGTTGAGAATGGCGGTGCCTGTTAAACCCTTTTGAACACCAATTAGAATTTGCGCGACATCGAGCAAGCTTTGAATGCGTTTGTCCGGATCTTTTTCCAGCATGTTTGCAACGAGGCTTTCGACTTCATCCGGAAACTCTCTTCCCATCGAAGCTTCTTTCAGTGTGAGCGGCATCTCGCTTTGATGTTTCATTATCGTCGCGATGGATGTTTCACCAGAAAAAGGTGGAGCACCCGTCAACACCTCGAACATCACACAACCCATAGAATAAATATCCGAGCGATGATCGACTGTTTTGCCAAGGCATTGCTCTGGGCTCATGTAGAAAGGGCTGCCAAAGATTTCTCCGGTGCGTGTCAGCGAATCTGTTTCGTTGAGTCCGCGGTGCAAAAGTTTTGCAATCCCGAAATCGAGAACCTTCACATGTTCGTTTTCAGAATCGATGCCCGGTGTTGTTAGCATGATGTTGGACGGCTTAATATCGCGATGAACGATATTGTGATTGTGTGCGTATCCCAGCGCGAAGCACAGCTCGACGAAGATCTTGATTGCCACATCGAGTGGCATGACGCCGGCTGTTTTCAAAACTGACGACAGCGTTCTACCTTGGACAAAATCCATTACCAGAAATGGTTTTACATTGTCGATAAAACCGAAGTCCCGGACCTTCACCAATCCAGGATGGTCGAGTTTTGCCAGTAATTTCGCTTCAGCGTGAAAACGCTTGATTGATGATTCTGAAAACTCCGTGCCGGCAAGAGTTTTGAGCGCCATCTGTCTGTTGAGCAAGACTTGCTCTACTTTGTAGACAACTCCCATGCCGCCTTCGCCAATGCTGTCGACCAGGCGGTATTTGCCTTCAACCATTGTGCCGATTGATAGCGATGAGCCAGGCATTTTGCCAAACGGATTCGAAGCGTCAAGTGTGCGCTCGTCGCTTGTCTCGCCTTCCCAGCTTTTGTTCGTCTCGTCGTTTGGCGGCATAGTGCTCCGCGGTGAGATTCCAGCCTTTCTGAAAGCCAGGCTTCGAACAGATTCTTTATACCCGCCTGTAGCCTATTTACGCCCCTTAACTGTTGTATGGTACGTTACTTAGAAGTACTGGCTTAGAAGACCGGGGCCGGAATGAAGCTGATAAATAAAGCCGAAACTGCATTTTTGGTCGCGTTGCCGCTTGCTTTCATATGGGTTTTGTTTTTTGTGACCCTGCCCGCATCAGCCGGCGATAAACCAGTGGTTTTGAACTTTCCCAAGCCTGCCATTGGGCGATATTGCATTATTCGAACTGCGAGAGATCCTATGGACGACACTATAGTTCGCCGGGACGATTGGGCGACCGGACGAATTACTGTGCCGCCAGGTTGCTTGATGAGTCTGACGCTAAACTACAACGGCGGGCAAAATACAAAATTTCTCCGCACCCTGCCTCCTGGCACTCTGCGCGGTTTGGTATGTCGAGATTTGGAAATTGATGACAAAGCAATTGCGGACATGTGCACTCAAAAAGGCCTTGTGATACTCAATTTGCAGGGCGTGGACCTTACAGACCAAGGCGCAAAGCATCTCAGTCCGTTGAAAGAGCTGCGGAAGCTGAGCCTTTGCGACACGCTGGTAAGTCCGAAGGGCCTTGCGGTGCTGCGCAACATGCCCTTGTTGCACAACCTGAACCTCTCGCGCCTGGCACTGGGCGAAGCTGTGGATAAACCCTTAGAGCCGTTGAAAAACCTCTTCTTGCTTGAGTTGACAGGGACACAGTTGACGGACAAAGCTGTGATTGAGCTGCCTTTCTTTCCGAAGTTGCAATCTCTTGTTCTTCGCCGCAATAACTTGACGGATAAGTGCATTGATTCCTTGCGCAAGTACAAAACATTGCGCTCGCTGGATCTCACCGATACCAATGTGACAATTGAAGGATTGAAGCGATTGAAAGCCTTACCGAAATTGCGTGACGTTACTGTTCGAATGAGAGATATTAAGACTGCAGACAGAGCTCAGTTGAAGAAATTGATGCCGCGTGTGGAGATTCACGATGGTTCGCGCGAGCAGGTCGTTCCGACCGAAATATTTGCCCCACTGCACTGAGCTGTTGAACTAGAAAGAGAGTTGTAAATGTGCAACAATCATCGCTGGTTTGAGCGTTGGTGGCTATTGCCAAAGGAAGCTATGAGAATAAATTTGCTGAGCTCGTGCTTGATTTCACACGCTCTTTCTTGTTCCCTCGTTTACGCAAAAGATGCTGCTCCAGCAGAAGCAATAGGCACCGTGAATGGTGTCAAGATAAAGATGCAACCGCAATTTCAAGAGGTTAACGATAAGTTTCGCGAGCTGTACTCCGAAACCCGCACACGGACAATAAAGAAGTCTCAGCCGATTATCGTAGCCGTCAATGATGTGCTTAGTTTGCACGATGGTTCGACCAAAGAAACCACGCAAATAATTTCGGAGAAGTACACACTTCTGAAATCGGTAGACCACATTGTGCTGGCTACTTTTGTTGCGCTGGAGCTTGACGCGGATCAGATTCTCAGTGAAGTGAAAGTAAAACAGATTCAGGAATTGAAGAGGCTTTCCGAGAAAGCGTCGGCATCTTTGGATGCAACCGGACTCAAAGGCGATTTGCTAGAACGGCAGAAGCAGTTGATCAATATGTCTCTCAAGTTTCAGAGTACAGTGATTGCAGAGCGGCGTGTTACTGCTGATGCATTGACCTCTTTCTGTCGCGACAGCGAGAAGATGGTTATGCAGAATGTTGATGATGCTGTAGCCGACCAATTGCTTGCAATTGATACTCAGGTGCGGCAATGGCGAAAACAGCTAGGAGCTGAGCGCTGGGAAGGGTTGAATGTTGTGGTTGTGAGCGGACATATGCCGCGCGAGCGCAATACCACCATGCAGTATTTTGGAAAATTGTTGAAGGTAAAACGAGAGGGCGCGCGCCTCTATTACTGCGAAGGTCTATCAGAAGAGTCTGACGGGTTAAACCTTGTTGGCACGCATATTCTCGACAGGAAAATTGCGGTCGCGTTTTTCAAAGATGAATGGCGTATGCACCGTGATTTGCTCAGTGACGGCGCAGCGAAATACTTGAGTAAGCACCCACCGCTGAAATAGTTCAAGGGCGAAGTAATTCTGTAAGCCACCTGCTTAGTTTAGCTATGAAATTTTCTCTGAAACTTAGCTATGCAATTTAGCTTTGTAAATTAGCGGCCTCTGAATCCGCCGCGTCTGCCGCTTCGACCTTCGGCTCCGCCGAGGCGCCCGCCGCCGTTATTTGCGCCGCCGAAACGTCCACCACCTTCGTTTCCGCCACCAAAACGACCGCCATTGGCGCCCTGGTTAAGCGCCGCACCCTGGTCGTTTCCATCGCGGTTTCCGAACCTTCCGCCCAAACGTCCGCCGCTATCTCCGTCATTGCCCTGACCGCCCTCTGCGCCGCGACCAAATCTGCCGCCGGTGCGTCCGCCGCCTTCTGCCTGCTCGCTGCCTTCGCGATTACGCATACCATTCATACCGTTTGCAGCTGCTGCGTCCTGCGCATTGTTTGCGCGCTGCCCATTCGCTTGATTAGCCCATTGATTGCGGTTTTCCCAGTTGCCTTGCTGATTCCACTGGTTCATTACGGCAGCATTTTTTTCGCTGTTGTTGACATAAACTTGATTGCCACCGGCGTTTACATAGTAGGGCTTGTTGTTTGTGGCATTGCGATACATCGGAACCCCGTAAGGCACTCCGTGATAGTAGTCATTGTTGTTGTACATAGAATTCGAAATTGCCGCGCCGGCCATTGCTCCTCCGGCAGCTGCCAGTCCTGTCCCCACCATTCCCATACCGCTGCTACTTCCTGAATTTCCAGAACCCGAGTAGTAGTTGTTGACTTGCTGCGGCTGCGATTGCTGCTGTTGTTGCGGCTGCTGCTGAGCCCCATGTGACCCGTAGAGGCGGTTGAGGTAGCCTTGCAATTGTGCCGCGGTTACTTCCACTGGTTGGTTGTTGCGGTCGGTGTACCAGTAATTGCTGGCTTGGTCGCGATAGATGGCAACTTGTTGTGTGCCGGGCGGAAGTCCAGCTCCGGGCAACGGCAGCTTCGGACCAGCTTTTGTCTGGACGTATTGCTGACCCGAGCTGTCTGTGACGACCTGGTAGAGAGTCATGCTGGTCTGCCCTACCGGTTGCGCATCTTGCTGCGCCATAACATCGACGGCGAATGTCAGAGACAGTGTGACTGCAAGACTGATTGCCAGAACGGTGGATTTTGTAATTCTTTGCATGGCTTTCTCTTTTGTGTAGTGACGTCGGTGAGCGTTTTCCTTTGTCGCCAGACGGCGATAGCTGCGATCACGTAGATCTTATCGATCGGATCGCTGAAAGGAAGTCCCCAGTTGCGCCATTATATCGCAAAAGTCTCGGCTCTTTGCTACCTCTGGGAGGCACCAGAAATCTTCTGTTTCAGAAGTTCGACTGCATTCTGGAGTTGAATGTCTTCATTCTTGCCGGAAGAGCGCTCGACCAGCTCGACGATGCCGTCTTTGAGCCTCTTTCCAATATTGATTCGCAGCGGAACCCCAATCAAATCGTTGTCGGCAAACTTGAATCCCGGTCGCTCAGCGCGGTCGTCAAGCAAAACGTCGATTCCGCAAGACGTCAGGTCTTTATACAGCTTCTCGCCTGCGGCAAGAGCTTCTTCGTCTGCGCCATTGATGACGTTGACGATGACATCATAAGGAGCCAGGGCTTGCGACCAGACAATTCCCTTTTTGTCGTGGCTGCCTTCCACTGCTGCTGCAAGCATGCGCTCCACGCCTATGCCATAACTTCCCATTACTATCGGTACTTTTTCGCCGGAAGAAACAAGCACGCTCGCGTCCATAGTTGTCGAATAGCGTGTACCAAGTTTGAAGATGTGACCGATCTCCAGCGATTTCTCGACTGCTAAAGTGCCACCACATTTGATGCAGGCATCGCCCGTCTTTACGCTGCGAAAATCGCTCCAAGCTGTCGCCTCGATATCTCGCTCGATGTCCACGCCTTTGTAGTGGAAATCGTCATGGTTGGCTCCTGTCACCATATTAGAGCGACCTTTGAGAGCGCAATCAAGAAATATCTTTGTGATTTTGCCTTTCGCTGATGACGGTTTTACACCCACTCCTCCGAGCGAGCCGGCGTGTGCGCCCATGGCGCTGAAAATCTCCTGCTCTTCTGCTGCGCGAACAGTTTGCGCACCCAAGAAATCCATGAGTTTGGTCGTGTTGAGCTCGTGGTCTCCACGCAGGAGCACAAGAACCAACTGATCGTCGGCAGAATAGACAAGTGTTTTGATCTGATTCTTCGCTGCTCCTATTTCTGCAAAGTTTGCTAGTTGCTCTACTGTTCTCAAACCCGGAGTCGGAAATTTTTCGAGTTGTGATTTCCCATTGCCAAAATCGTATTTGTCGAAAGCCGCAACTGCTTTCTCTACGTTCGCCGCGTAACCACACTCTTTGCACAGGACGACCATGTCTTCGCCTGCTTCGGTGAGCACCATAAACTCTGTCGAAGCACTTCCGCCCATTGCGCCAGAGCTTGCTTCGACTGCGACGAATTGCAAGCCGGCACGTCTGAATATCTTTTCGTATGCGGCTTTGTGCAGATCGAAACTTTTATCAAGTCCTGCGGAATCCACATCAAATGAATACGAATCTTTCATTGTGAACTCACGCACTCTGAGCAAACCTGATTTCGGACGCAATTCATCGCGAAATTTTGTTTGAAATTGATACCAAATCTGCGGGAGTTGGCGGTAGGAGTTGAGAGCGTTTCGCGCGATTGAAGTAAAGACTTCTTCGTGCGTCACGCCTAGCACATGGTCAGAACCTTTGCGATCTTTGAGGCGAAACATGATATCGCCCATAGTGCCCAGTCTTCCCGATTCTTCCCACAGTTCGGTCGGGTGCAGTGCCGGCAGAACAAACTCTTGTCCGCCAATGGCATTCATCTCTTCTCTTATGATATTTATGATCTTGAGACGTACCCTTTGGGCAAGCGGAAGCAGGCTATAGATGCCAGAACCCAGCGGGCGAATGTAACCTGCGCGCATGAGTAATTTGTGGCTGGCTGTTTCAGCTGCAGCCGGATCTTCTTTCAACGTCGGAATGAAAAGCTGTGACCATCGCATAATGTGTGACCTCTGCGCGAATTAGTTATTGGAAAAATGGTTCTGCAAAAGCGACCTCGTATCTCACGAGATCGAGCCTTGTCGCATCGGAACGCAAAGACTAACCCGTGGTGCGAGGTCGCGGGCTAGGGGGTGGTCCGAATGTGACATGTGTATGCATACGTTCAGTTTTGACGACAGAAAAACTTCTGTCAATACTTTTTCGCCGTCTGCAA
The DNA here is from genome assembly GCA_032128875.1 of Candidatus Melainabacteria bacterium 17Bon1m. Classification (GTDB taxonomy): domain Bacteria; phylum Cyanobacteriota; class Vampirovibrionia; order Obscuribacterales; family Obscuribacteraceae; genus QKMZ01. Next base: position 43,795 of record JAVLKG010000001.1, read on the forward strand.
ACGGTAGTTGTTACAAACCAATTCCGATTCCGAGCCGACCGCAAATCCAAATTAGCGCATTGCATTGTCGAGATCGCGAATGGTGTAGTCGAGATCCTTTAGCTCGCGGTACGAGCTGTCGAGTTTGCTTTCGAGCGAACCAGCTGCGCTTGCAGCTTCGGAAGTGTTGTCGCGTTTCAATTCAGCGATACGCCGTTTTAAATCCTCGGCGTCTCGCGCTATAGCTTCATATTTAGCTTCTGCATTTGTCCTTTGAACTTTCAGCGTGTTGTATGTCTCCGGACTCAAGTTACTGGCTTCGGCCGACTGCGAAGCGACGCTAGCCACTACCAGCGTCGTGGCTACAACTGCTATGTATGTTTGCAGCACTTCCTTAAAGCGCTTGCTGAATTTCGTTGGAGTCAGTCCGGCCAGACGCGCTTTCAGTGCATCGAGAATTGCGTGCCAGCCAGCCATCACCTCTGCCATCGCTTCTGTGGGCAGTTGGCTGTGAGTCAAAACGAGTGTTGTCTGATCGCCGACCGACGTGACTTGCATGGAGACTTGGGTGGCTTTGTCGCTCCCGGGCTCTCCCCATGAGTATGCCAAAGCACGCAGCGGATCAATGAAGGTGACAGTGCCTTCGACGCTTTCGAACTTTCTGTCGCTTTCAACGTCGCTATTGTCGAATTGAAGTTTTACCTTGCCGCCGAACCGTTGGTCGATACTTCCTTCGCCAAGCCATTCAGGCAGACATTCTGAGGACGTAAGATACTGCCAGACCTTCTCTATTGGAGCGGGTAGCACTCTCTCGAATCGGCATGTCGACTCATCAATGATTTTACCGAGCTCGTTGATCATTGGAGCCGTCGACCCAATGAGCTTGGGCTCGTCTTTCGGCGGAGCAATAACAGTGACCTTGGTCGTTCCTGCTTCGTGTTTTGCTGTTGCCAAAAGTTGTTGTGCTTCCGCCAGCTCTGAGGCGTTTTTCGACAATAGTTTGTGTGCTTCTGCGATTTGCTGGGCGCTGTCGATCATGAGTTTGTGCGCGAACTCGCTCGTGTCCTTCATCTCTTGTATGTCTTTGCCCATCGTGACCATCGAGCCTTCGAGCGCGCTGACGCGTTCTAGCATATTGGCGTCGATTGCCGATTCTCCTTTCCCCTTTTTGTTTTCTATGTAAGCCATCAGCGGTTTTTTCATCACGATGGCAATCCAAAACAGCCAAAAGCCACCGACAGCAAGAATGCCTTCCATGGTTTGTCCTCGACGGAAAGATGAGATAGACCTTCTTCAGTATATGTATGGGTGCGTGATTGAAAAGTGAAGTCTTGTACTTTGTAACGCGGCAGGAGTGGGAGAAACCACACTTACCGGAGGCAGGCGTTTCCAGGCAAAAACCGGAAAGTTCCGCAGTGACTGCCAAAGAGCCGGGCGTGGTTGCAAAAAAGGAAAGCCCCGCAATCACTTGCGGGGCTTCCTTCCAAACCAGGCACATCGACCGCCAAAACGATTGAAGTGACCTGAGACCTTAAACTCTATTCACCTATCTCCAGTGATTGTCGACTGCGCTGGTTTGCACGTTAGTGCGCAGTTCGGCTGGAACTTGCTGCGGAAGTGCGGCAGCCGAAAGTTGGGGAGACGAGCTGATTTTTGCAGCGATGATTTTGAACAACCTCGTGCCGCCAGAGGCATTGAGGTGAACGGTATCAAGATAGTCGGTGATGATGAATCTGAAATCGTCCGACAAGTCTATGTAATCAGCACCATATTTAGTGCAGGTTGAGCTGAGGTATGTTTTGAAATCGTGCCAAAACGTGTCAGGAAGAATCGAGCGATTTGGATACGTGGCCGGCATATTCACGACCAGGACTTTGATGTTTTCCTCTTTGAGCTTTGCAAGAAACGCATTGAAGAATTTCTTCTCTCGCGGGAAAAGTGCTGTCTTTGGATTTTTGTAGCGATTTAGATATTCAGGCATGTTGTCCTGAAAGCCGTAGGGCATCGGATACGGAATCAGCCATTCGCCTTTGCGAATATCTTTCCCTCCACCCAAGAAAACCTGCATCACAGAACGTTTTACATTCAAGTGAGAAACCAACGTTCGCGGATGCTCACCAGGCTTTTGCCCAATTCTGGAAATCTGACTGGCGATTTCCGCTAGTTTTGCGTTCATCCGTTTGAGGGGGACATACTGATGGAAAGTCCAATCTAAGTAAGCAAACGGGTCCGAAAATGAGGCTTTGGCTAAATTACCGAGGCTGACATAGCGCGAGAAAAATTGAAAAGGCTCAGTGTCAGCCGGTGCGGTGACAGTGTTGTCGATGAAATCGCGCGGGTTGACGCCGATGATGACTAGCTGTGGTTTGTTGTCTGGCTTGAAAAGTGCGCTGGACATCAAGTAAGCATCAGACGCCATAGAGCCTGGAATTGAGGCGTTGTAGACTTCTGTTCTGCCACCGAGCTGTTGTTTGATGTCCTTTTCTAAAGTCGCTGCATGGCGGTCGACAACGCAGTCGCGGAAGTTTTTCGTTGTCTGTGTATCTGCTGAAAAAGTGGCTGACCCGATCAATGAACTGCCGAACATTACTACCGGGGGAGCTTTCTCCCGCATCAAATAATCTCGCGCCACCCAAAACGACCAGGTGCCTTCCTGGCTGGATTCTTCCGAACTCTTGCTCAGGGTTTCCTTGCTGAGTCCGCTTGTGCGCTCACTGAGCGCACCGATTGCCATTAGATTGATAGCACCAAAGGCAACCAGGGCGGAGATAAAACCACAGGCAAAGAGCTTCTTCTTCGAAGAACTCTGCTTAGTGTTCTTCTGCGTGTCTTTCTCTTGAGTGCTTCTCAATTGCTCAGAGTTAGATTCAGTCATGGGATTTTTTCACTTCCATTACTGAACGTGATTCGGCTTGGAATTGGCTACGGCTTGATGACGTTCCAGATCTTGGCCTGAAAGTGCAAACGCCTGGCGTGTGCGACCCGACAGCGAAATAATATTGACGAGCTGATCGAAGAACTTCTTGCCGCCGTACGCGTTCAGGTGAACGGAATCATGGAAGTCTTGCTGTGAATAATTGGATGGTGTGCACATATCGTAGAAGGCGATGTTGTTCTTCATTGAAAAAATGTGCAGGTCGCCCAGGAATTGAAGGTAGCGCTTAGGTCCAAGCAAATTGATGTTGAAGCTTGTGATCGGCATGTTGACGAGGACAAGCTCGATGCGTTCTTTCTTGCAGAATTTAGCGATTTCTTGCAAGAAGTAAAACTGCGAGCGATAGACATATTTGTCCGGATGTTTGTAGCGCTCGACGTATTCGGGCGCATTGTTGATCCAGCGTTTGCGTGCCTCTGCTTCGCTAATTGGTCCGGTCATTACTGCCTGCGGGCGAATCTCGCCGGGCAGGTAGCTGGGCAAAAGTTTGATGCGGTTCCACCACGTGAATGGATGATCTGTCTTGGGGCAAGCCACCAGCTTGTTTACCACGTTTTCCGAGCCTTCCTTGAACTTCAACTGGAAGTCGGCCGCGTGCTCGCTTATGTAAAACGTGCGGTTGATGAACCACTCTAATCTTGTGTAAGGCGTTCTAAACACATTGGCTGCGACATCATCGATGTTAACGATGCGGCGCAGGAAGCGAAAAGTCTCAGTATCAGCGGCGCTGGACATTGTGCTGTCGATAAAATCTCGAGGCGCGACACCGTATACAACCACGTCTGGGCGGTTTGATGTGGCAACCATCGCCTTCAGTGTCATGTATGCGTCAGATGGCATTTGACCCGGGATAGATAAATTCAAGCAATTGAACGTGCCACCGAATCTGGTGACGAGGTTGTCCGACAGATACTTGGCTTTGTGATATTGCGAGAGGTCGAGCGTCTTATTCAAGTAGTTGGCATCTACGCCTGCTACTGCGCTAACCATCAGCGACGAGCCCAAAAGCGCCACGTTGTGAACGTGCGAAGACTTCTTCATGTCGTTGAATCCCCACCATGTCCAACCTCTGTAGAGGTAGTCGTAGGGATCAAATTCGATCGGATTGTAGAATGACAGTGCGAAGTTGCCCAGGCAGAAAAGCAGCAGCGCCCAGGTCGTCGCTGCCCGCATGCCGCTTGCGCGGGGCTTTTCTGGAGGAAGCTTGTCGGTGGCGCGACGGCGGAACATGGTTTGATTTTCGCCGCCCATTCTTTCGTCTTGAACTACGCGTTTGAATGCTTCAGCAGAACCCTGAGTATCCAGATTCTCTTTAGTGTCGTGAGGAGCAGCGGTCATAGCTGTCCTCCCTTCAGTCCTGCGATGTGACTGTTTGTCGGATCTAGTGCAGACAGAACGCGTCTGTCTGTGGCTGCGCGTTCGGCAATGATATCCAGCAGTTTCATGCCGCCGCCGGAATGCAGGTGGACTGTATCCATAAAGTCATTGAGTGCAAATTGCTTGGAATCGCCAAGATCGATGAATGTCGCATCTTTTGATTGAGCCAGAACCTTCAGGCATTTCTTGTAAGAATCCCATGTGCCTTTCTCCAGCAAGTCGCGATTGATGTCTGTAATCGGCATCGAAATGAGAATTACTTGCGTGCCACGTTCGCGCGCAGTGTTCATCAAGTCGGCGAGAAACTTCATTTGATGGCAGTACGTGCGCCAGTTAAGGTGTGCGTAGCGCTTCTTATATTCATTCAAGTTGGCGTTATCGAATGTCCGAGTCTCGGGCGTTGTTGGACGGAAAAATGCTTCGTTGGCGGCAATTTCCGTTTGCTTGTAAGACGGAAAGAGCCGTCTGCGATCGCTGATGGTGAATGGTTTATCTGTTTGCGGCTTTGGCAAAAACTCATTAATCGCCGCGGTAACAGCGCGCTCTGCGGACACGCTCATGTCTAACTTGTGTCCGTAAGGATAAACAAGTTGAGCCAGCTCGAAATTGAGCCTTTGATCCCACTCAGGCGCAATCAGATGTCTGTGCGATGTAACATCGCCGAATCTACTTAAGCATTGATACGGATCGGTGGCGGCAGGGCTTGGCAGCAAGCTATCCATAAAATCACGAGGACCGACTCCATATACGATCACATCGGGTCGCTTCTCTCCTTTGAGGAGAAACTTCGTGATGAGGAACGCGTCAGATGGCATCTCTCCAGGCAATCCGAAGTTGAAAGTTTTCACTTTCTGCCCGGTTTTTTGCTGGAATTGATCTTCGAAATACTGAGAGTTGTGGTGACGTGAGCCGTCGATTGGACGATTCAAATAGTCCGCATCCACTCCGGCAACCGGAACCAACATGAGCGAGGAGCCCATGAATACAAACTGCGGGCGACCTTGTTTGTCTGAGAGAAATTCGTCCACAGCCCAACCTGTCCAAGTCTTAATTGGATAGTCGGTGGGCGCAATGTTTCCGAGTTTGGTCATCGCCAGAAGCGATGAGACCGCTGCGAAAAGCGCTACAGATATGAAGAATTTACTTCTCAAGATTCCCATTAAACCATTCCGTTTGCCTTTGCCCGGCTGTGTCCTAAGCGATGCTGTAGAACTCAACACGTTCTTAGAATTGGAAATAGATGAATCTGGGCGAGCTGTCCGGTGTAAAGATTGTGAGCAAGCACATCAATGCCACCATGACAGTGACTTGCACTGCCCAGGGAGGGCTTTGGTAGAACTTCTTGTCGTTCAACCAGTTGATGACGAATGTCGAAACCATGAGTACCGGCAAGATAAGCACCAGAGCCGGGAAGATGATCGGATCTCTGATTTGCAATATCGCCAATTGCGATGCACTGAAGTTGAGCAGTGCAGTCGGGGCTTCGAACAATTTGCTGAGGACTGCTCCGCAGATCTTCATGTCGTCGGCGCGGAAGAAAACCCAGCCGATGCAAACGACGTGGAAAGTGAAGACCACTGACGCCCAGTGATAAACCTTCGATTTAAGAAGCTTTTCGTGGATGCCAATCTTTTGCATCACTGCTTCGTATTCACGGTGCAGGATGAGAACGATACCTTGATATGCGCCCCAGGCGAGGTAGTGGAAAGCGGCTCCGTGCCACAGTCCGCCCAGTGCCATGGTGATGATAAGGTTGCGATTGGTCAGCCATTTGCTTCCTCTAGAGCCGCCCAGCGGAATGAAGAGGTAATCGCGCAGCCAGGTTGAAAGGCTGATGTGCCAACGGCGCCAGAAGTCGGAAACGTTGGACGCAATATACGGCAAATTGAAGTTGATCGGTACTTTGTAGCCGAAGAGCAGGGACGAACCTCTGGCAATATCTGTATAGCCCGCAAAATCGAAGAAGATTTGGAAGGCGAACGCGTATGTGATCAACCACATATCTAAGGATGAGAATTGTTCGGGGTGAGCAAATCCTGCTTGAACAACCAGCGCCAGGTTATCGGCGATAAGAACCTTTTTGGCTAAACCCATCAATATAAGCTGCATGCCTTCATCGACATATTCCCATTTGAATTTGACGGGAATGTGCAACTGAGGCACGAAGTCTTGATAGCGCTTGATCGGTCCAGCAATCTGGGTTGGGAAGAATGAAGGGAACAGTGCAAAATCGAGGAAGTTTTTCACTACCGGCTTGCCACGGTAAACCTCGATTGCATAGTGAATGAATTCGAAAACGAAGAATGAAATACCGAGAGGAAGAATGATGTGCAGGTGGGGCTCTTTCCAATCAACGCCAACCACACCCAATGTTGCTTTGACCGCATCCATTGTGAAATAGGCATATTTGAAAATCGCCAACACAATTAAGTTGAGTGCAACGGTGAAGCCGAGAATGACTTTCTTTCTCTTTTGCTCCGTCGCTTTCTCAATGAACGGAACGATAAGGAAGTTCGCCAACGTCAAGCCGAAAATCAGCAGACCATAGATTGGACGCCACGACATATAAAAGACGTAGCTAGCCACCAGTAGCAGTGGCACGCGGAATCTGTGGGGCGTCAACCAGAACAGAAGAAATACTGTTGGCAGAAACACCAGGTATTGCAGACTGTTGAATAGCAAGCTACTTCTCCTTAGTTCCCAGGAACCGTTCTGATAACCAACACGACATCAATCGACATTACCGATTTGCTTTTGCGATTTGTTTTTTCAATTCGTATGAGCTTTTACCGGTTTGTTTACCGATTTGTTTTATCGGTGTTAACTGCCAATGCGAAAGTCAGTTTTTCGAAATTGCTGAAGCTTTCTTCTCTGTTGTCGCTTTTGCAAATCCCAATATCGATGAGAGTTTTGCAAAGTTATCAATGGCACACGCCATTGTAAAAGCTGGATTTCAAGAATGTCTACCCGACACGTATTGTCTTAACCTAAAAAGGTTATAGGAACATGTGGAAACTCTTGAATCCCAATCTTCCAAAGCCGCCGCTGGCGGGAAAAACGAGCGCCTGACATCGAGCTGTGATTTGAGTTGCCAGGAGGGTTGGTTGTAATGAGACTGGTTGCAATGTGGTATGTCCGTCTCATAATGCATTTTTCGTGCTTCTTACAGTTAAAGGTACATACAAAAAAGATATATGTGCATGCAGAATTCACGACCTATGCCTGTCATCACCCGTGATACCACTCCTTCAGAATCAATGCCTTAAGCAATTTGAATGTGGGCGAAAGCCTGCACAGTTGACGTTTTCACGTGACGCAGTTTGCGATTCTCATGGGATGATACGATCAAATTTCACGCATCTGATGATGTAAGATTTTTCTAGATTTTTATTGCATCATCCGAATTCATGAACAGGCGCCCGTGGCACTTCTGGGCCCTTTTAGTTTTCGTCGAAAATTGCGAAAAATGATTTTCTTGAATATTTGGGCGTTTCGAGACGCGGGAAATGAAATACTTTTCTAGAAAAATATTTCATTTCTCAAAAGCGAAATTGAATTGTGCAATACCGGAAATTGAATTGTGCAATACCGGAAATTGAATTTTGCAATGCCGAGAAATGAATTGCGCAACGTCGCAATTTTGAGGACGTTTTGAATGTTCTATTCAGAACGCGTCTCTAAAGCGCTATTACTCGCCCTGTCCTTTTGCGAAGCCATCCGGAATCAATTGATAGCCACCGCCGTAAACGGTTTTGATGTACTTGCGCTCAGGCGTTTCTAAGCGCGTTCTAAGGTGGCGGATATGCACACGGATAGTGTCGACGTCATCGTCGGGAGCATAGCCCCAGACTTCCTCCAACAGTTTGCCGGTGGAGACTGTCTGACCGTGATGCTGCATGAGGCAGTGAAGAATTTCGAATTCGGTAGGCGTCAGTTTGACCATCCGCTCTTTCACCTTCGCTTGAAGGTTTTCCGGAATGAGAGTGATCTCACCTGCGTGCAGGATTTCCGGCAAGGTTGCTGACTGTGGCACGCCGCCCGAACGTCTTAGAAGGGCTCTGATGCGCACCTGCAGTTCCGGAATCTCAAATGGCTTGACCAGATAGTCGTCGGCGCCGGAATCGAAACCAGAGACTTTGTCCTTGGTCATTCCGAGAGCGGTCAGCATAAGAATTGGAATTGGATGGGTTTGAGGATTTTGACGCAGGCGCTGGCAGACAGTGAAGCCGTCCAAGTCAGGCATCATGACGTCAAGAACGACGAGATCGGGACGATTCTGTTGCGCCAGCGCCAGTCCTTTGTGACCGTCGCTTGCGGTGGTTACTTGATGTCCCAATAGTTCTAGGTTGATTTTGACGAGTTCGGCGATTGCTGCGTCGTCGTCAATAACGAGTATTCTTGACAACTTGTTCTCCTCAAGAGGTCTTAGTAGATCAGGCTTGACCTACGACCGACAATTTTACTGGAATTTTCATCGGCCGCCCGCCCCGCAAAATCTGTAATGTCACTTCCTGCCCAGGCTTTTTCGTCTCGATTGCGGTCCACAATTCGTCAACAGAGCGAACTACGCGGTTATCTATGGCTTGGATGACGTCGGCAAGATTTACATCAAGAGCACGGAAAGTAAATGGACCTTGTTGGTAGACCACCACTTTAGGACCTGACAAACCCGCCTGAGCGGCCGGTCCCTTTGGATCTAGTTTGATAATTCGCAAGCCGCTATCGACTGGAGCGACGACAAGAATGCCAAGGTCTGGACGAATGATGCGGTGATTAGCAATGAGCTCCGGCACAATACGCTTCGCCACATTCACCGGAATGGCAAGTCCAATCCCTGCAGACTGTCCGGTCCGCGACAGAATTGCCGTGTTGATGCCTATCAATTTGCCACTTGTATCGAGCAGCGGACCACCCGAGTTGCCAGGGTTGATGGCTGCATCTGTCTGAATAATTCCTTTGATCAAGCGCCCGCTTTCCGTGCGCATCGTTCTTCCCAAGCTGGAAATAATTCCCTGCGTGAGAGTTCTTTCCAAACCAAAAGGGTTTCCAATTGCAAATACTCGACGGCCAACCTCCAAAGTTGAGGAATCGCCATAAGGAATTGGAGACAGAGTTTTTCCAGTTGGTACGGTCACTTTGAGAACAGCCAGATCGCTGTCTGGATCAACGCCCACGACGGTCGCAGGAAGCACCGTGCTGTCCCATAGAGTAGCTCGGATGTTTTTGAACCCTTCGACAACGTGGTTGTTGGTGACTATAAAACCGTCTTCGCTGACGATAATTCCAGAACCGGCGCCTTCTTTCGGCGCGAAGTTGTAGTAGATGTCTTCCGAAGATGCCGATGATGCGATGTTTACAACGCCCTTGTTGCAGTTTTTGTAGACGCGGATATTCACTAGCTCGTCAGGCGTCAAGTTTGCGTGAGCAGGTGCCGGCTTCTTAAGATCCGCTACACCAGCCGCATTTGCGACTTGTGTCTGGACCTGCGTTGCCGCCAACGCAATAAGCGATGTACCAATCGCCGCCATCCATTTTTTCGACACTTCAATCATGTTGTGTATTTGTCCTTGAGCTCTTTATTTTGAAGACTCGGGTTTTGAATCTGACTAAATCTGAAGACTCTTTGCTCTTACTTTTGATCCGGATTTTGGGTTAGGTTTTTCTGATGTTCCGCCGATTAAACGAATTATGCAGCCGAGCCGGTTTCGGTTCCCTTGCCTTCTGGCGTGGCGTCATTGCCTGCGGGCGGATCTTTCGGTTTTTGTCCGATTTTTGGTTCGGTGCCTTCCATCAAGCGTTTGACATTGGCTTTATGTCTCCAGGTCACGTAGACAAGCGCTATGAAGCCGTAGGCGATGTGCGCCGCCGGATCATGAAAGAGCCAGAAATAAACAGGCAACATCCAGACCGCACCGATTGAGGCAACGGAGACGATTTTCGTTATCCCTAAAATCGAAAGCCATGTTGCAAACAATACTCCGCCTACAAGTGGATTGAGAGCAATTACTGTTCCCAAGCCAGTCGCAGCGCTCTTACCGCCCTGAAAGCCCAGAAAAATAGATTTGCTGTGACCAACTAAAGCGGCAACAGCACACAGCGGAGCGCACGTATGGGTGAGTCCCAAAATGCTCCAGTCGGCTCTGCCGCCGTCAAAATAAACTGCTGCTGCAACAGGCGCATAGCCTTTGAAAATGTCGAAGAGAAAAACGAAAAGAGCAGGTCCTTTGCCGACGCAGCGCAACACATTGGTTGCGCCCGTTGATTTACTGCCGTGTTCGCGAATGTCGATGCCTTTGACCGCTTTCGCCACCCAATAACCGGTAGGAATTGAGCCGGCTACAAAGGCAATCACAATCATCAGAATGAAGGTCGCCAAGGCGTTTATTTCTCCTTCTTATCTCTGGTGGCGATGCGGATTGGTGTGCCGACAAACCCAAAGGCTTCACGCAATTTTCGCTCTAGGTACACTTTATAACTGTTGGTCAAAAGTTTGCTGTCATTGACGAACAGAATGAAGGTTGGCGGTCCGACCGATACTTGTGTTCCGTAATAGACTTTCAAGCGTTTTCCGCGCTTTCCGGAAGGCGGCGGAACAAGCGCTACAGCTTCGGCGATGACTTGATTGAGAAGTCCCGTCGAGATGCGACGTTGCGTCTCTGCGAAAGCGGCTTCGGCTACATCGAGGATTTTCGTCAAGCGCTGTTTTGTTTCTGCGCTTGTGAAAACGACAGGAGCAAAGGCAAGCATTCGCAAGTCCGTTTTCACCATTTCGGTGAACTCGTTCATGAGCTTCGATGTTTTGTTTTCGATGAGGTCCCACTTGTTGACGACGACAACGCATGCGCGCCCGGCTTCGTCAATTTTTGCGCCAATTTTTTGATCTTGATCGGAGATATCTTGCGTTGCGTCCATGACGAATACAACGACCTCCGAGCGAGAAATCGCCCGCAGCGATCTAACGACAGAGAAGGCTTCGATGCCGTAGTCGACCTTCGATTTGCGCCTGATGCCGGCGGTGTCGACGAGAGTTAATTCGCGACCCTTGTATATTATGGTCGAGTCGATGGCATCACGGGTGGTGCCAGGGATATTGGTGACGATAGAGCGCTTTTCGCCAATCATCGCGTTTATGATGGATGATTTGCCGACGTTTGGTTTTCCGACAATGGCGATTGCGATCTTGCTTTGGATTTCTGCAAGTCTTGCTTCTTCCTCTTTCGCTTGTATCTCCGCGGTTTCTGCGTCAGCAAGGCGTTCGGTTTTTGATTTTTTGACCTTGCCGTTTTTCTTAGGAGACTCGTGCTCTGGATTGATCAAGCTGACGATTTTGTCTAGAACATCGCCGACGTCTCCTGAGCCACGCATCGCGGAAACCGGCATGGGATCTCCCAACCCGAGCTGATAGAACTCAAGGACGTTAGGTTCGTCTTTGGGATCGTCGATTTTGTTGACGGCGACAATGATAGGCTTTTTCGACCGTCTCAAAAGGTTTGCCACATCTTCGTCGGCGCCGTTCAGTCCGGCTTTGCCGTCCACCATGAAGATGATCAAGTCGGCTTCGCTGACAGCCAAGCGCGCTTGATCGTACACCTGCGTTGTGATTTCGTCGGTTGATTCAGTGAGAATCCCGCCCGTGTCTACAAGGACGAATTCCTGTCCGCACCATTCGGTTTCTCTGTAGATCCGATCGCGCGTCACACCCGGCTGGTCGTCGACAATGGCGTGCTTGGCGCCAACGCAGCGGTTGAAAAATGTTGATTTACCGACGTTTGGCCGCCCCACAATGGCGACCACATGCTTGGTCATTGATTCCTCTTCGCGTCATGTGCTCGGCAAATTTGGCTGAATTTGAGAATAGAAAGCCTATTTCTCTGTCGGACCCTTGCCTGGGGGCTTGCCGCCGGGACCGCTCTTGGGACCACCGGGACCCCATTTCTTGCCGAGCTTTGGCGCTTGATCATACAGCCATCTAAGGATAGTGTCCTTGGCAGTATTTAGGTAAATAGCCGATTCGGTATCTCCACCTTGATCAGGGTGCACACCGGGACTGGTTATTTGCTTCTTCCAGGCATCCGTAACAGATTCTATGGTCATCTCTTCCGGGCGAACGCCAAGCAGCATGCAAGCTTTGCGGATTTCCGGCGGGACCTGACGGACGAAACCTTGCGTGGGCGCGGATTGCGCGGCACTGGGGCCGGGAGGCGGAGGGCTGCTGCCCTGCGGAGCGCCCGTTTGACCGACTGATGCCGTAGGAGCTTCTGCCGGCGCCTGTCCTGTTTCCCCTGGTTTGGGTCTGGCTTTTCCGCCGATAAATTTGCTGCCCAGACCTTTCGGCTCAGACTTGTCCGCGGCAGCCGCCGGAGCGCCAGTACTCATCTGATGGGCTTCTCGGGGTTCTGATGACATTTCTTTGGCCTGACGGATCCTGTTTTTGATCAAATCTCGCAATTCGTCATCTGACGGGGCATTGCCCTCTGGCGACAACTGTACGTCCTGAATGATTTCTATGTCTTCCAGGTTGCTATAGTCGTCAAGACCTTCGAAGATATCCATCGAGTCGAGGTCGAAACCGCTGCCCTGCTGACCGCCGTCAGCGTATTCAGGTTCTTGAACTGCCCCGTAGTTGTCTTGAACATCTTGTCCGAAGGCGTTCTGCGCAGGTTGACCGTAAGCGTCATGTCCGCCCTGTCCGTAGGAGTCTTGGGCTCCCTGTCCGTATGAGTCTTGGGCTCCCTGTCCGTAGGAGTCTTGGGCTCCCTGCCCGTAGGAGTCCTGGGCTCCCTGCCCGTATGAGTCCTGGGCACCCTGCCCGTAGGAATCCTGCGCTCCCTGTGCATAAGCATCGCTGGAGCCTGGGTTGTAGGAATTCTGCATTCCTTGCCCATATTCGTCTTGGACGCCTTGCCCGTAGGCTGTTCCGGCTCCTTGACCAAATGCGTCCGGCTCCTGGGTGGACTCATCGTGAGTTTCTATATATTGTTCGCCGCTGGGCTGATATTGCTGGCCGGGATCTTCAAACTTCGCCCAGTTGTCGCCTGTCAGCGTCTCGGATGGCAAGGTTTGAATCTCGTCGATGTGACGCTCATCGATATCCCCATTGGTTTCTATGGGCACGCGCACTCTTTCTTTCTTGGGCGCCGGGGGCGGAGGAGGCGACGGGGGTTGGCTTTGCTGGATTTGTTTTGAAAAATCCTTCAAAGACTTAGCTCTGAAGTGATAGACCGTCTCAAGGTCTTTCCATGAAAGCTCGAGCATCGGATTGAATTCGCTTGCGACAAAAGGTCCGGACCGTGCAGCGTTAAACACCTTTTGCGAATAGCTGTCTCCGAAAGACGCGCTCTGGTCTTCGACTGCGCTCAAAAAGACAGCCGTCGGTATTCCAGATTCGAGCCCCTGAGCAGGTGCGTTTGCTTCGGCCTCTGCTTCGCTCAGACTTTCCATGACTTCTGCCGGCTCATGCTCAGCGGCAATATCCTTCTTTTCTTGCCTCTCTGCTGCCAGCAATTCGGCTTCGCCAATGACGTCGGGTGTATCCCAGCCCTCGTCTTCGCGAGTAACTTTTGCGGCTGTCGGCGGCTCTGGTGCTCCGCCCACGAGCTCAGGCACATAACCAGTGTTGGACAGCTGGATGACGTTCGCCTCGCCTGTGACTGTGCCAGACACCTTCTTCTTCGCCTTGCGCTCCATTTCCAGGTCGATGTCGCCATCTCCCGCAAGCGCTCTGGCTGCTTCTTGAGCTGCGATTTCTTGCGCTTTCTGTTTTTTGCCCTCGATGACACCCAGCTTGTGCCCCAGGTCGTACTGGGTCTGCTGTTGCATGGTCAAAACTTCATTCTGAATTTGCAGCTGCCGAATGCGGCTTTCCAGATTTTTAACTTCCGCCTGATACTCCGAGATGACATCGGTATTGACCACGAGCGGGCTGCCGCGCTCCTTGATGATCAGATCCATGTATTCAGTGACGCTGTAAACAGCACGAGCGCTAACTTTCGCCTCGTCTGCGACCGTGAAAGGATTGACATCCAAACCCTTGTCTTTGACTGCCTTGAGTGCAGCCAGTAAGGTTTCTTTGTCGACTTCTGGTTTGCTGCTCGTTTCGTTCACCATCTGTTGCCGGTTTTCCCATCCGCCATTTTGGGCTGCTACAAACATCCATAAGCCCTAAAGCTTAGATACCCCATTTCAAGGGATTTTCAAAAGGTTGCGGAGGCCTTTCTCAATATCTTAACTGCTTTTACTCACTGGTGAAAATTATTATTCTTGTGCGAGTCTATTGAACAGATTTCCACTTGAGAAGGCGGACGAAACTCCCTCGGAAGTTTGAACCGAGGCAGAGGAGAAAGAAGCGGATGCAGGTTTTGGCCAAGCTCAAAATTCATGGACGAGTTCAGGGCGTGTTCTTTCGTCAGTCTACGCGCGAGAAAGCCCGTGAACTGGGACTTTCAGGCTGGGTTAGAAACATGCCCGATGGAACCGTTGAGGCCCTGGCTACGGGGCCGGAGAATGTTGTAAACGAACTTATCGCCTGGTGCCAGCACGGACCAGCTTATGCACGAGTCGATAGAGTCGACGTCGCAGTTTCGACGCTTGAAGACGCACATTGCGAGCCGGTTCCGGTCGGGCAGTTTGAAATCACCTGAGTGTCTAAGCGTGCACGAACTTTGCTGCACGTCTAGACTTTTGCCGACGAATAACAAAATCCGTTTTAGGAATTGTCGGCAAACTCTCTTGAGCCTGGCCCTTCAAAGAGTCTATATGCCTCTTTTACCAGCGTATTTTTTTCAACCGGCTCCGACGATGATGACTTCGGCGGTGCAGAACTCAGTGGTGTGTGCTCCCGTGGCTTCTGTGCGGGATTGCCGGAGCCACCCTGTCTCTGTGGCGCACCCGCAGGGCCCCCTGATTGTTGACTAGAATGCGAATTCGAAGATGCGCCTGAAGGAGCATTATTGGGCGCTGAAGATTGGGCGGATGCAGGACGCTCCGCCGCGTATGCTTGAGGTTCAGGCTTTCCCGGCGAAGTACCGGCGGATGGAGCTCTGGGTCGTGGTTTCGTTTCCGGCGCCACAGTCATTGGCTTGATCTTCACTTGCAGATCTCTGCCGGTAGCTTGAGCAGCCGCTCGAATATAATCTATCTTTGTTTCCAGCGTTTTGAGCAGCATCTCTTTAACGCCGATGACCAGCTCATCTCGAGTAAGAGTAAGCGGGGCGCACATCGATTGTAAAAGTGAATAGGTCGGTTTATGACGCTCTTGTAGTTGATCGAGAATCGCTGACCATACTTCGTCGATTTCGGTAAATGCCGTTGGTGCAGCCGGTTCTGCATACTCTTCTTCGGATTCTTCGTAAGTGACGATCGACTCGGGAACGATACTTTCTTGCGACGCGTCGGCGGTTGCTACGGCAGAACCTTCGTGATGCTCTGCAGCCGCATAATCCGGAGCCGGTGCAGCTTCGCTCTGCATTGGTGTCGAAGCGTAAGGCGCCGCATTATCGCTAGAAGCAGTTGCGGCAGGCGAAGCTTCCTGGACGGACGCAGCCGGTGATGAAGCTGCCGGAGATGCCGCAGCCGGCGCAGCTGCATGTTGTGCCGGAGCCGGCGCATGAGATGGAGTCGGAGCGTGAGATTGTGCCTGCATGTGAGATGCAGCGGGCGCACCGTGTGAAGGTGGCGGCGCACTATAAGATGGACTCGGCGCATGCGATGATGGCGCGTGTGACACAGGAGGAGCCGATGGAGGTCTCGGCGCCGGTCTCTGAGCGTGCATCGCCTGTGGTGGCACACCCGATGCCAGTCGAGATTCGAGATCCACAACTTTGTCTTTCAATTGTCGCAGCTCTGTAATTTCCAGTCTATGGCACAAAGACAGCAAGCCGATTTCGAGGGCGAGGGCTGATTGAGTAGAACGGCGGCAACTTTGTTCTAGCGACGATAATTGCTCGACCATTTGAGCAAGTTCTGTTCTGTCAAACAATTGAGACTGTTCTGTCAGTGCCTGCAAATAAGATGGAGAGCCCATCACGGGGATCTTCAATTGCGCTTTTGCAAGATTGAGAAAGTGTTTTGATAGTTCCAGAGCAATGAGCGCTGGTTCTCTGCCCTCACCGAGCAAACTGCTGGCAGCCTGTAAAACCGGCTCAGCGGCGCCTTCTTTTATTGCTTTGCTGAAATCGAGCAACACATCTTCTTTGACCGAACCCAACATCAGAAGCAAATCGTCCAGCTGAACTTGCTTATCTTTTGTCGCCAGCAGCGAGGCTTGATCCAGCAACCCGAGCGCGTCTCTTAGTCCACCGCCCGAGCGGCGAGCGACGAGATCGATTGCCGCATCGTCAATATTGATGTCTTCTTTGGTCGCGACATTGCGCAGATGCACAGCCAATTCATCATGGTTGATGAGCTTGAACATCAAGCGTTGGCATCTGCTGATAATGGTTGGCGGAACCTTGTGCTCTTCGGTGGTTGCCAGAATGAATATAACGTTGGGCGGTGGCTCTTCAATGGTTTTCAAAAGAGCGTTAAACGCTTCTTTCGTGAGCATGTGGCATTCGTCGATGATGTAAATCTTGTAGTTGCCGCCGACCGTTATCGGCGCGCGTTCTATAAGAAGCCTGGCGTCATCCACGCTGTTGTGCGACGCCGCGTCGATTTCGATGACCGCAGGCGAATTGACTTGCTTTACTTCTATGCAGGAAGTGCACTCCAGGCATGGAGTGGGCGTCGGACCCTTCTGGCAATTAAGTGACTTTGCCATAATCCGGGCTGATGACGTCTTGCCGCAACCACGCGGACCAGTGAAAAGGTAAGCGTGCGCTACACGATCGTGCTCGATTGCATTGGTCAGCGTCCGCACAACCGATTGCTGACCAACCAGATCGCCAAGCGACTGCGGTCTATATTTAAGGTATAGCGGTTCGTATGTGCTTGCCACAGAATTTGGACCGTACGCGCCCAGCCAGTCTTGCGCCGTTTGAAACGAGACGCTTTACCCATGGATCCTAACCGATCAAGGGCAGTGATTTAAACAGATATACGAGAGCTTAGCTAAAAAAAGTGGGATTTACTTCTTAGGCTCGTTTTTCTGGTCCGTCGATTTTTGGTCGGCCTTTCCATCCGGCTTGGCGCTTGAGGATGTGCCCGCTGCGGCGCTGTTGCTCATTCCCGATTCCATCCTCACTCTTTCTTCCTGGACGATTTGGGCAACAATCGACTTGACTTTCGGCGTTACTACTTCGCCTGTCATCTGGGCCGACTCTTGCATTACTTGCGGCAAAACATCGAGAGCCTTCTTGCCAGCTTCTGTCTGATAGAAGTCAGAAATGTCATTCAACTCTTTTGCTGTGAAGTACTTGTCATAGACCTGTGTCGAAATCGACTCGAGTACGTCAGGAAGATTTATTTCTTTGGGAAGCAATTCTCTGTAGCGGCTAAACATGCGGGTTGATGAGGCGACAACTTGCTGCATCAGCTCGTTTTTCTGCTGGTCACCATATCGAGGATCTTCTTGGATGGAGCGGGCCAAATTTAGTTCGAAACTCTTCTGCCCTTGCGCCAAAAGCATGTCATACATCTTGTCGGCCACTTGAGGAAGACGAGTAACATCCATTAATCGCCTGATTGCATCTCTCTTTTCCGGTGACAGTTTTGCTTGAGCTGCGGTCGTTGCCGGCATGTTTGCTTCCGAAGGCGCTGGCGTCGTGGAAGGTGGAGCCGCTGAAGCCGATCTTTGGCAGCCAATTGAAATTGTCGTTGAAACCAGGACCACCAAAGATATACGGCACAAATCTCTGTGACTCATTTTCCCCTCCGCAGAATTCAAACAAATCATACCTGATTTGCTTCATCCCTTAGATTGCGTTGGAAAACTCTACTTTGCGATGAATTGGAAAACTCTATTTCGCGTTGAAAATGAGCAGGCTCACGACTTTAGGCGCTGTCGTCTTGCTGGTGTATGCCAATTGGAAGCTCACCTGGCTGATTGGATAAACGTAGTTTTGGCCGCCTCTGGATTGTGGTTCGGAGAGGATAAAGGCTGGTTCGCCAAACTTTTGTTTGACGGTAGCAAGGTCGTCTCCCAGCTTCACGCCGAAGTCTTGCGAGATGAGTGTTGTGTCGAAAATTCTAATCGCCTCTACTTGTCCATTGCGTGAATAAATTTGCAACGAGACTTCGTCGTTGCCTGCCTTTTGCAGTGACCAGACAGACCAGTCGTTGACTTTTGTCTTGTTGAGCTGACCCTTGCCGGCAAGGGCTTTGTTGGTTTCTGATTCGGAAGTTCCAAGGCGAACAAGAGGAATGCCCGTCACCACGCTTGGTGGCAGCAAAGCAATTTCGATCGGCTTGCCTTTATCGAAAGCATCAGCGTGGGACTGCTTTGGCGAAGACATCGACAAAATTGAGTTGTCCCGACCGAGGAATTCTCTGACATGTTTGAAAAGACTCGGCTCTGCCGGTGGTCTTTGAGCAACCATATTACCTTCGGCGACCCCGCCAAAAGGTTGTGACATTGGTGCAGCCGGTGCAGGCGGAACAGGGCGAGCAGTTGACGCTATCTTTTCAGATGGTTTTGCTACTTCTGACGCGGAGGATTCTTCGTCACCCATGGACGAGAATTGAGAACCGCTGCCGGCCTTGTCATATTCCGTGATAAGCGGATTGGTCGAAATTACCTTGGAGGCTTTCTGCTCGTTGCGAAAAGCGGCGCCGGGGGCATGGCGTTCGTCTGCGGGTTGATTACGAGCGGCGTTTGCATACATATTACCGCCGGCTCCTGCTTGAGCGCGGCCCACATTTTGCGCTAGTTGCTGTGCTTCTTCCAGCTTTTTGGCGACGTCGAACAATTTACTGCTCGAGGCTGTCAGACGTTGTCGGGCTTCGGGCGAGAGCCGATTGGTAATTTCGGTCGTGTCGAAATTTTGAATGCCTCTACTGTTTGATACTTGATACGCGTTTGGTATGCTCGCGCCTGCGTTTGTGCTGGGCAGACCTGCGCCTATTGAAGCCGAACGGCTCATTTTGCCCATAGGCTCTGCCATCGCCAGCGTTGTTTTTCTGTCGGCTTTGACTTTCGCTCTCGTCTTTTCCTTCAATGAGCTTTCCGGCGGTCTGATGGCGAGAAGTTGATCTGTTGTACCCGCGCTGGGAGAAGGCGCCGCGAGTGGGCTTTGCTGATACTGGAATGTTTGCTTGTTGCGAGACATAGCAATTTGAGGCAAATTGCGCATACGGCTGAGAATATCTTCGAGCAGTTTCACTCCCGCATGCGGTGGAGAAATGCGGGAGTGGTGAACGGCTACTTTAGCAACTGGAGCGGACTTTTGCGGAGCTGCACCGGCAATGTTTGCCAGCGAGATGGAGACAGCGATCAACAAAGTTGCGCTTGCGCTGATTTTGTTTACCGTAGATCGATTTGCTTTTGATCTGCTCTGTCTATTCATTTATTGTCCCGTACTGTCCTGGTCTGTGTCATCCTTTCAACTCTATTTTGTACATGATCCTATCGCTGGCACTATGTGCTGGCTTTAGTTTCTTGTGACAATTTTGATTCCCAGTCGTCCAACTCCGACTGATTGATGAGACCGCGCTTGGTTGATAAGAAGACGGCGCGACATCTTTGATTGAACTCGGTATCGTGCGATTCGCCACGTCCCGGTATTCCAAGTTTGGCATACAGAGACTTGAGTCGGCTTTGTACAGCTTTCTCTGTTAAGTACAAACGTTTGGCAATCGCGTGATCAGTCATGCCCAGCGCGATACAGACAAGTGCTTCGTATTCGGCTGTTGTTAAGTTGGTGGCTCTGTTTTGTGTGCGCTGAATGACCCGAGCGATACCAGGGTGAATCCAGCAATCGCCGGACAAAACAGCTTTGGTCGCTTCTACGACTTGCTCGTTGGACGCGTTTTTCAAAACGTAGCCGAAAACGCCGTTTGGAGGCACGACTTTCCAGAGCTGGCGGACATATACTTCGTCCGAGAAGTTGGAAAGCATGATGATGCCGGTATTCGGCAGGGAATTCAAGATTTGCTCGGCAGCCTTAATGCCCGAGAGATGCGGCATTTTGATATCCAAAAAGACCAGTGGCGGCTTCAATTTGGCTGCCATATCTACGACTTGTTGCCCATCATGGGCTTCTTCCACCGGCAAATTGTCGGGGAAATGCTCCGTGAGCAGGCTCTTAAGCCAGTTGCGGTCTCTTTCTTCATCATCAGCGATGAGTATCATGTTGCATCCACCTTTTTAACTGGGTTTTCGTCCATGTTTATCTTAAGGCTCAATTCAGTGCCTGAGGGAAACTTGACAGGCTTTTTCCACTCAACCTGAGCGCCTATTAATTGAGCGCGCTGGCGAATGTTGAGTAGTCCGTGTGAATCCTTGCGGATCAGTTTTGGGTCGATGCCCCTTCCATTGTCCGTGACGGCGATCGTCAGCTGTTGGTCGATTTTCTCTATCTTTAGCTCGACGACCGATGCTTTGGAATGTTTCCCCACATTATTCAGCGCTTCCTGGACAATTCGATAAAGCTGCAGTTTCGTGAAATTGGTGATCTTGTAATCATCGTGTCCGTCTCCGTCCATGAAATTGCCTTCGATTTCGTGGTCGCGAGTCAGTATCGAAAGCAAGTTTTCCAGCGCTGATTTAAACCCCATAGTCTCGAGAACCGAGGGGTGCAGATCGTTGATTACACGGCGCATCTCAATGACGGCCTGGTCGAGTTTTTCTCTCATTTGTCTGGGCACTGGATTGTCATCGAGGTCGGCAGAAAGCTTATCCGCCATGCGCGCGACCGCCGAAAGTGCGGGCAGAGTTTCATCATGCAAATCTTCAGCGATGCGCTGTCTTTCTTCCTCGGCGCGCACTTGCATTGACTCTCGAGCTTGCGCGAGTTCTTTGTTTCGCTGCCGTAAGTCAGTATCCAAATAAATGAATGTTCCCAGTGAAAAACCGAGGGTAAGCACTGCCAGCGGTGGCACAACAGGAAGCGCCATGTGAAAGCCTTCGAAAAGAATTTGCGCTGTTCCTACCAACACCATTCCAGAAGTTAGATAGGTGGCGGTTCTTGTGCTTAGTGGCAAGATTGACGCAACCGCCCCGAATGCAGCGCCGAGAAGAAGCAACAAGTGGTGCGCGATGTTTTTGGGAAAACTGTATATAACCTGATTGTCCAGCAGTGTTTGAATGGCGTCTGCATGCATGACCACGTCGGGAACATTGTCCTCCAGAGGCGTGCGTCTTTTGAATGGTTCTTCCCGTCTCTTTGTGAAGGAGCAGCCGATCATCACAATTCTGTCTTTGAATTTGCTTCCGTCAAAGTCGCTTTCGAGCACATCGCGGAAGGAAACGGACGGATATTGAATCCGGCGGAAATTGATGTATGCAGGCTGATCTGATTGGAAGTTCAAGATCTGCGTCGAGGGACCAACACCTTTGATTTGGCGGTGCAGATTGATGACTGCTTCTGTCAAAGACGGCACCGGGGCTGCGCTTATAGATGAAGTATCGATGTCGCCTTGCGAATCTCGGTAATTGACTGGCAGCCTGCAAATCAAGCCGTTGTTCTCTTGAATCAGCTCGTCATAACCATATGCGCGGACGTTGTTCATAATCGTCCGGCTCGGTAAATCCGTGCTGCCCTCGAGGCTGCCGAAAAGTCCGATCACTACATTGTTGTATTTGCGAATCACGCTAATCAAGTCTGTGTTTGCCGCGCCGCGCAAATCCAGGTCGATCACAATAATCGCTGGCCCCTTCTTCTCTATATTCTCAATCGCTGTTGCGAGAACACTTTGCGCGTGGTCATCGTTGAAGCGGGCAATACCGATGTCGAATTGAGATAAGTCGTCGAAGTCTATGATGCTGATGTCTCGCGACTCAGCCGGGCGTTGGACGGCTGAGTACAATTTTTGCGAAACTCGATAGCGCCACTCCAACATGCTCAGTTCCATGCTTTCCAAAACCGTGGACTCAGCGAGTAATAGTGTTGCTACGCATCCTGCCAGCGCTCCCCAGAACAATCTCTGGAAAAGTAAGCTATCTCGCCCATGTATCCACATGGACGGTATCAACAGTCGTTTTATAGATGCGAGTAACACCCTCATCCTGGTCCCCAAAAAAGCAGTTTCACCTGCTCCAACTGTAGTCTAGCGCGGTCGTTTCGGCAATTGGCTGGGGTAAACCCCGGAACTGCTGAGCCCTTCCTCCTTGCATCCAGATACCCTTTTACCCCGGAAATTGGCATGCGCGCTATCGCAAGCATATAGCTCACAGGCCGGCAAATTGTAGGCATATAGATTGATGCACCCAGGTCACGCTTCGGGAAAACCCCAGAGCGGGACACCTCTTCTTCCCAAAGACTTGCCGCGCTGTAGTCCGTAGTCTGGTTATAGGAGTGCCCAGGCATTTTTTGCGGCAATTGACGAGGTATTAGATATGAAGCGTTTGGCTCTTGCATCCATGCTGGCGGTGGGCATTGGTTTGCTGCCACCCCCACAAGCATCTCGGGCATCAGGTTTTATTGTTGTAGACCCTTCTTTTGGCGGAGGCGCCGCTGTTATGGCTCCGGTGCCTGCCATCGGTGTGCCGCCTGTGCGCCCTGGCGTCGTCCTTCGCCCGCTGACACCACGGATTGGAAGACCCGTTGTTACTCCGACGCCGCCTGCTCGCCCGATTTTGAAGGGAGGCGTTGCATTCGGTCTTCATATGGAAGCCGAGTCAATAAAAGTGGACATCACCGATCAAGTGGCGAAAACGTATATTGTTCAGACTTTCAAAAACGACACCGATCGCAATCTCGCCGGCACCTATTTATTTCCTTTGCCTGAGGACACCACATTTAGTTCTTTCTCTTTGCACATTGACGGCAAACCGGTGGAAGGGAAAATACTCGAAGCGGCGGAGGCGAGGCAGCAATATGAAACCATCGTGCGCCAAATGGTTGATCCTGGATTGCTCGAATATGCGGATCATAAAACAGTAAGAGCGCGAATTTTTCCAATTCCCGCGCATGGAACGAAGAAGGTCGAGCTTGAATACACGCAACTGTTAAAGGCTGAAAACGGGCTTTTAAAATATCAGTTCCCGCTTAAATCCAAGGGGGGAGACGATCCTGTCGGCGAAGTAAAAATCGACATGAAGCTGCAGTCAAAACAAGGGTTGCGTACAATCTGGTCGCCAACGCACTCGATCACATCCTCGCGCTCGACAGACAGTCTTGCTAAAGTCGCTTTTCTCGGCAGAGGAATCGTGCCGGATAAGGACTTTCTTCTCTATTACAGCGTTTCCGACAAGTCGATGGCGGCCAATGTCTTAACTCACAAAGCTGTTGGTGAAGACGGTTATTTTCTGCTGACCTTGTCACCGCCGATGAAATCAGAACAAGTCGTGGCGAAGGATATAGTCCTGATTGCTGATACTTCAGGGTCGATGCAAGGTGAGAAAATAGTCCAGCTAAAACACGCTCTTAAGTATGTTGTAAACGCGCTCAATCCTGCCGATCGATTCTCGATTGTTCAATTCAATACTGATGCTGAAGCGCTCAAATCACAATTGATGCAGGCGACCCCAGAGAATAAAAAAGCCGCTGTTGCATTCATCGACGACCTTGATGCTCGCGGTGGTACCAACATTGGCGACGCTCTATCCATGGGAACGACCATGTTGAGCCAAGCAACTGATCGCCCCGGATTTCTCGTCATGATGACCGATGGCGAACCCACTGTGGGTGATACGGAGATCGGCAGTTTGCTCAATAAAGTGAAGTCGAAGCGCGACATTCGCGTGTTCGATTTTGGCGTTGGCAATGACATCGATACTCGGTTGCTCAATCGTTTGGCAGAAGAAAATCACGGAACAGCTCAGTATGTTTCTCCTGAAGAAAACATCGAGACAGCTCTTTCCAGTTTTTATCAAAAGATCAAGAGCCCGGTCCTGAGCGATGTTTCAATAACCTATGACGGCATCCAAGTCAAAGACACATATCCGCGTTCTGTCAAAGATATTTTCCAAGGAACACAGGTTTTGATTCTAGGAAAGTACAAAAATGGAGGCAACGCGCATCTCAACATCTCCGGCAAAGTAAACGGAGTCGCGAAAGCTTATAGCTTTCCGCTGTCTTTTGCTTCGCAGGAAGCAGGTCATACTTATTTGCCGCGTTTGTGGGCAATGCGCCGAATCGGCTATTTGACCGAAGTTGCGAAGGCTAATGGTGACAATCGCGAAGTCGTCGATGAGATCGTCGGTCTTTCTAAAAAGCACGGCATTATCACTGCGTACACTTCTTTCCTGGCTACCGACCCTAACGAGGGCAGACCGATGGCACGACCGGTTCCACGGCCGATTAGTGCCTTCAACGGAGCTCCACGGCGTATGCGCGCCGAGGATGCGCGTCCTGTCATGAGTTTTGTACCCGGTGGCGGTGGCGCATCATTTGGCTCTTCTGCATCCATTGGTTCTTCCGCCGGACCCGGTGTTTCCGGACGTGTAGCCGCCAAGGCACGTTTCTATAGAGCCCCAGCAATGAGTGCCATGCCCGCGCCCTCCGAGGAAGATTCTGCCGTCGCTTACGAGGGCGCTGGAGACAAGGCAGCCAGCTTTAACGGTCGATGGCTCAAGAAATCCGAGGCGTCCTATTCGCTGGCGCGTCAGATTGCTCAGGCTCCGTATAATGGCGCGGCTGCGGTCGCTAGAGAGAAGGAGCTTCTGAAGCTAAAAACCAAAGACGTCATTTCTGACCGCGAAAGCAAGCAATCCGGTATGAAGTGGATTGAGGGCAAAACCTTCTATCTGCGCGACGGATTTTGGACCGACAGCGCGCTTTTGGAAGGCTCTCACCTGCAGCCGGAAGTGATTCAGTTCGGTTCGACAAAATATTTCGAACTGGTGAAGAAACATCCAGGCATCACGAAATTCCTCGGAGCTGGACCAAAAGTCATGGTTCTTTTCGAAGGTAAGTGCTTGAAAATCGTTACACCATAGGTAGTGGCATTTCGATTCTGCTGCGTGTCACGCATTTTCTACTGCGTGGCACGCACCTTTTCTTGCGGAGTCGGATCTTTAGAGCGGCCGAAAGGCACTCTAAACCAGAATGTAGAGCCTTCATGCTTCTTGCTGTGCACGCCGATATCACCGCCCATCAAGTCAACATAGCTTTTGGCGATACTCAGACCGAGACCTGTTCCGCCGAACAGCCTCGTTGTGGAAGGATCAGCTTGTACGTACGGTTGGAAGAGGCGCTCGATGGTGTCTTCGCTCAGTCCAATTCCAGTGTCCGTTACTTTGAATTCGATTAAGAGTGTATTGTCTTTCGCCTCGACAAGATTTGCCGATATGTAAACAGAACCCTTCTCTGAGAATTTAACGGCGTTGCTAGCGAGGTTTAGCAAAATCTGCCTGATTCTCAATTCGTCACCGGAAATAGTTTCCGGAATATCGGGATCGACAATTGAGCGCAGTGTCAAGCCTTTCTTGGTGCGCTCAGGGTTGATCATTCGAATTACGTCAATGATTGTTGATCGCAAAGAGAAGTCTCTGTACTCAAGATTTACCTTGCCTGCTTCAACTTTCGAGAAGTCCAGCAATTCGTTTAGGACGCTGAACAAACTCTGAGAAGCCTCCAAAACTGCATCAGCGATACTCTGTGCTGATTCCGGCAACTCTTCTTCTTGAGTGAGGATCTCAGCTAATGCAATGATGCCGCCTAAGGGGGCGCGAATTTCATGACTGACTGTTGAAATAAAACTGCTCTTTAACCTGCTTGTTTCTTCGAGAGTCAACAGTTGTGCTTGCAACGTGTCATTCTCATCTCGCAACCTTTTATTCTTGGTTATATCGCGAAGGATTGTCGATGCACCAATCACTTCCCCGTTGCTCCCGAATATGGGAGAGATTGTGAGGGAGACGTCTATGCGTTCTCCGTCTTTTCTAAGACGAATCGTCTCATAAGGCTGTATTTTTTCGCCTTTTCTCAGCTTTTCCAAAAGACGCGGCTCTTCGTCAGGCATCTCAGGTGGTATCAATATTTCTATGGACTTTCCGACCATCTCGTCTGCGGTATATCCAAAAATCTCAGTTGCGCCCTTATTCCAAGTTTGAATAATACTGTTCAAATCCTTGCTGATAATGCCGTCTTCCGAAGAATCGACTATCGCTGCGAGCATGGCCCGGTCGCGAGAAGTTTTAGATTGATTGGTAATATCGCGCGCGATTTTCGACCCGCCCACCAGTGTTCCAGACTCGTCATACACTGGAGAAACCGTCAGGGAGATGTTGATGAGCTGCCCATCTTTACGACGCCTAATGGTCTCGTAATGTTCGATTTTTTCACCGCGTTTCAGCTTGGAGATAATCTCGTCTTCTTCAGAAAGCAGATGTTCCGGTATCAGGGTGGTAATTGATTTTCCGACCATCTCCTCGGCTGTGTAGCCAAAAATACGCTCAGCTCCTCGATTCCAGGTCTGAACGATGCTTTGCAGATTTTTACTAATAATGGCATCTTCGCTAGACTCGACAAGTGAGGCTAGCAATGACTGCATCTGACTGGCGTTCAGCCGATTTAAATCTCCCATTTCGCCGACTGCCTTCCCGCCCCTTTCGGATCCCCTGTGCTCTATGGACTAGGCGTGCGGAACCCACTGAAAGTTCCAGCTATTACAGAACTATAATAGCTGGAAAATCGGTTGTCACATTGTGCAATTGGATACGAACAGTTTGCCATTCGCCGTTTATTACACTTAGTTGCTTCCTGCGGCAGCCTGGAGGCTTTACTGCGGCACTGTTTGAGCTGTTCCTGCAACCGATCGAGCCGGTTTGTCCAATTTTGACACCGGCGGTGCGTCGCCCTGAGCTACAACATTTGGCTTGATGACAAAGTTTTGGTACGCATAAACGACGCCTGAAACGGCTGAGGCGATAAGAGCCACTATCAGCATGCTGACGAAAGTCGAGCCTGGTTCATGAACGCCTGTGAGCTGACTAATTCGCCTTTTCAGCTCCGGATCGTCCGGATGGTACCAGACTAGATTCTGGCGCGTGCATCGTGCGCAGCGAGTCGAGTACTTTTTCATGACGTTGCCGCAGTCCGCGCACAGAATGACTTTCAACTGAAATCTCCGCCAATACCAGTGTCTATTTTATTAGTCTTTGAACTCAGGTTAAATAGCCTCACGCGGGATGTCAAGTTGAATTTCCTGAATATTTGGCTGTTTGCGCAATTAATTTGGCTTTAGCGTAGAGATCGAAGAGCGGGTAAAAAGCTGGGGTAAACCCCAGTTTGCTAAGCACGCTTATCCTGGCGAATCAGGTGCAGGGATTCCGTAAGCTGATAGAGCGGCATTCCGCCTAACCGGCTGCTTTGCTCGTTTGAAGTAGTCGCGGCGAAGACAATGAGGTCAGATAATGAAAACTGTTGCACTGGCATCTATTGCGGCTCTTGCCGCCAGCCTGGCGCTGCCCGCCCAGGTGTTCGCCTCTGGCTGGATTGTAATCGACCCGATTATGGGTGGCAGACCCGTTCCCCGACCGATTGTCAGACCGGTGCCCGGTCATACACCTGCCGTTCCGGCGCCAGGAAGACGTCCTGTCCTCCAAGCTTCTGTAAGTTTCGGGCTGCACCTGCAAGATGAAGAGGTAAAGGTCGACATTGTTGATCAAGTCGCCAAAACGTACATCACACAGACGTTTTCCAACGATACCGACAGCAATCTTGCCGGCACTTATCTTTTTCCGTTGCCAGAGGACACTACTTTCAGCTCTTTCTCCTTGCACATTGACGGAAAACCGGTTGAAGGAAAAATCTTGGAAGCAAACGCTGCGCGCGCAGAGTACGAGCAAATAGTTCGACGCATGGTCGATCCAGGCCTTTTGGAATTCGCTGATTACAAAACAGTGAGAGCGCGCATTTTCCCAATTCCTGCCCACGGCACAAAGAAAGTTGAATTGGAATACACTCAAGTTTTGAAAGCAGAAAATGGAATGCTCAAGTATCGTTTTCCTCTGAAAGCGGAAGGTGAGGCTGAGCCGGTCGACAAGATCAAGATGAATGTGAAGTTAGCAGGAAAAGCGCCGCTTCGCACCATTTGGTCGCCAACGCATACAGTCGAATCTGCGCGAAAGGGTGATACGGAAGCTACTGTTTCTCTGGCACAGGAGAACGTTGTGCCGGATAAAGACTTCCTGCTCTATTACAGCGTCTCCGACAAAGATGTTGCAGCCAATTTACTCACACATCGCAAGACCGATGAAGATGGTTATTTCTTGATGACGCTTTCTCCGCCGGTGGCAGTGAAGGGGGCGGTCGCCAAAGACATTGTCATAGTCTCGGATACGTCTGGCTCTATGCAAGGCGACAAGATGGAGCACAGCAAAAAGGCATTGAAGTATATAGTCGATGCACTTGCGCCTGAGGATCGGTTTAGCCTTGTTCAATTCAATACGGACACAGACGCATTCAGCACGAAACTTTTGGCTGCCAATGCGGACAACAAGAAAGCCGCAGGGAAATTTATTGAAGAACTTGATGCACGTGGCGGCACAAACATCAGCGACGCAATTTCAATGGGAACGGCAATTCTCGGCGATGATTCTTCTAGACCGGCATACTTGGTTTTAATTACTGACGGCGAGCCTACAGTGGGCGAAACCATCATTGAAAACTCTTGAAGAGCGTCAAGCCAAAACGCGATGTTCGGATATTTGATTTCGGTGTCGGCTATGACGTAAACACTCGTTTGCTCAATCAACTTGCTGCAGAGCATCATGGAACGGCGCAATATATTGAACCGAGCGAGAGTCTGGAAGTGGCTTTGAGCAATTTCTATCAGAAAATTAAGAGCCCGGTTTTGAGCGATGTCAAAATTGCTTACGACGGAATTCAAGTAAAAGATGTCTATCCGAAAGAAGTAAAGGATATTTTTGCTGGTCAGCAAGTACTGCTGATCGGGCGCTACAAGGGTGAAGGCAAAGCATCGTTAAAGTTGAGCGGTCGCCTCAACGGTGAAACCAAGGAATATGCATTCCCGGTGGAATTCGCAAAAGAAGATACCGGTCATTCTTACTTGCCTCGGATTTGGGCTATGCGAAGGATCGGCTATTTGACTGACGTTGCGCATGCAAATGATGAGAGCAAAGAAGTTGTTGATGAAATCATTGCACTTTCGCAGAAGTATGGAATCATCTCGGCTTATACCTCTTATCTCGTAACTGATCCCAGCGAAAATAACGGCTCGTTTAGACGGCAAAACATACCCGGCGCAGTCAGTTTCGGTGGCGCTGCCAGACCCAGCTTCCGTGTTGATGAAACGAGAGTTCGCGGCGGTCTTGTTCCTCCGCCACCACCGGTAGTGCCGATGGGGATGTCCTCGACAAATTTGGCAAAGCGGGAAGCCGGTTCTGCAGCCAGATTTCATTATTTGAAAGTTTTCTCCGACTTCGATCACAAAGCGGAAAGCGGTCAGAAGGCTGTCTTGGTCGCGAAAACGTTGAACGAACTCAAAGAGTCCAACGCAATCGATAAACAGGATCTGATGGCTGGAGAAATGAAAACAGTTGAAGACAAGACCTTTTACATGGTCAGCGGCTTCTGGACGGAAAGCACTTTTAAAGCAAAGGCCGCTGATATCAAAGTCAAGGAAATCAAATTCAATAGCGATGAATATTTCGCATTGATGAAATCAGTTCCAGGAATCACCAAGTTCTTGTCAGTCGGCAAACAGGTGATTGTCGAGTTCAACGGCACCTGGTACAAAATTGTCCAACCCGGTGATGCTACCGGCTAGGGCAATAGGGAGAACTCCGAAGGCAATGGACCTCTCCTAAACGGAAAGCGGGCGCCACTAAACATGGTGCCCGTTTTTTCTTTTTGATTACTTTATTGCGGTTTATCTGTAACTTCGACTTTCCAAAATGCAAGATCGTTGGTTCGCACTATGTCTTTGATTCGATCAATTGTAAGTACATTGGAATCGAAGGTGACATGAGCGACTGCGTAGCGTGGAAGTTTGCCGATTGCGTTGCTGGTTTCTGTTTCCGAAGCTTTCATTTGCGATGGTAATTCGACAGAAGCATTGATCACTCCTTGCGTCTTTTGAAATCTCGCCGCAAGAGCTTTTAAGCACGCCGGGCACAAAGAGCCGGAAAGCCTCATACTTGCTTCTTTTACATTTGGTTTTGCAGATATGGTCTGCTTCTGTTTCTCTTTGAAAAACTGATTAGCAGCGCGTTCGCGAGAGCCGGGATCTTCGGATTTTGATTGCGATTGACCGGCAGAGGTTTTGCTTGGTCCGGGGACCTCAATGGAAAAGACCGGCGGAGGAGTTTTTCCCGTGTCACCCTTCCCTTTCTCAGCAGACTTTGGAGAGATTTGTATCTGAATATCCTGCTTTTGCGAGTTCGGACTCTGCGCGAACGATTCGAAGACCGTGAAATGCATTGTGATTGCGAGCGATGCGCAGAAGTAAATAGAAATCTTTTTTGCCAACATTTTGTCGCCTATTTTGCCTCTTCTCCTAAAACACAGTTTAACTGGGTGGCTGCCTTAATTGCGCCTCATCTGTCTGTTGTCGACTATTGCGTTTGGTGACGATTAAAGAGTCGTGAATCTGTGCGGAGAATGCCGAAAACAGACAGTTTCTTAAGCTAACAAAGCCCACTCATTGATATGATGTACCTTTAAAGGTTGTCACTAGTGGAAGTCCAGGGATCAATGCACACCCTAACAAAACAGCCGACGTCATTTTTAGATGCTATCACCGGTCCTGCCGAGTTGAAGCAAATGTCGGTTGAAGACCTGCAGATGCTCGCAGGCGAGATTCGTCATGAGATAGTCAGCAGTTTGTCGCGAACAGGTGGGCATTTAGCCTCAAACCTGGGAATCGTTGAAATCACTCTGGCGCTCCATCGCGTTTTCAACACTCCCAAAGATCAAATTCTTTGGGACGTCGGACACCAAGCGTATGTGCACAAGATGCTCACCGGCAGGCGCAATCGATTTGATACCCTGCGTCAGTTCAAAGGTTTGAGCGGTTTCGTCACACCTGTAGAGAGTGAACACGATGCGTTTGTAGCAGGGCACAGCTCTACTTCCGTCTCTCTTGCAGTGGGCATGGCGATCGCGCGTGACCATTTGAAGCAAGATCACAAGGTTATCGCTGTGATTGGTGATGGTGGTTTGACCGGCGGCATGGCGCTTGAAGCTATCAATCATTTGGGTCACATTCAGAAGAATGTTTTGATAGTGCTCAACGACAACGAAATGTCCATCAGTGAGAACACCGGTGGATTGGCGTTGTACATGAAGCGCATCAAGGAAACTTTCTTTTATCGCGACATCAAAGAAAAGCTTGATTCGATCGAAGGCAGTCTCGATAAAGTTCAACTGACTGCAGGCATTTGGGACATGATTCTCGAAGTGAAGAAGCAGGCCAAAGAGCGCTTCGACACTCCCGGTATTGTTTTCGAAAAACTAGGCATCAACTATAGCGGTCCCATCGATGGACACGATGTCGATGCTGTCGTTCAAGCGTTCGAGGCAGTTAAGGATAAATCAGCGCCACAGATTGTTCATCTCATTACCTGCAAAGGCAAGGGCTATCAGCCGGCGGAGGATGATTCAATCAAATACCACGGCGTGCCTGCGTTTAGCTTAGAGCCGCAACTCAGCGAGAAGGTCGATGAGTCGCCAAAACCAAAACCCAAGACTTATTCAGACGTGTTCACTCAGGCATTGATTGACGTCGCCAAAGATGAACCAAATCTGGTGGCAATCACTCCGGCAACTGCCGAGGGCAGTGGCTTGGTTAAGTTCGGCAAGGCTTATCCTGAGCGCTTCTTTGATGTGGCAATCTGCGAGCAGCACGCAGTCACTATGGCTGCCGGTATGGCAAAAGCCGGATTGAAACCGGTCGTTTCCATTTACTCCACTTTCTTGCAGCGCGCGATGGATCAGGTTATTCACGACGTCGCCATTCTCAATCTGCCTGTCGTCTTTGGTGTTGACCGCGGCGGTCTGGTCGAAGATGGTGAAACCCACCAGGGTGTGTTCGACATCGCTTACCTCCGCAGCGTGCCCAACTTCACTGTTTTGGCACCGAAAGATGCCGCTGAACTCAGAGACATGGTCTATACAGCAGTCAAGGAGAGCAAAGGTCCGGTAGCCATCCGCTTCCCCCGGGATAAGGCTGTTGGCGCCACCGCCGATGGTGAATACAGTGGAACCCCGTCTAACCAACCACGCTTGATCGAACCAACGCATTGGGAGATTTTGCAACAAGGTGTGACCAGCAAGAAAGACCAAAAGCCTGCTGTAGTTTTGGCTTATGGTTCGATGGTCGACGTGGCGCGTCAGGCTCTTGAAACGATTGAGTCGAGTGTAAAACCAACCTTGGTCAACGCACGTAGTGTCAAACCACTCGATGTAAATTTGTTGGGTGAGCTTTTGCGCGACGGTCATGACACCTTCTTCACCATTGAAGAGGGCTGCCTGTCAGGCGGTTTTGGAGCTGCAGTTCTTGAATGGATGAGTACTGCCGGGCAAGAAATTTCCGACGGTCTGCCCCGCGTAATTCCGATTGCAATTCCAGATCAGTTTGTAGAACACGGCGCACGCGCCATTCTTCTCGACTTGAATGGACTGAGCAAAGAGAAGATCGCTCAGCGTATTGAGAAAGTACTTAAAAAGTAAATGGCCGGAGCGCCGGCTCAGCCGGCATCTAAAAGGCGCACGCAATGAGCCTCCACTCAATGCGCCTCGACGAAACGCGTCCCGCTCTCAGACCGGGCGATGCATGACATCGCCCTTCTTACAGCTCGCGGCGGCCTTCGAGGGCTTTCGATAACGTCATGTCGTCGGCGTATTCTAGGTCGGCACCGACTGGAAGACCAAAGGCTAGTCTCGTTATCCTTACATTGAATGGCTTCATTAAACTGGAGATATAGAGCACTGTCGCATCACCTTCGACTGTTGGATTGATCGCAAGAATAAGTTCGCGAACTTGATCGTCGTTTACCCGATTGACCAATTCCCTTATTGTGAGCTCGTCTGGGCCTTTCCCTTCCAGGGGTGAAATCAGTCCTGTGAGAACGTGATACAAGCCTTTGAACTCGCGCGTTCTTTCAAGCGCAATTACATCTCGCGAGTCAGCCACCACGCAGACTTGCTGTCTATCCCGTCTTTCGTTAGTGCAAAGTTCGCACGGATCGGCTGCGGACAAGTGAAAACAATGGCTGCAATTGCGCACTTTTTCTTTGGCATCAACCATCGCATCAGCGAATGATTGAACCGAATCATGCGTCATGCCCAGCACATGAAAAGCCATGCGCTGGGCTGATTTAGGACCGACACCGGGCAGCTTTTGAAATTCTTCGATAAGCCTGGCCAGCGGCGGTGTGAAATACATTGTTTGTTTCCTGAGTTAGAAACTAGTTCCCCTTGTAGAAACCGTTTCTCTTATTAGAAACCCATACCAGGAGGCAGCATGCCGCCCAGGTTCTTCATTGCTTGCTGCTCGCCGGCTTGCTTGGCTCTGTGGCAAGCGTCTTTGATTGCAGTAACAATCAAGTCTTCAAGCATCCCGATATCTTCCGGATCGACTGCCTCAGGTTTGATTTTGATGCCGGTGAAATCGAGCGCGGCAGTGCAGGTGACTGTAACTGCGCCGTTTCCTGCAGTGCCTTCGATTTTGGTCTTGGACAATTCGTCTTGAATCTTCTGCATTTCGGACTGCATCTTAGCCAGGTTGCCCAGCAGTTGGTTCATGTCAGGTTGCATAAATTTCTCCGTCGCCGCGAGGGCTAATTGTGAGCTGGGATTGCCGACTGAGGTTAAATCAGACCGCCGGCAACGAGTAGATAAGATTATAGGCTGTCGAGCCCAGGCGCCCCGGCTCTTATGTGGGACGGTAAATGTTTCTTAAGGAGAAAACGCGCATCTAAGGCTCGCTTGGCGACAAGTATCTATACTTAAGCAATCGTGGAGCAGCAAAAAGTTCGCCTGCCCGCGTGAAATGGTGAATTCGTCAGCTATTGGCGTCCAGTACTGCTTTCAAGAGAAGTGACTGTTTATGCAAGACTTTGAAACATCAACTGAAAACAACGAGACCGCAAACGAAGAGCGTGAGCCCGCCTACGCGCGTGTCAACGCTGCAGCGAAGCAAGTCTTCAAGAAGTTCGTTCTGTTCGTATCGTTTGGCCCTGGCATATTGGGGTTCCTGTGGTTACTTGGAAAAGTATTCAAACCTCGCTAAAAGACCCGCTTAAGGCGTTGGAAGAGCGAAATCCATCGTATTACGCCCGTTATGCGGGCGTTGAAGACGAGTTCGGCTTCAACTTGGAGACATTCGCCAAGTGGGAGCCGGTTTTCCGTTTTTGCTATGAAGAGCACTTTAAGGTACGGGTTCGCGGCATTGAGAACATTCCTTCGGATGGCTCAGCGCTCCTGATCGGCAACCATTCCGGACTTTTGCCCTTGGATGGCGCCATGATTACGATCGCTATGAGTAATCAACATCCAGCACCCAGGCGAGTGAGGTACATGATCACCGACTGGTTTTTCACATTGCCCGGCATAAATGAGTGGATGGCCGAAACTGGCCAGGTACGAGCGACTTTGGAAAACGCTCGCAAACTCGTCGATAACGATGAGCTAGTGGGCATTTACCCAGAGGGCTTGAGGGGCGTTGGTAAAACGTTCAAAGAGCGCTATAGAATTCTGGATTTCCATCCGGGGTTTGTGCAACTTGCAATCGAACGCCAAGTTCCTTTGATCCCTGTTGCCACCGTAGGTGGTGACGAGATTTTTCCCAACTTCGTCAACGTCAAGACGTTTGCGCAAATGTTGAAAATGCCGTTCTTCCCTGTCACGCCGGCATTCCCTTGGTTGCCTTTCCCACTTATGTTCGTCCCGTTGCCCGTCAAATGGATGATCAACATACATAAGCCGATCAAGCTCGATTATCCGCCTGAGAAGGCGAAAGATAGGAAGCTTTGTTTGAAGATCGCACGTGAGATTCAGTACGACATCCAGAGAGATTTAAACCGCTTGCTCAAAGAGCGAAAATCGGTTTTTTCCGCCTGGACCGAAGATGATAACGGAAGGAGTGAAACACCGTGAAAGCCTTTGCTACAAGACACAAGCAGTTCATCCGCAACTCGCACAAAAGCGAAGATTATTTCGGCTTTGAGCTGCGTACACTGGCAAAACTGGAACCCGGATTGAAATTCCTCTACGAAGATTGGTGGAAAGTCGAGTTCAAGAATCTCGATGCCATTCCGAATGAAGGTCCAGCGCTCATTGTCGGTAATTCCACCGGTCTTGTACCGTGGACCGCTATGATGCTCATCTATGCTCTCATGTCCAGAGAAAACCCGCGCCGCGTGCATGTGGTATGCGACATGGACTGGATTGAAGACGAGAGAGTTCACCACTTCTTGCGCGAACTCGGCTTTGTGCCGTGGTCTTCGGACAATGTAAAACGCTTGCTTGCAAGAGGCGAGATCGTTGCCACCTTCCCGGAAGGCATTGCCAGCACTCAGAAGACTTTCTCTCAGAGATATCGCCTCGGCGACTTCGACTGGACCCGCCTGCTGTCTGGTGTTGAAGAAGGCGTGAAGATTATTCCGCTTGCTACTCTCGGACTCGATGAGGCAGTACCGGTTCTCTTCAATGCAGACAAGATTGCAAAACTCCTCAATATGCC
Source organism: Candidatus Melainabacteria bacterium 17Bon1m (assembly GCA_032128875.1). GTDB lineage: Bacteria > Cyanobacteriota > Vampirovibrionia > Obscuribacterales > Obscuribacteraceae > QKMZ01. The sequence continues at coordinate 79,772 of JAVLKG010000001.1, forward strand.
TGCGTTTCCGGTGACTCCGTTCTTCCCGTTCTATCCATTCCCGGTCAACCTTTTCAGCTTGCCGGTTAAGTGGAAGATGGCTTTCCTGGCACCTTCCCAATACAAGAAGGAAACCAATCGCGACAAGGTTGAGGAGCAAGCGAAAGCACAGGCTCGCTATCTGGAAGGCGAAATCCAGGCGGAAATCAACCGTATGCTGCGCGCTCGCACGCATACATTCGCAAGATAACCTGGGAGAGCCGGCGGTTCGCCGGCTCCGGGCGATGGATTGCATCGCCGCTATAGAAAAATGGGCGCGTGCAACGCGCCCTCACGCCTGCTTGCGGAGGGCGCGGCTTTGCGCGTCAGATACGGACGAGAGAAGGACGCCGAGGAGGCGTCCGGAGCGAGTGTCGGATGCGTGCGGAGGACGAGCAAAGCGAGTCCGGAGCGCCTATATGAGGTTCGCGCCCCGAATGGTCTTTCGACCAGATGGAGCGCGTTCCTTGTAGGGGGGTTATGGGTTTGTGGGATTGAATCGTTTAACTTTTGGGTTTCCTTGGGCGTCGAGCGCCCCATTCTTCGGTGCAGTAGAACCTTCGGCTCGCTTACGCGGTGCGCAGCGCTTGCACTTCTTCCAACATGCGATACAGAGTCTTATAGGCTCTCGTTTGCACGTATGGGTTTTCATCCGTAGCAAGAATGCGCAGGATGGCGACCGGCACATGGTAGCTTTCAGCCAAACGGACTCTTACGTCCGGGCTCTCATCACGAGCAAGCTTCCAGGCGGTTTTAATAGAGATATTCATGTTTTCCGCAACGGCCGCACGCACCTGGGCTTCGTCATGATTTGCCAGTTTTGCCAGTGTAGTTGTGTGCGTACGCGGGTTTTCTGCAATGCGCTCTAACAATCTTTTGGAGCTGTCATTGGAAAGGTGCTCGAGCACTGGGGGCGGGGTATTAGGATTAATCGCCAGCAGCCATCTGATTCGCGCAGCTTCAGCTTCTACACTTTTCTTCGAATCTTTCTCGACCGGACGCTTCGCAGCTTGGAAATCAACTTCATTACACAGCAGCACTTTTAACGCCTCCCTGATTTGGGTTTCCGGGGAGTCCCACCGGAAACGATAAGCGAAGGATAGGTCATACTCTCCTCCGTCCCTCGCACGGCCGCCAGCCTCTGGCAAATATGGGTTTCCGAAAAATGATTCAATTCTGTTGATGTTCATGAAATTGAATACGTCCGGTTGCCCACCACCGTATATTCAAATTATTACTTAGAGTTAAGCATCGCCGGGATAAGCCCATATATATCTTTGTATAGGGTCCGGTATGGGTTTATGGTTTTTGGGCAAAAGGCGACAAAAAACGGGGACGCCAGCCCCCGTTTCCATTGCGCATATTTCCCCTGCCAGCGAACTTAGCGGTCGGTCACCCGACGTATAAATTTCCCTATAAGGTTTCGGTGTTCTCTATAGGTTCGGATTCTTATACCTGACCTTCCTACCCGAACTCCTATTTCCGAACTCCTATATTTAGGTCCGGGCGTTAAATGGCTCGTGCGTAGTTGTATAGGTTCGAGAAAAATCGATTGACCTGGGTCATTGGACTTTGTCCCGTCTCTTCCACCAATTGCATCAGGCGCTTGCGAGTTTCATTCGCCCGGAATTGCTTCCATGACGCGGACTCGCCCACAACGCTGCGGGCTGCTTCGACGCGCTCTAGAGTCTTGACTGCGCGAGAAGCAACATAAGGATTATCGTCTTCAGACAAAGCTTTGAGGATTGCTTCGGGCAAGCTGTGATTCTCAGCCAAACCAAATCGCACATCAGCGTCTTCGTCCATGACCAGCATCCAGAGTGTTTCTCGGCTCGTATGGTTGTTCTCTGCAGTTGCCAGCCGCACATGTGCTGAAGGATGTTTCGCCAGTTTGTTCAGCAAGTACGGCGGGCAATTCGCATTGCCTGCAATGAGTTCAAGAATTATTGGACCTGCTGTTCTGGAAAGTGCTTCGAGCACATCTGGTGTTGTGTTCAAACTAGTTGCGATAATGCGATCGCTCACGATGTCGTCTTTGCCGGACATCTGACCATTTTGTCTCGACTCGCACGCGGAAGAAATAAAAGTCGCCGTGCACAACGTGCTGAAAATGTTCATCACAATAAACTCTCCTCTTCTAGGTAAGAAGCGGGGTGGGGGTAGCCCCTCTTATGTATTGCCTGACTGCCGTGCTCTGTTCTATACGCGGTCTGCCGAAATTGGACAGAGGCGCCCAAATTTGTTTGGTCAGACACCACTATTGATACCGCGGTAAATCGATTAATCGCCGGTTGTGATTACAACTATAGTGTTAGCCCGAACGGGTGAGTGGGTGAAACCAGCAATTAATCGGGGTTTTCAGAGCGTTCTATTGCTTTCTTTTTGATAACCAATCCCGCAATCGCTTGATGCACAAAGGAAGAAGGACGCACTTCTTCTATCCTATATATGGTATCTCGGTGGTAACACTGGCGAAAATGCTGGGTTTTCCCTGTATAGCAATATACGGATCGCTATATCCACGGAGCAGGTGGTGGCACTAGGATAGTAATGTGGGCGTTGTTGGGTGTGAGTTACGAGTAAATGAGGTTCGGTTCAAATGGAACAACGTAATGGAAAGGCTCAAGGCAAAGAGTCTGCCACCTCGTCTGCTCTAGGGAGTGAAGAGATGCGAACAAAACTTGCCATGGCTGTGAATCCTAATACACCTTCGAAAGTGCTTTCCGATTTGGCTGAAACAGCCCCGGAGTGCATTTTGGAACGCATTGCGGAAAATCCGCGGGCATCTGCTGATACCCTGTCCAGACTGGCAGCGCACTGCTGTGCTGCGGTGAGAGTAGCTGTTGCTGAAAATACTAATACTGTGCTAGACGTGCTGCTTGAGCTGGTTCAAGATGAAAGCGTCGACGTTCGTTATAGCATCGCTGAGAATCACAGCATGCCATTCGGCATTTTGGAAAGTTTGATCGATGATGAAAATCCTTATGTTTCCATGCGTGCGCGCAAGACTCTTGCTCGGCTGGTGGAAAACAATGTTCGCCATGGAAGATTCAAAATTGGCACCACTGAGGTCATCGAGCCAAAATTCCAAACCGGCTAATACTTTTTGTCGGCTTGGATAATCAGCGTGGGGCGCATTGTATGCGCCCTTTTATTACTCATTCTTTGATCTAATTCTGCTGTCCGAAGTGATTTGACCGTCGCGCATGCGCACAATTCGTGAGGCGCGATTTGCCACTTCGCCGTCGTGTGTGACCAAAATTACCGTGATCCCCTGCTCCACGAGGTCGTCGAAGAGAGCCATAATTTCTTCGGCGGTGTGGCTGTCTAATGCTCCTGTCGGTTCATCCGCGAGCAGAATTCGCGGCTTGTTGACGATGGCGCGGGCAATAGAAACCCGCTGCTGCTGCCCACCGGAGAGTTGCGTTGGGCGGTGGTACATGCGTTGTTCTAGCCCGACTTGCTGGAGAGCAAATTGCGCACGAATGGTCCTTTGCTCTTTGTCGACGCCCGCATAAACCAGAGGAAGCATCACGTTTTCGATAGCAGTCATCGAAGACAATAAATTGAACTGTTGGAAAACAAAGCCAATCGTTGTGTTGCGAATCGCAGCTAATTCGTCATCACTCAAATTGAAAACATCTTTGTGATTGAGCAAATATCGACCTTCCGTCGGTCTGTCTAAACAGCCGATTAAATTCATCAGCGTCGATTTGCCGGAGCCGGACGTGCCCATTATCGCAACATAATCACCGTCTTCGATCGAGAGTGTTAGCTGCTTTAATGCGTATAGCGGCTCTTCACCCATCTCGTAGACGCGGCTTATGTCGTGGAGTTCGACAACGTTGTTGGCCATTACTCTGTCCTCAGGGCGACGATCGGATCAAGCAACGCGGCTTTTCGTGCCGGATAGATGCCGAAGAAGAGCCCGATGCCGAAGGAAACCGCGAAGGCCAGAAATACCGAATACGGTGTGACGATACAAGTCCAGTTGGCGAAGCGCCCAATCCAGTCAGAGCCAAGCATGCCCAGCGCGATGCCGAGTAACCCACCAGTGACGGAAAGAATTATTGCCTCGAGAACGAACTGCCAGAGTATGTCGCCAAATTTCGCGCCGATTGCTTTTCTGATTCCAATTTCTCTAGTGCGCTCAGTGACCGACACGAGCATGATATTCATGATGCCGATGCCGCCTACGACAAGCGAGATACCGGCGGTGGCACCAAGCAGCAGTGAAAAAACGCCGGTTATAGACTGCGCGGTCTGCATGATGTCCATTTGAGTGCGAATCTGAAAATCGTCTTGGTCTGGCGATTTTATGCCATGGCGCAGGCGAAGGAGATTGGTAATTTGAAACTGCGCCTGTAAATCTTGTCCATCTTTTGCGCGGGCCAAAACCATTTTTACGGCTTGCCCGGTTACGGTGTTTAGGCCAAATAGAGTGCTGTAGCCGGTTGTAATCGGAATGAAAATCTGGTCGTCCATGTCGGTCATTTGGTTAGCGCCTTTTTTCTCCATGACGCCAATCACCTGGAAGAGTTCTCCCCTAATCAAGATCTGCTTGCCGATGGCGGATTCATCAGGGAAAAGGTCTTCTCTCACGGTATCGCCAATCGCACATACGCGCGTGGCGTCTTTCATATCATCAGCTGTGAAAAAACGCCCTCGAGCCGGGTGAAAATTGCGCACCTCAGGATACGCAGGCTCCGTGCCTAATACGGTGGTAGAGGTGTTGTATTCACCGTGTTGAACCTGGAAAGAACTTTGATATTGTGCAGCTACTTCGTCGACAGAAGGGCAAGTGTCCTTGATTGCTTTTGCATCTTCATACGTCAAAGTGGGCGCCGTTCCTTGCCCTTGAGAGATGCTAGCGGTGCTCGCAGCGCCTGGACGTACATATATAAGATTTACGCCCAGGGATTGAACTTGTTTTTCAGCTTCTTTCTTTGCGCCTTCGCCGATACCCATCAGCGTAATTACTGATGCTATGCCGATGACGATGCCCAGTACTGTGAGGCTGCTCCGCAGCTTATTGCTCAAAATACCTTGCCAGGCAATATTGATTAGCTCTCTAAACCCCATGCCGAGCGAGTCCTGTGCTAACGTCCGAAGCCGCGGGGAATCATGCCGCCGCCTGCTCCGCCGCGACCACCTCTGCCGCCCATTCCGCCGGGTCCGCCCATTCCGCCGCCGCGACCAAGATAGCCTTCTTTCTCGAGGTGTTCTTTAGACAAGCCTTTGAAAACGAAATCGCCTTCCTTCAATCCAGCCAGCACAACAATGTTTCTATCTACAGCCGCGCCGGTCTTAACCTTCTTGAATTCAGGGTTTCCGTCTTTATCCGGAATGTAGACGCCTGTTTCTCCGCGGCGCGATACGACGCAAACGGCCGGTATCATGAGTGCGTCGTCTTGCTGTCCGACTAAGAACCCTGCACTGACGTTCATGCCGGAAAGCAGCTTATTGTCAGGGTCATCAATGATCTCGGCGTGTACTTCGAAAGTCGTCACGTTCATGGTCACGATTGCTGCCGGTGCAATTTGCGTCACTTTTCCATGGAAGGTTTTATCCGGGAAAGACGTTGCGACGATCTCAACCTCTTGTCCTATGCGGATCTTAGGCACATTCGCTTCAGAGACCTGCGCCACCATTTCTAGTCTTCCAGCAAGAGAGACGATAGAACTCGACGTAGCCGAGGTCGTGGCTGCGGAGGTTGTTGGCGTGACAATCGCACCTATGTCAGCGTACTTTTGCGTGATGATGCCGTCGAACGGAGCTTTGATACGCGTGTCATTGCGCAGGCTTTCCAAATATTGCAGGTTGCCTTTTGACTGTTCGGATGAGTGATAAGCTGCTGAGATATCTTCTCTTCGGAATCCTGCTTGCATCAATTTGTATTGTTGCTCCAAAGCCTCGCTATCTGCCTGGCTCTGCGCTTTTGCTACTCGAGCCTGGGCGAGTTCGCGCTCAGCCGCATCGAGTTGAGCATGAGTTACTTGAGCTGCGGTCTCAGCATCGATACTTGTTTGCTCGGAAATTGCACCGCTCTTTGCCAGAAACGCTTGAGCCTTTGCAAATTGCTCGTTGCGCTTGAGCTGCGCCTTTAGCGCTTCCATTTGCGCGGACAATCTGCTGATGTTTTGTTCAGCATTGCGCACGCCTTCTCTGGCTCGCTGCTGCTGAAAGCGCGCTTGCAAAACTTCCTGCGGGCGATTGCCGTTTTTCATCTTATTGCTGTTGTCGACTGACGAGAGCCAAGCGCCGCGCGCCGCCTCGATTTGCCCAGCAAGGTTGCTGTCGTCCATCAACGCGATTACTTGTCCTTTCTTAACGCGGTCGCCTTGAGTTACATAGAGTTCTTTCAAAAGCCCGGTTTGCTTAGGGCTGATTTTGACTTCGCGAACCGGCTTTATTAGTCCAGTTGCTATGACCTTCAAAGTGGCTGTGCCACGTTTTACCTGTGTCGCGTCTTTCTTCCATTCTTTATTTGTCTTCGGCGTCTGAGTGAAAAAGTAAGTGCCTGCGGCAGCAGCGACGACCACAACTGATGCGATTATCCAGATGCGTTTTTTGCCGCGTCTCTTCTTTGTAGCTTCCGGCCGTGCGCTTGTGGCGATATTCAATGATTCTGTTTCGCGACTTGCTTCGCGCGCTGCTTCTTTAGGATTCAAGAGCTGTTGCAACCAATTCATAGATGTAAACAGTAATGATTAAATCGACGCAGTCCCGAAAAACATGTTCCGTACATATTCTAGTATTGCAAACTGCCCGCAGAACTAATTTTTGGCGGTTTTGTCGTCGTTAGCGCCCCCACCGAAATCATACCTGTATCTCGCAGAAGCTGAGCCTGCGAAATGTTGTAGGCGATAATCGCCTGAGCCTGTGAGGTCAAAGAGTTGATGTAGTCTCTCTGCGCTTGGATAAGCTCCAAGTTGATGCCCTGCCCGTAGCGCAGGCGCAGGTTGGCGAGGCGGAGCTGTTCGCTGGATGAAAAGACCGCTTCTCCGGCGACGTCGACCTGTTCGGACGCCGTGAGCATATTGAGGTACGAGTTGTGGATTTCCTGGAGAACACTCAGAAGAGTCTGGTTCGACTGGAGCATTGCCTGGCGAGCTAGCGCTTTTGCGGAGAGTGTTCGCCCTACATCCACTACGCCCATTCCGTCCAAGTTCCAGCTCAAATCGAAGCCGCCGCTGAAGGATCTGCCGCCGTTTCCGCTAATGCCGATGCCGCCGCCGCCGCCACCGGTTGGGATGATGACGGTTGAGCCGGAAAGACCGGAGTTATTGCCACTGCCGCTGCCATTGCTGCTGACTGTGCTGTGAGTCTTTGATACGAAGAATTGGAATGTCGGGTAGAGCGGTGAGGCAGCGACTTGAACGTTGCGCCGAGCGGCAATTCTCAGCTCTTCAAACTGCTTTAGTTCTGGACGTCTCTTCGACGCAACCGAAACCAATTGATTTATGTTCCATTCTTGGTCGACCAACTTAGCTTCTACTGCTCGCAATTCTTCTGGATAGATGTTCGACGAAATATTTGCATTCATTGCGACCGCTAACTGAATCGCGGACTGACGAACAAGAACTTCCTGCTGGAGAAGCGCCTGTTTGTCGAGCGCCAACTGGGTTCGCGACTGATAGATCGCAAAATTGGTACCGACGCCTGCCTCTTTCAACTGCTCGTTGAGGGCCAGCTGCGCGCGCGACAATTCCACTGATTTCACGCGGATTTGCAGGAGCACATGGTTGAGGATCAGCTCGTTATAGCGACGATAGACCTCGAGCAATGTGTCATTCACAGTGGCTCTATAACTGCTTTTCGCCGCTTTTGTTCTATTCAAATTTACGAGCGCATTGTAAAAAACACCTCCGCCCTGAAAGACCGGAAAACGCACCGTAGTTGAATCCGTGAAGGTATTTGTGATGGGCGGTCTTTGACTGTCGACCTGTTGGTAGCGGAAAGTCTGAGTGAAATCAGGTAAAAACTGACCAAGCGAGCTCACGAACAAATACTTTTGCGAATCGAAGCCGGCGTCGGAGATGCGGATAGGAAGGCTGTTGTAGAGCGCGTAATTGAGGCAGTCTTTGAGTGGAACGATTTCATTGTAGGAAGCTTCGAGTCTGATCGCAGGCAGCTTCCGTTTACCGATCGGCAAAAGTTGTGACATCGGAACAGGGTCGAGTGTAACCTCTCGCGCCTTCTCCAGGTCCTGTCCTTGCAGCTGCGGATCGCTGGATACGCCCGTGAATGGGGCGCGCGGAGTTGGCGTCGGATACAAATCCTCGAGTTTCGTTCCGGCAGGAGGGTTCGTGAGGAAACCCGTAGGTGGCGGCGTAGAAGTCGGCGGTGCCGGAATGTCCTGCTGGGCACGCGCCGCGGGATCCGTCAGGGTTTTTTGCAGAGCCGGATCCGTTTGAACTTTATTCAGATAAGCGTCTTCTTGAGATTTTTGAATCGCCGGATCGACACCAGAATTTGGTCGAATCCATCGCGGCGACTGCGATTGGACCAAAAGCGGATTCACGCGTGATTTCAATAGTGCCGGGCTAGTCACAGTGGAGGGCTGACTGGCTGCCGAATTGGTTAGTCCGGCATTGGTGTCGGCCGCTCTTCCTTGAGGCGTTGCTCCAAGCAGGGCCAGGGTTGCCGCCGTCAGAATGAAAGGTGTCGTCCGCAGTGAAGTGGTCATGTTTCCAGATGGGAGCCCAAGACTTTGAATATCCTGACAAGTGCCAAGTTGTTCGAGCCCCACAAGATCCTAGCAGTGAAGCCGTAACAAAGACATGCAATCCTGAAATTCAGCCAGCTTTTTCTTGAAATGGGCGTGAGCTATGCAAATTCGGCGGTTTACGAATACTCCGACGTGCTTATGGCAGGGGCTGTTCCGCCTTGAATCTAAGTCTTCGTTAAGCATGTAGCTTCGCAGTTGCTTGTTGTCGAGAGGGTGAATTGGTTATGATCTCTGCAATAGCCCATAAGAGCACAGGATACTTAATTCCAAATTCACTATGGCAACGCAGAATCGAGACATTCAAGGAATTCTTCAGGGACTTTTCAATTTCTCTGTCGCAAAGAAATTGCGCTGGTATTTGCTAGTCATTGCGGCCTGCTCGTCTATCATCGCAATCGTCTCACCGCAGTTGATTGAAGGCAAAAGAGTTATGGAGGCAAACTCCAGTCTTTTCGCCGGAATTATTCTCTCGATGTTGCTCGTCTTCCGTACCAACAGCGCATATGACAGATGGTGGGAAGGGCGACGCGCTTGGGGGCAACTGGTTAATGATTTGCGAAATCTTTCCATCAAGTACTACGAGTTTGTTCGCCCTAATTTGCAAGAGCGCGAAATCTTTGCCGCTCTCCTGATTCGCTTTGCCGTGGGAATGAAGGATCACCTGCGCCTTCTCGATTCGTCGCACTCGCGAGCACCTGAATGCGACAATCCGGTGAGCGAGCATCCAATGCTAATAGTGGAAGAGATTTATGCCGTGCTCGATCAAAAACGGCGTGAAGGACGGCTCAATGACCTGATGTTCAATGTGGTCGATCCACATGCGCGTGCTCTCCTCGATATTCTTGGAGCCTGTGAACGCATCGCGACCTCACCGATTACAGAGTCGCACAAGAGCATCATCTTGCATATCATCGTCACTTACTTGCTGTTCGTTTCCTTCGCTTTGGCTCCGGACTTCGGCATGTGGAGCGTGCCGGTCGTGCTCGTTGGTGCGTACATGGTGCTAGGTCTTGAGATTGTCGCTGAGGAGAAGGAGCATCCGTTCGGCACTGCTGAAGAGGATTTACCACTGGACAGAATCTGCAACAACATTGAGCGCTCTGTCAACAAACTCCTTCTTTGTGACAGCCTGTTAGAGCGAGACATCGAATGGGGGCATACTGTCCGTGTTTTGCAAAACTCTGATATTGAGCTGTTGCCCAAACAAGCAACGAGATCGGTTTAGTTACGCGGGATAGAAAATTGCAAGTAGTAGAAACACAAAAAAACGAAGTCCCAAGTATAAAAGTGAATGCAGTAGATAAGGTCTACTCCATTTGGTTTTTGACCTATTTCATTCTCTCCTCGATTTTTTTCAACGCCATTACTGCGCTGATAACGCTTGTCACGTTCCCCTTTGATAAACGAAGACGCCTTGTTCATATGGCGTCTTGTGTTTGGGGTTCACACTATCTGTATATGAACCCATTCTGGAAGTACAAGGTAGAAGGCGCTGAGCACATCGATCCAAACAAGACTTACATCATCATTGGAAATCACTCTTCGTACTTCGACATTCTTGTGTGTTATACGTTGTTCCGCTGTTTCAAGTTCGTATCGAAAGAAACCATTTTCAAGATTCCGCTGATTGGATGGAACATGTATTTGAATGAGTACGTGAAAATTCGGCGCGGCAATTTGTCGTCCATTAAAGAGATGATGGCAGTCTGCAAGAACTGGCTCAAAATGGACGCATCGGTCATGATGTTTCCCGAAGGAACGCGAACAGAAACAGGTGAATTGCTGGCATTCCGCGCAGGTTCTTTCAACCTGTCGCTCGAACTTGGAGTGCCGATCGTTCCCATCGTGATCTACGGAACCTATGAGGTGTTTCCCAAAGGTCGCAACGTAGTCAAAATGCAGCAGACAATTCGAGCAAAAGTCTTGCCTCCACTAATGCCTGAAGACTATGCTGGTAAGCCTGGCAAGATGAAAGATGACGCTTTCAAATTGATGAGCGACACATTGCACGAAATGCGTTCGCAATATCAAATCGGCACCACGGCCGGTGCTGAAGAGAAGCTGGTCGGAACGAAAAAAGACTAGACTCGAATCTGCTGTTTAAGTTTAATCTCTTTGCTGGCAGTTGCGGTAGACGCTGACGATAGCAGTTAGTGCATTCCGGTCACCAACTTTCTTGCCGAGCGTCATTGCGCGTTCAAGAACTTTCCTTGCTTCTCCATAATTGCCGTTGTTATACAGTGCAGCTCCGCAGTTGTAGTATGCCGCCATGAGATTGTCGGATGCAGGACTGTATGAGCTGTCCAGCCGCAAGATTTCATTCAATACGATAATCGCAGAGCCGCTGTCGCCGTTGGTGATGCAATTGGCTGAGGCTCTGCACAGCTCGTGGCACGTATTGCGCAGATCCAATCCTTTGGCTCGGACGCCGTCGATGATTTTCTTCGCCGCATAGACGACATTCATTGTTGTGCCGTCGCGCGCGGTCAAGCTTACGTTGGGATTCTCCGGCACTACTTCGGACATGTCACCAGGTTTTGTGTTCGGAATGAGAACGGTTTTGTACATCACATCCGCTCTTCTAACACTATGTCCGAGTCCGAGCGCGTGTCCAAGTTCGTGCATAGAAGCCCATCGCATCGCTTTCAAACCCAAGTGCCTCTTGTCGAAAGTCGTGAGCATCGAAATCTTTGCGTGATCAATTCCTTCTCCGGGAATTACTTTCGGCCACGTCGCGCCGATTGCATTAGTGTGTGAGAGGTCCGGCGTTAGTTCCGTCGTCCAATTGACTTCGATATCCGAGTCCGTCTGTTGCTCAACAATCTGAAAGCAAATTCTATTTTCTGTTGCTTTCGCCCATTCGTCGCAGGCTGTTTTGAATTCATCTACGTAGCGAGCGTCATATCCTGGCACTTCATCCGACGGATGAAAGTAGACCTTAAGAGGCATACGTTTGCTTTGCCAGGATTCCATGAATTCCATGCCGGCGACGTAATTGTCTGTTGGACTTTGTAGCAGCCGGTCCGGTGCTCGCCGTGCCTGTTGTGGTCTGCGAGCTGCAGGCGCCGCGGTTGCGGTAACAGTTGTGTTTAGAAGCGAAGAGCAAAAAACGATAAGTAGAACAGGGATTCCTGCGCAACTCAATGCAGAGGCGCGACCAGCGCACGAGCGTGCGGGCCAAAGTCTCGGGTTCATATTTGGTTTTTGTCCTGGCGAACTACTAAAAGGGCGTCCGCCACACACTATTACTTTCGCGCGAGGTTTCCAATAGGGTTTTCCCTATCTCGCACATCAGAGTTCTGGGAGCTTTCGCGTTTAATCTTTGAGCCAAACTCTTGCCACATAAAAAGTTCAAGGTGACGGTGGAAACCCTTCTCTTTTTTGTGAGGAAACATGGCGGAAGCGGACTTTTGCGCATCCATTGCGCAGGCGACTCAACCCCAGGCGACAATTAGTAAATCATCTGCTGGAAAAGCCTTTCCTTCAGCGGCAGATGGCGCCTCTAGCTTCGTATATCTTGGAGAACTCGAACAGCTGGTCGGGCTGTGCGCCTGGTGGGCTTTTAAGACCTGGGGTAAGTACAATCGGGCATACACTTTCACGAAGAGAATAGAGAGTTTCGCGCAGCACTGCAATCTCGACGAAATCCCATTCACTGTTTTGTACTTGAGTGAAGAAGGGTTGCCGCTCGGTATGGCGTCACTTCGGCCGAACGATGGCATTAGACCCGAGGTCGGTCCTTGGCTTGGAAGCGTGTATGTCGACCCGTCGGTTCGTCGTCTCGGCATCGGCGCGCAGCTTGTGAAAGAGATTGAGCGTAAAGCGAAGGAGATTGGATACGACAAAATCTACCTTCTTACCTACGAAGAAACGCTTCCGAATTGGTATCTGAAGTTGGGTTGGAAAGAAGTCGGTGAAGACGTATGTCACGGCAATCCAGTCACCGTGATGGAAATCGATTTGAAATAAACCGCGACTACTTCTTCAGAGCTGGCTCTTTCTTCATTGCGTCGATGCGCTTTTGCAATTCTTGGTGGCTCACTGTTTCTTTGTGGGTCGCAATCCACCAGTAGTTGCCCCATTGATCTTGCACACCGCCGGAGCGATCGCCATAGAATTGGTCGGCTGGTTTGTGAACGCATGTCGCGCCGTTCTTCAAGGCGCGATGGTATGTAACGTCAGTATCTTCAACGTAGACATAAATTCCTGCGGGCATTGCTTTATATTCTTCGCACGCTTCGCCGAGCATCAATTTAGAATCTCCGATTCTGATTTCCGCATGCGCGATTTTGTCGCCATTACGAAAGCACTCAGTGGTGCTGCCGTCAAAAGTTTTTTCGACGAATTCAATGAACTTGGCTGCATCTTTGACGATCAAGTAAGGGGTCAGCACATGTTGTCCTTCTGGAATCCACTTCTTTTGCATGAGTGATATCTCCTAACTCGAATGCGGTATGGCGAGCAATTGTGCGTCGCCTTATGCACAAGAACGGCACCAGCCGCCCAGGTAAGGCGTCATTTTAACCGTTCGTACTACCGTTCGTGTTGCCTGACAACGAGGTTTAACGTTAATGCTGGACGCCTTCCGAAGTGAGGCTGGCTTCCCAGTCCTCTGGTTCGTAACGCAATCTTTTCGCCTCGAATCGGTCTGCTTCAGCTTCAACTTTGTTTCCCAAGCGGTCGTTGACGATGGCTCTATGAAAGTATGCGGCGCTAGGGTCATCAGACATTTGCGCTGCCTTTGTGAGGTCTTCGTACGCTTTTTTGTTGTCTCCCAAGAGGAAATAGCAGACGCCGCGAGTATCTAAAGCGGGCGATAAACTTGGATTTAGTTTCAAAGCTTTATTGCAATCTTCTATGGTTGTTTCCAACTTTCCAAAACTTGCATTTATCCACGCGCGGCTGTTGTATGCAGGCGCAAATTTTTGATCAATTTCTAAAGACTTAGCAAGATCTGCAATTGCTCGTTCTCTGTTTCTTTGTAAGTGGTAGACGTTTGCGCGCGCCCAGTACACTTCCGGTCGATCTGGAAACAAACTTACTAGGGTGTCGCAATCTTTCAGTGCATCATCGAAGCGTTTCAATTTGACATAAGTGTCGCAGCGCTTCAACAAAATCGTCACGGTTTTAAATCGGTTTGCCGCTGCGTTCAAATAAGGCAGTGCTTCCTGGTACTTGCGCTGTTTGAGCAAAGGCAAAGCGTCTTGGTAGTCGAGCATAGCGAGAAACTGCGATTTTGATCGAACATTGAAGTATTCTGCACTGGTGCCAAGGATAAGCGCAGTCAACGAAAGACCAACGACTGCAGCATCTCTTTTGCCCCATGCCGATTTCAGATCTTGGCGGAAGAAGTGCGAAAGTAGAGTTCCGGCGAGAAATCCGCCCATGTGCGCTGCATTGTCGACGCCTGGAATAAATGCGCCATAAACGCAGCTAAGAACTACTGCGACCATCAGCATCACACGTGCTGGGCGCATAATTTCTTTAACTGTAAATCCGCTTCCTAAAATTGAGTGTTCTACGAAACAGCCAAAGAGACCCATAAGCGCGCCTGATGCACCGGCGCTCACGTTGAACGCGTCCCAAACCAAGCTCGATAGCGAACCTGTAATCCCGGAGATCATATATAGGGCGAACATTCTTCGGCTGCCCAAGAGGTTTTCGACATAGGGACCGAGGTTGAACAGAACATAGAGATTTACGGCGAGGTGGAAAACGCTCGCATGTAAGAACGTGTTGCTAATGATTCTCCACGGTTCTCCACCTAAGGTGAGAGGACCATAGTTTGCGCTCCAATCAATCAGCGTCTGCATTGAAGGATTGATCATCGAGCGAAAATTGGTCATCGCCACGAGCGTGATGAAAACAATCATGTTCGCCGCGAAAATTGCACCTGTGACTGGCGCTTGCTGCAAAAGCGTCTTAGCTTTCAACCCGCGTTGTGCAATTTCAGATTCAGAAAAGGGTTTACCTGCCTTTGGCTTCTCCAAAGATCCAGTAACCTTCTGTTCTTCTGTTTGCGATTGAGCCTGTTGCTCGTCGGACATTCGCTGCCTGCCGGGTTCGTGTACAAGGGACGATCATATCTGATCGAGGTCAAAGAAAGCGTAAAGATAACACCTCGACGGGTTGACAAAAGTGGTAGACGACTGGTCTAATCGAAGGAGCGAATTTGTTATGGTCTGGCACTGCCCATATTGTCAGTTTCCTATTGGTTTGAAATTTGAGGGATAATCATCCCCTTAAATTGCTGCCGCATTTTCGGCGCCCAATTTGTCATTTGTTCGGAGGGAATCGCATGGAATATAGAGACCTAGGTAATTCAGGGCTAAAGGTTTCTGCCGTCGGTTTGGGCTGCATGAGTATGAGCTGGGCGTATGGAACACCTGATGAGGCTGAAGGAATTCGCACCATCCATCGCGCGCTCGACATTGGAGTTAATTTTCTCGACACGGCTGAAATTTATGGTCCGTACACGAATGAAGAACTTGTTGGTAAGGCACTAAAAGGTCGACGCGATAAAGCAATCGTTGCCACCAAATTTGGTTTCAACATTGAAAATGGCGTAGCGAAAGGAGCCAATAGCCATCCTAAGCACGTTAAGGAAGTTGCGGATGAATCGTTGAGGCGACTTGGTATTGAGCATATCGATCTTTTCTATCAACATCGCGTCGATCCAAAAATTCCTATTGAAGAAACAGTTGGGGCGATGTCGGAGTTGGTGGAAGCTGGAAAAATCAGATATCTAGGATTGTCTGAAGCTGGGCCCGAGACTCTAAGACGCGCGTGCAAAGAACATCAAATATCCGCACTTCAGTCTGAGTATTCGCTGTGGGAAAGAGGATTGGAGGAGCGTATTATTCCTGCGGCTCGTGAGCTTGGAATTGGTATCGTTGCTTACTCTCCTGTGGGGCGCGGATTTCTCACCGGTGAAATCAAATCGTTCGAAGATATTCCCGAGGACGATTATCGTCGCAGCGACCCACGCTACCAGGGCGAAAATTTCAAGAAGAATTTGAAACTAGTCGATCTGGTGAAGAAGGTCGCAAGCAAGCATGGTGCGACAGCAGCTCAAGTCGCGATTGCTTGGTTGCTGATGGTCGGCAAAGATATCGTTCCGATTCCTGGGACCAAGCGCGTCAAATATCTCGAAGAGAATTCGGCCGCGTTTTCTCTAAAACTCGACCAAGAAGATTTAGAAGCTTTAGACACTCTTGCGCAACGTACATCTGGCGAGCGGTATGAACCGCGTCGCATGGCAATGATTGAGAGATAAGAATTCGAACCGCGCCGCAAGGCACTTATTTAAAACAACACGAAGAGGTTATGAAAATGGAATTTAGACAACTTGGACGTTCGGGGTTGAAAGTGCCGGTGTTGAGCTTTGGTGCTGCCACATTCGGTGGCAATACTGAGCTTTTCAATGCTTGGGGACAAACAGATGTGAAAGAAGCGACTCGCATGGTCGACTTCTGTCTCGATGCCGGAGTCAATTTCTTCGACACTGCTGACATTTATTCGCGCGGTGCGTCGGAGGAAATTCTCGGTAAGGCGATCCAAGGAAAGCGTGACCGCTTGCTGATTTCGACCAAAGCAACTTTCAGAATGGCCGATGGTCCAAACGATCTCGGCTCTTCGCGCCACCATTTGATCAAAGCTTGTGATGCGAGTTTGAAACGTCTCGGAACTGATTACATCGATCTCTATCACATGCATGGATTCGATGCTCTGACGCCAGTCGAAGAGGTTTTATCCACTCTGGAAACACTTGTGCAAAGCGGAAAAGTTCGATACATCGGATGTTCGAATTTCTCGGGATGGCATCTCATGAAGTCACTTGATGTGTCTGAGAAATATGGCTGGTCCAGATATGTTTCGCATCAAGCGTACTATTCGCTGATTGGCAGAGAGTTTGAGTGGGAGTTGATGCCCTTGGCACTTGATCAACAGGTCGGCACGATGGTTTGGAGTCCGCTAGGATGGGGGCGACTCACCGGCAAGATTCGCAGAAATGCGCCACTGCCGGAAGTTAGTCGTTTGCACAAAACCGCTGATTTCGGCCCACCCGTCAACAATGAATATCTCTATGATGTGGTCGACGTGCTCGATGAGATTGCAAATGAAACCGGCAAGACAGTGCCGCAGATTGCTCTCAATTGGCTTTTGCAGAGACCGTCGGTGGCAAACGTTGTAATTGGCGCACGTAACGAAGAACAGTTGAAGCAAAATCTCGGCGCTGTTGGTTGGAAATTGAGCGAGGACCAGATTGCGCGCCTGGACGCGGTGAGCGAGCCGACGCCAGCGTACCCATACTGGCACCAACGTCAATTCGTCGAGCGCAATCCGCTTCCGGTAGCAGTTAAATAACCCGACGAAACCATACGTTGGTCAAAAGTTACTGGCTGCCACCAAATATGGTGGCAGCTTGTGTCAAGCGCTGGAAAGCGCCAGCCCGTGGGCTTCTGTTCGGAAACCCGCAGTAGTTGGCGCTTTTGAAATGCTTGACAAGGGTTTGGCGCCGTGGTTTAGTTGAAGAATGCAAGTGAGACCTGCGTGGGTCGCTTAACCCTATATGCCGCCGCTATATCTGTTGCGGTGGGTCATTTTTGGTTCTCATTTGTACAGTAAAACTCAGCAGACAAAATCACGTATCACTCTCGGAGCTACTTGATGATCAAGAGTTTTTCAACCTTAAAACTTCGACTGGCCGAGGAAAGAGGGCCGCCTGTCTAGGTTTTAACCACCATCAAATAATTACATCGTAAGAGAGAGCAGCCGGATCCAACTGCTCTCTCTGCGTACTTTAAGGGCTTTTCTGCGATCCCTGGATTCATGCCGAGCTGTCATTGTGGAATCCCTTCTGGACTCCCTTGCAGACTCCTGACTCTTCGCTCAACTTACTTACTAATCGGTTGCTCAATCTTGTGTTTGAAGACTTTTAGCAGAAAATAGAAAGACGGAAACAACAGCACCGCCCCGGATGCGATCGCGCCGAGTAGAAGTGTTTGCGTCGAAGCGGCACCCTGTGCGTTGTTGATGGTCATTTCAGGGCGGATCATATAGGGGTACTGTGCAAGACCCCAGCCCCAGAGGATGAGCGTTACTTGCCCTGCAGCAAAAAATCTAGCAGGGTGAAACTTGCGTTGGAATAAAGCTATTAATGAGGAGATTGCGCAAACAGCGGTTGCGGCTTGCAGCAAAATGCTCCACGAACTGTTCGCTAGAGATTCTCTGAGTCCTGGCGCAGAACCTTCTGCAAGGACAAACACCAAGAGTGCAAGCATCGCGCAAGCCAACTGCGCTCCGACAGCACGCTTTTGAAAGTCAGTTCGCAATTCATCGGTGGGCGCATATACAGTCGAATAGACAGCCGCAAGAAACGAGAATAAGGCGAGCGCGAATCCACCTACGGCAAAACAAAACGGAGTGCACCACGGGGCGATATATACCTCTGCGAATGTCTTACCTGTAATGTCAGCGGAGATTTTTCCTTGAGAAATTGCACCCACCGATATTCCAAGCAGAACCGGCGTAATCAGGCTTGCAACTGCGAATATGCGTCCCCAGCGCCTTTGTACGTGGTCTTTGTGGCTGTCGTATTTGCGGAAAGTGAAAGCGGTACCTCTGGCGATAATGCCCAAGAGCAGCAGCGTCAGTGGTACGTGCAAAGATATTGAAAGCAAAGAGAAGGCTGCAGGAAACGCAGAGAAAAGTATCACAACCACAAGTATGAGCCAGACGTGATTGGCTTCCCAAATCGGACCAATTGCACCTGCAATCAAGTCACGCTGCTCTTGAGCGCGTTTCCCAACCGCAAAAAGATCCCAGACGCCACCGCCATAATCGGCACCACCCATGAGGGCATAGAGATTGAGGGCGATCATCATAACTATCGCCAAATAGAGAGCAGCATCAGGCATGATCGCTCTCCTTCACCGGATCTAGACTGTGAGAAAACTCTCTGAAGAGTAATGCAACGACAATCACTGCCAGCGCTATATATACGAACAAGAATGTTGTGAAAGGCAGCCATAGCCCAGGCATAGGCGTGACAGCGTGGCTGGTCCTCAGCACCCCGTGTATTACCCAGGGCTGTCGACCAAGCTCAGTAACCATCCAGCCTGATTCAATTGCTAAAAGTCCCAGCGGACTGATGCAAACTAGCGTTTTGAGAAAAACAGTTGAATCCGGTAGTTTCTTTGTCTTCGCATACAACGCGCCTGCCCAGAGTGACACCAAGCCCATAATGACACCGCATGCAACCATGATCTGGAAGTTCAGATGAACAAGCAGCACCGGCGGCCAAACATCTCTCGGGAAATCGTTGAGACCTTTCACTTCTGCGTCCAATTCGTGAAACGCGAGTACGCTGAGCATCTTCGGTAATTCTATTGAAAAAGGCGTTTCCCTTTTGTCAACATCAGGTAGACCTCCGATACGAAGCGGTGCACCGCGCATGGTGTCGAATTGTCCTTCGAGCGCAGCCAACTTGATTGGTTGAGTATGCGCTACCATCTGCGCCAAGATGTCGCCGCTCAACGGCTCAGCGAGCGCCATTGTGCATCCCAAAGCCAGGCAAATGCCCAGGGCGCGCCGGTGAAAAACATTCTGCTTATCGCGCAACAATAGAAATGCATGCACGCCTGCCGCCAACAATCCGATCGCTGCATATGCAGCAATCAGCATGTGTAAAACCTGTGGGAATGCTGCTGGACTGGTCATCGCCATAATCGGATCAATCTCTGTCGCGACATTGCCGACAAGCTTGAATCCTACCGGCGCATTCATCCATGCATTAGCGATGACAACAAAAACCGCCGACAATGCACCGCTCAATGCGACTATGCATCCGGAAAGCAAGTGCATCGACTTGCTTACTTTATCCCAGCCGTACAGGTAAATCCCGAGAAAGATAGCTTCTGTGAAAAACGCATATCCTTCTAACGCAAAAGGCAGACCGATGATTGAGCCTGCCCATTTCATAAACTCCGGCCATAACAGCCCTAGTTCGAAAGAAAGTACCGTGCCTGATACCGCTCCCACGGCAAACAAAACAGCCGTGCCACGCGCCCAGCGTTTGGTAATCGATTTATAAATCTCGTCGCCGGTCTTCAGCCATAAAGCTTCGGCTATAACCATCATTAAGGGCAAGGCAATGCCTGCCACGGCAAAAATGATGTGGAATGCCAAAGAGAAGCCCATCTGGGCTCGCGCAAAAATCAGGTCACTCACCCTTCGTCACCTCCTTTTTTTCAAGGAGACCTCATTGCGGGTTTGATCGTGTCAATAGTAGACCTAATTCAATCAGCAATGTTAAAAGGTTGCGAATGATGAATTGCAAAGCGAGCGCCGGAAGAGAAAAACTGAGAAGGACACACAGCGAAGGAAACTGGCGAATAATTGAATCACTCTGAGCCGTCTATAGCGTGGCGAATTTCAGCAAGTGGTGCTCGGTCGTCGAATGCTACTGTTTCGCCTGATTTGACGACTCCAAGTTTGCGCAAATAAGCCGGCACATCGATACTGACGGGCTGCTCACCCATTTTTGTATACAGCGGCTGTAAAACACTGATTCCAAGTCCTTTATCGCCCGCTTGCACTGCCTCTTCAGCGTCCCAATTCGAGGCTGCAGTTCCGCCCTGTTTTGCGATAGACCGTAAGGCGTCTTCCAGTCCGACGCGATTGTTGGTTCGTTGCCTGATCTCAACATCAGCAAGAAGGCAATAGAGCGCACCACCCCAATAAATGCGGTCGAAGTTGCGTGCTGAGCGCAAACCACCCTCTCCTTGGCGCGGCAAGCCTTTGGGAAGATTGGTCAGCAGGTCGCCCCAGACTTCTTCGGGGGAAAGATTGCCGATGCGCATTCTTCCAATTGGCTCTACATAAGTTGCAATTCCTTCTGAGAGCCATCGTTTGTGGTGGCTCACAACGGGAAAGGCTAGATGCATCAGCTCATGTGTGAGAGTCCAGCTGCTTCTCAAATTGCGCCTGGTCGTGTTTTCTCCGATGTTGATCGTGACGACGCCGTAGTCCTCATCGTCATCATAGGTAGATGTGCCAAAGCCTATACCGTCATCGTCACTCGGGACGAAATTTATCACGGTCTTGTGTATAGGAAAAGTACCGTAGTATGCCGTAACTGCTTTAGCTGCGTCGCGGACGTAAACGGCCAGATCGGCTTTACTGACTGAAAGTGGACCGTCTTCCACGTTAAAGAAGATTTGCGAGTTGCCCACGGTGATCATTTGCTGGGATTCTTTGCCGCTGCTTGATTCTGTTGGTTGCCCAGCAAACTGCGAAACAACCAACGCCAAGAAGAGCATCCCCGTCTGCAGATTTTGCGCCAATCTGGATGTTTTCATGCCAGCACTCGAGTGTTTTATGCAAGGAAAAATGACGGTCTGTTTGTCGCCAGGGTTCCTGTTGTTTTTACTATTGCATGAAAATAGCTTTCGCATGAAATTGCTGCCTCTGAATGATTGGATTCGACTCAAGGGGTGCAATTGCTTGGGCTGTTTTAGCCTTGACGTTTTTCTAGCATGCGATAACGCGAGGTGTCACCTTCCGCTGATAGTTCTTTTCTTTGTCTCTCAAACAGATAGTGAGATACGGTCCACTCTGTGCCGTTTTTGTAGCCCCAGAGTTCTGCACATGCAAGAAAGAAAAGTTTCCAAAACGCCCACCACTGTTGAGCATTATCCGCTCCATAGGTTTGCGACATAATTTCCATCACTTCTTTGCGCTTGCCTTTCATCGTTTTCAACCAGGCTTCTGCCGTCTTCTGGTAATGGGTGCCGGGCACAGACCACTGTTCAACGATGCGAACGTCATCTTGGAAGTAGAGAAGCAAATCCTCAGAAGGCATTGTGCCTCCCTCGAAAAAATTACGTGTCAGCCAATCTGTCCCGTCGTTGTCTTCGTAGTGGTATGCGAAGTGTTTGTGAGTGAAGATATGAATAAACAATTTGCCGTCAGGTCGAAGCCAACGGCTGACTTTAGCTAGCATCGCTTGGTAGTTTTTCAAATGTTCGAACATTTCCACTGACACGATTCTGTCGAATTCGAGCTCGGTATCAAAATTGGCAATATTCGCTGTGACTACGGTCACATTGCGTAGCCCACGTCTTTTCACTTCTGAGTCGATAAACTCTTTCTGAGTCGCTGAATTGGAAAGCGCGACAATATTCGAATTTTTGAACTTCTCTGCCAAAAAAATTGATAACGAGCCCCAACCACAACCGAGATCCATCACTGTTTGTCCATCTCTCAAGTCGGCTCGTTGGCAATACTTTTCGAGCATGTTTATCTCAGCCTGCGCAAGGCTTTTTGTATCCTCCAGCCAAAGCGCAGAACTGTATTTCAGGCGTGGTCCTAAAACCAACTGGAAAAAACTAGCCGGTACTTCGTAATGCTGTCGGTTGGCTGAATCCGTATGAATGGCGATGGGGCTGCGCTTCAATTCTTTGACGAAATCCATAACAGCTTTCTTCTGCAACTCGGTAGTTGGCCTGGATTCAGTGCGCAGTTTTTGAGCCAGCATCTTTCGTATTCCAGCTCTGATAATCCACTCAGGTACTCTGTCTGTGGCTATTACCTTATACATCCAATCAGTCGACATTGACCTTATCTCCTGTCATTAACGGCTAGGCGATTTTTTAAACCAAGGAAAAAATGCACTCGTAGTTTGTTGATATTGGCGATATTCTTCGCCGCGAGATTTCAGCGATTGCTCTTCTGTGATTTTGATACCCGTCATCTTTGTCAGGAAAAACAGCATCAGCAGTGGACAGTAGACAGTGTAAGGACCGAGCGGAGCGGGTGATGCCAATACGAATATCCCAACCCAGACGACAAATTCGAAAAAATAATTGGGATGTCGGCTGTAATTCCAAAACCCCTGCGAGCAAACTTTGCCTTTATTTTCCGGTCGTAACTTAAATCTGCGTAGCTGCTCATCGGCTATAGATTCTCCGATTGTTCCTACCAGGCAAATCGCTGCACCAACAACTTCGACGATGCGAAGGTTCGAGTATCCATCTGAAGCTGCGACGAGGAATGGCGGTGACAAAATTGTGATTAAGGCACCCTGAAAGAGAAAGACCAAGTACATCATTATGTCCGCTCGTTCACCCCACTCGGTGCGCAACGCCGCGTAACGAGAGTCTTCATGGGGATGTTCTTTAGCAACGCGGCGAAAAAGGTGGTACGTGAGTCGAAAGCTCCAGGGTATGACGGCAGTCAGCAACAAAATTTTTCTTTCGGAAAAACCTTGAGAGGTCATCGCGAAAGCAATTGAGATCAGACCAAAACTCGCAGCCCAGAATACATCAATGATGCCTGCGTTTTTGATTGCTTTGCTGAAGAAAAACAGCCCAGTCAGCGCCGTTGACACGACACCCAGCAGTATCAATTCCTTCATTGCTAGTTCTGCAAACGTCATTTCACACCAAGTGTAGGAAAACTCTAAATTCTCTGCTCAGCAATCGAAAGATTATTTGGTCTGGTATAAACTGCTTGAACTGCTGATATGTTTCGCATTGCAAAAGCAGCGCTGCAGTATTTGAAGTAATAGTTCCATTTGCGGATGAAGCGCTCATCAAATCCGAGGGCTCTCACGTCATCCTGTTTTTTGTTGAAATTCTCGTGCCAAATGTCTAAAGTTTTGGCATAACTCAGTCCAATATCTTCAAGCTCAAATAGATTTAGAGAACCGGTTCTATTCAATGCTTCCGTTACTCTGCCTATAGATGGAAGCAGCGAACCAGGAAAGATGTATTTCTGTATGAAGTCCACGTTGTCCCGCAAAATCTTGTATCGACTGTCCGGGCAGGTAATCATCTGTAGACCCACCAATCCATGGGGTTTTAGAAGTCGATTGATAGACGCGAAATACGTTTCCATAAATTTGTCGCCCACAGCTTCGATCATTTCAACCGAAGCGATCTTGTCGAAGATGCCTTCCATGTATCTGTAGTCGCAAAACTGAATTTCGATTTGAGATGAAAGTCCGGACTCTTCGATTTTTTCTTTGGCGTAAGCGAACTGTTGCTCCGAAATTGTAATTGTCGTTACACGACAGCCGTATTTCTTGGCTGCGTGGATTGCCAGTGTTCCCCACCCGCTGCCGATTTCGAGAAGATGGTCTGATGGCGTCAATTTCAATTTCTGGCACATCGAATCAATCTTTTCCATTTGTGCTTCTTCAAGAGGCATATCCGACCGCGTGAATTTTGCGCTCGAATATGTCATCGTTGGGTCGAGGAAAAGTGCAAATAGCTCATTGCTCAAGTCGTAGTGCGCGCTGATGTTTTTCCTGCTACCTGTAATACTGTTATCTCTTAACAGGTGCGTCGCGCGGTTGAGCCAGCCGAGCGAATTCATAAACATCTTCTTGCCCGCAGAGCCTTCAAAAACTGTTGAATCTTCAAGGTTCAAAATGAACCATGAAATTACCGATTTGATATCCGGAGTGTCCCAGTCCCCGTCCATGTACGACTCGGCGAAACCGATGTGACTGTATAGAAGACACTTATCGAAGAAATCATGGTTGTGAATAAATATCTGGGCCGAGACGTGCTTGTCCTCTTGGCCGATGGTCACTCTTAAACCATCCGCGCATTTAATCTCCATTCGCCCGCGGCGCATTTCCTTCAACGCGGAGAGCACCAAATCACGGCTGAGTTTTTGTCTTCCCTTTGGTGGTGCAATAACAGGGCGCTCCAGCGCACATTCACGGACTTGCTCAGATGTCGCTTGTGACGATTGAGATTTCGTGGCAGAACTCATTGGACTGCTCCTTTGTATGTATGTGCGGTCAATTTTTCATTTGCATCGGCAGACTCGTTAGTTTTATCTTTCAGTGAGCGATGAGGATTGAGTAAAGCGGTCTGAGCAGCGACTTTCTCTTCTTTCATAAAGAATGGTACTTTCTTCATCCACAACAGCAACGCATGAAAGTGGATAAGTCCGATGACACCAAATGTGATGAATGGATATCTTAAGGAGCATAAAAGAAGATTGGTGTCGCTTAGCTCTAGTCTGCTGCCCTTGAGGCTGCTGACCAATGTTGTCGCACCAATCATTAAAGGGTTAGGACCCGTATTTGAATTTCCCTGAATTTGAGCTGAACCAAATTTTGTATTGATGTGAATTTCGATTTGTTCGTCAGGGCTGCTGCATATGAATTCAAAGTAGTCGTCCACCTGGCTGAAGGGTGAGACATAGAATTCTTTTGGCGCGGTCAGCCTGAAGGTCGCCTTTCCTGTCTTATCATCTGATGCTCGCGGTAGAAGAAAGGGTTTGCGCTCCAAGAATGTGTTTCCGACTTCTGCCACCGCTAGCAGTGGCTCGCCCGATTTGTCGTATACGAAGTAAATCGATACGGGGTTAAAAACATATCCCAAGAATCTTAAGTTTGTGAGAAGCAAAACGCGTCCGAGCTCTTGAGCGAAGCCCTTTTCCAACAGGAAAGCAGCGAGCTTTTCTTTAGTCGCTACGGGCGTTACGGCAAAGTGGTCTTCGTCATTAAGCTGGTAAATTGCACGCCTGTTTATTTTCGCAAGTTTTAATCGCCGATTGATTTCTTCTGCTTCGTCGAGATCGACCATGAACATGAAGAGGCCATATTCAAAACTATGCCTTTTCGGTAGCAGCCGCTGGTGGCTTACATTTACTCGGTAAATACAAGAATTAAGCGTGCTTGCATCCGTCAACATACCGGTGCTACCTCTCTTTTGAGCTGGCGGCATAGAGTGAGTGCAGATGTGAATGCATCTTCGTGAAAGCCGTATTTGAAGTAGCTGCCGCAGAATAAAAGCTGTTGACCTGGCTGATTGTTTAGTTCTTGCAGTCGGGCTTGTGCAGCAATCGAGTCGAGCGTATAAGTAGGATGCTTGTACTTGATCTGTTTGATAATTTTGCTTGGGTCTATGATTGCATCTGAGTTCAATGAGACAAAATAATCGCGCTTCTGAGAAACACCTTGCAGTCTGTTCATCCAATAGTGCGTTGTTGGTGGTGCATTGTCATCTACTGTTTTGCCGAATCGATAATTCCACGCCGCCCAACATCGCTTCGTTTTTGGCATAACTGATGTGTCTGAGTGTAGCGTTGCATCGTTGGTTTGATAGGAGAATTCCTTCAACAATTCAATTTCTAGTGCGGTAGGTCTGTCGATCAATTCCAGAGATTCATCTGCATGAGAGGCTAGAATCACTTGATCGAAGAACTCTTTACCGTGCGGTGTTGTCACACATATTGAGCTGTTTGTTCGTTCGATTTGAAGGACCGGAGAGTTCAATCTGATGCGATCTGAGAATGGCGCAATCAGTTTTTTCACATACTCTCTCGACCCGTTTACCACCGTAAACCACTTAAGATGACCATTCAGACCTGAGTTGAACCGGTGATTGTGAAAGAATCTCAGCAATGTGGAGACTGGAAACGATTTTGTCGCTGATGGCGGCATCGACCAGATTGCCGATGCCATCGGGACGAGGTACATGTCTAGCAAGACGTCGCCAAAGGTGCGGTAGCGGACGTATTCTGCTACTGTCAGAGCCTGGACGCTTTCGTTGCTAACGTCTGCCTCTGCTTGTGTGTTAAACCGATTTAGATCGAGCATTAGTTTCCAAAAACGAGGAGAGACAAGATTTTTTCTCTGTCCAAAAACCTGATTGATACTAGAACCGCACCACTCGATGTTGTGCGCGTGACTTTGAACGCTTATCGACATGTCCGTAGGTTTTGTGTCTACATTTAGAGATTGGAACAATCTGGTCAGATTTGGATAGGTCTCATGGTTAAAGACCATGAAACCTGTGTCGATGGCGATAGTTTGTCCATCCTCATTGGCATCCACGGTGTTGGTATGTCCACCCACGTAGGAATTCTTCTCGAAAATTGTCAGGTCATAATCCTTGTGCAGATTATGAGCGCAGCCGAGTCCGGCTATTCCAGTTCCTACAATGGCGAGACGCTTCATACAGCAATCTCCTGCTTGTCCGATTCAAATTCAGATGGTGGTGAAATTTTGTGTGGAGGTTGTTGTGCCTCTCGAGGGTGTTTGTGGAGATCAGTTACCAGCCCGACTGCCTCCATCATGCGTAAGGCGTAGTATGTGACATCGATTTCCCACCAGAAAATACCTTGTCTAGCCGCTCCCGGAAATCGATGATGGTTGTTATGCCACCCTTCACCAAGGGTGATCAACGCTAGGGCTAGATTGTTTTTGCTTTCGTCGTCAGTTGCAAATCGTCTACTGCCAAAAATATGCCCTACAGAGTTTATGCAGCATGTCCCGTGAAACAGAACTACAGTGCTGACGAAGAATCCCCAGACTAATAGCTGCGGACCTGATGTTTGTAGCTGCGGACAGAATATTTTGAGCATGTCGCCGACGATAAGAAGTGTGAGTGCTAAGAGAAATGGAGGCACCCAATCAAATCGATTGACGAGGACCAGTTCTGGGTATTTGGCTAGATCAGGAATTGCGCTGTAGTCTGTGGGGATGTTCGCACTGGATGTTATCCATCCTATGTGTGACCAGAGAAAACCTTTTTGCACGGGAGAGTGCACATCATTTTCTTTGTCCGATTCTCTGTGGTGGGTGCGGTGGTGTGCCGCCCACCATAATGGTCCGCGTTGTCCCGAGGTGGCTCCCCATACGGCGAAAACAAATTGCATAAATCGAGAAGTCGAGAATGAACGATGCGAGAAATAACGATGGTAAAAGCCGGTTATAGCAAACATCCGCAGCCAATAAAGACTGATTGCGACAAACAAAGTGAAAATGCTCGGTTTGACCCAGAATGCCGCAAGACATGCAGCATGTAGTGCGATAAAAGGAATGCAGCGAGACGGCTCCACTGTTTTAGCTCTTGCACGAACAACTTCTGCGCCTTCTGCAAAGTAATCTGAGTCAAGGGATCGAATCAGGTTCGACAGAGAATTTCGCGCACGCGACAGCAAGTCGCTTCTTCCACAACTCACCGGCTTGATCTCCTGGGTATGAACTTCCACCATTAGCGTAGTTTCCAACCGTGAACGAGCTGTGAACCGGCTGACCTCGCGGTTCAAAATCTAAACAAGGGCTGTATTCAATGCTTGGGCCGGGGCCCAGAAGTTGCGAATTTTTTCGATCGCAAGTTCTTTTCCGCGTGCTTCTACTTCAATCCACCCGACATCGGCAAAACAATCGGGCATTACATCGATGAAATCGCTGTGTCTGCGGTCGTGAAGCCCGGTTGTGCCGTTCGAAATATGGACTAGCTGCCAGTCTTCATTTGGGTGCCAGGTGCTTCGCGCTGCTTCCATTGCTTTTCTAATTCCTGGATCCGTGTAATCGAGGCATTTTTCCATGATCAGATGGTGATGAGCGTCAAAAATCATGCTCAGGCCAGTCTCGCAACAGATTGAAAGAATTGTGTTAGACGAATATGAAATTTCGTCGTTCTCCAGGGTCAGGCGGCTGCGAATAGTCTCGGGAAGCTCATTGATAGTGCGTTTTAGAATTTTCTCGTTGCCCCTTTTGCCGCCATGAATAATGATGGCGTTGTAAGCGCTTCTGGAAAGCCCCATCATGTCGAAAATATCGGCATGCATCTGCAGCACCGTAATGCTATTGTCAATGACTTTCTGCGAGTCCGAGCTGAGCACGACAAACTGGTCTGGGTGCGCAACGATACGTACGCCAAGACTTTCGGCGGTGCTGCCGATTTTTGAGAGTTGTTTTGCAAATGTCCGAAGTATTGTCAGTCCTTCAGGTGTGTCTGCGAAAGGGAAGATAGATGAAGGCATGCGATATAGCTTGATCTTGCGCTCTTGGCAGAAATGCAGTGCCTTCTCGAGCATCTGTAAGTTATCCGAGTAAATACTCGAAATTACACGCGCTCGCTCCTCTTCACCTAAGGACAAATAGCGCGTTCTGGTTACGGTTCGATATCGAATCTCCTCACCGAACGAGATGCAGACCAGACCTAATTCTGGGCGGCCTAATGGTTTTTCACCTTTTTGCACCTTTCTTGGCATACACGTACCATGTCACTTGTTTGAGCTTGACAAAAACAAGTGAACGTCAGGTGAACAGGCAGTGATAACATTGTGACCGCTTGGATCCTGAGAGGTCTTCTCATGAAAGAAAAAATCACTGTCTACGAAAAACCGACCTGCAGTAAGTGCCGCGAGGTGGACAAAATATTGCGGGAAGCGGGAGCCGACTACGAGAAAATCAACTATTACGTTCAGCCGCTTTCTCAGACCAAACTGACTGAATTGCTCAAAAAGATGGGCATTCCAGCGCGCGACCTTTTGCGCACCAGCGAAGCAACATACAAGGAGTTAGGTCTCGCAAAGGCTGAATTAAGCGATAAAGAGATAGTCGCTTTGATGGTGAAACACCCCGAGCTCATTCAGCGACCAATTGTCGAACGGGGCGATAAGGCGGTTCTGGGGCGACCGGTGGAAAACATTCGCCCTCTGTTGAAATAGTAGTTTGGATAAGATGCCGCGCCTATTGTCTAGTTGGTTGGCGTGACGATGCCTGCTTTGGCTTCCAGGTCTTGCTCTAGTTTGAATAGATTGAGTTGGGTTTCGAACGCTGACGGTGTCACGCGCACATCACCGTTGAACGGATCGTCGTATGATGCCAGCAAGAAGAGGTTTAAGCAAATCACCAGACTGACCATAGAAACCATGATTATTTGAATTTTCAAGTTTTCTGCGGCGAAGAAATAAGTGAAGAGAATGGTTGCTGCTCCACCCAGGAAAAGCACTGCCCATAGTACTTTCGGCAGACCAGCGTGGAGTGCCTCGATGCGCATTCTGCGACTGTTGCCGAGACTTTCCATCGCGTCCAAAAGCGCAGTCTGAGTATTACTCTGTCTTTGAGTTGTTGGTTCGTATGTGGTACAGACGTTCCATAATTGTCTGTAGATGACCCACGCTTTCGGGCTATCTTTATGCAGCGCGAGCATAGCCCACTCGTCGTTAACTACTTCGTATGCGTACTTGTAGCAAAGATCGCGCAATCGATCGTGGTTTGCTTTTGGCAAGCCTTCGGCAAGGCGAAATACGTTAGCCAGAGAGGAGGCTTCTTGTTGTACGGTTTCTCTGGCTTCGCCGAAGCGCTGCATTGAATCTGCCACCATAAAACCGAGTAGCACAGCGAAGAGCATCGCGACAAACTGAGAATACGGGTCGGTGATATCGTGCTGTCCTTTAAGCTCAGGATGGTATTTATCGAGCCATCTTCTTGCGACGAGCAATCCGAGGACTGAAAATATAACTACACCAAGTGTGATAAGCAGTCCTTGTACCAAAGTCAAGCTCCTATATTCTCCATTTCGAAATTACGCTAACACGCAGCGCGGAAGCACTTCAATAGCAGTCCATTATCGCAAGGTTGTCGAAAGCTTGTGTGAGAGTTTACTACTCTGTTTTGCTTTGACCCGGCTCGCTGGATACTAAAATCTCCAGGGTCAGCTTGGCGCCTTTTCCTTGTTGAGAATCAAACCAAACTCTGGCTGGATAGATGCACGCGATCAATTCGGAGCGCTCACGAATGATACTGGAGCCGCTGCCGCCTGCGCGCGTGCGCGGCGCTGGTTTTTCCGTGTCATACCCGACGCCGTTGTCGGCGATGGTCATGGTAAAGACCTTTTGGATAAGCTCAATGGACAGCGTCACTTCAGATGCTGACGCGTGTTTGGCTATGTTGTTAAAACATTCCTGCGCGATCCGATAGATGTGGAGTGAAACCTCCTGCGGAAAGTCGGGAAGCACCGGCGGGCATACAAAATTAGTCCTGCAGCCTACTCTGGTGGAAAGGCTACTGCAAAGCTCTTCGATCATCGGGCGTAAGCCGCAGTCTTTCAGATCTCGCGGCGACAACTCCTGGCATACATCGCGCAATCTCTTGGCAATCTCGTCGAGCACTGAAACTGCTTCCTCTGTTGACAATGGTTTGCCGCCAGAAACAGATCTTCTAAGCAGCATTACATTGCCAAGAACTACATCATGCAGATCGCGGGCAAGATTATTTTGAATCGCTTCTTGCTGGTCGACGATTTTTTGTACAAGCGCATGCTTTTCTGCAACCAGCGATCTGACTGTTCCGGCAAAGCTTTGCCCTCCTGCAATCAACCGCATCGGTTCGGGCATGTCATCGAAGTCATGTCGAGTGCGCCCGACGACGTCTTTGAATAATCCGCGCATCAGCGCATTCATTTCGTCGCCTGTGACGATCACGTCGTTTACCATCCAGGCGCCGGAGCCGCCATCATGTACTCGCAGCGTGAGCTTTGCGCGCGATGGCAATTCGCTGCTCGGCAAATTCATCAATTCCGTTGCCGGCAAAATAAAAGCTTCAACAAGTCCCGCGCGACCGCGCATACTGAGCGCCCATTGCGATGTTGCCACCACTAAGCGTTTGGGTGCGTTTTCCACACCGTCTGCAACGATAACACGCTGCGTCGTCATCTTGAGCAACTCGTCGTGCACTGTCGAGTTGTAGCGTTTGCCCAGAAGCGTGAAAAACTCTTGCAGAGAATTCAGCAGAACTTCTGAGGCTTCTTCGCGTTGTTTGTTTTCCAACTTGCTCATGGTGCAGGATCCAGTTTGCCATACCCATTGTCTACAGCCCAGGCGATGAGCGCCTCCCTGCTTTCGACACCTAACTTGTCCAAGAGCGCATCAACTTGTTTGCGCACTGTTTCGGGTGATGTAAATCGCTTTTCGCCAATCTCTTGATACTTCATTCCGCGCGCCAATAGTGTGAGCAAGTGCTGTTCTGCACCGGTGACTTTGGGATGTTGAGTTTTGTCGAGTTCGGCAGAAATGACAGGTACATTGCCGGTCGCCACCTGCCTTATCGCGTCGGCGACTTTAGCGATGGGCTCTGACTTTAAAAGATATCCGGATACGCCTGTTTGCAAAACGATCTGCAAAATTGCGGCGCGTGCATCACCGGAGAAAACAATTACGCGCGTGTCTTGTAGCGCGCAAAATGACTCGGTGAGCGACTTCGGACCTTCCGAGTCGGGCAAATGCAGATCGAGCAAGACTATATTGGGATGCAGATTTTTCGCGAGGTTCAATCCTTCTTCGCTGGTGGTGGCGATTCCAGCGACTTCAAAATCGGCTTCAGCAGAGAGTTCGCTGCGCAATCCTTTGAGCGTTGCTTCGTGATCTTCAACGAGCAGGATTTTGATTTTTGATTTGGTCTGCTTTTTTGTCATTGATCTTGTGAGACAAAGGTCTTGAGCGAACCTGCGTTATCCTGCACGTTGCAAACTTCGGCGATCTCTCAAACGAGTTAACCGCTTATCAGTTTACGGTATTCCGGCAATAAGTCTACTTCGAGTCCGCTGTAGTCGGCACTTGTGCTTCGACTTCCTTGTATTCGACCGCGATAATGGTGACGTTGTCCGGCGCGTTTCTATCCAAAACCATCTTCAGCAGTTCGTCGCACGCTTCCTGAGGAACCGTGTGATTGGCGACTGTCGGACCAAGCTCATCGGGCTTCACAACTTCGGAGAGTCCATCGGTGCAAAGGATGATCCAGTCTTTGTCTTGCAACTGCTTCGTCGAATAATCGACCTCGACATTCTCCTCGTGACCGAGGCATCTCGTGATCAAATTTCTGTACGGATTCACAGCGCATTGATCAAGCGTCAGCTGTCCGCGCAAGTGCATCTCCATAACCACCGAATGGTCGATGGTCAGAACATCAGCCTTGCCCTCGCGTACCAAAGTTGTTCTCGAATCGCCGGCGTGGGCGATGTGCAATAAGCCTTCCTCGCCAAATACCGCCATCACAATGGTCGTTCCCATCGTCTTTTTGTCGTCGCTAGCGTCGGCAGCTTGTTTTACTGATGTGTTCGCCTCTGCGACGGCACGCCGCATCCAGGCTTCAACCGCTTGCGGGTCGGATAAATTGGGTTTTTCGGAGAGCCAGAGTGTCTCGACTGTTTCCACCGCCAACCGGCTGGCGAGTGCCCCACCGGTTTCGCCGCCGACGCCGTCGCAAACGACCAGGCAGCGTTCATCTTCGCTTATATAAAAATTGTCCTGGTTGTCTTTGCGCTTCAGTCCCACATCGGTAACGCCTGCGCTCTTCCAGGTCAAATTGACCATAAAATCCTCTCTTGTCCCTTAATCGCCACAGCGGTTGTCATTCCGCTTTCTCGCCTTCCTATCATTCTATTGCCCAGCCCTCACATCCGTGTATTCCCGAAAACGGGTATTTCGTAGAAGCTAACTCTGTTTGGGTTTTCGGGTTTTCCAATGTCCGGAGCCCGATAAAATTTCCGGTCGGCAGGGCTTTGCCCACGTAAACAGTCTTGAATCCATGCAATGGGACGACCGGTGTGGCTTTGAAAGGTTCCAACCCCATTAATTGCCGTGGGACATTAACTAAATCGCCCGCCAGTTTTGACATTCGGGCGTTTTCGTGGCATACTGAGGTTAATCTTGGCAGGTGAGGTCTCCAGCGGCTCATAAATGTCATGACGGTAAATTAGCCCAGCGGGCTACGACGAACTCAAATTTAGAAGTTCATTCCTCAGCGCAATCGGCGCGGCTATTGGAAACAGCTGGCAGTCAGCCACTGAAACAAGAAGTTTGAAGACAAAGGAAAACTGACATTGCAGAAATTTGCGGAGCTTGGCTTGTCCAAGCCGGTTTTGGCTGCCCTGCAGGACGCAGGAATTAGCGAACCAACAACAATTCAAAGACGAACTATCGGCGTAATTCTGGACGGACACAATCTGCTTGCCTCTGCCGAAACAGGCTCTGGTAAGACCGCAGCGTTCGGGCTGCCGATTGTTGAGTGCTTGCAAGAACCAAGTGATAAGCCCCGGGCGCTAGTCTTAGTCCCGACGCGCGAACTGGCTGTGCAAGTAAGCTCACAGTTCAAACTATTCAGCAAGAATTTGAAATTAAAAGTAGTCACCTTATATGGTGGCGCAGGTATGGATCAGCAGTTGCGTTCGCTGCGTGGAAATGTCGACATTATTGTTGCAACCCCGGGCAGACTCAACGATTACCTCGAGCGCAAAGCTGTCGACTTGAGCAAAGTTGAAATGTTGGTGCTCGATGAAGCCGACCGACTTCTTGATCTTGGTTTTATGCCTCAGGTTCGGCGGATTATTTCCAAGGTGAATAAAGAACGTCAGACTTTGATGTTCTCTGCGACTATTGATGATCGTATAGCTAGGCTCAGTAACGAGTTTTCAGAAGACCCTGTGATCGTCAAAGTGAATACAGAACGCGTTGATGCTGCAACAGTCGATCAACAGTTCGTTCATGTCACTGAGTTCAATAAAGACGCTCTACTGCTGAAACTGCTCAGCGATTTCGGCGCTGAAGCCGTGCTTGTATTTACTCGCACTAAGCGCAAAGCCGGCTGGGTCAGCGATCGTTTGCAAGACGCAAAAGTCATTGCGGAAGAAATTCACGGTGATTTGTCTCAGTCGCAGCGTGAGCGAGCGCTGAAAAAATTTCGAACCGGTGAGATCGCAGTGCTTGTTGCTACCGATGTAGCCGCACGCGGACTGGACATTCCGACTATCAGTCACGTGGTCAATTATGATCTTCCTGACACACCTGAAGATTACGTCCACAGAATCGGACGTACCGGTCGCGCCGGCAAGTCTGGAACAGCTGTTTCCTTTATCTCGGAAGAGCAGCGTCACCTGGTGCGAGACATTGAGAAGGTGGTCGGAAGACAGTTTGAGTCGACCGGAACAAACGGTGCTCAACCGGAAGTGCGTAAAGTCCTTCCAGCACGCCGATTCCGCCGCGGACGCAGATAATCTGGCTTTTCGTCATTTAACGGCTGCAGGTGCAGGCGCTGCGGATGCGCGTCTTTGCTCGTAAGCTTTTACATTGCAATACGCGATTTCCAGAATTGGAACCGTCACATTTTTCTCTTTCGCTTTGTCTATCAAATCGCCAATGATTTGATCGGCTTCTACGTTGTTGCCGCGTTCAACATCTCTGCACATTGATGCCGCAAGCGTCGACGCCGGGTCGGACAATCTTCCGCACATATTTTTGACGAAGCTATCCGGTGGATTGCATCCGTGTGCGCGCGCAACACTTACGCACTCTTCAAACAGTTTTGTAGCAATCTCTGGTCCGCCGGGTGAGCGAGCAACCTCACCAACATTGGCTCTCATCAGCGTTGTCAGCGCTGCAAGCGATGAAATCATTACCCACTTTTCCCAAATGTCGGCGATTATTGTCTCGCTTGCTTTCGATGTACAGTTTGCCGGCTCGAACATCTTTTCTATTGCACTAATGCGCTCGCTTGGCTTTCCATCGAGTTCTCCGAACTTTATGGTGTGCATGTCATTCAAATGCGCAATGTTTCCGTCTGCATCCATTGTTGCTGCAATTATGCAAAAACCGCCGATGACGCGCTCTGCACCAAAACGAGATTTGAGTTCTTCAAAATGCCGCATTCCGTTGAGAAGCGGAAGTATTGCCGTTTTTTCTCCAACTGCCCCGCTAATTGCATCGAGTGCGCTTTGCAGATCATAGGCCTTGCAGGAGAGGATAATGAGGTCGAAAGGCTCCGTCGCCTTTTCGATGATCTTCAAATCCGTTAAAAGACTATCGCCATATTTGCTCTTAATCGACAATCCGCGCTGGCGTAAATCCTTTGCTCGCTGGGCGCGTAGAAGGAAAGTCACATCGGCTCCCGTCTCCAGTAGCCTGCCGCCGAAATAGCCGCCTGTTGCGCCAGCTCCCAGTACCAGGGTTCGCATACGTGTCTCCTCAATCGCCAATCCCACAAGTTTAGTACCCAAACAACAAAAAAGGACGGCTATATACCGCTTGAACGTATTCAATGCCAGAAATTGCGGACCTTTAGGCACTTTAAGTTTAACGCTGTGGTAACTTTCATGTTTATGCTCTATAAAGTAAAGGGATTTCCTTCGGCGACCCGGCGCCCGTGCTTGTCAAATGTCCGAAGCCATTTCGGACAACGGTGACAGAGAGTTTCTTCGTGGAATCGTGGGTAACCAATGAAGTTCTCAGACAATCTTTTATCAACCAGCACATACTTCAAACTTTTAGCCGAGTCTATTCCGAATTTCGTCTGGACAGCGGATTCTTCCGGCTACTGCGACTACTTCAATCAGCGCTGGTACAACTACACTGGCTGCAACGAGAGTGAGTCAACAGGCTGGGA
Organism: Candidatus Melainabacteria bacterium 17Bon1m; assembly: GCA_032128875.1. GTDB lineage: Bacteria > Cyanobacteriota > Vampirovibrionia > Obscuribacterales > Obscuribacteraceae > QKMZ01. The sequence continues at coordinate 115,717 of JAVLKG010000001.1, forward strand.
GTGGCAAAAATGTATTCACGAAGACGACTTGCAACGTTGTCTGATGCGCTGGAAAGCAGCCATCGCCTCCGGCGAGGGGTATGAGACCGAGTACCGAATCCGGCGTCACGACGGTATTTACCGCTGGCACATCGGGCGAGCTCTGCCTGTCAAAGATGCAGAAGGCAATATAGTGAAGTGGTTTGGCACTTGCACAGACGTGCATACGCAAAAAACTCTCCTTGAAGAGCGCGAGACATTTGCTGCTGCGATAACGCATGATCTGAAATCACCGCTTGTTGGTTCCAATTTGATCTTGGAAGTTTTGCTTTCCGAGAAGATTGGAGGACTCAATGAGAAGCAGCTCGATTTGATTTCGCAGATTCTGGCGAGCAATCGAAATATTCTCTCTCTCTTGCAATCACTTCTTGAATTTTATCGAGAAGATCAAAACTTGCAGAGTCTCTATATCGAGAGCTTGGATCTTGGAACCCTCGTTACAGATTGTGTTAGCGATATTCAAGTGCAGGCTGAATCTCGCAATATAAAGCTCAGCGTAGAAAGCCTCGCTGAGCCTTGTACTGTCTCAATTGATGGTCTTGCAATCAGGCGTGTTTTGCAGAACCTGTTAGACAATGCAATCAAGTTCACCGCAGATGGTGGCGAAATTAAGGTGCATTTGTCGTCCGACGCGCAATTTTTCAAGCTGGTAGTGGAGGATTTTGGTGCGGGCATTGAGAAAGATGTGCAATCCACACTCTTTCAGCCTTTCACGCAAGGTCCAACGGGGCGACGGTATACCCTTGGCTCGGGGCTTGGACTCTACTTGTGTAGGCAAATTGTCGAGGCTCATCAAGGCCGCATTACATGCGAAAGTGAGTTGGGAGTTGGTTCTAAGTTTATCGTTCTCTTGCCCTGCACGAAAAACGGTGTATAGATTGTGACATTGAGACCTTATCTCTGTGCGGGATTCGCATTTTGAAAGGTAGAAGAAAAACTCGTGATTTACACTGAAATTAGGCCGCAAGAAATTACCGCGTTATTCGAAGATGCTACCGCGTGAGCGTTTCGGGTGAGGTTAGTTTTTAGTTTCAAGCGTATAGTAGAGATAGCGGCAACTTTTGGGCAAGGTTTGTCCGCTTGAGGTATCCGTATGGACAATGAGGAATCTCTCGCTGTAGAGATATCGCCAGAGGCGCAGAAGTTTCTGCGAAATCATATTCAGTCAGTCTGGCAACTTGAACTCATTCTCTTCATGAAAGAGAAGGGCAATGCTTTGTCCGTCACTGAGATTGCATCGAAGCTGTATTCGAATCCTCGTGTAATCGAAACCGCGCTTACGGATTTCGTTCGCGGTGGGATCATAAAAGAGAAAGAAAGCCAAAATGTCTACGCGTTCGATCCTGATTCTGTCGAAATGACGAATGCCATAGAACAAGCGGGAAAAGCGTACGCAAACAAAAGGCTGTCAGTTATCAACTTCATTTTTTCAAAAACTGACGGCGATAAAAAACGCGCATGACTACGTACATGGCGCTATTGAAGTGCCTGTTATTTGTCTGCTATTTGCCTGTTTTGTGAAACTCTAAATAGTATTGATATGGAAGAAACTCTTTGTCGTTGGAGAGTGAATAGCCTGACTCCTTAAGTTCTGCGATCACTTCGCTTTTATCTATGCGGTGATCCTTTGGCGGACCTACTGGAGATTTTTCCGTGAAGTCTATGATAACGAGTCTGCCATCAGGTGTCAGCGATGACTGCAAGTCTTTGAAATATTGAACACGATCGTCGATGTGGTGGAACGTGTCGACTATCAACACGAGATTCACTTTCTCAGGTAATTCAGGCTTTGATGTTTTGATTTCGAACGGAACTACATTCTTGGTGTGTTGTCTCTTCGCTTCTTCAGCCAGAAATGTAAGCATATCTTTCTCGACGTCAGCCGCGTAGATTTTTGATTCTGGTTGCGCCTTTGCGATGCGGAAAGAGAAGTAGCCTGTTCCTGCTCCTATGTCTGCGACGATGTCTTTTGGCTGAACGTGCAAAGCTTCAACAACTTGGCTCGGCATCTGCCACTTGTCGCGCGCGGGATCATCGAATACTTTTACCCAGCGTTTTGCATCTTTGAATTCGCGATGGTATCCAGCCTCGTGCCCCTTCTTGTGATGCACGTGTTCTTTTTTTTCTTCCGGTGTTTTTTCTTTTAGATTTTCTGCTGCCGCCTCTGCTGCCGGCGCGCTATCGTGCGCTTGTGTTTCTTGCGCACCAAAACCAAATGAGGCAGAAATCGTTAGTGCCAATATGAGACTAAAAGGTTGAACTGATTTCACCGTTTAACGCACCATTCCTTTTCAAAACTTTGGTCCTATTGTAAGCGAATAAAGTTGTACGCGACTAGCGGCACCAGGTAGGAGTTCTGATTCTGAGAAGCGCCAAGCGGTTGGATTTCATTTGCGTCTCGGCTTGACTTCCATTAGAATGCGATTCTGTCGTTTCGCCAACCTGATATGATGGTTTAACGACATCTCTCCCTTCATTGAGAGGATAGGACAATGCAATACTTTAGAGCACAAACTAACTCCTTTTGAATCGTCCAGCAAGCGAAGACGCGGGTTCCCGTCTGAGTCACGGGTTAAGCGTGGACGACGTATTGTTCATGGTGATAAAGAACTTGTAGAGAAACTCGGTCGCAAGGACTTGTGTCCGTGCGGCTCAGGACGCCGGTTTCAAAGGCTGCTGCATGACTAGCGGCCGCTTTTGACGGCATCAATCGAGATCACTACTTTAGATAATCGCGTTCAGCGAAGCGTAGGGGCGGCATAAATGCCGCCCAGCTTTGCGAAGCGAAACTTTTTGAATCCCAACATTCGTTTTGTCAAAGGAGACAAACATGATTCCACATGCGGAAATAAGAGCGAAGCATGATCGCTCATGGTCCTTTAGGTTGTTGGACGCCCTCCTTCACAGTCGACCGGAAGAAGACATCGGAGAAATTATTGAAACAATTGCCGCGCTAGACGATCCACGGCTGGTGCCGCCTATGGTGCGTCTTTTGGAGGATGCTTCACAGCCCGCGCATCTAAGAGAATTTGTCAGCGAAGTCCTTGGGCAAATGTGCACAGGATGTTCAGAAGCAGATAGGCGCAGATGGTGGAGTTCAGGAGATCGGATTTTGCGCAGGCATGCGATTATTGAAGCTCGCACCTCTGAAGCTGACATTCTCATTCCGATAGCAAGAGATCCCAGTCATGAATTCCATCTTGATGCAATCAATAGTTTACTGTTTGGATTTGAAGAACCGGAGCAGCAGCGACTTTCTATCCAGGCACTTTCTCATCCGAATCCCGGAGTACGTATGGCAGCAGCGAACAACCTCAAATGGGAAGAACCATTTGAAGCAGAAAGTGCACTTCTCGAAGCTATTTCTGACCCAGTGTTTGACGTGGCCGATCGAGCTCTGACTACCATCTCATGGTTTCGCAGTCAGAAAGTTTTGACAGGCTTGGCGGAGCTGCGGTACTGCGCAGCTGAGGACTTTCGCGAGGAGGTAGAGGGAGTTTTTGAATGCCATAAGCAGGAATTCGAAGACGCCCTGAGCGACCTTGAAGGAGAGTCCAAAGAGTTTTTTCTGACTTGGTTAAAGCCAATAGAAAATCTAGTTTCGCTTGAGTGTCCGCGAGTCAGCGAGCAATCTGTTGAGGAATTGTCCCAACTATCTACAGAGCCTTTACCGAAGGCAAATGCTCCTGAAATTCAACGACTTAGGTCTTCCGCATTGGAGATTATGCGCTTCTATGATGATGCGGATGGCTGCTGGATTGAAAAGCAATCTTGGAATTCACCTTTTAACTGGGAAGAAGTGGGTGTTTTTGACCGACAACGACTCGCTAGATACTTCCTAAATCATACCGATCATCTCGTTAGAGAAATGGCTTGTACACCTCTATCTCTCTGGAATTTCGGTGAAGATCTTGAAGCCTTGCTCGAAGATAGATGCGGTGGAGTAAGAAAGGCGGCTGCGTTTGCGATGCGAAGAGTAACCCCAAGTCGCTTGATTGCACTTAGTCTCTGGAATCTCTATCAGAATGTAAACAGCACAGGCTATTGCGCAACCGAAACGCTTGAATCCTACGTCGTACATGCGCCAGCCATAGGTTTAGAAGATACCTTGTTTGAAATTGCTCAAAGCGACAGACGGCAGAACAGAAGGTCTTCGGCAATTGCCCTGTTGTGCACTCTTTATGCTGATGTGCATTTGATAAAATTGCTTGGGCTGCTCGGCGAGCCGCCGTTGCTTACTTGGGCGATTCACGCGCAACTGATTGACTATTGCGCAGAAAAACGAATCTCTACGCCTTTCTTTGCTGACCTCTCGCAAGTTGATGATCTGAATTTGCAGCGGTCGCTAGCTGGGGCTGTTCCCCATCTCCAGCCCGTTATTCTCAAGGGGGTATCATATGCAGCGAAAACCTGAACTCTGAAGGAAGCGCAATGGCAACCGAGAAAATTGCTGAAGAAACTGCAAAGCAAGTAGCGGACTACATGCTCACGCATGATCGCGCCAGCCGGCATCTCGGCATAAAAATCGAGAGCGTCGACGAAGGTGTTGCTGTTTTGTCGATGACCGTCCGTGACGATATGCTCAACGGATTGGACATTTTGCATGGCGGCTTCACCTTCTCGCTGGCGGATTCGGCGTTTGCATTCGCATGCAATTCTCGAAACAGAAAGACAGTTGCGCTTAACTGCACGATCAATTTTGTTGCCGCCGCAAAGGTTGGCGATGTCTTGACTGCGACTGCCCGCGAAGTATCGCTGAGCGGCAGAACCGGTGTTTATGATGTTTCTGTGAAAAACCAGAATGGGGAAATTGTCGCCGAGTTTCGTGGGACATCATATGGCACAAGCTCGAACGTGATTTAAGCGTTCTTCTGCCAAGTGCTTCTTACATATATAGGATGCAGGCAACTTTCAAAAATAAATTCCTAGACTAGGCTTCTTCGGCATAAAAATGCTCGGATGACACGCCTGGTGGGCCGTTTTGGCTTGTTTTTGGTTGAAATTGGACTGTGTAGTCTAATTGGCTGTGGTGTTTCGAGTTGGACTAAAAGCCTTGCTGGTGCGTCGATGGCGGTCGTTTTGGCGCTTGCGAAATTAGGAGTTGACAAACTAGACTGGACTGGCTAGTATGAATGTATGCACCGGCGAGGTAATACCGATGAACCAGACAGTACTCGACCCAGCCCACCAACAATCTGTTTGCCAGCAATCCAGCCCACGTTCATCGGTATCCTCGTGCGAGGCACCTCCATCTTCCCAGAGATGCAGCTCAGCTACCCAGGCTAAAAAGACGTGTTCTAGTTCTTATTACACTCTTTCGTTTCTAATTCCATTTACTGCAGTCACTTCGTACTATGCAATCGATTGCAACAACTGTATGGGTGTAGCGGTGCTGACCGGAGCCCTTGCCGGTGGCTGTGGTTATACCATCTACAAATTGACCAAATTGGTCAGGCACTCACGTTTCTCAGGACATTCGCACAGCAGCTAGACAGAACAGTCTCCATGAGACAGCAGGTAGGCCAGTGGGTTCGCAGGGGTGCAACGCACTGGTCTATTTGTCTCAAGGATTCTGCAGAGAGTAAGTTGTGGTGTGAAGTCTGTAAGTAAAAGTTGATCGATGCGACAGCAAGTTCGTGGTGACGACCGCGAACTTGTTTTGTTTGTGAGTGCAACTGGAATCGGCGCGCATCGTTGAGACGCACAACGCTGCTGAGTTATTTTTGCTCCGCGTTTTTGCTTGAAAAACTAACTCGACTGCTTGCCTTGCTCGCCTGCAAACAAAACCATGTCAACTATTGAATTGATGAGCCTTTCACGCGACATAGGCATCGCATGTTTTCCGTGCATTACTTCTTGCAAAATCACAAAATTGATTAGCGCGCCATGGATGATTCTTGCAGTTGCCTCTGGATCTGAAAACCTAACTTGCTCATTTGCGCGTAAATACGCAGCCAATTTCTCGATGCCTGGTTTTACCATGTGCGAAACATAGAGTTCGGACAATTCAGGGAAGCGCCCGGATTCGCCGATGATAAGCCGGAGAAGGGAAACGTACTCCCAGTCGTCCATGCGAGAAAGTGTTATGTGTGCGATTTTGCGAATGAAACTGCGAGCATCAAGCGCAAGAAGGTCGGCGGTCAAACCTGCAGAGACAAAATGATCGAGCAATCGATCGATCAATGCGCTGAATAAACTATGTTTGTCTTTAAAATGGCTATAGACCGTCTGTTTTGCAACGCCTGCTTCTGCCGCGATTGCGTCCATGCTTGCGGAATAACCTTGAGCAAGAAAAACTCGCAACGCGCCTTCGAGAATTTTCTCTCTCTTTTCTGATAGTCGAGTTACGTTGTCTTTGCCTTCTTCTGGCGCTCGGCTATTGGAAGTAGGTGCTGGTCGGCTGTTCAAATCGGCTCCGCATTTTGAGAAGTCATACTGACTAGTCTAGCATTTGCAAATGCAGTTGTGAAGAGCTTTTCGGTTGAATTCAGCTAATGAATTCAACCAGTTGGCCTACTTCCTTTTCATGCTCAGAGAGATGCGTTTTCTGTCCTTGTCCACTTGCATCACGACGACGCTAACTTGCTGGTTGACCTTCACGAATGTGGATGGATCTTTGATGAATTTGTCTGCTAATTCACTGACGTGCACTAGTCCATCTTGGTGAACGCCGATATCGACAAACGCTCCGAAGGCTGTCACGTTGGTGACGATTCCGGGAAGGCGCATGCCCTCTCTTAGATCATTAATGCTATGAATTCCGTCGGCAAACTTCACTGGCTCTAGCTGCGAGCGCGGGTCGCGCCCTGGCTTTTCCAATTCTTTGATGATGTCTTTCAGCGTCGGGAGCCCGACTTCTTTATCGACATACTTGTTGATCTCGACTTTTGCTGTATTTGATTCATTGTTGATGAGCGCCGCTACGCTAAACCCTGCATCTTTCGCCATGCGCTCTACGAGCTCATATCGCTCGGGGTGAACAGCGCTCGTGTCCAGTGGATTTTTTGCATCGCGAATGCGTAAGAAGCCAGCGCATTGCTCGAATGCTTTTGGACCCAAGCGAGGAACTTTCTTCAGTTGCGCGCGACTGGCGAAGGCGCCGTTTTCGTCTCTGTATTTGACGATGTTGGCGGCGATCTGTGGACCCAGTCCGCTTACATATGAAAGCAACTGTTTACTTGCCGTGTTTAACTCTACGCCTACGGCATTCACGCAACTAATGACTGTGTCGTCGAGGCTGCGCTGTAACGCTGTTTGATCAACATCGTGCTGATATTGCCCGACACCGATTGATTTTGGATCTATTTTGACGAGTTCCGCCAGAGGGTCCATCAGTCTGCGACCAATCGAAACTGCGCCGCGCACGGTGATATCGTAGTCGCCAAATTCTTCACGTGCAATTTCAGATGCCGAGTAGATTGACGCTCCGCTTTCATTGACGACAACGATAGGAATATTTGGCAAGCCCGCGTCTTTGTAGTTTATGCCGCGCAAAAATGACTCCGTCTCGCGGCTGGCAGTGCCATTGCCCAAAGCTATAGCTTCTATGCTGTGCTTCTTCAAAAGTTCGATTACTTTCTGTTCTGCTTTGGAGGCTTGCGATTGATTATTTCCTTCGAAGAGCGGATAGATCACATCGTGATGAAGCAAAGCACCCTGGCGATCTAGGCAAACAATCTTGCACCCTGTACGAAAGCCTGGGTCCACGGCAAGCACTGCCTTTTGCCCAAGTGGTGGCGCCATCAGCAGTTCACGAACATTTCGGACGAAGACATCAATTGCGCCCTCGTCCGCGCGTCCTTTCAAATTTGCTCTCAACTCTGTTTCCATCGCTGGAGCGAGTAGACGTTTGTACGAATCCTGCGCAGCTAACCTGCACTGTTCCCAGCTACGGTTGCCGCCTTTGACGAATCGGCGCTCCAGCATTTGTAGAGCTTCTTCTTCGGGCGGGTTGATTTTGAGTTTGAGAAATCCTTCCGTCTCTCCGCGCAGCATCGCTAAAATTCTATGCGAAGGAATTGAAGTGACATTTTCTGTCCAGTCAAAATAGTCTTTAAACTTCGCACCTTCTGTCTCTTTCCCCTTGACCATTAGCGATGAGAAAGAACTTCGTGCAAACCAAAACTTGCGCATTTCTTTGCGCGCATGTTCGTCTTCTGCAATCCATTCAGCAATAATATCTCGAGCGCCCGCTAATGCATCTTCAGCCGAGGCGACGCCCTTCTCTGCATCTATATAACGCGCAGCTTCGGTCGGTGGATCTTTTGGACTGCCTGCGAATAACTCCTTTGCGAGCGGCTCTAAGCCTTTTTCTCTTGCTGCAGATGCGCGTGTTTTCCGCTTTGGTCTGAATGGTAGATAAACGTCTTCCAGTTCTGTGAGCGTGACAGCCTTTTCAATTTTTGCTTTTAGCTCATCAGTCAGTAGGTTGCGCTCGGTTAGCGACTCGAGGATTGACTGACGGCGTTTGTCGAGCTCTTCCAGTTGCGCTTGGCGGTCGCGAATTTGCGCGATCACGACCTCGTCCAAACTCCCAGTAACTTCTTTGCGGTAGCGAGCGATAAAGGGAATCGTCGCACCTTCTGACAGAAGAGCAAGGGTGGCGCGCACCTTTGCATTTTCGAGTTTTAGCTCTGCTGCAATTTTTTCTACGTAATCGCTCATGCGCTGCTGAACTAAACCTCCGGTCGTACCATTACAAAACGCTCTTTGATTTCGCAGTATTCCATGCCTGCCAGACGTCCGATTGGCTGCAGGACATTGATATCGACCCGTCCGTTTTTATAGACTGATTCGTGCAAGTGCGCGCACTGAACCCTTCCCAGAACTAAATTGCCGGCTCCCGGGTGTTCGCCAAATGAGATGACTTGATGCAATTTGCACTCGAAATTGATAAGAGACTCTTGGACGCGAGGTGGCGCGATATGTGTCGATGTAGCAGCCGTCAGTCCTGCTTTTTCAAACTCGTTGACGCCATGTGCATAGCTGCCGCTGCTTTGATTCATCTGCTCGGCGACTTGCTTGCTAACGATGTTTACGACGAATTCTCCAGTGTCCTGGATGTTCTTTAGGGTGTCTTTCGGAATGCCCTTTTGGGTTCCCTCATAAACTTCAAGCTTGAGCGCGGGCGAAAAACACAATACGGGTGGATTCGAACTTGCAACTGTGAAAAAAGAGAATGGTGCGAGATTGGCAATGCCGTCTTTGCTCAGTGTGGAAACCCAGGCAATTGGACGAGGCAATATACTTCCGATCAGGATCTTGTAAAACGCATCTGGTGCCGCTTTGTCGAATTCAACTATCATTGGACTCCTGACTCTCCTCTCACATTTTCGGTTTTCAAAAACCTAATTTTCCGACTTGCAGATATCACCCATGGTGGCATTGACGGCTTTGACGTAATCGTCCGGTGCAATCAAAATTTGTTTGCCACGAACGCCCGCCGAAATCGAAACGCGCTCGTATAAAGTAATCGTTTCGTCTACGAACACCGGGTATGGCTTCTTGCAAGCAAGCGCTGTAACACCGCCGCGAATGTATCCGGTGAGTGCTTCGACTTCCTTTAGCGGAACAACCTTTACATCAGAATTGCCGCTTAGTTTCGCTAGCGCTTTTAGGTCTAAGCTCATGCTTCCCGGTACGACGCCGAGGCACACTCCGGTTTTATCGCCGCGGGCTACGAGTGTTTTGAACACTTGATCAATCGGAAAATCTATTTTCTTCGCGACAGTTTCCGCAGTTAGATCATCCGGATCCACTTCGTATTCTCTCAGCTCATAGCTTATTTTGAGATTGTCCAGCAAGCGAACAGCGTTTGTTTTCATTGGTGCCTTGCTCACTTCAGCGGTTGCTGAAAAAAACTTTCCAGGTCAGATTTGCTCATTCCGCCACCAACGTCAGCGAAGTACAAAGACGCCTTGTCGTTAGTCCTTCTGTAGTCTTTCGGCACGCTGAACGAAACCGTTGATGCAGGGATGGTTTTGATAGACGTCGTAAGCAATGCAATCTCCATGTGATTTCCCTCGCGCTGACTGACACTGATAGGAAAACCACATTTTGCCGGCACCAGGTAATGCTTGCTCCAGAATTCAACGACTGCTTGATCGCATGGTGCCTTTTGCAAGCAGATGAAATCAGCGACTTTTACTTTTTGCCCCTTCACCATTTGATAGCCGAAGTAATGGTTGCAAGGCTGACCGTCTACAGTTAGTTTGTCTAAGAGCTCAACGGACGATATATCGATGGAGGGCAGTCCGCGCCTGTTCCACGTCAGCCAGCCTTTAGCAGTGTCGCGAAAATAAACCTTGTTTTCCGAATTAAGCATATTTACTTCGTCAGGCTTGTTCTTGTCCCAAATCGTGTATCCGAACTTTGCACGGACGTTGAGCCCATCCCCGACCTTCATTGAAAAGGGTCCGAAGGTTGCGCTTCTTCCTTGAATTGCGATGGCAGTTTTTGCACTAGTCTGAGGCTTTTGCGCCTTAGTCTGCTTAGGCGCGGCGAAAGCTACGGCTGTGGAAACAAGACCCACAGCTACAGCGCCGAATAGAGCTGCCTTTGTGCCAAACAAGACGTATGTTCTCTTGGAAACGCGCACAGATGCCGAGACATAAGTATAAATGCTCAATAGGCAAGATGAGGCGAATTGTGAGTTATGAAACCGAAATCGAATAAAGTGTTTTGGGTTTGAAAAACTGCATCAGCGGCGCGCAGTGTTCGAGAACAGAGCCGTCTTCTAGGACTTCAAATGATGCTTTGCTCGGATGGGTGGGGAATTCTTTCCAGTCATATCCATGTCGCTTCCAGCCGTGTTCTTGCCAGGGAGCGTCCGGATTTTCTCGGCTTTTCTTTATGACAAGTTCTGGTGTGGCTGTGTCGGCGAGTGATGGGATTATGTCTTTGGTGACCGCCGTAATGGCGCAAACTAGCTCGCCCTGTTCGTCATACTTAAATCCGTGGGAGCGTCCCTGTCCGTCTGATTTAAACAACAAGCGCTCCTGTCCGTCTTGCAAAATGCCTTTGATAAGCATGCCGCCTCGGTCCAGGTCGCAAACCAAGATGGATGCAAAACAGCCGAGCTCCGTCTTTTGCTGCAAGTCCCAGGCGTATCGATTGAGTTCTGCAAAAGCAGTTGTGTAGCGATATGCGATTGCTTGTTGCAACAGCAATTCATTCTGCCCATACATCGATTTCGTGGACCCGACAAGGCTTACTTCGTCGATGAATCCAGAATTTTGGTCTACGCTCATGCTCGCATCGCTCCTGTTTTAGAGGCGCAAACTGTTGTGAATGATGGCTGCCAGATGTCTAGTAAATGCTTTTGGAGGCTAGCAGTATTCAAGCTTTGGATAATGACACGAGTGTGACAAGTCGTCGGGAGCTTGCCGCGTGTCGTTTTCAGCTTTCTGATCCAGTTTTACTCGCAGGTCTGACCGTGTTTTTTAAAGTAATCCTGGTGGTAGTCTTCCGCGTCATAGAATTTGCTTGCCGGCTCAATTGCCGTGACTATCGGCTTCGAAAACCGATGCGCGTCATTCAATTGTTTCTTCAGCTGCAGTGCTTCTTCCTTTTGCGATTCGTCAGTGTAGAACACTACCGATCGATACTGATCGCCGACATCGGGTCCTTGGCGATTCAATGTTGTTGGATCGTGATTTGCCCAAAATACTTGCAAGAGTTGTTTGAAAGTCGTCTTCTTCGGGTCGTACTCAACCTCAACGGTTTCAACATGTTTGGTCGTGTGACTGCAGACTTGTTCGTAAGAAGGGTTTTTTATGGTGCCGCCGGAGTATCCGACTTTCGTTTTCACAACGCCCGGAGCTTTGCTAAAAATGTATTGTACTTTCCAAAAGCAACCGGCGCCGAAGTAGGCGGTTTTCAGTCCTGAGTTTGTGGAATTGGTTGCGGGTGGTGACTTTGCTTCGGCGATGTACGAGCAAACCAACATGCCTGCCGGTGCGAAAGCAACTACCGCTCCCGCGAGCAAAAGATTAACTATCTTGTTCATTGCATCCCCTTTCAGCCCAATCTCAATATATCCGATCGTTAGGGGGTGTGCACGGTCAGGCCGGGCGATGCATGGCATCGCGCCTACACTTACTCTCCGAAACCGGCGTCGCGCTTACTGTCCCAAACCGGCGTCGCGCTTAATCTCCCAAATTGGCGCCGTTTCCATTACCCGCGCCATTTCTATCATCATCGCCGTTTTTCTTCGCCGCTGCTTTTGCAGCGAGTTCTGCTGTGGAAACAGTGTTGTCGAACTCCAGACGCACCTTGAACTCTTCGTTTAACACTAGGCGCGCATTGTAGGTTCCATTGCCCGATTTCTTCTTAAAGCCCTGGATTACTTCAGTGGTGCCCTTTTTTATTATCGATTTGATTTCTTCTTCGGAAAGTTCTTTGCCAAATGCTTCTTTCCAGATGGTGAATTTGCAGCCTTCTCTCCATCTGCTGCAGCCGGCAGCTTTCTGATTTAGACGGACGGTGCCTTCTTTGCACTGCGGGCATGTTCCCAAACCGCCGCCGCCACCATTTTCGCCAGGTGTACCTGCCATTATTTCTAGCCTGACCTTGAAGTCTTCGGTCAACACCAGGCGTGAATCATATTTGCCGCTGCCGTCTTTCTTCTTGAATCCTTTAATTTCCTTCGTGATTCGTTTTTCAACCAACTCTTTGATGTGAGTGTCTGTAATTTCCTTTCCGTAAATGTCACGCCAAATCGTGAAATTGCAACCGTCTTTCCATCGGTTGCAGCCGGCGCCTTTGGGGGTTTGTTTTACGAAACCGACTTTGCATTGTGGGCAAGTGCCGAAGCTCACTTCTCCTTCGCGCGGAACAGAAGGAATCGACGCACTTTGACTTGCAACGTCAGGAAGCAGCCGTGACACAAATCCTGCAATATCACTCTCAAAAGAGTTGAGTTGCATTTTTCCGTCCTGCATATCTGCAAGACCTTGTTCCCAAGTCGCAGTTAGCGCCACGTCTTTCAAATCTTGGTGCACTTGCTGAATAAGTGCACGTCCCTTTTCGGTCGGCATCAAATATTTTTTCTGGCGCTCAATATAATTCGATTTCAAAAGGCGCTCGATAATTGCCGCGCGCGTAGCGGGAGTCCCCAAGCCCTTTTGCTTCATGTAAGACGCAAGATCTTCGTCGTCAATTTCTTGTCCGGCGTTTTTCATCGCTGTTAGTAGGGTTCCATCATCGTAAGGTTTTGGAGCGCTAGTTTTGCCCTTCTTCAATTCCTCTTTCTGTTTTTCGACTTGCTGACCTTTATCGAGGGGCGGCAGTTGTTGCGCGTCTTCAGAGTTGTCTTTATCTCCGTCCGCTTTCTTCTTGCCTTTACCTTTTCCACCTTCTTCGTCTTTTTCTTTCTTTGGTTCTAGCGCAGTCCAACCGGCTTCCTTGATGACAAAACCTTTGGCGCGGAATGAATGTTCGCCGATGGTGAGAATAACGGTAGTCTCATCACGAACTTCCGCAGGCATGAAAATGCTTAAGAAGCGCAGTGCAACTAGCGAATAGATGTTGCGCTGCCGCTCAGGCAAGTTGGCTGACGGTGTGTTGTACGTTGGAATGATTGCGTGGTGATCGGTGAGTTTTGCATCGTCAACGTAGGCTTTGCTCAATTTGGGTTTGATCAGCGCGGTTGTGATTTTGCCCGGCACAATGCCCTCTTTTTCCATTGCGTCTTTAGCAACTTGAGAGGTCGTTGGCGATTTCAAAACCGTCGAGAGCACGCGCGGTAATTCTGCCACCATGTCTGTCGACAAGTGACGCGATTCTGTACGCGGATAAGATATGAGCTTATGCTCCTCATACAAGTTTTGTGCGATATCCAGTGTTTCTTGCGCTGTGTACCCAAATCTCTTGTTCGCTTCCTTTTGAAGTGTCAGCAAATCATAGAGAGCCGGTGGTTTGTTTTTCTTTTCTGTTGTGACAACAGATTGAACAAGACCGTGTTTTTCCGGTTTGATGGTATCGACGATTTGTTGTGCTGCAGCTTGGTCGTGAAGCCTGGTTTGCGGCTCTTCCGTGGGGGTAATGTAGCGAGCTAAAAATCCTGGTGCGAAACTAACGACAATCTCGAAGAATTGTTTTTCTTTGAAGCTCTCGATTGAAATTTGACGATCGACAATCAAGGCAAGCGTCGGAGTCTGAACCCGACCAATCGTGCACAACTGCCTGTTCATTGCAGTGTATGCTCGCGTGAAATTCAGCCCAACGACCCAATCCGCATGTGCGCGGGCAGTTGCAGAATGAGCGAGGTTGTCGAATTCGTCTGACGATTTTAAATTTGCAAGTCCGTCTTTAATCGCATCTGCGGTCAACGAACTTATCCAAAGGCGCTCCACTGGTTTGTTGCTGCCGGATAGTTTGTAAATCAAGCGGAAGATGTGTTCACCTTCACGCCCGGCGTCTGTTGCGCAAATGATTGAAGTGACCTTCGGATCTAAAAATAGATTTTTGATGGTGTTGAATTGCGAAACTGTTTTTTCGACGACCTTGTACTTCCACTGGTCGGGAATCATTGGCAATTGCGCCATACGCCAAGGACCGCCCCAGGCTGGATTCATATCTTCCGGTTCGGCGATTGTGACCAGGTGCCCGTATGCGTAAGTGACGGCGTAGTCGTTGCCTTCGAAATACCCATTTTTCTTTGTGTTGGCGCCCACGACGTTGGCAATGTCGCGCGCAACCGATGGTTTTTCAGCCAGTACGACCTTCATGATGCTTATCCTGCAATGTTTGCGCCAGTCGCAAATCTTCAGTAGCTATTCTTAAACAAAACCGCGAAAAGGTAAACAATTCCGCGGACTTCTCTGTTTTAAATTTTGATCGGATGTATCTGCTCTTGCTCTTTGGGATATCTTGGCTGTATGGATGTGGAAACCGATTCCGTTTGAATGAGTTGCGTCTCAACAACGGCACCGGTTTGACACATCATCAAAAGCGGGAAATCCTGAGCTTATTTAGCAGCTGTTTTACTGTCTATGCTTTCGAGCGTCCTTTTCGCTGAAGAAGCTACGAACATATTGTCGTCCTCGGACAGGACGGTTAACAGGCGCAGGGGGATGGCTGAATTTGTTGAGAGCGCAAGACGCACGTCGTCGCTTGAGTCTTTGGAGAGGAGCTCAAGGATTTCATCTGGTGCGTTTGGATTTTCTCCTATGCTTGTCCGCACGTCGATACTGGAATCTGTTACCAGCTTGAGAAAAATCTCCAGCGGAAGGTTGGCATTCTCTGCGACGCGGCTGCGTACAC
This sequence comes from Candidatus Melainabacteria bacterium 17Bon1m, assembly GCA_032128875.1. Lineage (GTDB taxonomy): Bacteria > Cyanobacteriota > Vampirovibrionia > Obscuribacterales > Obscuribacteraceae > QKMZ01. Next base: position 131,020 of record JAVLKG010000001.1, read on the forward strand.
GCTCACTGGGATCGTCGGAAAGTTTTTTCAGCGCAACCTCGGAAGTGTGTGGATTTCCCGCTAAAACAAGGCGGATATGCAATTCTTCATTTGAACGAGGTTTGTTTTCCGTGCTCTCGTTTTTTTGCAGTTCGTGAATTGCATTTATAAGAGTCGACAGCTTTTCACCAGTAACAGGTTTTGCGATGTAATAGTTCATTTTGGATCGCAGTGCATCAAGAATATCTTCTTGTCTTTCCGACACAGTTAAGAGCACGACAGGAATACCTTTGAGAGTCGCATCTTTGCTAAGCTCTGTCAGGACCTCGTGCCCATTCATGCGAGGCATATTTAAGTCCAGCAACATGATGTCCGGAAGTTTTGAGCCTGAACTCTTCAGTTCTCTTAAATACTCGAGTGCTTCGACACCATCATTTTTAACCGTGAGACTATATTGAAAATTTGAGTGTTTTAGTGCTTCTTGTGTCAGTCTTACATCCGATGGCGTGTCTTCCACTAATAGAATTTCTATTGAATTTAGCATTTTCATTTTTCTGTTTCCCGCCTTTTTTGTTGCGGGCAAAGTAAACAAGAAAATTGCTCCTTGCCCAAGTTTTGAATCAACCCAAATGTTTCCACCGTGTGTGGTTACGATTTTTTTGCAGATTGCCAGCCCGACGCCTGCACCCGGATACTTTACCTTTCCGTTTAGGCGGGAGAACATATTGAAGATCTCGTCCGAATATTTGGGATCAATGCCAATGCCGTTGTCTTCAATTGAGAAGAGCCACTTGTTTGCAGAGGATTCCGCCCTAATGGAAATCTGAAGCGGTTCAACACCGCGATATTTGATAGAGTTACTCAAAAGATTTTGAAACAGTTGAATAACTTGCGTTCGCTCTACTGCAACGTTTGGCAATGTTCCTACTTCAATATTCGCACAGGACTCAGCGAAAGACGCGCTGAGATTCTGCATTACCTCATCCAGAATCACATTGCAGTCCGAATCTGCATTTTGAATTGCATCTGTAGGAATTTGGGAATGAGCAAGCACTGACTTAATCAGAACTTGCATGCGTTTTACTCCATCCAAAATGTAGTCGATGAATTCTCTGCCGTCGTCATCTAATTTCCCGCTGCTATTGTCTCCAAGTAGTTGTGCAAAACCCTGTATTGTTCTTAGCGGCTCTTGCAAGTCATGAGCGGCAATCTTTGCAAATTGGTGCAGCTCCTCATTTCTTATAAGGAGTTTTCGAGTGCGTTCTTCAATCAGCGCTTCTAGAGCCTGACTCGACCTTTTCTGCTCTGAGATGTCCCGCACGAATGTGCATAGAATGAAGTGTGCATCTTCTTTGACTCGAAACATCGTAAGTTCAATTGGAAATTCCTTCCCATCTTTGTGTGTAGCAATAAGTTCCTTGCTGATTTTGAGAAGTTTTCCTTCGTGATTGGCGAGGAATGCTTCTATGTCTCGCAAATATTTTCGCCGCAAATGCTGAGGAAGAATGAATGAAAGGTTTTGCCCAAGTGCTTCTCTCTTGCCCCATCCAAATGTTTTTTCCGCCTGTGCATTCCAGTCCGTAATCAATCTTTTGGCGTCCATTGATATAAAAGCATCATACGAATTTTCCAAAATAACCCTCAGTCGCTCTTCGCCATTGCGCAAAGCGACTTCATTTCTATTTCTCTCGACGGCGTATTGCAGACATCGAACAATGGAGTCGTCACTTGCAACACCTTTGAGAAGGCAATCCTGTGCCCCGTCTCTGACGAACTTGAGAGCTAATTCGTGATCTGCATCTGTAGTGAAAACAACTATCGGAATTCCCAAAGCATTTGCTTGGATGCGATAGAAGGACTCAACCCCGCATCCCTTATTTTCAGTAAATACGCTTAAGAGAATCGCATCGACTCGTGTCTTGGCGAGCGCTAACAGCGCTTCTTCGACCGTTGGTGCCACGCTTACTTCAAAGTCATACATTTGCAGCATCGTGCAAAGCGCGCGCGCTTCTTCGAAGAGATCTTCCACTATGAGAATGTTCATTTCCTGGCCCTAACTGACGCAGGCGCTTTCGGCTGGGATAGATACCAGTGAATCGTCCGAATTCTTGCGCACCAACCAAAAATGGTCAGCAGCAAACAAAGCTCGGGTACCCTATCGCTTCCTCTAAGCACCGAGGATCAAGGATTTCTAACCAGCGAGCATTCCTGACTGTGCGGCTGTAAAAGAATGTCGGCGGCAAATCCGAAGCCGCACGCATATCTTCATTGTGACACAAATCTACAACCTTGCCCAGGTGTCACAGGCTCAAGTGTCCGATTGAAAACCTTTGCCAGTTGTTCGTTTCAGCCAGGCCGTTCGGTGTGGCGTTGACTGCCAGTCTGTGCTATTGTAGTTGTATGACTACAAATTGTAATCGGTGGGCTGCATGGGCGTCCGGGTTTGGAAACACTGCCTGGCGAGCCGATTTCAGGTTTTGATTTTCGTCTGTGGCTGAAATCCAGCCTCCATCATCTATTTCATAAAGGCAGACGCGAGAATGTTCGAGTTCCTGGCACTGTTTGTGCTCTTTTATATTTGGCACACGTTTGGTGTCACCATTGGTTTGCATCGACTTCTTTCGCATCGTTCCTTTGCTTGCTCAAAGCCAGTTGAGTATTTTTTCGTTTTATCCGGATATCTGGCATTCGAAGGATCACCTATGTGGTGGGCGACCATCCATCGTGCGCATCACAGGCATGATGATACAGAACTTGACCCACATTCACCGAAGTACGGTCTATTCAATGCTCACTTAGGTTGGTTGATGCGGCGTGGCTATCAGAGTCACATCGATCCGGCAGTGCATGCGAAAGACCTGATTAATGACCCTGTTTATCGTTTCCTCGAGCAAGGCGGCTCGTGGCACCGCGCGCATCTGCTCACAGTGGCAATCTGTTTGGGTTTTCGTCTTTTGATCCTTTTATTTTTTGGCTGGGTACCTGCACTGGCTAGTTTGCTTGCGGGTTTTGCTGTCTTTCAAGTTCCGCTTATGCTCAATGTTTTGTGCCATATTCCAAAGCTTGGATATAAAACATTTGCCACCAGGGATGATAGCGTCAATATTTGGTGGGTTGCAGTACTCGCGTTGGGAGAGGGATGGCACAACAATCATCACGCCAGTCCGGGTTCGGCAAAGACTGGTTTGCTCTTACATGAGTTCGACCCGTCATGGCTTGTAATCTTGCTTATGAAGAAACTTGCACTAGTCAATCGAGTGAATGTCATAACTTCAGAGAAGCTGCGCCTAAAAATGCCCGTGCTCGCTTATGCCACTACCAGAAGTGGCAAGCGGCTTGTGCAAAATGTGTCGGAATAAACTGCGAATTATTTCGTGTCTGATTTGGCTTCGATTTCTTCAAGCGTTTTCTTTGCGGCACCGGCGACATACATGTTGTCGTCTTCAGCCAAAGCCTTCAACAGATGAAGCGGAATTGTTGATACGGCCGCAATCGCCAGGCGCACATCTTCGCTTTCGTCTTTTGCCAACTGTTCGAGAATGTCATCCGGAGCGCTGGGGTTTTCGCAAAGACTTTCGCGAACTTCAACGCTTTCATCTTTCGCCAGTCTTTTAAAAACGTCTTCCGGCAACCGGGGGTTGGCAGCCAGTCGGCTGCGCACCTTTTCACTCGGGTCGTCCGCCAGCTTCGCAAAAGCGGCAGGCGTTGTGTGCGGGTTGCCAGCCAATACTATTCTGACGTGAACTTCGTCAGTTGAGCGGACAGCGTCGTTCGCCGACTCCTTGTTATCCAAGCCTCAAACCCTCCAATATACGCAACTTTGCGGAATATATCCATTGTGACACACTGTGGAAATCTTGCCCAGTTGAGCCTACCGCGGGTTGGTAAGATAGTACCTATATATGGCGGTATGGCTTGACAAATGATTGATTAACTCGATGGCGGAACTGGACAAAAAGTACTGCCCTTCTTGCTACCGGCAATTTGACGAGGATATTGTCAAATGCCCGTATGATCGCGCCGAACTGCGCGGGCGCCATAATGATCCGTTAATCGGCAATCTATTCGCCGAACGATACTTAATTGAGTCCGTATTGGGACTTGGCGGCATGAGCATTGTCTACAAAGCTCAGCATAGTCTGATGAATCGCACAGTCGCCATCAAAATGCTGCATCAAAAACTGAAAGACGATAGCATGGCGCTCGAACGCTTTAGACTCGAAGCGCAAGCAGCGAGTTCTTTAAACCATCAAAATGTAATAACTGTCTATGACTTTGGTATTTCTCCAACAGGCGAACCATTTTTTGTGATGGACTGTCTGAATGGAGAGAGTCTGGAGAATATTATCGACAGAGACGGTCGCATCGAATTCCGGCGCGCGATCAACATATTCAAGCAAGTCTGCGATGGTCTCGAAGAAGCACACAGAAAGGGCATTGTGCATCGTGATTTGAAGCCTGCGAATGTAATTCTTATGCGTCGCGATGATGGCGGCGATCTCGTCAAGCTGGTGGATTTTGGAATTGCAAAACTGCTTCCACAAACAGGAAAGGTGCAGCAGCAGCTAACTCGTACCGGTGAAGTATTTGGCAGTCCGATTTACATGAGCCCTGAGCAATGCCTTGGGCGTGAATTGGATACGCGCTCTGATATTTATGCACTCGGTTGCCTGATGTACGAAGCCGTTGCTGGTGAGCCGCCCTTTATTGGCGACAGCTTTTTAGAAACCATGAACATGCACGTGGACAACCATCCGAAACTCATCAGTGAAAAGGCGCCTGATTCTGAAGTGCCCGCTGAGTTGGAAGCAGCAATTCTTTGCTGCTTGCAGAAAGACCCAGATATTCGCTTTCAAACTGCCGGCGAGCTTAAGGAGGTTCTTTCCAGTGTTGCTTCAGCATTAGGTGATGGAAGCACTGCAGCTGGTGGCACTGCCTCTAGGTCTGAAACGCACCCATATGGAAAAGGGAAGCAGAAGCGCGCTCCGGTTGAGATGATTGTTGTATCAATGGTGGCAAGCGTATTGCTGGTTATGGTTGCATTTGTGGCATTATGGCCTGGTGCTGCGGACGACAGAGGCGCACCACTCGATAAATTGCTCTGGTCAATTTACTTGTCTGAAGCAGAGGATGACGTTAAGAAGGGCAAGTACGAGAGTGCTGAAAGCAATTTTGCCAAGTCGGAGGAACGCTGCAAGAGGTTTGGAGATCGCAATCAGCGACTTCAAACAACTTTGCGGTCGAAAACAGTTCTATATGAAAAATGGGAAGGTCATGCTGAGGACTTGGAGAAGGTAAATAATCAGATCGCAGCGATTGATACCGAACGCGTCAAGCAAGAGTATTTTGAGCTGATGAAGCTTATGGATACGTTCGAATCGAAGGAGCACTCGGCAGTCTCGCAAAGCAGCAAAATGCTGAAAGCTGAAGCGGAGATACCGAAATTTGTTTCTGTTTCGTCCAAACTTTACAGTAAAGGTTTGTGGTTGGAGCAAGAGGAATTGCTCAAGCGATGTCTCGCGATTGAGAGAAAGCTTGTTGGCGACGACAATCTGATTATCGCGAAACTGGAGACTCGGTTGGCTGAGTGTTTCGTTGCGCAACGAAAGTTTTTGCAAGTACGTCAGTTGTTATCGCACGCCCTAAGCGTCTTTGAAAAGCATAGTGGAGACGACCCGAGTTCTGCAGTCGCTGCTCTCAACAAGCTTGGACAATTCGACCTGGATCGCAATGATTTCAAGCGCGCTGAGCCTGAGTTGGCTAGTGCTCTCAAGCGCGCCCGCAGATTGTCTAAAAAGGACAATGTTCTTCTGCTGTGCCTGCGGAGCTACGCTGATCTATTACAGCTGACCGATCGTGTCCCAGCTGGCGATGTACTCGACAGAGAAGCAGATCTCTTAGAGAAGAAAATGCCAGTCGACGTACCGTAGCAGAGGTTTTTAATGTGACTTCCAGAATGACAGAAAGAAAGTTCGGCTGCACCGGAAGAGATGTTGCCGTAGTTGGCCAGGGTACTTGGGAAATTGAAAGATCCGAACGAAAAGAGGCTGTAAAAGCCTTGCGCCAAGGGTTGGATCTTGGAATGACTCATATTGATACCGCGGAAATGTATGGTGCCGGAGAGTCGGAAGAAATCGTAAGCGAAGCAATTGCTGGGCGCCGCGATGAAGTTTTCCTGGTTTCCAAGGTTTTACCTAGCAATGCATCGCGCAAAGGCACTATTGCAGCTTGTGAAAAGTCTTTAGCGCGTCTGAAAACAGACCGGCTTGACTGCTATCTTCTGCACTGGCGCGGACACTACAAGCTGGGCGACACCATCGAAGCATTCGAAGAATTGAAGCAAGCCGGAAAAATTCTTTCCTGGGGTGTCAGCAACTTCGATGAAGATGATTTGGACGAAGCTTTGGAAATTGCCGGTGAAGGAAAGATAGCGTGCAATCAAGTTCTTTATCACCTGAAAGAGCGCGCAATCGAACATGCTGTAATTCCATGGTGCGAAAAACATAACGTAGCTGTCGTTGGTTATAGCCCGTTTGGTAGCAGGGGCGGATTTCCTGCCGCCAATTCTGCCGGGTTTAAAGCATTGACTGAAGTGGCGGAGGCGCGCTCTGCATCGGTACATCAGATTGCACTGGCATATCTCACCAGGCGACCGTCACTGTTCTCCATTCCAAAGGCCGCAAAAGCAGAACATTCTGCAGACAATTCTGTCGCTGGAAATTTGAAGCTGACAAAAGAAGAAATCGATAAAATTGAAACGGCATTTCCGCTCGGCAAGCGTCCCAGTTCGCTGCCGATGATTTGAAGCAATACAAAGGAAAACACCTTGGGCGTATTTGAATCTGTAGCTGACGCAATCGGCAACACTCCTATCGTAAAAATGAAGCGATTTGGCGCACAGCAAAATCACAATCACAATCTGTGGGCCAAGCTGGAATATCTCAATCCAGGCGGTTCCGTAAAAGATCGAATTGCGAAAAACATGATCGAGCAAGCGGAGCGCAAAGGTAAGCTGAAGCCCGGTGGTACCATTATCGAGGCTACAGCCGGCAACACTGGTATCGGTTTAGCAATGCTCGCCGCAATGCGCGGATACAAGCTCATCACGATTGTTTCGCAGAAGGTGAGCCAGGATAAAGTAAAACTGTTGAGAACGCTCGGTGCGGAAATTGTAATTACTCCAACCGGCAAGAAGATGGGCGATCCGGATCATTTTTTGAGTATCGCCAGGAGATTGACGGAGGAGCATGATGGTTGGTTCGTCGATCAATTCTACAATCCAGACAATGCGCAGGTTCATTACGATGTGACTGGTCCTGAAATTTGGGAACAAACTGAGGGTGCGGTCGACGTGATTGTTGCAGGTGCAGGAACCGGCGGCACCTTATCTGGTGCCGGTCGATTTTTGAAGGAGAAAAAACCTTCGGTCAAAGTCATTCTCGCCGATCCGGTGGGAAGTATTCTTGCGGATTTATACGATGAAGAGAAAACGACGCCAGCGCAATACATTGTTGAAGGAATTGGGCAGGATTTTTTGCCGGGCAATTTCCATAAAGCCGTTATTGATTTTGCGATTCGTGTCACTGACGAACAATCAGTTCAAGCGGCTTATGACTTGATGAAGTTTGAAGGGCTCTTTGGTGGAAGCTCATCTGGATGCATCGCAGCGGCTGCTGCAGCTTGCTGTGTGGATCTTGAAGGCACTGGTAAAAATGTACTTGCGATTTTGCCAGATGGTGGAAGAGGTTATATGAGCACCATATATGATGACTCGTGGATCAAAGAGAAATTTCCGAACAAAACGTTCGAGCGATAGTACGAGCGAAACATCTTTTTCTGCGCTTTTGATTTTGGACAAAGCACAATCTTTGCTTTAACTCCTTATATAGGGTGGCGGCAGCTTAAGCTCTATGACCGATATATGTGATTGGTCCCGTCTGGATATCTGATCGCCGCGACTTTAGTCTGGACAGTTGATCCGGCGCTTGTTAACAGAAAGTGCTTTGCGATCTCTATGTCTGAAGCGCATCTCTATAATGCCAAGAATGTGATCGTTAAATGATCTATGGGGTAGTTGATCGTATGCGCTGACGCGATAAACTAATTGCATAACCGGTGAGCACGTCACTTAAATGTTGAGTGCTTTGAGCCGAGGGGCATTTGTGGAAACTTCAGATCGGCGTCGATCGGAAACCGTAGCAAAAAGCCCGCACCACGTGAAGGACTGACTGAAGCGTGATGAAATACTGAGCTCTAATGCAAAGAGCAGTCAGGCAGTAGTAAGAATACCAGCGCAGAGCAATCTGGCTGGTATTTTTATTTGCGCCCAACGGACGGCGCGCAGCCTTCAGACTCCATTTCGAAATCGGCCGCAGCGCCGGACTCCAGACGGCTTTTTCTGGGAGCGCCAGCTTCCAGCCGGCTTTTCTGGGAGCGCCAGCTTCCAGCCGGCTTTTTCTGGGACCGTCGGCTTCCAGCCGGCTTTTCCTGGGAGCGCCGGCGGCTCGCCGGCTTTTCTATAATGGAGAAGGAAACGCCTCTTTATTAGGCTGCCGGTCCACAATCTATGTCGCTTCTCCTTCAGATTTCACTAGCGTTCGTTTTTCTTCTTTGGATACTTCCAATAATCCGAGGAGTTGAAATCTGTTTTCGCTCCATAACTCGTTTGTTAGGCGACTCCGCCGATCCCGATAGAGGTGCTCCTGCGCTCCTTGTCCCAAAGGAAGTTGAGCGCGATGTGCTTCGCCCTATCCCCTTCACTGATCATCGCTACCAGGAGCTCAGGAATGATGTGATTCGAGCTCGTGCATTGCTTAATCGTTCGCTGGATACTCAACTCGAACTTGAAGAACAGATTCGCGAACTGGAAGAAATCCCTCAGCATCAGGAAGCCGCAGTTACAGCAGATGCCATTGCAAGACTTCGGAAGGAAATCGATGAGCTTGCTCCACAGCACGACGCTCTGCGCGCTGAGCTGGCTGATAAGGAAAGCGCACTGCAGAAGGCTTATCCATTGAGACCGATGAGAGGCGCTGCTACAAAAACTGCATCTGCCGTCAAGAAAGAAAACCAAGCCCGTATTGCTAAGGCTGTTCAAACCAAAATTGACTTTGATGTCAAAAGACGCGAAGAATTTGCGAAAGAAACAAGGCATCGTGCTCAGATTCTTGCGCACATGCGCCTTGTCATTGACGCAGTTGAGAAACATGCAGTTGGTAAGAGGCGCATCGAAGAGTTGAAAGTCACGATGGAGACTTCGCACCGAGAGATTGAGACAATTAACGCTGTTCTCGCCGAGTGGGAGTCGAATGAAGATTTCCTATCAGAGAAGTTGGCGACCTTTGAAACCGGCAATGAAGCATTGCAGCGGAGAGTTGAAGAAGCCGCTCAGCGAGACGATCTCGAGGCTTTGGATGAGGCAGAGATGTTGCTGCTTGAACGTCAGGTTCAAGCCAGTAAGTTCAAGCTTTTGCTGGAAGACTCAATAAAGCAGGGGACCGAGTTGAAGGAATTGGGCAATAGATTCGAGAAAGTTCGCATTGCTATTTTGAAGAAGATTGTGGCAATTGAACCTAACTATCTCGATTTTAGGGTTGATTGATATCGTTGGACTGGTCACGATGCTGTGTTTTTATATCCGATCGCCGTGGCGGTAGCTGCGCTTGTTGATCCGGCGCTTGTTAACAGAATTCGAATTGCGATCACTATGTCTAAAGCGCATCTCCAAAATGCCAAGAATGGGATCGTTAAATGTACTGTGGGGTAGTTGAACGTATTTGCAAACGCGATAAACTAATTGCATGAACGGTGAGCACGTCACTTAAATGTTGAGTGCTTTGAGCCGAGGGGCTTTGCGGAAACACTAGATCGGCGTCGATCGGAAGCAGTAGCAAGAAGCCCGCACCACGTGAAGGACTGACTGAAGCGTGATGAAATACTGAGCTCGGATGCAACGAGCAGTCAGACAGTAGTAAAAATACCAGCGCAGAGCAATCTGGCTGGTATTTTTGTTTTTGCTGATTTGCGCGGATGCGCTGCCCGAGAGAGTGGCCGGAGCGTCAGCTTCCAGCCGGCTTTTGCCTGGGAGCGCCGGCGGCTCGCCGGCTTTTATAATGGAGTCAGGAACGCCATTGTGAAGGTTGTCGGAGCCTCTGTATGTCGCCACTCCTGGGAATCTCACTAGCGATAATTGTTTTGCTCTGGGTGATTCCGCTTGCTTGGGCGGTTTCAACTGGCATACGCGCACTACCTCGTTTGGTCGGGGAGTTGATTGATTTCTTCAGAGACTTTTCCAAGCTCAGGAAAATGTCTGAAGGCGAAAGACACCTCTTGCGCAAAGAGTTACAGCTGGAAGCCGACTATCAGAATCTTCAGGATGAACTGATCCGTATCCGAGCTCTTCTTGCACGTACAATCGCTTTCAAAAAAGAGCTACTTACAAATATTCAGTCATTGACCAACGAAATATTGGAGAGCGATGCAATTCGAAAGTGCTCAGACAATGAGCACCTTTCTGCCCGTGAACGACTTAAAGCGCTTGAACGAGAAGCTGCTGAAGTTGAATTTAAGATTGCTTCTCTTCGTTTTGAGCTGGAAGAGAAAGAGCTAGGAGTAATGCGAGCTTATTCTAGAAAACAAGTTGTGATTGCCAAAGACAAAGCTGACAATGCTACCGAGAAGGCGCGCAAAATTCTCGACCTTGTGGAAGCACAACATGCTGAAAATCCGTTACTTAAAATGGAGTTGAAGGTTCGGGCTCGGGAGGCTTCGGCTGATGCAGGTCTTGGTTCTGCAGTTTCTCAACAGGCTCTTTCAACCTTTGTTGAGGCAGTTTTTCGCTTGCACATTGAATCTATGCCCTTGGAAAACCTCCAGAAGCTGATTCAACCAATCAATGATGTTGTAGGAGAGGTCACATCACTTGTGCTGTACCGAGAAGCTATCGAAGAGGTTTTGTCAATGCAGATGAGGTCTTCGGAAGCCGATCTACAGTCTTGGAAGCATAAGGCAGCTGAAGCTGCCGCAGAAGATAGACAGTTGCTCATTAAGCAAGCAGAGGTCAATCAGCTTGAGTGCGAAGTTCAGATCGCAAAACAAATCCGTCAGCTCAAAGAGGAAAGAAACAAATTGGCTGATCTCAGACTCCTTGAAATGAAACTCGCAAAACGAAAAGACGAGATTCTGATGAAGATCGCCGACCTTCAGGGTGGAGATATGGACTTTTCGCCTGGCGAATAGTGGTTGTGCACATGTGTGTTTCCCCTGTTCTAATAGTCTGATCGTTGTAGTGTTAGCTGTGTCTGTTGATCCGGCGCTTGTTAACAGAATTCGTTTCGCTATCGCTATGTCCGAAGCACATCTCGATAATGCCAAGAATGAGATCGTTAAATCATCTCTGGGGTAGTTGAACGTATTCGCAAAGGCGATAAACTAATTGCATAACCGGTGAGCACGTCACTTAAGTGTTGAGTGCTTTGAGCCGAGGGGCTTTGCGGAAACACTAGATCGGCGTCGATCGGAAACCGTAGCAAGAAGTCCGCAACACGTGAAGGACTGACTGAAGCGTGATGAAATACTGAGCTCGAATGCAACGAGCAGTCAGGCAGTAGTAAGAATACCAGCGCAGAGCAATCTGGCTGGTATTTTTGTTTGCTGTGGTCGCCTTAAGAAGAGTATACTCACGGCAATCAAGCAGTCTGCCTCTCACTTGACTTTGTTGGTGAATGGTTCAGCAATGTTTTCTCATTTTTTTGTCTTGCAGGGAACATTGGCGCGTCCATCGGCTCTTTGATTGAGGAAACTCTCTTCACTGACCGGTGGTGGATGAAGCAGGTATCGCTTCCAATTTTTGCTCTCTTAGAAGGTGGAAACAGGCAGGAATTCTCTGCTGAAGAGCTGCCTTTGCGGGCTGAGCTGTTCAGCGCCGACCAGATGGAGCAGCATGGCAGGACCCTTGCCGGACTTCATAAGGTTGAATTTGGGCGAGCGCCAGATCAGCTGTTGGCTCGCCTGGCAGAAAACGAGCAGGTTTTGACTTATGCCTGCAATATGCTCACAGAAGCCGTCAATGACAACAGACGCATTACCTCTGCCGGTGAATGGCTTCTAGACAATTTCTACCTGATCGAAGAGCAGATAAGAACAGCCAAGAGGCACTTACCGAAGGGCTATAGCCGGGAATTACCTCACCTGATCAGTGGTGTGTCAGTGGGATTTCCTCGGGTCTATGACATCGCGCTGACCAATGTTTCGCATGGCGATGGAAAGTTGGACCCGGATAGCCTCGATCGTTTCGTGGCTTCTTACCAGACTGTCACAGAGTTGAAGATTGGCGAACTGTGGGCTATCCCGATTATGTTGCGGTTGGCTCTCATTGAAAACTTGAGAAGAGTCGCAGTGCGAATGGTTATTCATATGAATGAGCATTTGCAGGCTGGTATCTGGGCCGACAAAATGATCGATGTAGCGACCAGTGATCCCAAAAGTTTGATTCTCGTGATCGCAGATATGGCGCGCTCCAATCCACCGATGGTAAGCGCTTTCGTCTCGGAGTTAGCTCGAAAGCTGCAAGGGCAAAGTTCGTCTCTGGCTTTAGGGCTGACATGGATGGAACAGCGTTTGGCAGAAGCCAGCACCTCCATTGAACAAATGGTACAGGCTGAAGCGCAAATTCAAGCTGCTGACCAAGTTTCGATCAGCAACAGCATTGGCTCGCTTCGCTTTCTGGGAGCCATGGACTGGCGGAAGTTTGTTGAAGGGCAAAGCGTCGTTGAAAAAACTCTTCTTGAAGATCCGTCTGGTGACTACGGCAAGATGGATTTTTCCACTCGTGACGATTACCGACACGTTGTTGAAAAGCTGTCAAAGAAATGTCGGTTGTCCGAAAAAGAGATTGCGCTTGCTGCGGTACAACTGGCGAAGAGCAATAAAAATGGTGATGCGAGAAGTAAGCACGTCGGTTTCTATCTGATTGATAAGGGACTGCCGGAACTTGAGAAAACGGTCGCAGTCAGATTTTCTCTCTGGGATTTGTGCAGACAGTTTGGACGCAGATATTCGCTCATCTCCTATCTGGCTCCAATATTTCTTATTACTTTTGCAGTCACCGCTGCACTTGCATACGCTGCACATGCGCATGGTGAATCCAAACAGTTTGTCGCAATTACCGCCGTAGTTACATTCGTCAGTGCCAGTCAGTTAGCCGTATCCCTGGTGAATTGGCTGGCGACCCTTCTGATTCCATCCAAACCGCTTCCGAAGCTTGATTACTCCAAAGGAATTCCTCGCGAGGAACGAACTTTAGTAATCGTCCCCACGATGATCTCGAGCGTTAGCAATATTGAAGATCTCGTAGAAGCCCTCGAAGTTCGCTTTCTTGCCAACCGAGACGAGAACTTGAGCTATGCCTTGCTGACGGACTTTCTCGATGCTGACTCCGAATCGTTACCGCAAGACGAACTCTTGGTGAAAACGATAACCAGCAAGATCAATGAATTGAATCAGAATTACAAGTCCGGTCCGCGCGATATCTTCTTTCTCTTTCATCGGCCTCGTTTATTCAATCCAGCCTCAAATGTTTGGATGGGCTATGAACGCAAGCGGGGAAAATTGTCCGCGCTGAATAGTGTTCTTCGTGGAGGCAGTGCAGATTGCTTTTCAACTATTGTCGGCGACTACAAGTCGCTGGTTGGCACCAAGTTTGTAATCACGTTAGACACCGATACACAGCTTCCGCGTGATGCCGCCCGGCAATTTGTCGGCGCGATGATGCATCCTCTGAATAGAGCGCATTTCGATGAAAACAGAAAATTGGTAACCAGTGGATATGGGATTCTTCAACCTCGCGTTGGAGTTTGCCTGCCCGGCACAAGTCTGTCTCGCTATGCGGCTCTGCAGGGAAATGATCCTGGTATAGATCCTTATACTCGGGCTGTTTCTGATGTATACCAGGATGTGTTCTATGAGGGCTCATTCATCGGTAAAGGTATTTACGATGTTGAGATTTTTGAAAAAACGCTAAGTGATCGTTTCCCTGAAAACTGCATCCTAAGCCACGATTTGCTCGAAGGCTGTTACGTGCGTTCTGGACTTTTAAGCGACGTCCAACTTTACGAAGAGTATCCCTCCGGTTACAGTGCAGACGTCGCCAGGCGTCATCGCTGGATTCGTGGTGACTGGCAGATCATTTCATGGTTAGGCGGGGATGTTCCTGTTTTAGGAAAGAGAAGGCAAAAAAATCCAGTTTCCTTTCTATCGCAGTGGAAGATCTTTGACAATTTACGCCGAAGCCTTGTACCTTCATCGCTAGTTACAATGTTGATTGTGGGCTGGGTTTCACCGTCACCATCTTGGATTTGGACTGCATCAGCCTTGGCGATCCTTTTCATTCCTTCAATCGTCTCTTCTTTGTTGGAGTTAGTACGTAAGCCTGAAGACGTTCTCTGGAATCAGCATATTGCAAGCGCTCTGAGTTCTTCTGCGCGCAATTTGGGGCAAGCGATGTTCAATCTCGCGTGTCTTCCGTACGAAGCAACATACAGTCTTGATGCCATCTTTCGAACTCTGTTTCGCATGACTGTGACGAAAAAACATTTACTGGCTTGGTATCCGTCGAGTGAAGCCAATCGCAAACAACGTCGAGATTTCGTGGGCATTTATTCCCAAATGTGTAGCGCACCCACAATTGCATTAGGTGTTCTTGCTTATGTGATTGCGCAAAAGCCATTAGATATTGTTGCTGTTGGACCGATAGTCTTGCTCTGGATGTTTTCGCCGGCGATTGCCTGGTGGTTGAGTCGTCCGCTAGCAGTTAGTGGTTCCAATCTGACTGACGAACAACGTATTTTTCTTCGCAAAATTGCTCGTAGGACATGGGCTTTTTTCGAGACATTTGTAACGGCTGAAGACCATTGGCTGCCACCTGATAACATGCAAGAGTTGCCTATACATGTGGTTGCACATCGCACGTCGCCAACCAACATGGGAATGTCTTTATTGGCCAACCTCGCGGCTTACGATTTTGGCTTTATTCAGTCGGGCGAATTGGTTGAGCGCACGTACAGCACCCTGGTGACAATGCGTGCTCTAGATAGTTATAGAGGGCATCTCTATAACTGGTATGACACTATAACGCTTAAACCGCTCAAGCCCTTGTACGTGTCCACTGTAGACAGCGGCAATCTCGCTGGACACCTTATCACACTGAAAGCTGGACTCTTGGAGCTGTTTGATGAGCCAGTAATCTCCGTGCAGGTCTTTTCTGGACTACAAGATACGCTTGACGTGCTCAAACAGACTGTCGGGGAGAAGATTGTTATCCCTGAATTAACCACATTTGATGACCTTCTCAAGACAGCGAAACTTGACCCTCCTACCACAGTCACTGGTCTTCATGAATGGTTCGAGCAACTTCAGAAATGCGCTGAAGAAATAACCATTCGCGTTGGCGAAACACCGGGCACGGAGATAAAGCATTGGGTGCAGGCTCTTAAACGTCAGGTGTCTGCTGCGTTGATGGAGCTGACTTTGTTGATTCCGTGGACGGCGTTGCCGGGCTTGAATACTGTGTCTGAGAGGATCCCGCAGATTGAACAGACTCCTACTTTGCGAGAACTGTCAACAATATACGACAGCCTGTCTCCGATCATTCAGAAGAGTTGTACGTCTGACCGTCCAATGCAAGAGCTAAAATGCTTCGCCGAATTGTTGGCGCTCCTTTCCGAAGCCAGTCGTCGCGCAAAGGAGCGCATCGGCATTATTAGTCAACTTGTGATGCATGTCGAAGAACTAGCCCAAATGGAATATGACTTTCTTTATGACAAAAGCAAAAGGTTGCTGGCGATCGGTTATAACGCCGATGAGAAAAGAGTGGATGCCAGCTACTACGATTTGCTCGCGTCCGAAGCGCGTTTGTGTAATTTCGTCGCGATCGCACAGGGGCAGTTGCCGCAGGAAAGCTGGTTTGCTCTGGGACGGTCGTTAACAACGGCGGGTGGCAAGCCCGTGTTGTTCTCCTGGTCTGGCTCCATGTTTGAATATTTAATGCCATTGCTGGTAATGCCAAACTATAAAAATACTCTGCTAGATCAAACATACCATGCGTCAATTGAGAGACAAATTGAATACGGTAATCAGCGAAATGTGCCATGGGGAATTTCCGAGTCAGGGTATTTCGCGGTTGATGCGCATCTCAACTACCAGTATCGTGCCTTTGGTGTTCCCGGGTTAGGCTTAAAACGTGGATTGGCGCAAGATCTGGTTATTGCGCCATATGCGACGGTGCTGGCATTAATGGTGGTGCCTGATGAGGCCTGCGAAAATTTGGAGAGGTTGACGTCTGAAGGTTTCGCAGGATCATACGGATTTTATGAGGCTGTTGACTATACTGCCGCGCGAATTCCGCGCGGACACAGCAGAGCAATTATTCAATCGTATATGGCGCACCATCAGGGCATGAGCTTTCTCTCCCTTGCTTACACTCTGCTCGATCAACCTATGCAACGGCGCTTTGTGAGCGATCCATCATTTCAATCTACTCTACTTTTGCTGCAAGAGAGAATACCTAAGGCGACGGCGTTCCACTCGCAAACGGCAGAAACCGCAGAGGTGCGCTTCGGGTCCGCGGCTGATGAAGCGCCGGTCCGTTTCTTTAGCAGTCCTAATACGACAGTTCCCGAAATACAGCTACTATCCAACGGTCGATATCATGTGATGATGACGAACGCGGGCGGCGGCTACAGCCGCTGGAAAGACCTGGCTATAACCAGATGGCGTGAAGATACAACGCGCGACAACTGGGGAACGTTTTGTTTTATTCGGGACGTATCAACCGGTGAATTCTGGTCGACAGCATATCAGCCAACTCTCAAGCAACCCGATAGATACGAAGCAATTTTCTCTGAGGCACGTGTCGAGTTCCGCAGGCGCGACTTTGATTTCGACACACATACCGAAATCGTCGTTTCTTCAGAGGACGATATTGAGTTGCGAAGAGTACGCATAACAAATCGCTCCCGGTCACGCAAGACGATTGATGTGACGAGCTATGCTGAAGTTGTGCTTGCAAATCCTAATCATGATAATGCGCACCCTGCATTTAGTAATTTATTTGTGCAAACGGAGCTTATCGATCAGGGTCATGCAATTCTCTGCAACCGCCGACCGCGATCTGCGAATGAGCATCAGCCGTGGATGTTCCATTTGATGTCTGTTCATGGTGCCACCACAGGAGATGTGTCACGAGAGACAGATCGTGCGAAGTTTATTGGCCGTGGAAATTCACTCTCTAACCCTTCTGCTATGAACACTCCGGGACTGCTATCGAATACCCAAGGTTCTGTACTTGATCCTGTCGTTTCGGTTCGTTATCAAATAGTTCTTGACCCTGAAAAGTCCGCGATAGTAGACATAGTTACCGGTGTTGCCGACACCAGAGAAACTTGCATTAGCTTGGTCGAGAAATATCAGGATAGAGGGCTTGCTGATCGTGTTTTTGATTTGGCCTGGACACACAGTCAGGTTGTGTTGCGTCAGTTGAACGCTAATGAAGCGGACGGTCAACTTTATGCTCGCTTGGCGAATTTAGTGGTCTATGCAAGCAGTACACTGCGCGCCGACGCTTCCGTGATAATCAAAAATCGGCGTGGTCAGTCCGATTTGTGGGGATATGCAATATCCGGCGATTTGCCGATTGTTTTGCTGCAGATCCGTGACCCTAATAACATTGACCTTGTCAGACAAGTTGTACAAGCGCATGCGTACTGGCGTCTCAAGGGGCTTGCCGTTGATCTCGTTATTTGGAATGAAGATAAAGCGGGATATCGACAGCTGATTCAAGACCAGATCATGGGCTTGATCGCTGGTGGCGTTGAGGCTAGTCTGATAGACAGGCCCGGTGGAATATTTGTCCGTCAAATTGAACAAATTTCGATTGAAGATCGTATTTTGTTGCAAACGGTCGCCCGCGCAATTATCAAAGACAGCAATGGAACTCTCCCTGAGCAGCTTAATCGGCGCAGTGTGCGGGAAGTTCGGATGCCGGCTCTAACTCCTGTGCGCACGCATCAGGCTGAAAGCAAATCTAGTGTTGTTCCGCAAAGAAGTGATTTGATATTTTTCAATGGTTTGGGAGGCTTTACTTCTGACGGTCGAGAATATGTAATTAGCACTGCGCACGGTCACGTGACTCCGTTGCCTTGGGTAAATGTGCTGGCTAATCAGTTCTTCGGCTCCGTTGTCTCCGAGAACGGACTTTCTTATACCTGGCTTGAAAATGCCCATGAATTCCGACTCACTCCTTGGCACAACGATCCAATCACAGATGAGTCAGGAGAAGCATTTTATGTCCGCGACGAAGAGACCGGTCACTTCTGGTCACCAACCCCGATGCCTGTGCGCGGTGCTACTCCGTACACAACACGTCACGGTTTCGGGTACAGTGTATTCGAGCACACCGAGGGCGGTATCACAACGGAATTGTGTGTGTTCGTTGTCCTTGATGCGCCAGTGAAGATATCTGCACTTAAGGTCCGCAACAATTCGGGGCGTGCAAGAAAATTGTCTGCAACAGCCTATTTCGAATGGGTATTCGGTGATCTGCAACCTAAGACCGTCATGCATGTTAGCACCGAGATTGATACAAAGACTGGAGCCCTGTTCGCGCGTAATCCATATAACAGAGAATTCGGAGACCGGATCGCTTTTGTAGACGTCGACGACATCATGCGTTCTGTAACCGGGGATCGAGCGGAATTTCTTGGGCGCAACGGAAGTTTGCGCAATCCCGCAGCAATGAGTAAGCAAAAACTGTCGGGTCGAGTTGGCGCTGCACTTGACCCTTGTGGTGCTGTGCAGGTTGCATTCGATCTTCAAGACGGTGAAGAGAGAGAGATTATTTTCCGGCTTGGTATCGGACGCGACGAAAGCGATGCCAATAATTTGATCAATCGCTTTCGCGGCAGCAAAGCCAGAAACGATTCATACGAAGCGCTTTGCCAGTATTGGAAACACACTCTGGGCGCACTCAACGTGCAGACACCCGATCCTGCATTAAACATGCTGGCAAATGGCTGGTTGCTATACCAGACGATTGCCTGCCGCCTGTGGGCTCGAAGCGGCTACTATCAGTCCGGTGGTGCTTTTGGTTTTAGAGATCAGCTTCAAGATGCTATGGCACTAGTGCACACAGAACCATTGCTTTTGCGAAAGCAATTGCTCTTATGCGCTTCGCGCCAGTTCGTGGAAGGCGATGTTCAGCACTGGTGGCACCCTCCAACAGGACGTGGTGTTCGTACGCGTATTTCGGACGATTACCTCTGGCTGCCCCTGGCTGCTTGTCGCTATGTAATGATGACCGGTGACACAGGTGTTCTCGACGAGCAAACGCATTTTCTTACCGGCCGCCCAGTCAATCCTCAAGACGATTCCTATTATGATTTGCCGGGGCGTTCGCAAGAAACAGCGAGCCTTTATGAACACTGCCAGAAAGCCATCCTGAATGGCTTGAAGTTTGGTGTTCATGGTTTGCCGTTGATGGGAACAGGCGATTGGAACGACGGTATGAATCTCGTCGGCGAACACGGGGAGGGCGAGAGTGTTTGGTTAGGTTTCTTCCTTCATGAGGTTTTGCGAAGATTTGTTCAATTGGCACGTCTTCGGAAAGACGAAGCATTTGCGAGTCGCTGTGAAGCGGAAGCCGCGCAGTTGAGGCAACACATTGCAAAAAGTGGATGGGATGGGGAATGGTATCGTCGCGCCTATTTTGATGACGGAACACCACTAGGTTCTTCCACAAACCCTGAATGCAAAATCGATTCTATTTCGCAAAGCTGGTCAATCCTGTCCGGCGCTGGAGAAATTGAACGTTCTAAGAAGGGCATGCAATCTGCGTATCAGCATCTAGTTCGCCACGAAAGTTCTTTGATTCAACTTCTTGATCCACCCTTTGATAAATCTGAGTTGAATCCTGGCTACATCAAAGGCTATGTTCCTGGTGTTAGAGAAAACGGCGGACAGTACACCCATGCAGCAATTTGGTTGACAATGGCGTTTGCTGCACTTGGAGATAGCAAACGAGCCTGGCAGCTGTTCTCGATGATAAATCCGGTAAACCATGCGCTCGATCCCAACAGTATGCAGACCTACAAAGTAGAACCATATGTGGTGGCGGCGGACGTCTATGCTGTTTCGCCGCATACTGGGCGAGGTGGGTGGACTTGGTACACAGGTTCAGCAAGCTGGATGTATCGCCTGATTATCGAATCAATCTTAGGTATCCGCCTGCAAGTTGACCAGCTTCGCTTTCAACCCTGTTTGCCGGAAGAATGGCCTGAATTTAAAATCCACTACCGCTATCGCGAGACTGTTTATCACATAACAGTGATTCATAGAGCTGACAACGAAAAGCATCAGACGGTTACACTGAATGATGTAGTCCAACCTGATGGCGCGATAAAACTGGTCGACGATCGACGCGAGCATCTTGTTGTCGTGAGTGTTGGTCGCAGCTCGGAACGTACTTTTTCACCAACAGCCTGATTTCACTGGTTGTTGCTGCCGTAGATCCGATTGAATCCGCTGTCGTTGGAGTTTCTTAGCATTCGCCGGACCTAGCTAGTAAGCGTAGATGAATACCGGCGCAGAGTACTCCGGCCGGTATTTTTGATCTAGCGTTCAATTCGGACTGCTTTGGCGCAGGCGCGCACGGTCAGTCGCAAAACGATAAATGTAGGAAATGGATTTTTCGGCGTAAGAAAGGCCTCAGTGCAGCTGCAATAACGCTCTTTCTAGTGGCTTCGGATTGTCCAGATTAATGCAAGAAGCCGAACAACCACAGAAGGGCAATAATGCCGGTCGGAACGCCGCAAATCCACAAAATGAATGCCTTACCCATGATCCTATTTACTCCAATTTTGTCAGTGATTTTCCGTACACCAGCGAGACTGGGCGCCTGTGGGAAAAGTTCCTTCTGAAAACCGGGAACCCTGGGAAGTCAGGATGGGCGGGGTATAGCGGTATCAGTAGCGGGGTATATCTAATCGATCTCGCGAACGTATACGATCGGCGCTTTTGCTGACTCGCCTGTTGATCCGGCGCTTGTTAACACAACACGTGCTGCGATCGCTATGTCCAAAGCGCATCTCGATAATGCCAAGAATGGGATCGTTAAATCATCTATGGGGTAGTTGAACGTATTCGCAAACGCGATAAACTAATTGCATAACCGGTGAGCACATCACTTAAGTGTTGAGTGCTTTGAGCCGAGGGGCTTTGCGGAAACACTAGATCGGCGTCGATCGGAAACCGTAGCAAGAAGCCCGCACCACGTGAAGGACTGACTGAAGCGTGATGAAATACTGAGCTCATTTGCAATGAGCAGTCAGGCAGTAGTAAGAATGTCACCGCAGAGCAATCTGGGTGGCATTTTTGTTTGTTTGCTTTTGGGAGGCGTCATGGAAGTTGGTGTAATCGGGCTCGGCAGTATGGGTTTCGCGATAGCTTCGCACATTCTGGTGGCAGGGCACGAAGTTACTGTCTACAACCGCACCGAGGAGAAAGCACATCCTTTAATGGAAGATGGCGCAATGTTCTCGCATGATCCTGCCGGTGCTGCGCAGGGAGACGTGGTCATCACGATGCTATCCGACGATCACGCTGTCGAGAGTGTGGTGTTTGGAACAACAGACGCTTCAGGTGGCACTCAGAATGAAGCGGTCGACGGATTGCTAATGCATCAAGCTCCGGATTGTATACATGTTTCGATGAGCACCATCGGCGTTCAGCTGGTGAAACGGCTCGAGCGTGAGTACGCTGCTAAAGGAAAGCAATTTATTTCCGCGCCTGTGATGGGGCGTCCAGATGTCGCTGAGCGCGGAGAATTAGTTGTTATGGCATCTGGAAGCAAAGCTGCAATTGAGAAGTGTCAACCTGTGTTTGATGTAATTGGCAGAATTACTCACGTGGTTGGTGACAGCCCTGTGCAAGCTGCAACGATAAAGCTTGCAGCAAATTTTATGCTTAGCTCGATGATAGAGACACTCGGCGAGGCTTTCGCACTCGTGCGTAAGAATGGAGCGGACCATCACAAGTTCTTAGACATCATGGCGAAGGATTTTTTCAAATCACCCATATATGAAAAATACGGAGCAATTATTGCGCACGAAAAATTTGGTGGTGGTGCGTTCACCGTGAAGTTGCAAGAAAAGGATACGCGTTTAGCAGTTGCTGCGGCGATTGAATCGCAAGTTCCGATGCCGCTGTTATTTGCAATTGAAAACGCTTTTCTCAGTTCTATCGGACAAGGTAAAGGCGATATGGACCCTTGTGCTATTGCGCAACTTGCCGCCGAGAATGCCGGTTTGCGTTGATTGTTTTCTTTGAATGCCTTTGATGTTTTTCTTTCAAGTAAAATCGATTTATGCCCGGACCTAAAACAATCACGTTGTACAGACCTGTTGGCGCTAAAGAGTTAGAGCTCATCGCTGAAGCTAAATATTTGGCGTTTCCTCCTCGTCTCTTCTTCCAGCCTATTTTTTATCCTGTAATGAATGAAGAGTATGCGACGCAAATCGCGCGCGACTGGAACACCAAAGATGAGGCGTCTGGATACGTTGGTTATGTGACCAAGTTCGAAGTTAGCAGCGAATACCTATCCAAATTCGAAGTTCAAGTCGTTGGTGCCGCGGATGTGCACCAAGAATATTGGATTCCAGCCGAAGACTTGGAGAGTTTCAACAAAAATATTGTCGGCAAAATCGAAGTGATTTCGACGTTTGTTGGAGATAAAGCTAAGCAGTAATGATGTTTATTTTGCTGCCTTTTGCTCAAAATAAGGATTGGGAAGAATAGGTGCTTTCTCTGTATTCTTATCAGCCTTTTGTGTGTCCATTTCTTTGACGAGCACTGATGGTGCGACGATACTAAGCGCATCTCCTTGTGAAGCTGTAGGCAAAAGGATCGGATATGCAGTTGCATTATCGCCAACTGCAACGATGTCGCGCAGAGTATTCAAACCTACCCCGTTAAACGGCGTAATACGCGCAAGTGTTTCTGCGCCGGTTTCGACATCGACTTGATATACCAACGAAGCCGGAAGTAAATTAAAGCCTGCGTGTTTGCGCATTGAGCCCATCATGCCCATGATGATCGATTTGGGATCAAGTACTGAGGTAAAAAGGTTTTGCACACGTCTCACAACGAGCACTGATTTGAGACCTTCCTGTTTCCCGAGTTCGCGCAGTTTTTTGTACAAGTCATCTTTGCTCAATGTGGTTTCAGACGTTACAAACAAATTTGTAGTGGTTGCATTCCCATAGCGGGAGTGACCGTTGCTTTCCTTCACGTATCGACTGGGCGTTCTTGTTGAGCAGAATGTTTTGAGAATGCCTTTGTCAATAAGTGTGAGCTTTTGAGGCTTTACACCTTCGTGATCTATATTCATGCCACCAAAAAGTTTTGTACCTTTAAATTCGGTCGCTGCCGGATCGTCTATCACAGACATAAATGTTGGCAAAACACGCTGCCCCACCTTCTCTTTGAGAGGATTTGTGCTGCCCATCATTGCTGCTATGCCGCCGCCCAGTGGTTCGGTGGGATTGCCAAAGTTTTGTCCAATTGTCTGAGAGAAGAAGTCTCCTGCCGCTTCGTTCTCAAAGAGAATAGGACCTTCGTAGTCTTCGAGAAGTGGTGCCTTAATAGAATCTGTCAGCCGATTCCCCATTGCGCGAAGCTTCTTTTCCATCTCGGCAACGCTTGGCAAATCTTCTTCTGTACGACCTACGAAAACTTCGCTGTCGCAAACCACCGTGCCATCGTCGGCGCGAGCTGATGCTGTAACCATCAGGACATACTCTGGTCTTGCCGAGAATGTCTTTGTTCCTTCGCTATTGACGAACCAGCGATTGAGGGTGTCCAATCCGAACATAACAAATGACTGATCAATTTTCGGGTAGTCCTTATACACAGCAGAGAGCTGCCTTACGATGTTGCTCCATTTTGCCTCGTCGCACTGCACACGGACTGGAGATTCGAATAATGTAGTTGATTTTTCCTTGGAGAAATCCGCAGGACGATCCTTCACATTATTCTGCTGTAAGAACGCTTTCTTTGCTTCCAGCTTCTCAATTGCGCCTTTGTATGCGTCATCTGTTTCACTCCAAATTGATTGACGCAAAACCTTATAGTCATCGTCGACGGTAATTTCCTCACCGTGCGATAACCTGCCGCCCATCAGCATTCCAAACAGACCGCCGTCTGAAAATCTTGTGTTGTCCAGGTCGTAATCGCCTACCCTCAGTTCGACGTTCAGGTCTCTGTCATGCTCAATATTTTTTGTATCGATTGCTCCAAATGAGCCTGCAATTCTCACGAGATCTTTGTCTTTTACTGTGTATGAAATGAAATATGGTGCTTCGTGCCCCTTTATCTTGAGCTCTTTCATGGAGCGGTCCATTTCGTCTTTCATCGCTTTGAAAATGACGTCGTCCTGTGCCAGCGCGCTATTCGAAGGCGCAGAGCTCATATAGGTCGAAAGCAATATCGACAGGATTGTGACTGGAACAGTTTTTCTTTTGAAGTTTTTCATTTCGCTGTTCCTTTCTCTGAAGTTTCGGCCTTGCTGTTATGATCGGGCTCTGACATCGGAGACGGCAGCAGCGGCGGCTTGTCCTGAGCTTTGTGCTGGCGCTCTACTTCTATTGTTCCAACCAACAAGCTCGGCGATGTTGCCGATACCGGAACCCATCCAGACTCAGCTCCGCAAGTTCCGTTGAAGGTGTCGTCATCATCGGCACCACACATGATGCGTTCTAGAGATGCTAGAGGTGTTCCTACCAGATCTGCGCCGCGCATTAGCTGATCGGGTTTTCCATCAGGAAACACTTTCCAGACTCGCAATGGCAGGAGTTTATAAACTTGCGGCAAGACAGACTGAGTCATTGTGAAACCCCCGGCGATCTCATCGAAAATCAATCCGTAAGGCTTGCCTTGTTTTTTCACTTCTTCAATTAGCATTTCGCGCAATTTTGGATATGGCACGCGTTTTGCACTGTCAATGATGAGATTGGCTTGCCGAGCTACTGGATCGCGACCTGGCGAGCAGCGACCGTGTCCATTGGATGTGGTGAAATCTTTAATTGGCGAACGTCCCATCAGAAAAGTTTTCAAAACGCCTTTATCAACTAAAGTAACTTTGGTGCCAGGAACGCCTTCGTCGTCAAACTTGTAATGACCGTTCAGCGCTTTGGCACCAAATCGAACACGTGTCGGGTCGTCGCTCACAGTGACGAATTCCGGCATGATTTGCTGCCCGACTTTCTTTGCAAATGTTCTGCCTTCATCTTCGCTCTTTTGTCTATGTCCTTCAATGCGATGTCCGAATGTTTCATGGAAGAAAACGCCTGATGCTTTTGCTTTCAAAATTGCTGGACCAACATATGGTTCTGCTACGGGTGCCGTGCGCAGCGCCACTAAATCTTTCGCCACATCACTCACGAGTTTTTCAAGATGAGCTTCGTCAGGTACGTCAGCCAAGGTTGGTGCTTCAATGCCATCATAGAGCGCAAGCCGCATTCCGTCTGCAGCTACGGTCTTCGCAGTCGTGAAAACTCGATACTGAATGCGCTCATCTTGTATCTCCGTGCCTTCGCTTGTGACAAGATAGCGTGTTGTTTTGGTGGCAGTGAACTCAACGTTTGCGTCTTCGATGCCTGGATATGATCGATAGATTTTCGATAAACGCCGGATACGATCTTCCCAGGTTTTTTTATCAACGTTGAGCGACTCACTCATTTTGAATTCTTTCTGCGGAGTTTCCAGCGAGAAGTCAGCAGAATTGTCTTCTTCCTCAACCTTCACGTCCTTGTTTGCGAGCACCATCATGTATTTCTTTTGAGCGGACTTGAACTCAGTATCTGTGAGGGCCCAAAGTGCCACGCGCAGAGCATCTTCGTTATCTTCCATCGGCGTAAATTTGAACATCGATCCGCCGCCGGAAAACATGCTACCGATATCAAAGCCGCCGCCGCGAACGGGGTGGCTGCTATCACGCTCTGGCGAGCCGACGCGCAAGTCAATGTCTACTACTCGAGTCTTTTGAGGTCTGTTTGTACCAAGCAATCCTCCGAACGTGCCCTTGATATCAAGGGTTTCGGTGTCATAAATTCTGTAGGCTAGAAAGTAAAGGGGGGCGTTGCCGGCATTCTTCAGTTTGCTGAATGAACGGTCCAGCTCTTTGCGCATTGCGCGGAGAACGACACGGTTGTCAGCTTTGCCACCTGTCGAATGCGAATTTGAGGCCTTGAAATTCGTAGATTTGGCTTTCTGCGCCTTCTCTTGCGGCGCCTTGGCGGTCGGTTGCTTTTCTGCGGGCTGCTTGTCCGTCGCTTGTGAGTTTGGTTGCTTTGTTTGTTTTTGGGGGGCCCCGTAAGCTGCCAAACTCAACGAAATAGCTAATGTTGCTAGCGTCAAAGATAGGCTAGTGCGCGCGCGAAAGGTTCCGTTCATTTACGCCTCGGGTAGGTTCTATAAATGGTTACTACCACTAAAGACATAACGAAAAACCCTACTTGAATCTCTTTTCTCATGGTAGAAATGATGCGGAGTAGCTCTTGAGACAGTGGATTAGGGTAATGGCGAGGACCGCAATAGTAATTGGCGCAGGTTTGGGCGGGCTTTCTGCGGCAATCGCACTAACTCAAGTCGGCTACAAAGTCGATGTATACGAGCGATCGCAAGAATTGAAAGAGGTCGGCGCCGGCATCGTTCTCTACCCTAATGCGATAAATGCGCTTCGGAAGCTAGGAGTGTACGACGCTGTTGCGGCAGCGGGTAGTTTTGGAAGGCACGGAAAGTATATGACCTCCAAAGGGGAAACCCTTGTGGAGATTGACTTGATGGATGTTGGATTGGACAAAGAATCAATTGCAATCCACCGCGCTGACTTACAACACGCTTTAGCTGACAAGTTTGGTCGCGAGAAAATCCATCTCGGTATGCCTTTGACGAGTTTTGAAGACAATGGAAGAGTTACGGCGCACTTTCCTAACGGATCATTTGCAACCGCTGACTTGCTTGTTGGCGCGGATGGACTGCATTCAGTTGTTCGTCGCCAGTATCTCAAAGACGGTGATCCGCAATATGCAAACTGTTTTGCGTGGCGCGGCGTGGTGACTGGTGAATTCGAAGGACTTCCCGACGAGAGTGGGTTGCTGATCTTTGGTGCTGGATTGCAGTTTGGTGCCATGCGCATTGGTCAAGGGCGCGTGTATTGGTTCGGCGCTGTTGCCGACAAGAAGGGCGCGCAGGGCAGAACGAGTAAGAAAGACGTACTCGAGCGATTTCAAAATTGGACCGCACCAGTCCCGCAGTTAATCAATGCGACTGCTCAAGAAGCGTTGCTTACTCACGACCTCTACGATCGAAAGCCAACCTACAATTGGGGACATGGTGCGATTACATTACTCGGAGATGCCGCGCATCCGATGGTGCCTTACATGGGTCAGGGTGGCTGTCAGGCATTGGAGGATAGTATCGCCCTTGGTGCGTCTCTGAAAGAACCGCCTTCAATAGCGGCCGGTTTGCGCAAATACGAAAATCTTCGCAAACAGCGAACAGCGAATTTCGTTATTCAATCTCGCAGATCGATGAATGCTTCGATGACTAAGAATCCGGTCATCATCGCATTTCGCGATTTTATCTTCAGCAAAATGCCAAGCAAAGTTCTACTGCAAAACCTGCACACTCTCAGCAGTTACGACCAGCTGGATTTAGATTAGGATTCAGCTAGAAATTTGCAAATATCAGCATAAACCTTCTTGCCGCCCCAGGTTGGGGGAGTCTTCACCCACTCACGTGCAGCACTCCGCACCTCTTCATTGTTAGGTAATTTTTGCAATAGGGTGAACATAAGGGTGCCGACTTCTAAATATTGTGTGTGCCACTTCCGGTAAAGCCGCTTTGTTTTGACAATTGTTAGTGCATTCGAAATGAGTTCTGGATCTGTTAGATTGCTTAGTTGTGAAAGCGACCAAGCTATGTTCGATACATCCGAATGTTTTAGCGCTGTTTTGACTCTATTCAGGTCTTCTAACTTTTGCGTCATTTGGTAGATTTCAGTTGCAACAACTAATGCACCATTTCTAGTTGGCGTTTGGTCAAGCCAAAATCTCGTGATCTGCAACCATTGATCGTCGAAATCCATGTGCTCTATTCCAATTAGTCTTGCAGTCTGCTCTGATAAATGAGAAACACCAGAAGCTTCTAAGGCAACTACTTTTGTGTGCCGTTTCCCGCTTCGTACTCCGAGTGATTTTTCTTCAGTACGTTCGAAAGCCTTGATTACGCGATTTCTAATTTTGTGTTTTGGATGACTCTGCAACCAACTCTCTACCAGCTCCCTAGAAGACTCGGGAAGCGGATACCTGCTGGTTTCAAACAAGCGAATAAAAATTTCAAATCTTTGTTCTGTAATTTCTTTGGATTTCAACCAGTCCCACAGGTTGCCAGCGACGTCATCGTTAACGAAAAACTTTCTGGTGTTTAAAAACAATTCCTTAGCGAGAGGAGTGTTGAAGTTGATTTCCATCCAATCGCAGATTATTTCGACGCCTCTAGGATACTGCTCAAGGAGCTCTTGCATAAATTCCAGTGGTCTTGCGTCTTTTGGGGCCTCGCTGAAGAACGCGTGGATTGAATCGATACTTCCTTCCAAATCTACTTGAGCAAGTGCTTCCAAAATAAAGCGTTTTTCCCAATCTCTTAGTGCCGAAGTCAGTTTCTGTTTGCCGACTGAAATTAATTGTTGGTCTGATGTATGTTCAATTAATGACTTCAGAAGAAAAACATTGAAATTAAGTTCGAGCGATTGTTTTGCATTCGCAATCAAGTCTGTCGTTTGGTCTATCTCTAGTAAAGCACTGATTGCTTGCTGCGAATCATAGTCGCTCAAGTCGCACTGTTCTACCCATTCCCTAGCATTCGGTATTAGCAATTCGTGTCTAAAGTCGCGTAATACTTCAGTCCAAAGTTCAGCAGCAGCCGGATTTGTTGGATTGTTGATTAGCAGTCTGAGTATGTACTCGAATCTTCGAAGCGAGACATTACGCCAGTCTTGCAAATATGCAAAAGCAAAGCTCCATGAGTTGGTCTTTGCCCATTCACTAAGCCAATCTAGTTCATTTACCATCGCAGAATGACTAAAGACTTTTTCCAGTATCTTATTTGTGGCTTTGTTGGTAGGTTTTTGTTTTTTCAACCATGCAATTGCAGTCGCGACGTTTTCGTCGCTGAAATCATCTTCTAAAAGAGTGAGCAGTGTTTTGGCGTTCATGTACAGAGCCTGGAAAATCTCAACAGCGGCACAAAGTAAGAGCATCCTTAATGTGCTGACTGTCGTTGCGCCCGTTTGACAATGAGGTTTGGTAAACTCTTAGCTACTTGCCAGTATAAAGCAAGTGACAGGGTTTTACAGGTAGTCAATTGGTAGCGGGAGCATTAATCATGTCGGTTTCATCGAATTGGTGGAGCGGGAGAAAACTGTCAGTGGCCGCGGTTGCAGCCATGATTTCCATGCAGTGCGTTCCTGTTCTAGCAGAAGGCGAGAGCGCGAGCGCGAGCGCCTCCCCTGAGATGCCGTCCGAGAAGCCACCCGTGGAATTCGACGCCGTCTACAAACCTGCGATCACTGGCGCTAAGAAAGCATTGAAAGAAAAGCTCGATAAGCTCACGAAGACTGACGCAGATGCGGCGTCGGAGGCTGCATCAAAATTGGCCGCGTGTGAATTTGCGGAAGAAGATTTCAAATCTGCAGCTCTGCATCTCAATCAAGCGCTAAAGCTATTGTCGGACAAGGGTCCCGATCACAATGCAAGACTTGTTGGACTGCACAAGCACCTAGGAGACTGCGAAATCATCGAGGGGCGCGTTGCACCAGCAATCCAACACTACGAGACTGCAGCGAAATTCTTGCCTACACTCGAGCCCAGATCTCCCCTGCGAAAGAAGGTTTTGCGTGGGTTGGGCGATGCCTACTTGCGCGAGAAGAATTACGCAAAAGCTGTTGATACGTTTAAGTCGCTCTATGACTATCAAAAGGAAACAAACGACCCTTCGATAGGTTGGACCGCTGTAAGTTTGCGCGATGCTTACGAACAGATGGGACAGAAGAAGGAAGCAGATCGATACTTTGAAATTTCCTCTGATGCATTTCGACCACTCGTAAAGAATGCGGGATTTCACAAACAGGATCACAATGTCTCGCAAGTGCCTCTGGATTTGTGGGAAGCCTTGGAGGTAGAGCCAGAGTCTGCGCCGGCGATTTCTTGGGAACCGCCGGACGGAAAGAAGCCGTGGGCAGTGTTGTTATGCATTCATGGAATGGGGCTGCATAAATCAGCGTATGAAGCGTTTGGCAAAGCGATGTCGCGCCGCGGTGTAACAGTGTTTGCGCTGGATGTTCGCGGTTTTGGTTCTTGGTGCAAGTTAGACCGGCCGAAAGTGAATTTCGAATTGGCTGAGTCGGACATTTCACACGTCGCTGCGATGTTGAAAGGTGGTTTGCCTGATGTTCCGATTTTCCTGCTTGGAGAATCGATGGGTGGTGCTATCGCTCTGCAATCTGCAATTAGCTGCAAGGATGCTGTCGGCGTCATATCTTCTGTTCCGGCAGCTGATAGATACAATGGTACGAAGACCAAAATGAAAGTTGCCTGGAAAGTCATCGTTGGTTCGAAAAATGACTACGACATAACAAAGGATGTGATCGAGAAAGTCAGTCACGATGAGCGACTCGTCGATGAGTGGAAGAGAGATCGAGAAGCCCGCTTTAAGCTGGGCACTGACGAATTGATAAAGTTTGATGCGTTTATGAAGAACACAAAAGAGAAGTGTCAGAAGCTCGACAAACCTGTATTGATTGTACAGGGCGGGGCAGACCCATTGGTAAAACCTGCAAGTACAATCGAGCTATATGATGCGATTAAGACCAAGGACAAAACTCTTATCATCATGGGCTTCAAAGAACATTTGATTTTCGAGAACGAACAGTTCTTTCCGATGATGCTAGAAGGTGTGACGAATTGGTTGCGTGCTCATAGCGGCTTGGATAGCGCACCGCCGTGGATGCAAAAGGAGTTGCCTGCGAAAATTCAGAGTCCCGTTGAGAACACGAATTCAGCTAACTAACTCTTCCGTTTCTCGGCAAGCATGTGAGATATCGGCGGCGGGCCATCTCCGAGGTGAAACTCGTTAGCGCGTTTTTCAGCGTTGTTGTCGTCTACGGTTCCGCGCTGCATGTGCCTCCTGTATTCGCCCCAGTTTTCGACAAAGAAGGTCTCGACATATCTTCCTGCTTTTCCAAGATCTCCGAATAGATACCACTGGTAGGCACCATTTCGTCGTCGTAAGATTTCGAGCCCTGCCATTGTCTGACGAAATTCGGACATCCGCTCCGGATCGATCAAATACTCAACAGTGACGAGCACCGGACCATGATCCGGGTGCGGGTCTTTGATGATGTTTGGCTCTGGTGCGCGGGGTGTACGAAGGTCGGTGTTTTCCGAAGATATGACTTTGAACGGCGCAGAGCAGACTGTGCCGATGGCGAGAAGCGCAGCTGCAGTAAGCAGTGTCATCGGCATGCTTGTGTATGATGCGAATGTCCCCCACACCAAGCTGCCTCCAGCGAGACAACCTTGGAATGTGAATAGGAAGACAGCAATTGCTCGCGCACGCACCCACGCCGGAACAGAAGTAAGAACTCCGGCGTTTAGCGCAGCATTGACCATGATCCAAACAAGTCCGGCGAAGAACATTGCCACGCAAGCAAGGACAAAACTATGAATGAAAGGGAGCGCGCCCATTGTACATGCGAAAATCAGAGCACTCACCATGAACAATAAGTCCATTGAAAGATGCTTTCGTGCTAAGGGGATTATCGTCGCACCTAGCAAATTACCGATGCCAAACAGACTTAGAACTATCCCGTATTGAGCTGCATTGAGTCCATATTGCTGTTTTGCCATTAGCGGCAAGAAAGACCAAACAGCGCTTGCACATGCGACGAAAACAATTGTCTTGATTATTACTGCGCGCAGCGCTTCTGAGTGGCGAACATATCGCATACCCGCCTTCATTGCACCTACAACGCGTTCTGCCGGCAGGTAGTTGTCCTTCGGTGCAGGTTTCCACCAGAGAAGTGCGGCAAGCATCGCTATCATTGTTGCCGCATTTATAAGTATCGCAGAGCCTGGTCCGGAGCCGCTGACGACTGCGCCACCTAATGCTGCTCCTATGCCGCGGCAGAAATTAAAACTTGCTGCATTAAGTGCTATCGCATTTTCAAGTTCTTCTCGTGGTACCAATTCTGGTGCCAGCGCATTCCAGGCTGGCGAATACATCGCCCAGCCTAAGCCGACGAGGAAAAGCAGAAGCAGCAGCATCCAAGAGGTCATGACACCATTGATTGTAAGTAGTCCGAGAATTATTACGCCCACAAAAACCCATACTTGTGCACACAGAAGTACTGTGCGGCGATTGAAAATGTCTGCGATTGCACCGGCAGGCAACGAAAGCAAAACGAACGGCAAGTAGATAGCAGTCTGTAATAGTGCCACCATCATCGGTTCTGGCGCAAGCGAGGTCATCAGCCAGGCTACCGCAATGTCTTGCATCCAGCCGCCTAGCAAAATTGCAATGTTGCCCATCATGAGGATGCGAAACGCCGGATGTTTCAACGGCGCCCATACAGATTTTGTTGGTGCCTTGCCGCTATCAGGTATTGATGCTGCGTCGGGACTAGTCACGATGTTTTCCATTTTGTGGCTGGCCTACTTGCAGATTGTAAGGCTTGAACTTAAGCCTATACAGTTCGAAGTCAGCATTCGGGTCCGCGAATACGCAAACGAATATCGGGCGGTGCTGGTAGTGTTCTGCGCAGAAGTCTGCAAAGAGCTGATTTGTTTTCTGGTCACTCACGAAATAGACGTTTTGTGATTTGCAGGCATCGAGTAGGCTGCTAATGCCGTGGTTTTCCAGCATGTCGTAGCCATTTGGAAGTATTCCCCACAGCCCGGTTCTGTAAATATCAAATCTAGAAAAATAGTTGCGAAGGTTTTGAAACGGCCGCATGTATTGATATGGTGCCGCTGTGCCGAGCACAATGTATAGATGACCGGGCTGCGGATTTAGTCTTCGAATAGCCTTAGTTATGCGTGCTAACTTATCGTTGTAATAAGCTACATCAGAGTGCAATGTACCAACAGTCAAATAAGTAAACCAGCCTGCAGCGACGCACAAACCAGCGATGATCGCAATCTTCTTTGGTTTTTCCAGCTGATGTGCTTTTGCGATAATGCACTTCATCTTTTGCCTGTCAATGAAGACAAATAGCGTGGTCATGGCGCAAGTCATAAGTGTTAGATGCAGTCGCGGCGGAAGCTTCATCCAGAATGATAGGTAAAAGATTAGCGATGAAACACCGACAAACCATACCAGTAATCTTGGTTTGCTCATAATTTGAACATCCAGTAATGGCATCAAAAGCAGGCACAGAAGCGAAAGTGGAAGAATGTGTGTCTTCAGAGTTGATTGAAGTTTTGCGCCTGTGAATGGTAATTGTGCTTTCTCCTCTGCTTGTGAAAGCATCTCAGTAGTGAAAATTTGGCGGTCCGCTACAAAATACTGTTTCACCAGAGCGAAATCGTTTTCGCTGAGTTTTATACCGCTCTGGTACGCCCGATCCGAGTCTGCAATGTTACTAAATGGTTTGAAAAATTCGCGAACACCAGTGAAGACGGGCTGCGTATCGTAATAGAGGTTGTTGGCGATTTTAAGACCGCCTCCGATCGACGCCGCTATAGCAAAGCATATGAGCGGTTTTGAATTGCGTTTTAGAATTTGGGTGTTCCATGGTGCAATTGCAATTGCCGTGATCACGCAAAAGAATATGACGAGCATGAAAGTTTCGAAGCGCAACATCGATGCAGAGATTATTGCTATCGCGGCTGCGACGAGAGCTCTCTGTGGAAAGTTTTTTGCCGAAAACCTTCCTGTCAAAGGAAGGCAGCATGCCATAAGAAAGCCGGCCTGCGTCAGTAGTGCTGCGACGCTCGTGTATTGAAGCCCATTAACAATGAAGACGCCAAAGAGTATGTAGTATGTGAGAAAGAGTGCGGCTCCCACCGCTCTGTTGAAACGTAGCATTAGGACAGTGGCGAAAATTGAAAAAGCAAATATCAGCGCGCCGAAAAGATAGATTGAATACCAAGGAACATTGGGCAGAATTTTGAACATCCACATCAGCGGATAGGTTATTAGAACGTTGGAAAACCACGTCAAATAGGTTGGCGAATGCGTCAGCCCAACTCCGGAAAGAAGAAGCGTGAAATTTATATCGTCGACTGTTTCGAAGTGCGAGGGGAAGATGAGCTGAGTAATGACAGTGCAAGACGCCGCCAGTAGAGTCGCGTGAGTAAGGACTGTGCGAATCGATTGCTTCTTAATATCAGGGATTTTGTAGTGTATTCGTGCCGGTTTTTGTCCGGCTGAATTCGACTCGCTCATGAGCGATAATGCTCCAACGAACCGCAAACCGGGAGTATCTGGGATTCTCGCATGCTCGATTTTAGCACTCTGAACAGGCGGATTCATATAGCGAAAGGTATATTTTTCTCTCGAATTTTGGGGCAACTTCTCGTATCATGTAGGTGTTCCTGCATTTCTCTGAAGTGAGTCGCTTTGAGCGATTCTGAAATGTCCGATGATGCCCAGCCCAAAATGGATTTCTCTGTTCGATTATGACGGCACTTAAACTCGGAAGAAGGGAATGGCTGGCGTCGGCGTTCTTGGCTATTCTTGCGTTTTTGTCTTTCAGCCCGACTCTTTTCGCTGGTTTTATCAGTGACGACGGGCAGCAATACACTTACATCTACAATTATCTGCATAGTACGCCATGGATGCTTCTGCAAAATTTCACTAGTTGTTGGATGCAAGATCCTCTCTGGGGACTGCATTATCGTCCGATGATGTTGTTTCCTTTAGTGTTTGATGTGTTGGTCTGGAATCAAAACACAATCGGCTGGCATATTACATGTTTGTTGATCCACTGCTCGTGCACAGTTTTGACATTCCTGTTGGCACGTAAGTTGCTGACTAATCTGGCAGACTATGATGGTCTTTCTATTCCCTTACTTTCAGCGGCGGTTTTCGCGACGCATCCGCTGCATGCTGAGTCAGTGGCATGGATCTGCGGAAGGGTCGATAGCGTCTGTACGTTTTTCTATTTGACTGCGTTTGTTTCGTTCTTGCATTCTTTAGATTCGGAAAGTGAAGGTGGCAAAGTTGCGCGTGTTTTGAGCTTGTGCGCATTTGTTGCGGCGTTGCTGTCTAAAGAAGTAGGCGTAACTATTCCTGCTGTTCTGGTTTGGTACACAATCTGTTCGAGGCTGAAGGTGCTTCCCTGGGCGAAAGCGATTCTTCTTTCTTTAAAAGAAACTCGAATCTATTGGCTTGTATTGGGTATTTACATCGTTGTGCGTTCGATTGCGCTTGGTACCTTATATGGTGGCTACCACGGATTTTCTTCTATGGTGCTTGACTCAGTTTGGTTGACCGGGTTATTGAGTCCGCGTCTGTTGCAGGGAGTTTTTCTTCCTATTTCATCCGCCCAGTCTGTAGAGCTCGACCCTGTTTTTAGAACTCTCGTGGGGTTGTATGTTGCACTGTTACTGGCTGCTGTAGCACGTTTTGCAATAGTTCGCGATTGGAAGATTTGGCGTCCTGTGCTCTTTCTTTCTGGGTGGTTGTTAATGGCGTTTGCCATTGTGGCCAGGGTTTGGTACGCAGCAGGAGATCTGCCCGGTGGGCGTCACTTCTATCTAGTTAGTGTTCCCCTCTGCATTCTTGCGACTCTCTTGCTTGTTCCAACGTTGTCGAACAACTTAGCAGAGAAAAAACTTCAGAAGTGTGCAATTGGAATCGTATCCGTATTTTGTGTCCTTCTCTTGTCACTCTCTTTCAAATCTTCAGAACTTTGGGTTGACGCAAGCAGATACGAAGATGCTCTAGGAAAGGGAATAGCAGAGCTAGCTGGAAAACATCCAACAGCGGATCGATTGGTGTTTCTAAATCCGGCTTCTACGTTTGAGCATCTTCCCTTGTACCCGACATTTGCTAATTTGCAGGGTTGCTTGATGCCACCATTGTTTCCCCCGGATCTTCACAACAAAATAGCGACGCTACGATCAAATATTTTCAATTTGGATCTGGTGAACAAAAGTGCTTTGGAGGTAAATCTACAAAGTCCTAAGACTCTCGCATTTGGTTTTGATGGGGATAATCGAGAAGTTTGCGTAGTGCCATCCGATTATTTTTCTAGTGTTGATCAAGATCAATTACGTCTGTCTACGGATGTGAAGTTGCAACCTGAGACAAAGACGGCTGACGTCGTGGTGTTTTCTTTGAAGCCTGCAGAGGCTGTTAAAAGAGGGTCTATCGACTGTGTTGAAGTTGTCGCATCATGTGTAATTACCAACAAAAATAGTGCAAAAGAGCCATCATTGTCTTTGACGTGGATAGGAAATGCCGAAGAACGGAAGAGTGGTGTTTTGAGCGAGTATCGAACACAAGATGGTGCTCGTTCGCTTTGGCGTGTTGATGATACTGATGCATTGGCGAGTTCGCTGGGCTGCTACATAGAAGCTGATGGTAAGCCGCATAAATATAGATTTCATTTATCCGAAATTTCAAGTTGGGTTTTGTTCGGCAGGTTGTCAGATTTGCAATTGACGGTTTCGCCTGCTAATACTGAGATCACATCGGTAAAGCTTTTGAACCTGGAAAATGAAATTCCTAAATTGCATGCTTCGCCTGACAAATGGAATAGGCGACAGAATGGCACTCTGGTTCCCAAATCAAACGATTCTCTCGTGCTGAACTTTGATGCAAGCAAAATTGTCGGTGCGAGTCACGTGATGGCAGAGATCTCGCATCCGTTTGAATACTACGAATACTTCAACTCTACGTACAGGCAAGATGCGCTGTCCCCGCGTAGTTTGAAAAAATATGCGCTTGATGGTTTGAAGGGCGAGATGGAGTTGTGGCGAGAAGACTTCAAAGTTGCTGGTGAGTATGACGTGCGCGTTGCCGCAGTGGATAAAGACGGTAAGGTGATCGGTTACGTCAGCGACCCGGTGACACTGTCGATTCGATAGGATATTCGGGTTTTGCGTATTTGGATTGCATATATAAAGAATGTGTTTTGGGTCTGGGTGTGAGATCCGTTTTTGTGCTGAATTTTCCTCGTATGTATTAGTGGGTATAGCTTTTGGGGTTTTCGTCCCTGGGGGCGGGCGAGGTTGACGCGCGTATCAGAAAGTGGTAATTTACCATCAGGTTAATTAACCGACTGGTGAAATACGATGAATTCCCAAGATCAATTGAGCACTACATTTGCAGCGCTCGCAGATCCTACACGAAGAGCCATCCTGGCGCGATTGGCTGCGGGCGAGTCCTCTGTGACAGACCTTGCTGAGCCCTTCGATATGAGCCTTCCGGCCATTACAAAGCACTTGAAGGTTCTTGAGCGTGCAGGGTTGATTTCGCGCACTCGCGAAGCCCAATGGCGTCCATGTCGGCTGGAGGCAAAACCGCTGCAGCAGGCCGCTGATTGGGTCGAGCAATATAGAAAGTTTTGGGAAGACAGTCTCGATCGGCTTGAGGAATATATCTCCGAATTGCAAGCGCGTGAGAATCAAGAAGATATACAGAAAGATAACGACAAAGACAAAAGAGGAAAACGAGATGGCAAACAGTAAAGAACAATCTTCTACCGTTGAGGGAAAAACTTTCGTTTATACGCGTGTTATAAACGCGCCAAGAGAGCTGGTTTTCCAATGCACCTCCGAGCGTAAGCACTTGGAGCAATGGTGGGGACCGAAAGGATTTGATCTGACGATCAAAGAGTTCGACTTCAAGGTCGGCGGAACTTTTCTTTATAGAATGGCAGCGCCAAATGGTTTTGAAATGTGGGGTAAGTGGGTGATTCGTGAAATCTCCCCTCCTGACAGAATCGTGATTGTCAGCTCGTTTTCCGATCCTGAAGGTGGTGCAGGCAAGCACCCGATGGCTCCTGATTGGCCGCAAGATACTCTTTGCACTTATACATTTGAAGCGCAGGGTGATAAAACGAAGTTGACTCTTGAGGCTGTGCCAATCAACGCAAGCGAGCTAGAGCGCAAGACCTTCGAAGATGGCTTCGAATCAATGAATGGCGGATACGCGGCTACGCTCGATAAGCTCGACGAATATCTGTTGACGTTGAATAAGTAATCCGGTTAATTGTTCAGCGACCCTAGTCAATCCGCATTTGCGGATCCAGCCCCCAGCCTGTGAGAATTTCTCTCTCCTCGCTGGGGGATTTGGCTTTTTTGAATTTTGCTCCAGATTGCCCTTTAACGCGGCGTTCGCACTCAGCCCATGTTTTGTGGCGCTGTAGAACTCCGTTATGATAGCTCAAGTAGGTTGTAGGTCCGCCACCGCCGCCGCCGCCTTTGCTGCCCGAGCTGGTATTACTGCTGGTGCCTGAAGGTTTCTTATTCTCAGGTACCGGTTCGGCATCAGGTAATTCGCTCAAGTCGATAAAGTATCCAGCACGCGGACCAACATAAAGTTGTTCAGGTTTGTTCTTTGCGAACGACACTGCGATTTCGTCGCAGCGCTCATTGCCCGCATAACCCGAATGCCCGCGCACGTATCGCCACTCAACATTTGATGGCTTCAGCCTTGTAACTTGTCTCAATAGCTCTTCCCAGAGCTCTCTATTCGCGACGTCTTTTCCATCAGCACTCTTCCATCCGCGTGAGCGCCAGCCCCAGATCCACTGCGTTATCCCTTTGATTACGTATGAGGAGTCTGTGTAGAGAACAATCGGCGTTGCTTCTTTGGGCTCAAGCATCGCTAGAGCGCGAATTGCCGCAGCCATTTCCATGCGATTGTTGGTCGTTTCTTTGACGCCGCCGCCTAGCTCGTGCACCGCGCCGTCCGGCAGTGAAACTATGCATGCCCAGCCGCCTGGTCCGGGATTTCCGGTGCAGGCTCCATCCGTGTATATAAGAATTGATGATGGTGATAATGTCATGTCGGCTAGGAATTATCGCACACGATTGCGAGCGGGCGAAACATCTCGCCCGAACAGTATGCCTACGCGGTTCGCCAACGCAGTCTGCCAACGCGGCCTGTCAAAACAGCTTCCGGCGCCGTGGTTGACAAACCTGTGGCGGATGCGCATACTTAAGTATATGCTTAACCAATCTGATTCGCTTGACCTAGTATTTCAGGCGCTGGCTGATCCCACGCGAAGGGTCATGGTTGAACGCTTGACTCGAGGACCTGCTTCCGTCAGCGAACTTGCGCGGCCGCTCGATATGTCATTACCCGCTGTTGTTCAGCATCTGCAGGTACTTGAAGCGAGTGGGCTTGTCAAAACCGCAAAAGTTGGACGCGTGCGGACCTGCACGATTGATTCAAAGACGCTCACGCTTGCTGAGAAGTGGATAAACGACCGGCGCACGCTATGGGAGCGTCGCTTGGATCGCTTGGGTAATCTTCTTGATGAAGATCAGGACTAAGACTTCGTTCCCTTTTTCAATTTCTTGATTGCTTCTTCTGCCAGATCGCTGTCGGGATAGTTTTTCTCTAGCTCAGGAGCAAGTGTTTCTGCCAGCCACTTTTCGGCGCCTTTGATATCTGCCCAGAGGTAGCCACAGTCCATAACATATGCTTCAGCTTCCCGCTCGTCACCGAATCCGATTGTGCTTGGTGCGCTCTCCGGGAGCGGTAAAACTTCAGCGAGATAAATCGGCACGTGCATGTTGACGTTGAATGCTTTGATCAAGAACTGATTTGTTTTGTCGGACGAGCCGTATTTTCTAAAGAGGTGAAGTGCTTTGGTGTAGCTCAGTACAGCGCTTGCCTCATCTTCATATTTTGCAAGCAAACGTTCGAGCTCTTCTCCGCGGTTTGCCTCGAGCAAGCAAGCGGCAAATTGATAATGGACGCCCTGGTG
Source organism: Candidatus Melainabacteria bacterium 17Bon1m (assembly GCA_032128875.1). GTDB lineage: Bacteria > Cyanobacteriota > Vampirovibrionia > Obscuribacterales > Obscuribacteraceae > QKMZ01. Next base: position 171,053 of record JAVLKG010000001.1, read on the forward strand.
ATCAGTTGGATTCCACTCCATCAATTTGCGATATATATCCAATGCCTCATCGATTTGATCTTCCCACTGGAGATCAATCGCGAGCATTGCCATGGAATGCATTAGCGGGCGAGTTTCGCTGGAGAGCCAAAAGCTTCCTTTGTAACGGCGTTCCCACTCGTTGCCGAGCATCTTCTCCGCCGCTTCGATTGCCTTTCTGTAGTGCTTCATTCGAGCCGAGCGTTCGGATGTTTCTTCCGCGATAAGGGTGTGAGCTTCAGCGCAACCTGGGAAAATCGAGAGTGCTTCCTTCGCAAGCTCAAGACGCTTTTTGCCTTCTTCTGCGCGTGCTTGGGAAACCTTCTTCTGCGCCAAGCGTAGTTCTTCTGGTGCTTTCGGTGCGCCTGGCACTTCGCGACGAATCAGGAAGACGTTAGATTTAGTGGTGCGCTTTGTCACGGTTTGAAGACCTCGGCGAATTCACGGCTTACAAAACCATGATTTTATCAGAGGTTCCAAGAGTTTTCTATCGCAATGTTTCAAGCTTCTTCGCAAGGTATGGTGCGGTCCGGCTGGAAGTAGATTTTGCAACCTTCTCAGGAGTTCCTTTTGCAACTACCTTTCCACCTAAATCACCAGCACCTGGACCCAGGTCAATAACCCAATCCGCTGATGCAACAACATCCATGTCGTGCTCAACGACAATCACAGTGTTTCCTCCGTCCACGAGTGCGTGCATCAACATCATTAGCTTTTCTACATCAGCAGGGTGAAGACCTGTTGTTGGTTCATCCAGCAGGTAAACCGTGTTGCCTGTTTGAACTCGCTGCAACTCGGTAGCAAGCTTGATGCGTTGCGCTTCTCCACCGGACAACTCTGTCGCCGGTTGTCCGAGTTTTAAGTAACCCAAGCCAACTTCACGCAGTGTTTTGAGAGCGCGTTCAACTGCCGGAATTTCAGTGAAAAACTCGCTTGCAGCATCAACGGTCATGTCCAATACATCAGCGATGTTGTGATCGCGATACTTGATTGCAAGAGTTTCTTCGTTATAGCGTGTTCCGCCACACGCTGCGCAAGGGCTGTAAACGCTCGGGAGAAAGAGGAGTTCAACCGAGACGAAACCTTCGCCTTCACATGTGGTGCAGCGCCCGCCGTCTACGTTGAATGAAAAACGTCCGGCGTTATATCCGCGCGCTTTTGCTTCTGGAGTCGCTGCGAATTTCTTTCGAATGAAGTCGAACAGTCCAGTGTATGTCGCAAGGTTGGAACGCGGAGTTCTGCCGATCGGTTTTTGATCGACGCACACCAGGCGTTTGATGTTTTCCAGTCCTTCAATCTTTGCTGGACGTTGTTCGTCTATTTCTTCTTCGATTTCTTCTGCATCTTCCTCTGACTCTTCTTCTGTTTTCTGGCTTCCTAAAGCGGAATTCAATGTGTCCGCCAAAACCTGGCTTATCAGCGTTGACTTGCCACTGCCGGAGATTCCAGTTACTACAGTGAGAACAGATAAGGGCAACTCTATTTCAAGATCTTTGAGATTGTGCCTGTTGATAGCACTTAGTTTCATCCAGCCCGACGGTGCAATAGGTTTTCTAATGCTTTGTGATTGCTCGTTGAAAACATACTTCTTCGTAAGAGACTCGCTCGCTTTTGATAGCCCTTCGATCGGGCCGCTATAGAGTAGCTTGCCACCCTTGTCACCGGCATGCGGACCGACATCCACTATCCAATCTGCAGCTCGCACAAGATCCATCTCGTGCTCCACTACGAAAAGCGAATTGCCGTCTTCCTTCAATTGAGAGAGTGTCTTAAGCAGTGCTTCTGTATCGGCTGGGTGCAGCCCGGCAGATGGTTCGTCCAAGACATAAACCACACCGAATAGCCCAGAGCGTAACTGAGTGGTGAGGCGGAGTCTTTGTAATTCACCAGCTGAAAGTGTAGGAGTGGATCGATCCAATGAAAGGTAGTCTAACCCCAGTTCACTCAGCAGTGCGATTCGATCTATCAGATCCGTGACGATTAGTTTTGCAACTTCTTCGTTCGCTGCAGTCGCATCAATGCCTTTAGTTGAAGGCGACTTTGACGAGAGTTCTTTTTTCAGAACTGCGGCGAGCTCTGCCAGAGACATTTGCGAAAGTTGCGCGATATCGAAGCCGCCAAATTTTACGGCGAGAGCCTCTGCTCTCAACCGCTTTCCACCACATGCGGTGCACGGCGCTTTTTCCATAAATCGTGCAACACGCTTTCTCAAAGTGGGGCTCTGTGTGGTAGCAAAAGTATGGCGAACATACACTGCTGCGCTCATATAGGTCCCTTGATACGGACGCTGAATTCGATGCGCCTCACGCTCTGCATGCACTGTGACGACCGGCTTTTCTTCCGTAAATAAGATCCAGTCGCGGTCCTTTTTCTTTAGTTCTTTCCACGGTTTGTTTACGTCATAGCCAAGAACGTTCAAAATGTCGCGATAGTTCTTTCCTTGCCATGCACCGGGCCAAGCCGCAACTGCACCTTCTTTGATACTCAAACTGTCATCCGGAACCAACGATGCTTCGCTGACCGTATGAAGAATTCCAATGCCGTGGCAATCTGGGCAAGCGCCCGTGTGGGTGTTTGGGGAGAATGCGTCAGAGTCGAGTCGTTCTTTCGCGTTTTTCGGATAAGTGCCAGCGCGAGAGAAGAGCATCCTCAGCGAATTCGATAAATTGGTTATTGTTCCGACTGAAGAACGTGCAGTTGGCTCGCCGCGTCTTTGCTGCAACGCGACTGCCGGCGGTAAGCCTCGTATTTCAGTAACTTTTGGCGCCGGCAGCTGTGCGATCAAGCGGCGCGCATATGGTGCAATTGAATCGAAATAACGGCGTTGTGCTTCCGCAAAAATTGTGCCAAACGCAATTGATGATTTGCCTGATCCAGAAACCCCGGTGAAAACAACAAATGCATTTCGCGGTATGTCGATATCGATACCGCACAAATTGTTTTGTCGGGCTCCACGAACTTCAACAAATCCATCTTTATGTGCTGTGTTTTTGGAGAGCGTCGTTTTCATCTAAGGCTTCAGTTTCTGCGCGAAACACCATTTGCCGCGCGAGACATCATTAAATCACACTGGAAATGCCGCAAAGCGGGGCACACGGATTGCGTTGCTGGATCTGGGGTTGCAAATAGGATTGGTTTTCAAGAAACGTGCTGTTACTTTTGGCTGCTTTTCCCTGCCCTGTACGAGGTTTAAGGGTAAAATAGCTTTTCTTAAAGCATATTTCTTGCATCACAGGGGACCAAACCGTGAGCTCTTCCGCACCCGCGAAAACTACTGATTTCATCAGAGAAATCATTAACGACGACCTGCAAGCCAAGCGCCACACCAAGGTGCTGACTCGCTTTCCTCCAGAGCCGAATGGTTTTTTGCACATCGGACATGCCAAGTCCATCTGCTTGAATTTCGGTATTGGTGTTGAATACGCCGAGAAGTTGCCGGGCACTGGAAGCGGTTGCAATTTGCGCTTCGACGACACCGATCCTGCGAAGGAAGACACTCTGTTTGAAGAGGGCATTCAAGACGACGTCCGCTGGCTTGGCTTCCAGTGGGATGGTTTCTTCCATGCAAGTGATTACTTCGAAAAGATGTATGAGTATGCGGAACATCTCATTGAAGCGGGAAAAGCTTACGTCTGCAGTTTGAGCGATGCTGAGACAAAACAATATCGTGGTGATGTAAAAACACCTGGCACAAACAGTCCATATCGCGAGCGCACAGTTGAAGAGAGTTTGGACTTGTTCCGTCGTATGCGTAAGGGCGAGTTCAAAGATGGTGAACACGTCCTGCGTGCGAAGATCGACATGGCTAACGCCAATATGAAGATGCGCGATCCGATGCTTTATCGCATTCGCCACACTGCGCACCACATGACCGGTGATAAGTGGTGCATTTATCCAATGTACGACTATGCGCATCCAATTTCTGATGCGCTGGAAGGAATAACACATAGTATTTGCACTCTCGAGTTCGAAAACAATCGTGAGTTATATGACTGGGTTATCGACAATTTGATTGATTACGCAAAGTTTCCCAGTCGTCCAAGGCAGTACGAATTTGCAAGGTTGAACTTGAATTACACCGTGATGAGCAAACGGCGTTTGCTTGAACTCGTGGAAGGCAAGCACGTTGATGGTTGGGATGATCCCAGACTTCCTACGATTGCTGGAATGAGACGTCGTGGTATCACACCAGAAGCTATTCGCAATTTTTGTACAACTGTAGGTGTTGCTAAAGCTAACAGTACAGTCGACATGGCTCAACTCGAATTTTGTATTAGGGATGACCTCAACCAAAAGGCACCACGGGTGATGGCTGTTTTGAAACCACTTAAGGTGGTGATTGAAGGCTATCCGGATGACAAAGTTGAAGAGCTCGATGCCTCATATTGGCCGCATGATGTTCCCAAAGAAGGCTCGCGCAAGGTGCCATTCTGCAAAGAGATTTACATTGAACAAGACGATTTCATGCTCGAACCGCCTAAGGATTATTTCCGTTTGGCACCTGGGCAAGAAGTTCGTCTGCGCTATGCGTATTGCATCAAGTGCACCGATGTCGTGAAGGATTCGAACGGCAATGTAACTGAAGTTCGTTGCACTTATGATCCTGATACTCTCGGCAATAATCCTGTTGGTCGCAAGGTCAAAGGAACGATTCACTGGGTTAGCGCTCGTCATTCAGTTGATGCAGAAGTTCGTCTCTACGACCGACTGCTTTCCGAAGAAGCTCCGCCGACCGGCAAGGACAGCGAATTCCTCAATGCAATCAATCCTAATGCACTTCAGGTTTTGAAGGGCTGCAAATTGGAAAGAAGCCTGGGCGAAGCTGCCTCTGGTGATCGCTTTCAATTCGAGCGTCAAGGATATTTTGTCGTTGATACGAAGGACGCCAAGCCTGGTGCTCTCGTTTTCAATCGCATCGTAACTTTGAAAGACTCGTGGGCAAAAGCTCAGAAGAAGTAGAGTAAGCACTACAGCCATAGAGGTTCAGCAATGAATAATTTCAGCGTTTGCTTTTGGATGGACGGTGAGGCAGCGAATGCTTTCGCCTTCTATCAAACGGTCTTCAAAAACGTGAAGAAGCTGTCGTCTTTGAATTACAGTGATGCAAACAGCGGACATGGCGGTCTCCCTGCAGGCAGTTTGATGACTGTCGAGTTTGAACTTGAGGGACTCCAAATCCTTTTGCTGAATGGCGGGCCGATATTCAAAACTAATCCATCGATTTCTTTGCACGTCGCGTGTGAGACTGTTGCAGAGTGCGATGAGCTGTTCAACAAGCTTGCGGATGGCGGTGAAGTTTTGATGCCACTGGACAAATATCCGTTCAGTGAAAAGTTTGGTTGGGTCAACGATAAGTTCGGCATTTCCTGGCGCGTGATTGTCGGCAAGGCTTCGCAGAAAGTGACGCCAACACTGATGTACCAAGGTGGCAGCGACAGCACCGCTGAAGCAGCGATGAATCACTATACCTCTATCTTCAAGAATTCAAAGATTCTTGCTGCGCATAAATTTGAAGAAGGTGAGGGTCCCGTCAATCTTGTGAAGTACGCCGAGTTTGAATTGAACGGCGAATTGTTTATGGCATTTGATAGCCCAATTGCTCATGCATTCAATTTCAGTGAAGGTGTTTCGCTGATCGCATATTGCAAAACTCAGGAAGAGGTCGATCACTTTTGGGACAAACTAGTAGAAGGCGGAAGACCCAGTCAATGCGGCTGGCTCGTCGACAAGTTCGGCGTGTCCTGGCAGATTATTCCTACTGTGATGATTGAGTTGATGCAATCTCAAGATGCCAAAGGATACGATAGCGTGATGCAGGCCATGCTGGAAATGGTGAAGCTGGATATCAAAGCTTTAGAGAAAGCAGCTTACGCGCACAAGTAGACATTACTTCTTGCGACCCATCGTTCCTCTGATTGTGCCGTGCGGCTCGCTTGTGTTGACGAAAACCTCATTTTTGTTTTCCAGTCCCAGCGGTTCCAGATTGAATGGAATGCGATGCAAGTTAGGCATTGTCAGCGAGATTTCATCAATGTCCGAAACCTTTGAAATAACTGCATCGCCCATTGCGAACAATGTCTGCTGCGCTGAAAGGCTGTGGTGTTGCGCAAAAGTCTCAAGCATGATTTGGCGGGCCTTTTCATAGCCGGCATTAAAGTCGGCCTTTTCATTTTTCCAAATCCATCGTGCTTCTACTTTCGTGCCGAAGATTCTGTCATGCGTATCTTTCAAAGTTGTGTAAGCATCCTTGATGTGACCGGCAAATTCAGAGCCAGTAATCTTCGCAACGATCAAATTGTCGATACCGGAAGTGATTTTTGTTTCCTTCCTCGTCATGTAGATGTGCGTGTAGCGCACGTCGCTTTGTGCTTTGACGAATGAAGTCGGATGTACGCCGCCTTCAATCAAAATATTCGACCAGATGTCTTCGCTAATTCTGATGTTCACTTCGTCGACGTGTTTGTAGTCATCGAGGAAGTGTTTTGCCAGGGCAATCCCGTATTCCTCGATGCTGTTGAGATCGTTTCTCGCACCGTAAACATAGACAGTATTTTTCATCGAGTCAGTGGCAACAATTTTGGAGTTGTCGCCTTCGTAGTAGCATCCGCTAAATTCGGGACCTGCGAGTTCTACTTCTACCGTTATCTCTTTCCAAGTAGGAACCTTGCCAGAACGATTGATCTTGGTGAGGCGGACCAAGCTTTTTCCATAGGAGTCCTTGACAAGAGTGCTGGCAAAAGCCGTCTCTTTAGTCGGGGTTACGCTCATGAGATTGCCCTCCCCAGGACAGTTGAATGCAATGATCTAACGGACCTTTGCCGCTGTTGCTTACTGTCGCAAGCGAAGAACGGCACAATTACGTTTTAATAGCGCCAATCTTCCCGCTCTGCCTGATGTTGTGTCAAGCGCAAGTGCGGTTAAATTCCCGATTTAATCAAGGACGCTCTCTTCGTTGTTTGAGCGCCTTGGATTGCATAGGCTCGGCCGGAACGATTGGCGCGGCTGCTTCCGGGAGATCGAGTGCAGGATTACGTTTGAAAAACGCTTCCGGCATGATCTTGAATCCCATGCTCGTTGAAGGCATTACTGGCCAATCTTCAACGCGAGGAGCGTGAGTAATGCCAACTGTGTACCAGCAAACAAGATCTTCGTTATCGATGGAATCGGCGCTTATCCACTCAGGCAGTCCTTCTCCTCCGACGCTCGAGGTGGGGTAGTCGCCGCCTGCAAACATCTCATCATGCTTGTACTTTGTCGTCCAAAAGTGGTGACGTAAAAAGCCTGCTCTCTTTCTGTTGTAAGAGTCAGGATGACTGTACGGATAAGCGTTGGTGCCAGGCTGAATCAAATAGCCCGGTGGATGTCCAAGGTAACTTGATACATTTTTGTTGACTACTTTCCAGCATCGACTTTGCACTTCGTTGAGATCTCTTGCCGCATCTTCTTCCCGACGCAGGAGATTACGCTCCAGTACAAAAGTATTTTGCTCTAAATGTCCACGACTTTCGTTGATGGGTCTTACGTTTAACTCGTAAACGTTATTCTTAACACCGTCCACGTCGAAGTCCATGCGGAAGCAAAAGAAGTGCTGGTGATTTATGCCGACGATGTTAGGTGCCATTAAGGTTCCGTATCGCTCTACACCTTTAGGAATGATATTTCCTTCCTCATCAGGGTCTTGCGAGCAAACTTCGCATTCTTTCAGTTTGACGCCTTGCGCTAAAACATCGCCGTTAAGAGTGACTTTTACATCTATCGAGCCATCTTGATTGAAAAAGTATTGGCTGAAGTAGTCGTAATTTCCCAGGGTAAACATGTGTGCAATGACGAGTTGTCGACCGCGTCTGGTGAGCGTTTTGTCTGCGTCATCGTCGTGATGTTCCCAGAGGATGCCACCATCTTGTTCCCAAATCGCTAACCCTGCCGGCTTGATTTTTATTGTGCCGACGCTGTTTGCGTATGGAACATCAATGGTTTTTGCGTGATTTGGAATCTCGTGACCTGGGCGCAAGGTGGTCGTCAATCTGCCAAGCCCGTATTCTCCTTCGTCGATAGGCGAGCGCCATACCCAGTCAAACCCAGGTGCGCCATAGGGAACAGAAACTTCCGAAACCCCAAGGCGATGCAATACTGGTCGAACTTTGCCTTCATCCTCGTAGCCTATGCAGTGAAGAACTAAGCCCTCGCGTGAATCCAATTCGTATCGAAAACGCCATTTTTGCCACCGCACTTCGTGCCCATCTAAAGTGAAAGATGGACCTTCCGGTTGTGTAGTCAGCAACGGTTTGCAGGGGGCACGCAACTTCCCAACGTTGGTCTGATCAAAGTAGTTGGAAGACACTCCGGCTAAAGGAATTATGTCCTTGCTATCTCGAACATCGCATGTCTTTTTCGTCAGATTAACGACCGCAGACAATCCTTCAATTGGTTCTCCAAAAGAATTATGTCCGACCACTCTGTAGTACGGATATCCTCTCAATAGCCTGTCATTTTCGGGATTATTGATATTCACTGGACTGCCTACGACAAACATCTCCATGTGAACATTTTCCATATCCTTGATTCCGCGGCGTTCTAGTCCCTTCATCCAAGCTTGGTTGTTCTTGAGTATTTCAATTCCGAGTGGAGTATCTTCTTCGAGCTGCATAGGTTGCACGCGTTTGCGCAGCACATCGGAAATCACCTGTTTATTATTTAGATCAGTTATGACCTCGTGTGTTTCATTGGTGTCGATACCATAAAGAACTGCAATCGACTTTCGCTGGATTGGATCGCCTGGCTTGTAGTTTAAGGTCACCTCTTTTTCCGGCTCGAGTAGTGTCAGTGAGACCAGAGATACATTCGCGCCGAATTTCCCTGACTCCTTAAGAATGCGAACATTGTCCGCAAGTTCTAATTTGGTTAGCGGATCCAGCGGATGCAAAATTGGCTCAGGCGCAACCGCTGTAGCTGTGCTGTCACTTTTCGAATCGACGCTACTTGCCGACGATGAAGCTTTGCCAACTGAGTCTGCTAACGCAGGAAGCACATTACCGCCGAATGCGGTGCTCAGCATCAGTAAAGACAGTGAAATGCTTGTGAAAGGGTGCCGCTTTTTGCGCATCAAATTAATCCCTGCATACTAGGGCGAAAACGGTTTTCGGTTCCCAAGTGTCAAGGATTGGAAAGCGAAAAATCAAGATATCACATGTGCGCGAAAACATGAGGCTGGCCAGCCGCTGAGATTTGTCGAGTCCTATGGCGCGACAATTGATTCATAATATTGAATTCGCTTTGTGTATTCTTCCGACTCCTTATTCACGTGCATTTTTGTCAGCCTGATGCCACGATGTGCTGCTTCTACTGCGCTTTCCCTGTCTTTTGCCGCTAGCGCCACCTCTATGACTGCGTCGTTCAAGGAAATCTTCTCGGTGGATGAGGTGTTGTTTTCGATCATCTGAAAGGCTTGCCAGGCCATCTCGTCAGCCTCTTGAATCCTCCCCATCTCTTCTAGTTTTAAGCAAAGCCCAGACATCTGAATTGCTGCTTCCTTGCTTTGCACGCCGTATGCCTCCTGCGCTGCAACTATTGATGTTCTCAGTGTCTGTACGCAATCTGGGTGAGCGATCTCAAACTGAAATCGCGACATCAGCGAAAGCGTTCTTGCTCTTGCCGTGAGATCTTGCATCTCCTGCGCAATTGCAAGTGCTTTTGAAGCATGAGATTCGAATTGAAGGTATATCTTCTTGCGCCTCCTGCTCCTTGAATAATAGAGATCCTCCGCCTTTTGAAAATGCAGCTGCCACGTTGGTTTGCCGAAGCGCAACTCATTTTGTTTTACCCTGGAGTTGTCCAGCGTTTTAAATGGAAATGGAAACAGGTTTTTCATACTCTTGTTCATGACAATAACCTCTCTGTATGACGTCTTATAAGCAAGTACGTAGTTGTCGAACAAAAAGTTCAATGACCCCACATTAAAGTTGGGTCTTGACAGGGTGTTGATACGTATTTACACTTGAAATTACGGAGGTATGAGCTATTTCTACAGACAAACGTTCAATCACTTTTTACGCAGACAAAGAGATCGAGACATGGTACGAGTCACTTCCAACTAGCGTGCGAAGCCGAACCATCAATGACTTACTAAAGAAAGCAATTTCAAATTCTGGAAAGAAGGATCTATCCTTACACAAAATAGACAAGCACGACTCGGTACTTCGCGAGTTGGTGGCGCTCGTTTCAATTCTCTCGCAAGAGCAAATTGCCGCATGCGACAGCAGACATAAAGATGCTTCTGCCAAAGCATTGAAAAAACGAATCAAGCACTCCCTTAGTGAACTTGATCAGGTAGCTTCAGCGGGCTATTAGTCCGCCTAGAAAGTCCATTTAGATGAAAACGCTACTCATCAGTCTTGCACTGGTTGTTTCTGTGCATGATGGTGATACCTTGAAACTTTCCGATGGACGGACTGTTCGATTGGAAGGTATTGACGCGCCTGAAATTACACAACCTTATGGAGTGCAGTCGCGAGAGCTTCTTGCAAAACTCACACGCAAGAAGAAAGTGCGACTCGAGTCGCACGGAAAAGACAGATACGGAAGAACGGTCGCGAAGATTTACGTTGGGAAGCGATCCGTCAATCAATCGATGGTAAGCCGTGGAGCGGCTTGGTGGTTTCGCTCATTCGCTCCGACAGACAATCAGCTTCGCCGGGCCGAGCAAGATGCAAGGAAACACAGGGTCGGTCTCTGGAAAGCCTCGTACGTAATTGCGCCTTGGGATTGGCGCAAATCTAATGATCGGCACGCCAAAATTGCAAGTAATTTGAAAGGAAATTAGCAGGTATTCTTTGGCAAGAGCGTGAACTGGTTGGGGTTTTGGGCGCTTTTCCCGGATTCGCGAGCTGGAATCCGCACTCAGTCTCGTTAATTTGAAGGTTACTCGAAACAAAAAGCCCCCTTTCGTCGTCAGTTAGGGTCTTCACAGATTCCTCACAGATGCCTGTCATCTTGGAACTGTAGGGAGTAGAGGAGACCCAGCTATGAGAATCGAGAAATACAAGATGTTGCTTTCTGCGGCGCAGAATGCCGCGCCTGAGCAGCAACAGATTTTATATCAGCGGGCTTATAGCACAGCCGAAGCGTCATATGGGAAGCACAGTCCCGAGGTTTATGCTGTTCTTTCAGCATTAACAAGCCATCTAGAGAACAAAGGTATTTACGGTGATGCATTTGCTTGTCGGGAGCAAGCAAAATGCATGTTTCGAGGTTCATAGGATTTTTCCGCGCTGATATTTTGCGTATACTAGTGCTCCCCAAAAGTTGGAGCTTTCGCAATGTCAAAACGCTGGACACTTGATGGCAAAGTTGCCTTGATTACTGGCGCATCAAAAGGAATCGGAAGAGCTTGTGCGCTGGAATTTCTCGAATTAGGTGCAGAAGTTGTGATGGTTGCGCGAGGGCTCGAAGAGCTTGAAAAGGCTTCTGCGGGAAGCCGGCACAAGGACAATGTCCATTTAGTTGCCGCCGATGTAACTACACTCGACGGTCGCGAAAGGATTTTTAAGACCGTTGCCGAGATAGGACGCCTCGATGTCCTGGTGAATAATGTCGGGACAAACATTCGCAAGAAGTTTATGCAGGTTTCGAGCGAAGAACTCAATCTTCTGCTCGACACAAATTTAAATTCGTCTCTTGCGATGTGCCGCGATGCGCATCCATGGCTGCTCAAGGGTAGCGATGCGAATGTTGTTTTCATAACATCGATTGCAGGAATCGGCACGGTTGGATCAGGATTGATGTATGGCGTCACTAAAGCTGCGCTGAATCAGGCGACTCGGGCTCTGGCGCAGGAGTGGGCTCCGGATAAAATTCGCGTCAACGCGATTGCACCGGGCTATATCGAGACGCCTCTGACCGAGGGCATTTTGAAGAGCCCCGAGTTTCGCGCCGCCGTTGAAAATGTCGCAATGCTCAAGAGAATTGGAAAGCCTGAAGAGGTTTCCGCCGCAGTTGCATTCCTTGCAATGCCGCTCTCTTCTTTTATCACTGGTCAAGTTTTGGTTGTCGATGGTGGCACCACGGCGCAGTATTTCAACGCGCAGGAATTGCTTGCTGCGCATTGAAAATTTGCAATTCATGTCGAAAAAGACCCAGGCTGATTACCTTTTCCTCAGGCGATTAGCCTTGTGTATCGCCTTCCACTTCGACTTTTCCGCTTCAGCGGCGAATCGATCTGTTTTTCGCGTTTCGTATGCAGCTTCTTTCTCCAGCTTATTCCAACTAGAGTAAGTATCTGCATCGACGCCCTCACGCACCGCGCAGCCTGGTTCGCTCTGATGTTTGCAATCTCTGAATCTGCATTCTTCAGCCAATTGCAGCACTTCGCTGAACACCGCGTGCACGCCGTCTTCGGCATCAGCTAAGGCGAACTCTCGCATTCCGGGGGTGTCAATGATTGAAGTTCCATCCGCAAGCTGAATTAGCAGGCGGCGCGTTGTTGTGTGGCGCCCCTTTTGTACCTGCGAGCTGATTGCGCTAACCGCAAGTCTTTCTTCTTGCAGCAGTACATTTATCAATGTCGATTTCCCTACGCCACTGGACCCAACGAATGCGATGGTTTTTTCTGGGCCAAGAAATGGAAATAGTTCTTCCAGACCATTTCCGCCCAGGGCGGAAAGCGCCACCACCGGATTGTTTCCCGCGACTGCCTTAGCTGCTTTGATATGTTCAGTCGCATCATCGACCAGATCTATTTTAGTCAATGCAATTGCGCATGGCACATCAAACCCCGCTGCAGCCACCATGTAGCGCTCAAGTCTTCTGACATTGAAGTCTCGATTAAGTGCAGCTGTAATAAACAATGTGTCCAAATTTGCAGCGATTGGTTGTAATTCCACACTGCCATAAACGCCGCGCCGCGCGAATAGATTCTTGCGAGGCAACAGCTTATGAATCATTATCGTATTGGACTGTTCGTTTTCTAGAATCGCTACATAATCTCCGACGATTGGAAAATCTGAAGCGACCTGCGCGGAGTACCTGAATGCGCCAGTTATTTCGGCGCGTGTTTCTCCGTGGTGCGTAGCGACGACATACGAACCACGATCTTGCGAGACGATTCGCCCGCATTCGAACGGCGGCTCAACGAGAGCCGCGATATTTTTTTGCAGCATTGTCCTGTCCTTGTTTATTTGCTGTGCGTTTCACCAGGTGCAAATAAAGGACACGAGCGTCGATTCACAATGCGTAAAGTCGAATCTTAGCGATTTCCAGTGCGATGAGTTACGACGGCGCAACGGAAGACAGCATCGTATCCGTGTGTAGCAATGACATTTTCCATGTAGCGCCTCCTTCGCGGTTCGCGATTGAATCTAGAATGCCAATATATACCGGACTTTGCAATCATGTCAAGCTGGGCTTTGTCTTGCCCTCCATAAACCTTGTAAAATAAACGCGGGAAGGTTTGTGGAATCTAAGTATTGAAGATTGAATTATCGCGATTGTTTTCTCGCAGGCGTAGAAGAGTTATCGTTGCCTGCACCGCTGTTTCAATTCTCACTTCAATAATTTTGGCGCTGCCATCATTTGCTGTGAAAGATGAAGAGCGCGATTACGATTTGCCTTTGCCCGTTACTCCAAAACCGAAATTTGTAGCTGTCTATGGCGACAAGTATTTGCGAGCGATCGAAGCGCAAATATTAGTCTTCGCCAAAGAAAACAACACTGATTGGTCTGAGAAAAAAGAAGACCGCATTCGGCAGCAAGTGAAGCAGCTTTTCGAGAAAGAAACTTCACCCCATGCTCTGGCGACGATTGCTATTTGGGCGATAATGAATCGCGAAGATGATCCCCTTGTTCGACGTCTCTACCATTACGACAAGATCATCGAAGCTGCCTTCTACCAGGCCATGTTTCGAATTACCGACATTGGCAATGAAGATTCTATTCCTGCTCTGTACCGGATCATGCATCAAGCTAACATGGACAAAGATGCCATGGAGAAATTGCGCGATTGCTTAAATGGACTCGAGCCCGATGGATTCAGAAGCACTTCGCGCGTGAAGGTGTATTTTAGCGAGAGTCTCTTAAATGAGCGTCCTGCCCCTGAGGAAGTTGCGCAGTTTGTTGTGCCCTTACGTGAAGCGCTTTGGAGAATTTGGAAATCGCCTACTCTCATTCCATCGGAACTTTATGCAAAAGCGCAATTTACTGTAGATGAGACTTTGACTATTTCCAACATGCATGTCACCACAGTTGTAAAAGATTGCCCGCCATCCGTGTTTTCAATGCGCAATGAATACAAGCGTGCTGCTCTAAAAGCACTGAGCAAATTGCGCATTACCCAACGTTTGCCAATGCTGACTAAAAGCACAGACGTAATTGTTGAATTTTACGGACCTTAGCTCACACCAAATCTATTACAAAGATCAAGCTCGGACCTGTTCCAAACGCATCACTTTTCTCTTTGACGAGTTTTCCACCGTTGTGCTCAATTAGGCGTCGCGAGGCAGAATTTGTCGGATTGCATGATACGAAAATCGATTGAATTCCGCGTTCCTTGAAATAGGGACCAGCTAGTTTCCATGCAAGTGCCGCGGCTTTGACTCCGTATCCGACATTCAAAAGCGCCGGACGGATTGCAACGCCAATGTGTCCGCCGAACTCTTCAATGACCTCTCTATCACCAGAAAATCTAAGAGAAACAGAACCAAGATAGCGCTCTCCATCAACCAACCAGAGCAATGAATGTTCTGCAACAGTAAACTCCGAGCCATCCGGCATTGTGACTACGCGCGGCGATTCATCGCTGATTCTTCTAATGTAATCGTCAGGATCTTTGGAAATCTGCTCGGGCGAGTCATCCGCAAAATTACCGAGTGCCATGTTGCAAAAGGCGCCTTCACTGAGAGCTTCAACATAGGAGGGCAAGAATGTTTTGCTTGGTCTGACCAATTCAATCTGCATAGTTCATTGTGATCATTGTGATAATGGTTTTGCTTGATCTAAACCATCCCAATAACGCACCTTATTTTCCACTGTGGTGAACGTTGTTGAATACATTCGATCTATGTAGAGAATTCCATTCAGGTGATCGATCTCATGTTGCAAAATTCGCGCGTACCACCCTTTTGCGTTGATTGAAACTTCTTCACCCTTCTCGTTGAGAGCCTTAACGTTGACTGTTTTGTATCGCGCGACATTCGCAGCGAAGCCGGCCACACTCAAACATCCTTCAAAGAAATCCACTTTCTCATCACCAACGGGCGTGAGAATTGGGTTGATTAATACATGAAATGGGACGGGATATCTTTCGCGCAAGTTGAGTTCTTCCGAACTCATTTTTGTTTTCTCACCGGCTTCATCTTCAATTACCGTGAGTTTGATCGATTCACCAATTTGTGGTGCTGCAAGACCAACACCTGGTGCTGCGCGCATTACCTCGCGCATGATTTCAATCAACTCTTGAATCTCTGCCGACTTGATTTCATCCACTGCTAACTCGCGCGCTTCAGCACGTAAAACAGGATGTCCGGTTTGAACTATTGGATTGGGCATATTGACCTGAATATAACTCTCTCGTAAGGCTTGCCATTGTGGTTGGCTTGAGTATAAAGTAAATTGTACATCTTACTTTCTCTTGAATTGCGCGGTGACAGTTGCCGTATTTAGGTAAACAGATGGACGAAAGTACATTTTGGAAAATAATTGAAGATGCAAAGAAACGGACTTCCGGTGATGTGGAAGCTCGTATCCAAAAGATCCATCGCGCTTTGAAAAAGTGTTCCAACCAAGATTTGACGCAGTTTTATGCAATCGTGCAAGAGAAAATAGGTCGCGCTAATCGTTGGGATCTGTGGGCTGCCGCTTTCTTGGACAACGATGGCTGTGGTGATGATGCATTCGAGTATTGGCGCGCTGGACTCGTTCTAGCGGGACAGAAGGCATACGAGGCGGTGCTCGCAGAACCGGACATGCTTTCGAAATTCACTGTCGATTTTGCTGAGGAGTTATCGTACGCTCCAATAATAGTATGGGAAGAGCGAAATCCTGGCGTTGATTTCCCAGAGACTGAACTGAATGTCAAATCATTAGAACTAGAAGGCGAGCCGTTCGACGAGGAGGATAGCGAATGGTTTAAGCAAAATTTTCCCAAGCTTCTAAAGAAGACTCAAAGAAAATTTGGTTTGGAGCGGCGTCCAAAGCCCCCGCCACCGCCGAAAGAGTTTTTCTTTAAGGTTTATCTGCCGACACTAGATTCGAGTTATGTAAGCGAGATCCAAAAGGTTATGGATAGTGTGATGCTGACTTGGGAAGGAATTTATGGAATTCCATTTATCTCTGTTGGAAACACAGAACGCGGTGAATGCATGTGGGAAGTTTTCAGTCATAATCAAACTACACTTGAAGAATTAGAAGAGCGGGTACGCGCACTTGCTTTGCACGAGAAGACCATTATTACTAATGACAAAACAAAAATTCTCGGAACTGGTCTTATTCGCCCCTACCACATGCGCTGTCCCCATGTGAATCCGCCATTTGAAGGACAAATATCAAATGAATGGCCTAAACGATGAGTGGATTATTCTGGGCTTGACAATGTCGCTTCAACCGGGATAATGGAATGTATGGACATATTATTTACACCTAGTCGCGAACAAAAGATGTATGGCACCGTAAATCGGGGCTCGGAGTGACGCAGGCGTAAATAACTGATCAAAAGCATCTGTAGTCATTTAGCGAGCCCTTTCAGAAACGAGAGGGCTTTTAGTTTTATCTATATATGCGAATTTGGAGAGATGGCTGAGAGGCCTAAAGCGACGTTCTGCTAAGACGTAGATGGCTGAGTCCATCCGTGGGTTCGAATCCCACTCTCTCCGAGGAACAAAAAGGAACACAATAAGTGAAATAACAAACAGAGGACACGGACATGGAGATTTTTACACCAAAGGACAAAACTTACGACATCATGCGAACTGAAGGCTCTGTCCCAGTGAAGATGTGGACCCGCGGCGTGCAGCTCGAGGAAGAGGCGCGCAAGCAGTTGAGCAATATCACAAAGATGCCGTTTGTTTTCAGGTGGGTCGCAGCCATGCCCGATTGTCACTGGGGTACCGGCGCCACCGTCGGCAGTGTCATACCCACACGTAAGGCAATTATTCCAGCTGGAGTAGGAGTCGATATTGGATGTGGTATGGTCGCTGCGCGAACAAGCTTGCGCGCATCTGATTTGCCTGACGATCTCGCGTCAGTCAGGCGTGCAATCGAAACCGCTGTTCCACATGGTCGTACCGACAACGGTGGACCTAATGATCGAGGTGCGTGGAAAGACGTGCCAAAGGCAGTTGAAGACGCTTGGTCCGGACTTGCTGAAGGCCACAAGGCAATTGTGGATAAGCATCAAAAACTTGCGAGAAGCAATACGGTAACGCATCTTGGCTCGCTAGGTACGGGCAACCACTTCATTGAAATCTGCCTAGATGAGGATGATGCCGTGTGGATTATGCTTCACTCTGGTTCTAGAGGAATCGGTAATGCCATCGGTAAATACTTCATTGAAGTTGCGAAGAAAGATATGGAAAAGTGGTGCATCACTGTACCGGATCAAGATCTTGCATACTTGCCCGAAGGCACGGACAATTTCAATGAGTATTGGAAGGCGTTGATGTGGGCGCAAAAATTCGCTCAAACAAACAGAGACGTCATGCTTAACTCAGTCATTGCCGCGCTTCGCAAGTGCAAGTTGCCTAATTTCGAGATTACTTCCGAAGTTGTAAACTGCCATCACAACTATGCAGCTCTTGAGCATCACTACGGTGAAAACATCTATGTGACGCGTAAGGGCGCTGTGAGAGCGCAGGAAGGTGACTTGGGAATCATCCCAGGATCTATGGGTACCAGATCGTACATCGTGCGTGGAAAGGGAAATCCAGAAAGCTTCAACAGCTGCTCTCACGGAGCAGGTCGAGCAATGTCTCGTGGTGAAGCCAAAAAGAAGTTCTCCCTGGAAGATCACGCAAGAGCTACAGCTGGGGTTGAATGCCGAAAGGACCTAGATGTTATCGACGAAACACCGATGGCATATAAGTCAATCGACTCTGTGATGGAAGCTCAAAAAGATCTGGTAGACATTGTCCACACTTTGAAGCAGGTTATCTGCGTCAAGGGATAGAGTCAGGAATCGGAAGACAGCAACTGTCGGAAGACAGCAACTGTCGGAAGACAGCAATTGTCTGAAGACAGCGATTGTCTGAAGACAGCGATTGATCGTTGAGGCACTGAATATGGTGCCTCACGGTCTATGCTGCCGAGTTTCAGAAAAAAATTCAAATAATTCACTGCCGCATGCATGTTCGCATGGGCAAAGGTAGGTGTGTCATGAAAATCTATGTTCTTTTGCGTGACGGAGTTCCCCTTGGTTATGCGCTGGCTGCTGCCACGCACTGTACCCTTGGGCGAAAGCCATTTCTATCCAACTCTGAGAGGACCAGTTTCTCTTTCTGTTGTTCTGATTTTTGGAATATGATGTTCCAGATTTACCGCTGTGTTTCTTAGCGGATTTAGTTCAGCGATTGTGGTAGGCGAGATTGTTTTTGCGGTTGTTTCGAATTTGGGAACGAGAGTTTTTGCCGTACCGCCAGCGCTGTCGAAGAAACTAATTCCGTTCTTTGCCAGGTGCTTCATGCCACATCTAACAAAGAATGCCGCTGCTGCAATTTCAAGTCCAATAACTAGAACGCCGGGAACGCCTTCATCCTTTTTGTCTGTGGTGCTCGCTAAATTTGCTTGTTCTGCGCCGGGTTGTACCCTTGCCTCGTCCTGATGATGAGCATTTGTCCCGACTGCAGTAATACTGCTTTCGGCTGCACCACCTGGGGAGTGCGTGACGCCTTGAGGCATGCGATAGCGATCCCATTGATCTACGCCAGATACTTGTTCATTCGTATCGAAAAGACTTTGTTCAGCGAGTTGACCACGAATAGCCGCGGAAAGGCTCGCTCCCAAAAATTGACTCTCATTCATAAGCCAATTCCTTTAAGGAAGTGAGTTTTGCGCTTAAGCGCGTATGTGGGTTTCCGTAGGTGACTCCAGATTAATTCCACGATCTAACTAAAGTGTGACTAAAGTTAGTCATGGAATTCGTATAAATCCCACAGGCTAAGCTTCCATGGTGTTGCATATGCACTCGGTGCTTGGTTTTTGAGCTTTTTGGCAACGTTGGGCGACGTGGGATTGTTTCGACGATACTTCTGATTTTGGAAATTTGTAGGGAGCGAAAAATTCTATTTCTTTCATTGGAAAAACACTTTGGTGCGGGTTTTTCGAATGATATTGACTAAGGCGTGCAACTGGCGTGCAAATCCTGAAACACAATGCTGTGACAACTTCTGGGCTGTTTTTAGTTCGCGCAGGTTAGTGCCCGTGCGAGCCCAGATTTTAATGATTCGCTATGGTGTCCTGCGTTCCCTCGTCAGTTGCAAGTTTGCTATTTAATAGCGCTCGAATTTGTTGAACCGCTTTGTTTGCGGCAATTTCTCCAGCCTTCATTGCACGTACTGCATCCTCCGTTTTTTTTGAATACAGCGGCATTTGTGCAAGCGTTGGATGAATTTCCACGTCCGCATAATCGGTGTGATGTCCATCTAATTCGGACAGCATAATGCTGAGAACTCGATTTCCGTATGGTGTTGCGCGAGTGAGCTGCGCTGGAGTGAGAACCTCTAGCTTTTCATCAACATTAACTGCGATCACTATATCTGCGCGACTTTGTCTTGCTTGTAGCGTTGGCACATTTGCTCGAAGTGCGCCGTCGACGAGGAATTTGCCTTCGATGACGATTGGTTTTACATAAAAAGGAATAGCGGAGCTTGCTTGAAGTGCTCTGCCGAGATTTCCGTATTCGAGGGTAATCGGTTTGCCGTCGAGCAGATTAGTAGCGACTGCTACAAACGGGATTTCACTATGTTCGATTTCACGCCTGTAAGGCGAAACATGTTTGTTGACATACGATGCGACATTGTTGCTCGAATGTAGTCCGACGAGATTGGTTCGCAAACCCAAGGCAACTTTTGCCGAGCGTATAAACATTGAGGATGGAATTGTCATCAATTTCAAAGTGTCGGGAGTCGGTGTGAAAGCTTTGAAAAGTGATCGGTCGCGAAACATTTGTTCGATTGCTTCGAGTGGAACTCCGGCTGCGTACATACCGCCAACGACAGCTCCCATACTGCTGCCTGCTATAAAATCAATTGGCAGATTCTCGCGCTCAAAAACCTTCAGCACTCCAATATGCGCGGCTCCCCTCACGCCGCCACCGCCTAATGCCAGCGCGATGGTGGGTCGAGTCTTTCTTGCTGACACTGCAGGCAGTGGCGTCGAGGGAGCATATACCGACGCGGTCGGTAGGTATGCAATTTCATTTGCCGCATGAAGCGGAGTGGTAAAAGTAAAAAATCCTAAGAGCGATAATGCTGTCGCAAGATGGTTTTTCCATGGTTTAAACATCGTCCTATCCTCTCTTCCTCTTTCAGAGGTCTCAATCGGACCAGCCAGGAGAGAGCCG
Organism: Candidatus Melainabacteria bacterium 17Bon1m; assembly: GCA_032128875.1. Lineage (GTDB taxonomy): Bacteria > Cyanobacteriota > Vampirovibrionia > Obscuribacterales > Obscuribacteraceae > QKMZ01. Next base: position 191,613 of record JAVLKG010000001.1, read on the forward strand.
GGGTGCTCTCTCTGCTGGAAGCCGACCGGGAGAACTGGAAGAACTGCAAACTATCCAATCTCTCCAAGAAGAAACTACTTGGTTAGAGACAAGAGAGCTTCTTTGACTTGATCTTTGAAGGAATCGCACTTTTGCTTACCCTCGATCATGTACGCCCACTTTTGTTGATTGGCGTTTGCAACTAATTTGGCCAGTGCGTCCAGTTTTGCACCGGAGTTCTTCTCAATTTCCTGTTTGATTTTGTCTTTCAGGACCTCTTTCCAAGCTTCGTCTGCCAGGCAAAGCAATTTTTCAGGTGCGTTGCAGCATTCGCTGTCGCCGCTGTGATGCGCTGCTGTTTCCGAACAAGCTCCAGAACCTTGGGTTTGGTCGCATGAACTACTCATTTAATACTCCTCTATTAATACGAACGGACTTAGTAGATAGGACCGGTCTGTACTAACGATTGAATCATACCGGTCGGTCCTAATCAAGGCCCAAAATGGATACTATTAATGGATGGGAAAAACGGGTATTGGACGTGAAACTTTACACAGGCTGGCGGTTTCCGAGCACAACCTATTGATCCGTGGCACAATTAAGATATACTTAGGACAGAACGGTTCTAGAGTTGGTTATGCCCACAACTACAGACGCCACAAGTGGAAGCCGCCAAAAGCTCATCGAAGCAACGATTGAGCTGATGTCTTCGCGTGGGTTTGAAGCTATGGGCATTAACAGTATTCTTGAAGCCGCCGGTGTCAGCAAAAGTAATTTTTACTATCACTTCAAGTCAAAAGAAGATCTCTGTCTTGCAGCGCTGGATGCGATGACAGAACATTTCTTTTCTATGTCTGATCCTGTTCTTTTGAACAAATCACTCAGTCCGCGCAAGAGACTGGAGAAGTTCTTGAAAGGGATGGCAGAAATGATTGAGTCGGAATGCTGCAACAAGGGTTGCCCGTTCGTCAATTTAGCTACAGAGACAAGCGACTTTATCCCTGCATTCCGCGAGCGAATTTCGCAGTATTTCGATCGCTATCAGCAGCAGTTGGCGGAAGTTATTCAAGATGGGGTTCAAGTCGGAGAGTTTAGATCCGATGTTTCTCCAAAACTCGCAGCGCAAGTTTTGTTGGCGAGCATGAACGGCACTATCGTTTTGGCAAAAGTGCATAAACGCCCGCAAGTGATGAAGGAAAACATCAAATCTTTCTTGTCGATGCTGGCGGGGCCCTAGCAAAAGTCATCGAAGTCCTAAAGATTGAAAGAGCCTCAGTTCTTCGCTTTGGCTCCAATCCCTGCTTCGCTTAATGGCTTCGTTTAGTTTGCTTGTAAAAAATTCAAAGTTGCTTTCTGTTTGCAACGCGCAAGCCACTTCGCCAATGTTACTTCGAACCTTTCTGCTTAGTTCAATCAAACCAAGTAGCTCAAAGCCGTACTCCATGTAATTCCAAATTTCCGAGGAGGGATTCACCGTTTGGTTATTTTGGAAAAGCAGCGTCACAACGTTTGCCAGAGTCGTCACGCCCATCATCAAATACTGCGGATTCATACCGAAGTGAGTGCGCGCGAGTACCTTACCGTCTTCGCATGTGAGTGCGTGCCTGGCCAATCCCATATTGACCTCGGAGAGCGTTTGATCCATATCGCGGAAAAACGAGAACATCAGTTTTTCCGGATGACGCACGGTTATTTTTTTCGTCATAGCTCTATCCTCCAAAAAGGGTTCTAAGAGCTAGTACGGAAGTTTCGAACAAAAAGTTCAAAGCGTTCAGATTAAATCGGAAAAGCGCCAAATGATGCATTCTTGACATGCCTGCGCGTTGTGGCGAATTGAAATGTGCGCATCTATCTTTTAAGATGCAGGTCGCAAGAACTCGGTCGAAGCATCTAACTTCGATAGGAATCCATTTTCGTGACAGTTGCAGACAAGCATGTAGAGGCGAACGAGATCTTCTTTGAAGAAGGTTTTGCAAGACTGCGCGCGGGCGAAATGGAAGAAAGCACCGGCAAACTGCTCATGGATTTGATGGAAGTGAAGGCGGACAAAGCGCTTCTTCCATATGCGCGCAAGTGGATAAAGTTGTTTCCGCGAGTTGAGAGTGCGCCACGGCTGGTCGGCAAATGGTTGCAGTTATTTGAGAGCAACGACGCAATGTATATGGCGACTTCCTATGTGAAAACATATCCCGACGTGAATGCGCTGATTTTGATTATTCGCGCAGTTGCGGTCATTCAAAAGGTGCCTGCGAAACTTTTAGATGCAATAGAAAAGCGCTTTGCCGCAGAGCCTAACAGTCATATTTGGAGCAAACTTCAAGGTCCGGTCAATCCAAAAGAAGAGTTTGACAGCCTTATTCTTCGATGGCTTGAAATCAATAGATATAATTCGCTCGATGCATTAGAAGTTGCATGGGTAGGATTATTCTCCAGATCTAGCGCGGTTCTCAACGAAGTCCTTCGTTGGATCGAGGTCAATCAAGACAAGACGCCAGATATTTGGATTGTTTTCGTCAACATGCTGAGAGGCTCATCAGAACTTCACCGGCAGCTAGCTCCACGAGTCGCGCTAACAGCAAGTCAGTGGGTGGAAAGAAATCCAGAATATCGGCATGCTGGCAGGATTTATTACGACGTGCTAGTCGAGATGCTAAGCAAGGATGAAGTTGAGAAGGCGAAAGAATGGTTTTTGAAACATACAGATTCCGAAAGCGCACACATGACGCTTGCCGGCATACTTCGAACAACTTTTTTACTCGGCGAAAAAATTGAACCTGATTTTGTTCGATGCGCTAAAGAAATTTTGGCAGCACAGACTCCAAAGGACAGAGCAAACGTCTTAGTCGGTTCGCTTTTAGAAATTTCCCCAGATGCAGAAACTATCAAGTTTGCAAAAGAGCAATTGAGTGATCATTATCATCCGACGTGGCTTCATGCTGTCTTGCTGCGTGTTGCACCAGATAATGAGCTGATATCAAAGACACTCGAAATTTACTCAAAGCCTTACAGTGGATCACCTGAAGTCATCATTGAATTGCTGAAGATTGATGGACAGAGTGTGGTCGCCAGAAAAGCAGCACAAAAGTGGATTGATCAAAATCCAGAGACGGAGCAAGCGAAGCAATTGCAATCGTTGTTGAGTGTTAGCGCGTAGCCTTGGGCGATTTGTTCGTGTCTGTGAGTAGCTGCATTAAACCTCACCCGAGGGACTGTGGCAGCAGCTCGCCAGGCATGAGAAAATAGCCCCTGCTTGCAATTCCCGTCGAAAAAGGGGTCCCAATGAACAGAAGATCGTTCCTTAAGGGCAGTGCCGCTGTTGTCATGCTGAGTGGAGGATTCGCTATGAGTTTGACGAAGTCTTTAGCCGAAACAGTCACCCTGGGACCACTCCTCGATACCTGGACAGGCGACCACAATGGTTTTCCGAAGTTTGACCTCGTCAAGATAACTGACTTTAAGCCTTCGATTCTGAAGGGCATGGATCTCAAGCGCGAACAGATTAAAGAGATAACGAGCCAAAACGATGCGCCGACTTTCGACAATACGATTGTTGCTCTCGAAGATGCAGGACGTCCGCTTAGCAACTCTATTCGATTCTTCAGCATCTACACGTCGACGATGAACGACAAGCCCATGCAAGCAATCGAGACAGAAATGACTCCGCTGTTCGCGAAGTTCGATGACGAGATCATTCAGAATGACGCTCTCTTCAAGCGCATCAAAACCGTCTATGAAGCGCGTGAAAACGCTGGTTTGACCAACGAGCAAAAGCGGCTTGTTGAGGTGTACTACAAGATGTTTACCCGTCAGGGTGCGGGTCTAGATGCAGATAAGAAGAAGCGCTTGCGTGAAATAAACGAGAAGCTCGCGAGCATCTTCACAAGTTTCCGCCACAACCAATTGGCTGACGAAGAGAAGTACACCCTTGTGCTCGAGAAAGAAGACGATCTCGCAGGGCTCTCGGATAGCCTGCGCGAGGCAGCCGCTGCGTCAGCCGAGTCTCACAAATTGAAGGGCAAATGGGTAATTACAAATACGCGCTCTTCGATGGAACCATTCCTCACGTTCTCCACTCGACGCGATTTGCGCGAGAAGGGATGGCGCATGTGGACTCGCCGTGGTGACAATAATGATGCTAACGACAATAAAAAGAACATTGGCGAAATTTTGAAGCTGCGTACGGAGCGCGCTCGCATTCTCGGCTTCAATACACATGCTGATTGGAGTCTGGATGATTGCATGGCAAAAACGCCCGACAATGCGATGAAACTCATGATGCGCGTTTGGGCCGCAAGCACCAATCGCGTGAAAGAAGAAGTCGCAGATATGCAAAAGATTGCCGATGCTGAAGGTGCGAAGATTACGATCGAACCATGGGATTATCGCTTCTATGCAGAGAAGGTTCGCAAAGCGAAATACGATATTGATCAAAATGAAGTGAAACAGTATTTGCAGTTGGACAAAATCCGCGAAGGAATGTTCTGGGCTGCAAAGCAGGTTTATGGATTGGACATGGTGAAGGTTGATGGACTGCCGGTTGTGCATCCTGACGTCACTGTGTACGAAGTTCAACGCGATGGTAAGCAAATCGGTCTTTGGTACTTCGATCCTTATGCTCGTGATGGTAAAAACTCCGGAGCTTGGATGAGCGAATATCGCACCCAAGAGAAATTCAAAGACAACATCACGCCGATTGTTTCTAACAACTGCAACTACATGAAGGGCAAAGCCGGTGAGCCGACTCTCATTTCATGGGACGATGCCAACACGCTTTTCCACGAGTTCGGTCATGCATTGCATGGATTGCAGTCCAACGTGAACTACCCATCGTTAGCAGGCACCAGCGTTAAACGCGACTTTGTAGAATTCCCAAGTCAAGTCAATGAACGTTGGTTGTTGACGCGTGAAGTTCTTAGCAAATTCGCCTTGCATTGCAAGACTGGTAAACCGATTCCTGAAGAGTTAATTGCTAAGATTGAGAAGGCAAAAACCTTCAACCAAGGTTTTTCCACAACAGAGTATTTGGCTTCAGCGATTTACGACATGAAGATCCACCTGGCCGCTACGCCCGATAAAACTATCGAGCCTGATGAATTTGAAAAGGTCACCATGACCGAGATTGGCTGTCCGAAAGAAATCGTCATGCGTCATCGCCCGACCGCTTTCGGTCACATCTTCTCCGATGACGGATACGCTTCCGGATATTACTCATATATCTGGGCTGACACAATGTCGGCAGATGCATCGGAAGCATTCATCGAAGCTGGCAGCTTCTACGACCGCAAGACGTGCGACCGATTCAGAGACACCATATTTAGTGTCGGTAATTCGGTTGCTCCTGACGTTGCTTTCCGCAATTTCCGCGGACGTGATGTTGACACCAATGCTCTGATGAGAGACAGAGGATTTCCTGTTAGCTAATTGGGGCAACTAATTGAAATTCATTGCATTCCTTGTCGCGGCCTTCTTCACCATAAGTGTTTCCGCTGGCTTTGCGTCGGATGAATTTTGCGATGTGTATGTAGGCAACGATAAAGTATTCGCTGTTTCCAACACTAAAATTCTTTCCGCTGTTGAGCGTGGGCAGTTAGTCATGGACACCATCCAGGGTGTCATTGACGACGGGCAAGCCAATCTAGACGACCTGAATGTGAAGGTCGGTATGGACGGCGTTCCTGTCATTTACTTGAAGGACAAAGTTCTTTGCAGTGTGACAAAAGCCGATGCCGATGAAGCCGGAATGTCGCAAACAAATCTTGCGATTGATTGGTGCGAAAAGCTGCGCAGATACATAACTCACGCGAAGAAAAAGGAGCAGGAGAAAGCGAATGCCGATCAAGTAAAGGGTGCACAAGCTGGATCATCAACAGCCTCCGCAACTGGTGCTGCATCTATGTCTGGTTCTAAGTCACAGCCGAACCAGACAGCAGAGAAAAAGCCACACAACAGCAATAGTCTGAGCGAACATGCGGTATTGCTGCTCTTCATCGAAATCACTCTTCTGCTCTTCACTTCGCTGGTTTGTGGAGAGCTTTTTGTTCGCCTGGGTCAGCCGTCGATCATTGGTCAGATTTTTGCTGGTTTGCTTCTTGGACCAACGTTCTTTGGTGCCCTTTTTCCAGACCTCTCATCGCAGTTGTTTCCGCGCGACGGTTCTCAATCCAAATTGATTGAAGTTATCTCCTGGATTGGTGTTTCCTTCTTGCTTATGTTGACCGGGATGGAAACCGACATTGCAAAACTCAAGAGGCTTGGAAAACCACTGATGTGTTTTGGCAGCGTCGGCTTGCTTGGTCCTCTAATTGTTGGTGGTTTACTTTCTCTTTTGCTTTCCGATCAGTTATTGGGAGAAGCTCAAAACAAGCTAGCGTTCGCCGTTTTTCTCGGCACCGTTTTTGCAGCGTCTTCCGTTCCTGTTGTAGCTAAAGTCCTTATGGACATGAAGATGCTTAAGCTCAGCGTTGGACAATTGATCATAGCCACCTCTCTTGCTCACGATCTTCTCTGCTGCTTGTTGCTCGCTGTGATCGTAGTCTTGTCTGGCTCTGCTGGTGAAGCGGGTAATCCTGTTCTTGTTGCATTCTTTGGCACGATTGCTTTCCTTGCCATCATGTATTTCGGCAGACCTGTGTTTTTTACTTTACTGCGATGGGTCAATGACCACGTTTCAAATAGCGACGGGTTGATTACCAGTATGGTCGTTTTGTTGTTGGCCTGTGCTGCCGCAACGCAGGCGCTAGGTGTGCACATTGTGCTGGGAGCCTTTGCTGCTGGAGTAATTCTGTCGCAAACTCCAGTGGTTAACCACAAAGTGGTGCGCCCTCTTGAAATTGTAACCATGGCATTTTTCGCGCCAGTCTTTTTTGCATCGAGCGGGCTAAACGTCAATTTGAGTTCATTGCTTGAACCAAAACTTTGCATGATCACAGCCTTTCTTTCTCTCTCAACTATCATTGTGAAATTGGGCTCTTGCGTGGGTGCCGGAAGGCTTGCAGGTTATGGACTCTGGGAATCACTTTCAGTTGGCGTGGGTGCCAATACCAAAGGTTCACTGGGATTGATTTTAGCGATGCTCGGATTATCGCTCGAGATAATCAGCCAAGACATGTACGCCGTCATCATTTTCATTGCGCTTTTCTCGACAGGTGTATCGGCGCCGCTCATGAAATACACGATGAGCAAAGTAAAAATTACTGATGAAGAAGTTGAACGGATGCATCGTGAAGAGCGCCGATCACGCACCATACTTAGTAGCATTCGACGAGTGTTGTGGCCGACATCAGGTCGCGGAAGGAATGCTTTTATCGCGAACTTGTTGAACAGCATGGGTCAGTCGCAAGTTGTAGAAACGACTGCGTTGTGGGTCAAAGGCTCTAGCGAATCCACGGAGAGGCCCTTCTCTGGTATTAAGTCGGCAGTAGATAGAAGATTTGTCAGTGTATTTGAGAGCACAGTTCATTCACATGAGCCTCTGAAAGTAATTTCAGAAGAAGGTAATCGCGGTTACGACTTAATTGTGATGGCGACTGATGAACCACCGGGTGATGCCGAGTATGTTTTCGGTCATCTTGTTGACGGTGTAATCCTCAATACTTCAACACGCGTCTTGGTTGTTTACGAGCCGGATTCTTCGACTCCGCGAGACATAAAAGAAGTGCTTATTCCTGTAAGCGGTGACGAACAATCTATTGCTGCTGCCGAGTTTGGAATTTCACTCGCGAAATCTCTCAATGCGAAAGTCTTTTGTCTGTGCATTCAAGAGTCGGAAGCGAGCGATCTTTATAGTGAAGCGACACAAAGCGGAAAGGAAATTGAGCGCAATGTTAGCAACGAGGTTACTTCGACGTTGCAGGAGTTAGCGGATGCTCTCGATGTGGAATTCAAGTCGATTGTCATTCAAACAAGCGCACATCCTGCACAGGCTGCAATTGTTACCGCGCAGCAACACGACATTGATCTGATTGTGCTCGGAGCCACGCCGAAAATAGGCAAGGGCCTGTTTTTCGGACACACGATTAACTTCGTTTTGCGCCATGCGCCTTGTGCAGTGGCAGTTTTGAAGCTGCAAGGATGAGACGGAACATACCCCATATCCGTAGCGTCTCAGGTTCGTATGTGTTTCCCTTGTGAACCGCTAACTACGTCAGCAGTTGGGCGCAAGCAGAAACAACCTTGAATTATTCGATCACCCGAAATTAGTCTGAATTTGTTCTAAAATTAGGCACCGAGATTTTGATGTCAGTAGTGGCAACTATTGGCACGCTCATTCGTCATGCCAGAGGCAAAAAGGAGAAATCAATATATGTGGAAAAAGCTATTTGCATTGGCTGTGACGCTACCAATGACGATTACTATCGCCTCGGCCCAGGCTGCTCAAGATGCAGACATTGCCGCGTATTCTCAGGATTTGGCGCGGCGTATTGAGCTTGGTCGTCAGTCAGGTCAATTGACTCAAGCTAACTACAATTCTGTCCAATCTATCTATAACAATGTCGAGACGATTCGTCGAGGTCTAGGCAATCGACCTATGAATCCAATGATTCGCACGAACATGATGACGTCGCTTACCAATCTCGACAAACAGCTCACCGGCTTTTTGAAAGATGACGTCAACTCGCGTTATCAAATGTGGGATCCATCAAGAAGATCGTGGCGCAACAACTGGTGGCAAGGAAATAACTCTGGCGCCAATAATTTCAGTCAAGAAATTGATGCATATCAAAACAGTTTGAAACAGCGCATTGATCAAGGTCGTACTTCCGGTCGCATCACTCGTTCTGAACTTGCACAGCTGACTACAGCCTACGACAACATCGACAGGGCACAACAGCAATACCGAATTGGTGGCTTTAGTTCATACGAGCGCAATTCGCTTATGTCGATGCTCACTTCGCTTGATAAAAACATCACAACGCAAATGCATGATGATGAAAATTCTCACTATCGTCACTGGAATCCGAACGGAAACAGTTGGAAAGATAGCTGGTGGAAGAGAACAGGAGCGGGAAATCCAAGCACTCCTAATTTCCCAGGCAATCGTCCTGGCGATGGTCGTCCGGGTGATGGTCGTCCTGGCTGGGGTAACCGTGATGATCGTGATCAGGGCAATTGGAATCGTGGCGATCAGAGCAAACCAGATTGGAATCGTGGCGATCAGAACAAGCCTGAATGGAATCGCAACAACAATGATCGCCCAGATTGGAATCGAGGCAGCAACGATCGTCCAGATTGGAATCGCGATGGTCGCAGAGACGATCACAAACCTGACTGGAATCGTGGAAATAACGATCGCCCAGATTGGAATCGCCATGATGCGAATCGCCCGGGCACAAGCTCTACGCCCAGCACTACTCCTCCAGTAACCAGTCCTCCAGTAGTGAATACTCCTCCTCAGAACAATCAGCCAAGCACGGGCGGCGCACGTCCAGGCGGCAATTCTCCTAGCAACGGAAGCGCTCAGTCGGGAGGTTCGTCGTCTGGTTCGGGCGGCACTACTCCTGGCACTGGCAACAACCCCCCATCGAGCACTCCACCATCGAGCACACCACCATCGAACACACCGTCTGCAGGTGGAACACCGCCAGCGGGAGGTAGTTCACCAAGTACCGGTAGCGGTACGTCTGGCGGACGCGGAAGCTGGGGTGGTGGCGACAGAAGCGGCGGTTATAGACCCGGTGGCGATCGAGAAGGTGGTCGCAATTGGGGTGGTTCTGGCGGCACCCGCCCACAGAACTAATCTATATATAAGAACAAGAATATAGGATACTTAGGGAGTCCGAGTTTCGGGCTCCCTTTTACTTGCGCGGAAAATCTTCAACAGCGGTGCGCTTTCAAAATGCCCGACAATCACTACGAAAATCCAAAACTAGCTGCTATTTACGATTTCGACAGTGGCTGGTCTGTCGACCGAGATTTCTATCTCTCCCTGGCTACTGATGCGCCGCAGAAGATACTTGATTTAGGCTGTGGCACTGGGCTCCTCTGTGATGCGTATGCTGCTAAAGGAAATGACGTGACTGGTGTCGATCCATCTGCCGCGATGCTTGATGTTGCGCGCCGTAAACCGCATGGTGGCAAGATTCAGTGGGTGCAATCGTTTTCTCAAACATTTGAGTCGGATGAAACATTTGATCTGATCATAATGACCGGACACGCTTTTCAGGTGCTAATTGAGGATGAAGATATTCGAGCAACGTTTAATACGATCAAGAAACTCTTAAGTGCTGAAGGATCCTTTGTGTTCGAGTCAAGAAATCCGGCTATTAAGTGGGCGAGCCAGTGGGACTACGAAATGGATCTGAAATTAACTGGCCAGACAGTTAGAGAATCGAGAAAGTTTCTCGCGCAAAACGGGGAACGAATGTCGTTTGAATTGAAGTATGAGTTTCCCGATGAAACTTTGACTTCGAAAAGCGAACTTCGCTTTAGTAATCACAAAGTGATTGAGCAACTGTTAAGTGAAGCTGGTCTTCGTGTTGAGAAATTGCTTGGCGATTGGTCGGGTGGAGCGTTTAATGAAATGACTTCTGAGGAGATGATTTTCGTGGTCAAACGGGCTTAGGACGCTGTCGTTGTTGCTGGCTTGTATCTCTTGTGTTATCGGGGTTGTGGGGCTTCTGCGTCTGATTAAAGGGGGGCTGCGCTTATAAGTTTGCGCGTTTACACATTCCCCCCGAAGCGGGCTAACCATATACTCTCAATTACCCACGAACGGCAACAAATTTGACCAGCATTGCCGCCAACTCAGAGGGCGTTTCCACCAACCAGCCCGGTGGAAATCCCCCTGAATGGATAGAGCAATCTGCAGTAGTTTCCACCCCAGCGAAACGACCAAAATCTTGTTGATGCCTCTTTCTTCCCGCACAACATTTGTTGTGCTTCACCATGTGCTGCCTGTGCACAAAGGAGTTAATTATGAGTTACCACGGACATCGCGCAGAACAACTCTCGAAAGTCGGAGGACAAGGACAGCCACTTGAACAAAGTGATCCTAAAGGTGCTTTCGGCTCACCTTCTGAAGCTTCGTTCAACGAGGTCTATCACGAACGCATGAAGAAAATTGGTGGTAGCACCGGTGGTGAATTGAAGCAATTTGGCTCTAACAGTGAGAGCGAAGCACAACTTGGAATTCCAGCAGGAGTGGAAGGACAAATGAAGCTGAAGCAGATGGAACTTGGACCCGGTGGTGGTGGCAAGCCTGCATTGAAAGATCTTGGTGCAGAAGGCAATGAGGGGCATGCGATTGCGAACAAGATTGAATTTGGCAAGACGTTGGAAGACGCTGCCTATTCGAAAAAAATGGCAGAGAAATTATGTGAACTGAAGCAGGGTGGTGGCGAAGCGTATGGAAAGAAAGCGTTAGAAAGCGAAAGTGGCTCATGGAGAGGTGTCGTTTCTGGTATCGAGGCGGGCCTCGGTTTGGCGCTCGGACCAGCAGGAATTCCTCTGATGCTTGACGCTCAAGCACGCATGTATCGCGACAGTATGAGTGCCTCGAAATCTGGCTACGGTGAATCGAACAGCATTCGACGTGACATGATTCAACGCGGCAAGATGCTTAAGAGCTGGAAGCCCAGCGACGAATAGGAGTCGACGATAACAGTTGGGAGTTTGGTTGAGAACGCAAAAGACCGTAGGCTTGTGGGAAGCCTGCGGTCTTGCCCTTTATCTATTTCTCTTTTCCAGCCGCGTCTTTTGTTGCTGATTTCATTTCTGTGCCTTGCTCGGCAGCTTTTAGATCTGGCTCGGACATAGCATTGAAATCGTATTCCACTTCGGCTGCTGCTGCTGACAATTTCGCTTGAGGGAGATATTTCTTGACCAGTTTTTTTGTCTTGCTGTCAAACAAATAGATCTCCTTAGAATCTTTGCCTGCTGCTGCTTTTGATTGGTCAGTTGATTGGACTGTGAAGAAATAGTTCTCTCCATCGAAGTACCATTTGTCCACGACTGGAGGCACCTCTTTTCCCTTTTCGTTGGTTGCAAAAATGGTGGCACCTTTCTGCAAATCAAAAACAAGCAAACCCGCGGGAGCATCACATTCGTGCGTGCTGAAGAGAAGTTTTTTATCCTTGCTTGTAAAGAAACTTCCCCCTGGCAAATTCCAGTATTTGCCAGCGTTATTGACTAGCAGAAGTCGTCCGTCATAGTCACCGAGTTTGACTATTCCGCGATAATTATCAGATATCGGCTTCTTTGGAAAGTAGAGACCGCAAGGACCGCCAAGTCCGTTGATATCGTTGAAGTACTCGCTGTTCACTTTCTTTCCATCGTTGGTAATGGTCACCCATGCTCGACAGTAACGTGGATTTGAGTGCTTTTCATTCAGTCGCTTTACTTGCAATGCTTCCACAGACACTTTGCTATTTGGCACTGATATCGTGAATGTTTTTGCCGAACTTTCGGGATAGTCTGCTGGCTGAAATGGTTTTGCGAAAACTTCGATCGGCGGTACAGCAAACTGAAGGATAAATGAAGCAACTGCAATCGAAGACAATTTAGACAATTCGATTTTCATTGCTTCTTTTCCGCCTGCAATCTTTCGATTTCCTTTTCGAGCTCAGCATATTCGCGCGAAAATTCATCTGGTAGTGGTTGGCCCGCTTGCGCATGAGCCATTGCGGCATATTGCATTTCGTTTTGTTTCTTCAGCATTTCCTGAAGCGTTCTTGGTTTTGGTGTGGATTGCATCTCACTGACCTCAATGTGTTAAAGAATCGCGCTGACATGGCGCTTATCGTGCCGGCACCACTGGTTGATAATCGGGTGCGGCGTCTCCGGCAACGCGCTGTTCTTTTCTGAGTTCGGCAGCATACCTGTCTCTAATCTCTTGCGCCAGCTTGAACTCTCGAATCTGCTGTTCGTTAAGTCCGCGATATCGGTTTGCCGGAGCTTCATAGAATGCCTTTTCCTCCGCACTCCGTGCGCCGGCTGGTTTCATGTGGATATCCCACCACCTTTGTTCGTAGTCTGGATACTTGACGTTATCCGGTTGCACTACGACCCTTCCGTTCGGACCAATTAATGGTTTTCCTGCGGCATCTAGCTGTGGCTTACCCGTCCAGCCTGGTATCACTGGCAGTTCTTGATTGTCTGGAATGCCAAGTTTTTCTCGCAGCCATTTATCAACTCTCGCCTGTGCTTTGACCGCTGACTCTTCTGCATCAAAAGCAGCAGCGCGTGCGATTTTTAAACCATCGGGAGAAGCGACGTTTGCAAAGTCGTTGAAGCTATCTCTCCATGACTGTTGAGAGGAATTGGGTGGGGCACCAGCAGCTCTTTCTGGATTTTCAAATCTGAAGTTGCCGTCCTTGAAAAATGGCCCGGTCTCTGGTCCGCGAATCTGAATGATTTTACTCAATCCACCAGGAGTCGCGTAATTGTCGATGCCGTCTCCGTCTATAAGCGCACGCGACATTTTGTACCAAGGAGTGTTTTCGCTTGGCACAAACCAATTATCTGCACCAGTGCGTTTGAGCATTTCGCGCTCCGCATCCGACAACTGAAGTACTTTTCCACCCCCCGGTCCATCGACTGTTGGTGACTTGAATGGGTCGGACATCTTCTTGAGCAGTGAGGTGAGAACCCCATTCTCCTCTTCAGTGAGTGCACGTCCGAAGCTTCTTCTGATTGCTCCTCCGTAAATCATAGCCATAAATGCCGGTGGTGCAATCTGGTGTTCTCGAATTGCGTGCAAAATGCCGTCCAATCTTTCTTGAGTGAACTCGCCGCCGAGCTTGTTTCTTAATATATGTTCTGCGGCCAATTCGCCGTCTACGTGGTGCGTTGTGAAGTTTGCTTTGGTTTTAATCGAATCGGAGAACATCGAAGCAAGCAAAGCATCCTCAGTCTGCTGTGGCGTCAAACCAGCCGCCTTCGCCGAGTCTATAACACGACCGAGTTCGCCTTGCGTGTGGATCCAGTTGACGGGTTGATCTATATCTGTCGCGAAAGTGCGGGCATAGTGTTCGCGAACTTCGCCTAGCGAATCAATTACTCGCTGCTGTTGTTCTGGAGACAACCCTGATTTTTCCAGTTTGGAGAGAACACTTTCACCGCTCGATGCTTTCACTTGCGCCAATTCAGTGCGAACCTGAGCACGAACAGCCTCAACGTTTTGGGGCTCGACTCGCGGCCAGTCGTTTTCTAGAATGTTGCCTTTACTATCTAGGACTTGCCCTTTCTCGTTGACATTACGTTCGAAGCCTTCTCTTCGTGTATTCTCACGTGGAGTTCTTACTTCTGAGCCCACCGGAGCAGTTTCACGACCTTCAGGGGGCGCTGGTCTCTGTTGATCTGCGGGTTTCTGAGACTCACCTGGTTTCTGCGCAGCACCAGGTTTCTGTAGCTCTTCTGGTCTTGCACTGTCAGACTTACGTCGACGATCAACCTTCGGTGTTTCTTCTCCTGGTCTGGCTGTCGGACGAACTCCTCCATCACCTTGCGCCGCAGCCGTTCTTGCATTGGCAGTAAGTTCTCTGCCTGCTACTTCTTCTCCTTCGCGAGCACCGCGTACAAGATCTCTTGCTCGTCCTAGCCCGGTGGTTGCACTGCTCAGTCCGCCACCAATGATGGCGCCGCCTACTGCTAGCTCACCGCTGCGTTGGGCGATGTGGGCGAGGTTTTCTGCAACTGTTTTGCGCGAATCCCACTCGGCAGCGCCTTCCCCTGCCCCAGTCAGTCCGCCACCGGCTGCGCCACCACTAGCGTTTAGTCCGATATGGGTTGCATGTCTGACTATGCCACTGGCTAATTGTTCAGACACATTTTTTTGAAGGCTATCAGCCAACTGCTTAACCGCTTGCTCGCGGGCTTCACCTGTCAGTTCTGATGAAACCACCCGATTGGCGAGTGCAGTGAAATCTGAAGGATTCAAAGCCTTGGCACCACTTGCAAGAGTGTTTTGAACAATCTCGCGAGTGCCGGTTTCAATTACTTGTTTTCCACCTTGAACCAGAACCTGTTCGCCGGTCTCCGCCAGCGCAATTCCTGCGGCTCTTGTCGCCGCTGCTTTTCCGATGCCGAAGACCGCGGCTATTTGTCCTGGTCCAATTACCGATGTTGCTGCCGTCAATGAGCCGATGCTTGCGTCATAGCCAACTTGTCCCAAGCTCAAATCATAATTGTTGCCTTGGATCGCCGCATTGGTTCCGACCTTGATACCGGCACCAGCAAACGCTAATCCGATAACGAGTGGTGCGTCTGCGCCACCAGTAATAATCATGCTTCCGATTGCCGCCGTAATGATGGCACCATCCGCGACATAGTTCGCTGCAGCCCTCTTTGATTCCACTGCATTCTCCGTTGCTGTATTTTGAAATCCAATAGCTTCCGATACTTGTGCCGCTAATCTTTGCTGCACTGCTTGAATCTGCTCTGGTGACATTCGATTAGCGATTTCACTGCCCGCTGCAATAGCCGCAGTTAATTGATTCTGCTCTGCAATCGCTCGGTTGGTTTGTTCCATTGCATCATCGGCTTGCTCGCCTGTGCCGCTGCGGAAGACGCTATCTGATAGTGCGGCACCAATTCCACTGCGCGCGTTTTGCGTCTGTGTTCTTGCAATATTGGTTCTGTCTTCTACCGATAAGTTTTGCGCAAGGACGCGTTCTGCAATATCTTGATCTTGCCCACCCAATTTTTCCATGAGGTCGCCGGCGAGGCTGCTGCCATATTTTGCAGCGTAGTCAGATTTTACTCGCGCAAGATCTTCCGGCTTAATGCTGTTGAGTTCGGCGACTATGTCCGATGATCCTCCCCATCCGACAATTGCCGCGCGGATATTGTCTTCAGGCTGGAGCGATGTTTGATTTAGGGTTGCCATCGCGATTTGCCTGCGATTGTCGTCCATCCAACCGAGCACCTTTTCTCTGTACGCGGGGTCGTCGCGCAACTTCTGCTTTTCTTCAGGACTTGCGTTTTGCAGGTCTTGAAATGCTTCCTTATATGCATTACTGAAGACACCCTGGTTAAGAGCAACCTTGCGCTCGAGAGGCAGATGCCCTGTTTCTACCAGCGGCTTTCCAAAATTGTCATAGTCTTCCATGAAAGCAAATCGTGCCGCTTGCTTGAAGTCCTCAGCAAACTTTCGGTCTTCAGCTGTTTTGGGATTGACCAAACGTTCGCGCAAAGCCGGATCTCTGCTAAGTACACTATCAACACGCCGTGCGATTTCGCCGGTTTTTTCACCTTCCCAATTCGGGCTCATTTTGAGGAGAGCGATCACATCAGAATCTGGCGCTTTTCCGTCTTTCACTTGCCTCAACATACGTTGCGCCGTGTCTAATTGATTTGGATTTCTCAGGGAGTCTTTAACTGAGTCGTCTAATTGCTTTCTAAAATTCTCGTCGGTGCGATAGCGATTTTGATCCGTCGCTGACATGTTGGAAATGGAAGTGACCAACCGCTGCGAATCTGTTCCATACCAATGTTGGCTTGCCGCGATTTCTTCGGTAACGCTGACTTTGCCTGCTTCTTGTGCTTTCGTGAAGTCTTGTGCCGCCACCATTTTGTCGTAAACAGCGAGCACTTGTTTTCGCTCATTCTCGTCTTTATTCAGGCTCGTGAGCATTTGATCCAATGCGGCACGCTGTGCTGGATTGCGCTTCGCTTCTTCGAACTGCGCTTGCGTCATATTTCGTACATCATTGGTGATGTCTTCGACGCTGGAATTATATATGGTGCCACGATGTCGAGCTAGCGATGCCACCAGTGAGCCACCGCCCTTGTTGGCAATCATATCCTCGTACTGAACCATTTCTGTCGAGTTGGCTGTTTTATTCAGCGCCTCGTGTACGGTTGTGTAATAATCGCGCGAGGCCCTCTGCCCTTGCTCATCCAGCCCAGCAACTGCCTTTCCTTCGGATAGGGCTTTACCATCGATATACATCTTTCTTTCGTGATCGGTCATTCTGTTGATCGCAAGTTCTACGCCTTTCTCATTATCGAAGGCAATACCTGTGTTGTCTCTGATTTGTGTGGCGGCCGACAACTTACCTTCGCGCGCGTAGTCCATCGCGTGTGTGACATCGGAATTCGAGTACCAGTGACCAAATGCGTCTTTGACGCGTTGTTCACCACCACCGTCAAGAAAGGCTTTGCGTGCCGCTGGAGACGCATCGCGCATGGATTCGGCAAAGAGCTGCGTGTCTTCTTCCTTTAGCGCAATGTTGATTAACTTTGCAGTGTCCGCGTCGGTGCGTTTATCGTTGCCCTTCAGATAGACATCAACCATGTCTTTGGTTGCTTGGGAAAATTTATCGTCTTTCATAATCGCATCTCGAAGGGACACACCATATGTCTGGCGATACTCCGCATCGACTTTTGAAATTTGGTCAGCATTGCGCGTGGAGAGTAGGTCGCGCACGTCTTTTTCGATTTCGCTCGAACTTCTTCCCTGAATCCAATTGCGATTTTCCACGAGGTCTTCGTGAATTCGTCGCGCTGCTGTGTTTTCCGCGTTGTTGTCCTTGCGATGAAGAATATTCAGAAACTTTTCCAGGTCTGCTCCGGTTTGAAATCCTCGCATCTCTGCTTCCAAACCTTTGCCAAACTTTTCCCTGTAGATTTTGTCGATTGCTGTTCTTTCAGATTCGGTCTTTCCTTCGAGAATCTTGTTGATAGCGTCGCGGTCCGCCCATCTGGCGACCCAGTTGTCGTTTCCGGTTGCCTTTCTAATGGCTTCCGCGTCACGAAGCGCCTGAGCCCTGTCCACGGGTTTCTCCGCAGTGGGTCTCTCTGTTGGTCTTTCTCCCGCGGGGCCTCCTGTTCTTTCCGCGCCAGTACGCTCACCTGGGGGTCTTTCGGCTGTTCGTACGTTCGGAGTTGCCGCGGCGACCTGCTTTTCTCCATCTACAAGCTCGAATTTCGAGCCAGAGCCGGCTTTCACCCCTGCAAATGAAAAAGCCATCTCGCCTTTCGCCAGTCCACGGCGGATTGCCCTGAACCTTTCGGTTTGGTCCCCCTCCTTGGCGGTTTCGCTGACTTTGTTCTTCTCTGAAGGTTTTGAAACTTCGCCTTTTTCGGGCTTCTTCGGGGTTTCGTCGGACATATCAATTCCTCCAGGACCGTCAGGTCCCGTGAAAGCGCCATACCAGGTTTTATATACCCATGGAGTTATATGGATTTTGTGTTAACTGGTAAGCGCCTAAATGTCAAGAGAATGTAAGACGATACCCAGTACAGCCCTTCGGGGTGGGTAGAATATTTTTGTGGACGAATCAAACAACATTAACACCCAAGCTGACTCGCTTGTCGGCACAAAACTCGACGACCGGTATGAAATCCTCTCTGTCATCGCCAGTGGTGGCATGGGTGTTGTCTACCGTGGTCGTCATATCCTCATGGATAAAATCGTCGCGATCAAAATGTTGAATGCTGCTTTTTCTAATGAGCCTGATGCATACTCGCGATTTCAGAATGAAGCCAAAATTGCTTGTCAATTAAGTCACCCCAACATTGTTACTGTGCACGACTTTGGCATCGCCGGTGAGAAGATGTACTTAGTCATGGATTTTGTCGAGGGGCGGACCATTGGCGATTTACTCGATGACGAGACGTTTTTGCCTGTGCGTCGCGTTACGGATATGGCGCTGCAGATCTGCGATGCTCTGCAATACGCGCATGAGCAAGGGCTTATACACCGCGATCTGAAGGCGGAAAACATCATGATTGTGGCCAATAAAGATGGACAGGATCAGATCAAGATTCTCGACTTCGGTTTGGCGAAGTTTTTCGGTGAAGGAAAACAGCAGCAGCTTTCCGCTTCCGGATTCATGATGGGGACTGCCTATTACATGAGTCCTGAACAGTGTCGAGGGAAGCGCGCCGATGTCCGCAGTGAAATCTACTCGCTTGCTTGTGTCCTTTACGAAGCTCTTTGTGGCGTACCTCCACTTGTTGGAGAAAACGTTCTTGAAACAGTGCAAAAGCACATTGATGAGGCACCAATACCGGTGTCACAGGTTCGACCAGAGCTTGAAATTTCGGGCGATGTGGAAGCTGTAATCAGCAAGGGACTTAGTAAAAATCCTAACGACCGCTTTCAGTCTGCTGCGGAGTTCAAAGCTGCAATCGAACGGCTGAAACTTGCTGGTTCTGCCGGAAGCACACATGTTCCGATTGAGACTCCCGCCGCTGTTGAAACAGCAAAGCCGAATTTCTTGGTGCCGATTATCGTGGTGCTTGCTCTGGTGGGTGCAGCTGCTTTTGCGATGATGAATGCTCATCCCGTGAGGCAGTCTCCTGCAAGCAAAAGAGTTGTGAAAACGCCATCACGCGCAGCGAGCCCAACTTGGACGAAACACTATAAAGCCGCTGTAGTTGCATTTGATGATGAGAAATACGAGGAGGCTGAGAAAGCCCTTTCACTCGCGATATTGGAAGCGCGTCGTTCGGGCAATGATATTGAGTTGCTGCAGTCTCTGCGCAAGCAGCAAGATGTGCTGTATGTGCAACGCAAATTCAAAGATGCTGATGCTGTTGATTCCGAGATTATGCGTTTGACAGCATCGACTTCAACGCAGGAATTGTCGCCTTCACCTGCAGATAAAGGGAAGCCTGCAGGAGCCAGTGCTGAAGCGGAAACGGGGAATATGAAATCGCAGGACGAGCGCATTGCAAAACTTGCAATGTTTTGCCACGAACGCGGTCAGTGCGGAACTGCTATTAAGCTATTGGAACATTCTGTCGAAGTGTCTAAACGAATGCATGGTGTCAACAGTCTCAAGACGGCAGAGCGCATTCAAGAACTTGCATCACTGCATATCGCGCTCGATGAAAGCGATAAAGCACAGCCGCTGTTAGAACAAGTGATGGAAATCAAGGCTGCTGTCGCGAAGAAGTACAAAGGTGCGAAGTAGAAGAACGCACGAAATAGACGGGGGCGCGAAGGGCTGTTTGCTTATCTGCGTCTTTTGTCTGGATCTCGTTTTTTCGGCACATGTGGTTCGCTCAAGTGTTCGAGCTTCCACTGGTATTCAGTCCGTTCAATATTACGTCGATTCGCTTCATTGTTTTCAATAATTTTTCCGTCCAGACCGCGGATCATTTTGGGCTGACCATCTGGGCCGGGGGGATACTTCTTATCGATTTGAGCTTGGTCATACTTCTTGATCACTTCGTACATCTTCGGAGAATCAATCGCGAGTGTTCGACGATCTCCACCATTGCGCTCTTGCCCTGTTATTCCCATGCGGAAGCCTGCTAGCGACTCGGCGTGCTGTTCTGTAGGATGGAAGAAGTAAGCATTCATGGAAGGAACCTTCGCACGATCGCGCATCTGTTCTGGATCTAGTCGGCGTTTTCCATCAGTTGGTTGTTTGCCACCAGCCCAGCGAAATTCACCTTTTTCCTGGTCGAAACGCCACAGCCCACCAGTCTTGTCCTGGAGAACGGGTGTCTTCAGGCGTTCACTCCATCGCCATCCCATGTCGGCGGCAAGCTTTCTGCTTTCTGGTGTTCCTTCCGGACCTACCATATCGCCAAGCATTTTGCCCATCTTTTGCTCGTGGTGCCCGAGTTCGTGGTAGAGCGTAGCTTCTAATCCTTGTGCACCATTCATCTCTTGCCGAGCGAGCGGAAGGACATACATATTTCCATTTTTTGCATCTGTGATTGCCTTTGGATTGTGGCATCCATTGCATTCATGTGATGTCGCAGGCTTGTCACCTTTTTCACCTTTGTAGGCGCCATAAAGATCGGCTTTATTTTCATCTGCACGAATGAACCACATTTTCATGCCACTATAATTTTCGTGGCTCGTGTTTTTCAAAACATTTTTCAAGACATTGAGTTCGGCCTCTGATGGAACACCAGCATAAATAGGATCTTCTTGCGGCTCGCCGGGCACTCTGCCTTCGTTTTTTACCTTCTCTCCCGGTTTTGCAAACTTAATGCCGTATTGCCTGGTAATTTCTTCTTGCATCTTGTTGATGCGTTCTAGTTGAGGTGATTGCGCAACCACGGCGTCGCCTTTGTCAGGCTTGAATCGAAATTCACCGTGTTCTGCAAGAGCAACAGTCCCTGATTTTTTCTCTCCGGTTTTCGTGTTCGTCCAATTTTTTCCGTCGCCCGTCCACTCTCCACTGCTATCACTGAAGCCAGTGGGAATGCCTTTCTTATCGCGGGTGACAGAGAATTGTTCACCAGACTGATTGGTAATTGCGCGCGTAACTTTTCCGTCAGGAGAGTAAGTCGAGCGCACACCATAATCTTCATTGCTGACAGAGTAATTGCCATTGCTGTCGATGCCGACTTGACCGCGCCGGAAGCGCAGATTGGGTTCCTCTGTCTTCCACGTTCTGCCACCATCTTGCGATTTCCATTCGCCCAAGTGGTCGCGAACGAAGTTTGGCTTGCCGTCCATGCCGTATCGAATTTCGACCTGTGTGTCGACGGGCGAGCCTGTACCATAGATTCGCGTGCGTTCAATCTTGCTGACGTCTGGCGGCAGCTGCTCCGTGCCAGGTAATGTGCGTTCGACGGGCCTGGCAGCGCGATCTACTGTCGCAACGGGACGATCACCGCGCGCTGAAGCGAGATCTGTCGGCGTTCCTGCGCGTTCACCTTGCAATTGGCGTGTTCTTGGATTGAGCAAACCGCTAAAGTCGTTTCCATTAAATGCGATATCAAACCTGCCAAAGGCCTCGGGGACGCCGCCCAAATTTGCATTGCGCGTGAGATCACCCAGGAATCTGAGCGTGTCTTGAGGAGAACCCGCCGTAAGACCAACTCTGGAGGCAAAATCCGTGCCGCCGTTTGAAGAGGTTTCTGGCTTTACTTCTGGTTTTACATCAGCTGTCGGCGTTTCGTTATTTTGGTCTGCGACCGTGTGTCGCTGTCGAGCCGGTTCAACCGGAGTATCTGCTATAGGCATGCTTAAACCCAATGGAGAGTGGACCGCTTTTGGCGGGTGAGGAGGTTTATCGCGGGGAAGGTCATAGTAATCGCGACCTTATTATATGGAAGGCAGTGTGAACAGGTCGTGAAGAAGCGGTCTATCCCTCTGCCGGAGGCGAAGCAGCCGTTTAATATTTCTCTGCGGGTCTTACGAACCGGCATGCGTGCCTACCCCATTGAAAGGTTGCTTGCAAAAGCGCAGACTGCGGACAACCTCCCTTGCATCGCGGTCCTCGCATGCCTGAACTTGCATCCGACTCCAAATCCAAAGCTTCTGACGCTCACAAATCTGATAGTGCGGTGAATTGGGCTGAGCAGAATATTCTGAATCCCGCTCTCAACGCGGGTCCGCTGGCTATGTACAACATTGTGGCGGACGCAGCGAACTTGCCTGAAGTACACCTTCAGGTAGAAGAGCAAAAGCCATATAGTCCTGGCTGGTTCGTGCAAGGTGTATCGGGCGGCGTTGGCGCTGTTCTTCCTTTCTATCTGGCTGGCAAAGGCGCGGGCAAGGCGATGTTGGCTGCCGATGGAGCGCTCGCCGGAACCAGGGTTGGTGAGGCATTAAGTCCGGTTTTAACGTCGAGCCGTGTCGCAAACATCACAGGCGCAGCAGCATTTGGGGGCTTGCAGAGGCCGGACGAAAACCACACTCGCCTGGGAAACGCTATTGGAACGGGCGTTGGCTTCCTTGTTTTTGATAGGGGTAACCTTCTGTCCAAGCAGCTGCCGCTTGCTGGCAGGCTTGCCGCCTATCCAATGACCGGTTTTGTCGGCGGCGCAGTCATGAGTGAAACGTCGCAACTGGCTTCGAATGGAAAGCTGGCGCCGGCAGAGGTTGTACTGCAGTCAGGAGTTCAAGGTATGGCATTGAACACCCTTCTGCCATTGGCGCACGAGGGCTTTACGAGGATCTCGACCAAGTCGCTTCCCTCAGAGCCAGTTGGTAGACAAGGCTCCGGCGAACCTGGAAGCACTTCCGTTTTAGAAACCAAGATTGGCGCCGAAGAAGTCAGAACCAACGGAATCATCGCGCCCGAAGGGGGACTCGAAGGAGCGTTTAGTAAAGTTGCTCTGCAAAACAGCACCCAATTGCGCGCGCTATCTAAGTCTTATTCTGATTGGGTCAACGAAACCAAACCGAGCTATCCGGCTAGCGAAGAGTTTGCAAACCTATCTCCTAACGAGATTGTGCAGCGTGGTTTTTACCACCCTGAGGCGACTAACCTCGACCTGCTCAAAACCTTCCAGGATGCAAAACCTCGCCCTCTACCTGACGCGAAAGTTGTTGCGTCCGAAGTAGGAAAGAGCATGGAGTCCATGCCTATCGCGAAGCCTACCGGCGATCTGGTGCTGGGCGAATGGAACATGGAATTTCTTACCGGTGACAAAGCCCAGTATTTCAGCGATACCTATAAGCACATCGTGCCACGCCACCACCTCATGTTTGTGGAAGAAACTAACGTCGATGGATTGGCTAGAGTTGCAAAAGACAATGGATACAACTATGAGGTATCGCGAGATAACAGCAGAGGGCAAGCGGTTGGATTTCTCGTTCACCCCCGCTTGAAAGTCCTGGGCACGCATACTTACGAAGAAGTCGCCAACGTGCACAACATTCCAGACTTGCGACCGGCATTTCGTGTTGATTTGCTTGATACTGCATCTGGTGAAAAGTTTTCCGCAGTCACTGTTCACCTTAAGTCAATGAGAGGCGGGCCGGAAGCCACTGCTCCTGTTCGCACCGAGCAGGCTAGAATCCTTGCCGCATCTCTGGGCAAGGATTTCCGTGGTATCGTAGCTGGTGATTGGAATACTTTCCTTGATAAAACCCGCGAACTCGATCCGCTTTTGAATGCCGGCTTTAAAATTGCCAATCCTGGTGATACCACTTCCACACAGTCGATGGGCGGACGCTTGGATGGCTTCTTGTACAAAGGCATTCCGTGGCTGATGTCGAATCCGGAAGTGCGTCCTTTCTTCCAGAACCCACGCATCACTAGAGGTCTGTCTGATCACGGATTGCTTAGCACGACGTTGAGACCACAAAGAACGACCGTGCCAATTCTGCAATACATTCCGACGTGGGCGTCATTTGACCAGTCGAGAAACTGATTAACTTAATTGAGAGCCGCTTAGTTTGGTAGAGAAACTGATTTATTTAGTCGCGACGTAGATGCAGTTTTGAATGTCGTGCGTGAGTTTTTGAATTTCAACCGACTTGAATCCCGCGCGCTCCAGGTAGTTTTTTGCAGTCTCCCGCCCCCACATGGTGCCGAGTCCTTCGCCGTTTTGCGAAAGAGAGACAGTCATGCAATGCATACAAGAAACGGCGTACAAGAATGGACCGAGTGGATGATTGAGGTTGTTCTCTACCTTACTTGATGCGTCGATATCTTGCATCAAGAATGTGCCGGTTGATTTCAATGCCTTGCTTATATTGTTCAAAACAGTCTGAGGCTGCGCTTGATCGTGAATTGCATCAAAGGCGGTGATGAAGTCAAATTTCTCTACGTCTCCAAGAGCGGAAACATCGCGAACTTCAAATGACAGATTGCTTAAACCTCTTGCCTTTGCCTCTTGTGTGGCGAAAGCAACGGTGTCATCGCAAAGGTCATATCCAACAAATTTACTCTTTGGAAACGCCTTCGCCATGCGCATTAACGCCAGCCCGCGCCCGCATCCAATGTCCATTACGTCGATGCCTTGTTCTAATTTCTCAACGAGTCCGTCAACCAATGGCAAGACAGTCTCGAGTAGTGCAGGAACAAGTGATTGGCCGCTGTCTTCTGCCATCACTTCATGGAAGCGCTTGAAGGATGAATACGGCACGCCGCCACCTTTGTGGAAGCATTCAATGATTTCATCCTCGACGCCTGCCATTACGCTGACATACTGCGCGAACACTGCAAGATTGTCTTTTCCGGATTGGCGGATGAGCAAGTACGCATGCTCTGGCGGCAAGGAGTATTGCTGGTGTTGAGCATCGAAATTGACGATCCCGCTGACAGTCATCGCGTTCAGCCATTCGCGAACATATCTTTCGTTGAGGGTCGCCGCTTTTGCGAGCTGTTCACTAGACGCCGCACCGATTTCCGCCATTTTGTCAAAGAGTTTTGTGCGATGACCGACGGCGATCATTAATGTTGTCGCGGCGCCGTTGTAAATATCGAGAAGCTTTTCGTCAAATCGCTTCTCTGTTTTCGTTTCCGCAGGTGCTGGCATTAAAAATTTCCTCAAACTGCAACAATCGGTCTAATTTGAAAGTGTATTAGAGTAGGTGGTTAAGTTGGCGCAGTTCAATGTTTTGTGAATGAATTCTGTCTGTAAGGTTGGTGCATTTTAGGCGCTATTGCGCTTCTAGGAGACGTAATGTTTAAACCCGGTTCGATATTGGCATCTGTCCTTCTATGTTCTTCGCTTGCCTCTGCGGCATTAGCTGCCGACATTATTGAAGTGACTGTTTATCATGATTCCGAGTTAAACACGAAATCCGGTTTGACATGGTTGGGCTTGTTTCCGACGAAAGCTGGACAGTTTGAGTTGCGACCGACGAAGGTTAATGTGCAAAGAGTTCGCGACGAAATCAACGACGAGGCTGCTGACCAAAAGACTGGAAAGAAAGTCACCGCCTCTGATAAGGTCGAGCCCTTATTCTTGATCAACGGCGTGTCGGCGCTCAAAGCTGGAAAAGTCAGTACGAGCAAGACGTATCAGAAAGAACGTCCGGACATTGGATTCAAAACGAAACTGAATCTCGGTACTAAGGAATCGACGCTCACTGTAAGCGGTACGAAGAAAGACAGCGAATATCGCAAGAACTACAAGATTGTCCTCGGAACTGGTGGCGTGAAGCAAATAGTGTACGAGCGCAAAGAAGTAAGTGACTCGTCCTTTCCGTCGCTGCTTTGGGCCGGCGATCTCGATGGCGATGGGAAACTGGACTTGATCTTGGATACGACCGACAATTACAACGTTCGCGATGTGACGCTGTTTCTCTCTACCAAGGCAAAGCCCGGCAAGTTAGTTGAGAAGGTCGTCAGCCACGAATCGACCGGCTGCTAGTGCGGCTTGCTGATTGTTGATTAAGAAGTGTAGGAGCGGGATTAATCCCGCCCGCAGACATCACTTTCTGTATCACTTCACCGAATAATTTCGATGCAGCCACTTACCTTCGTTCGATAAATCGCGTGTTTCGTAGAGCACGTTTTTCTGCGATTCTTGTTTGACGATTAATGCGTTGCCGTTAAACATCACCACAGTCGCACTCTGACTCGCGAGATCCTTCATGCTGTTCATTACCTGAACTAGATTTGGAGGTGCGAAATTCTCTTGTTGTTTTTGCTCTGAAAAAGCTTCTACTGCAGCAGCCTTCAAAAGCTTGCCACTCATCTTTCTAAATAGAGATGTTGATGAGTAGATGTCGATGCTGTTCATCTGCCCATTAATCGCGAATGCGCATCCAATTACATACGGCTTTTCTCCGAGCGCTTGATTGAGATTATCAACGTAGCGTGCTGTGCATTCTTGAATTTTTTTGTTTTCCAATGTCAGTTGCAAGCTTGTAGTCGACATTTGATCTTGAATGGCTGAGAGTGGAACACCCGCGTTCATTGCGCTGCGGCATTGCAACTTCCCAACTTCAGTCCAGATTGCGCCTTGCGAGCCGCTTTTGGCAGCCATTCGCAACTTCGTGGACGATAAGTAAAAGTCAGATTGAGAGAAAGTATCATCACCTTCTTGCCCTCGTTTTTGCCAGCGTCCTTGTTCGACGCAGAATGAGTTGATTGACTCGAAATCTGATTTCGATTTGAGAATCATGTCGTGCTGCAACGTTCGATCTTGTTTGCCACCTTTTACGATGTCTCCAGATTGAATGAAAACAACTTCGTCGCCGGCATTTTTGATGCGCAGCGACTGCACCTGACTTGTTTCCTCTATTACTACTTTCTTCTTCGCAAGCGCTTCTTCCAGTGTGATGAAGTTGGTGGTGCTTACGTCTGTTCCGTGTATTAAGTACATTGCCAGGTTGCCACTCGTGAATGGTCCCGACATTTCTGCTTCAGTGAAAACAAATGGTTCGACTTCCACTGACTCTTCTCGCCAGGAAGTATCAGTGTTTTGACCACGAGTTCTATCTCTGAGCCAAGAGAATAAACTCATGCGCCCTCCTTCGCGAGCTGATGGGTAAGCTCACGATTTGTTTTTAGAAAATGCCAACGCTTCGCCAGAGCTGTGGCGCACAACTGCCACAACAAATACGCTAATAAATATGTGTGTCCCCAAACGCGTAACTCCATCCTACCAGGCAGCGCCAAATCGCGCGATGGCCTGGGCGTTTGCCTGTCGTAGGTCTGAAAACCCTTGTTGCAACTGTGTTGTGGGCTCGTTTTGTATCGCTGAAATCATTGCCCCTTGGCAACATTGAGGAATTCTAAGGAAAGCGCTGTTTTGGGGATTTTGACAGGATGTGAGCTGTGCCATAGTTGTCCCGTCGTCCCGCGGTATATATTGGCGCCGCGAGGTGCCCAAATGGAGAGCGTCTTGGCGGATGAAGCTTTTCGGTTGTCTTTGCATGGAAGTTGTAAAACGGCAGTCCATGAGGACGGGGCGCCGTATAATGGGATAATGAGATAACGGGGGATTGGTGAGTGGAAAATTCGAACTTAGGTGGTTCAAATCGCGGCAAGACCTCTGACGATCTTTCGAAAAAAATTCTTGGCGGATTGCAGGGTAAATTCACCGGCGAAGAGACGGCTCACTGGATTGCCGACGTCAACAAAGAGCCTACTGCTGCAGTCACAAAGACGCATAGCGAGCCAGTTCATCTTACAAGCGTTGCATTTTTGGATAGACTATTCGATGACTTTCAGCGTTATGCTTTTGAATTGGCGAACGCCGAAACCGTTGACAATAACCATGTCGTAATTACTCGACCTACTGCTCCGGCAACGACAAACCAGCCCGCAGAGTCGCTGGTAATATTTCAAGGAACGCTAGTAACAGAGCCCTGGGCGTTGGTGATGCAAGCGCAGGCACAAAAGATACACGCATACATCGTGCCGATTGAAAATTTGAGTACCTTCGCTGGACGCGAGTCATTCTTTTCTAGCTATATGGATCTCGATGCCACCACTGAAGATGGCGAGACAGTTTGGAAGGTTGATGGTCAGGTTATCTTGGACTCGATGCTTTCATACTTATCAAAGAAACTCTTTGGGATTTTGATTCGCGTTGCGAACGGCACTGCGTTGCCTGCAGATCGTTTTTCGATGGATGAGAATTCCAAGGAGGCGCTCAACCTTTCGGATTCTCTTGCACAGTCACGTCGTGGAACTTTGGCTGGCTATGAGAATTTCACCGCGCTTGTTGACTGTGAGGTAAACAACCTCAGTGCTATTGCGATGAAGGCGATTGCGGTTTTGGACAAAGACCATGCTCGGGAAGTCGTGTTGCGCACAAATCATTTAAAAATGTGGCGTGAAAAACTTTTGGCACTCGGCGACGAGTTGAAGCAGATCATGACTGAGTAAAACCAGGTAATTGCGCCTTGGGTATTTAATCCTAACTCTAGATACAATACCCAGTATTGCTAGGTAAGAACTGCGTATCCCCATGCGGGGAAGTCAATGAAGAAGCCATTCTCTGTAAGTTCGATGAACTTCATGTCTGCGCTGCTCGACATGCGTATGTCGAAGTCTTTCAAGCCTAGCGCAGGCTCCGTGCCAGCAGGAGAGACATTGACATAGCACTGTGCCTGGTGTGGTGAGTAATTCACAACCACATAAACAGGCTTGTCTCCTGGGGTATTTCCTGCCGAATCTGCTGTTAAAGAGTCAGCGTTGTTATCTTTTGTCCATGCAAATGCAATGAAACAATCCGACGTCCAGTTGTCTTCCCACGCGCGGGTGCATTCGAGCAATTTCCATTCGCCCTCATGCACGACTGGCATTTTGAGACAGTCGAGAAGATTTCTGTAGAAACTTTGTATATCTGGATCGATTTCTTCTTTTGGTTTGCGTTGCACGTGCACTGATACGCGCTTGCGAAATCCTTCGAATTGACCTTGGTGCAGGAATCGCAAGCCTTGAGAAAAGAACGTCAGCAACGACGCAGCCTTGTGTTGTTCTCTTCCAAAAACACCTGCAGCGCGCGGCTCGTCATGGTTTTCCAAAAATCTAGCAGAGTGCTGTTGATAGTCTGGCGCGGCCCAGAAGTGTTCGCGAACAGGGCGACTCTCATTCTGGCGAAGGCGATCGTAAAGTCGCTTATCGTAAGTAAAGTCGAACCCGAGCTGCTGAAGCTCCCACTCTCTGTCCCAATAAACTTCTGCCATGAAAACAAAACCGGGGTGTTTCTTTTTTACATTGGAAATTGCTTCGGGCCAAAATTGTTGGATATCCACTCCCCAGGTCCGGGAGAAAACATCAGGCAGAATAAGCATTGCCATATCGCAGCGCAGCCCATCACAGACCGTAGCGATCTTATTTACCTCGGCGAACATTGCCTCGCGGAAAGCTGGATTGCCGTAATTAAGCTGCAGCGTATCCGGCCAACCATCGAAATATGGATCGCGCCCGTGCGCGAATATTTTCTCGCCTATTCGAAGAAAATTTTGTGGCGCATTGCTGATGCTACCTTCATCACCCTGAATATAAAACTCAGGATACGATTTCACCCAATGGTGATCGATTGCCGTGTGGTTTGGCACCAGATCTAGCATCAGTTTCAAACCACGCTCGTTGAGGCGTTGCTTCAGTCGAACCAGCGCTTCAGGCTTGCCGAAATTGCTGTGCAGCGCGTAGTCCGTAATCGCAAAACCAGAGCCGCAAATGTCTTCATCCGTCAAGTCAGGAATGTCGGCTTTGAAGCCTTCCTTCCATCCAGGATGATTCATCGAGATTTTGCGTCCAGCCTCACCTGTTTGCCAAACACTGAGAAAGTAGATCCAGGTAAAACCCGTCTCTGCAAAATCATCGAAAACAGAATCGGGAATGTCGTCGAGAGTTGCATGCCGTCCTAACTCCCTGGACAATTCTGTTAGCCAAACACGAGTGTTGACTTGATACAAAGTTGGATTCTTTTGAAGAACCTTTAGTCTGTCAAGCGTCTTTTGTGATGGCTGCGCTTTCTGCTTTGTATTCATCGAAAGCTTTCCTTGTTAGTCACTATTTTTTCACGGCTGCCATATTGTGAGCGAGACGGTGCATTGGATGCGGATCCAACCAAACGTCTTCGTCCATCAGGGCTTGCATACCCATGAGGTTTGCCACCAGTCCTGTCCAACCGGTCTGGTGCGATGCACCAAGCCCGGCACCATTGTCCCCTTGGAAGTATTCGTAGAAGAGCGTGAGGTCTTTCCAGTAAGGATCGTCTTGAAACTTTTCTGTGCCACCGTAGACGGGGCGTTCGCCCTTCTCGTTTTTCAGAAAGATTCGACTGATTCTATCGATGATATCGTTGGCGCATTCGTAAAGCGTGCACATCTTGCCCGAGCCTGTCGGATACTCGATCTTGAATTCCTTGCCGTAATAGCAATAGTAGGTCAGCAACGCGCGAACGAGCAGGAAGTTGACCGGCAACCAGATTGGTCCGCGCCAATTTGAGTTGCCCCCAAACATTCCTGTATCAGATTCACCTGGTACATAATCCACTCTGAATTCAACACCATCGTGATTGATGACAAACGGATTTTCCTGGTGATACTTGGACAAACTGCGAATTCCGTAGTCGCTGAGAAATTCGTTTTCGTCGAACATGCGCTTGAGAATTTTCCGCAGCTTTTTCTCGTTGCACACAGCCAACATACGCCGGTTTGCAACACCGGTCTCGAGAGGCAAGTGTAAGTTGGCGCAAACCTCTTTCTGCCGCTTTAGAAAATGATGAGCTTTGTCAATGAAGCCCGGTACGTTTCTCCAGACCTCTTCTTCTGCCACCACTACTGATGCGAGTGGCAAGAGCCCCACGATCGAGCGAACTTTGAGACGCTTGGCTTGTCCGTCGGGCAAACGCAGCACGTCATAAAAGAATCCGTCGTCTTCATCCCATAATTCATCGCGGTGCACACCGGGTCTATCCATGGCGCTTGCGATCCAGACTGTGTGCTCGAAAAACTTAAGCGCAAATCTTTCATACAACGGATTGTCTTGCGCGAGTTCGAGCGCAATGTTCAGCATCTGCTGGCTGAAGAAAACCATCCAAGCTGTTCCGTCTGCTTGTTCGAGACTTCCGCCGGTTGGCAGCGCGTGACTCCTGTCGAATACGCCGATGTTGTCCAAGCCGAGAAACCCACCTTCGAAAACGTTATGTCCACGCGGATCTTTGCGGTTGATCCACCAGGTGAAATTGACGAGAAGTTTGGAGAATGCGTATTTGAGGAAATCGCGGTCGCCGATTCCTTGGTGCTGGAATTTATCAAAAAGGTACGCCCAGTATGTGGCGAATGCATGGACAGGTGGATTGACATCACTGAAGTTCCATTCGTATGCGGGGATTTGTCCGTTTGGATGGAGATATGAGCTTTTGAGCATCATCTCTAATTGTGTTTTTGCGAAGTCTGGATCAAAAAGGTTGATCGACAAAACGTGAAATGCGAGATCCCAGGCTGCATACCACGGATATTCCCATTTGTCCGGCATGGAAATGATGTCTTCGTTATACATGTGAAACCATGCGGAATTGCGCATCTGCTTGCCGCCTGGTCCGGACATTGGAAAGTGGTTGTGCTCGCGCAGCCACTGGTCAACGTCATAGTAGAAGAACTGTTTGTTCCACATCATCCCTGCCAGTGCGGATCTGAAAATTGGAAATCTCTCTTTGTCCTCTACCAATTTGGGTGGAGCAATTGATTTGAAGAATTCATCCGCCTCGCTCATGCGTAATGACATGATGGTGTCAAACTCTTCCATCGGCTTGCTCAGTTCTTCCTTACTGAAGCGCAGTTTGATGGTTTTCGACTTGCCGGCGCCGACTTTCAATTTGTAGTGCCCCGACATTTTTGTGCCGGTTTTTGCGGGATTTACCAAGTGTTTTTCGTTGTGCACAACATACATGTTGATGCCGTCTTTTACGAACTCGCTCGCATTCGGAGAGTTGAAGATAAGGTCATTGTTTGTTTCGTTTTCAGTGAACAACAACTCGGGATCGCCATCGAAATAGATGTGATACTCGCAAAAGTGTTCTGCCAGATTCGGATCTTGATGCTGCGCAATCGCCATCTCACGCCCGCCTTTATTCAAGCCGCGGATGAGTGGCTTTGCGCCGGTTTCTTGCGACCATGACCACGTATTGCGAAACCAGAACGTGGGCAACAAGTCGATGCTGTGCTCTTCTGGTCCGCGATTGTGCACGGTGATTTGAATGAGCATATCTTCCGGCGAACCCTTCGCATACTCGATGAAAACATCGAAATAGCGGTCATCATCAAAAACACCCGTATCTATAAGTTCGTACTCCAAGTCTAGTTTCCCGCGCTTGGCGTTGTTGGCGATAAGCTGCTCGTACGGAAATCCATGCTGTGTGTACTTGTACAAGTACTTCATGTAAGAGTGCGTAGGTGTGCTGTCGAGATAGAAGTAATACTCTTTGACGTCTTCGCCGTGATTGGCTTCGGCATTTGTCAAACCAAATATGCGCTCTTTGATAATCGAATCCTTGCCATTCCACATGCCAAGCGCGAAGCAGAGCAGTTGCTTGTCGTCGCTGATGCCGCCGATGCCGTCTTCTCCCCAGCGGTAAGCCCGGGAGCGGGCGTGTTCGTGGGGAAAGTAGCTCCACGCGTTGCCGTCTTCGCTGTAGTCCTCGCGCACCGTTCCCCACTGGCGCTCACTCAAGTATGGACCCCACTTTTTCCATGGCGTGCCGTTTTCGCGCGCGTCCAGAAGCCGCCTCCTTTCCGCGCTATTGGATGTGGTTTGCGCACCGGCGCCGGGATTCCCAGAGTGTTTGTCAGCCATCGCTTCCTCTACCTTTGCAGCGGGGGTGAAACAGCATATATAGGTTTATATGACTCCAGTAATGTGCCACACGCGGGATGTCAATCTAATCACCCTCCCACATTAATTGCAGAAATCTTCGCGATTGTTACCTGGGCAACGTTTTGGTTCTTATCCCTTTCAATTTGGCTTCTTATTCCCTTCGATTTTGCAGTCAAGTGGATACCGAATTACTTGAGAGGTAGGTACTCTCTAGAGCTGGATTAAATGCCGGTTTCGGCGAATTTAATCGGTAAATTCTGCAACAAAACGCCTATTTGCAAAGCAGTTAGTACAAATTAGTACTAAAATCCCTGAATTGCCGTTGGGCAAGATTAGCCCCCTCACCGAAGAACGGAAAAAGATGAAACTCAAACAACTGCCTTTAGCCCTCGCACTTGGAGGTGCACTTATGGTTAGCACTGCTGCATTTGCAGATACTGCAAAAATTGAATTCCCTGCAGCCAGCCCGCTCTGCACTATGAAGCAGCGTGTTGGTTTGACTGATGTCGAAATCTCCTACTCCAGACCCGGAGTCAAAGGGCGCAAGATTTTCGGCGACATGATTCCTTATGGGAAGGTTTGGCGCACTGGCGCTAACGCCGCGACAAAGCTGGTCTTCAGCACGGACGTCAAGCTCAATGGGCATGATGTTCCTGCCGGTACTTACGCTCTGATGACCATCCCAGGCAAAGACGAGTGGACTGTCATCATCAACAAAGGCTCCGAGCAATGGGGCAGCTACAAGTATGACGAGAAGAACGATGTCGTCCGCTTCCAGGTCAAGCCAGTCGAGCTTGCTCATTCATTGGAAACGCTGACCTTCGATATCGAGAACATCAAAGACGAGTCTGCTGACCTTGATTTGGTCTGGGCAACAACAAAGGTGCCGATCAAATTGGAAGTCAATTTTGTTGATAAGTTGACGAAGCAAATCGAAGCTGAAATGTCTTCGGACAAAAAAGAAAAGCCGTACTTCCAAGCTGCTAACTTCTGGTTCAACCACGACAAAGATTTGCAGCAAGCGAAGAAGTGGGTCGACGCGGCGGTTGCCGAGAAAGACGCTTTCTACATCGTGCACTTGCAAGCTAAGATTCTCGCCAAATTGGGCGACAAGGCTGGTGCATTGGCAGCGGCTAAGCACTCGACCGAACTCGCACAAAAAGCGAATGACACTGCATACGTGAAGCTCAATGAGACTCTCATCAACAGCTTGCAATAAGGTGCGATGAGGTTGTCCATTAGTTGGTCACTGAATTCGAAAGAGTGGCGTTGTGCATTCATCTCTTTGATGTGCGCGACGTCACTCTTTTCGAGTGTAGCGCAGAGCTATGCGGCGGTGCCCGAGGGAAGCTCGACCAACGCTGTTTCAAAAACTGTTTCTAAATCCAGCTCTGCTTTAGGAGTCAAGATGAAGAGTGATTCTCCCCAAGCGATTCTGCACGAACTGGAAAGTTTTCGGCAGATGGGCAGCGTGTTGTACATTGCCGCCCATCCCGACGATGAAAACACCGAGTTGCTTGCGTATCTAGCACGCGGGCGTAATTACCGAACCGCATACTTGTCTTTGACTCGTGGCGATGGTGGGCAGAATGTTTTGGGTGCAGATCTTGGTGCGAAACTCGGCGTCGCTCGCACGCAGGAGCTTTTGGCTGCAAGGCAGATTGATGGTGCGCAGCAATTTTTCTCGCGCGCCAAAGATTATGGATTTTCAAAAAACTATCTGGAAACGATGGAAGTCTGGGACAAGCAAGAAGTGCTGTCCGACATTGTTCGCGTGATTCGAACCTTTCGACCTGATGTGTTGATTACGCGCTTTTCGCCCAGCCCTGGTGGAACTCACGGGCACCACACAACTTCCACAATTTTGGCGATGGAAGCATTCAAACTCGCCGGTGATGCAAATGCTTTTCCCGAGCAGAAGTTGGAGCCGTGGCAACCGAAGCGAATCTTCTGGAATGCCTCTATCTGGCAGAAAGACAAAATAACTGACCAGACGGTTTGGAAGATTGATGCAACAGGCAATGATCCTGTTTCTGGTGAGAGCTTCCATTCAATCGCGAGCGAGAGCCGGGCGATGCACAAGACCCAAGGGTTTGATACTTTCAAGCTGCCTGGTGGTAATGGTGAAAAACGGCTTGAGTCCTTTCAGCTTTTAGATGGTGCCTCTATCGAGAAAGACATCATGGATGGTGTCGACACGAGTTGGCATCGTGTCAATGGTGGCGATGCAATTGAGAAATCAGCCAGCGAGATAATCGCGAAATTTGATATCAATGATCCAGCAAAGAGCGTTGGGGCTGTGTTGGAATTGCGCAAGCAACTGGCACAACTAATGCAGACGCC
This sequence comes from Candidatus Melainabacteria bacterium 17Bon1m, assembly GCA_032128875.1. Taxonomy (GTDB): domain Bacteria; phylum Cyanobacteriota; class Vampirovibrionia; order Obscuribacterales; family Obscuribacteraceae; genus QKMZ01. The sequence continues at coordinate 226,808 of JAVLKG010000001.1, forward strand.
GGCTAATAGCAATGATGTTGTCTTAAAAGAGAAAGCCGAGCTTCTTGATCGTATTTTGCGGTCATGCATTGGATTGAGTTTTGAGACCACAATTGCAAATGCGGAGATGGTTCCTGGCGAGTCAATGAAGATGCACTTGTCGGCATGGCTTAAGTCGAAATTACCTGACAAATTGCAAGTAAAATGGCTTGATGTGCAGTTTCCCAAACTAGGCGCTAGCGACAGCACTCTTAAGGTGAATCAGACACTTGATCAACCGAGAAGCGTAGAAACTACAAAAATTCTCCCTGCACAAACACCTCTAACTCAGCCATATTGGTTGACTTCCGAAGGGACGCCGGGAATGTTTCATGTTGATGTTCCTGCTTTGATCGGAACCGCCGAGAATTCTCCTGCGTTCCCCGTGTATGGAACCTTCCAAATTGCGGATCAAACATTGGTAGTTCATGATGAACCGCTGCAAGTGTCTACGGATTCGTTGGGTAACCGCATTCGACGTCGACTTGATGTGATACCGCCAGTCTCGTTGCATTTCCTCTCGGACGTTATAGTGATGAAGCCGGGAATGACGCGGTCTGTGGAAGTAGAGTTACGTTCGTCGCGCGCTAATACAAAGGGCTCTCTGGAGCTGGAAGCACCTTCAGATTGGAAGATAGATCCGAAGAAGCAAACATTCAATCTAGCTGATGTGGGCGAAACCGCGAAGTTCACTTTCACTGTCACAGCGCCGAATAATGCAGCGACAACTAAGATAACGGCAAGTGCAGAAGTCGATGGCGAGCGCTATCACAATCAAAGACAAATCGTGAGCTATGCACATTTGCCGCGCCAGCTCTTGCAACCACCCGCGGTGATGAATGCTGTCAGCTTTGATCTTGCTACTCGCGGACATACTATTGGATACCTGCCTGGTGCCGGTGACAGTCTTGTGGAAAACCTGCAGCAGATGGGCTACGCAGTGAAAATCCTCGATGATGCCAATCTAACGGCTAAGGAGCTCGAGGGGGTCGATGCCGTAGTTATTGGTGTAAGAGCATTCAATGTGCGCAACAACATTGCTAAGGCTATGCCTGCGCTCTTCACTTATATTGAAAATGGTGGCACGGTAATTGCGCAATACAATCGGCACGACAAATTGAAGGTCGAGAAAATAGCGCCATACGAGTTGCACATTTCCAATGATCGTGTCACCGATGAAAAGGCTCCCGTAACATTCCTTGCGCCGGACAATCCTATTTTGAATACGCCAAACAAAATCACGAATGCTGACTTTGAAGGCTGGGTTCAGGAGCGCGGATTATATTTCCCAAATCAATGGGATGAACACTTTACGCCAATCTTGGCCTTCAGCGACAAGGGCGAACTTCCGCATGCCGGCGGTCTTCTTGCCGCTCAGTACGGCAAGGGTTATTACATCTACACGGGGCTCGGATTCTTCCGACAGCTTCCAGCAGGCGTACCGGGTGCGTATCGCTTGTTTGCGAATATGGTTTCGCTAGGGAAGTAGCATGAACGGGCTGGACATATTCGTACTCATAGTGTCCATCTGCGCAATCGCATTGTATGGGGTCTGGCACACCAGAAATCGTCGCGACCTCGATAGCTATCTCAAAGGAAGTGACCACACACCTTGGTGGGTAATCGGTATATCGGTAATGGCTACACAAGCCAGCGCGATCACCTTTTTGTCCACCCCAGGGCAAGGATATCTTGGCGGATTGAGCTTCCTGCAAGTTTATTTTGGTGTTCCGATTGCGATGATAATCATCGCCGCCTGTTTTCTGCCGATCTTTCACAAACTACATGTCTATACAGCATACGAATATCTGGAGAAGCGTTTCGATCGCAAGACGCGTTTGTTCGGCGCAGGGCTGTTTCTCTTGCAGCGGGGCATTGGAGCCGGTCTGACTATTTATGCTCCTGCGATTGTTTTGTCGACAGTATTCGGTTGGTCCTTGCCGCTGACCATCGTAGCGTGCGGACTTATCGCTACTGCCTACACCGTATTTGGTGGTACCGATGCGGTTACTGTTACACAGAAGTATCAGATGGCTGTGATTTTTCTTGGTATGACGACTGCTGCAGGCATTTTGCTCTCGAAGCTTCCTGATGGTCTGACTTTCTTCGATGCGATGAATGTTGCCGGCGGATTTCAAAAGCTGAACGCTGTCAATTTGTCGCCAAGTTTGCACGAGCGGTATACGGTGTGGTCGGGATTGCTCGGCGGAACCTTCTTGATGCTGTCTTATTTTGGCGCAGATCAATCGCAGGTTCAGCGCTACCTTTCTGGGGATTCTCTGCGTGAAAGCCGGCTTGGCTTGATGTTTAACGCGGTCTGCAAAATTCCCATGCAACTGTGTATCTTGATGCTTGGTGTGATGATGTTCGTGTTTTATCAATTCGAGCGACCGCCGCTGTTCTTTGACTCCGCTGCAAATAATTTTCTCGAGAGTCATCGAGGCGATGCTGTAGTTGCTAAGCAATTGGTTGGGTATGAAGCCGAATTCAATAATCTGCACGATCAGGGCAAGCAGCACCTCATAAGTTGGTTGGCTGCGAAGCGCCGAGGAGATGAAAGCACTGCGACCGCTGAGTTTGTCAGTGCGGCAGTGACCCAGCAAGCAGGTGAGAAAGTGCGGTTGGCGGCGGCAAATGAGGTGACGCAGCTTCAAGCGCAAGGTGTTAGTGCTAACACTGCAATTGAGAAATCCACTGCAACTGAGAGATCCATTGCAACTGAGAGATCCATTGCAACGAAGGAGACTTCTGGCACGCCTTCTGAAAAGCCAGACTCCAAGAAAAGTAAATCTGTCTCTGCCACCAGTGCGGACTATGTTTTCATAACATTTATATTGCGTGAGCTCCCGCATGGTGCCATTGGTTTGTTGGTCGCGGCGTTCTTTGCCGCTGCTCTTTCGTCTAAGGCTGCGGAGTTGAATGCGTTAGGAACCTGTACCACCATAGACTTCTATCGATTGTTGATAAAACGCGACGCCACCGATGCTGAGTCATTAGTGGCGTCGAAGCTTTTTACGGCTTTCTGGGGCGTTGTCGCTGTCTTCATTGCACTTTACGCACAGCTCTCTGAGAATCTCATTCAAGCGGTAAACATCCTTGGGTCAATTTTTTATGGTGTGCTGCTTGCGCTGTTCATCGTTGGTTTTTTCTTAAAGCGTGTTGGTGGCACCGCCCTATTCTGGTCGGCGGTGATATCACAAACGCTGGTTTGCGTCTTGTACTTCAACCTGACGATTTCGTATCTCTGGTATCCGCTGATTGGTTGTGGCACCTGCGTGGTGATTAGTCTGCTTCTTCAGCTTGTTTTTGGTAACAACAATAAAAGCCGCAAGGATGCGGCCGTTCGTGGCGAGGTAGTGGAGGCGGCATGACTTCTCCTGTTATATGTTTTGGGCAACAACCGTGTGGATTTTATCCGAAGCGGTTTTTGGTATCGAAGATTTTTACTGCACGGAGATTGCAGAAAGAGATCGGCGGCAAGATAGTATTTTTCTATCATGACAGCGATCACGATCCACGTGAGACGCGCACCATTCTGCGCCACCGCACTACAAATGATCCTGCGCAGCTCAACTTCACTTTCGAGAACAAAACGCAGCGAAAGTTCTCACCACTTTATGCAAAACGAATTCCAGGCGGTTGGCAAGAAAAGACGATTTTGCAGTTACCAAATTACATCGACCACCCATTGATCAATATTTTCAAAGCGACGCACGTAAGTAACGTTGCTGATTTCTGCTTAGAAATGTATCGAGGCATGGGGCTGCTTGAAGGTATTGAAGTTGTCAGATCCGGTAGCCCTGAATTCCGTCGCAGCGCCTGTGATATTACTGATTTCTATGTGGATGTTAATTACGACAACGAGATCGTCCGCGCGCGTGTTGCCGGAAACGTTCTAAAGTTGCATGAAGGCGGCAATGCATTTATCGAGCTGCCTATGGTGCCGTTTTCGAAAGAACAAATCAATCCGACGCGCGATACTCGTTTGCGCTGGATGCAGTCTGTGATTCATTGCACGCATTATATTGCGGGGGCGGGAGAGCAGGCATATTTGCACAAGGACGAAGCGCCTGAAATTGAATTCGTAACACGGGATGAAATAGATTTGTCCGATGAGGCTTACGTAGAACTGCCATCGTCTAGTAAGAAGGAGGAAACTATTGAACATTAGTGATACCATCTTCTCAAGCGTTGTGTCGGATTTTGAGATTTCAGAGGAGGAGAGAATTGAACGAAATTAGTTCTGCTCCTGTGTTGGCTTTTGGTGCGCATCCCGATGACATTGAGTTCGGCTGTGGAGGCGTGCTTGCGGTCGAGTCGCGCAAGGGACGTAGTGTACATTGCGTAATTTGCTCATTGGGCGAAGCCGCTTCCAATGGCACTCCGGAAGGACGCCGTGCGGAATCTATCGCGGCGACCGAATGCCTCGGTGCAACTGTAGAATTCGTTGCGCTGGATGGTGACGCGAAATTAGAAATTCGCGCAGAACACACCCTCAAACTGGCTGAAGTAATTCGTCGTGTCCGACCATCTACTGTATTAGCGACAACTTGCTTTGAAAATCAACATCCCGATCACTGGCGACTGGGAAAGATTGTTCGCGATGCTGCTCGCGTTGCGAGATATGGTGGATTAAAGGATGTGCAAGGCGAACCCCACGCAATCGGGCAGTTGTTCTATTACGCCGTAACGCCAGAAGGCGAACCTAACAATATTCATCCGATTTTGATCGATGTTTCTTCCTCAGACGTTGTGAATTCGTGGACTGCCGCAATGGGCGCGCATGCCTCACAAGGTGCGACGCGCAATTACATTGATTTGCAATTGAATCGGGCTAGGGTTTGGGGTGCGCGCGCCGGCGTCGAATATGCTATGGCGCTGTTCCCGAATGATCCGCTGATGTTTGAATCGCTCGCTCAGGCGGGTAAAGGAGCGCGAAATTTCTAGGTGTCAAAGAATAATTCCAAATCGGATGCATTGAGAATTGGTATCACGTGCTACCCCACGGTTGGTGGCAGCGGTGTGGTGGCGACTACGCTTGGAATTGAACTTGCTCAGCGCGGACACGAGGTTCACTTCATCAGCTATGAACGCCCATTTCGCTTGCCCGAAAATTCCTCTCGAATACATTTCCACCAGGTCTGTGTCAACGACTATGGTTTGTTCAAATATCCCGACTACACCTTGCCACTTTCCGTAGCAATGGCTAGTGTCAGTTGCAAGCACAATCTCGACATCTTGCACGTACACTACGCGGTACCGCACGCGACCGCAGCTTTGCTTTCGCGCTGCATGTTGCCTCCCGACAAACAACCTCGCATCGTCACAACATTGCACGGCACCGACACGACATTGCTAGGCGCAGACCCAGGGTATGGTCCGGCAATTCACCACGCATTAATTCAGTCCGATGCGGTGACTACAGTGTCCGATTGGTTGAAATCAGAAACCAAACGAGTGATTGGATTTGACGGGGCAATGGAAGTTATTCACAACTTTTACGAGCCTGGCAAACCGTCGCGTACACGCGAAGCTGTTCGTCAGGACCTGGGAGTTGGTGATGAAGTCTTGATACTTCACTCGTCCAACTTGCGACCACTCAAACGCATTGATTTATTGCTTGAATCTGTGGCGAAGATTCGCGACAGAAATTCATTCAAATTGTTGATTTTGGCGGGTGGTGATTTCAAACAATTCAGTGCCGATGTAAAACGTCTTGGATTGGAAGATCGCATTGTAGTTCGTGAAAACGTTCTGGAGATAGAAGAATACTTACAGGCTGCCGACCTCGCTTTGTACACATCGGAAAGCGAGAGCTTTTGCCTGAGTATTTTGGAAGCAATGTTCTTTGGTTGTCCCAGCGTTGCAACGAATGTCGGCGGAATTCCAGAAGTTATTGATGATGGAGAGACTGGAATACTGGTGCCTTTTGGAAACGCTGATGCAATTGCGGAAGCATTGGAAGACCTGATCTTGGATAAGGCAAAACGTCAGCGCTTCGGCGAGAATGCTCGCAAGGAAGCGCAGCGTCGATTCTCTGCGGATGCAATCATCCATCGTTACGAAGAGCTGTATCGTCGATTGCTTTGCTCGCCGCCATCGGTTGCCGTTGGAGAAGTTGTTGAAGGATGTCGCTAGCAAGGCGCAACCGTCGCTAAAAAGCGAGAACTGGTTGAATGTGCGAACAGTTACAATTGGTTCCTAACTCAGTAGAGGACTTCTAGCAACTAATGGATGACCCTACGGCAGTGAAGATAGATGTTATTGCTGCCGTGGTGCGTCGCGATGGGAAGTTTTTGGTATGCCAACGCCCGCCCGAGAAAAGGCACGGCAATCTCTGGGAATTCCCAGGTGGCAAGCTAGAACCTGGTGAGTCATTCCTTGCTGCGGCTCAACGCGAACTTAATGAAGAACTGACTCTAACCGTCACTTCGATTGGTGAAATTCGGTTCAAATCGCAAGATCCCGGCTCAAATTTCGTCGTCAATTTTGTTGATGTTGTCGCTGACGGCATTCCACAAGCAATCGAGCACAGTCAAGTTGATTGGTTCACCGTGAGTGAATTGCTCACGCTGCAACTCGCTCCAAGCGATCGACAATTTGCCGAGTTTCTCGTCCGCGATAACCTTTACGGTTAAAGCGTGGGGGCGCGTTGCACGCGCCCACTATTTGTGAGGGCGATGCATTGTATCGCCCCTACGGCTCAAGCGGACGCGCGAACACTACGCCAATTGTCTTCTGCGAACGCTGATTTGATTCCGCCACATATTGACTGATTGATCCAGGCTCTAGTGTCACTTTCATGTTCTTCTTTTGCGACGATGCGTCCATAAAGTGTGGAATACCATCGTTGTCTTTGATGATTAGACCCGTATGCGAAATATCCAGCCCGGGCACGTTCGTGCAAAGCCCAACGATGTCGCCAGTTTTTAAATGCGATTCTGCCGCCGCAATTTTCTCCGAGGGCACGTACATCAATGGTCTCGCATTGATCTCCTCTTCGCGTTGTTTCATTTTTCCAACGAGCTCTGGGTGTGCAACAAGTTGTTTGTAAGCCGATGGATGCGTGGACATAAAATTGACTTTCTGTTGAAACTTCTCTGCGCCGGGCAACTTCGACAAAATCTCAATCGTGTGTTTGCTTTCATTGTCTGCGAGCCAATCGCTCGTGTAATGAAGACGCGAGCTGTAGTCACCAACTTCGCCACCACGGTAACGCGTAAGTTGAATCTCCTTAAGCAAGTCATCGGAAGTTTCACGACCCTTCTTTATCATGCGAGCAAGGCCGAGTGTCGTTTCAAAGAAAGTTACGCAATCCAGCCCCTCTAAATTTGCAGAGCAAAGTTCGACGTCTGGAGATATTTCAAGAGTGCTTGCGACGTATGGTGTTCCTTCTAGCTCTTCCGCAATTTTGCCCATCAATTCACCAATGGGTAGCGAGCGCCAATCGTTTTCCTTAGCCTTATTCACAATCTTGCAAAACTTTCCGTCACCTCGAAAAACAACTGGTTGTTCGATTGGTATCGGAGGAATTGTCTGTGCTGATTGAGCTTCTGCTTCTCGTTGGAATTCAAGGTTGCCCGCCACAAAAATTCCGACCAGCGTAATTCCCAAGGCAAAGCTTGAACGCAGTGGTGATCTGTTTTGCTGTTTTCGCATATGTGTTGGTTATTCGCTAAGAGGTTAAGAATGAAAATCCTCACTTCACGCGTGAGTGAGGCATAATTGTGCTTGCTATTGCCAGTTTTTAGATACCAGTTACAGGATACACGTGCCATGAAAAAGTTTGTCGCCGCATCACTTTCAGTTTTCGCTTTGTCCGCTGCTTCTGTGGTTCCGGCATTCGCTGGCGACGACAGTCCAGTGATGAAGGCATTCATGTTACCCGTCAAAGTAGTGGCGTTCGGAACCACCGCTGTTGTAGGAACGCCGGTCGCCGTCGTTCGTATGACAGCGAAGAACTCCTGCGAATCGACCAAGTCCATTGCTGGCGACAAGGGTAATCCGTTGATGACTGGAATGGCGGCGCTTGCGGGCGTTCCGTTCGGCATCTTTACCGGCACGCTCGAAGGTGGCTATTACGGCATGAAGAATGCCGCGATGAACACCGACAAGCCATTCTCCAAAGACGCTTTCAGCATGGGCGATTTGGGCGACTAGTCCGCGAACTAAAGGTTAAAAACTCTTGGAAGGGGCGGCGACAACCGCCCTTTCCGCTTGCGTCTCATCGGTAAAACCCGAAGACGTCCCTCGAACGGGCGATTCCGGGGGATAGCCTCCGAACACGTACATATAGATCGCAAATACGCCGCGAACTGTCCCCCAAAGGGGTGAATCGCTCACCAGTTGACCCTCTCGGGGAAAAACACATAGGAATGGACGTACTTCTATATAGGGCAGCGCCCATAAACCCGCGGTAGGGGGTTCTGGCGTGCGGGCAAGTTATTAGTACGAGCCTATTCAGATTCAATTTTTGCGGTCAGCCCAATTACGTGCATTGGGCGGGAGTTTCTTATGCTAACTAAAAATCGAAATGAAGTCCTGTCGCTGCTGCTGACAGGCGCACGTTTGATCGATATGCCGACCCTCGAACAAGGTTATGCTTCATCCGCCCGTTTGAGCACACCATTGCACAAAGTGCTTGTGATGCTGGGCTTCGTTAGTCAGTTCAAGATGGACCGAGTGCTGCACGCAGAGACAATGATTCGCGTTCACGAGCTGTCGCCGGATCTGGCGGTGAAAGCACTGCGCATTGCGACAACGCAACAGCTCACATTCGAGGAAGCGCTCGATGCGCTGGGCGACGAACACAAGAAAACGCAATTGATGCCAACTGCGTCCAACGAGATCACGAATCTTTTGGTCGAAGCAGGCTGCATCAACAACGAGCAAATAGGGCGAGCGCTCAAAACTTCGTTGGAGAACGGAATGCAAATGGGACGCGTACTTGTCTTTCATCGCGACGTCACCAGTCAGGTAATGAAGGCTGCGATTGCTTGCTGCATGTTGATGCAAGAAGAGAAGATTGGCTTGGCGTCAGCAGTTGAAGCGGTGAAGCATGTGCGCAAAACAAATCAATCTGTAGAACAAGTGATGTTCCAACACAATATTTATCACGAAGAGCCAGGTCAGGGACCGAGGATTCATGAGCTTTTCGCAATGGCAGGTTTTGTGTCAGATACCGACTTGATGGAATGTCTCGAATTGCATGTATTGCGTGGACGGCAGATTGGTCAACTCTTTATTGAACAAGGTTTGATTAACAGTACCGTTTTGGAAAATGCGATTGTATTGCAAGGCATGGTCGCAAGTGGGGCCATCAAGGCGTATCATGCTGCAGAAGCCTTGAAGACGTCGTACAACAAAGAAGTTTCGATCTATCAAGCTCTCGGCGAACTAAACCCCCCGGCATTTCCAGCAACGCCGAATCTCACTTTCGGTGAATTGCTTCTCTCTGCGAATTTGGTCAAGCGCGAAACGTACGACAGCTATTTCGAAGGACTCGAATTGTGTTCTCGGCAGATGGCGAAGAAACTTCTCGCCGCCGGAACGATCAACGACAAGACATGCGTCACTGCATTGCGTGTGTTATCGCTGAACAACGAAGGATTTATCTCGAACAAAGATGCAGTCGAGATCCTTCGGCACGTGGTGTCATACGACGCGAACCTCGACGAACAGCTTGCAGCCTGGGCTCACTTCGCACCAAATCGGATGCAATGGATCTGGCGGTAGAAACGATTTGCATGAGTGACAACTTCTATTTCAGATACAAATAATAAATCCCCCCTGAAGTTTTTTGACTCATGCGGTGAGCAACGGTAGAAAGCGAGCTCGGCTATGCCTTTGAATTAAAAGCAGGCGAGTCCTTGGTGTCAGATTGAATTTCGCAAAAGGCGCTTGAAGTCAATTCGAACAAATTTGTAAGGTGATTTGTTGGCTGTCGATCTGGCGATCCCACTTTTGAGGGAACTGACAACCCGTGGCGCGAGTTAAGTTCTGGAAGTCTAAGATCGGCTTGTGATTCGAGAGTTTTCTATATTTTCTTAGCAAGTTACCAGCGGGATAGTATTGTGGTTATAATTCTTGCCCTTGGGGTCTTTTGGCAGCAAATATATTTCCAGTGATTTTTTGCTGGCAGTTCATTTTCTTGTGTGGTTTTTTGCTCCACAAGCTCTCTTTGCGCACCCTCCATGTGCTCAGCATCATCATCATCATCATGAACGAACAGAATGTGCAATCAGTTTTGCTGATAGGGAGCGGTTCAATCGCTGCTGGAAACATCGCTGGTTTGACCAGCAAGCTGTGTGAAAACTTTCGGGCTTCAGTGAGAGTTGTGTTGACGTCAGCCGCTACCAAGTTCACTTCGGTTGAATTTATAAAATACGCTGGTGGCGCGCTGGAGGTTTTTACAGATCAAAGCACTCAGCAAATGTCGGACTTTCCGAATCACATAGCTCTCCCTGCTCAATCGGACCTGACGATTGTCTATCCAGCAACCGCAGACTTCATCGGAAAAATGGCAAACGGTCTAGGAACTGATCTTGCCTCTACGATTATGCTTTATGCAGATCAAAACATAATTGTTGTGCCATCCATGAACGTGGAAATGTGGCGAAACAAGTTTGTTCAGAAAAATGTAAGAGCGCTCCAAGACGAGGGCATTCATATGATTGAGCCTAATGATGGTATGGCGCCATCAGTGGACGAGATAGTTGTGCAAGTGCAGAAGTATTTATCCCAAAAATTCAAAATTTACCAACAAATATAAAGGAGAATTTCATATGTCAGTGAAGGCAGACGAGAAACACACAATTACTTTGGAAGTTAGAGTGCCGATAGCCGTTGACGAAGGAAAGCGAGCGAAGTTTGAAGATGCAATGACAAATTTTATACTCGGTCACGATCGAATTCGTCCTGAACTTCATGATGCGTTAGTTGAAAGAGGTGTCGATATTAAACGCTTAAATGAGCTGTCTACTCCTGAAAAGCTGGGAGTTTGCAGATCAAAGGATGCTATGGAGTTCATTCCAACGCCTGAGCTTGTGGGTATAGGTAATAGAGCGGGAATAGATTTTCGAGCTGGTGGAAAGCTCAACATTGAATTTGACTATTCAAATTCAAATGCTAGCAGCACGGATGTATTGGAAATGAAATTGCAATTACCATCTTCAATTGAGGGCGTTGCTTCTGGTCAGGTTGGAAATATAATGAGGTCACTTTTTGGTGATTGTCACCTCTCAGTCAGAGCTCAGGATTATCTGCTTGCTCACGGAATTGATATTGCGGATTTGGCGGCTCAGAACATTGCGTCTTTAGGAAATGGAAGTGTTCCTCCAACTGCCCGAGTTGATAAATCTGTAGCAGATACATTAGATCAATTCGGATTGAACACCGCACGGCTAGGAAAAATTCAAGTGAAAGCTATGGCTGGTGATGCGGCACCGCTCAATGCGAATCCACCGATTGCGTGGAGCAAAACAACCTGCTGTTAAGGTGATTTATGATATATCGTTCTATGGCGCCCCCGCAGTGGGGGCGCTTGCCAGGTCATATACAACTTGAGTTGGTACCGACTCAGACACTCGTGGATGGTGAAGACACTATTCTCTTTCCGCTCCTAAAGCATTCTTGGCTCAGAGTATCAACCAAGGATCTAGAGAATGTGTTAATGCTTGATGGGCGTACTATCGACAGTATTCGCAATTCCCGCGAATCAATTAAGGACCTGATTCCGCTGTTGGATTCACTGTATTCCTCAGGTCTCTTATCCATTGATGGACATAGTGGACTAGATGCAGAGCGTAAAGAAGAAACCTCTGGTCCGTCGACACTATTGATCAAGATGACTGGAGCTTGCAATATAGCCTGCAGCTATTGTTATGACTTTGATCAAAGTAGATGGAATGGACGTGGGAGTTCAACCCATGCGAAACATTTGATTGCTGATTCGTTTTCGGTCAATGATTCGATTACTGTTATGTTTCACGGTGGTGAACCACTGCTGCATTTTTCTGAGATCAAAGAACTCGTATCGTTTGCAAACGAAATTGCCCATCGCGATGGAAAGAAAATCACCTATTCCATTCAAACTAATGGATTGTTGCTGGATGAGGAGATCGTTCAATACCTTTTGAACGAGTCTTTTGACGTCGGCATTTCTTTGGATGGCCCCCTAGAAATTCATAATTTGTACCGTGTTGATCACAAAGGAAGGGGAACCTTCGAAGCATTAATAAAAAAATTCGATGAGTTTCCTGAATTTATGAGAACTCGAGTTGGATTTATGAGTGTAATTACTCAGAATTCGGTGTTTCATTTGGATCAAGTATGGCAATTCTTTCGAGATCTAGATGTTCAAACATGGAAACTGTCTCCAATGCTGCCGGAAGGTCGTGCATGTACAAATCAAGTGACTGCCAATTACATCGAGAGTTTTGTGGACTTTTTAGAAGAACGACTGCTGGAAATCATAAATGGAAGCTACCATCGCCCATACCTAATAAATCTGATTCAGGCAGTAGAACCATTTTTATCTCGTAATAGTAAGAATGTTTGTACTTCCTTTCCTTGTGGAGCTGGTCGTGATTTCGTGGTTTTAGATGCAAAAGGCGCACTGCGCTCGTGTGACTGCAGCTATCGTGATGACTTTTTTCTTGGCAATGCTGACTTTGATTTGTTGAAGATGGTAAAGACTGAGTTTAAGAAAAGCGACCTGGCGAAGCGTGAACAGTGGCTTGTGGATTCTGAATGTGGACAATGTGTTTGGCTCCCATTTTGCGGTGGAACTTGTCCCGCCGAAGCGCTCGCAAACACAGGAACTGTTCTAGCCGTTGACGAGCTGGAGTGCAACTTGCGAAAAAGGCTATTCCCAAGGATTGCAAAAGAAGTGTCTCAAGAAAGCTCGAACCTTCGCGAATATATTCAACAACGCCGAAGCGATAGGGCAAACTCTCTTACGAAGGTTAAGGAGGCCAGGTGAGGATACAGGGCGATAATTGGGATCACATGATTTATGAGCGTTTAGGTAGCGATGGAAATCTCGATTCTTCTTTCTCTCACCTTGATATGGTGCATTTGACGGTCGAGATGCTCGGAGAATCTCTTCCCACGTATTTGCGTGAGAATATTTCGAAAATCCAACGAGTCGTGTCTCAAAAAGATTATGCCGATTGCGATCTAACACATGTAATTATTGATTGGCTTGCTCGCTACTTTAAAGACATGCACGATTCAATGAAATATCCGTACCTAAGTAATCACGAAGAATGGCAACATTTAACAGAGACAAATGCAAATATTCCAAATAGTGGCTGTGTATACGTAACATTCCAACTTGGTTTTCCACTTTTAGTGCCGATATTACTGGCGGATTTATTGAATTCTCCTGTCCGTGCACTTATTCATGATCAAAATCCAAAGGTCGCAAGCTTCTATCAATCGGTTCGGCATAATTTGGATTTTGCGTATGTGAACTATTTAGATCCTTATGAGCAGATATCCTTTTTAAAGAGTGGTGGTCTTTTAGTTGCAAATATAGATACGGCTTATCCAGGCACAAGAGTAGAATCAATGCCGATTTTGAATTCCTGTATTCGTGTCCCATCTGGATTCATTCCACTGGCAAAACGAGCTAAAGCAGCTATATGTCCCGTTTCATTAGTTGCGAACGAAGGACGCCTTGAGCGTCACTTTGGCTTGCCTATTTGCAGCCAGAAGAACTCGATATTCGAAATACTTAAGTCGCTCTCTGGTTTCTTTGAAACAGTAATCAGAAAACATCCGGAGCAATGGCTAGCTTGGTCAAGTCTGGAGTTTTAGCATTCAATTAAAAAACGCAAGTTGCATGCAGCACGACAGAGCGATTAGAGAATTAGTGGTGTACTTTTATCCTGAATTATTTGTCAAACGAATTGGATTTGGCTGCGAGTCTGATGTTTTTCTTGGCACTGATATCTACAGCCACTTGAAGGTCAAGTATTTCAAATATGAGAGTGACTTTTGTCGTCATTATTTTGGAATACCACTTTTATTAGAAGCATTGAGCGACCTTGGCTATAGTGACTACGTTGACATTCCTGGAATTGTCGCCGTTAACAAGGAACTCCTCGCAATCGTGTCACCGTACATATCCGAACAGCAGCGATTTGATTCTAAAGAGTTTGAGTCAAGTAAGTTGAGAGCGGTAACGGCATTGTTGTGTGCGGCGGGCAGAGTTGTGACATTAACACCTGAAAAGATTGCATTGAAGTTCAATACTCAAGCACACTCAATGAATGCCTTGGTTGAAGATTTTGTCTTTTCAGGAGTGGATTTCTCGGGCGACAATCTAATGTTTGACGGTGTTCGCTGGTGGGCCATTGATTTCTAGCATTTGTGTCTTCGTGAAATCGTATGATTGAGAGTGCATAGGTATTTGTTACCCGATTACAGTTGCCGCGAGCTTTGCACACAGGAACGCTATCGCGATCGCCTGCTGCTCACTTGTCTTCGTGCGTTTCGCTTCCTTCAGTATCCTCCTAATGCATGCAATTTCTTCACCACAAGGGAACCGAATACACAGCTCGTGTTCAGCTGCTGTCAGCACTTTGATATACCGCTTCTCGAAACGAGTCAACTTTGGTCGCGATTCAATTTCTTCTCTTATCGCACGGAGTTGTTGCAGTTCTCTCGTCGTGAGTCGGTTCGGCGGCTCGAGAGATTCCTGCAGGTATTCTTCATCTGTGACAGCGTACGAGCGACCATACGCGGTCGCATAGTTATGCGAAAAGATTTCCATGTCAGACAGTTCTACTTATTAGGGGAAGGCACGCCTGGTGCTGGACGTTAGCACCTTAGCGCGGCAATTTTCAAAAAATCTTGAAATTCCCCAAAGCGAGAACTAGTTACATTTATCGCCCGTCAGATTAATCCTTGGACCGGCTTGTGCGTCTTCGACAATTTCCATTTTGCAAAGACCATTCGGATTTCGATTATTCGCGGCATCGCGCATTGAACTCCAGAGTTGTCTTTCTTGATTGGCGAGTTCATTGAATATGCCTTGAGAGCGTTGGGTCGCGGCGGGGTCGCCGTTCAGAATTGCCTCGCCGTTTTGACGAAAGTCGTTGAAGTAGTTAGTTGCACCGGGCAGGCTGAGCGTACACTCGTTGATGAGCCGATTAGATGCGTCCCGATTGCCCGCATTCAATTGTGTTGCGATGGCGTCAATTTGTCCGGGCGAACAAGATCTGTCTGACATGAGAAACCTCTAGAAGCTGGCAAGAGTAGTCTTTGCCCCAACCTACCATGCGGGTATGACATTACCTTGACACGCGTGAATTGGACGTGAACGGCGCGTCGGCGGTGCAAAGGCGGTGAGTTTATGAGTGGACGGGCGGCATTAAGCCGCCCCTACAAGACCGTTGTGGATAAGCGAGACGGGCGATGCATGGCATCGCCCCTACGGTTTTAAGGAGAGCCCAGAAGACTGCTATGCTTGCTCAGGAAGTCCCCTTCTTCTCTTCTTCTTCTTCTTCTTCTTCTTCTTCTTCTTCTTCTTGCTTTGGAAACCGGAAAACTGATGCCTCGCAATTCCATCCTTGCTCTCTTACTAGCGCTGTTCACCGCGCAGTTTCTCTCCTCCTGCTCAATTATGCCGCCGCCACCTGATGATACGAAGGGTGTCGAAGAGTGGCTTGTGATGCCTATTTTTTTTGCAACCAATCGAGCCTTTGCCGGTAAGAACGGAAGTGTTGACTATTCCGAGGACGAGAGTCCGAACGGTCTTTTGTTTGGCGTCAAGAACGTGGTAGTGCCCTTTCCCGTTCGTACGCCACTCGAAAAGACGACTGAAGAGCGTATGCAATGGCAGCGTTTCAATATGGACCATGACTCGAAGAAGCTGAAAGTCATTCCTCCTCCCCCTGCGCTCTGCAAAGTCACAGATTCGACGTTTTCCAAAGAAGAAATGGTTGCGGCGCTGGATGCGTACCGAAAGAGAGCAGGAAGTCTTGAATCAGTAGTGTTCGTCCACGGATGCTGTGCAACTTTTGAAACATCGGCTCTGAGAGCGGCTAAGCTTGCGACACACATGCAGGTTCCGGTGCTTTTATATGATTGGGTTTCACCAAAGGGGTTCAAAAACTACCTGAAGAACGAGACTTTGGCAGAGCAGTCTGTCGATGGTTTTCTTTCCGCTCTGAATGCTTCTGAGAAAATCCTGGGTGCCAAAAATATGACCTTGGTTGGACACAGCATGGGTGCGTTCATTCTTGACCATGCTCTCTTGCGCAGGAAGGCACAGGGCGACGCCGCAGCTCCGGAAAAATTCAGCGAGTTGATAATGTCTAATGCCGATACCGATGGAAAGACCTTTCTGAATCATGCGCGCGATTTTGCCTCGAATGCGAAAATCACGCGAGTCTATTTTTCCAGATCCGATGACCGGCTGAAATATTCTGCGTACTCTCATGGGGATTTTAAGCGGCTTGGTCTGCCAGGAACGCTTGCTCAAGCGTTGGCTAAAGTTCCTGGGATACAAATGATTGACGTAACCGCAAGCAAAACGAATCACGAGCTCCCATTTTGGCTCGTATCTAACATGCACCGCTTCGGGAATGTCGGACCAGTCAACGATTTTGTTCTGAATAAGAACGCTAATGGACTTTTTGAATTGGAGCGAACAGTGTCACCACTTATGGAGCCTTCCGGCTTAGAGTGACTTGAGCTAGGAGCGCAGTCGCTACGGACCAGATTTGGATGCGATGGAGAAAGCTGCTCTACCTGCTGCCGTCGCCGCCGATATAGTGCAAAATCATTTCGTGCCAATACGGCCAATCGTGCGCGAACCCATCCCAGATGCGATAGGCGTGCGGTATGTTTCGCTCGTTCAAAGCAGCGTCAAACAATTGGTTGCCATAAAACAGCGGGTCTGTTTCACCAATCGCAAAAATGATGTCGAGCTTCTTCAGCATTTCAACGTGCTTGTCGGAAGCAGCCTTCACTAATTCGGTCGGATCGCATTCTCGAATAATGTCATCGTAATAATCGTGTATCCATGAAAACACATTGTATGGATCCGCCATTTGATGCATGTCGTACGGACCGCTCAATCCAATTGTTCGATTGAAACTTTGTGGAAAACGCATGGCGATATCAATTGCATGGTACCCGCCCATGCTCGCGCCCAGTGCAATTACATAGTCATTGGAGTTCTTCTTCTTCGTAAAGGGAAGTACCTCCTCGATAATGTATTTGTGATACGCAAGGTGTCTCAGTGCACGATCTTTTGGAGGCGCATCGAAGTTCCACCAGCTTTCAAAATCAACGCTATCAACACAATAGACTTGAATCCAGCCTTGCTCAATGTGATGACCGAAAGTTTCGATCATCCCACGATTTTCCCAATCGAAAAATCGACCGCATGACGTGGGGAAAACAATCACTCGCGCTCCGGCATGTCCGAAGCTAAGCAGCTCCATCTCTCGGTTGAGACTGTCGCTGTGCCATTTATGATATTCGCGGTTCAGTTCCACTTTGGTTGTTGCAGTTTGCATTGCTATGGTCTTTCTAGTTGCGATGTCTCAAGTTGCATTGCTCAAATAGCTGTGTCGCTGTGACTACTTACGACGTTCTATTTGATTACGTCTTTCTTGCCGATTTCGTCTTTCAATTTGCTTGGTGTAAAAGCTCAATTCTGTTTCGAGGCTGCCGATTTTGTCTGGTACTACCAGCGATGCCTCAGCGTTTTCCGCTTCAGGCGATGCGCCTGGTGTCGGTGCCGGTGCCAGCAAGTTGTAGCCGCAAAGTCGGCAGAATGTCGAGTCGCGTTCGTGCGATGTTTCTCCGCATTTCTTGCACACTGGTCCTGGGTTGTTGACCTGATTCAACTGCACGGAGACGATACCGGTGGGCACCGCGATGATTGCATAACCGAGCATCATTACGATGCAAGACAAGAATTGTCCGAGCGGAGTCTTAGGCGACATGTCGCCGTAACCTACCGTGGTCAGTGTGACAATCGCCCAGTAAATGCTGATTGGAATGTTGGAGAATCCGTGCTCTTCTCCTTCCACCACGTACATCAATGCGCCAACGATTACTACTATCGCGACAATCGCTGCGGCGAACACTGTAATTTTCGGCAGGCTCATTTGCAGCGCGCGCTTAAGCGCTTCTGCCTCATGCAAGAAGCGTGCTAATTTCAAAATGCGGAAGATGCGCATGAGACGCAAAATGCGCACAATCATCAGATAGTGCGCATCGTGAGAAAACAGTGCAATGTAAGTGGGCAACACTGACAGTAAATCGACGATGCCGAAAAAGCTCTTTGCGTATCCCCATCTATTCGGTGCGCAAATGAGCCGTAGCGCATACTCAACTGTGAATATTGCAGTTATTCCAATTTCTAAACCGAAGAAAAGATCGCCATATCGTTCGCGCAGAGAATGGACGCTGTTCAGCATCACTGTTGCAACGGACGTCACGATGACGGCGATTAACACAAGGTCGAACGCTCGACCCATGCGTGTGTTTGATTCGAAAACTGTTTGGTAGAGTGCTCGACGCCAGCCTTGGGTGGGCGGAGCTAATTTTGGTGCCACGGTACTTATATATGTAGGGATTCCGCTTACGACCGCCTATTGTAAGGCCGCACTGCGGTAAGTTAATGACATCGTAAGGTTTATGAATTGGGTTTCAACCAGTCCCCCCTCGCAAATGGGCGGTCCTCGCGGCAATCCCACCTACTTTGTCAGCCTGTTTTGGTTATTAGAAGTGAATCTACTGTCTCTGATTGGTAAGTAGCGCTCTGTTTCCGCCTACCGCTCTGCACAATTGCACATTCAATTTAATCGGCTGTTTTGTTCAAATAAGTGCTGAATGAACACTCCTTGCAGCGATTTTGGTGTTGTTATACAATGTGTTATACGGGAGCCGCGTAATTGGTAGAAGGCTATCGAATCATCGGAAGTGCCTTTAAGCATGGCATTACGGAGTTTGAGATTGACTACGTCCTGAGCGACAAAAACCCGACTCGTCGCTCTTATGAAATGCATGATGACGAGGATGGTAACGCTCAGGATATGTACGTTGCGCATACCGGCACTCGACCGTGGCCGATTGAGGTAGCTGTTTCCTACGGTACAAGCGAGAACATAGTGTTTCACGCCTCCAAAGTATCTTCTAAGTTCGAGGAGTTGTATAAATCGGAACCATGACGAAGGAAAAGAGAACTAGCCGTATGTCCCCAGAAGAGCGTGCGCAGCGCCGTTCTGCCGTAGGTAGCATGGCGTCGGAGAAACTTGCGAAGAGTGAACAATTGAACTTTCGACTTGATGAGCAGTCAATTTTGGACCTGAACCAATTGGCCTTTGAGAAGAATATGCCCGTTGGCACAATGGTCAGAGAATGGGTGCTGCAACGTCTTTCACAGGAAAAGCTTGGAGCTCCTGAATTGACTGGTGTTGCTATGCAGACGTTGAATGAGATACATGTCAAGCTCAGCAATCTCTTTGGAAAACCGCTGCCATTGCCTGACGAGAAGCGCGTTTCAGAGTGCGCACCTGTAGTCGATTATTTACCAATGGATCCTTCCGTAAACCTTCAGGCTTGGGAATACCTATTGAGCAAACAGCTGGATTTTGTTCGAGATCAACTTCAGAAGGTCGAACGCAAAAAGCGGCAATGAACTGATTTCGTCCCCTGGGGGCTCATCGCATATCCAAGGGATTGCCATTTCGGAGGGTTTTTCGAGAATTTATAGGCTCCGGCGTAAATCAATATGGGTTACCCCTACTGTTTCTGGGTGGAAAGGCCCGTACACTGGGCATCTTAGGAGAAATAACCTAAATCTCATTTGAATCCAATGGCGTAGCGTTGGACGGGAGTTTTACATGCTTACAAAAAATCGCGATAACGATGTCCTGTCGTTGCTTTTGACAGGCGCGCGGATTATCGAGCTCAGCACGCTTGAGGAGGGATATGCATCCTCTGCTCGCCTCAGCACGCCTTTGCACAAGGTTTTGGTCATGCTCAGGCATGTCAGTCAGTACACGATGGACAAGGCTTTGGCGGCAGAGACCATGGTACGGGAGAATCAGATTTCGACGGACATTGCCGTTAAAGCTCTTCGTATTGCGACCACGCAACAGCTCTCTTTCGAGGATGCTCTGGCATCGTTGGGCGATGAGCACAAGAAAACCAACAATATGCCGAGCGCGTCCAACGAAATTTGTGACCTGCTCGTTGAAGCTGGAATCATCAATAACGAGCAGATTGGTCGCGCCTTGAGCACGTCACTCGAAACCGGCATGCAGATGGGACGCATTCTGGTGTTCAATCGTGATGTCACGACCAACGTTATGAAAGCAGCGCTTACGTGCTGCATGATGTTGCAGGATGAAAAGCTCGGATACGCATCAGCTGTCGAGGCGGTGCAGTCTGTTCGTAAGACAAATAAGACTGTGGAAGAAACATTCTTCAGGCTCAATATCCATCACGAAGAGCCCGGTCAAGGTCCAAAATTATACGAATTGTTCGCAATGGCTGGTTTTGTGTCGGACACTGACATGATGGAGTGTCTCGAGATTCACGTTTTGCGTGGAAGGCAACTAGGTCACATTTTCATTGAACAAGGTTTTGTGAAACATGAGGCTGTTGAAAACGCCATTACTTTGCAGGGCATGATCACTAGTGGTGCAATCAAGGCATATCAGGCTGCGGAAGCGCTTAAGAACGCTAACTTGAAGCAGATATCGATCTATCATGCGCTTGGCGAATTGGACCCACCGGCGGTGCCACCCACACCCACGTTGACGTTCGGACAGCTTTTGATTTCTTCCGGGATTGTTCATCCCGAGATGATGGAAGGTTTGATGGGCGGCATGGAACTCAATGCCCGTCAGCTTGCGAAGAAGGCATTGTCTGCGGGATATCTCACAGACAAGTCGTGTGTTACAGCGTTGCGTTGTTACTCGCTAAACAGTGAAGGATTCATCTCGAACAAGCAATGCGCTGAAATTCTCAAACAATGTGCGACACATGATTTGAACCTTGACGAACAGCTCGCTAAGGGCGGGCATTTTGTGCCGAATCGAATGCACTGGATTTGGCGTTAGATAGGGGCGCCGCATGCGGCTCCCTGACCTGGGAAGCACATGAGCCTCCCTTACAGAAGACGAAGTGCACACAGCTATAAAGTTTCGCCACGAACGAAGAGGAGACCGGTTACCCAGTCTCCTCTTTGTCGCCGTTACAGCTTTATTTGTATGTTTCCTATTTAGCAGCGCTCGGTGGTGCTGCTTGTTCTTTCTCTTGAGGTTGAATCTCAATCTTCTTTGACTCAGCAGGCTGCGGTGCCGGTGCTGGGTGCAATTCGCCAATGGTCGGTGGTGCTACCGGCTTAGGCGCATCGCTGTTCTGAGCCATAGCTGCAGAACCAATGAATGCAGTTACTACTGCTAAAGAAAGAATTGTTTTCATATGCGGTTTGTCTCCGTTCGTTGGAATGCACGCATTGTGCCTCGCTGATTTGCGGTGGTCAACTTTGCGAACGTAAACGCGAGACGAACTGAATTTCATCTGGGAACATTTTGGAAAAACGTGTCGTCCTTGGCGCGGCCTGTGCCGCTCGTCTGGGAAATTTTTCCATCAAATTCTCTGTATCGCCCAACCGGAGATGCTGATCGTAGGCGTCTCTTGTCTCGGCTAGTTGGCGGTGATCAATGCGTCACTTTATTGTGTTTTTCTAAGGTTGCACGCGAAAACACCAGGTGAGCGATTGACACTTATTTGCGGAGCAAAGAATATCACTAATATGAGTTACCTCCACGCTTGATTAGTAGAAGTGAAACAGTGCGTCGGTGAGCTGCCGACGCCGGGCGGCATTTTTGCCGCTCCTACAGAAAACAGAGCATTCGATGTGTGGCGCAGGTTGTGCTGCGCATACATTGAGCGGCGCATGCAATGCACCACCATTATTCCGTTCTATTGCGATTTCAGCTTGGTCAATCGGTCTTTCGCTTGACCAGCGCGGGGGTCAGAATCGCCTGCCAACTTCAGGAAGGTTTCTAATTCAGAAATCGCCTGTTCTTTCTCGCCGCTCTTTTCCAGAGAGTTGCTGAGCAAAAAGTGTGCATTCGGATCATTAGGCGCGAGCTTCACCGCTTCCTTATATGAGTTGCACGCTGGTACAACATAACCTTGCACCATCAATGCGGAGCCAAGTGTTGTGCGTGCAGATGCTGACTTCGGGTCTAAGCGAACAGCTTCCTTTGCCTGCGCTGCGGATTGATCGACTTCGCCGCTCTTCATGAGCCCATAGCTAAGACGCTCTCTCAAGTCTGCACGGGCAGGATACAGGTCGACTGCTTCTTCAAGGAAGCGAACCGACTCTTTCAACTGACCTGATGACATTGCCTTCTTCGAAAGTGCCATAAGCACTGTAGTGTCTTTAGGATTGATTGTGTAAGCCTGGTTGAGCTCCCGTAAGCTGTTTTCTGCATCGCCAAGTTTTTCTAAAATGCGAGCGTAGTTGAGGTGATAAAGTGCATCGTTCGGATTCGCTGCGATCGCGCGTTTTTGCAAATCGGCTGCGCCCTTCCAGTCACCTTTCAAAGCCAACGCTGTTCCATAGTCAGCGAGAGCATCAGCGTACTTTGGATCGGCAACGATAGCGAGTTTGTACTGCGCGAGCGCATCTTCAATTTTTCCTTCCGCCATCGCCTTGCTGGCTTTCAGATAGGCGCCTTCAGCAGAGAGGAAAGAGGTTACAGAAGCCGGCAAATTCGCCACGCGCTCCGCAGGTGGTGTGCCCACTACGAGCTCTGTTCCTGTCCATGCGGATTTCATGAGTGGAACTTGCTTCTTGCGTGCATCTGCTGCGCCAGTTTCTTTTGATGTTTTTTCTCTTGCGATTGCAAACGCTTTGTTCAATCCAATCAGTCCGTCTTCTTGCTTGAGCGCAGCGATGAGGTTGCGCGAGAACGCGCTGCTATGAGTAATTTCATTGGCTTGGCTGGAAGAGAGGATAATGAAGCCGTTGCCGAGCACCACCTTTTCCATGTCGACGTTGAATTGCTTTTTGACCGGCTCTAATGATTTTGCGCCTTCATTCAAATTAGCTGCACCGCTATAACCTGCTTGCAATACGAGCAAGATTCTGTCGGAGTGAACGTTTTCCTTGAGCGAACTCATCAGTGACTGCATAGAAATGCAGGTGCCGTAGATGTTGTCGAGGGCGCAGTCGTAGGAGCATAGATAGGTGTTGCCGTCGGTTGTGGGAAAACTGCTAGTCGCGATGTAGACAACAACGAGATCGTCTTTGCCAGCGGCATTACCGAGGAAGCTCGGACCAAGCGCCGTCGTGATGTTCTGCTTTTGTGCATCAGCATCAAGCAGCAGTCGTACGTGATTTGCATCGAAGCGACCACCGTGAGGATCTATTAGATATTGATAGAACTCTTTGGCAGACTGCGCCATGTCGTCTTCTTTGCCTGGACTGAGGCGTCCTTCTTTGAACTTCGATGTTCCAATTACAACAGCCCACTTTTGTTTAATTGGTCTGTTGGTACCGCTTTTCGTAGGATTGAGATCTTGAATCTGCGTAAATTCAACACCCTTCAACTTTGCTGTCGCGTTCGCGTCAGTTTTTGAAGTTAGGTCAGTAGTCGCTTGGCACCATGCGGGTAAGCAGCTTGTATTACCAAATGAATTTACGAGCATCAAAAGACTTGAGAAGCTCAGCAGTGCGGCGCGCTCAAAACGAAGTTTCAACATTTCTAGACCTATTTATTTGTTTATTTACCGTGGAACAACTGGATGCTTGCTGACACCATCTCACCGCTGTTCGAAGTCAGTCTTACGAGGCTGCTTCCTGCGGATGAGCTTGTCACCTGCGATACAGGCGAGAAATCATCGGGGATCATTACTGGATTTGGGTCGTCCCAAGAGAGTTTCATGCGCGTTGAGCACACTTCTTTCTTGCCTTCTTCCTTCGGACCTTTCGCGACTGCGTTGAAGCAGCTCAAATTTCCGCTACGGATCATTTCTGGCGTAATCGAGAACTTCTCTTGCCCAAACATCAGCCCCAAGCTTTCTGTGCCTGGGTTGCCGTCAAATTGCATCCAGCCTTCCGCCGGAATGGAGTAGTCCTTGCCGGGTTTCAAATAATT
Source organism: Candidatus Melainabacteria bacterium 17Bon1m (assembly GCA_032128875.1). Taxonomy (GTDB): domain Bacteria; phylum Cyanobacteriota; class Vampirovibrionia; order Obscuribacterales; family Obscuribacteraceae; genus QKMZ01. Next base: position 250,975 of record JAVLKG010000001.1, read on the forward strand.
CTCTGTGCCATAGACCTGATTCGGGAAAAGCAAATCACTCTTACCGGTCGTGCTGGCTTTCATAACGAGATACGCATAACCTTCGCTTTCTGGAATCAGGTGAAAACGAATTGCATCCCCAGTTTTGAACTCCATTTTGTTATTGCAACGGAAGATCTTGCCGTTGCGATTGAGTTCAATCCAATAGCTGATTTTCGGTCGCGTATTTGTCGCGATACGATTCTTGAATTCGCCAGAACCTAGCGCGGGAAGCGCTGCCGGAGCGGGTGTTGCTGTCGGAGCATCCTTGTCATTGCCCTTGCCGGAGCCGTTTGCCGACCCGCTTCCGGTTGAAGTTGCGAGACCACTGCCGTTACCTGCTGACGAACCTGCACCAGAGTACTCTTCCTTTGATGCCACCACCGGTAGTTTGTCCTTAATACCAGTGATAGCAGGATCGAGCGATCCGATGTTTCTATCCATCCACGTCAGTACAAACTTGATGTCTTCCGGGTTGAACTGACCTTCTTCAAAGATCAAGTGCTCCGAGTTTTTGCTCAAAACCATTTGACGATTCGAAGTTGAAAGTCTTTCGAAGAGCTTCCATGTTCCTGCCGGACGAATGAGTTTGTCATTGCTCCCTTGAATGAAGAGCACCGGTGTATTTGTCACCATCTCTGCGGCGTCAAGGTTGCGAGACATGAAAGAGTCGAGCTGGACAAATTCTTTCGGTGAAAAGTTGTTGCGCATCAACGGGTCGGTTTTCCACGTCTTGCGCAGCTCTTCTTTCTCAGAAATTTTGCTAACAACAGATGCGGCGGCGTCCGTCATTTGCTTGTTGAAACCGCCAAGCATTGTCTGAAAGCCGGCTTTCATGCCGACCTTACCGCCTTCGTCTCCGAGGCTAAAGCGATCTTTCGCTGGTACTGATGAAATCAAACCTGCAACCAGCTCTGGGTAGAGCGCGGTGGTTCTCAATGCGATTGCTCCACCCATAGATTCACCGAGGACAATCACCGGCAGATCAGGATGATTCTTGTGAATCTTTTCGAGCGAAGCCTTGATGTCGGCGAGGCTGCCGTCAAAGTCCAGCTCAGTTTTGCCGTCAATTTCCTTACGCTCGCCGAATCCACGCATGTCGATCGCGTAAGTGGCAATGCCGTTTTTCGCCATCTCTTTACCGAAGGCGTCGTAGCATCCTTTGTGCATGCTGAAGCCATGAATGCACAACATCGCGATGCGCGGTTTTACTCCGGCGGGCGGCAGCCACGAAGCCATCGGCGCGGCTAGCGGCGCTGTGGTCGGAGTTTTAATTCTTTTGAAGGTGGCGTCACTTTCTTCCATCGGTGCAAATGACTTGCTGCCGTCGCCTGCATTAGCAGCCGGTAAGAAAGCGAATTGGCTGAGTGCCAAAACGCCGGACAAAGCCATGGTTAGAGTGCTTTTGCGATTACGCATTGTGCGTCTCCTGCGATTCATTTGAATTAGGCTTATTCGCCTCAATTCGTCCCAGTTGGTTCAATGGGTATCAATACGTCTTAGCTCGTGAAATTAGCAGAGCTGCGACCTCTTGAAAGCCGGTCTTGATGCTGTCCGAGACCAGCTTAGAAGGCTTGCCAGCATAACATATTGGCTGCTTTACTTCCCGTGCAAAAGCTGAATGTTTGCGGCTATCATTCCGCCGGATGTGGAAGTCAGACGGACCAAACTGCTTTCGCTCGCGCGCGCCACCTGGGTCATGGGTTTGAAGTCTTCGGGCAGCATCACCGGCATCGGATCGTCCCAGGTCAGTTTGAGCCGCGTTGGGCAGAGGTCTTTCGAGCCATCGTCGGTGGATGAAACCCACGCCGTCATTTGCCCGTTTTTAAGTGTCTCGGGGGTGACTGCCATAGCTTCCTTGCCGAAGACTAGCCCCAATTGCTCGGTCCCGGGGTTTGAGTCAAACGCCATCCAGCCTTGCGATGGAATCGGGTAATCCTGACCCTTGGTCAGGAAATTCTTCGAGCCGTACGTTTTGTTGGGAAACAGCACATCGCTCTTACCTGTCGAACTCGCTTTCATAACGAGATATGCGTAGCCATCGCTTTCCGGAATTAAGTGAAAGCGAATTGCGTCGCCGTTTTTGAATTCCATTTTGTTGTTGCAGCGAAAAACTTTTCCGCCTCTGTAAAGTTCGATCCAATAGCTAATCTTTGGACGTTCGTTTGTTTGGAGTTTGTTCTTGAATTGAAACTCTTCTTTTGGCTTTGGCAATTCTGCAGGAGCTAGCGATGCGATGCGGTTTTCGGAAGAACCATTTGCAAATGCGGAGCGATCGGTCGAGCCACCGTTCAAAACAGCAGCCATCATTTCAACTTGTTCATTTGGATCTGTTGCACCAGAAGAATACTCAGCTTTCGATGCCACCACAGGTAGTTTCTCTTGCGAGTCGGCCATCACATCCAAATGCGATATGTTGTTGTTTATCCACGACAAGACAAACTTCAAATCATCCTGCCTGTACTGCCCTTCTTCGAAGATCAAGTGTTCGGAGTTTTTACTCAAAACCAATTGTCGATTCGGCGTGCCAAGGCGCTCAAAAAGTTTCCACGTACCGGCCGGGCGAATCAATTTGTCATTCGTACCTTGAATGAAAAGTACTGGCTTGTCCTTCACCATTGCTGCCGCTTCCAAATTCTTCGACATAAATCCGTCGAGCTGCACGAATTCTTTTGGCGAGAAATTTGTGCGCATCAAGGGGTCGTTAGTCCACTGTGCACGCACTTCTTCCTTGTCGGAAATCTTCTTTACCGCAGCCAACGCGGCATTATGCATGGTGCGACTGTATCCGCCGAAGATGGTCTGAATTCCTGCCTTTTCGGCGAATTCTCGCTCTTCTTCACTCATGCCAAAGCGGTCGCGCGCCGGGACTGACGCAATGAGACCCGATACAAGATCAGGATAGAGCGCTGCCGCTCTCAATGCGATTGCGCCACCCATCGATTCGCCCAAAACAATCACCGGCAAACCGGGGTGCGTCTTGTGAATTTGCTGCAGCACAGCCTTGATGTCCGCCATACTGCCTTCAAAATCTAGCTCCGTGTGAATGGCTTTGCTCTTCGACTCGCCGAAGCCGCGCAGGTCGAGGGCATAAACTGCGACGCCGTCCTTCGCCATAACTTTGCCGAAAGCATTGAAACAGCCCTTGTGCAAGCTGAAGCCGTGGATGCAGAGCATCGCAACCTGAGGTTTAACACCCGCTGGCGGTAACCAGGAAATCTGCGGCGCGCTTTTTGCCTCAGCTGTTGGAACGCGCAGGGTTTTCGACCCGTCGTCGGCGTTCGCTGCCCAGGCTGGGGCTGCCGTGCCCAGACCCAACAAACCATTCGTCCCTGCCAGGCTTAGCGCCGCAAACGCCGCAAGCGCGGGCTTTGTAAGTTTTTTACTAATGCTCACAACGATACCTTCTGGCGACAGGTCTCCGAAAGCCACAAAGTTGGCAAGACTTGATCTTATTACACATACTGCTAAAAGCCAATTTATTAGGGGCGTCTAGCCATTATTTTGGCCCTGTACCATGCGCTTGTGATTTCGGATGGACACATGAACAAAAGCGGCGAAGCTGTCTCCATAAAATAGAGAAACAACTTCGCCGCCGCCATTTAGCAATTGATTGCTATTGTCTGAGTTCGGATTTCAGTCTAGGGAGATTGATACTGAAATTTCGTAATCGTCACGCGTTGTTCAGAACGCGGCTGTCCTTTCCCTTTCCTTCCATTTGGAACATAAAAATTGATATGCATTCGCTCATTTTTAGGGTCCGGAACTTTTGAACTTGAAATATCCTGCCAGCTAGCAAAAGCCTTTTTGACAGGGTAATCATTTTTCATTTCTTCAAAAGTAGGTTCGCCTGTGTAGATTCTGAAAAGGACATTGTTTTTGCTCCAGCTCATAAACGTGGTGAGTTTGTTCGTTCCATTTGGAATTTTGAATCTCTCGCCGCTTATGAGTTTTCCTCCATCAACTCTGGCGGGCTGCAGAGCAAATTGAGCGTTGTTTGGATCGTTTGTTTGCTGATAGCCTGCGATTGTCTCTAACAAATCAATTTCGCGGTGCACATTGTCTACGTTAGGATTACCTGCGGAAGCACCAAACTGATAGGTGAAGATTCCCAGAATTACATTGTGGTCAAGATTCCCCAAGTCACTTCCTGTGACAGTCACTGCGTAATATCCAAATCCGAATCTTTCTTCCATAACTAATTCTGCAGTCAGTGGAGCGTCAGATGGTTGCGGGATGACCTTCAAGATCGGTCCATTTCCTGTTTGCTCAACAGTTTTTGTCGGGTCAAAAATTGAGTCAAATTGCGCATTATCACCCCAGACGTAATAGCCCTTCGTTCCGCGCTTGCCGTACTGATCAGGATCTTGTCCGAACCAATAGTCACCCCACCATTTCGTGTATCTACCTTGCCCGTTGATTACTGAGGGTACTGTGTAGAAGTTGTGTTTGCCTTGATTGTATTGATTGTCGAGCCACCAATCTTCATCAAGGCCGACGTTTTCCAGGACTGATTCTTGTTGCGTAGACATTCTTTTTTCTCCTGTTAGGCAGCCCAAGTAGCACGAAGCTAGAACTCCGTGAGGGCGAAATTTATTTGCTGCGATTTGCTAGCGGTTACCGGGTGGAAAGTATAGTCGTAGGCATGCATAATAGTGCGCGCTGATTACGTGAATTAATCTGACCACCTTCCGCTGAAATCAGCTCAGAATGCCTATTCAGCAAGGATTTTGTGGAATATGGATGGTTGTCATTTACGCTAATCGGGTGATCGAAACGAATCTAGAGTGGGCAAACCATTTGGATGCTGCTAGCGGTTTTGGTAAGTTTCTACACCCAGATACGCGAACACCATTGGCGGCAGAGGACGGCGAACGCGAGTCTGGTGGAAACTTAATTAGCGAAGCGCTGGGAGCGCTGGGAGCGCCGGCGGCTCGCCGGCATTATTGTGATATCGATTTGTGCCAGCGGATAGTGGAGTTTTTTACGTTGGGCGCAAGTTCGTGCGCCTTTTCTCTCAGTGGTTTTGCCTCATCTGGACGCCCTGCTTTTTCCAGTAGCTTGGCGTAGCGAATGTACACCGCGGCAGTGTTGTCGTTCTTGTTCTTCGCTTCCACCAACGCGACGCTTTTCTTCATCGCATCAATTGCTTCATCGAACTTCTTTTGCTCTTCGAGAGATTTCGACAAGCGCTCCCAATTCCAGTTCGTTTCCTTGCACAAAGGCAGTTGTTGCAAATACTTCTCTGCGAGGTCGTATCTGTTTTTAAGCTCGTAGTGAGAAGCGAGCTTTTCTAACGGCTCTTCTAATTCTGGCGAGTTCTTCGGAAGTGACGCTTCTTTGTCGGCTAGATTTTTGAGTAGCGTTTCTTCGCTTTCAACCTTTACAGTTTCAGTTTGCTTGCTGATTGAAACTTCTTGCCGCGCGCCACTGCACGAAGACAATGCGAGAACAGACGAGAATAAAACTGCGAAAACTACCGATTGCCGAATTAGATTCATCAATGACTCCGACCAACAACTCCAAACACCCCGAAGGCCAACGTCTATTATGCCTGCTCGGGTCGGTTTTAGGTTGGCAACATTGCGGCAACATTGCGCCTATATATTGTGCGGACAATCTCCACTAGCGAGAAACGCCCGTGCCTCACGATACTAGCTACGAGCAAGCGGTCACCCCGCAGCAAGCCGGCAAAACACCGCCACGCGAGACAGAACAAGACGACAGCAAACCAGAGTCGGCGAGCCCTTGGAACTCTTCCAGTCTACTTTCTGCATCAGGAGAACTCTTTTCAAAAGCCACTAAAGCTATTCCGAGCCAATTTCCGAATGTTGAAGTCCAGGGCGATGTTCCGTCGCAACAGTTGAAGCCTTCTCAACAAACCGACTTTAGCCCTGGAATCAGACTTCCTGACAGTCCCATCGTAGAAAAGACAATTCAGAAGATAAAGGATTCGCCTGATCCTGTGCTTGAAGTAGTCAATTTGCTTGCAGGCGGTTTGAGCAACGTGCGCGGCGCGAAGATCTATCAAACTGTTTACGGTGACTACCAATTGCAGATGTCGACGCATCGGCGCACGACTGACAGTCTGGTTGATAAGTCAATGGGACCATTTAGCTCTGGTCCTGTGACGATGGACACCGAGTTCGGCATGCGTGCTTCATTGCGTCCTACTGTAAGTGGCGGTGCGATGTTGCAGTTGAACAATTTTTATGGTGTTCACCCGAGTGTGGAAGGTCCCATGAAGAGCCGCGCCGTGCTACCGGGTGGTGCCACTCTTTTCAAAGGCAGCGATGGTGATTACCACATGGCAGTTAATGGGCAAGCCGCATGGGGACTGCGTCGAACTCACTGGACGAAGTCACGCAACATAACGATTGATCCAGAGAATGTACGCGATCCGTTTTTGAGCAGAATGATGCGTGATGCGAAGGACATTGATCGCACACTCGCGGACTTGTTGAAGGTGCAGCAAGCGCAAGATATTTTGAGTATAGGCATTCATCGAGCTGCCTCGGGCGTGCCAGGCACAGAGCAGTTTGATATGCAGATCCGGTCTCGAAGAGAGAAGCATGTACCGCTTGAAGAAGCCGCCTCGGAGGGGTTACCGGTCAAAGTAAAAAGCCTTGACCTCGCAACCGACGTATCTGCTGCACTTTCGTACAGTCGTGACGCTGGAATCGCTTTGAACGATATCAACGGAGTAAAAATCAACGTTGAGACATTTGGGTTAAAACAAGTAGCAGCCCCAACCAAGCTCACCTTTGGCAGAGATGCTGCAGGCAAAGCTTCGGTGGGAGTGCAATTTGTTATGCATGATGCGGAAGGCAAGCCGTCCGCGCCGATGAGTTTTTCAATTCCGTTTTCACGGATTATTCAAGAAGTGGAAAAGCGGAAGCCACACACCCGATAGAATTCGCGAGCCCGATGAAAGCCGCGCGTCCGATAAAAGCCGCACACCCGATAGAATTCGCGCTCCCGCTGAATGCTGCGTAGGGGCGATGCAATGAATCGCCCGGCCTCAACAAATCACTCTACCCGATGATCTTCGATGCCATCTCGTGCCAGACAGCCAAATCTTGTGAATCGCCGTCGAAATCTCCCGCATGGACAGGTTGTTTTCGCTCACGTTTCTCGATTCTCTCTGTTCGCTCTGAGCGTTCTTTTCGATCTACAAGCTGAAGACCTGCGTCTTCCGCAAGCTTTCGCGCTTGCTGCGCATGATGCATTGGCTTGGCAGTCTTCGCCTTATTGCGATTCACGCTGTGATGCTCCGGTCGACTTTGATGCCCGCGAGAATCAAAGGATTGTTTGCGAGACTGATGTCCGGTCGTCTCTTTAGTTTTTGCTTCCGATTTCGGCTTCTTCGCTTTCTTTGACTCTTCTCGAATCTTGCCAAACGGACTGTTAGGATCCAGCGAGCGACCAGTTACTTTTTCGATTTCGCGAATCAAATAACGTTGATCGTTGCTGACGAAGGAAAGCGCTATTCCAGAGCGGCCTGCGCGTCCGGTGCGACCGATACGGTGAACGTAATCAGCAGCGCCGAGCGGAAGGTCGAAGTTGATTACCAGGCTGATTGCCGGCACATCGAGCCCGCGAGCGGCGACGTCGGTAGCAACCAATACGGTTATGTCTCCAGAGCGAAACTTCCGCAGAGTCGCTTCCCGCTTGTTCTGCGAGATATCGCTGTGAATTTCACCGGCTCTGATATTCTCTGAGTTCAGCTTTTTGCAAATTTTAGATGCGCGGTGTCGCGTTTTTGTGAAAACCAGAACAGTGTTGTGAACTTCATCTTTGTTGCTGAGAAGTTCGATGAGCAGCGGAGTCTTGCCTTCTTCATTTACAAGGTGAATGCGCTGATCAATCGATGCTGGCTCGACGCGATTGGTGTTGACGAATATATTCACCGGATCGGTGAGAAACTCTTCGCCTTGTTTTTCAACGGCTTTGTTGATGGTGGCAGAGAACATCACCGTTTGGTGCTGCCCTTTGACCATGTCGACAATTCGCCGCACTTGCGGAGTAAAGCCCATGTCTAACATGCGGTCCGCTTCATCCAGCACCAGTGTTTGCACGCGGCTCAGATCGACGTTGCCTTGCTCAATGTGGTCATTCAGTCGTCCAGGGGTGGCGACAATCACGTCGACACCTTTCTTGAGCGTGCGTATTTGATGGAACATACTGACGCCACCATATATAGTGGCGGTACGGACACCGCACTTGTTGGCAAATCTAATGATCTCGTCATTGACTTGGACAGCCAATTCTCTTGTGGGAACCAGAATCAATGCGCGAGGCAATGGCTTAGAACCGCTGCGCATTCCATTAATGATGGGGAGCGCGTATGCAGCTGTTTTGCCAGAGCCAGTCTCCGCCGACGCCATAATGTCACGTCCGGCGAGGATTGCTGGAATAGTCTTTTCTTGGATTTCGGTAGGTTCTGTAAATCCGATCTTTTCCAAGTCATTGGAAAGTCGCTCGGCCAGGCCAAGTTCAATAAATCTCATATCAGTTTCCTTCGCAAATTCTGCGGAATTTGCTGTGTGCGAACCTGCGGTTCGCTGAGCGGCAGATGCAGCCTCTCAAGAAGGAACTGGAGAGCCTCTGCGGTGTTTAAGACCGCGAACATGTTGCCTTAATCGGTTGTCAGCATAACACGTATCTGCCGCCTGGAAAGCAATTTGGGAAATGCTTAGAGACATCGCTACACATAAGCTCTTTTGTTATGTGCTTCTCACAAATGCCTTGGCTGAAAAGCTAACCATCCTAATGCGCGTGTTTTCGCCTGTCATGGACGTTCCAAGTGAGAGCCAGTAGGGCAATCGAAAGGACAGCGGCTGTAATAATGCTGATGAATCCTACGTTCCAGCCATGATGTTGCACGATAAGACCGATGCCCAGCTCGGCGAGTGTGGCGCCAAGATAGCCAAATAGTCCGGTTAAACCTGCTGCGGTACCGACCGCTTTTTTCGGTACGAGGTCGCAAGCTGCGACGCCAATGAGCATGACCGGACCATATATGAGAAATCCTATAAGTAGCAGGGCGACAGTGTCGACCGCAACATTGCCTTTAGGATTTAGCCAATAAAGCAGAATGGCGCCCGCGATCAGGCTCATGGAAAACACCATCACAGGCGAGCGCCGACCATGAAAAAGCTTATCGCTAGCCCATCCGCAGAAGAGCATGCCCGGAATTCCTGCCAGTTCATAAATGCTGGATTGCCAGGCGGAATCAGTAATGCTGTAGCCTTTCACTTCTGTGAGATATGTAGGCGCCCAGTTGAGAACGCCGTACCGCACGAAGTAGACGAGAACGTTTGCTGCCGAAAAAATCCACAAGAACTTGTTATTTAGCACGTATTTGAAGAGAATTTCGGAGCTGCTGAGCTCCTTTTCCCTGTCTTCGACGCCGGTGGACGGGTAATCGTCTTTGAACTCTTCGATGGGAGGCAATCCAACTGACTGCGGGGTGTCACGCATGAAAATGAAAACGAGCAACCCGATGATTATCGAAAGCACTGCCGGGACGAAGAAAGCGCTCTTCCACGAGCCAAAGCTTGTTATCGCGTAGCTGGCAATAACGGGTGCGAGCATTCCGCCGACGTTGTGAGCGAGGTTCCAGATCGCCATTTTTGTGCCGCGCTCGCGATCGGAAAACCAATGAACCATGGTTCGTCCGCACGGTGGCCATCCCATTCCCTGAAACCAACCGTTCATCGCCCAAAACGCAACCATCAAATACAAGCTAGGAAGGAAGCCGAAAGCTAGATTTACAACTCCGGAAAGAATGAGTCCAGTCGCTAAAAAGTATCTCGGATTGGATCGGTCGGAAACGTTGCCCATCAAGAATTTGCTCAGTCCGTAAGCAATCGTGAGCGCAGACGCAAGCAATCCGACATCGCCTTTTGTCAATCCCAATTCGCTGATGAGGAGTGGCTTTGCGACATTGATATTCGATCTGACAAGGTAGTAGCCCGCATACCCTACAAAAATCGTGCTGAGAATTTGTGCGCGGTAGCGTTGATACTCACCGTCGACCTTGTCTTCCGGCAGCCGATCGACGAATGGCGCTGGTTTGTAGAGTTTTGAAACGAGCGTCAGGGGCATGGCTCTTTTGAGTGCGGAAAGCTAAAGTCTGTTGGCTTATTGTTCTGTTCTTCGCGTCAAAATGTTAGCATGGGAACAGTCGTCTTTTTGAAGCGCAGATGAATAGAGAAGCATTCAATTACGCACCTTTCTATTGCGAGGAAAACATCTGGCATCTCTGCCAGGAAGCGGATTTTCGCGCGTACGATAAAAACGTTGTATTTATCTCCAATCCTAGATTGACGTGTGCATTGTGGAATCAGCGAGCTCGCAAGGCGGAGAACGAACCTGTTCTGTGGGACTACCACGTCATTATGTTGTTCAAGAAGCAGGGATGGAAGGTGTTCGATTTGGACACGTTGCTTCCAACTCCAACTCCTGTCGTCGACTATCTACGCGGCACCTTTGGAGAACTTGCCGTGCCGGATGAGTTTCGCCCCTTGTTTCGCGTAATTGATGCTGATGAGTATGTGAAAGTGTTTTCGTCAGACCGTTCGCACATGAAAAATCCTGATGGAACGTGGCATGTTCCACCACCACCTTGGCCTGCGATTGAACGCAATGAGCGTTCAAATCTAATGGAACTTATCGACATGGAAAAGAAGAATGTCGGTCAGGTGATGGATCTTTTTCAGCTTGAAGTCGCTTTTACTATCGATCTGTAGTGGTGCGTTGTATGCGCCTTTATACATCGTTGGAAGCGTAGGGGCGACGCCATGCGTCGCCCGGCGGGCGGCATGAATGCCGCCCCTACATCTGGTGGCAGAATTTATTTGTCGGCCCGCGTAAACAGCCCTTGCCCGTTATTGTTCAAGTTATCGATCATCACACTTACAGGTCGTCCGTCTGTGCCAATCGCAAACGTAATTGCACTTACTCCCCACAAATCTTCGCTTTCCATTTCCCATGTGAATGTGTCACGATCGTAGTGTTTGATCGGCTTTACTAGATTGTTTCCGAGCATCATGGTGAGCCCATCTCCCGAGGCGGTGATTTTGAGATCACCATAAAAATCGTTTGAGTAAGTTCCAACGTAAGTATCTAATTTTTGCGCTGGTGTCGGTGATTTCGGTGGTTTGCTTAGGTTGCCAACCGACAATCCAAATTCAGCTGGGTCTTCGAATATCTGCTTGAACAACTGCATCCAATCCTGGGTTGTCTTGCCGTATGACGCCAGGTCTGTAAAAGTTGCCGTCATGCCTTCTGCTACACCGATAGGGAAGCCATTCGTCAGCACACAAATACCTAATTTTTCAGACGGTATCATCTTAACGTTGGTCGCAGCGCCCAGCTGGAATCCACCGGAGTGCGAGAGCACGCGCCGCCCGCGTTTGTCGAATGAAACATTGAATCCCAATCCGTAAAACTCGGGCATTCCATTGATTGGACTACGACCGGACACCATCTGCGGTGTGTGTGTTTCTTCCACTGCATTCTCATCGACGATCTGCTTACCTTCAAATTTTCCGTTTTCGATTTGCAGACGCATCCACTTAGACATGTCGTTTACGGAAGAACTTACGCCACCTGCAGGAGATTGAGGATCTGGCGTGCGTTGATGTTTGTGCACCCATTTACCGTCAATACGCATGTGACCCATAGCTTTGTTGGGGGCGTTCATGAAATCTGCAAACGACGAACTTGTTGAAATCATACCGATCGGCTTGTAGAGCTTTTCTTTGCTCAGCTCTTCCCAGCTCGTTTTGGCGGCCTTAGCTGTTGCGACTCCAGCTTCTGTCAGTCCGTAATTTGTATATGCATATTTTGAGCGAAAACTGCTGGCCGGTTTTTGGTATCGCAAGCGGTGCAAAATTTGCGCGCGATCGTAGCCGATATCTTCTAGTATGTCAGCAGCATGTGCCGGCAAACCACTGCGATGTGAGTATAAATCCCGAATAGTTATATTGGCTGTTACCCAGGGATCTGACAATGCAAATGATGGATCGAGGTCACTTATTTTGGAATCCCACGAAACAATCTTTTCTCCAACCGCCGCCGCTACGACCGTTGAACCGACCGATTTGGAAATTGATGCTAGTTGAAAAACGGTGTCGGGATCAATTTTCTCCGCTTTTCCCACCTCGCGAACACCATAGCCCTTTGCAAAGACGAGCTTATCGTTGTGGACAACTGCTATTGCCAATCCCGGTAAGATGTTGTGGTCGATTTGTTTTTGCGCGAGTTTGTCGATTGCATCAATCGCACTTTGAACTTCCGCATCGGTTATCGTCGGTTGTGCATAGTCAAGATTGAATTTGAGCTTAGGCTGCTCCTCTGCTGTTGCCGGCGATGGCAGAATGCCGGATTGCGCGATTGTCAATGACAGCGCAAGAAGCGCAGCGGTGATTTTGCGGAGATACATGGGAAGCCTCTTGTTTTCCAGTGACCTTAGATAACTTGATGATCTTAGATCACGAAGCGTGGACTGTAAAAAAGGGCGACGCCATGCATCGCCCCCCCAGATCTTATATAGGTTCTATCGCCCTGATGTTAACCGTCTCTGTAGGCAGATTCCATCGCCCTTACTACTGACCAATTACGATTCAGGACCGTCTGGAATTTCAGCTTCCACCAATTTTGTTAGAAGTGTGAGCGATTCTTGCCAGCCGAGATAACAACCGTCTGGCGGAATCATCTCTGGAATACCTTCCTGAGTAATTACCACGTCTGTACCGACTGACACTTTCTTGAAGAGAATGGTCGTCATCATCTCGCCGGGAAGGTTGTTGCCTTCAAACTTGTCGGTGTAGCGAAGTTTCTCGCCTGGCTTCATCTCGACGAACGTGCCACCAAATGCATGGGAGGCGCCGGTGCTGAAATTGGTGAAGGACATTCTGTAGCTGCCGCCTTCGCGTGCATCCATTTCATGAACCTTGCCCGTGAAGCCATTCGGTGGCAACCACTTTGCCATCGCATCTGGATCAATGAACGCTTTGTAGATTCGGTCTGCGGGCGCGCGAAGCACGCGATGCAATTTTACGGTGTTTCCTGCCATGGGTTGGTCCTTTCGCAGTGTTGTAATGGACGGTGGATCATAGCAGGATCGATTTGCGCAAAACACCCCTTCCCGCGGGATTAAAAGTGATTACTGCCTTGATTGGGCTCCAGCATCTATCGCACGAATTGCATCATCCTAGGCGCGAGCGCTGGTCCCAAGATGCTTATCGCACGCACCGCCGCTGGAAATAGTGCAGGATTCGATACACAGATTCCAACTATTCCGACAACAACTGCGATGGCGAGCGCCGCTTTCAATGCCTCCTTTGCTTCCTCGGACAAATCCAGGATGTCTTCCGGATTTGGTATCCAGTCAGGTTTGCCAGGATTGTCGCCGCCAGGATGTTTATCGCCGCCCTTTCCCATTGGAATAATTGGCTTGATCGGATTGATTTTGCCTAAGTAGTGGTCCCCGTCAACCTGCTTCAAATGAAGATTATCGAGCAGCTCCTTAGCATCGGCAAATCCAAGATCTCGCAGTTGTTCTTTTGGTAGTTGTTTCACGCGGTCAACGTCGTTTTTCGTTAACGTGAATTCCAGCGGTTTTTGTTCGAATTGCAGTTGTCCATGGCTGCCTTCAAAAGCTTCAATTCTGGCGCTCATTTTGTAAAACCTCGCTCGCCTCTGCCTGGTTTCTATACTTTCGGCAATCTCTGGGTCGCAGCTCGGTCTTTAACAGGTCAATTTTGGGTCACTTGTTTAATTGTTCGTTCGAGTATCTTAAAACTGAAAGGTATTAGCTTTTAACGGTCGAATTTTGACCAATCCAGACTCTATTCGCAGAACAAATGCAATTGAACCGGTAATGTAGGCTGCTGACGATGAGCCATCTTACGATGGTGCGAGTGAAGAACTCAACCATGGAACCAGATGGCGTTTTCTATGAGAGATAACCAGCAAAGGCACTATAATAAAATTGATTTGTCGCTTCACAAGAATCGAATTGTGCAATGGTGCTCTGACTATTTGAATGGTTTTCGTGGCTGGAGTGACGACTATGATTTCCCAGGCGCCGCGACACTTTGCGCCATACCGCTAATCTCAGTGATTCAGGATGCTATGACAGAGAATAGTCAATCGTTTTCTCGTCCTGAGGACTTTAAGAAAAACGTGATTGCGCGCTTACGTGATGTCGACGAATGGCGCCTTGAAGGCGGAACACTCATTCGCAGATTTTCGGAGCAGTACGAGATGGATGTAGCTATTTCGATAACTACGGACGCCAAGTTTAAAGATGTAGAGATTGTCAAACAAGCTTTTGAAGGAAACAAGATAGTATACGTCCCGCTGTCGGTCGGCTATTTTCATTTGTACTCAGTTGATGTTTTAGACGACAGAAAGGTTTGCAGACAACTTGTGAATGGTTGGCTTTCTTAAAGTAGGTCAAATCTCAGTTTTTTGATTTCGAGTCTCTTAAATTTGAGCGATTCAATTTTGATTGTTTTCCAAACTAGTGATTAGCCTGTTTGTCTCGTCTCTTTTGACGATTCGAAACTCTTCGAAGTATTTGTCAGATGCCGTTTTTAGATCGGCAAGGGCCGCAGGGTAATTCTTTTGTGCAAGTTCAATCTGCGCTCTCAGCGCATAGTTGTCCGCGAGCATTTTTGCTGGTATTGCTGTTTTGAATAGCTGCGCTGCTGCCTCGACCTGACGATTTTTAAGTAAATACTCAACCTTTTCTTGTGAAACCAAGTCGCCGACTTCTGGATTAATGGTTCTTCTTATATACGTCTTTTCCTTCGCAATGGCTTTGTCGATCCACGAAAGTGCCATAGGAAAATTTCCTTCCGCTGCGTAAATCTTCGCTTGTGCGCGCATGAATAATTCAGAGTTGCTTTTCTCTTTCCACTTTTGAGCTAGATCCTTTGCCTCCTCTGTTTTTCTGCCTGAAAGTAATCCAACAATATAGCTAAACCATTCTTCTTCATCTCGCGGATGCCATTCAACACATGCTTGCTCGGGGTGCTTTAAGCGTCCTTCGAGCAATTCCACAGTGTACAGACTCCCAAAGCCACCTTTAAACCAAGTGAGTTCTAACAATCCTGATGGAACCTTATACCCTTCAATGGTTCCGAATTTCGGGTCGAGTTGTGTGGCTGGGACAGTCACTTTTTCCATAGTCAGAAAAGAGCGGCAATCTTCTTGCGTAATAGAGCAGTCCGTTGTATTTAGCCGTATCACCAATTTTAAAGCTTTACCGGAAGCATTGCGTTCCGGCCCGACTTGAACCATATTGATGGACGTCAATTTGGGATCCGGCAAGTAGAAGCGAAACGAACCATCTGAGTTCTTTTCAAAGCTGTCGGCATGCAGTGCTTCTTTCAGTTTTTCTGGATTGAATGCGTCCTTTTGCGTTGCAAGGAATTTGATCAGTTCACAGATTTGGCATTTGTTTGTTACTGGAGGAGTTAGGTCAGCCTTGGTCGGCGTTGGACTTCCTGTCTCACACCTTCCAGCGCTTTCAAGGCAAACCTTCATAGCATCTTCTTTGCCTGTCCCTGCAAAATATCTAGCTGCTATTAGATAGTCTGAGCGAGCGCTTCCAAGCTTTCCATTCTTCTCTTCACTCAGAGCTAGTACATAACGATAGACACTCTCAGATAAATAGCTCTGTGGATTGTTAACCAATGCAGAAAAAATTGCTTCGGCATCTTTCGTTTTACCGTGTTCCAAAAGAACAACTGCGGCCGGAAATTTATATTGGGTTGATAATAGTTTTTCCGCATCCAATAAGGCCTCTGGAACTCGGTCCGCAGCAAGAAATAGCCTCATCCTTGTATTTAGATACTCTTGTAAGTTGTACGGGTTTTTACCGTCCCCCCTTTGTTCATCGAGGGATTTTTGTGCCGCTACGACACTTTTGCTGATCTCGGTAATGGCTTCATCAAAGTGTCCACTTGCTGCTAAATTACCGGCTCTGTATGCTTCAAATTTGCCAGCGTCAAACCAACCGGTTAAACACCAGGCCTTAAATTTGTCATCTTCATCTGTTCGAAGATGGCGATTTACATGCTCCCATCTCTCCGAGCCCATCAGCTGTTGAAAGATGCTGTCTTTTGCAATTGCGGACGGAAGGTCTTTGTGAGACAAGCCAACAAACGCTTGTTGATCTTCTGTTTTTTCTTTCGCGTTTGGATCTGGTATATAGATGCCTGGCGCTGCCCACGCGACGTCAGTAGTTGCGGCAGCAAAAGCTATGGCAACACCTGCTACCAAACAAGCTCGTCGAAAATTGGCGTTTGATGCCATTGGCTCCCTAACCCAATCCGCAGCCATGGCAAACTTGCTTGACGTACGGCTTTCCGTTATTGAGTGATTTTACGATATTGGCTTGCTGATTGCTTTTTTGAGTCCAGCCGAAAAGTTGATACCACTTTTGCAATGCGACATGCCCAACTATACGCTTTTCTTTTGGAAGTTTATCGAATTGCATAATCGCGCGAAGTTGATATGTTTCAGCTCTTTTGAAATCATATGTGCTCCGCTTATTAGGATCCGTGAATAAACCGGCCATTTGCTGCAACGTGTATGCTGTTGTTTCAATGACACTTTCGTCTAGTCCTCTTGCGTTTTCCAACGCGCGGAGCTGTTCGTCCAAGTCAGCAGTTTGTTTGTTTGCTTCTTCTGCTGCACCGATCTGATTGTAGAAATTGATGAGGCTAACAAGATATTGCAAACGTTCCCTGGAGCCGATCGGAAGTTTGATGGCGAATTCTAGCCCAATGGTTGCTGCGCGCCGCGCTTTGACCTTGTCGTATGGAGCCATCTCGAAAGCATAATTGCTCATGAGCCCTGGGATTATAAGCTCGGGAGCTCGGAACGTTTTTGCAGACTCGATTGCTCGGGTAATTGTCTTTTCTGCCTGTACAATTTGACCAGTCAGTATGTACACACGAGCTAGATCACCGAGTCTGACTGGGTAATCCTCGATCAAAGTGCCATGTTGTTTTTCGTACTCTTGAAGATCCTTTTCTGCCAAGTTGATCTGCAACTTTTGGTCAGCCGTTAGAGCCTTAGGTGAGTTAACGCTCGGATTTACCGCGGTCCTTGGTTGCTTAGGGGCGTCTTTCGCAAGCGATGTATGTCCCGCTATTAGAAGCCCGACATTTATTGCGCACAACGCTCGCGCTGTCTTCGCCTTCATGACTAACCTCGATGTATCGATATAGTTAGTTTGCCTGAAAGCGCAGATTCACGCAAGATGAGGCAAACTATTTGTGCTATTCCTCTCGTTGTAGTTGACCGTTCACATGTATCTTGCTTCCGTCTGCATCTGTCGTGAAGCATTGGAAGCTGATGGTATCAATGTGATTTTGGCTTGATCCGTAGCCCGTCATAATCAGCAAAGGTTTAAATCTGTTTGACGAAAATGAGGCCACAAAAACGTCCGGCGTTGTCTTATTATTTCTGTCTGCATAAGCTTCGAGGGTCGCTTCACCTATTGAAACTTCATCAGGAAAGCCCACCAGTGCCCCTCGAACTTTTACGCTTCCGTCTTTCTCTTTTGTGAAACTGAGCCTTTTGATGGTGACAAAATTCGTTTCTTTGCTGGTGAAGTTACCAGTCCACTTCTCTGGATAATTAGCTGCAAGCCCTAAGGACGGAGTTCCCAATGATATTGCTGCAATTGCAGCAGAAATGAATGCCCCTTTCATATCCCCTCCAGAGGTTGTCGTCGCCTAATCATACTATTTGGTAAGTATTAAGGGGTATTGCATCCGCAAATCGAACTTCACTTTGCGAAGGAATTTAAAAAAGACTATCTGTCTTTTGAAAGTGAGATTCTGATTCGCAGGTCTAGAGCACTTGCGGTTCTTACAAGCATCGGAAGTGAGTGTCCTTCATAGTCAGAATCCTCTAGTCGACTTATCACTGACTGGGTCGTACCTGTCAGGTCTGCAAGTCCTTTCTGACTTAATCCTGCTTCTTTTCGCGCCTCGTAAATCATCACTGCTATTTCAGAACTGAGGCGCTCATTTGATTTAGTGGTTGTTTAGGTCTAGCAATGAGAGGTGGTCGGCCAGCCTTTCTGGTTGCCTGCAAACATTCGAGAGAGGTCGTGAAATGGCGGAGATGGCATGGACTCGAACCTGCAACGCTTTCGCGCGCCTGTTTTCAAGACAGGCTCCTTTCCAATTCGGATCATCTCCGTAATTGCCAACGACTGGAATCGAACCAGTTTCGTGCCGTCTTCAGCGGCTCGTGTTGACCACAATCACCACATTGGCATGGCGCGTCGACCTCGATTCGAACGAGGACCAGCAACTTTGGAGGTTGCGCGGCTACCGTTACCTCATCGACGCATGGAGCACACGAGCCGATTTGCACGGCTGCGTAGCGGGGTTGCAATCCGCCGGCTTGCTGTCTTGCCTACGTGTGCATGGAGCCGTCAGCAGGAATTGAACCCGCAACCAATCGCTTACAAGGCGATTGCTCTACCAATTGAGCTATAACGGCGTGTGTTGAACGTCAGATTGTTGAAACCTCGTGAGTTGGTTAGATAAAACAATTGGAGGCAGTAGGAATCGAACCTACCTGGAGCTGGTTAAAAGCCAGATACATAGCCAATCTGCCATGCCTCCGCAAAAGTTTCTGAAAAAAAATTGGGCGTGTGCAACACGCCCCCACGCTCTGGAAGAGCCGGCTGGAAGCCAGCGCTCCGGCCGATTTAGAAGCGGGCGAGCCGCCGGCGCTCCCAGGAAAAAAGCCCCTGCCAGGATTTGAACCTGGACCCTTCTGGTTCGTAGCCAGATGCTCAATCCGTTGAGCTACAGGGACAATGCCGGACCTAAAGGCTCAGCTTTGGTCCGGGTTTCTCGGCGGCCGCCGTAGAAATGATAGCCCACCATCGGATTCGAACCGATATCTCCGCCGTGGCGCGACGGGGTTCTGCCATTGAACCAGGTAGGCGAATTGCCACAGCAGGAGTCGCACCTACACCACTCGCTTATCAGGCGAGCGCTCTACTGTTGAGCTATGCAGCACTAATGCCCGATGAAGGATTTGAACCTTCAACCCTCTCCTTGTAATGGAGTAGCTCTACCGTTGAGCTAACCGGGCGAATGGAGACTATCGGAATCGAACCGATGACCTTCTCGTTGCAGGCGAGTTGCTCTGCCGTCTGAGCTTAGTCCCCATGTTTTCTCGATTTTCAGGGTGCGATGTTTCCGAAGTGAACAGATGAAAGTGCGAAGTGTTCAAAATGAGTATGGGTGAGTTCAAAAGTTATGCGACTAAATTTTTTCTGACACCTCCCTGCGCTAGAGCGAGCTAGGACAATGGCACCACTAATGGTGACACTGCAGATTAAGAAGCGAATTTATTCACACGACGTTGATCGGTCAGCAAAGCTGCGATTGCGCGCTAACGCAAATCAATCAGCAAATGCTTGATCGAAGAATGTCTAGTTATCGGGATTCCCGTGAATAGAGAGCCTTAAAGACAAAAATGCCTGGGCTCTTTACCCAGGCTCTGCGGAGTTAGATACCAATCAATCTCATCGCATTACTGGGATTTTCACGCGCACGTTTGCCGTGCCGCCGCAAAACACTGGACGTCCGGAGTCGGCGCGCCATGTGCGTTTGGTGGTTGAGCAAATAATTGATTTATTCATAGTCTGCACCTTAGTGTCCTTTATGATCATTAGTGATCATAAAGTCGGCCCGAAGACCGACTAAATTCAACATACCACAACACCCCTGACGCCGCAAGAACTATTTTTGTTTCGTTCTTTCTAATAATGCGTTGTAGTCATCTTGCCACTCAGGCTTCTGAGTGTTTTGCTGTTTCGCTCGCTTATCTACCGCAATATTGTAGATTTTCAACGCTTCCACATCATCGCGTTTCAGTTCACAAAAGCGCGCCATGGTAATGAACATTCGCTCGCTCTCGTTTGTGCGTTTCAACAATTCGTTTTTGATTGCGTTAAACGCATCGTATTTCCTTTGTTTTAAAAGGGCGTAAGCCAGCGCAATTTGAACGTCAGTCAATCCGGCATTTTCGTCCGTTAGTTCTTTGATGTGTGCACTCGATTTTTGCGCATAATCTTCCGCCAGCGAATAGTGCTTAGAACTGTTTGCAATGAGAGCCAATCTGTAGAGCCCAAGCGCAGCACGCACATCACCTACGGGCATTTGTTGTGCTTCGCTCGCCAGCTTGTCTAGCGACTTTCCGAATTCTTCTAATGTGTCAACGCTTACATTGGAAGATGGATCTGCTTCGGGATTTTCTTCGTTAAGAGAGGTGAGCGGATCGCCATACTTCAGTTGCTCGCCATCCGCGATTGACTTGAATTCATCAAGTTGTTTCAGCGCCGCATCGACGCCGTCACAGTGTTTCTTGAGCTGCGCAGTGTAATCTTTTGGCACCGTGTTGTTTATAAGCGATTCAATAATCGCTTTGGTATCAGTACTCGTTCCACCTGCGGTGGCATTTTGATTCTCAATTTCCTTCTCGAAAAATTGCTTGAGCATTTGCGGGCTTCTCGCGTACAATTCCGCGGAGTTTTTCGCGTAGTTCGGATCCATAATCAATTCGAGTTGCATTCTGATCAACATCTCTCGAATGATTCGCGCACTCTCATCCGGATGTCCCGCCTTCAACTGCGCAAGAGCATTTTGAGCTTGCATGGCAGGTGTTGCCGGCACAGATAATGTTGGTCCAGGCGTCGTTTGTTCCGGTGTCGTTTGTTCAGGTGTCGCCGGCTCAGCCGCTGTCGCAATCGATAAAGCAAACGAGCAATAGAGCAATCCGCAAATCAGAGCCGTCAGTGTGCGTTGTTTGAACCGCATGAATTCTCTCCCGAATGCACAGGGCATCAGGTAAGAATATAACAAACTCTTCGACAATGCGATTTTGAATTAGCTCTCGTCGTCAATTGCCGGAGCGAGATCTCGAATCCTGCGTGTTGCAGACTCTCTACGTTGTGAGAGTTCGGATGGTGTCGAATTCAAAAACTGGAGTATAGAGTCCCAGATCCCGGAGACCGCGTTAGAAATTATGGATATTAGGTTCGCAAACGAAGGAACTGAATCTTTCCAATTTCGCTCGAGCCAGTTTGAATCAAGTTTTGGCATGTGCACAGTTTCTGGGAAATTCACAACTTCAAAGTCGGTGAATTCACGACTTCCACACGTCCGGCAAATCTTGTTTTCGGCCAGTGTTCTGAACTGACACTTATTGCAAATTTTTATCTTCATTTTGGTAACCACGTCACACTTTCAAGTTTGACTGCTGTGACCGCAACTTTGTTCCATGTTTATCTGCCCGTCACTTAAAGGGAACAAAATGCCCTGATCGCTTGTCTCCCAAGCGAAATTAAGGATTAGTGCTATGAGAAAGCAAAAACAAAGCGTTTTGTTTTTCAGTTGTCTATTGGTCGGGTTAACGTTTGCAATGGGTCAGCCATCATTTGCGGCGCGCCAAGACGACGGTGAAGACAAGCCGAGCAAGCTTTCGAGAATTTTTAGAGGTGTTGCATCCTTTTATGGAAAAAAGTTTCACGGAAAGAAGACCGCTTCAGGAAAGCCGTTTGACATGAATGCATTCACGTGCGCGCACCCGAGTTTGCCTTTCGGAACACCGGTGTTAGTGCAAAACGAGAGTAACGGTGCGCAGTGCCAAGTCGTTGTAACGGATAGGGGACCCTATGCACATAACCGATGCATCGATTTATCGAAAGCTGCTGCCAGAAGACTTGGTATCACCGGAGTAGCGAAGGTGGTCTGCAAGACTGGGCGCTTTATCAAGAATGGGCTCGACAGCGATGGACCGCCGAGACAAACGGCTTCCAGCAGATAGAGCTTTTTCCCGTGATTTACGCTGCTAGCTTTTCTTCCAAGAATTTTGAAAATTCAGTAAATGCGTCTTTCAAATCTTCGTAGTGTTCTGCTGCCTCAACCCAATCGCCGTCGCTGAGCATATCGTTGAGCTCTCTGCAAAATTTGCAGATGGTGCGCGCACCCACGTCGGCGCTGGCTGAGTTCAACTCTTGCAAGACGCGGAAACACTGAAATTTGTCGTGCTCACTCAAAAGCTTCTCGAGCGTTTCCACGTAATTCTGAGCGCTGGTCAAGTAGTTGCGCAGCAAATTGCTGAAATTCTCATCACCGAAATTCTCGAGAATTCGCTTCAAATCTTCAGGGTCAAGCCAGATGCCTTCGTAATGCGTGAGGTCGATATCCTCATTGCTCGCAGCTGTCTCCACGTTCTTCTGCAGCCAATGATTGACCTTCACGTAGAGAAAGTCTCTATCGATGGGCTTTGCGATGTGGTCGTCCATGCCGGCGTCCAGGCATTTCTGCTTGTCAGCATCTGAAGAAAGCGCAGTGACCGCGATAATCGGCGTGTGCCCGCCGCTCGCTTTTTCCATCTGTCGGATGATTTGCGTAGCTTCGAGCCCGTCCATCTTAGGCATATGGACGTCCATCAGGATAAGGTTGTAATGGGTGCTTTTTACCGCCTCGACCGCTTCCCGCCCGTTTTCGACCGTGTCACAGTCGAAATTAAACTTGTCCAAAAGCAGCAGCAGCACCTTTGTGTTGACCTTATTGTCTTCGGCAATAAGTATTTTGGCTGGTGAGTCTTTTCCGGCGGTCGCTTCTGGCATCCTGATTCGTCCGTTTGAGTTGCCAACCTTATACCAGATTTGGACTTTCCCTACCTTACCGTTGGGCTGAAGCGCACCCCTGTGGGCGTATGGAGCGTCACATCTTGTAGTGTTTGCCCGGCGGAGGCGCTCTAAAAAGTAAAGGGATCGCGGCTGGCTTTCTAATTTATGATTGTGCTTTTCAGGCGGTAATCCCATGATCGTACAAAAGCAAGAGATTGATTTAGCGACCTGGGCGCGCGCCCCGCACTTTGAATTCTTTCGAGAATTTCTTGAACCCTGCTACGGCATTACTTTTCGCGTCGATTGCACCGATGGTTACACGTATGCAAAGGCGAAAGGGTATTCATTCTTTCAATATTGTCTGTTCTGGACGCTGACGGCTGCGCAGAGCATTGAAGCGTTTAAGTTGCGCATTGAAGAAGACAGGCTTGTTCGCTACGAGCGCCTTGATGCCGGCTCAGCCATTGATCGTCCAGATGGTACGTTTGGATTTGGGCATTTTTTATATGATGCAAATGGGACCAAGTTTTTGACAGAAGCGAAGGAGGAGGTCGCGCGTGTTCGCAATACAACTAAATTGCTGCGACCTGAGGTCAATAACATAATTCGTTATTCGGCGTTGCCGTGGATCGATTTTACGTCTATTACTCATGCGCAGAAGTTCGCTCAAGCTGACAGCTGTCCGCGCATTACATTCGGCAAAATGACTGAGGTCAACGGATGCAGGAGCATGCCCATTGCTGTTCATGTCCACCATGCGCTTGTTGATGGTCGGGATGTGGGACTGTTTGTGGAAAAGCTCGAACAGTTCAAAATTAGCGACTATGAATAAATTGTTGCGTTCCGAATTCCTGCTGCAAAACCGGTTAGTATCAGATTAGACGCCGTGTTTTGAAGCGGCAAAACGTGCTCAAATGAGCCGTGTATTTGCGCGTCTGGAGTGCAATAGAAAAATAAATGACAAGAAAACAAATGCAGATTGGTGCAATTTATTTGGATAAAAACAGCGGAAAGCCGCTGGTTGTCTTGCATGACCCGGAGGGTAAATTGATAATGCCGATTTGGGTCGGTATGTCTGAGGTGCGAGCGATTAGCTTGGCTGCAAGTAAGGAAGCCGCTAGTAATGGTGTGCCTGGGGACGAGTTGGGCGGTACGGAGTCCTCTAGAGCCGGCGAACCTAACGACGATGTGATGAGCGAAATCAGCAGCGGCGAATCATCGGGCCTGGCAGTGCCACGTCCTCGACCTTCTGTTTACGAAGTGTTTTTGTCGGCAGTTGAAACAATGGGCGGGCGTGTAAGAGAGGTTTCGATCGAGGCGAACAAGGAAGATGTCTTCACCGCTTGGGTGAGTTTAGAACCGGCGTTTGACCCCGTGCCGATGGAAAACATAGTAGAGCGTATCGAGGCGCGCCCGGCAGATGCGGTTGTTCTCGCGAGTATTTCCGGAGCGCCGCTTTTCGTGTCGTCGGATTTGTTTGACCAGGCGGAAGTAAAAGCGCAGGCGCCGATGGATGAAAAAGAAACTGAGAAATTCAAAGAGTTTCTCAAAGATCTCAAACCATCCGATTTTGCAAAGTACATTGGAAGAGATCCGGAATAAGACAACCAATGGACTGAACCTTAACGTCGGCAGGATGCCTTCTGCAGGCGAAAAGATGGCGGTCTAAGAACAAGCCGGGCGATGTATGTCATCGCCCTTACGCTTTGACTAACAGGTGTTTTGGTCCGCGAAGCGCGAGTGGGAATTTGAAGTCCACTTGCTGATCAACCATTTTTAGATTTGGGAAATTGGAGAACAGGCTCGTCAATGCAATTTCGCATTCCGCCTCGGCAAGTGAGGCACCGATGCATCTGTGGATGCCTTCACTAAAGCTGATGTGTCGGTTATGGGCGCGCGTAATATCGAAGACATGTGCGTCTTTGAATTCTTTGTCATCGCGATTTGCACTTCCCAGGAGTATCCAAACCATATCTCCTGCCTTTATTGTTTTGCTGCCGACTACGACGTCCTTGTTGGCGAGACGTGGTACCGCTTGCGCTGGACCGTCATAGCGTAAAACCTCTTGTACTGCGGAAGTGACCAGCTGTGGGTTTTCTATTAACTTGGCTAATTGTTCCGGATTACGCGTCAGGTTTAGAACCGCATTTGATATCAGGTTGACGGTGGTTTCTTGTCCGGCAACCAAAAACAGAATCAAGTTGCTGAGCAGCTCTGCGGTGTTTAAGCGACTGCCTTCTTCCTCTGCACTGATAAGCATGCTGAGCATGTCATCGCGTAAATCTTTTCGTCGTTCTTCGATCAGTGGTGTCAGATATCTTCGCAGTTCGATAATTGCGCTTCCACTGGTCCAAACCGAAGGGAAAGAACGATTGCCACCAGCGATAGAAACGAGCATGTTTGACCATTTCTTCAGGAGCTCGCGGTCCGACACGGGGATACCCATGATCAGCGCTATAACTGTAAGCGGAAGTGGAAATGCGTAGTCAGCAACCAGGTCAAACTCGCCTTTCTCCTTGGCGATGTTGATGAGTTCGACGGCGGTCTCTTCTATCTCCGGTTTTAATCGATTCACCGTAGATGGTGCAAAAGTTCGTCCGACCAAGGATCTTACGCGGGTGTGGTCTGGGGGATTGAGGTTGAGCAACCAGCTGCTTGATGTTTCGCGCAAAGCTTTGAACGGTGGGAAAAACAATGCCCACTTTGGATTGGGCGAATGCTTCCACCTCTGGATTTGTTTCTCAAAATCAGAGCTTCGCAGAATTAACTGTGCCTCTGCATATGTGCTTACAATCCAGACCTTCGAGGCACCACACCACCACACAGGTTCTGCTGCACGCAGGCGGCTATACAAGGGGTATGGATCGTTGAGCTCGGCTTGAGCGCGAATGGTTAGTGGGTTTTTCAACGCAATGGCAGGCATGGAATTTTGGTCTGCTAGATAACAGTCCAAGTTTACTCCACTGCCGGAGGTCGTCCGTTAGATGTGTGTAACCGACGGCGATACTACGAACATTAGCGTGCAGAGCGGTCATCCTTGGGTGAAGTCCTCGGGTTGAGAACGTCAACAGTATCGCTTTGGACTGCTGTTCCATCCTCGGAATAACCCTTCGTCGGGTTGCCCGGAGACTTTGGCCACAGAACGGCAAGCGCCATTACAAATATGAACGCGACTGACATTAAGATCATGCCTAACGGCGCACGGCTATCATTTGCTACTTTCATCTTTCACCTCAAGTTTTGTACTTACAAGCTTTGCCTTTTGTTGACCCAACGCTGTGAAATTGGTTCCTCTTCAAGTTTTTTCGCATGTAGAACCGCTAGCTAGCTCTGCGTCGCCTTTTCGCCTCTTCTACCTTCTTATTCTCTGCCAGCCTGGTCAGTCGTATTTTTCTTCGTTGTACTTTCTCTGCCAGAGCATCGAGATCAACATTAGCTCGTTTCAGTTTTGGCAATAATTCTTTTTCTTCTTCTTCCACGTGGTGCTCGATCATTTCCTTCAGAACTGCGACTTTTGCACCGAAGTTGATTTCAAAACCGTCCATTTGAATCAGGTCAGCAAGCAGAACTTTTACAAGTTTGTGCTCTTCAAACGCTTCGATGGTTTTTTCTTCCAGAATTTCTATGATCTCCGGATAAACCATGTCCTCTTCAATCAGGCTGTGAATGGTAAGCTCCGTAACAATTTCATTTACCAAACTTTTCTGCTTCTCTATTGATTCAGCTTTGTCAAATTCGTTAAAAAGTTGTTTTACTTTGCGGTGATCTGCCTTTAGCATTGTCACGATTTTAGGTTCACTGAAAATTGACCGCACAGCGTTACTAATGTCGTTATCCATATGGTTTCCTCTTCATTTTGGCTTGCTCAAAAGGAGACCTGAGAAGCTGTCGAATGTTCCTATTTCGTCTAATTCGAGTGTCACATTTGGATGCCTGCCCACCGATTTAGCTGTCGGTTTGCCTTGTGTACTTGGAGCTTAAAGTGTGGGCTCAAGCGTTGGGTCTATGTGTTCACAAGATTTGTACTGTTCTAGTTTCCAGGTTGTTTGAATAGTGGACTGATCTGAAGTTTCCCGCTATCCTCTCTGATGTTTTCCCAAAAAGAGATAAGAATCATGAGAACGAACAATGTGAAACGCCAAGCGACGTTGGTTCATGTATTAATGCTCTTCTTTTGGGTCTGCTCGTTGAGTTGCATGCGCCCCCAATCGGTACTTGCAGTGACACCGACGTCCGATGTGCTAAGTGATGGTGAAAGAACCACAGATCCCTGGTCGACAAATGGGAAATCTCAGGAAGAATATAAGCAGCTTTTGTCCATTCGAACTCATAGCCTAAAGCTTAATCCAAAAAATCCAACTGAGCTAAATGCCAGAGCTGATGCGTATTTACATTTGAAAATGTCTAAAGAAGCTTACGACGACGCTAATGCCTCCATCTCGCTCAAATCTAAAGATCCAGAGTTGGTTGAGAAAGCTTTCTGCATTAGAGGGCAAGCTCAAATACAGCAACAACAGTACAATCGCGCACTTGATGATTTGAATAAAGCCTGCTCTTTGGATAATGAAAGTGGAGAAGCGTTTTATTTTCGTGGGATGGCGAAAGAAAAGCTTGGACAGTTGGCTGAAGCAATCAAGGATTATGCGAGTGCGCGGTCGTTCGGATATACCGCAAAAGGTTTCGACGTAGACTTTTCTCGTTTCATGGAAACGATGCAGCGCCAAATCAAAAAGGGTTGGTTTCCGCCAAAAGGAGAGGAGAGCAAGAGAGTAGTAACTGTTTTCAAATTGGCTCGTAACGGAAGTATGTCAGATTTGAGAATCAGCCAATCTTCTGGCGTTGCTGCTGTGGATGCAGCTGCGAAAAGAGCTGTTGAAAGTGCGTTTCCTTTTGGACGACTGCCGCTTGGTGTCCCGAGACATGTTGACGTTGAATTCAAGTTTGACTACAACGTCTTCAGTGGAGGCGATCGTATTTCTGGTGTCAAAACAACTGCTCCTCCAGCAGGTTTTTCATATCTTGACCATACAACTAAGCAATGGAATCAAGCAGAAAGCGATGCTATGAAGGAAATGCAGGAAGCTCAAAAGAAAAATGATGATACAGCATTATGGAGAGCGCAGTTGAAACTTGCTGACATTTACTCTGATAGAGGTAAGTATGAAGCCGCAATAGCGCTGTATCAGGGAGCGTTGCAAGCGTTGAAAAAGGATCCAGCCAAGAACTGGGATTACGGTAAAGCTCTCGGGCATTTGGCAATTGTTTACTCACTTCAAGGCAAAAATGCTGAAGCAATGCTTCAGTTTGAGAATTCGCTTTATGTGATAGATAAGGAGCCGGGATATCCCCAACATGAAGATGTTGTGCGAATCTTAAAAGAGTACGCGAAAGTTCTCTATAAATCGAACAAGAGAGAGGAAGCCAACAAAATCTATGCGCGATTGAAAAAATAATGTGTTCACTGCGCCGGCTTTTGTAGCGCGTTAGAATTCGATTCTAGTTTTCGATTGAAAGATCTTAGCCTGCCACCACGGGCAATGCATCGCAGACGAACTTGGTTTCGTCCTCAGCATCAAACGCCGGATCTATGGCAAGCAGTTTTTCGTGCACCACTTTCTCTTCATCGTGACGTTTGAGCTTGTGCAAGCAGAGTCTCAATCCAATGAGACTTTCTACAAGATCGACCGCCTTTTTCCCAAGGAATTCTTCTTGCATGCCGATGAGTTTTGTAAATTCACGTTCGGCTTCTTCAAAGTTTTCCTCTCTGCATAAGAGCACTGCATAGATATATAAGCATTCAGAGCAATAGAAGTAGTCTAATTTCTCGCTGCCGTTTTCAATTGATTTCTCATAGTGTTCTATCGCTTTCTTTGCGCATGTCATTGCTTCTTTGAGCATGCCCAGCTCGAACGCAGTTTTGGCAAAATTCGAATAACTGTTGAATAGACTGTCGAAATCATCGCTCTGCTGTTTATCGAGCCAAGCGACCTTCTTTTCAAAAATAGTCTTCATGTCAGTGAGAGACTCGCCAGCTTCGAGAAGAACCGCGCCGAGCATTTTCGCTGTGAGGAGGAACATATCCCCGCCATCATTCAGCATTTCAGCTTCACGCAAAGCGGTTTTGAATGCTTTCTTTGTTGATTTGAAATCTTCTCTGCGAAGATGTGTGTCCGCGAGTTCCATCTCGCGCTGCCACTTTTTGAAACGAATCTCGTCTTGCACTTCTTCTGCACCGTAAAGAAGGTGCTTCGTATCAAAGATTTTTGACAGCCACTCTAGCGCACCAGGAGTCTGCTTCCACGCGGGCATTGAGATAAGGGCAAATTGTTCGTCCCAGTCTGTGAGCAAACTATCCGCATCCGTATGCTCTTCTTCGTCCATTTCATCGAGCTCATCTGTGAGGATGACGGCAATCATCACACTATCGTTTAGCGCGACGGAAAGGGCACTGCGCGATTGAATGCAATCACCCATCTCCTTAAATTTCACGAGCGCATTCATGTAGTACCAATGTGCGAGCGGCACTGGATCTCTTTCTACTTCCGCGCGCGCCTCTGCGGTTTTGTTTGCGCAAATCAACTGCGTTGTTAGTGCCACGAATAGTGCGTCTAGGTTGTCTTGATTCAACCACAGTAGATCTGTGCTGGACTGCAGCTCTTGCAATTCTTTGAGTGCTTCTTCCTGCTTGCCATTTCTCAACAGGGCGTCAGCAAATTCGAGGGTAATGGCGGCATAGATCATGTCACCTTTGAGACTGTTACCTTTAGTGGTTTTGAACTGTTGGTCGATGCTGTTTTTCTGTGCTTCTCGGTAGTGTTTTTCCTTCTCGGAAAACTTATCGCTGGAGCGTGCCAACACGAGATTCGCTATGCCCAAATCTGGCTTGCCATCCTTCAAAATCCGATTAGCAATGTCGATCCGCTTTGCGCTATCAGGTTCGCCCATGAGCGTGAGGATGTCTTCTGATGCGTCGGCAAGCTCTTTGCTGTCAGGATCGGAGTTGTCGAACAGCTCGAAAAATCTGAATGCTTCGGTTTCTGCGGCACCACGCCAAAATTCTTCAACCGGGGAAACGGTATTTGCCATCGCTGCTCTCCGCTGGGCGAAAGGGAAGTATAAGGCAACTATTGTACGCTGTTGGCAGCGTTGGGGCGATGACGCGCATTATTTTAGCGTGGGGGCGCGTTGCACGCGCTCTGTTTTCTAGATGCATCCAAGCCGGGCGACGCATGGCTTCGCCTCTACAATCGCCGCTGTAATAGCCAAGAGGCTAGAATAACAACGATTTCGCCCGATTCTTAGGCAAATAGAGAACTGAAAACATGAAAGCAGCTGTCATTCGAAGCTTCGGCGGTCCTGAGGTCTTCTCGGTCGAGGAGATGCCGACACCCGTCGCAGGTCCTGGTCAGGTGTTGGTGAAGGTGCACGGCGTCTTGGTCAATCGCCTCGACCACTATATCCGCAACGGCGACATCACCCAGTCGCTGCCTTTTCCGCATGTACTCGGTCTTGACGCTGTTGGCGAAATCGCCGTCTTGGGCGAGGGAGTCACGAAGTTTCGTATGGGCGATCGCGTCATCACTGCTCCAGGTTATCCAGCGGACCCGAAAGAATACAGCTTCCGACCCATGACTCTCGCGCCAAGTTATTCCATGCGAGGGTTGCAGCTGCCCGGCACATATGCGCAATATGTTGCAGTGCCTCAGGAATTCGTCATTCCCGATAGGACGGGGCTTGCGACCGAGATAGTTGCGGCACTGCCCGTGCCGCTGATGACGGCGGTCAACGCCGTGCAAAAGGTCGGCGGCGTGAAGTCGGGAGACTTTGTTCTAATCCACGCGGGCGGCTCGTTGACAGGTTATATGGGCATCCAGGTTGCGAAGGCCCTGGGCGCACGCGTTGCTGCTACTGCGCGAAGCATTGAAGCGCGGGAGATGGCTGGAGCCGCGGGGGCAGAGCTGGTCGTTAATGTCAGCGATGCCGATTTCAACGATTGGATTTTGAAATGGACGGATGGTCGCGGCGTTGATGTGGCGGTTGATAGTCTTGGCGGAGACACTTTCGAGAAAACAATCAACGCCGTGAAAAAAGCCGGAGTCATTGTGGCGATGGGCTTTATGTCCGGCTCCGAAGTGAAGTTCGACATCAGAAGTCTGTTTTTCCAAGAGAAACAGATCCGCGGCTCGCTCACCGCGGACATTGAAGATCTCGCACCATGGCTTGATCTTGTTCGCAAGGAAGTCATCAAACCTAAAATCGACTGCACGCTCCCATTGAGTGAAGCTGCAAAAGCGCACGAATTAGTTTCACAAAACAAAGCCAAGGGTGCTGTAGTCCTTTTGCCCTGGGCGTGATCAAAAGCGTTCTTGGCGGGCACCAGAACGTGCGGAAACACTATAGATGCATCAGGTAGAGATCTTAGCCATACTGTTAGCGGTTGTGGGCGCAGTGGGCGTCGTCGCAGATCAGTTTCGCGCGCCTTTGCCCATAATGCTCATTTTCTCCGGCGTGTTGATCTCGCTTGTGCCTTATGTCCCGCCGATGCATCTAGATCCTGAGGTGGTCTTCTTCATCGTCCTGCCACCACTGTTGTACATGGACTCTTTTCAGACACCATGGAAAAAGCTAAGGGACGTCGGCGATTTGATTTCAATGCAGGCAGTTGGATTAGTCATTGCCACTATATTCGGTGTCGCTGCCGCTATACGACTGGTCGTCCCGCAGATGCCGTGGGCTGTTGCGCTTGCGTTGGGCGCAATCGTTTCTCCCACTGACGCCGTGGCTGTCTCTGCCATGGCGAGAGGGACGCATATCCCCCGCAGAACGATGGATATTATAAAAGGCGAGAGCCTTGTCAATGATGCAACCGGCTTGGTTGGATTTCAGTATGCGGTTGCAGCCGCGGTGACTGGCACTTTCTCGCTGGTTAATGCGAGCGAGACTTTTCTCTATCTTTCCATTGGCGGAGTTGCTGTAGGACTTGTGCTTGGTGGCGTTCTCAGCAAAATCAGAACCGACCTCAGCCACCGACCTGCAGAAATCATCGCGTCTTTGCTGTCACCATTTGTGGTGTATCTTGCCGCAGAGCATTTGAATGTATCCGGCATTCTTGCCGTGGTAACCGCGGGGTTGTTTCTGGGGATGCGCAGTCCCAAAATGCTCTCATCGCCCGCGCGCGTTCAAGCTATGGCAAATTGGGAAACCATCACCTACATATTGAATGGTTTGACATTTTTGCTGATTGGCTTGCAGGTTCGACCAATCATGGAAAAGGTTTTGACTACGCCTTCGATGCATCTTTTCCTCTGCTCGCTCGTCGTGATTGTCAGTTTGTTTTTGATTAGATTTGTTTGGACGTTCGCGACTGTCTTGCTGTTTAAAACATTCACGGGCCATGGTGCTCCCGATTTCAAACACCTCTTCATCTTTTCGTGGTGCGGAATGCGCGGGGTGGTTTCACTTGCTGCTGCGCTTTCCTTGCCATTCAAACTCCAAGACGGGCAGCCGCTTCCCTTCAGAGATCTGCTGATTTTCATTACGATCGTTGTGATTGCTTTTTCATTGTTTGTGCAGGGTGGAACATTGCCCGCGCTTCTGCGCCGATTTGGTTTTTCCAATGAAGACGATAACAGTGACGAGGTTGAGCGAAAAATCAGATTGAAACTTTCACGTGAAGCATTGAGAGCTCTTGATGAAGAGGCGACTCGCTCAGGTATTGATAGAACCGATCCGATTTTTCAGGAAGTTATCAACTCTTATGTGCTGACCGCGACTTCAAACATGCAAGCGCGCGATGCTGAGCAAACTGAGTTGGCGCAAAAACTGGAAGGTATCGCTATAAAGTCCCAACGCGATTTGCTGATTCGTTTGCGCGAACACCACGATGTTGATGAAGCAGTGTTTCAGTCATTGCAGCGCGAGCTGGACCTCGCCGATATTCAACGCCTGCCGACCGAGCGCCGGTCGTAGCTCAAGTAGGTCATTCTTGCAGAATGAGCACCTAGCATGGTTGCGTTCGCATTAGATTACTTGCGCAGTTCGAGCCCGTTGAGCGCGAAGTCAAAATACCCTTGTAAGTGTTTCTTCAACTCACCTTTGGGTCTTCCCGTGCGAACCCAATGATATTGTTCGCACAAAATCGCCAAGTCCAAAAGATGAGCAATCCTGCAGCGGTCGATGTCTTTTCGGTAAACGCCGGTTTCCTGCCCTCGCTGAATGATGTAGTCGAGGCAGATGGTCATCGGCTCCGGTTTGCACGCGGACACGCTTTCGCGTTCCATTAAAGGACTAAAGCGCTGATTGCAAAATACATCCAACAAACGGAAGTTTTTCTCAGTCCACTCGGCGACGTCTACGCAGAGTTTTTCAATCATCTCGTTGACGGGTAGTTGCTGGGCCCGCAGGCTCTCGACATAGGCGAGGGCTTCTTCGGTGCCTTTGCGTTTTATCTCGAGCGCGATCTCCTCCTTCGACTTGAAATATGAGTAGAAGGTCACTTTGGCGACGTCAGCTTCAAGCACTATGTCGTCGATTGTTGTGCCTGAATAGCCATGTTTCGTAAAAAGAAGCGTCGCCGCATCAATTAATGTCTGGCGCCTGTGCTCTTTCTTGCGATCTTTTCGTGATAATTCAGTGCTATTCATTTGACAAGCATAACACGGTATGAAAACATACTAGAGTATGGTTTTTTAATCTTGGTGAAGGGCAGACCTTTGCTCTTCAATAATTAGTCCTTTCTGGTAACCATGGCATCCCAGTTCAAATTATTACCAATATTCCTTTTTATATGCTTTGCCGCGTTTTTCTGCACGGCTTGCAACGAAACGCCCAAGCAGATGGGAATGCCGCCGGCGATGGTGGCGATAGAACCTGTGCGCGTTGGACCATTCAAAGAAAAGTCCGACTATCTCGCCAATTTGAAATCGCGCAAATCCATCACGCTTTCACCCAACGTGGAAGGGCACATCGAAAGCATCGAAGTGACCGCCGGTCAGGTTGTTGCGGCGGGCACTCGCATCATGCAGATTGATTCGCGAATGCAAACCGCACAGACCCATGCTGTCGCTTCTGCTGCAGACTCGGTCAATTCCGACCTCGCCAATGCCCAAGCCACGCTACGCTCGCTCCAGAACACGTTGTTGAGCAAGCAGGCGAATGTCGATTACACTCGTTCGCAACACAAAAGATATGGCACCCTGCAAACGGAAGGTGCTGTTTCGCAAGCGGAGTTAGACGCCTGGAGCAACAATTACAAAGCCGCTGTTGCCGAAAGAGATGCTGTCCAACAGCAGATTGAAGCGCAGAAGATGACGGTTCAAAAATACGAGCGCAGTCACAATCAAGCTGTCTCTAACCTGCAAGCGCAGAAAGAAAATCTCAAGTACTACAATATCGTCGCTCCGTTTAGCGGCACTATTGGCGACATTCCAGTGAAGTTGGGCGACCGGGTCACGTCGGACACAGCGTTGACGACGCTGACTGAAAATCATCCGCTCGAAGTGTACATCTCGATTCCAGCAGAAAAGGCCAGCCTCATGCAGAAAGGCATGAAGGTTCAACTTGTGAGCACTGATGGTGTCGATTACGGAAGCAGCGAGCTGATTTTTATCTCACCGACCGTGGACCCGAATAGTCAGACTGTTCTTATCAAAACGCTCTATCCGAATACGAAGAGCATGCTGCGCGCGGATCAAACTGTGCGGGCGCAGGTTTTGTGGAAAACGCGCGAAGGCATTTCGGTTCCGACTTCTGCGGTTATGCAGGCGGCAGGAAAATATTTTGTCTTCACCGCTGTGGAAACCGCCGGCAAGCTCAGCGCCAAGCAGGTCGAGATTGAAGTTATTGGCATCGAGGGCGATGCGTATCAGGTTAAAAGCGGTTTGAAGAAGACCGACAAGATAGTGACGACCGGCATTCAGCGACTTGCTGACGGCGCACCGATTATGGAAAAACCATCTGGTGTGAAACCCGACAGCACGGCGCAAACCACTCAGAGCATTCATTAGCGCTGAGTTTTCGAGGAAACCAACATGTTCGTCAACTTTTTCATCAGCCGCCCGATTTTTGCTTCAGTTTGCTCGCTGGTGATTGTAATCGCGGGTTTGGTGTCTATTCCCAACCTTCCGATTGCGCAATTCCCAGACATTGTTCCGCCGCAAATCAAAGTTACATCCGCGTACACTGGCGCCAGCGCCAGTGCGGTAGAAGCATCTGTCACCAACATTCTCGAACAACAAATAAACGGTGTTCGCGGAATGAAGTATCTGACGTCCAGCAGCGGCAACGACGGGACGAGCACCATCAACGTCACCTTCGACCTCGAGCGTGATATCGATGCTGCGGCAGTCGACGTGCAGAATCGCGTCGGCTCTGTTCAGGGGCGCTTGCCTGACGAGGTCAAAAAGACCGGCGTCACTGTTGATAAAGTTTCAACCACAATTATCTTCGCGGCTGCGCTCTCGTCTGACCGGCATGACGCGCTCTATTTGAGCAATTACGCAGACTTGTATATCAAGGATGCTTTGAAACGCGTCAAGGGTGTGGGCGATGTCACCATATTTGGTGAGCGCAAATACTCGATGCGTATTTGGTTAGACCCGACTAAGCTGAACAATCGAAAGATAACTACAGCCGACGTAACGCGCGCGCTGCAGAGTCAAAACGTCCAGGTAGCCAGCGGTTCTATCGGTAAGGCGCCTTACCCGAAAGGGCAATCTTTTGAAATTAGCACGCGGGTTGTCGGCCGTTTGCGCACGCCTGAAGAGTTCGCAAATATCGTCATCAAAGGTGGTCCTTTCGGCTCCGTCGTCAAAATCAAAGACGTCGGGCGGGTTGAGCTAGGCGCGGAAAATTATGGAACATTCTTGCGCTACAAAGGCAAAAACGCCGTCGGTATTGCAATCTATCAATTCCCTGGCGCCAACGCGCTTGATGTCGCTCGTGACGCGAAAGTAGAACTTGCAAAGCTGACTCAAAACTTGCCGCCGGGTATTCAATGCGAAATAGCGTTCGACACGACGCGCGCCGTTGAAGAGTCGATTCACGAGGTGGTTAAAACCCTCGGCGAAGCTATCTTCCTTGTAATTCTCGTCATCTTCCTTTTCTTGCAGAGCTGGCGGACGACAATCATTCCGGCAATCACAATTCCGGTTTCTTTGGTGGGTACCTTCGCCGTCATGAAGGCGATGGGCTTTTCCATCAACACATTGACGTTGTTTGGTATCACGCTCGCCACTGGACTAGTGGTTGACGACGCGATCGTTGTCATTGAAAACATCGCGCGCTTGATGGAAGAGAAGAAAATCTCGGCTGTCGAAGCAGCGCGACAAGGCATGAAAGAAGTCACCGGCGCAGTTATTGCGACGGCACTCGTGCTGGCAGCGGTGTTCATTCCGGTCGCATTTTTCCCGGGCACAACCGGTCAGTTGTACAGGCAGTTCGCCTTGACATTGGCAATATCTGTGGCGATCTCGGCTTTTAATGCCTTGACTCTTACGCCTGCTCTTTCGGCGTTGCTGTTGAAAAACGAGCATGGCCGCTCAAATTGGTTCTTCTCTAAAATCAATTGGTTTCTAGATTCGCTGCGCGACTTTTTCGAGTCGACATTGGGCTTCTTGCTGAAGTTCAAGCCCGTCGTGGTTGTCGGCTTTATCGCGTCGCTCGCCTTGACCGCATTCTTGTACACCAAGATTCCGACCGGGTTTTTGCCCGACGAAGATGTCGGCTATTTCATGATTATCGTGCAGGGACCTGACGGCGTTTCGCTCGACTACACCTCCAATGTTGTGGCAAAAGTCGAAAAAGTCGTGAGCACAATCCCGGCAATCAGCGGTGTTTTTGCCGTCGGTGGATTCAGCTTCTCTGGCAATAATTCCAGCAACGCGATTGTATTCTGCACGTTAAAACCCTGGAACGAACGGCACAAAGAGCAAGATTCCGCCAATGGCATTATCGCCTCATTGCGCGGACCGCTGTTTGGTATTGACGAGGCATTCTGTATTCCGTTTAACCCACCGCCTATTCAAGGCTTGGGCAATTTCGGCGGCTTTGCTTTCGAGTTGGAAAACACCCAGCGCTTGCCCCTCGAAGAGTTTTCCAAAATCTCTGACGGCTTCCTTGCTGAGGCGCGAAAGAGTCCGCTGCTCACCGGGATTCAGACTACATTCCGGATGAATTCCCCTCAGCTGATAATTGACGTCGACCGCGACAAGGTTGAATCTCTCGGAATTGACGTCGGTGATATCTTCAACACATTGCAGGTATTCATCGGTTCGCTTTACGTCAATGATTTCGATTATTTGGATCGTTCGTACCGAACCTATCTGCAGGCGGATAGTCAATTCCGCAGCAATCCCAAGGACATAGACCAACTGTACGTCCGCGCGCCAGGTGTGTCCGGTGCCGCTGGTGCTATGGTCCCGATTTCGAATTTCATCACGAAGAAAAATACGACTTCGCCGCCGACGATTTCGCACTACAACATGTTCAAGTCGATTGAAGTCAACGGTGCGCCCGCGCCTGGCGTAAGCTCTGGACAGGCAATTGCGGAGATGGAAGCGATTGCGAAGCGAACACTTCCGCGTGGTACCAGCTTTGAATGGACGGGAATTTCTTTGGAAGAAATTCAGTCCGGCAACCTGGCGATTTTGATCTTTGCACTTGGACTTTTGTTCGTATTTCTCGTGTTGGCAGCTCAATACGAAAGTTTGATGGACCCGTTGATTATTTTGTTTGCGGTACCGCTGGCGGTGCTCGGTGCAATCGGTGCGCAGATGATGCGCGGATTGCAAAACGATATTTTTTGCCAAATCGGTCTTGTTATGTTGATTGGATTGGCTAGTAAAAACTCCATCCTCATCGTTGAGTTCGCCAACCAGTTGCACGCGAAGGGTCTCTCGTATCACAAAGCGATTGTTGACGCGGCGCTCACACGTCTGCGACCAATTTTGATGACGTCGTTGGCTTTCATCTTCGGGATTTTGCCGCTGGCGATTGCTGAGGGCGCGGGTGCAAACGGCCGGCACTCGCTCGGAACAACCGTTATGGGCGGCATGATTGTTTCGACAATCTTGAGCTTGTACGTCGTGCCTGTTCTGTATCTCGTCTTCAAGTCAATCAAGGGCATGTTCATCAAAGAACCAAAGCTGACGATTCCACCCGACGACGACGTGAACACCAGCGTCTCCGGCGATCTGCCGAACAAGAAATTCTCGTAAATAGCGTGGGCGCATTATTCGTGGGGGCGTGTTGCACACGCCCGTTTTTTATGGCGTATTGCTTGCGCCTGGGAGCGCCGGCGGCTCGCCGGCTTTGGGAATCGTGGGGGCGTGTTGCACACGCCCGTTTCAATTCCCGCCAGTGCTGTCTTAAGCAACATCGTCCACGCCGGGCATAACTGTTACAGAGCTTGCTCCGTCAGCGCTTCTATGAGCAATGCGGTTTGATAACAGGAGGAGTGTCGTGCTAGGTCAAGGTCTATCTATCGCTGTAGCTTCCCTGCTGGGATATATGATTTGGGAGGCAGCAAAGCAATGCGCTCGGGCTCCGTTTAGCGATAGCGAGAATTATTTTGGAACGGACCCCTTTCGTCCTCGGCAGTTAATTGTGAAGGATGACCTTGGGGCTGCGAAGCAGAAATTGAGTAACGCTCTGCTCGAGCTCGAATTTATGAACAGGTGGACCATTCGTGAAAATGCCCCGAGAGGCAATAACGTGTTTGCGGAAATGCCGATTAAACACGGGCGAGAGAAGTTTTTTCTGCATTTAAACGCTGTCTTTGCACCTATTTCAAACGGATGCGACATTCGGTTGGTTTATCGATTGAAAGCCTACCGCTTTCCTGAGTCAGAATCGTATGCAGAAATGCCGCGGCGATTGCTGATGAGTGTTGGTGAACGAGTATGTTTAGAAACCAATTCGAAGTTGCTGAAAACCTTTGGCATGTTGGGCGAAAACGCTATGCGCGAAAAACCGTTTGACCTTAATGAGTATCTGAAGCATATGGTCAAGCCATTCAGACGTTAATGACTTTTGAGCGTTCCTCCTAAATACTTCATTCTCAGGGTATTCATCTAAACGTAGTACTGTCGGCTTTTGACGAGAAACTTTTATGAAAGCTTGTATTTCTAGGATTTTAATAGCTGTCGCCCTGCTTTCTTGCGTGAGCTTTTCGCCAGCCTTTGGAGACTCGGCGCTGATTAAGGGTAGCGTTCAACGAAACGTTCAAAACCAAAGCACAGCGGGCGACGTGAATACTTCTGAGACGAGGCAGGCTGAAGCTGTTCCGCAAGAAAACCCCGCCGACTCTAAAGCCAAACTCGGCGCCACTGCTGATGACCAGCCGCCTTTAGATATTCAGGCAGCGAAAGAAGGTCAAATTACTAAGGAGCTTAGAGACAAGACTTTTCAATTGCAGAACAGTCAATCTGCGATTCAACTCCAGAGCAGTCAATCCGCCGCCCAGCTTGGCGTGCAGCAGCAGTCTACGCTGCAAGCGCGAGCAAATGGCGGCGAGGAAGTTTATGGTTGCCTTGGAGCGCTCCTCAATATGTTGAATGGTGCGATTCTCAAGATTTTTCCGCAAAGCGATTTGAATAATTTAGGGGTTCAACCCGGCGACCGCATTATTGGAGTTAACGGACATCAGTATGATTTTAGAACCATCATCAAGGAGATGGTCGGAACACCTGGCACTATCATAGAAATGGATATTCAAACTCCAACCTGTGAAGTGAGACATCTTCAGGTGCGCAGAACGGACGCCAGGCTTTTACCACAGACTGGTATGTATAAGCAGCTAACTAAACGAAATCGGTTTTGGTAGGCGGCGCTGTAAACACGTTACTATTTGCCTTTGCGTCCATGTGAGGCAGAGCCGCTGATTTTTCGTTTGCTTCCAGACCTTTTATATCGTCAGGGCCTATCTGAGACACATTGAACAACTGATATAAGTCTGGCCAACATTCAGCAGCGATGAAGATTCCTGCGTTACGGGATGTGGATATTTTTTGTGCGCGGGCGGTGGCAGA
Organism: Candidatus Melainabacteria bacterium 17Bon1m; assembly: GCA_032128875.1. Taxonomy (GTDB): domain Bacteria; phylum Cyanobacteriota; class Vampirovibrionia; order Obscuribacterales; family Obscuribacteraceae; genus QKMZ01. The sequence continues at coordinate 290,716 of JAVLKG010000001.1, forward strand.
TTGCATGCTGCCTCTGAAATATTCGTAGCCGTCGACTTTGACTATCCACGACTCACCGTCTTTTTCGAGTGCGATTGATTTCTGCATTTATCCATTCCAAAGCTAGTGGCATGCACGTGGGACCAGCTCGGGGGAGAATAGTTCCCTCGAAATAGGTATATTTAATTTTTCTGATGATTTTTCCCAAAACCATCGCAGGACCCACACCGTTTTCCCAAAAGCGGAGAGCTGAACAATAGGATTGATTGAAAACTCCTTTATATGGGAGCTTTTCCCGACTTGATGCGTCCCCCAGATATCAAGTCACCCGGAGCATTTATGAGAGACATTCATTCACTGGCTGTAGGAGCCGCGTTTAGCGCGTTGTTCGTAGGTTTGACCCCAGCACTGGCTGCTGACGAGCCGCTGTCCGTGCGGAAGCAGGAAGACCAGCAAGTCATAGACTCAACTCAACACTCTTCCCAACAAACCGTTCCCACGCGAAGACGCTCTGGTTCTTCACAGTTTGCGCTGACACTCGCCGGTGGCGGCGCCCGCGGAGCAGCGCACGTCGGGGTCTTGAAGGTGCTGGAGAAAGAAGGTTTGCGCCCGGATTTTGTTTGTGGAAACAGCGCGGGAGCCATGATTGGCGGACTTTATGCCGCAGGCATGCCCGTTTCCGAGATTGAGAAACTCGTTCTCTCTAAAGAATTCCAGAAAGCGTATTTCCCACTCAACCGCAAGGTGCAATTCTTTTCTTATGGATTCAAATACTTGATGGCACGGTCCATCTTAATTCATCCCCAAATCGGCATTTACAGTGGAAAGTCACTGAGCAAATTTGTCCAGAAGCACCTACCTCCGAACGTCAAGAACATTGAAGATACACCCATTCCATTCTCCGCTGCAGCTGTTGACTTATATACAACGAAGGCGGTTTGGCTCAACAAGGGCGATCTGAGCACGGCAATTAGAGCGAGCAATTCGGTACCCGGGTTCTATCGTCCTGTGCAAGTGGGCGAACACCTTCTTGTCGACGGTGCATTGAAGACTAATTTGCCGACCGAAATTGCAGAAGCGCAGGGTTCGCCAACTGTAGTCGGCGTGCGACTCCAGTCATACCTGGGTCGCGTTGAGAAGAAGGAATACGACACTCTCTTGGATTACGGCGACAGGCTCGCCAACATCGTGCTCGCCGGTACCGAATTGCAGGGCGCAGGCGAAGCCGATATCTTGATCGAGCCAAAACTACCGTACATGAAACTCACTGCCTACAGGGCTGATGAGCTGCAACACGCGATTGAAGAAGGCGAGAGAGCCACTCGGAAAATTCTTCCGCAACTTCGCGAGCTGCGAAATCAAAGAGCCGCCGCGGCACCATCGGGGCAGAGTTATTAGATAAAGCAGAGACTCTCTCTAAACGTGGAAGTATCCCGGAACTCTTAAAATATTCGAGTCGCGTCCGGTTGGATGAATGCCCTGTTGGTCAACGCTGATGTTGAAATCGTAGGAGCGATTTGACGGTGTGCCGTCGCTCTCCACGTAATTCCATTTGTCGTTTTCGCGTCTCCACGTCCGTCCGTTTTCGTAGAACTCGGAAACGTTACAGGCAATGTCTCGACGCAATACCGCAAAGCTGTAGATGTTCCGCAGGTATTCGTCGCGGTAAACGAACTCGTTGATACGCCCGTTTTTGTCTAACACAAAGATGTCGCCATCAGAGTTTTCCTGCTTCTTTCCCGCGTCCGGATGATTCGTGCCTGTCTCGCAGAGAAAGTTGTCAAAATAATTTCGATCCAAACCTGTCAATTCCATCGGCAACAGCACTGTTTCGCCGTTGATGACGAGCGAGCTCGAACTGTTAGTCTGGTTCGCTTCCATCGATTGCGTCGGAAACTCGCCCCAGTCTATTTTTATAGGCGCCGCTGTCTCAATGCCTTGCGGTCTGATCGAGTCGAGTCTTTCTGGCGATGCCATATGACCTTCCTTGGTTTTGCTAGTAATGCGTGGGGTTATTGCAAGATAAACCCCCGCTATGACATTGGTTTGACAGTGGAAGCGACATTCTCAAGGGGAATATAATGGCTAGGCTTTGGTTTGAGAGACGGCGAGCTATTAAGATTTGGCAAAGGACAAGCACAAAGAATTAGCCAAGCTGGGAGCGGAAACGCTCGCAACTGCCTTGCTCGATCTCGCCGATTACAACGACGCGGCGGAAGCCGTGGTTGAGCGACTTCTTGCGAGTCCAAAGGAAAACGCGAAGACTTTTTCGAAAAGGCTGTCGAGCATAAGGCGCCGACACCACCTCATTTCGTGGGGCGAAACTGGCGCCTTTGCGCGCGAGTTAAAAGATCTACTTAAGGCGTTGGAAGCTTCTGCGCCAGAACCGAAGGACGGAGTTTTGTCAGTTGCTGCGTTCTATGAAGCAGACGCGGAAATTTTTGAGCAGTGTGATGACTCCAATGGAAGCGTTGGTGGAGTGTTCAAATTCGATGCAGCCGATTTATTTTCCTCATTTGCTTCCCGTTGCGATGACAAAGACTGGCTTCTAGAGCAAGTAATCAAACTCAATAAGAGTAATGGTTATGGTGTTCGTGACGTTCTATTTGAAAAAATGTCGCTGTTCTTACCTGAAGACCATTTGCGCAAAGCTGTCAATCGACTGTGGGAAGAGGACAACGCAGAAAAGACCGATCGATATGGCTCTAGGTGGCTCACTGCTATTGAGCAATTAGCCTGGCAGTTAAAAGACCCGTTGCTTTTGGAAAAGGTCAAGCGCTCACAATCTAACGGTGAGCTTCCAACGGCTTTTCTCATTGATATTGCCAAACTTCATTTCGAATGCGGCGATTTGAATGCTGCACTTGAGTGGCTAACACGTTTTCCAGCGGATAAGTCGTTTAGGGTTCACGAGCGAGATGAGCTTTTAATTGCAATCTATCAAGGTCTTAAAAAGCCGAGAAAAGTTGCTGAGACTTCGTTGAAGGTTTTCAAAAGAGATCGAGATATCGAGTCACTTAACCAATTGGTGCGCGCTGTTGGAGAGGAAAAGCGTGCTGAAATTGTGGACGAAAGTGTAAAAACAATTTTGAAGGCGCGAGAGTTTAGTACGAGCGATGCAGAGTTTCTCATAGAAACCAATCGCATTGACGATGCTGAGAATTACATTCTTGCGCATGCGACGAGGCTCAATGGCGATCTTTATGCCGGCTTACTGGACTTAGCGAAGTCGGTGTTAAAGCATGATCGTCTTGTCGCAGCTTACGTTATTTATCGAGCGTTGCTCGATTCCATTTTGGCGCGAGCTAATTCTAAGTATTACCATCATGGTGTCAGTTACCTGAAAAAGCTTGATTCTCTTGCGAAGAAGATTAGCGACTGGAAAGAGATTGAGCCACATTCCAAGTATTTAGAGTACCTGCGCCAAAAACATAAACATAAGTCGAGTTTTTGGTCACAGTACGCTCCGCAGAAATAGAGAGGTTGCGCTGTGCCGAATGATTCTTACTTCCCGGTCGAGACATTCCCGGCAGACCGGCTCTTTGTCGAGCCCACGCAAGGTCAACTTATGCAGCTTTTGCAGCCTTACCTGCGGCAAGATGAAACTGTTCTTTGGCAAGGACAACCGAATCCAACCATTGAGGCTGGCCGTTATAAAGTTTCCCCATTACAGAGAAGGTTTCTCTTTGCGGCTTCTGTAGCTCTAATGGCACTGGCGACTTATACGTTTTTGACACCACCGCCGCTGGGCGTTCTCGTCGGCATGAAGTTAGCATTTGTGTTTTTGTTCGGTCTTCCTGGACTGTTTCTTTTCGCTGTTTTTCTCTCTTCGTTCGAAAATCTAGATCGCTTGGTGCCGCGGAATACCTTTTACGTGATTACAAACAAGCGAGCGATTAGATTTTTCCCGGAGCGTTCTTCGTTTCAAGAAGACTTTGTATGGAAGGTCGAGAGCTTTTATCCCCAAGAGATAAGCATTGCTGCCTCATATCAAAGCTTTGATAAGGGCAAGTTCTACAACATAAAGTTTGCTAGAGATCCGCAATCAGAAGCTGACGACGTATGGAGTGGTTTTAACAGCATCGAAGATCCGGAAGTAGTAATCGAAGCTCTTCGCGAAGTGCGAAAGCTCAATCCGGATGTTCCGAAAGGTCGGTATGACGATTTTGTTCCGCAATTAGGTCTTGAAGCGAAAAGCAAAAGCTGAGGTCGCTGTTGCCTTTTGGCGTGGCGGCACGTTGCACACGCTCGTTTTTCAATCCTGCGACTTACTGCGAACTCTCTTGTATACTGCCCGTAGTTGATACCGCGCGCGAAGAGATTAAGAAAACCATGAACTTGTCGAAGAAAGCGCAACTGCTTGCAATTGCAATCATTCAAGGAGCATTCTTTGCTAGCTGCACGCCTTCCGCAATCTGCGCGCCGGTTGATCCCGCGCAGATGCAAAAGATGATTGCCAAATCCAAGGAGCTGCGCGAGGTTCAAACTAAATTTGAAGAACTTGGCGCCGCAAGACCTTCGAGCATCAAATCGAAGGAAGATGCGGAAAACAGAATCGCTGTTTTGGACCAAGTGATGAAGGCTACAAACGAGCAAAGCAAAATGATCCGCGAGAATGGTGGCACTGCACAGGATTTGGAAGTCTTCGCAAATTTGCAGGGCATGCAAAAACGCTCGAGAGAACAACTGCTGTTTTTGAAGAAACATTTTGGAAATTGGAAAGTGGTTGGCGATGAGGTTGAATACACTGTTCCAAAAGCTGAACTCGACGCCTTCAACAATTCAATTCACGAATTCAATGAAATTCGAATTAAACAGTTTGACCTGCTTCGAGCACGAGCAGAAGCGCGAAAGAAGCAGAACGGCGCATCAAATTAACATCTAGCGCTCTGTTCGGCAGGCTGATGTGGTGCCTTGTCATGAGTTTGTGTCAGCGGAGTGTGGGTTACCATATGAAGCCTATAGTGTGGCAGCCCTTGCGGCTCATCCTTGTAGTCATGTGGATACAGGCGGATTCAATGAAAAATATAAAGTGGGTAAAGACCGGTTTTGCGCTTTTGATGAGCTTCTCGGCTCTGTCGGCAGTAGTGCCGCCAGCATTCGCGGGTGAAAGCACGATGCCTTCATCTTGGGTCGAAAACATCTCTCCCGAGCTGGCAGCCAAATACGCATACACCGAAGATGGCGAATTTACCCAGGCTCTCAAGATTCCAACATATGAGTGGATGCCTGTCGGCGTCTCTCCCAAAGTTGTTGTTATTGGCATTCATGGACTGACTTTGCATGGACGCCGGATGCGCGTGTTGGCTCGCAGCCTCGCCGTCAACGGAGTGGGCTTCATCTCGCTGGACATGCGCGGATTCGGACGCTGCAAATTCGATGAAAAGCATCAATTCAGCACGCCAGAAAACGACCGCACCAAAATCAATCACCACAAGAGCTACGATGACATCGTTCAATTGGCGACTTTGGTAAAACAAAAATACCCTGATGCCAAAATCGTTGCGCTTGGCGAAAGTCTCGGTTGCACCTTCTGCGTTCACCTCGCCGCAGAGCATCCGGAAATAATTTCCGGAATCATACTTTCCGCGCCAGCAGTTCGTCTCAACAAGGATATGTATGCGGGCAGAGGGCAAATCGTGCAGGGTGTTAAGGCTGCATTGCTGCCGCATCACGAAGTTGACTTGACTAGTTTTTTCACCGAGCTTTGTTCAAAACGAGCAGACATTCAAAAGGAAATGGCTGACGACCCGATGGTTCTAAAAGAACTCACGCTCGAGGCGTTGGTTTCAACCGATGCTTTCTGTGATAAAACCGCTGACTTCGGCAAAGCTACTGATCCCTCCCTTGCGGTGCTCATCTTGCAGGGTAGCGCTGATGGATGTGTTTCTCCCAAGCATGTAACCGATCTGATGAACTCAATGCGTTCGACCGATCAATGTCTTGATTGGCGAGGAAACTTTGGGCACCTGCAATTGGAAACTACTTTCATGCAGGCGGAGACAATCTCAGCGATTGCGAATTGGATGCAATCACATACCAAAGAACGCAAGGAAAAGCTCAAACAGTTCGAACAGCAGATTACGGACTTGGGCGGAACGGTTTTGAAATAGAAAATGAGAAGGACTTACCTGAAGTTTTCAAACCGATGAATTTCTGCTGCATAATCCGCGAATCGAAATGGGCTTAATGAACCAAGTTCCGTCGCCCAATTCATGTTCCTTTAGAGCTTGTGAAGCAACCGAACACTTACTAGTTTCGATGCGTCGTCGATCCCGTTATCGTCAGTAGACATTTCATAAAACGGATGAGAACGATTGCGCAGTGGGAGGATATGCACAAAGGTTCCTTGCGACCAACCAAGCACCTCGACATCTACAGTATCCTCAGCCATGAAGAGCATACCTTCGAATGTTTCGATGAAAACTTTTCCATCTTCAAGTTCGCTGACAAGATCTCGACTCTCCAGTGAGTATCTTCGCGCAATCTCGTAGGCAGGTTCCGTCAATCGGCTTGGAAGGCTTCCTTTGGAATAGCTGGTGCCGTGTTTCCAATCCCATTGTTTAAAAACTCGCTTTGCCGTAGCTATTTCTTCAGGTGTTGCCTTTAGAATCACCGAAATGCTCGCAGTTATGGCACTCCGAGATTCCCGTCCATTTGTCTCCTGCTGAGTTGTTGTATTTGTGGCTGCACTCCCAGAAACACGTGATCTAATCTCCCTAGCTTTAGCTCTTAATGCTGCAGCCTCGTCATTCTTGCTCAACTTTGTCAACGCTTTTGCATAGAAATCAAGGCTTGACGCAAACTCCAAGCTGTTAACGCCGTGAATAGATTGCAGGCAGACGCAGTATTGCCGCAAGATCGGTTCCATCTTCTCAATCTCATTTCGAGCGCTGTAAATGCTGATTAATAGGTAAAGTGATTTTGCCTTCGCGTGCGGCGAGATTGATATAGCTAACGCCTTCAATGCAAGATTTTCGGCTTGAGAATACTCTTGATTTTTAAGTGCTAGCGATGCCCTTGATGAAAGTTCTCCTAGTTCATCTCCGTAAGCGGCAGAAGTAAAAAGTGCCAAAGCAAATAGCGAAACAGAACAGACTGCTCTTTTGTGCCACCGCGCAAATACTTTCTCGTTTTTCACAACTGTTTTCGATTTAGAAAGTCTATATTTTTCAAACGACCATTTAGCAGTGCAAAAGAGTTCCGCTAAAAACCTCCGATGGCAGTTTCCATCGAACTTTGAGAGGCCTTTTTGATTGAGTCTTTATTTAGGGGCGCCATTTAGAGATATTCCCCTCCCTGCTGTTCTTGCAACCAGCTTCGTAGTCACCATTTGGTAGTAAATGATAACGATCTAAGATGCATGCGGCATTAGCCTAAAGGGCATAGGGCTTGCGGCGGTTAAGCTCACTCCGAATTCAGGGAATAATGACAAAGAGGCTTGGCTTACGGAAACTAATTTGTTAATACACGCCGACTTACCTGAACAGCACCGAAGGCACCTTCTCTGGTTCGTTGAGAATGAGGGAAGGGTTTTGGGATGGCAGTCTATTGGCGGCAGCGATTTGCGCGTGGCTAACATACCAAAGGGAATCTATAAGCCAGCTTGGTCAAAATATGCTCTCAGTGTAAAACAGACTCTAAACAGTCTTTATGCCGACCGTGAGCCTACATCGCAAGATTCTGGATGGTCATATCTCTACTATCAGGAAGAACAAGAAGGGAAAGATCCTGAATCGCTACCATCGAATCGAGCAATGGCTGAATGTATTGCAGATGGAATTCCAATTGGAGTATTGCGCCAAAAGACCGCTAAACCAAATGTGACCTATCAGGTGTTGGGAATTGCAAACGTTCTTGGAAAAGCTGCCGGCTACTATCTGCTCCAAAGTGAAGGACAGCTATTAAAGCCAGCCCGAAATTCGGAACTCGGTTATCTGGTAACAGAAGGAAGTTCCGTCGCTGAAATCAGTGATGATATGCGACTATTTCGAATTCGTTCTGTAGTTCAGCGTCAAGGCCAGCCTAGATTTCGCCAACAGCTGATGCAGTTGTACGACAAGCAGTGTGCTGTTAGTCGCTGCGATGTAGCAGATGTTTTGGAAGCCGCTCACATTCTTCCATATCGTGGTCCGCATACAAATGACCTCTCGAACGGAGTAATCCTTCGAGCCGATCTTCATATTCTCTTTGACGAGGGGCTGCTCGCGATTGACGCTTCTTCTCTATCCGTGCAACTTGCTCCTTCAATCTTGAACAACAGGTTTTACTCTGAATTTCAGGGACTGGAACTTCATCCGAGTGCGGAGAAAATTGATCCCGAATTGTTGCGTGCGCATCGTCACTATTGCGGCTTTTGACTTACAGATATGTCGCTTCCCAAATAGCAGTCGCGTAAGATTGCACCACGAATTTTCGGACCTCCGGAGGTTTCTCCGGGGCGCCATAAGTCGAGTGAAGCGTTTGAATGTCACTCAATGTTTTCGCGTCTAGCTTACGTTTCTCGAAAAGTTCAACTCTTTTGCCCAAGTCAATGAGCGACAGGCAATTTGCTAGCCTTTCCGCGTTGCTGCCAAACAGTTTGGACGGCCGTGCGCTGCCCTGTCCAACACAGAACTGACCATTGCCAACTTCGACATAATTTGCGGTGTAATGAAATTCGTCCTCTTTTGTCTTAAGCGCGCTTATTTCGGTTTTGTATTTCCCGAGTGACCTATGGACACTGAGCGTTTCTTTCTCCAAATGTCTCAATCGCGCTGCCGCTGTTTTTTCGAGATCGAGTTCGCCTTTGGACTTCTGCTTCCTTTTTCGGAAGCCAAAATCGTCATAGGGATTGTGATGCTCAAGATAATCCCCCAGCAAAAACAATAGAACGCGATATCCATTCACTTCATTTAGGTAGCCATCGTCAATCCGAAGCAATTCAAATCCTAAGTATTCGCAAATGTAGTTCTTCTTTGAGTCGCGGTCGTGAGTGTCGTTGCCATCGTAATGTTTTGGTCCATCAAATTCGATTGCGAAACGTACTTTGTTATCTTGAACCACAATAAAATCAAAATGAGCCTTACACCCATAATCAAAGTATTCATCTTCAAGTCCGCTATGGTCTAACTCCAGGACGTCTCCGAGTCTAACTTTCGGAAAAACTTTGTAGGAGTAAGCGAGTTCCAGTTGCGACAACATGTTGTATGCCTGTTGTTCGCTGAAATTCAAGAAACAATTGATACCCATGCGTATCCCTCCCTGCTCGACAGTAAAGTCGATCTGTCCAGGGCTGGAAATGTCGAATTACACAGACTATTTCGAAATACTCTCGTACAGGTCAATCATCGGCTGTTGGTTGAGGTGAATGTAGCCTTTGCCGGGCGAATCCAAGTCGTAAATAAGCTGAATCACGAGTGCAAAAGTGAGGACGAGCGCGAATTGCGTTGGGAAACTCCGCCTTCCGGTAATCCCGAATTGAAAGCCTATTACAAACATCGAAATGCACGACGACAGCACTAGAATCATCCACACGAAAGTGGGGATTCGGAAGTTTGTGCCGAAAGCAATGCGCTTGTTCTGATACTCGACAATGTCCGTGATGCCCTCGGAAAAGAGTGCATAAATGTCGTTGCTATCCTTCGCCGCCAATTGTTCCGCCTGAGTCCACATCATGCTCGTAATCGCCGCCGTGCGCGCCCGCAGCGAAGCCAGCTGCTCTGGATCGCCATAGACATCGCCAATGCTCATTCTGCATTCAACGTAATCACGCAGCAATGACCGCGTGAGGGTTCTATGCGGCTCAGGCACAAGACCTGCGCGCATGTACGTCGTCTGAATGGCATTAACGTCACCCATCAGCGCGTCTCTGCGCAAGTCATAGCGGCTTGCAGCAGCTCCGAAAGTCAGCGCGAGAATGAATGCGAGCAGTGCGAGCACCGCGCCCGATACGGCGCTTACAGCAGCCTCTGATTCACGCTCATTCTCCGGCAGTCTTGCGCGACGAGTACCGAGCCACTGCCCCGCTTCAATCGAAGCGAAAGTGACAATAATTTGCAGTACGAAGATGCCCCAGAGCGGAACATCCCCAAGAAAATCACCGCTTTCGTCTTTGAGCGAGACCTCGCGAGTCGACGGCATGATGACGTCGGGTGTTTCAAACTTGCCGGTGGCAAGCCCCTTGGTTGCGGCGTCCAGCAAAGTCTGATCTATCGCTTGTTTAATCGGCACCACAGTTTGTGTGTACCCGTGGTCGTGAGACCATTTTGCGCCAAACTCCAGAATGCCGAGAGCCTGTTCATCTAAGTGGAGATCGATTTCCTTTAGCGACTTTGCGTTGAAATTCGGGTCTTCCTTTGCCGCTGCGTTGAGACAAGCGTTCGTGAAGCCAAACTGTGAATCATCGACATACCACTGATTGACGCGCGTGCGAGCGTTGTTGAAAAACTCCCACGACTGCGCGATGGCTTGCAAGAATTTGATCGCCGCCTGTCGATTGTTCGCGATGAATTTGTCGGAGACAGAGACCAAGTAAATCGCGCGGTGCGAACTCAGCAGGCGCGCAGATTTGTCTTCTTGGAAGAGCGAGATGTCCGGCTCCCACACTGCGACTGCGTCGAATTTGCCCCACTTCTCGCGCCCGCCGGCACCGACTAATTTCTGAATCTCGAAGATGTCCATGTTGACATGCTGGACGTCCTTGTCCGGGTTGAGTCCGGCGGCTTGCTCTTTCATGGTCGCTTCACGGTGACCGATGGTTCCGAAAGTGCAGGCGACCGTCTTGCCCTTCAGGTCTTTGATTTCTTTGATGGGTGACTCAGGTGGGACCATCAGCGCCGCGGGGATGTAATGCAGGCGCCCCAAGACTTTCCACTTGCCACCCCGGGCGAGCAGGTTGTTGACCGACTGACCGCTGGAGAACATGACGTCAATGTCGCCTCTGAGGGCGGCGGCGACTTCGGGTTCGCCGTAGCTGAAAGGTACGAATGTCGGGTCAAGACCAAGCGTGTCAAGGACGTTGGTGCGCTTTAGAACCTCAACCAGCTGACCTTGTGTCGATGTCGCCAACTGCCAGCCAATGCGAATTGGGGTTCGCTCTCGCGATGACTTCGCGCTCGGCAACGAGGTGGAGATGAAGAAAACCAGCAGCAGGAGCGCGACTCCTGACAGGATGGCGGTATAGACTTTGTCTTTCATGGCAGGCACAGCTCGTCACGCGGTAGGGTGCCCTATTATGACAGTAAATGCCGAGGTTAGAGGTGAAAAGCGCCTTGCACAAACATGTTATGGTTTTAGGCATTCCCTAATCATTGAAAGGTTTATTTTGAAAAACCTCCAAGAGCTTTGCCCGCAATACAAAAATGCAAGGCTTGAAAAACTGCAATTGCTAAACTTCGTTTTTGCGGAGATGGATCCACCGTGCCGGTCATTTGCCGATTTAGGCGGCAACTGGAATGTGGACGGATGCTACACGCATTTTGCTCTAGATCAATACGACATCGAAAAAGCGTTTTTGATCGACACAGACTTTTCAGATTCAACGATCGAACGATCAAAGTCTTACAAGAATCTTCAGGTAGTGCGTGGAAATTTCGGCGATGCTTCGACTATAGATGCGATCGGTTCTGTCGACGTCATATTCCTCTTTGATGTGCTGCTGCATCAGGTAAGACCGAATTGGGATGAGATTTTGCGACTGTACTCAACCAAAACAAAAGTGATGGCTATTTACAATCAGCAGTTCACGAATTTTCAAAGCACTACGAGGCTTCTTGATTTGGGTTGGGACGAATACTTTGCGAATGTGCCGCACACCCGCGAAGAGTACGCGACCTTGCTGCAAAAAACTTACGAGATACACCCGATCCACAATCGCCCTTATCGAGACCTGCATAATTACTGGCAATGGGCAATTACCGATGATGATCTGATTGCGACTGCTCGGAGACTTGGTTTTTCACTGGGCTACTACGCAAACTGTGGACAATTCGGAAATCTGCCTCAATGCGAGGAGCATGCATTCATTTTCAGTTGCGGATGAGGTATCTCGAGCGCCGCGGGAATGGTGGTAACGCGCAAGAAACATGGAAGTTCTCGCGGATTTGCAGGGCATGCAGAATGCATCGCTACTGCACAATTCCACATTAATAAAACACATTTTCTCTGCTGCAATGTAATTTTTTGCGGAGCTTGAGCTATGGAAGAAAATGAAGACGAATTTCTATTGGATGAAGATTTTAGCGATTTTGATTACGGATACTCCGTCTCTGAGCCTTGCGCTTCGTATGATGTGACTATCGAAAGTCGAAGTGTCAAAGATCCTCTAGTAGAGAAGGCTCCTCCACTAATTGACGACATTGCGGTGAACAAGTGGTTGTCTAGACCGTTTCGATATTCCAAGCGCGGCAAGAACTGGGAGTACTATCAACAAATTGGAAGGGAAGGAGAACAGAGAGTCTTGGAATTTGAAAAAGCGCGATTGCGAAAAGCGAACCGCCCCGACTTGGCCGAGAAAGTTCGAACCACAGAAGAAGAAGTTGCAGATATTTTTGACATTCACTCGTTTGATGCCGATGGCGAGCCAATTTTCATCGAAGTGAAAACAACTGATGAGAGCAGCTTGCACCCATTCATTGTTAGTGAGCGGCAAATTGCAGCTTCTGAATTACACGGAGAAAAGTATCGGCTCTATCGCGTCTACAAAGTCAGAAGCGCGGCTGAGTTTTTCGTTCTGCGCGGACCGCTGAGTATGAGTTCTCGAACAGCGGTAAAGGCTCTTTGGTGTTGGCCTGAAAGTCACTAGCCTTCTTTCGAATTAATGACCTTTGGGTTATGAGACCAACAGGTTGATGATTTGCCCTTGAGAATTCCAGTTTACGACCTCATGGTTCGTAGCCATGCGTCCCCCCATCGGTTTACTTCTGGTATCTGCTTGTCAATTGGCGATTGAGTCATGGCATCTTCGCAGAGCGAACACGATTTTGGAGACACTATTGTAGTCCCAGGTGGACGATTCTTCCGTGGGATAGACTTGCCCTGTCTCTTGGATGACCCGCCACAGGCATGGCAATAACCAACTTGCCAGATTTGACAACCGGCCTTATCGTTTAAGCATGAAGTCTTTTCTCGCATTATTGCTCTGCCTAATTACTGTTTGCCCGTTGGTTCAAGCTCAGGGCTTGCCAGGGACGAGCTCGTTGAATCGATCTCCGCGTGGCGGAACATCGGCCGGTGGTCCGCTTTTGCCTGGAAAGACGGATGCCGAGCGCTGGTCATTTCTACAGGCGCACGAACGATCCTTCCTTGGAAAGTCCAAGCACGAAATCGTCACTATCATTGGAAAACAAGGTGGTCCAGGCTTGGAAAGAAATCAGCTCGTGGATCAATTGACCGAAGGAAAGCCAAGAAGAGCGGGCAAGGTCGCGCACGTCGAATTGGCAATCACTTTTGACGACAATCAAAAGTGCTGTAAATACGCCATCGTGGCAGTGAATTGGCTTTAATACCCACCTTGCTCATCTTGGTCCTGAGAATCGGATCTTGTTTTAAGCGACGTTCTAGCTCAGCATGTGCCTCAGCCCAGTCAGCGGCATAGGTTGGTTGGGTTGATTTTTTGTCTTTCATTCGCCCGAAAATCACACCCACAAGTAGCGACCACTTTCGAGAACTAGTGTTTTCTCTATCGCAGAGATGGACATGCCGAATTAAGATTGAAGCTAGCCCATTGTCAAAAGTTTTGTGGTGTTTGCTATGTTGTACAGCCGAGTTCACTTGATGCTCATGTTGGCGCTTATTCTGTATCCCGTATCCGTTCATGCACAAGGGCGAGGGGACTTTTTCGAGCGTGAAAAAAGGTTGACGGCAAATCTCAATCAGATAAAAGTGCACAAGGACTCCCACTCTAAAACAGGGGTGTATATTCCGGAAAATCTGGACGATGCTCTCAAAGAACTTGATTCGATGTTTCCTGAAGCAACCAAGAAAGCTATCAGAAGTGCACCCAAAGAAGACATGATTGTTTTTCATCATGGACTCGGCACGTGGCTTCGCAATAACTGGCAACTTTGGGGGGGAGGGCGACTAGCGAAGTATTTTAACTCGGTAGGAATCTATCATCCCGACGACATTTCCGGCACGATATTTGATGCTTACTGGTCGAAGCTTAATGGCAAGTCTGAGGATGTCTCGGCAAAAGCGGCATATTACAAATCCTATTGGGATGGACTGCGGCCGGTAGTAGCTGTTGGTATCAAGATTCCAGCAACGGTTAGGGAGCTATCAATGCAAAGCCCAAGCGGTAAAACCGTGTTCGTTCGCGACATTACTCCATTAGCCCCCGTCACCGTTCTGTCTATATGTAGCAACTCTGATGTAGATTCTCCCAGAATAATGCAGGCATTGACAGAACTAAGGTCAGATTACAAAACAACTGACGTGAGTTTAATCACAGTGGTCACCGATAGCTCGCGTGGTGCGATGATTAAGGTTGCGGACATGGCAGCAGAAAAAGCAATAACTGCAAGTGAGCTTGTCGAGAATCTAAGGCGTTCGAAGGTGATGCAATATGAGGCTCACTCAAATTTCGTGCTACAACTTCGGGTTGCGCTTAAACTTGACGCCATCATAATTCCGCAAACGCTAGTAATTGACAGAAACGAGACAATTGTTAAAAGGCTGAATGGCTTCAACAACGATTCGAAAAGCGCACTTGCAAAAATCATCGATGAGGTGCTCTCAGGGGCGCGCACTAAAATATGAGAGGCACCACTACATGTGGTGCCTCTCGCGATATTGCCTTAGAAAATGGTATGTCCGAACTCGGTCAACGTACGTTATCAAAAAGAGGCGTTGTTGCCATCATTAAACACTAATTTTTGACTTCGCCGGAAACCATTTCATCGGGCCCGTACTCAGTGTTTATGCGGTTCTTGTCTATTTCAATTTCCATTTTTATTATGATAAATCGATTCGAGCCCCCCGTAATTTGTTAACCATTTTTTCAGCATTTCATTAGGTGCGTTGGTGCGCCTAGAAGACGGCAGCAACAAGATAGTTTCTGAAATTATTAGTACGCGGATGCCACAATTGCAAATCTCCTCTTTTAGGATGAAGCGAACTTCCTCTAAGGCTGCTAAGTTTTCATTGTCGGTTTAAGAAGTTAGCAGACCCATGAATCAAAGTTCTAGAAAAACAGCAGGCACGAACATTGAATGTCCGATTTCGCGGTTGCTAGAAATCATTTCGGCTAAATGGACAGTTGAGATTCTAAGAGAAATCTCTATCGCCCCGACGCGCACAAGACAATTCCTGCGCTTGATTCCTGGGCTGAGTATGAAGAGTTTGCAGTTTCGCTTGAAAGAACTCGAGAGGTTTGGATTGCTTGAGCGAATCGAATATGACCAATTACCCCGGCATGTCGAGCATTCAATTACAGAGCGCGGTAAGAAGGCAATTGCTATCTACATGTCGATAAAAGAGCTTGCAGACGAAGTATTTCCTGTGGCTTGCCAATGCCCGATGGGGCAAATCGACGCTCAACAGGGCTGCAGTGATGCAGTTTGTCCTAACAGACCAGTTGATCGCTTTTAGGCGACAATCCGCTCGAACGCTAGGCGACAATTGGCTTGACGATTTTTTAGGCGTCAATCGGACTGACGCTTGTAGGTCACAACCGGTCTGAAGACCATAGCTGCATTCTATTCGGTCAGCTGCGGAACCTTGCTTTGCAGATAGGCAAGCACGTCTGACGCTGAATATGACTTCTTGTCGTTTGAAAGCAGGTTTTTGACAGAAGCCAGGTGTTTGCCAGCGGTCACGAGTGGGGGCTCCTTGTAGCCATCACTCTGAATTTGCGCAAAACCTACCGTCGACATAAGCCCGTTGCACAAGCACTTCCTTCCGCAGGTTTCTTCTTCCAGTCCCTCTTTGCGCACATATGCCTCAACAGGCTCGCCCGGGCAGCGAAAACCGACGCTTCCGTTCTCCTTCTTGTAGGCTTGGCGCAAATATCCCAAATCACAAATACGCCGCCGGTCAAGATAGATTTGTTCGTTGGACAGTGAATCTTCGAGACGCACGACTTTGAAGGGGTACTTCGAAGCTGAGGCGACGGGGTCGGTAAAAACTTCTGGCTCGCCGTTTTTTACCAGATCAATGACTTGTTTTTTTATATCGTCTGTTATTCCAGACTCGTCGCAAAACGCGAAAATGCTTCCGGCCTGAATGCCGTTGGCGCCAGACTCGAGCGACTTCTGAAAGCCTTCGGGAGTGCCATATCCTCCTGCTAGCCAGAAAGGCAAGCCAATCCGTTTGAAGGCTTCGATGTCGATCTCGTCTTTGGGTCCATAAATTGGTTCACCGCGCTCATCCGTTTTTATGCCTCCACGAGGAGGAGCATTGTGTCCGCCTGCGCAGTGATGCTCGACAACAAAGCCGTCCACGCTGCCACTTGCTTTTTTCGATAAAGATTGTGCCAGTACCGCGGATGAGACAATTGCCAAAAACAGAGGACGCTTCAAATTCGTTGTAGCCAGACCATATCTTTGTGGATCAAATTTCACTTCATAATGATCGTCGGCGTCGCGCCCTTCAACGTCGATTTTCAAACTGACGGCCTGCATTTGACTGAGTTGGTCGAGAATGCCCGGTATGGACTTTGGAATACCTGCACCCATCAATACGTAATCTACTCCAGCCAGCATGGCACCAAATAGCGACGGCAAGGTAGGCAGGTCTATTTTTGTCAGATAGTTGATTCCGACTACGCCGTCGTGTCCTTCTTTGGCAAGAAACACTTCAACAAAATTAGCCAGAATCGTCAATCCGATCAGATCTTCATTGGAGTTGAGTCCATGCATGGGCACTGTCTTATACGGCTCACGCTCAGCCTTTCCACCTTCTATGAAATAAGTGTTGAGAACTTGCTGGGAGATCTTCTTAATAGGAAATTGTTCGATTGCTCTGCGAAAGTGCCCAAGCTTATCGCCGTCTTGCAGGCGCCTTGCCAGAATCGTATCGATCATCGTACCCGAGACCACTCCAAGTTGCCCGGACTGAGAGACTGCCTTTGCCAATTGATAGTTTGATACGGCAACGCCCATGCCACCTTGAATGATCTTGGGATAAAACATACTTCTAGGCTCCTTCACTATCCGCTCGACAGGAATGACTGGGTCTGCGTGATTGTCTTCCTGTCTGCCTTCCAATCATGGTCAAAGCCTAGCAAAGACCGAACAGTTCAACCATGATTACCTTGAGGTGCCCACCCTTTGATGATGCTGGCAATCAGCTTATGTAGGCATTCTCGCGCAGTGTATCGGAGTGATAACAACTACTTTTCACGCTTTTAAATGGGCGTTGAAGAACACTCAAGGTGGTGGTTACCTGAAGGTTCTCACCCTCGTGGTGATATGGTCGAATTGCTCGTATATACAGGTTCTTCTTGCTGATACCGCGGCGGAATCAATAGGCAACGATGCTTCGCAGCTACGATTAAGTGTCCCAACTCATCCCTGAGAACGATCGAGCAGTCATACCCGGGAATGATGAAGCCAGTCGGCAGAGACGTTCTCGCACAGCCCAGGCGCTTTTCAGGCGCGATCAATATCAAACATGTGAGACGCTTGTTCAGAACAGAAAAGATTTGAAACCCTCTACTATTGCCTGGTTTGAACGAATCTGCCCTTTTGTGCACACGAGTGAATTATAAAGTTTGTGGAGAAAGTCGCAGTTTTGTAAAACCAGAAAGGCACTGGTCATCTATGTTTTCACTCTGTTGCTATGATATCGCCGTGAGCGCGAAGCGAGTAAAAAACGAATCGATTAAATGCAGGTCGCTCTCGGTAACCCAGAAAGAAGGTGTCTCATATGGAAGCATGGACTATTGTCGCTGTAGTGGTTATACCGGTCGTGGTATTTCTTGGTGTCATCGCGACGGTCAGATACATCGGCGCCAATTAGGGCGTCGCACAAGCTATAGATCTTTCAGCATTTAGGGACGACAGCAGTGTTGTTGTTATCCCGGTTCAAGCTTGTTTCGGCAAGCTGAAAAATGTGTGTGCAGAAAATTACGAATCACAGCATTGAGTGAGTCATGGACCCAACGACAATAATTCCTAATTATCAACCGTTGCCTCTGCCTGCGCCGCTATGGTTATTGCAGACATTGCTCGTGGTTGGATTCTTTTTGCATGTCATTCCTATGAATATGACATTGGGCGGCTCGATGCTGTCGAGTTTTCTGTTGATAAAGGGCGGCAGCGATAAGACTTCTTACGCATTCCGCGCAGGAAAAGGCTTGGCTTCAGCGCTGCCCATATGCATTTCGTTTGCCATCACCCAGGGTATTGTTCCACTTCTGTTTTTGCAGTTGCTGTACGGACCAGCCTATTACACTTCCTCTATTGTTATGGCTGTTCCCTGGATTTCTCTTTTGGGGCTCTTGTTAATTTGCTATTACGGCACTTATTTGATCACATATCGCGTGTTGCATACTAATGAACACGCCGATGGAAGTGGTATCAAAGCCGGTGCCATAATGCTGCTGGTCGCGCTTGGGCTGGCGGGGATTGGATTTCTATTTTCCAATAACATGACGCTCATGCTCACGCCTGAAAAGTGGGTACAACTCTACAAGTCCAGCGCTTCCGGGTTGCACCTCAACTTGGGCGAACGCCAACTTTGGCCGCGTTATTTGCACTTCGCTCTGTCCGCAGTCGCTGTCGGTGGATTGACGCTCGGCGCTTTTGGACTTTATTTCAGCAAGCGAGAGCCGGAATATTCCACCTGGCTGATTAAGACTGGTTCGCGAATTGTTGCGGGCATAACAGCTCTTCAAGTACTTGTGGGATTTGCTTTCCTCTTTGCCCTTCCATCTGTGGCGACGAAAAATCTTCTAGGTGGCGAACCAATTGGAGCACTTTCGTTAGCTGTTTCTGTAGCACTGTCTGTGGTGGTCCTCGTATCCACCAGTATTGCAGCAGTTACTGGCAGTAACAAAGCATTCTTAACGGGCATGCTCTCGACGATTGTTGTGATTCTCACCATGATTGTCACCCGCCACATGCTTCGCGTTTACAGCCTGCACCCGCATTTCCGGCCTGATTCGTTGCCGGTTTCGGTTCAATGGGACATCCTGATTGCTTTCCTTGTCTGCGCTGCGGGTTTGATTGCCTACCTTACCTGGCTAACGCGTACAGTTTGGAGAGCGTTCAATCCTCCTGAAATTACCTTCCAGCCAAAGGTGGAGACAACAGTATGAATACACCAGAGAAAGAATCTGCCGTAGCGAGCGAAGACAACAGTCCAGAAGTCCAGAGCGCTGATGTGTCGCGCTCCTGCTTTCTGCGAGGTTCGGTTGGGCTGTTCGCGCTTGCCTGGAGCATCATGGCGGCTTATCCTCTCTACCTCTATCTGAAGCCTTCCGGGAAAGACGAGTCGGCAGAAAGTCATGTCAGCAGCGTGGATCTCGGTCAGAAAGATTCCATAGTCCCTGGTGGCGGCAAAAACTTCAGATTCGGCAGTACACCGGCGATCATCACGCGGTCTATCGATGGAGACTTTCATGCATTCAACGCTATCTGCACTCACCTGGGCTGTACCGTCCAATACCGAATGGAGAAAAAGGAAATTTGGTGCGCTTGCCATGGTGGCTGCTATGACGCCAGCACTGGAAAAAATATTTCCGGACCCCCGCCAAAACCGCTCAAGCCTCTAAAAGTTGATCTGGTTAACGACAAAATTATTGTTTCCAAAGCCTGAGATGGTGCCCCTATGACGAGTAGCAACCTACCTACGAATAAAATTGGCAATTGGCTGGAGGACCGCCTTAAGCTGAGCGCTATTGCGCAAATGGCTCAGAAAAAGGAAGTGCCGCTGCATAAGCACTCTATTTGGTACTACATGGGTGGAATCGCCATGTTGTTTCTGGCGGTGCAGTTTGTCACCGGTATTCTGCTGATGGTTTATTACGTGCCTGACCTGGAGTCAGCGCACGCGAGCATTCTAAAAATCAATTCGCAAATTCAGTTCGGGTGGTTCATAAGATCATTGCACAGCTGGGGTGCCAACCTCATGATTGCCGTGGTCTTTTTGCATTTGTTCAGCTCGTACTTCATGAAGGCATACCGCAAACCACGCGAGATTACCTGGCTGATTGGAATGCTTTTGCTAGTCATTACTATGGCTTTCGGTTTTTCCGGATACCTGCTCCCCTGGGACGACATTTCATTTTTCGCCACCAAAATCGGACTCGACATAGCTTCCAAGACTCCTCTTATTGGACCGACCTTGGCGGAACTTTTGAGAGGTGGAGAAAACATCGGGCAGTCGACGATTTCTCGCTTCTTTGTCATTCACGTCGCAATTCTTCCTCTCGTCTTGCTCGGGTTGCTTGCTGGTCACCTGGTGCTTGTGCAAATGCACGGCATGAGCAAACCTCCAGGTATCGACACTCCCGAAAAACCATGCGCCAAAGAAAAGTTTTTCCCGAATTTCTTTCTGCGCGACTTGCTGGTTTGGATTCTCTCTTTCAATGTTCTGGCAGTGCTTGTCACCCTCGCACCCTGGGGCATCGGACCAGAAGCAGATCCTTTCGCTCCCGCCCCGCTCGGAATCAAGCCAGAGTGGTATTTCCTGTCAATGTTCCAGTTCTTAAAACTAATGCCCGCTTTCGTCGGTCCTTTCGAAGGAGAGCTGGTCGGCATCTTTCTCATAGCAGCTGTAGCCGGCGCACTAGTTATGGTGCCATTCTGGGACGACGGTAAGTCCGAAGGAAGATCCACTCTTGCAACGATGTATGGATTGGCTGTGCTTATAGGCTTCATAGCCTTCACAATATGGGGTGCGATCTCATGAATTATCCGATTTGGGTTGTTCCAATTTTTGGTGGCGGTTGGATCATTGGAATTATCGCCATTGTTCACGTTTTTCTCTCGCACTTTGCAGTTGGTGGTGGCGCCTTCCTTGCACTCACGGAAGAGCTTGCCTACAGAAGAAAAGACGAAAATCTGTACGCTTACTTGCGCCAGCATTCGCGCTTTTTCATGCTTTTGACGAGCGTGGCAGGTGCCGTGACCGGCGTCGGTATCTGGTGGGCAATCAGTCTTGTAAACCCTGATGGCACGGCTGTCTTGATTCAGAATTTCACGCTCGGCTGGGCGGTGGAATATGTCTTTTTCGTTGCCGAGCTGGCGACTGTTTTTGCATACTATTACACCTGGGACAAACTGACCAAAGAGCAGCACCTGAATCTCGCGCGCATGTATTTTGGATTTTCAGTTATGACTCTTGTGGTCATCAATGGCATCCTCACTTTCATGCTGACGCCCGGACACTGGCTTGAATCGCGTTATTGGCTGGAAGGTTTTTTCAACGCCACTTACTGGCCGTCGTTGGTCTTGCGATTGCTCATTATGTTTGCGCTTGCCGGCATGTATGCCATGGTGACATCGAGCCAAATCAAAGATCAACAAACCAGAGAATATGTTGTGCGCTTTTGTGCGAAGTGGCTGTTGCCCATATTCTTTATTGGTCCGGTTGCCGGATACTTCTATTTGGCAAATGTGCCGCAAGCGGCAATCGAAACCGTCTTCAACGGCGTTCATGCTTCGGGCGTGGGGAATTTCTCGGTTTTGGCAAGAGCTTTGTACCTGAGTCTTATTCTCTCCGGCACGGTAATTGTTTTCGCATACATCGGACCATACTTGAACCCTCGCGGATTGACTGTGCGCATTTCGATTCTTTTCCTCATATGCGGTCTCACCGTAACTGGTATTACCGAATGGATGCGAGAGCTTTTGCGTAAACCATACGTGGTCTATGGATACATGTACTGCAATGGCATAAGAAAAGAGTCTGTGGACAAGTTGAATGAAGGAGGGTTTTTAGCCCAGAGCAAATGGTCCACCATAACGGCTCTCCCTCATGGACAAAACGACATCGAGTTGGGAAGAAACATCTTTCGCTATCAGTGTATGAGCTGCCATACGGAAAATGGTTATCGAGGCATGAAGAAACTCTTGGGCGAACGCGATCGTGACGCGATCGAAGGTTTTCTAAAAACCATCAAGAGCCGCAAGAAAGAAGATAATCCATATTTGGGAATAATGCCGCCGCTGGTAGGCAACGATGACGACTTACAAAAACTGGCTTCGTACTTATGCACCATAAACGGGCAAGCAGAGCCAAGTCCTGCAGTAAGCTCGAAAGCCGGGGCTAATTCTCAATACTAAGGCACCAGCCATTCTCCATTCTCTCGAATGGAGAATGGCTGGAAGCTGGCTAGGTTTAGCTCAATGGCTGATGGGAAAACCTAGCCAGGGCTTTGTGTCGACCCGTCACCGTTGCCAACTTGTTGGCTTGGCAGCACAGGGATCTTTCTCACACTTTCCTTATAGCCTGGTGCCTTCGGCAGTTTAATCGAAAGCACACCGTTCTTGTAAGATGCCTCCGCCTTATCGGTGTCAACACAGTTTTCAGGTAATGGTATTGATCTGCTGAAAGAACCGTATCTTCTTTCCATGCGATAAATACCTTTTGAGTTTTCCTCCTTCTCTTCTTTCTTTTCACCACTAATGGTTAAAGTGTCTCTGGACATCGAAATGTCGATATCCTTTTCCGTCATGCCTGGAACTTCCAGATTGATCTGAAATTCCTTTTCTGTTTCATGCACATCAAGTACTGGCGAGAAGCGACTTTCCATTGATCCCAATGTGTTCAGATTGAATGCACGGTCGAAAAGTCTTTCCATCTCACGCCATGGGCTGTCGAAGTCGCTCCATACTGCAGGCATCGATGCGTATTCATCCGATCTGCGAATTGGGACTGCCTTTCGCCCCCATGGAATTAGATTATTCAGTGTCATAGTGTTTACCTCCCCAGAACAATTTTTAGCTACTCGCATGCGAATTTTGTCGCAGCAGCAATCCGCAAAACGCTGAGTTGCTCAGCTTTTGTTTCAGAACATCCAGCTAACAAATATTGTTCGAAAAGTTCTTTGGTGAATACCGTCGCATCCATAATTCATACCTCCGCCAGGCGAAAGTTTGCTTTTATCGATGAAACTCAAATCGTTGTTTGTGCGCATTTGAATTAGGTTTTCTACTTAGATTGATAACACGCCGCAGAAAAAATTGATTCGGCGATAATGAAATTTTCAAAATGTTTTACAGGCGCTACAATGCGCTGGCTGCGCCTGTTTTGAGGCGCTCAGTCACACGACTTTTTGCGTGATTTGATAATTTTGTACCGCGGTAATCGATGTGAGGGATGGGATTTGCAGAAAGAAACATGAATGTTGGCAAAGTTCTAAAATTGATATATAAATCTAGCTCGATTACTGCATATTTTCTTGACTGTATAGGAGGAAGCTCATGAAACAAACTCAATTCTTGTTAGCAACAATTTCTGCGTTGATTGTTGCTCTTCCAGTATCGGCAAAAATTTCTGCCACAGTCGATCTTCCTGCAGAGGCAAAGCGTGGTGAATCGGTGACAGTCTCGGTGAAGACTGAGCCAAAATTGAAGTGCAAAATTCAGGCACAGGATGCAGGTCTTACACAAGTGCTAAAACTCACCGATCAAGATTCGGATTCTACCGGCAACGCCAGTTGGAAATTCGATGTTCCAAAAGACTACAAAGCAGATGAACTGCCAGTGATTGTAACTGTCAGCAAAGACAAAGAGGAAGAAAAGGTTACTCGTTCTATCAAGGTCAAGAAATAGACCCAGCAAGCAGAGAAGGCAGAAGAAATCCTGCCTTCTCTGCTCTGTATTCTCTTTCTTTTGTAACCGCGCGGCGCTAGGTGCTAATTCTGCGCTCCACCTTAATAGGCACTTTTGTCTAGATCTTCTCGAAATCTATAAATCCTTTTGCGGCGTTTGTTGACAGCAACCGTACTTTGATTTTGTCGCCGACATCGACGCCTTTGTGGTTTTTCAACAACCGACCTTCCGCCGATGGCTTCGAAATCCGCACATAGACACCGTCTTCTTTGACGCCTGTGACTATCGCTTTGAAGACTTCGCCGAGTCGCGAACTCAGCAATACCGCGGCAGCCGCTTTACGCATGAATCGTTCGACGTTGTTGGCTGCTGACGCCATCTTCGTGCAATGACTCGCAATTGCCTCCAGCTCTGCTTCGGAATAAGGGCAGTCTCTCCCGTCAATGACCGCCTTCAACAAGCGCTGTGTCACCACATCCGGAAATCTTCGATTTGGCGCTGTGCTGTGCGTGTAATCATGCACAGCAAGCCCAAAATGTCCCTCGTGCTCATCACCAGATTTCACGACGACATACTCGCCGGGACCAAGTAGTTTTAGAACAGACAAAGACAGATCGCTGAAGTGAGTTGGGTCGGCGATGCGACGCTTCTTCAGAAAGTCGGAAAGCGCTTTGGGGCTCGGCTCGTCTGGCAATGTTTCACCAACCGCCTTTGCCAACTCAACGATGCGCGACCATCTCCTCGGTTTGCGCACAATGCGCCGCAAGGAGTACGTCCCTTTCGTATCCAACAGACCGGCGACTGCACTGTTCGCTGCCACCATGAAGTTTTCTACTAACTCGCGTGCGTCATTGCTGTCGACTGTTTTGATATCCACGACCCTTCCGTTGACTGCAACGGGCGCTGCTTCAATGCGCTCTATGTTTAGCGCACCCGCTTCCATGCGCAAGTCTTCTAAAAGCTCCGATTGTTCCCTCTGTAAACGCAGTTGTTCAGCGAGTTTTGGAACGGGATTGAGCAGCGGGAGTTCGTTTTCTTCCGCGCCACCATCGAACCATTTGCCCATGCTCGAATAATTGAGCTTTGCGTAGTTGCGTACTATAGCGCGATAGACATCAACAGACACCAATTTCCCTTTGGGGCTTAGCACCATATCTACCACCACTGCAAGCTTGTCACCACCGGGCATTAGTGAGGTGACCTCGTTGGACAGTTTCTCGGGAAACATCGGGAAATTCATCACGCCTGCGTATACCGTCGTTGTGTTGTTTGCGGCGTGAACATCGAGTGGCGAATCCTTCACAACAAACGCATCTACATCGGCGATGCCTACCATTACTCGCGTATTGCCATCAGGGAGTTTTTCCGCATACTCGACTTGGTCAAGATCCAACGAATCCGCATTGTCGATCGACGACCACAGCAGATGCCGCAAGTCTTTAGTGTCGTCAGTTTTCGGCAGCTTGTCCGAAATCGCATTCACTTGAGCGATGACTTCGGGTTCGAAATCTGGTGTGAAGCCGGCGTCCGTCAGAGCTTTGTGTGCCATCTCTTTAAGGTCGGGCTTGGTGACCATCGTGGTGTCCTGTTTGTGAAACCTAAGAATCTAGATGCCGTCAATATTGCCCTGATTCTTATTGCGCGATTTCGGGTCGATTAATTTGTATGATTTTACAGTATTGCCCTACCCGCTGAGGGGGTAGGTAGAAGCGAGGAGCTTTAGGGCAATCTCTGGAATAACTATGTCCAGAATTGCGCTGCCGAGCCGGGTCTGCGCAATTGTGCTATGATGTCAGTATGATGTTTGTGAAAGTGCGCAAGGCGTAGGCTTGAGAATCTTGTGAACTGCCGCTATTTACACTCGGTCTGGTGCTACCGTGACACGAGGTGAATAAAATGGCAGTACAAGAGCCTTTTTCGTTTGTTGAAGATTCGATCTATAGTAATTCCGCTGTTCATCCACCTAACGACTATAAGCAGGAGAACGATACTTCTATCTGCATGACGGAAATGAGCAGGCTTTTGTTTGCGCCTGCTAATTTCCTTCAACGACTGAGTTTGAGCAGAGATGTTGAATTGCGAATTGCAGTCGTTGATTACAAAGACGCACCGGATGAAGTGCTGTTTTTTCTGGCAGACGATGAAAGTCCGGACGTTAGATATGCACTAGCTGAAAACCATAATATCAGCATAAATGTGCTCAAAAAGCTGAGCGCTGATCCTAACCCATATGTTGCTGATCGGGCTGAGCGTACGCTGTTGCGCCGTACGGCGTAGCTTGTTCTCGAAATACGTGAGCTTCTTTGCTTTCACTTGCATTGGTGATTAATTCAGCTACTGCATTAGAAACCTTTTTTGATTGATGCCGTCTTCGCACCATGAACAGATCAGAAATCAACATATTGCTTGTCGAAGATTTACCCTTGCTGCAAACCGTATTTAAGAGACAGACGCAGAAGTTGGGTTTCACACGTGTGACCATTGCCCCTGATGGAGCGAGCGCCGTCGAATTGGCGCGAAACAAAAATTTTTCGATGATTTTTATGGACGTGAATTTGCCCCATGTAGACGGAATTGAGGCCACTCGAAAGATACGTCAGCAAGAACTTCCCGGGCACCGTGTGCCGATTATCGGTTTGACCGCATACGGAGACCGAGAGGCCTGTCTTAGCGCCGGCATGGATGATTTTTTGCAGAAACCAGTATTGCTCGAAGAGCTTTTCGGCGTCATCGATAAATGGGCTCGATCTGCGGTTGCAGAGCCAGCAGAACGAAGAAACAGCTAGGGAAACTAGCAAAGCACAGCGAAGAAACGCGTTCTCTCGCTCTAACAGTCCACTTGGTCCTCAATTGCTTTTCGACGTCGTTTGCGTTTTGGCGGCGAACATTTCTCGAGTTCTACAGAAATCTTTTTCGCTAAGAGCATCGCTTCTTTGAACTCGGTCGAGCTCTTTCCGTACACGAGTCTGTTAAACGCAATTGCTTGTGTCACGCATTCACGAGCTTTTGCTAAGTTGCCGCTCTCTAAGTAAATAGTGGAAAGACGATGAAATGCTTCGGCGCGTAATAGTGGTGCTGCAGACGTTTTGATAATGTTCTCGAAAAAGTCAGGACGATGTGACGTAGAGTCTTTGATAGATGCATTCATTCAACTATTCTCCAAAACCATGGAGAATTGCAAAATCTTCATGTCCTACCAGTATGCTCCTTACCTCACCCATTAAGTATCCCCCAGCTAAGCTCGTAACGCGGTAATAAGCCGCGCTGGAAAGATGCTCAAATGTCTTCAGAAAACTGCCGCGCCATTATATGTGGTGGCAGAATGTTTTTGCTGGTTTTTGCGTTTCACGCAATTGGAGATGCGGGCTAATCTTTATCAATTGCTGCCCATCGATGGAAAGCTGGTTAAGCAAACCCGAATTTATACCATTTGCCCGCCGGCGCACATGTTTCGACAATCGAGATGCTGATGTTGCGCCCTGACGAGTTCTGTCCTTGAAGCATGCTCACTGCACTGCGTGCCTCTTCTTCGGTTCTTAATACCAAATAGGCATAACCTCTGTTCTTTCCAGTTTTAGATTCTAAGGGCACTTCAAAAGACACCACATGACTCAAAAACGGCAGAACCAACTCACGCACAGAACTTTCGTCGGCATCCACATCCAAATTGCCAATCAAGATTTTGCAACTCATTTCGCTTTCACCTGCATCTCTAGCACCTCAATGCATCTCACCTAAGACCGAGTGCAAATAGAGGCAATTTCAATAGGTAACAGGCCTAGCGAATGGCACGGTTTTTACAAACTTCTTCTGACATCATATCACAGCGCCCACGGGCTGGGAAGGGACCATATTTTGGAGGGGTGCATGCTGTTGGTCAACGCGAAGGATGAGGAGAAAGTCCGAGGATCTCTAGTAAACAAAGGATTCAACGATTATCTTGTGCCTTCGTGAGACTGTAAGTCCTCAAAATTAAAGCCATTCTCGTGTGGAGAATGGCTTGGTGGGCGAGGTGGGACTTGAACCCACACGTATTGCTACACTAGATCCTAAGTCTAGCGCGTCTGCCATTCCGCCACTCGCCCGTTTTAGTGAATGCGGTTACCGCCTCCAAGAGGCGGGGAAACCATGACAGCATAACATAATGACAGCCGGGGAAGTCAGGAGTGGGTTGCGAGGGTAAAACAGCCCAAAAGCCAGCGAGCCGCCGGCGCTCCCAGGAGCAAAACGCCGACGGTCGAGGCCGAAAGAAGAGCGCGTGCAACGCGCCCCCACGATTACTGTTCGTTAAACACGCTGCCGGCGTGGTCGCGTTTCCACTTGGAGCCGACATACGATACGAACTCACCATTGGCGTCGCGCTGTTGGACAAACCCATCACCGTTCGAGATGGCGCGCAGAACAATTGATTCTTTGCCTGATGCATCGACGGCGTACATGTGAACATAGTTGTTCGGCGAACCTTCGGCAATCGGCGTGACTGCAAGTCTCACGTTGAGGCTGTTTCCATCAGCATCTGTGATTGTCATTGTCGTTTGCCCAGCTGCAACGAGCGCCTTCACGGCTTTGAGCTGGTCTTCCGGACTGGAGTTAGGGCTGGTTAGCGTAGTCTTCAGCGCTTCAATTGCTGGGTCCGTTGTTGTGTCTGTCCCTGTAGGCGTCTCAGTTGACGTCTCGGTAGGAGTCTCCGTCGGTGTTTCCGTTGGAATCTCTGTCGGTGTTTCAGTCTGAACTTCAGCCGCCGGATGCGGATATTTATCTAACGAAATCGGCGCCTCAGGTGCGATTTGCCCGGTCGCAGACAACTGACCGTAGTGGAAGCCCCAAGCCGTTGCGGCATCACCCTCAAGCGGCGTGCTGCCCTGGGCGAGCCCGTAGACTTCGGATAACGAAAGGCTCTTGTCCTGGGTAACCTTCAACTGTTCGTTGCGTCCGTCCATCAAGACTGCTGCTGCGAATCGTGTCGGCTCCTCGTCATAGTCCGCGTTGACGCCACTGACTTCGCCGTAATCGAGCGTGCCATCCTTGTTGTCGTCAATCGCTTCGAATTCGGACAAAACCATTACCGGAAGCTGATTCTTGAACACCATCGCATCTGTCGCCGATGCGCGTGCTTCTTTGCTATCGAGCAATCCCATAGCTCCGATCATCTCGGAGTATTCGCTGCGAAAACCGCCGTCTTCGGGGTTTGCGAACGATCTGTAGCTGACGTCGGTAAAGGCTTCGTTGACGTGGGAGGTTTCGAGGGCCATTGGTAAGCTCCATAAACGACGTGCCTGAAGGGCATCGTTTGGCAAAAGTGGGGGCAAGGGGGGTTGGTAGCCGGAATTCTAGGGGGACGGCATGACATTCGTTTGACAGCCTGAAAACAGGCGCCTGTGGCCGTTGTGTGTCCGCTACTTACTCTCCAAGCATGTATTTATCGTGGAGTTGGATTGAAGGTCAGTCACTGAAAGTCCCGCCTTCTGAATACGATCCAATATCATCGCGCTGTATACCCATTGCTCTTCATCTTCGAGCCCGAGGTTACCGTCCAGCGCTGTGAAGTCGTTTGCAAGCGCGTCCAGTTCTTGCGCAGCGTCGGCTGCCGGCGGTTTCCTCATGCGCCCGACAATATCCATCACGAGTTTTTGCCGTTCATCAAGCGTGCTCTGAAACTTCGGACCAATATAACTACTCTTGTCTGCAATCATCCGCGCATAAACATGCTCAAGCCACTGCTCAGTTTCACCACCAAAGTTATAGTTCTGCAGCATACTCCGCAAATTGTCTGAGGTCACAATCTTCGCTCCCTGTGCGCCGGTTCCTACAAAACTCTTCGGCTCGCCGGCGAGCATTTTTGCAAAATTGTCATAGTAGCCCCAGGTGCTTTCGCTGCCGAGCGATGCAATTAGCGCGTCTTTCGGCATGTCGCGCAACAACGCACCACGAATGACAAACACCTCATGCGGATTGTCATTGCAAGAGGCAAGCTTGCTCAATTTATTCTGCGCGCCGCAATGCTCTCCCTTGTCGATCAACAACCCAACCATGCGCCCTGAGGTTGCCTCAACGACGTCATCCCCTTCCACCCAATAGTGCGCGGCAGTCGGACACGCTTTGTCAAAACTGGCAGCCCAAGCCGGATCTCCAGGAATCGGTTGCGCATACGCTGTCAGCGTTATGTTATTCCACGGCCAGCTTTTCACTTCGTTGCGCAGCTCGTCGCCATATGCGCCTTGCACCACGGCACTTACAAACTGGCTTGCAAGCCCGGCTCCAAGGCTGTGACCAGTCACGTAAATATGTTCTGGCGCCGAATATTTCTGCTCTAAATATTTGCAGCAGGCAGTGATCGGTCCGAGCATAGTTGGCAGCGACTCCGCGAATCCCTGAGTCACAGTGCCGACTTTGCTGATGAGCGGCTGCTGAATTTGCTTGCCGCTGCGCAAGTCCGTAATCCAATCCGGGTTGCCCTTCGCTGTTCCGATGTAGTCTTGCGCCTTCCAAACTGTTTTGCTCAACGCCGACCCGCTCCGGCTCCCGCGAAAAACAATGTACGCGTCGCGGCCGGTTGCTGTTTTTCGCATCAAAACAAAACCCATCAAGCTCCACGCTGGCTCGGTGTTGCCTGCAACTCCCGTGCCGCCCTCGAAGGCAACAAGATGATCTTCGCCGTCGGTGTACTGGCGAATTTGAAATCGTTCGACATCGTTGTACGGAAAGCCAGTCGGCTTCGACCTGTACCGCATCCCTTCGATTGTTTTGATGTTCTTCGAGAGATAACCCGGCGCCGCGAGTGCGATGAAGATCTCACCGTCGCGCGTGAAAGCGGGTTGGCGAGCGTCAGTTTGCTGATAATTGGTGATGATCGGATCGAGATTGAGGTTGCTGTCCGCCCAGCCTCGCGCCGCATTAGGTCCGCTGTAAAAGCCCTTGTGCGGTGAATCGCTGCTAGCAACGGTCGCCATCGTCAACGGATTGCCGAGCTTGCTTGCGTATTCATGAGTAAAACGGCAGATGTTGTTGCGCCTGTCACTGCCAACGCGCGAGAAAACGTCATACCAAGGGTCGAGTGGCAAGCACAGGGACTGGTGATAGAGCTGATACGCGAGCGTGCAAAGGTCGAGATTGATGATACAACGCGGCACAACGTCAGACTCGACGCTGCTGTCGAGGGCGAGCGATGGCACCGGCAACACGAAAGCTTCTGTCAGCAAGAACGCGCTTGTCAGCAAAATTACAGTTAAGGCATGAAAACCTTTCGGCGAGTGCTGTCTTCTTGTAGCCGTTTGGCTATAAACTCTGGCTTGCATCTCGCCTCTTGTGAACATCGACTTTTCCCCGCTGTGCCCCTCGGTCGTGCGCCAGTATAGACCTTTGCCGCGCCCCATTGTAAAACGCAGTATCAACACCACAGTGGAGGGATTCGCGGGACTTTCCAGTTCGGTATACTTTGAGGTGTTCAGCACAGCGCAAAAACGTGCTGGAGGGAGACAGAAGGAGAGGACAATGGCAGGCAACGTCATTCAATTTCCCACCAATCGCGGGGATGATAAGCATTCCAGCGTGACCATCGAGAAGGTTCTCGCTGAGTTTTGCGAGGAGCACAGTGGCTCGGATAAAGCTAAGCAAGAGTGCGAGCGCTCCGTCGAGCTATTCATGAATTTCTTGAATGATTATGCGTACATGGGGCTCGATGAGAAAAATCGTCAGAAGCTCGAACGCCACGAAAACGCGCGCGGTCCGAAGCACAAGACTTTCTGCCAGCTCTTTGGTCCTGAACAAATTCCGCGCAACATAGATGATTTTCTCCATGACTTTCTAGTCAGCAAAGTGCTTTGTTCGCAGGCGCTTCTTCAGAGCACTGCGAAGATGACGGAGCGTTTGTGTCTCTGGCTGCAGCAGAAAAGTTACCTCGATGCGAAGGAAATCAAAGACGCTGTACTGCTTGCGAAGAAGGCGGCTATTCAGTTGCCGAAAGCAGAGAAGGCCGCGCAGTTGATTTGGCGAGAGTCTGAGTCTAAGTATGGGCAGGTGGAGCCTGACGAAATCGGACACATGCGCATCGAACGCATCGAGCCCGGCAAGCTGTGGCTGCGACCTTATGAAGGGAAGTATCTTGGCCCGGTTGTGGTCTCGGAAGAGATATCTGAGTTGCTGGGCGTGGGCTGGGAAATCAACTGCGGGCTCAAGAAGAAAGGCAAAACGTGGCTGCTAATCGAGGCGATTAACATCTACCCGCGGTGAGGGCTTGATTGATGAATGTCGCTAGTTACTTTCGGAACTAGGATCTAATTACTAATGCGTTAAGCGCGGCGTGCTTTGCTAACCCAATTGTTTAGTACGCAGTCGAACTCCTCGACCGTGAAGGGCATCACCAAGTAATCGTCGATGCCGGTTTTGAATGCGTCAAAGCGATCCTTCGCGAAGGCGTGAGCGGAGGCGATCACTATCGGGATTCCGGGGAATTTATTGCGTAAGCGTCTTATACTGAACTGATCCAACGAACCGCGTCCCCAGATGTAGACCAGAAGCTCGGATATTGGATTGCCGTTGTTGCAAGCTTCTTCAACGGAGCTGCAGAAGTCTACGGTAATACCACGTCTGCTAAACAAACTTCGGAACATCAATTCCTGACTCTTATTTGACTCAATAACAACGGCTCTGATCACGATAACTTCCTCTGGTTGTAAGAGTGAGTTATGCGCTCAAAAGTTCCGAGACTTTGCCGAGCACAAACATCATCACCGACCAGTAGTCGTGGTTGCCGAGATCTCAATGACGTTAACTCACATATACATTTGGCTGAAAAGCTGGCCACAGCCCCGTCCAGCTCTCTCTGCCTTCTTTTAAATTACTACATTAATGGGGAGAATGCCAGGGGATAAGCTTCTAGGCTGTTTTACCGCGTGAAGCGCTGATATTCACTTGCCGAGTATCAGATGGGTGGCTGCATATGCCCTGTCGAACACACAATGCCACGAATGACAGCGAAGCTGTAATTCGGCTTAAGGACAAGCTTTGCCGGTAACTGGGACCAGGGTAGGAGGGTCTACAGTTGGGCAGGACTTGATCGGCGCAAAATAGGTGGGATCTCCAGGATTGCCCGTAGAAACCGTCGATGGGTCATAACCTTTGAAGACAACCATGATTGTTCCGCCATAAAAACACGCCGCGCGATTCAATTGGCAAACTTGGTTGGTGCTGCAAGTGTTGACGCTCGGGCAAGGTGATGCCGCCGGTCCAGAGATGCAATTAGTGCAACCATACGGATAAACGCCAGGATTGTTCAGGTTAGAACCCTGGCAGAAATTTCTGATGATGGCGCCCTGCACTTTGTAGTTTTGGTTGTTATATGCAAGCAACCATTGGCTTGTGTTCGCGCCGCCAAAACGCATTTCGAGAAAGGCATTGTTGCCGCCATTGATGCTGATGTCTGCGGTTTCGTTGTGCGAGTAATCGTTAGTCCAGCAATATGTGTTGATACTGAATTCTGCTTTTGTTGTTCCCTGTGGAAACGCTTGAATTGCTGGCGGCGGACTGTTGCAGTTGTTGGACGCAGTGCCGAAAGCCATAGCCATGCCCGTCAGCATTGGTGCCGGTGTTGTTGCGGTTACGGTGAAATTTGATTTTGCGATTTTTCCGGCGGGCAAATTGAAATAGTATGTGGTGGCATCTGTGGTGCTATTCCAAGTCACCGGCGTGGTGCCAATTTGCAACGGAAGCTGATTGGGTACCGCGACAGCGCAAGCAGGTTGTCCCAATCCAATTGTTATGTAAACGTTTTGCGCAAAGTTTGTCTTGTTCCAGATTGCAAACTGCGTCGCGGCAGTAGGGATGCCGGTTGCGGTGAGTTTCTTTTGTGATGCGAATTCTAGTGGGCCTGTTGCTGTTCCGCCCCCGACATTGAAGAAGAGAGTATTCATCACTTTCTTCACGGGGCTGTCATTGAAATAAATTGCGTCTGCTAAAAAACGTCCAGCGCTCTTTTGCGCAGGAGGGACAATCGTGATGCGCTTAATCAAGCTGTTTTCCGAAATTCCAAACTGCTTGTTGCTTAACTGTATTGTTTTGAAGCCATCTTTCTGATTAGCGATCGTCTTACCTTCCGAGAGGAAAACAGATGAGCGCATCCATGTGCCGACGGGCGGTCGGTAGTCTATATAGCAGGCGCTGTCCGCTGGACCTTTATAATCGAGCGTCAAGCTCTGGAATTTGCCCTCGAATGCAGGATTGTCGGGGGAGATAATGATGCCGCCGTAGCTGGCGGGCGCTGCTTGTTTTACATGAGTTGCGTTAGCGAAAGGCGAGCGTTTTGCCGTGCTGACGACGCTCGCGGACATTGATTTTGTGTTTGGCGAGTCCGCCGCAACGAAAGGAGTTGCCGAAAGCTCTGAAAACTGCGCCTGCGCCATGGCAAGCTGCACAAATGCTGATACTGCAAGGCATAAAGACGCTGCCGTGAGCAGGCGTTTCGACAATCTGGTCATTTATTCACAAACTGCCGAGTGGAAGGCAGCCCCCTTAACCATTGTCATTGAATCCGGTACATTTGTACAGTTGTGTACACTACATCGTCATCCATAATGGTGGAAGACCCCTTTGAGCACTCGGTTTCGAATCCAGCGGAAACGCTAACTCCGGATCGGCGGAAGTTCTATTTCCGAATCGGCGGAAGTTTTATTTCCGGAGCGGCGGAAGTTTTATTTCGGTATCGGCAGCGACTCTATTTCCGATCTGAAAGCAGACTCGCGAGCCGACCTCTAAGCCTGAAAGCTACAGCAACAACGAATAAACCAAATGCGAACACACCAACAGCTACTGCAGCGACGGCATACAGAATAATCGTCAGCAGTTTGTTCAGCGAATCGAGCTGTCCGCGAACATCAGCGAGCGGCGACGAAACCCCGGTCATCGGGTCACGCAGATCCTTCATTTGTTTGATCAATTCTGCAATCTGCGATTCCATCAATACCAGTTCTTTATGCACATGCACGACCTTGCCATTAACCGTGTTGAGCTGACCTTGGACGGTTTCAAGCGGCTTGCTGACTGAAGTTAGAGGCTCTTTGATTTGCGACAACGGTCCGTGCAATTTATGCATGTGAGAAGTCGCGTCACGAATATCCTGACGAATCATCCTTACTTCGCGAAGGTCTTGCTTGATTCCACTTAGTCCATCGAGCTGCTTATTCATCATCTTCAGCTCAGGCGACAACTCCTTCAGCGCAGAGAGGTCATGCGTGAGCCGATGTAGATTGCCGTTGACTGAGCCCAATTCGCCGCCCATTGTTTTTAGTTCGGTCTGTAAGCTGCCCATGCGGCTTTCCATACTCGCAAACGCCGGCTCGAGTTTTGCCATCGGTTTTTGCAGGCTAACGAGATCGTCGTCAAGCTCCTTCGCTTCCTGCCTGAGGCGCCAGACGGGCCGAAGCATTCTTCTTATTGGGTGAAACCCTTTGATCGGCGCAGAGTAGTCGCGGGTGGCGGGTGTTCCTGGGGAAGAACCGTTTTGGTTCGCAGAAGAGCTAGGAACATAGTGCGAAGAACCGTTGGAGGTCGCAGCTTGGTTTCTACCCCGACGGCTTCTCTTGGTTTCTTCCGGAGCTATACTTGTCGACCTCGAAGGCGGGGAAGTCGGCGAAACATTTGAAGTTGAATCAGGTGATGTGACGCCTGATTCTGCAGGGATTGTTGGATCCGCGTCTGCACCACGAACAATTGTTGCAGTGCTTGTAAAACTGCAAACAATTGCGCTGGAAATCGCAAATACTCGAATATTCATGCAGACCCCGGTTTAGGTGCTCAGTATAGCCTATTAAATGTTGTCTATGAGCCTAAGCCTAACGGGCTTTTCCTCACACGACTGGTAGTCGTTCTTGCGACTTGCAAGAACGGTTTCGTAACTTGCGAGGACGTTCTCACGGCGTGCCAGTGCACAACTTGAACTCATGACACTAAATGTGGTGTATTGCCACGCTCGAATAACAAATGACAATAGCAAGAAACTTTTCATAAAACTAAGGAACTGTAAGGAATTTGGTTCGTCCCCAGCATGTTCGAGGACTAGGGACCGAATCTTGCAAATAGCTCTTATCGAAGCTAACAAATCGACGGCGCGTGCCTTAAAGGCAGCGCTGGCCCGCAAGGCGTCTTTCCCTTGCCAGTTTCAGCTTGCTGCTTCCCTTAAGGAAGGGCTATCCGCGCTGAACGAGAAGCCCTGCGACGTCGTGCTGCTTGATTCTTCCTTGCCGGATAGTGACCCGGTTTCGGCTGTATCGAGAGTTCGCGCGGAATTTCCTTCCATTCCTATTCTTGTACTTAGCCCAAGTGAGGACACAAATTTTGTAAAGATGATGCACGAGTATGGTGCTCATCCATATGCGATCAAAGGCACCGTGGATGGTGTTCGTCTCGAAGAGGCTATCAATCAGGCGATCGCACAGGGCAATACGCTAAAAGAAGAGAATGTTCTTCTGAAGAAGAACAAGGAAACACAATCGGAGAACATCAAAACATTTGCCGCCTTGCTTCAAGGATTGAAGGGACCTTCCTTGATGACAGAACGGATTTTGCAAGTCGTCATCAGCGAACGTTTTGGCAGCCTGCCCTCCGGTATGGCAAGCATATTCTCGGAGTTGCGCAGTTACAACTGCAAGACTTTAAAGATGATCAATCAGCTTTTGGCCATCTACGAATACGAGATAGATATGCACACCATGGAGTTCGAACCTGTCAAACTCTCCGAGCTGGTTGAAGAGGCGCTTGCATTGATTGATACTAGCGCCCAAGCTCGCAATGTCACCATAAATTCGGAAGTGGAGAATGGCGACAAGATTGTTCAATTGAACAAGTCCGGAATGCTAATGGCGCTGCTAACCTTACTCGAAATGGCCATTACCAACACCGGTTTGGATTGTGCGCTCAGCTTCAAGACGGTTGTCGATGAAAATTCAGTTTCAATTACTGTAGACAATATAAACCCACTGGACAAGCGCAACGACGAAGGGAGTTTTGAGCGACTTCCCCCCACATCAGAACCAGGATTGCACTTTTGCAAAGCGATTGCGGAAGCTCATTCGGGTGAGTTACTTTTCCGGTTGGAAGATACGCTCGATTGCAAATTCATCTTTCGTGTGCCGACAAGTCACTAGGGATTGCCGCTGGAGTCTGCGACTTTTGAATGATTGCCGCTTTCCCCTTAGGCTGTGTAATATTCGTTCAAGAAGCCTTTTGCAACGGTGAATTGATTTTCTAAGTCATCGAGGTACTTTTGCAAAGCTTGCTCGTCATTTTTTCTCGCGGCGTCCTCGATGGCGTGGCAAGTCGTCTCCATGTGCGCTATGCCTAGTACTGCACAGACTCCTCGTACTTTATGCGCTGTGTCAGCGATTTCTTGAAAATTCTTGTCTTGTAGCGATTTGCGGAAACTGACGATTTGCACAGGAGCGTCGTCGACGAACATTTTTATCAACTCTTTTCCGCCAGCTCCAAACTTTGCATTGATGTTTTCAATGTTGACAGGCTTGGACAAATCGAGACTGACTTCGGATATGTCAAAGTCTGTCTGTTTCGACTGCCCCGACTTTGGCAAAGGCAGCCACTTATCTAGCATCTCGCGGAGAGTTTTTGGATCCACCGGTTTACTCAGATAATCATCCATCCCGACGGCGATACACCTGTCTTTATCTTCCCTCATAGCGTGAGCCGTCATCGCCACTATTGGTACGTGTGCACCAGTGCTAAGCTCGCGCTTTCTGATGATCTTCGTAGCGAGCAAGCCGTCCATTTCCGGCATCTGGCAATCCATAAACACGAGAGAATATGTCCGCATCGAGAGTGCATTGAGCGCTTCCTTTCCGTTGCTCGCAATGTCCACGGTAAATCCTAGCTCTTCTAAATAGAGCTGCGCTACTCTCTGATTAATGGGATGATCTTCAACCACCAAAATCAATTCAGATCTTTGCTGTTCGATCTGATTTTCGAAAGACGAAGTGTTGATTTCTTTGTTGAAGATAGTGTCCTTACAAACCACGTCTGTCAAGCAATCAAGAAGCTGAGACTGTCTAACTGGTTTTGTTATAAACGCTTTGAAGCCCATGTCGATTGCTTGCGCGCCAAGACCCGGTGTGTCAAAAGCCGTGAGTAGAACGAGGTCGGTTCTGCTGAGTATTTGATCATTGAGGATTTCCTTCGCCATCTCAATGCCGTTTTTCTCCGGCATAACCAGGTCGACAATGGCAACTTTATAGGGGGTGTCATCTACAGATGCAGTGTGTAGTTGCTCCACCGCATCACTAGCACTCACTGCGGTGCCGCACTGCATTCCCCACGACTGAACATATTTTTGTAGAATCTCTCTTGCGTTAGGCTCATCGTCAATAATAAGCACTCGAACATTCTTCAGCGCCTCATGTGTGCCTGCCCATCCTTTCACGCCCCGAGCTTCAAGCGGCACTTTGAACCAAAACGTTGAGCCTTCCCCCTTTTTGCTTCGCACGCCTATTGCGCCACCCATAAGTTCAACTAGCGATTTGGAAATGCTAAGACCCAATCCAGTGCCACCAAATTTTCGGCTTATAGATCCGTCTGCCTGGACGAATGGCTGAAAGAGTTTTTGCTGTTCATCTTGCGTCAGGCCAATCCCGTAGTCGGTTACAGAAAATACAATGTTCATCATGTTTTCCTGCATTGAATCAATCTCTGCTTTCACGACGACTTCACCGGATTCTGTGAATTTGATTGCATTCGATGCGAGATTGAGCAAAACCTGTCTTAGTCTTTCAGCGTCACCTCGTAAGAGTCGAGGTATAGCGACATCAACATAACTTAGAAGCGACAGTCGTTTGGTTCTGGCTTGAACAGCGAGAATTTCACAGACACCTTCTACCATGCTCGCAATATCGAATTCGTGCATCTCCAATTCAATACGACCAGCCTCGATTTTGCTGAAATCGAGAATGTCATTGATGACCGTTAACAATGCGTCGGCTGCCGACTGAATCGCGCGCGCATATTGGTTTTGAGATTCGTCGAGTTTTGTTCTGAGCAAAACGTTGCACATGCCTACGATGCCATTCATCGGTGTGCGGATTTCGTGGCTCATGTTCGCTACGAATTCGGATTTGAATTTTGACGCAGCTTGAGCCTGATCTCTTGCGAGAGATAATTCTTTGTTGAGAACTTCTAATTCCTGTTTGGATTGTAAAAGTCTCTCTTCAACTACGTGGCGCTCTGTTATGTCGCGGGTAACTTTTGAAAATCCCTTCAGCTTACCGGCCGAGTCTTTGGTTGGTCTTATGACGACGTTTGCATAAAACTGACTGCCATCCTTACGAACGCGCCAACCGAAGGTTTCGCAACTTCCCTGTTCGATTGCTTCCTTTAAAAGCTTACTCGGGAGCTTTCTATCAATATCTGCAGGTTGATAAAAACACGAAAAATGCTTACCGATAATTTCTTCTTGCGTATATCCTTGAAGGCGTTCGGCGCCATCATTCCATGTCACCACGTTTCCCTTGGTGTCGAGCATGATGATCGCGTAGTCGAGCACGCTCGATATCAGCGTTCGAAATTTTTCTTCGCTACTCCTTATAGCCTCTTCTGCTGCTTTGCGCTGTGCAGACTGATGCATGAGCAGATACATCATAACGACGACTGAAGCAGCTATTGAAACCGCGAGCGCAGCTGTGGAAAACGCTGTTTGGCTTGATGTTTTGGTGACGGTAGTGTTTTGCTCGTTGAGCACTGCGTTCATGTGCGTGGTCATGACATTCAAATTCACTCGAATATCATCCATCAATTTCTTGCCGGAGTCGGTATTCACAATTTTGCGAGCGGTAGCAGAGTCGCCGTGAGTCTGGAGTTCTGTTGTTTGTCTGAGCTCATCCAACTTCGAGTAAACAAGAGAGCCCAGAGCCTGGATCTGAGAGCGCATCTCTACATCGTTGCCGGCAAGACCGCTCAGTTCTCGTAAGTCCTTGATGATAGATTCTTGTGCTTCATCGTAGGGTTTTAGATACGACGGTTTGCCGGTCAGCAGATACCCTCGCTGACCGGTTTCGGCATCTTTTAGATCGGACATCAACTTTTCTAGCTGAACAAGAATTTTCAGCGAGAGGTCTGTTTTTGCCGAACTTTCCGCATATTGTGTTGCGTTGTAAAACGAGATGAATGCTGTCGAAGCGAGCAAAAGCAGTGTAAAAACTAGCATGAACCAAATGGCACTGCTTTTATCGGATTGATACGATGCTGTTTTCATGGAAGCCTTTAGGGAGCCCACCTCAAGGCCATCGCACACAAGCCTGCGTGTGCGATTTATGTTCAAAGGAGGTGCCGGGACACCGGGATACCATACAGGGCGCTATCTAAATTGCTGCCCTTGTTAGGTTAAAGCTACAGAAAAAGAATTGAAACCGCAAGCCCTACACAAGACTAACATTTGCGTAATCGGCAAGTGCGAAATCTCGAAATCTTTGAACAACGGGATTTTTCGGATTCTAGTGTGTACTCAATTGGCTACATGAGTGATTTTGAAACTTTTTAATGATAAAACGCTGTGTCTTTAACCGGGCTCTAAAAGGCCATCTTTAAGGGCTTTCACTGCTACTTGCGTGCGGTCCGATACCATAAGCTTTTCCATGATATGGCGCATATGGGATTTGACTGTATGCAATGTGATGCATAACTTTTCAGCGATTTCTTGATTGGACAATCCATCAACAAGCTGTTGAAGGACATCTAACTCGCGTTCTGTGAGGGCGAACAAATTGTCCTTTGTGCCAGGGGCGGACGTCGAAACCCGGCTTGATTGTTGCCCGGAGGACGCTCTCAAGACACGCTTTGCGATTGCCGGATCAAGCCATGATGCGCCCATATCGCACGAGCGTACGGCTGCCGCAAGCACCTCCGGCTGCGCGTCTTTCAAGCAGTACCCATCAGCACCGGCAGACAGCGCCGCAAAAATCGCATTGTCCTCATCACTCATCGTGAGGATGATCACTTTTATATCAGGAAAAGAAGCCTTGATTGACTTTGTTGCTTCAATGCCGTTGAGCACCGGCATATTGATATCCATCATTACAACATTCGGCTTGAGCTGTTGAGCAAGCTCTACAGCGTCCTTTCCGTTTTCGGCCTCTCCGACAACTTCGAAATCCGGACACCTATTCAAAACTATCTTCAAGCCGAGCCGTGTTATTCCTTGATCTTCGACAAGTAACAAGGTAATTTTCGAGTTAGATGTAGGCGGGTTTTCCTCGCCGTTGTTCATCCTTCATTCTCCCTTCAGCCAACTACTTAGGGGGTTCCAATGAAGAATTCTACATGTAATTACCTCTGTTGCAAGCCGATAACGTAAGGCATTTTTACGGCAGTTTTAGCATGCGCTTTTGCTGAACAGAGGAATCTCAAACCAAAACGTACTACCCAAGCCAACTTTGCTCTGCACGCCGATGTTCCCACCGTGTTGTTCTACGAGAGCTTTGCTTACTGCCAGGCCAAGACCGGTGCCTTCACTTCGTCTCGTATCGGACGAATCGAGTTGCCGGAATTTCTGAAATAGATTTGGCAACTCCTCATCGGGAATTCCGGGTCCGTTGTCCACGATGCTGAAGCGAATTTGTTCGGCTTCAACGATTCCGTTGACTTTGACTTCTGATCCGTTCTTCGAGAACTTGACGGCATTCGAAATCAAATTGGCGAGTACCTGCGTGCAGCGATCTTTGTCTACGTTTATAGTTACATGCGGAGGTTCTTGTTCTACGCTTAGTTTGACACCTCGTTCGTCCGCCATTCCTTTGAGGCTGTTGACGGCTTCTGCTAAAAGTAAGTCGGCTGCAATTGGCTGCAATTGCAAATCAAATTTGCCGGCTTCGATTTTCTTCAGATCAAGTATGTCGTTGATCAATCTAATCAGTCTGTCTGAGCTTTCGCGCCCTATTCTGATCAGATCGATGCATTTCTGCGAACCATATTTTACGATGCCACCTTCGATCAGGCCCAGCGCTCCGCGAATTGAGGTGAGAGGTGTTCTCAATTCGTGCGAGACAATTGAATAAAACTCGGAAA
Organism: Candidatus Melainabacteria bacterium 17Bon1m; assembly: GCA_032128875.1. Classification (GTDB taxonomy): domain Bacteria; phylum Cyanobacteriota; class Vampirovibrionia; order Obscuribacterales; family Obscuribacteraceae; genus QKMZ01. Next base: position 332,448 of record JAVLKG010000001.1, read on the forward strand.
CACGTTTCTCAGCAGCTTTTCTCTCGCTGATATCGCGATCAATTTGCGATATGCCGACAATCTCACCATGTTTGTAGATCGGCGCCAAACTCAAACAGACTTCAACCGCCTGTTCGCCGCGCAAACGAGTTGAATCAAGTGACTCGATGCACCTGCCTTCTTTGACCTTGTCGACAAGTTCGCAAAGTTCTTGCAGCTTGTCCGGCGGCACCAACATTTTGACGCTCTTTCCGATGGCGTCTTTCGCACTGTACCCGTAGAGTTTTTCTGCCCCGCGATTCCATCCAGTGATCATGAGATCCATGTTCAAACCATAAATCGCATCCGTGGATGACTCGACGATTTTGGCAAGCTGTTCGTTAATCTCCTCCGAGCTGCGTCGCAACATGAACTGACCAACCTGTCTTCCAATTGCCACCAATAGCTCGAAGAGTTCCATGGATGGCTGTTTTGATTCATTGGTGTAAAACTCGATGACCGCCCTTATCCTTCCGTCAATCACAACGGGGAAGCCAACACCTGATTTCAAACCAGCTTCAATAGCGTATGTTTTTCTTGTCAGTTTTTCTGCTTCGATATCGTTGATCCATTTTATAGACCCCGCGGATCTTACCAGTCCAGGCAAGTCAGAATCAGACAAAATGTTCAAAGAAAGAGAGGCGCGTTCAAACTCTTCGCATGTTTCATTCCTGCGCCAAAAGCCGGCGCAGCGCATGTCTGTTTCAAATTCTTCTTGAACCCAAATCGCGCTGCACATTACAGTTTCATCTCCAAACACGCAGTTGGAAATGCATTCAAGCAATGGGCTGTAACTGTCTTCGAGTGTCGCTGATTCCGCTAGAATACGAGACACTTCGTACTGAGCGGCTACTTGTTTTTCGCTCTGTCTCAATTCCTTTGTTCGTTGCTCTACAAGCAACTCGACGTTTTCTTTGCTCGCCTCAACCTCGGCTTGCCTGGTAGCAATCGACTGCATTTCCATAATGCCCTGACGGCAACTGATAATCAAAAAGACGTCTTCGAAAACGACCCAGAAAATATGTTCGACAGTTCTCCAGGGGCTGGCGTAGGCAATGCCATATACCGAGAGAGGAAAAAAGGCACCACGCAAAATGTGATCGACTGCGGCAATAGCAGAAGCCGTGATTAAAACACGCCAATCCCGATAGAATGCCAGAAATGCTAAAGAGCCGAATATCAAAAAGTGAGATTCGATTCGTCCTCCAGTCAAATGTATAAGCAGTGCCGCGAGCACCATTTGCGCCACCGCGATCATATGCCTTGTAATGGCAAACCCTGGACGAGTCCTCTGCAAAATCAATGGAAAACCAATTGCGAGTCCGCCGATAAAAATCGCGGTCCAGATATGCGGGTGGATTGAACTTGATGTCCCAGCCCAAGTGTGCGGCGAGACAATTGCAGCAACTCCGATAAGGCAGATCCATTCAACTAAGAAAAGTTTGGCGAAAAGACGGTCGGTCCTTTTGAACAACTGAGTTTTCTGCTCTTGCAACAACTCGTCTATTCTTTGTTGATTGATCATAACTGAGCCTTCTTTGGATCTTCGATGGGACATCCATAAACCGCACCGGATGCAGTTGATGTTCCTTCTCTAAGCGCCTTCACCGCCAAGTCTAAGTTTTTGCATTCACCTATATGCCCGCGTCCTTCCGTAAGACCGCCGGAGTATTTCAAAATCCCTTTTCGATCAAAAATATAAGTTTGCCCTGAGGTTATTGCCCCGAATTTCCTCGCTTCTGCTCCATCAATGTCCGACACAAGCTGCGCGCCAGGAACTTCAGCAGCAAGATTCCATATGTCGGTTTTCTCCCACCCCTTCGGAAATGTCGTTGGAGCGTAGACAAGAAAAATGCACTGTAATGAATTGTCGTTTGTTGTCAGTGTTGCGACTTGTTGTAAGCTCGCACGAGAACACGGGCATTTTGGATGCAAGAGCATGACCAACGTGTTGTTTGTGGTGCTGCGAGTAATATTGCTATTTTCCGGCCAGTTGATGCCAGACGTTGCCGTCAACCCCGGGATGCTGTCGAATTTGAATACTAAACAAACGCCTACGGTTAGTGTGAATAACCAACTGAATGCGCCGATGATAACCCAATTCCTCCTCACCGATGACCAAAACCTGCTCAGCATGCCGTCCTTTTTGCCTGTGTTTCAGCGGCTTGCGCAGCCTCCAAAATTGCCACAATTTCGTCGGGCAGTGTGATTGGATCAAATGGTTTTCTGATGACGCCCGCAGCACCAAGACTTTGGTAATAGTCGATTTCTGTAGACTGAACTTTCGCAGTGAGGAAAATCACTGGAGGCATTGGATTCATCGATTCTTTCAAGTGTTGAAGAGTCGTTGGTCCGTCCATCCCAGGCATCATGACGTCAAGCAAAATTAGATCGGGCTTCTCTCTCAAAGCGGTTTCTATTCCTGCCTGCCCACAGTCAGCCATAACCACCGCCCAGTTCCCCACGCCCTCAAGTGTTATCTCAGCGATCGTCCGAATATTCGGATCGTCTTCAATCATCAACACTTTCTCGATTTTCATGTGTTCAACCCTTATCTGACACCTGGCTTTGCCGGTGTCTACGTGCCCTCAAATTAATCCTGACAGGTTTTATATGAGTAAGCGTCAGTCGGGGGTTTGAACCTCTATCACCCGATTTAGTGATTAAGAAGAATGAGGTGCTGGAGTTACGGCAACATTAGCGTATTGTCGTAGCTGGCGGTAATCGAGAAGTCACAGGTCTGCTGCTTTCTGCGTGCGGAAAGAACGCTGCTAATGAGTTCGTCGTTATCGCAGGAAAGCGAAACAAAAGAGTCGATACCAGCTTGGTACATAGCTTGGACGTCATTCAGGTCAGTGGAAAATCCCAACCCAACAATGCAGAAGTTAGCACCGGCAGAACGCAGCTGTCGTGCTATTTCAAGGGCATTAGTGTTGCGCAATCTCCACCCTACAAGCAATGTGTCGCAGCCCGATTTGAGGATCCTTTTGCAAGCATCGTCTCGGCTGTCTCCTGTTTCTACGTAGGTAATTCGCTCTTCATCCTTGAGAACAATCGAAATGCTAAGCCTGAGTATTTCGCAGTCATCCAAAACAAAGATTCGCATAGACCCCAGCTCCTTATGGTCGCAATGATATTCTCTCGCGTTTTCGACCCGCGTTATCACCCGATCGGGTTGCAAAAATGAAACTTTTAATACTTGTATGGAGTGAAACAATTGCTGCGGCGTCAAGGTTTAGCGGCTTTTGAAACCGGAGAAGTTTAGGAACTGTCGCCTCGATAGCAGGTCGTTCCTCTCGTCGGCAACAGCTCCAGAGTGTTGTATAACACAATCTTCCGCCCAACCTTCCCCAGAAAGCCTCTCGGTCCAATCTGCTGGGCAATGATGCTGTTCATCACCGGACAAACAGTAGTTATGCCTTTGTGCGGCGTAAGAGGGCGCTTCAGGCGCCAACCCAAAAGGGTGCTTGTGTATTGGCTCGCGCACGTGCTCTACGGCTTAGCATGCGCATCAAAAGACCGGTCTTCATCAGAGAAAACCGGTCTGCAATCATGAGCGAGTCTTTTAAGCAGCCATTTTGGGATGCAGAACGAATTTGGTGCATTCTTTTTTCTCTGCGAACAGCTTGTAAGCATCGGCAGCTTGTTCGAGACTTACGTCGTGCGAAATGACAAAACGCGGGTCAATTTCGTTGTTCATTATTCTTTCGAGCAATGGTTTCATATAACGCTGTACGTGCGTTTGACCCATCTTCAAAGTCAGACCTTTACCGAAGGCGATGCCCAGAGGGAATCGATCGACAAATCCAAGATAAACACCTGGAATGGAGATGGTTCCGCCATTGCGGCAGAGTCGGATCATTTCGCGCAGCGCATGCGACCGGTCAAACTCAATTCGCATAAATTGCATTACGCCGTCAAACACAGCATCCAAAGTATTTCCGTGTGCTTCCATGCCCACTGCATCAATACAAGAGTGTGGTCCCCGGCCTTGAGTTAGTGCAGCAAGGCGCTCCTGAACATCTTCTTTTTCATAATTGATCGGAATTGCACCGCTCGTTTCTGCCATCGCAAGGCGTTCGGCAAAACGGTCGATTGCAATCACTTGCCCTGCTCCAAGCATGAATGCACTTTTGATCGCGAACTGTCCGACTGGTCCGCATCCCCAGACCGCAACCGTGTCACCAGGCAAGATATTGCAGTTTTCTGCCGCCATAAAGCCGGTTGGAAATATGTCTGACAAAAATAGAGCCTGATGCTCTGTAATGTGTTCGGGCAATACAAGCGCGCCCACATCTATCATCGGAACTCGAACATACTCTGCCTGTCCACCTGGGTAGCCACCATACATGTGTGAATAACCGAACAAGCCCGCCGCCGGATAAGCCGTCAAAGCCGTTAGTTTGTCATTGTCCGGGTTGGTGGTTTCACAAAGTGCGTATTTTTGCTCTGTGCACATGACGCATTCGCCGCATGCAATCACAAATGGTATTACCACTCGGTCGCCCACTTTCACTCGTTTTACGTCTTTACCCACTGCCACTACCTGCCCTGCGAACTCGTGGCCTAAAATGTCGCCGGGTTTCATCATGGGTGTGTAGCCATCATATAAGTGCAGGTCAGAGCCGCATATTGCAGTGCAGGTGATTTCGAGAATAGCGTCTGTGGGCTGGATTATTTCCGGATCTGGTACCGTGTCGACTCGAACATCTTTGATGCCATGCCATGTTAGTGCTTTCATGCAGGTCCCTCCAGTGAGGCTTGTAGCTTCGGTTCTGTTTGTCCGACTCTGCACTCTTGAAAGAGTTGCTAACTAACTGCAATGTGACGAAATTTGTACATTTATTCAATGCTTGTCTGAAACTACATGTACCTGGGAGTGACCGGGTTTTTCTTTTGTAATTTGAAGTGATATCAAATATGGTGCGCTGCTGTTTTGTGTCTGGAAGAGGTCATACGTCGTCCAAAACTGAGCTCTCCAAAACTTGCAGGTGAGTGCAAAATGAGTGGCTGCGTACACTGTATCCCTATATGTGTGCCCGAAATACCGCTTCACATTAGCCGTTAAGCAGGCTGTCCTCTCGCTTACCTGAAAGTTGCATAGTGAATTCGAATTCGGTTTCGCTAAGGATAACCCGCGTTGTTGCAGTGTACTTACAGCGGCACAATGAAGAGAAGGGGCGGCGTCCCGAATCGGTAGAGGGATTCTGCTTTTGATTCGGGGAGCTAACGAACGCTTTGCACCCAAATGCTTCCAAACACATGCATAGATCTGGAGATCAACTTTTAATGAATAGTCTAAACATCAAAATGAGTAGCAGTGGCACCCTCACCAACATAAGTGCTCCTGCCCAACTTTCGGTAGTAGCGCCAGAAAAGAAATTGGCGGAGCTGACAGACAATGAACTAATTCGTGCTTGCCAACAGCGACGTAAAGGAGCAATCGATTTACTCCTAAAACGCTATCATCCACTCTTATCGGCAATGGTTCGTAAGCGCTTTCCTGAGCTAAGTGACATATCTGACGTTGTTCAAGAGGCTCAAATCAGAGTCTGGAGATCAATTGAAAAACTTAGGTGCGCCGCCGCTTTTAAAGGATGGCTCAATCAGATTGTCACTAATCTCTGTTATGACGAATTGCGCAGAAAAGTTCGCGACCGTGACACGTTGTCGCTCGATGAAACTTTTGAATCTGAAGACGGAACGAAACTCGAGCGTTATATCGCTGACACAAGCACCCAGCCTGATACCGATCTTCACGAGAAAGAACTTTCACGGGCGCTGGCTGAAGCTCTCGGCAAAATTCCTCCCAGCTTTAAAGAGCCTATTCTTCTTCGCGAAGTGGAAGGTTTGTCATATGAGGAGATTGCGGTCGTAACTAACACAGAGCTTGGTACGGTGAAATCGCGAATTTCTCGCGCCCGCACCAAGATTCAGCACCATATGGCGAAGTTTTTGAACGATGCAGCGTAAACGACGAAGCAAACTCACCCTTCCGGGAACTTTGTCGTTCTCGGCCAGTCGTACAAACTTCCCTCCTCGGACTGAGTATGGGTACGCCATCGAACATTTTTGGGCGGGTGCTTTTGAGCAAGAAATATACTTATGACAGTAACCTTCTGCACCATCTAATCAATGGTGTGAAGGATTACGCGATTTACGCCCTTGACCCTCAAGGATTGATTGTGACGTGGAACCTCGGCGCAGAACGCGCCAAGGGTTACGCTGCCGAAGAAATAATCGGCCAGCATTTTTCCAAGTTCTACACACAAGACGCGCGCGAGAGAAAACATCCCGATTTTGAACTCATTCAAGCTAAAGAAAACGGCTCATATGAAGAAGAAGGATGGCGTGTTCGCAAGGATGGCAGCCAGTTTTGGGCTCATGTCACCATCACTGCAATATACGACGATAATGGCAAACACATTGGTTTTGCCAAAGTAACTCGCGATCTCACAGAGAAGAAGGTGGCGCAGGCCGAGAATGTTGAGCAATTACGTCTTTTGCATCAGCATGAAGAAGCCTTTAGACAGGTCATTCGCTCGGTTAAGGACTACGCAATCTTTATGCTAAGCCCCGAAGGCTATGTGAAAACTTGGAATGCCGGTGCTGAGAAAATCAAAGGGTATAAGGCAGACGAAATAATCGGCAAGCATTTTTCGATTTTCTATTTAGAAGAAGCGAAGGCAATAAACCACCCTGAATTCGAGTTGAAAGAGGCTGTTAAAAATGGTTCTTACGAAGAAGAAGGTTGGCGCTTGCGAAAGGATGGCAGTCAATTTTGGGCGAGCGTGACAATCACACCGGTCATAGAGAATGATCAATTGGCTGGTTTTGTCAAAGTGACGCGCGATCTGACAGAAAGGCGACTGTTCGAGCTTCAGCTTGCAGAGGCTCGTGACGAAGCCATCTTAGCGAATCAGATGAAGACTAAATTGGTGGCGAATATAACTCATGAGATACGCACACCGCTTGGTGGCATTATTGGTTTAAGTCAGCTCATTGCAGAAAATGCAGAGATTCCCTCTGACATTCAAGATTCCGGCAACAAGATTTTTCAAGCTGCCCGCAACTTACTGCGCCTTCTCAATGACTTGCTGGACTACGCAAAGCTCGAGGCCGGCAAAGTGGAGATCATCGATGGCCCATTCAAAATCGATGAGATTATCAACGACGTTAAGGGATTGACTGAAAACAAAGCGGAAGAAAAATCTCTTAAGCTTACATCATCGATTAGTGAAGATCTGCCGAGATTCATCGTCGGCGATAGCGTCAAAATCCGGCAAATCCTTTTAAACCTCGTCCAAAACTCCATCAAGTTCACCGAAGTTGGTGGCATTGATATTTCTGTTGAACGAGAGGGGGAAACCGTAGTTTTCTCTGTTACTGACACCGGCATTGGTGTTACAGAAACAGTTAAGTCGCGGCTTTTCCAGCCATTTACCCAGGGGCACGACCCAAGCTACGGCGGCACGGGGCTTGGACTTTCAATCTGTCAGCAGTTTGTGGAATTGATGGGTGGCCAGATCGAAATGGTCAGCGAAGAAGGTCAAGGCACAAATGTCTCGTTTCGTTTGCCACTGAAAGAGGTGGTTGAATGATAAATGATGACTTCAGAATCCTCCTCGTTGAGGATGATCCTTTGCTTCAATTCGTATTCGAACAGCAGGTCAAAAAGCTCGGCCTGTCCGTTCATAAAATTGTCGGAAATGGACTTGATGCAGTTGATACCATCCTCGCAGATAAATATCACCTTGTATTTATGGATGTGCGAATGCCTGGTTTAGACGGTTTGTCTGCTACCGAAAGAATTCGCCGTGCAGAGCGGTTAACCGGTGCGTATACGCCGATCGTAGGTTTAACCGCCTTTGCTCATCGCGGTAAGTGCTTGCGAGTTGGTATGGACGATTTTCTGCAAAAACCTATCGAGTTGGAAGACCTTCAAGAAGTTATTGAAAAATGGAAACTCAGTGGCGGTAAAAGACGCGCAAATGAGCAGGCGAACGCAGGCTCGGAGCAAGTCAAAGCGACTACGAGTCAGCTCAAGACTGCCGAGAAAGCTCCTATCGTCGATCCTCAGGATTTTGAAACAATCAGCCAGAGACTGTCGAACATCAAAGACAAGATTAAACAGCTTAGAGTGACGTTCGACCTTGACCGTTATGATCAACCCGGACAGCAAAATTGAGCTGAGAAGTTTCTTTTGCTGATAATGCACATTGGTCTGGGTTGAGCACTGACTATTCCTGAGAATGCCACGCCAGACTCAGCATGCTTCTTGTGATGTTGGTTTTGATGTCCAACGAAGCAGCATGTTCTTAAATCGTTCTGGTGAAATTGGCTTTTCTAAGTAATCATCCATGCCGTCAGCCAAGCATTGTTTTCGGCAGCTTTCCGATGAGTGTGCGGAGAGTCCGATGATTGGTGTTCTGAAGCCCAACTCTGCTTCGATTTGCCGAATTGCTTGGGTGCATTCGATGCCATCCATTACCGGCATGTTTAAATCCATCAGAACCGCGTCGAAGGGCTTTTGTCGGTCTTTGAAAAGTGAAATGGCTTCATATCCAGACCTTGCCGGAATTACCTCAAACCCGAATCTATCAGCAAGTGCTTTCACCACCATCTGATTGACCGGATTGTCTTCGACGACAAGTATTGCTGCTTTTTCCATCGACTCAACTCTTAATTTCAGCGGGCATCGTTTTTAGTAAGTTTCTAAGTCCCGGTAGAAGAAGATAGAGTTGCACTTTCGGCGTTTTGTTCCCGCCCCGACATTACAAATATCTAGGTCTTGAGTGATCGTACGTTTGCCCTTGAGTTAAGGGGTTACGAACGAAGCGCCTTTTTTGGCAGAGCATACATACACTGAAGTCTGGTTGCCGGTTTCTTTCTCGTACCGCGGAATAACGATATTTTTGTAATTGTCGACTTCAGAAGAGCGAATTATTGAGACCGTGCAGCCACCAAAACCGGCGCCGGTCAGCCGCGAGCCACTAGTAGCGGGAAGCGCTTGGGTGAGTTTGACTAGTACGTCAATTTCAGGAGTACTTATCTCGTAATTCGTCTTCATGGACTCATGCGATTCGTTCATTAGATAGCCAAATCGTTGTATATCTCCATTTTCTAAAGCAGCCACCGCATCTAAAACGCGCTGGTTCTCAGAAACAACGTGTAAGCAGCGTCTATAAATTCGTTCTGGCAGACTTTCCTTGTGCTGCGAAAGGTCGACAAGCGAGACATCTCTGAGGCTCGATAAATGCGCGCCTCTCAACTGCGAAAGCAATCTTACGCCCTCTAGACACTCGTTTCGCCTGGCATTGTATTCGCTGTCTACAAGACCGCGATGAACGCCTGAATGTGTAATGACAATCGAGTATCCATTTTTCTCTAAATTTAGTGGCACTGCTCTGTATTCCAACGAGCGGCAGTCGATTTGGATAGCTGAATCTTCCTCGCCCAGCGCAGAGACGAATTGATCCATAATGCCGCATTGCACGCCGACAAACTCGTTTTCAGCTTTCTGCGCAAGTAATGCAAGTTCCTTCTTGCTTAGATTTAGAGAAAACAGCGCATCAAGGACAGTGACAAGTCCGACTTCAAATGATGCGGAAGAACTCAGTCCCGCCCCTTGGGGAACGTTGCCCGATGTGACTAGATTGAGTCCGCCGATGTTGCCACCATTTTTGGTGACAACATCAACAACACCGCGGAGATATGCAGACCAGTGGTGCTTATCATCGTTGTTCGGAATTTCATCGGTAGAAAATGAAACATCCTCGTGATAGTCGAGAGAGTATGCTGAAACTATTTCGTCATCGCTTGGTGCTGCGGCAATTATCATTTCGCGATCGATTGCTGCAGGGAAAACGAAACCTTCGTTGTAATCAGTATGTTCGCCGATCAAGTTTACTCTTCCAGGCGCTCGAACAATAACTTTCGGCTGCACACCATACTTTTCCAGAAAGGTCTCTTGCAAATTATTTATTCTGCGTTCATAGCTTGCTTGCATCATTTAGATTTCCACAGCTCTAAGCTCTGCCGCCTTTTCTTCCGGGAGGGTATCGTTGACGAAAGTTCCTGCACCTGATTCGCAACCTGCCAAATACTTGAGCTTTTCTGGGGTTCTGAGCGGAGGATAAAACTCAATATGAAAGTGGCATCCGGGCCAGTCTTTTCCGTCTGTTGGTTTTTGATGCATCACCATCATGTAGGGCATTGAAAACTTCCAGAGTGCATCGTACTTTTTCAGCAAAGCATTGAGAATTTTTGCAAGATCATCTTGTTCTTCATCGGTGAATTCGCTTATTGCTCCACGGTGCTCTCTTGAATAGACGTGCACTTCATAAGGATAGCGAGCATAAAACGGAATTATCGCGACGAACATTTCTGTCTCCGCAACAATGCGCTTCTTCTCACTGAACTCGTGCTTAAGTATGTCGCAGTGTAAGCAATTGCCGGTTTTTTCTAAATGCTTTGCTTCGTTAATCAGCTCTCGTTCAATACGCGGGGGCAAATAGGAAAACGCATAAATTTGACCATGTGGGTGATGGATTGTCACGCCAATTGCCTCACCTTTATTCTCGAAAATGAATACATATTCGATTTCAGGCTTATTGCCTAGTTCTTCGTATCTATCTTTCCAGACACGAACGAGGTGCTCAATCTTTTGAAGAGGCATTTCCGCAAGACTCGACTTGTGATCCGACGAATAAAGTACTACTTCGCAGATTCCGAGTGAGCCTCGAACTGGCATCAAATCAGATCCTTCCACCGCCGGGGCATCGGGCGTACCTCTAAGGCTGGGAAATTTGTTTTCAAAAACAACCATATCGTAGGTTTGTTCATGAATTTCTGTCGGAAAGCCCCCTTCCGCTGTAGGGCAAAGCGGGCAATACCCTGCTGGAGGTAGAAAGGTGCGGTCTTGCCGGTGAGTAGCGGTAACCACCCACTCTCCCATAATCGGATTCCATCTCATCTCAGACATTTACGGATTTCCTATGGACGTCAAATTATTCGAGGATTTTGCCGTGACTTTCCTCACCAGAGCTATCCTTAGTTTTTGCACTCGATTCTCTGTTGGGTTTCTTTGCGGTGCTGCTGCGCGTTTCTTCGCTGCTATACCCGGACGCGTTGACAATGATGCCGGCCGTGCAACCTTCATTGCATTCAAAGTCGTAGAAGATAAGCAGGCGTCCATCTTCTTTCTGGATGCTTCTCTTGATTAGCTTGTGTTTTTTTGACTTCATTCTCTTTACAAGTGTTGCGGGAATTCAATCATACCCCAGCTGATCTATTCTCTCATTTGGGCTTCACCCAAATAGACTTCAAAGTTTTTGTCTTTATCGAGAATTCGATCATAACGTTGCCACTTCTTCTAAAATCAAAAACCTTGAAGGCACCATATGCAGTGTCTAAGGCGAATGTGAGTCTATAGTGAAGAAAAGAAGTGAAGAAAGAAGTGATGAAAGAAGTGATGAAAGAAGTGATGAAAGAAGTGATGAAAGAAGTGAAGAAAGAGCGTTTACTCTGCCGTTATTCGAAACTGACGCAGGCACACGCTTTATTGCGATCCAAATGAAACAAAAGCTTTGATGTCAGTATAGACGAATTTAAGACGCGAATTGGAACATCTCGCTAGCAGTGAATCTCTACTAGATTGGGGATTGCAGAACTTCCGGGCACTCGCCACCATTCGAGGTATCACCCAATCTAGGTTTTCAGTTATCCAGAGTTTGCGCCATACTGGAGATGGAGGATTAGGAAGTCTATGAACAGGAAGAAAACAAAATATTGGTTTGAAAAAATCGATGCAACTTCACCTTTGCCGAATTTTTATCCATACAGCGAAGACGCTGCGGGCGCATCTGACGAGCATTTATCAGAAAGCGTACATTCGATAAACGGAGATAACATACTTACTCTGAATAGTTGGAATCCAGACGACCAGCTGGCTGTATAGTTAATTTCATAGGTTTATCCCTACCCCAGGGAGAAAAGGAGGAGTGCATAGCGCTCCTTTTTTTTGCACTATTTATTCAGTGCGCAGTATTGATTTGCCGGAGGAACTTTGGATAACTTGTGCGGTCATACCATTCGGAAAAAACGAAATATCTAAAACACTGTGAGAAGCACAGATTTGCGTTTCGATCGACGCCGAAACGCAGAAAAGTGAAGGGCCGCTTAGAGCAAGCGGCTCTTTGCTGCTTTAAGTCATGCAGTTAATTCGTCTTCTCGCAAATCTTGCGCAAGTCGCTCGGCATTTGCAAGTTGCCATCTCACCGATGATGTTGACATGTCTCCTGTCAAAACAATACGCGGTGCTGGAGAATCCTTTATCAGGCAAGGAGTGGACGATATCCTCTCTTTCTGTGCGAGTTGCGGACTCTTCAATACGTCGATTACTGACAGCGAATATTTATTCTTGTCACCGCCAAATAAGCGTGCGACGTTGGTCAGCAGTTGTTCGTCAGGAGTGCCGCAAACAAAAAGCAATAGGTTGACCTTTTCACCGCTCGAAAAAACGTTGTCTCTGATTGAAACGCTGACGTCTTTTCCGAGCTTCTCCAACCAGACAATAAGCATGTCGATGCTGAAGCGGTCTACCCTACCTTGAACGACATCTGATATTCGCGGTTGTCCAACACCCAGGACTTCTGCCGCTTGGCCTTGCGTCCAGCCCTTTTCACGGATCAATTCGGCAATAGCTGCCATTAATTCCGCGCGCAGCACTAAATTGGACGCAGCGTAATCATCTTGCGAAGAGTGATTTTTTTCGCGAGATCGATTTCCCTTCATTGCGTTACCCGATTTCACACTTCATATACTTAATTATATATGTGCATCCTCTGTGGGCTATCCCTCGTCTGGTATATAAAAGATTAAATAGCTAGATGAGCAAGCAGTGGACAACTTGCTTGTATCTGACTGACCGTATAGAATTAATTCTATAAAGTGATAATTTGATTGGCATATCTATTTGGGTGACTATATGGATAAGCAACCAAGTTTGATGAATCGCATATTGCTGGCCCACGACCCGCAGAAAATCGGTTTTTTGCTCGATTCGCTGACGGGTTTTGAACTTGTCCCGGCTGCGACGGTCAAGGAAGCCGAAAGGCTCATCACTGAGAATGGAATCAACCTGTTTATTATTGGAATTCATTTTGATGATTCCCGCGCTCTCCAGCTAATAACGGACATTCGTCTCGACGAAAAGCATAAGACGACACCCATCGTGGTTGTTCGTCTCTCTCAGTCAGAGCACACAGAGATGCTTAGAATGACGATGGACACTCTGATTAAGCTTCACATCGTCGACGAGTTTATCGAGATTGAAAATCCAGGACAGAATCAAAAGAAACTTTTTCGCAAACTCGTAGAAAAGATACTTAATCAGGCAGAGGCTATAAGCCAATAATGGGCTGCGCAGTTTAGATTAGCTCCAATGTTGTCTGCCGCGCAGCAGGAAGCGAAAAACACAAGAGAGACGTTTTTAAGCGTCTCTCCTCTTTGGTTGCTCACTACTTAGTTAGCTCGGGGCGTGCTGGTTTGGCTGGCGCCGTCACTCATTTTGCCCCTTTTTTTGACCTTCGTTTTCACCCTGGCTTTCTTTGGTTAAGCATTTGCCGAGATACATCTTCAGTGCTTCTACGTGCTCACGGTCTGAAGTTCGGATCTTATCGAAAAGGTCTCTCAGCTCAGCACAGGGTTGTGCGTCCAATATGTATTTGTCATATGCCTGAAGTGCTTTGGACTTTTCGTTAAGCACCATAACTACGTCGAATTGAAGGTCGGATAGCGGGAAATATCCAGTTCCTTTATCCGCTCTTACTCCTTCCTTTCCCTGACCATTGCTTTTATTTTGCTGTCCTTGATTTTGTTGATTCTGAGTTTCTTGGTTTTGTTTTCCTTGATCTTGTGCCTTGTTTTCTTTCATAGAACTAGCCATCTCGCTTACCTCATAAAATCGATTCGCATTATGAGGAGAGTCAGTATTTGACTGATTGTTCCTCATGTATCCAACAGTGTTGAGCCTTTTGATAGCTTGTTACGAATCAAAATCCTTGTGTCTTGATCCGGTCATAGTGTGGCGACCATTGCGTTGAATGAGTGTGCCACAGGTCGCATCAGCACGTCCCCATTTGCAGTGTGCTCTTCTAAGTCCTGTTCCGGACTTATGCTTTCTACATCTAATCGTTGGACTTTTGTTTGTTTCTAAGTGAATAGCACCAAGTTGTGGAACAATAATGTTAGTCTCGAAAGCCGATGGCCCGTGCGCCTTCTGTCTAGGCGGCAAAATAGAAATGTGTGGTGGAGGAAACTATAAGTGAAACTGAATCCAACAAAATCTGCGGAATTATTTGATGTGCTAGAGGCAATAGGCACCGCTAGTAACTTGGACTCGGAAATTGAAAAACAACAAAAATTGGTCGCCTCTATGTCGGAATCATCGTTTTCATCAGGCGAGCGTGGTGATGCTTTGTTCTACCTTGCGCGTTTGTATTTTCAAAAGCAATCATTTCAGCAGGCAAAGAATTGTGCTGTAGAAGCAGTAGGTTTAAGACGTTTGTTTTACGGAAAGAAGGCGAAAGAATTTCTTGATGCTGTAACTCTGGCGCGATTAATTAACGATGAAATTGAGAAAACTGAGCCACCGAAAAGGCGGCGAAGAGGCCGCGTTAAGTCTCCTAGCATTTGAGTTTTCTTAAAGTAGAACTCAAGTAATTTTTTGCGCTGCCTCGTTGGACTCCGCGCCAGAGTTGTTGTCTCTGTTCGCGGAGTCATGCGGAGGGGAGAATATGCTCGGCTCTTTTCCAAACAACTTTTCGAAATTTTCCGCGATGGCATGATAACAGCCGCAACTTGCGGCTTCTAATCCTTCACGATCTTTTACCGTGACAATGCCTCTGACATATGAGATTAGCCCCGCTTTTTGCAAGGTCATTGCCGCAACGTTCACCGCCGGTCTGCGAACTCCAAGCAT
This sequence comes from Candidatus Melainabacteria bacterium 17Bon1m, assembly GCA_032128875.1. Lineage (GTDB taxonomy): Bacteria > Cyanobacteriota > Vampirovibrionia > Obscuribacterales > Obscuribacteraceae > QKMZ01. The sequence continues at coordinate 347,449 of JAVLKG010000001.1, forward strand.
TTGTCCCAGGAACTCCTGCGTTAATGGAAAATTCCTTCTATCCATTCTGTCGTGGCAAAATATCAACCAGCGTGCACATCTTGAGTCAACATTGTGCGAACGGTTGCAAGCCGCGTTTTGAGCAGTTTGATTGAAGAGCGATTGAGCATACTTGTTCATTAACAGCCCAAATGTCGGAAGGTCTTTCATAAACTGTTTGAAGTCTACGGCGGGCATTCTTAGAGTCGGACCCGGTATCTGGCAAAAACACATCCCTTCCATTGTCTCTGCGCCGAATATTATTGGCACACCCACGACACCTTCCTTCCCTACTGTTGCAACTTCAATGAATTCGTTTTCTTCAACGTATGCAACTATCGATTCAACGCCACTTTCCGGAAAGTACACAAAATCCAATGGTTGTCCCGATTCGAAAATAGGATACTTTGTATTGAGGCTCAGGTATTCCAAATGTGGTAGCACCGCTTCTAATTCTTCTGGTGGCAGTCTACGTAGAATGTGATTTTCAATTTTTTCAATAACCATCAGTATCCCTCGGGCTTATGTTTGGTAGCGGTCATATAGGAAGACTGCGAAATGATCAGACGGTTTCTGAATGTCACATGTGTTTACTTCCAAGTAGAAAGACAAAAAGACGTCACAGGACGTCTTTTCATCGAGATATCTAAGTAGCTCTACGCCGCTTTCTTTGCCTTTGCTTTTCCACCTTTCCTTCCAGCTTCTACCTTCTGCTGGTGAGATGATGATTTTGCTTTCCTACCGGTCTTTGGCTTGGTGGATGCTTTTTTTGAACTTGTCTTTTTGGCAGTGGTTTTTTTCTGCCCCGAACCTCCGGCTTTTTTGCCGCCACCATCTTGCTTATTGACCGTCGCCCACGCCCTACTTTTCGCTTCTTTCTCGCTTACACCCTTCTCCTCGTAACTTTCTTCTATGTGTTTTGCTTTTCGTTCTTGTTTGTCCGTATATTTACTTCCTGGCATATTCAAACCTCCATGATCAGATTTGAAGACCGTTGCTCAGTTTGTCGGTTCCAATGTGAATTGGCCATATCTCGCGCCCTTAAGTTGTTGGGTATGCACCCGCGTAAGGGCAGATTTACTTGTAATCGTGCTTGTTGCAAAAATAGTAGGCGACTGGGTTAGCCCCAGTCGCCTTGAAGAACCGGAAACTTCTTATCAGTAGTTTCCCCGTTCATAGTTGTGGCTTTCATAGCCATTTTCTTTCTCTATTCTCGTATCGATAATATGATGACGTTAGAAGCATCCTTCAGTTCCAAAAAACGTGCAAATTCTTAGCTGCTAACTAGCTTTTCTTTGTCGGATGGCGCTACGTCCTTTGCTCGTGTTCATCATTCGCATTTTTTTCTTCTTGACGGTTTCAGCCATCATTTCTAGATCTTCGTCCGAATCCTTCAACTTCGGAAGCAGCTCGTTCTCTTCTTCTTTGACGTGATGCTCGATCAACTCTTTGAGTACTGTGACTTTAGCCTTGCAGTTTTCTTCAGAACCATCCATTCTCGACATTTCTCGAAGAATGCCTTTGACTACATGATGCTCTTCATAAGCTTCTTTAGCTCCGTCTTCTTCTTCCACCATTAATGGAGGATAAACAATTTGCTCCTCAAGAGTGGCATGAATTGTTAATTCAGTGATTATTTTCTCCATTAAGCTTTTGCGCTGACGGCTAGTACGTGCGCCCTCGAATTCAGCAAAAAGTGCTTCGACTTTTCTGTGATCTGCCTTGAGCATAGAGATTATTTCGGGTTCGCCCATCATTGCACTGACGGCATCGCCAACACTCTTTACGTTCATATGATTTCTCCTTTCAGTGTCTTTAGAAATGACCTGAATAGGACCTTTTAGTTCCAGAAAATGGCGATTTTGTTCAGTCAGGCTTTGCGCAAATGAACCGGATTTTCGCTCCAATTGAAGTTTCCTCTTCTAGCCCTTGTGTCTGGATCCGGTCACTTGCAAAAACGGTTAAGAGTAATGGTGATGCACCATAGGCGGTGGCGCGCGCTTAAAGAGAACTGTTCTGTGTCCGGATGGCGTATCAACAAGGCTCTCAAGGTCCAGCGGTACCGCACAAAACGCAATATTTGCTCACGCGGGATATAGCCATAAGTATATCGATTGCCTTATTATCGTCACTTAATTTTGGCCGCTGTGTCGCAGTTACCTCTCGTACATAAGGGTTTTACTTATGACTAGTTTGTTTATTTCCCGACAGACAACCAGAGCGCTTTCTTTTCTTTTTGCGCTAACCTTTTCACTTCAAACTTCTGCCTCTTATGCCAAAGATTTGCCGAGTGTCGGAGATTGGGATAAAGGCACCCAAGCCGCAGGTGAGCCGCCTGCCAACGCCGGAAATGGCGGTGAATTGCACCAGACCAATGTCAACCTGCCTCCGTTGACTACTGATTTGGGGACACCCATCTCCGATGACCAGAATTCGCTAAAAGCAGGTTCTCGAGGTCCGACTTTAATGGAGGACATGCCTGCAAGGGAAAAAATATTCCACTTCGACCATGAGCGAATTCCTGAAAGGGTGGTGCATGCAAGAGGTTTTGGTGCTCATGGTTTTTTTGAAAATTACAGACCCTTAAGCGATGTGACCAAAGCTGACCTCTTTCAAAAAGCCGGGGAAAAGACACCTGTTTTTGTAAGATTCTCGACGGTAATTGGTCAAAAGGGTTCGTTCGATTTGGCTCGCGATGTTCGTGGTTTTGCGACAAAATTTTATACAAAGCAGGGCAACTGGGATCTTGTCGGCAACAACATTCCAGTCTTCTTTATTCAAGATGGCGTGAAATTTCCAGATCTGGTTCATGCAGCTAAGCCCGAGCCTCAGCATGAAATTCCACAGGCGGCGACAGCGCACGATAACCTTTGGGACTTCATATCGCTTATGCCCGAATCAATGCACATGATTATGTGGGCAATGTCAGATCGCGCTATTCCGCGCTCTTACAGATTTATGGAAGGTTTCGGTGTTCACACATTCCGTATGGTGAATGCACAGGGCAAGAGCACTTTCGTGAAGTTTCACTGGAAGCCAAAACTTGGTATGCAGTCAGTTCTCTGGAATGAAGCCGTCAAAATCAATGGAGCCGATCCAGACTTTCACAGGAGAGATTTGTACGAAGCCATTGAGCGAGGCGACTATCCTGAGTGGGAACTAGGCATGCAACTCTTCGATGAAGAGTTTGCTCGCAAGTTTGACTTCGATGTTTTGGATGCAACCAAAGATATCCCTGAAGAGCTGATACCTGTGCAAAAGGTCGGAAGGCTGGTTTTAAATCGAAATGCAGACAACTTCTTTGCGGAGACCGAGCAGGTTGCTTTTTGTACTCAGAACATTGTTCCAGGTATCGATTTCACCAACGATCCTCTTCTGCAGTTGCGCAACTTCTCTTATTTAGATACGCAGTTAAAGAGGCTGGGATCACCTAATTTCACTCAGTTGCCCATCAATGCTCCCAAATGTCCATTTTTCAACTTTCAGCAAGATGGACATATGGCGATGAATAATCCTAAAGGGCGGGTGAATTATGAACCTAATTCTTGGGGTGGTCCGAGAGAAGTTCCGGAAGCCGGTCTTCAATCATTTCCCGAACCGATGCAGGGCGTGAAGGAAAGAAAGCGATCGGAAACTTTTGCCGATCATTACAGCCAAGCAAGACAGTTTTATATTAGCCAGACACCTACGGAGCAGGGACATATCGCTGATGCCCTGGTCTTCGAGCTGTCTAAAGTGAAGAAGGCGTTGATTCGAGAAAGAATGGTAGCTCACCTAGAAAATATTGATAAGGATCTTGCGGGCAAAGTAGCTACAGGGCTCGGTATGAAAAATCTGCCTGCACCTGCGAAGGCTGCAAGACCAACAAAGATGGATCTGCCGGCGTCTCCCAAGCTAAGCATTATTCTCAACGGTCCTAAGAGCTTTAAGGGACGCAAGTTGGGCGTTGTGCTCACCGATGGAGCAGACGCAAAAGTATTCAACGGGCTAAAAGCTGCTGTTGCTGCTGAAGGCGCCGCACTCGAGGTGGTGGCTCCCACTATTGGCGGTGTCAACCTCAGCGATGGATCGCACGTCAACGCAGACCATAAGATTGATGGTGCACCATCGGTTCTGTTTGATGCCGTAGCGCTTGTGTTGTCGCAGCCAGGGGCGGAAAAGCTTGCTGGTGAATCAACCGCAAAAGACTTTGTCTCTGATGCTTATGCACACTGCAAGTTCATCGGCTTCACTGCTCCAGCAATGATTTTGTTTGACAAAGCAGGATTGAGCAAGTCTGTTGATGCAGGGTTTGTTCCTCTGGGGCAAGGAAAAGGCGCCAATGACTTCATCGCCTCTTGCAGGGGAGTTAGACTCTGGGCTCGTGAACCCAAGGTGAAGATGTCCAGATAATCACCACAAGCGTGGAAAACAATGAAAGGAGCGAAGGTTGACCTCTACCTTCGCTTTTTCTTTGCTGGAAGCACCAACAATTATGAAGCGAAAAACGAGTTCGAGCATCCAGCCTAGGCTTTCATCAACAGTTGTTTTTCGGCAACCTTGATTGCTACACCCATTTGTTCTGCGGACTGCCATCTTTCCAACGGATCTTTGGCAAGTGCTTTCATTACAATCGCTGAAACAACCGTCGGTACAGACTTTGAGTCAAGCGGTTTTGGCGCTTGATTCATATGTTGCATGATGGTCATGAAATCGTTGTTGCCTGTGAAAGGTGGTGCGCCGGTGAGGCACTCATATAAGACACAGCCTAGCGAATAAATATCCGCAGACACTGTTGATTGACGAGAGCTTGCATAATCCGGAGCAAGATATGCTGCACATCCATAAAGACTGCATGTAATTGTCGCTATTTTGTCCCACTCAAGTCCGCGGAAAACACGTTCTGCCACAGCAAAGTCGCAGACTCTTGCTCGAACTATGTCACCAGACTTTTCTAGAAATATATTCGATGGTTTTAGATCTCCGTGCACAACTCCCCGTTCGTGTGCATATTGAAGGGCGGCACAAATATCACCAGCTATCGCCAAAGTGTCTTGCGGCGTAGGAAGTTGGTCTTTGTCTATAAGTGTGGAAAGTTGGTGCCCATTAGTGTGTTCGTACACTGTAAAAGGGCGAATGCATTTGTGGGTTTTGTCATCGTAAGTGCCGTAAGCGAGCGAGCTGACAATGTTTTCGTGAGCGAGTGGTAGCGCAAGCCTTGCCCCCTCTAAATATTTTTTCTCTGATTTTTCATCACACATCAACGGGCTGAGTAAAACTTTCACAACCACCGAAGTACCAGCATTTGTGCAATAAGCTTCGTAGGCATCACACATGGAACCGCTACTAATCGTCTTCTTGCAAATGAGATTCCATTTCGAGCCGTCAGGTCGAGTTGCAGAAAAAGAAGAAATCGGTTGAGGTGTTTGTTGTTCGTGCAGCGGAGGATTTTTATAGGCGAGAAGAGTCTCGTCGTATATGCACACAAACGTTTTTTCCCTGTACAAGCGCTTGCACTTCGGGCAAATCTTCACGGGAGGACCCTGCTGTTCTCTCTTGGCTTGCAAATCGGCATTGTTGTTATCTCTGCTCCAGAAGAATTCAAACATTTGTCAGCCTCCCCGAAACGGGCCCCTGGATTACCCCTTTATTCCCAGGCGAAGGCAGTTAATCTTCAAAATGGCGGACAATACATCAAAGCTTCATTGTGAGGCTCAAGAATTGATTTTAGTTTTTCTCGTCGTTAAACTGCGGCTGGCTCTTTTTCCGGATGTGTATTATGTCCGTGCACCGGCGTCGGCGCGGCAGATAGTGCTGGGCGACTATGGCGCGAGCGACGCTTGCTGCGGAACATCGCGCGCAATTCGCCCCAGTCCATAACAAGCGTTCCACCGGTGGATTCGTGTTGTTTTTCCCAATCAATTATCAATTCCAAGCATGCGTGATCGACGTAGTCCAGCTCGTCCATGCATACATGCAATTCAGTATTGGCCGGAACCGAGTCCAAAGCGTCGGCGAGAATCGGCAAACTCAAAAAGGTTGCCGCGCCGCGCAGATGCAAAATTGATTTTGTTTCGCTGCGATCAATGGTTATGTTCAGGCGAGTCATCGTGTAGACAAGCTTCACCACGGACATTGCTACACCGAGAGCCACTCCGACCAGCAAATCGGTGGAAATAATTGCGATTGTCGTGACTGCGTAAACACCTACCAAGCGTGGACCGAAATCCCAGAGCTTGCGAATTGCTTTGAAGTCGATGAGTTTGAATCCAGTGAATAAGAGTAGCGCTGCAAGGGTTGCAACCGGCACCATTCGCAGGACGTTCGGAAATACTACCACCGCGATCAAAAGCCAAACGCCGTGCAGGATTGCAGAACGATTTGTTTTTGCGCCGCTCATTACATTAACGCTGCTGCGAGCAATGACGCCCGTCATCGGCAGCGCGCCAATGAGACCGCATATCGTGTTGCCGACCCCTTGGGCGATCAATTCTTTGTCGTATTTTGTACGCGGTCCACGATGCAGTTTGTCCACGGCTGCCGCGCTGAGCAATGTTTCGGCGCTGGCGATAATTGCCAGCACGACTGAGAATCTAGCGATAGACCACGGATCCAATTTTGAAATTTCCGCGAAATTCAAAAACTGAACTCCACTGAAAATACTTTCTGGCAAAGGAATTGTCTTTAGCGGTAAATGTAAAAGACTTGTTGTTATGGTTGCTGTTACTACTGCTACGAGCGCGCCCGGAATGGAAGCGAGCTTGCCCTTCGCAAACTTCATCCACAGGACTAAAACAACAATGGTCAAAACGCCGATGTTGACTGATTCTAGTGCCGTTGTCGTCGGATCGAGAATATTGGCGATGAGGTCTGGAATGTGCTTGATGTTGTGCAGAGCGTGCGCTTTAGGATGCAGAGCGCCGATGACATAAAGTTGGCTGAGTATGAGTGTGATGCCGATGCCCGACATCATTCCGTTGATCACTGCCGGTGATACCGCGCGGAAAATCTGTGCGATGCGTGCTAGACCCATGCAAAGCTGCAAAAGTCCCGCGCTGACTAAAATAATTGCGAGTCCGGAAAGCCCATGATTACTGACGATTTCGTAGACGAGAACTGTCAGTCCGGCAGCGGGTCCGCTAATTTGCAGAGGGCTTCCTGTGATAAAACCGATGATGCAGCCACCAACAATACCTGTGAGGATTCCTTTTTCTACCGGCACGCCGGACGCGAGCGCAATGCCCATGCAGAGCGGCATTGCCATTAGAAAAACTACAAGCGAAGCAAGAAAATCTTTTGTGATTGATTCTCTAGTCGTCACGTGTGGGTTCCATCGAAACATGGTGGACCTCCCATAGTGGTGGCGAGTTAAAACGAGATGCCGAGGCACCTAGAGTCGGTTATATAGGGATAGGCCAGGAACTCGGTCGGGTTTCCTAAGGCGTATTCTGCCTGTGCAAGGTCAACCGCTTTCGCGGTTTGCTGTTCTGGTGTTGCTCGGCCATCCGCAAATGGTGGTCCGGGCGGGACACTAGCCGTACCTGTCAGCCAATTTAATTGGTTGCTTGGGCGGGCGTATTTGTTACCCAATTACCTTACCTCAAAAAGGGCTCCTTGGCAAGCGAAATTTCTGAAAGCTTGTGGCTGAAAGCTTTGCGGAGATCTTCTTCAGAAGCCGCTGCTATCAGCAATGTGAGCGAAATTACGCCGGCGCCGAGAATGCGCCTTAAATTAGTTTCGATAGTTTGAGCAAACATAAAATAGAAAGGTAATTGTCAGCACCATATACGGTGTCGCAATTGTTATGCAGTCGCTTTAGCAATTATCAAGTTGGAAGTGCAAGTTGTGCGCAAGTTTTAAACCAATTTCCAGGTTGGTTACACGCAAGTGTGATTGCAATCTTTTCAGCCCGCGGTTAAGGAGTTATGAAAGTAGAAAGAACTCATCGCTCGAGTTTTGCGTTGCTGCCGCTCGCGATTCGTGGTGTTTTTTCCAAACAAAAAGAGCATCTCGCTGGAGATGCTCTTCGAAAGTGGTGGGTCATGGTGGATTCGAACCACCAACCAATTGCTTAAGAGGCAACTGCTCTGCCGTTGAGCTAATGACCCTTGCGATGGGGAAAAATTCGCGCTCGGTTGGATTCGAACCAACGACAACCCGCTTAGAAGGCGGGGGCTCTATCCACTGAGCTACGAGCGCCCGAATCCGCATCGCGTGAGAGACATTAGGTTACCAGATATACCGGTGGTCTCGGCGCCTGCGGACGTTCATTATAACGTAGTCCCTTAATCTCTCGAAACATCGCGCCGAAAACTAAGGATAGGTCTGGGTTTTCGCTTTCAAGGGGATGAAAACGTCTACCAAAAGCACGCAGAAGTCTATTTGACGCGACTCCGGCAATGATGTTCCGGTTGTAAATGCGGGCGATGCCGGGCGCTGCGATTTTGCTCCCGGCAACCCCCAACATAGATAAGGCCTTCTATACTGTATACGGAGGCTGTGGTCGCCTACGGGTGCCTCGGTCGCCGGAGTGGGGCAGCAGACCGATTGATTCGGATCTTGACTTCAAGGAGCTTTAGCTCTGAATAGCAAAATTGAAGCCAGGCAATATGCCGGATCGGTTGGTGTAATCATCGACCGGACGTCGTCGAACGACGAAGTTTTGGCGACTTGCTGGCTTATCGATGACGACAAGGTCGCTACAACCGCGCACTCCATCATTCTTTTTACAGATTACCTCGAAGCGCTCAAGATTCGTTTTCCCTGCTCAGGTGAGGAGCGGGGCGTTTCTAAAGCGATGTTTCACCCGCGTTTTAGTCGCTCTTCCACGACACAAATGGCTACCCAAGCCATGACGGAGTATTTGCCGCAGGTTTCTTTGCAAAAGAACAATGCTGTAGTCCTCGTTACTCGCCCGACCTTACCAGACCTGAGTATCGATACCATCGCCAAGCTGATTCAGAAGAACAGCGTGCCACAGGCTGCTCTCGAGCAAGGCATGGGTGGTTCACTTGCGGAGTTGGATTTGGCGATGGTGCTGCAAACTATCACCAATGCTCGCAAAGAGGGCATTCTCGTCATTACCGATGAGCGCAATCGCACCATCGCGCGCATCTTCTGCCAAGAAGGAAAGGTGCTACACGCCCAGTACGGTGGGCTTCTCAACGAATACGCGCTGTATCAAATTTTTGAATCAAGGATGGACGGTAACTTCCATTTCCGTTCGGCGAAGAGTCCTGATTGGCTTTCACGCAGACCTATTCAACGTCCTGCCGATATGCTGCTTATCGAATCCCATCGTCGATACGATGAATTGCCAAAGTTGCAGCAAGAAATTGGCGGAGCGGATTCGCTCTGGCAGCGTGTCTCGCCTGAACTAAATACGAATAATCTTACAGGTGATTCACTCGAACGCGCGAAGCTTCTCTGGCCTGTGCTCGATGGAGTTACGCCTGCAAATGAGCTCTGGCGCCTGGCTGGGCTGGATGATTATTCTGTTTTTCAAACGATAGCTGAACTGCGGCATCTCATGCAGATCAACCTTCAGCCTGCCAACCAAAGTCCGTATAACCGCAAGGCGGTGCCGATTCCCGTCGCCATTCAAGTTCAACTCAAACCTTATGACGAGATCGAAAGTCTCACTGTCGAGCCTCTCGAGGCCAAGCCGTTTGTTCGCAAGGGAAGTTTGCTAGGTAGTCTTCGTGAAGCAGATCCGAATCACTTGGTTCACAATCTGGTGCTTTCGCCCGAATCATCGGGCTGTCCGATGTTTAAAGATGGCCATGTCATAGGCATGCATTGCGGATCGCTGCCTCCCGAGCCGGATACAAGCGACGGCACCAGGTTGCAGCAGATGCTTTGGGTCGACGTGATTGTGCAATGCCTGGTTCAAGGCGGTGAGGCGACACTCGCGCGCAAGTTGAGCCAAAGTGCTATCGACATTCCAAAACCCGCGGCGGGCGCACCTGTGCCAAAAGCGGGTTGTACCGAAGTGGCTCGTGTAAACTGCTCTAAGTGCGGAGCGTCGCACTTGGAGTCTTCGCGGTTCTGCAAAACCTGCGGTCAGAAACTGATATCGGATATCGAGTACAAGCCTCGGAAGGCAGCATTTGTGAACAGTACGCTGATTATGGTCCTCCTCCTGCTTGGCATAAGTGTGGGCACTGTTATGGTTTTAGCGCGTGCTCCCCAACCAAACATTTTGCCGCCTGAATATGTAATGAAGCCTGAAATCCCATGGGTGACGCTCGAAGGTAAGTACAACGACCCACGGCGCGCTAAGGAAAACGTCTTCCAGCGCTACCAGCCAGGCGTGACACTGCGTAATGGCACGAATTTCTACATGAAAGTCAATGTGGATGAGCCTTCCTACATTTACGTTTTCCATCAATCCAGCTCTGGCGGCGATATAGACACGCTTTTCCCGCCTTCGCAGGAAGACATCTCAAAAGAAGAAGCCGCGAATGCCGCAGCCAAGGCTGGAAAAACGGGTAAGAATGATAGCGGTGCAAAGGATCTTAAGCCTGCTAAGTCCGTCCCTGTGTCCGATTCGGGTCGTAAACATGCGGAAGAATATTCCCTTTCCGCGGGCGACTATTTCACCTGTCCATCAAATCTCGAGACCAGTTTTGCGAATATTCAGGTTAAGCAGCAGCAGAATGTTCTGCACGACTGCTACGCGCTGGGTGAGCCGGCGGGTGCTGAGACGTTCATAGCCGTCTCCAGCCATTCCCCGTTTGCAATTTACGGCGACCAGGAGGCTACAAACGCCTTCTTTGCCAAGGCTGCAGACTTTTTGAAGAAGCACGAACCAAATTCTGGAATAGAAATTGAAGCGGACCTCCTAAAATCCGGGCTGCTATCTGTAGAGAAGAAGAGTTCAAGTTCAGCGCTACAGGACCGCCCGCGCAGCAAGGTTTTTCTGACCAAACTAGCAGTCCTACACAAATAAATCGCTTGTGCAAGAATGAAAGCAGATGGAGGATTAGTAATGAATTTCCGTAGAACCCTTCCAGTGGCACTCTGTGCCTTGATAACGGCGGCGCTGCCGGCGTTTTCGGCGGGGCCGGCTGACAACGTCGTACCGGGTCCGAAGGACCTGTTCCGGACCCAACTGAGCAACCAGAAGGAAGAATCCAATACTGGCGTCCAGTACTGGATCGAGTTGAAGCGCGGGTCCGAGCACATGAAGGTCAGCAACAAGTATCCGTTCAAGACGGGCGATCAGGTACGCTTTCACGTCATACCTAATATAGATGGTTATGCGTACGTCCTCCTGAAGAACGGCAGCCGCGGCGAGCGTGCTGTGCTCTTCCCCAACGAGCGGATGCATGAAGACAATCATGTTGCCCACGGTCGCGACGTAATGATTCCCGGCGACGGCACTTACTTGCAGTTCGACGAAAATCCCGGCACTGAGCAGCTTTCGCTTGTAGTCTCTCGCGCTCCGATTAATGCCACTGCTTACCTCGATCAGCAAAGTGCGCCAGTAATGATCGCGTCTTCGGAAGGCGGCAGTAAGGATTTGATTCCAACTAAAGTCTATGTGTCATACGGCGTGCCGCATGGCAGACCAATTGGCGAGAAGGAAGAGCTGATTGCTGCTTCCGTTCCTGATAAGAAAAACCCGGAGACTGCTAATTCATCGAGCTCATCCGGTTCGAAGAAGCCCTCGAAGAAGCCCGTGGTTGCTAAGAAAGCGCCTGTTGTGAAAGAGGAAAAGGAAAAAAACACCTCTACAACTACAGTGTCACGCCACTCCAGTAGTCGTTCTTCGCGCACGGAGCGCAGTGAGCGTCTGATTGCTCAAAAGCCGCATGTCACCAAAGACGTGTTCAAAGGGCAGGTTTCGGTGGACGCTGAAGGCGACCCGTCAGTGACGACGGTTGTTTTCCAAGGCACTGGTGCCTTGCAAGTTGACGTCGCTCTCGACCACAACTAGGTATCCGCTAGGGCGTAGGTGCGAGTACGCGTGCGGAATGCTCTGCAGAACTCATCTACGAAATTCAAAATCCGGGGGCGCCCCGGCATTGCAAAAACTAGAACTGGGGTTGAACGTTAATGTTCAGCCCCTTTCGTTGTTGCCAAACTGGTTTGTCGTGCCCCCATGTTTCCGAAAGGGCCGGGCAAGCCACTTTGTTTCGGAAACGTTGATTAATTCAGCCTTTTGGCAGAAATTTTTCGGCTATCTTTCTGCGCAATCACTCGTGTTTTCAAGCGATCGGACCCGCCTTGCATGTGCGTTTCAAGGCTCTGAAAGCCCGCCCACCGCACTGTTTTCTCCTTCTTGAAACAGACTAGACAGGTTTCATTAAACTCAATAAACTTTTTCCTTAACCGGTCCTTAAACCGGTCGAAACGATGATGTACGTCAACTTGGCTGGTAGTAAGTTTCAAGACAGTTGGAGTTTTTTCGACAATCATGATCTGGGTATTTTCACTCGGTTTAACGCTCGCACTGGTCATTTGCGTGGTCTGCGTTATGTGCCCTGAGCTTCTTGCGCCTTTCCTGGTTGATCACTGGAAGAAGTACTTCACGTACTGGCGTTAACTAATAATTTGATCACAGGCGGCTTTTAGTCGCCTATCGAACACCTTGCAAAACGAGCATGAACAGCCGGATTTCGTGAATCCGCCTTTCTCCTCTTGACTGCATTACAGAATAATAAGCCCAACATTGGTGCTTTTCACTTCTTCTTAACCGCCTCGATGCATATAATCGTAGGCAATGTCAAGAAGGAGGCCGAGTAATGCCAGCCGCAGCATGTGGACTGTTCCTAATAGACTTCATCGCTAGACCGTTCGCCAAGATCTACGAGAAGATTCCTTTTCTGATGTTTGCTGTCCTGCTACTGCTGTACGGGACCATCACTTATTTTGTCCTCAAGAGCTCTTTTTTCAATAAAGAGTACAAGCAGTACTAAGCCGCTTTAATGTACCTAAGCGTGGGGGCGCATTGCATGCGCCCTTTTTTATTGCCGCGCAACAAGACTATTTGCTCGTGGACAGCGCATTGCACGGGTAGAGGCGATGCACGGCGTCGACCCTGGACTAAAACTACTCGCGTTCGACGCCTATAGGTTTTACGGCAAGTTTGTCGCTGTGCAGGTCCACAAGCCCCAGATACTGTTCAATGAAGTTCTTCACCTGTCCTGCCGGGACTTCGCCTTCCATCGTGTAGGTGCCGTGGTTGAGGAGCTTTCCTTCGAAGTCGTACGTTGCATAGCTGATCTTCGGATTCTTCACTGGCACGTGGTTGTAGTTCATCACGCGAATCCAGGCGACCGGACAATTGATTACCCAGAGCCCGCTAACATGCCAGTCTACGAGTTCCATATAAACGTTCTTCGACAATTCAACGTCTGTTCCCATCTCTCCGCCGCAGCTAGTCAGCAAAGTCGCGCCGCACACCATGCACGCGATTGCCAGAAAAGAAGACAGCGCAAAGGAAAGCCTCTTCGAGAGCTTACTTTCTGCTTGTATGGATCCGGAGTACATGACGCTTAATGGGGCGGGCAATTACCGAGACTTCGATTTAGTACACCACGCCTAACCAACCCATGTTTGCGCCGATGCCCAGGAATACCATAATGGCAAAGATTACAAATAGACCTATGAATGCGGGTTCGCCGTCGGCTAACATAGACACACCTGGAAAAAGAACACGTCTTGCAACTGTATTGTATGCAAAAAAACACAGGTGGCAAGCGCAGTTAGCGTATTTCCCGCATTCTTGTTGAAATCTTTATTTCAGCAGCGACAAAAATGGCAAAAAGGCGATAAATCGTGGACAAAAACGAGATTCTGTTAACGAAACCGGAGATTGGCGAATTGAACAAAACCCTTGTTGCCAGCGAGTTTCCATACGGTGCTCCTGGGAATACGGAATTTCCGCTGTATTTAAACACCGGAAGCTGTGGTCGCAAGCCTGTATCGGTGATTGCCGCGCTTGAGGAAGGTTGGCGCAAGCTCAATCAAAATCCGACACTGACTACGTTTTTTGAAACAGAGCAGCGCGAAGACGCACGCACTATGGCGGCGGAGATGTTTGGCGTAGAGCGCGATTTACTCATGCTGACCGAAAGCACGACGGAAGGTCTGCAACTGATGATGCAGACTTACCTCCTTAAGGAAGGTGATGAATTGGTCACCACCGATCACGAGCATGGTTGTTTGAACACGATAGCTCGTCATCTGGAAGAAACTCGTGGCATCGTTGTGCGCAGGCATAAGGTCGAGCCAGAATTGGGTAGCCATCATCATTGCCAGAGTATTGAGAAGTTGGTGACACCAAGAACAAAGCTCGTGGCGGTAAGCGAGATTGACTGCTTTACAGGTTGGAGACCCAATCTCGATACACTAATCGCTGAGTGCCATCTTTCAGGTATGCCACTATTGATTGATGGTGCGCATGCTCCGGGTCAAGGTCCGGTAGATGTATCCCGTTACCACAGCTGGGTTTCGTCAGCACATAAATGGTTGGGTTCTCCAAATGGAATCGGTTTTGCTTACTTCGACCGCAAGATTTTGGAAGATTTGAAACCAGTTTGGGTTGGACACAAGTATTTTGAAACGCGCGCAGCTAGCTCATCTCCTGTATGGGCATTGGAATGCCGAGGAACAGAAGACTCCGTGAAATTTATGGGATTGCAAGCTGCGCTAAAACTTCAAAAACAGCTAGGGGAGCGGAATATTGCCGCACGTCAAATGGAACTTATGCGTTTTGCTCGCGACCTGATCGCTGAAAAACTCAATCCGAAATTCTTGTTGCCATCGCCTGACAAAATGCCTGCCAACGAGCTCAGTGCCTTGCTTGCATTCGACTTCGAGCCGTCGAGATTGCTTGTCGATGATCTCGTGCAGGCACTTTGGCAGAAAGACAAAATTTGGATTCAACCGGATTATTTGTTGCAGACACCTGGACACGGCGTGCGTATTTCATGCCATTACTCACTTGGAGAAGCTGATATTGAACGCTTCGTGAAGGCGTTATCTGCTTTTGTTAAACCGTAGGGGCGATGGCAGATTTCGTCCCACATCCGTTTCTTTTATCGCCGCATTTGATGACAATCGTGCCGACATTTATTCCGCGCGCGCGACACCCAAAACATTTGCCTGGCGGTGAAAAATGCATAATCGAGGTGGCGAGCGGTTCTTCCGTGCTCACTTATGTTCATCTTCAACCTGATCACAAGAGTCGACCGACACTTCTAATTGTGCATGGGCTAGAAGGCTCCAGCGAATCGTCGCAAGTTCAAGGACTCGGCATAAAGGCGATGAGTCAGAACATGAATGTCGTGCGGATGAACCTGCGCAATTGTGGTGGCACGCTGCACCTCAGCAACACGCTCTATAACGGTGGCATGAGTGCTGATGTAATCGCGGTTACGCGACATTTGCAAAAAGCGTATGACCTGAAAGAGATCTTTGTCGCTGGTTTTTCCCTTGGTGGCAACATTATTCTCAAAGCTGCGGGCGAACTTGGCGAAGACGCCTTCGGACTATTCGCTGGCATCTGTGCAATTTCTCCGTCAATCGATTTGCACGCCAGCGTCGAATCGTTGAACAGAGGTATCAACAAGATATACGAACTGCACTTCTTGCGCGGATTGACGAGCAAGATCCGCCAGAAAAGCGTTTTGTTTCCCGACCGATTTGACGTGGAAAAACTCAGGTTGGTAAAAACTATCAAAGATTTTGACGATATTTTCACTGCGCCAGACGGTGGTTATGGCGACGCTGACAACTACTATTCGAAGGCTAGTTCAATCAACTTCATCGAGCAGATCTGCGTGCCCACGCTGATTATCGCTTCCAAGGATGATCCGATCGTCCCCTTCGATTCGTTTCTTTCTGACAAATTAAAGACACCATATGTAACGCTGCTGGCACCGGAATGGGGCGGACACAGTGGCTTCCTCGGTGCGCGAAGCGAGGCTACAGGGCGCGATCGCAGCGACAGGTTCTGGGCTGAGCACAGGGTTGTAGCGTTTTGTCTCTGTAAAAATACTGAAGGTGCCTAATAGGCAAAATCTGGTAACATCCCACCTGTAGCCCGTGTATCCGTTCGATGCAAAGTGAAATTCGAAGGTCTGACTGACGAAGCTCAAAACCAAACGCATGTAACGGCTTAGAGACTTACTAGTTTTATTCCACACAAAGTGTGGAAGAATTCAAGAGATATACCGGGGCAAAAATGACAGGGAATCTGATTGGAGGATTAACCGTGAAGAATTTGAAAGCCTTTGCGCTCTCAGCAGTCATGGCAGCTGGTTTGGTTACACCGGCACTCGCTTCTGACGAAGGCGTAGAAAAAGTAGTTGATGGCTCGCTCATCGTGACCCGTATGGGTGGTTTGGGCGCAGGCATGGTAATCGGCACCCCGGTTGCTGTGACCCGTCAAGTCGTCAAGTCCTACAAGGATATGACCGAAAAGGCTGCTGACAAAGTCGGCGGACATGAATTCGGACCGTCCTGCGCTCTCGTTAGCTTTGTCACCGTTCCTGCCGCATTGGTATACGGCGGAGCAACCGGTGTGTTCTACGGCAGCAAGAACGCATTCGTTCATGGCTTCAACGAGCCCTTCCACCCGGATTCCTTCAGCGTTGGCAAGTTGGAAGACTAGTCACTGAAGCGGCTTCGCTAAGAAGAATCATTGTTAGGACCGGGGGCGACTCCGGTCCTTTCGTTTGTTTTGAATTGCTGGAAGCATCGGTAGCTTGCCTTGGGAGAGTCTGGAGCTAGCCTGGCAGCGTCGGGAGCTTGCCTTGCGAGCGTCGGGAGCTAGCCTTGGGAGCGCCGGCGGCTCGCCGGCATCGAACGCATCGATCGCGGCCCTTTGACGCAACGACGTCGCCGTAGAAACGCATTATACTGATAGCTACATCTGGAAAACTCGCCAAGCGGCGCAGACGCTGGCAATGGGCAGCTCTATGAGATGTATTGCAACTGCTAATTAAGCAGTCCGTAAACGTAAAAAAGCGTCGTGTAAAACTGCACTTGTGTAAACTTCAACAAATTCGAAAAGTGCATTTGTGTAAAAAGTGAGAGCAAAGAGAAATGAGTGAAGGCGACAAAAACAAAGATTTGAATATCTGGTTGGCTCGCGTCAAACAAGCAAAGACGCGTAAAGAAACTTTCCGCATTCTCGACGAGTTCAGAAAGCAAGAATGGACTGATGTCCAATGTCAGACTATGTCGCATTTGTATATTCGCTTGATTGATTTGATGCCGCCCGAAGAGGATGATACGCCTGTTGAAGTCACATCCGTAGCGGTTGCTGATGACACCGCATCTGGTGCCGCTGCACCGGCTGCCGCGGCAACTGCTGGCGCTACTGCCGCTGGTCCCGAAGGCGAAGCAAGTGGCGAGCCGAAGAAAGCCATAGTCAATGAAGGACCCGTCTGGTACGAGAAGATGTAGGACGTTGGCAGCTTGCGTTCGCAAGTGTGTGGCTATGCCACGTGTCGCCCGGTTGAAAAGGAAACGATATTTAGGCACTGTAGGGGCATGCGATGGAACGCCCGGTGAAGGGAAAAGACATTAGAAACTGTAGGGGCGATGCGATGGATCGCCCGGTGAAAAGGGAAACGACATTAGAAACTGTAGGGGCGGCATTCATGCCGCCCGCCGACAAAGTAAGAGGCAATGGCTAAGAAGAAGAGTTTAGCAAAGAGTGAATCGGCACCAACTGAAACTAAAGTTGGTGATGCTTCTAGCGCGAGCGCTCCTATTTCCCCTGGTCAACCCGTTGCCTCCTCCTGTATGGAAGCGGCGACGACACCATGTACAAGTATCGCTGATGTTGTAGACAATGCAGAAATCAACGAAATGTGCTCGGAGCTTGTTGCAACACCTTGCACTGATGAAGAACCGGCAATGGAACTGACCACTAGTTCTTCTGGGGAAGTTCAACAAACAGAAGGCGGAGTCACCGATCTGGTGGCGCAGCAATTGCGTCAAATGCTCGAAGAAGGTGGCGGCGGTACGCCGACTTGTGCGACTGCTGGGTCATTTACCGGCACGCACACAATGAACTTGAACGTCAAAGCCGGCGCAGTCGATATGAACTTGTCCACCGTAACCGAGGCGAATCAGGAACTCATCGAACTGAAAACACAGATTGAATTGCAGAAGCGACTTTTAGCAGACGCGCAAGATCGTCTCGATGTTGCAAATCAGCGTATCGGATTTTTGGAGTCAGAACTCGCGCGCAGAGATAGAGAAAAACAGGAAAACAGCGGCTGGCTCAAGTCACTTTTCGGTATTTAGGTTTTGTCTATTAGATAGCAATTGACTGGGGGTAAATCGATTGGATTACGTAAACGATCAAGAACGCATCAAAGAACTGGAAGAAATCTACGGAGAAAATGCTCCAGCCGTGCTGGCGTTTACTAAGTTGGAAGATCTTTTCCATCAAATGGTTACTCTAAAAGATCACAGCACGACTGCAGATCCCAGAGTTGTTGGTGAGCAGGTCTGGATGGCATATGAATTTCTCTCGCACTACTTGGCGAAAATTGACGCAGAGTACGCGGACGAATACAAAGTCAATGAGTCATTCTTGAGCTCTCTCGAAATCGGCAAAGCAAAAGAAGCAGTAGGTAGCAGACGCAAATAGTTCGATAAATCTATTTCGCCATCACCGCGGCGAGACCTTCACTAAAACTGTTTCCCCAGGGCGAATTTGTCTTCACCGCTTCGTTGCCTTGCATATCTAGATAGACGGTTCCGTTATCTGAAAAAGCTCGGGCCAGCCCATCGCAATATGCCGCGATATGATTATATTTGGGTTTCAAAATCCAGTTGCCTTTATTGTCGATAATTCCGTTCGACGCGTGGTAATTGCCCATCACGTCTAGTTCTGTCTTGCTCACAATCGCGCGTCCGCTGTGGAAGTTTCCTGCAAGATTGTTTCCGCTGATTTCAAATGCAGGCTGAATTACGGTTGCTCCGGTCTTGTCTATGTAACCGTATTTGGTGCCTTGCGAACCAAGGGAGCCCTCACCCCATTTCATCGCAACTGCACCAAGTCCTTCACTGAAGACGCGCGCATCGACGAACTCTTTCTTTGTTAGTCGCTCGCCTTTTGAGTTTAGGTAATACAACTTGCGAGTTGCATCGTACTTGCCGTTTGTTGCGAGAAACACTTTGTCGGAATAATCCAAGCATCGCTCATCGGTTTTGAGGATCGGATTGCCTGTTTTATCAATGAAGGTAGAACCAGGTAATTTGCGCATATCCTCGGCTGTTTCAACTTTTGCTACGCCATCTTGGAACGCAGCAGCAGAAGCAAACTTAGGTTCTATGACAAACTTTCCACTATGATCTATGTAGCCTTCTTTACCATCTTTTCTGGCGACTGCTAAACCGTCGCTGAATCCGAATTTCTCGATCAGTGCCGCTGAAAAATCCCAGTCTGGATTATCGCTTCGTGCGTTGTTCGAATGTTCGTAGGCGTCAAACTGCAATGGCACAGCAAGCTTGCCTGTTTTGTCTACGTAACCGCATTTTGCTCCAAGCCTCACGCATCCAACACCTTCTGAGAAGGTACCTGCGTTGTCGTATTTTGCTTCGATGACAAACTTACCTGTCTTGTCTATGTAGCCCCATTTGTTGCCTACCCTGACTGCGCAGAGCCCTTCACTGAAGTTCTTAAACATCCTATGAGAGTACGGAAAACATCCACCATATTGATCACGCAGAACATCATCGAATTGTGGTTCGATAACCATCTTCCCGGTCTTGTCGATGAAGCCCCACTTCTTGTGAGGCATAGCTTCGAACATCTCCTTGCAGCTCACCAGCTGGAACGCTATAAGTGCCAGCATGCCAATTTTGAGCAGGTGTTTGTACGATTTTGATTGTTTGAGAAACACGTTTGGCAAAGTCCGTTAATAAGCTATTTTGATTCTGCCCGCTAACTTGTCATTTCCTTCTGGTAAATCGCTGCACGCCTACAGAATTTTAGCCGGGAAACTGCCGCAGGTGCTGCGTTTTGATACTTTATCTTCGAAAAGCCGGCATATTAGGCACATTCTTTGGGTTTTAACGTCATTCGATCTTTACGATACGAGGGTTCGACTATGGATGTTGACGAACTAAAGATGCGTGTTTCAAAAGAAGTTGCCGACATAATGCTTGAGATATCGAGACTCTACAATTCACAAGGCAAAATTGAACTCGCAACTCTTGCGCAGAAGCTTGCTGCCAAGCACTTGCAACGGTACGCTGCTTATACGAATCGATTACGGGCACGCGCAGTCGGTTAATCTGGGGCACGGCGAGTTGCTTTGCCAGTTTCTATTTTGTTCGTTTCTTTGGCACCTTCTTCTGACCAGCAGCATAGCGACTTGCTCTCTCCCGAACAATGGGCTTGCTACTCAATTCAAGCTCACTTTCAATCACGGACAACCGCGCTTGAATTTCTTCGATATCTCTTATGCTAATTGAGTTTTTCCTCGAAGGTCGGCTAATTTCGATTCCTAGGCGTTCGATTACCCAGTCGCGTACCATTACTGTCACTCGAACATTCCTCTTTTCTGCCAGCGCATAGAGCTTTTCCTGTTCATCTGAGGGGAGGCGGAAGGTCATGACCTCACTCTTTATGAGTTCTTGCTTGGCTGCGTCTCGACCGGCTTGTAATTCTTTACTCTTCATATCCGACTAGCCTCATAGTGGCATCGCGCGCTTTCATTGCGTGGTAGATGTGGTGATGTTCGTCCGAGAAAATCTCAATTCCAATCTCAATTGGAAACTTCCGATTTGGTGACCGGCCTACTATAAGAAACCTCTTGTTTCCCCTTTCACTTAGTCCATTTGGAGCGTCTTCGTTAAAAGGATCTGCATAAACTTCTAAGCAGTCCCTGTCAGAAATTCTGTGCTTCTTCAGGTTTTCTCTGTCAAACGTGAATTTCACAGCCATTCACCATTATACAGTGTATTACGAATGTATTACATGTTGTCAGTGCAAGTTGCGTTTGGGAGGCAAGCTGAATTTGTAAAAGCGCAAATAGACTTAAACTTTACTTGCGCATTCTCTTCTTCATGAATTCTCCGGCTGCAATGTCTTCAACGGATAGACCTTGTTTTCTGAGCGCTTCAATAAAGGGATCAACTGAGTTTTTAGCAGTTTGTTTGTCACTGCTTTCTGTCCGATTGTCAGGGGGCTCCTTCTTTGCTCCGTTTTCCTTGGGAGCGAGTGCCTTACTCTCTCGCTTAACTGACTTCTTCACTTCTATCACTTCTTGTTTCTCGTCCTGTGGGGGGTCACCCTCATCCACAGGCAGATGTAGTATTTGGGGATCTGTCAAACCATTGGATAAATATGAGGCAACGCTCTCCTCGACGGTCGAGTCGTCGCTTAGCGGACGAAATAGAAATTCTAGTTCTTGCTCAGTGATGTTTATAGACGCAGCTTTCTTCTCATCGAATATGCCTTCGGCAAGTACTTTCTTCTTTTCTTGTAGTTGCAGCATACGCTCTTCAATTGTGCCTGCCGCAATTGCCTTGTAGACAAAGACGGGCTTGGTTTGACCAATTCGATGAGCTCGATCTGTCGCCTGATTTTCGACTGCAGGGTTCCACCACGGGTCATAGTGAATAACTGTATCCGCGGCGGTGAGATTTAGACCTGTACCACCCGCCTTAAGGCTCAGAAGGAAAACTGGAACTTCGCCTGCTTGAAACTTTCTCACAGGCTCAGCGCGATCTTTTGTATCTCCTCTGATCTGAACAAAATCAATTTTTAGAGCTTGGAGTTCCGCTGCGATAATATCGAGCATGCTCGTGAATTGTGAAAAGATGAGGATCTTGCGCCCCTCATCGACGAGTTCAGTGACCATGTCTAAAACCCTGCGCAATTTGCTGCTGTCTTTAGCTTTATGATTG
Organism: Candidatus Melainabacteria bacterium 17Bon1m; assembly: GCA_032128875.1. Lineage (GTDB taxonomy): Bacteria > Cyanobacteriota > Vampirovibrionia > Obscuribacterales > Obscuribacteraceae > QKMZ01. The sequence goes on from JAVLKG010000001.1 coordinate 369,334, forward strand.
AATTTTGTGCCAATCAAGCGTGGGTCACAACAAACCTGTCGTAAGCGCAGCAATGCTTCCAATATCGCAATCTGGCTGCGTTTGAAGCCCTTCAATAGAATTTCTTCTTTTACTTTTTCATGCATTGTTAGTCTAACGGTCTCATATAAGTCGCGTTGAGCACCGTCAAGCTGCACGCTTTCTATCATTACTGTTTTTGCTGGAAGTTCTTTTGCTACTTCAGTTTTTGTTCTGCGCAGTAGGAAGGGGCGAACTCTCTGTGACAATATGGCTTGTCGGGTCCGATCTCCATGCTTTTCAATCGGTTGTCTAAAAAAGGAACCAAAGTTTTTTTGATCTCCGAGATAACCAGGAATCAAGAAGTGAAACTGTGACCACAAATCACCCAGGTGATTTTCAACCGGCGTTCCCGTTAAGCAAATTCTATAGTTTGCTTGCAACTGAAACGCGCTCTGTGCTGCTAATGTACCTGGGTTCCTTATGAACTGAGCTTCGTCGAGAACAACAACATGCCAATTGCGTTTTGCTAATTGATGTTTGTCACGGTGAAGCAATGCATAAGTTGTGACAACAATATCGTGCTCGTATACTTCACCGAAATTATTCTGCCGGTCGGCTCCATATAACGCCAGAACACGGAGTGTGGGCGTGAACTTTTTGGCTTCATTAACCCAGTTTGGCAGAACGCTCGTGGGACAAACGATAAGAGCCGGGTAGTCCAATCGTCCCTCCGTCTTCTCGATTAAGATGTGGCAAAGAGTTTGAACTGTTTTTCCTAATCCCATGTCATCGGCAAGAATTCCGCCGGACTCAAACTCACGAATAAAATTGAGCCAGCCTAAACCTTCTTTTTGATAATCACGCAGAGTGGCCTGGAATTCTGGTGGGGCTTCAAGTGCGGAAATTCCCTTAAACGATTTGACCCTTTTCGCCAACTCATTAAGTCGCGTTTGGTTTTCAAACGTTATTCCAATGTTAGCGAGATCTGCAGCTTGCCAGGGATTGATACTTATTTCGTCGGCTTGGGCGCTGCGATCGAATATGTCCAGAATTACACTGAGTAAGTCTTTTACTCGCTCGAAAGGTAAAGCTACGTGGCGACCATCTTCAAGAGGTGCGTAAAACTTTCCATCAACATTTAGGCTGTCCAAGTCGTCAGGGGTGAAGACAAAGGGAGCTCTTCTCAAGGCGTCAAGAAGAATCGGCAACAGCGGTATTCGCTCTCCCTCTACTTCGATACCTATTTCGAGAGAAAACCACCAGCTGCCATTGTCTTCAACTTCGCTGGACCACTCATCTTCGGCTTCTACGCTCTCGACTGTAAAAGATGGATCAATTTCTACGGTCCAGCCGGACTCTTGAAGCTTTGGCAGCTGTGACTTTAGAAACCTAAACCAGGTGGTTGCAGTTATTACCTTTTCGTTGGCAGCAACTGAGGGAATGAACAAAAGTTTGTCGCTAGGACGAATATAATTGGGCAGAGCCTCCAATCCACTTTGCTGCAACTGGCGAATTGCAGAACGCTCCATCTCCAGATTTCGGTTGATTATCGTAATAACGTTTCCCTCAATAGAGGAAATTTGTTTGTTGTTGGACTCTAAATCAATTCCCGGGACACCATAATCAAACACTGCCGCTACATATGGTGCTTTATGACCAAATGCAAATCCTCTGCGTAATAGAGTGTCGTCTGCGTAGGTAACAGTCTTGGACTGAAGAATTAGTTTCTTGACTGGATCTCTGTCTACTGTTCTTCTCTCAAAATTATCGATTGGCAGAGCTGCTTCATCGTCGGGCAAAAATCTTTTGAGGGCTGTGCGAACTGCTGCGGTCTCTGTTGGCTCTAATTCAGGAGCATCAAGCAAAACCTCTATAACACTCGCTGCAATAGGAAGTTTTAGCGGACCAGATTCCCAATTGGCAGTGTCTACGTACCAAGGATGTGGATCAAGAAAAGCTAGAATATTCGATTTATCAACGGTAATGGCAGGCTTTTGTCTGCCACTAGGCAACAACGTCCAAGAGACGCTCGCCGCTAATGGATGACCAAGTTTGAGCGGGGGCTCATTTACATCTCTGAAATAGCATCTCCCTGTGTTGAGCATGCTGATGAAAAGTTTTGTCATTATTCCAGCATCTTGATCCGCTGTTCCATACGAATAATTATTGAAAAATGTGTTGAGCATAGTTGCAATCAGCTTATCGTCGACATTGCCATACTCCTCGATCTGGTATAAGACGTCATCATGCGAAATTTCGATTAGTGTTGGCCCTCTTTTATTTGCCTTCGCATAATAAATTGTGGGAGTGAGGTCGTATTCAAGATTGTCCGGTGAATTCAATATGTAGACGAGATTGCTCTTATCGTCGATATCTGGCGAATCTTTTGTTTTTTTAGCGCCCCGAGCGGCAATATTGAGCTCATGTAGCCAAGCAACAGTTTTTGCAGTCAAAAAATGTCCTTCAGGAGTTACAAACTTACCGGTATCTTCGCCATCAAAACCAAATATCTGACCAGCAGTTAGAAGCATCGCCGCAGAATGCTTGCAGTCATAATTGACTGGACAAGTACACTGACTTGTATATATGACCCATCCAGATTTCCGTTTTGAGAACCGAACACGCACTAAGTAAGGCTTTTTCTTCGAGCCTCGGACATAAGCACTGATGCTTGGCATCGCGATGTCGAAGGTATCTACAAGAACTCTGTTTTCCAGGGCATAGACTTCGCCCCGACCGAAAGTTGCGGAGTCGAAATATTCCGCCAGCTGAGCGCGGCTGATAGGAAGTTGCCTCTTGGCTGGCATCTTGTATTCCCCCGAATGCAGCTATTGTATTTCCCGCGGCAAAAACTAGTGTGAGTTGCCGCTTTTTTATAGACGACTCCGCCTCAAAAAAAGTTCAAACCGCCCCCAAAGTTGGTTCAGGGTTAACCCTATTACCGTCCTAAACGGCATCCCCAATGATGGGGATGGTTGATCTTTCTCAGTGCGCGAGGGAGTTGGATTATGAATCCTATGCGTTCACTGTTTCTCTCGATTTCGAGAATTCCGCCCGCAATGATGTTGTTGATTATTGTGGGCTTGGCGTCACTGGTCACATTTCAAGTCAGCAGCTATGTAAATGGTACGAAAAATAAGTACGATGACGAGCTCAATCGTCTGAAAGAGGCTCAGGCAGCCAAAGGAAAGGTTGTCTACGCAATTAGAGATATTCCAGAAGGTATGGCAATCTCAATGGAAGCTCTCGAAGAAAGAGAGTTGGAAGTCGGAAAGATTCCTGTGGACAGCGTGTCGAATGCAAGTCTTGTGGCTGGTCGCATCAGCAAGTTTGGCATTGCCTCGGGACAGTTGCTCTCGCAACATGACCTGGCACCACAAGGAATGTCGCTCGGATTTGAAGCGCGTCTTATGCAAGGCATGCGCGCCGTCACGTTCGCAGTTGATACCAATAGTGGCGTAGCTGGATTCTTGAATCCGGAAAGTCATGTTGATGTGCTTGCTATGGTTGGTGCTGGCGCTGAAACAAAGGCTTCACCGATTCTCTCCGATATCGAAGTAATTGCGGTTGGTCAAACATATCAGCGTCAACCCGGTCAGCAAGCGGCGACACCGGCAAGTTCGGTTACTGTAGCTGTCACTCCGGAAGATGCGCAGAAGCTCGTCAAAGCGGTCGCAGCAAGCAAGTTGTATCTGTCCTTGCGTAATGAGAAAGACCACCAACCTATCGCAACGGTTGATGTAACCTCGCTTTTCGCCAAGCCGGTCAAAGCCGATCCGAATATTGCCATGCTGCCGGGTCCGAGCAGTTTGACGATTCCTGAACCACCAGCTCTGACGGGCTTAGGCAACTCAGGCGAATCATCCGCTGCAATTGCGCCTCCCAAGCCGCCTCACGAGATTGAAGTTTGGGCTGGCGGTCGCAAGGACGTGGTCTCAGTTCCTGTCAAATAGTGGGATTTGGCAGAAACACCTGAGAGTCGCGCTTCGATTGCTTTAAGGAAAGCAGGAGTCGGACCCGGTCCGGCTCCTGTTCTATAGTTTTTTGAAATTTCCGAACCTGGCGACAAGCGCCGCCACAGCTTCTTTGACTTCCTTGCCTTTAACCAGAGCCGGAATTTCGTTGTCTTTGTCCAACTGTTTGAGCGCCTCCTCGGCTTTCTCTCTAACCTGCTGCACCGGATGACCCTTGGCGACGACGTAGAGGGGCGGGATGCTAATTTCGCGTTTTTCCTTGGCTAGCTGCTCGATAGAAATCATCGCAGCCGTAGGGTCGTTGCTTTTAAGCCCGCCAATGGTCATTTTGAACGTCACTGAGTCCAGTTTCGCTATAAAGCCCTTGGTTGCGCCTTTCACCGCTTCTTCGACCATTTGCAATTGACTTAAGAAATCCGACACGCCGCCCCCTTGTCTAGCCTGGTCTCCGCGAATTTAATATGCATTCTATGCGCTTTATTCCCCGTCGGGTGGCAGTTGTTTAGATGCCAAACCCTTGGATGTTCCAGGCGTGGATTCGGAATTGGCGCCCGCTCTCATCGGAGCCCAATCAGATACAAACTTTTAGGTAAAAAATGCTGCCAGACCGTACCGAGGGGAGAAATCTCGGCCCTAAATGGGGTATTAATTGGAATAGATATTACATAACTTTTGTCTCTTCATCTGACCGGGTGAAATATCGATGAACGAAGGAAGAAACGCAAAACGCGCCTCTGTTTACAGCCGAGCTTTTCTTAGAACTGCGGCGGTGGTGCTGCTGGCTTTCAACACAGTGCCCGTTGTACATGCAGCCGGACCCGTAAATGAAACAGCTTTGCGCAGCGCATGGGCGCTGTACACGCAGCAAAAGTATCGAGAGTCCTCGGACGCGTTTGAAGCCTTAATTGCTTCATCCACTCCCAATGCCCGGTTGTATTATTATGCAGCTCTCGCGCATCGCGCTAGTAATCGAACCGCGCGTGCTAAGCAACTTTGCCAATACATCACATCTACGTTCCCTAGTGCTCCAGAAGCAGCTTTCGCACAGAAGCTCTTTCCAGGCAGCGCGCCAACTTCAACAGCTTCAGCATCTGGCGCTGATCCCGTACCTGATTCTCTCAAAGGCAAATCGACCGAAGAAATGTTGAAGTCCGAAGAAGGTAGGAGATATGTCGCTGAGCAGCTCGCCAAAAAAGAGTCTGGCGCAGGTTCGAGGCTCCAAGAAGTTTCGCCTATGTTAGCGAAATGGAAAGAGAGTGGAAAACCTGGAGCACGCGTCTTCACTGCGGCTGATATTGCTAAGGAAGGAGCAAACGGTATCGACCAAATGTACTATCCGAATTGCTGGTTTGAAAGCACGATGTCGACTCTCGCACAGTTGCCGCGTGGACAAAGATTGATGGCGGATATGGTCAGTTATGGTCACAAGGAAGGAACTTATGTAGTGCGCTTTCCAGGTGACGGGCGCATCTACAACATTGACGAAAAACTATTGGAAGACAAGAAAATTCACAACAAAGCTCTTTGGGCAACATTGATTGAGTGTGGTCAGGTTTTGAAATTCCCATCGGACAATGGCAATCTGCTGTCTGAAGGCTTGTCTACATTGACAGGTCAAAAGTCACAATCCCTCGATCCTGAAGACGCATCAGAACAAGAGCTGTCTTCTTTTATAGATGGTGCAGTCAAGTCTCAGAATCCAATCATTTGTGCAACGCACAATGGAATTCCTGCTGGCATGCCTTATATCGTAGAGACAAATCACGCATACACCATTATTGGTTTTGAACCATCGAGCGGCATGATCGTCATTAGAAATCCGCACGGCGCCAACTCACGTCGTTTTGCTCTGAAAAACGATCCGCGTCACGAGAAATTTGAAATGATGGACGATGGTGTTTTCAGAATACATATGTCCCTTTTCAAAAAGTATTTTGATGAGGTCGCCAGAGCGAACATCTGATTTTATGAAACATGTCAAGCCTAGCGTACTAGCCATTTCGCTGTTGGTGGTGCATTCTTGCAGCTACGCACTAGCTTCCGGGCCCGCAGATGAAGCGGCAATTCGTAATGCGTATTTGCTATACACACAGAATAAATTCGTTCCGGCAGCAGATGCGTTCGAGACACTAATCAGAACGTCGACGCCGAGTTCGCGCCTCTACTACTACGCTGCTGCTGCAAATAAAGCTGCCGGCAGAATTCCGCGTGCTCAGCAACTCTGCCAATACATCACTACAAATTTTTCCAGTAGTCCGGAGGCTGTGCACGCGCAGCAACTGTTTCAGAGTGCCTCCGCAACAGCTGCTGGTACAGGTCCAGTTCCAGTTAAGGGACTGCCAGAGCATTTAAAAGGAAAAAGTATCGATGAACTGATGGAGACAGAAGAGGGCCGCATGGCACTGAAGACGGCGATGGCAAGCGTGCCAGCCAGCGGAGCTAGATCTACCGGTATTTCTAAAACACCTCAGTCTATATCCAAAGCTCCCCGACCGCGTGATGCTGCATTTACTGCTGAGATTATTGCAGCTGAGGGCGCCGATGGAATTATTCCTTTTATTAAGAAACCTGATGCTGGTTTGGAGTGCTCGATGGCCGCGATGGCACTTTTGCCGCGGGGAAGGGAGATTCTCGCTGACATGATTCGCTGTCCCAGTTCGCAAGACATTTACATTGTTCGCTTTCCCAACAGCGCAACCGATTATCAGATTACGCCGGAGAAAATCGAGTCTTATCATATGAAGGACAAGGCACTCTGGGCGACCCTTATTCATGCGGCTGCACGCGAGAATCCCGCTTATAATCTCGAGCAGGGTCTTTCGATGATGACTGGACATCCCGCGGAGAAAATATTTGCAAGCAGTACCAGTGAGGCCGTTTTGGCTCTTTTCATTGGCGATGCGGTACGAAATCAGCATCCTGTCGTCTGTCTATCCACAGATAAAGTTCCTAAGCCCGAACTAGTCGAAGAATTCGCTGGATACACCATTACGGGATTTGACTCAGCAAGTGGAATGGTGACGTTGAGAAACCCACATGCAGGAAACTCCAGGCGTTTTCGTTTGGAAGAAGATCCGCATCGCAAGAAATTTGAACAAATGAACGACGGATACTTTAAAATGCATATTTCCTTATTTCCTAAATACTTCAAGGAAGTAGCTCGCTCTCCACTCTAAATGCCTAACGACCCAGACAACGCTGCTTCCGATCCTGCCAACTTTTCGTCTGCCTCAGGAGCAGAGCTTTCGCCTGGCACCATAATCAATGACACTTACAAAGTTGTTTCGCTCATAGGCAGAGGCGGAATGGGCGCGGTCTATCGCGTTCATCAGGAGATGCTCGGAAAAGATTTCGCCATCAAAGTATTGGACTTGCAACAGACGACTGATGTTGCGGTGCGACGGTTTCAACAGGAGGCGCGTACTGCCTCTCAATTGCAGCATCCCAATCTTGTCGAGGTGCATGACTTTGGCATGTTTGGTGATGACCAACCTTTTCTTGTGATGGATCTCGTTGAAGGTGTTTCACTCTCGGAGATTTTGAAAAAGAAAGGTTCACTTCCTGTTGAATTTGTTGTAGGGATGAGCATACAAATTTGTTTTGGTTTGATGTATGCGCACGAAAAGGGCGTGGTGCACCGCGATATAAAACCGGGCAATATCATGCTCTTACATCCTGATGAACAGTCCCGAGAAGGAACAGTAAAGATTGTCGATTTTGGTATTGCAAAGTTAGTTCAATCAGAAAGCGGAGAGATCCAAACACTCACGAAGACTGGTGAGATATTTGGAAGCCCTTTGTACATGAGTCCGGAGCAATGCAAGGGCGATCCGGTGGACAGGCGTTCGGACATTTATTCTCTAGGGTGCGTAATGTTCGAATGTCTCACAGGATCGCCGCCATTCTTTGGCGACACTGCGATGTCTACCATGATGAAGCGCTTGTCAGAGCCACCTGTTAGCCTGAAGGAAGGCTCTTTGGGACGTGATTTCCCTCCTGGGTTGGAAAATACAGTTCGCAAGATGCTGGCGATTGAACCCAACGATCGGTACCAGGATCTTAGTGCGGTTATTAAAGACTTGATGGCTGTACAACGTTCAGACTCTAGCGCAACTGCAGTTGAAACGGTAGCGGAAGCCGACAAGCGTGACCGCCGCGGTGAGTTTGTTGTGATGCTTGTCGTGTTGGCACTTTTGTCTGTCGTTGGCACATTAGCCGTTGATGCGTATGTGATTTTCCCGCAGATGGCGAAAGAGGAAATTGCTCAACAAAAGTTGGCTGAAGATCGAGCCAAATATGGAAAAAAGATCTCTGCAGAGGAGGCAAGCGCTAAACAGGCGGCTGAGAAAAAGGCGCTCATTGATGACTCGGAGAAGGCGAAGCTTAGTCTTCAGAAAGTATTGAATCAGCAGGATGCACAATATCCTTATTTGATTACTGAGAAAACTCCGAACGGCGCGAAGCAGTTTATTGTCTTTCCTTTTGACATTGGTGTCATATCTATTGACTTTGAGTATCCTGGGCGAAGGGCGTTTCAAAAAATTGAACTGCCACCGAATTCGTCTATCGTGCTGAGATTGAACAAAGAACCCAGCACCGATCCTAGCCTTCTGAAAAATTTGACTCATCAGCATTTCGCTTCCATAGAATACGGAAGCACCGCGGGAGTGAATAGCAAGACTATAGAGATTCTTGAATTCATTCCATACTTGTCGGCATTGAAGCTCGAGGGCTCTGAAGTCGACTCTCTGCAGCCGATATACAAAAACACGGTATTGAATGGTCTTGAGGTCATGAATACATTGGTACCTGTTTCTGAGCTCTTAAAGTTGCAACGTTTGAAGCACCTCCAGTATCTTACTTTTGGACCTACTGAAAATACCACCGCGCTTCTCAAGGAACTTGCGCGTCACAACACAATCGGCAGAATTCACTTTAAGCCGAGCGCGGCAAAGAAAAATGCAAAAGGCGAATACATCAAACAATTTGATGTCGCGACCTTATCGAAGTTGACAAATTTGCAAGGACTCGGGATCGAAAGTGCACTCACTTTTACAGATGAAGACCTTGAACAGCTGACGACGCTAAAAAAACTGCGGGCGATTGTTCTTAGAAACACTGGCGTAACACCAAAATCTATTAACACATTTAAAAAGTTTCCACATCTCGAGCTAGTGAGAGTCTCGCGCGATAATTGGCCAGATGCAGATCTGGCAAAACTGCGAAAAGTCGTGAAAAAACTTGAGGTCTCTGGAAGCCGGCAAGATATGCGTGACGTCTTAAAAAGAGACTTTCCCGATCTCGGGCGACAACTGCAGACGGATCCCAGGTTTTGAGCGTGCAAGAAGATCAAGACAGCACAGTCTCTCTCAACTCTTTCTCCGCGAAAGGGCAGGAGTTTGTGCCTGGAATCGTGGTTGACGATAAGTATCAAGTCGTCTCATTGCTCGGCAAGGGCGGAATGGGCTCGGTGTATCGCGTTCACCAAATTTTCTTGGGTAAAGACTTTGCGCTAAAAGTTCTCGATTTGCACCAGCGAACGGAATTGTCCGAAAGAAGATTCAAGCAGGAGGCACGCACCGCATCACAGCTTCAACACCCAAATCTCGTAGGAGTGCATGGTTTTGGTGTTCTACCTGGAGAGCAACCATATTTGGTGATGGACCTTATTGAAGGTACTACGCTTTCAGACGTGCTCAAAGAAAAGCGCACACTACCGTACGAGTATGTGGTGCGCTTGGCTGTTCAACTCTGTTTCGGATTAATTTATGCACACGGCAAAAGTGTTGTTCATCGCGATATTAAGCCCGGCAATATCATGCTGCTGCACCCTGAGCGTGAGCCTGCTGAAGGCTTGGTCAAAATTGTAGACTTCGGAATTGCAAAATTGACTCAAGCTGAAGATGGTGAAATTCAGTCTTTGACAAAAACCGGTGAAGTCTTTGGAAGTCCGCTTTATATGAGCCCTGAGCAGTGTAAAGGATCTGCCGTAGACAAGCGATCGGATATTTATTCCTTGGGCTGCGTTATCTACGAATGTCTGACTGGTGTGCCACCATTCTTTGGCGAGACCGCAATGGCGACAATGATGAAGCGCTTATCCGAGCGTCCTGCTAGTTTGAAGGAAGCTACGTTGGGAGAGCAGTTTCCGGAGCTGCTTGAGAGAATTGTTCAAAAGATGTTAGCTACCGAGCCTGAAGATCGCTATCAGGATTTGAGCGCTGTTGTAAACGATTTAATGGCTTTGCAGCAACCAGAAGTTGGTATTGCTGTTTCTGCTGCACCATTAAAACCTCAAGTCAAAAAAGAACTCAAACTATCGCGGAAGTTGTCGCTTGCTTTTGCGACTGTTCTCTTTGCTATAAGCGCAACTGCTGTCATTGATCGCGCTTACGTTTATCCTCTTTATTTTGCCCCTTCAACGAAATCTATAAAGGACGGGTTCGTGCTGAACCCGTTGGGTAACGATAAAGGTCTTAGCAACGGTGAATCGGAAAAATTGCGCAGCTCAAGGACGGGCCGCAGCAATTTTGGCACTGATCCGCACGAGAACAGCCCACAATTGAGGATTGAAAAAGATGCATCAGGGGAAAACAAACAGATTTTGTTTTTCCCTGATATCTATGGAAGTATCTCGGTTGGAGGCGAACGCGTTAAGGCGAACGGTGAAATGGTCGTGCCACCAAATGCGAAGATTTCATTCCGGATAAACGATGCCGCTGCAGCCAACGATCAAACGTTCAATAATTTGACTGGATTGAAGTTTCGAAGAATTGACTTCAATGGCAGCAAGCTAATTGACGACCGCTATATAAAAATTCTGCGAAGTATTCCTCATCTCGAACAAGTAGGACTTGAAGATACTGAGATTACAACTCTTGAGCCTTTGTACAATTCCGACAAACTCAATCATTTGGAAGTAGGCAACACAAGAATTTCGGCAGATGAAATTTTGAAGATGAAGGGACTGAAGCGACTAAGCCTGATTTCATTCGGACCCATCCCAGATGCTTATCGCGTTTTTGACGCCCTCGTCCCATCCACTACGCTCAACAATGTCATTTACAAGGGAATAAGGCTACGTGATGAGACAAGAGGTCACGATCTCACCTCACGAGATATTACATCTCTAGCCAAGTTGACGAGTTTGCGCCACCTGACGATAAGCCGTTGTCCCAAGTTTAATGACGCAAGTTTGGCAAGACTTTTAAAGCTCAAAGATTTAAACAGCCTGATAGCCATTGATAGCGGACTGACACCCGCATGCATACCCACTCTTGCAAAGTTCAAGAACTTGCAAGAAGTTTCGTTGACCACCAAAAACTGGCCGAAATCTGCTCTTGACACGTTGCGACAAAAATATAAATTTTCCCAACGCAAAACTCACGATGAGGAGCGGGAGGAGCGCAATGGAGGGATTGATGCGGTTCGTTCGTTCATCGACAAACAGTGAATGCTTGCCAAGCGAAAATGGCTGATGAACCGACTCGAGCAGGCTAATCCGTCTAATTCAGCCTAAATGGCCACTTTTGTGTTCTAATTTGGGACGGGACACTCCATCGGCGCCACTCCCAGTTGACGCAACGGAACCCCGGTGAAATAGGCAGTATTGAAACGCGCATGAGACTGGAAGATCGAACATACAAATGGTGTCATCGTTGCAGTGGCAGCATTGATGAAGCGGCAATCTATTGTCGCTTTTGTAGAAACGATCTTCTGATGGGTGAGCAGAGGAAGGATCCATTCTTTGGTCCCGAGTCTAAGTTTGATGCGGCACGCCGTTGGGTGCCGAATCTAAATTCGCTGATTGAGATGCTGCCCGATTCCAATTTCAAAAAGCATTTACTGGACGGTTTGCACATGCGTGGTCGCATGCCGACCATGGCGATGTACGAGCGCGACGAGGAGTCCGAGCGTCAGTTCAACGAATCAAACGTTGGACTAGAACGTCCGCCAATGGAGCAGGAAAAGTCGATTATTCGGGAAGTTTTTTTGAATCTGAAAGACGCTGGTATTGATATTGACCCGATGTTGGATACCCCAAAGCTGCGGGTCCTCAAACTTACTCCAGAAACAATAAATGTGATGTACGACGCACGAATAGCTCGTCAATCAGGTGGAAAGCAATGCAAATTCTGCCGTGAGAAGAGCGAGCAGAATGCTGTGTCGTGTGAGTTTTGCAAGTCGAATTTTTCAGACCCTCCCAAACGAGAGGCAAGGAGATTTAGAAAGAATGCAATTGGATTCTTTCCTCTCGATAAGGGATTGCTGAAGGAAGTCTTGCTCCATATCGCAATTAATCGCGCGCTTACTGGCGGCACATGGCGCAGTGAACTTGCGGATGTGCTTTCGAAACATGATATCTGCAATGCAGATGTTGAGAACGGAGTGAAGCAGCGCCAATTCCTCATGGAAGAGGATATGTCAATCGAACTGCCTATGTCCGAGTGGCAGCGAAGTTTGATGTTTGAAGGTTTGGATGATGGCATGGATGGATACCATGCAATTCACAATATCATCGAATTGGGTCAAACTTGTTTGCACGAAGAATTTCACGAAGAAGCAGAAATGGTTTTGAACTTTGCCATGGCTGTTGCTGATACTCATCCCTTGGGCAATGTTAATGGCTTGGACGCAATGCGTGAACCCCTGAAGACATCGGGGTGGATGGCGTTGTCGCAACTCTATGAGACTACCGGTCGTTATGCTGAAGCAGAAGAAGCGCACGCGAAAATGTTCCAAATCGGACCTTCAATGGCAATTCCTGGTCTCGATGAGATTATGAAGGCGACGATGGAATTGCTAAGTCCTCAGAGATCCATTAGACAAGCCGATCTATGTTTTAAGCAAAGCAAGTTCGATGAGGCTATCGACTTGTATAAGAAAGCGTTGACTGCACTGGACAAGCAAGAAAACAAGCCGTTCATCGGTTTTTCTAAAATGTCTGGACTGGTGCAGGGCGAACCTCCGTCTTCAATTACGACCCCTGCTCCTGAAGACTATGATGTTGCTCCTACGATGGATGGACCTGACCAAGCAAAGCTTAATGAAGTCAGCGATCTCGTTTTGGTGTCAACGGCCCATCGTGTTGGTGTCATGAAAAAACTCGCCGAGGTGTATATGGCGAAGAAGGATTACGCAACTGCTGCGTATGTTTTAGATGAATCAATGGAGCTTGCCGACCAGCTAAATGAGCCGTATCAAGCTCTTGTCGCTGATGTTTGCGAATGTTATGGACGCTTCAATATGATGCAGAAGCAGTACCCAGAAGCCGAGCAACAGTTCCGGCGCGCTGTCGAGTTTTACTCCTCTGTGAAAGATCCCATGGATCCGGAAGAATTTGAAATTGTCGTCAACAAAGCTTCCAATTGCCTTGCGGATTCATTGGAAGCTCAAGGCAAAATCGAAGAGTCGAAAAAATATAGAAAGTAGGCCTGGCACTGTATTGCCCCCTGATGCTCAAAGTCACCTGAAGGGCGAATTCGCGTTTCTGTCGTGAAGCCGGCGAGCCGCCGGCGCTCCCAGGTTCTACGAATTTGCTGGAAGTCTAAACCAGAAGGTGCTGCCGTTGCCTTCTTCGGATGTGACACCGATGGTGCCACCATGTGCTTCGACGATGGCTTTGCAGATTGCAAGTCCAAGACCGGTGCCTTTCTTGACCGTGGCGTCCGTTTCTGAAACCTGCTTGAAGCGCTCAAAGACAGTCTTTTGCAGTTCTGTCGGAATACCCGGACCTTCGTCTTTGATTTCGATTTCTACAAATCCGTTTTCTTTCTTAGCCTTCAGATCAATAGTGCTTTTATCCGGAGAAAACTTTATTGCATTATGCAAAAGGTTGATCACTACCTGCACCAGGCGCTCGGCGTCGCCACGTAGTTGCATGTCCTCAGATGGAGTATTGATGGTGACTTTTTTTACTTCTTTGTGAGAGTTTACTGCTTCTAGCGATTGTTCAACTATCGATTGCAGCGTGGTTTCTCCGATTGCGATTTTGAGATGACCCGCTTCCCATCTTTCTATGTCGAGCAGGTCGCGGATCATATTGACCAATCTGTCGACGCTCTTATTCAATAAGGCGAGCTTTTGTGTCCCTGCGTCACTGAGATTGCCGTAAACACCGCGACCAAGTAAGTCGAGGTAGCTTTGGACAGACGTCAGCGGTGTTCGTAAATCGTGGCTAACCATCTGCACGAATTGAGCTTTCATCAGTTCTACTTCGTGTCTGTCAGTGATATCCAGAACCAACCCGATCAAGCGTTTTCCATCCAATGTTTCAATCTCTCTAAAAGAGATTTCCACAGGAACTTCCGTTCCATCAAGTTTTTCCACAAGACATTCGTGTGCGCGGCCAAGCGCATTTTCTGTTATGTATGCAAGATTGACTTTTCGCGCGCGTGAATCGGTAAGAATCGTGTCAATCGTTTTTCCTTCGATGTCAGCCATTTTGTATTCGAAGACTTCCTCGAATGTTCGATTTGAAAGTACAATTTTTCCGTCGAGGTCGATCATCATCAAGCCTACTGGCAGACTTTCGAGAATCTGGCGCAGTCGTGCTTCTGCTTCTTTTACCACTTGCTCTGCCGCTTTTCGTTCTGTGATATCGTGCGCGACGCAGAAGAATGAATCATCTGGATCAGACCACTGCACAGACCAGAGAATGTTGATGTCCGAGCCGTCAGCACGAGTTATGCGGCTTTCGAATTCGCTGGACTTGTTGCCTTCTCTTATGTCTTTAAGTGCGTTTACTGTTGCTTCTGCATCGGATTTTAAAACAATTTCCAGGCAGTTTTTACCAACCAATTCCGCCGGTTCGAATCCGAACATTGGCTTCGCCGCAGGACTCAGCTTTGTGAAGTTACCGTCCCTATCCAGGGAGAATATGACGTCGGCTGCGTTTTCCACGAACGCCCGTTCTTTTCTGGCTGCAGCATTTAAAGCATTCGCCATTTCTTTGAATACTCTATCCAAGTGCGACAATTCGTCATTGCCGGAAAGCGGCGGATTAAGTGGTTGCCCGCGTCCAAGTCGCACAGAATTGTCCATCAAGATGGCAAGACGACTTGTAACTTCTTTGTTGAAATTTACTACTAGAAGAACTGAGACGACAATTGTCACTCCGACTAACGAATAGAGAAGCATCTTTATCTTCTCACGCAGCTCGGATTGAGTCTGTGGACTGGTCTTCTCAATTTCGCGCTCTACGGACAAGATGGCTTCGAGTTCGGTAATCAGATCGCGCAAGATCATTTTAAGTGCGGGGAGTTCTGACGCGAGAGCGAGGTCGCCGCCCTGCCTGAACATTCGCTTCACCTGTTTAAGTTTTTCCGCGCTGCAACCTGCCTTGCGCTGCAATTCTCTTAAGTGATTCATTTCCTGCGGATTGTCCGCGAGCAATCTCTCGAGTGGCGGCACCTCTCGCTCGAATCCTTCGCGCAGAGAATAGGTCGCCTCCATCTTTCGCCCGGTGCCGATTAGCCCTTCGGCGGTCACCCCTGCTATATAACCAATAATGAGTCTATGAATCTGATTTACGTGGTGAATGATCTCGCGCGCGCGGACTTCCTTTTCCCGCTCTTTCTCGGTCTCGTCCAGCAGTTTTCCCAACATTGAGACGAATGTGAGCTGCACGCAGAGCGGCACCGCCACAAGAAAGAACACCTTTTGAGAAAGTTTTAGACCCGGCTGCATGGTCGGCCCCGCCAGCTACGCCTCATTACTATATATAGCTTACCCAATTTCGCCGCCTGTCCGGGCTCGAAAAGGTTGCCAGGTGGATTTGGGGGATTGTCACGTGAGTGTCATTTTTGGACCCTAATCTTCTCGGCAACCCTCAGATAACCAGCTGGACCACTTTCGGCACCCAGCATTCCCAGTCCAACACTTACTACCGATCTCCATAGCCTTAGCCCGATGCACGAACCCTGCATCAGCTGAGAGCGTTTCACCCCAGGAGGAACACCATGACACGTCAGGTGGAAAACTTTAACGCGTGCCCAGAACGCCAGCCGCAAACTACCGACCACTTGTGTAACGAGGTTTACACCCCAGAGAACAGAAATCAACTCTGCGGACCGAAGAAGCCGGAGACCAATTGCAATTCAGATGACGACTTCAATAGTTTTCTTTCTGACAATCTAAGCCAGAACATTTACGATGGTGGTTGTGGCAATCAAGGCGACAACAAATATCTGAAGAACATCGATAAGGGACAGAAGTCACTTGGTAAAGCAACAACGGACCTCGAACAAGCACTTTCTGCGCTAGATAACGGAGATACCAGTGGCGCTCAAAAGCAA
This sequence comes from Candidatus Melainabacteria bacterium 17Bon1m, assembly GCA_032128875.1. GTDB lineage: Bacteria > Cyanobacteriota > Vampirovibrionia > Obscuribacterales > Obscuribacteraceae > QKMZ01. The sequence continues at coordinate 385,604 of JAVLKG010000001.1, forward strand.
ATTGAAGATGCACTTAAGCGCAGTGGAAAAGCTGTAGACAGATTCGAGAGTGCAAATGAGAAGCACAAGGGTGGTGGCGCAAATGGTGCTTACGGTGAAGATGGACTGAAAGATGGATCGCGCGAAATCAATGGATCTCGCGATGAGATGAAGAATGCGCTCGACTTACTAAAATGTGGAAAAACTGGAGCAGCATACGAATCGATTCGCAATGCTTTGAACGGGCTCAAGTCCGGTGGTGAGGAAGTTCAAGCGGGTGAAGATGCTTTGACTGGCAGAAAGCCGGTGAACACAGCACGTGGTCGCGAAGCTGCATCGGACCGAGAATTCAAGGAAGGTGCTAAAGAGTTCGATCGCACCGGCGACGCATTGGAAGACGCACTTAACTCACTCGATCATGGTGACAAAGGCAGCGCAATGCGTGATTTGGAGCGCAGCCAGCGCAGCTTGGGAGAAGGACAAAACAACTACAGAGACGGTTTGAGACTCAATCAACTGGGTGACGAATCTGGTGTGAAGAAAGGTCTGGAAACGTCCAAGAGTGTAGACCAATCAATTGACGCGGCAATGCAACTGTTGGAGGCTGGTTGCGCAAGAGAAGCGAAGCAGATGATTCAAGAAGCGATGAGTCGCCTTGAGAAAAGTACTGATCAACTCGCTCAAGGAGTCGAAAAGCAAGACAACGTTTATGACTTCCGTCCTGGCGATCGTAGCCAAGCTGGACGAGATATTACCTTACCAGGTGACTACGGCAACAATAATCGTGATTGGCAGGATAGATTGAGACCGATTGACCGTGACAGAATTACTCTGTTCCCTGGTGAATTTGGTATCACTGACTTCCTCAACGGAAGCAGCGACAATCGTGGTACCAACTGGCAAGATTACAACCAAGATCGTCGTGACCCGATGGATTTCAATCCTCTCGATCCCGCTGGACTCTTTGGTGATAACTTCAACCCGCTAGACCCGGCTGGTCTGTTTGGAAACAACAGAGATGGTGGCTTTAATCCGTTAGATCCTGCGGGCTTGTTTGGAAACAACGGAGATGGTGGCTTTAATCCGCTAGATCCTGCTGGTCTGTTCGGCAACAATGACGGAGGGTTCAATCCGCTCGATCCTATCGGCTTGTTCGACCAAGGTGGCAAGAACGGTGGTTTCAACCCTCTCGATCCGATTGGATTGTTCGATAAGGGCGGCAAGAATGGTGGCTTCAATCCGCTTGATCCAGCCGGTTTGCTTGGTGGCAAAGATGGTGGCTTCGATCCACTCGATCCAGCCGGTTTGCTTGGTGGCAAAGATGGTGGCTTCAATCCGCTTGATCCAGCCGGTTTGCTTGGTGGTAAAGACGGTGGCTTCAATCCGCTCGATCCTGCCGGACTTCTGTCGAGCAACGATAAAGGCAACGACAGCCCACTCGACATACTGAACCCTGTAAAAATCACCAAGAAAATCTTTGGAGGACTCTTCGGTTAATCGTTGGAGACGCTACAAACGGGTTACTAAAAACAGAAGGACTCAATAAATTCGACTACTACAAAGACTTACTACAAGGATCGGTTTATTGCGAGAAGGAGAGGGCGCTACGGCGTCCTCTCTTCTTTAGCGAAACCAACTTAAGTAATCGGCGGGCGGCATGAATGCCGCCCCTACAGTCGCCCCCGTAGGGGCGGCATTCATGCCGCCCGTTCCTATAGACAAGGAGTTCCTATCGTCGAGGAATTTCTACCGACGAGGAATTTCTACCGACAAGGAATTGCATTCCCTGATGAGTTGATTTTGCAAGGGAATGTGTTTCGCAAAAGTTAGCTTAGTCAGTGACGAGTTTGTAGCCGACGCCGTAAATGTTTTCTAGCATCGATGGTTGCCCTTCGATATCAATCTTTTGGCGCAAACGTTTTACACATGTGCGCACTGTTTCTGGACCAACGTTTGATTCCGATTTCCAAACGCGATCCAAAAGGTTTTGCGCACTAAAAACTTGATTTGGGTGGCGCATCAAATGTTCGAGCAAAGCGAACTCTTTCGGGTGCAAGGTAATTTCTTTTCCGTCGCGCGTCAATTTATGCGCCGAAGGGTCGAGCACCAATCCACCCGCCTCCAAAACATTGCTCGGCGCCGTTGAGCCCGAGCGTCTCAATAACGCGCGCACTCTTGCCGAAAGTTCTTTCAAGTGGAAAGGTTTCGTCAAATAGTCGTCTGCGCCGCTGTCGAGCCCTTTTTCTTTCTCGTCGATGGTGTCTTTGCCGGTGAGCATCAAAATTGGCGTGGTGCCACCTTTGAAGCGAAACTCCTTGCAAAGCTCAACGCCCGTGACTCCGGGAAGTCCCCAATCGAGAACGATTACGTCGTAGTGATAGTTGTTCAGCAATTCACGCGCGTCTTCGCCGTTGTAGGCGCATTCGAGCGTGTGGTATTCGCCTGACAAGCTGTCCGAAACCAAGTCAGCAAGCAGTTTGTCGTCATCAACTACGAGGATTTTTGCCATCTGACTAGAAACGGGGACCCGCTACAAAAAGGGAATGACTGTATGTCATGAATTTAGCCCATTCTGCGCTTATGTTCAATCTCTGGCTTGGTTTACAAGAGGGGTTTGCTTGAAGTTCTCGACGGGCGCCTAACTCAGCGCCAACTTGACCTAGCCCAGCACCAACCAGCTATCCGAGCATCAACCGGTTCATAGCCGAGCATCAACCAGTTCTTAGCCGAGCATCAACCGGCGCGCGCTGTACCAGCCGTCGCCCGAGCCGCCCCACCAGTTGTTGACCAGGAATCTGTCCGTCTTGGGATCGTAATCGTCGATTGCCATGGCGTGTCCGGGGATGATATATCCGACCGAGCCATTTTTGAGTTGTCTGATCAAGCTTTCTTTTCTGTAGCGTCCACCTGTCCAGGTGTCGTGAATTGCCATTTTTTGTCCGGTCGCCATCATGCGAACGTATTCCATTTGGTCGTTCGTGGTGCCGGGGAAGTTGCCGCCGTTGCTCTTGTAACCAAGCGTTGCCATCGCGGCGAATTGGAAGAGTTGGTTGGAGTATGTGCGGTGATATGTGGGCTGATATTTGATTTGGTTTGCGCCTAGTTCGACTACTCGTTTTTGTCCGTTCTTTGTATTGCCTCGCGAAGTGACGCAACCAGTCGTCAGCGCTTCTCTCAACCAGCGGGTCAAATCTTGCGGGCGGCGCTGTGCGAGTGTGTCTTCAACGGAGTTGAGTGCGCAGGTCCCAACCGGACCTTGGTTAATGTACTTGGTCGGGTTTGCTAATTCCATGAGTTCTGTTTCGACTGCTAATCGGCGTTCGCCATGTGTAACGCGTTTTGCATTGCCCTTGGGCTCATCGGTGAAAACGCGGCAGAGATTTCTATAGGATTCAGCGATATCGTCTGGTGATGCGGCTTTCCATCCCTTGTCACGAAAACGTTGTTGACGCGCCTCGAACTTGTCCATCCACGAATCGATTGTACTTTCGCTGCCTTTGAAAACACCATGTCGGGCTGCGATTTTGATGAAGTCTTCGCGAGCGGTTGCGAGGTCGGCGCTGCCGTACTCGCTCGGTCCGACCATGAAGTTGGTGACGATTTCTTGATAGGCGAGATTTCCGTCGTCCATGATTTGGACGTTCTTGCGCCAGGTTGTTTTGTTGGTGCCTTCAGTGTGAGTGACAAACTTTTCTGTGTCGCCAATTCTGTCTGAAATTTGTACGACTTGTCCGCCCATGGCGGTTTGATACCGTTCTACAATTTGTGTTGCTTTTGTTGGTTTGCTTTCGTCGGTGTATTTGTACTCGATGATAGAACCGTCTGCCTTAATCACGCTTTCTAAGCGCGAAGTCGCCTTGCCGTTTACATCGACAACTTCGTGAGTAGTGTTGGTGAAATCAGAGTGCATTGTGGAAACGCGTTTGCCATCATCGGAAGCAATCATTACGTTGCCGATGTTCTCACCTTTCTGCACAACCTGAATTCGTGAAGCCAATGCTTTCAAGTCATCATCTTGAGTGCTTCCGCTCAAGTCGATGACTGACTCTTGTCCATTCATTTTGGTCGTGATTTTCTCTACCAGTGGAGCACCATTGGCGTCGAGTTTTACTTTGTTGTTTTCGTCTCTTTGATATTCGATAGACTGAGAATTTTCTCCTTTTCGCACTTCCGTTACGAAGCCACCTTCCAGCTTTACGAAAGAGCCATCACGCTTTTTCATCTCTACTGGCGGTTCTGTTATTTCGCTTCCAGGTCCGCGCACTTCGGTTCTGTCCATTACAACGGGTGTTTCCGTTTTGCTGGACAAATCCACATTCCAATTTGGCCGTTGATTCTCGGGTGGAACGTACTTTTCGGATTGCTGGTCGCCGACGCCGGCTTCATACGGCTTGGCTGTTGTTGTTCGGTTGCTCATAATTCTTGCGGCTTAGATGGGTGCGCCGCTAGCGGAGGGAGTGATGCCGTTGAATGTTTTTTCTGCTATGCCGATCTCTGCGTCCGAAGCTTTTTCAGCTTTCTTATGGAGAATTCCAAAATAACTTCGGAGCAGATTCGGTTGGTTTGGCGAACTTTATAGAGACTGACTTTTGATTTGGACCAGGCGACGCATGGCGTCTCCCCTAAGGTTTTCTTGGGCGTGTGCAACACGCCCCCACGCTTCTACGATTTGCGTTTTGCCTGAGCTTGCGCTTTAGCGTTGTTATTGTTGTTGATCAGATCAACGAACTTGATGATTTCAGTTTCTTTCGGCGGTGTGGGGTTGCGTTGCAAATCTGCAATCAACTTGTCGCCGTTGTCCTTCTTCACCTTCTCGAGATCTGGTTGACCGCCCTGGCTGCTGTCATACTTCTTCGCTGTTTCGACCAACTGCGAGTTTCTGATTGCCGCTTCCAACGCTGAGTTGTTTTCGAACATCGCGTGGACATCGGTTGTGTTGGCTTCGCCGTGCGCTGCCTTGTCGTAGAAGTTTGCAAATGCTCCCGAGAATTGCTCCAGTTTGGCTGGATCGTTGCAGATGGTTTCCATATTGTTGCCGAAGTCGGTGAGCGCTTTAGCGCCTTCAGTGTCACCTTGTTTTTCGAGTGCGGCAGCGCGATCACTAATGTTTTTCTTGATGTCTTTGCCGTGAGCCTTCATGTACTCTTGCAGCTTCTTCATCTTCTCTGGTGACCACGGTGGATCGCCGAGTTCTGCCAGGAGTTCGGGCGGCAACATTGATGCCATCATCCAATTGGCGTAGTGATTTGCGTGCATGTCGCCCATTGCGGTGGACATGTCTTTCAGAGCCTGGAATCCACGTTCTTTGTATGCGCCGTTGTCGGTGCCCGGATCAATTTTGTCGTCCTGCTCTGGCCCCAATTCGTCATCCGGATTGAGGTCGTTGCCACCACCGCCGCCGCCGCCATCGCAGCCGCCACCACCGCCACCACCACCGTCCGGCAATTCCGGATCATCAGGAAGCTGCTCATCCTCTGGATCTTTCTGATCAGCTGGTTTGTAGCGCTCACGGAATCTGTCGCGGTAGTCGGCAGAAAGCAAGTCACCGCCGTTGGAATCTTTTCCGCTGTCGATGCGTGGAGTGCAATTGGGGCACTTGTCGTGGATCATGGTGCCCAAGTCATCGATGACTTTCTCTGTTAGTTTTGGATCCGCGCCTGCTTCTACCTGCACGTTGTATTGACTGAGCGGTTTGTCTCCATCGTTGAGTCCTTTGGCCATGTCCACTGTGCCGTCTGCCTTGATGACGATGTCGGCTGGCTGTGAATCATTCTTAGGTTGAACGTTAATGGCTGGCGATTCACCGTCGGCGATCTTGGGACGTGCCGCATCAACTGCCGGCATACTCTCGTTGACTTGATACTTAGCTGTTTCGTTTGATTTGAATGCGGCTGGCACATCGGCTGTGTTTACTTTCACTTCCGGTGATACCACTGCTGGTGTGGCATCGACGACTGCCGGTGTGGCTGGTGCGTCGTATCCTGCGACAGGTCCAAAGCTGACACTGCTCGTATCTGCAGTAAAGGCTGAGCTGGTGAATGAGTCACTGCTAGTGAAACAAGACCCACTGGAGAATGACGATGTAAAACACGGTTCGAATGATGCTGGGGCGAAGGACGCGGCAGGTGCAAACGATGCACCACCATCACCCACTGATCCAATACTGTCGCTCATAACTTTTAAATCTCCTTCCTTTTAGTGGAGTGGGGCTCCCCTCCTCAAGCAGCAGCTCTGCCAGGCGTTGGCAGTGCTATTTGGAAGATTGCTTGATAGAGCCCGGTTACAGGATGGGGGTCCTGATTGTCGTGAGAATGCCGGGTTCGTGCTCTGGAAAAATGGAGCAAGAGGGAGGACGGGGCGCAAGTGCATCCATCGTGCCGAACATCCGGTTTCCCGTCTGTTCAACTCGTCGTGTGTTGTTGCGCTCCTCTAAGTTATTTTTGCGGTATTGCAATTTTGTGGCACGACGATGGGAGGATTCCCACCCTGCCCACTGGCTGCCAAGAAGCGGGGTTTAATCTTTCGCATTTCCTGTTTCCAAAGCGCATTGAAGGGCGCATGAAACCGTCGGCTTTTCGGACCCCGCCGTGGTACATAGTAAAGTGGATTTGCCGGACGCTTGAGTCTGGAGTTTTGTCTGTAATAGTCTGTAAAGTCTTACAGAGTTTAGGTTTTGGGCCGTCTGACGATAGAGTGCGGAGATGGACGCCGAGTCTACCCTGAGAAATGTCGAGCAACTCGCCTCGCCGGCGACCAACCGGTTTGAGGTTGGTCAGATTCTTGATGGAAAGTTTGAGATTCTCTCCCTTCTCGGGCGTGGCGGCATGGGTTCGGTCTATCGAGCCAAGCACCTTCTATTAAATATGGAAGTTGCCCTCAAGACTTTGGACACTGAGCGTCTTAACGATGCGACATCTTCCCGCCGATTTCAAACTGAAGCGAAAGCTGCCTTTTCACTTAAGCATCCTAATTTAGTGAAAGTTCATGACTATGGCGTCTTGGAAGACGGGCATCCTTTTTTTGTGATGGAACTTGTTAAAGGCAAAACCTTACAGGCCTTGATTAAGGAACGCGGGCAGTTGAGCTTGCAAGAAATCGCCGCCATTTTTCCACAGATTTGTTTTGGTCTTGCGCATGCACATGAACAGCAAGTCGTGCACCGTGATATGAAGCCCGCCAACATTATGATTGTTGATGGAATAGAACTCAGCAAAGAGGGAAGCGTAAAAATTCTCGATTTCGGCATTGCAAAGATTGTTGGTGTCGATCGTGGTGAAATGCAGACTCTCACTCAGACAGGCGAAATATTTGGCAGCCCGTCTTATATGAGTCCTGAACAGTGCTCGGGAGGTGCTATTGACCAACGAAGCGATGTCTACTCCGTTGGTTGTGTCCTATTCGAAGCGCTGACAGGCACGCCACCTTTTTCGGGCACCAATGCATTGCGTACGATGATGCAGCACGTGAGCTACCCGGCACCATCACTGAAAGAGGCTGCACTCGGAGCGGAATTTCCAGAGGCGATTGAGCAAATCGTCAAAAGGATGTTAGCGAAGTCGCCTGCGGATCGCTACTCGGAAATGGGCGTGGTAGCACACGATTTATATGTGGTGTGTGGACGTCCGGAGAGCTCGAATGCAGACACGGTGCAAACAACCAAGCGCCTTAAGGAAAGTGTCTCTGCGCCGAAGAGCACGAATATTTCTCTAACCTACCTTCAATTAGGTGCGGCTATTTTTGCCACCATTCTCGTATCTGTTTTGGGGACTCTGTTGTACGAACAGTTCAACGTTCGAGAAGTTACACCGTCTTCTGAAGAAATTGACTCGATGAAAAAACTCGAGTCCTCATTGAAAGGAGCACCGAAAGCTTGGTCCTTAATTACTAACCCCACGGCTGATGCTGCAGTATTGGTTCATAGGAAATAGCGATGGACCAAGATACTACACCGACAAACTTAGAGCAAAATGAACCGCAGGATGGCAGTCCGTTTGAGATTGGAAAAGTGCTTGATGGCAAGTACGAAATCGTTGCTCTTTTGGGCAAAGGCGGAATGGGCTCTGTTTATCGGGTGCGGCATAAGCTATTGAATGTTGAGTTGGCACTGAAAACGCTTGATTCGCAACGATTGAATGACGCCAATTCTTCTCGCAGATTTCAAACGGAAGCGAAAGCAGCATTCTCGTTGAAACACCCTAATCTGGTAAAAGTACATGATTTCGGCGTTTTAGAAAATGGACACCCATTTCTCGTCATGGACTGGGTGCAAGGAAAAACTCTCCAAGCAATGATCAAAGAGCGCGGACACTTTACGGTGGAAGAGATCGAACCTGTCTTTGCGCAACTGTGTTTTGGTTTGGCATATGCACATCGCCAGCAGGTGGTGCACCGTGATATCAAGCCCGCCAATATTATGGTTGTTGAAGGGATGGATTTCAAAGAAGAAGGCAGTGTCAAAATTCTTGATTTTGGAATTGCAAAGATCGTCAATGAAGATCGTAATGAAATGGACGCGCTTACGCAAACTGGCGAGATCTTCGGAAGTCCTTTGTACATGAGCCCCGAGCAGTGTGCAGGTGAAACCATTGATCAGCGGAGCGATATCTATTCATTAGGTTGCGTGCTATTTGAAGCAATAACAGGAACGCCACCACTTGTTGGAACCAACCCCCTGCGCACCATGATGCTTCACGTTAATGAAAAAGCTCCTACGCTAAAGGAAGCGACACTTGGTTCTCAGTTTTCGCCAGCCGTCGAGCAGATACTTGCGAAATTGTTGGCAAAGTCACCAGCCGATCGGTATTGCGATCTGGGTGTTGTTGCTCACGAATTGCACAAGGCGTGCACGAGCACTTCCTTTGAAGTTGAAGGTGCGCAAAGCGAATCGAATGCTTTTGTTTCTGTTCGAAAGAAAGGAACAGTTATTTTTAGTCGCACTCAACTTGTCGCTGTATTGGCATTTACGGCAATTGTTTCTATTTACTCGACACTTGGAGTTACCGACTATCTTCGAGGGCAAGCTGCGGCTGCCGCAATGAAAAAGGATGTTCAGATTAAGGAGTATTGGCATGGCGAGTCAGAGGTTGAAAGATCAGGTCGCGAGCATAGTTTGAAGCAAATTGCATTGCACAAAACCGCATTCGAGAAAGTCTCTAAAATCACCGCAATACCTTTCGATGATGATAATGGTATTCACAAACGGAAAGTTGTATTTCCCGAGCTTAGAATGGGCGCCACCAGGCACGGTGCTCCTGATATTGAAGGAACTAGAGGCATCAGTAAGGATCCTGCTACAAAAGAACGAATATTTCCAGCGTGGGGTCCAATTATTTTCAACGTAAACAAGTCCATAGACATGTTTGCGCTTCCAAACTACTTTGTTTACGACAAGATAGATCCGGAGTTGTTTTCTGGCCTGGATTATGAGGATGTTGGGTACAAGAATAGCGATTTGGTAGTAGCAACTACAATTTCGCCAGACGTTGCTCCTGGTGTTGCGCACTTATTCGAGGTCATTACCAAGTGGAAGAATCTGGAGTTTGTCAATTTTAGAGATGTAGAAATAACAAAGGCGATGCTGTCAGCGTTGAACAATTGTCCAAAGCTGACATTCCTGGTTCTGCATACAAATAACTATGATTCTGTTTTGGTGGCACGACAACCATTTTTGAAAAGGCTAGACAGACTGACTCTCATACACGGTAATGCCAGCCCTATACTGAAAGCTCTTTCTCATTCGCACGCTATCAAAAAGCTGGTTTTAGGAGATCACTCGACGGTCAACGTCGATGCCACCACTTCATTGCGGAAGTGTTCGCACATTGATTTATTGGTATATGGTCAATACAAATATGATGACGACAGGATCATTCGCGCACTTTCGTCTCTTCGTAATGTTTCCAGGATTAGTTTTATAAACGGCGCTCTATCAGCGGGGCAATTGGCAATGCTCAAAGAAAGTTGGGTTTCAGTGCCTGCGCATCAGGAGCACATGCAGGACTTCGTGCCGCGAACAAAGCCCCATTAGCTATTCTGCGGAGCTTTCTTTGTCTTGCGCAAGTTTGGCGTCAACTAGTTCTTGCAGCGCAATTACGACATCATCGAATTCCAAGGGTTTGAAGTTCTTTCCGCCGAGAATTTCTTGCCAAATCAACCATGCGACAAAACTACCGCAGCAAATGTGCGCTGTAGCAAGCGGGTTGTTTAGTTTCATTTCTTTGTGTTTTGCAAAATAACCACTCGCAAGCTCCATGCCCTTGAGAATAACTGTTTTTACATAGAGGGTCGCCAGCTCTGGAAAACGTTCGGATTCTCCGATAACTACACGCAGGAGCGCACGATATTCAGCTGATTGAGAGAGCATTCTAAATTTCTGAGTCAGCAGTTTGACGAATTCGTCCGGTGGCAAGCTGTGCAAGAGTTGCTCGAATTCCGGAGTATCGGCTTGCATTCTTTTGAAAGTAACTTCCTCGATGATTGCAGCGAAAAGTTCTTCTTTGTCTTTGAAGTGACTATAAATCGTTGCTTTGATAACGTCGGCTTCAGCGGCGACGCGATTCATGCTTGTGCTCGCATATCCGTTTTCCAGGAAAACCTTAATTGCCGCTTGAACAATCTGGTCCTTCTTGCTGCGCGGGCGACCGCCGCCAATTACGGCGGGTGCGCTGGAGCCAGAGTCTCGTTTGTCTTGCATAGCGTTTTGGGCTATTCCTTATATTTAGGGCTGAAGTCCGAAGCCTCGAAACTTTGTGTTCTACAATGGGTCATTACTATTGAAAACTGGCTGGTAAAAGTCTGAAAAGCCTTGTGTTTCAAGCGCTTAAGCGAAAAAGTCGGATTTAACTAGGAATTATCCATACCGGTTGGTATACTAGCATCAGAAGCACCCAGTTGGCAACCCTCCAAAGTCATGTTGAAAACCCGAGACCAATCAACAAATGACGCCGGCCAAAGCGCCCCGCCCCGGGAGCACCATGCCGGCCCGCTGCCAAAACGTGTGCTTCTCGCGTTTGTTGTCGTCGCCGTTGCCGGCGGCGCCTATTTTTTCTTCAATAAGCCTCTGCAGCAGCCGACGAACTCGCTTCATGTAAGTGGACGTATCGAGGGTTATGAGACGAACATCGGACCCAAGATTGGCGGGCGTGTGGACTTTGTCGCAAAGCGAGAAGGCGAGCTGGTAAAACGCGGCGAGCTTCTGGTGAAACTGTCAGACGATGATGTGCAAGCGCAGTTGCGCGGGGCAGAAGCTCGAGTTTTAAGTTCGCAGGAAAAAGCGAGCGAGGCTCACTATCAGCTTTCCGTCGTTGATAATCAAATTGCTGAGGCTCAAGTGAGAGTTGCGCAGTCGAAAGAAGATACTACAGCCCAAGTTGATCAGGCTGAAGCGAATGTTGCCACCACTGAGGCAAAAGTTGCTGAAGCAGAAGCGCTTCTCTCTCAGGCAAGGTCTGAATTAGAGATGGCTACTCTGCGTAACGAACGTTATGCATCACTAGTTCAAGATAAAGCTGTCACACTTGATGAAGCAGATCAGGCTCGTACCGGAAAGGACAATGCAATCGCATTAGTCGGTTCGCGCAAAGCAAATCTTGAAGCGGCGCGCAAGCAACTGCGTGTTGCGAAAGCCGGACTCGAGATGGCGAAAACGTCGCGTCTAAATCCGCAGATGCGCAATGCTCAACTGGCTGTTCTTAAGCAACAGCGCATTCAGGCTCAATTCAAAGAGAAGAGCGCAGAGCACGAAGTGAAGAATGCAAAGTCTGAAGCAGAGCAAGTTAAGGCGAATATTGCCTACCTCAACGTTAACAGTCCAATCGATGGCGTAGTCACGGCTCGTTCTGTAGAACCCGGTGCGGTAGTGGTGCCTGGACAGAATCTACTTTCTCTCATCGACCTGGATCGAGTGTATTTGCGTGGTTTCGTTCCTGAAGGCGACATTGGCAAAATTCGCATCGGACAAGCAGCAAGTGTTTATCTTGATAGTCAGCCGAAGACGCCACTGGAGGGCGAAGTCATTCAAATAGATCCGGAAGGTTCTTTCACTCCGGAGAACATCTATTTCAAAGAAGACCGCGTCAAGCAAGTTTTTGGTATCAAGATTTTGCTCAAGCACCCTGATCGTTTTGCAAAACCCGGCATGCCCGCAGATGCTGAAATCTCGCTTGTGAAGTAAACAACCGTGAATGCAGAGCCACTGGTTACTGTCAAAAGTTTAGAAAAAAACTACGGGCAAACGCGAGCCGTTCGAGATCTCAATTTCTCCATAAACCCTGGGGAATTGTTCGGATTAATCGGACCGGATGGTGCCGGCAAGACAACCACGTTTCACATACTGGGCGGCATTATGAATGCAACCTCCGGAGAAGTGCTGGCGCTTGGTAAAAAGCCGCGCGATGTGCGCCTTGAGATTGGCTATCTGACGCAGCAATTTTCTTTGTATCAAGATCTGAGTATCGATGAAAATCTGAAATATGTGGCTGGCATTCGTGAAGTTCCGCCCGCTGAGTTTGAAGAGCGTTCTACCAAATATCTTCGTGCCATGGATCTCTTACGTTTTAGAGATAGACTAGCCGGTAAGCTTTCAGGCGGAATGAAGCAGAAATTGGCCCTCTGTTGTGCACTGATGGCAAGCCCGAAGATTCTTTTGCTCGATGAGCCGACAACTGGTGTCGACCCAGTTTCGCGTCGTGAATTCTGGGATTTACTTGCCACGGTGGTCGGGGATGGCGTGTCTGTTGCTGTAGCTACGCCATATCTTGATGAAGCCGAGCGATGCAATCGGCTGATCCTGATGCACGAAGGCGAGATCCAGGAAATGGGCTCTGTGCCTGAACTCAAGGCTGGCTTGCATATGAAACGCCTTGAAGTGCGTGGTGGCAGATTGGAAAAGCTGGAAAGAAATCTCTGGGCATTACCTTCTGCTAGTGAGAAAATCAAGGACATTCAGGCCTTTGGTGACAGGCTCGATGTTCTCACTGCCCAGGTTGAGGAAGCGGAAGTCCTGATAAAAACCGCCGGAGCAGCCGTGCAGTCAGGCGAAATAAGCATCGAAGTTCAGGAGCCGACGCTGGAAAATGTCTTCGTTAACCGCTTGAAAGGTAAGGTTCATGTCGATACCGAAACCCGCTATCCGCTGGTTGAAAAGCCGGCAAAGGCGGCAGATGAAGAAGCAATTGCCGCAAGGAATATATTCAAGATTTTTGGTGACTTCAAAGCCGTAAACAATGTCAGCTTGTCGGTGAAATACGGCGAAATTTATGGCTTGCTCGGAGCGAATGGTGCAGGTAAAACAACGACCATTAAGATGCTTTGCGGTTTGATAAAACCGACTCAAGGCGACATGGTGCTTTGCGGAGCCAAGAGCAATCTGCGCAGCCCAGCTCTAAGAGAGCGACTCGGCTACATGAGTCAGAAATTTACTTTGTACGATGACCTGACGATTTTAGAGAATCTTGAATTTTATTGTGGTGTATATCAAGTAAAGGACAGGCTTAAGAACGAAAGAATAAATTGGGTTCTTGCGAATTCCGGATTGAAGGGGCAGGAAGGAATGCTGACCGGGCGCCTTCCAGGTGGATGGAAACAGCGGCTTTCGTTCGGTGCAGCGGTGATGCACCAACCGGAAGTGCTATTCCTTGATGAGCCCACATCCGGTGTTGATCCTTTAGCGCGCCGTGAGATGTGGCGCATGATTCGTGAGTTTGCGAGTGATGGCACTGCGGTGCTTGTGACTACTCACTTTCTAGAAGAAGCCGAACATTGCAGCCAACTTGGCTTCATGGTCGCCGGAGAATTGGTGGCAGAGGGCTCGCCCAGTGGTATCAAAGAAAGTCAGCCCGGGCAGTTGCTGGAGATGCGGTTTTCGAATCAACAAGCCGCCTACGAACTCTTGCGCACTACTCTTGAATCTTGGCGAGTCACTGTTTTCGCTGATTCCCTGCACATCGTTGTCGATGACCCGGACACAGAGCTTTCGAAGATCATCAATGTTGCAAAAGGCGCTGGCATAGAAGTAGTTGAAGCTCGACCTTTGCCGTTCAGCCTGGAAGATTCTTTCATCTCAATTGTAAAACGCGCTTCTAATGGAAACGGAGCCAAGGTGAGTGCCGCATGAAAAGAATTCTGGCTCAGTGTATGAAAGAACTCGCGCAATTCCGGCGCGATCGCCTCACTCTAGCGTTGGCATTTTTCTTGCCGCTGGTGGCGCTTTTGTTGTACGGATATGCTACGAGGCTGGAAGCGAAAGACATTCCGGTTGCAGTGAAAAATTTCGATAACAGTGCGCTCAGCCGCGACTATCTCGATGCGTTGTTCAATAATGGGCAATTAAAGCTTGTTCGCTGGGCGCCTGGTGATGCGATGCGGCAACTTGACCTTGGCGATGCAAAGGCTGCTATCGTTATTCCCCCTGAATTTTCTCGCAAGATCCGACAGAACATCGCTGCTGATATTCAAGTGCTCGTGGATGGCACCGACGTGAATAACGCCCGCGTTGTGAAGAATAGTATTCTTGCCACCACGCAATATTTTGTCCGCTCGCACAAACTAAATCCACCGAATGACAAATCGCTGCTCAAGACTGATGTTCGCTTATGGTTTAATCCGGGCAGAAAAGAGGCTCTCTATGTCGCACCGGGGGCAGTGGCGATCAACCTTTGGATTTTCCCCTGCCTGCTGGCAGCACTGGCGATGGCACGCGAGCGAGAGTATGGCACGATGATGCAGCTCTATACTTCTTCGATTACGTCTTTCCAGCTTGTTGCAGGCAAAGCTCTTGCTTATTGGTTGGTCGGTATGATTCAAGCGGCGATGATGCTGGCGTTGGCTATTACACTTTTCGGAATTCGCCTGGTTGGAAATGTACCGGTCTACCTGGTGTCACTTTCTGTGTTCATTTTTAGCTCTGTTTTGTTCGGACTTCTGATGGGGGCTCGCGCGCAGACCCAGAGTGCGGCAGTTCAGATGGTGGCAACTGCAGGTTTTACCACTGCGTTGCTGTTGTCCGGGTTCATTTATCCGGTGAGAAATATTACCTGGCCACTTTCACTCATATCGTATGTGGTGCCGGCTCGCTACTTCGTGGAGGCCTCTAGAAATGCTTTTGTCCGCGGCAGTGATGCGCTTAGCCAAATTCAGATTCCTATTTACCTGACGCTCTGCGCGGTGGCCTTTTACTTGATCGCCAGCAGAGTATTGCGCAAGATGCAGATGGACGCATAATCATGCCTATTGGACCACTAGTTAAAACTACACGGCTGGGTGCTCTTGCGCGCAAAGAAATGCGTCAAATCATGCGCGACAAGCAGCTTATCTTCATACTTTTCATGATGCCGCTTATTCAACTATGTATATATGGATATGCGCTTAGTCCGGACGTCAACCATTTGAGAATGGGCGTTGTCGATCATTCTTCGTCGCTGATCAGTAGAGGATTTATCTCAGCATTAGTTGAAAATGGTGTGTTCGATGTTCTTGACTCAGGCGGAGACGAGAAGACTTTAGGAGCTAAGGTGCGCGGCGGTAAGTTGGATGTTGGTGTGGTCATTCCTCCTGAATTGGAGCGCAATTACAAGTCTAATAAAGTCACTAATATTCAGGTTTTGCTCGATGGGGTGGATGCGAATACTGCCGGCATTGCCATGGCATACATAGGGCAGATTGTGATGACTTACGATCGTTTGATTCGAACCGGCTCGCAATTTCCCAACCAGCGAGCTGCGCCGCAAGTGAGTTTTGTCTACAATCAGGGACTCGTGAGCAACTGGTTTTTCGTACCAGGTGTTATTGCGTTAGTCTTAAATCTGGTTAGCACTCTGGTATCAAGTGCAGCAGTCGTCCGTGAAAAGGACTCAGGAACACTCGAACAGTTGCTGATGACACCGGTCAGCTCATTTCAAATCCTGACGGCAAAGATTATCCCGCTTGCCGTTTTACTACTCATCAATGTTTCTGTCAGCCTGACCCTGAGCACATTCCTCTTTCATGTTCCATTCCGTGGCAATTTGTTTGTTTTCTTCGCAGTATCACTGCTCTACATAATTGTCGGAATCTCAATTGGGATTTTTCTTGCTGCCGTTAGTGAGAATCAGCGCCAGACGCTTCTAACCTCATTTTTCGTCAACCTTCCGGTTATTCAGCTTTCCGGTGCGATCTCACCTTTGGAGAGCATGCCACCCTTTTTCCAATGGCTTTCGTTGCTTGATCCGCTGAGATACTACTGCAGTTGTGTACGCGCAATACTGCTCAAAGGTGCAGGCTTCGAGTCCATATGGCGTGATGTTTTAGCGCTGGCGATCTTTGCTGTTGCACTGCTATGGATGAGTTCCACGCGTTTTAGAGAACAGCTCAAATAGCGCAACGCTCTACAGTTCGTTGAGAGTTTTCTGCAGATCGATCAAGTGATTGTTGAATATCTCTTTTGCTACGTCCAACAAACGAAAGACAGTTGGATCGCTGCATGAATAGTAAATGTTGTTGCCTTGCTTTCGCGATACGACCAAATTCTTCGAGCGAAGCACGGCCAGCTGCTGCGAGATATTCGGCAGTTCTACATCCAAACGGTCGCGAATCTCAGAGACTGTTAATTCCTCTGTTCTGAGTTCATCAAGGATTCTTATGCGCAGCGGATTTGCAAGCGCTTTGAAAAACTCTGCTTTGAAGTTGACGAGTTTGTCTGGCATGGGTCGTTTTCTGGATCTGGAGCTTGTCGTTATCAATAGTATTCTAGTCCCATGCTTGAAGTAAACGGGCAAATCATCCTGGCGTCCTTTGGCTGCCAAGGTCTGCGCTTTTGCGCTCTGGCTCTAAATTGTCGGGTCACCTGTAAGAATCACATAAGGAGCGGTGGGGTTAGGGTTTGTACCGCTCCAAATGTGTTCTTTGGAACTCCCATCAAGCTATTATCAAGATTTACATCTTTTGAAACCAAGTTGAAAGCAAAGCTTATATGCGTCACCGTCCCGGGTTCCTTTTGCTCTAGGGAAGATTTTTAATTAGCTCCGTTGGTACCTTTGAGTCTTGTGGTAAATTCTTCGCTTCTTCGGCATACCACTTAGGAATGTACAGTCTGCTGTCGTGTAAGCAGACGAATAAAGGAGCAACGGTCAACTTGCGAAAGACATTAGTGAGGCGGATGTACTCTGCCTGCAAAGCATCTAGCTCATCATTGATAGCATGACGGCTAGCTTGTTTTGAAACATATTCTTCGGCAATTTCTGGATCCCATCCCTGGTCGATAAAAGCTTGCACTACGGATGGTGCTTTCTCGTAAACCTTGGACATCCCACAATCGTTATGTCCGATCATTATCAAATATTTGACGCCTTGTGACAGCGTATATCCGACGCTGAATTCTGAGCCGATTACTCTGCCACTGGCGCGCCGAATAACATATGCGTACATTCGTGGAACAGGAAGCGCATAGCGAAACTCGATGCATGTAGCGATCAACAGTTCTACTTTTCCTGTAGATACAATTGGCCATCCAAAATTTTGCGCCATGATGAATGATTCAATTGGAGTATCTCTCCATGCCTCGGGAATCTCCTCGCGCGACTTAACTTCAATCAAAGACTCTTTGTATTTGTCGTCTGATCGTACTGGAGGAGGAATATTCATTTGCGTTTCCAAAGTGGTGTGGTGTGGGTGAGCGTTAGTGGCATTCGTCGTCCGGAAATACCCAGAAGCTCTCGGTCTGCGGATCGTATGTTGCGTTTTCCATGGTGTCATCATGGTTGATCCATGCATGAAATTTGAGATTGCCTTCCTGCGCTGCTTTCGATATTTTAGGCAGTTTCAGAAGTTCTGAAAGTTCTCTGAGAACAAAATCTTCAACTGCACGTTGAAAGACGTGTTTGTCGAATTTGTCTCCAAATCTTTCTTTTATGGCATTCCTTGTGCCAGACACTCTGCGAATCACTTCGTTATATATGTTTGTCGAAGGCCCGTCCGCCGATGGGTCGCTGCGCAAACCAACTTCAATGATTTCGCAGCCGTAGTGCCCATATACGATGACGTCGCTTATCTGTTTGCTGGCGACAAGGTCTTCGAGCCCTCCGCAGTCGTCAACGCAACCACCGAGGTTTTGCCAGGTGAAGATTGGTAATTTTGGATCTGCTGGAAATACTGAATTGATGTTGCACATCTCGGAGCAGCAGATTACCGCCACGCCGGTGGAAGTGCCGCCGGTAAGCCTTTTATTGATTTGCGACCGAGAAGTCGGTTCGATTAGGCGGATCGAAGTTTCGTCAAGAATGCCGGCTAACGTTTTCATATCGACTGAACACCTATGGCGCACGGATACGGTTGTTTGGAATTGTAACACTATTAGAGCAATTGCGCAATTACGCAAGTAGTTTAATACATAATGTTACTAGGCAGGACTTTCGCGGCAGTCTTTGAATGAATTCGCAGGTTGTGTTTCTGGAGTCATTGTTTCTACTGGTGTCAGCAGCAGTTGCTGCATTTGCTCTTAGTCACAAGAGCCAAGTTTCCGACAAAGCCATGTCATATCTCCTTTGTGCAATCGCTTCATTCGCGATTGCCGTTTCGTTTTTAGGCGGCGGTCAGATAGTCAGCTATGAAACGAGCGCGCCATTAATGCTCGGCGTGTTTCCCCTGACGTTTTTGCTGGACGGGCTGAGCCGATTTTTTGTGGCAATCCTGAGCGCCATCCTCTTTGCCATCGGGCTATTCTCGCCGGGCTATCTTTCGCACTTAAAAGGAAAGATCTCAGGCGGGCAATATTGGATCGCATTCTTTCTGCTCGCACTTTCGATGTTCGGAGTTGTGTTGAGTGCTGATGCCATCACTTTCATCGTGATGTGGGAAATTATGTCGCTTTCCTCCGCTGCGCTTGTTGCTAGTGATCACACGCATCAATCAGTGCAGAAAGCTGCTCTAATTTATTTAGGCGCCACTCGAACAGCTAGTGGCTTGCTGTGCGGCGGCTTTCTATGGATGCACTCTTTGACTGGAAGTTGGAATTTCGCTTCCTGGAATTTCGCGCAGCCTCATGCAATTTTTCCTGCCCTGCTTATATTGCTCGGATTTTGTATCAAAGCCGGCGTCTGGCCGTTTCACATCTGGTTGCCTTATACGTACCCTGCTGCACCAGCCACCGTGTCTGCCGCGATGAGCGGTTTTTTGGTCAAGCTTCCTATATATGGATTGATTCGAATTCTGATTCAAGGTGGCTTGTCTTCGCCTGAGATTATCAATCTTATGTTTGTCTTGGGCGCGATTTCTTCTTTCTGGGGAGTGTTGTTCGCTCTTGTTCAAAACGATTTGAAACGCCTTCTAGCCTATTCGAGTATTGAAAACATCGGTCTTATTCTTCTTTCTTTGGCTATTTCTCTAAAAGCCCGCGCTGCCAACTTGCCCTTAATCGCTGACGTGGCGATGGTGGCAGCAATCTTTCATTGCCTCAATCATGGCGCAATCAAGTCACTATTATTCCTGTCTGCTGGTGCTGTGGATGCGATGGCGCATTCACGCGATCTCCATCGGTTGGGCGGTTTGGCGAAGCGGATGCCTTGGACCATGGCGTGTTTTTTCATCGGCGCCTTTTCAATCTGTTCTATTCCGCCTATGAATGGCTTCGCAAGCAAATGGTTGCTCTATCAAAGCTTGTTCAAAAGCACCCTACTTTTTGGCTCTTACCTTGATCGCGGTTTGTTTCTCACGGCGATTTGCCTTTTGTCAGCAGTCGGCGCGCTGGCTATTGCAGTTTTTGTCAAGGCGATGGGTGTCGTCTTCCTTGGCATGAGCAGAAGCCATGCCGCAGAACATGCTGTAGAAGCTAGTCCCGGCATGCTTTGCGCTCAGGTTCTGCTGGCTGCATGTTGTGCAGGTCTGGGCGTCTTTGCGCCTAACCTGGTCAGTCAAATTACAAAGATCGCATCCTCTTCGACGCGACCAATTACCACTGCTCCGATTGATTTCGCGCTGCCAATTCCATTGCTTGCTGGGACATTGTTTGCAACGGGATTGGTTATCTACGTTGTTTTTTTGCAGAGTTCTAAAGTCCGAACTTTCAAAACGTGGGATTGTGGTTTTGGACCACTAACTCCAAAAACCCAGGCATCGTCTGATTCTTTCGCACAACCGTTGGCTCGCATTTTTCGCCCGTTTTTGAAATACGAAACGAACGCCACGATATCCGGGCGCGATCGTCGCCATTTCCCAGAACAAATAAATGTCGAAGTAAAAATCGTTTCGATACTAGAATCACGCGTTTATTTGCCTTGTCTAGCGGTGATCAGTTATCTCGCAAGAGGACTGGCAAAATTGCAAGCAGGAAGCATTCATCTTTATCTTGTGTATGTCTGCTCGACACTCATAATCCTTTTGGCACTAGGGACTATTCTATGAATGACATAAGCACTCATGTTCTTAGAAGCTGCTCTCATTGGATTCTCTTTGTCTCAAGCATAGTAATACTCCCACCTGTGTGCTTAACACTCATCAGAAAAACCAAGGCTCGCCTGCAAAGTCGAGTTGGTCCGCCGCTTCTTCAGCCTTTTTACGATTTGATCAAACTTTACCGCAAAAGTGAAACCGTCAGTTCTACGATGTCTGGAGTGTTCAGACTTGCTTCTGTCGCCGGGCTTGCCACCATCATTTTGCTTGCCTGGCTGACTCCGTGGCTGTCGTACAAGCCTTGGAGCCCCAGCGCCGATTTATTCCTCATTATTTATCTCTTTGCTCTGGCGCGTGTGTTCTCTCTTTTAGGCGCGCTGGATTCAGGCTCTGCGTTTGGCGCTTTCGGCGCAAGCAGAGAAGTAACTCTCGGGCTCCTTGTCGAGCCGGCGTTGATGCTTGGTCTTGTTGCTCTGGGTTTGTTTTGCGGAAGCAGTGACCTGCGAATGATTTTTTCGTACCCTCATGCGATTGGCGTTGGAGCCGCAGCGGTTACTGGTGCCGCATCTGGTGCCGGAGCCGCCGGCATTTGGCTGCTGGTTGGAATTGCGATTTTGCTGGCGAGCTTAATAGAGCTCTCTCGGATGCCTGTGGACGATCCAACTACGCACCTCGAGTTGACGATGGTTCATGAGGCCATGGTGCTCGAAGCATCTGGGCGCAATCTGGCGTTAATTGAGTTTGCCCATGCCCTTAGAATGAGCATCTTCTTCGGTTTGTCGGCTCAGTGCTTCGTCCATGCACTGGCTTCTGTTTGTCACATCAATACATTGACTCAAGGAATTCTGAGCGTTGTTGGCATATGTGGCATCGCAATTTTTGTTGGGGTGCTGGAAAGTCTCGCGGTCAAATTGCAGTGGCGGAAAGTTCCTGAATTCGTCGCTTATGTCGTCTCGATGAGCCTCCTTGCAGCTTTTGTCGCAGCCGGAAGTGGAGGCATCAAATTATGATTTCTGCGATCAACCTTTGTGTTCTTTGCGCAGCGGTGCTTGCCTGCCTGATGGTCGGGTCTTTGCACTTGAGGCTCAATCTATTTCTGTACGGGGTAGAAACGCTCTTTATCGCAGCTGCAACAGTTCTCACTGCCAATGCCCATGGGGACGCGAGCCTGATCTGCATTGCGATGATGATTGGAACTTTGAAAGCTTTAGGAGTTCCTTTTTTCCTGCTCAAAACCAGCGAGAAGCTGAATGTTCATCGCGATGTCGGTGCGATGATTACGCCACCGTTGGCAATGCATTTGTCTATTGTTCTTTTCGCTTTGAGTTTTGTTTTGACTCAAAATATTCCCACACCGCAGTTGGTGGTCAACGGCTGGTATGGAGCTGCTGCAGGTATTTCGCTTCTTTTCACCGGTCTTGTCATTATGCTGACCAGGAGATTGGCTATCGGGCAGATTCTCGGTTTTCTCGTAATTGAAAACGGTATCTATGTGTTTGCGCTCACCCAGACGCTCGGTATGCCAATGCTCGTCGAAATGGGAATTTTGCTGGACATGCTCGTTGGCGTTATGGTGTGTGGGGTTTTGGTGTTCAAAATTCAAAAGAGTTTTGAACACATCGATGTCGCACTTCTTACTGATTTGAAGGAGTGAGATGGAGCTTTTCTTCACCCTTTGTGCTTTACCTGTATTTGGTGCCATCTGGGCAGCGAAGTGCCGGCACCTTGAAAAAGTGCGTAGCTCCGTCACCTTGCTCATCTGGCTTCAGGTTATTGCTACCGCAATTTTGATTGGACCGCTTCTGCGCGGTGATGCTTCGCTGCTTAGATTCACAGCCGACTTTGCTCTGGATAGAAGTGCTGCTTGCTTTTTGTTGTTGACCAATTTTGTCGCAGCTTGCTCGCTTACTCATGCTCCTACTTTCTTTCGCAATGAGAGTGTGATTGCAGGCAAAATTATTCCGCCGTTGCACGAACGCTTTTTCTATGTGTCTTCTCTGCTTTTCGTTCTTGCTATGAATTTTGTCTTTATGGCGGACAATCTCGGACTCCTCTGGGTGAGCATTGAGGCTACAACCATTTTCTCTGCTGGGCTTGTCTATTTTTCGCGAGACAAACATGCATTGGAGGCGACTTGGAAATACTTGATGGTATGCAGCGTCGGCATCGCATTTGCATTGTTGGGAACGATTTT
This sequence comes from Candidatus Melainabacteria bacterium 17Bon1m, assembly GCA_032128875.1. Classification (GTDB taxonomy): domain Bacteria; phylum Cyanobacteriota; class Vampirovibrionia; order Obscuribacterales; family Obscuribacteraceae; genus QKMZ01. The sequence goes on from JAVLKG010000001.1 coordinate 408,135, forward strand.
GATCTTCGCATCGAGCCAGCATGGTGCCATTGATGGCGGGTCGTTAAACGTAAGAATGTTGATTGGCTGTGCGGGGCGCCTCGAGCCAAAACTATTAGAGCTCGGCTATATCTTTTGCTTGCTGGGCTACGGCACCAAAGCCGGCATTTTCCCTCTCCACACGTGGCTGCCCGACGCGCATTCTGAAGCGCCTGCTCCTGCATCTGCCATGCTGTCCGGGGCACTTCTCAACTGTGCGCTCTTCGCGATTTGGCGTGTTACAGAACTAGTAAAACTTACAGAGCATCACGCTATTTGCGAATCAATTCCTATTTTCTGGGGCGCGCTCACGGCATTGGCCGCGGGGTTATTTCTTGTGCACCAGTATGGTATCAAGAGGCTTTGGGCGTATTCGAGCATTGAAAATGTCGGAATAATGCTGGTTGCGATTGGGCTTGGATCGCCCATGCTATTTTTTCTCCAAGCGCTTAATCACAGTATTGCAAAGGTCGCCTTATTTCTTCTGTCGGGAAATATAATTCAATATTTTGGCACCAAAGATCTCAGCAAGATACGCGGACTATTAAAAGTCAGTCCGACATGCGGCATTCTCTTGGCGGTCTGCGCTGCAGCTGTTACGGGCATGCCTCCCTTTGGTGCTTTCATTGCAGAGTGGTTGATTCTTGCAAAATCTGCTGATGCGATGCAAGGAATCTCTGTCGCTATTCTGCTCATCGCTCTTGCGATTAGCTTTGTCGCTGTCAGTATTCACGTCTCTCGAATTCTCTGGGGCTCTGCAAAGCCGGAATTGACTCAATCGAGATCAATCTCTCGATACCTCATTCCTTCGATTCTTGGAATTTGTACCATTGTGCTCGGTTTGACGGCAGTTCCTTTGATTTTGGTAAAACCTCTATGAAACTCGAGCGCGACAATGTCAAACTTGACGAGCGGATCGATACGCTCCGCCCGCTCTTGCACCAGAGTGGCAATCGCCTTGGATTGATATCGTCAATCGACGGTAAACAACTGATTTCACTTTTGCTCAATACCTCAGAGAACAGAGCCGTTTGCTGGGAAAGTCCTTTGCAAACGAATCGCTATCATTCATTAGCTCCCGTAATTTCGCAGGCTCATTGGTTCGAGCGAACTTTGTGGGATATGTTTGGACTCGAGCCGGAAAATCATCCGCGCTTGAAGCACAACCTGCTGCACGAAGCTTATTCAACCGATCTCATTCCCTTGTTGGCTGAAGAATCGGTGTCGTCAAATGGCAAGCCGCGAGAATACTTGCCGATGGCGGTGAAGGGCGATGGAATTTACGAGATTCCGGTCGGACCAATCCATGCTGGGATTATCGAGCCCGGGCACTTTCGCTTTAGTTGTTTGGGCGAAGTGATTTTCAATCTGGAAATCAGGCTTGGATATGTGCACCGCGGCGTCGAGAAGAGAATGTGCGAGCTGCCGTGGCGCAAGATGCGATTTCTGGCAGAAGCTGCCGCGAGCGACAGCGCCGCCGCTTATGCTCTTGCGCATTCGATAGCGGTGGAAAGTTGTTTTGATGTTGCAGTCTCTTACAAAGCTGATTTTCTGCGAACGATATCACTCGAGATTGAAAGAATTGCCATGCATATCAATGATCTTGGCGGGCTGGCAGGAGACATTGGATTTCTCGCCATATCTTCAACGATGGGCAGACTCAGAGGCACTGCTCTTTCCATGGCAGAGCAGTTGACCGGAAGCCGACTCCAAAGAGGCTTTATCTGCCCTGGAGGTGTGGTCTTTGATCCGAGCGATAAATTGAAGAGTATCAAAGCTACGGCGAATTGGTTGAGAAAGGAGCTAAAACCAGTCATCTCATTTTTTATGTCTAATGAAGTTGTTCGCGATCGTATGGAAAATGTCGGAAAGGTATCGCCTCGTCTTGCCGCTGATTTCGGACTCGTTGGCCCTGCAGGCAGAGCCAGCGATCAGAAGTATGATGCGCGCCATCATTTTGTGCACGGAGTATATCCGAGGGTTCGTGTGCCGATTGCGATGGAAATTGGTGGTGATGTTCTCAGTCGTGCAAAGGTGCGTATTGCCGAACTCGAATCGAGCCTCTTTCTCGTAGAACAACTGATTGATGGTCTTCCTGAAGGCGACGTTTGCACTAAATTGCCTGATGCACTGCCGAACAACGCATCTGGAATCGGAATAGTCGAATCTCACAGAGGTGAGCTGATTCATTTGATCTTCACCGATTCACAAGGGCAGTGCTGCCGCTATGCCATTAAAGATGCAAGTGTCAATAATTGGACTGGCTTGGCAATCGCAGTGCGAAACAATCTTGTCTCTGACTTTCCGCTGTGCAACAAAAGCTTCGGCTTGTCGTACAGCGGTCATGACCTGTGAGGTGTCTGCATGCTGAGACTTTTGGGTTTTCTTTTAAATCAAAGCGTAGTCACATCAAAGGACTACTGCTCGCCATCTGTAGATTCTCTTGGATTGCCTTCTTTAGGTAATCAAACTTGCATCGGCACGAGTTGCACACAATGCAGCGCTGTCTGTCCAACCGACGCGATTGCAGTGGCTGACTGCTCTAACGGCGGCAACGTCTCCCTTGACCTCGGCGCTTGCATCGGCTGCGGTGAATGCATAAGAGCGTGTCCGGAAGGGACTTTGGTGGCAAACAAAAATCCGTCGGTGGCGCGATTTAAGCGGGAAGACTTGATTATCTCAAATGTTGAAAAACGGCAAACGCAAGAAGCATCAATTGAGCCGAGTATATTCGCCAGGTCTATAGCGTGCCGTGTTGTGTCTACCGGATGCAGCGCCTGCGATCTTGAAGTTGCCGCCTGCGGAAACTCGATCTTCGATATGGAGCGATACGGCATAAATGTTGTCGCTTCTCCTCGCTTTGCCGATGTTCTTCTTGTCACTGGTCCAGTCCCTAAGGCTATGCACGAAGCTCTCAAATCCTGCTATGAGCAGATGGCGGAACCAAGACGTGTAATTGCTGTAGGCACATGTGCAATTTCCGGAGGATTGCATAAAGGTGGCTATGCAGAAGCAAATGGAGTGGAAAGTTTATTGCCCGTCGATCTGTTTATTCCTGGATGTCCGCCGCATCCCTGGAGCATCATCGACGGTATTAGAAAAGTGATGAGCGGTTCTGTCGAGCGGGGTGCTTAAATGAGTGCAAGAGAATACCTTGTCGAAGAAAGCCTGCGTGACGGGCGAGTTGTAACGGTGCAACGAGTCAAGCCTGATGAACCTGATACGCGTGAGCAAGACTCTTATTCTCTAAGTCGAAGTGCTTTGTTTCATAAGTTCTTGATGCCCGATCGCGAACTGGACGAACGGGAACTGATCGCCTTTACCGATAGTAATTTATTCCAGCAGACAGCGCTCTTCTTGTGCGTTGAGTCGGATGGAAAGCCCGTACCTGTTGGATGCGGGCAATACGTGAGAAACAATCGGCCTGATACTTCAAGTAGTGCGGAATTGACAATTGGAGTTAGTGCTGATTATCCACGGACCGAACTTAAAGCGATCTTGCTTCGGCACCTGATCAAACTTGCTAAATCTGAAGGCGTGACAGCTTTCACCACCGCTTATCCAGCGAATTCGATTGTACTATTTGATGCCCTTCGCGAGATTGACCAAAGCGTCATCTCGGTCTATGCAGCAGGAGCCTTTAGTTTGCTCCTGCCGATTTCATAGAGCTGCTACCCACTCACGTGCTCGCTAACCTGGTGGCATTGCGCTGCTTTTTCGCAGAGTGGAACTGAAGATGTTGGCTGTGCCAGGATGTCTTCGATGTTTGTTTCCGCAAAGCTCTTTTCGATAATCGCAGTTGCATCGTCAATTTTCTTGTGCAACGCACACAGGTTCGAGCCATGAGTTTCCAATCCTAGAGGGCAGGACCTTATTCGTTCAATCGGATCTACAGCCTGCAAAATTTCCAATGCAGTGATTTCTTTTGGTTGTTTGGCAAGGGCAAATCCGCCACCACAACCTCTTTGGGATTGTACGAGGTTTGCCCTTACCAGCGCCTGCATTACCTTTGACAGGTACGCAGGCGGAACCTTTGTAGCTGCCGCAATTTGTTTTGTTGTAAACGCAGTGGTTCTATTCATTGCTAAAAATACAATCGCACGAAGTGCGTATTCTGCGGTATGGGAAATCACGGCTCTTTATCCTTTATAAGACTGCTTGTGTCTGCTTTGCATTGCTACCAGCTGAATTGAATAGCTCAAGTGCTCTCGGGAAAAGAATGTTGTTTTCCTTGTGCACGTGTTGATGCATTTCCGATTCGAGCTGAGCAAGCGAGCACAAAAGCAGTTTGTATGTGCTGCATGCATCTGCCGGAGCAGTGAACGAATTGGTTAGATGACGCATTCGACTCAGCTCAGCGCCTGCGTCGTCATGCTCTTTCGTCATCATGGCGATTGGATGTTCAAGTCCGTTACCGCAGCCGGCATATTTCGCCTGCTTCGACTCGATAGCGCAAATGCTGGGAAACAAAATCAATTCTTCCTTCTGCATATGCATCTCTTGCTCTTCTTTGAAGCGAGCAAACAGTTCCTGGATCTCGATCATCTCAGGATGCCTTCGTCCATGAACTCTGGCTACTTTCTCTGTAAGCGCTTGAATACGGCTCAATTCCAATCGCATTGGATTGTGATAACCAGAGACAAGATGCTCAGTTAAATCCTTCAGGCTCGAGCGCTTCCAATCTTGCTCGCCATTTATATTTGTTTGTGTTTGCGATGCGACCTTCAAATCGCTCAAAACCTCGTCGACGTTTACGCCTCGTCTTTTGCAGGCTTCCGCCAAGGTTGCTTTGCCTCCGCAACAAAAATCAATTCCGTATTGCTCTAGAGTGCACGCACAAGCAGGAAACTCCGCGACGATTTCGCCGACCATAGATTCGCTGGTAATGCGAAAATTCGCTGCGTTTACTTCTGCCTTTGTCTTTGCGTGCGGGACGCAAGTTTGCTCGTAGACAGCGAGACTTACGCAAGAGCATGGCTGAAACATATCTTTTTGAGAACCGCATTCCGGGCAATTCCACTCGTCTGGCAAGTCTTCGAATTTGACTGAGGGAGCAAGATTTTGCCTTGGTTCGCCTATTGTTTCGTCATAAATGTAATTGCATACTGTGCAAATTGTTTTAGCTTTAGACATGATGACCTCCACCGCTTCTTCACTTTTGGACCTCTGTGTCCAGATTAGCTCTTTGCGGCAAGTCTTCTATCGTTCTCAGGTATGATTTCGCAGCAATGCCCATTGAGCGAATTAAGCATGGAAGAAAATGGGCACATCCTCGCTTTTGCTCAAGCGGCGTGAAAGTAGTTTTTTACCAGAGAGCAAAACTATTTCGCTTCTTTGGGCAAGGTCAGCAAGTATGAGCGAATATCATCGGCTTCTTTGTCTGAAAGACCGGTTGCTTGTTTTTTCATGACTGGGGAAGAAACCACCCCTTTCAATATTTTTTGTATGTCATTTTCACTTAATCGCGAACCTAAGCCGGCAAGGTCTGGTCCAAAGCGATCTTTCGTCCCATCAAGCGAGTGGCAGGCCGCGCAACCCAAACCGAAAAATAACTCTTTGCCTCTTTGCGATGCTGCACTTGGTGCGCTCGCTTTCCAATCTTTTGAAAGTACATGCTGAACCTTCTCGACTTTGTGGTGAGATACGGAAAAACCACCTTTAGGTTCGGCAAGCGTCAGAAGATAGTCGGCTATCTGTTCTGCCTGAGCGTTGGTCAGCCCGGGGTGGGGCATGATGTTGCTTCTTTCTTTTAGGATTGTTGGAAAGGATTTGTAAACTCTATCGGGATCACTGAGATGAGCTACCAGCCACGTCCTGCCTCTGTAGGCTCCGATTCCGTCCAAAGGTGGTCCTAATTCACCTCCAATTCCTGCCACCGCATGGCACTGCATGCAATCAAGCTGCTTGTATATAAGCAAACCGTTACGACTGCTGCTATTTGCTTTTTTGGGTTTGTATCCTGTTGCCGGAAAGTTGTAGCGCTTGATAGTGCCGGCGCACTGATCATCTTCACTTTGAGCGTCACTTATCGGTTTTATCGCGTTAGGAAAACCGGGCAGTGCATGAGCGTGGTCATTGCATAGAGTTGCGATTGCGATTGCAACCAAAGAGGTCAAAATTCGCACAAATGGCTGCTTCATTACTTCCCTCGCTTGCTCGATCAGTTTGTAGACTGAGTTTCCGTCCCAACAGCTTTGCGCAAATGCAGCGCTCCACGCAGGACAAGAAGAACCAGGGGCAGAATTCCGCCCACCACAAATGTCATATCTCCGATTACACGCAACCAAGTAAACATCTGGAACTGGCTGGAATGAATGAAGTCATAGCTGCGGGCAAACCAGAAGCCGTTTGTGTAACTTGCAAGCATTTGAATGACGCCTGCCGGAAAGATGTTCAGCAAGAGCATCAGCATCAAGCCAATATTCAAGCTCCAAAAGGAAATCGCGCAGAGTTTGTTGCTCCATGCGTCTTCCGTCATTAGATAGCGCGTGCAGAAAAGTACGGCGGCGACTGCGAGCATGCCGTAAACACCCATGAGTGCTGCGTGCCCGTGATTGGATGTCAGATATGTTGCGTGCTCATAATAACTGACAATCGGTGTATTAATGAGGAAGCCGAAGACACCGGCACCCAGGAAATTCCAGAATCCAACGGCAATGAGAAACATCATCGCCCAATAGTGCGAGAAGTTTTTGATAGATCCCTCGACCTTTGCAAGATGCACAAATTTCCATGCTTCCATGGTCAGCAATGTGAGCGGAACCACCTCAAGGGCAGAGAACATCGAGCCGAGCGCCATGTTGATCGCCGGTTGGGCGGTCCAGTAGTAGTGGTGCCCGATCCCGATGATTCCACTGCCTAGATAGAGAATGATGTCGACATAAATTACTGACAGCGCAGATCGTTCGGACACCATACCAAGGCTGCAGAAGAAGTACGCAACGATGATTGTCGTGTACAACTCGAAAATACCTTCTACCCAGAGGTGTACGACCCACCAGCGCCAGAAATCTGCAACCGCGAAATTGGTACCCGGGTGATACATGAGCCCAAAGGAGAAGAAAAGCGGGATTGCCATAACGCCGTACAAAAGCATATACGGCAGACTGCCCTTGTCTTTTCCTTTGAGCAGAGGGCTGATGCTGCGGAAAACAATCACAGCCCAAAGCACCATGCCGATTGTGAGCAGTATTTGCCAGAATCTTCCTAGTTCTAAATACTCCCATCCCTGGTGCCCAAACCAAAACCATAAATTGCCGAGCATGTTTTTGATGCCCATCCACTCACCACCGATACTGCCGACGGCAACAATCAGAATGGCGATAAAAAGTACTTTTACGAGCCAGTGTTGACCTGCTGGTTCATTTTTTGATAGCAGTGGTGCCATAAACATACCTGCCGCCAGCCAAGCGGTTGCAATCCAAAAAATGGAGAGTTGCAAGTGCCAGCTGCGCGTGATGCTGTAAGGCAAAAGGTCTCGAATATCAAATCCATATAGTCCGCCCGCTTCGACGATATAGTGAGCGGTGACAACTCCAAATGCCGTTTGAAAGAGAAAGAGCAGAACAACGACGATGAAGTATGGATAAATTGAAGTTTGAGAGCGAAACGGCTTAAACGATTTCACGTTATCTATAAGCGTGGTACCGTCTGGAGCCCAGCCTAGATTGGGAAACGCACTCATAAGAAATTGAGTCAAACCTATGCCGCCGACCAGCATGATCAAACTCATTGCACTCCAGAGAAAAATTTGCCAATTTGGTGCGTTGCCAACAAGTTCTTCCGGCGGCCAATTATTCGTGAAGGTGAAGTCTTTTCCCGGACGATTGGTAGAGCATGCCCAAGCTGACCAGGCAAAAAAGCGCGTCAACTGCAGCCTTTCATTCTCGTCTTGTATGTAATTGGCTGGAAGTGGGAGCTTGCTGTCAGTTGTAAATTCTGAATCGAAGTGTTTGATATTGGCTTTGTACGCTTCAACTTGATTCTCGCTGAAAGTAAGATTTTTACTTTGTTGATCGTAGCGATTTTGTTTGAGTTCGGTGGCCAGCCCACTTTTCAAATCGCCTTGTTCTGCTGCAGACAGTTTTGAATAAGCTTTGCCAAAGCGCTTTAGAGACTCCTTTTCTAATGCCGTTTCTGCTTCAAGGTGCAAGTATTCCGCAGAAAAATCCGGACCGTTGTATGCCCCATGTCCAAACACTGAGCCAACGTCCATCAGTCCATACTTCTGAAAAACACCTTGTCCTGCAAGTATGTCTTCTCCTGTGAAAAGCGTTGCTCCGCTTTGGTCTACCACTCTTTCCGGAATCGGAGGAGCCTGTGTGCTGGTTTCGTGACCCATGAATATCAGTGTCGAAAAACCAAGAATCAAAACGAGCAATACGCTCAGTTTCCATCTCCAAGACATGCAATTCTCCCCGCTCTTTAGCATTCGCGAATTTAGGACAAAAGGCTCCGAATAGATGTTAGCAAGGAAAGCTGCTCTCTAACTTTCTGACTGTGGAATAACTCAGAGACTTCGTATAATTAAGGTAAGAATTGTGGATGTTTGTGTCTGCAAGACTTGTTTGAAAAATACGCATTGCAAATCAAAATTGATAGGCGACGGAAGAGCCGCCTATCAATTTCTCCTTCACTCGTTTTGCGACGAGAGTCGCTCTACGAGCTAAATCATTGTTCTAACGTGCTGATTTCGCTACTGCGCCTTCTAAGACCCAAGGCCGCGGATCGTTTTTCTTGAATCCGTTCGGCTCGAATCCAGCTGCAGTAAGTTCTGCCTGGAATTTCTCGGGATTGTCTGCAGCTTCAATCATAATGTCGCTAACTGTTTTCATCGCCGCTTCCCAGGTGGCGCGCATTTCATCTGTCCACTCACCTTCTTTGCTGAGATGCTCCGCAAGAACAGCTACTAGATTTTCAGCCACTGCGCCATAGTGCGCATTCTCAGTCTTGTACTTCAGGTGGCGGATTCCCATTGCGTGCAAGAACGGCAAAAGCATGTCTGGTTTTTCAACCGCCGCCACTATCGACGCAATAGATGCAAGTAATTTCTTGTGCTGTTCTTCTGGCGGTGTTGAAAACAGTGGACGAACGCTTGGATATTTCTCGAATAAGCGTGAATAGAAGCTCATTCCCAATGCGGTAGCACCACCATTTTCCACTTTTGCACGCTCGAAAGTTTCGCGCAGCAATGCGACGTTAAGCGACATTGAATTTGACTCCTTCTAAATTTTTTAAACCCGCTAAGACCTACGATGCTTTCGCCAGAGGGAATTCGGATTCCATTCCCGCTTCTTCCGCCATTTTTTCGCCGATGCCCGCATTTTCTGCTTCGAGCTGTGGCTCAGCTGGTGTTTCAAACTGCTCTGCATCTTCAACAAGATCAGCGCCTTCTTCCAGTCTTCCGTTGATGACAACGTCGAACAATCCGAAGACAAGCAATCCAGCACTAGCTCCGACCGCTGCACCAGCGGCGATGGCATTGATCAATGTTGGAACTATCATCGAATCTTTCAATAAGATGGCCGTTAAGTAGCCACCAATTACGGTTCCTGCAATGATTGAGACCACAAATCCCTTCAACACTGGCTTTTCCGTTGATATTGCAAACGGTGGAGTAAACTTGTTCATTTTTCCGTTCATATAAAGTTGAGCAAACATGGTCATTACCCCTCGAATTCCTTGAGCCGGCTATGAATCTCGAATCACTTAGAGCATGCCGTGGCTCAACAGTAAGATGGTCGCACCAGTGCGGTTCGCCCCCATCGTTCTCAAGGTTGAGTGTGCGAGCGCTGATCGCTGCCGCCGAGGTAAAGCCGCCACTGGCGGAGGCTTTCGTGCTTTCGTAAAGTCATCAATAGTCCTTTAGTATGAGTGCCGGATTTTCAGTAACAATAGATTGATGACAGTCCTAGGAACGATATAAACGGTCCGGTGAAAGAACATACTGAAAAGGTATTGCCTCATGAGGTCCGTTATGTCGAAGGGACTCGCCGACCCAGTCTTTCACGCCGACAGTATTGCCGCAAACTCTAGTGAAAAGCAGATGCCGAACATTGAAAATGCCGAAGAAAGTGCTGAACCAGGTGCCGGCTCTATCATTCCGGCTTTGCCCGACAAGCCGTTCTTGCTTTCGATCGAGCGAGCATCTTTATTGCCTGCACAACAAGTTGCTGCTCGTCTTGAGACTGACGTAGCGCTCGGTTTGAGCCTAGATGAAGCCGCAAGCCGGTTAGAAAGGTTTGGCACCAATGAGCTTGGCAAAAGGGTTCAAATCAATCCTATTCATCTATTCTTCAATCAATTTATTTCTACAGTCGTGGCATTGCTTCTCGTCGCGGCAGGCGTTTCTGAATTTGCCGGTGAGCACATGCAAGCGGCCGGTATTGCCATTGCAGTCTTAATTAATGCTATTGTCGGTTTTATCACTGAGTACAAAGCCGCTGTGTCTCTGGCTGCGCTGGAAAAGCTCTCCGGTCCCGTAGCGCGTGTGCGTCGAGGCGGGCAAGATTTCGAAGTTCCAGCGGCCGAGATTGTTCCTGGCGATATTTTGATCATGGAAGAGGGATCTCGTGTGCCCGCGGACGTCCGGCTGGTCACTTCCTCTTCGCTCAGCCTGGACGAATCGATGCTCTCCGGCGAGAGTATTCCGGTCTACAAATCTAGCGAATTAGGCGATTCGACCGAGCAAGTTACAGTCGCCTATCAAGGTACTCTGATTCTGAAAGGTCGTGCGAAAGGTGTCGTCGTCGCCACCGGTAGCAATACCAAATTAGGTCAGCTTGGACATTCACTCACCGAAATTCGCACAAAGTCCACGCCACTTCAAGACGACCTGGAGAAACTTGGCCGCCAGTTGAGTTTGTTCACCGTCGTGATTTGCGCTGTGTTGTTTGGCTTGGGTTTGCTCCATGGCGAAAAATTGTGGGAAATGGTGCAAGTTTCAATCGCACTGGCCGTTGCTGCAATCCCCGAGGGGTTGCCTGTAGTTGCGACGCTCGCATTGGCTTCCGGCACCAATCGCATGGTTAAACTTGGAGCGTTGATTAGAAAGTTGAGTGCGGTAGAAACCCTCGGTTGCACGGAGATAATCTGCACCGACAAGACAGGAACACTTACTCAAAATCAAATGACGGTCACGGATATTGTTCTTGATGGACGTGAAATAAATGTGTCCGGATTGGGATACACACCTGAGGGTGATTTCCACGAAAACAATTGCGTGGTGCTGGAAGAGGAAAGGTCGTTCTTAAAACCACTTTTGACTGCGGCCGTTCTTTGCAATGATGCAAAACTTGAGATGCATGAGGACTCCAAGTGGCATATTCACGGAGATCCTACCGAAGGGGCGCTGCTTACTGTCGGGCTTAAGGCCGGCATTGAGCAGAAGAGCCAGCGAGATGAGTTGCCACGGCAGCATGAGTTTCCGTTCGAGCTCAGCCGTAAGCGCATGACCACGATTCACCAATCGCAAGGAGGCGATTTCCTTGCTTACACCAAGGGCGCGCCGGAAACTGTGCTGTCTTTGTGCAAAAACTATTTAAGCGCGGATGGTGTGGCGCAACTCGATGAAACACGCAGAAACTGGTTTCTCGAAAAGAATCTAGAACTGGCGAGTAAGGGACTGCGAGTTCTGGGATTGGCGGCAAGAGATCTGGCGGGTAAGAAAGTTTCAGCGCACTCCGATGCTGAAACAGATATGACATTTTTAGGGCTGATTGGGATGGCTGATCGTCCAAAAGAAGGTGTTCTCGAAGCAATCGAAGAATGCAAGCGTGCCGGCATCAAAGTAGTGATGGTAACTGGAGACCATCCCGCAACAGCCGTTTCAATAGCGCGCGACTTGAATATCGTGCCATTTTGTTCTACGGAGGCTGCTCATAAGGTAGTAGTCGGCAGCGAGCTTGAACAGTTAGGCGCGAGCGAAATTGGCGCACGCCTGGCCGATTGTAGCGTCCTTGCACGTGTTCAGCCGGAGGCAAAGCTTTCCATTGTTCGTGCGTTGCAGTCCAGTGGAAAAGTCGTCGCTATGACAGGTGATGGTATCAACGACGCACCCGCGTTACAGCAGTCCGATATCGGCGTCGCGATGGGGAAATCGGGTACTTCCCTTGCGCGCGAAGCCTCCGATATGGTCATTACCGACGATAATTTCAGCACAATTGTCCATGCAATCGAGCAGGGTCGTGTCATTTATGCCAATATATCTTGCGCCGTTGCCTATCTACTTACTGCCAGCCTGGCGTCTGTTCTTACCGTGGCGGCTGCTGTTGTTTTCGATACGGGGCTGCCCCTGTCACCACTTCAATTGTTGTGGTTGAACCTGATTATGCATATCTTTCCTGGACTTGGTCTTGTTCTGCAGCGTGGTCGTCCAGGCATCATGCGGGAAGCACCTCGCGGAAGAAAGCAATCTCTTCTCGGAAAGAGAGAGTATACGCATATAGTGTTGCGCTCGCTGGTTGTTTCTCTTTTGACTATTTTTGCTGCACAAAACGTACAAGGGCAATCGCTGGAATATGTAAGAACGGTTGTTTTGGCGACGATTTCGATTGCACTACTTCTGCAAGCTTGGTCTTGGTTGGCATTCAAGCGTAACGCGGATGATTGGTCATATCTAAGCAGCGTTGCAATGTACATCAACACGGCCCTGGGTATCGCTTTGCTTTTGTTGGCGGTTCTTTTCCCTCCGATGCAAGCAATCCTTGGTACGGTTTGCTTGAGCAACGCACACTGGGGAATGGTTATTCTCTTTGCACTCTTCGGCTACTTGCTCACTTCTATCATTCAGGATTATTAGTGAGCACTGTTCGGAAGAATGACTCTGGAATAGTTCAGCAGAATGATAATTGAATGTCTGATCGCAGTCACAATTGTAGAATTCAAATTCATTAGCACTTGAGGTTGGATATGAAAGTACTAATTGCGCAAGACGAATCAGAATGCTCGAAGACCGCTCTTGAGTCGGTGTTGAACAGAACCTGGCCGGAGAATTCGCAATTCCGACTTGTAAATGTCCATGAGCCGATTCATGGCTACGACCCAGTGATTTACACTCCTCATTCCATAGTGTCGCTGAAAGAGGCGGACAAAGAGATTTACGCCGCCAAGGAAGCACAGCTCAAAAAGAGTCTCGAGCTTCTGAAAACAAAGTTCAATGATTGTGAAGTCTGTGGAGAGGTTTTAACCGGGCATCCGAAAGACCGCATTATTGAAGACGCTGAAGGTTGGGGGGCGGATCTTATTGTTGTTGGTACACATAGCAGAAAGGGATTTGCCCGCGCTTTCCTTGGTAGTGTCGCTTCTGAGGTGGCAAGCCAAGCAGATTGCTCGGTAGAGATTGTAAGAGAGAGAAAACACTAAGCGAATCGAGAGAACAAATGACACACCGAACACAAGTTACATTCAAGAACATGAAACATTCGCCTGCAATCGAAGACATGGCCAGGCAGCATAGCGACAAGCTCAGCAAATACTACGACGGCATTCAGAGCTGTCGAGTAACTATCGAGATACCACATCAGAAGCACGAAAAGGGCAATGTCTTTCAGGTGCGGATTGATATGACTGTACCTAAGGCTGAACTTGTTGTTGAGACTAAAGCAACCAACAGCCCTGAGTATGAAAAAATCGAAGTCGCGCTTAATGACTCATTCGACATGGCAAAACGCCGACTTGAAGACTATTCTCGCAAGCGGCGCGGCATGGTGAAGAAACATGCTGAACACGGCAACAAGGATGAAGAGTCCGAGATCCGCGCAATTGAAAGAGAACAGATGGAAGAGTTTATGAGGTAGAGAAGATAGAGAGTGTTGAGAAAGATCTGGATTACAGGCAAGGAGAAGAGTTGGATAGTGTTGCCACCCCCGCGAAGTCTGGCTCTACTGAAAGACCGCAATAGTCCTTTGGAGCGATGCGCGAGCTTAAACGACGTAGCGACGCTATCTGGATTGTCGACAAATTAGTCCGAAAAAACGATGGACGATTAGCTGGGTGGTGGAAAAATACAGATACGACGCAGGTTCTCCAGTGAGAGCGACCAGGGATGGTTACTGCCGAGGGCGGCACCGGCCCTGCGAACAATTTACATAACTCGGATGTGGAGCGGAGAAATGAAAATACTTGTTGCTATTGATGACGATTCCCTCTGTGGCACAGTGATTGATTTTGTCGCCAGGGTATTTTCTCATCACGCCACTATCGTAAAGCTTCTCCATGTAGTCCAGCCGTCGCCGGTAGTTGACACTGCGACTTCGCTTTGCGGACATGGAGAAAATCATCAAATACTGGAGCAGAGAGTTCAACAGGCTTCGGCATTCTTAAAGACGCTGCAAAAAGATTTGCGCTCAAAAATGCTACCGTCTGAGCCCGTTGAAGTTTCTGTCTTATTGGGTACTCCTCATCGCGTCATTCTTGATTGTGCCGAAGAGTTCGGTGCCGACCTTATTGTGATCGGTTCTCATGGTCATGGAGACCTGTCGCGACTGAAGATTAACAGCGTCTCCTATGCAGTTCTCTCCCACGCCGATTGTGCTGTTACCATAGTTAAAGCGCAGCAGGTGTTTCAAAACGAAGATGCAACCGAAACCTCATTACCGAAGTCAGCCCGGCTACTAGCTTAGAACTCATCGCAGAATGCAGCTTGAAATGACAAAACTGAAGACCTCCCACTATCGTGTGTTGGAAACTTTGCGCGACGGACGTGAGGTGGAGATTAGGTCGATTGTTCCTCAAGACAAAAAGGTTCTTGCTGAAGGAATGCATCACCTCAGCCCGACTTCTTTGTATTACAGATTCCTCACTCCCAAAAGGGAGCTGACCGAGAAAGAGCTTTCCTACTTCACAGAAGTGGATTTCTTGCACCATGTTGCGCTCCTTGCTGCCGTAGAGCAAGATGGCAGTTATCTGCCTGCAGGAGTTGGTCGTTATGTGATGTCTAATTCTGCCGATTCAACATGCGCCGAACTTGCTTTTGCTGTGAGCGAGGAATTTCAAGGATTGGGCATTGCTACATTGCTTTTGAAGCATCTCACTTTGATAGCCAGGGAAAATGGTCTCAAGGCATTTTCTGCGCTCGTCCTGGCGGATAACAGGAAGATGTTAGAAGTTTTCAAAAACTGCAACTTGGAAATGACCACAAAAGCGAACAATGCAGGTGTATTAGAAATAAGACTGGAAATCTGATACCGAAGGATGAAATCTAATCATCCGCAAAGATCATGCACTTAATTTTGTTGCGCTGCACAATGGTCACTGAAGCGCACATGTATTGAGGAATGGTCATGATTACCAGGATTTTGATACCGGTTGAAGATCTTCTTTTCGAAGAAGAGATAAGAGAGTTTTTGGTGCAGCTAAGCACATTGGCAATCAAGCTGAAAGTTTTGCATGTCATCGATGCGAATGAAGTTGTGCTCCAATGGCCCAGCGCAGAATACGAACGTGAATCGGTAGCTCTCGTGCGCACAATATGCGAGAACCTGAAGAACTATTTTCCTGGTGTAGATGTAGTCTCTTCAGTCCGCGAAGGTATCGTTAAAGAAGAGATTGCAAAAGAAGCTGAATCCTTTCAAGCCGATTTGATCCTGATGGGTTCGCATGGAAGAAAAGGCTTAGGGAAGTTTCTTTTGGGAAGTACCGCCAAGGACGTAATACCTCTCTCGCCTTGCTCAGTGGTACTATTGCGAACCAAGAAATCTGGTGTTAAGAAAACTAAGGTGGCAGAAGCATCAACGGCTCACCAAGACTGAAGGTCCGCTGTTCACCGAATTGCTAAGAAAGAGGGCACGTCGTCGGACGTGCCCCATTCCTTTTGTGCGAGCTTGGTTCTTTATCCCGCTTTTACTTCGATCTTTTTGCCATCGGCAAGAGCATCTTTTGCCTTAGGCATAACTACTTTCAAAACACCGTTCTTGTAGGAGGCTTCGATGCTGTCTTTTTCCACTGTGCATGGCAAAGGCAAGAGGCGATAGAACGAGCCGTAACTTCTCTCCATTCTGTAATAGTTTTTGTCCTTTTCCTCTTTTTCGGAATGCTTCTCACCCTTGATCGAAAGTGCATTGCCTTCCACTTTTACCTCAATGTCTTTCATTTCGACGCCGGGGAGTTCAGCAGACACTTCGATGGTTTTTTCGCTATCCTTCATGTCTACTTTTGCATTGAAGTCAGAAACCGGCTCCAGCCAGAAGGTACGAGCAAAAGGAAGTCCGCTCTTAAATTCATCAAAGAGATGATTCATCTCCTCTTGCAAAGCGTGAAACGGGTGAGATTTTCGAGGTGTAATTCCAGTCGATTCCTTTTTTGTTTCCTTTACTGGTGTAGTTGTTGTCATAATCCTTCTCCTTCTAAGACGGGATTTTTTTCAGTATTCTGTTACTGCAACCAAAGAGCAACCTGGACATATCTTGACTCAATCAACTTTGCGTCAGCATCTGCTCAAAGGCTGATACTAATCATCAAAAGAATGATTGCATCGCTTCGCGACTGTCGATCTCGTGTGAATCAGGGTTTCGGCTTATTTCTCAGGTACTCATCATACCTGCGAATGAAGTCACTATAGAGATATTGCTTCTATGCTTGGGAGTACTGCCAATGCTTGGAGTTTTCGATGAAGAAGAAAGAGAAAAGCGGTCGCAAAGACTATCGCATGCGTAGTGCAATGGTCGACGGTAACTACGACAGTAAACATTGGGAATACGACCACCATCTCGTGCCTCCGATTTCGTCATCAGTTGCCTATCGGCTTAGTTCGGTGCACAGGGGCGAAGAAGGATTTGCTCAATTTGGTGAAGTTGCAGATCTGCAGAATGATCCTATTTTCGTGTATGACAGGCTTGATGAGCCTTCACGTGGCATGCTCGAGGAAAAACTAGCCTATGCGGAGTCAGGTGATATTGCCGTTTCTTTTGCCACAGGAATGGCTGCCATAAGCGCCGCTTTGTCGATTCTGACGAGGCAAGGCGATCAAATCGTTGCTCACAATACACTATATGGCTGTACCTTCAGTCTTCTGTCTCACTGGTTTCCTAAATATGGAATTGAAACGAAATTCGTCGATCTGAGATCAAGTGAAAATCTGCTGTCATCCATAACTTCTCGAACCAGGGTTGTTTACCTTGAAACCCCAGTAAACCCTACATTGGATATCATCGACATTCGAGCGCTAAAAAACTGTGTTTCCGAAGCTAATAAAACGAGAGCCGACCAAGAGAAGATCGTTATTGTTGTCGATAACACATTTGCTACACCCTTTTGTCAGCGACCGTTGACTCTAGGCGCGGATATTGTTGTGCATAGTCTGACAAAGAACATTGCCGGCTTCGGAACCGACATGGGTGGAGCTGTTATCGCAGCTTCGAAATATCAACGAGATTTACTTCTCTATAGAAAAGACTTTGGCGGCGTGCTTTCTCCGCGTTCTGCCTGGCCTATTCTTGTGTACGGGTTGCCGACTCTGGCCGCGCGGATGGTCAATCAGCAAAAGTCCGCGATACACATTGCGCGTTTTCTTGAAAAGCACCCTTTGGTAAAAAGAGTACTGTATCCCGGACTTAAATCATTTCCTCAAAAGCAACTTGCAGAATTACAAATGGTAAGTTGCGACGGGCGCTTCGCTCCAGGCTCGGTACTTTATTTCGAACTGAAAGCAGGTACGAGCACAGAAGAGGAAAAGACAGCTGAGCTTTTTATTGATGACGTCGCCAGGAGTTCGCGCTGTATAAATCTGGCGGTAAGTCTGGGGCAAGTGCGTACACTGATAGAAGCGCCATACTCAATGACTCATTCAGCTTTGCCTGCAGATTTTAAAGACGCGATTGGAATCTCGCCGTCGGGAATACGCTTGTCTTTGGGATTGGAAGACTGGCACGATATCGAAGCCGACTTGAAGGCGTCGCTTGATCGTACGGAGATTATGCTGAAATTGCATTCTCATGCAACCTATCCTTCTCTATAACTCTTAAATTTCGGATTCTCAAAACCTATAAAAAAGAGAAAGAAGACCGAGAGCTGTCTCGGTCTTTTTTCTTTTACCTCTATATGAATAATTGTCTATTAGACCAAGCTGCAATACATTGGATGAGATGCTTCCTGCGGGCCCGGACAAGTCTCATTTTTTCTCTCTCCCTTCTGAAATATGTCGCGGCCTGTCCAGGTCGATTTCCAACTTTGAGATTTCTTTTGCTGCGCATCGGCAACCATCTGCCAACTTGCCTCGAATGAATTCTCCTCGTTATCGACAAATTGACCTATCCATGTTGTTATAGTTTTGTGATTGGAAAAGGCCACGCTAAAGCAGAACACATCACCAACTGCAAAGCCGGTTAGAGGATATGTCGTGGCTGAGTCTTCACGCGAGATTACGCCGCTCATGAAACAACCGGTAATTTTGCCAGATTCATCCACTTCAATATGCATCTGAGAATTGTGTTGGTTGTGCCAGATGCCTGACAAAAGCTTTTGAACTTCTTCTTTGGTCTTCATTTCTTTTACTCCACAGAACCTCAACAATCATCCAACTGAAATAAGAAAGCTGTATGGACTCAAGGAACGATCTGCCATGAGTCTTTTGGATGATAGTCCACATACTTTTAGTTGCCGTTGCTTCCTTATGGAAGATATCTCCCTCCAATGATTCTTGGGGACGATATCGCATCGCGTGTAATGAATTAGATTGCAAGAAAGCAGCTGTATCGGGTTTACGTTATGCACGACGGTATCTTCGACTTCTATTTTTGCGACAAATGCCGAGCGTATGTTCTTGACGAAAAGCAAGGTGACGCCAAGCGCGGCATTTTGCCAAACACAGCCGTTCAACGACTCGCGACTAACTGGAAATGCCCGATATGCGGCGGTACTTCGGATGAGCTGAGAGCAGTGACGATGTTCGATCATATAAGGAAGAGTGACGTCCTAACACCATCGTTTACTGCTACGAAATCGATCTAAACAAGTGGAGATTTGACATGTTACAGACGTCCGGGACGCCAATGGCACCTGATTCCCAAGTAAGCAAACAGGTTCGTCGTCATGCGGTTCCTTTCACCGGCGAGAAGAATGAGCTGAATAGTCTTATGGAGTTGATTGGAGAGTCTTCTTTCGTTTTGATAGGAGAAGCTTCGCATGGCACGCATGAATACTATAAAACGAGAATTGACCTGACAAAGAGATTAATCGAAGAAAAGGGCTTCAACGTTGTTTGTGCTGAAGCCGACTGGCCTGATGCTTTACGAGTCAATCGCTACGTAAAAGGTATAAGCGATGATAAGAGCGCTGTCTCCGCATTGGCTGGTTTTCAGCGTTTTCCCACTTGGCTGTGGCGAAATGCAGATGTCCTCTCTTTTGTCGAATGGTTGAAGACCTACAACGAAACGTTTGGCAGGTTTGATCAAAAGGTTGGCTTCTATGGGCTGGATCTATACAGCCTTTACCGCTCTATTGAAGCCATCATCAATTACCTCCAACCAATCGATCCCGATGCCGCAGATAGAGCAAGGGAGAGATACAGCTGCCTTTCGGCCTACGGTTATGACGAGCAGGCGTATGGTTATGCTGCAGCCCTTGGCTTAGCCAGAGAATGTGAGGAAAACATACTCAATCAGTTGGTCGAATTGCAAAAGAAAGAACTTGATTATTTGAAGAAGGACGGACCGAGAGCAAAAGAAGAATTCTTCTTCGCTGAGCAAAATGCCATTCTTGTTGCCCATGCGCAAGCATATTATCGCGAGATGTTCCGAGGGCGCATGAGTACCTGGAATCTGCGAGACACCCACATGATGAAAACACTTCTCAATTTGCGGGACCATATGAAAGAATCTGGCACTCAGATGAAAGCTGTAATCTGGGCTCATAATTCGCACCTTGGCGACGCTCGGGCGACAGAAATGTCCAGTCGCGGTGAGCTTAATTTAGGACAGCTAGTTCGACAACATCTTGGTGAGAATTGCTGTCTCATCGGCTTTAGCGGCAATTCAGGAACAGTTACAGCTGCGTCGAAATGGGGTGGCCCGGCTGAAAGGAAAAATGTTAGACCAGGCATGATCGGCAGTTTTGAGAATTTATTCTCTAAGGTGGATCTGCCTGCCTTTATCTTGCCATTCAGAGCGACCGACTTGATCAACGGGCTTAGACATCCGAGGCTTCAGCGAGCAATCGGAGTTTTGTATATTCCAGAGACGGAAAGATACAGCCACTATTTCTTTTCGACACTGCCCAAGCAGTTTGACGCTCTCATTCATTTTCAGGAGACTCAGGCTGTCGAACCACTTGAGCGTAATGCTCTGTGGACGGAAGGCGAGACAAGGATAGAAGACCTTGTTGACTGAGTTCACCACGTCTAAGCGATCATGTTCAACTAAATAACGCGACTAAGCCTCAATTGAATGAGTTGAGTGCGTTTCGTGGACATTCATAATCAAAGAGCAAGGAGTTTCTGATGCGCACGAAAAATGTCGATAGATGGGTCCGAGAAGCCGTTCAGATTGACGCTGGTGACCAATGCCTTCATGGGAATCTATGTATTCCGCCTCAGGCAAAGGGACTGATTGCCTTCGTGCATGGTAGCGGAAGCAGCAGGTTCAGTACGCGCAATTTATTTGTGGCAGAGTTCTTGAATGAAAGAGGTTTTGCCACTTTGCTGTTCGATCTACTGAGCAGTTCAGAAGAGCAAATAGACAATGTGACCGCGCGCTACAGATTTGATATTCCGCTCTTGTCGCGCAGAGTCATGCACGTAACTGAATGGATTCAAAATGAACCAAGAACTCAGCAACTTTCAATCGGCTATTTCGGTGCTAGCACTGGAGCCGCCGCAGCACTGGTTTCAGCTTCCAACGTAGGCACTCGTGTAAAGGCAGTTGTTTCCAGAGGTGGAAGACCGGATTTGGCATCGGGACATCTTTCAAGGGTTGATTGTCCAACTTTATTTTTAGTGGGCGAAAGAGACACTGATGTTCTAAAGCTCAATCTTAAGGCTCTGGCACTCTTGCCTGAAACGACAGTCAAGGACATCGAAATCGTCCCGGATGCTACACATCTCTTTGAGGAGCCGGGCGCTCTTGCAGTAGTTGCTAACGCTGCTGCACGCTGGTATAGCACCTACCTAAATAAAAAGATTTGCCGAGCCTGATGCCGGCTTTACGTGATGACTGGCATTGCGCATTGCTGAGACCACCTCTTGGTCAGTAGTTTGCTCGAAATTCAAATAATGCTGGCCCACTGAGTTGAACAACTCAGGCACGCTAAGTGAAATAACCTCATCAGCATACTTGCTAAGTAAACGCACACTTTCCTGACTCATAACCGGCGCCGCCATAACTATATACCTGGCACCTCTTCGCTTGGCGGTTTTCAACGCACATGCTGCTGTCATTCCTGTAGCAACACCATCGTCAATCACAATCACTAATTTCCCTTCAAATGATGTTCTTTCAGTGCCAGCCAACTTATAAAACCGGCTTTCACGCTCTTTTGTTGATGAGAGAAGTTTTTCGCTTTCACGTTCCACGTAGGCTTTCCAATCAGGACTATGAGGTATGCCTGCGTTCAGAACTACGACTCCTTCGGACGAAACCGCGCCCATTGCATATTCCGGCTCGTTTGGAAAAGGAAGCTTCTTCGCTGCGATGATTTCCAGTGGAGCGCTCAGTCTGCGTGCCACTTCCTGAGCTACCGGCGCACCGCCTCTGGGTAACGCAACGACGACAACGGGTAAAGCCTTCGTCTCATTGCTTAATCTCGATAGCCTGCGCACTAACTCTTCAGCCAGTAACTTACCTGCAGACACGCGGTCACTGAATTGCATAGCTCAGCTCCTATCTTGTCAAACTGCGTTATTAGCAGTTTTAGGAATCTAATTTTCGTTCTGCTTCTTCGTCCTGCTTTTCTTTCATCAGTTCCCTCGCTCTGTCAGCACGAAGAATTGCCAGCACTCCCAGCCCGCCGTTTTTCCACAGCTTGGCTAAATTTGTTTTGCAGGTCTGCATTCCGAATGTTCGCATATCCATAGATCTAAGGACTGTAGGTTTTTGCAGCCAACGGGATTCGTCCGCATCTTCATTAGTTTGGTTGTTCATTTTTCTAGTCCCTTAGAACCTTCACCTTTACATTGTCAAATACTTCTCAGCGAACAGCATCCTCCACAGAGATGATCCCTGCAAAGCCGGGTTTTTCCGGTTGGACTCATACCAAAGATGAGTGCAAAACTCCGACTTTTAGATAGTACGAAATTCAAAATCAGGCGCCAAGATATTAATGAACGCCGCTGCCCTAAGGAAGGTGCAAAATGCCAATATCAGATTGCTGCCCCAAAGAGGTTTTTGACAAACTGTCAAAAGGGGAAGATATCCAGCTTGTAGATGTGCGAGAACCGGATGAATACAGTGCGGTCAAAGTCGAACACTCTCTGCACTTGCCCCTTTCTCGCCTTTCTCAAAGCACATCAATTTTGTCCAGAAGAAAAGACATTTACCTCTTGTGTCGAAGTGGCAAGCGCGCTGATACTGCCGCTCAACGCCTTGAGCAACTTGGTTTTGATCGCCTGCATGTTGTTAAGGGCGGGCTCGACGCCTGGGTAAGAAGTGATCTTCCGGTCGAAGGAACAGGATTGCATGTTTGGCCCCTGGAAAGGCAAGTCAGATTCACTGCGGGACTTTTAGTTCTTGTGGGAATTATTCTGTCTTATTCAATAAACTCAAATTGGATTTTTCTCTCTTGTGTTGTCGCTCTCGGCATGGTCATGTCAGCTATGACCGGAACTTGTGGGATGGCGAACGTTTTGAGAATGATGCCCTGGAATTGCCAACATCAACGCCAATCGTAATGATACCTAAGAAGGAGGTGTGTTGCCTTTTGCTTAAGTAGGCTGGTTGAGAATAGAGGAGATACTCAATGAAATCGGGCCGAAAAGTCAGTGTATTGCTCACTTTGGCATTTCTAATCAGCGCGAATGTTCTGCCTGCATTTGCGTTGGATGTTCCTCCTCCTCAGTGGCAACAATGGCAGCAAATCGAACTTTTAGATCCCGAAGATACGGAAATTGCTCTGCGAGCTGCTTTGCTTTTGACAAAGGAAAAAGAGCAGCAGCTGCTCATAATTCAGGCTCTGTCAGATCTTTGTCATGAGCAAAAACGATACGAAGAGGAGAGAGACTTTCTTCTTTCCTGGATATCACTTGCACAACAGGTGCAACCTTTTCCTGCTGTAAATTGTGCTACTCAAAATCTTAGATTGTCCTACGCTTATTTTGTTTTGAAGGACTATGAAAAAGCAGAGACCGCTGCAAAGACATCACTTCAAATGTTCAAGCAAAGTTGCAGTGAAAGCTCACCTAACGTTGCCCTTGCATTGAATAATCTCGCCTGGGTGCAAATGAAGTTGAATAAGAGCGCTGACGCAGAAGCAAATATCCTTGAGGCACTTGCGATACTGAAAGTGGTAGCAGGCGAGAAGAGTATGATTTATGGCTTGCTCTCAGAAAACCTTGCGGTTCTTTACGAGCAGACCAATAATCGGGAGGCCGCAATTCGGCTCTATAAAAACTCACTTCGTATTTTGAAGAAGTTTTTGGACAAGGAAGATTCTATAATCGTCGATCTGCGGCAGCATATCGAAGAGCAAAGCTCATTGCTCGCGGCATCGAAAGGGCACAGCGAGAAGAAAAAATTGGCTCGGCACAAAGAGACTCAAAAATAGAGGAGAAAGGCAATGTCCAAGGAAAAAGGAAGTAGCACCAAAACGGCTGAACACGATAAGAAACATGCGCACAATGTCGGGCATGTTGTAGTCCATGCGACTCCTGTTTGCACCGAGATTATCTCAGAACGCGCCTATCAGTTATTCGAAAGACGTGGGTGTGTTCACGGTTTTGACGTGCAGGACTGGATAGAGGCTGAAAAGCAATTGATGGAAGAAGTTCTGAACTAGGAGTTCGTGTCTTCTATGCTATGCTCATTCGACCTGACTGCAATGGAGCGTCTATGTCGAAGTTTTTGGTAATGTGGAATCTTGACCTGGGCCGCGTTGGGCCTGACGCAGTGAAAGCTGTACTCTCAATGCCATCGTACGCAGAGCGGATGAAGAAGCAAAATAAGCTCGTCCATCGCTACCATCTTGTCGGAAAGCATGGTGGCGCCTGGATATACAACGCAGACAGCAACGAAGACCTGGAGCGATGTCTGGCTCAATCTCCAGTATACAACTTGGCAAATTTCGATGTTTATCCACTGGCTGAGATGCCAGAACCGCCAGCACAAGATGCCTAGTGCTATCTAACATATTCGAGGTAGCTGGTCGCCTGATAGCTTGTCGACTATCCTTCTGCCGCCGATAACGGATTTTAAGACGACTCGCTCGGGGTGGTCGCTGACTATTTTTCCGACTATCTTTGCTCCGTCACCATAAGGAGACGCCTGGATTATACTCACTGCTTCTTCGGCGCGTTGTGCTTCTACGATAGCTACCAGACGACCTTCACAGGCCACGTACAAAGGATCGAGCCCAAGGATTTCGCAGGCGGCTCTCACTTTAGGATCGACAGGCACAGTTGATTCATCTATTTCAATTCCAACCGCTGATGAATGAGCAATTTCATTGAGTACGCTTGCTAAGCCCCCTCTCGTTAAGTCGCGCATAGAATGAAGTGAATCGCCAATACTGAGTAGGTTTTGACACATCATATTTAGTGGCGCGCTGTCACTTTCTATTGTCGTCTCAAATTCCAACTCATGGCGCGCTGCCATGATCGCCATACCGTGACGTCCAATATCGCCGGATAAAATTATTGCGTCACCAGCTTTCGCCCTTGATGCCGAAGGG
This sequence comes from Candidatus Melainabacteria bacterium 17Bon1m, assembly GCA_032128875.1. Lineage (GTDB taxonomy): Bacteria > Cyanobacteriota > Vampirovibrionia > Obscuribacterales > Obscuribacteraceae > QKMZ01. Next base: position 432,963 of record JAVLKG010000001.1, read on the forward strand.
ATTTTAGATTGAGTAATTAAGCCTACACCTGTAGTTGTGATGAATAGCTTATCTGCGCAGCCTTTGTTTACTACTTTAGTATCGGCAGCAATAAGGACTACGCCCGATTCCTTACTGGCTGACTGCATTGAGCGCACAACCGTTTCTAAAGATTCGCGGTCAAATCCCTCTTCGAGGATGAACGCGGCAGAAAGATAAAGTGGCTTGGCTCCGCGCATGCACAGGTCATTTACCGTGCCGTGCACACTAAGAGAGCCTATGTTTCCTCCCGGAAAAATGATTGGACTGACTACATAAGAATCTGTAGTGACAGCAATCCTATCTTTGTCGAGAAAAACCGTTGCTGCATCTTCCTTTTCAAGCAACTGCTCGCTGTCGAAAAAAGGCAGGAAGACCTGGTCGATTAACTGATCTGTTAATCTGCCGCCACTACCGTGCCCCAATTTGACCATCGTCAATTCATTCTTTGGAGTCGGGCAGGACACCGAAAAACTATCGTCTGCTTTTGTCAAAACAGTTCTCCTCAGGATTTTGGGTCCAGCCGTGAATAACGAAAGTAGGCGGCACAAGTGCCTTCTGATGACACCATGGTGGCACCCAGAGGATGCTCCGGGGTACATTCTCGCCCAAAGGCCGGACAATCCAATGGTTTTTTTATGCCTCGCAGAACGTCGCCGCTGATGCACACTTCCGGTTCTAGTACAGGTACATTATTTGTGGAAAAGGCCAAGTCTGCATCAAAGCGAGCATATTTCTGGTGAAGCCGATATCCGCTATTGGCGATTAATCCCAGCCCACGCCACGCCTGGTCGCAAACTACAAATACATCTTCGAGTATCGACTGGGCATTTTTATTTCCTTCTTTTGTAACGGCTCTGGCGTATTGATTGTCCACGTGTGCCTGCCCGTTTTCTAGCTGTGATACCAATCTCGAAATTCCCTCGAGTATGTCGGTCGGCTCGAATCCAGTTATGACAATCGGAATTTTGTATTGTTCTGCGAGTTTTTCATATTGCGACCACCCCATGATTGAGCAAACATGACCTGGTCCTAAAAATCCCTGCACCCGATTGTCCGGGTATTCGAGCAATCTCCTTATAACGGGCGGCACTGTTACGTGTGACGAGAGCAAGAAGAAGTTGTTCAAATTGAGGCGTTCTGCTTGCTTTATTGTCATTGCATTCGCAGGAGCAGTCGTCTCAAATCCAATTGCCAGAAATACAACTTTTTTGTCTTTGTTTTGCGAGGCAATTTTGAGGCAGTCCAGGGGCGAATAGATTATGCGAACGTCGCCACCTTGTGCTTTAACATCTAATAGATCCATCCTGCTTCCGGGCACGCGCAGCATGTCTCCATATGAACATAAAATGACGTCTTCCTGGCTTGCGATGGCTGTGGCCTTGTCGATAATCTCGACTCCCGTAACGCAGACAGGACAGCCAGGTCCGTGTAGAAGTTCAATCTCCGGTGGCAGTAAATCGGTAATCCCGTATTGCATGATTGCATGTGTTTGACCACCACAAACTTCCATGATTTGCCAGTTTTGCCTGGTTTTCCTGCTAATTTCTCGTGAAAGTTCACGAGCTCGTTTTTCCGTTCTGAATTCGTCAACGTACCGCATTTTCGCTGCCCTTTTCACCAAGTTCGGATGTTTTTTCTTCATCAGTCAGAGATGAAAGCGTTAGCAACGCTTCTTTCTCGTCAATTACACTCAGTGCAAATCCGACATGGACAAGCACATACTCGCCCACTTGAGCGGACGGACAGTACTCCAGACAGACAATACGCTTTAGACCGGCGAAGTCGACTTTGCACATTCGAAGGCCGTCTTGCTCAAATATAGATTCGACTATTCCTGGAATGGCAAGACACATAAGTATGCTCCTTACGCAAAGTTCGACAAGCCGATTACCGCTTGTCCGAAGGACAGTCCACCGTCGTTAGCTGGAATGATAGATGGCGTGAATACATTGAAACCACATTCTTCCAAATTCTCTCTGACATCTTTCAGCAGCAGTGTGTTTTGAAACACTCCACCGGACAGGCAAATATCCCCCACTCCTATATTTGACCTGACTTTTAACAATACATCGCTGATTGCAGCGCTTAGAGTCTGGTGAAATATACGTGCCGCGCACGCTTTGGAAATACCACTGTTCAATGCGGTCTGCATCGACTTTAGTATTAAGGTCGATTTTACGATATGCACGTTGTTTTCACTTGGTGCAGCAAAATCATACAGCCTATGTTCTCTGCATTTGCATTGGCGGGCCAAAGCTTCTAGTTCCATTGCGGCCTGTCCTTCGTAAGTAGGCTTGCAGCGATGGTCGATTAAAACAGCTGCCGCATCGAATAAGCGTCCACAGCTCGACGTGAGCGGACAATTGATACCGCTGCGAATTTGCTTTCTGACCGTGTTTACCGTCCCTTGTCCGTGGATACATTCTAATTCGCTGAGAAATTCGTCGAATTCATTCTGCCCCGCTTTCATTTGCTCTAAATAACCGAGCGCCATTCGCCAGGGATTTTTTGCCGCCAGATCTCCTCCAGGTAGAGGAACATTCTCCAAATGTGCAAGACGTGTGAATTCTCTGTAGGTACAAAGCAAAAACTCACCGCCCCAAATGTTGCCATCAATGCCCAGTCCCATGCCATCAAAAACAACCGCAACGGCTTTTTGAACTTTATGCTCGGCCATTACACTGACGGCGTGGGCATGATGATGCTGAACCCTTATGAGTGGCAGCTTCAATCTCTCTGACATTTTTTCTGCAATTTGAGCTGTCTTGTAGTCGGGGTGCAGATCGGATATCAAAAGATCGGGTTTGCACTCAAACAAATCTAGATAGAGTTTAAGAGTATTTTCGTAATTTTCCATTCTTTCTAGCGTCGCAATGTCACCCAGATGTTGACTGATCGTTGCATTATTGTTTTGAGTGATGCAGAAGGTATTCTTTAAGTGAGCGCCAAAAGCAATTGCTGATTTGCCGGTTTCAAAAGGAAGAGCAACTCTGCCCGGCGTCATCCCTCTTGCCGCGCGTATGGTCAGCTTCCTATCGGAATCAAATCGCACTATAGAATCGTCGTATCCCGAAAGTATTTGTCTATCGTGCGAAAGCACTCCAATTTCAACAAACTCGCGTTCAGCATCATCGTCTCGAGTGAAGATTGGCAGTCCTTCATCATTTGCACTAGTGGCAATAAGCGGAAAGTCAGTCGCACCCAAAAGCAGGTAATGAAGCGGCGAATTCGGCAGCATTGCTCCTATTTCATCCAACCCTGAGTTGATGCACTTCGATAATTCCTGGCCGTCTCTTTGTTTGAGTAATACAATTGGTCGAACTGGACTGTTGAGAAGCTTTTTCTCAGAATTACTAATCTGACAATAGGCTTCCACTTCTTGCATATCGTGAAACATTACAGCCAGTGGCTTGTCTTTGCGATTTTTGAGACTTCTAATTTTTTTTACAACTGCATCTTCCTTTGCATTGCCCATCAGGTGGTAGCCGCCCAGACCTTTTACAGCAACTATTTCGTTGTCGAGCAATGCTTGTTGAGCTCTTTGAAGGGCATCACTTCCAATAATTGGTGTTTCTTTCTTTTGTTTGAAAGTTAACTTCGGACCGCATAACTCACAGGCGTTGGGCTGGGCGTGAAATCTCCTGTCTGACGGAGTTTTATACTCTTGCAGGCACAGCGAACACATTGCGAACGCTCTCATCGTGGTCGATTGTCTGTCATAAGGAAGCTTTTCGATGATGGTGAAACGTGGTCCGCAGTTTGTGCAATTGATAAATGGATACTGGTAGCGCCTGTTCTCCTCTGAAAACAACTCTTTCAGGCATTCTTCGCAAACGGCGGTGTCGAGCGGAATTTGTCGTGAATCCGCCAAGCTGTCCTGGCTATCGATAATTTGGAATTCCGACTCTCCTAAATTCACGGGGAAGTCAGAGACATCCAATTCAGTAATTGACGCTAAAGGTGGCAAACTCCTATGAAAACTATCGATGAAGTTTTCAATGTCTTGCAGCTCTCCTTGAATCTCTATATCGACAGCACCGCCTAAATTGCAGACAAAGCCCGTCAAGAGGTGCTTTTGCGCCAGATTGAATACGAAAGGTCGAAAGCCTACGCCTTGCACGAGCCCTTTGGCGTGGAGCTTTCGTCTGGATAAGGTCTTTTGCATGCTTAAAAGCCAGCCGTTCTATAGGCTCCCATTTTGGCACATCCTCCCAAAGTATGACTTTCTTTCAAAGTGGCGTTTTTCTGCTCATAATCGGAATGGTCCAGACGAACGATATGTTCCAGCCTGAAATTGGACAAAATGGTACTTGGATGCTGCCATGGGCGTCGCTTCTAATTCGGCGTCCGATTTCCTGGAGGAGAGACAATGAAGGTTTTGATTGCTGCTGAAGAATCAGAATGCTCCAGACGAGCGGTCCAAGCAGTGTTGGAAAGACAGTGGCCAGAAGATTCGCAATTTAGAGTGATAAATGTCTGTGAATCATTTCCGGTTTTGGGCGCAAAGATTCGACCAACTTATGTAATGGCTGAAAATGAGATGCTCAGACAAAAGAAATCCCAAGTACGTATGGACATCGTCGAGCTTCGCAAAGTCTATCCGGTCAATCTGGTTAGTGGAGATGTCCTTAAGGGCGACCCGTGCGCGTGCATACTCGAAGAAGCAAAAGATTGGGGCGCGGACCTGATTATCCTTGGCACCCATGGAAGAGAGGGCATTTCGCGTGCCTTTCTGGGCAGTGTGGCAGAAGGTGTTGCCGGAAATGCCGGCTGTTCTGTCGAGGTAGTCAAAGCAAAAAGAACGCACTGATTAAGTTACAGGAGAAGTTTTCTGATGAAAGTTTTAATTGCTGTTGAAGAATCTGAATGCTCGAGGCTTGCGCTCGAGTCGGTGGTAAAGCGACATTGGCCGGAAGGTTCCCAATTTAGGGTAATTAGTGTCGTCGAGCCGATGCCATTTTACGGAGCGGAAATTTACTCTCCTCACGTAATCAACTCTATTGTCGAGGCTGAAAAAGAGGTTAGTAATCGCAAGCGTCAACTCGTGAAAGAGGACGTCGAGCTTCTGAAGGCGGCACATTCTGCGGATTCAGTGAGTGGGGATGTTCTCGCCGGCGATGTTCGTCACTGTATTCTCGATGAATCTAAAGAATGGGGCGCTGATTTAATTGTCTTAGGCTCTCATGCAAGAAAAGGTTTCTCCAAGCTCTTTCTGGGCAGTGTGGCGGAAGGCGTCGCCGGCAATGCTGATTGCTCGGTGGAGATAGTAAAAGGCAAAATCACGCACTAAAAATACAGAGAGGCAGAGACATGAAAGTCATTATTGCGGTCGACGAATCGACCTATGGAAAGAAAATTATAGAGGCAATTGCTCATCGCAAATGGCAGCCTGATACTGCATTTCGAATCATTTCGGTGGTTGAGCCCGTTGCTTGGGAAGAAGTGGAAAATGAAAATTGGACAGATTTGTCCAAAAATATGTTTGAGAAAAGAAAGAGAAACGCCACTAAGCTTTGCCTAGAGCTCAAAAAGACTCTTGAATTACAGCATCCTGATTGCACCGTCCATTACGATGTGCTGGAAGGAAGCCCCAGAAAAGAGATTATTAAAGCGGCTGTTGACTGGATGGCCGACAAGATTCTAATCGGAGCACATGGCCATGACCTTTGCGACCGTTTTGTTTGGGGCGGAGTCTCACGAGCTGTTGCAGTTGCCGCACCTTGTTCTGTGGAAATAGTTCGTCCTTATACACCCCACAAAAGGGACGACGCAAAGAAGGACAAAGTGTCTGAGAAAGCTACCGTCTAGGGTAGGTCCGGAGCATCCCTTGGAATAACCGCCAAGAACCGTCCCCAAGAATTCTCTAACGATCATTCCTCAGAAGCATGCGACGTTCGACACTTGCAGGCAGAATGTAAAAACAAATCGGCATTCCAGGAAAGAAGTGATTGATATGTATGCACTTAAACACTCAGAATATCCCCATTGCTCCCACTCTGAGCAAGAGTCGCCTTCGGGGCTTTGCATAATAACGATCGGCAATAATCTGAGGGGCGACGACGGCATCGCCATGAAAATATGCGATAAGCTGCCGCCAACTCTTGTTGATGACGTTTGCAGATTTGATCTTGGGACCTACACGAGCTACCTGGGTTCCTGTCTACAAGGACACAAAGCTGCCATTATCATCGACTCGACGAGTAATTCGTGCATGCCCGGCTCCATTACAATCGTCGATTTGAAAGCATACCTTGAAGACCAGAAGGGCTCCGCATTTGGAGTGAAAACTACTCATGGTTTTTCTCTTGTAGACGAGCTGAAATTGCTTAGCGAAGTCTCTGAGCTGCCCGATAGACTGATGCTTCTTGGAGTTGAAATCAAGGATGTCAACTCTGATAAAGTAAGTCCTGCTCTTCAATCAAAAGTGCCGCGATTAGTGTCTAATCTGTCATTCCTTGTGGAGAGAATTTTGGAGACTCTAAAGAAGAATGCATGAGGCAACGATTGCGCAATCGATTCTCAACATAGTCACCGACAGACTAAAATCTGTCGGTGTTGATGCTTGCGCCTTAAGCGTCGAGATCGTCTTAGGTGAGTTTCGCAATGTTGACCCGGAGTCTCTAAGCTTCGCTTTCGATAGTATGAAAGATCTTTGTCCTGCAACTTCAAATTGCCGACTGGATATCAACGTGATCAATGCTTCAGCGCTGTGTTCGGAAAATGCGCACAATTATAGACCCGTCGCTGAACTAGCGTATCGATGCCCGGCATGCGATGGCGGTATTGCGAAGATGGTGCATGGTGAGGAATTAGATGTGGTAAATCTGATCATCGAAGTTGCAAATGAGGAGAAAAAACATGCACGAATCGCCGGATGAACACGCTCTTGAGCGCATCCTTGGTAAAAACGAGGAGATGGCTGAGCACAACAGCGATCATTTTCAGCGCTCCAAGACATGCGTGTTTAATCTTATGAGCGCCCCGGGTGCTGGAAAGACAACTCTTCTCGAGGCAACGCTGAGAAGCACTAAGAAGCAATTTACGTCTGCCGTTATCGAAGGCGATATGGTTGGCGATCTAGATGCAGACAGAATCAAAGCATTAAATGTGCCTGTGTATCAAATCTCAACAGGGCGCAGTTGCCATCTCGATGCGCAGATGGTGGGTCGTTTGCTGCATGCAGAGAGCATTGTGGCCACACAGGCTCTTTTTATCGAGAACGTTGGAAATCTTGTTTGTCCAGCCGAGTTTCCACTGGGAGAATTTCGTCGCGTCGTTCTTCTATCTGTGACAGAGGGTGATGACAAGCCAATAAAATATCCGGTAATTTTCCGAAACTGCGACCTGGTTGTATTCACAAAATGTGATCTGCTTGAGTATGTCAATTTCGATTTGAGTGCCGCTGAGAAGAATTTGAAGGCTCTCAATCCCAAACTAAAAACGCTGCGGGTATCATCGAAGACAGGCGATGGCATCGACGAATGGATAAATTGGCTGAACAACCAAATGACTGAGTATCAGGCTCAACTTAAAAACGAACACCATGTGCATCACGCTGCCCACTAAGGTTCTTTCTCTGGAAGGAAATAACGCCAGAGTTGATATTGCCGGACACGAGAGGAAAATTTTTATTCCCTTCGATAACGTGTTTCCTGGTCAATGGGTTCTCGTTTACGCCGGCGCTGCCATCGCAGTCATCGACGAGAAAGAAGCTCTCGAAATACTCGGATATTTGGACAGAGCCGCCAATTTGATGTCCTGATCATAGGTCCGCTTTGGTCATACTTAAGTATGACTTTTGTCTGATACTTTGAGCCGATATGCCATGCTGCAAAAGGCGGTATCTTAAGGGTGCAGAGAAACCCAAGGTGGAGAAAAAAGACTCCCCGCGGGCAGCAGGCACCAGAGCTATGCTCAGAGCCTGAAGACGCCAGTATTACTGGCGTCTTCTTTTGTGTCGTGGTGATTGCGCTATAAGTAGCCTCGCAGTTCGGCACTTTTTTCTTATTAGTCCTGCCGAACGATACTTTAGAAGACATATTCGTCTGTAATGGTTGTGTTCGCCCCTTACGGCTCGACCCTGAAGATGTCCCGAACTTTTCTATTACCAAAATCACGATTCTGCGAGTTTTTCAGCTATTTGAAAGGGCTCGGCAAATTTTTTGCGCCTGTTCGCGTTTCCGAGCAGTCGTTTTCATTCAAGGAAATTGAAAACGAAGGCGAAATTGCTTGGGATGCACTAAGAACAATACTCCCGCCGAAGAAGTTCTTTTACCCGCAAAGGGAAACAGTGCTTAAGTACGATGGAAACGAAGTCAAAGCGACTGTTCCGGAAGACAATTTTCAAATCATTTTTGGCGTCCATCCGTGCGATCTGGCGGGTCTTGGAATTATGGACACCATTTTTGAGGCAGCTCCCAGCGATACTCATTACACAAAGCGGCGAGAACAAAGTCTTGTTATAGGTTTGTCTTGTATGCCGGACAAGTTTTGCTTTTGTCAGTCGATGGGAACTTCTTGCCCAACCAAAGGGTACGATCTTTTCTTGACTGATTTACGCGATGCTTTTTTCGGACAAGTTGACACCGCTCGCGCTGAGCAGGTACTGGCCGGCTGCGATCATTTGTTTTCGCCTGTTTCGGAAAATGATAAAGACAGCTACAAAGAATTTTGGATAGAGCGCGATAAGGCATTTACAAACGGTTTTGAGCCCGACAATTTGCGCTCCACCCTAGATATGGAATGGGACAATCCACTATGGGATGAGCTGGGCAAAAGGTGCTTGAGTTGCGGCAATTGCACTCCTGTTTGTCCCACTTGCTATTGTTTCGACCTTGTCGATATCGCCAATTTGAATGGACAGTCGGGAGAAAGACAGCGGGAATGGGATAGCTGTCAATTCGTTGGTTTTGCACAAGTTGCTGGTGACTACAATTTCCGACCGACACCGGTGGATCGTCTCAAATTTTGGTATCGCCACAAGTTGCATGGTTTTGACGATCCTTACGGATTCAAGACGTGTGTTGGCTGCGGAAGATGCACGGTTTCATGTCCTTCCGGGATAGATGACATTGTCGACGTTGTGAAAAGGCTTCAAGGAAATAATGAACAATCCAATAAGTAATTCGCGGTGTCCTCTTACACCATCTCGTGGCGTTATTCGCTCGATAATTCCGATGGCCAGTGATAACACCTTGTTTCAAATTACTGTCGAAGAAGATGGTCTTAACAATTGTATGCCAGGACAGTTCGTCCAGCTCTGGGTTCCTGGTGTCGGAGAGTCTCCTATTTCGGTCTGCTCCGGTCATGTCGGCGCAACGATTGAACTGACTGTGCGCAAAGTAGGTCGAGTGACCAGTGCACTCTTTCAAATGAATGAGGGCGATTGGGTGGGCCTTCGCGGACCCTATGGAAATGGCTTTCCAGTCGAGCAGTACAAAGGAAAAGATCTTTGCTTGATTGCAGGGGGACTGGGGGTTGCGCCGATTAGATCCCTCTGGCAATACGTCCTTGATCACAGAGAAAACTTTGGAAAAATCACTTTGATTTATGGCATGCGACATTCAATAGATCTGCTTTTCAGAAGCGAGTTCAAAATGCTATTGAGACGCAGAGATATGGATGTTTTCATCGCCGCTGAAGAATTGTGTGGTCCCGCTTTACCACCAATTTCTGTGCAATTGGGGCGTGTTACGGACATGATCAAGGCGGCTTCTCTCTCTCCTTGCGTTGAGGTTGCGGTGTGTGGACCACCTGTCATGTACAAGTACGTTATTAATGAACTGAAAGCAAAAGATATAGCGGAATCTCAGATTTGGCTGTCTTTAGAGCGGCATATGAAGTGTGGTATTGGCAAATGTGGACATTGTTTTATCGGTGGAGCGTTTGCTTGCAAAGCGGGGCCCGTTTTCAATTTGCCGCAGTTGCGTTTACTTCCTGAAGCAGTTGAGTGTGCTTGAAGATGGAAACGAATCCGCGTCCTTGCATTGCAGTAGAAGGGCTGACTGGGTGTGCCGGTGAGCTTCTTGTGATATTGGAAAATCTTGATAAATTGCTTCCCTTTGTCAGGGTGGCGAGCTTTCCTTTTGCGCAGAGCCAAAATGATGATGGTCCCGTTGATATCGCTTTTGTGGAAGGAAGCGTCAGCCAGCCGCATGACTTGGAAAAACTAAAAAGAATCCGTGCTAAAGCAAGGTGGCTTGTTGCTGTCGGGAATTGCGCGGTCTGGGGTTGCGTACAAGGAGGCGCCTGCGCAAAATGCAAAGTCACCGAGATGCTCGAAGCGGTCTATGGACAGCACAGCGAGATTCAAGCTCTTGAGTCCAAACCCCTTGATGCATACGTCAATGTCGATGTGAAACTTTCCGGTTGTCCTATAGACAAAACACAGTTTTTGTCAGTCACTGCCAGTTTGCTGAAAGATCACCTGCCTTACATCACTCACAAACCTGTTTGCCTGGAATGCAAGCTGAAGGAGAATCCTTGTGTGTTGATTGAGAAAAACCTACCCTGCCTGGGACCCGTTACCGCAGCAGGATGCGGTGCCCTTTGTCCAAGCCTGGGCGCTGCCTGTTATGGCTGCTGGGGACCCAGCCAAGACCCGCAAATGGATGCTATGGCAACGATACTAAGCGAGAAAGGTTATGAAGCACTGGAGATAATGAATAGACTTAAGACATTTGGAGCCCCGGCTCATCTTTTTGAACGTATGAATGTTTAGGTGAATCCATTGGGATTCTTTTCATATAGACTTAATTGATTTGGGCGAAGGAAAGGCACATGAGCGACGTCGAAAAGAAGATCATTCAAATACCGGAAATTACCCGAGTAGAAGGTCATGCTGCTGTCGAAATAGACATTGAAGACGGTAATGTGAAAGACGTACGGCTTGACGTCTTTGAAGGTACGCGTTTTTTCGAGCGCATTGTTCTCGGCCATAAATACGACGAACTTGCGCATATAACATCGCGTGTTTGTGCCATATGTTCCACAGGGCACGTGCTTGCCGCCATATTTGCAGTAGAGCGGATCTTTTCTTTTACTCCAACTCCCATTGAAACGAAATTGCGCGAACTAATGCACTTGGGCATGATTATTGAATCGCATGCCACTCATGTTTGCGCTCTGGCCTTGCCCGACTTTTTAAAAACTCCTGATCTTGCATCTTTTGCCGGACAGCATAAAGAGAAATTTCTTCTCTGGACTCATCTGCGCAATCTTGGCGCGGAAATTCAAACTGCTGTAGGAGGAAGACCTTTCCATCCAGTCAATTTGCATGTCTCAGGTTTGTCAAAAATTCCCTCAACCGCTTCATTAGAAGGTGTCAAAGCAGACCTTAAACGCTCGTTGGACGAAGCGATTTTACTGGCGGAACTGGTTTTATCTTTTGCGCCACCGGTAGAAAGACTGACGGAGCCATATTTTTTAGCGCTCATTCCACACGACGACAAATACGGATACTTTGGCGAGACTATACAGTCGAGTGAAGGATGGCAGAGATCTTGCCAGGAATACAAAGAGTATCTGGACGAGCAGGTCGTTGAATATAGCCATGCGAAACGCTCACTGGTGAAAGGAAAGCCTGTGATGGTCGGTGCAATGGCCCGGTTGGCACTGTTTGGTAAAAGGCTTACAAGAGAAGCTCTGAATGTCTATCAGGAGACACCACTCTTCAAAGGCGACAGTAATTCCATATGGAACAATGCCGCCCAAGCAATTGAAATAATCCAGGCAATCGAAAGAGCAATTGAAATCGTCGATGAAGTCGAGGCTCTTAAGAAAGAACAGTCTGCCGAGAAGAAGCCGCTCGAAATTGTTGCGGGAAGTGCCACTGGCGCCGTCGAATGTCCTCGCGGCACGCTTTATCACTATTACGAAATCGACGAAAACGGCGTCATTCGTGCGGCAGACATGATCACGCCATCGGCGCAAAATACTGCCCGAATCGAACTGGACATCAAAGAAGTGGTCAGTCAAAGCAAAGAAAAAGAAATGCTCGGACCACATCTCGAAACGCTCGTAAGAGCCTATGATCCGTGCAACACCTGTGCCACCCACATGGTGGCAATCAACTGGAAGTAATTAGAGGGGGTAAGAAATGCTGCAGGAAACTCAGGAAAGAGGTTCTTGGATTAATGACTATCGAAGGAAAGTAGTCTCAGTCGATGAGGCTATGAAAGCAGTCAACTCTCTCGATCGCGTCTATGTTCATTCCAATGCTGCAGCGCCTCAAGTTCTGCTTGAGGGGCTTGTCAGACGTGCTGACCAACTAACCGGTGTCAAAATCTATCAGCTTCTCACGCTTGGCAAGGCTGACTATGCGCTGGCTAAATACAGCAATTCATTTTCCGTTAACTCATTTTTCATCGGAGCCAATGTCAGAGAAGCTGTCAACGCAGGACGAGCGGATTATATACCTGTTTTCTTGAGTGAAATACCGGGCTTATTCATGTCAGGTGAGATTCCACTCGATGTTTGCCTCCTGCAAGTATCCCCGCCCGATGCCCACGGGTTTTGCAGCTATGGAGTATCTGTTGATTGCACCATTGCGGCGCGAAAGAAATCGCGCCTAGTAATTGCTGAAATAAATAAACAGATGCCGCGCACTCTTGGCCGCTCGTTCGTTCATGTTTCGCGCCTCGATCACATTGTCGAGACAGACCATCCTCTTCCTGAACTCGCCTCGGAGACCGGCACAGCTGTCGAGCGCGCCATCGGTGCGAATGTTGCCACACTGATCGAAGACGGCGCCACTCTGCAGCTCGGCATTGGAGCAATTCCCAACGCTGTTCTTGCCAATCTGCATGAGAAGCGAAATCTCGGCGTGCACAGTGAAATGTTATCTGATGGAGTCATTGATTTGATTGAAAGAGGCGTTGTCACCAACGATGCAAAAACTGTATTGCCAGGAAAAGTGGCAGTCTCCTTTGTGATGGGAAGCAAGCGCCTTTATGACTTTGTCGACAATAACCCGCTGGTTGAATTTCAGACCAGCGATTATATTAACGACCCGTTTGTGATATCACAAAACTACAAAATGACGGCCGTCAATTCCGCATTGCAAGTCGATGTAACAGGTCAAATTGCTGCCGACACCATAGGCAATGTTTTGTACAGCGGCTTTGGCGGACAAGTAGATTTCATTCGCGGGGCTGCCCGTGCCAAAGACGGAAAGGCAATTATCGCACTGCCTTCGACCGCCAAGGGTGGCAAGATATCTCGCATCAGCGCCATGCTAAATCCAGCTTCAGGAGTGGTGACATCACGCGCCGACGTTCACTATGTAGTCACCGAATATGGTATTGCGCAATTGAGTGGAAAAACTTTGAAAGAAAGAGCGAAGGCGCTCATCTCAATAGCTCATCCTGATTTCAGGACCGAGATTGCTAGTCAGTGCGCAGCATATTCCTGGTATTGATTTTATTCATCAAAGCTCGATTACGTCACCAATAGATGGCACGTCTGCTTTGACTTGAAAGCTTTCTTCTACCTTGAAGCGCAATTCATTGAGCTGATGCGGCTCTCCATGCGTGAGAAACAACTTGGTCTTGTGCCGTGCCAGAGGCTCCAGCCAGCGAAGCAGATCGTTTTGTCCGGCATGTGCGCTGAATCCTTGCACAGACTTTATTTTCGCCCGTACAAAAACAGTCTGCCCCATTATCTTGACTGGATTTGCACCATCTATTAGTCGGCGCCCAAAAGATTCCCTAGCTTGATAGCCGACAATCAGAACAAGAGTATTCGGCAGACCGAGATTGTGCCTCAGATGGTGTAGTATGCGCCCTGCATCGCACATGCCGGCGCCGGCCATGATAAGGCAGGGACCCTCCACGTCGTTGAGAGCCTGTGATTCCAAGGCTGTGGTGCACAATTTCAAATTTGGCAGGTAATGATAGATATTGTCGCCCGAAAAAAAATCTCTTGCGTCTTCGTCCAATAGATCGGTATGTCGAGAGTAAATCTGTGTGGCAGCAAGCGCCATGGGACTGTCGAGATAGACAGGTATTCGCTTCAATTCCCCTTTTCTGAAAAGGTCGAACAAATGAAACAACAGTTGTTGTGTTCGTCCAACAGCAAATGTCGGAACTAAAATTTTTCCTTTATTTTCAATTGCTTCATTTATGCAATTCCTCAGCTCGGCTACTGTTTCTTCGTAGGGGGGATGGTTTCTTCCACCGTAGGTTGACTCCATAAAGACAGCATCTGCTCGGTCTATCTCCGCTGGATCGCGATTAAGAGGAATATCCCACTGCCCTAGATCTCCCGAAAATATAAGTCTTCGTTTGCCGCCGTTTTGACCAGCCACCATAATGACGCTTGAGGAGCCAAGAATATGCCCTGCTTCTACAAGTTCTACATTAGTCTCAGGCGCGACAGGAAACCATTTATTGTATTTTTGGGGAGAAAACAGTTTGAACACGCGCTCAACATCACTCAGATTGAACAATGGTTTTACTGCTTGTTGCCCTGCTTTTGCCCTTTTCCTGTTTTCTCTATCCGTATCGTCAACTTGTATTTTCGCCGCATCTGTAAGTATCAATCGCGCGATGTCCAGAGTCGCGTCTGTTCCGTAAATTTTCCTTTGAAATCCGTTTTTTACAAGAAGAGGTAAACGCCCGCAATGATCCAGGTGTCCGTGCGTTAACACCACGGCATCAAGCTCTTTGGGCTTGATAGATGCAGGAATGAAGTTTAAGCGCTCCAGGTGCTTTGAGCCTTGAAACATACCGCAGTCAACGAGCAATCGCGCATTGCCTGTCTCAATGAGATAGCAAGATCCCGTTACTTCGTTTGCGGCTCCATGCAGAGTTACAAACATCTTCTTTATTTGAGGCTCGATAGATATTCGGCAATACTATCAATGTCTTTCTCACTCAGTGATGAAGGCGGCATAATCAGACCCCGTTCTCCATACTCTCTGCCGCTCTTTCCTAAAAGAAGCTCTGCATTGGATATACTCTCAGCCAGATAGTCCTTTTCATGCCGTGAGCCTATACCGTCAAAGGCTGGAGCGAATTGCCCTCCGAAACCTCCAAATGAATGACACATCAGGCAACCTCTTTCATACACCAATTTTTTTCCTTCGCTAACAAGTTTTGCCTTATCTTGAACGGCAGATTCTGTGCGTTTTACACTATTATTCTTTGCATGCGGCTTTACTTCATAGCCTTCGTGTATCGATGGCAGTGACGCCACGTAAGCTGCTAACTTCTTTGCACTTGCTGCTGGAACACGTAAATGCGGCATTAGCTCTGCGTGTCCATATAAACGCAAAAACTCTTGCTTCATCTTTGGATCGTTGCTTATTCGCGACTCAATGAAAGTCTTACTACGCCGCGAACCTTCTCCTGCCAGTACTGGTCCAAGGCAACCGCCGCTTTTCCCGTCGCTGTGGCAGTTTTGGCAACTGGCTTTGAAAAGCGCCCTGCCTTCGTTAAGTTCGCCTGTTCCCTTCCCGTACGAAGAATTACTGAAAAGTGCTGTCGTCAACATGGCAACTAAAAGCGAAAGAGCTCGAAACTTCAATTTTTTTCTCCATTTCTTTTCAGTACTCTGAACTAAATATTCCCAGTAACATCATCCTTCATTTTTGCTGCATGAGGGCTATCTGCTTTATTTCTTTGAGATTTAATTTCCCATTTGCCAGGACCGGAAGTGTGTCCACCTTTATAAAATCATCTGCGTTCGGTATCCACAGGTTCGGCAGTTTCCCTTGCCTTAACTCGTCGACGACCGTCTTCGGGTCTTTTGGCATATTCGAGTAAACAACCACCAGTCTTTCACCTCTTTTGTCATCAGGGACGGCAGTTACTGATAAACTGCCTGGCTGGGCGCCTGCGACATCTAAAATGGCGTCCTCGACAACGATATGTGAAATCATCTCGCCGGCAATCTTGGAAAATTGGCTCAATCTACCGGTTATTGTTAGAAAGCCGTCTTCATCTAAAAAACCAATGTCTCCCGTGTTAAACCAGTCATCTTTTATTGCCTTTGCAGTTGCTTGAGGCTGTTTCAGATAACCCAGCATGACCTGCGGTCCTTTGACGCTTATTAAACCTGCTTGTCCTTGTTTGAGTTCTGCACCAGTATTCACGTCAGTAATTCTTATGGCTGTTCCTGGAATGGGCAAACCGACGGTGCCTATTCTGTTTCCTTCGATTACTCTGCCGTCGGCGGTAGTAACATGATTTGGCACATTGCATGCCACCACCGGCGATGTCTCTGCCAGCCCATAGCCTTGAATCGGCGCAAATCCTAGAAATTGCTCGATTTCGTGGCTCTGCTGAAGACTGAGTTTTTCGCCGCCAACAATGCAATTACGCAGCGAGCTGAATTGCTCCTTCTTTAGTCGTCGGGCAAAGATATTCATCATCGTTGGTGTGCAAACAAAGCAGGTAGCCTTGAAGGACTCGGATAATTCTCCAACGCGACGCGCATCAAATGGGTCATAGTGGTACACCACAGTTTCTCCCAGGCAAAGCGGTGCCCACAGAGTCATTGTCAAGCCAAAGGAGTGAAAGAAAGGAATAATTCCGAGCAAGATTTCTCCGTTTTTGATTTGTCCCTGCTCTTTTATTGCTCTGATATTGGAAAGTATGTTCGAATGAGAAAGGACCACCCCTTTCGGCTCGCTGGTAGAACCGGCCGTAAAAATTACGACGGCTGGGTCATTTATCTTTCCTTCTTTTCCCGGAAAGATAGATTTCTTGCGTAATCCCAGTTCTTCTAAATTTATCCTGTGATTGTCAGACAGTCCATGTAAGAATTCACCTACAAGCGACTCCGGCAAAAAATTTGATTCTGTTGCCGACTTTAGTTTCGTAAGAAAGTCAGCCTCCTTTTCCACTGATTCAATAAAAATCAATTTTGCATTGTATTCAAGGTTGATCTTCCGTGCCGCTGGCTTGGCTGTGATTATGTGCTTTATTCCGCAGGATTCTATGTAATGGTCGAATGCCTTTTGACCAGCTGTGTAATTTAGATTCACCGCTACTTTGCCAAGAAGGCTAACAGCAAGATTGGCAATTACGGACCCTGCTGAGGGGGGCAACATTATTCCGACGCAAACAGTAGAATTCAGAGTCTTCTTCAACAAATTTGCAAGGGCAATCGCTCGAACGAGTAATTGACCATAGGTCAGCTTGAAGCCTAAAGAGTCGCACACTGCAAGTGCGTGCGGCTGCAACCGTGCTTGATGGAAAAACGCTTGTGGTAGAGAGTTTGCCTGAATTGATTGATCAAGCGAAAAGTGTTTGAATTTGTATGCTGGTTTAATTAGCATGGGCTGAGACAGACTTCTTGTGTTTTTGTTTGGGTTTGTTGTTGCTGAAGAAAAGCAGCGTTGCCAGACCTGTAAAACATCCAGGAAATGTCAAACTTGGATTTAGTTTCCATGCCAGAGATCCTCCTGCCAGCAGCGCCGAATATGACGGTGCATGAGCGAACAATCGCTGGATTTTACTAATTTTCGCAATGCTGACGATCTCTATATCCTTCGAATTTTCAAGATCCGAATAGAGAATCGCAGGTTTGCCGAAAACCTGACTCACATGCAGTTCGATCGCATTCGGCAACTGTTTTAGCGTTTCATATATTAGCTGTGTGCAGTAAAACGAATTCGTTTTTGTCAGATCGAATTTGCTGTTGAAGGGCTTTCCGAGTTTGCCGCGCAAGAAGGAAAGAGCAGATTGAATGTCTGCCGAATCTTTGTAGCGAGGTCTCAATATGGCTATTTTGCTGGCTTTGAGAAACTCATCCACGTCTACTACCGAGACATAAGGTTTTGAGCCGATGTCTATCACTTCATTCGAGCCGGCGTACACGCCGGAATGAATCCAGTACGATTTGAAGACGCTGGCACTTAGTTGCGCGAGAAGGAATTTGCAGTCGTCCTTCAGCAAAATATCGCCTGCGGCCAACTGTGCCTTCAAAGCCTCTCTGCTTTCTTCTGATAGATACGCATTAAGCGTTGGAAAACGAAGATTCATTTTTCTTGCCGCAACCAGGACATAGCCTCGTCTAAGACGTCTTTCTAAGCGCGATGGCAGTCTGCGTCGGACACTAGCCGGCATTGTTTTTGAGTCGTAACTAGAGTCCCGTTTGTCTTCAGTCATGGCTTTCCAAACCCGCCCTACTTCAACGTTTGTAAGTACTCAACCAAGCTGTCGATTTCCCACTTCTCTAAATTCTGAGGCGGCATCAAATTTAAGTCGACATCGAATGATCCTTGCTGTTTGTCGAAGTGTTTGTCCGGGTCTTTAATATGCTCGCGTATGAAATCCTTCGACCGTTTGCTTGCAATGTTGTCCAGCGAATAACCATTTTTGCAACCTTTGCCTTCGATGCTGTGGCAATCGAAGCACTGATAAGCTTTATAGAGCAATTTACCTTGTTTGGCAGAGGGCTCAACCGGTTTGGAATGCCTTGACCGCTTGATTGTCTTAGCTGTTAGCGCCTTTGATTTCTGTGCATCAGCGCCCTCTGTCTGTTTTTGTCCTGCATAAACACCACTGACCGACAAAAGAAGTAACGTAAAGGTAGCTGCCGTAAGTCTTTTAGACAATGTAATGCACCTTTTTTTCTTTGACTTTCTGCTTTTGTGGAACAACTTCAACCGAGGACATTGAATGTACCGCAACGGCCTCGGACACGCTTCCTAGTATTAGTTTATCAATGCCCCGCCGACCATGTGAACCAAGGATAACAAGGTCCGCCTCCCATTCCTTGGCCTTTTCTATCAATTCAGTTTTGGCATCGCCTCTCAGCATCTCCGCGTGGGCTGACTTGTTGCCAAATCTATCATTGAGTTTTACTTCAGCAGCGTCAAGCCAGCTTGTTCTCTGTGCCACCATCGCATCATAATGCAATTTCATGCTCTTCATTGCTTCGGCGCCCAGGTGAGTGAGCAGCGGACCAGGTCTCTCCGGTACGACGTTGATGCATTTAAATGTTGTATTTACCGGCCAGTTTGAAGACAAAACATGCTCGACGAGCTTATCGGCGTTGTCTTTGTCGTCCATGGCGATAATCACTCTGTTGTCTTCTTTATTTCCAGCCCGTTCCTTCTTTCTTACAACTCGCACTGCACAGCAAGCCTCAAGCAGGATTCTCCTGGATACGCTGCCTAATATCAGATAAGTCAAGCCTGAGCGTCCACGGGTGCCTACCATTACTAAATCCGGCTTCCATTCTTGACTCGTACGCAGTATTTCGTCGGCCGCAAAGCCATCAGGCACAGAACCGGTTACGGTCGCATCAGAATGAGCCTCGCGTAATTTATCGACAGCATGATGGACGAGTCTTTCAGATTCAGCGACAACGTGTTCTATAAGATCTACCGGCAAAGGATCGAGGAAGTCCAGGGCAGAAATAACCATAATCTCGCTGCCTTGTGGGAGCGGCATGGAAGCCGCTTCATCGATCACTTGGTTGGATGAATCCGAACTGTCGATTCCGATCAAGAGTTTCATTTCTTTGTACCTGCTTATGCTGGCTGTGCCACGAATTTCTTCATTGTTTCTTACTTTCTTGACTGACGTATCAGTCAAATTGACTAATCGAAAAGAGTTGTTGAAAGGACTAATGTTGACCTGAATCATCCTTGAGAACAATGTCCCTTTAGGCGCAAAGGTCACACAATTAGAAAACTACTTCTTTCAATTAGATGACATTGAAGATGAAAACAAAAAGCGAACGCTCAAGTGATTCAGATGCGCAAAAGTGCGCGGCAGCACATTGCCACTGCGTTTGCCGCGACCGTGAATACTGCTCGAAGCGCTGCGAATCTGCCTGCGACGGTCAGGAAATATGCCGGTGCGAGCATTCTCTTTGCGCTGGCAAAGAGTGCTATTCGCCGGAGGAATCGGCAAAAGTTGTAAAGTAAAGAAGCCACCATTTATGGTGGCTTCGCGTGGCTCATTCAAAAGTATGAGCCACTCAGACTATGCCGCGCCGCAGTGCATGTACCGCTGCTTGGGTTCTGTCGTCTACAGACAGCTTATTGAGAATGTTTCTGACGTGCGTTTTTGTTGTAGGCAGCGAAATAAAGAGCTTGTCTGAAATTTGCTGGTTGGACAGACCTTCGACAATCAACCCCAGCACTTCGAGCTCTCTTGTCGAAAGCGGTTCTACATACGGTCTGTCCGGTACATGACCTTCGTCCGGAGAATCTTTCTTTCCTGCATGGGCCGCCGGCTCTGCATCTTGGTTTTCTTCCCCGGTCGCTGCTTGCTCTTGGGAGGTATGTGACTGTTGCGAATACAACTTCAGAACTTTGCTGGCAATGGCGGTATCCAGCCAGGCATCGCCTGCCTTTACTGTGCGTATAGCCATGTAAAGACGCGAATCTTCGACGTCTTTCAAGCAATAACCGGATGCACCGGCAGTGAAAGAAGCCATAACATCCTGGTCATTATCATGTTGCGTAAGCATGATGATTTTGGCGTTACTTCCGCTTTCCATAATCTTCTTCGACGCTTGAATGCCGTCCATTATCGGCATGCCTACATCCATCAAGATTACGTCTGGTTTGAGCAAGGCAGCTTCTCGAACCGCTTCTTCTCCATTGGATGCCTCCCCGACAACAATTAAATCGCTTTCACGCTTCAAGACTGTTTTAATACCAACCCGCGTCAGGGCGTGGTCTTCAACCAATAGAATGCGTATCGTCTTGCCTTCGTTTTTGCTTTCGTCCGTCATATTTTAATTTCCAAGCCGGGACGTAATTATATATACTCCCAAATCGAAGCAGTAGTCTGCTTGACGACTGGCGTGTGACCGAATAAATACTGTGGGCTTGACAATGAATGTGACTTCTCCATTTTCGGAGCTGAGTGAATCTGAGATCAAACAGCGCCAGCGTTGGCTTGAATTCGAGTCGATTTCTGAAGCGGAAATAGCTGCTATTAACGCGCTTCTCGAAAAACATGCAGATGAGCTCATGGACAGCATGTACGAACACTTTTTGAGCTTCGAGGAAACGCGCAGTTTCTTCCCTACCGAGCAGATAATGCAGAGAGCCAAAGGCGCTCAAAAGCAGTATTTCTTGCGACTCGGTCGGGGCGTCTATGACACTGATTATGTGAGAGACAGACTCAGAGTAGGATTGACTCACCACCGAATTGAGCTCGATCCAAAATGGTACATAGGAGCTTACAACAGAGCTGCATCATGGCTTATGCCGAGACTCTTTGCCGAAAACGATTTAAGCGAATCGGCTAAAGTCGACCTGGCGAGGTCACTTCTAAAACTCATTTTTTTCGACATGGGGCTGGCCATTGAAAGTTATATCGGGTCGAAAGAATTGGCTCTCCTCGAGCATCGAGATGCAATTAGAGAGTTAGAGACGGAAAAGAGAGTCACAAAGAGCATTCTCGAAAGTGCTCCTATCGGCATTGTAAGTTTAGATCTCGATTACAGATGTCTTGAGTGCAATGAAGAGTTTGCTCAGCTTGTTTCCTGTGATTCCACTTCTGACGTTATTGGAAAATTGCTCTTTGATCTGGCCCCAAAGCTTCCTCAGGAGCCTTTCAAACACGTAATCGAAACAGGTCAACCAAGCCAGTTCTCGGCCAATGCTCTTAATTTTGCAAAGAACAATCCCACTGAGGTTACTTACTGGGATTGGGCGGCCTGGCCGGTAAAAAACAAAGGTGTATACGGCATTGTTGCCATGTTCTCGAATGCAACCGATAGAGTTCAGTTGCAACAACAAAGAGAAGATTTTGTTGCCACTCTTACTCATGACCTAAAAACCCCTGTTTCTGCAACCAATCGTGCGGTCAAGCTCATTCTTGCCGGGGATTTTGGCGAAGTTTCTGCCGAACTAAGGGAAATTCTCGAGACAGTTTTGCAAAGCAACACAACTCTGTATGCGCTCGTTCAAACTTTGCTTGATGTCTATCGCTTTGACAGCGGTGTCAAGGTTATGGATATGAAAGAGTGTAACCTGGCCGGGATAGTTACACAGCTTGTCACCGAAATCATGCCTTTGGCTCAAGAAAGGCGCATTCAGCTCAAGGCTGTTTTGCCATTTGATCTTGAGTGCATAAATTGCGACCAAGAAGAAGTCCGCCGTGTTGTGCAGAACTTGATTGACAATTCGCTTAAATTCACTCCGGCTGGCGGTACCGTCACCGTCACAATGTCTCAGAACGATGAACTCACCACCGTCTCGGTAAAAGACACTGGAAAAGGCATCCCGCCTGAGAACATGTCCAAGCTATTCCAAAGATTCTGGCAAGCCGGATCAAGCGGTCGATACTACGCTAGTACCGGACTCGGTCTTTACCTGGCAAGAAAAATTGTCGAAGGTCATGGCGGCAAAATTTCATGCGAGAGTAAGGTGGGAGAAGGCAGCACATTCTCGTTCGAGCTGCCTAATTCAGGCCAAACTCCAAAGAGCTAGTTTTTCCCGGTTCCAGAAGCCACGGCTTTCTTCTCGGATTTTTCGTCTACCGTTTTTCTGGGAACTCTCACTATCATCACGTTGCAAGGCGCGTGCGAAACGACCGCTCCTGATACGCTTCCGAGGAAGAATTTGGTGAAACCGGTACGCCCGTGGGAGCCCACCACTATCATGTCGGCAGACAAACGCTTTGCTTCATCCACAATAACTTCTGCCGGCATCCCTCCAACCACGTCTGTTTCGATCTCAAATTGAGCCAGTTTTTGTTGCATGTCTGATTTCACCCTAAGCAAAAGCTTTTCGGCGTAATCACGTACATCCTTTTCTACCGATTCAAGAAAAAGTGGATAGCTGGCCATTGGGTGATCCATCATGATCGGCGCAATAACATGAATTAGCCTGAACTTCGTCCCGTCCGTCCATTTGTGATTGGTGAGAAAGTCCACGATAAGAGGTGCGGCCGAACTTTCATCGATTGCAGCCAGGACTAGATATCCACTCTTTTTTTCGTCTTTGTTGTTCATGATGCTCACTTGCTTTGTTTTTTGTGATTGGTCGTGATGAGTTCGTTTTTTCTTTCTTCTGTCAATTTGAAGCCTTTGTGATCTTCGGGCCACAGAAGCAGGCAGGGCAATGTCAAACTGACAATGAAGTCTTCCGGTGCAGTGCCTAGAACCGTTATTCTCTTCTTGCCAATGTCTCGTGTAGGCAAAACGAAAAGAGTCTCTGCAAAGATACTTTCATCTGTTTCACCGGCCTTGTTTTCGTAAAAGAGATCCTGGCGACTCATAGCTGCATGACCTTCAAAGCAGTCGATCTCAATGTCTATGCCTTTGGCCTCAGGCAGCTCGGAGAGAAGATCCTTCTTAAAGTTGGCCGGTTTTTCTTCTCTCACACCCGTTGCCCAAAATTCCAGTTTGGGTGTAAGACCCAGCACCAATGCCAGATTTAGGCAGGAGCGGATGTATTGTATGTTGATGTGGTCCATCTCTGAAACAATGGTCATCCCCTGCCAGACGGCCGGCTTTGATTGTACGATCAGCACGGGAATGGGCGATTCATGCGCAATTCCTTCGGCAATAGAGCGCCTTATGTAATGATTGAAGTCACGGTCTACCGCACGAAGCCCCGAAGGAGCATGTCCTAGCACAATCAGATCGTAGTCTTTTGCATCTTGTGCGAGCAATTCCACTGGATTACCTTCTTTGGTAATTACTTTTCCTTCGATTTTTTTGCCTTCTGCGATTGCCTCATATTTAGACAGCAACTGGTTGCTTAGAGAGCGCATCGACTCCATAGTCTGGTCATAAGCTTGTACGTAAGGACCGCTGCCAATAAATCCAGGCTTGTCGCTTCTTAAGAGTTCCCAGACTGTGCGGCAGTCAATAATGTGCTCTGCAGTCACGGTCGCATTTATCTTTTCAGCAATAAACCAAGCTAGCTCCGCTGCGTTGCGAGATTGCTCAGACCCGCTCAGTGCAACGAGGATCGAATGTTTGCTCATCATCTATCTCCTGAAATTTGATTGAAAAACTATCTATAGACAAGAACACTTGTTCTCGTTGCTCGCACTATGTGAGTGGTCGTGCTTCCGACGACATTCTCTTCCGGATCCTTAAAACCATATGCGCCTACTATTAAAAGCGCGTTCTGCTCTTCAGCTTGTCTCAGAATAGTGTTGGCTGGTTGACCGACCTTTACATCAAAAACATCTTGCATCAAGCATCTAGTCTTTACTGCAACGCCTCCATCATCAGTGCCTTCTTTCTGCTGCTCTGGCGTTTGATAATTGCGCAACAACGATGCACCCATTTCTATGATGCTATTAGCTTGCTTGATTTGATCTTCTTCTCTTACTACAAGTATGGCTTTCAGAGGTATGCCGGTGGCGATTGCCAGCTGTTCGCCCAAAAGAAGCGCTCCTTTTGAGGGCTCGCTGCCATCGTATGCAACCAGAATTGTCTTCAGTGAGTCCGGTGGTGTCACTGAAATCAATACTGACTTTTTCGCACCGACTGCCACCCTTTCTGCTACCGAACCGACACGAAAGAATGACAATGCTGCTTGATGATTCTTGTAACCTACGCCTCTATGTCCTACAACGACCAGAGCTTTATTCTTTCCCGCCTTGAGAATCTCTTCGGTGACATCTCCAAGCACCATATGTGTCTTTGCTGCGCATCCCATGTGTGCTTCTGCATCCGCTTTCCACAATTTGAGAATGACAGTGGCTATCTTCTTCAGACCTTGGATAATCTTTGCTGAAGCATCGATTGAAGGTTTGATGCCGAGATCTTCTGCGAATTCCGGGGAGAGGAAAAGATCGACGATTCGTGGATCTACAACTGATATCGCTTCAAGTTCTGCATCAGTTTTTTTTGCTATCCAGAATGCGGTAAGTGATGCGTTCTGACTGTATTCGGAGCCGTCCAGTGCGACCAAAACACGGGTGTTTTTCATGATATACCTGCTTCTTTCCTTTCCGCAGCTGTAAAGCCGGTGGCTAACCTTGCTGCTTCTATCATCCGGTTTCTTTCAGCAGGGGATATCGACCGCAATGACTATTGCTGTCTTTTGCCGTCCGGAGGGCTTTTGGTAAGGGCTGTCATCACAAAGTATGAGTTAAGTGGCCGCTGCTGCGGCTGCTTCAGGCAAGCGAGCTTGCAGAAGTTGCGCTTCTTTCTCATAAACCAGCTGAATGGTCTTAACAACCACATCTGCGCTCAGTGAAATACTGTCTATTCCTTCTGCGACCAGGAACTCTGCAAATTCAGGATAATCACTTGGGGCCTGACCGCAAATGCCTATTTTGCGACCTGCTTTTTTCGCTTCCTTAATGACATGAGATATCATCTTCTTGACCGCGGAGTTTCGCTCATCAAAGAGTTCCGCTACGTCTTTCGAGTCTCTATCTACACCCAAAACAAGTTGCGTGAGGTCGTTCGAGCCGATCGAAAAACCATCGAAAATCTCAGCAAATTCGTCAGCCAGGATGACATTCGATGGAATTTCGCACATAACGTAGACTTCCAATCCTGCCTTGCCTCGCTCAAGCCCATTGTCCGCTAATTCCTTGAGAACAAGCAGACCCTCATTAATAGTTCGGCAAAAAGGCACCATGATTTTCACATTCGTAAGACCCATCTCTTCTCGAACATATTTAAGAGCGCGGCATTCCAGAGCAAAACCGTCTTTGTATGCTTTGTTGTAATATCTTGATGCTCCTCTAAAACCCAGCATCGGATTTTCTTCTACCGGCTCGAATTGACCACCTCCTAGAAGATTGGCATATTCATTGGTCTTAAAATCCGAAAGTCTGACGATTACAGCTCGAGGATAGAAAGCCGCGGCAATCGTTCCTATTCCCTCGCTCAACCTCTCTACGAAATAGTCTGTCTTGTTTTCATATTTGCCAGTCAGGTTTTGAATAGCTTCTTTCGCCTCTGAATCGTGCAATTGGTCAAATCGTGTCAAAGCCAGTGGATGCACTTTCACTTCGTTAGCAATGACGAATTCTTCCCGCGCAAGTCCTACTCCGTCTACAGGTAAATGAGAGAGCGTAAAGGCTTGATCCGGATCGGCCAGATTGAGCATGATTTTTGTTTTCGGTTTTGGCAATTCATCAAAATCAAGCTCTAACTTGTCAAACTGAAGCATGCCTGAAAACACTTTCCCTTCAGTTCCTTCGGCACAAGATACTGTCACTTCAGTTCCTGATTTCAGCATTCTTGTAGCTAATTCCGTGCCTACCACGCAAGGCACTCCCAATTCACGGCTTACAATCGCCGCATGGCAGGTTCTACCACCCCTGTTGGTGACAATGGCTGCCGCTCTTTTCATAACCGGTTCCCAGTCCGGGTCTGTCATATCGGCGACCAGTACTTCACCGTCTTTAAAGGAAACCAATTCTTCTTTTGTTCTAATTAACCTTACTTTTCCTGCGCCGATTCGCTGGCCAATAGCGCGTCCCTGAAAGAGCAATTCTCCCTTTTCTTTCAGTGAATACGAAGTGATTGTGCTTGCTTTCCTTGCCGAAATGACGGTTTCGGGGCGAGCTTGAACTATGTACAATCGCTGACTAAGTCCATCTTTTGCCCATTCGATGTCCATAGCCATTGCGTGATTGTTCACTTTGCTATAGTGCTCTTCAATTGAAATTGCCCATTTTGCAAGCGTGTTTACTTCTTCATCGCTCAAGGAAAGTTGATTTCGAACTTCGTCGGGCACCGGAAGATTTTTTGTTCTTCTGGTTCCGTGATTATCGTATACAAGGCGTTGTTGCTTTAGTCCGACTTTTCGTCTCAGAATTGCTTTGAACCCTTGCTTAAGGGCCGGTTTGAAGACCAGATATTCATCAGGGTCCACTTTTCCTCCGACCACATTCTCACCCAGTCCCAGTGCCGATGTAATCAGAACAGCGTCCCTAAATCCGCTTTCTGTATCGAGAGTGAAAATGACTCCCGAAGATGCGAGATCGGAGCGGACCATCTTCTGCACTGCAATCGATAGCTTGACGCCAAGCTGGTCGAAGCCTTTGTCGTGTCTATAGGAAATCGCTCTTTCTGTGAAAAGAGAAGCAAAACAATCTAAGCAAGCGACAATCAGTGCTTGCTCACCCTGGATGTTCAAAAACGACTCCTGTTGCCCGGCAAAAGAAGCATCAGGTAAGTCTTCTGCCGTTGCACTGGAGCGAACAGCCACATCTACATCGTTGCTTTCGCTGTTCTTCGAGAGCAATTTGTAAGCGGAGATCACTTCTCGTTTTACCGGCTCCGGAATTCCTGCTTTTCGTATCAGCTCTCTTGCTTTATGAGAGCGTTCCTGTAAATCCTGCACACTGCCTGTGAGTGGCGACTGAAAGAGCTTCTCCAGCTCGTTTTTAACGTTGCCTTGTTCGAGAATTGCATCATATGCATCGACTGTGATCGCAAAGCCTTCCGGTACATTGATGCCGAGTTGGCTGAGGCATCCTGTCATTTCGCCCAGGGACGCATTCTTCCCTCCGACCTTCGGCAAGCTGGCCATCGAAATCTCGTCGAATTGCAATATGTACTTGCTCATTTTTAGCTCCACTCTTATGAGTAACGATGGACCTCTTGAAGCAGAAGATCGAAAATCACGGGTGCAAGATTGGAACAGCTCAGTTGGCAGTCGAGCGGTTTTGCTTTTCCTGAGGCCATCCTTGCTCTGTAATAACTCAATCTGTTCTGAAATGATTTCCAGGCTGTTTGCATGTCTGCTGCACTCGTCGTGTTATTCCTGCTTGCGAAAAAGTGCTGTAATACTTTATATGCGGCCTGGCAGCATTCGCAGCAATCGGTCAGATCATTTTCTGGGTTGCCGACGGTTTCAATCTCTTTCGGGTCACCGCCATCCTCAAATACACCAAACTCCCTTGCTCCTTGCTGAATAGCCTGAGCTCCAGTCAGTCCGTTGCCCACAAGTAAATCGTGAATATATAAACGGGCGCTTGGAAAGCTTAGCGACTTCATGTTTCAAAACCGGCCTTTGTCTCCGAGACCAAAGCGATTGCGTTTTGTTGACCCAGTTCTGTGCCTGTATCGATGCCGTCTTCAACTGTAATCAGATGTTTGCCGCCCGCACAGAAGAAATGATGAATGAGTGGACGCAATTCACGAATGCGATCTTGCTTGCTGCCGACAAATTGTCCGAGATCGACTGAAATTAGCCCATCTGCGTTTTCCATTTCATCAAGCGCCGCTCTGAATCCAAAAGACGGATGGTCCGAAACATCGCTGAATGTGTCATAAATTTGATAGCCATTCTCGCTGCAGTACGCTTTAATGAGTTCGAGCTTTTCCTCGAGGTCCTCTTCTTTGAGCACGCGGATGTAGACTACCAGTCGTTCTTTTCTATTGCGATTGACATAGTAGTTTGAGATTGAATTGCTTTTCTCGGTGCAAAGGCAACGATTCAGCAGGTCTCCTTGATGACTAATTCTAGGAGAGTGCGGTCTTTTCTCTTTGAAAAAGTGTTCCATTAAGGGACGCTGTTCGTGATCATCCAAAGCGTTCATTGTTTTTACTCCCGGACTTCCGTTGTTTTCCATTTGTAATGAGCTTATGCGATTTTTTGTTCCTTGACTGCATCTATCGGTTTAATAACTACAACCGAGCAGGGTGCATGAGAGACAAGGAACATTGAGACGCTTCCCAAAATAATTCTGTCCAGTCCGTGCCGTCCATGACTTCCCACGATGAGCATTTCAGGTCTTTCTCTGGTCACTTCCTTCATGATCTCGTCTGCAGCAAAACCTTCTATTATCTGCTTTTGAATCATTGTCTTTGGCACAGATCTACTTATGGTGCGAACAAAGTCTTCGACCAGACGAGCTGCCTCGTCTTTTCGCTTCTCCAGCATTTCATCAAGAACTGGACCCGGCAGTACGGCCATTAGATTGCCGACTTTGAGAGGCTCGACAACACTCAATACCTTAAAGTCCGTGCCTTCATCCCATTTGTGAGTGTTTACAAATTCAGCAATTGCATTTGCAAAATTGACTTCATCTATAGCGATCAAAACTTTCATTTGCCAAAACCTCTTGTACTGAGTCTCGCCGTCTCGTTGCTGCCATTTGACCACGCTTGAATCCGTCGACACATCATGCAAAGGGACTAGGGCCAGTCAACCGAAGCTCTCGGTCACTTACTTTCTTTCAAAATTGCCCCGGACCCAACCGCATTATTTAGGATAGTCACTACGATTTGCCTTCATACTAAAGGACTATTCATTCGGGTAAGTAAGAGGCAAACTGCTCTGGATTTCCGCTTTTGCTGGTCTTAACAACAGTCAAACCTGGGAACGATGGGGACATTTCTCCCAGATGGCACTATTAAAGCCAGGCGGCGTTTGCAAAGGTTACTTTGCCGCCCACGTTGGAGAGGCGAGAGTATGCTTTTACAGAACGTTCACCAAGGTTCAGACTTCAGAGACGCCGTGGAAAAGCCCGCACTAGATGCATGTCTTGCGTCGATTCTCGCTTGCACGGGTTTAGGGGTACTAGTCACTTACCTTTGGCTTGTCGAATCAATACCAGTTGCCAGTCTTTCAGGAGCCGTCATGGCTGGGGCTGCAGTCGGTGCCAGCGCGGGAATTCTCCTATTCGGACTTGTTGATGTGGTGATCTCTGGACGCCTCGAGGAATCTGCAGAAATTGTTGAAGATGCAGATGCAGTTTTAGACAACGAAGAGAAATACGAAACGCCGCCAGAATTTCTGGGGCAAGAGGAAGATGACTTCACTCTGCAGAAAGCCTCGTAATTTTGATATGCAAGAAGCGGGGACAAATGCAACGGGCTCCTCGCAACTTGAAGCCGATGGTCTTTCCCAGGAAGTGGCCGCGAGACTCCTTGAGAAATACGGGCTCAATGAACCAGCGAGGGCACGCAAGAATGACTGGCTCATCGCATTTTTAGAACGTTTCAAAAACCCGCTGGTGATCATACTTATGGGCGCCGGTCTTGTTTCCGCCGCCACTGGAGAAATGACCGGATTTACCATCATTTTTGCAATCGTTTGCATAAGCATAACTATGGACTTCTTCCAGCAATACCGCGCCGATAAAGCGGTGGAGAGGCTTTCGCAAAGTGTGTCCCTGGAAAGTACAGTATTGCGCGACCAGAAAGAAATAAAGCTTCCAAGCAGACAGATCGTTCCTGGTGATGTTGTCTTACTTTCTGCAGGAGACCTTATACCTGCAGATGGAGTGCTAATTCGAGCGCGCGATTTTTTTGTCAACCAGTCAATGCTGACAGGAGAAACCTATCCCGTCGAAAAGAAACATTCATGTTCGGCGGATGTGCGCACGAAAAAACTTAACCAAAACGATCTGAACGAACCGCATTTTGCCTTTGCCGGCAGCTCTGTCGTCAGCGGAATCGGCAGACTTCTCATTTTGTCCACTGGTGCAAACACAGTCTTGGGCAGTATCTCGACCAGTCTTGCTGCTCGCCGACCAGAAACATCGTTTGAGTCAGGCGTCAGAAGGTTCGGCATGATGATTATGCGCGTTACTCTGGTGCTCGTTGTATTTGCATTCGCGGTAAATGTTGCTGCGCATAGACCCTTATTGCAATCTCTGTTATTTGGTGTGGCATTAGCGGTTGGATTGACT
Organism: Candidatus Melainabacteria bacterium 17Bon1m; assembly: GCA_032128875.1. Lineage (GTDB taxonomy): Bacteria > Cyanobacteriota > Vampirovibrionia > Obscuribacterales > Obscuribacteraceae > QKMZ01. Next base: position 463,523 of record JAVLKG010000001.1, read on the forward strand.
CCTGAGCTTCTTCCTATGGTGATAACAGTGACGCTAAGCAAAGGTGCTCTGGAAATGGCCAGACAGAGCGTCATTGTAAAACGCCTTTCTGCCGTTCAAGATCTTGGCTCTATGAGCGTTCTTTGCACAGATAAGACCGGGACTCTTACAGAAGGAAAAATCGTGCTGGAAAAGCACGTCGATCTCTCAGGTGAGGACAGTCAGGATGTTCTTCAACTCGCCTACCTCAACAGTTATTTCGAGACCGGTGTGAAGAGCGCCCTCGATGATGCGATACTGGCGCACCGAGAAGTAGATATGTCCGGTTGGAAAAAAATTGATGAAGTACCTTTTGATTTCGAAAGAAGGCGAGTCTCTGTTTTAGCTGAACGCGGCTCCGCACGCCTGCTGGCGGTAAAAGGCGCAGCTGACAGCATTCTGAAACTGTGCAGTAGAGCAGAGCTCTCCGATGCGCAAGTTATCGAAATGAACGCTGAATTGAAAGCTAAGATCGACGCTCTTTTTAAAACTCTTGCTGAAGACGGCTTTCATATTCTGGCAATTGCTTACAAGCAAGTCGATGCTTCACACGATCATGCGCGATTAGATGACGAAAGAGAGCTTGTCTTCAAAGGATTTGCTGCTTTCCTTGATCCTCCCAAATCGTCTGCAAAAGATGCCTTGGTTGCGCTCGGTGAAGATAATGTGCAGGTGAAAGTACTGAGCGGAGACCACGAACTTGTTGCAAAATATGTTTGCAAAGAGCTCGACTTTGAAATCTCTGGTCTGCTTATTGGTGATGAAATAAACAAACTGGACGACCATGCCCTGCAGGCAAGATGCCAAAACACCAATCTCTTCTGCAGAGTCACTCCTTCTCAAAAGACGAGGATAATTGCTGCCCTAAAGGCTCGCGGAGCTACAGTTGGCTTCCTGGGTGACGGCATCAATGACGCGCCCTCGTTGCATACTGCAGATGTCGGTATATCAGTGGACACTGCTGTAGATGTGGCAAAGCAAGCCGCAGACATGGTTCTTCTGAAGCATGATTTAAAGGTGCTTCACGCCGGAATAAGAGAAGGGCGCCGCGCCTTCGTCAATGTGCAGAAATATATTCTAATGGCGACCAGCTCCAATTTTGGCAACATGTTTAGCATGGCTATGGCTACCCTTTTTCTGCCTTTTCTGCCGATGCTGCCCGTGCAAATTCTTTTGAATAATCTTCTTTATGACCTTTCAGAACTGGCTTTGCCTATGGACAATGTCGACGAAGAGCTTCTTTCTAAGCCTTCATACGGCGATATAAGTTTTATCAAAAAGTTTATGCTCTCTATCGGACCAATAAGCTCCATCTTCGACTTCATCACATTTTTTGTGCTGATTTCTATTTTGAAAGCGAATGAAAGTCTTTTCCATACGGGCTGGTTTGTCGAATCGCTGGCTACGCAGATACTTGTAATTTTTGTGATTAGAACAAGACGCCCTTGCCTGAAAAGCAAACCTGGAAAGTTCTTGGTGCTGCTCAGCCTTTCGATTGTCTTAACTGCTTGTATTTTTACCTTGCCACCTTTCGCACGGACATTTGGATTCAGTCCATTGCCACCTGTATTCTTTGGCATCCTTGCCTTGATTGCGAGCGTATATCTCGCATTCGTAGAGATTGCCAAGCATGTTTTTTACCGGCGTTTGAGAGGCTCTACTATTGCCGTTTAGCAAAGCACCATACTAAAGGTCGATGGCGAAAGTCGTTTTGCTAACTAGATTAGATGAGATAGCCGCAGCGACTTGCATATTACGAGCGAGGGCATTGGACATGAAAGTACTATTGGCAATTTCAGATCGCCTGTTTGGCGATGCAATTGTTCGTTTTGCCTCTCATCACAAGTGGAATGCAGGCACTGAATTTAAGCTCATTACTGTGGTTGCTGCGCTTCAACGTCAACCAGGTCATTCGGACGAAGACAAAAAAATCTTCTTTGATGAAGAGATGAAATTGGCAGACAAACAGCTTTCACAATTAAAATCTGCTCTAATGAAGGCTTTGCCGGATGCATACATCACTTATGAAGTATTAGTTGGCAGCCCTTCTCACGAAATTCTTGAATGTGCAAAAAATTGGCCAGCTCAGTTTATTTTGCTTGGATCGCATGGACGTGAAGGTTTGGAGAAAATGCTTTTAGGTAGTGTATCTCACTACGTGGCCTGCCATGCACCATGCTCTTTCAGCATAGTCCGCGTCGCCAACAGCGATGTTTTGGATTTCGAGCTAGAGGAAGAAGACATCCCCCTCGAGATGCGGGCGTTCGGATAATAAATAAGATGGTCGATAAGTCAAAAACAAACATGAAGTCACAATCAGAGTCGAATTCTCCCCCAGAGAAATCGAGCACAAAGCAAGATATTTTGGCGTGGCTGACTATTGCCGCTTTCTGGTTGTGTTTGCTTTTTCTTCCAGTACTTCACATGGCGAGAGTTGAAACTGTTCCCTATAACCTTTTTATGAGCGAACTTGCGGCCGGGCATTTTAGCGAAGTAGTAGTTCATGATGATGAGTTGGAAGCAAAATCAAATTCCGATAAGTTCAAGATCGTCAAAACAAATAGGATTCAAGATCCAGCCCTGGTCGGAGTTTTGACAAAGGCAAACGTCAAATTCTCTTCGCCAGGAAAAAACGATTTCTGGTCAACTCTTGGCTCACTGCTTTTCCCAGCTTTTCTATTCTTCTTATTTTGGATGATCATGCTCCGCAGTTCGGCTGCTGGTGGAATGGGCGGTGCCATGCCCGGAGTAATGTCGATAGAGAAGAGCAAAGCCAAAGTCTACATGGAAGATAAGGTCAAAGTTTCGTTCAAGGATGTTGCAGGCGTCGACGAAGCAAAAGAAGAGCTCAAAGAAGTAGTCGGATTTCTAAGGCAGCCAGAGGCATTCACGCGCCTTGGAGGACATTTACCGAAAGGCATCTTGCTAGTCGGACCTCCGGGTACGGGAAAAACCCTGCTTGCCAGAGCTGTTGCCGGAGAAGCGGGGGTACCCTTTTTCTCCATAAGCGGCTCGGAATTCGTAGAGATGTTTGTTGGCGTTGGAGCGGCGCGTGTTCGCGATCTCTTTGCCGAGGCGCAGAAAAATGCTCCGTGCATCGTCTTCATCGATGAATTAGATGCATTAGGGCGCGCCCGCGGCATCAATCCAATGATGGGCGGACATGATGAAAAAGAACAGACTCTCAATCAGTTACTTGTCGAGATGGATGGATTCGATCCACGGCAAGGTGTTGTGCTGCTCGCCGCTACGAATAGGCCGGAAATACTTGATCAAGCTCTACTTAGAGCCGGCCGATTCGATAGGCATATTTTGGTGGACAGACCTGATAAATCCGGAAGAATGCAGATTTTGCAAGTTCACTTCAAGGACAAAGTAATCGATGATGCCGTAAGTCTCGAACACATCGCCTCTATGACACCGGGATTCACGGGAGCCGATCTCGCCAATCTTGTCAATGAAGCTGTGATTATCGCTACCAGAAGATCGGCCGAATCTGTTACTGAAGATGACTTTACGCAAGCCGTTGAGCGTATCGTTGCAGGTTTGGAAAAGAAAAGCCGCATTTTAAGCCCTGCCGAGCGGAACCTGGTAGCTCACCATGAGATGGGACACGCCCTGGTGGCTATGGCTTTGCCCGGTACAGACCCCGTACACAAAATTTCCATTATCCCAAGGGGCATTGGTGCCCTTGGATATACGATGCAACGGCCCAGCGAAGATAAGTATCTTGCTTCCAAGCAAGAACTAGAAAATCGGCTTGCGGTCCTTCTTGGTGGCAGAGCGGCAGAGAAGCTTCTGTTTAACGAATTATCTACCGGTGCCGCTGACGACTTGGTCAAGGCCACAGACATAGCTCGCAACATGGTTACGCGTTATGGAATGAACGATGCCTTGGGTGCCGTAACTTATGAGGCAGAACCACAATCTTTTCTCGATGTTGCCTCTCAGTATCATGCGCACTCGCAGCTAAGCGAAGAGACGCTCAAAGAAATCGACTATGCAATCAAAGAGCTCGTTAGAACCGCAGAGAAGAAAGCGACGGAAGTTTTGGAGCAATACAAGGCGGTGCTAGTTGCTGGTGCCGAGTTGCTTTTGATAAACGAGACTCTCTCCAAGGACGAGTTGGATAAGATCTTTCCCAAACCTAAAGATGCATCTCACTTGAAGCTCATTAGCTGAATAGTGACAGGTATGAATTGGAAGAAAGGAGCACGCTATTGCGTAGTCTTTCTTTCAATTTCAGCGATCAGACTTCAGGTGTAATGGACTTCTCTGACTAGTCCTTAGGTATTATTCGAGCTTGTAAAAGCTGTCACTATTAGGAGTGACAAAATGCATTCATACACTCCGAATGCCCCATCTAGCTACCCTCTTCGCAGGTTACTAACAATAGCTTATGTGAATGATACGTAACTCTTGTGGGGAGAATATGCTCTTTATGTGGGCACTGATTGAGGCAACGGAAATGTTTAACCTGTTTAAAAACTCTGATGAAGACACCGACGAGGTAATGCCGGAATTTCGCCTTTCCTCAATAACATCTCAGTTGCCTAGGCTTGTAAGAATGCGCATTGATAACGCAAAAGAGTGCGCTTGCGAACGCTGTGGCGATTTGCTCGACAATCTGCATATGAAGACGAAGCTGCTCGAACAACACCATCAAGCCGAATTACCAGCATTGTCTTTCTGGACCCGCTTTCACAAAGATGGAGGGTCTCCACACTTTGAAATGCAACTCGACAACAAGTTAAAACTGACAACTTCCGAACTTACGCGCCATGATGAATTCATCGACACGCTCTTGGAAGTTGAACACAATTGGCAGCGCTCGCAAAGGAGCACTTGCTCCAACGATGATACCGATCGCTTCTGGATGAATCATTACCTTGAACTGAAAAATATGATTGCCGAGCAAAGAGAGCGCGACGAGGAATCGCTCGACGACCTTAGAGCTGCCGTATTGCAAAATCCAGAGTCTGAGAGTTGAACATAAGGCTAAGTCTGGTGAAAGAGATAATTTTCAGCGTCTTTTCAAAACTCATACTTCGTGATGATGCCTGATTGAGCCTATGGCTCTAAACTATAAATGTAGAGAGAGAGAGACAAAGAGAAGGTGAGTCACGAATAAACTTCAAGGCAGACGACAACAGTATCACAGGCGGTGGCGCCAAGAATAGCTCTCTAAGAGCTGGACCAATTCGACGGACGCCATCGCTTGTCTTTTGTCAGACCAATTGAAGTCGTTTTCAATTTGGATGCATCGTTTATCCGGCTCACTAAGCCGAGCTTCTGCATCGATCTGATCACCAGCCACGATACGTCAATCTCAAAAGGATGCATGCCGGTGCGTGCAGAACCTGGAAATGTGTGATGGTTGTTGTGCCAACCTTCGCCCATGGCGAGTAAAGCAACCCACCAGACATTGACGCTGTCATCTTTGCTTTGGAAGTTTTTATAACCAAGGTGCGGGATGTGACAAACAACGTTCAGCATCAGTGGTATTTGCAAAACTGCAAAGCCAGCAAGCAAGCTTGCTAATGCTGCCACCCATCCGAAGTATGCGAAGATAATCAGCCTAAAGCCAATGTTGATGGCATAGGACAACAAGTGAGAGTGTAGAAGATTGCCGTTAAGTTCGAGACAACGGTAAATAGGATCACGAACGAGGTCTTTTGACTGTTTGTAGGGATCCATATGCGCTTCGTATGATTCACGCAGTATCCATCCAATGTGAGCCTTTCGCAATCCGTATCGCGGTGAATGAGGATCAAGCGGAGTGTCAACATAATGATGATGAGCGCGGTGAATAGTCGCCCACCAAATTGGTGAACCCTCAAAAGACAGATAGCCTAGAAAAACCCAAAAATATTCAATGATTTTTGGACACGAAAATGATCGGTGTGAGAGCAGCCGGTGATAGCCAACTGTTACACCAAGACCGTGTAACAAGTAGCTGATGGCGAACACGATTAGAAAATCGGTCATGGGTGTTTCTCTTCAGGTCGCACGCTTACGAGCCGGGAAAAAAATCCCAGCGCTCTGCTCGTTGTAATGATAGTTCTTCAAAGTGTAGTCGCGCGACTACAAAGTGCAGTTATCCAACTATACCACAAGTCGCGCCCGTGTAGATCGTGCTCACACGGGTTGGAGGGTCATTGGTTTGAGCGATTGCGGGTTTTCAAGGAGGGTGAAAGGTTATCCTTCCTGTCCCTTCTTCAGCTTTCGACAATAGTCGAAAAGCTTCCGGACCGTCTCTTTATTAGACGCAACGCTTTGATAATAGGGCATGTGTCCAGGCGGATCTTCCAGGTACTTTTGAAACAATGCAATTGATCTGAGCATCTTGGAGCCGGCGATTGGTTTTGTGGGATTGGCTGCATTGCCGCCGCCAACATGGCACGAACTGCAATACTGCTTGAACAAATCGCTGCCGGAGACTTCTTTGTTTTTCTCTTTGGAAAGTACCGGCGCAAAACTTGCGAATACAGCCAAGCAGATCATTGAAAACATGAGCGCTTCTTGCCAGTTTTTATTGTTTGTCTCCAGCTTAAACGTCATCATCCAATTTCTCCCTGCAGGCATTCACATATCTGTTGCCCAAAATTGGCAATATGAAATCGCATCTTTCCTATTATGAGGCTTCATGCACGCTTAACTAGCAGGTACCTGGAAAGTTGTCCTCTTCAATCTTTCGAGGTTCGGAAGTTTGCTCAACCTTCGGCAAAGACTCTTCTTCTTTCCATACCTTGGCCAATTCAGCCCAGGCACTCTCCAGACCGTCTTTCAATTCCTTGAAAGCAAATTGGCTATGACGCACTGCCATTTCTTCCTTTTTTACCAACTGAGTTTTTGCTTTTACTGCTGCCTCAATTAGCTGATCAATTTTTGCTCCCACGTCCGCCAGCATTTGCTCGGCTGTTTCGTGCTTTTTTTCGTCTACTTTATTCATGGTTGCTTCCCTCTTCAGTTCTTTCTGCAACATATATGAAATCGCTGGACTACGTTATCGTCCAGACGGACTAGCTTCTCTGGTTGCAGTTTTTTTGAGAGTGATACCTTTGATTGAAGCTTTGCAGTCGAATTGGTTTTAGATTGGGTGTGTACTGAAAGGGCACGGGGCAAAAGGATCGCAGAATATGAAACACTGGGGATTTGGTCGCAAAGGCGCCATAGAAATTACAATAGCAGTCGCTCTTGCTACTGCTGCATTCGCAATACCCTTTATAGTGGCTGCGTTCGGACCGGAGACTTTGTGGTTTATGACTCTTACCGGCCCGCCTGCGCTGACTGCTCTACTTTTGGGTATTTTTCTTTTCTTGCTGTACGCAGTCGGATTCTACCGATATGCTCATGATAAAGGCTATAGCGCCGCATTGAGTATCGTCCTCATAATGGCCGCTCTGCCTGGTTTGGTCGCTTTACTGTTGCTGCCTGATTTGACTCATCCTTTGGCTGACGTTGTCTCCGACAGAAATAGAACATTCGCGCACTAGCACGTCAATAAATTCCTAAAACTGAGCACTACCGAATTAGCGGCGGTGCTCTTTTGTCATTGATCCGATGAGCCTGAGATTACTAATCTGAGGTTTGGAAGTTTGACTATTGCATTAGCGTCGCAAAGGAATTTCGATCCAAAATACCGACCCTTTGCCGGGCTCGCTTTCAACACCTATAAGTCCGCCGTGCGCCTCTACAATCAATTTTGCAATTGCAAGTCCTAAACCTGTCCCTCCCGCGGATTTGCCCTCGCTTGTTTGAAAAAACTTTTGAAATAATTTGGCGCTTGCTTGTTTGCTGATACCCGGGCCTGAATCGACTACTGCAATGCGCACGAATTTACTTTTGATGTCGCTGGTAATCTCAATGGGTGACCCAGGAGTTGAAAATTTGATCGCGTTTGAGAGCAGATTTACAAGTACCTGTCTTACTCTAGATCTGTCTATAGGTAGTGAAATGTGCTCGCAACGATTTTCCAGTGCGATACCTTTTGCAAGAGCCAGATTTGACACTATTTCAATAGTCTCGCAAGCTAATGCATTGAGATCCGCTGATTCGATATTCAGGCTCAAGTTGCCCACGTCTAGACTTTCAAGCAGGAGCATGTCGTCTATTAGAGAAAGGCAAGTCGAAACGCTCGCATTCAGCCGTTGCAAATACTTTCCTCCTTGGCTTTTCGACAACGCTTCTTCTTTGTCAAGTATGCTTGAGGCATTTGTGCAGCGGGTTAGCGACGTCTGCAGATGATGAGCAACAGCAGTCATATAGATTCGCCTGAACTCTTCTCCCTCGGATAGTTTTTTCTGAGCATCAGAGAGTTCGCTTTCTAATTGTGTTAGCTCGTCTTTGGATGATTCACTGTAGGAGATTCTTTCTTGAGTAGTCAACGCGTGTGCTTTGCGTGAAACTTCGGAGATTCGCTTAAATACAGCGTTTTTGAAAAACAGCGCGAGAGCCAGAGCAATCGCTAAATTGAGAATCAATCCTGTTAAGACAATGAATTTTGTTCTGGATAAATCTTCCTTTTGAGTATTGAGAGTTTGACCGAAATTTCGATCGCTTGCATCTAGCATTGATAAAACGCTGTGCGCGTCTTTCATAATGTCTAGAAATCTATCGGGCAGATTTATCGATACGATATCTGCCTGGCAAAGACCTGGCTTATCGACTAGAACCCGCAAGGTTTCTCGAACTTGCGACATTGAATTGCGTACCTTCTGAATCGTGGACTTGGTACTACTTCTTTCTTCTGTTCGTTGGTCAATCTGATTTAACGTGTCTATGAGCTCAAGGGACTCGCCCTCGACACGCTTTCTGATTGATTCATTGCCTGAGCTTTTTACAAAGTTGAATAAGGAAGTTGTGCATTTGTTGAAAAGTTCAACACTGCGGCTCATCAAGAAAATGATCTCTGCCCTTTTCTCGCTTTCATCAAGTAAAGCAGTCGATCTGTTCAGAGAATCCCAATACATGCCAATCCAGATTACATTGACAGTGAGCGGAACGAAAATCATTAGCAGCCCTTTTTGAAAAATCGACAAAGACATCAGGCTCGTTTCTCCGCTAATGCTTCGGTACTTGTGGCTTGAGACAACGGCAACTCCAAAATAATTGAATTGCCATCGCCAAGGCGCTTGTAACTAATCGATCCGTGATGCCTCTGCAAAATTGGGACTGCTATAGCTAGACCTAGTGTGTGGACTTTGCAGCCGCCGGCTATTTGTGCTTGATGCAGTTTGTCGAAAAGTTTTGACGCTTCTTCGTCTCCTAGAGGCACTGCTTGGTCTGACACTTCCAGTTGATAACAATCATTCGACGCAGCTCCATTCACTATGATCCTGCTACCTTCTGGCGCCCTTGAAGCTGAAATGCGAAGTATTCTTTCCAGCACCCGAGAAATTTGCTCTCGGTCGATCTTTAGCGGCGCATCTTCGGTTCGGTTCACCACATGGAAACAACCAAGATATGATGCTTGCCCTAAAGTATGAGATACCAGATCTTCGCTATTGCAATCCTTCAAATCGAGCTTCACTTCACTATTTTCAAAGCTTTCCATAAGAAGCAGGTCATTAACTAAAGAGAGGCAATTTTGAAGAGCCTGACTGGCCTCTTCCAGGTTTTGTGATCCGCTTTCGCTTAGTGAGTCAGACATGAATTTGCTCAATGTTGCGAGTGATATATCGGCAGCCATGAGCGGGCTGCGAACATCGTGAGCCATCATTTGCATGAGCGAGCGACGATAATCCGCTATGTCCGCGAGTTTCCAACTGACTTTAGCCAATTCAACGCTGATTTCCCGCAACTCGTCGCTGCCTGTAATGACTTCATTTAAGGGTTCATTTAGGGTCAATTTTTTTGCCATGTCGGATAAGGCATTTATTCTGCCCATCATGTTTTTGTGAAATTCTCGGTACAAAAACAGCGCTAGAAGGACGTTTGCAACGAGTCCGACCCAGATAATCTGAGAGATTAGCGTTATTTCCCGTCTTTGGGACTGGAGCGACTGCAAATAGTTATCTCTGATTGCGGCTTGTTCGTCGTGTAAAAGACGGCTCTCTTTTCCGCCAATTTTTACCCATTCGTTAATGCGCCTCATCTTTATGAATATGTTGGCGAAGCTCATGCTTGGGTCTTCGGCCTTGATGAAGATTTCTTGTTGTCTTTTTAAGAGGCTTGATATCTCACGTTGAAAAGTCGCGTGGTTCTCGTCTCTAGGCATATTGTTTTCGACCTGAGCCAGGTCATCACGAACAATCGCCCAGCCTTGATTGATGAGCGGGCTGAAGAATCTATGCGACCCATTCATCATCGCATTACTTCCACCCAGAAGAATTTCCGTGACAGCATAAATAGCATGCGTGAGCTTGAGTACTACTGTCATTTGTTTCCGACTCGTTTCTATTTGAGATTCTGCCTGTGTTGCAGCTCTATTCAGAATCAAGAGGAGGAAGCAATTTATGAGCAGAGGCAGAAGCACCAGGGAGAGTCCTTGTAATAGGAGCCCTGATTTGAAACGTGGTGTCTTTAAGATAGGCACTCGAGTTCTCGCTTACTTGCCTGCAAGCAAGTGATGCATACTCATTTATTTTGTCAGGTTAAAGACGAAATTGGCAAATTCGATGCTTGGATTGGTTCATGCAGCCTGGGTTCAGAACCTGGCTAGATTTTGCGCTGTTCTCTCATCCTTGCGTACGATATAGGCACTTGCATACCTTGTTATCATTCTTCTGCCTTGGAACTCCGAAATTCGCAAAGGCAGGTGTGTCATGGAATTCATCGAGCTGAAAAAAGATATTTATCTGGCCCTCATAGTTTTGGGTCTTATTCTCCTTTTCATCGGAATACGAATGGCTCATAACGCATTCGGTGTCGATCTGGCCGGAACAATCCTTTTCTTGGTCGTTACCATTCAAGGAAGCGTTTGCTTCGGATTCGGTGCATTTACGTGGCTTCTAGAAGAAGACCCTGAGATTTGGAATTGAGATATTAGATTCGTAGCCGGATGTTCTTGCACTCGAGGTGACTGTTCATTTTGCTCGGATGGGTACACCCAAGATTATTCGGTTTAATCATCCCAAAGAACGATACGCCTGCCTCTGAAAGCGCCGGAGATTAGCGTTTTTCAGTGCTTGTCAGTTGTTCCCGGAATTCGCTGTAAATTAGTTTCACCCCTGCAAAACCTGCAACTGACCTCAATTATGGTAAACCTTTCACCATGCAGCGGTTTTGTGCAATCGCTCTGCGTGAAAGTCTTCGTCATTACATGCTGGGGTAAAGTTATGCGCTCTTTCGTTTTCGATAAGTGGTTGTCTCGTGGTAGCAAGCGGCGCAGGTCGAAAACAGATATTTCTATTGCACTCGGGCTGACTGTTGTTTCCCTAAGCATCGCCAGTTCGCAAGCTATGACCGGTAGTATTCCAACTGAATTTTGGAAGAAAACTGCTGCTCAATCGCTCGGTAGCTCGAATCGTTTTCTTACATTCATGAGCACAGATAAGCCACTCTACAAGAGTGGTGAGAGAGTCTTCGTTCGTGGCGTTATGCTTGACTCTTCAAGTCACCAACCCAAAACAGGTTACGGCGGCAACGCATATATTCAAGTGCGGGGGCCGCGCGGGCAAGCCATTGCGAGCGGACAGGCTCAAATTCACGACAGCATTTGGTCTTATGCTTGGAACATCAGCCGCGATCAAGCCGGCGGTGAATATACGATTGTTGTCAGCTACCCATTTGGAGGGCACGCACCAGCGGAGCGCAAAGTGGACGTACGCTCATATCGCGCTCCACGGCTGAAGACGCAGCTGATTTTTGCACGCGATGGATACGGACCGGGTGATGTTGTCACTGCATCGCTATACGCGAAACGCGCCGAAGGCGGCATTCCTGCGAATGCAAAAGTGACGATTAAACCACTCGTAGACGGAGTTCCAATTGAGGCAGGCACAAGCAAAATTGACTCGAATGGCTTTTGTCGCATTTCATTTAGTCTGCCGCAACACATTGAGCGTGGTGACGGAACGCTTGCGCTTGTGATTGAAGACCAAGGTGTTGTTGAAACAACATCCAAGACGATTCCAATTCTGTTGCAGAGCGTCGATTTGCAAATGTTTCCAGAGGGTGGTGACATTGTCGCTGGGTTTAAGAATCGTGTGTATGTGCAGGCGTTTTTGCCTAATGGCAAACCTGCCGATCTTCAGGCGCGTGTTATAGAAGAGCCGATTTCAGGCAAGAGGGTGGTCGCCAGTGTTTCGCATAAGCCCAATAAAAAGGGCGCAAAGAAAACGACTGTCGTCCACAATATCGTCAATTCTACGAATGCGCTTGCGTTCTTCCGCACAGAGCATGAAGGAATGGGCCGTTTTGAATTCACTCCTCAGGCAAACAAAAAATACTTTTTGCAAATTTCAAAACCGTCGGGAATTAAGAAGCTATACCCGCTACCCGCAGTGAAGTCAATCGGCGCGGTACTCCATTCAGAAAGTGATGTGGTCAAAAAGTTACAGCCGCTTCGCATCAAGGTTGGCAATAAATCTGCATGCCGAATTACCGTATCGAAGCAAGACAGAGAAATCGCATCGCGAATCATTAGTGCAACAGCCAGAGCAAACGGCACAAGTGGTGAGTTGGTGCCTATCGAGTTTCCTTTACCGCATGATGTTGATGGTGTCTTGACTGTGACGGTATGGAATGAGTTCGACAAGCCTCTAGCTGAACGGTTGATTTTCCGTGAGCCCGAGAAGACTCTCAACATCACAGTGCGCGCAGATAAAAACACCTATGCGCCTGGCGAGAAAGCGCAAATTACTGTGCGCACTACAGATGAGAATGGCAGACCAATATCGGCGATGGTTGGAATGACCGTCACTGATGACAGTGTTCTGCAAATGATTGAAAAGAGAGACCAGCCACCACGTCTTCCTGTAATGGTTCTTCTCGAGCCTGAAGTGAAAGATCTGGCAGATGCGCAGTTTTACCTCAATCCTGCTATTCCGAAATCCAGCCTAGCTACGGACCTTTTGTTAGGGACACAAGGATGGCGACGCTTCGCGTATCTAACTACTGATGCGTTTATTCAGCAGTACGGAGATAAAGCTAGACGTGTTTTAGTAATGTCAGAGCAAAGAAACCAGGCACCGCAGCAGTTTCCCATCTCCAGTCCACGTCGTAATCGCGCATCCTTTGGTTCTCCTCTTCGCACCAGTATCGGTGCCGGTACCGGCGCAGCCTTAGGAACTGCAATTGGTGCTATCTCTGGAGGGCGTACGAATGGCAGAGGAGCGTGGTCTGGTACCGCCATCGGTGCTGGAACTGGAGTGCCGTCTCAGCTGAAGCGGAAGTTCGATGCTGACAGTCAGCCGGGCGCACGTTTTAAATTTGCGCCCAACCAGTATGTGAATGAACCGCTCAGCCTTCCCGAAGAGGTGGGACGAGTTGAGGGTCCACGCGACGTAAATATGTTCCAGGTCGAACCCACAATTATTGATGAGCGACACTATTCTACTGGGCGTGCAGAGCGTCATCAGAAGACGAGTCCGACACTGCCTGAAGGTGCACCAATTCCGGACGAAGGGCAGACCGGGCAGCTTGCGCAATTGAGTAGTATGGATAGGTATTCTTTCTACACCCCACCGCGCAGTACGGACACAATCAATTCGATGTTTGCGGTGCGTGTCTTCTCACACCAAGCTCGACCGAACAGAAGCAGTACTGATCGCAAGGACTTCAGCGAGACTCTCTTTTGGTCCCCCGGAACCAAGACCGATGCGCGAACTGGCGAAGCAACAATCAGTTTTGATCTTAGCGATAGCATTTCCACGTTTGAAGTTGCGGCCGATGGATTTTCCAGTGGTGGCTTAATTGGTGCGAAGAAGCTTGAGATCAAATCTCTGAGACCTTTCTATGCGGAAGCGAAAATTCCGCTTGAGGTCACATCTGGCGACCAAATCATGTTGCCGCTCAATTTGGTAAACGGTACTAATAGTGTTCTCACCGCAGTAGGTTTGAAAGTCGATCTACCTCAAGCGTTTAAATTGCTTGCTCCTCTCAAACTGCCGCAGCAGTTGAGTGGTGGCGAGAGAGCAAGAGTGTTACAGCCCATTCAAGTCGGGGCAGCAGACAAGGTATCGCATCTCAGAATTGAAGCAAAGGCCGGCAACAACGTCGACATTGTCGAAAGAGAAATCGAAGTTAGACCGGTAGGCTTCCCTGTAGAGAAGGCGTTTGCTGGAGTTTTAGAACCCGGCAAATCCGCCAAGATTAGTGTGAATATCGAGGAAAGTATGGTACCGGCAAGCTTGGGCACAAAGGCGGAAATTTATCCAACGCCGCTTGCAAATCTCACAAGCGCGCTAGAGCGTTTGATTCAGGACCCTTATGGCTGTTTTGAGCAGACTTCATCAACAAGCTATCCGCTGACGATGGCTCAGCAATACTTCAAGTCTCATCCGGATGTTGATCCTAAGTTGATTTCGACCTCTCGCGAGAAACTTGAGGACGGTTATAAGAAGTTGGTTTCGTTCTGGTGCCCGGATCGTGGATACGAGTGGTTTGGACACAACCCAGGGCATGAGCCCCTTACAGCTTACGGATTAATGCATTTTGCTGACATGAGAAAGGTCGCCAAAATCGACGAGGTGATGTTTACAACCACACGTGCTTGGCTGATGAAGCAGAAAGATGGCAAGGGCGGCTTTACACGCAAGGCTCAAAGTATTCATACCTGGACTGCCGACAAGGACTGCTCTAACGCGTATATCGTCTGGTCTCTACTGGAAACAGGGGAGCAGGCTTCTAATCTTAAATCTGAGTTGGATTCATTAAGAAGCGCAGCGACTGCCAGTCAAGACAGCTATGTTGTTGCACTAGCAGCTAACGCGTTCGATTTGGCAGGAGATAAGCAATTTTCGAAGTCATTGATGAAGCGGCTTGCATCTCTGCAGAAGAGTGATGGCAGTGTCGACAAGGTGAAGAATTCAGTTGTCGGTAGTTCTGGTGAAGCTCTCGAATTGGAGGGTGTTGCTCTGGCAACTCTTGCGTGGTTACGCAACGACGAGTTTTCGGCCAATGTTCAAAAGAGCATGAAATTCCTTGCCGAGTCTTGCAAAGCTGGAAGATATGGTTCTACCCAATCTACAGTTTTATCTCTGCGAGCAATTCTTGCTTACGACAAGAAGAATGCTCACCCAAAGGCACCCGGAAAGATTCACGTCTTTGCCGATGGAAAGCCGGTTGCAGATGTAGCTTTTGATGAGAAAGCAAAGGAATCCATCAAGCTGCCAGATTTGACCGAAATACTCTCTCCTGGCGAGCATGAAATTGAGTTGAAAATGGAAGGCGGTTCTGCGATGCCATATGCAGTGGCAGCAAATTACAATCGTTTGACGCCTGAAAGCAGTAAAGACTGTAAGCTTGATCTCAGTGTCAATCTCTCGCAGCACCAACTGATTGAAGGTTCTTCGGCGGAAGTCATTGCAACGGTCACCAACAAGGTTGATGCTGTCGTTCCAAATCCTGTAGCAATTATCGGTTTGCCAGGAGGATTTGAGCCGCGACATACGCAACTCAAAGAACTTGTTAAAGGACGCAAAATTGATGCCTACGAAGTGCGTGGGCGCGAGGTCGTGCTCTACTGGCGCGGACTAGATAAGAACGAAAAGATCTCGGTACCTATCAGTGTAATTGCTTCTGTTCCGGGTAAGTTCACTGGACCAGCAAGTCGTTCATATCTGTATTACACAGATGAGCATAAGAAGTGGACGGATGGATTGACGGTCGAGATTGCAGCGAGGTAAACAACCAGCAGGAAGAAAGCCCTTCGGCTGAATTATTCACTTCAAACAAAGGAGGTTTCCAGTTAAATAACCGGAAACCTCCTTTGTTTGTGCGTTGGGTGAGCTGCTGAAGCTAGCTGCATTTTCCTTGCTAGTTCAAGCTCTCAAACTTCAATTGCTTTTCTGCTTCCAACCAATCCTCGCGATCGAAACCATGTGCGTATCCGCGTTGTTCGAAGAGCAAATAGGCGCGTTGTGCAATTTGCTCGAATTGGATCTGTGAAGACTGTGCAGTTTTCTTCTCGATTTTTTCAGGTGCCTTGATGGCTTCTGCTGTTTCCGTTTGAATCGGTTTTTCTGCCGGCGTTGGTTTTTCAACTGTTGCAGATTTGGCTACCGGAGCGCTCTTTGTGGATTTTGCTGCTGTTGTTTTGGGTGCTGGATTTTTTGGTGCTGGATTTTTAGTCGATGTTGTTTTCACTTGAACCTTCGCTTTCGTAGTTTTGGGTGTAGGTGCCTTCGTTGCCGGTTGTTTAGCGGCTGAAACTGTTGATGCTGGCTAGTAAATGATCTGTGCGCGCCTTTTGGCAGGCAAAAAATATATATCCAAAAGTACGCCAGGAATCAGACGCATATTATGGATTTGCACTTCCCATTTGTCACGTCGTGTACCAACCAAAGGCGCAGTTAACTTAATGTACATTTGTGAACCGGGGCGCTGTAATGCTTATAGATACGGCGTTTGAAGAAGTTCGCAGCCACTAGTGAATCACGTAAACTGTTTTAGTAAATTTGCGGCGAGTATATATGTTTTTGGAAATATCACCAGAACTTGCACAAGAAACAATTTGATGCCTAAAGAAAACAGTGTCCCTGCCTTCGGAGCGGAACACTGTTTTCAGTTTTTCACGTTTGGGTGGCGTAGTCTTAACTTACCCATGTGTGGCTTTTTTGATGCGTATTATCCGCGTCGAATCGTTTTTCGTAGCGGGGTGGTTGGCATTGGAATTACGCCGCGCGGCGTTTTTCGTTCTGCTCTTCCTTCTTCTTGATTGCTTTTGCTTCGTCTTCCGGCGTTTCCGAAGTAGGCTCAGCTTTGCCCGACACATCTTCTCGTCCTATCTTAGACATGATCCAGCGACGGTGGCGCCATACGAAGATAGCTGCAATAGGTGTGCCGACTACAATTAAGACACCAACGATGAGTACGGCAGCAAGAATCGCAGTGGTTGTAAAACTGACAACTTGCTTCAGTTCTTTCAAGTCAGCCTTCAAAGTGGTTAATTGGTCGCCAACCCCTTTGACAGGGTCTTTCAACGCGATTACCGGATTTTTCAGTTCGACAATTGGTTCGTACATTTGTCCAAGCTGCCGTTCCATGTGGGCGATACGCCTGTCGACCGAGTTCATCCCGTTGTGAATGTTTGTGATGTCACCATGCATGGTGGTCATCTTAGCGTTGACTTCGTCCATGGTGGCATCGACTTGTTGCATATCATCACGCAAACCGACCATCGGTTTTTGCAAGTTTGCAATTGGTGCTTCTAATCTGACAATTTGTTTCTGCAGTTCGATAACTGTTTTTTGGGTATCAGTAACTGGTTTCAAAAGCCACGCAAAAGGATTGAGCGCTTGCAGTCCCATTCCCTTTTTCTTTTTCTTCATTACATTCGGATCAATCTTTTGTCCATCTATCTGATTCGACGCCTGGATGGTCTTAGCGTCTAACCGTTCTTGCTCGGTTTGACTGACGCCGGATTTTTTGGCTGCTTTAGCTGCTTGTTTGGCTTCAGTCTTTGCTGCTTTTGCTTCGGATTTTGCAGCCTTAGCTTCTTCTTTTGATGCAGCAGCTTCTTCTTTTGCTGATTTAGCCTCGTTTTTCGCTTCAACATCGCCTACCACGGTAGGCTGCGCGGTCACCGGTGCCTGCGCCAAAGCCTGCTGGGCGGGGGCGCTCAAAAGCACGGCCGTAATAATTGATAGAAATACCTTGTTGTACATAACGATTCCTTTTTTCTCCGGTGCTGATGAAATGACCGTCTTCAATATCGGAGGTTCCCAAAGATTTTTCCAATGATTTGGAAACAGTAGGCCTGTCACGCTTGCAGCCAATTATGAACTTAACACGCCAAGCGATGGAACTCTCTGCACTCGAAATCGTCCCACTTTCAGGCTTTATGGGGCGACAGTGCGCCGGAGCGTTGTTATTAGGGAGATGAGAGTATGGCTAACGAAGAAAAAGATGAAACGAAGAATGAGCTTGCTTGTGAAAGCAGCACCTGCTCTATGGAAGAAAAACTTTCAAAATTAGGCGCGAAAATTGATGAGTTCGCTGCAAAATCCGCAGAAATGAAAGAAGACGCGAAATGCAAGCTCGACGACCTCAATGAAAAACGTCAAGCAGCTATGAAGCGCTTTGAAGAATTGAAAACTAGCGCGCCGGAAGCTTTGGCTGAGCTCAAGAGCGGTTTTGAGAAGTCGATCGCTGACTTGCAACAAGCATTCGAAGATATTCGCGAAGCCTCGGCTAAGGCGAAGGATAAATTGGCTAGTTAAGGGACTTAGGGAGAGGGCGCAGAGTCCTCTCCTTTTAATGGGAGTAAAAGGGAGAAAGGTATGAATTCAGAAGCTGTAGAAGATTTGAATGCCTTGTTGAAAGGTGAATTGACCGCCGTCGAAACCTACAATCAGGCACTGCCAAAGGTTGAGAACAAGGAAATCGCCAGTGTATTGAGTGATTGCCTTGCCTCTCACCAAGCGCGAGCCGGAAAACTCTCGGAGGCTATTAGAGATTTTGGTGGCACACCAGAATGTGATACAGGAGTCTGGGGCAGTTGGGCGAAAATGCTCTCAGGTGGCGCCTCTACGTTCGGAGACGACGCTACTGTAGCTGCGCTCGAGCAAGAGGAAGATGCGCAAGCTAGCGACTATGAGTGGCGCCTGGTCAAGATGCACGGAGAACACCGCAACTTGGTTAAGAATGAACTGATGCCTGAGCAGCAGCGTTACCGTAGCATGTTGGCGAATCTGTTGAATGCTGAGATGAAAGGCAAATGGCCTCCGACACCAGTGAAGGACAAAGAAATTTAGTGTTAGCAAAATCAGCCTGAGCTAAAACGACTCGCTAAAAGGCGGGTCGTTTTAATTTAATCGCAGCACGGTGCCACATACGAAGACAAAAACCAAAACCCAAAACACATACTCAAAAATTTGAACACACAAAGAGACAAAAAGACAGCGCAGGTATGCGCTGTCTCTCATCTTCAAGGTTGCTAGCTTTCTAGCCGCCTATGAAATCGTCTTCAGTGTACATTCTTTCTTCTTCAGGATCGTTTCGGACGTCGATGCGCACCATGTTGTCTGGAGTCAGAGTGCCGCACTTCGGGCAGGTGAGTGTGCCTGTTTCATATCGAAATTTGGTGTTGCATAACTGGCACAGATACTTTCCTGCCTCTGCAGGCTTATTCTCCATTTTTGCTTTCATGTGTTTGCCCCTATGTTTTAGTTTGACTATCATTTAACCATCGAGAACTACGGCGTCGAGCTGATTAGCGACGCTCTCTAATTCTTCTGGGCTAGCACTTTCCTTGAGTCTCGGAAAGAGAGTGTTTTCGCAGAATTCTTTGTGTCTTTCAAACTTGTATGCGAGTGTTTCCAACCCTTGTTCGAAGCCAGGCTCGTCGACGTGAATCATGCAGAGATTTTCGGCATCAGCTCTGAGTTCGTCGCGGTGCTTCTGTGCTTCTTGCACGAGATCGTCAATTCCTTCGGCGTTGATGGTGCTAATCAGCGCGTTTTCTTTGTTGAAGTTAGATTCCAGACCGTCCAGAATACGCTTCGTTTCCTCAAAGACACGATCTTGCGTCCACTCGGAATAGTGCGCAGCGGTCTCAGACAATCTGTGGGCTAAGTGAGCCTCGTTTGTGAGGAGGAATTCAAATACATCCATCATGATTTCATTTACCCCTTTGTAATTTCCACTTTGGAGACGCAAGAAGCCCTCCAAGGTTCCAATCGAGGGAGTGTTCACGCGGGATGCGCTTCAACCCCGTCCGCTGGAAAAAATAGAGGGGTGTCCTTCGGGCACCCCTCAGTACTGCTTTCTTGTTATCTAAGCTTTCTTTCTCAGCTTAATTGGCTCGATTGATTCGCCAGCGCGCAGCTTTGCTACTTCTTCACCAAGCTTGTCCAAATCGTATTCGGCATTTTCGATGCAAGGAATTAGAGATGTTTCTTCCCGTTCAATTAATTTACAAACGGCTTCTCTAAGCTCTTTCATCTTTGCTTCGAACTCTTCCTTGTCGATGTCGGCATATAGACGTTGAACCTGTGCCAAATGCATTTTGACGCTGTTGTCGCTGTCCTTTAGCTCATCAACAAATGAATTGTCTTCGGCCATTTGCGCAGCCGCTGGGAAAATAATTACTTCGTCGACGCGGGCGTGTTCTTGCAGTTGCATTCCCAGTTCGCGGACGATATTTTCTTTTTCTTTCACATCACCGGCGGTATCATACTTTTGCAGAAGTTTTTTGATATCTTCGTGGTCTTTACGAATAACCTCACAAGCAGATATCGCTTTATTCTTAGCCATTGTTATTTCTCCTGGTCAATTAAGTGTTATTCGGCTTTGTTTTCGACGAGAAGGCGCCCCAAATGAGCTTTTAGCTTCTCTAAATGTCTCAGTTCGTCATGCTTTATTTCCACCAAGATTTGCGTCAAATGAGTGTCTGCCTGTACGTCGGAGAGATATCCCTCGTACGCCGCGAGCGCTTTAGACTTGTGATGCATGATAGAAATCAAGTCATAGGTTTTGTCATTGAGCGGAAAACGCTCCGTTTTTGACGATGTCATTTTCTGTTTCCTCGAATTCGTTTGGTAGGTAGGCGAACGCAAGCTACCAAATGTTCCCTGTAACTCAAATGCGGCTACATAGTGAAAGAGGAGTGATACCCCGGTAAAAATATTCAATTAAATAGTGAAAGTTACGACTAAAATCAAGAATCTGAGGTCTGATCATCGCAAAAGGCAAAAGCCGAGCGGGTGCTCGGCTTAGCGGTGGAAATAAAGAAACTCTGCTAGCTCGTCGGGGCATGGAAGGGGTCTATGCCAAAAGACGCTTTCACCGTCAGGCAACTTTCCGACTGCCGCCCATACACTTACCACGGGGCCTGAGTTGCGAGGAAGCTCTTCTTCCAATGTCATCACCATGTTGGGTTTCATATCTTGCGAGCAATTAATCAACCTGCTCTTAATGTCGAATACTTCCGGATCCGTAAGGGGCTGAAAGCCGGAGAGGTGAGCGCCTAACAAAACTAATAACTTGTGCGCCGTGACGTCTGCTTCTGATGCGTCGGCGCCAATAAACTCTTCCATCACCAAAATCCTCTTGCTTTTCGATTGATGCTAGAAGGACGACGCGGACATGCTCAGGTTCCATCGTGATTGGCTCCATTACTTAATTCCATCAAGGTTTCACTGGTCATTCACATCCTTTATAGGAGCAATTCGACTGGCGATAACGAGGTGACTTGAAAGGTGTTTCACAAGGCGACTTGGTAAATCCCTGCATGGATACGGGAACTTTTGACGCTTTTGCGGGCTCTATCCACGCACAAATTGACACTAATATTGACACATCGATTCAGTGCTCGATCCGCCCCCTCGGGAGTTTGCCGGTCGCCTGAATGAATAGAGAGGACATCATTATGCATCAAGCAGTTGTTTGTATCGCGCCGAGTATCACGGACGCAGAGCGCCTTGTAGACACGCTCAAAAGCTCGGGTTTCACCGCCGACGATATTTCGCTTATGATGCCTGACTCTTACGGCGCTCAAGAATTGGCATATGAAAAACACTCCAAGGCATCCTGCGGCTTTATGATAGGTTCGCTACTTGGATCGGTTATCGGGGGCGTGCTCGGTTTCTTCGCGCAACGTGGAAGTTTCGGCACTCAAAACCTAGAACAAGTCATTGCAGCTGGACCTACAATGGCTGTTTTGGCTGGTATCGCAGTATTTGGCTTAGCATTCGCTTTGATAGGAGCGCTTTATGGTATGAGCCTGCCGGTGTTTGAAGCGAAGAAATTCGAGCGCACCATGCGCTTCGGTAACACCCTGTTGGCAGTTCACACTGAAAACGAGAAGGAAGCACGTGTTGTTGAAAAACTCTTCAAAGACGGTGGCGGACTCGAAGTTCAACGAACTGCTGAAGAATCAATCAAGAGACCGAAGACCATGGAACAAAGTGTAATTGAACACGATAAGCGCAGAGCCGCTTAATTCTACAAAAACGAAAGTGTTCGGCACGGCTAGCGCACCTGAGGATGCATACCTCCAAGGGTGCGCTAGTTATTTGTTGGCTATGAAAAGATTGGAGCGGCACTGAGAGGTAGCATTTGTCTAGTGTCTGAGTCGAAAAATGAAACCCAATTGACCTCGGGTTCGAAGTGCCATGCATGCAGCTTAATCAGGCGCTGCTGACTTCGGTCGCTTTCTTGCAGAAATCGCGCGGTATCTTGCAATTGTTGCTCTAAGTCAGGTTGGAGCGTGTAGATGCATCCATTGTGCGTGCAAATAATTACGTCTTCTACATTCGGCATATTCGATAGTACAGTTTCGAAGAAATTCAACGAATATTCTGGTTTCGGAGGAGGGTGCATTATGTCAGCCGATGCTCGCTGCTCGGCTGTCTGCTTGTGTAACTGCGCACCTGGAATCAGAATGTATGCGAGTGGTTGCAGTCTCTCTAACTCTTTTAAAGTTGGTATTGCATCTTGCTCGCAACAGGCAACGATGACAGTTCTTACTTCTAGCAAGGAATGCTCAGGAACTTTCAGAGAGTAGGCAAAGTGTTCTGGCATCTGTTCGCGGATTTTTTGCAGATACATAAGCAACCTCCATCACGATGCCATAGTGTTATCGGTGCGCCAATCTTGCTGGCAAATTGCTTTGTCGCACCGATACTCTTTTACGAGTCTATGTTTTCATTTTAGCTTAAGCAGGTTTCAAAAAACTTTCCGCAAGCATTATGAAAGTGTGTTGCTTATACTCGTGCACCACTAGAGGTGCTTATGCAACTTTAGAAGAACCAGTAGAACCCTTATGACGTGCTGGTTTTATCACATGCACCGGGATTTTCGCATTGCTCATGATTCTGTTGCTGATTTCAGGTCCAAACCATCGTAGCTTTCGTTCTGGTTCTGTAACCAGAACGATTTTCGTTGCATTCATAATGTCAGCTTCTTCGAGAATTCCATCGTGAATTGAATCTACAACGGTAGATTTAATGGAGATGCGCACACCTTGAAGTGCGTCGACTAAGGTCTTTCCGAGCTCTTCCAAAAAGTGCTGACATTCATCTACTCTGTCTAACTGTTCATCGGCGAGTCTGATCGCCTCTGTCGCGCTGAAAAACGAAGGACGGGCTAGCTTGTCCTCAACGCAGTGCAACAAGCGTATTTCAGAGGTATTTGCGTCAGGATTCATTAACAGTGTCTGTATGGCGAATTTACCCTGCTCGTATGTCTTGATTGGAAGCAGAATCTTGTTTTGCATGGTAACCTCCTTCGTATCGACATATTGTAATAATGCAATATGACAATATTAGTAATTTATCAAAAAGCGCTCATACTGTCAAGGTTTTGACCTAGCGAGAACGCTTTTGTTTAGCCGTTTTGCTCGAAGTTTTTTCAGTCTTTTGCTTGGACCAAGTCGATCGCGTCGAATTCATTGCAGATAACAAACTGCGCGATTCTTTCTCGTTGGGCGACACAAAGAAAATGCACTCAACCACTAGGTCTGCTAGCTCTTGGTGTCGTAAGTGGTAGTAAACATGCCGACCATCGCGGCGTTCTAGCACAACTCTGTTTGCCCGCAAGATTCCCAGATGCTGAGATACAGTCGCTTGTGGCACCATCAATGCGTCTTTTAGATCCGTCACTGTGCGTTCGCCGTTGCGAAGTTCTTCAATGATGAGCACTCTCAATGGATGCGCAAGTACACCAAAAAAGCGTGACAGTTCTTCAGCGACTACATTGCGGTCCATATCGGCGAGAGGGTTGCTCATCCAGAGTTGTGACCGCTTGATCCTAACATGTAACCAGCCTCTCGCCGGTTCATCACGTATTGTCAAGGATAGCCACCCCGCTTATTCGCGCCTCTTGCCGTTCGCCTGGTCTTACCCGCGGCCGCCGGGCATAGCGCGGTATTGTGTGTATATCTGTCGGTGACTGTTCCCAATCAATGAATAGCTTTCCTTTATGCTGCCGCTCCCATTGGGTCAACTGTTGCAGGCATGCATGGTCCATGTACCGAAGGTTATCCAGGTTCAGGTGCAAGATCTGATCGTCGGCAATTTCACCCAGGACTTCTGTGAGTTTCGGCAGTGCAACGAATGTCGCCGCACCACTCAGGTGCAGGGTGACCACTCGAGGGTCGTTCGATTTCTGCACATGTATATCCAGGTTTGAAAGGACGAAGAAAGCTTTTGCCGCGGCGACTACAAATCCGATCAATACACCCGTGAATAAATTAGTGGCGATGATCGCGCTGGCAGTCAGGGCGAAAATCATCAGTTCTCCCTTCTCATAGCCTTTTATCTGCCCGAATATATTTGAGACCATTCTGTAGCCAATCAGGACCAGCGTTGCCGATAGCACGCAGCTTGGAATAGCCTTCAGAAGTTGTGGTGCAAGGAAAATGACGGCTAGCATGAGCGCGCCGTGAAGTATATTCGGCGTGTTGTCGGTGGCGCCATTCTGCTTGTTCGCGACGCTTCTGAGAAGCACACCAACAATTGGTAGAATGCCGAGAAATCCACATATCGTATTGCCAATACCTTGCGCAATCAGCTCGCGGTCGTGTTTGATATTTCCTCTTGATGCTTGCGGATCAAGGGCAGTCAGCGTGATCAGTGATTGTGCACTGCAAACAAATGCCAGCATGAATGCTGCGGTCAAAATTTCCTGCTTGCTCACGCAACTGATGAAATTCGAAACCGTAAGAGGCGTCAGATTCTGCGTCAAATTGGTTGGGAAGTCAACGAGATTTACCGGCAGTTTGAGCCAGTAGGCAACGCTCGAGATGGCAACTATTGTCACAAGTACATTCGGAATGGAGCGCAACTTTTTTGGTGCAAAACGCGTCCAGAGCAAGGCGATTGCTATTGCAGAAACGCTCAATACAGCTGCTAAGAAGTGTGCAGAACCGTCTGCCACGGAGAATGTTTTTATGACAGTCTCGGGAATCAGAACCATATTCATCAACCCGGACTCTTTTGGAGTGTCGTCCAGCATTATGTGAAACTGCGTGAAAATAATTAGCAGTCCCATGCCTGCAAGCATGCCGTTGATCAATGCGGGCGAAAGGGCTTTAAACCACTTTGCGGAACTCGACAGACCAAGGGCAATTTGAATTAGTCCTGCAGTTAAAACGATAGCGCCGAGATTTTGTATTCCATATTTCCGAATAACCTCGAGAACGAGAACACCAATGCCAGCGTCTGGTCCGGAAATTAAGTATGCAGAACTGGAAAACGCACCGCTGATTAGCGACGCGATTACACCCGACATAATGCCGAATTCGGGCGGAACTCCAGATGCAATTGCTACACCGACATTAAGTGGAAGTGCAATGCAGAGCAATACCAGTGCAGCACAAATGTTGACGCAAGTTAGCTTTCCTCTGGCTTTCGAGAGGAAGCCTTCCCGTTTGCTTCTCTCCATTAAATCGATCGTTTTTTCCATAGTAAGTTTCTCGCACATCAATATATAAGTGGGTATTGCGTGGGGTGAAAGCTTGGCGCAAGGGTGAAACCCTTACCGGCTCTGCCTCATGCACATATGCGAATATCGTAATACAACCATATCACACCGTTCTGTAGACGCGCATGATCTGGCGAGGTTTCCTCTGAATGCAGAAATTTCTCTCTGTATCTAAACCTTCGTGAAACTTTTGTCGCTTTGTTTTTGGTAAACGGCAACGCCATGCGTCGACCGTTTAAATACCGGGCCACGCATGGCGTCGCCCCTACATTATTACGATCAATATTGTGATCAATCGAGCTTCATCAGTCCGTTTCGCACAAGTTGTTTTGCTCCTTCTCTGTAGCTGAGCGGAGACAGCGTGTTGCGATTCGTTTTCAGAAATTTGATCACCGAATCTGGTGCCTTATAACTATATTCGCGCAATGCCCAACCAATTGCTTTGCGAATGAAGAATTCCTTTTCGTGCGCTCGCCGCAAGCAAAAATCGTAGAGCAGCTTTTCATCAGTCTTTTCTTTGTGCTTATTCATGCTGAGGATGGCCGTGCGACGTATCCACATATCGTCGTCATCAATCCACTCTTTCATGATCGGCTTCACGGTTTTTGGGTCGTTTAAAAATGCAACACCAATGAGCAATGTTGCCAGCGGATCAACAAGATCCCACCATGCTCCCTCGCGCACCAGTTCTTCATATAATGGAATCATGGATGTGTGGATAAACTTCTTGCACCGCACTGCGTAATCTAGTGCCGCGTACTTTTCTTCTCTATGTTTTCCATTCCAGATTTTGCGAATTACTTGTGAGTATTCATAGTGATCGGCGGGTGCAAATTCTTTCGCTAGTTTTCGATAGATAGGCTCCCTATCAGGCTTTTGAATTCCCCAGAACGGCATATCGGTCTTCATGTACGCGGCCATTTCTACGGCCTTGTCGGCGTCTGCCAATTCTGAAAATTCAGAGACGAGGAACTTATGTGCATCGACTGCAATCTTGCTTGGCGAACTCTTGGATTTGAGTGGCATATAAATCTCCCAGCGAAGTTTAAAGTCTACACGTAAGGACTGCACCTGTGTACAATTTCTATATGCGTTTTTGGAATATCACCTTACTAGCCTGTGTTCTGTTTTCCAGCTTTGTCCCATTGGCTGAAGGGGCAAACGCGGACAAACGTGAAATCGCAGCGCAAAGTGGTGCGCCTCTACAAGCGAATGTTACGCACAATAGTGCTGTCGCTGCTGCAGATGCGATCGCTCCTTTGATGAGATTTCGAGTCCGTTTGACGTCGGTAATTGATGGAGCATTGGCGAAAGTCGGTGATCCTGTGCATGGCGAATTACTTGATACAGTGATGCTCCCCAACAACCACTACATTGGTGCAGGGGCTCATGTGCTCGGAGAAGTAACTGCGATTGATCTTTTAAAGACTTCGCTCAGAGCCGATTTAACTCCCAAGCATTGGCGCAACTGCAACGGAACAATCGGCATCAAAGTGAAGAGTATCGGGGGGCACGATTTAGCAGGGAATATTATTCCAGCTCCCAAAACTCGCATAGTTCGAACCGACAAGAAGGCTGCGCCGCTCGGCGTCGACGGCAAGGGCGAGATTACAGTCGTCTACAGCAGTGCCGGTTACACCGCCGCTAATGTGGCGATATCGGGCGGTTGTCTCGCTGCTGGTCCCGCCGGAATAATCGTCGGACCAATTGTTGGTGGCGTTGCTGGGGCTGCAGATCCAACTTTTGCGTATGGTCGCCCAGTCACCGGTGATGATCATCATGCTCATGTGAAAGGGTTTTTTAAAGGCGTAATTGGCGGCTTGCCAGGCGGTTTTCTCATTTCCGGCCTCACCAATCGCGGTATCAATATTTCGCTCACCCCTGGCGACGTTATTGTGTTTCAAGAACACAAAACTGAGTAAGTGGAATTCCTGAATAGCGCAGAATGGTAAATTCTGCCAATTACTGAATTTCTGGAATTACCGAATTCTGCTACTTACTGAATTGGACCGGTCTTCCGTTTCCGTTTGACGTCGACGATCAACGTAATAAAGGACGCTATTGTGAGTCCTGATCCAAATGCGAAGAAGAGCACGGGAAGGAAGTAGAGGTTTAGCCAACTGTTGATTGTCCAGTTCTTTGGATCGCCCTTGTCGTAGAGAATTGGGACAGTGTCGCCGGTTTTGAATTCCGGTGGCGACGAACCAACTTTGCCTCTTCCCTCTATTGCTTCTCCGTTGTCCGGCCGAAATCGGACAATGGGATAGGACGCGCCCTTGCCACTGGCTTCTAGCCTGAGTACAGTACCAGATGTGGTGCCACCTTCTTTCAACAATCTCTGAGATTGGAAATAGAACGTTACGGCGACGGCATAGAAGACTATTGATAGCGAGCTGAGAAGCAAAATTACCTTGAACATGATTCACACCACTTTGTCGGAATCATCAGGTTTCCCTCATCGGTTCGATCAAGAAACGCCTTGATCAATTTGTGCTGCTGATTTCATAGCTGTTTTCACATATGTAGGTACATTGTTGGAATCGCCAGCTGCGGTCAAGTCGACCGGTCGTCAAAAATGTAATTTCTGTAATCTCCTGTTACAGTCCCCACATTCTATTGACAGCTCGGACCCTAGACTGTAACGTGGACAAAGGTTTTGTTTTTTCCAGGGCAACCAGAAATGACCTTTGCGAATTACACCAGCAACAACCGACGTACGCGCCGCGTTCTATTGAACTCGGGGCCGGCTGGGCTGCGTTGATCTAGGTCACCAGAAACCACACCTTTAGCTCCCGAGTTCTTCTAGGACTCGGGAGTTTTCTTTTGTCCGTAGCCGGGTGACATCGGCAATACAAGCCAGAGTGAGCAGTTCAAGGCGAACAAGCAGCTCATCAACTGAGTAAAAAGCTCAGATATAGAGAGGGAAAGACCATGGTATTCACAATGTACAAAAAGCCGCCGACCACGCCTGTGGGCTTCAAGTCCCAGCGCATGTCTCCGCCGCAGCATGGTCGTTCGCCGCTCAACAAGGTTCTTGTAGAAGACACGCTGAGAGGCAAAGACTTCCTGGGCATCGGCTATTTCACCGCCGCTGAATTGAAGCTGTTTTTGGAAACGGCCGAACTGCTTAAAGCAAACAAGTTTGACGACACCCAAACCCTCTTCGCCAAAGGGCAGACTCTTGCGCTTTGCTTCGAAAAACCATCGCTAAGGACGAAAGTCACTTTCGAAGCCGGCATGATCCAGCTTGGCGGCAGTTCAATCTTCCTCGAAGACAAGCTTGGTGTCAGGGAATCCGTGCCGGATATCGCCAGAAACCTGGACAGGTGGTTGGACGGAATTATGGCGCGGGTGTTTGAACACAACACGCTTATCGTGCTTGCCGATTACGCTCAAGTCCCTGTAATCAACGGGCTTAGCGACCTCGAGCACCCCTGCCAGGCACTGGCGGATTTTCTGACTATTAAGGAACAAAAAGCTATTAAAGATTGGAACTTCAAAGGAATCAACCTTGCATACGTAGGAGACGGCAATAATGTGGCTAATTCACTCATGCTTCTCGCCGCCAAGCTTGGCTGCAATTTCTCAATCGCGTGCCCGTCCGGCTATAAGCCCGACGCCACCCTTTGGGAAATGGCGATGGAAGAGGCGAAGCACACCGGTGCGCAATTAAAAATGACAGAGTCCCCCGCCGAAGCTGTTGCTAACGCGGATGCGGTCTACACCGACACTTGGGTGTCGATGGGGCAAGAAGAGGAGATGGCGGAGAGAATCAAAATCTTCGAAAGCTATCAAGTCAACGAAGCTCTGTTGAAGTTTGCAAAACCGGATGCCATCGTCATGCACTGTTTGCCCGCGCACCGGGGGCAGGAAATCACAGATGCCGTGATGGATGGACCACAATCAGTAGTTTTTGAACAAGCGGAGAATAGACTCCACGTTCAAAAAGCAGTCATCTCACTAATCATGTAATGCGGCAAAAACGCTGCGGTTGAAGGCTTTCTGCATCACCGACAGCGCAACGCAGCATTCAAATCAAGGAGCAAATCAAATGAAGAAAATTCTCTTGGCATACAGCGGCGGACTCGACACTTCCTGCATTCTCACCTGGCTGAAGGAGCAGTACAAGGTGCCTATCGTGGCTTATTGTGCCGATGTCGGACAGAAAGAAGATTTCGAAGCGGTCAAAGTCAAAGCGATCAAAACCGGCGCTGAGAAGTGCATTATTGAAGATTTGAACGAGACTTTCGTCAAGGATTACATCTTCAAAGCAATTAAAGCCAATGCGCTGTACGAGTCCTTCTACCTGATGGGAACCTCCATCGCTCGTCCGTGCATTGCGCAAGGCATGATTACTGCAGCTCTGAAAGAAGGCTGCGACACCATTGCTCACGGCGCTACCGGCAAGGGCAACGATCAGGTGCGTTTCGAACTGGCTGCTAAATCTCTGGCGCCTCATTTGAATGTGATCGCCCCATGGAGAATGTGGAAATTCGACGGCAGGAACGACCTCTTCGATTACGCGGAGAAGCACGGCATTCCTTTGCCGGTGACCAAAGAGAAGCCATACTCCATGGACGCCAACCTCATGCATATTAGCTATGAAGGCGGCA
Source organism: Candidatus Melainabacteria bacterium 17Bon1m (assembly GCA_032128875.1). Taxonomy (GTDB): domain Bacteria; phylum Cyanobacteriota; class Vampirovibrionia; order Obscuribacterales; family Obscuribacteraceae; genus QKMZ01. Next base: position 493,684 of record JAVLKG010000001.1, read on the forward strand.
TTCTGGAAGATCCGTGGGCGGAAGCTCCGGAGAACATCTATCTGTGGACTAAGAACCCGGAAGATGCTCCCAATAAGCCTGAATTCGTCACTATCGACTTTGATGCCGGCGTTCCTGTTGCAATCAATGGAGAGAAACTCGGCCCAGTAGAGCTACTCAACAAGGCAAATGCAATCGCAGCCGAACATGGCGTGGGAAGGCTCGATATGGTCGAAAATCGCTACATCGGCATTAAGTCGAGAGGCGTTTACGAAACACCTGGCGTGACCATCTTGATGCAAGCGCACAAGGCAATCGAATCTCTTGTGCTCGACAAAGAAGTTATGCACCTCAAAGATTCGTTCACTCAGAAGCTATCGACCCAAATCTACAACGGTTACTGGTTTGCACCAGAAACCCAAATCCTCTGGAAGATGGTCGAAGAAACCCAACAACCCGTTACCGGTACCGCCAAGATTAAGCTCTACAAGGGCAATTCGATTGTAGTGGCACGGAAGTCTCCGGCGTCGTTGTACGACCTCAAGGTTTCCAGCTTCGAGAATATGTCTGAGTTCCAATCGGCGGACGCAGGCGGATTTATCAATATCGCAGGACTGAGACTAAAAACCTGGAGCAAGAAAAATGCAAGTTTTGAGAAAAGCCTTCAAGCAACCCCTTAGTGACGTAGTCACTGAATTCGTTGCCTGCACGCACGCCGATGCGCATCTCGTCAAAGCAGATTTGACGGGCAGCAAAGCGCATGCTCAAATGCTCGCCGAAGAGGGGCTCATCAGCCCCTCTCAGGGTGAGGCAATTCAAGGCGGTTTGGACACTCTGTTGGCGAAAGCCGAAGAAGGGAAGTTCGAACTAAAAGTTGAGTATGAAGACGTTCACATGAATGTTGAGAAACAGCTTGAAGAGCTGATCGGTTCAGATGCTTTGAGGTTGCATACGGCGAGAAGCAGAAACGACCAGGTCGCGCTTGATTTGCGACTCTACACTGTCGGTGCGATTGATTCGCTTGTCGATGGTTTGAAGTTCCTTCAGGCTGCGATTTTGAAATCAGCGAAGAAGCATGCGGATGTCGTTATGCCGGGCTATACTCATTTGCAGCGTGCGCAGCCAGTTTTATACGCCCATGCAGTTCTTGCTTTTCACGAAATGTTTTCGAGAGATATCGAACGTTTCACCGATTGCAAAAAACGCACTGCCGTTTCGCCACTCGGTGCCGGTGCGCAAGCTGGTTCTGGATTATCAATCAATCCACAATCGGTAGCAGCCAAATTGGGCTTTGAAAAGGTTTTCACAAACTCAATCGACGCTGTGAGCGACAGAGATTTTGCAGCTGAGTTTTTGATGGCGTGTAGTTTGACTGCCGTGCACATTTCTCAGATGGCAGAAACATTGGTCATCTGGAGCAGCTCTGAGTTTGGATTTGTTGAACTGGCAGACAATGTGACGACCACTTCCAGCTTGATGCCTCACAAGAAAAACCCCGATCCACTGGAAATCGCTCGTGCAAAATCTGGTGCTGTAGTCGGCGACCTGGTTAACTTGCTCATCACGCTGAAGGCGTTGCCGCTTGGCTACAACAGAGACTTGCAAGAGACAAAGCCTCCTGTAATCAACTCTGCCGGCATTGTCGGCGAAGCGCTGAAAGTGATGGCGTGCTGTGTAGACGCAGTTACGGTCAACGTTGAGAAAACGTTAGCCGCCGCTTCCGACCCCGCGTTGATGACCACCGATCTTGTTGAGTATCTTGTGAACAAAGGCGTCCCCTTCCGTAAGGCGCACGAAACAATCGCTGAGATTGTGGCTGACGCATCGGAGAAAGGCATGGCACTTCCTAAGATGGAATTGAGCGAGTATCAGAAGTATGCGGCGGAGTTCCACAACGACCTCTACGCACTCTTCGATCCAAAGCTCTCCGTCTCAGCCAAAAAATCCCACGGCTCGACCGGAAATGAGCAAGTAAAAAAGAATTTGTGATGGCTCATCGTTCCAAGGGATGGTCAAATTACTTTTCTTGGAGCGATTCCGATAGAGAAGTTATCGTAAGACTGATGTCGGCAACTAACAGTAATGATAAAAAAGGAACATTGCTCTTGCTTTAGTCTTTAGGAAAACGCGTGCAGTTTATCGATAGTATTCCCATATGGTTTGTCTTCTGCGCCTTTGTCGTGAATGCGTTTTGTTGGATTGAGTGCGGATTTCGTTTTGGGCAGTATCGTAAGAGCAAGGCGGCGCATGAGCCAGAATCCGCAGTTGCCGCAATGATTGCATCTACGCTCGCTTTGCTGGCGTTTGTACTTGGCTTTACATTCAACATTGCAACCAGTCGGTTTGAAGAGCGAAGAATATTGGTTGTGTCGGAGGCTAACGCGGTCGGTACTGCATATCTCCGAGCTGACTGTTTAGATGAACCAAGCAGCTCTCGCATAAAGGCTCTCTTACGTAAATATGTCGAGATCCGTATTGACCTAGACTCGCGTTCGGTACCCAACATCATTTCAACTTCTGAACAGCTGCAGCGCGAACTGTGGAAGGAAGCTACCATCATCGCGAAAAGACATTCAGACTCTCCTGTTTGTGCCCTTTTCATAAGTGCCCTCAATGAAGTGATTGATATTCACTCAAGACGCGTTACTGCGGGTCTTTATGCTCGCGTGCCGATAGTAGTTTGGTTGTGTTTATTTTTGGTTTCAAGCTTAGCGATGACTGGGCTAGGATTTTTGTGCGGAATTTTAGGGCATCGTAGTTATTTCGCAACAAGTACTCTGGTTGCAGCATTCGGCGCTGTGATGATTTTGGTGGCAGATTTAGATCGCCCCCTGCAAGGTGTAATTCGCACGCCGCAACAAGCTTTGACCGAATTGTACAAAAAGCTCTAATGCTCCTTAATATCGATTGCGCGTTCTTTGCCTACGCAATTAGTTGAATGGGCAGAGTGTATTTACGCTCGATTAGTCGTCTTATGGCAGCTCTGCTTTCATCGGCGGATAGTTTTTCGTTCTGCTCTATTTTGACTGTGTCATCAGCAAGGTTCTCGTCGCCGATCACACTGCGAAACCATCGAGAATAATCGTTGCGCCGCAAATGAAACAGCCATGTATCGCTGTCCACTCCCTCTCCGACTTGCATGAACATAAAGAGGTTTTGGCACTTTATTTTCAGCTGTCCAAAAGCGCCAGTGTAATAGAAACTCCTTTGCGCGCCGAGATTTCCATCGGCGTATTTACGCAAATGTCTATGTTGATCTAATGGTGAAGAAATAACTTTTGCTTTTATTGGTGGGCCAAATTCATGTCTAAACCATGCGCAAACTTCTCCCCAGCCGACGGGCCCAAACGTGATCTCCGGCGCGCTCTGCTCAACAAGACTTGCGAAGGCTCCCAGTGTATACGCCGTTTGGTTTCCTACTGCCAAAACTAGGTCGGTGCTGGAAAGAACGGTTTTCGAAATTTCCTTTGGATCTACTGTTATCGTAATAATAGAGCCGGGTTCGTTCCAAATTGGCTCGAATGTATGGTCCCAGTATGGGTGCAGCATATGGTGCGCTTCATCGATAACCAGCCAATGTGGGCGCCCAACAGCTCTGCGAAAATTTTGGACTGCGGCGAAAGTTCGAGCCAAAAATCCTGCTCTTTCGTGCAATGGAACGCCTAAAAGATTTACGACAGCGTTATCGTTTGGATTGGCCAGGACTCTCATTATGTCGCTGACTTCTGGTATATAGTGCTGATTGCCAACACTAACAGCGCGAGGAGCCATCTCGTATTCGCCTTCCGGGTCGATAATACAGTATTGATATCCGGCCTCTGCAAACTGTTTTAAGATGGACATCGAGACCGTAGACTTGCCGCTCTGTGAAGGTCCGGCAATTAGAACTCTGAAGTCATAATTTGGTAATGTCACTGCATCTCCATTTGTGGCGGTTCCAATAGTCAATCTATGATGTTTTAGGTGTCCTGAGTAGTCGGCTAGATCATTCGCCAGAATTTTATCGATAAGCTCTATCACACCGTGACCGTGATCTTGTTTCATCGAAACATCCGCAAATTCCTTGACCGATGCGAGTGCATTTGCCACAGCTGCAGAGCACTCGCAAATGGACATCATGGAAAGATCATTCTCAGCGTCGCCGACGCAAACGGAATTGTGTGCGGAGAGTTTCATCTCCTGCAGTGCAGCTTGCAAACCCGTTCCCTTGTTAATACCTGCAGGTAGGACCATTACTGCACCTTTATTGAAAGATATGTGCAAATCCAAGCCCAATTCTTGAATGGTTTCTAGAACGCATGTTTCATGAGGGTGCCATGTGGAAACGATTACGCGCCCAACTTCCAGAGTCAGCCCTTTGACCTTCAGCCTGTCCACGAAGATTTGTGGAGGCGACTCAACAAGCTTACGTGCGATTTTTGTACTTGGCTCGTACAATAGTGCGCCATTTTCGCAGACAACAAAATCGAATAAATCAATATGCTGATATGCATTAAAAAGGTCTTCCAACAACCGACCAGTGACAAGTATTATGCTTCGCCCAGACGCTCTAAGGCGAATTAGTGCTTGTGTAACAGAATCCGGCACGTGACCATCTGTCGCCAACGTCCCGTCAAAATCACATGCTAAGCATGCATAGCGCACCAATCAATTTCCTTCAATCTGTGATTAATACGCAGAATAACTAACTTGTAGTCGATCGGTATCATCCAATTGGACTTTCAGCAAACTAATACTTTCGACTGATGGATGACTGCTTTTTCTTCTCGGAGTTGAGAATGCTGAATAAGCAGTAACGGTCAAATTTTCGAGCAAACCTCTTTCAAAGTTGTATTATCCAGACGAAGATTGAGAGCAAACTCCACCGAGATTTAACTCCCTTGTGCGACCGCGTGGGAATTTGCTAGAGAATTCCGTGATGACTCGAATTCTTCAAGTTTTCCATTTTTTCGATTTGTGCCGCATTGAGTATTGTGGAAGGTTGCTCGAGATCTTTGAAAATATTGATTGCTTCCTCCACGTGAGGGTGATCAAGTCCCCTCGTAATACTCACTAGCTGAATTGCTTGTGGGTACAGCTCCGCAGCTTCTTCATATCTGCCCTGCTCAGCCAAGAAGAGTACTTTGACCAGCAGCACATCTCCGTAGATCATGGAGTTTTTGCCAAGTTGATTACTGCAGGTTATGAAATCAATTGCTTGGTTCAGATAGTGCTCCGTTTGGGCTGCATGACCGGACTGCTCAGAAAGTACAGCCAGATGTTTCAAGAGCTTTGCTTTTAATTCGTCCGGTGCATCTGCGCCTGCTCTTTTGGCTAATTCCATTGCCTTCAGCGCGTAGTTTAGTGATTCGGAGTCTCTGCCGCTTCTCCAGCAAAGTAGGCATAATTGGTGATAGTCCTCTGCACATCCTGCTAATGCATCTGGATTTGCTTCATCAATCTTTAGAGCTTCCAAGATGAGAGGCTCTGCCTCAGCATATCTCCCCAGGGCTGCAAGCGATTTGGCCAGACCAGTCTGACTGCGCGCTTTCAATGTGTCAGCAAGTCCACTGGATTCGACCAGATCGAGAGCAAGTCTGAAATGTCTTATTGCTTGTGCGTAATAGCCCGCTCCATACGCCATTCTTCCAACCGCCATTCTTGTTTGCCAACGCAGAAGGCCTTCATTCTCGTTCATTTGGTTAGTCCTCGAGTGAGCATCAATTTTGATTTGGTGGAAAGCGCTGTCCTTGTTCTAACTGGAACTGCTTGAACTTGTTCTGCAGATTTCCGCGTTCGTCGTAATTAATCACTGTAAACGGCTTGATACGCTTTTCTACGCAAACGCTTTGCGATACACGCAATGGTTTCCCTGTCACATCAAAGTCTTTTATGATCATTTCAACCTTGATGACTCCATCGCTTAGTGGGCTGTAGTTTACGTCGGTAATCTCAAAGAAAGTGTCATAAGGCTGCTGTTTGCTCTTCAGGCATCGCACGACCTTTGCTGCTGTCCGAAGGGTCAATCGATCGGTGTGTGATCTAAGTACAGAGACTTGCACAATTGTTTGGCTTTCAGAATAATCTGCAGTCTCAATACTTCTTACGTAAGGAGTTGCAGTGTAATGCCAAATTCGACCAAGTCCGTCTTGTTGTGTGCCGATCGTTCGCACAAGAGATATCTGGACATTTGTAGGTTCTGTAATCTGGCGCTGTCCTGTGGCACAATCAGTCGAATCGTAAAACGTCTGGAACTTGGCTTGCCACGTTCCTGCGAGCCATGGGGGCACCTGAATCCACTGGAAAGACTGCAAATCCGGGGCTGCTGTTGAACCTATCATTGCTTCTGCGCTGCTCATGCTCAGTATTAGAGCTAAACAGAGACCGAATAATCTAGCGAAGCGTCTTGCCGTCTTCAAAGCCTGTCCTCCTGCAATTGCACCCACATTAACTGAATTGCAGTAGGGTCTTTATCGAGCAAAAGGATTAACGAAGGTTCTCACTCCTTAGTATGATTGTGTTCTTTACTCTCAGGTAAGGTCATAAGGAAGTTGGCAATGTCAGTGGCTTCTTTGGCTGATACCGTTTGCGGTGGCATTCGATACCCCATTTTCTTATATTCACCAGAACGATCAGGTCCGAGCAACGCACCTGTTGTAATGCGACTCTCGATAAAGTTATGGCTACGTCTTGCACCTATTCCGAGAAGTGAGGGGCCGATTCTGCCTCCCGCTTCACCAATTGAATGGCAAGCGGCGCAGCCGTGATCCAAATAAAGCTGTTTGCCATGTTCGCTGGACGCATCCGTCTTTCGTGGGGAAAAACGGGCACCCTGTGGTACTGAATCGGTAACATCGCCTCCGTGATGCGATATCTTCCATTGCGATTCTGTATTAGGTAATTTGGATAGATACACAGACACAGCCTTGGCCTGCGGCGCAGGCAGCCGGGCATGCGACATGATTTCCTTTGGTGTCAAAAACGGAGGAAATTTTACCTTAGCGGCAGCTTTTGAGAGGCGGCTTTCAATTTCTGCTTGGCTCATGTACTTGCCAATTCCATCCAGCGGAGGGCCTATGGTACCGCCTTCGCTTTCAATAATGTGACAGCTTCTGCAGCTCAATTCCTGCGCTATTTTGCGACCATCCGGTGCACTATTTTGATTTCCGGGGCTTTGATTATCTTTTGCGAAAACGTCTGGCGTGGCAGCTCCAAAAAAAAGTACAGCCGATAATACAAATTGAATTGAAAGTCGGGTTTTTGGAACAGCAATGTACCGCAAGACCGTATTTTTCATGTTTTCATATTCAGCCATTGAAATCATCCTTAAACGCGCGACATTATTATTGTCGTTGATTTCCTCCAGATTCAAACAACCACAAGTAGGATTCTGCTCTGTCTATAGTTATAATTGGCACACGGCTTGGAATTGAACATATGGGTAACGAAGAACAGGACACCAAAACACGCATTCGAATTTTGCTTGTAGAAGATCACGCCCTGACCAGGGTGGGCATCAAAACAGTGCTCAAGCGAGAGGCTGATTTTGAAGTCGTTGGTGATGCATCAAATGGCGAAGAAGCGATTGCACAAGCTGAAGCGCTTAAGCCTGACATTATTTTGATGGATGTTGGCATGCCTGTAATGGACGGAATTCAGGCGTCTAAGAAGATTGTTGACAGCGGATCTGCCGCCAAAATAATCATGCTTACGCAGCATGACAACGAGCAGGACATTCTTGCCTCACTGTCTGCCGGTGCATCCGGTTATTGCCTTAAGGATGTCGAGGCTTCGAGATTGTACATGGCAATCCGGACAGTCAATGCCGGTGATGCCTGGCTTGATTCAGCCATAGCCGGTAAGGTTCTAAAACTCTATAACACGCAAAATCCTGCTCCCGCGAGCACCCAGCCTCAAGAGCCGGCTTCGCCAAAAGAACACCACTCGGTAGCCGCTGGCAGCCCTAGTCAAAAGGCATATGACCCAGATCGCCCCTATGCAGAGCCCCTCTCGCCTCGAGAATTAGAGGTTCTTGGGCTTATCGTGGAAGGGCTATCCAATCAGCAAATCTCAGATCGGCTAATTATTTCGTTGCCAACCACTAAAACGCATGTTCGCAATATTCTCAATAAGTTAGCAGTTGATGATCGAACTCAAGCGGCTGTGCATGCTATGCGGCGCGGTATCGTCTAGCTTTTGAAGCTTGTTTGCGGCGTTGCCAATGTGTTTGCTGTGCTATTTCATCAGGTGCATCCTTCTTTGGGATGAATTTTGGGATTTTAATTTTTACGCAGAGTCCTCAAAGTGGCTGCGATGTCCTGCGAAGAGCACCGCAGAATCATTCATCAGTTAGATGTTCGCAGGCCTGTTTGATGCCAGAGTAGTCTTGTTGAATTAGTGCAGGCGCCTTTGGATAGAAAAATGGCTAGAGTTGGTGATTTCCCCGCCCCCGTAAAGGGGCCGGATTTCGCTTTTTTCGAACCTGAATATGTACTGGAGCAATTACAAACTGGTTTCGCTGGATTGTCAGCTGAGGATGCTGCTAAACGTTTAATTCGGCACGGTCGCAATTCTATTGAGATTTTTGTGCCGTCTTCACTGTTTAGAAAGCTGAGCGGAAATTTTTTCCATGCCATGGCAGTTCTTTTGTGGTTGACGGGGCTTGTTGCACTCGCAGCAAAAATGCCTGAATTGGCAATTGCTATTTGGCTCGTCAACATAGTTAACGGGAGTTTTTCCTTCTGGCAGGAAAATTGCGCGCAAAAAGCATTAGAAGCGCTCAACAAGCTCCTGCCTGTTAACGTGCAAGTTGTAAGATCTTCTCTTCCGGTGAACATTTCGGCTTCGGATCTTGTTCCTGGAGATATCGTTTTGCTAAATGAAGGTGATCGCGTATCTGCGGATATGCGAATCCTATCGTGCCAGAGTCTTGAAATCGATCAGTCAATTCTGACAGGAGAATCGAGACCTGTTCGTAAGCAGGCTGCTACTCTGGAACGTCAGCAGGCAAACGGTGTTTTAAACGCGGATTTTCACAACCTGGTTTTCGCAGGCACGATGGTACTGACAGGGCATGCGCAAGCTGTTGTGTTTGCAACTGGCACCAATACAGAATTTGGCAAGATTGCCAATTTAGCGCAAACCATAGTAGACCAACCAAGTCCTTTGCAGAAGGAGATGGAGCGATTGTCGCGAACCGTCTCGGCAATTTCCATTGCTGTTGGAGCCGCAATGTTTATGGCGGCAAAACTTTTGGCACATACGGAAACACAAGCAGCTTTCATGTTTGCATTAGGAATGATCGTTGCGTTCGTTCCTGAAGGGATGGTGCCGACCGTAACCCTATCTCTGGCCCTTGCTGTGCAGAGAATGGTCAAGCGAAACGCCCTGGTTAAGAGACTTTCCTCGGTGGAGGCTCTAGGCAGTTGCAGCATAATTTGTACCGACAAAACGGGTACTATCACGGAAAATAAAATGACCGTCACTCGTGCTTTTGCAGGAGGAGCAGAGTTTCAACTTACTGGTTTAGGCTATTCGTTCGAAGGAACTCTAATTCCTGGTCAGGACAGTGGCGCTAATTCTGAAATTTTCGAACTGCTAAAGGCTGGTGTTTGGTGCAACAACGCGAGAATAGAGTTACCGCCTTCCAATTATGTCAGCGGTGATCCTACGGAAGTAGCTTTGCTTGTTGCAGCTGGTAAAGCTGGGCAGCCAGTTAAATGCATGGCACCAAGGCTCCACGAAAATATTTTCGATTCTCGCAGAAAAAGCATGAGCACCGTGCATGATGACAGCGGTAGCAAGGTCGCATACATCAAGGGCTCAGCAGCCCATATCATTGCCAATTGCCGAAGGCAGCTCATAGGCAAAGTGGAGTTGGAATTAACCGAAGAGCAAAGAGCGGTCCTGATAAGACGGGTCGATAGTTATGCGGAAGACGGATTGAGAGTCATCGCAGCGGCACGCAATCGTATCTCAGAGAACTCAAAAGATTTCTCGGCTCCATCTGTAGAGACTGATGCATGCTTTATTGGACTTTTTGCCATGTACGATCCGCCACGGCGAGGCGTTGCCGAAGCAGTTGCGAAGTGCAAAAGAGCTGGAATACAGGTAGTGATGATCACTGGAGATTATGAGATTACTGCTCGTGCCATAGCACGTAAGGTTGGAATTATCGAAAGTGATTCACCTACCATTTTTACAGGAGCTCAGCTTGATCGCATCAGTGATGATGAGTTTATCGAATCACTGCGGGAAGAGGTCGTTTTTGCAAGAGTGAATCCTGATCATAAGCTAAGGATCGTGCAGGCTTTTCAACGGTGTGGACGGATTGTTGCAGTCACTGGTGATGGAGTAAACGATGCTCCTGCCCTCAAAAGTGCAGATATCGGAGTAGCGATGGGACAGAATGGAGCAGATGTGGCCAAGGAATCTGCAGATATGATTTTATTGGATGATAATTTTGCTTCGATTGTCAGTGCAATTGAAGAGGGGCGATGTGTCTACGACAATATAAGAAAGTTTGCCGTGTACGTGTTCAACAGCAATATGGCTGAGGCGGTTCCGTTCGTGGTAATGCTTTTTTCGTGCGGACTAATTCCCTTGCCTCTGACTGTAATGCAGGTTTTATGTATTGATCTCGGCACTGATATGCTGCCGGCCCTTGGCTTGGGTGTTGATCCAGCAGAACCGGGGATTATGCATAGAGTTCCGCGTAATTTGAATGAACCTTTGCTTACACGGGCCCTGCTTGCAAAAGCGCTCTTGTGGTACGGCGCGATCGAAGCTATTGCCGGAATGAGCGGATATTTCTTTCTCAATTGGCTTCATGGTTGGCCGACTATTCCGCTTGCGCAGCCACCCTCAGTCATATGGAAGATGGCGACCTCGATGACCCTTTCTTGCATTGTTTGCGCGCAGGTCGGTGCAGTATTTTGCTGCCGCACCGATCGTGCGTCTATTTTCTCTGTAAACCTGCTCGAAAATCGTTTGGTTGTCGCTGGTGTCTTCGTAGAGATCTTGCTTCTGCTGTTACTGTTATTTTTTCCTTTTGCAAATCAAATATTCGGAACCGCGCCCTTGGGTTTCACAGAGTTGCTGTATGCTGCCTGCTGGATTCCAATTGTGGTTGCATTAGACGAAATTCGTAAGCTCTACTTAAGGAAATCACGCGGCTTCCGGCAAGCGGAGCGCTGACTTTTTGAAGTTCTTTTGGTCGTGCCCCCACTCGAGAGTTACGTTGCCTCCTTGTTCTTTAAATTGCTTCTCGAACGCGCGGATTGTTTCTATGCACGCGTGGTCCATGTACATTAAGCCTGAGAAGTCAATGTGAAGGTCCGTGTGAGGATCGAGCTTCTCTATTTCGTCAGAAATCTTCGGCAAGCTCAAGAATGTTGCTGCACCGGCGAGACGCATAACAAGCTGGTCTTCCTCTTCTTCCTTGGTGATATCGACTTTGCAGAAGATATATAGGATTTTGAGAATTGAGAGTGCAACACCTGTGAGCACACCAGTCAGTAAGTCAACTCCAACGATAGTTGCCATCGTAGCCAGAAGAATCAACAATTCCGTTTTACTTTGCTTGCCGATTGCTTTGATTTCGTTGATGTTCAACAGTTTGTATCCCGTGTACACCAGCAGCGCTGCCAGCACAGCGGTAGGAATTTGCTTCAGCAACGCTGGGAAGGCGACAACGAAAAGTAAAAGCCAGACACCGTGCAGGATGGCTGATAGCCTGCTCTTTGCACCCGCTTTGACGTTGACTGAGCTGCGAACGATGACACCCGTAAGGGGAAGAGCGCCCACGATACCACATAAGGTATTACCCACGCCTTGGGCCACCAACTCCTTGTCGTACTTCGCTTTGTTTTCTGGTGCCATTCTGTCGATTGCACTGGCGCTCAGTAGTGTCTCCGCGCTGGCAATGAATGCGACGATCAAACCTTGTTGCAAAATCACCCATCCAAGTGTTGGAATTTGCGAAAGGTCGAGCCAATTGACTGCATTCAGAATGTTGTTGGGCAGCTCAACGTGTTTTACTTCTAACCCCATTGCTGCAGCAAGAACAGTGGCTGCAAATACCGAGATCAGTGTTGGGGGAACAGCATTGCGCAATTTTGTGAAAGGAAGCTTTTCCCAGAGAATAATGATCGCGATTGTGATCAAACCAATCAGAGCCGCTAAGTGGTTAAAGTCATGATTGAGAGTGAGGACATCCATCAAAATCTTTGGTATGGCAATGAGATTATCTAAACCACTGCCTTTTGGCTTGTCGTCAAGCATGACGTGGAATTGACTGGCAAGGATGAGTAAGCCGATGCCGGACAACATACCTTGCACCACTGCTGGTGACACTGCTCGGAAAATTCTGCCTAGCTTGAGCGCGCCGAATGCAATTTGCGTGATCCCTGCGACGACAAGAATCAGACCAAGCGCCGGCAGTCCGTATTTACTGATGATTTCCCAAATGATTACCGCAAGCCCTGCGGCAGGACCGCTGACTTGTAAAGGTGACCCCGACAATGTGCCGACAACAATACCGCCGATGATCCCCGTTATTAAACCTGCAGCGGGGTGTACTCCTGAAGCGATCGCAATACCCATACAGAGTGGTAGTGCAACGAGAAATACGACCAGCGATGAAAGTAAATCTTGCCGCAAGTTTTTGCCGGCGATCGATGTCATGAGAGTTCTCCCTCGTGTTTTCGGGGTTTGCATTGGTTTGGTGACGGCCAAAGGAAGATTGGTGTTTCAATTTCGCGGGGATTTTAAGCATTTCCGAACAAAAATAGCTTTCAAGAACCTTTTCTTGAAAGCTTTAAGAAGGGGTCTTGAAAAGGGGCTAATCGCGCAGTCCTATGAAGGTTTGGATCACAATGGCGTGGTTTGCCTGATCGTCGAAATTGTCCGTCCTGTTTACATACTGCAACTGGTAACCAACCTCAACTCGGCTTCTTTTAATGGATTTTAGACCTACGCCAAAGAAGCATCGGTTTTGGTCGATACCTGCTTCTGGTCCGCCATTCAGGGTGTTCAGGTTTATAAATAGCTCGTCTTGAGCGGTCAGGTACATACGCTTGTTTACGTTGTAATTCAACTTCACGAGGTATCGCAGTCTGTTGCTGACGCCATTAACACCGCCCAAGAAGCGCTGTTCACTACGGATTCTGTTGTACAGGGAGAATCTTTTGATTGGCTTGTGATACAAAACCTGCTGCCAGATGCGGTTTTCATGCACGACCTGACTATTTTGGTTGCTGTAATTTGTTTGCCAGAGATATCCTGCAAAAAAGCCCAAATTATCTGTTTGTCTCCACTCGAGACCAGGTCGAACCAGTAGCTGGCTTATCTGCGAGACGTTGTACCCTATCCGGGGCGCGACCTCGAAATAACCTCTAAGCTTGCCTTTGATTGGCTCGTCCAACGTCACCGGAGTCCAAAGCTGCATGTCGTGATCGACGTTAGCTCTTGCGGCATTAGGTAACGCCGTGCATGCCACTAACAATGCACACGGTAATATCCAACGCCGCGCCCTTACTTTCATCCGACTTACCGAGGTACCCACATGGATCGCACAGCGAATCACCGGCTACATTGTTGCACAGGATTGTCCCTAATCTTTCTCGTTTTCTTGTCTGCCGCCGGTTCTAATAATGCAGGTGTGTGCGCCACGTCCCTTTACTTTGCTGACCGCAATCGTCAAGCTTTTGTACTTGAAGTTATCTCCAACGCGCGGCGGTCGCTGAAGTCTGTCTAAGACCAACCCGCTCAGCGTCTCGATGGCTTCTTCTTGCATGGAAATTTCCAAGTATTCTTCCAGCTCGTACAGGTGAACAGTTCCGTCTACTCTCAATGAACCGTTCTCCAGCCATTCTATCTTGTGTCGCGTGATAGACTCGTCAATTTCGCGGATGACCTCTTCAAATATGTCATCGGTGCTGATGATACCGGCTGTTCCACCGTACTCATCAAGCACGACGGCCATGTGGGTGCGATATTCACGCATCGACTCCAGAACGTTTTTCAGCGGTGACGACAAAGGAACGAAAGGCACAGGATTAACGGTCAGGGCGTTGTCGTTGTATTCTTCGAGCAGAGCTGCAAGATCTTTGATATGAACAACGCCAATGATGTTGTCTTTATCTTCTGTATAAACTGGAAATCGAGAATGCGTTGCAGTTCGAATGCACTCGTCCAATTGCTCTTTTGATGGGCGCACCGGCAATGCTGTCACATGAACTCGAGGCACCATGATGTCTTCTGCGACAAGTTCGCCAAAATCGAACATTTGTTTTATCACTGTACCGATTTCATCGCTGATAATTCCTTCTGTTTCACTCTCTTCTAAAATCAATTGAATTTCGTCTGCGGAAAAGGCAGGCACACTAGACTTTGAACGGTCGATTCCAAAAAAAGTTTTCAATAAAAAGGTATTGAGTCCATTCAAAACGTAAATAATCGGTTTGAATAACGACATGCAGAACAGCATCGGTCGGATTAGTAGAAACATCACCAGCTCTGACTTTTGAAGAGCCAATGATTTTGGAACGATCTCACCGAGAACGACATGCATATAAGTGAGCAAAACCAGCGATAGAATACTCGCTACGAGGTGTACCGCAGTAAGCTCAACGATGCCTGTCGCGCTCAACTGTTGTGTGATCCAGTGTGCAATCACTTCCTCGCCGTACATACCCAGCGCCAAACTGGCGATAGTGATACCGACTTGAGACGCCGCAATATACCGGTCTTGTCGTGCAGGCTCTTTGATGACCGCGATAATTTGTTGTGCGGTCTTGTCCCCATCTAGCGCGCGTTTTTCGATGGACTGTTTGGGCGCAACAACAGTCGCGAATTCAGACGCCACAAAGAGAGCGTTGCAAAAGATCAAAAAGAAAATTATGCCGAGCTCAAACATTTTGTGCCGTTCCCTTTCTTATCACGGTCACAATTGTGGCGGCATGATGTTCTACCTGCTCAACCGTAATGATGGCAGCCGGCAACTCAACGGTATCCCCTCTTTCTGGAACTCTTCCGAGTATTTCCATAACTAGTCCATTGATTGTTTCTGCTTCGCTGTCGTAATTTGCACCCAAAAACTTCGTTGCTCTGTGCAATTTATAATTGCCGGAGACGCGTATTCTTCCGTCCTCGAGTACTTCAAATATGTCCGGTTTCTTAAAGTTGGCGGCGTCGAAATCTTGAATAAGTTCTCCCAAAATATCGCCAACAGTAACAAGTCCGATCATGCTGCCGTGTTCGTCCATCACGAATGCGACATGAGAATGCTCTCGTTTTAGCAATGTGATTAAGCGGCTCAATGTTAGGTTTTCCGGAATAATTGGAGTCTTTGAAATAAGTTCTTCCAGTGAGCTTTTTTCACCTTTGTCAAACCAGGCCTGGATAACTTGTTTTACGTTTACACATCCAAGTACATCATCGACATCAGCACCGTGCACCACTAGCCGAGTGTACGGGCTGCTCAAGGCACTGCGGTACGCTTCTTGCATGCTGAGTTTGCTAGATATTGAAAGCACATTCGGGCGCGGAATCATGATTTGCTTTGCGGTTTTTTCGCTGAGTTCGAGCGCCTGGTGCAAGCGTTCATGTTCTTCTGGTTCCAGTAATCCACCATCCTTGCTTTGCGCCAACAGCAAGGCAATCTCGTCCAGAGAATGAACGTGTTTGTGAGACGACGCGGGCACACCGAGCAGCTTTAATAGTGCGACTCCGCTGCCGTTGAATAGCCATATAAATGGGCGAAGTATTACAGACGCGACGCGCAACGGCCAGTACATGAATAACGCAATCGGCTCAGAGTGCGTCAGCGAAACCGACTTGGGAAGCAGTTCGCCGATGAGAATTTGCAGTAAGGTAAAAACGCCAAGAATCGCGACGGCCGCTACCGACTCGGCAAGGACGTGGTCGAGTTTGAAAACTTCAACTAGAAACGCAGCCCAGATCGGACCAAACTGTGTCTCAGTGTAGGCGCCCAGAACCAGGCTCGAAAAGGTGATGGCTATCTGACAAGTAGCGATATATTCGTCCAGCCTGCGAGGCGTTTCGAGAATCGGCAGGAGCGAGCTGGCCAACTTATTGCCTGACAAGGCAGCCTTGCGAATAATGGTTGTTCTGGCGGCGACTGTTGCGAATTCGGCTGCGACGAATATCGAATTGAGAAATATAAAACCTATTGCAATTGCCCAGACGCTTGTCATTACTGTTTTTGGACTACCCTTTGAAGTTGCCATTGGAACGCTTCTTAACGCTCCAAGAACATTCGTTTGTCGCCTTTTTGCTGCACCCTGGTCAGGTGTTGAGACACCCAAAAGGTACCGGAGTTCCTGCGCCTGCCTCATACTTGAGTGTACTACTACCGCCTTTCATGAGGGGCACTACCTCTCCATGACGGTTCTAAACTCTGCGATAACACTCGCAAACCCGAGTCCTGGTTGCCTTTTGCGCACGTAACAAAAGGCTTTGTTTAGGGAACACATCAATTTTTAGTTGGTCCAACCAGTTGAAAGAAGGTAAAAACATTGGGGGCGTTATGGCGAAATCGAATCTTAATGAACCAAACAGAGGTGCGGGCAGGCAGCGCGGCAGTGAGAAGAGCCAGCGTGAAAAGGATTTGGAAGATAAAGCGAAGGGTCACGAGCAGTCCGGAGGAGAACAATCGAATCGGACACATCAAAATGAAGATGTACAAGCGGAGCGCGCCGATGTCGCTGCGAAATTTCGCGGAAATCAGAAAGGCTTCGGGAAGAATCAAGGGAAGGAAGCTGGCGATAGAAGTGCACCACATGGAACACGCGCCGAAGGTTCTGAACGCGGAAGTACGTTCTAGTCTCTCAGCCATTTGTGCGTTCGCTAAAAGTTGTTGCAAATTCCATTTGGAAGTTTCTCTTTCGGCAGAGGACATTTCTGTTTCAGATATGTGTAGCAAGATGGAAAGAGACGCTCGAACTCGTATGATTTGTGCTTTTCCTTCTCGTTCATGTAGAGGTAAGCAAACATGTCGGCGAACAGCTGAGAACACCCGCGCGTTCCACGCTCTCTCGCCCAGCGTTGTCTGTAAACCAAGTTTTTTGGCATACGGGCGAAATCATGCACATAACGGTGCTTAAAAACAAGGCTTAGAGATGGTTTTCCCAGGCAGTGATCGAATGCATGACCGAACTCGTGTAAGACAATTTCAGTTGAAGATTCTCTGCTGTAAGGAATGCAAGAGTTGTCTTCTCCAATAATGACCTGCTTCTTCTTTTGACTGTAAAGCCCTGCGCACTTTTCCAATTCAGGATCCCATTTTCCGTTTGAGTCTTTGTACAGAGGTATCGCATACTCTGCGATTGTTGGCGAAATCACAACAGAAACACCATAGTCTTGTAGCTGCTCAAGCACTGGCTTTGGAATTATTTCAATCGCATCTTCTACGATCTGCTTGGAAGTATTCGAGCGAGTGGTCTGTCTCAGAATCGTTACTGGAATTGTCGGTTTTGATGTGTCTCTTGCCGGTGGCTTTGGTGGGTTCTTTAGGGATTGTTGGCTGGCTGGAGGCTCGAAGTGAAGAGCGGAGAAATATTCTTGTGCTGCTTCATTCCAGTTGTGAGTTGTGAGGTAGCAGTCTCCTTTTTGTTCATGATACTTGTAGTTATTTGGTACAACCTTGAGCGCCAAATCGAATTGATTTACTGCTTGAAGCGGCATTTCCAAACTCTGCAATAGACGGGCCAAGGCATACCGCCTATTGGGACAAGTCGGCTCAGCATTAACAGCTCGCTGCCAATATTGAAGCCACATGGTGTCGTTTCTCTGCTCTCTGTAGCAAAGCCCGAGATACTGATATGCGTCTGCATAGGTTGGGTCGATTGCAATCGCTTTCTTGTAATGTTCGATAGCGGCTGGAATCTCGTTCTTGTACTGATGAAAAAATCCGGACGCAGTTTCGGACACAGCCGTCTCTGATTGATCCATTGATTTTGCCAACTCTAATTCTTTCAGTGCCTTTTCTGGTTTGTGATGGCGGCTAAAGTAACAGCTGCGTATAAAATGCGTTATGGTCGAATGGGGTTGTAGCTTCTGTGCTTTGTCGAGTTGCTCAAAGAATTCGTCCTCCTTTTTCATGTTCAAGTAACAATAGGCTCTCCAAATGTGTGAATCGTATTTGAGTAAAGAATCCTCTGGAACACATTCGAAATTGAATAAGGCACTAGGATAATTTTGTCTGTTTGACGCGAGCTGACCTTGGACATAGGGATCACTTTGATTTGACGACAACTGCTCGCTCAACGCTTTGGCGTCTTCGGGGGCACGCCCAGCTTGAAGAGAGCATTGATACAGCATGACGCGCACAAACTCTTTTTGATCAGAAGGCATGTCGGCGGCTACAGACCTTATCTGAATTTTGGGTTCTTCAACCGTTGGAGCGTCGTTCCGGCTAGCGTCCAGCGCCAATGCGGGCGCGAACAACAAAATGGATAAGCCTGCGGCAATGAGCGCTGTTTTTTGCATTGCGAAAAGCTCCTAAATCCATTCTACGCACGGATCTCATATTGCGCCAACCTCGTTCTGTTTTTTCGGCAGGGTACCCCCAAAATTTGATCCGTCTTATCTGTAACTTAATTGCAGAACTTCCTCAGCTCTTCCTAATATGCGTCTGTAATAAGTGTTACTGATGGTATCCTTGAGATCTGGAAATCTTGGTTATATGAGCGTTATGCAGTTGTCGTCCTCAAAACTTTTTTGTTTGGCGACGTTCGCCACGACGAGCCTGCTCCTTCATGGCTGCGGGCAGCAAGGTGCGCCCGCTTCGGCGACTTATGCCCCGCCGGCAGCTTCGGTTCAGCTTTCCGAGGTTCGACTCGGCCCCGTGACCGAGAGCAGTCGCTTTTCGGCTACTTTGAACTCTCGCAAGTCGGTGAGTTTGCGTCCTCGAGTCACAGGACAGGTAAAAGAGATTTACGTTCGCAGCGGCGACAAAGTGGGCTTTGGCTCAAAGTTGATACTCATTGACCAGGAGAAGCAGCAAGCCTCTGTCGATAGTTTTGAAGCACAAGTTTCTTCCGACCAGGCGGATGTTCAGACTGCCCGTGAAACACTCCATTCGCTTGAGGCAGACAGGACTTCGCGGTTGTCAGAATTGAAGCTGGCGCAACAGGAGTTCGATCGCGCCAAGGATTTGCATTCCCAAGGCGCCGTTTCTGCGCAAGAAGAAGACACACGTGCTAATCAATTGCGAGTCGCTAAGGCTCAAGTCGAATCTATTGAAGCAAAAATTAGCGCACAGCGCTCCGTTCTTTCTAGAGAGCAAATGGAGGAAAAGCAGCACCGCGCTTCAGTCAAAGAGCAAGGTGTGCAGCTTCGCTATCACTTGATTCGGGCTCCATTTGCCGGAACCGTCGGCGATATTCCAGTCAAGCTTGGTGACTATGTGACATCGGATACGGTGCTGACTACTGTCACCCAAAATAGACCGCTGGAATTGTACGTTTCCATTCCCACCGAGTATTCCAGCCGCCTGCACAATGGCATGACGGTTGAGCTTACAGATGCATCCGATGCGATTCTCGGTCGTGCTAAAGTGTTTTTCGTCTCGCCTAATGTTGAGAGTCAGAGCCAAACTGTTTTAGTTAAGGCGATTTTCGATAATCCCGGTGAAAAACTTCGCGCCGGTCAATTAATCACCGCGAGAGTATTGTGGAAGACTGAGCCAGGAGTGCTGGTTCCGACTCCTGCCGTCATGCACCTGACCGGACAAGATTTTGTCTTCGTAGCAGAGCAGCAAGGCAAGAATTTCGTCGCGAAGCAGAAGCTGGTTCGACTCGGTGACATCGAAGGCAATGCATATCGCGTTCATAGTGGCTTGCAGCCGGGGCAGAAGATAGTCGTTTCAGGTATTCAAAACCTGACCGACGGCATGGCAATTCAGCCGAAAGAGTAACCTGATGTTTGCAGACTTCTTCATCAAACGGCCGATTTTCGCCACCGTTTGCTCGCTCGTGCTGGTCATCGCAGGGGCTGTGTGCATCCCGAGCTTGCCGATTGCACAGTACCCACAGATAGCACCCCCACGCGTCAACGTGACGTGCAATTACACCGGCGCCAGTGCAGAGACTGTCGAATCTGCAGTGACGACTGTTTTGGAAAAACAGATAAACGGTGCGCAAAATATTCGCTACATCAATTCGACCAGTGGCAATGACGGAACCGCCTCCGTCGACATCACCTTCAACCTCGGGCGCGACCCGGACCTGGCAGCCGTGGATGTTCAGACTCGCGTAGCAGCGGTCGAAGGACGCCTGCCAGAAGACGTGAAGCGCACCGGCGTGTCGGTCAACAAAGTATCCAGTCAATTCGTTTTGGCTATCGGTATCGGGTGCCGCGACAATCGATACGACAGCCAGTTCATCAGTAACTATTGCGACGTCTATGTAAAAGACGCTCTGAAGCGTGTCAAAGGCGTGGGCGATGCTCAAATCTTCGGGGAGCGTAAATACTCCATGAGGGTATGGCTAGACCCTCAAAAACTAGCCAACCGTAAGCTCACCGCCCTTGACGTTGTGAATGCTGTCGCAGAGCAAAACGTGCAAGTTGCCGCTGGCCAAATCGGTCAACCACCGGCTCCCGAGGGGCAACTCTATCAAATTAGCGTGCGCGCTGTCGGACGTTTGAAAACAGCCAAAGAGTTTGAAAACATGATCATCCGCGCCACGCCGGATGGTCAGATGATTCGCTTGAAGGACGTCGGACGTGCCGAACTGGGCGCGGAGAATTACCAGTCTATTGTGCGCTATCGCGGCAGAGAGGCAGTCGGCATCGGTATCTTCCAAACCCCGACTGCAAACGCGCTTGAAGTTTCTAAAGGCGTTCGCGAGGCAATGACTCGTCTGGCAAAGCGTTTTCCGCCCGGTTTGGAATATGACTACGCCTTCGACACTACACTGGCTGTGCGCGAGTCTATCAAGGAGGTTTTGATTACACTTGGGCAAGCGATTGGGCTTGTCGTGTTGGTCACCTTCTTATTCCTACAAGACTGGCGCAGTACTTTTATACCGTCTATTACCATCCCCGTCTCGCTTATCGGCACTTTCGCCTTTATGCAATTGTTGGGCTTTTCGATCAATACACTCACTCTATTCGGTATCACGCTTGCTACAGGACTGGTCGTTGACGACGCGATTGTTGTTATCGAAAACATCAGCAGGTTGATTAAAGAACGCGCTCTGGGCGGCGTGGAAGCCGCCCACGAGTCGATGAAGGAAATCACCGGCGCAGTAATTGCTATCTCGCTTGTGTTGGGCGCAGTGTTCATACCTGTCGCTTTTTTTCCGGGCACTACTGGTCTTCTATACCGACAATTCGCACTTACCATCGCTTGCTCCGTCGGTATTTCAACCTGGGTTGCGCTTACATTGACACCGGCACTTTCCGCTAAGTGGCTCAAGGGGCACAGCGAGAAGCAGAGCGTGATTTTCGTACCGATCAACACATTCCTTGATTGGCTGCGGAGCAGTTATGAGTGGTCGCTGCGCTGGGCGCTCAAGGTCAAGCCATTGATTATTTTGGCGTTCTTCGTGTGCATTGGGCTTACATATTGGCTCTTCAACGCTGTGCCAAAAGGGTTTGTCCCGAATGAAGACCAAGGCTATTTCATCGTCATTGTCGAGTCCCCGGAGGGCGTATCTCTGGGTTACACGGCTAATGTTTTGCAGCGCGTGGATGAGGCTCTCAGCAAAGAACCTTCGATCGAATCAAACTTCGGTATTGCAGGATTCAGCTTCTCGGGTAATTCTCCGAACAACGGGTTGCTCTTTGCCAGTTTGAAACCCTGGAAAGAACGCAAAGAAGGTCAATCGCTCGACCAGATTATCGAACGCATTCGCGGTCCTTTGTCGTCGATCACCGACGCTACAGTCATCCCCTTCAACCCTCCTGTGATCGAGGGTTTGGGCAATTTCGGCGGCTTCCAATTTGAGCTGCAAGATATGTTGGGCGGCGACACCAAGATGATCGCCGACGCCACAAAATTGATGTGCCAGAAGGGCAATCAGTGTCCGGAGCTGCGTGGTGTCTATTCCAGCTTCAAAGCCAATTCTCCGCAACTGGTTGTCACTGTTTTCCGGGAGAAAGCAAAGAGTGTTGGCGTCGAAATGAGCGATGTTTTCAGGACGCTTCAGGTTTTCCTTGGCTCCGAGTACGTCAACGATTTCGACATGGGTTCGCGCATTTACCGCGTCTATGTTCAAGCAGATCAGAAGTTCCGTTCTAATCCAAAAGATATCGAGCGCTTCTATGTTCGCTCCAAATCAGGGCAGATGATAAGCCTATCCAATCTCGTCACCGTTTCGCGCACGACCACTCCCCAAACCATCACACACTACAATTTGTTCCGCTCTACGGAAATTAACGGTAGTGCCGCCCCTGGTATCAGTTCGGGCCAGGCAATGGAAAAGATGGAGCAGCTCGCCAAAGAAAATCTGCCCCCGGGTATGGGTTATGAGTGGTCTGGAATCGCTCTTGAGCAAACCGAATCCGCCAGCAAGTCCGTGCTTCTTTTCGGGCTTGGATTTGTATTTGTATTTTTGGTTCTTGCGGCCCAGTACGAAAGTTTTCTCGATCCATTCATCATTCTTCTATCGGTCCCTCTGGCAATGCTTGGAGCGCTGAGCGCGCAGTCTGCTCGCGGATTGGAGAATGATGTGTTTTGTCAGATTGGGTTGGTGATGTTGATTGGATTGGCGAGCAAAAACGCCATTTTGATTGTCGAGTACGCCAATCAATTGAACGAACAGGGGCTGAGTGTGAAAGAGGCTGTCGTTAAGGCGGCAAGCATCCGACTGCGCCCAATTTTGATGACTTCACTGGCGTTCATCATGGGTATCATGCCGCTGGTTTTTGCCCACGGCGCCGGTGCCGCCAGCCGTCACTCGCTCGGAACCGCGGTCTGTGGAGGGATGGTCGTTTCATCCATTCTCAGCCTCTACCTGGTCCCCGTTGTATATGAATACCTGGGCATGCTCCGGCAAAAACTCCGCAAACGTAAGCCCCCAGAGCCTGTAGCGGAAAAAGAGCACGTTTCTCTATAGAGGCTGCTAAATTTTGCTCGCGGGCGCTACTATTGCTGCCCCTGCGGCTACTTGCGTGGTTCTGCAAACAATTTTGAAAAAGTCACTCTGCCTTAACGGATATTCCGGAAAAATTCACGTATCAACTGCTAACATCCCCTCACTGATACCCCAGGTTTTTAGAAATGTCCTTTACTAACAAGCTTCTCCGGCTGTGCCCCTATTCATTAATGAGCTTCGGGCTCTCGCTGTTTCTCACGTGTCTGTGTGCGCCGGCAAACGCGCAGCAGGCAGAAAGCAAAACTGTTTACGAGTCCAAGCGGACCGCGCATAAGGTCAGCGGGTGGGAGCGCGGCTTGGTAAAACGGTCGCCAAATCTCGGCAAATATTATTGGACGCCACTGACTGAGTACTCCCAAAATAAAGGCTCGCGTCGAACCGGCAAGGGGGTTCGGCAAGCCAGCCCCAGCGGGCAGCCAGCTCAAACTGCCAGGCACTATGTAAAACCGCGTTTTGCCCCATTGCCCAAGAACGATCGCGCCGAGTTCTCTTGTGATGAAATTCAAACTCGTTCGGGTGTGAGTGCGAAGGTAAGCTTTGATAAAGCACGCAGCCAGCTCGCTTCGCGTCGAGTTACGGATTCAACAAATGATTGCTCTGCTGTTCTCACTTACGGAGACAAGGAAAAGGGAGAAGGCTACAGCTATAAACGACAAGATTTGTCGGTCAGTGGGCGCCTCTACAATCAAAAGAAATAGAATTCGAAAAGGACAAGCTCCCGGCCGTGCTGAGAGCTTGTGAAAGCAGTACGAGTTAGGAGCGATTTTTCCCCTGAACTGCAATTTTTGTGCGCGCATCGCAGAGAACCCATCTGCTGTGCGCGGTTTCGCTGTGTTGACTGGTGCTCTCTGGTTCAGTTTGTTTTACGTCGCCGGCGTTTTTCAAAACGCTGACATTGACACTTGATTGAAACAATTGACCTTCAGAATTCAGAAATCCCGAGCCCGCCCTCCCAAACAATTGTCCGCCCGTTTACGGCCGGCAAGCTTTTAAAAGGAATACCACTATGGGTCAAACCATCGGATTTCCCGCTAATGCAGCAAAATTGAATCGCGGCCCGCGCACGGCAGCACGCAAGAGACTAGAAAGACAATTACTAAGTCAGAACACTGCAAAAGGGTCTAGTGCCGCCAATGAGTCCCGCGAGAAGGAAGACGCCGGCGCCCGGAGAAGTTTAGACCCCGAGGCACAATTGCCTGCGAATGAAGAAGAAGCCGACGTCGAAGTTTATCTCGATTTGCCGGAAGAATGGTTTGGTCTAACAACACCAACCACTAAGTATGACTACGATGTTTATTTGACGACTGAAACGTTTAAAGCGGCTGTATATGCGCATAATCGCGAATATCGTTATGTAGAGCGTTTGTTGCCTGACGGGAAGACTGAGACGATTTATTCGGGTCCGAATTTTCTAGACAGCCGCACTGTAATTGAAGACGCCAACGGTCAAATCATTTGCACCATCAGGGCTAATCACCTGGGTAACGGTGTCATTGAAGTGCGATACCTGGCTGATGGCTCATACACCACAGAACACCAAGCGCCCGAAGAGCACGACAATTTCAGCTATGAGAAAGATAATCGAGGGCGCATCACCAGCTTGACCCTGGGCGATGGCACTCATTTAAAACTCGCTTATGGTGGCACTAGTCCTACGCCGTATCTTTTTATAGATGCCGACGGTGTCGAATGGCGGCGCTGTCCGCGTACTGAAGTGTTTAAGAACGAACAAGGGGAAAACCTTGGTGGCAAGCCTGTTCAGATGGTCGCTGCCAACGAGTCAGGCTCGTACATGTTTGCAAGTTATGGTCGCTACACAGTGATGCACAGAAATGGTTTCATTGAAGAGCGCTACTTTCCGACCATTCGTGATTTGTTGGATCAAGATTTGCCGGTGACGGTGGCAATTCGCAACGAGAAAGATCGTGAGCGTGCCGACAAATTCACAGACAGTTTGCGTGCTCAGTATGCAAATGCCGATCTTAAAGTGGAAGTCTTGCCTTGCGAAGACAAGGACGGTGCCATCGTAAATGGTCGCCACGTGAGCCGTTTCTACTAGGGGCTAAGCGCATACAGCGCCTTGCTAAATTGATCAGACGATATCTTTTACGTCGGTAAAACCTTCTAGTTGGCTTACAAAAGAGTCGACAAGCCATTTGTCGCTCTGCGGGCAATCTTTCATTGCGCTTCTGAAAAGCTGCATTGCTTGTTCTTCTTCACCTTTTTCGAGCAGGTCACGGGCAACAAGTAATTTCAACAAGCGTTTTTCGAGAAGCATGTTAGGCCGACTCCGTGGTGTCCTTACTCGACCATCTTGAATGTAGTGTAAAGAAGTTACCTCCCTCGTCAGAGGGGGGTAACGTTAAATCCGACCAGGCTGGACTTTTAAGCGTTTTTGAACCTGGGTGAGGTATAGCCGGACAGCCTTCTGCTCATCTAATCGTCGGGTCCGTCCGGCCACTTTTGTTTGACTCAAGAGAAGCTTGTTTTCCTTAGTGGAAGAAACGCAATCGTTGGTGGCGATTGTCGACTGTAAAGCGCCAACCTCCAAAAAATGCTTGCCCTAGCAATCCGGCTGAGCCTTCTTTGCCGACCATTCCTTTGCCTCCGACGTCGGCGCTACATTTCACGTGGCGCACGATGATAGGTCCAAGCCGCAGCATGTCCACGTTAAATCCAATCGCCTCTGTTGTGCCGTCACCTCCGACGCCCTTGTGATATTCCGTGACGCCGCCGGCTGTGTCTAGTCCCAGTTCGCGCACGTTGGAGGGGCTAAACATAATACCTTCTGCGCCCGTGTCCACAATCATTTGCGTTTTCTTCCCTTTCTCACCTTCTAACTGGACATATAAGTGCTTGCCGATTCGTTGAAACGGAATTGAGTATTGGTCATCTTTTACGAAGTCTGCGGATTTCGTAAATCGAATACAATGCCCTACATTGTCTATCTCGTAGTCGATGTCGCTGAAGAAATCCTGACCGAGTAGTGGTGCATGATCCCATTCTTCGGTAATTGTCACAGGAATGCGCTTTGTGATACCGCCTATGGTGACATCGAGTTTCATGTTCCAAGAGTCGACACTACCGCCTATTCCGCCAACTTTGTTTGTTGCTGGTGTTGTAGGTGGATGAATGCCGAGTTCACGCAAATGGTTTTTGCCTAGCATGGTTACTGACGCGCCTGTGTCGAAACAGAAGGTCATGCGCCGTTTATTGACGGCGCCTTCGACATTCATATCGTCGTGACCAGGTGTCAGTGAAAAATATGCTTTGGCATTAGGCGGCACGACAGTCACCACAGGGCGGTCATCATCATCGTCGTCGTCTTCGTCGCCGGGCGGCAAGCCACGCCGCGGCGGCGTATTTGAAGAAGGAAGTTTTTTGTTGCTGCTCGTCGAGAGGGCCGTGCCAGCTGAAGCTTGCGCACGCTCGATGATAGAGAGTTGTTTTTGGGCAAGTGCTTTGATACTTGGGTCCGCTCCACTCGCGACAACGCCCTCGTACAAGTTTTTAGCCTGGTCTAGCTGCCCGCCGACGTGGAAGCAAAGCCCTCGGTAATACTGGGCATATGGGTCGTTCGGGTTTGATTTGAGCCGGGTATCAAAGTACTGCGCCGCTACTTTGTAATTCCGCGCCTGAAACATCTTCAGCCCATAATCGAAATATTGGTCGGCTGCCGCGGGTTGAATCTGATAGGTGGAGAGGCTAGCTGCACCGCACGCGATTGCGAAAGTTTTTCCAAGAAAAACTCGAAAACCTTTCATATTCATCAATTACGACCCCTCACCGCTTTGACCATAATATTCCCGGCCAATATGCGCGACAGCGATCTTTCACGGCTCACGAAAGGTTAATTGGTTGAAGAACGACAAATTTCCAGAATCTCAACGCCAATTTCACGTTGTCTACCCTATTGTGATAACACGTCTCGAACCACCAGATCCTTGCACGGAGAATTCCCAATGGTTGATGCTGTTTACGACTCTAAGGTCGAGGCCCCGAAGCCTGTTTTACAATTCGCCGCCAGCGGTCTTCAGAGTGATGAGCGTTCTGCCGTCGGGGACCGCATTAGGCAAGAAACTGATTTGGGCAATCGTCTAATGAATCAGGACCAGGTCACCATTGGGCTAATTGGCGACGCGAGAACCCAGTTTCCGAATATGCCGCTGGAGCAGGGGCTTGTGAAGGCGCTCGAGTCCGGTAAGGAGGAAGTTTTTCAAGAGCAAAAACGCCAGAAAGATGCAGGGATGAACCCTCCACCGTTAGGAAAAATGATGGTGGACTCTGGTTTGGTTACCCAAAAACAGGTCGACGACGCCCTTGTCGAGCAGGGAAGGCTGAAAGCCGAAGGAAAACCAGCGCCGCGTATTGGCGACATTCTTGTGCAACAGTTGAAGGACAATATCGCCAAGGCAGTGGCTGATCAGAACAGCAAGAAGTAAACTTCGTTTTCATCCCGTCCTCAAGCAAGTTCTGAATAGGCTACAATCAGATCCGGCATCGGCATTGCGGGCTGATGTAACGGTGAACTTGATGCTCAGGCTGATTGTTTCTCTCACAATTTTATCCGTCTCTTTTTGCTCTCCGGCGTGGTCTGCGACGAGCGAGCGCAAGATTTTGTCATTGCCGATTCTCTATGTCACGGACCGGGAGAAAACGGTGAATCGCGGCAGCTATCAGGATTATGGTGTGCAGATGATCGAGCCGGTTGACGCGCTTTATTATGGCTGTCAGCAGGTGAAGGTCAAGCTGACCGCGAAAGAAGCCGAGGAGATGGAAAGTCTTCCCCGCTGGGGATGGCAGCTGCGCGGGGAGAAGGACCCGGACCCGTATGTTCAAAACGGACAAACAGCGGCTGCTGCGCATAGCGGACAAACTGTTCAAGCCACCCAAACAAGTAAAGAAGGAAAAGCACAGACCGAAGTTAGCGAAACCGGCGAGTCTGGAGAAAAGAGCGTAACCGGCAAAACTGGCGAGACTTCAGTGTCCCCGTCGGCCGCGGTGCCTCAGGATGCGACCAATGGGCCGAATCTTGAATTCGGAAATCAAGTTTTCGACAAAGAATCCGACTTTCAAAGCCTCGTTGCAAAACTGCGAAGAGCGATGGAAATCAACAAACGCAAAGAGTTCATAATCTTCGTGCATGGTTGTTGCATCGGATTTGAGGGCTCGATGAATCAAGCCGCAGCACTGGAAGAGGCGACGCACATACCTGTAATCAACTATGCCTGGGGCTCTGTGAAAGGCAATTACGGCGGCTCGACGATGACTTATCCGCGATCGCAAGAGCGCTTCAATGGACTTGTGCGTCGACTTTTAAAAGAGTTTCCGGACGAGAAAATCACACTCGCCGGCAACAGTGTCGGCAATATGATGATTGTTGAATACTGCCTGGAAACTTGCGAACACAGCGACCTTCGGAAGTTCGACAATATCATTTTGTCTCGTGCTGATATGGACGCATTTGCTTTCAAGACGCAAGTGAAACATGTGATGCGCACGACGAAGCATGTGAGTTTATACGTCGCGAAGAATGATCCGCAAATCAATCTCTCAGGCGTTTTGCGTTGGTTTTTCAATCCGAAAGATGGAAGTGAGCGAGTTGGAAATACACGCTCCGCGGCGATGTATCATTGCGACCAACCCGTTGTTGTTTATGATGTTTCCGCGTTGCGCCTGAAGCACATTATGCCGCACAGAGCTGTTTCCGAACTGCTGAACAATGATGGTTGCACGCCCGCGGATTCGCCCGTGTACATCTACACCGCTGAAAAGGATAATGTCGTGCGAGTTGTTCAGCGCCCCGGCAAAGTCGCCGAGCGGCAGTTTGCCAATGCAAGTGGGGAATAAACCCACAAGAATTTCACAACAACAGTCAACAATGGTCTGAATAGCACCGAGCGGTTGGCTGTTGTTTTTTGCCTCGGGTGAGTTGATGGAGAGAAAAGCTCGCATCACAAATATGATTGTGTTTTTTCTGCTTACTACAGTGGCGACTGCGTGTGGAGCGATCGCGTCTAACTTGCTCTGGAGGGCTGTTTCCATGGATCTGCTTCGCTTATTCGAAGCTCCTAAATGGCTCTATATAATGACGTGTTCACTCATTCCAGTAATTTCGTTCGTCTTGAGTCTTCTGCTTTTTAGAATTTATCTTTGCTTCCAACAAGCTGCCGAGCCTGTTAGGAGCTGCGGATTGGACTTTCTTTTGGGCTTCATCCCATCGTGGAGTATCGTGTCGTCGCTGGCGATGTTTTGGGGCACAGCTTCCTACCTAAACCATCTGCCGCAGCGCACGGCCGAAGATGTGATGTCGAATATTTTCACCGCATACATGCGTGGATCTCACTTGCTCCTTAATGCGCTTGTCGCCTCCGTTTGCATAGGCGTTTTTGTCGCATTTTTCCTAAGAGCATGCAGAACCTTGCTGCCCTACTTTATCGAAGCCATTAATTTTAGAAGCAGAAAACTAGTGGGGTAGAGCGCTCAATCCGGCAATGGCAGCATTCTTGGTTGCAACATAGGTGCTGCCAGCTGTTTGATAGATTGTTCTTACGCTCAAACAAACGATCAACACTCCTACTGCAACCATTAGAGGTTTTGGTTGGACAGACTTACATGCTTTTGCTGCAATTGGAGCGGCAATCATTCCACCAATTACGAGCCCAATGACGGCATTAAGGTAAATAGAGCCGAGTGACACGAGAAACACTGCCGAGGTTGCCGCAGCAACGAAGAATTCAGCCACATTGACAGATCCGATGACGAAGCGAGGGCTGTTGCCTTTTGCCACTAGGGTGGAAGTGACGACTGGACCCCAGCCACCACCGCCGATGGCATCTACGAAACCACCGAGAAAACCCAAGCGTCCGATGTGATTTCTCTTCGGCTCCGGCTGGTGCTTGCGTGCAGCTTTAGCAAGGATGAGAATGCCCATTCCTAGCAGGTATAAGCTGATGAATGGCTTGATGACTTCGCCATTGACGTTGCACAAAATATAGGCGCCTATAATACCGCCGATAACACCAGGGATGACCAGCCGCTTTAAAAATTCCTTGTCGACGTTGCCCGCCCTTAGATGGCAGAATGCTGAAACAGCAGTCGTGAATAGCTCTGCAGTATGAACGCTAGCGGATGCTACGACTGGTGACACGCCGATAGAGAGCATCAGTGTTGAACAGCTAACGCCGTAAGCCATGCCCAATGTCCCATCGATCATTTGTGCGATGAAACCGGCGAGAATAAAGAATGGAAGCGAGTTGTCCATAATAACTTTTGAGGGTTTCCTTTAAGCAGTCGTGCAGGATGTCGACGATTTGCGAATGAGATCTGCGAGTGAGGTGTTGTCCAAAATGTCTGAGATTGCGTCACGCACTTCGCGCATCAGGAGCCGCAGGTTGCAGGCTTCCGGTTCGGGACAGCTTGGACAGGGCTCGTATGCTGTCACTGAGGCGCACGGGATGGGCGCTAAAGGTCCGTCCATAAGCCGCGCCACCTCTCCGATAGTGATTTGGTCAGCCGGGCGATTGAGTACATAGCCGCCGCGCGAACCTCTCCGGCTGCGCAGGACTCCTGCGTTTTTCAGCGTGAGCATGATTTGGTTGAGGAAAGGCTCCGGTATTTGAGCTTTTTTGGCTATTTCAGATGCGGAAACACCTTGCTCTTGGTCGCAAGCGCCAAGAAAAAGCAGCGCTTTGGTTGCGTATTCGCCTCTTCGTGAGAGTTTCATATTGGCAAGGGATTGGTCGCCGGGGTATTTCTTAAGGCATAAAGTTGACCGGATTGGTCGCCTATTGGAAGAACCATATGGTGTCATGTCTAATAAGGATGCGGCAAGTTCTTGACAGCCCGGCTGCAAAGAATGCTAAACATAGCGCTGGCTTTAGTTTTGACCTGTTTTTGCCTCGCTTGATTTCTAAGAACGCTCTCATTCCATACTCAGAAGTTAAACCGTTATCGGTTTAACTTCTAGATGATATACGCGGCTGGATGTGCCCAGAATTGCCAGCCCGTGGCGTTGACTGGAATTGGTTGGGTTTTGGAGGGGTTCTAGTGCCTCGTGACGACCGCTTAGAAATCCTCTTCGCCCTTCTCCTTGGGGATGCTAAACCAGAAGGCGCAACCGCCAGTTTCGGCGTCGACGACGCCGACTTTTCCGCCGTGGGCAGCAATGATCATTTTGCAAATGGCGAGGCCGAGTCCGTAGCCTTTGCCTCTCGTCTTCGAGTCTGCAGTTTGGAAGAAGCGGTCAAAGACTTTGACTTTATTCTCGTCAGAAAGTCCTGGTCCGCTGTCGTTGACGTAAATCTCTGTTTGATAAGTTGTATTTTTGTGCGTGATACTAATAGTGGTATCAGGTGGAGAATGGCTTATAGCATTGCCCAGGTAATTAACCAATACTTGTACAAGCCTATGTCTATCTGCTGTTACGACGATAGGCTTTACTTTATTGACGAGCGCGACTTTGCGTTGCAGCGCCAGCGATTGAACCGACGTGATTGCTTGATCAATTACTTCGGTAATGTCGAAATCCGAGAGTTGTATCTCAATGCGTCCGGACTCCAAGTTCTCAATTGTGAGCAGATCGTCTACTAATCCAAGCATGCGATCGACATTGGCACGGGCCGAATTTAGCTGCCGTGTGCCCAGTTCTGATGCCTCTTTTTCTACTTGCATCTGCAAAGCTCTGAGTGTTCCTTGCACGAGAATCAACGGCTCACGCAAATCGCGAGCCACCATCTTCATAATGGTTGTGCGTTGTTTCCAAACATCATTTAGTTGCTCGGCCACGTCGTGTAATACAAAGTCTAGATACGAAATTTCGTCCGTGCCCGAAACCTGCGGTTTAAGCGGTTCTCGCAGTGGCAGGCGTGTTGAATTGTAAGTCAGTTGCTGCATGCGGCTGGAGATATCTCGGCCGAAGAGAAACACAAGAATGAAAGAGAGAAAGAGGCTGCCGATTATACCGCCGGTGATAATTCCTTCAACTCTCTGGTGCTGCTGCGCCTGAGCCTGGCGTGCGGCTTTCAATCGAGTTTGTTCTGCTTCCGAAAGTTTCAAAAATTCTTCTTGTCTGTAGATAGCGAACTTCCAAAACGGCATGACGCTGTTGTACAGTTCCATCTCGTCTTGCAGGTTTTCTTGAGTCATGTACGGGCGCATTTCGACAAATCGTTTGTATTCGACATCACCCAAATTCTTCAGTTTGTCCAGCAGCTTACGCATCTCCGCGTCGTCTTTGACTAGCTGGTAAAGATTGTCGTACTGGTGTTCTGCCATGTTGCGGTAATAGAGACCCTGTTGATGGTCTGTCGATTTTCCGTACAGCAAGTAGTTGCCCATAAAACCATAAGAGACCACTCCCATGCTCATCATGCGGTTGAGGTATGTGGCAATTTCTGTTTGTTTGTGCTCATTGATGAGCGCTGCTTCTTGCTCGTTGATGACTTGACCGATACCAGTCAAAAGCATTGTTGTCAGAGTCAGAGGCACAATCACCAAAAGCATCGCTTTCTTGAATATGCCGGGTTTGAATTTCCTTTCTTGGGCGACGCGTTCTGCTGATTGCCCGCTCAGCTCAAGCCGCATCAGTTGAGTCAATTCGTGAATGCCTGCATGATTATCTTTTTCGAAGGACTCCACACCTACTGCGGTTACTTCGGTGACATTGGCTGCCAATTTTTCCAGAGTGAGAAGGTCGTTGACGAGGGCAATCAATCGTTCTACATTCTCGGTACCCTGCGTTAAAAGCGGCTTGGCTTCCTGGTTTATCTTTTCGCCGTCCGACTTGTCGAAGACCGCCAATGACAAACTAACCGCCGAGAGCGGCGAGCGCATGTCGTGTGCCACCATCTCCATCAAATGCTTTCTGAATTGCGCGGCTTTGTTTAGCTGTGCAGACGCTTTATGCAAAATATTGTCGAGATACGCAAATTCGTCATCGCCAAGAATTTCTTTTTCAAGAGTTACTCTTTTCGGCAGCTTGACGGCGTTTTCGATGAGGATTGCCATCCGCTCAGTGATTTCTTTGTTGAATGCAAAAAGCAGCAAGATCGCAACAATGAAGTTGACGACCATGCCCCAGTACACCACTTTCTTGGTCAATTCTCGATAGTGTTTTTCACTCGCGATTGATTTGGCGAGGCGGTCTTGCTCGTTTTGCGAAATTGAATAGAAGCGTTTGTAATTTTCGTACGCTGAGAAAACCAAACTGCGCGCGCTTCTCAACTGGCGAAAAGGCTCTTCGGCCGACTCTCCGGGAATCCACGGACGCAGCCACTTGAGTTTTTCCATCTCCGGCACTGCCAACTCATAAACTTCGCGCGCCGCACGTTTTCTCTCTTCGTCATTGCCGGCAAGAGCTAACAGAACTTTGAATTCATCAAGGGCGATTTGGACATAATGCTCGCCCTTTTCGCGTGACTTGTCGTCGCGAGAAATC
Source organism: Candidatus Melainabacteria bacterium 17Bon1m (assembly GCA_032128875.1). Taxonomy (GTDB): domain Bacteria; phylum Cyanobacteriota; class Vampirovibrionia; order Obscuribacterales; family Obscuribacteraceae; genus QKMZ01. The sequence goes on from JAVLKG010000001.1 coordinate 527,203, forward strand.
AAATAGCGGCAGTACAATCCGTACCCGACCGTACCTGCTGCAATGAGACGATTGGCGTGGATCGTCTGCTCCAGGCTATTGCGCTGATCGACAAGCGCTGATTCCGCCTGCTGACTCATCCAGCCGACCCATAGGAGCAAAATAATTTCAATCAACAGCGGGACAAAAACCAGCATTAGCCCCTTGGTAAATATCCGCCGTTTAAATTTGACGTTTGGGGTTGCTAGATCGGATTCCGCCATATTTGAATTTAGCTCACTGGCCTTCGTGTAAGATATTACTTCAAGCGACAAGAAATGCTTGTCCAGTTGCTGGAAGTTCCATGGCGAAGATACTCATCGTAGAAGATGATACCGAACTTGCAAAGAGTATTGCCGACTGGCTTACTCTGGAGAATCACACGGTCGAGCATGCCGAGACCGGAGAGGACGGATTGCAGCTGGTAAACGGTTACCAGTACGACCTTTTGATTCTCGACTGGCAACTGCCCGGCATTTCCGGCGTAGATGTTTGCAAGCAATACAGGCGTCAGGGCGGCGAGATGCCGGTGCTTTTCTTGACGGGCAAATCAGGCGCGGATGCCATTGAGACAGGTCTGGACGCAGGGGCGGATGACTATCTGGTCAAGCCTTTCCAGGTTCGAGAGCTTTCTGCCCGTATTCGCTCATTAATGCGTCGCCCCAAAGGTTTGCTGCCAACCAAGTTGAAAGTGGACTATTTGTCGGTCGAGCTCGAGACGCGTACCGCAATTGTCAACAACGACCGGGTCGTTCTTTCGCCCAAAGAGTTTGCCTTACTGGAGTTTCTCTTCCGCCATCCCAACCGCTGCTACGGGGCTAAGGCACTGTTGGAAGCCATATGGCCGTCCGAGACCGAAAGTTCGGAAGATACCGTGCGTACGATTATGAAAAACCTGCGGCGCAAGATCACGCCGGCTGGATCCGAATGTGTCATAAAAACGGTTCAAGGCTCTGGCTATATTATTGAACAGGCCGTCACGTCCGAGTCCTGAAACCCGGCGCCGTTCCAATTTCTTGATAGATATACTTTTGCCTGAAATCATTCACGTTTAATTCACGTGTCGGCACTTACTATCATGTCATCGAAGACGTCAGTCCGACATCACTGACGACGGCGATACTGAAAGGCTCGAGCAGGTTCACCATCCTCCTCGCTCGCGTCGCGAAAACCAATCGAACCGCATTCGGTGGTCTGCCCCACAGTTTGCATTCTGTGCTCGTAAACCGAAATTCACGCGTCGCTTTACGAGCCTCGATTGGATTTATCCCCCGCCCATCTATAACTAAATAAGAATTGCCTTGCAGGCTAAGAATTTTGTGCAAGGGGGGAGAGGGGCTTTCGAGCCTCTCTCTCGGGCTTTTTGTATTATTCTCCGCGCTTATCTATGACGTCTATGGTGGACGTCTCCTGATACCACAGGTAGTTTTACGCCGGTCGTTTATCGCTGGTAATTCGCCAGCCAGCGTTGGGCAATGCCAGGCATCGCCCCGCCCGAACTAATAAACGCGAACTGGCCTGCCGCTTACTTTTTTCGCTTCGAATTTCGGCTTCTCCGGATTGCGTCCGAAAGAAACTCCGAACGTCTCGAAAAGCGCTACATCTGCCGGATCTACAAGGCGCTGAACAATTGCTTCTTTGACGTCCATGTATTCCAGGTTGCCGGCGCGATAGGAGACGACGGTCACACCGTTTATTCCTTGGGTAACCAGTTCTACTGCAGCTGAGCCGACTTCCAGACCGAAGTTGGAATCGAGTGCCGATGAGGCTCCGCAGCGCACCATGTGGCTGGGGCGAATCTCGCGAACTTCAGGAATTTCGTACACGCCTTCGACAAATTGTCCGGTGCGCTTCATGAATTCTTTGATTTCAGGATCGGCTTTGATGCGGTCTTCGATTTGTTTTACGACGTACTTTCCAGCTCCCATCAGTTTTCTATGACCAAAGGAGTCTGGTTCTGAACTCATGTCTACGAGTTCGTTGCCCGACGCATCTCTCAAGCCTTCTGCGACGACGACCACGCAAGTGCCCGCTTTGACGTCGCTTTCTTCGATCCGCTTGATGAATTTGCCTTTCAATTGTTTGTACAAAACGTCGAAGTCGACTGGAATTTCTGGAATCAAAACAGCATCGCAATCCGCTGCTACACCGCCGCGGAATGCTGTGTGACCTGCGTAGCGTCCGAACACTTCCATGACGATGATGCGGTTATGAGTGCGACCGGTAGTCTTCAAATCGCGCACAGCTTCAGCGATTCTGTTGATAGTCGAATCGCCGCCAACGCTGTAAGGCATCAAATCGAGGTCCATTGTTTTTGGCGCATGAACGCATGGAATGCCTTGAGAAGCCAGATCTGCTACCACCGAGCCGGTGTCGTCGCCGCCTGCGATTACCAATGCATCGAGCTGAAACTTCTTCAGACCTTCTTTGATACGGTCGTATTTCTTTTCGTCTTTGATTTTTGAAACTTTCACTCGTGAGTTGCCGGCCTCGCTGCCAGCCACGATGACGTCGATTTGTTCTACGCGGTCAGCGGTCAGCTTGCAAAGGGATTTGAATTCGACCAGATTGTAAAGTCCAGCGTAGCCGTTAGGGATGATGTACGCCGTCATTCCCTTGGAAAGAGCTGTCAGTGCTGCTCCCTTGATAACGCCGTTCAGACCGCCGCAGTCGCCGCCCGATGTAATGATGCCAATATTTTTCACGCTGCCTCCAATGTCTTTCATCGCGCCAAGGTCTTTGACATGCCCTTTTCTGGTCTTCGCATCGGTAAACTGCCGAACGAAAAGACCTATAAAAGGTCCGGAAAATTTTAGTCGATAGGAGGTCTTGACCTCACTGAGTGTAAACAGCAGCGAAGTGTGTTCTCATTTGAACGTCTCGATCAATTGAAAAACTGTTGTGAGCCCAAGGCGCGGCGCGTAGTGTTTCACTAGAGTGGAAATGTTGAGGTTTGGATCGTTGCAGGGCAGCGCCCTGGGAGCGCCGGCGGCTCGCCGGCTTCGGGCGGCATGAGTGCCGCTCCTCAGCGGAGGCTGATGTGTTAGAAGAGCAGAGGGCTGCACAACTCGGAGCATTGCGTCAGTGAATCAGCTTTCTAAACTTTCAAAAGTTGCCTGTATTCTCTGTCTGGTTGTGGTTTTTACCTTTCTATCAGCTTCGCTCTGGTGGGGCTGTGTCTACCGTTTGCCGCGCAGCAAGCCGATCCTGCTCGATTTGCGTTCTGATAAAACGCGCGACGACCCCGCTAGTGACCGCTGTTTTATGATTTGCGCCGGGCTGGCAAACAATCCTCACGGTTTTCCAGGGCACTGTTACATAATCTGGGACCGCTATGCTCCCGAACGGCTTGAGTACACTACTTCCGATGGATTTGTGCCGGGGCGAATGGAAGATTTGATACCCTCCTTGTACTCCGACATTCACGGAATAATGGCTGACAATGCGCTTGTTGGCAATATGAGAAATTTTGATTACGTCGCTGTACGAGTTGACCGACCGGTGTATGACAGTGCCAGAGCTGTTCGACAGAAGTTTGTGCAAAACCCAATCTTCCATACTGGCGTGCGCGATTGTGTCGCTTACGTTGACGAAATCAGCGAGATTGCAGGGCTGAAGAGGCCAAAGCGCGATTTTGTTTATCCGCTCGACTATTTGGTTCAATTGAAAAAACTGAATGAATCGAAGCTCGAAGTGTCGCTGGAAAGCTATAGCGGCGTAAGAAACGCGAAAGAATAGCTAGGGCTAAGGTTGCTCCTTCGTCAATCGGCTATTCTGTCGGCTGACAACAGGCGCGTGACCGTTCGCGCAGGATACAGAGGCATTATGTTGGCTAGAAGAAAGTCGCTCAAATCACTATTACTCGCTGCCACGCTGGTTGGCGCTCTATGCCCGCAAGTATGGGCAGACGAAGTTATCGACACCAATCCGAATCCGCCGGACAACAAGCCTGGCGAGACCACCGTAAAAATTGAGCCGACAGATTCTTCCTCGTCGTCGTCTTCGTCGCCTTCTTCGTCGTCGTCGTCTTCTTCTTCTTCTTCTTCTTCTTCTTCTTCTTCTTCTTCTTCTTCTTCTTCTTCTTCTTCTTCTTCCGACGCTGCAGCTCAAAAGGAATACGATAAAGATTCCAAAATCGTGTCGCCCGAATCGATTCCTGTGTCTAAAGTGCCGGACAAAGTTGGCATTATCGAAACCAGTCGCGGTTATTACATGGATGTCGAACACTGGAAGGCAAAGCCGAAAGTTGCTCGTCCCAAGATTGGTCTGGCTCTTGGCGGTGGCGGCGCGAGGGGCGCGGCGCATGTCCCAGTCATTCGTGCTCTCGAGAAAGAAGGCATCAAGTTCGACTACATTGCAGGCACTAGCATTGGCTCTGTTGTAGGCGGCCTTTATGCTGCCGGTGTTTCTCTCGATGACATGGAAGATGAGTTTGAAAACGGAAAGCTCATGAGGAGCTTCATGACCGTTTCGCTCGCTGTGAGAATCGCTGTCTCACCAGTGATGCTCATGCCGCGCGTTTTCGGCTCAAAAGAATACGACGGACTTTATCGTGGCAACAAGTTTCGAAAGTATTTGGTCAAGGGATTATCTTGTCACGACTTGAATATTGAAGATCTGAAAATACCGTTTGCGGCAGTTTCACTGAATCTTTTGGATGGCAAGCCTTACATGATTCGCAAAGGCAATCTTGGATTTGCAATGCAGTCTAGCTCTGCTGTGCCTGGCTTGAGAAAACCAGTGGAAATCGGTGATTATTTGTTTGTTGATGGTGGCGCGCTCTGCAATCTGCCCGTGAAGCAAGTGCGCGAGATGGGCGCTGATTTTGTTATCGCAGTGAACATCGATCAACCCTTTCCAGCCGCGAAGAAAGAGGAGTTTCGCAAGATTGGCAGTGTCACCACTCGAATGCTCAACTGGGACCTGTGGGAGATGGACATGCCTCAATCCCAACTTGCCGACATCACGATTCAACCCGACACAACAGGTGTAAGCTTGATTTCCACGAAGAAATCTGATGCAGTCAAGTGCGTCAAGGCTGGAGAGAAAGCCGTGCAAGAAGCTCTGCCTCTGCTGCGCGAGAAGCTGAAAAACTACGGCATTGCTACGTCATCTCAACAGAGCGAATAAAGGGATTGGAAAATGGGCGCGTGCAACGCGCCCCCACGATTTTTGCGAACCAGCTTATGCGAACCAGCTTAAGCGAACCAGCTGCTGCTGATTTGCTGATTTACTGGAGCCAGCGCGCGGGTCTTCAAAATTGCGTTCAAACCAGAGCTGGTTTGTGTCGGCTTTGCAGCTACTGCGACTGGCGCGGCGATTGCCATTGCTGCTACCGGCTCTCCAACAGATACTAACTCAGCAACTGCCACGGCAACTTCGTCGAGATGAACAGGTTTTGCCATTGCTGTGAAATCAACAACCGTGATCACGCCTTCATCGCTGTCTTCAGTTTCTTCTTGCGGTGCGATAAATGAATTGATCGGTGCAATGAAGTTGGATGATGTTTGGCGCTGGGCTTCCATTTCCGCATGCACTTGAGGCATATGTGAGGCATAAATCTTTGCCAACTCTTGAGCAAAATTCCTTGCTGCTTGTTCGCGCTCGATTGGTTCGATAGGGCAGAAGGTGTTTGCCTTTTCTACTTGAGCTGCTTGCTTCTCTTGAACATAGGTGGGCACTTCCGGCACAAACAAATTTGCCTTGGGTACCACAGCTTCGATGTGTTCATAGCCGTCACTGACCACCGCCATCTTTGAGAGCAGCGAGGTGCAGGTTTCTTCTTCGATTGCCATTGGGATATCGGATACCGACATGCAAGCGTCGAATGACTTGCCTTTGTCGGAAGAAGCCAGAGGCGGTGGCATGAAGCAGAATCTATCGTCTTCTTGCTTGACCGATCTCGGAGGGTCTACATTTCGCATCTATGATTCCTCGGGACTTCGAACTTTGATGGAGTTGTTCAGATAGTAACTGGCAGTGAGTTAATTTCTCGTGAATATCAATTTGGTTTACAGCTATTTTTCAACTTTGCTTTCCGTAGTTTGACCCAAAATTGTTGCAGCTATGTAACTGCGGTTTGATTTCCGTTGGTGTTTGGATTTGTCAGCGGGGGCATTTTGATTGGGTCGTTCCAAACACCGGTGACCGGGTTGAACGTTTTGCTGTGAGTATTGCGGTACTCGGATACGTAAATCGGGTCGATGCCTTCGATGCCTTCGAGTCCGAGCAATCTTCCTGTCGAAGCGACTTCTTGCGGTGGGAGTGGAACGAGTTTGGGGTCCACTGCGGCAACGCGGATTGGTTTGTTGGGAACTGTGAGGAAAGCAGGAGCGACGTTCGGTTTGCGAATTCCGTTTTCGTCCAGGTCGGCAACTTGCGTTTTCGGCTTCGGAAGCAGTTGTGTTCTTGCTGCAACTTGCGTCGGTGTTTGATCCGGAACGATGTTCGGAGTGGTATTTGGGGTGGTGTTCGGAGTAGTGTTGTTCGAGCCGGTATTGCTGCTGCCGCTCTTCTTGCCACCCTTGCCGCCTTTTCCGCCACCTTTGCCAGCTTGTTGAGCTGCTTTGGCGCCGAGTCTTTCGGCTTCGGAGGCTGCACCGCGCATCAGACCAGCGAAGTCGAATGCATACTTAACAGCTGCTGTGGCGAGGAAGTTGCAAGCGCTGACGATGTAGAGACCGCTGGAAGCTTCGCTTTTAGTAAGGGCGAGGATGAGGATGACGACGTTCCAGAAGAAAGACCAGAATGCCAGAGTGATTACGCCTTGGCACCATGCCGGGAATGCGTCTCTGAAGAGCTTCATCGGCCAGACCCAGAGCGCTGCCATGATTGGTCCGACGAAGAAGAGGTAGTACATGAACGCCATTTGGAAGGCGGTGAGGATAGACCATGCAGTGTTGATGCCGGCGTTGGACATGAACATAGCCATGCGCATACCGAGCGAACCTTGGCTCATGGTTCCGTCGTCGCGGTTGGCTGGAACTTCATTGAGACCGACGCAAGGATCAACCAGTTTGCCCCACATCATTCCTTCGCCTTTGGCGAAAGGCTCGTTGCCGCGGGGGGAAGTGTCGGCTGGCGGGAGGTTGGCGATGCTGCCGTCGTTTTCAGACAAGGAGCGAACACCGAAAGCGCGGATTTCAGCGCACATCGCATCTTGGTACATGTCGGTGCCTTGAATGCGGCGGTACTCGGAAGCGATGGTGTACTGGAGGCTATTGCCGAGGTCGATTGAGTAGTTGACGACGAGGTAGGTGCTGGGGACGAGGAAAACGCCGATGATTGCGCGTTGGATGCCTTCGAGTGGGCTAGCTTGTCCGACCATGCACGGATTGCCTTGGGCGATGATCGCTCTGACTTGTGTGAGCACTGCGCCTGGAAGAATGAGAAGCAGAGCCATCGGTACGAAGAATCCGTCGCGGAGTCTGTTCCAACGGTTGCCACCTTCGGTGGTGAAGTTCTTCATCACGCGCTGGCAGTAGTCGATTGCTTGAATGGCTTGCTCGCGAGCAATTTCACCAGCATTGTTGCCAGCTTGATTTTGTTGAGCTTGCTGGGTTGCTTGTGCTTGCGGAACAGAGTTGCTGGGTTTTTTCTGTTTTGCTACGGTTCTGTCTGCTCTGTTTTCCATAACACGAGCTTGCTGCGTGTTGTTCCACAGTCCAGGAACGAGCTTCAGCGATTCTGCCGTTGCATCGAGCTGGGGCATACCCACGTAGGTGTCCCAGTTTCTGTTTTGTACAGAGAGTGGGTCGCCTTTGGCGTTGGCATCAAAACAAAAAGCAGTCACTACGAACAGTGCTGCCATCAAAGCAAGTACAACCGACTTGGCTGATTTGTTATCGGTGAAAACCGAAGAAACGCTGCGTGTCATGTATGCAGTGCCTGGGGGGTGGGGGACCTTTAGATATTAAAGAGGAGATCGTGAAAACCACGTGAACGCGCAAATTTAGGCGCCTGTGAAGGTTTTGGCTGTTGAGCCGAGCGAATGTTCACCCTCATGTTCACGCTGAAATTCACGCGATCAAGCCAGAGAATTAATGTGTTTTTTTTCGAGACGTAACTCGACATCAATTCGACCCAAAAAAATTTGAGTAGAAGAACGCCGACCTCCGATTTTTTGTCTATCTCGGATTAATTTTTGCCGTTTTCTGAGGCGTTTCTTTAGCTGAGGCTATTTGCTGTCACCCGCTTTGTCAGCCAGTTCCGCAGCTTTCTGACCAGCTGCTTTGACGAGTCCACCGAAGTCGAATGCGTATTTGACAGACGCTGTGGCGAGGAAATTGATGGCTGTCACCATGAAGATGCCTGTGTCGTCGGTCCCTTTGAAGCACGCTAGAAGCAAGATTGTGGTGCTCCAGAACAAACTCCAGAAGCACAGCGTGACTACGCCTTCAACCCAGCTGCCGAACGCGTCTCGAAGGAATTTCATTGGCCACACCCAGAGCGCGGCCATGATTGGTCCTACAAAGAAAAGGTAATAGAAAAATGCCATTTGGAATGCGCAGAGAATTGACCAGCCTGTGCACATCGCTGCGTTGGTCGTGTTTAGCAGTGAACGTACAGCAACGTTGGAGGACTCGATACTGGCGTCGTCTCTGTTCGCTGGAACCAGGTGTAGTCCCGAACAGGGGTCTTCTAATTTGCCCCATATTCGCGCTTCTGCTTTTGCGAAGATACCCTGCGGATTTCGAGGTGTGAAGTCCCATGGTGGGGTGTTGAGCGAACTATCGTTCTCTGACACATAGCGAGGACCAAAGGCGCGAATTTCAGCGCACATGGCGTCCTCGTACATGTCTGTTTGGAACAGCCGCTTGTACTCATCAGCAACGGTAAATTGAATACTGTTGCCTAAGTCAATCGCGTAGTTACAGATTAAATAGCTTCCCGGAATTAAGAAAACAGCTATCATGCCGCGCTGCATTCCATCGATTGGGCTGACTTGCCCAACGATAGGCGAACCTTGCGAAATAATCGCACGCACTTGGCACACGACTGCGCCTGGCAGCAAAATAAGAATCGCCATCGGCACGAAGACACCATCGCGGAACCTGTTCCACTTATTGCCGCCTTCGGTTGTGAAATTCCTCATGAAGCGTGAGCAATAGTCGATAGCTTGTACCGCTTGTTCTCTCGCGATGTCTGCAGCGGAGTTACCTGCTTGGTTTGCTTGTGCTTGCCCTGATGCTTTTGCTGCTGGAGTTGAGTTTTTCGGTTGACGAGCCAACCCGGCCATCCGCTCTGCTGCTAGGAACTGAGTCTTTTGAATCTGGTCGTTCGTAGCAAGTGCAGTGTCTGCTGCCAAAGCTTTTGCCTTAGCAGCAGCTTCTCGCATGTAGGTCGTTTTATAGACCTCGTTCTGCAAAATGTTTGCGTTGTTCTGCCTGTTTTGATTTTGGCTTTGCTGGTTGCCTTGCGACTGCCCGCCACCGTTGTTGCCGCCGCCATTGTTGCCACCATTGCCGCCTCCGGCCCCGTTACCGCCTCCGCCGTTGTTGTTTCCAACTCCAAAGGCGCCGCCACCTTGCGGCAAATATTGCTGCAGTTGTTGCTGCAAATTTTGGTTATTGGGCTGTTGCTGAAGCGCATTTTGCATCGCTTGCTGACGCGCGAGACGCTGCGCAGCCAGCGCTTGCTGTGTCCGCTGCTGCGGTGTCAGTTGCGACTGTCCTTGCGGCTGATACCCACCTGCTTGTGGGGTGAACGTAACCGCTGGCTGCCCCGTCGTGCCACCAGGCAGTGTTACTCCGCCACCGCCTTGGGGTACCTGTGCTCCCGGAAACGGAAGATTCCCTAACTGTGGAAGTTGAGGAAACTGCAGGTTCGGAAATGGAAGTTGTGGTAATTGAATTTGAGGACCGCCCGGCAATTGAAGCGTCGGGAGGTTGGCGGAAACATTAGGCGCCTGGCCCTGAATGGTGGGAAGTTGTCCCTGGACGTTGACACCTAATTTAGGAACTTGAGCCTTTAGTAAAGGCGCTTGACCTTGCAGTGTGGGCAGCTGTCCGTTGACGCGAACATTGAGACTGCCCTGGGCACTTCCGTTTCCGCCCCTGACGCGGCCATTCACGCTCAGCCCGTTTCCATTCGCGGTGGCACGGATACTGCCGCTGGAGTTGCCTCCATTGTTTCCGCTGGCACTTCCGCGGACGTTTCCGCCAGCACTTGCACTAATGCTTCCGCTGCCGCCGCCGTTTCCACCTGAATTTGCACTGATGCTTCCGCTGGCATTGCCCCCAGCGCTTCCATTGGCGTTTCCACTTATACTTCCGCTGGCGTTTCCACCGGCATTACCACCAAAACTGCCGCTCGCACTGCCGCTCACACTGCCGCCGCCCTGTGCTTGTGAGCTTGAACCAAAAACGGTGACGCCGCTGCCCGGTGCGGGAGTTGTGTAGCCGGTTTTGCCTTTCTTGTTATTTTTTGCGACTTTGCCTTGACCAGCTTGTTGCCCCTGTGAATTTTGCTGGGTGGTTTGAGTCGGATTTTGGCGAAGCAATTGCAATAGACTTTGCATTTGCTTTTGGTTTTGCATCTGTTTTAGTAAAGCTTGCTGATGTTGCAGCTCCTGCTGCCCCACTGCAGGCTGAGAGCCTGAACTGGAGCCAGCCTTGGCTTGAGCACTGGTGCCTGAAACTGATCCCGAAACAGATACGGAACCAGAGCCAGAACCGGAACCGGAACTGGAACCCTTCTTGCAATGCGCAGGCTTCTTGATCGGTGCCCCTTTGTCACAAGAATGCGTTTGCGCGGTTGCGCCCACTGTCGACACTAAAATTGCCCCAAGTGTCAGCAGGCTGTAGGCGATTGATAATCTTCGGTATTTCAAGGAAGTCACTTTAGAATTTCTCCGGGTCGAAAACCAATGATTAAGCTCTACCTTGGTGGTGCGGCGAGCCGCCTTTCTTACCGCCACTGGCGCCATTTTCACTGGCTTCTCTGGCTTTTTCGAGCAGTCTGTCGACCAATTCGCCCGGTTTTAATTCGAATGGTGCAAAGGGTACGTACATCATCATAACCATGAAGCACATGAGCATGAGTCCTTCCCACTCTGTGTTTGGTACATATTCACCAATTTCTCTGAGCCAAGAAATACGGGTGACCATGACAAACACAATCAGGACCCACCAGAATCTCCAAAGAGATAGTGTTACTACTGCATTTACCCAATTTATAAAGACTGGTTTGAATAATCTGCCTACGCTACCCGGCCATGCATAGAGGGCGGCGGCGATAGGTCCCATCAAAAGAAGGTAGCAGCTCATTGCCAACTGGAATGCTGCGAGGATGAGCAAGCCAACTCCCATAGACATATTGATCATGCCGGAAGCCATTTGGAAGGTTTGATCTTTAAATTCTTGCGGATCGAGACCGTCTCTGAGTTGACCTCTGGCTTCTTTGGCTTGTTGCTGACCAAGTGCCCATTGAACGACTTCATTTGCAGTGAATTGCTGTGCGATTGCATAGGTCATCGAGTTACCGACGTCAATCGAGTAGCTCATGATCAATTGAGTAGAAGGAATAAGGAAAAGAGCAATCATTGCGCGGAGGATATGTCCCAGCGGTCCGCCTTGGTTGTCTTCGTCAGGATTTGCGAATTGGGAGATCATCAGCTTCATTTGAAGGATGACGGCTCCCGGTACGAGAAGGAGAAGAGCCATCGGCAGGTAAACATGGCGGTACATTTGCTGCACCATGCCGATTGCTTGTGATACCGGACGGAAAGGAGCGCGGGTGCTGCCGGTTGTGCCGACTGCTTCGTTGGCTACATTTATGTTGCCTGCCAGAAGCATCGGGATGTAATCGGAGAGTGCATCGCAGTTGCCATTTTGCATGGCATCGCCCGCTGCCTGCATTTGACCTTGCATGTCGCTAACTGCGTTGGGTATTGCTTGCTGGGGAGCGCCACCGATTGCTACTTGCTGTGTTGTTGCATTGTCGGCCGCCAAGGCTTGCTGTGGGTTGCCTGCCGGAGTGCGAGGATAAGTAGGTTGTTCTTTGGTGAAGTTGTTTTGGTATCCCTTATTACCTGTGTTAGAACCTTCTTGGTTCTTCTTGCGCTGCTTCATCATTTCGATAGTAAGGGTGTAATCGCGAAGTCTCGTTCTATCCGGAGCCGGCTTCGACTCGTGAACGTATGGGGTGCCTTCGCAATTAGAATCCGGACGCGGCTGAGCATCGTGAAGAGCTGACAACGGGTGGTCTTGGTTCCAGCGTCTTTGCTGCTGGGTGAGAGAGTTGCCTTGTCTTTGAGCCAAAGCATCTTGAGCGACGGCGCCGAACATGATGACCATCAAGATCGCAAGCGCGAGGGTCTTGGTCATTTGACCGACCTTTGCTGCTTTGGCGATGTTGGTAAGGAGGTTACGAGTAAAAGCCGACTCGTCCGGCGAAAAAACGCGGTTTGTCATTCGTGGGCTCTGGGGGCGTCAGGGCTACACGAAGATAGTAGTTAGGGGAACGTGAAAGTAGCGTGAACGGCATGAAAGCGCACCCTGGTCAGCCTTCCCGGTTTTAATCTTCCGAGAAGGAGGGGCCGTCGAACCGATTTTCGACGCTGCAGTTACTTGAGAGAGAGAAGAAAAATATGCTGGCTTTCGGTTGGCTCTGTTTTAAGGTGCTCCTTCTTTGATTTGTAATTTGCTTCTAGGTAATTGTTTTTAGGAGCCTAAGACCACCAGCTATTGCTCAGTGCTTGTGGCACTGGAGGCTTGACTGGGGTCTCTGCCTGCGCCCAGGCGCCGCGCTGACGCAGGACTGTGCCGAGAGCGTGGTTGAGATTCGGTTTGCGAGATTCGGGAGCGGACCGCCCCTGAAGGTCGCTAGTAAAATCAGCGACTGTGACGAGTACTTCTTCCTGCGGCTCGAACGATTGCTGGGTGTTTGGCACCAGGCTAAAACCAGTGAGAGGTGGTGCACTGACGGGCGGCGCCGTGGCTGCAGCTGCTTCTGCGACTGTTTGCAGCTTGGAGAGCAATTGCTGAGGCGTCAGCGCTACGCCGGATGGAACTTTGGCAAATCCGGCCGCAGGCTGTCCGCTCACCATTGGGGGCGGCGGGTAATTGAAGCGCTGGTCTCTGAGTGCGGCGATTCTAGGATCATCGTTCGAGTTCATTTCTGACTCCTGATTGGGGGTGGAGGTGGAGGTGGAGGATGGGGAGAAGTCTTCTGCTTCTATTTCTGCTTTTACTTTTTCTAGATAGATAAGATCCGGATCTTGGTGCGGGACGCTCGCCGGATAGTGCATCACGTTCTGAATCGAGTTGCCGAGCACGCTGCCGATTGTGTTTCTCGGCAATGGCGCAACCGGATGTCCGGATGAAGGCGGTGCCGCACAGACGGGGTCATTCCAAACACCGGTTTCTTTGTTGAGCGTGCATTTTGTTTCGACTGGTGTTTCTTGTACGTCAGGAGACCAGCCAGTCATTGGGTCGGAAAAGGCGATGCGAGGTGCGGCAGGTTGGATTGATTCGGCGGGGGTTGCAGGAACAGCAGGCACGACCGGAGCGACGGGGGCTGCCAGCGGTGGTTTTGAAACGTTTTGGGGAGAAACGAGCGGCATTGGTCCTTTCGCATTAGCTTTGAGCGGGGCCGCTGGAACCTTGGGCAATTCATTGCCCTCGTCATCGTGAGTAACTGTGAATCCTGCCATTCTGGCAGCGATTGGAGCAGCGCTGGCGACTTTGTCCGGAGCCGCTGCAGGAGCGCTATTTTGTTTGCTGCCGGCGCCTTTCGAGCCACCTTTCTTGCCACCCTTGCCGCCGCCTTTGCCACCACCGCCGCCACCACCTTCCGCGCCTGCTGCAACTTCAGCGCCGATCATTTCGCACTGTTGAACAGCGCTCTTCATGATGGCAGCGCAGTCAAATGCATGTTTTACAGAGGTCGTCGCGAGTACGTTCAGCGCAGTCACCATGTATAGACCGGTCGAAGCTTGTGCTTTGGTCATTGCCAGAAGGCAGATGGTGATTTGCCAGAGGAAACTCCAGAACGCCAGCGTAATGCAGCTTTCAACCCAGGTGGGGAATGCTTGTTTGAACATTTGGGTCGGCCATGCCCAGAGCCCGGCCATGATCGGACCAGCGAAGTAGAGGTAGTAAAAGAAAGCCATTTGGAACGCGGTTAGCATTGCCCAACCGGCGCAAAGCCCTGCGTTAGCTGTGTACATGCCCATGCGTGTTGCAATCGATGCTTGCGGCATGATGGTGTCTTCGCGGTTGGGCGGAACAAGATAGAGACCGGTGCAGGGATCGCTGATTTTGCCCCAAAGGCGACCTTCAATTTTCGCGAACGGCTCGTTGCCGCGGGGGGAAAGATCTGGGGAGATATCTTTGCTCAGCGAACCTTCGGCTTCAGCCAAATAACGAACACCGAATGCGCGGATTTCTGCGCACATTGCGTCGCGGTACATGTCACCGCCGACGATGCGCGAGTATTCTGAACTGACTGTGTAGTGAAGGCTGTTGCCCAGGTCGATGGCGAAGTTTGTGACGAGGCAGCTTGCCGGAACCAGCGCGACTGCAATGATTCCGCGCTGTATACCTTCGAGCGGGCTGGTCGCACCGAGGACCGGGTTGCCTTGCGCCATGATTGCTCTTACTTGTGTAAGGACGGCACCAGGCAGAATCAGCAAAAGTGCGATAGGCACGAAAACATTGTTGCGGTGTCTGTTCCAACGGTTGCCGTCCGATGTCGTGAAGTTTTTCATAAAACGCGAAGCGTAGTCGATGGCCATGCACGCCATGTCGCGTGCGATGTCACCGGCTGAGTTGCCGACTTGGCTTTGACCGGCTTGCGACTCGGCGGCAGCACCCTTGGTGGCATTTTTCGGACGAAGCGATTTTGCTGCAATCAGTTCGGCTCTGTTCTTGGACACTTGGCCTACTTGCTGGTCCTTTACCTCGCCTTGTTTTTTTGCAAGCGCCTCTGCTTCCTCTGCGAGCTCGTCGGGCTTCATCGCTTGGTTTTGCTCTTCTTCCATCGACTTCAAATTGGTCTTGTTCACATCTTCAGCAAATGCTTGAGAGTTGCAAGCGAAAAACGAGATGAGTAGCGCGCTCACAAAGGTGAGGACGAAACCAGCGTGTTGCATTTTTTGAAGATTGGACTTCGACAATTTCACTGTTGATTCCTCGCTTACTTGCCGCTCGAAGCTGCTTTGCCCATCTTTTCGCCGATTTCGGCCGCTTTCATACCGGCTGCTTTGACCAGTCCGGAGAAGTCAAATGCGTGTTTGACTGAGCCTGTGGCGAGGAAATTCAAAGCCGTTAGCATGAAGATGCCCGTGTCGTCTGTGCCTTTGAAGCAAGCGATGAGGAGTACTACTGTTGTCCAAAAAAAGCTCCAGAAGCAGAGGGTAATGACGCCTTCAACCCATATGCCGAACGAATCTCTGAACACTTTCAACGGCCAGACCCAAAGACCAGCGAATACAGGACCGATGAAGAACAAGTAGTAAAAGAAAGCTGTTTGGAATGCGCAGCATATTGTCCAACCGGTATTCGCTGCTGCGTTTGTCGAGAAGAGAACGGCGCGAGCGGCAATTGTTGAAGCCGGCATCGATGCGTCATCGCGGTTGGGAGGAACCAGGTAGAGACCGGCGCATGGATCGTTGAGTTTGCCCCAGAGTCTGCCTTCTGCAGGTGAGAAGAGACCTGCAAAACGTGGGGCGAGGTCTGGGTCAGGAACTTTGAGCGAGCCTTCATTTTCCGAAAGATAGCGCACTCCGAATGCGCGAATCTCGGCGCACATCGCATCGTGATACATGTCCGTGCCGCACATGTTGCGGTATTCCTGAGCGATTGTGTACTGAAAACTGTTGGCGAGGTCTACGGCGTAATTGACGATCAAGTAGCTGGCGGGGA
Organism: Candidatus Melainabacteria bacterium 17Bon1m; assembly: GCA_032128875.1. GTDB lineage: Bacteria > Cyanobacteriota > Vampirovibrionia > Obscuribacterales > Obscuribacteraceae > QKMZ01. The sequence continues at coordinate 543,087 of JAVLKG010000001.1, forward strand.
TGAGGAAAACGCCGATGAACGAACGTTGAAGACCGTCGATTGGGCTGACTTGACCGACTACCGGATTGCCTTGTGCGATGATGGCGCGCATTTGCGACATTACTGCACCGGGAAGGAGGAAAAGAATTCCGATCGGTACGAACACGCCATCACGAAAACGATTCCAACGGTTGCCGCCTTCAGTAGTAAAGTTTTTCAAAAAACGCGAGCAGTAGTCGATTGCTGCGCAACCTTGATCGCGTGCGATGTCGGCTGCAGAATTGCCTGCTTGAGTGGCTTGCGCTTGACCGGTCGCTTTGGCTGTCGGAGCGGTGTTGCGCGGTTGGTTCATCTGACCGATCATGCGCTCGGTTTGATTCCAGCGTGACATTCGCAGGACGATCGCTTTGAGTTTTTCGGGAGGAAGTTTTGAGAGCGCTTCGGCGATTGCATCCAAGCGTTCTTTCTTGATTGCCTTGTCGTATTCTTTTGCCGCTTTGACAGATGTCGAGGCGCCGTCTGTTCCCATTTTTTCTTTCGGGCGTAGTCCTTGAGCCAGACATTCTGGCGCGGCTACCGTGAGAATCAGCATTAGAACTGCCACACCGGCGAGAGCTATTTTTGTGATATTGCCTGAAGATGACACTTTGTTTTCCTCGGGGGTGGAGAGGCGGAGCTTAGGAGGTTTTTCTTAAAACGTTTCGCTTAGGCGGTTTCGCTTAGGCTGTTTTGTTTAGGCAGCCTTTTTGCCTTGAGCGGCTTGGCTGATTTCTTTGCCCTTCTCCAGGAGCTTGTCGACCATGTCACCGGGTCTGCAATCGAATGGTGCAAACGGTACGTACATCATCATCACCAGGAAGCAGCCGAGCATAAGAGCTTCCCACTCTGTATTCGCCTGGTATTCGCCGATCTCTGAGAGCCAATGAATTCGTGTCACCATCACGAATGTGATTAGCACCCACCAGAAGCGCCACAACGAAAGAACCACGACGCCGTTCACCCAGTTGATGAAAATTGGCTTGAATAGCTTGCCCACGCTACCCGGCCAACTATAAAACGCGGCGGCGATTGGTCCTAACAAGAGCAAATAGCAACTGAGCGCTAATTGGAACGCTGCCAAAATCAACAGTCCATAGCCCAAGGACATATTGATGATGCCGGCGGCCATCTGCCACAGCTGCTCTTTGAATGGTTGTGGGTCGAGCCTCTCTTGAGGCTTCCCGGCTGCTTCCCTCGCTTTTTGCATTCCTTCCGCCCATGCCACGATTTCCATGGCGGAGAATTGCTGAGCGACTGTATAAGTCATCGAGTTGCCCACGTCGATGCTGTAGCTCATGATCAACTGTGTGGATGGAACCAGGAACAGTGCAATCATGGCGCGAAGAATGTGAGCCCATGGTCCGCCTTGAAAATCTTCGTCAGGGTTGGCGAACGATGTGCACATGTTTTTCAAGTGAAGAAGAACAGCGCCCGGCAATAGGAGAAGTAATGCCATAGGCAGATAGCAGTGGCGGAACATGTGTTGCACCATTCCTATCGCTTGTGACAATGGACGCCAGGGCTGTGCGCTGTTGCCGATGCCACCGCCTGCTGCTTCGTTGGCTACGTTGACGTTGCCGGCGACGATCATCGGAATGTATTCTTTCAGAGCGTTGATATTCGCGTTTTGTCCAGCATCTCCCGCTCCTTGCTGCTGCCCTTGCATGTTGGCGAGCGCGCCGGGAATCTTTTGTTGTGGAGCTAGACCAATCTGTTCCCAAACATCTGCGGTCTCTTTGTTCATCCCGCCTTCGTGCCCGTCGCCTGCAGGGACGGCCGGGTATTTGGGTTTATTCGGATCGTAGTTTTGTTGGTGACCTTTGTTGCCGGCTTCTTTGCCTTGCTCATTTTGTTTTCTCTGCTTTTGCGGCATGAATTGGAGCAAGTAATAGCGCTGCATCGTGCGGTCGGGTGCCGGTTGCGATTCGTGGATAACCATTTCTGCATCGGCATTCGCATCCGGACGTGGCTGCGAGTTGTGCTTCTTGGACAGAGGATTTGTCTTATCCCATGTCTTTTGCATTTTTCCGAGGCTTGAATCTTCGTCGCCGTCTTCAGCTAGCGCCTCAGTGGAGCCTGCCAGCAAGAAGAGTATGGACAACGACGCCATCACCACTACAACACCAGCAAAAAGAGCTGCGAGCCGGGCTGTTGTACCCGATGCCTTTTTGAAATTGTTGGTAAAGGGAGATGGCGCGACGCGGCTAAATGCCGCAGCGCAAAGCGCGATGACGGTTTTTGTCATAGTAACGTTTTGGTGAGAAGAGAGGTAGGAAGAGAGGACTGCGGACGAGGGAAAGGGGTTTTTGGCACACTGATGTTAATTGGGCTTGCGTGAATGCAGTGTGAACAAAACCGGTTCCCAGAAGCGGCGCCAAGCCGGGCTAGAGCTTGTTTTCGCTATCTTTTCTTACTGTGTATTTAGTAGCTTACTGGTAACAGGATATAGCTTAGTTCCTATTGGATTTCGGCTGCGTCCTGGTTCGAAGGGGAGGATAATTCGAATGTTAGGACCGAAAAATATCAATCGCGTATCAGCGCCGTTATTTTTCTGTAACGGGGCACAGGCGCCCCTTTGTGCTAAGTTGTAGTCAAAAATCACCAAGTTTATTTGCCCTCGTCTGCACTGTTGCAGTCCTGAAAGTTGCAGGTGGGCAAAACTCTCGCAAATCGGGCAAGAAACAATCAGAATAAATCTGATCTACTAAGTATTAGTTATAAGACCTGACGTAGGAAAGATGGAGCCGAAGAATAACAGCGCATGAAGCTGCGATTTTCACTAACCCACAAGATTATTTTGCTGATTACCGTACCGGTATTGATGCAGTTCGGCTTCTTCTTTTGGCTTACGAAAATCGTTTCAGACTTGGAGCAAGCTCGCGAAAAGGAATCTGAAGCCGTAGACGGGCTGGTTCTTGTTAATGAAGTATTGAACGATGTTATGTCGATCGGTGCCGGTATGTTCATGTTTCAAGCCGCCAAGGATCCGACCTTCCTTATGGAGATCGAGTCAAACTACGCTCGATTAGACACTCACACTGAAGAACTAAAACGTCTTGCTGCGCGAACAACTGACAAATCATCAGGCGTTAAAGGTTTTGCTGCAATCATTTCTGAAGTGAGCACAACTCTTGAACAAGCCGCTGATTTCAGACAGGAAGAAGTTTGGGATATTGACAGTGTCCATATATCAGGAACAATCAAAAGCCTATGCCGCCGTATTCGCGTAATCGGTGAACGCACAATTGAGCAACAGGCTAGGGTTCGTGCCTTGACTCGTGCGAAAGAACAAAAAAGTCGTGCAGAATTGGAAACAATGCTTCGTGTTATGACTGTTTCTAACCTGGCATTGGCTGTGCTTCTCGGACTGATATTTACAATGAATGTCGGTATGAGATTCAGGCAGTTGATGTATGACACAATGACAGTGTCCTTTGGAAAGCCCCTTGGTACGCCAATGGAAGGCGACGATGAAATTGCGAGACTCGACCAAGTGGTTCACGGTCTCGCCGCTGACCTTGCTGCCACACGCAAGCAAGAGCGCGCCATGATTGACAATACTGCCGAAATTATTTGTTCGTTGGATGATTCATTCCGTTTTGAAGAAGTAAATCCGGCGGTGACAACGCGCCTCGGCTACGATCAGGACTCTGTGCGCGGAAGTCTCTTTCAGTCTTATGTTCACGAGGAAGATAGAAAGTCTGCTTACGATGTACTTTCTCGCATTAAGAATGAAGCGAGGGAAATTCAGTTCGAGGCGCGCATTCAAGGAAAAGATGGGCGTTACCGAGACATGGAGCTGGTCGGTAATTGGTCGAAAGAGAATCAACATCTCTTCTTGATCATGCGAGATGTGACTGCCAGGAAAGAAGCGGAGAGATTGAAACAAGAAGTTATTGCTATGGTCAGTCACGACCTGCGCGCGCCGCTTTCTTCTCTCGGAATTACGCTTGATTTGATTTTGGAAGGAGTCGCGGGCGATTTGAATGAACGCGGCAACAGGCTTGTCAGCGTAGGCCGGCGCTCTGTGGCGTCATTGATTGCGATCATCAATGACCTTTTGGATATAGAACGTTTTGAATCATCGGGTTTTAAGCTTGACTATGAAGACAGCGAGCCTGCACAGATGGTTAGTGATGCTGTAAGCACGGTTCTTCCTGAAGCAGAATCTCGCAAGATCCGAGTTGTTCAAGAGTGCGAAGATGTTGACCTGGTGGTTGATAAAGAGCGCTTGAAGAGGGTTTTGCAAAACCTGATCAATAATGCCATCAAGTTTTCACCCGATGAGCAAGAGATCAAAGTTACTTGCAAGTCGGGAGGCAATGGCACCGGTTACGATACCACTTCTGATTACGCCGTATTTCGCGTAGCCGACCATGGACCAGGCATTCCGGAAGATGCGCGCGAGGCTGTTTTTGAAAAATTCAGACAAGTAGGCACAGGCTCGGAAGGTGAGCGGAAAGGCACCGGACTTGGTCTGGCTATTTGCAAAACGATTGTAGAAGCCCATGGCGGGCGCATCGGCATTGATGAAAACGATGGCGGCGGCAGCGTCTTTTGGTTTGTGGTACCGAAAAAACCGCACACAGATTCAGAGCTCTTCCTGTAGTGGCGATTCCATGCATCGCCCGGTTTTGGTAGGGGCGACGCCAGGCGTCGCGACTAGTCGCCTTCCGGCGTACCGAACTTTTCCAAATTCTGCACCCGTTTCAAATCAGCAGCTGACTTTTCCGCGTTACCCATATTCTTGTAGATATCTGCGCGCGAAGTGTAATACTCTGCGACGTTGGGATTTTTCGAAATCAGCATATTGATGTCCGCGAGCGCCTCTATCCATCTGCCTTTCTTCTTGTAGAGATTTTGACGCGCGTAGATAGAATTGAGGTCGCCAGGAAAGACTTTTGTAAATTTGACGAGTTCTGCAAGCGCGTCATCGTACTTTCCTGTCTTTTGCAGCAGCAGAATGTATTTAAGCCATGTTGCCTTTGTGCTCGAAAGTTCTGTAGCGTCACCACCAGACATCATTTTGTTCCACGCAGAACGTCGAGTTGCGGCATGTGAGATGGCGTATTTTTTATCGTAATCTGGTCTTGTCACACCGTAAGCATCAAGAGCTTTTTTGTAGTCTTGCGCTGCGGCTTCAAGGTTGCCTACCTTCTCGTAGCACTCCGCACGGCGCGCGAATGAGGTGTTGCCGCCACCTCCCATCTTTTCCAGAACATTCAAATCTTCGATCGCTTCTTTGTACCGACCTGTTTTCTTGTTTAGCTTCGCTCTTGTTGTGCGTACATAAATGTCGTCGGAATGGTGCTTTATGACTTCATCGAGATCTTTGAGAGCCCCTGAGTTGTTAAAAACCTCGCGACGAAAAAAACCGCGCTGATAGTATGGCAACGCCGTGTTTGGATACGCTTTCACAAACTGGCTGTATGCCTTTTCAGCTTGATCATATTCCAACTTCCGCAAATGAATTATGCCAGCGATGATAAGCACTGTGACGTCTTTGGGCGCCAGCTTCATTGCTTTATCTAGCTCTTCCTGCGTGCCGAGTGTCTCGTTGCGCAGCCCGCACAGGGCAAGTGCTGCATGTGCACGACCATTCTTGTTGTTGATTGCAATCGCTTCCTGTGCAAGCTGCTCTGCTCTCACGACATAGCCTGCTAAAAATTCAACGATTGAACACGTGGAAATTACTTGCGCATCCTTCGGAGCCAGGCGCGTCGCAAGGCGAATCGAATCAATGCCTGACTTTCCTTTAGCCGCAACGATGTACATCTCGCCCATCTTGCGCAGAAAGACAACCCGATCTTTCGGATTTTCCTTAATCGCTTTTACGCACAAATCATGCGCGGCATTAAATTGAGTGTTCATAAACAGCTTGTCGATCTCAGCTTCATACGCCGACGTTGTCATGGCGCAAGCTGGGGTGATCGATGCGATGCTAATATGTCCGGCGAATAGTGAGAACGCGAGGCTAAGCACCATCGTTCTTTCGCTGGTAATTTTGCGTATCTTGCGCACAATATTCACGGATGCCACCCGCCGCCTGATCGAATGATTAGATTCTACCCTGCGGCAGGCGTACACCCGCGTCCCTTTCGCGCATTAACCTGTTCTTTCAAACCTCCGATCTACGTCCAAATCCTGCCACTTGGACTGCATATCTAGGTTGAGCAATATTTGTTGGTCTGGTGTGAGCATCTCTTTGCGAATCTGCTTGTTGTCGATGTCATTGTCGTCAAGGTCTTCGACCTGGGCTTTCTGTTTGTTGTCCGGCTTTTCGTCGAAGTCGAGTTTGTCGAGTTCTTTAACGAGTGCGCCGCTCAGAAGTCCGCCCACAATGCCCTCAAGCAGGCGTGGGAAAAAATCGTCTTTCTGTCTGTGGTGGTGACGGTGATGTCCATGTCCGTCGTAATAGTAGTTGTCCTGCCAGCTGTCGCGGAAGAAGTTGTTCATTCCGTCGTATGGATTTCGGAAATGTTGTTGCTGGTACCTTCTGAAATCGCCCTGATCGCGGTAATCAAAGTGGTTGTGTAGTTGCTGTTTTTGATATGTTGGATGGAAACTCTGGGGATATCTGAACTGCGGCGGTGTTGGATACTGCGCGCGTGGAGTCTCGATGCGGCGCTCTTGGCGCTGGTCGCGTTCTTGGCGATGTTCGTAACGCTGCTCGTGCCGGTGTTCATGCCGGTTTTCATGCCTATGCTCATGCCGATGTTCCTGGCGCTGCTCGTGGCGCTGTTCCTGCTTGTGATCGTGCTTTTGATTATTGCGATCTTGCTCTTTTCTTTCTGGCATTTTTAACGCTCGATTAATTGATTCGTGAACATTTGGCGTAATTCTTGAGATGGTCTATGTCGCTCCGTTTGCGCCGGAAGATTGATTTGATTCGGCATACGCATTCGCAAGTAATTGCGGAAGGTATCTTGTAGGCGCATTGAAAGACCAAGCGACGAATTCTGATTTTGGTGTTGAGGACTTTCCTGTTTTTGGCTCTGACTCTGCTGTTTATTGTGTGAAGGGGCGGACTTTCTTGCGTATAAGCACTCAGTCATTGTTTTTTTGAACTGATACCGCATGTGATGCAGCGATCAATGCATAACTTTCAATAGCCTTGAGCTTTTGCGCTTCTGTGAGTTGTGGTTGGGATTGGGGAGTGAGCGAGCCACAGGATGATGGTTCGTCTACAGCAAAGGAAAGCATGATCGGAGGACCATACGTCAACATAGGAAAACCTCATGTTTACTAGTTAGACGCAGACTCGAGGTCTTGCGGCTAAAGTGTGCAGGGGAAGGAAGGAGGGAAGATAGGAGGAAGGGGGCGGACTCGGAGAGAACTGTTGAATTTCAGGTGGCGGTGACAGGAAGCATTGGCTGAACTAATATCAACCGGAATCAAAAATTGTGAGTAGATCTTTGATTTGGTTGAGTCCTGTCGGCGAACTTTCCGCTCACCCGACTCAACAATCGCACTCCACTGGGGGGAACACTGTCACTTTAGGAAACGAAAGTAGCAATCGCGTAACAGCCGAAGAAATTATTCAAATCGAATTCTTGGCAGCACTCACCCTCGAAGCCTGACCCTTGAAGCCTGTCCCTGTTATTGATTTCCCGGTTTGAGGATTTGGGAGCCAGTTGCAGGAAAGATCAGGCGGCTACCGTGGAACAGTAGGGTAAGCTTATTAATATTCAAATATGCGGGCATCGCCCGGTCAGGAGAATGGGGAGCGAATGGCGAAGATCTTGGTTGTTGAGGACGATAAGGACCTGTGCAATCTCGTATCTGAATATTTTGCCGTCGCCGGTTATACGGTGGACAAAGCCTTTACCGGCTCGGACGGACGCAACTTCCTGAAGACCTATCAATACGACGTGGTTATTTTGGATTGGTCGCTACCCGAGGTCAGCGGGATTGCTCTTTGCAGGGAGTACCGGGCTAACGGCGGCAACTGCCCAGTCATATTTTTGACCGGAAAGACAGAAATTGCTGATAAAGAAACCGGTCTGGACGCCGGCAGCGACGATTATGTGACCAAACCGTTTTCAATTCAGGAGCTGGCAGCGCGCGTGCGGGCATTGCTCAGGCGCTCACCGGTTTATCACCATAATGTCTTGAAAGTGAAAGACATTGAGCTTGATCCAAACGAGCACAAGGTCACGAAGAATGGTAAAGAGATCAAACTCTTTCCGCGCGAATTCGCGCTGCTGGAGTTTTTCATGCGCCACCCCAACCAAGTTTTTAGTGCTGACACTTTAATCGATCGCGTATGGCAGTCCGATACGGAAGCGACTGCAAAAACGGTCAGAGTTTCACTTATGCGTCTTCGCCAGGGCTTGGAAGAGGACAAAGACAATTCGCTTATTAAGAACGTCTATGGCGTCGGATATAAACTGGAGACATAATGCCTCTCTAAAGCGTGGGATTGCCCCTGGCTTGTAGGGGGAGGCGGAATTTTTCGAATTGGTCTACGGTAAGTAGTGTTGCAGTTCTTCTCTATCCGAAGTGCAATCATAGTAATAGCGTGCAGCTAATATGGAAACTAAAGCGATTTCCGATTTAGAAACAAGGCCTCAGAAAAAAGACACGCGCAAAGATTTCGGCTTAGGCGCAGGCTTTAGCGCAGGTACTCATACAGGCGGCGATAGCGCGCGTTTAATCGCTCTTGCACTGTGTGCCGCTGCAATATGCGCGATCTTCGCTTCTTTCGTCACCACAAGGGTTTCCGCTGCACCCGTCAAGCCTGTTTCTACCAACGCTACATCTAAGTCTCCAGTGTCTGCTAAGTCATACGCAGGCATAAGCGCACGTCAGACAACAGGCTGGGGCATTTTTGAAATCAAAATCTGTCCCGCTGGAATTCGAATCGAGTCGCAGACTGGCGCAATACTCATTGCTCAACCGCCGGACTGGACCGTTTACATCTATCGAAAAAATCAGAAGAAAGCTGCAAAGATGAGCTATCAGCTCTATCGAACTAAAAATCGCTATGCGGTCAAACTGTCTCAAATTCGTGAGAAGCCGCGCATGGTGAAGGTAGCAGGCGTCAACGCGCTGAGTTACAGCTTCGATGTTGGTCGGCCACTGGACGAAATGACCAGTCTTGGCAGTCTGTATCGTTCGAAACAGAATACGCAGATTGTGCAGCGCAAGGAGGTTACGTTCGCTCCCCATGCTGAATATCTTCCGAATCAAGCAAAGGAAATTTGGCGTTCGTACTTCGAGAGTCCTGTGATTGATGAGATTCCGCTGACAACGACCCTGTATTTTGCAAACGGCGAAAAGCGCGCCAGCATGGACACAACGTCCTATTTGCGCGCCACGATGAAGCCCACCGATTTTGCAGTGCCGCCGGGATTGTCATTTACAGCGCAGTTCATTGAGATGATTTACGGGAAAGAAATGGAAGGTGTCGCTGACCTTTTATGGGAATAGCAGCTTAGCACGTGTATTTGAAATCGGAATCCGCATAATCTCTTCACCTCAATGCTCAATATTTTCAGAACAACGCTAATTGCTACCGTGGCTGCTGTTTTTGCCTGTAGCGAGCCCGCGCTCTCGGTCGGTCCGCCGGTGGCAACAAAAAACAGCGCTAAAACTGATTCAAAGACTGACTCAAAATCATACAAAGTTTGGGAAGTTCATCAAAGCAGCAACTGGGGTAAGTCAACAATTAAGGCGTGTGCGGAAGGTATTCGCATTGAAGCAAATCAGGGCTCGATCCTGGTTGCGAAAGCGCCCACGTGGGAAGTGGTGGTCTTTAGAAAGGGGCAGAAGAAAGCCAGTCGCAACTCATATGCGACGTTCATCACGAAGTATCCGACTCGCGCGCATGCAGAGAAGTTTCGAGGAAAGACGCGTGCAATCAAGCTTGCTGGCGCTCCAGCAGTGCAGTATGTACTGCCGTTCAATCGAAGATTGGATGCGACAGACGGTTTTGGGCATACGTTTCAGGCTAAGTTGGAAACTCCATATGTCACCAATATGGTCATGACGATCGCCGCAGACTCTATCTCGCTGCCGCTGCAAGCCAAGGAGATTTGGAGAACTTATTTCGAATTTTCTTTCGTGGAAAAAGTTCCGCTCGAATACTATATGGAGCTTGGCGACGGCTCGAAGCGTTATCAATTTCAGACTCTGTCGCAGAAGTTCGTCACCGTTCCAGCCTCTGAATTCGAGCACCCAAAAGATTTAGCGTACACTGGCGAATTCATGCAGATGATTTACGGACAGAAAATGGAAGATGTTGCCGACCTGCTGATGAGCCCTTGAATGATAGGAGAGGGCTTTTACACCCCCTCCCGAGCAGAAACTCACGCTGTTTCTAGTTTTCTGTCTTTAGTGTTTTAATCTTTAGTTTTTTCCAGCTTGTTGAACCTGCGAGTACATGCCTTCGAATTTCGCGGCATTGACGATGTAAAACTCGTTATTCGGTCCCATAATCAGATAGTCGCCAGCGCGTCCAGAACTTGTGCCTTCGAGCGATTGAACGCTGTAATCGACCTTGAGTTTCATAGCGCGGGCAAGTGCTGTTTTTTCGAACACTCCCGAACCCGGAGTCACTTCACCGTACGTTTTGGCGAAGATGTCTGGCTTAACCGTCCATGTGCTGCCGTCGGGACCTGTCACTTTCCAGTCACCCGCGTTGCCTGTGAGCGTGTCTCCGTTGGTTGATTTCCAACTCATGTCCTGCGTCAACTGCTCAGCTTTCACTTGCCCGGCCTTCTTATAATAGAAATAGTTGCCGTCTCCTGCACCATCATGCTGGTGTTGAATTTGATCGATTTTCTGCTGTGCGGCTTGGTGAGCTTGGTAGTCTGAGTACCAGGCGCCTGGCGCTGCTGCGAATCCGTAGACTACTGATGTCGCCAAACTCTTGCCTCCTACACGGCTCCAGTTGACTTGTTCGCCTGCAATCCGGGCCGCTGTTATTTCAGATATGGCACCGCGGGCGGCACCAGCAATTGCGCTGGTTTCGATTTTCTGTGCAAATGGTGTCATCAGTTTTGGAGCCGCAGCACCAATTGCCCAGCCGCCTAGGTAGGCTGTTCCCATTACTGCTGCATCAACTGCAAGATGCTCCGGGTTTATCATCTCTGATGCTGTATTTTTCGCGCCAGTCCAGAGACTGTAGCTTTGCTCTTTTTGATCGTAGTAGTTAGAGCGTGTAAGAGCGGTATCAATTGTGCGCCCGCCTATGCTCATGGCGCCGCCTTTGAGCGCGATGTTCATGTCGCTGGACATGGTTTTGTCCATAAGGAATTTAAAGGTAAGACCTTTAGCTGCACCCAGCGTGAGGTCTACAGCTTGCCCGCCAATTTTGTCTGCAGGCTTTGCTTCGTCTGCTGCAAAGAAGCCGGCGCTGGCGATGTACCCAGCTTTTCCGCCAAAGAATAACGCGCCAATCTTAAGACCCGCGCCACCGAGCTGCGAAATATCGTTCTGCCATTTGAGTTTATTCTTGTCTTTATCTACAGCTTGATTGATCTCGTCGCGCATCTTTTCGAGCGCATCAACGTCATTGTTTTTTACATGCGTGATGGCTCGCTGCTCAACTTCTTCGAGTTGCTTAAACGACTTCTCGTCAGCGCCATAAACCCAGTCGAAGGCTTTTCCCAGATAGCTTCGTTTGCTGTCAGCATAGCGATGCTGATCGATTTCGTTACGCATGCTCACGAGAGCGTCTGCGGTCTCCTTACTAACTTGGGTTCCTGCCTGCGCAGTAGTAATAACGTCCGCCATGATATGCCCCCCAACCCAATAATTCGAGTGGATGCAAAAACCGCAGCATGTGCGCCGCGTTTTACGCTAATTTTTCCCGGAGTAAGACAGCCGCGACTTCGCCGCGGTGTTCAGTATGTTAGGAACAGATGAGGTTTCCAGCCGATGTAGGTTTGTATACGGCAAATACGATAATTGGACACAGAATCGAACAGCGAAGTGAAAGGATTGTTTTCACAGAGACGCGAACTCAACGTAAAATGAGGAAAACGTCCACTGGTGGGATGTTAAGGGGCTTGGTGAATTGGACGTGCGGATCTATATATTGATTTCGATCTTGGCACTGATTTTTTGCGCGCCCGCAAACGCTACGGACAAAGAGAGCGATATAGAAACAAATCGTCCCAGCTTCACTTTCTCTTCGATTGTTGTACCGAAAGGTAGTATCCAGATAGAGAATGGCGGGCAGTTCGTCTCTCTAGATTCGAGAAAGGGGATTATTGATCTTCCGGAGACACAAATTCGTTTGGGGTTGCTCGAAAAAACCGAGTTTCAAATGTTTGTGCCTAATTATCTCCTGTTTCACAGACCCGGGCAGACAAATGATGGCGTCACAGATCTAGAAGAGATCGGAATAAAGCAACAACTGCCGCTTATCAAAGGTATCCAATCTTCATTCATTGGTTCTGTGAACCTACCGACTGGGCGGAGGTTTATAAGCGGACCTGGTGTTCAACCAGTCTTTAGATTGCCGACATCCATGCCAATCGGAAAGACGCATCAATTGTGTGTAATGCCGTCCTTCGCACTATTTGATTCTGGTCGCAACGCGGCGTATCAACAAACTGTGATGTACAACCATACCATTGGAAAAAAAGGCATCGTCTTTATAGAGTATGCGGGGTTTTTCAAACGCCAATCGCCGGTATTGAACTTTGCGCATTTTGGAGGGGAGTACAAGGTCACCCCTCATCAGCAAATAGACGTACATTTTGGAGTGGGCTTAAACAGAGAAGCGCCAAATTTCTTTGTAGGTGCTGGTTATTCGGTGCGAATCGACAAGTTTTGCAAGGCGTCTAAATAGCGCGAGTGCTTTTTCTAAATGGATTTAGATCTGCCCGGCGGGGTGTAGACGGTGATGCGGTCGTAGCTTCCCTGGCGAAATCTTGCGGTTATCGATTCGTAATTGATGTGGCCTTTGCTAGTGTGCAGCATGCGCCCGTTGAGCACCAATCCGACATGATTCGCCTCACCATCCTTACCACCGCCGACACCGACTATGTAGGTACCGTCTGGGTAAGATTTGCCGGGTACGAATTTCTCTGGCTTGTAGCCTTTGCTCTGGATCATAGAACCGAATTCCGATGCTCTAATGGTCACATCGCTGGGTTTAATAATGCCGGCCATTACAGCTATATTGCTCTGGAAGATCGCGCAGCGTAAATTCTCGGGCACATCGAAGCCTTTAAATCTGCCCGACTTAACGTCGAAGATGCTCGGATCCTGACTGCCTTGATACTGCATACCAATTGATTCCAGTCGGCGAATCTTTGCGTCAATATTGCCGCTGCTCAGTGCAGTGAAAGCGCTGGCAAATTCCAACTGCGCAGGCTCTGCTTCTTGCAGCTTTTTGAAAGGCTCTGGTTTGGTCATTGCCGCTAGAGAGCGCGTTGTGTTGACGTCATCCATGAGGATGCGATCAGTCGAGTCAGATACCGTTTCTGCGGTTTTGACTTTGGACCGATCGCCTTCAACCCACGCATGCGGGGAGGCGTTCGTAATCATGGTAAGTCCTGGCAGTTATTACTGCGCTTCGAAGGAAGATGGGGAGGAAGAATTGAATAGTAACAAAGCATTACGGGCATGTCAAGAAGTTTTGGCGTGTCGAATCGCACTGTTGGTCACCTTATATGGTGCCTGTTTGATTCTTCGCGGAAAAATTTTTTTTCGTATACGCGCATTCCATGCCGTTTTCACGCTGAACTAACGCTATGTTCACGCTAATTCAACGCATGTTCACGATCTTTTCACGCTCTTTTCACACTGCGTCAACGCTTGCAATCTATTTATACGTTATACGCTTAACCGTGCAAGACAAGGGAGTAAGACCTTCTCTCAAAGTCATCGGGCTTTTGAAGCATCTATTGATAGTTCAATTTATTTTTTGTGAAAACATGAAAGGAGGCACCATATACGGTGCCCCATAGATGGCGATGATTGAGTGCCTTCCGTGTGTTTTTTGCCAACAATCTCTTCTCTCGATCAAATTGCCGCAACGCTCGATTTCGCCACAGAGCGTGCCAGCCACAAAATTGCAAGAACTGTAATATAGATTAAAGATTGACCACCTATAGATTCCGGGCTTTGCCCTGTGTTTCTGTGCTAACGACAAGTGATTTCCGCCAGCCAATCCTGATATTGCAAATATCCAACCACCCGCCGAATCTCACAGCCTCGTACTTCACTCGTTTCTAAGCAGTAAACCCACAAAAAAATCTCGACCACCACTCCATAACGCCCATGCGGCGCACTATTGTGCACGCTGGTCGGATTTCTACTTGCGCTTTCGCGCCGCTCGCGGCGCGCGTATGAGCGCGAGAAAGGATGCTAATGCCACCTACCGCCACGCACTCCGCGCAATTTGTTGAAAGAGACGAAAAGCCACGGACTGATTCATCGCCTTTAGCCTCAGCTTCAAACAACGACGCATTCGATAGTGATAAAGGTAATGAAACCTCATCGAATGCAAATGACAAAATCGCGGAGGCTGGCTCACAGAGCAGCAAAGGCGGGTTGAACGCATTCGACCTGTTGAATGACTCGGCTAAGTTGTTCAAGCAGGGTGGTGAATTGCTGGGATTTGGCTTGGCGCCTTCAGCGGATGTGCTTCCTCAATCTGATGTTTCCAAAATGACTCCAGCGCAGAAGGGCGCGCGTGGGTATCAGAATGCTGAGAGTCACGAAAATCAGTATATGAAACTGAAAGAGCCGTATCAGCAGAAAACCTTTGATGAAGCTGGTTTGCATGCACCCAAAGACGCTTCTGTATCATTGAATGATAAGGGGCAGATTACTGGTTTTACCACATCGCCTGCACCTGGAAAAGCTGAAGGCGCTTCGTACAAGAACATAAAGTACGATGAAGGGGGTGCGATAAAGAGCTTCGAAACGCCGTGGGGAACAACGATTTCGCGCGTCGGTGACGCTGACAAAAATGGGTACGGCAAGTGGCAACAGACAAATAGCAGAGGGCAGCTCGTTAACTACCAGGGTGCAGACGCAGCGCAATGGTATGGAAAGTCAGTCGTTGACGAGAAAGGCATGCACAACATCGTTGCTAGTCCTGGAGCCAAACAATGGAATATGTACTCTCGTTCGTTTGATGGAACATATACTGAGACAAATCCAAATGTCGAGAAGGGCGTGCTCAAAGGGTTTGAAACTACTACCACTCTAGCCGACAACACCAAAATTTCCAGCAAGTCTCATTTCGAGAAGGGCGACATTGTGCGTAATTCTTCCGTTGATTTGTTCGGTGCAAAAGGCGAGAAAAACTCAGTTGAAATGGACGAGTCGAAGAAGAGTGGAAAGTTTGTTTCGAGTGATGAGCTGAAGAAGCGCGAAGCACTTGCGGCGATGATGGACTTTGACAAAAATCCGATGTTCGACAACGTCAATTCAATGAAATTGAATCGCAGGGGCAATAATCTCGATTTCTCTGCCGACCTAGACAAAGCGGTCAACATGCCGCCTCCCAATGTTCGTATTTATGGTGTTGGCGGATTCAAGCGAGCATCTGCCGTGCCGGTAAGCTCGCAAGTTGACGATCCAAGTGGCACCATTGTCACTCATCCGGAAAATCCCGGGCGCGTGGACATTGTTAATATGCATGGATTCACGGGAGCTGCTCAAGCATATGGACCACTCGGGCGACCACGCGGGGTGCATGCGTCTTCAACCGATTCAATGACGATGTATAGCGATCAGCATGGAAATGGGCATGTGGTCGCGCGTTCAGAACAGGCGTCCGTCGATCTGACTGCACAACACATGCGCGGTGGCATGTTCGGAGATATGCTCGCAAATCCGGCAAAGAAACAGCAATTTACTGATGGACTTGCAAAACTGCGCGATAATCTCGACAGCCTCGAATTCAAAAAGGATGCCAAAGGCGATTTGCATGGATCGTTTGATCCACGTGCGAGCGAAATTCCGATCAACAAAAATATAGCTCCTGGTTTTGATGCCACAAAGCTCTATTTCAACGAAGGCAAGCTAAATTTCGATGTGCACAAAATCCCGAACGGTAAGGAATTATCCTTCAAGGAAGGCGACTTGAAAGTTGGAGTCAACGTCCCTGTTCTGGGCGAAACAAAGTTGTCCGTATCAAAAGTGGTGACGACAAAGGACGCACAAGGCAAGCCGCACATAGAAGTCGAATTCCACGGAAAACCAGGCAGAACGAAAGTCTTCTAGACTTCACAATTCTGTAGGTAAGACTGTTGATGTTTCAGTTGAGATTGTCTTTGGGTCTTGCAAGACCTGATATCAAATTCGCGTCCGAAACTTCTTTCTCCGACTCAGTTATGAATCCATGCATTGGCACTGTTGCCTCTGGGATAGCAGCGCTGCACGGAATAACGTCGGCTGGGACGGGCGTTTCTTGCGAGATCAGATTTCCTTGCACGCTCTGCTCTGAATCGGCGCTTGGACCGCCAACCGGATCGTCTTTTGGCGGTTCTTTCTTCTCATCGCCCGGAGTTGTTGGCGCGGATTTTGAAGGAGCGCTGGTGTTTCCTTTCGGATCTTTCTTTTTGCCTTTGTTCGGGTCTTGCTGTTTTGGCTTAGGCGGTGGATCTTGATAGCGCTTCTTCAGCTGACTGGTGTAGAGGAGAAGCGACGGTTTGGAGACAGCGCCTCTCAGTCCGTAGAAAAGACGGAAGTCCATCCCCGCGAGTCCAGGCAGGTTGTCGGTGCCGAAGTTGTACACTGGCTCAGCTCTGATAAAGCCCTGGAAGCCCGGAACTTTTTTGAAAAGTTGTTTGGCGACTTCGAAGTCGCAGATGATTGTTTGGCTGTTTACGTCGATTGATGCATCGCGGAATCCGCGGCGGAAGTTAACGAGATAGGTCATGTTTGCCGAAAAGGACCAAGGTCCGCGTTGATGCAATGCGCCAATAGTAAAGAATGGGTCGATTTCACGATTTATGCCTCCAAAGAAATTCAAAGAGCGAAACTGCGCAAGAGCATTGAAATAAGCGATGGTGTTGTTTTTGATCGGAATCGAGATGGTCGTGCTCGGGATGTAGTCGAAGATCGGGTCTGCGTTTGCTTGCCAGAGCTCCCGGGTCATCATTTGCAATTCAAGGTTGGCGCGTTTGGGCAGTGAAATGTTGTGTTCAATACCTGTGCCAATCTGGTTGATAAACGTATTCAGTGTGTTGAAGCGTGCCAGTTTATCGCGTAGATAGAAGTAGTTCACAAACGCGCGTGTGTTAGGCGTGAGGGACCATCCAGCGGTGATGTTCGGCGAAATACGATAGACACTGTCAGCTTGGCTGGCTCGATCTACTGCGGCACCTAAAGCTATTTGATCGTCGGGTGATAAAGCACCGAACGGAACTCCCCGGTTGTAGGTCGCCGAGTTCAAAATATGGCGCTTCGTTGGAAATTGAAAAACGTTCGTTTCAATACGACCCGAGGTTTCGCAGGTCGCGTTCATGTAAAAGCGAGAAGGCAGCCTTTGGAAAATCCGAAATTTCAGACTTTCTCCGACCGCTCGGCGTTCTTCCGGTAAGGGCAGAGGAACAACGTCTGTCGGCAATACGGTTGACCTACTAGCGCCGCCCACACCGCCAAGGTTATTCGTTGCTTGCGCCAAAGCTTCAGGTGCAAAAACAAAAGTGGCGAGAGAAAGCGCCACGCTTACTGCTCGCCACTTGTTTAGAGTCTTGGGTGCCAGTTCTACTTGGTAGATGTCTTGCTCTCCCCGGATGCCGTCGTTGCAGCAGGAGCTGCAGCTTTCTTGGCGCCAGGGGTGAGAGTCTTCACGATGTCTTCGGTTACATCAACACCGCTGTCGAGAACCTTTTGACCACCGGCGAAAACGCCTGCGCCATCAACAATCAAATCAAGTCCTTTGTCTTTTGCAACTTGGTTAACAGCGCCGAAGATGCGTTGTTGTTCCAATTGGTTTTGCGATTGAACCAGTTGAGCCAATGCTTGTTGCTTAGCTGCGAGTTCGGTTTGAACTTGTTGAACAATTTTCTTGATGTCTTCATCGGACTTTTTGTCTTCGCGAGCTTTTTGGATCGCCTTTTGTCCTGCTTCAATGTCACGACGGAGTTGGCTTTCTGCTTGATTCTTCAGAGCTTCGGAATCGCTGCCTGTGCCACTAGCCTTGACCATCGCGAGATTGAAATAACCGATTTTCAGGCTTGTCGCGCTGGCTGTTTTTTGCGCGAACGCAGGACTGAGAGTCCCTGCTACGAGCAATGAAGCCAAAAGGGAGCCGCCCAGGATTTGTTTTGTGCTGCGTGCGAGTTGCATGTATTCCTCCAACATCACCGAATCTGCATCCACTTAGGATTGAATAAGCGCAGATTATATATCAATAGTTGGTATTTAAATCTATTGTTGTCGCCGGTACGCACCAATACGCAACATTCACTCATCATAAGCAAACTTTATCAGTTCACGCACATAAGTGAAAGAAGATTTGCTTTCAAAAACCAGAATTTTAACAGCTATAAAGCCTGTCAACAAGCGCACTTTGGAAGCTTTCTGCAAGTAACGCGTTAGGAGCGGATATGGCACCGTCGGCGGTATCTGAAAATTTATCGGTATGCCGGGATGGACCTTGATTTCCTTTGTATATATAAGAGATGTATTACTATTTGAACATTTTTAATGTTGACAGTCGATCCTGCTGGCAACCCTGGCATTTTTGGTTGTCATGGATGGGCGGACTGCTTCTAGTCCAGAAGTTAAACCGTTATCGGTTTAACTTCTGAGGGACCTACTCGCGGAAATAACAGCAAGAGCCTGAGCTGTAAGCCCAGGCTCTTGACTGATTTCGCGTTCATTTTAAATCGTTTTTGGGGTAGTCGGCGCCTGGTTCTTGTTGTGTCTGCCGACTCGAAGCCGCGCGATTCCGAGCACCTTGACCCCTTAAGCGGTTTGATCCAAAGCAGTTTGATCCTAGGCAACTCACTCTGGAGCATCTGGACCTATGCAGCTTTGTATTCCTCTGCGTACAAAGGGGTTGGGGCCGAGGAGCGCATCCACTCAATGAGTTCCAGTGCCATCTTCCTGGTCCAGCACGAAGGACAGTGGTCGGGAGCCAAGCTGGCGGGATGCTCGTGAAGAGATTCTTCGAGTAATTGCGTGGAGAGGAACACCAACGAGCCAGTGGAGTGGGAGTTTGTATTCATTTTGACTACCGCAAAAAGTGGGTGGGGCGCGGACTGACGCACGAACAAGAAGGCGGGTGCGGCTAAACAGTTTTGATAAGAAAGCGGGGAGAGAAGGGGCTGGGTGACTTAACGTCTGGGGTTGCTATCATCATGCAACGGAACCGAGGCAAAGTAAATTCGCAAAAAAGCGGGTCAGAAATCGCGTACGCGAAAACGTGTATAAATCAGCGAAAACACGCTTGAAACTTGAATCCG
The DNA here is from genome assembly GCA_032128875.1 of Candidatus Melainabacteria bacterium 17Bon1m. Classification (GTDB taxonomy): domain Bacteria; phylum Cyanobacteriota; class Vampirovibrionia; order Obscuribacterales; family Obscuribacteraceae; genus QKMZ01. The sequence continues at coordinate 562,493 of JAVLKG010000001.1, forward strand.
TGAGCGTCAATGATTGACTTTTTACCGTTTGTGGCATGGATTACACAAGCAGCTGCCCGAGGATTTAATGCAGGAACCTTCTTCCCAATCAGTTTCTATCCCAGAAGAAGTTACGTCCGAGCTGGTGAGACTCTTGACCAGTGGGCATTTTGAGCAATTTATGGGGTTGTACAGAGAAACCGCTCTCGGTATTCAGGGCGATGGCGCCGTTGTGTTGGCTGAAGTCATAAATGCCGGCATCAAAACAGCAATTCCTGACTGCGAACTTAAGTTGGTCGTTTCTCAAAAGACTGACAACAAACACATAATCATGATCCAGGATGGGTCTAAGTTTTTTGGACCAAGTTGGACTGTTTCGCGACAGATGTTCGTCGTCTAGCTGGCACCACCATTGGTGCTAGTTTTTGCTTTGCCATCCGTGAGTAAAGAAAAACCGGCAGGGAATTCCCTGCCGGTGAAACTCATATAGGTATGTGACTTAGATGGTTCTACTACATCCGCTTCAGCGGCTATTTATCCAATTTGCACAATTCCCGAGTTTTATATCCTTTATGGATAACTAGACAACGACGAACCCTATAAGTTCCCACCTTCTAAAAAGAATCCTGGGAATTTTTTTCGGGAGTCTCTTATAACGATTGTCTGAGCCCGTGCAAATCGCTAAATGCCGGTTCTCTTTTTTCCTTTTGTGCCTTCATGCATTCCATCAAATCTGCAGTCGAAAAGATTGAGGCTTGCAAATTTGCGCAGTGCAGCAGCGCGTCCTGAATGCTGTGGTCTCGTGCATAGGTTATTGCTTCTTTTGATGCTGAGACTGCTAGTGGCGAACGGCTTGCGATGGCATCGGCGACTCCCATAACGCAGTCGAGCAAAGCCTTTTGGTCTGGCAAGACGTCGTTTACCAGACCCAGTGCCAGGGCACGTTCAGCCGTCAATGCTTTGCCCGTAAAGGCTAGCTCGCGGAGCACCGCATCGGGTAACAGGTATGGCAGTCTTTGCAATCCGCCCAGATCTGCCATCATTGCCAGGTTTATTTCCTGAATCTTGAAAGTTGCATCCGTTGTCGCGTAGCGCATGTCGCACGCTGCTACCATATCAAAAGCGCCACCGATGCACGCCCCATGAATTGCTGCGATTATTGGAATGCGAGAACGCTCGAGTGCGTTGAATGTTGATTGCAACCCAAGCACCAATTGTTTGAGTTTTTCTCTATCTTGCGGCGTGTCAGTCTTTAGATCTCCGGATTGAAAAACACTTAGATCCATCCCGGCACTAAAATGTTTTCCTTCTGCGGAAATAACGATGACGCGTGTCTTTCCACTTGCTTCCAGTTCGCTTATCAATTGCGGCAATTCGCTCCAGAATTCCTTGATCATTGAGTTCAATTGATCTGGGCGGTTCATTAACACATGAGAGACACCATTCGGTTTTGTCTCGACCAGAAAGCATTTGTACAATTGTCGGCCCCTCTTTCGATGAGCCGACAATTATATCCGTATATGACGCTTTAGGACTCTAGGCTTGTTTTCGAAGCTTTTTGATTGGTGTTGTGAAATTGCCTTTGAGCAGATGCTTCATCTGCAGACGTTCTAGTGTCAGTTTTGCGCGCCCGGCTACATATGGGTTTGGGTCATCTTGCAATGATTCCAAAACCTCGAGCGGAGTGCTGTGGTTTTCTGCTAGTGCAAACCTGATATCTGCATTCTTATCCTGTGCCAGCGCGGCTTTCACGTCACAGGGCGTGTGGACGTTGTCGGCAACGGCCATGCGCACTTCGCTTCTTGATTCGCAGGCCAGGTCTGCCAAGATAGAGGGTGCATCAGCTGTTTCGGCTACCTTAACAAGGGCGTTTTGAATTCCGCGATTACGTCCCGCAAGCCTTGCTGTGTGAAGAATATCTTGCTTAACAGAAGGTTTTGTCGCTTGGCGCGGCTCTGGTTGCAGCGCGGCAGCTAGACTAGGGGCGGTTCTTCTCTTTTCTTGCCCCTCCTTCGAACTTGCAATTTGTTTGAGCCGCTCGGCTTGATCGCTCACAGCATCAAGATCAACTGGATTGATGCGGTTGGGCGCCTTGGACTCAAATTTTGCAAATTTGTCTTTTAACATTGGTTACCTCCTCAACGCCACAATGCTGAAAAACCAACAAGGGCGTGTGTTTCCAGAGAGACTGGCAGCGCCTCTCTGGGTTCCCGTTGCGGGACTTCAAAGCAGATTAATTACAGGTCTTAAGCTGTTTTCTCGCCATCATCTAGCATGCATTCTTCGCACTTTGCCAGCATCTTCGACACTCGCGTTCGCAATCCTTTTGCAATACTCGCCACGGCGCCGATACTAGGATTTCGGCGACCTTGTTCGATGTTACTGATGAATGCTCTATTGACTCCTGATTCCGCTGCAAGGTCATCCTGCGTGAGTTTTAGGCGTTTGCGCCGCTGGTTGATGACTTCGCCTAAACACCGGTATAAATGATTGTGAGTTTCTCTTTTGTTAGCCATTTGGATTTACCTCCGCGGTTTAGACGCAGGTTAATGGCAAAGGTTTCTAACTTAGAGTATCCAGTTGCATACTTTTCTTTAAATCGCAAAGTTTTGAATAAAGGCGCTGCTGCTTATTTTTGAAAAGGTGTCCGCTAGATTAAAAATCACTTTCGCGGGAACTGAAGGGTTGCTCTTGAGTCTCTTCAAGCGAGGGAACCAAAAAAGTTTTGTTCGAGGACACACACGATGACACCTGATAATGAACCTTCCAGACCATTTCAGGAGCTAGATGAGGCTCTGGAGCGTAGCGCCAAAGAGTTGGAAATTCTCTCAACTATATATAAACAGCGTGGTCATACCCAAGAAGCTTCTGATATAGACAACACTCTAGCGAGTCTTAACCGGACGCAAGAACCACAAGATTATTAGTCTGCGCAGGAAAAAAGCATTTGTCAGGGAAGGTGTAAATGCCTTCCCTGTTGCGTTAATGGACTTTTTGCCATGAGCGGCATGGTGGTCTAGAATCATAGGTTCAAAATTATGAGGTTGCCATGTCCGAGCAAGTTATAAAGGATGCCATCGCCAACTCTACGATGCGCTGCCCTAAGTGCAAAAATCCCATCCAAAAGTACGAAAAATACTCGGAAACAATCGATGCTGTACGCGATGGATTCAATGTAGTGGAGGTTGACTCTCGTTCTTCCCGCGTGACGTTGACCTGTGGAAACGGTGATTGTGACTGGCGTGAGCGCACAGAGTACTGGTCTGAACTCATCGACTGATAGTTGCCGTGTTCAGGTAATACTAGATATGGTGGCGCTCATTTGAGCTGCGGTATCGAAGATGATGGCATTTTGCAGTCTCGGCGAGCGGGTGCCACTCGACTATCGGGCTTAAATCCTTTCAATTACCTAACAGCCGTTTTATCCGGCTCTTGATAAGATTCTCCTGAGTTTTGCTTGAAAGGTTGCTGAAGGTTTCTGCCGAGCGGGAACTAGTGACCGCTGAGCCCGTCACCGCAGTATTTCGTGCGCATTGTCAAGTGAAATCAAGGTTGCAAGGAATGTGAGAGAATTACATACCCCCCAAGTGTCTGGGAACGAAGACTCATTCGAGTATGCAAACCGTCAAGAACCGTGAGCCGGAAGTCGAAGTGCCGCCGGAATCACCGGAAGAAAAACCAGTAAACAAAAAACAGGCGGCGTCGCGCTACCAGCCGGGTAAAGCTGCGCTTCTTTCGCTCATTCCTGGTCTCGGACACTTTTACGTCGGGCAGCCTGTTGTGGGCTCGCTCGTTCTTGTCAGCAGCTTTCTCGGTCTGACATTCCTAACGACCCTGATTGCTGGAAAAAATCTCTACCCGATCATCGCTCCGATTGCCTTATCTTTCGGAGTTCATCTCGATAAGGCGACGAGCACGCCGCAAGTCGTTGCCGGACCAGCCGCTGTCGCACTCTACATTTTGTGCTTCCTGTACATCAGCGCATATTTCATCGCTGATGCGTACCAGCAAGCGGTGAAGAAGTCGCATTATCCCGAAGGCTTTAAGCCTGACATGGGAGTTACGTTCTCCGGCTCGACAAGCTTCTCCTATTTGATGCACTGCTTGTTGCTTGTTGTTTGCGCTACAGCGTGCCTTTTCATTCTCAAAGTTCCAGAGAAACACACGACGGTAATCGAGTTCGAGTTTCCCGAACCGCCACCACCGCCGCCACCACCTCCACCGCCGAAAGCGCAACCAAAACCACAAGAAGCACCCAAGGCGAAGCCTGAGCCTGTAAAACAAGTTGTTCAACCGCCTCCTAAGCCGCAGCCGATTGCCGTCAAAGCGGACGACAGCAAACCTGCCGATATTCCGCTTGTCGAAGAAGCAAAACAGCCTGAACCGGCTGCATCAACAGGTGGCTCAACCGGCAGCGGCACTGGTGATGCCGGTGGAAGTTCTGGTGCAGGCAAGAGCGATGAAGTAGATCTTTCCGACTACGTCGCGCAGATGGAAAAGAAAATCCGTAAGGCTTGGTTCCCTCCGAAAGGCGAAGAGACCAAGAAGATCATTTTGAAGTTCAAGATCAGCAGTCAGGGCGCTGTGTCGTCTGTTCGTTTGAAGTCTTCTTCCGGCATCATGGTTGCGGATGAAGCTGCGATGACTGCGGTAAAGACCGCGGCACCGTTTGCACCACTTCCAAAAGGCGCTCCGGACCCTGTCGAGATACTGTTTACTTTCGACTACAGCGTGTTCGGCGGAAAGCAGACGAACTGAGAGTGCGAAAAAAACAAAGCTATGAAAAAGGGAGGCTCAAGGCCTCCCTTTTTTCCAGACTCGTCGTCTCTCATGTCTGGTTTAACTTGCTTCTGATCCACAGACCGCTCTTACACTGTGATGCCACCATCAGCAGCGATCGTGTGTCCAGTTACCCAGCGTCCATCGTCCGAGGCAAGAAAAGCAACTACGGCTGCGATGTCCTCTGGTTCGCCAACGCGTCCAAGTGCGGTCTTTTCGATGAACTGTGCTTTGAGTTCTTCCGGAACTGTGTTGAACATGTCGGAAGCAACAGGACCAGGTGCAACGCCGTTCACTGTAATTTTGCGTCTGCCCAGCTCTTGAGCCCAAGTGCGAGTCAACGTGTCGAGTGCCGCTTTTGTTGCGCTGTAAACGCTGAATCCTGGCATTGCAGCTTCTGCTGCTTTCGAAGAAATATTGATGATGCGACCGCCGTCAGCGAAGTTTTTCAAAGCTTCTTTGGTCGCAAGAATGACGCCTTTTACGTTGGTGCCGAGGACATGGTCAATGTGTTCTTCAGTAACGTCAGTGATGAAGAGGGTTTCGTACACACCAGCGTTGTTGACGAGAATGTCGATTTTTCCAAATTCTTTGGTAACTTCAGCAAACAGTTTTTTGCTGTCTTCTTCTGACTTTACATTGCCTTGTAATGCGATTGCTTTTGAGCCGAGCTCTTCGATTTGTTTCACGACTTTGTCGGCTGCGGACTTATTGCTGTTGTAGTTGACGGCGACAGTGGCTCCTTCTTCCGCCAAGCGTAACGCGATGGCTGCTCCGATGCCTCTAGAACCACCGGTCACAACGGCGACTTTGCCGGCGAGGCGCTTTGCGCTTGTGGTCTTTGGTTGCTGCTGAGTTAACGTCATTTTTTTTCTACTCCTGTGGGTGAATTGATTTAACACTAAGTGATTTGGTTTTCCCTTAAGGCGCAGCCGTTTGCGAACTTATTTGATCGAGAACTTTTGTGATCAAGTTTGTTCATCAAGCGGGGCGATTTCCACATCGCCCCGTTGATGCGTGCGTCTTTTTAAAAGTTGGCGGCGCCCATTGGGGCAGTGCGCCGCCTTGCGTGGTCCTAGCGCTGTCGTTGCGTGTCAGTCGCAACATTTTTGGCTGACTGCGCTTTCCCTGTGCAAACTCGGATTGCTTGAAAAGCTTGATAGGTCCTGGTTTCAACTATGCAGCTTGGAACTGAGCGCGGTTCACAGTTGAGAAAACAGGTTCGAGCTTTTCTAGCGTTTTTGCTGCGCGATGTGCAACGTACGGATTCTCATCAGTGCTCAATCTTTGCAGTGTCGCCCGCGGTACTGCAGAATTTTCTGCCAGTGCAAAACGCACATCAGCATCTTCGTCTTCTGCCAGTTCAGCCAACAGAATATCGGTGACGACCGGGTTGAACGCTAGATTTATGCGTACTTCTGGGCTTGCGTCGTGTACGAGTTTGATGAGCAAGCGAAGCGGGGTTCTTGGGTTTTCTGCGACACGTGCTCTGATATGAGCATCTTCGGATTCTGCATACTCTTCCAGGAGTTGCACTGGTGCTTCGGGATTGCCTGCAAGAAGGTATCTGGCTTTTGCTGTGAGACTGAATAACATGGTTGGTTTCCCTCGATGTGTTCGATCTGCCCTGGCGGAATTCAGGGAGCAGAGGTGGTGTGGTTGGTGTGTTTATGCGGTTTTCGTATTTAGTTTTTGAGAACAAGCTCGAACATTAGTTTGATAAAAACGTCGAGCGGCTCTAAGCTTTTTGCTGTTTTCGCTCGCATCATTGCTCCCTCCCAACAGGATGAGAACAAATCTGCTATCAATCTGGCGTCTACTGTCGATGTAATTTCGCCAATTCTCTGAGCCTCTTCAATGCAGACGGCAAATGCGTTTAGCCGCCTTTCCATCGCTTCCGACAATGCTTGTCTGAGGGTCTCGCTTTGGTCGGACATCTCCTGACTCAAGTTGCCAATCAAGCATCCTTTGCGGCAACTTGCCGCGCGCATACACTCGCGTTTTGTTTCACAAAATGACCGCAGTCTTTCTTTCGGTGTGAGCGCATTGTTGGTGAGGATGGGCATTAGGAATGCCATGAAGTCTCTGTCAAACTCTTCGATGATTGCCAGCGCGAAATCTTCTTTGCTATCGAAATAGTGATAGAAGGAGCCTTTCGGTACGCCAACTTTAGACAAGACTTCTTGGATGCCGGAATTGGTATAACCCTTTTCGATCATCACTTCTACTCCGGCTTCGAGCAAAAGCTGCTTTGTGTCTTGTCTTGTAGAAACCCTGGCGTTCATCGTCTTGACCTCTGACTCGTGATTCCGTTATTTTTGATATTAGACCGGTCGTCTAGTTTTGTCAATTAGAAAAACGAACTTGATTGCCGGCTTTGAAATTTTTCTTTGGTGTAGTGGCTACAGTTTGCAAAGCTGGCTGGGCTTTGCGCGACTGGAAAACGATTGCATCAGCCAGCTTGTTTTTATAAACCGGGATGTAATCTTGGATAAGAGCATAAATGAGCATGCTGCTCGTCATTATTGTCATCGGATAAACGACCATAAATGACATTGGGTCTTGCTCTGCGGCTCGGTAGAGCCCTTCTATCAGGTTGAATATGTCTCCGAAATTCATTTGCGTGACCTCGTCGGTATGCATTTATATTAGACCGGTCGTCTAGTTCTGTCAACCCTATTTGCGTGATTCCTTGAAACTTGCTACTGGCGAGGGTTTTGCCGTTCTTCGAGAGGTGTTGAAGGTGCCTAACTGGACACCGTCTGCCTGGGTCGATTTAACTAACTAACATGTTTGTTAGTATGCGCTTACCCCACGAATCTGTCAAGAGTGAGCCAGGATACTACCTATACATGGATATGCCTGTACCATTGCCCTTATGAAAGGTTGCCCCAGACATTCGAAGCTTTGCACCACGCTGCGTGTTACTTCTCAGCTCGTTGTATGCGCTGCCGTTTCTCTCTGCGTTTTATTGCCTGCCCGTGCGGTTGCACCCACGTGGGCGGAACTGATGACTGCCGGCCGGCATGCGCACATGACCGGCAATTTCGATCAAGCGAAGGAATACTTAAAGGGCGCGCTAAAAGAGGCGCAGAACGAAAACAATGACGCTATGCAAGCGCAGTCATATTTGTGGTTGGGGCGAGTGTATGAGTCTACGAATCAGTGGGACTTCGCCGAACAGATGTTCTCAAAAGGAAACAGCATCGGTATTAAAGCGAAAGCGCTTGATCCTGAGATCATGATCGCGCTCCGGCACGAACTCGAAAACGCGCTCCACAAGCAAGGAAAGGTAGACGCGATTCATACACTGCGGCGTTCTGAGGGCAACCGAGAGAATCAATATATACGCTCGTACAAGCCCAGCGCTTTTATGCGCGGGCGTGAGTTTTTTGCGGACAAGAATTTCTCGAAGGCTGAACCTACGTTGCAGAAGGCGCTACAAGCGTATAGAGATGCAAATGAAACTGAAATTCCGCAAGCGATGATGTGTATCGATATGCTGTATCAGATTTATCGTGATCAAAAAGAATGGGGAAAAGCGCAGAACATCATTGACCAGGGTCTCGCTGATTTACGTCGAAGACGAGCCTCCGGCAGCGAATATAGTTTGAAGGCTGCTAACTTGATGTTTTACCGCAGCGCAATCATGGATATGCAAGGTCATTCTAAAGAAGCTGCAACCGAGGCTGACAAAGGTTTTGCAATCTACAAAAACTTGAAGAAAGATCCTCAAGTAATTCAGAATCTATTTTTGCAATGGGACTTGACTGGAAAGGTCAAAGAAGTTGCACGCCTGCGAGAGCATTATGCCAAGATTGCCGCGGAGCTACCGAAGGTCCAAAAGTCTGGGTGGGTTGAATATCCCGAAGAACGGCAGAAGAAGCCGGAAGAACTACTGAAAAAGTAAAGCTACTTCGCTTCTAGCAATTGCAGTTTGTCCAGCAAATCTCTACCTTCTCTTCTTGCACTGACCTGTTTGTAGAGAAGGGCACCGCATATGGTGAGGACAGCCGACATAAAACCATCGAGCGGTCCGGCAATGATTGCTGAGATAATGCCACCCACAAAGTACCAGATTGCGTCTCTCGGTAGAAGGGCTTCAAATGCCATTATTCCGAGGATTGGAGCGCCGGCGCAAAAGTAAACTAAGCACATGAGTGATAGCGTGATAGTAACGTATAACCAGTCTTCAGCGGTGAGTGAGAAGAAACGACCGCATGCTCTTGCAATCGATGAATCCTCGAAGATGATAAAAGCGATGTAGTAAGCGTTCAACACAATTACTAAGAGAAATGGCAAAAGAAGTAAGAACTCGGCTCCTATTAGCCACAGCTCAAAGAACGCAAAGACCTCGGAAACCTTTTCATGACCGGATATAGCACTCAACTTGGTCGAAATCACTGCGAGAAAATTCTCTATAGTCTCGAAGATAAACACCGGGATAGTCAGCACTAAGACGGTCCACATTTTTTTCTGTGCTTTCTTGAGCGCTTCGTCCAGAGTTGGTGCGGCTCCAGCCATGTAGTAGATGAGCGCGAACTTCTTTACTGCCACCTCCCACATGGAGAGGAATATCATGATGAAGCCGAAAACCACAATCCAAAAACTTACAGTGGATGGAAAACTATTTGTATATGCAGTCGAATCCCAGAATGCACAGGGCACGGCAAGCCAATAAATCATTGTAGGCAAAAGAAAGAATTTGCCAAATACCAGCCAGTTTTGCCGTGCAATGCGCACTGCTCGTCCAACTACATCACCTGCGGTTAGCAGTTTGTCTGGAAGATCAATCTTGAGCTCTTTGTCAGACATTTGATACTTCGCCTTGAATCTCACCAGCCTTATAGAACCATCGATTATTTTCCTTCACGAAAAAACTCTTTTCACAAAATGTAGCGTCAGAGCCACCCTGTCGTAGGTGCGCTGTGAAAGTGACTGTCGCTGTTTCGTCACCATCTACGAACTCTTCGATGGTGAGATGATCGAAGTTGGTTGCCCGTGAAAAACTTTCAATGCTCTCTTTCCACTTCGCACGTTCTTTGGAAAACTCAGGATGCTCGCTGTGAGTGGTGTCAATAATGTAGTCGGCAAGACCCAGTGCATATGCGGCAAACCGAGAACGCATCAGACGCAGCGCATCTGCTGCTGGTGTGCCATCGTGATACGGCTTGCAGCATTTGTGATACAGCACTTTGCTTGCACAGGGGCAACGCTCGAACTTACTCATTCCAGTCTGCCAAGTCTCCGCTACTTGCCGTATTGGCTTTCCATCGCTTTTTCTAGGTCAGTCGCTGTACTTGATTTTGCTGGAGCCGATTGTTTTTGCGCAAATGGTGAGCCTGCGCGTGGGGCGTTCATCTTCGGCATTCCGCCGAGCATTCCTGCGCCACCGGGCATTCTCATACCGCCGGGCTTGCCCATGCCGGACATGCCCATTGAGCCCATACCCATTCCAGAGCCCATACCCATTCCCATGCCGCCCGGTCTATTCATTCCCATGCCTGGACGTCGCATGCCCATCATGCCCGGCATACCCATGCCATGATTCATTTGGTTGCGTTTCATGGTGTTGTTGAAAGCGGCATCCTGCTGCATCATCTTCGCGAATAATCCGCTCTGCATGCCCATTCCAGGTCCTGGTCCACCACCCATTCCAGGCATCATATTTGGTGCCCCACGCTGGCGTTTTTGCATCATCTGCATCAACGAACCACCCCCGCCGCCGCTCTGCATGCGCGACATTTTTGCTTTCATCAATTGCAGCATTTGCGAACTGCTGCCCCCACCGCTGCGGCCGGCATAACCGCCTAAATTGCTAGGCCGTCTGCCGCCCATCATGTTGGCGTAGCCCGGCATGCCGCTGGCACTGCCACGCGCATAACCACCGCTGCTGTATGTTGGGCGTTTGCCTTGCTCAAACTGATTGAGCATCTGAGACATTCGCGCCTGGCTGGAAGCGTTATTCTGCGCTCGTGCCGCACCCGAACCATTGACGAAGACCGGCGCACAAAATGCCGCACAAAGTATTGCAGCAACGGCTAAAGAAACGGTCAAATTATGTTCGGCTGAGATGGACTGCCAAAGCTTTTCAGGATTTGCTGACATTTTGCCTCTGGGATAGATCTAAGAATCTTTAGCTATTGTTCCCTGTGGCGCCACTTTTCCTTCCCCTTAGCCATTTGGGGGGGGGAGAAATGTGCTTCTTAAGAGAAATGGGGAAATCAAGCCCTGCCATGCGACTATATTAGCGCCTTTGAATCCCCTACCCCGAGCCAGAAAAGATAGTTGCCCGTCGCGGGAACGATTCTCTGCCTCGGTCGGTCATGCTTAACGCGTGAGTGTCGCCAAATGGGCGCAGCGTAAGTCCAGTGAAAGTGTTGTTTGAACAATTGGACTCATCTGAGGAATTGAACCAGAGGTACGGCTATGTTTGAGCTGCAAACACCATGGCACGAGTTAGTGCTCCGTTGCACCTTGCTCTACTGCTTCATTTTGACCATTCTTCGAATTGCTAACAGAGAAGGTGGCCAGTTGTCGCCGGTGGATCAAGTTGTGCTGTTTACCGTTGGTGATTTGATTGCTTCGGCAGCGATAAAGAATGATGATTCCCTGGTTGCTGCTTTCATTGCGATGTCTGTTTTTGTTGGCATGAGTTATATCGTCAATACGCTTTCGTACAGGTTCAAGCCGGTAGCGAAGGCTCTGCAAGGGGCGCCTTTGGTGCTGGTGCACAATGGCGAGATCAAATGGGAAAACATGGAGAAAGAGAAGATTTCGAAAGGTGAGTTGATGGAGTCTATTCGTTCGGCGGGACATTTGTCGATTACGAATGTGCAAGTCGCTATGCTCGAAGCAAACGGCACCATTTCTGTCATTAGCAAACCAAATAGCGAATCTCAGCGGACCTTGTGAGACGTTATACTGTCCCTGATTACTCGTGCAAAATTGACACCATATGCGGTGGATATGCGCGAGGCGAAGGGATGGTGTTTATGAACGCTTACGTTGTTGGATTTCTCGTGATGCTTGTCACATCTGCCGTTGCAGTTAGTGGCATGTTGATTGTGCGTCGTATTGTCGGCGTCGAAAAATTGAAGAGTTTCAATGAAGTTGCAGGCAATAGTTTTCAGGTTGTTGGAACATTCTATGCTGTTCTTCTGGGACTTATCGTTGTCGATGCCATGACGGATATGTCTGACTTGCGCAACACGATAGAACAAGAGGCCAACGCCGTTGCTGACGTCTACATCTTGTCTCGTGGCTTGCCGGAGCCGCAGCAAACGAAGGTTCGGGAGCTGACGTCTGGTTATGTCGAGACAGTGATCGATGATGAATGGCCCGCGATGAAGCAAGGCAAGGTAAGCACGAAGGCGATTGTGCAGGTCAACGAATTGTGGAACACAATCATCGACTTCAAGCCAACCGCAGACGATCAAAAGGACATTCGCCAGATGTGCTTAGATCGGGTTTCGGAACTCGGCGATAGTCGCCGATCGCGATTAATAACCAGCTCGCACGGTGTTTCTACTGAGCTATGGACAGTGCTTATAATTGGTGGCATTCTCACGCTAGGTTTCTCTTATTTCCTGGGTTTGTCGAGTCTGATTGGACAGGCTCTGATGACAGTAGTGATTGCCAGCACGCTAGCGCTGAATGTTTATCTCGTATTCCTCTTTGGGTATCCGCTTTCTGGTGCCTACTGTGTGGAGCCCGAAGGTTTTATAGTCGACAGGATTATCTTCAAGTTGCGTGGCAGTGGCGGTGGTGCCTTACCTCACTCGAAGACTATCGACCCCAAGTTGTTGTTGAAGACGCGCGGGAAACTTTAGTTTTCAATTTGCTTGCGAATCTCGAGAAAAATAATTTCTCAGAGTGGGAACTGTGCTGTTTTTCCGGCGTCCCTCGTGACGTGTAGGAAATGGCTCTTCGGCTGAGCTGTTTTGCAACCCTGGAGGAGCTCGATGAACACTGTTTTTACTCGGCGTCTTTTGGCTGGACTGGCGCTGCTGACCATTGTTAGCCCAATGGCTGCTTATGCCGACCACGATCATCATCGCCACAACAATAATTGGAAGCAAAAGAATAATTGGCAAAAGAAGTATTACAAGAACGTCCAGAAAGCCCAAAAGCGTCAGTACAACAACTATCGCAAGGTTGCGAACAATGTTAATCGTGACTACTGGCACACTCATTGGGGCAATAATTGGAACGACCAGCGCGAATGGTACAGGCACAATCTCCGCAACATGCAGCGCGCGCAACAGCAGCAGTACGAAGCTCAAATGAGAGCGCAATATCTCGCGTATCGCAATAACAATTACAACGGTCCTTATGGCTGGGATGCTTATTCTGAGCCAGGCTTCTTGGACTATTTGCATACTCGCAGTCCAGGTCTTCTCAATTCGATTCGTTCAATAATCGGGTTTTAGACACAAAACCGACATTTTCGGCTGTGGCAAGTTGTCAGCTGAAAAACGGAGACACTGAGTCCGGTGGAATCGAAAGAATCCGCCGGATTTCTGCGTACGTTCATCATCTTTCCATCAAGCGTCGTGTCCGCTAATCGATTAAAATAGGATGATTACACCGTTGTCAATATGCGTGCTTAGATGAATACAAAGAGATTTGCAATCGTTGGTTTGGCTTTTGGCGTGATTGCGTTCACCGCCGTGCCCGTTCAGGCTCAATTTTTGAAGAAACTTTTGCAGGGCTCGTCTCAGCAGAATGATTTCCAAAACAATACTTTTGGGAATCAATTCGGTCAGCAGTACGGAAACGGCTATAACAATTACGGACAGCAGTTCGGTGGCGGCTTTAACCAGTTTGGCGGATATCCGAATAACGGAATGTCCAACTTCAATTCCGGCAATATGACGTCCAGTCTCAATACGCTCGACACCAACGCAGACCAGCTTTCAGGGCGAATTCAAAGATTTCTGCAATCCACCGGCCGATGGGCGCCGCAGCCGAAGGGTAATGACATGCAGGTTTGCGTAGCAATGCAAGCGCTAAAGCAGCAAATTGGGCAAGTGAAACGCAGCGCAGGCGGAAATATGACTCCTCAGTTGCAAATGCAACTGACTCAGCTGCAACAGTCTGCCAACAATTTGGTCAACACGATGCAAATCGCTGGAATAGACCCGGGCACGCGAGGTCAGGCTCAAATGTTGCGTGACAATATTAGTCAAATGTTGTCGATGTCCAGCATCACCAATGGTGGCAACGCGATTAATCCTTTTTGGAACATGGGTCAACCTTATGGTGGTAGTCCGATGCTCCATGTAAATCAATCAGGGCGCGGGCAGCTCACTGTCATGGGGCAGCAATATATGCGTTTTCGTGATCTATCTGTGGAGACTATCGACCCGGTCAGTCGTAGAGTTCGCGCATCGTTTTCTGGTGGTCGAGATGGAGTCATTTTGTCTGGTCCGATTACCAATCAGACCATGAACGGAATTACCATCGCGGTTGATTCCTCCGACAAAGGTTCGGTCAATGGAGTGCTAAATATCAGCTTCGTATCCAACGGGTCTATCGGTAATGTCAGCTCAACCGGGCAAATGAACGGACAGGGCTACGCTATTCAGTTCAACGGGAATTAGTCTAAAGCTTCATGAAATCCCTTAGATGCGGGGTCCGACCACGCATTCAATCAGTTAAAATTACTGAATGGCACTCATAAAAAATCCCCGGGCAACTGCAATCGCGAACAACTTCGCGAATAGGCTCGTGAGCAAAACTCCCGTTTTAAATAAAGCGAGTAAGTTTTTGAGCCTGGCATCTTGCATTCTTCTTTCGAGCAACATTCCGGCAATCTCTTCCGCGTACTTCGATTTGGAAAAGGAATGGATAAAGACCTTCAACGAGGGAGTGACTGCGCTCGATTCCAATCTTTATGGCAAGTCTGAACCGTTGCTGAAAGAGGCTGTAGATCTTTCTGCGCGCTTCGGTGCTGGTGATCCGCGTTATCCGAAGAGTCTAGGCGAGCTCGGACGGCTGTACACGATTCGGCGTAGATATGCCGAAGCAGAGCCACTTTTAGAGCAGCAATTGCATTTTACGGAAGTTCAGTTGGGCAAGAATAGTGGGAAAACCATTCCTGCTCTCGGGCAATTGATAAAGTTCTACATTATGTATGGAACCGCCAGCAAAGCCGATCCGCTTGCTGAGGAGTTGCTTGGATTTATCGACGGAAAGATGCGCGAAGATGCAGAGCTGAATGCCGAGCATACCACCGCTGCTAAAGGGAAGGTGCTCACGGCCTGGGCTGGAACCGCACCACCTGCAACACACATTCCTCGTATGGATTGGGCTGTTACGTGCGATCGCCTCGGCGATTTGTATCGATATAGAAAGAACTTCGACATGGCAGAACGCTTTTATAAAGCGGGTCTCGACATCAAAGTCACTATCATGGGCAAAGAGCACATGTCGATGGCTGTGAGCTACGACAATCTCGGGACGCTGGCGCTCGACAAAGAAGAATACAGGGATGCGGAAGATTATTTCCGAGAGTCGCTGGAAACAACGCAGAAGATAATGGGCAATGGCGACCCTGATACCTACGCGCGTTTGGACCGCCTCGCGAAGGCGCTGATCAAAGAGAAGAAGTTTGACGAAGCAGAGAAAACTTATTACAGAGCGCTGGAAATTTGGAAGGACGAACCGAGCGCTGCTGGTGCAAAAGCTCGTTGTTTGTATCAACTTGGTTCGATGCAGTGCGACATTGGTCGCTTCGGATCGGCTGCCGGACTGCTGAGTCAAGCGTTAAATCTTTCCGTGAAAGCGAACGGGTCTTTGTCCTATTACAATGTGCCTTACATGCGAAAGTTGGCATACGCTTTGTATTACTGCGGTCGCCGAGGTGAATCGGACGGATTGAAGTCGCGTGCAAACTGGCTTGCTGACGGCATGGAAGAGCCGAAGCCTGCGGAAAAAACTGCAGCTAAAACCGATGTGAAAACCGCAGCGAAGCCCGCTGAGAAAACTGCCGACAAGCCTGGCGTTAAGCCCGACGATAAAACATCAGCAAGCGGAAAGTCCGCCGAAAAGCCAGGCGCAAAGCCAGGCGCAAAGCCAGGTGACAAGACTGCTACGGTGGCAAAAGATGCAGTTTCTAAAACCGGAAAACTTGCCGGCGAGAAAACGAAAGTCTCAGATGCTTATGACCCGGATAAGAAGTTCGTCAAGCCAGGCACTGCCACTGCCCTTGAGACTATCAAGTCTATGCGCGAGCAGGGTAAGTCTGGACCAATGAAGCCCGTCGCTGAAGACGAAGATGAAAAGCCGATGAACCTCATGAAGATGATGCGTGAGGCAGAAGCGGGCTCTCGAGCGCAGAGCCAAGCACCGGCTCAGCACTCAGCGCAACCAACAGTCGCAACTCCGCAGGCTGCACCCCAGGTTGAGGCGCAGCCGCCTCAAGTTGCTCAACCGATTGAACCACAACAATCGCCTCAGCCTGCACCTCCCCCGCAGGAGTCCTCGGTTCAGACGCAACCTGCAGATGCACAAGCCCCGCCGCCCTCCTCGATTTCCGCTCCTAAGGAGGGCGCAACTCGCGCGCCCATTCCTGGCGCGAACTGAATCTTCTGCAATCTCTATATAGTCAATAGATTGGTTCTTACTAACCTGGAATCCGGTCAGTTTCTTTCTTGACAATCTTCACTGTTCCTACCTGCGCCAGCCTGACTCCTTAACTGGTGGGCTTTTTCCGTCTTTTATCGAGCTATTAACGATTGAAAAGCTGGAAGAGCCCCCCGGGCTTGGAGTCCGCCCATTGTGATAATATGAATAACCTATCAAAGACCTATCTGCCCGTAGCCCAGCTGGATAGAGCGCATGGCTACGAACCATGAGGTCGGGAGTTCGAATCTCTCCGGGCAGGTATATAGAACGGCTTTCTCTGAGCGGCAACGTAAAGATTGAGCCGTTTTTTATTGGGGCGGGCGATAAGCAATTATGGCCCCTATATGGACCCTTTGGCATCCAAGTTGATCAATGGAAAAATAACTCGGGGCCATAGGTTTAGCGCGAATAACCATAAGGTCGCGGAACTTGTTTTTTTACTCCAAGGCTGTGTGATCACTGATGAGCACTTACGACCTAAGAACATGTAGCTACGACGAGTTTCTCGATTTCGTCTTCGAGCATCCAGTCGAGAAGGAGCATTGGTATTGGGAGTCAGGGTTAAAGGTTTTGTACGATGTAAATCGAAACGCAGAACTTCTCACGAAACTTTTTAGCAACGCTAGGCCACTCTTGGACAGTTACACGCGCGAGCAGCTAGAACAAGGCTTTTGGGCGCTCCAGAGCGGCTGCGTTGACGGGCTTGTGGAAGATGTGATGTTTGAGCAGTCCGTTCCATTTGAAAGACGAGCTGAATTTATTCGCTCTATGTTCCTGCTTTATCGAGATCTCTTTTCGATTGATGCTCTTGAGACGTCAAGTAACATGTGGTGGGACTGTATTTCCAGCGACTATGCAATTCGCCGCCGCTCGCAAGATACCTCGGAAGACGATAGGAATATTCAAGACGTGATGTTCGAGACACTGACTAAGATTCTCTATCTAGATTCGGAGGAGTGTCAGGGAGCCGCTCTACATGGACTTGGTCATCTCCGTCACCCAAACACGGAAAAGGTGATTCGCGATTGGATTGCCACACAGCCGGAGCTTCCTGAAGACGATCTTGAATTTGCAGAAGCTTGTATTACCGGCGATATTATGTAGGAGCAGGCATTTCCCGCTTTCCACTGGTTGACTTGAACAAGTCGATCTTAAGCGGGAGGTCCGCATTATCAGGGGAAAGACCTACAAACCAAATCTTTTGAATATGCTTTGATGTAAGAGCATCTCTAAACTGTTCAGTTACTTCAAACAAGCTAACATGAGCAGCTTCATCCCAGTGTGCGTAGTCATCAATCACAATGCACAACCAATTGTGTTTGTTTGTCCATTCTTTCTTGACTTTCTTGCCAATTCTATCTGTGACAGCGTCCACAAGTTTAGCTTGTAGGCTAGTCACTTTTTCAAGTTCGACCGCGCAACCAGAACCTGCTTTTCGCAACCGAGCAACATCATTCCCTGTATGACCAGAGAATGAGATAACACGCCCCTTCGCAAGTTCATCAGCTACGAAATCCGTCAATAAATGGTCTTTGGTAGAAGTAATTTCCACATAGAACGATTCACTTTCCAGTATCACCTCACCGTCAGCTAGCGGTTTGTCCAAGTATCTAACCTTTACTTGTTCATTGTCTTGCCCGAATTCTGCAGCGCAAACCTTCGCAAGTATTTCCATTTCGTGTACAAATTGTTTTCGACGGAATTTCTTGTCTTCGAGGCAATGCTCTGAACTCAAAAGGAGCGATTCTCGAACACAGGCACAATATGCGATGTAGTCGCGCACCGTGTAGGTTGCGAACCTCTTAGATTTGGATACGATTTGATTTCTAGGTTCAATAGACATGATTGGACCATCATAACTCAGCTCGGACATCCTTTGCCGTATTGACGGATGCCGATATGAGACAGCCTCATTACTAAAAGCATTGACGAGAGACAGCCCTTATTTTTTCGTTGCGTTGCTTTCTGCTTTCAAATTTTGACCGGTGTAGCGTAAGGGTTTGCCGTCAGTGGTTTTCATATACACATCACAAATAATTGTTCCGCCCTCATTGGGGGAGTCGCCGCCTGAGTTTGGCGATACAACAAGCATTGTCTTTGTCGTACCGACTGAATAGTGTGCGATGAATCTGGGAATGTGTCCGCCTCGTCCGCATACACCTCTGCCGCAGATTCGCCCCAATCTATAGCATCAGGAAAGCCGGTTCCGAATGTACGTATTTTGACTTTGTCGTCGTCTTTGCGGATTGTGATTCTGTGGAGATGTCCTTTATACGTGCTGACATAGGTTGTGCACCAGTTGTCTACAGCATCAGCATTGGCAGATGGGGGCAAAGCCAGCGAATTGCAGGCAAGTGCGATTGCAGGTAATATCCAACTCTTTCTTGCCATAGGTATTGCTCTCCGTGGGGCGGCGCGAATAGCATATCAGTCTTTTACTTGCAAGGAAACGCCGGAAATCCGTAGGTGCGGAATGTTGATCTTGTTTGCTGGGTGGTACCATTTGCGGTGGCATGCCGCGTGAAAAATCCTTTGATTTCGGCAAAATTCTAGAGCGTGATGAAAACCGGCAATCGTTCATTGCAATCAAAGGCAATCAACATTTAGCAAAGGCGCTCTGTGAAATTCTTGCCGGACATAAGTTTCGGGAAATCGGGCGCCGCAAAAATGCGATAGTTGCAAATGTTGTTCGGGCTGGAGATGCGGATCTTCATACTGATTTCTGTTGGGCACGCCGCAAAGGGCAACAGTAATCGCATGTACAGTCATTGGGCGCCTCGCGCGCTTATCCTGCCTGTCGGACCCATTGTTTTAGGCTATTTCGACTAATTTTGGGTGCTTCTTCTAGTCTCGGGTCGATGAAAAAATGCGTCCTGCATACGAGGAATTCCCCCGCAGGCATCTGCCGTTCTGGCGGAATACCGTCGAACTTGGGTCCTGGAGTGAAGCCTGCCAAAGGCATCCGAAGGACTTGGGCTTCGCTCCGGGAGTTAGGCGGTAGGCTGGTCGCCTGGCAGATCGGCGGGGCTACCTCCAAAGTCACTTGGGTAATGGTCATGTAGCAATCATGCGGTTGGGTCAAACGGTTCTGTGTCATCAATGTAGCTGATGTTATAAGTGGACAAGATTCCACGGAAGGTATCAATCAGTTTCGGCGACAAGAAACTATCTGACTCAAGATGCTTAAGTTTTTTGCTCGCTCTTTCGTAGAGTGCGATGCTATTGAGGTTTGGATCAATTCGAGATCGGTAGACTAACCCGTCTGCATCGCTATTTCTCCAGAAGAAAAGAGACCATCGCTGCGCAATCCGATAATTTCCAGTTGTTAGTCGCGCATCAGCACCAATCTGAGCCAATCCAGGTCCAGTTAAATCAATCAAACGTAAAGACGGGCTTATAATCTCAATCGTCGCAAGCCTGCGCCTCTCAAGTTCAGTTTTAGTAATTTCGCTGGCACTAGCAGTGTCATGCCTGTACGTCTCAAGAAAGCAGCACTGTACAGTTGGCGCAAAATAACAGGTTCCAAATTCTTTCGCAGGCGCATTGAACCTATAGTCATCACCAGTACTAAAGAATAGAGGACTGTGCTCTTTCCTGTGGCTTCTGAATAGTGCATCTTCGAAGTTTGCAAGCGTAAAAGTTAAGTCACCTAATCCTTTCGGTGGCTCAGGATGTTCGCCTGGTCCTAGCTCGTTAGATTGAACCTTGCTCGCCATAAAGCTTTGCGGCTCGGTTTACTGCGTTGATATCTCCGCTTCTTAAGGCCTGCAGCGGACTTCTCATTTCGAGGGCTGCATTGGGCCTCACCATGAATGAAAGTTTCATCCATGGGTCAAAATCATTCAGCGTTTGAAGAACTTTGTCCAATCCAGGTAATAACTTTCCTCTTTCAAGCTGCCACATTGGAAAAACTGGTGCACCATTGACGGTGTCAATGCCAATTATTTTTCCGTCCTTTCTGATATCGGACAGGAGGCTTGTCGATATGTTTAACGATTTGGCAAATTCTTCTGCTGAAAGATAACCGCCTTCCAGTGACAGAAGATTTCTCTTCGCCAGATTTTCACTTCCTCTGTCAATAATGGCAGGGTGGGCGATTCCAAATGTTGCTCTAGGAACATCCATACAAGACAGAATTACAGAAACGCCAGTTGGCCAGTAGACTGTAGAGGGCTCTACGCTGACGGAAAAGGTTGCTATGCTCGACTCGTAATCGGGGCGTACAAAAAAATAGTTGGTGTGAACCACGGGTTTTCTATGTACAACTTGTCTGTCATTTTGCATGCATAGAGTTGCGTGCTTACCGGCGATAACTTGTATAGGAAATCGGATCTTCTCTTTTTCAATTGTCAGTTTAGACATTTCTCTTTTTCCATATTTTTTGTTGCGCGTTGTCGCTCGTAATATCCTCAAATGCTTTTACTATCCAGGTTCTAGCCATATCAAACCAGTCTTTGGTAAACTCTAAAGATCTGTTTTTCGAGATGCCTCGCGCGGTTATTGTTAATTGCAAGACCGGAGCTCTATCTTCTATTCTTGCCGCGCTAAGAATTGAGATGTGAAGTCGCCCAGTTTCCTGCGGCATTACAAAAGTTGTGTTCCAGTTGAAAGTCTCTGGTGGAGGCAAGAACCGCTTTTCGGAATTGCGCCATGAAAAATCAGGTACTACAGATCCTACATCTGCATTATTGCTCCAACCTTGTTTGGCTGGAATGAGGTTAACATATGTCATCTCATACTGAGTTGGTTCTATTTCTCCCAGATTTGACGCTTTTACAAACCCGTATAGCCGGTTTAGTTGTAACTGAAACAGTTCGAAGACTTTCGCATAACGAGGATATGTTTGGTCTGAGTTGACTTTCTTCCAATTCACTAACAGTCGGTCAGGCTGAAACTGAACAATCTCAGATTCATCTTCGTTGAAAAACCATACGCGTGGAAGGGGAGGAATTTGCTTTAGCTGAATGGAGGGCTGCGGTTGAGGGGAGAATTGCTCCATTACCGGAGCCAGAGGTGGAAGCTCACGACAAAACATATATTCAGGATGAAATTGTTGCCAAAGTAAGCCGATATGCGGAGATGCCAAATTTGTGAGTTCTTTGAACTGGATGCCGCAGACGACCTCAACTATAGGCGGAGCATCAAAGTCCGGTAAAGAACTTTTGGGGTCTATTTTTGGGGTACGCTTGGAAGGCATAAAAGCTGTCTGAATTTAAGGTTCAACCTCTAGTATAACCCGGCCGCCGGAAAAGCAGTCCGTTCATGCAATCATTCTGATTTGCACCCTCAGGAGTTCAACTCCAAGGATCTTCAAAAGAGCTCACCCGTTGACTTCTTGAAACCGTAGATCGAAGCGCATACGTCCCGGCTGACAATCAGCGAGAAGAGTCTGATAGAACTTCAGAAGTTTTTGAGAATCAGTGTCCGAAAGTATTGGTTCTATATCAACATGGATGTGATCAATTGGCGTGTGTGACAAAGGAATCGTGAGGCTTTGAAATAAAACCTTCATAAACTGTAGCTCTTCCTCAGTGGGTTGAAAGAGAAAGCTGAGTTCCAGAATTTTTGTCCTGCTTCCGTGCGCATATAGACATCGATCTGACAAATCCACAATGCAAGTTGCAATTGCTTCCAAAAGAGTCCGCATGAAAGTATAAATTGTTCTGTTTAAGTACATGACAGGACTTCGTCCCTTTGCACCAAGATTAGTGCGGCCAAAATAACCATACGTCCGCTCATTCCACACGATTATTGGCACGATGCTATGAACCAGCGCGTTTCCGTGCTTAAGGTTGTTGTACATCTGCCAATGCGTTTGTAATCCAAGCCATTTACTTGCCATCCTCGCAGTTCTCACAATAACGGCGATGTTTTTTTGTCTTATATTTTCTAACGGTTCATAGAGTTCCTTTGGTAAACTCTGTTCAACTGGGGCATAGAACATCAAGCTTCGCACTATATCCGGTGTCAAAGCCTTTAGTACATTTTGTGGTTTGATTTTCTTCCCCACATTGATGGAAAACATTTCTATGGGCTGCTGCAGGGCTGAAAGCAACGTGGCAAAATCTTCAATCAGTAAGCACAGCCGTTCGAACAATTCGAGGTAGACTCTAGCTTCCATATCATAATTCCTTGATGCTTCTGAGGGTGAAAGAGAATCAGGGAAGGTAAGGGCTTCGAGAAAGTTTCTATGTTCATCAAGCATGAACATCCTGACGCGTACAGCGTCGTCCCTAAAACTTGTAAGCATTGCGAGTGACCACTGAAACTCGCTCGGATTTTCAAATTTCGCAGATATTTCTGGCATTTAAAAGGTCCTCATTGTTTTTCTTTCGTACCGAGTTTCAGCATTTTTCATGCCTAACGAGGTTTGGCATGTTTTTGTCGAACTCATCGATTTCGGCTGATGTTTGCTCTCGTTCGTTTTCATCTCCGAAAATGTCAAATTGGAGGCAATACTTCATGAAGAGCGAATGTGTAAATTCAGCCGTTTTTGCCTTTTGAAGAAAAATTGTTTCACTATAGCCTGCCATCTGCTCAGCAGACGGATCCTCTTTGAGTTCGAGGCTAAATGCGTCCTTCTGCCAGCTCTCACTGATAGTCTCGTCTATAAAGAGTGCGCGAAATTCAGACCAATCTTTATTGGCGTACAAAATGCCAAAGTCCTTTTTTTCTACTATTCGCGCAAGACCATTCGAGACAGCGCTGAGATCTATGTGAGAGGAAAGCTGATTGCGCACATACCCAAAACTCGCAGCGTTGATTGTAAACAACGTATTCAATTCTGCCAATCTTTCGGAGAGTTCCTCATCGGAAATAATCATGTTCCACAGACTTGGAGGAGTTTTGCTCGTCCTCCTTTGCTTTCGGCATTCTTCAATTTTCTCGTTGATCGTGCTTATGCAGTCGTACAGTGCTGAATAGACGATAGCTGATTGTTGCCTAAGCAAGAATAAAGATGCGCCATCATGCCTTTTGCAGCGCAAATAATCTGTTTGTTCAACTCTTTTCAATGCATGAGACAGCACGACCAACGAATCTAAGTCATTCAATGCAGCCAATAGCCGCAGCAAATATTTACTCTGTGGTGCTGTCTTCAGCTTCTTAAGACGAACCAGTGCGAAAGATGGCCGATTTACCATTGCGCCTCTGCTCCAAGTCACTCGCTGCTCTCTGCTGACCTACCTAATTTCAAATACGGATTCTTCGTCAACAAAAAATGGAATGTCCTTTTCGTTGAGCCCAAATCTCTCGTACATTCGTGAAAGAACTTGGTATGTCACAATGTCCGGTGTGAATTCAGTTAATCTCACAACCTCTGTGACGCTCAGATCCTCATGATTGTACATTTTAGCCTGATTTCCTATATCAAAGAATGGACTGAGCGGATGATGAGGTGCCAAGAAAACTCCCTTTAGATGGTGATAGAAAAGCGCAATGCACCATTCCGTTTCAGAGATAGCAAAGGCTTCAATCAGTCGTCGATACATCCGGAAAAAGCTCGCTGGGAATTCAACTACCGGGAACGGCCAAAGCAGCGGACGTGCCTTTAGCTCTTCCTCTGATTCAGAGCGGAAAAACGTTTTGCTCAACGGTGCTTCGAAGGTCATAAACCCATTTGCTAAAAGAGTTAGGGAAGCAAACTTTGGATTACCCATAGAGATTCGAGAGCCACTCTGCAGAAATGGTTCTCTATCGACTAGGCTCATATTCCAACCCGAACGTCTGTCTTCGGGCGAAGGTACTCGCAGGAAATTTGTTACAGCTGCACTCTGCAAATCCAACTGCTTAGCACTAACACGTCTAGGCCCCACACACAGGAAAAAAGAAGGCTCTGAATGCTTATTCATAAACTCCGACAAGAGCGCGTTAGCCACATCCTTTCCCTCAGTTAATTCATTTAGTGTTGTGTCGCTAAAGAAATCCACAATGTTCTGATGTAAGGGTTGCTCTCTTCGCAACAAATGTTCAATTGTGGATAGTCGCCTTTCTGTGAGGTCATTATTGAAACTATTGCGAATCTCCAAGAATGTCATTTCTCGTTTGCCATCCTGGTATCGCTTGAGGAAGTGAGTTCCGTTTTTAAATTTCACCATGTGCGGAATTCTGGAACTTGTTGGCACTCTAACAACTACTATTTTTGCCCCATCAACCTCGCGTGCTTTGACCTCTAGCCCAGATATGCGTTCTTCAATGTGTTGAACGCAGAGATCTAAAATCTTCTGGGTCATCTTTTCTTGGTCTTTACCGAGGGTCTGAAATCTCGCAGCTCTGCTTTGATCGTCTGCCTTGAGACCAATCACAATGTAGCCTCCGCCAGCGTTTGCCATTGAAGCAATGTCTTTGAGGACTTCAAGACTTTGCTTATCCACCTCTTTAATATCTGAAACAAACAACGGATAAGTGGTTTTGAACTCGACATACTCATTCTCTCGTTGTCCCAGCAGGCTCCGAAGATCATCTTCTGTTAATTTATCTACGGTCTTATGTTCAAACAGCATAGGATTTTCCTGTAGGCGCGATACTGATCAAAATATCCGAATGTACAACGATATGTCGGCTGTATTGTCCATGTTTCTCCACGTATGACCACGTTTGCAGAAGCCGTATCTTTCTAGGACCTTTGCCATTCTCTTGTTGTAAGTTGTCGCAAAAAGCTCGTCTTGAAAACATTCGAGCAAGAATCTTACCATCGCCTTGGCAATACCCTCTCCCTCGTAGTGCTTGTGGACGGCGACATATCCTAATTCAGAAGTTTTATCTTCAAACTCGAATCCACTTTTCTTTGCAGTTTCGGCCGCATAATCTTTTCTAGTACGCTTGATAGCCCCTAGCCCAACTATTTCGTCGTTGTCATTTGTGACAAGTACCACTTATGGTGATACTGACAGTTCTACCGTTGCAGACTGGATGGATACGGCACCCCCGTCTTTCAAGATTTCTATGCTTGAATTTTTTTCTGCTGTGGTTATGAATTCACCTTGACCAATCAATTGAATCCATAGTCCTTCGTTGATTTGTTTTTTCGGTGTCCGTGCCATCTTGAATTCCAATCGATACAGTTTCCCGAATGCTTGCGCTTTCGATGTCTGAAGCTAATTCAGCTCGAAGAATAATCTCTTGCGCCAATTGTTACATCCCTGAAATTATAAATGGTTGATGGCTTAACTCATCAATCTGTTCAATGTAACCGATGCTTAGGAGCGAGCTATGAATAGCGATTTTGGATCACTTAGCTCAGTTCGCAAGGCGCCAGAACTCCAACAGCTTGTCGAAAAGACTATCAAACAGGTTCTCAGGAAGTAAATTTGCATCTTCCTTTGTCGACTTCCATATGACCGTTCTAAAGATCATTTGGGGATTTCTGCGCAGAATAACTTCATCAATGACCGAAACAGTGCAGGTTGTGCGTCCTTGAAATGTATTGTAGTTCGCCAAAACCTCGGTCCCCTTTCTCTGATTCTGATTTACGGGCAGCAATTCAATCCCTGCTTCTTCAAATCTGTTTTGCGCGTTGTCAAAAATTTTTTTCTCCATTGCTTCATCATGGACAAGCTTTCCATTTACGGACGAGGTCACTGAGCATAGAAATCTAGCGATCTTAATGCCCTTAAGTGGTGCTGCGCGTAAGATTCGAACTGGGGGCGGCGCAGTTCCAACAATGGATGCCATTTTGTCCATATCATCAAAGAATGCCGGATCTAGCATGTCTGCGTTAGTTTGCGCAGCGGAAGCAGTTACAAATGTAATTGTCATTGCAGCTGATAGGGCACATGGTATTTGTATGGTGCCGAGTAAGTTTGTCACGCTTTAGCAATCCTTTCGCCTGTTTGATCTATCTCGCCTTAAATAACTTCGATCGACGATTGTTAGATTCTGAGCTGTAATTGTAGCTGGTCGCTCATGTCGAACCAGATATCGGCTTTTGAAACGGAACCACATTTAGACGTCGTTTGCTGCCCTTTAGAAGCGATTGTTGAGCCTTTGCCTTGGCATCACGCTCGGCGTTCTTTGCGGTGTGCGCATAGACCAGCATAGTGGTTTTAATGTCTTTGTGGTTAAGCGCTCCTTGAATGACCGATGCGTTTGCGCCACTGTTTGCCATCCATGAGGCCATACTGCGCCGCAAGTCGTGAAGGCGTAGGTCTGTTATCTTGGCGCGCTTAAGAACTCGTGCCCACGCGCGTTTTGGATCTGCAAGATGGCCTTGATTGTGTGGACCGGGGAATACATATTCACCCGGGGCAGCCACCATTCTTTTCTTCAAGATGGAAAGGTCAACATCTGTCAACGCGACTATATATTGATCGCCTGTCTTCGTTATTTCGCCCGGAATGGTCCAAGTACCGGTAGTGAAGTTGATGTCTTTCCAGCGCATTGCAAGCAGGTTTGACTTGCGCTCGCCGGTTAGTAAGGCGAGCATGAAAAAGTCTCGCATCACTGGATTCTCTTCCCAGTCCAGCGCGGCTTGAAGGCGTTCATACTCACCTTCATCCAGCACCCTAGAACGCGCGTTCTCCGGAAACATCGTGACGATGGTCGCAGGATTGCTGCCCTCAAAGAATCTCCATTTGATTGCTTTGTTGAACATCGCGCGCAGAATTTCAATGGCGCGATTTGCCGCGAGCGGTCCGCGAGTGTCGGCAATCTTTTGATGCAGTTCCATCACTTCGGTTGGATCAATTACAGACAGTCTTCGTGTTTTCCAGTGAGCAAAAGCTTTATCGAATGACGCGGTTATTTCGGCAACTCTTCTTCCTTTCTTCGAAAGGTGTTTCTCGACATAGTGTTCGAAGAGTTCTTCCAAAGTCATTTCTTTGTGTGATTGCCGCCGAACTTCAGCGAAGTTTTGTCCAACGGAAAGTTGCGATTGGAATTCTTGTGCTTTGGTTCTCGCCTGTTCAATTGATAAGTCTGGAAACCGGCCAATGCAAAGCCGCTCCGACTTACCTTGAAGTTTTCGCCGACAATAAAAGGTTTTTGTGCCCCCAGGCGAGACCAGGATGTAAAGTACGCGAACCAGTTCATCAAAATAACGCACCTGTTGAGAACCAGGAGCTGGCAGTGGAAGCCGCTCGATCTCTCTTTTAGTAAAGTTGATGTAGTTGGATGCTGGCATTTTTGGTGTACTGATCTATGGCCCCTTTGGACGGGGCAAAATTCAGAAAAGCCCCGTTCTATGGTCCGAAACCATGAAGTCCTATGGCCCCTATATGGACCCCTTGGAATCAAGTCTTACCCCTATTGCTCAAATTTGGCAAACAACAGTGATCGCTGGAAATGCTAGTAAACATAAGCCTTTTCAACGATAATCAACGCAGAAGAAAACAGATAAAATTTGCAAAAAATGAGGCGTTCTATTTCTACGAACCATGAGGTCGGGAGTTCGAATCTCTCCGGGCAGGTATATAGAACGGCTTTCTCTGAGCGGCAACGCAAAGATTGAGCCGTTTTTTATTGGGGTGGGCGCTCCCCAATTATGGGCCCTTTTGGATCAAAGTTGATCAATTGAAAAAAACTCGGGGCCATTAACTGAGCGCGAAAAACCATAGGGTCGGTTGGCGAAAATGAATTTTGGAGATCGTGAATGAACCCGAGAACGCTGCTAATTTCAGTGTTGTTCATTGTAATGAGTGTTTCAAGAGCTCATGCAGATACTGGCTGGATTTCTGATGGCGGCTCTGTGCATTTGCTTGGCGAGAATGGATCCATAAGCATGGAAAGTGAAGTTGTGAATATTCGAGTGAGCAAAAATCTCGTTGAAGCAGATTGTCTATTCAAATTCGTCAATAATGGTCCCGCATGTACAGTGCGGATGGGCTTTCCCGATCAATGTAGCGATGAGAGGGATTCAGATGACGGATCGCCTAAGGGCGCATTTCTTTCATATAAGTCATTCATTGACGGCAAAGAAGTAAAGACTGAGACGCTAAAAGGCGGCTGGGATAATGGTGCCTATACAGTCTGGCACGCTAATGATGTCAGCTTTGATGCAAACGGCCGAAGAGAAATTCGAAACATCTACACAGTTTGTCCGGGCTTCGCTGCAGTCTCTGAAAAAGGATATGCTGCAAAATGCGTTGCCTACACGCTGCATACTGCTTCGTCGTGGCGTGGGAAAATTCATGATGGTGTTGTCTCGTTTAATTTTGATGGAGACGTAATTCCTCTTCCTGTTGAACTAGTGGAGGAAAAAAATTCAGCAGTTGATAAAAGCGCTAGGTATGACTGGCAGCGTGCAAAACCAGGAACGCTTGTTTTCACAAGCGCTCTCTCGCCGGTTGTTGAAGGGAACTCGATTCAGTTTAAGTTTAAGAATTTCCGGCCTTCGACGAAAGATGACATCTTCATTTTTTATGGACGAATGGGTAAGGGAGAAGCAACCAGATTTGTCAGGATGGTTGAGAAAACTTATGCCAAAAGCAAATGACTATCGTCACTTGCACCGCTTGCCTTGTCCAATGGAAATTTGATCGATGGTACAAATAGAAAATTGCAGCTTGGCTCCAGCTTTGCCCAGAGTAACATTTGTTTGGTCCTAGAAGAAAAGAATGCCGTGTATACTGATCACGTTCTGTTTATGATCTGCGGTACTCGGATCCTATTCGTTCTTGAATACAGCGTTTTGACGCCTTAAGACGACTCGGGAGTGCTAGTTCTGCGGCGAAGGCTCTTTCAGAAACTTGGAGATTATCGAAAACAACTCAGCTTCCGAAACATTTGCAAATGCATGATCCGCATTCTTGAAAATGTGTTCCTGGTATTGTCCTCCTGCCCTTTTGAGTACAGCGATCAATTGGCGCTCTCGGCTCAAAGGCACAACTCGATCGGCGCTGCCGTGTAATATCAAAACTGGCGGCATGCGTGCAATTTTGTCTGTGGGCAGAACAAAACAACCAGCCATGTCGACCACGGAGATTACTGCTGGATTGGATGCCACCGCATGTAATGCCAGTTGAGCGCCTAAGCTGTGTCCAAGAATACTTACGCGTTTTGAATCAATGCCCGGTTGCCGCTGGACAAACTTGATACCATCACTAATAGTTTGCAGCCACTTTCCAAAGTTTGCACCCATCTGTGCATTGTTCGCATAGGCTATACCGCTGCGATCCATGTAATGCACTATAACTGCATTGATTCCGCAGTTAGATAAACTGGACGCCATATCTCGGAAGAATCCACCTGTTTCTTCAATACCTCCGGACCCCGGCAGAATAATTACAGTCGGGTTGCTTGTACTCTTTGCACTGTAAAACCACTCAGTTCTAATTGAATGCCCAGCCGACATGAATGTATTGTGGTTCACTGCCTGTGTGATTTTTGTTTTGCACATGGTTGCATCAGTTGCATGCTTGTCCGCGGACCAGCAATTGGGCCCCCAGGTAATTGCGACCCAAAGTGAACTGCAAAGAACTAAGCGTAAACGTGAGACTTGCTGTACTTGGCGCATGAATTTGGAGTGCGTATCCATGTGTTAGTCCGGTTGTACGGCAAATTTTGCCGCTAAGCGTGAATTGTATTGTGGTAACCATATCCTAGATGGAGGGAAAATGGGCAAAACTATAGATTTGAAACAGCTGGCAGTTGCGAAGTTTCCTGAGAAGGTTGCTGCGCTGCGGATGCTGTTTGGTTTTACCCAAGAAGAACTTGCGAGAAGTCTTGGCGTTAACGAAAAGACTATAAGGCGTTGGGAGCGCGAAGATGTTGAACCACGCGCGCAAAACAAACAAGCCGTGCAGGCACTCATAACCATTGCCGAAGCGCTCTGTGATCTGTTTGAACCAGATGTAATAAAGGTTTGGGTCGATCGTGAAAATCCGAAGTTGAATGGCGAGCGTCCCAGGGACTTTGTGAAGAGGCCTGGCGGTATCTTTATTGTGGCGAACTTACTTGGTACCGTGGGCCGCTGATATGCACGTCAATCTCGCTGCGCTAAATAAGCTCCCGTCTCAAAGCATCGATGGCGAGCGACCCATGACGAAATCATGCCTAGGGATGAGGACGCAATGAAGGCGTTAGAGATATTGTGGATATAGACATCCGAATATCTGATTTGTGAAGGCGCAACTAAATCCATCATTCATGCGACCAGTTATGCGTTCCGGTCAGCAGCGCCGAATAGTCACATAAGTCAGAAGAATTAGTGAGGAGAAGACATCATGAAAAGTTTAGTGATAAAGAGGCATCCAAGTCTAGTGCCACTTTCAAGAGACAACGGTGTAGGCCTTTTATGTGCGCAACGATTGCGCAAGGCTGTACGGGCATCCGCAAATGATCGCTTGCAACTGGCAGAACAAATGCGTGTAGTATTCACCGACTTGATCGGATCATTTCTGGACGATGAGTACAGAGTCTTGTCGCCTGTCATTGCCAACAACGAGTTGCGCGTTCGATTGGAGCAACACCACGAAAGTGTGCGCAGCTTACTTGCTGAGTTAGAGCAGCTCGAATCCGCACAAGATCCGGGTTTAGGCTTATTGTCGAGAATTGCTGATGTGCTCGATAATTACGTTCGCTGGGAAGAAAATACGCTTTTCCCTTGTATCCAAGAACAGCTTGACGGTTCGCAATTGGAAAAACTTTCCGAGACAACCGCTGCAATTGAAGCAAGCCGGACGCGCCCTACGCAGCAACTTCATTCTTCAGTATCTCTCGATAAGCAGTCTGGAGTGGCTGAGACCTGTGTATGCTCAAAAGCGAAAAGCGCATAGATCAGTCAATCAATAATTCCATACGATGGAGACCTAAGCCATGAATATTACAATAAATACGACAGTTAAAGAAATAATCGAAGCTCGCCCTGATGCTTTGGATGTATTTTTGAAGCACGGCGTTGATGTGCCGTTGGAATGCGATGAAAGCATTCAAGATTGCGAACTGAGTCTTTGCGATAGCATGTGTCACATCGATGACGTCGCCGCTCTGATACGGGATTTGGAGAAGTTGTTCGATTCTGCCAGCATGCCTCAGGTGTCTTGATGGTATTCACAGTGGTGCCGCACGTGCTGCCGGGACCACTGTGGTCTTACCGCCCGGAAAACTCTTTCATGACTTGTCCGTAGCGTTTGCCGACAGAGCCGCAGACTATGTCGCACAGCTCATAAATGCTGCTGTCACAGATGCTGTAGAAGACAAACAATCCTTGGCGTCGTTTTTGAACAATCCCCTGTTCTGCCAGCACAGACAAGTGCTTACTGACGTTTGCCTGGCTCATGCCGCTCAACTCACACAATTCCTGTACCGAACGCTCTTCCTTAAAGAGGTATTGCAATATTTGCAATCTGGAAGCGTCGGATAGCGCCCGGAAGCGGGACGCAACGATTTCGAGCGCCGGTCGTGACAGTAATTTGTTTTTGTCTTTCATATTGGAAAGCCCATGTTTCACTAAGTCCAGTCTACAACCCTTTGGTTGATTCTTCAATCAATCTTATGGTTGATTCGCTATATAACCAATTAGCGATATAGTGAATTTGATTCCATTTGAGGGCTTCACTATGTCAGAAACGTCTAAATCCTCCGTTTGCCAGCAATTGGCGCCTGCCGATCTGGCAGCAGTTGCTGGAGATATGGTGCTGCTCGATGTTCGCAGCCCGATTGAATTTGAGACGGAACACATACCTAACTCTATAAATGTTCCGCTCAACGAGCTTGAATCTCGCTGCGAGGAAGTGTCTCGGCAGGGGCAGCTCGTGGTGATATGTAGGTCCGGCAAACGAGCGGAACGTGGTGCTTACACCCTCTTAGGCAAAGGTTTTCAGCCCAAGGTGCTGGATGGTGGGTTGGTTGCCTGGCGCAAAGCCGGGCTGCCAGTCAAGGAAGGTAGAAAGATGCTTCCTATAGAACGTCAGATTCAGCTCATTGTTGGCATCGGTGTCCTGGCGGGCGTTCTCCTCGGTGTTTTCGTAAGTCCATGGTTTTTCGTCATTCCTGGATTTTTCGGAGCAGGGCTGACCTTTGCAGGTTTGTCTGGAACTTGCGCTTTAGGAATTATGTTGGGGAAGGCTCCCTGGAATGCGCTAAAAGCGCCGACCACGCAAAAGCAGAGCAACAAATCTAGTTGTTGTCCGTGACAGGCGGAGGTGATTTGATGCTGGGAAGTGCAATTGCTGGACTTGCAACCGGCACCCTGCTGGGACTTCTAGGGGGTGGCGGAACCATCATAGCAGTGCCGATTCTTGTTTATGTCCTCGGATTGGAGGCTAAGGCAGCGATAGGCACGAGCTTGATCATAGTTGGTTTGGCAAGCTTGCTCGCTGCATGGAGTCATTACCGGCATCACTCAGTAATTGTTTCCACTGCTCTTATATTCGGAGCGACGGGCGCTCTGGGTAGCTTCGCAGGCGCCAAGATTGCACAAGTCATTCCAGACGCGGTGCAACTGAGTTTGTTCGCTATTGTTATGGCATTAGTGGCTTTACTGATGCTGAAGCATAAACGGCCAACCGAGTTGGCGAGCAACGACACAAAACTCGCACTGCCAGTGGTGGTAGCTTCGGGTGTCGGCGCTGGGGTGTTGACCGGTTTGATCGGCGTCGGTGGCGGGTTCATTATTGTCCCTGTGTTCACCATACTTTTGCGCATGCCGATAAAGCAAGCAATCGGTACTTCACTGCTTGTGATTAGCATCAATAGCATGGTAGGCGCGATTTCATACGCTTCGCGCTTGAGTTTCAATTTCTCAATCTTACCTTTTGCCGTGGGTACCCTGGCTGCTGCTCCCCTTGCGGGTCGTGTTGCCCAGTACCTCCCACAGGAAAAACTCAGGATTACCTTTGCGGTATCACTATTAATTCTGTCAGCGTGGATGCTGACCAATCAAATTTTCCAATAGCTACTGGAGTTACTTATGTATTTCAAACAGTTTTATCTTGGATGCCTTGCTCATGGCTCTTATCTGCTCGGTTCAGAAGGAGAAGCTGTTGTCATCGATCCGCAGCGAGATGTGGACCAATACATTGAAGAAGCTAAGAAAGAACGGCTTTCCATCAAATACATAATAGAGACGCATCTGCATGCGGATTTTGTAAGTGGGCATAGAGAGCTGGCAGAAAGAACTGGTGCTCAGATTGTTTTCGGCGAAAAGGCCGGCGCATCGTTTCCTCATATAGCAGTCAAAGACGGAGATATCTTACAGGTTGGAACGTTGATTCTCTCCATACTTGAGACCCCAGGGCATACTCCTGAAAGCATTTGTGTTCTAGCGAAAGATGCTGCTGACGACAAGCCAGCCATGTTGTTCTCTGGGGACACGCTTTTCATCGGGGACGTCGGTAGACCAGATCTCGTCGGCAGTAAAGGCTACAGCGACAAAGAGATGGCAGGGTTGATGTACGAAAGTCTCCATGAAAAAGTCCTCAAGCTCTCTGATGACGTTGAGGTATTCCCGGCGCACGGTGCTGGATCGCTTTGCGGCAAGCACCTTTCGAATGAAAAATCATCCACAATTAGGGAGCAGAAGTTGTTTAACTACGCTCTCAAGCCGATGTCGAAAGAGGCATTTGTAGAGATGTTGACCGCGGATCAGCCGGAGGTACCGGCCTACTTCCCGAAAGATGTCGAAATAAATCGCCTGGGTGCTTCGTCTTTGAATACCCTTGCTCGCCCACTACCTTTAGGTGCAGAAGCAGTGGCAAAAGAGTTGCAGCGAGGCGCAGTTGTTCTCGACATTCGTGGTGCCGCCGAATATGCAGGCGGACACATTAAAGGTTCGTTGAACATCGGTCTTGGCGGACAGTTTGCCTCATGGTCGGGCACCTTAATCGAAATCGGTACACCCGTTGTTATTGTTGCAAATGAACTTGCTCAGATCGACGAGGCGGTTATGAGGCTTGCAAGGGTGGGCATCGAAAGCGTAATCGGCTATTTGGAAAATGGAATTAGCACCTGGCATGATGCCGGTTTTGAGGTGACGCAATCAACGACAATCTCAGTTGCTGAACTCAAACGAAAGCTTGATGCCGGCGAAGACTTGTTGGTTGTGGACGTCAGGAGATCTGGTGAATACAACTCAGGTCACGTTCCGAGCGCAATCAATATTCCCTTAGCAGAGCTGGTAGAAGGCATTTCAAATTTGCCGAGAGAGTTGCCGCTGGCAGTAATTTGTGCAAGTGGCTACCGCTCAACAATTGCGACCAGTGTTCTTGAAAAGGGCGGTCTTAAATTCCTTATGAATGTTCTTGGCGGAACAGCCGCCTGGAAGAATGCCGGTTATGCCACGCAGAATAAGGAGACAACGACAGTCTGATTTTGCATTGGAGTGATTTCACTACATTGAAAAGCAGCTCTCAGAGCTTGAGAAAAACTATCAACAACAGCGGTGAGAAAAAGAATATATGAGGACAGCAATATGAGAGTTACCGGTTCCACGGCAAAAAAGATTGTCATCGTAGGTGGTGTCGCAGGTGGAATGAGCGCGGCTGCTAGAGCGCGACGCCTTTCTGAGGATTCGGAAATTATCGTTCTTGAAAGAAGCGGATACGTCTCTTACGCCAATTGCGGTTTGCCATATTTTCTAGGAGGAGAGATTGAAACGCAGGAGCAATTGATAGTGGTTACGCCTGAGGCTCTGAAGGACAAACTGAATCTCGATGTTCGTGTTCATCATGAGGTCATTGAAATCGACGCGAAAGCGAAGATGGTATCGGTAAGAGAGACAACCAGCGAGCGGATCTATCAGGAGAGTTATGACGATCTGATTCTTGCTGTTGGAGCAGCTCCTGTCAGACCTGGAGTGCCTGGCATCGATCTGCCAGGGTTGTTTACGCTGCGCAGTATTGAAGATGTTGAATCGATTCAATCGTGGTTCGAGATTCAGAAGCCGCGCACTGCGGTAGTGGCAGGTGGTGGCTTCATTGGTCTGGAGATGGCAGAACAGTTAGCTCGCAGAGGAGTTGATGTCACGCTCATTGACGGCAAAGACCACGTACTTGCACCGCTTGATATTGAAATGGCAGAACTCGTGCATAAGGAATTGCGAAAGCATGATATTAAGCTTGTGCTTGGTCGTTCGATTGAAGGTTTCCGTGCACCAGGCGAAATTGCTGGAGCTTCCGAAGATGTGCCAAAATCTTGCTGGGTTCTTGCTGAAAGACATGAGCCCATGCCGGCGGATCTTGTAATACTGGGGCTGGGAATCAGGCCTGAAGTAACGTTAGCGCGCAAAGCCGGATTAATCGTCGGCGAGCGGGGCGGTATTCGGGTAGACGATTATCTACAAACCAGTTCGCCTAACATATGGGCAGTCGGCGACGCAATTGAGGTGCGTAATCCGGTAAACGGCGAGTGGACACTCATTGCATTGGGAGGTCCGGCTAATCGTCAAGGACGCATTGCAGCGAACAACATCTTCGGTGCAAAACAAAACTACGATGGCACGATCGGCACCGCCATCCTTCGGGTGTTCGACCTGACTGTTGCATCGGTAGGGCTCAACGAAGCACAATTGAAATCAAGCTCTATTCCTTATGAAACCATCTTTGTTCATCCTAGCCATCACGCCAGCTATTACCCTGGCGCAGAGCGTCTTGATATGAAGATGCTCTTCCACAAGGAAGCTGGCACGCTGCTGGGCGCGCAGGTAATCGGTAAAGAAGGCGTCGATAAGCGGATAGATGTGCTCGCGACAGCGGTCAAGGCACGCATGACCATCAGCGATTTGTCCGAGCTGGAATTGGCATATGCCCCGCCCTTTGGCTCAGCGAAAGATCCAATTAATTTGGCAGGAATGTCCGGAACTAATGTGCTAGAGGGATTGGTCGAGCAAGTGCAGTGGCATCAAGTCCCAGCTTTGGCCACAAGCGGAGCCGTAATAATTGATGTTCGCTCGCGCGGCGAGCGTGCCAGAGGGTACATTGATGGCAGTGTTCACATACCACTCCCAGAGCTGAGAAAACGACTGTCAGAGGTACCAGTTGGAAAAGCGATAGTCACATATTGTCAAAGTGGTCAACGCTCCTACAATGCATCCCGATTCCTCAAACAGAATGGATTCAGTGTCAAGAATTTGTCTGGTGGGTACCTGACATGGAACTCAATGCAGCAAGGCAAGGAGGAAGGAACGGATCCTCAGAATGCACTACCTGCGGTGCTATCTAAATAACAGTTTGGCACAGAGGTGAATGTTGATATGAACGAATCGATAAAGGTATCAAAAGAAAAAGGAGGGCAAGGTCCCATGGACAGCGTAATCTGGTTCGTTGGAATTGTTGTGTTCTACTTTGCGATGCAACTCTGGATATTGCCGAAGCTCGGCATACCTACTTGAATGTCACGGAGTTGCTCGGTCGGGCAGCAGAAGAAAACACCTGTTCAGCAAGAGAAACAAGAGTCCATTAAGCATGGCGAACAAGGCAAAAGCGATTAGAGCAATCCATGTGACACTGGTGTGTTTACTGGCAGCATTGAGCTTCAGTGGCGCTGTGTGGTCTGAAGAGTGCCGGACAACTGGTGCTGCACTCTCATCCCCTCTTGGTGCGCGTTGCACTGAAGATCCCTCATGCGTTATTGTTGGAGAGACCCACATGCTGGAGTGGAAGAGTCCAGAACCGGCCAAAATAATTGTGGTGTGTATACACGGACTTGGGTTGTGCGCTCGAGCCTACAAACCATTAGCTAAGGAACTTTCTGCTGCAGGGATCGACGGATTTGGTGTGAACGTGCGAGGCTTTGGTCCTGACAGGGACAGACCAGATCGCGCGAAATTGAACTGTATAGAGACCGTAGGCGACGTGAGCAAATTGCTTACTAGCATTCGTAAAGAACACCCTGGCTACAAGGTCTTTCTCATCGGTGAATCAATGGGTGGTGCACTTGCAATAAGAATTGCTGCAGAGAATCCAAGTTTAGTGGATGGTGTCGTCTGCTCTGCTCCTGCCTGGAAATTACTCAAGATGAAGCAGACTGCTGTAAAAGGTGTCTTTGAGTTGTTTTTGTTTCCTGGAAGTCATCCAGGCCCTGCCGGTCGTGCCATGATGCATCAAGCGACGACCGACCCTGAGCTAACACAGCACTGGTTAACGGATCCATCGCATAAGTTGAGACT
Source organism: Candidatus Melainabacteria bacterium 17Bon1m (assembly GCA_032128875.1). GTDB lineage: Bacteria > Cyanobacteriota > Vampirovibrionia > Obscuribacterales > Obscuribacteraceae > QKMZ01. The sequence continues at coordinate 599,922 of JAVLKG010000001.1, forward strand.
ATCTTTCCATGAAGCTACTTCTCTTTTGCGCTTCATCTCGAAGACAGATACCTACGCCAAACGCATAAATGGACCTGTCTTGGTTGTTCAGGGTCTTGGTGATCATCTTGTATCGCCTAAAGCAGTTGCCAAACTAGTCAGAGATATCCCTTCTGAGAACAAGACGTTTCTCATTGATGGAAAGGGAGAGCATCTTGTTCTTGAAGAGGGCAAATTTTCGCCACCGCTTGTTGAGAAGCTGATCGCTTGGATGAAAACTGAGTCCAGCGATCAATCAAGAATGGCATTCGTGACTGAAGTGGTAAATGATCAGGCGCTATCTTCGAAGGAGAAACGCAGGTTGAAGACATTGCGGCGACTGTCTAGAAATCCAAACTGACATGCAAGCTTTTTGTGTCCTTCGGGATGCACCCAGGCTAGCACATTCACTACAACGGCCCTGGACAAAGCGGAATGCCGACGCAAGTTAACTCTTAAGTTGACTACTTCGGAATACCCTTTTCGTACCAACCCTTACTATGGTTTACGATTTTGACGACAGCAAGCATGACCGGAACTTCAATCAAGACACCAACCACGGTGGCAAGAGCTGCGCCGGAATTGAATCCAAACAAACTAATCGCGGTTGCAACTGCAAGTTCGAAAAAGTTACTGGCACCGATGAGTGCTGAGGGGCCGGCGACGCAGTGAGCAACACGCAACTTCTTGTTGAGCAAGTATGCAAGCGAAGAATTAAAAAACACCTGAATCAGAATTGGTACCGCCAATATTGCGATTACGAGCGGCTGCTTGAGAATTGCTTCACCTTGAAACGCAAATAGCAGTACAAGTGTAATGAGCAAAGCCGAAAGTGAAACGGGATGGAGGAATGCTAGCGTTTTATCGAACGCGCTCTGACCCTGTTTCAACAACAGACTTCTCCACAACTGTGCAATCAATACTGGTATCACAATGTACAGACCAACCGATATTAGTAGCGTATCCCACGGGACAGTGATAGAGGATAAACCCAGCAAGAGCCCGACGATGGGCGCAAAAGCAAAGATCATGATTAAGTCATTAACTGCAACTTGCGATAATGTGAAATAAGGATCGCCTTTGGTCAACTGGCTCCAAACGAAAACCATTGCTGTGCACGGAGCGGCTGCGAGCAGAATCAATCCTGCTACATAGCTGTCGAGCTGATCTTGCGGCAGGTACTGAGCAAAAACTACGCGAATGAATATGTAAGCTAGAAGAGCCATCGAGAACGGCTTGATCGCCCAGTTAATGAACAGTGTCACCGCGATGCCTTTCCAGTGTTGCTTTACTTGTCCTAGCGCCCCGAAGTCAATCTTCAAAAGCATGGGCACAATCATCAACCAAATCAAAATCCCTACTGGAATATTTACTCTGGCAATTTCAAGCGAACCGATGAATTTGACCGGACCCGACAAGAGCTGACCCAGCGCAATTCCTACGCCAATACAGAGAAAAACCCAGACTGTCAGCCAACGTTCGAAGAACCCTATAGATGCCTGAGTTGCTCCGCTGTCTGACACTTCACTTTCTTGAATGCTCATCTACAATCCATGGGTACTTCAGTCTTTGCGAGTTCTTCTACTTTTGCTTTGATCTCATCGCGCACACGCCTGAACACATCGAGAGGTTGCCCTTTTGGATCGTCGATATTCCAGTTCGCCTGGGTGCCAATGAATGTAGATGGGCAGAAATCAGCGGTCTTGACCGAGCACATAGAAATCACCGCGTCATAGTCGGCAAGTCTCTCGTTGTCGATTGTTTTGGAGAATTGCTTGGATATGTCGATACCTACTTCTTCCATAACCTTCACCGCGTCTGGATTGACGCCGCTGCCGGACTTAACACCGGCGCTGTCGGACTCAAGACCTAACTGGCGGCCAAAACCTTCGGCTATCTGGCTGCGACAAGTATTTTCTATACAGATAAACAAGACTCTCAATTGCAGCACTCCAACTCTTCGATTTGTAATGGTTCTCCCAATCGCATAAACCATTAAGGACCAACATTTTGAATACTTCCAAGCGTAATTTTTTCGCCAGAGCCGGAAATGCTCTGAATGCGTTTTTGTTTTCCATATTTCCAATATTATCGAAATATCGAAGGAATGTCAACGTTTGTTCCAAAGGTTATTGGATCCGTTGTTCGAGACCAGAGCTCGCTGCAGTTTCTCGGAGTAGTCTCAAAGCAACTCTTGCGCCGCTCGGCGAGATTGGCTTGTTCAACAGAGGATGTCCGAAGCACGCCGGCAGTATCTTTCAGCCACAGTCCGCTCTATAATACCGTCAGGTCAAGATTTGACATCGACTATTCTGGTCCGAATCAAAAGAGAACATACTATTAATGAAACCAAAAAGTAAGGCAGGTAAACCGTTTCCGCAATTGCCGCCGGACACGCCGACCAGATATGGTCCACTCAGCATCCATCAAAACGGAATTGCTGTAAAAACGCTGATGGCAACGCCAACACCGCTGATTGGAAAGCAAAGTCACCTTGCATATTCTTTGGAAAATGTACGTTTGTCGCTGCACGTGGAGCGTTTCGACGCAACAGAACGACTGTCCTCCGACATAACTTGCGTCACCCGTTTCCCTGAATACGGTGTCGAAAGCAAACACCTGACACCATGCGAGATGCGCGTTGGGCAGACTCATGGGACGGCCGTAGTTCAATCAACTTGCATGTGTATGGATTTCGAGAACATGCAAGATACAGTTTTGGAAGTGGAATATAAGCTCGGCGACGAATCGATTTCGCTTGTGTCTATTCCCGTTAAATTTCCGGTTGCATCTCCCGAAGAACAGTAAGCTCTCTGATTTCGACCGATTTGATGCGGACGCCCCAGCTGTTCGCGCGGCGGCTGAGTTCTCGTTTGAGCACGCTATTTACTTCCACCTCGCTAGTGAGAATTCTTTGTGCTGTGTACTCGCCGACAGCACTTCTGAGTACCGTGTGCATTATTTCTACTGTGTGCGCAATCGGATCATCAACCTTCGCGATCGCCTTCGCTGCGTCTTTTATGTAAAACCGACAAAGTGCAGAGAGTTTTACTGGCACATTGTCTAAAGTGGTGGTCTCAATCAGAGACGTAACGGAAGCGGTGATTCGCGTGTCAACGATGAGCGAACGGTCGATCAGGGGGACAACCAATTGCATGCCCGGGCCTCTGTCCCCGATGATTTTTCCGAATCGAAAAATGACCAGGCGATCATGCTCTCTTACGATCTTTATTCCGGAAAGTAAAATCATGAATACAAGGACTAGCATCCCGCCGAAGATTTCGTGCATTGTTTTAATCCAGAAGTTTTTCCAATTCTAGCCAGTGCCACTTTCGCCTGTGACTGGGAAAAACCCTAGTTGCGCTCTCAATCAGTGGATGACCCTGTTCGTATCTTTCCGAGCATGCTCAGTTTGCAAACTGTTTTATGTCACAACAGAAACGATTCGCCTGGCGATATGTTGTGTGTGTCTGCAACTATGAGGCTTTGACCTGTATGGACCGACCAACAATCAATGAAAACACTGCTGCTTGGATGGCGTTTGTGTGGATTTCTTTTGGCATATCTGTATTTCTGATGTCGTGCGGAATTTACCAATTGCCCGCAGAACTTTGGGTGAAGGGCTACATGACGATGGGGCTATTTTTCTGTGTAGGTTCGAGTTTCACGCTTGCGAAAACAGTGCGCGATAACCATGAATCACGCAAACTGATTAATCGCGTGACGGTAGTGAAGACCGAGCGAATGTTGCAAGATTATGAGTTGAAAGAGCCCATCTATGCGGCGCCGCGCTGATGCTCATCGTGCGCTTCGTTGTCTGCGAATTCGGAGACGGCATCAATAGCAGCGGCTGTTCTATCTATGGGCTCGGCAATTCTTTGAACATCATCGAAGTCGCCACGAATGGCTTTTAGAGCGAAGATTTCCGCATCGATTTCGGAGCGCGTGCGAACTCCAAGTCGACGGAACATCGGAATTGGTGGGCACCAGCCCCTGATTGCATGATTCATGAGGAACAATGAGACCGCAAAAGGAATGGCAAGGAATTTCTTGCCGCCAAAAGCTGTAAGAATGCATCCTCCAGTTGAAATGATTGTTGCATTGAGTTGTAGTACGCGCTCAATGTCCCACTCTTCCGCCAGCTCGTTCAGTCGTTCTGAAATTTCTTCCTCGCCGCTGCAAACAAAAGCAGCAATGTTTCGCTCAGTCTGGCGATCTATTTTTTCATTGATCTTGTCGCAAGTGTTTGCGCGCACTCTGTCTATTTTCTCGGGAACTATATCTTTCTGCATAACCGCTGCCCTCAGTTGTTTTAGCATGAAATACCTCAACTTCAATCGAAGACCGTGCCTTGTATTGATGGTTCCAACTTTTGGCAATGAAATAAGAAATAAAAACGTATGCTGCAAATTTTGGGTTTCTAGGGTTTTTCCTATGCGCCTGGATTGCTTTGCGAGTTATCCTGGGAAGACTGAGAGGAAAAACCTGTGTCTAGCGAAACCGCCAACTCCGTCGGTCAGATTACGACGGCGAGTAAAGTTAAGCTCGTCGTTAGTGGGTCAGAACTAGAGAAGATTCACAGCCTGCCTGTGGATGAATACTTCGACTTGCTCGAAGAGGCTACTCCTGAGCAGCTTCAATTAATAATTCATTCGTTTGAGAAAGTGTCGCGCACCAAAAGTGGTGCCAGCTTGTTACAGAAAATCATTGCAGTTCCACAAGGGCGGCGTTCTCTATTTTCAATCTTAATGTGGTGGGAGTCGCGACGCCCTGTATACAACATCATTGTTGGTTTAGTCGGCTTGCCTTCTATCTTGCTGCTGTCGCTATTTGGGATGGGGCACGCCGCTGTTGTCGCGGCATTTGTCTACGCCATCTGTGCCAACATCTGCTATTGCTTGGGGGCTCCCGCCGAAGTCGTGGCGCGCGCTTGCTACAAACAAAATGCAGAAACCTACGCTCCTGTATTGTTCACTCTCGGAACCATCTTCTCTGTTGTTTTAACCGTATTACTTGAACTTCTGGTCTTTGCCGCTCTGGTATTTGGAGCAGTCTCCGGACGTTTCTAGCAACCTGCTGCCCCAGGAAAGCTCTGAAATTGGTCAAAAGCGCTGCCTGGCCGGCCTCAGTGTGGCATAAACTGAATGCTTGGATATAATGAAAGTTGTCTGGAGGCGGTCGAATGAACGCAGCAGTCAATTTTTCGGTCAATCTTATCCTGGTACTTGTTCCCGGCTATTTACTGAGTTTTACGATGTTTAGAGACACTTCAATTGCTAAATTGCCCGAGCAGGGCAGCCTTCACAAGGTTGTACTTGCCGCTGGTTGATTCTGGGGGGTTGAGGCGGCGCTTCAACGAATCGACGGAGTCAAGCACGCGACTTCCGGTTATACAGGCGGATCAACGAAAGATCCGACCTACAAAGATGTTTGCAGTGGACGGACCGGGCATGCTGAAGCAGTCCAGGTCTTGTTCGACGCGAAAGTCGTCTCTTTCAAGGACATTATCCGCTTTTACGTGAAGCAGTTCGGACCGAGCCGGCACCAGGGCGAGGAAACTTTACGTGAAGCAGTTCGGACCGAGCCGGCACCAGGGCGAGGAAACCAGCCAGTACCGAGCGGCGATATTTTACGAGAGTGAGGAGCAAAAGAAGGAAGCGGGCGAAGTGCTTGGGGAATTTGGCTTTGATAAGGCGGATACCGAGCGTTTGCTTGAGCCTGCAGCCACTTTCTTCGCTGCCGAGGTTTATCACCAGAAATACTATGAGAAGTCCTCCATGGGGCTTTACAGACGCTAGAATTCGGAAATTTGGCAAAGGTTGAAACCTTCGTTAAGCGGGACGGATATGCTCGCCTGTTGATGCATGATGGATAAATCTGCAAAAACTTGTCATTTGGATTAATTTGGTAACCGATTGAGTCTTGATACCTAACGAAGGCACTCAGGCTATCGTTTGAAAGTAGAACTCGAGAAAATAGAGAAGTATCCAGTTCTCACGCCAACGAGCATGGAGAGCACAGAGTCTGCAGGCTTGCTCTTTGTCGGTGGCCCTGTTTGTGTCTTACTTGCCTGGTTTCTTTTCTCTGCCATGGCTAAGTACTTGATCACGTGGCAGCTTCTCTCGATTTTCGTTGTTTTTGCGCACCACGCGGCCACAAGCTCGTCCGGTATTTCTTCGTCGCTTGATCTCAAAGCCAAGGGGCTCGACATTAGAGACCCGCGCATGAATGCGATTATGCCTTGGGACTGGCTAACCAAGGTTGAAATGAGACAGCGCAATTTCAGCATAATTCCCAACTACGTCTATTTCAAATTCAAAGACAACTCTGATGTGATTATCCTCTGGGATGACGTAAAAGAGACAATGGATTCGACCACTCTGATTTCTTGCGTTCGTACTTGGGCGCCTCATGCGGAGATTGTTGGTGATGCCAAATTGACAAAGTCAGAGTCCATCGCCACTTATACAGAGCTCTGGCTTAAGGATATGAGCCTTACGAAGACGGAGCGGCGTCTGCGTCAAGATCAGACTCTGCCCCCTCAAACTGTTCTAAGTAACAGTTATAAGGTCGAGCGAATCTTGAGCGGTGGAGGTCAGGGCACCGCTTATCTTGCCTCTGTTATGCCCGGTGCTGAAGTTCCCAACATGCCATCGCAGGTGGTGATAAAGGAATTTATCCTGCCGTCTAACGATCGTGGACTTCAGAAGGCTACAGATGGACTGGTGAAAGAAGTGTCTATTCTGAGACGTATTTCTCACCCCAAAATAGTTCGTCTCTATGACTTCTTTATTGAAGATATGCGCGGTTATCTTGTTATCGAATTCATAGATGGTGAAACATTGCGTCAGCTCGTCGCAAGAACCGGACCATTAGACGACGCGCGTGTTGCGCAAATTGGCGTCTCACTTTGTGAGTCGCTTACTTATCTGCATGAGCTCTCACCTTCAATTATTCACGGCGATGTCACTCCAGATAATATTATGTTGGAAAAGGGTGGCGCCATAAAACTAATGGATTTTGATGCCTCTCAAGAACTTACGCGCAACAAGACCAACACTGTAGTTGGTAAGCACGCATACATGTCACCAGAGCAATTCAAGGGAATTCTCGGAAGCGAGAGCGATATCTATGCGCTCGGTTGTACGTTGAACTTTTTGCTCACGGGCGTCGACCCAGAGCCAATAAGCGAGTCTCGCCCAGTTAGTCTCAGAGAGACGATTAGCGAATCAATGAACGAGGCAGTTGCCAAAGCTACCAAATTAAACGTTGCAGAAAGATATTCCACTCTTTCCGAATTGAGAGGCGATCTTGAGCGAATCAGATAGTTTGAAGAAACATACCGTGGCACCTCATGTTTCTCCTGAGCAAGGTGGAGCTTTTGAGATCGCTTACACGCCGGATTTCGAAACGGGCAATCGAATAGTTTTGAAATTCACCTGGCCAATTGTCTTCTTTGCCTTGGCATATGTTTACACTGCACTTATAGGACCGTTTTCATTAGTGGGATGTATTGGCGGTGGGCTTGCCTGCGTACTTGTCGCGTCTTATCTGGTGCTGCTTACTCTTCTGTTTAAGAAGTATTTCGTGCTTCGCCAATGGGGTATCACACTGCCGGCAATGTATTTAGCTGCTGCATCAGGGCGACTTAGGTGGAGTTGGACAGATTTAAATCAGGTTGTTTTTTCGAGAAGCTCAGAAGGATTTCGCAGCGCTGATCAACTGGTGCTCCGTTTTCAGCATTCTGGTTCTTCTACGCCTGTCAACATTCATATTAGGCTACGAGACATTGATCAACTGGACTTGAAAAAGTTCGTTTATGCCATAGTCACCAATGCACCACATGCGGTGTTTGAGCCGCCGCTCGATCAAGTTGGCATAGAACTTCCAACAGTGTCTGGGATTAAGCATCTCAACTTTCACAGTTTTACAACAATGTGGGATGAAGAGTTCTCCACCCGGTACTCGCCTACGTTATTTGTTCCGATGTCTCCTGGTGATGAACTTCGAAATGGTGCGATCAAGATTTCAGAGCTGGTAGCGTGTGGCGGCTCAGCTGCTATTTATGCAGCAAAAAACTCTAGCGGAGAACAAATTATCGTAAAAGAGGCTGTGATTCCGAAGAATTCTCCCGATGCACTGAAGGCAAAGGCGATAGAACTGTTCAATAGAGAAGCGTTGCTTTTGAGCAAGTTGGATCATCCTCACATTGCAAAGGTTTTCGATCACTTTGTTGAGAATGAGCACCACTATGAGATTCTCGAGTACATCGACGGTTTGGACCTCCGGCGTTTTGTTAAAGAACGAGGACCACAACCTGAAGATTTCGTTCTCAACTGGGCAGAACAGATTTGCGAAATTCTTGATTATTTGCACTCGCAGCAGCCTCCCGTTATTCACCGAGATTTGACGCCGGACAACCTTGTCTTGCGTGTAGATGGTCAGCTCGTGCTGATTGACTTTGGTGCGGCAAATGCTTTCGTTGGCACCGCGACTGGCACTATGGTCGGCAAACAGTCGTACATGCCGCCAGAACAATTGCGCGGGAAATCTGTTCCGCAAAGCGACATCTATTCGCTTGGAGGTACGTGCTATTTCCTTTTGACAGGCAAGGATCCTACGCCGCTTGAAGCGTCGCAAATAAGCGAAGCCTCCGGCTTGCCGATGAGTTTGAATCCACTGCTAGCGCGATGTACCGCTGGAGAAGTGGAAGCCAGATATGCGAGTTCTCGCGAACTTTTACAGGACATACGCCGCATTCGCCAGCAGCGAATTATTGCGGCTGCGGCAGCAGAGTCTTAGGTATTTAAGAAGTCTGAGGAGTCTAAGAAATCTAGGGAATCCAGATTCGGTCTATACGGTAGGAGTGAAGCATGTACACATTTTCAGAAGCTGAATACAAATGGTGTCCTCAATGCGCTGGAAATATAAGACTCGAAGCAGCGTATTGCCGCTTTTGCCATAAGCCGATCGAGAATCGACTGTTGAAGACTGTTTCTCTCCCCCCATTTGTCACTGTCCGAAGTATTCGTGAGTGGCTTCCGAATTTCGCCGAGTTGAAAACAAAGCTGCCGGTCGAGTTTCTCAACAGACTTGAAACCGCTGCCGCTGCAGCTCCCAAACAAATTGGTGAATCAATTGAAGATATGCGCAGAAAGCCGGGCGGTGAAAACATATGTCCACACGAACCGCCGGAAGCAAACGTGGTCGCAATTTTGACGGATCTATTTTTGGCATTATATGCCCACGGTGAATCGATAAATCAGTACTGCGATTATCCGCAAATGAAAGTGTTAGAAATTACTCCACAGGAAATAGCTGCTGAACTCGAGCTTCGCAACGCAGAATACGAGAAGGGACATCGATGCAGTTATTGCCGGGAATTTATTTTGGAAAACAACGAAGAGTGTCGATTCTGCGAGGGAGCCGATGGCAAAATTCCCGTGGCGGTTGAAAACACCTGGGAAAAACCTGTCAATCCTCACCTCTTGAAGGATGTTCTTGTCTATGAGGCTGCCTGGCGAAAGATTCATGATGAAGATGCCGTACCGACGGAAATACTTGCGTCTAACTCCTGCAGCGAAAAGGAAATTGAGCAGGAGATTTTGCGACAGCGCAATGGAAGTAGCGAGTTGCCGATGACCCGCTTCACCAGGCGCATGATTGATTTAGGTCTCGCGACGTATTTCAGTTATGAACAGCTCTCGATGATGGCACTTTCTGAATTAGGAAGCGCACTCGACAGCAAGAAAGTTGATCGTTCGGATGAAGCTCTGATTGTTTATGAGCATGCGCTTCGCAGAACAGAGGGTAACGACGAATTGATGAGTCAGCGTGCTTCGATACTAACGAATCTTTCGACATTCTACTCTCAAAAAAAAGACGATTCCAAATCCAAGCTTTATAGATCAATGGCGCACGAATGCAGCAAATTTGGAATGAACGACGAAATGAAAGCGATGATGGATAAATCGAACGAGAGTTTGGAAAATATGTTCAAAGGAGACAGTCTCTTTGACATGGATCCGGAAAAACGGCTGGCCGCGCTGGAGAAAGATGCCGGAGCCGGCTTTGGTGGTCTGGGCGATATGGCAGGAAAAATCGAAGCGCTTATTCCTGGTATGGGTGATTTCTTTGCCTCTCTAACTGAGGGCATACAGGGCACGGTCAACTTGTCGCGCCTTATGCTTCAGGCTCAGGTCGCTGAAAAGAACGGTAACTTGCAGGAAGCCGAAAGTAAATATAATCAGGCTTTGCCTCTAGCCGACCAAGACCGCATAACAGGAACGACTTCGAAAATAGCCATCATGAATTCGTTGGCCGAGATAAAGAAGAAGTCGGGTGACATGCCTGCTGCGGAAAAGTTGTTGAACGAGGCGATGGAATATTCGAAGGAATACGCCGAAGCACATCCATCTCTCGGAAAGACTGCCCTGCTTCAAACGCTGGCAAATCACGCTTCCTATCTGAGGGACGTAGGGAAGTACGAAGAGTCTGAGTTGGAATTCCAACAAGCTTTAAAGGTCCATGAGGAGGTTTCTAGCGCCTTCATTAAAGAGTATGGGGGTGACCCGGCCGATTACGCTTCTCAGGAAGCAGAAATCAAAGAGAAATATCTTCTGCTTTTAAAAGCGCAGAAGCGCGACCAGGATGCGAACAGGGTGGAAGCTGAAGTCGCACAACTGCGAAAAACCGCGGAAGCCAGAGAGGCAGAGCGAAAAGAGCGTCGAGACGGTAAAAAATAAAGAAATTTTGTTGTTTGGACAACATTTCCATTTCGTTGGTTAAAACAAAAGTATGACCCGTGAATTTCACCAGCGGATTGGCGCTCGCACGCCTTTCTTGATGGCGGCTTTTGGTTGCGTTTAAGACGTATGAGGAAACAGATATGAGTAAAACGGTTGGTATTGATTTGGGCACGACAAACTCTGTTGTCGCCGTGATGGAGGGCGGCCAGCCTACCGTTATCGCTAACGCGGAAGGCTCACGCACTACACCCTCGGTTGTAGCGTTCACTAAGACGGGCGAGAGATTGGTCGGGCAGCTCGCAAGGCGCCAGGCCGTCGTTAATCCGCAGAACACTATCTATTCCATTAAACGCTTCATTGGACGTCGATTCGACGAGGTAGAAGCGGAAAGAGCTATCGTCTCGTACAGGCTGAAGCCTGGCGCTGAAAACAGCAGCAAAGTCGTAGTCCAAGACAAGGAATACACGCCGGAAGAAATCTCCGCAATGGTGCTCCGCAAATTGAAGGAAGATGCTGAAAAATACCTTGGCGAAAAGGTCACTGGCGCGGTCATCACCGTACCGGCATATTTTAATGACTCGCAGCGCCAATCGACGAAAAACGCAGGAGCAATCGCAGGTCTGGACGTTCTGAGAATCATCAACGAACCGACGGCCGCCGCTCTTGCATACGGCATCGACAAGAAGAATAACGAGACGGTTCTCGTTTTTGACCTTGGTGGCGGAACATTTGACGTGTCGATTCTGGAAGTCGGCGACGGCGTTTTCGAAGTGAAATCGACATCGGGTGATACTCACCTTGGTGGCGACGACTTCGACCACGCGATTGTTGATTGGGCTGCCAGTGAGTTCCAAAAGCTTGAAGGTGTAGACCTACGTAAAGACAAACAAGCTCTCCAACGTTTGATTGAAGCTTCGGAAAAGGCAAAAATCGAGTTATCTTCCGTTTCGGAAACTACCATTTCCCTTCCGTTTGTCACCGCAAACGAAACTGGACCTAAGCACCTCGATATGCGAATCTCTAAGGCTAAGTTCAACGAGTTGACCCGTAGTTTGGTAGAACGTTGCCGTAAGCCAGTTGAGCAAGCGATTCAAGACGCTGGACTCAAGGCTTCCGATATTGACGAAGTCGTTTTGGTTGGTGGTTCTACCCGTATACCTGCGGTTCAAGAACTGGTGAAAACAATCACCGGTAAAGAACCAAATCAAGGCGTAAATCCGGACGAAGTAGTAGCAATTGGTGCAGCTATTCAATCCGGAGTACTCGCCGGCGAAGTCAAAGATGTTGTGCTTCTCGATGTAACCCCGCTTTCGCTGGGCATCGAAACCATGGGCGGAGTATTCACCAAGCTTGTCGAGCGCAACACCACAATCCCGACTCACAAGTCGCAAACATTCTCCACCGCTGACGATAATCAGCCGGGAGTCGATGTTTACGTCTACCAGGGCGAGCGTCCGATGGCACGCGACAATAAAATGTTGGGCAACTTCCGTCTCGACGGAATCGCGCCAGCACCACGTGGTTTGCCAAAGATCGAAGTGTCATTCGATATCGATGCCAATGGTATCGTGAGCGTCAAAGCGCGCGACGAAGCCACCAATAAAGAGCAGAAGATCACCATCACCGCCAGCACTAATTTGAGCAAGGCTGACGTAGAACGGCTCATTAAGGAAGCTTCCGAGCACGCAGATGAAGATCGCGAACTCAGAGAAGCCGCCGACGTTCGAAACGAAGCAGACCAAATGTGCTACATGGTCGAGCGTCAGTTGAACGAACTTGGTGCTGCCGTCAATGAGCAAAACAAAGCGAAGGCAAAATTGCTCGTGGACGAACTGCGTAAGAAAGTTGAGGAGAAAGCCACCACCGCTGCCCTCAAATCTACGATGGATGAGTTGCGTGGAGCGCTTGTTATTCTGCAGCAAGATGCTGCCTCTGCTCAGGCTGCAGCCGCTCAATCTTCTGCTAACGCTGGAGGACAAAGCGCCGGGTTCGGTGGTTCGCAACACTTCGGAAACGGAGGCTCAAACGGTAACTCTAACGGAAACGCTAAGGGAAGCTCACACAACGACGATGACATCGTAGATGTCGAAGTCAGCGCCGCATAGAAAGACCTGAATCTCCTTTGTGACGCAACAAAAAACGCCTCTAGTCTCTAGGGGCGTTTTTCTTCATCCGCCGAACTCTTCAAACTCTTAACGACCCACGAAAACCCCTGACCGCATAGTATGACGATGCGCCGTTGTGATAGAGAAAGACAGTGTCATAGCGTCGATCGCAATAGAGGGCACCGCCGAGTTTTCTGATTGAAGCCGGTGTTTGCACCCAGCTTGAAGTCTTTAAATCAAACTTTCCAAGCTTTTGCAGTTCGCGATATTCATCTTCGGTCAGTATTTCTATACCCATCGCAGCAGCCATGTCCATGGCGTTACCTGCAGGTTTGTGCTCTTTTCTAGAATCAAGCGCTTCTTTGTCAAAACATATGCTTCTGCGCTCTTTAGGTGTTTCAGCAGAGCAATCGTAAAAGATGACTTCGCCGGTCTTCTTATCGAGTCCAACTACATCGGGTTCGCCGCCGGTTCTTTCCATCTCGCTTAGCGACCAGAGTTTATCGGTTTTGCTTTCCAACCGGCTCTGCACCTTGTCCCATTCAATACCTTTGTGGCGTCCGGCATTTTTCTCAAAACGCGCTTTTAGCGTTTTGAACAATTCCTTTTGCTGTTCTGACGAAACTTTTTTACTGGTCGCTGTTTTCATGTCGCATCCTAAGGAAACTATGTGGACTGCAAACTGCTCTGTCGTCCGGAACTAAAAGAACTCTCGCTGAGCAGCGAAAATGATAACTTTACTTCCGAAGTTCTTCAAGTTTTTGCTTGGCTGAGGTCCACATTGTATGCAGATCAACGCCGGCAGCGACCAAAGTAAATCCGGCATCTATGTAGCCTTTGGCTTGTTCGGGAAGTAGAGCAAAAATACCCGCCGCAACTTTGTGTTTTTTGCAAGCCGCCAGAACGGTCTTTATCGCATTCTGAACTTCAGGATCACCCACCTTTCCGAGTTTTCCAAAGCTTCCAGACAAATCGTATGGTCCTATGATGATGCCATCGACGCCATCTACGGAGATAATTTGTTCTATGTTTTTCACCGCGTCTTGATCTTCTATTTGCACTACAACACAAGTCAGGTCATTGGCATTTTCGTGGTGCGTCGCGTTTAGTCCATATGTGTGGGCACGTCCTGCGCCAAAGCTACGTTCTCCGAACGGCGGATACTTAGCCGATTTCACCGCCCGCAAGGCATCCTCTTTGTTGCTGACATGAGGCACGATTATGCCATCGGCTCCAATGTCGAGCACTCGTTTGATCCATTCGTCGGCATTTGTTGGAACGCGCACAAGACCGGCGCAGTCAGGTTGTTTTGCTGACAATATAGCTTGAACCTGTTCAAGTGAAAGTGGCGAATGCTCAAGATCAATCCAAAGCCAGTCGTAACCCAGATTCGACAAGCACTCAGTCACCGCAGGTGGTGACAACGAGACGATGGTTCCGATTTGCGCTTTTCCGGATTTGATTTTTTCTCTGAACTTCGCGAATTTCACTGCTTGTGCTCCAGGTTAGCTTGGGGAGGTTTGAGGTTTTACATTCTTCATTGCTATTGTTCAAAAAGCAGGTTGACCTCTATCGTATCGTTTGGAGAGTTCGGGACCAATGGATAAGGCTCTGCCCTCATGCATGCATTCACGACTGAATTGTCAAAAGTTTTATCCTTGCCTGAATCAACTATTACGAGGTGGGCTATTCGTCCATTATTTCGGATGCCTAACACTACCTCGGTTTTGCCATGTCCTTCGGCTTTCCACGCAGCATGTGCTTTCTGGCTCACAGAAACAATCCACGGTTCTAGATTTGGGTCAATAGTCTCGGGTGAGGCCTTCTTATCCTTTGCCAGATCCCGCATCATTTCTTCAGGAGAAGGTTCCTCCAACGGTTGAAGCCAATCTGATTGGCGGGCATCAGGTTCTATGAATGGCACCACAGTACCATCAGATCGGAAGCTCAGAGCTACAGGAATTTTCACTACTGATTTGTTCTTTCGAAGTTTTTCTGGTGCAGGCGGAAGTGGTAAAGCGGAAAGAAAAACGTTTAACGCTTGTTCGTCAAACTCTTCGTTGGAAGAAGGTTGGAATATTCGGTAGTTGAAGATGTTGCCACTTGAATCGACGAGACAACTGATGCAGCACTCTAGGGCCGGTCTGTTAGCAGTTTTAAGACTTTGTCTAGGTATTTTTGCAACGATTGCTCTTGTGAACAAATCATAGTCTTCATTAGATAAAATCACCCGACTGAACGGACCAGCTAACTCGTCTTTTGGCTTGCTCGCGACTTTTAGAATCGTCTCCGGTGGCTTGAAGTCGTACAACTTTCGAATGGTTTTAACATCTCTTTCTGATAGCGTTTGCTGCTGAGAAAGATAGGGAAACATTACATCGTGCGGATCCAGGCTGTGATTCACGAGACCGAGTGCGTGACCAATTTCATGCAAACATATGGCACGCAAGAGTTCGTCTGTCAGCGGTGCGATCTGGTTTGTCGTTCTGATGAAAATATCGGCAGAATTCATATGATGTGGGCTTGTCTGATAGTTGGTTACTCCGGCAACGGATGGTTTCAGTTTTGGCAAGTCCGCAACAAACTCGCATGTGATATCTGCCGGTGGTTCTTTCACGAACTGAAATTTGATCTTGGAGTTTGAATTCTCGCTCCATGTCTGAAAGGCTTCTCGCAAAATCTGGTCGAACTTTGGCTTGAATTTGGGAACGCCCGCCCCGGGTTTAACCAAGACTCGAATTGCCATGTCTGTGTCGAACCATCTGAAGGGATGACCCTTCGTTACTTGTTGAAAATAGTCCTCTTTGGGTGCTTCGAATGTTCGTGTTTTGGGTGAAGGAGATACTGCTTGTGCGAAGCCAGGACGCTCAAAAGTGAGTTGTGCTGATAGCGCAACAACCATTGCTGTAAAGATAATTTTTTGAGGACTGGTCATAACGACCTAGATCATAAATGTAAATTTCCGAAATCTTGATGGCACTTTGACAACAAAACCCCGGTCAACCCCTAAACACGTCATGAAATCACAACATTAAGGAGATAGTTTAATGTTCAAGTCATTAACATCAATGCTCTCGCTGGTTGCTGTTTTGGGGCTTTTGGCTGCACCTTCCTTTGCGAAGGATTCAGCTGAAATTCAAGCAGAGGCTGACAAAAAGGCCGCTGAAGCCGCGGCAGTAGGTGCTGAGGCGTCCGCTGAGTCAACCGAGTCGGCTGTTGCCCAAGTCAAGGGTAAAGAAGGTCGTGCGGCAAAACACGCCAAAGAGGCAGCAAGGCAGTCGAGAAAAGCTGACAAAATCCAGGAAGATGCTGACGACTTGCAGCGCAAGGCTGACAAGAAATTGCGCAAGGAACTTAAATAGTCAGGAGCGAATCATTCAGCCCTTCCGAAAAGACACTGTGAGTTTCAAACTTACAGGTTGACCGCTTTGGTGTGAGTGCCTTCATTTCTTCAGCGAACTCGGTTCGGAGGCAGAAGGCACTTTGCCGTGCGAACTTGCGCTATCGAGCATTGTATTTAAGCACTTTTTGAAAAACGTGATATCGCTGTCGCTAATACCGCGCGCCGCGTAGTTGAGAACTTTTCGTGCAATTGGAGGGATTATCTCGATGAGATCGTCGCCTTGTTCTGTAAGCCAAACTCTAAAGCATCGTTTGTCTTTTTCGTCTTGCTCTCTGCGAATTAGTCCGTTTTCTTCCATGCGCTCAAGCACGCCGGTAAGTGAGCCGCCGACTTGCTCCAGGTAAGTACCTATTTCTGACACCGGAATACCGTCGTCTTGCCATAGTTTGAAAAGAACCAATGTATGACTGGCACTGAGTTTATATTCTTCGAGTGTGTCGTTGAACCTGCGAGTGAGCATTAGCTGCAGAAGTTTTAAGCGATAGCCGGTGGAGCGTGGCGGCAAAATGAGTTGGTATTTCGGAGCCACGCTTACTGCGGCTTCCGGCAAGCATACCGAGTACTCCGGCTCGCAGTTATGAATCATGCGTTCTAGAATGTCGGCGAATTTTTTCAAATCAGATTCTGAAATGTTTTGCCACGCCTGGTGCCATATGCGGTGCACAATTGGAGGCAAGACTTTGCTGAGCGCGAGACTTTCTTCCGTTAGATAAACCCGAAGAATTCTTCTGTCTTTGCGGTCGCGTCTGCGCTTTATGAGCTTGCGTTTTTCCATCCGCGACAGGAGGTCGGAAACTGTTCCTCCTATGTGCTGCAATTGGCTCGACAAGTACATGACGGGTAAGCCATCTTTTTGCCAGAGGCATGACAGTACAACCCAGTGACTGAGCGTGATGTCGTGTTCGCCAAGGGCTTCGTTTAGTCGTTTTGACATCAGGGCGGCAGTGCGACGCACGAGAAAACCGATTGTTTGACGCGCAAACATGTCGGCGTACTCGGTTCTAATCATCTCGTGCTGCTTCACTTCGGTATTTTTGAAGACGATCACAAATCCATCACATTTTAGCAGTTTGTGAAGCCCCATAGATGCTGCAATATAGGCTGTTTTCAAGCGAAACATTAATTATGGTTGCTGCGAATAGTTCGTATCAACTATAATTGGAAAAAGCCGTCACCTTGGTCATTTCATGTGGATCGTAAAGCTGGCGCTTCGGCGACCTTATACATTTGTAGTTGTTTCCCTGCTTATTTCTATACTGGGAATTGTCAGCATCACTCGGATGCCGACGGATATTTTTCCGACCATAAACATTCCGGTCGTCAGTGTCATCTGGAGTTATAACGGACTGCCCGCTGAGGAGATGGAGAATCGCATCACGACCATTTGTGAGCGAGCGATCACAACAGTCACGAGTGACATCGAACACATTGAGTCATCGTCACTAGACGGCATATCCGTAATCAAGGTCTATTTGCAGCAAGGCGCAGATGTCGGCAGAGGCGTCGGAACCATCGCCTCCCTTTGCCAAACTCTTTTGCGTATCTATCCGCAAGGGACGACACCACCACTTATAACTTCCTTCAGCGCATCGGATGTTCCTGTCCTTCAGCTCGGCGTCGGCAGCAAGACTCTGTCCGAACAAGAGCTTTTCGACTATGGAATGAACTTCATCCGGACCGGATTATCCGGCGTTGAGGGTGCCTCGATTCCGTTGCCTTATGGCGGTAAAAGCAGGCAGGTGATGGTCGACCTTGACCCTGAGGCTTTGCAGTCCAAAGGTCTGTCAGCGACCGACGTGTCTGTGGCGCTGGCAGCGCAAAACGTCATTTTGCCGAGCGGAAAAGCAAAGATTGGTTCGCAGCAAATAGCCGTTCAATTGAATAGTACGCCCGAGACCATCGAGGCTTTCAATAACTTACCAATCAAGCAGATTAATGGCTCAACGGTTTATTTGCGCGATGTCGCGCACGTGCGGGACGGCTTTGCTGTGCAGACCAATATTGTCCATCAAAACGGACGCCGCTCTACATTATTGAATGTGCTGCGCAATGGTAGTGCCTCCACCATCGCTGTCGTCGAGCGTGTTCGTAAGGCATTGCCTCAGGTTCTTGCAACTGTTCCTAAGGAAATCGATGTGCAACTGCTGGCGGACCAGTCGGTTTTTGTCAAAGGAGCTATTAGTGGAGTGGTCCGCGAAGCAGCAATTGCCGCTGGTCTAACCGCGCTTTTAATTTTGGTTTTGCTCGGCAGTTGGCGCAGTACAGTTGTGGTCGCTATCTCCATTCCGCTTTCGATACTCGCTGCCATTTCGTGCATGTTCGCAATGCACCAGACTCTCAACATCATGACGCTGGGTGGCCTGGCGCTCGCTGTCGGTATGTTGGTGGACGATGCGACTGTGGAGGTTGAGAACATCCACCGCAACCTCTCGCTCGGCAAGCCGATTGTCACTGCCATTCTCGACGGGGCTCAGCAGATTGCGACCCCGGCTTTTGTTTCAACGCTGGCAATTTGTATTGTATTCGTGCCTGTCATTTTGCTTTCCGAGCCTGCTCGATCTCTATTCGTTCCGCTGGGAATGGCTGTTGTTTTTTCCATGATGTTCTCTTACTTCCTCTCCCGCACCTTGGTACCCGTCATGTGCCTGTACCTGCTGAAAGGGCATGAGAGCGAAGCGGACAGCCAGACTGTCGGTGTTTTCGCAGCAGTTCATTTGTTCGTCATTTCGATTTTTGATGGCGTGCGCGATAAGTATGCGCAAGTATTGCGATATTTCATCGCGCATAAAGGCCTTACTGCGACATTCTTTGCTTGCTTCTTCGGTCTCTCGGCGATGTTGATTCCATTTCTCGGCATGGACTATTTCCCGCAAGTGGATGCTGGACAAATGCGCATGCACTTGCGCGCGCCAACTGGTACGAGGTTGGAGGAGACCGAACGTCTCTTTCTGCGGATTGAAGAGGAGATAAAAGCGCTTTTGGCGCCGGGCGACCTCGAATCGATTCTCGACAATATCGGTCTGCCTGCCAGTGGTATCAGTCTTGCGTATGGTGACAACATTACGACCAGTGAATTTGATGGAGAAATTTTGATTTCACTGCACGAACACCACAAGGTCTCAACCTTTGAATATTCGAAGAAGATACGCGAGATGTTGCGCAAGAAATTCCCGCAAGTCACCTGCTTCTTCCAGCCTGCAGACATTGTCAGTCAAATATTGAATGCTGGTTTGCCTGCACCAATCGACATTCAAGTGACGGGACGCAATAAGAAAGCAAACTATCTGATTGCTCAAAAACTTCGCGATAAAGTCGCCGCTGTTCGTGGTGCAACCGACGTGACTCTGCAGCAGATTACAAACGCGCCCCAAATGCGTTTGACGGTGGATAGAACCAAAGCGAGCCAGCTTGGTTTGTCACAAAGAGATATTGCATCGTCCTTGCTCATCAGTTTGAGTTCTAGCTTTCAAACCGCACCAGGCTTTTGGGTGAATCCCGAAAATGGTGTCAACTATCCGGTTGCTGTGCAAACTCCTGAACATCGAATGGGTGGATTGGACGAAATCATGCAGACGCCGATCACTGGTCCTGCTGCTTCGAAGCCTCAACTGATGCAAAACCTTGCCACTGCCAATCGCGGAATGACCGCAACCGTTGTGAATCATTACAAGATTCAGCCTGTGTATGACGTCTTCGCAAATGTACAAGGTCGCGACCTCGGCGGCGTGATGGCCGACGTTGAGAAAATCGTCGCCGGTGTAAAGAAAGACCTTCCTCGTGGCAGCACTTGCATAATTCGTGGTCAAGCTCAGAGTATGACGTCAGCGTTTGTAGGGTTGGCTAGCGGATTGGTTTTTGCGCTATTGCTGGTTTATCTTCTGCTTGTCGTCAACTTCCAATCTTGGACAGATCCGTTGATTATTTTGATGGCACTTCCAGGCGCCGCGTCCGGCATTTTGTGGGCATTATTTGCCACTCAGACGACGTTTAGCGTGCCGGCACTGATGGGCGCAATCGTGTCTATTGGCGTAGCGTCGGCGAATAGTATCTTGTTGATTACATTTGCTAACGATCAAATCAAAGATGGCTCGACAGCAGAAGAAGCTGCGTTAAACGCTGGATTTACGAGATTCCGTCCAGTAATTATGACCGCTGCTGCCATGATAATCGGTATGTTGCCGATGGCTCTGGGATTCGGCGAAGGCGGTGCTCAGAACGCGCCCCTCGGTCGAGCTGTAATAGGTGGTTTGAGTGTAGCGACCTTCGCCACTCTGCTTTTCGTTCCGTGTGTTTTTGCACTGGTGCGTAAGAAAACAAAAGCATTTTCGGTCAATCAAGAAGTAGAAATGTTAGTAGGAGGTTACTCCAATGATTGAGCCTTCGAGCGGTTGTGCAACTAGAGAGCAAGATATTAAGGGGACTGAAATGGTCCGAGAAGAAATGCAACATCAAAAGGACCAGAAAGATTCATTTACTATGCACGAACGCTCTGATGCCAATAGAGTAAGCGGCCGTCCGCCCCTCGCCGTGATTGCTCTGTTGGTTGCGACCTTTGTTGCTTTTGCAGGCATCTTCGCTTACGGCATGTTTGCGCGTGCTGCTCGCGAGAAAGAGTCCGATGCCATGGAGCAGATAAAGATTGCGACGCCATCATATACGGTGTCGCCAGTAAAAATTGCCGCGAAAACGGTTGAGCTTAAACTGCCGGCAAATATTCAAGCGATTCAAGAATTCAGTATTTACTCTCGCTGTGACGGTTATCTGAAACGCCGCTTAGTTGATATTGGCGATCACGTGAGAAAAGGACAATTGCTGGTTGAGATAGATGCCCCTGAGTTGGAGAAACAGCTCAAGCGTGAGGTTGCTGATTACAAGCAAGCAGAAGCTCAGGTGAAGAGCGCGGAAGCTGATCTTGCGCAAGCGATGTCGATGGTTCAAAACAACAAGGCGGCGGTAAAACGTCTGGAAGCGCAAATCAATTTTTCTGCTCTTGAAGTTCAGCGCTACAAAGATTTGGAACGCCAGGGAGCGGTCAGCAGCGAACAGCGCGATGAGAAAGTCAGAGACGTAAGCACTGACAGAGCATCACTCGAAGCTGCTCAAGCTGCGGTTGCAGCCGCTAAGGCGCAAGCTGCTGCGTATCGCGAGAAGATAGCAGCAGCTAGAGCAAATGTCGATGCGGCGAATGCGAGTGTGGAAGAATTAGAAACCACCACAGCATTTCAAAAAGTTCTTGCTCCTTGTGACGGTGTAATCACTGCTCGTAATGTTGACGCTGGTGCCCTCGTTTCGAAAGGGAGCAGCACCAATAATCAGGAATTGTTGAAGATGGCGCGCACGGACATGTTGCGCGTTTTTGTTTATATACCGCAGACGGATTATCAGGGTGTGACAGTTGGAATGCCCGCGAAAGTCACGGTGGCGGAATTGCCGAATCAAGCCTTCGATGCGCGTATCACGCATATATCTGGCGGTCTAGATCCTACTTCTCGCACCCTGCTTGCAGAGATTCAAATTCCCAATACGAATCGAAAGCTCATGCCGGGTATGTTCGCACAAGTAAGCATGATTGCACAACGGCAACATCCGCCGGTAATTGCGCCTGATTCTGCGATTGTTGTAAAACCAGAAGGACAATTTGTCGTTGTTTATGACAATGGTTCGGTTCATTATCAAAAGGTGACCTTAGGCAGAGACTTCGGCAAGCAGAGCGAAGTAACCGGTGGGCTCCAGCCTGGCGATCAAGTACTATTGCAGCCAACCACAGACCTAACAGAAGGGCAAAAAATCAATCCTGATTTTGTTCAGGCCGGTCCAGCTAAGTCGTGATTCGACTTGTTTTGTAAATCAGAAGTGGAATTATTTCGCACTGCGTGGCTGAGAGCACGGAACAGCTAAGACAGGATCGCCACCAGTCCATGTCTTGTTGTAGAGACTTGGTGTTTGCACAGCCCCTCTGTCGCTGAGCACTTCAGCGCTAACTGACGAGCGCAGCTTGTTAAATGCTTCGGTGAGTGTCGTGTCTTTGCCTTTGCATTGCAATGCTTCGATCAATTTTCTCGTGAAGATGCTATTCGGGTAATTTTTCGATTCCCATGAAACTTGATCTGCCAGGCTGGAGCACAGCACTACTTGCCCGCTTCCAATGTTCAGTCCGCCTGCATCCATTTTTACGCGCTGCAAACCTTTTGCTGCACCGTCGGTGGTGATGGCGTCTTCGTCTTCATCAGCATCTGATTTTTTCGAGTCTTCGCCCGCAGAACCACTGTGGCAAACATCAAGAATAACAACAACGCGTTTGCTATGAACTTGCTCTTGAACTATTTTTGTCAGCCATTGCATCGGAATGCCGGTCGATACCAATTTGAATTTATCGGTGTCGTGGGCAACTAAGAAGTTGACGCCCACATCTTCTAGCGAAGCACTTCCGTGGCTTGACACGAAAATAACTACCAAGTCGTCCGGTTGCGCTCGTTTGCCTAGCCATCCTTGTCCTAGTTTTGATGCAATTTCTTCTTTTGATGCATTGCCATCGGTAAGAAGCTTTACGTGATCTGACTTAAAGTTGCCTTGGGTGACCAGAAAGTTTGCGAAGTCCGTCGCATCTTTTGCAGCGTACTTCAGGTTGATTGATTGATCTTTGAAGTTACTGATTCCCACGACCAGTGCCCATTTGTCAGCGACTTTCTTGTCCTGTGCGGAGCTTGCAAGGGCAGCTGCAGTATAGCTTTGTGCATCCGTTGCGCCTGGCAACGATGCGGTAATTTCTCTCGATTGTTTAAGAAGCGGACCTGCGAGATCCATTTTCTTCTGCTTCGTATATAGGTCAGCTAGTGCTTCAAGATCTCTGGCAGCCTGTGGACTCTTTTCGCCAAACAGTTTTTGATCGGCGGTCAAAATGCGCTTGAGTAGCGGCTCTGCTTCGTCGTACTTCTGTTGAACAGTCAACAACTCACTCAAATCTCTAACGATATTGATTGCTTGCAAACTGTCCGGACCCAATGTTTTTTCTACAAGTTGAAGTGAACTTCTAAACATAGGATCGGCTTTTGCATAGTCTTTTTGCGACAGATAGATTTCTGCCAAACTGCGGGTTGTAAGCGCGATATCCGGGTGTTCGGCTCCGAGTTTTTCCTTGCTGATTTTCAAAGCTTTGTTCAACGTTGTTTCTGCTTCAGCAAATTTACGTTCATCAGCAAGAATCGTTCCCAGCTCAACAAGATCGTGCGCAACTGCCGGATGATCCGCTGTCACCAGTTTTTCATCTAACTCCAATGCTTTTCTTGCGAGCTCCTCAGCTTCGCTGTAGCGTCCCTGATATCTCGCAATGGACGCTTGAGTAATCCAGCACTTCGAGATTTCTACGTTGTTTTGTCCAAGCGAAGCTTCGATGATTTTGATCGCTTGTCTGCAGAGTTGTTCTGCTTTTGCATAACGTCCTTCGTCACGATAAAGCAATGCTAGGTCGAGCAGAGCCTTTCCGTAGTCCGGATGCTCTTTGGTGAGAGCCGCTTCTCGAATTTTGCGAACCTGCTGAAAAGTTTTTCTCGCCTCTTCGTATCGTCCTTGCTTTCTATACAAGTCGCCTAACGGTTCCAAGATAATTGCGATGTGTTCATGTTCGAATCCAATCAACGATTGCAGACCAAGTAGTGTCGCTTTGTACAGCGCTTCGGCTTCTTTGTACTTTCCTTTCTCGTTGAGAATTTGGGCCAGGTTAAATGCGGTGTACGCGTACAACCAATTTTGCTTGGATGCCGGTGTGCTGAAAAGAGCCAGAGTCCTATCATTGACAGTTTTCGCTTCGCTTAGCTTGCCCCATTTCAGATACAGTCGCGTCAAACCATTCAGAGGCAGCGCTAGGTTGTAATTGTTTGGGCCAACTTTCTTTGTTCCGATTGCAATCGAACGATTGAGAATTTGTTCGCACTCTTGAAAGCGACTTTGGTCTAAATAAAGAACAGACAAATCGCTCATCATTGTGGGGACGAGATCGCTTGCTCTTTTTTTGCCGGCTTTGTATTTCTTGTTGAGGTGTTTTTTGTCTGATTCTTCAGCTTCGGCGATTGCGCTCTTGAAAAGAGTCTCTGCGTCATTGTATCGGCCGATTGAGCGATAGGACTCCGCCAACCCAAGGCTAATCTGGGCAGCCTGGTAATCAGATTTTTCGCTGGATTGCTGAGCCTTTTCAAAGAGCTGAATAGCATCTTTGTAACGCCCGTGCTGGTAGTTGTTTTGCGCGTTGACGATCAAACTTTCAAGTTTGAAGGGTGCTTCAATTGCCTCCGCGCCGCTGCGTGGGTCGCGCGCAACAGGCGCTGCGGCGGGTGACTCAGTCGCCTGTACCGATTCGAACATAAGCCCGAAATAGAGTCCAAATAGAATAGTTAGAAGGCGTTTTGATGACATTGAATACCTTTCGCAAGCGAAAACGAACACTGGGTCAGGAAAGAGATTCTATCGCGAAACCAAGAAGAGAATATTTAATGTTTGAACCTCCTGGCATCAAGCGCTGGTGCGGCTTTCGCAGTTGTGCCGCCCCGTTTTCAAAAGTGCATGTGGGTATGTAATATGTACGACCTGCAAACTGATCGAGGGGGAAGGGAATGATTCGAGCACTTTTCAATGGCTTCGTTGGCGCGGTTGCGCTCACTACTGCTCATCAGGCCCTTCGCAGAGCGTTGCCGGATGCCCCGCAACTGGACCGCATGGGCATGAAAGGTGTGGCAAAGGTCTGCAACGCAGTTGGCAGGAGACCGCCAACTGGTTCAGCGCTTTTCCTCTTTGCATTGTTGGGCGATATTTTGACCAATACCTTCTATTTCAGCCAGGTTGGCTCGAAGCCAGGACTGGGCAGTCTTGGAAAAGGACTTTCGCTGGGCTTGAGTGCCGGGCTCGGCGCAGCAGCCCTGCCTGTTGTTATGAGTCTAGACAGCGGCGCCAGAAGAAGAACAAGGCGCACCGGTGCTCTCACCGTAGGTCTTTTCTTGTGTGGTGGACTAGCAGCCGCTATGGCGGCTCAGTGCGCGCCGCGCAGATAAATACGTTAACCGAAAAGTGCTAAGTTGTATGGGGAGTGTCGACCCTGTCCAGCTCAACTTGAGGTGTTTCAATCAAATGGCAGAGCCCGTCGGTTCTAAACCTCAGGTGTCAAAACCGACCGCGACCAATGTTGTCGACGGTGAATGTCAGGATTGCTTTCGTCCCGTAGCGGAAGAGGGCACTGTACAGAAAACTCAATGGTTTTCGCTCTGTCGCTGCGACCGCCCCTTCTCGCCTAGTTCTTCTTTTTCAATTGATATTTGTGCCGCTTGCAATAGGCGTATTGCCGCCAATGTTGCACCGGGACCGAAGCACGTTGATCTTTGCAGTTGCATGGTGCGCAAACCTGTAAAAGTTCCGATGCATCTCAAGCCTAACGAAAGTGATGCCATATCATTGGACCTTTCGACTGTTGGATTATCACCTGGCACTTTTCCTGCCGAGAGATACGCGCCTCTCGCACTTTTAGGTTTTAGCAAACGAGCAACGACAGTTCTTGCAAGAGACAGACAGCGCGGGACAAAAGTTGCTGTGAAGTGTTTCAAGAAAATTCCGCCTGAATTGCAGGCGACTTTCCAAAGCGAAGTGAAGAAGAATCAGCAGCTCACTCATACAAATATTCTCAAAATTGCCGACTGTGGTGTACACAATGGAAAAGCACCGTATGTGGTGACAGACTATAAAGATGGCTTTAACGTAGAGCAGTGCGCGGCGCTTTATGGTTTTCCAAGTTTTGATGTTGCCGTCAAAGTCATGCTTGGAATGTGCGAAACCTTATTGTATGCGCAGAAGCAAGGTGTTTCACACAAAGACATCAGACCCGGCAACATCATTTTCTTTGACGATATGAATTCAGATCCATCCGTCTTTGTGACTGATTTCGCTCTACCGAAAATCAAAGCAAGCGAGGGACTTGTCGATACGAGTGATGCAATTTGGATGTCCGGTGATGAAGCGCGTAATATGGAATACACAGAAAGGTCGGAAGTCTATTCGATAGGTGCTATTGGCTTTCTTCTTTTGACTGGCCGTCCTGCTTTTCGAGACGGCGACATGCAGGAAATCAAAAATATGCATGCGCTCAAACTGCCTCCCAAAATCTCTGACTTGAACTTTGACAAGAGACGCCCCAAAGATCTCGAGGAGATTATTGTGAGGTGTTTAGAGAAAGATCCGCAATACCGTTTTGAAACCGTGGAAAAGCTAAAAGAGCGCCTGGAGGTTTTTCCTCGCAGAATCCAGATGCAAATCAATGCCGTCATTGCAGCGAGAAAGCGCAAGAAGATAATGCTGATCGCGTCTATCGCTGCCGCCGCAATTTCGGTCATTGGCGCAATTGGATTCTTTGTTCTTCGCGGTCATTAAAGTTTGCACTCATGAGCAATAGCGCTTCGATTGACATTGATGAGATTGTTGATAATGCCACTGATGCGCAGGCGCAAAAGAAAGTGCGCTGTAAGAGCTGCGAGCACGAGATAACAAGTCCGTCGCTGGCAATTCAACCGCACGAACATACTTTTCGTAATCCAGCCGGTTACTCATTTCACGTGCTCTGCTACAGCGACGCACCCGGCGCCGCCAATGTTGGCGATGCGTCGACTGAGGCGAGCTGGTTTGCGAATTATGCATGGACTTTTGCAATCTGCGCTCAGTGCCACAATCATCTAGGATGGTGGTACGAGGGAAAAGATCGTTTTGCCGGGCTCATCGCGACTCGTTTGATTCGCTAATGATGGAAACCAATCCGCGCCTTTTTCTATGTTTTTAACTACACGAAAAATAGAAGATCTCGGTAGCCCCTTAGGGCGATGCACATCCGGAAAGTCATGTCTTTATTAGCTCGGCGGATTTTGGTTCAGTACATTAAATTACAATTTTTCACACTTCATCCGTTACCGCGAGAAAAAGCGAAGGAAAGATTCCTATATGGGCCGAGCTGTAAAATTTTAGGAGACCGGAGGCTAGATTGATGCGAGTCCGAAAAGTTGAGGTGCTGGCAGTGCCAGTGCTCGAATCGCATATTGAGGCAATGCGCCTTATTGCCGAACAGCGCATGATTTCAATTGATAGATTAGCGTCAGAGATGATTGCTAAAGAAACACAACGGCAGCGTAAGCTGCTTGGTGGTGGCGCTGGGGTTGCAGCAGGCGATGCTGCAGGCGGGTCAAAACCTCTGAGTAAGCCGGCGAAGAAGCGAGCTGAGTCAGTCTCGGAAGAAGATATTCTCTTGCGAAACATCGGAAAGCAGATTAGGCTGCGCCGCCTTTTGATGGGAATGAGCCAAGCGGAGCTAAGCAAGAAAGCCGGTTTTAGCCGCGCATTCATTGTGGATGTTGAAAGCGGCAACAGAAGTATAGGCTTAGACAACCTATACCACCTCGCGTCGATGCTGGATATTGAAGGCTCACACCTTGTTCATCTTGCAGAACAGATGTCTGTAGGCGCTGAAGCGAAGCACGAAGTAATCGATTGCGGAACTACAGATCCGCAAGAGTGACCGATATACTCAGAGTCATTTAGCTGTTTAGCGGGCGTAACGAATTTAGGACCTGCTAGCGCATCGCTGGCTCTAGGCGGGAATTCAATTCGGCGACTTTGTTTCCATTAAGATAGGTGCCGAACTGATCGAGCGAAAACTGAACGCCCGAATAGAAGTCGCCGAATACACCGTATTTCGAGCTGGCTTCGTCGAAACGCATTTCGTAAATCAGCTTTTTGAATACGAGCGGATCGTCTGCGTACAGGTCGACGCCCCATTCGAAGTTGTCGTATCCGATTGAGCCGGAGATGACTTGAGTCACAAGTCCGTGGTAGGTTCTGCCGATTTTGCCGTGGTCGAGCATCAAGCGCGCCCGTTCGGCAAAAGGCAGTGTGTACCAGTTAACCGTTTCGCCACGTTTCTTGTCCATTGGGTAGAAGCAGACATAGCGGCGTTGCGGGATGCGCGCCCAGAGTCGCCCTGCGTGGTGTGGAACCTTTTCTTGCTCTTTGAGAAGCTCATCGAAAGCCTTAATCCACTCCTCAGAATGGGGCTTCAGTCCCTTCTCCGCTAGTGCAGCGTGGATTTTGCCAGTGGCGTCGTAGAGCCCGAGCTCCAGAATAGAAACGTAAGACGCTTGTGGTGAGATAAACTCTGAAATTGCCAGCCTGTCGACGACGGTCTGTGCATGCGCCAGACCTTCGTAATTTTTGCTGTAGTGCGTCAGCATTAGGTCGGCTTTATGTCCGACCATTTGAGCCAGCCCGATATCTGTGTCGTCAGCGTTTTTCAGTTCATTGAGCGCTGCTGTCGCTTGCTCGATAATTTGGGTCTTCTCTTCCTGGGCGACCTGGTCCCATGCCAGACGATCGAAGGCGAACATGCGGTGGAGTATCCACCAGCTGTCTAGGGATTCGGGGACTTCAGGATGACGCATAGTCCGGCTCCTTGGCAAGGCGTATATAACGGATTAAAGCCTAATCTATAAAGGCTCGCCAATAGCCGGATGCTAAGCAAGTCTTTGCATTCGATGTAACGCCAAACGCCCGCCTGTTGAGATTTGAGGCCGGAGGCGGAAGCCCAAGGCGTCAGATTCTTTGGAATTTCCAGGACACGAGCTTGCCGTCCTTAAAGGGCGCGATGCCATGAAACATCTTGGGTGAGTCGTCAAAAACCATGTCTAGCCACAAGCGGTCGCTTTCCCAAAGATTGAGATCAGCGATTTTCTCTACCTCAATCCACTCTAGAACGCCTTCCACATTGCCTTTGTGCGCCTCACCCGAGTAAGCATCAACCCTGAAAATGAACCCGAACCAAGCTTCGTCATTCTTTCCGAAGCCGGGCCAGCTGATGGTTCCGCGCAGTTTTATATCCGTCGGAGTGAGTCCGGATTCTTCCTCAATCTCTCTGACTAAGCCCGAAATAATGTCCTCGGCGTCCGATAGTTTCCCGCCCAAACCGTTGTATTTGCCGTAATGTAGGTCGTCCGGCCTGGTATTCCGGTGAATCATAAGCACGGATTTTTTGTCCGGTGAAAGTATGTAGGCGAGAGTTGCCAAAATCGGAGTGTACGCTTTCATGGCGTCGGGGAATCCTTCCTGTATAAAGACCGAACGATATTACCTCAAATGACGCGTGTATTGGATTTCGCGTATCGTGCGGGCGAATTTTCGCAGGCGCCGTAAGAGCTTGTCTTCAATATGTGTCACCCAGTCCACCCGTGCACACCGAATATGGTGCGCTAACGGCTCGGTTACCTGATGGTTACAAAAATCACGAGATTGGGTGATTGCAGCGTTAAGTCCCTGCTGTACGATTGCCTTAAGTCGATAGTCATAACTAAAAAGGTTGAGCTTTACTCTTCCGACTCTGGAGGGCGAGGTGCACATAATTATTGCGCGCGAAATTGAAAGAATGCGCAGCTTCTCCTGCCGCTGCCAGGAGCGCAACGACTTTCTAACCTCTTACTGGAGTCTCAGGCAGGTTTTGGATATTGCCGACAAGAATTCGCTCGGTAGCGAGACTTATGCGGACATTCTTGTGGAGCTTGGTCTGGTCTGTACGACACTCAACAAAGTCGCCGAAGGTAAGTCACATTTCGTAAATGCGTTGTGTTTGTATAGGGAAATTTATCCAGAGGACGGCTTTCCAGTTCAGGAATGCCTCAAACGCATTGAGGGGGCAGAGGCGGTCATGTCGCTGCAGCCTGCGTCTAGTTTACGTAACCGATATTCAAATATAAGGGCGACTTAAAATACGCGACACCATGCTGCATCCGACCTTTGCTTCCTTAAAGTGAACCGAGGCATAGGGGCCGTTTCATCGTGTCAATGAGGCTATAATCGCACGCTCTTTCAGGGTGATCAGGTTTGTTTGATGAAATAAGACATCACTAGATCACCATACCTCGGTATTGATTTTCCCCTTGGCTATCGAGCAAAAGAGGCATAACCTGGACAAATCCAGCGTTTTTCCTCATCATGGAATACAGGCGGTGACTAACATCAGTAGTAAGAGCGATGGCGATGCGTCCTGCCCTAGGTGCTCGCGCTCTCCATTAGCTCTGTATATATCCGTCTAATTCGATGATTGGAATGTGAAATGCCAGTATTACTAGTGGTTGAAGCCGAATCTGTTCAACGCGACATAATTTCGGCTTTACTTGAAAAATATGAATACTCTGCCGTTTTCGTAGAAACGGCGGCCGATGCGCTTGACGCAATCAAAAATAGCGATACGTCGTTTGATGGAATCCTCATGGATTTGCAGTTGCCTCATTCGTCTGAAACTGAGACAGCTAGAGCAATACGTCAGCTGGAGATTGATAAAGGGCGAAAGACTCCCTTGATTGCAGTAACAACAAATGCCTCTGAGCGTGAGCGCATTGATGCCTACGGCGTGGGTGCTGACGATTGTTTGAAGAAGCCATTTGATCCGGAGGATCTGAGGCGTATTCTTCTGAAGTGGACTTACAACCCAGCGAGGCCCAATTTGAGGATTCTTCCTCCGAGCAGATCGTTGGAAAGCGCTTAGCGGGTTAAAGTTTAGTCTTTCAGAGTGGAGACTTTGATCCAAACTAAGTAAGCCACAAGTGCTAGGACGAGAAACGCGCAGCCGATGTATTTGCACAGGATGAGACCACTGCTCGGCGGACCGTTTTGTGCAATTGCTATTCTGACATTGGCGAATCTGTCCGCGATAGTCTTATCTTCGGCGCGTTTGGTCTTTCCTCTCTCAAGCGCGAGAACAAGCGGCTTGTTTGAATTGGGACACATGATCATTTCACCTTTACTGTCATACGCATGAAGATAGGCGAACTGAGATTCAATCGGAGCATTAGGTAATTCAACACGCCCATTTGGTTTGTTGATGACCGAAAGCATAGCTACCGTGCCTGGCTCAGGTGAGGTTTCCTGTTCAAAGCTTTCGCCGCGCAGCATACGGTCATCCAGTTTTTTGTCTTTTATTTTGGTATCAGGCGAATACGTATTGAACGAATACGTCTTCACAGGTTCGAGCTTATTCGTGACTGGGTTGCGGTAGGAAAAGAGGGTTTTGGCTTCGTTGGCGATCGGGTATCGATGGTTGTTTTGGTAAAACGATTGCGCACCGGCCGCGACACTACCCATTGCTCGGGCAGTATTGATTTCTGGCGATGCATCATCCCAAAGTTTTAGACCTGATGTGTCTTGCAATCCGTGCTCGATTGGTGTTAACCACTCACAATTGTTGTACTCGCCTTTGAGCAAGCGCATTTCATCTGAGAATGAGCCTCTCCAGATTACCGGATGAGCATTATTCTTCAATCCAGAGCCAGTCAGAGCAAAACCCTTTCTGCTTATACCAAGTGAAACAGAACCGTCTATAGTGGCATACGTTTTACCGACGAGAGCCTGAACGTACGGTGGATATTCCTTGGACGACGGCTCGTTGACCAATGAGGTTATGAAAAGACCGAACACCACGGCAATTGCTGCAAGGGGAGACAATCTTATGAGTCTTGTCTTCCAAGAATTTTCTTCCTCGATTGTTTTGTCGAGTTCTGCGGTCGCTTGAGTTTTGAAATAGGTGCGCGCGATGCCGGTAGTTGATGACTGTGTATGAACTGGAAAATCCGACCAATCAACACCCGTATTGTTTTCGTTGGTCAGTTTGTTCGGTGCAAGTGGAAGGGTTGCTCGCGCACTGGCTCGAGGATCGGGTCCGAGCTTGTGCAGTCCGCCAGCTACGCCGTCTTGGTTATCCCTACCGGTCTCTTGCTTTGGTGGCGAAAAATCTTCATCCGCGCTACCCTGATTGCCCGTTTCAAGCTCGTTCGAAAGCATGTCTGCGGGCGACGCATCGGGCGCAAAAGATTGCCTTGATTGAATAGACTGTTGTACTTTGGGTGGTTGGTGGCTTCCTGTTCGCCGTGGGGAGGCGCGATTTATGCGCGAAACTAATACTGCCTGTGTTGACGGCTGCTTATTATCTTCGGCGTCTGATTCAGTTTTTCCTGTGCCAAGTGTTTCTCTCATCTCCTGTTTCAAACCGAGGAGAGTAGACTTATCTCCATTTGTTTTTATCAACCAGGCGGCATAATTGCCGATTACAGATTTCCGAATGACATGATGCAGTGGCAACAGAGAGGTCGCCAACTTGTGCGCGATTTTGAATTCTACTTCTGCCTGAGCTTGCTGTTCGCATTGGTCGTGAGCTTTTGCTAGTTTTAAATACGAGACGATTTTGTCTGCATCGCGACTGCCGCTTTCATCTTGCAGTTTGAGCAAAGTCTCGTACGTTACGAGCGATTCCTTGTATAAGGTCGCACGCTGCTGGCTGGCTCCCAGCTTCTTCAGAATTTCGATTCTCTGGGCACTTGCAGAAGTGTCGAGCTGGCTTAGCAGTTTGCCATACATTTGGCATGCTTCATCAAAGTTGCCTGCCTTAAACTCTAGATCCGCATCTGTTTCTACTTCAGATAACATTGATACTCTCTTGCCTTAGTGCGTGCGAAGACGACGAAACTCACACGAATTTCGCCTGCTAACCCCGGGTAATGTTTACATTATGGCAAGTGCCTGCCTGTTAGACATCACACCAAAAGGTTATTACGCCAAACCAAAAGGTTATTACTCCAAACCAAAGGGTTATTACGCCAAACCAAGAACCTATTCCGTAGAACCAGAAACCAATTGAATGTCAATTACATTCTGAATTTCATCATTTTTCCGGAAATTCTTTGTTGAAGCAGGTTGAGGCGTGTGATGGCCTGAAACAAATTGTTTGCTGATTCTGGCTGCGCGTTTATGACTACAGTGTCAATAGTATGTTGAATGTGCTTTGCGACTGTGGCTATTTCTTCAATTTCAGACTGGCAAGCAGAAGTAAAAACGTCCGCGAATTTCTTTTCAAGCGAATCCAGCAATTTTATTTGTTGATTCAATATCACAGGCACCATCGAGGTTTGCTGCATAACTAGCTGCTTTACTGAATCAGTGTTATCGACACTAAGTGAAGTCTTCAA
This sequence comes from Candidatus Melainabacteria bacterium 17Bon1m, assembly GCA_032128875.1. Taxonomy (GTDB): domain Bacteria; phylum Cyanobacteriota; class Vampirovibrionia; order Obscuribacterales; family Obscuribacteraceae; genus QKMZ01. The sequence goes on from JAVLKG010000001.1 coordinate 633,223, forward strand.
TTGCTCATGCGCCTTTTCTATCCCCATGGCCGCATGGCGCATTTGCTCAACGAGGTTGCTTGAAAGATTTTGGGGCGCGTGGGTCGTGATTTCCATAAACGTATGATTGCACAAATTAGTCAATCCAGAGATAAACCGCTAAATCAATACTTTCATCATTTCGAAAGCGAACACCTTCTTGTTCTAGGAGCACACGCTGAAGTCTTAGAGGGCGTCCATCATCGGATAGTTGCGCGGACTCTTGATGGGTGCTGAGTTTGCCTTTCGAGTTAATTACACGGTGCCAAGGCACTGTATTCGAATTGTATTCGCTCTCATTCTTGTCGCTTCCAAGAGCATTCATTGCCCAACCTACCGCCGCTGCACTTAAGCGTTTGTTCATGCGAGCTGAGATATCACCGTAGGTCGAAACTTTGCCGCGCGGAATTTTTCGAACAATCTCATATACGTGCTCGAACGGGCTGAGCTCTTTGGTTTGTTTGGTTTTCTTAGAAGTCGTCATTTGTTGATGAGCTGAGCTGTAACTGCCAATGGGCGCCGCTATAATAGCAAAGTGCTCGTGTGCGTATACAATTGGGCACTGGGGAAATCTACAAAAGGGGTTGTGCAATGAGAGCACCCTTTCGCGCGCTAAAAGTCGTCCAAGCGGTACTTCTGGTATCTATCGTCTCCGTTGTTTTGTTCGCTGCTACTGGCTGTTCTAAAGACGAGCAAGTTGACGACCTTGCGGTTGCTAAGATACCCGTGGAAGAACTACAAGCGACTGGTTTTTTGCCGCTGAACGCGGATAAGCCCGGCACATTTGTTGAAGTAGAGAAATACCTGGTTCCTGGAAAATATACTCTGGTCGCTTATTTTAGCCCTTACGACGGTGTTTATGCCGGACTAGAACCCAGACTAATTCAGCTTTCGCAGGTTCGTCCCGAAATTGCCATCCGTACAGTAAACATAAATCGCCCAGACATTCAGGGCATCGATTGGCAGTCTCCTGTACTCGGCGATTTAGGCATTACAAAACTTCCTCACTTCCAAATCTTTGATGCATCCCGCAGCTTGAGAGCACAAGCAAGACCCGCTATGGAACAAGTAACTCAGTGGGTGCAGTCTCTGCCGCCAAACTAATGTTTTGTTGACTGCTTGTGCGGTTGTTGATGTTGCGCTTCTTTGTGTTTCACTTCTTGGTGTTTCACTTCTTGGTGTTGCGCATGCAGTGGCTGTTTAACTTGCTGTTGCTCGCGCGCGATTTTCATACCTTTAGCCATGTTGGCGAGCCCGGTCCGCATTGCCGGCGTATCATCGAGTCGCAAACATTCATCTTCGATTTTTTTCGCCTCTGCATCTTTGCCTGCACCGACATAAGTTCCATAAAGCAAAAGGACCATACTCGGCAACGGATCAAAGTCTTTTGAAATCTCAGTGTTTGGTTTTGGTTTTTTCAGCGCTTCGGCTTCTTGATAGATTTCTTTCAGCCTGTCTAGAGGATTTACGTACAGATAGTTCGCTGCGTCAGACCAACGGTTCTCAGAGAACAAAACATTTTCGAGCGACTTGAAATGTTTTTGAATAACATCACGTTGCTGTGGATCAGATTTTATTTTGTCGAACCAGGCAACTGTGCGTCCGTTTTCGCTAAGCATTCCATTCAATAAAATCCAGTCTGCGCGCTTGTCTTGCTTGTCGGCAATTTCTCTTAATTCGATAAACTTCGCTCTTGCCGGTGGATAAATCGTCAACAACTTTTTTGACTCAAAGGGAATCAACCCTCTTCTCAATTCCTTTTCTGTTTCATCCGTGGTGCTCAAATTGTTCCACAACCAAACGTACTCTACGAGCGCTTCTTCGTTTCTACCCTCGGTTGCCGCCTCACGTGCTTTGTTTATGTGAGACCAGATGTCGGCACTACTCGAATTGGAATTGCCTGCCCTTTGAGTACTTGAATTCGCATTGCTCGGACTTGCACTCTCTGTCTGTTTGCCGTCAGAGCTACTATCTTCTTTCCTCGAATCACTGCCACTCTTCGCCGATTTCATCCAGCGAAGCAGATCGGGCGCGCTCATATATCCGACTTGTCGTCCGAACTCTTTGGTGCTTTTCGGCGTAAAGAGAATTACGGTCGGCATTGCTTCGATGCGCATCGACTCCGAAGCCTTTTCTTCTTTATCGACATCGAATTGGACTGCTATTGCGTTGTCCCTGATCCAATTTCTGACCTCTTCATCGACCCATGTCGTGGACTCCATCCTTCTGCAAGGCGGGCACCATGATGCTGTGAAATCCATCAATAGAAGCTTGTCTTCTTTCTGAGCCTGCTCTTTAGCTTGTTCTAAAGTAAATTTTGAAAAGATGCTGGACTCGGCCAACGCGCCCGAAGCGCATGAAAGGACCAGAATGCTTGACAAAGATACTTTTTTCCAGAGTTTTGAGAACATCATTGGTCTCCGATTGCAGCATGGCTCGAAGAGCAAATATATCACCGATCTACTTATGCAGCATCGCCCATTAAGCGAGGCTCAATAACCAACCGAACAAACCTTCTTCCTCGAGTCCCATTGTCAAAGACTCGTGGTCTACTCCTTCGTATTCAGTCACTTTCGGCTGCGCTCCGAGCTTGCGTAGCTCTGTTATGAGATCTCGAGTTTCTTCAATCGGACAAGGTTCGTCGTATGTTCCTTGCAAAAACCAAATGGGCGTGTCGACTATTTTTTTTGCGATGTTTTCCGGTCTGTTTTCAGCAACGAACATCGCCTCGAACATTTCTTTGTCCTCAAGCGGCAAGTGCGCAGGAGGTTCTTCGCCCATCCATGTAATTCCTGGAGCGATACAGGCTATACCGTGAAACTTGTGCGGGTGTTTTGCCGCAAGCCAAAGGCAACTGGAGCCGCCCATTGAATAACCAGTTAGCAACAATTTGTCGCAAGAAGCGCCCAGTTGCTCAGCTGTGACATCGATGCAGCGTAGGGCGCGCTTCTCCATCTCGCCGTAGAACGCTCGATGGTTGAGGTCGCACTGTGGGACTACGATTACCGCTGGCAGTTGGAGATTTTCGAAAACGTGTGCGTTGCCTTTGAGTGGAAGACCCGGATCCCAGCCTCGTTCGCCCGATCCGTGGAGAAAAACCACAATTGGCGCACTACTCAGGCTTTCATAATTGTCGGGAGTGAATACGACAAACTCGTATTGATTTTCTTCGTCTTTCAGCAATTGAAAGGGCATTGCGGTCTCCAGGGCTTCCGGTATTCACACGACCTATCTTCTTCCCGTGAAAACTGAATGTCAATTGTATATTGCTGCACAGCAATGAATAGATTATGGAACGGAATAATTCCATACATGGAAGCAATTCTATCCCTAGGCCAGTTTTGTTATGATACTAAATCTGGTGGCGCAGTATTCAATCTTGCTTGGCTGCGGTTTGCGGAACTTTCTGTTTGTGAAAACAAGTATGGCAAAAAACTGGGCGCAATCCGGTAGGTTTGAACGGCACGCGGGTGATTTCTCCACAAGTGTGACAAGGTACGTCCGCCCCATCATCGGCTGCTTTTCCCTTCTTGAACAGTTTTAATGAAGTACGGCAATTTGGGCAGCGAACAGGCATGTTCTTCAGTCCTTTGAGCGCAAAAAACTCTTGTTCTCCAACAGAGAAAACAAAAGGTGTTTCGCATGTGCGACAAGTTATTGTTTTGTCCTCAAGGACCATATTTCCTCAAATGTCTTTCCAGTGGGCCCACTTCTTCTTATTCTGTGGTTAGAACAGGTATGCCCGGGAAGGCCCAAACGGTCACAATTGTTTGCGTTATGTAATCAATAAAATTGTAGCCGTTTGGTGAAAAGTTTGTCGGTAAAAGAGAAAGATGGCAAAAAGCAAATGCGGAACTCGCTTTTGGCGAATTCCGCATCTGGTTCCGGCTGGGTTTCCCCTGATTAAACTTACTTTTTCGCTTGTTCTAGCGGCACATCCTCGCCTTTCGTGGTGAAGGCCCAGGCAGAACCGTTTCGTCCTCTAAACTCGAGGTTATTCGACTGCGCGTTATAATCGAAGTCGCCGTGCCACACTGCTCCTGAGTCTTTGTTTTTCCAAGACACCTGCCCGTTTTCTTCAACGCGGTCCCAGTGTCCCAAGTTGCCGTCAATCCCGACGAGTTGTCCGTTTTCATACTGATATTTTCTGACACGTCCATTTCCGGACGGCGCCTCGATAACATTCCCGCCCTTGTCAGTGACGATTCTGCCATTAACGTTGTCTTGAAGAACGAACGAGCCGTCCACGTTGAATTCAACGTGAAGACCATCTGGATGTCCGGAGACGTCGTATTGAATATTGCCAACTGCGTCGACTTTGACGTTTTCGACGGTTTGCATAATCTCGCCTTTGTCATTGCGTACGACAAATTTGCCATCCGCTTGTCTTTCCATCTTGACGCCTGCTTCGTTTGTAATCGATGTGATTTCGCCCTGGTCGTTGATGCTCACGTCAAGCGGACCGCGCTTTTCATGGGTGTCCGGTCTGCACATCTGCGGTTCGGTTGAATCTGCCGGTTTGTCGCTGAGCTGTTTCAGCAACAGCTCATCCGGAGCTAGAAAACATGCATTTTGATTGGGTTTGGTAAGGCAATACACTTCATTGAACTTCGGATCGATCATTGGAGTACTTTCCAGCGGACACGAATTTGCGGCCGCCTGCGCTGAAGTACTGTCATTAAACTGATAAACGTCTGGATAACCCATAAAATCGTCCTCCCACCGCGCCATCGCGTCATTGGTTGATGCGTAGAACGATACTGGCGACTTGTATCCAATTTGTTTATGCGCCGGAAATTCTTTGGCGGAAACAAAAAACGCCAAGGGGTGACGGCGCGACCTCGCTCCTTGCCGGTCAAAACCCTGCTCACCGTCGAAGATTAAACGCTGGATTGTAAGCCAGGTGGGCGTTTAACGGCTTTAGCTTAGGTGGTCCCCGTTTTGGGCACATATATGGATAAGATCATATGGTATCCCGTATGCCGCCTGACCAGATTACTGCGAAGAGTGAGCCGAACAACGTTGAGCGCCCGGACTCTGAAAAAACAGAGCAGTCCGGCGCGCATAACAGTTTCATCAGAGAACTGGCCAATTCGGTTGTCTTTTCGGCTATCGAGCAGCCGTCGCTTGGCGTTGCGCAGTTCATCAGCAACGACGCCATGGGCAGCGTTAAAAACTTCTTTTCAAAGGGCGGAATAGAGGCGCCGGAGCCGGCGAAGTTCAATTCCGCTAATTGGTATGCCCAGACGTTTGGAAGCGCCGTAGGCATGATTTTGCCCTTCGCACTCACGAAAAAAGGGCTCGGGAAATTGGGTGCTTTTGGTGAAACAGCGGCAGTGGAAACCAGTGCCCTGTCGCGCCAAGCGGCGATTGGCATGAGTGTCAAAGAGTCCGCCATTACAGGTGGGGTTTACGGAACCCTATTCACCCCGAGCGACCAGGCGGCCCGGAATGCCGGCTGGTTATCCTTTCTAGGAGACAGAGCCGTAAGTGGAGGGGGCAGCGCCCTAACTTTTGCGACATTGACCGCAGGGAGTTTGGGAGTCGGACGGTTAGCCGAAACCAGCGTAGCCTCCCGATTTGGCTTGGCTCCTATACTAAACAGTCCAATCACTTCCGGTACTTTCGGTGGCTTGCCGGGCGGTTATGTCGCTGCCCAGTACGATTCGCTGGCGAGACATCGGCGCCCGGCTACTGCTGAGGAAATTACGGAGTCCATGTTCGGTATGGCTGTAGTGGGCGGCGCATTCGGTTCTGCCGCGTATTTAGGGCGTCTGAAATCAGGCACAGGCGATCTGCAGGTAAGACCAGGAGAACAAGAAAAGCCTTACAGTCAAACTGTCGGAAGAGCTGAGGGCAATTCCAATGTTGTGGCACTGAATACGGTGCCGATCGAACCAGGAAGAACTATTGCTACTGGTGAAACTCGCGGCGTAACGAACGAAACTCGTGGTGTGACCAACGAAACTCGCAATATTGAAAGCGAAACGCGACCGACAACTGTTGCAGAAGTCCAACCACCTAAATCAATTAATCCCAATGAGTTTAAGACAGGGCAAGGCGTTGACCAATCGCTGCGAGTCGAGTTGACTGCTCAAGAGCAAAGTCTGTGGCGTCAGACACAGCAGGCGAAAACTATCGAAGAATGGAGACAACTCACCGAACAAATTGATGAGCTTCCTCTAGATAAGAGATCTTGGTTTAGCGAAACATTAGATCGCCAGGGCAAGAATTTGACTGAGGTTGAGTTGAATGCGCTCTGGCCAAAACTGTTGCAGGAAGATCCGCACCAGGGCTATCGAATCGCCAAGCTTATTGGACCAGAACGTACTACTCAAGTTTGGGAGCAGCAACTGAAGTCTGTTCAGGCGTTTGAGAATCCTGCTCTGGCAGAGCAATTGGCGAAGACTATGGTCTTTCTCGAACCTTCAAAACAGATGGCAGCTTTGGAGTCGCTTCTAAACCTAGATAAAAGACCATCCTATGTCGACATGGCTTCGGTTATGTTGGCTAAGGAAAATCAGCTGCCTGCTGCAAAACTTCTCGAATCGCGTGGCATCACACCGCAGATTGAAACTGGCTCCGTTGCGCCGTCTGTTTGGGCCGACTGGGCTCTGTCTCTAAAACAAGGCGAGATCCGGGATGGCGTTCTTGACCAGGTTCGCAAAAAGCTATCCGGTTCTAAACAAAATCCGGCTGAAGAATTGAATTCAGTTTTCAAACTCGCAAAAGATAGGCTAGAACCGAAAGAGTATGAGCTGTTTAACTCTATGCTCACCGGTATCACACCGAAATACAACTCTGCGGAAATAGCGTCTGTTCGCTCAACGGCGCTGAAAGATGTCGATCCGAAATTCATCAGTCGCATGTCGTTTTTCGAACGCGACTGGCCGATGGCTGAGCGGATTGCAGAAAGAAATCCAGAGCTGATCAGAGCTCTCGCATCTAACTCGAAATTCAATCCAAATCTCAAGCGCAGCGCATACATTGCGGAGCTGATGTCCAGAGAGCCTCCACCAACTGTTGAACAATTGACAAAGTCGTTGTTGGAAAGCAATCGAAAATCGGAAGAAAACAGGGAGTACTCACTGCTTTCTCCTGGCGATGTGAAAGCTCTCGTTGAGCATGGCGTGAAGGTTGAGCCCGGACAAGTGCCAGAAGCATTGCGCTCTGTTCAGTCTGATGTTTTCCAGATGTTTGATTTGAAGGGAGAAAAGCCGATACACCACGGTCGTTTGCTCAATGCACTCACGCTTGCTAACGAGCTGGGCAAGAAGAATCCTGAGGCATTCAATCGTGATTTTAAAGAACCGATTGAGTCGGCGCTAACGAGTTCGGATTACAGATACGCACGCAGGCTTGATGCGTCCAAAGCGCTGGGCGAGCTGCAGCGTGGTGGCTTTGATGGAGCGATGGCGCTGCGCATGCCGGAACTGCGCATGGGCAAGATTGTCGAGATAGCTCCTGAAGCGCGAACAGCGATGCGTAATTCTGTTGAAAAGTCACTGTTTAATGTCAACGAGCTGAGACGGATGATTGGTGACGGACCTCTGGGCAAGCTCATGCCTTCTGTTTTTGGTAAAGCAGAGCAAGGTGGAATTGTAGGCAGAGAACAGCATAAAACGCATGACTTCACACTAGATAATCACTTGCTTGGCGTGGTTGAGCGTGTAAAGAATGATAGCCGCTTCAATGAATTGATGCCCAATGACCAGGTCAACGTTTTGTGGGCTGCACTTTTGCACGACGTTGGCAAAATGGAAAACATGATCGATTTCGATCACAACCGAACATCCGTAAGTATGGCTTGGGGGGTGCTTCGTTCGCTCGGCTATTCAGATACCCGCATTCAACGAATTACCGACATCATGAGCAAGGATGCAGAACTCAGTTTCAATCCTGATGTCAAAAATTCTGTCACTCTTAAAGATCAAAAAGCCATGGATGATGTGGTGAACAACTACCGCCATGCCGATGCGCTGAAAATGGTGGCAATACTAAATCGTTCTGACATCAAGTCGGTCAAGAAGAATGAAGCTTGGTTTACTGAAGATGTCGTTTCAGAGCTGGGCAAGATCAGCGAAATGACAGAACCTCGAGTGGCTGAGTTGAACAGGCATCTGTTGCCATTGATGTCGACGAAGATGCCCGAAGGTTATGGTGCGCATGTGATGTCCGATTACAGTGTGTTCGGGCATTCTTCAAGGGATTTAGCCGGTCAATTTCTCAAGCAACGTTCAACTATTGAATCGCCAGAATACTCAACCTCGTTCTCCGTTTTCACGCCAGAAAATCATCGAGTCTACGAAGATGGCTCGAAAGTTATTGCACTCGTCACTGGTCCCTTCGAGCATGTTGCACAAGCGTACAGGAACAACCTTTCGACTGGTACTTCTGTCGGCTGGAACGGACAGGTAGAGCTCGTCGGCAGATGGAGCACAGACAGCAAAGCAAATGCATTTGCTGCAGAAGCTGAAGCGAAGCTGACAGAACTCGGCATTCCACCGGCGCGAAATGTGGCGGCTGAGAATTTCCCCAGGCTCAATCAACTCCGTCGTGTAGCTGGACAATTCGACACACTCACAGACCTTATTACCGCTGCCGGTGAAACAGACCCTTATGTGCTAGCGGTGAAGTCTCTTAATCGAATGATGACGACCGAGAAAGATGGCTCTGCGCTCAAAACAAACAACGAAGGCAAACTGAACAACGCCATATTGTCCGGTATTGGTTTGCTGCGCAGCGGCAATCAACCTGTTTATTTCGAAGGACTGACGCAGGCAGAACTCGCGAAACTTTGGAACGGCAATATCCCTGATTTCGTCTCTGCTGGCCCTGCAAATCAAGCTCCAGCCAACGCTCTGCGCGTCACTGCTGACGTTGCATCTTCCGCCAAGGAGCACAACCTGCCGATTGTTGTTTTGAACGATCAGACTGTCAGGTAGATGCTGGCTAGGCGTTTATCAGTTGCCGGTGAAGCCTCTAGTAGAAGTCCGGCGAAGCGGCAGGTAGTTTCTACGTAGAAGTCGGCATTTAGTAGCCAGACGTCCACCCATCGTCTGTTTTGCGGCTTTTGCTCTTGGAAAGCAGATCTGGAACCAATCGCATATATAAGGGATAATTGACCCCTCGCAAACAGGAGAGGGTCATGCTGAAAACCACGCCCTTGCATTCCCGTACGTCTGCGCTCATGCAAGCCAACCAATGGCGGCGCTGGGCCGGCTATTCCGTAGCTAGCTCGTATGAGATGACACACGACCGGGAATACTATGCAATTCGCAATGCCTGCGTCTTGCTCGACGTTTCACCGCTCTGCAAATACCGAATCAAAGGCGCGGACGCGCTCAAGTTTCTCAATCGCCTCGTTACTCGCGATGTGAGCAAGATTTCCGTCGGCGGGATGTTGTACACACCGTGGTGCGACTCTCGAGGAAAGATACTGGACGATGGCACGGTCGCAATGCTGGCAGCCGACGAATACCGTCTTACTTCAGCTGAGCCGAACATGCGCTGGCTTCAAGATAACGCAGTCGGAATGCAAGTTGAGATCACTGACGTTTCCGACCAGATTGCAGCAATGTCGCTGCAAGGTCCTAAGTCTCGTGATTTGCTGATGACCCTGTGCGACGCTCCTTTGGGTGGCGTTAAGTATTACGAGTTCGTCAACACGAAGATTGATGGCATAGATGTGATGATTTCTCGCACCGGGTATACAGGCGATCTTGGTTTTGAACTTTGGGTCGATGCGACCAAGGCTGAGAAGGTTTGGGATGCGGTAGTGAAGGCGGGAAAGTCTTTCGCACTTCAACCGGCAGGCATCTGGGCTTTAGATGTTTCTCGTATTGAAGCCGGGCTGATCATGCTGGACATCGACTACACGCCAGCGAACAAGGCAATGACTGACGCTCAAACTTCAACTCCAATCGAGCTCGGATTGAATTGGGCGATTAGCTGGAAGAAGGGCAACTTCATCGGCCGAAAGGCTTTGCTAGCCGAAAAGGAAAATGGTTCAACGATTCAATTTGTCGGACTGGAAATTGATCATAAAGAGTTCGAGCGCCAACATCATGAATTAGGACTTACTGTTCCTTATCCATTCATGGCTTGGAGAGCTGTAATTCCATTGTATGTCGATGGTTCGCAAGTTGGCTATGCCACTAGCGGAGTCTGGTCGCCTACGTTGAAAAAGTATCTCGCATTCGGGCATGTGCAGCCGAAGTATGCGCAACCCGGCTCGGTGGTGACAATTGATTTGACAGTCGATCGTTTCCGTCGTCCGTTTAACGCAAAGGTGACCAAGCTACCCTTCTTCAATCCGCCAAGGAAGAAAGATATCCTAGGAGCGAAATGAGCAAATCAAGCAACAATCAATATGACGTAATAGTCATCGGCGGTGGGCACAACGGTCTGGTCAACGCCGCATATTTAGGCAAAGCCGGTAAGAAAGTTTTGGTATTGGAACAGCGCCACACCGTCGGTGGTGCCACCATTACAGAGGGAGTGTATCCAGGCTTCAAGTTTTTAATCGCTTCTTATTTGATCAGTCTTTTGAGACCTGATGTGATTCAAGAGCTGGAGCTTGTTCGCCACGGCTTGGAAATCATGCCATTGGAGAGTACTTTTGTTCCTCTAGCAAACGGCAACTATTTGGCTGATTGGCCTGACCACGAAGCAACTCGACACGAGATAGAGCGGCATTCTAAACGCGACGCCGAAGCATACGATGAGTATGCGCGCGTGATGAGAAGACTGGCCATTGCTCTGCGACCACTGTTAGATATGATCCCTCCCGATCCGACTTCGGTCACGCCGAAAGATTTGGAAACGATGGCTCGTGTGCGTGGCGTACTCAACAATATGACACGCGATGATTTTCATTTACTGTCGCGTTTGATGACCATGAGCGCTGCTGACTTTCTTGATGAATGGTTTGAAGGCACCGCGCTGAAAGGCACCAAGTGCACCAGTGGGATTATTGGCACATTCATGGGACCTCGTTCGCCTGGAACGGGCTATGTGCTGCTGCACCACTACATTGGCGAATTGGATGGAACATTCAGAGCCTGGGGCTTTGCGCGCGGGGGGACCGGCGCATTGAGTCAGGCGATTGCGAGTGCGGCTCTAGAGGCTGGAGTTGAGATCAAAACGAATTCTCCTGTCGCACACGTCAACGTCAAAAATGGTGAAGCCTCCGGTGTGACCCTCGAGAACGGCGACGAATATTCTGCCTCCATTGTTGTATCGAATGCCGATGTGAAAAGAACCTTCTTGAAGTTGATCGACCCGAAGCATCTTCCCGATGATTTCGTGAGCGACGTAAATAGATTTCGTATCGCGAGCCCCGCGTGCAAAGTCAACCTGGCGCTCGATGGTTTGCCCGAGTTTACTTCTATGCCGAAGGGAAAAGAAGCGCTTTTGCGTGGTTCTATCGAAATTGCACCGAGTATAGATTATGTTGAACAAGCGTATGATGATGCCAAATATGGTGGCTGGTCACGCAAGCCTTTTATGGACGCGTTGATACCATCACTGCTCGATCCGGGAATGGCGCCACCCGGAAAACACGTGATGTCGCTCTTTGTTCAATACGCCTCCTCTGACTTGGAAGGCGGCTGGAATGAGGAGAAGAAGGCTCAGTTTCTCGATGTAGTCATCGATACGCTTGCAGAGCACGCGCCCAACTTGAAAAAGATTTTGATTCATAAGCACATCATGACTCCGTGGGATTTGGAGCGCATGATTGGTCTTACAAGTGGACACATCTTCCACGGAGAATTGGCGCTGCAACAGTTGTTCTTCCTGCGTCCATCACCTCAGTGGTCTAACTACAGGACACCCATCAAAAACATGTACATGTGCGGCAGCAGCACACATCCCGGCGGCTGCATCACTGGCGCTCCCGGGCGCAACGCGGCACTGGCAATTCTAGAGGATCGCCCATGAGCACTTACAACACGATCATTTTGGGTTCTTCCCCCAACGCTTTAACTGCAGCGTGCTACTTGGCTCGCAGCGGTAAAAAGGTTTTGGTGCTCGAACCGACGGAACACATCGGAGGAGCTGTTTCAACAGCTCAGTTTGCTGATGGCTTCAAAGCCGACATCGGTTTGATGACCGGTCGCCTCGATGCAGAGATCGTCAAAGATTTGAAGTTGAGCGAGCACGGATTGGAAGTTATCGAACGCAGTAGTCTCACGAGCCTATTGCCTGGCGGCAAGAGTTTCACACTCTCCTGCGACCTCAATGCAGCCGAAAAAGTAATTGCAGGAATTTCTCCTGCTGACGCGAAGAAGTACAAGCCTTTTATGAATCTCGTAAGTTTGGCCAGTGACTTCTTGAAAAGTGCCTACAACGTGACACCGCCCGCCAACCATCCTCCTTCTAAAGATGATGTTGAGGGGCTTTCTAAATTGAGCGCTCAGCTCAAAGGCTATGGTCGTCGCGAGATGACCGAAGTAATGCGTCTATTGGTGATGTCTGTGCGCGACCTCACTGATGAATGGTTTGCTAGTCCAGAACTCAAAGGACTGCTCGCGACAGCTGCGGTAAGAGGCATCAACCAGGGTCCTTTCGCCGGTAACACGGCATACACTCTTCTGCATCATCTTGCTCAAGGTGATGGCTTTTTCCGTGCCACTGCTAAAGGTGGCATTGGAGCACTCTGCCAGGCGCTGGCCGCAGCTGCGAAATCGTATGGTGTAGAAATTCGTACGAAGTGCGGATCGCTCACCATCAACGTCGAAGATGGTGTCGCTACGGGGGTTGCCGCTGGTACCGAGTCGATTGAAGCTTCGCTAGTAATTTCAGATTACGATGCTCGACATACATTTACTCATTTGGTTGCACCGCCTGAACTTGAGCCTGAATTCAATCGCGCGGTGAAAAACCTTAAGTATCGTGGCGCGGTAGCACGTTTGAACTTTGCTCTAAAGGACCTGCCAAAATTCGCAGGGATTACAGATGAGGCGATGAAAGGAATGCTTGTTTTGGCGCCTAGTGTCGAATACCTTGAAAAAGCGTATGACGCCGCCAAACGCGGAGACGTGTCCGCGCGACCATATTTGGAAGTTTCTATTCCAAGCTTGAGCGACGCGACTCTTGCACCCTCCGGCAAGCATGTGATGTCGGTTTGGATGCAATATGCACCATGTCATAGCACTGCAAATCCTGACCACCTGCGTGATCTGGTACTCAAACAATTGAGTGAGTTTTGCCCCAATCTAAAATCGCTGGTAGAACACTCACAGGTGCTCTTACCAAACGAGTACGAGTCACAGTATTACTTGACCGAAGGCAATCTTTACGGTGCAGAGATAAATCTCGCCCAGGCATTCTACTTGAGACCCCTTCCCGGTTTTGCCCAGTACAGCACGCCGATCTCACAGCTCTACCTGTGCGGATCGGCAACACATCCTGCCGGAATTAGCGGGCTGTCCGGACGAAACGCTGCACGGGAATTAGGCGTTAGAGATATGGTCCCGGCATAAACCAACAGCCGAAACCGATCTCTCTCTCCAATGGTCAAGCCGTCTGACACAGAACTACTTCGTGACGCTGGTCTGTGTTTGAACCTTGACGGAGCTATTTGCTCCGACATTGCTCTGCGCTGACGATCTGACAGTAGAAGTGGAGATATGTCTTCTCGGCGCTCTTTTCTTGATGCGCAGCACGGGCCTATTTTTTGTAATAGTAGTTGTGCTGCTTGTTGTCGTGGCTGTTTGTGCTTCTCCGGGCAAAATGCAAAGCATCGGAACGAACGCTGCCAGAAATGCGGCCATAAATTTCTTTGTCATTTCAAACTCCAATCAGTGCAGTCAGTAGAGGTCCCCGTTGCAAGACTGGTGAATAATTTCAATGTTCCTTCTTCCTAATCTTCTTGAGCGTGAAGTTAAGTGATCCGTAGATTAGACTTCGCCTTGCGATGCTTGGGCTGGTGATAGACTCTTTGCGTTGTGAAGAAGGCGCCCCGGTGCAGTACTGTTGTAAAGGAAAAAGTCATGACAATTAGATCTCACGTAATCGACTATGTAATCCTCGGCGACGATATGCAGGCTGTAGAGATCGAGCTTGATCCAGGAGAAACAGTGATTGCCGAAGCCGGCGCCATGAATTACATGGAAGAAGGCATTTCATTCGAAGCAAAGATGGGCGACGGAACGGACGCCGATCAGGGCGTTATGGGCAAATTGTTCGGCGCCGGAAAACGTCTTTTGGCTGGCGAGTCATTGATGATTACTCACTTCACCAACCAGGGCCGCGGCAAACAAAAGGTTGCCTTCGCCGCACCTTACCCGGGCAGAATTATTCCGATGAATCTCGGGGAAATGGGCGGTGAGGTTCTTGTTCAACGGGATGGTTTCTTGTGTGCTGCATTCGGTACTAAACTGAACGTTGCTTTTACTCAAAAGCTTGGTGCTGGTTTTTTCGGTGGGGAAGGATTTGTTCTTCAAAGCTTGAAGGGTGACGGTCTGGCATTTGTGCATGCCTGCGGCGCCATTATCAAACGTGAACTGCGCGGTGAAACGCTGCGTGTTGATACCGGATGTATTGTTGCATTCACTCCTGGTATTTCTTACGATATTCAGCGTGCTGGAAATCTGAAGTCAATGATCTTCGGTGGTGAAGGACTATTCCTCGCTACGCTTAGAGGAACAGGAACAGTCTGGATGCAGAGCCTGCCATTCTCCCGTCTTGCTAACCGCATTCTCGAACATGCTCCACAAAGTGGTGGAAACACAGTCGAGCAAGGCGGCGGGTTGATGGGCCTTGGCAGAATGTTCGAATCAGAGTGAACTCTACGAAGCTTTTCTTGCACCGAAATCTGATTTGTTGAGCACGGTTCCTTTGAATCTGCGCACCACATAAACAGGTGTACCTGTGCGCACCATGCCGTACAAGTGTGAAATGTCACTGTTGGAATGGCGGATGCACCCATGGCTAACACTTTTTCGAATCAAGTTAGGTTGATTGGTTCCATGTAAAAGCAATTCGTATTTGTTTAGATAAATCGCCGCCACACCCAATGGGTTATTTCGGTCTTTATTGTAGGGGGCGTACTTGCGCTTCTTGCCCTTGATTGTTTTCGGCACTATCCATTCAGGATATTGCTTCTTGCCTGTTACGACATAACGACCGGATGGAGTGGGTTTATCTTGCGACCCGATCGCGTTGGAGATTGTTAGCACTCTTACCACTCCACGATCTTGCAATTGCAGTGCGTATGTGAAATGACTGCCTTTGTCTACAATTACGACTGTGGGCTTGTCTGAATGATATCCGTTCATCTTCATCGCAGAACCGAGCACATAGTGATTATTGACGAAGACCCCATCAGACTTCGGATTTTTCGCACCATTTGCAGATTTTTTCGGCGGGGATTCTTTATGTGGTGCTGCTGTGACTGAACTCGCGAATGCGAATTGGCACATGAAAATTACCAGTAAATAAGCCATGTACCTCTGTAATCGCATTGAGAATTTCCCCCTTTCTTATTGTTTTGCTTTGTTCGATTTGTAGACTTCATAGGGATCGAGTGCACGCGCTTGCCACCATTTTTTATCCGGCGTCAAAACAGAAATCGAAAGATGCAAATGTGGTGTATTGGGCGGTGCATTGCCGGACGTACCGACAAATCCTATTATTTGGCCGCGTTTTACCTTGTCGCCCTCTTTTAGATTTTGCTCGTACTTTTCCAAATGCGCGTAGTAGTAAACATATTTGCTGCTTGGATCTATTTGGTAAATTGTGTTGCCGCCAAATCGACTTAGAAAAAGCTTTGCAATCGTGCCGTCTTCTAATGCACGTATAGGGGTATTTCGAGGAGCAATAATGTCGGTGGCTTCATGCGCACTGTCGCCTCTCTTTTCGTAGAAAGAACCTTTGAGATTGTCCGCAGAAATGCCATCTATTGGCAGCAGAAGATGCCTTGCGCTAAGTTCTGCGATCGCTGCTCGTATTTGCGCATCTGATACCAGTGCGGCGGCGTCTATTATCTTGTTCTCTTTCTCTTGCTTTTTTTCGAAGCCTGGTTTACTTTCTGGCTTTTCGCTGTGAGTGAATCCTTGTCCCTTGATCGGACTTGACTGTGCGATGAGTTGTGCAAAGAGAGCCTGTAGAAGAACAATAAAGATCGCGATAGTAAGCGCCTTGGAAATACTGATTTTTCTCGTTCGCAACATCCAGCTCGTCTTCCTAGATTTCAAAAGATTGGAATATATTTTTTTAAAACAAAGATTTGAAAACGACGCACGTGAAATAGGAACCCTTCCAACGCTCGCTGGAAGACGAAGACCGGGGCGACCCCTTGTTAGTTCCCAAGATTGCGCTAAGCGGCAATTTCTAGCGGAACAACCTTGGTATCCAATGGTTTGCTGTTTTGTTCTTCGATAAAGGTGAGAAACGCTACCAGCGTCATCTCTTTCTTAGACAGTCCGGTACGATGCCTGACTGGAACATTCAACCTGCTCATAATTGATGGCAATGTGCCGTCTTCAGCGGCGGAGAGGATGGCTGAGTGAATGTAACTCTTCCTGCAAACGGCAGGTGTGTTTCCTAAGGCTTGCGAGGCAGCTTTGACAGCGGCGCTTATGAAGCGTTTTGTTGCCGTCTTACTGAGATCTTCCGGCATCTCGCAGAGTTCAGAAAGTGCAACTACACTACCTTTCCAGGTCCTGAAGTCTTTGGCTGTAATAGATTCTCTGGCAACTTCTAAGAGATAAGAATTGACGTCTGATGAAGTAATTGCGACATACTCGTCATTGGCATTCTGATATGAGAAAAGAAACTCTCCATCGCTCTTTTCACAGTCTTCTATAACCGCAGCCAGTGCTTCGTCACTGCAATTCATCTCGATTTGCTTGCCTGATTTGCCTCTGAAATTGAAACGAATATTGCTGTCGGAACGCTCGACATGTTCTGAAGATAGAGTTGTAGCTCCTCTCGAATCGTTTGCGTGCAAATACTGTTTGTTTCCTACTCTCAAGCAGGCTTTGTCGAGCAAGCGCACAACGGCGGCAACGACACGTCTCTTGTTGAGTTCGTCAATCTTCAGATCTCCCTGGACATTTCTGCGAATTGTCGGGAGCAAACGGGCAAACTGCCGCAGGCGTCCGTATTTATGCGCTGCGCTCGCCTCGTGCCACTTTGGATGATAAATGTATTGCTTTCTGCCGGCATCATCAATGCCAGTTGCTTGAATGTGTCCGTCGCTATGAATACAGATCCATACATTTTTCCAAGCCGGCGGAATCACTAGACTGACGAGCCTTTCGCGGGTTTCCTTGCAGGCAATTGTTCGCCCTGCATCGTCTATGTACTTGAAGCCCTTACCGTTTTTTTTGCGAGTGTAGCCTGTTCTGAAATCCTGTATATATTTGAGTCCTGCGCTCTGCGCGCGTGCATGCCAATCATTCATATCGTTTGTCACTTATATTTTTCAACGTAGTCTCAAGAGCGCATTAAGCGCCGGAAAGTTCCAAGCACAAGCGACTACAAAGGTGCAGTCACGTTAACTTTCCACGTCTGCTGTCGAAATTCGACGCCGAATTGGCGGCAAAGCTATTTGTCTAGAATCATTTCTTCAAGCATGTTTACGGCTTGCTCGGTCTTTTTCTTGCGCTGAGTTACTTCGTTGAGTGATTTGACTATTTTGAAGTTGGAGGGATATGAAAATTCCGAGACCGGCACGGACACTTCCATAAATGACATTGTGTCGAGGGTGGTGTCCACTCTTTTGTTTGGATAGTTTCGTGTTCTTTTGAGCAGCAATCCTGTTTCATTTGGCATTCCGTAGATGCCCCGCAGGAAATTCTGAACTGGAGGATCGAACTTCATAAACCTGCTCAGCAAAAACTCTTCAGACTTGAACTCAGCAGATCGGCTCGGGCTTTCTCTGTAAATCATTTCGACTTGTTCTTTCACTGGGTCTGAGCTAGTAACGGTTGGCAGTACTAATTCTGCCGCCTTGCCGCGCCACAATGACGGTACACGCGATTTCTCTTTTGCCTTTTGCTTGTCCACCAGCCTGAAAGCCCGGAATCGCCAGTCGTCGTTGCTGAATACCATGCCGATTTTTTCTTTTTCATTGGCGACTTTAATATCCCATTTTGGTGGCAGACCTACACAAACGACGTGTTGTACCGGGCACAGCATTTTGACCCCCGCCTTGCTCAAATAAAGAGTAATATTGCCCTCTAATTGGCTGGTCTGTTGTACTTTCCACACCTTGATGTTCTTCTGCAAATGCTGTGCGGCCTGCATCGGAGGCGCGACGCATATAAATGCAGTTGCCGTACCTATAAGAATTGATTGATGTTGATAGAACTTGTGGCGCCGCAACAGATTCGCTCCTTGGGTCGACCATCTTTATTATCCCCCAAAAACACAATTTGGCGAGTCGTCAGCATGTTAGGATCGTTTGCCTGAATAGATGCGAAAAATGTAAAAGGGGGCTCGGAGCCAATGAGTACCGAAATCAGTTGGGAAGACCATTACAAAAACGCGACCGATCGGTTGCCTTGGGACATCGGTACGCCTGCCCCAGAGCTTCAGAATGCCTTCAAAGAGTTGAAATTGCAGGGTAAACCGGTTTTAGAGATCGGCTGCGGAACTGGCACAAACGCAATCTGGATGGCTCAACAGAACTGCAAGGTGGTGGCAACAGATATTTCGCCAACTGCAATCGAACAAGCTAAAGCTAAAACCAACGAAGCAAAAGCAGATGTTGAGTACGTTTTGGCAGATATTTGCGAGTCACCAGCAGTGAAAGACGGCGCTGTTGATTTTGTTTTTGACAGAGGCGTTTATCACGTGATGTCACCGGAGAAGCGCTCGGTTTTTGCCAAGCGCGTAGCAGACTCGCTGAGCAGTGGTGGATACTGGCTGTGTCTGGCTGGTTCGAAGGATGAAGTGCGGGAGAACCCTGAAGTCGGTCCGCCTCAACTTTCTGCTGTTGAAGTTATCGAGCCCATGGAAGAATTTTTCGAAATTCACAAGCTCGATCGTGCTCATTTCTACCTTCCTAATGGCACCAAGCACGTCGCCTGGCTCGTACTCGTCAAGAAAAGATAGAGCCGTCAGACTGTAATCACGTTAAGGGACTAAAAACGTATCCCGGGGTATTGCTGTCTTGTCCCGCGGGAAAGCCGGACAGGATGTCTGTCAACGCTTGTTGGAACAGTCTTTTGGGAATTACACAAAGCTGCCACAAAGTTATGGTCAAATCTACCATGCCATCCGTGGCACCCCTTACTAGCACACCAGGTTACGTTTATGAAAAACAGGCACTTCCTCGCCTTTGCAGTGGCATCGCTGGTAGCTCTTTGCTCTAATACATTGGTTTTTGCAGCTGAAGTAGGCTCTGTTGAGACCACACCGCTTGAAGTTCAATACACATCAGCCAGCGAAGAATTGACCACGCAGTTAAAACAGCTTGCATCGCTCGGAGGCGGCATTACGCCTTTCGTGAACCGCCAGAAGCAAATCGACCAAGTCTTTGCTGATGGTGACCATGAAAGTGCTGTGAATGACCTGGTTCATTTGAATAAGAGCGTTAAAGAACAGTTGTCCAACTTGAAAGAGTTGAGGACAGCGAAGAAAGCTGCCGCTGCGACCAGAGTCGCGTCTGTCAAAACTAGCGTTCGCTCGAGCTCTTTGGCTGTTTCACCAGCCAGCATGTCTCAATTGAATATGCTGATGGTCAACCAAGTCGGTGCTGGAAACTACTCGAATTATGCAGGTGATGCTGATGGTTACGCCAAAACCGTCGCCAACGACATCCTTTCCAGAGAGCTTGGGAATCTCGGAATCCCGTGCAAAGGTCCCTTTCGTGTTGAGAGATTCCGCAACCTGCAGCGCATAAATGAATTGCGCCAAAAAGGTCAAAAAATTGATGGTTATCTCGATTACCACAGACGAACTGAAGAACTGGCTTCTCTTGCGAGAAACGATTCATCAAGACTGGGTCAGTTGAGCAGTGAAGTTCGTTATTTAGAACAGCAACTTGGTCTGTCACCACTTACTGGTTCGCGTAAGATCGCTACTTACTAGTCATGTCCTTCTGCGATACATCTCTACAATTAGAAGCAACCGACAAAATGCTCGCTCAAGCTGCTGAGTTGGCTTCACGCGGGCGTCATGTTGAAGCGGAAAGACTGTATCAGGAGAGTCTAAAAAATATTGTTGGTTTGTATGGTGCCAGAACCCTTAAAGCTTGCTCTTGCCTTTTGGAGCTTTCGGACATTTATTATCACAACGAACAGTACGCAGAGGTCATAACCCTTTTAGAGCAGGTTCTTGTCACCAGTCAGAGCGAAGAGATATTTGCTGACGAAAAACTTCTTTCAATCAAATTTAAGTTGGCCAGAGCACTGGAGAAAACCGGCAATCTGAAACAAGCGGGACAGTGCTATTCAGAGGTTCTGAGCGAAGCAACTGTAGTCTGCGGTCCAACGTCAACATTCACCAGAACTGTTGTCGAATGTGTGAGATTGCTTGCCAAAAGAACCGCTCAAACATCAAGTACTGAGACAACCTCAGAGCCGCAGGATTCCTCGAAACATCGATTTGTACGCGAAGTCCCGAGAAATCGCGCATATAATTCTGAAATCGATTCGCCTCCGCAATTGCTTCGTCGAAATCTGCGCGCAATCATCACAATTCCGACTGCCTGCATTCTTGTTCTCTGGCTGTTCTTCTCCGGTGTGCTCGAAGATAAAAGTGGTCGGACAGACAAAGAAAGGGAAACTGGTGCGAGCGCGACAGCCGCGCTGAACCCCACATCTTTAGCGGAGTTTGCTGGTCATTATAGTTCTACGGATGGTATCAAACAATTTGAATTGCAAGACGGTGGCAAAGGTCTTTTGGTCCTTGGTCCTGATGCGGAAGAAGTGAAGGTTTCGAAGCTGTCTGGTGAGCTCTATGCTGAAACCGAAGGTTTGAGGGTGGTTTTTAGGCCAACCGGTAATTCTCTAGTTGACGAGCAGGGGGTAAAACTATTTAAGCGCGGAACGCCAGAACTCGGAGTCGTCGCTGCTGCACGCAAATTGGCTGATGATTTCAATCGTTATTATGCTCGCTACGGGAAGTATCCTCGCTCTCAAATGAGCCTTCAAAGTGCTGGCATCTCGTACAGTAATGCTCTTACCCTCAGACCGACGCATCCCAAGTTGATGGCAGTAAGCTCGGACAATGCCGGTTCTTCAATGACTCTTGCGGATTATCAAAACGCCAACTGGATGGCCACTAACCTGCTGTCGATGAATGGTGCAATGGGCGAGCCCGGTGGAATTGAAGTGCATGTATTTCCTGTCTCCAGTGTGGGGGAGACGGTGTACATCAGAGGCTTTGATAGAGATGGACATCTTCTGCCGAGCAGCACTGTCGGCAAATGCTTCACTGTAGTGCTTGTGGCCGGCACCGTGAGCAAATAGCGCCAAATAAAAGAGGGAGCCGCGTACGGCTCCCTTCTCTGATCGCATTTGTAAGCGCCTGTCCCGCGATCTATAAAATCTCTGCACGACCTCCCTATTTGGCAATGGCTTCCCGGGATTCGAGACGCTTGCTAGCTTATTGCACATGCTTACGTGCCATCCAAAATGCTTATTTTGCAACCGTTGCGATTTCCCACGAGAGGTTGTTGGCCGCGTGTGCGTCCAGTATCGATTCAATTTGATCGAGCTTGCGCATTATTGGTGCATTGCTGCGTACCGAGCTGTCGATAGCGAAGTATTCGTTTTCTGCGCGAGCACCATCGAGGTCGCGCTGTAGTTGTGCCATTTCATAACCGTTTATCAAGCCAGCGTTAAACGCGCATTGAATTTCCCTCGATATTTGCGACTCTCTTTGGTTGACTGGACCACGCATATGATGCGCAGTGAACGGAGTATCAGCAAACGCTGCCGGCATCGATAGGAATGTTAGTACTACAAGTGGTGCAATTATTTCTGGCTTGATGTTCGAGAGCTTCATGGTCGTATCCTCCTCAACCTATTTTTTTCTTGGCGACCTATCTGTTTCCTTGAGCACGTTCGCTTCAGTGCTTACATTGCCAACATAGGCGCGATTTGTGAGGGACCTGTGAATACAGAGTCTCTTAAGGTTTCAGGGTTTTTCAGGATTTTTCAGGATTAGGCGGGCTTGGGTGGTGTAAAAGGGGTTTTTCATTCCTGCGCAGTAGCCCGAACGGGTGTTTTCAGACATTTGGGCCCCTTGCTAGGATGAATTTGGGGCGGTTCGACTAGTGAGTTGCGAACCGCGTGTGGGGGGATTATGTCCAACTTTCGTGCGCTTACATTTTCTTTGGTCATTTTATCTGTATCTTTCATATCAACTTCAGGGCCAGCGGCGGCCGCCGGTGTAGCTACCAGCGCAGATGTAAAACCCGCTGCGTTGCTCAAAAAATCTTACGATCAGATGGTAGACGGTGAGTTTCGTGATGCCGTCGACACTCAGGTGTTGGCTGTCAAAGCTGACAAGAACAGCGTCGATGCTCGGCGCTATCTGAGTTATTCTCTGCTGAAAATTGGTGCTTCTGAAGAAGCTATTGAACAGTTGAATAACTTATTGTCTATGACCAAACCTACAACAATCGATATGTTGATGTGCGGTGAGGCCTGCCTGCAGTCCGGCCGCTTGAAGCAAGCAGAACGATGGTTCAAAGAGGCATTATCTAAAGATCCGCAGCTTGCCTGTGCAAAAACCGGATTAGCAAATGTTGCCGCAGCGAAAACGAAATTGGTTTCGCCTGCTAAGGGAGCACCACAGTCCGAGGAATTGGTCGCAGAAGCGCCCAAAACTACCTTTGAGCTTGGTCAAGTCAGACCTGAAGATGGGGTGATTGCTTATACAGTGCGAACTTCAGGCGATCAAGACACGCAGTCCTACGCCAGTGAAACAGCACGCCAATTGCGTAATTCATCAGCGAACCAGCGGGTCGCTAGCGTGCAGCCGTCAGGCAATGGTGCTACCGGCAATAATCAAGTCGTGAATGCGTGGGCGAATTACAAAGGAATTCAAAGGCACTAGAAAAAGTTTCGACAAGCCAAAGCTGAAGCAGTTGCAATCGCAGATTCTCTGTTGGTGCAACTGCTTTTTGCTTTAACGCTTCGTGTCGCTCAACGACAGTGAAGAAGCGCATCTTGAAATGAACTCTTTACGATATTGTCACCCCGTCAGGTGATTCATACTTCAGAATCGTTTGGTAGGCTTGGATTATCAAATTTTGTGAGGGGAAGTCCTGAAGCCATGCTTTCGGTTTAGACCGGTACGCACGGTGACGGGTTTAGAGGGGAGATTGGCTCTATGAAGAGTCATCGTTTTGGCATGCCGATAGGCCGGTCTTGCGTCAGCCACTTGGCTGAGCAAAAGACAAAGAAAATTTACTACTCAAGAAATAGAAATGGCGGTGCGATTGTAGAAGCCGGTGCATCTATGGCACTACTTCTGCCCGTACTGTTGATCTTGATGTGGGCAATAACGCAGATAAGCCAGTATTTTGTGCTCAAACAACAGCTTTCCTTTGTGGCAAGACAAGCGGCTCGCGAGGTTTCCTACGCGTATGGCACCCTCGGGTATACCAGTATGAACAGTGGTGGTGCGAGTTCCGGCGCAGCTAATACAGGTGATTCGAATTACTTGCAAATAGTGAATGCGATATCAGTGCCTGGTGTGATCAACGCGAATTCTAATTCGCAATTCAAGGTGTTTTTCAACATTCCTAATTCTCCGAGTTTGTCGCAAAGCTATGTGACGGCGACTGTTACTTATAAATCCAGCTCCAATCTACCTAAATTTCCGTGGAATCCATTGAACACCGGATTCTTGAAGTTTGACACAACTGGCATTGTCATAAATTCATCATGCTCGTGGCCAATACCGCATTCGTAATTTCTGCGTGAGTAAACTGAGGAGTTATAACCGTGAGAAAGTTAAGACCGGTTCGCAGAAAGCAGAGATCTGCTAGAGGCGCTCAAATAGCCGAATTCGCTGCCGCGGCCGCATTGATTATTCCGCTTTTTATTGTCGTCGTTTATCTCACATACGAGATTGCCATGTACATGTATTTGAAGTCGGGAGTCGACATCGCGGCGAAAACCGAAGCTCGTTGGTTGGCTATCAACTTCAACTATTTTGTTCAGCAAAACGGCAACAGTGCTTCTAGTTATGCGACCTGGAAGAATAGCGGTGTGCGGGTAGCAAATTGCGTCACAACAAATGCGCAATTTACCAATGGCACCATAGATAGTTCCGGTAATTTTGTTGAGACCGCGCCTCCGGTTCTATCCGCTGGTGAATGCTTGTCTAGTGCTAGTGGGCAAGGCGTAGTTGCTGTGAAGGTTGTTTATCCAGGTACCAGTGGGCTGCCTGCCTGGCCATTTCCGCCTTTGAATTTCTTTGGAGCAAAATTGGCTCCAGCAAATATGACTATTGCAGGTGTCTACGTTGCTGACATTGAACCTTGATTAAAGAGGCAGGGAAACGGTTATGAATAAAGTTGCACGATACAGGTCAAGATCCATACGCTCTGCAAGAGGGGCTCTTGGTTCGCTGCTGTTCTTGTTTGGAATATTCATCACACTTCTCTTCGCAATTGTTGCTGTTGATATATCGCACTTTGTTTCGGCAAATGCCGAACTTCAGTGTGCGGCAGACGCAGCAGCGATGATGGGCGCATATGATCTGCAATGGAATTCGACTGGTGCCAATCTGACAAGCGCGACTGCTGATGCTCGTTATATGGCTACAAAGTGTGTAGCCGATTACTATGGGCCTTCTGGCATTTCTATTCCAACCGCAAGTGTCAACGTCAGCTTTTCATCATTAAACGGCGGGACAAACAACGCAATTACGGTCACGATGAATCCGCCCATTGTTTTTTTGTTTGCTCCATTCATTGGTAATTTCAACAGGCTTGTGGGAGTTTCTGCAACCGCGGAGAGACTACCTATCTCTACCGCACCGGCACCGCCCTGGTATTTGGGAACAGATTTCCAGACAGGACCCGATCCTCAGAAGACTCCTTCAACTCTGCCCTCTCCTTCGCCGGCTCCACCGACAACTTTTCCTACCAATGGATACATAACTTTCGTCGATAGCTCAAAGTTGAAACAGCCGGGCGTTAAGAATGCCCCACCAATATTACCAACGTACTGGGTGGATATGGGTTTGAGCAATCTGTCTAACGCTAAAACTAACCCGCCCGGCGTCGCCAGTGTGATCAAATGCATGGGGCAATGCGTCACCAGCACCGCATGCAATACTACGAACCCAATCGTAATTGGTGGCTCGCATATTATCGCCAATCACGGATCTTACAACTCCAATGTTTCCAATCCTGATGGTAACTCCGCTGAATGGACTAATGGACAGAATGTGCTTTTGCCCGTGACCACCAACGACAACGTCGTGAGTGTATATGTGGTCAAACTCACAGGACCATATGTACCCAACAGTTATACCCACGGTCAGGGTGTATTCGGGGAGTTTGGAGTTCAGTTTGTTGGTTCTGCCGACAATATCCCGGGTGTGACAGTCATGAATCCTACTCAAGGCGCTGTGTACCAAAACGTCGGTGCAACTGTTGCAGCATTGGTGAAATAGACCGAAGGCAGAAGGTAGCCCGTGAGATTCCTGCTATATGTTTTGCTTGCAGTCTTCTTGAGCAATCAGGTGGCATCTGCTGTCACCAGCAGCGATTCCAGAACACGCACCATCGACTTTCCCACTAAAGGTTTGGGAAAGTATTACATTGAAGATGCGAAGTCACCTTTTCTTGCTCAATGGCCTGAACTTGCTGAAAGAAAATGGGCGAAAGGGCGTGTCACTGTTCCATACGATGCGATCGTCGGTGTCGAGACTTATTGGTGTACCGGAGATTGTCTTCCAGACTTGCGCTTGCTAAAGGCTGGCGACATACAGATTTTAGATGTTGACGGCTCTGTGCTTACACATGCCGGCTTGAAGCACATCTGCAAGATGAATGGACTGAAGAAACTCGTTTTAGAAGGAACTGACGTAGACGATCGTGATGTGGATTTGGTCGCCCGGCGCATGCCCGCATTGCAGGAGTTGAAAATTGGATACACCCGCGTAACAAATAACGCCTTAGATGCCGTTGCAAAAATGCGGTCGCTAAGAAAACTCTCCCTACAGAGGAACAAAATCTCAAGTGCAGGCGTTGCGCGACTGGCTGACTCGGCAAGTTTGTCAGAGTTGTGCTTGAAAGAAACCAAGGTCGACGATGATGTATTTGCTGCGCTTACGAAGTGCAAAAGACTGACCGCCCTCAATCTCGCAAAGACTAAGATCTCTGACAAGGGGCTTTCCGCGCTCCTGTCTATGCGTTCACTGCGCAAACTTGATCTGAGTGAGAACAAAATTTCCGATACCTCAGTGTGCAACATATTGCCAAAGCTGGAGAATTTGGAAGAACTCAATTTGAGCGGAACGCAGGTGACGGACAAAGGAGTTATGTCTCTTGGAAAACTCAAGCATCTGCGCAGACTTTGGCTGCGAGATCTCGCCAGTGTCTCCGATGCATCTGTTCCAAGTTTGATTGTTCACTCAAAAATGCAAGACTTAGAACTACAAAAAACAAATATCAGCTCTAACGGAATACAAAAGCTAGCGAGCGCTTTGCCGAACTCGGAGGTTCATTCCCACGCCCTGTGCAAATGCCGCAAGCAAAGTCGCGTGAATTAGGCACTGAATGCTATGACAACTGTTCGGGCTCTTACGCACAAGAGCTTAGTGATGGCGCGCTTTTTCAGTGTCTGATTTAATGCCTATATGGACACCTCCAGAGTAAAAACATGTGCTGATGCGAACAGGCTATCCCGGCTGTTGACCTTCGATCATGAATTGCTGCATGCTCCACGAAAGCGGACAACATCTGTATTGATTGGAACAGATGAGGTCGGCCGTGGCTGTTTGGCCGGACCCGTAGTCGCCGCAGCGGTGATCATGCCGCCCATTGAAGATGGTTCGGAATTGGCGGCAAATCTCGCCGCGCTCAATGATTCAAAGCAAGTACCACCCAAGAAAAGGGCAGAACTAGCTATTTTATTGATGGACGTTTGTAGATTTGCGATCGCGGAGGCTAGTGCGGCAGAAGTTGATAAGCTGAATGTTTTGTACGCAAGTCTTCTTGCTATGCGGCGCGCCGTTCGAAAGCTTAGGGTTATGGAGCCTGCTTTGATCGCTGTGGATGGAAACCAAAAAATCAAGTCACTTAGATGCGAGCAAGTTACCATCGTCGATGGCGATACCTTTTCCGCCTCCGTTGCTGCCGCATCAATCATCGCGAAGGTATATCGCGACGACTTGATGGTCAGGCTCTCCAAAAAGCACCCCGCATATTGTTGGGAATCAAACAAAGGGTATCGCTCAAGGCACCACTGGGCCGCTATCCACGAACACGGAATGACGCGCAGTCACAGGCGCCGGTTTGTCGAGCGATGGCTTGATACTGAAGCGTCAGACAACGACGAAGTTTGATTGATTACTTGAGCTGACACTTATTTGCATTGCTTTGAATGCAGAAGTGTTCGTTGAGCAGTGTCTGTGTTGGATCTGCAACGCTCTCTAAGCGCCATTCTCCACGTTGCGCAATCAATTTGTGAATGGGAGCTTTGGATACAAATTTCTGGAAGCTCTCCTGATAGAGCACCAGGTGTTCTCCAGGAAATGCCATCACCGCACCGTAGTCATAAAAGCTCTGAATGTTGGCTACTCGTTTTTTTGCATAAAAGGACGCGGAGGGATTACTGCACCATATTTCACTTATCGACTCAGGGTTTCTACTTATAGCCAAATCCAGCAATGCCGCATAGTCACGTTGGTGATATTCGTAGAATTGTACGAAAAGGAAAGGAACGAGAACTGCGCTTAGTACGGCACACGACAAAATGAGAAAGTGCGTAGCCTCTTTGACGAATTTTTGTCGCCAGATTGAAAAAGCAAAGATGCCCAAAACTGTGGCGTATGCGCCGAAAATTAGATAGATCGAAGTTGTCTTTGCGACCGTATCTGCGTGCAGCGCGTCAAAAAGTTTTGGTATCGCTGCTAGTGACACGATCATAGCGAGCAGTCCGCCATTCAAAAGGAATTTTGGCTTCTTCAATCGAAGTGCTGTGTTGAAAGCCGCAGCCACTAGTATTGCTGCAGCTGGATACAGCGGGAGCATGTACGTGGGCAGTTTGCCTTTCAGTACTGAGAATCCAGAGAATACGGTTATACAAATGGATGCGCAAAACAACAGCAGTTGGTAGCGTTTAGTTTGAACTGTTCGCTTCGCCCACCATTTCTTTAACAGTGGAATCATGAACGCAAAGAAAGCAGACCATGGAAAGGTTGTTATGGCAATTATTGGAATATAAAACCAAAATGGCTGTGCATGATTGTTGGCAATCGTGCCGGCAGCGCGCTGAAAGTTTTGCACGATAAAAAAGTCTTTTAAATACGCGCCGTGCGTTGCAATTCCTACTGCTACGTACCAAGGGACTGCAATAGCCGCAGCAATAAGGAGGCCAGGAACTGACCTAAAGAGTACGAGCTTTTTAAATGTTTCCGCTGGCTGAAACTGTTTCTCGCTTGCAAGAAAGTAGATCAAAAATGCTCCCAGCGTAATCAGGAATGCTATTGGTCCTTTGGTTAAGAGCGCTATTCCTAGCGCAATCCAACCCAATAGTTGGAACTTCTTTGATTGCTCTTTCCAGCCAATAAAAAACGAGAACAAACTCAGATTCAGAAAAAGAGCCAGCGGCATATCGGTAAGCGAAACTCTGGCTAATATCGAGAAAAGGTAGCTGGACACTAAAATAAGGCCAGCGAACCAGGCTGTACGTGAGTTTGCATAACGTCGCGCAAATGCAAATGTCGCTACGCACAACGCCGATGCACAGAGCGCCGACGGCAGACGGGAAGCAAATTCCGAGACACCCAAGACGGCATAGCTGGCTGCAATTAGCCAGTGCGTGAGGATTGGCTTGTCGTTGTAAGGTGCGTAGTTTAAGGTCGGAACAATGAAGTTATTGCTTTCAAGCAATTCTCGCGCCGACTCAGCAAAGAATCCGTCGCTCGGATCAATGATGCGCGTGATTCCCAACGTCGGAAGCAAACTCAAAAGGGCAATGGCAAACAGAAGCAACGCGAGGGTTTTATCGCTTAGCTTCAATTTCACCGCCTGCAATTGAGCAGACTTTGTATTTGAAGGCACAGAAAGTTCGAGCATATGGCCGCGCTTTTTCGGCAATCCGATTAGAGATTGCCGGGTTCTTGTACGTAAGTATTGGCACCAAGCAAGATTACTCACTAATGCGTGCGTTGAAATTGCAGTGCGTTAATGAATCCTATTGGATACGCGATGATGAAGAACAATTAGTTCAGTTTTTGTCTTTTTACTCGCGCCCAGTGAAGAACACTTCCGCGTACATTCGTCTCTGTCTGTGAGTTTCCGTAGCCGTAGCCGGCACCAGAAGCACCACTACTAGCTGGGCCTCCGGCAGTGTAATTCGGCACGCCGTGGCCTCCACCTTTGACCATTTGTGGTGGCGCTCCATATCCCTTGTATGGAGTGTAGGTTTTTACAGACGGTGCTCCACCCGATGCGGTTTTGGGCTTGCTTGTTGAAGCTTTTGAAGACTTGAGTTTGCCTGCCTTTCCTCTCATGCCCGTCGGATCGGGAGGTAAGGCGGCCGGTTGTGGCACCCCATTTGCTGTTTTGGGCAGATTGGTGCTCAAGCCTGGAACGAACTGTGAATACGGTGTCCATCCTGCTTTTGGCAGGGCGCGGCCCAGACCTGGTGCCGCACCTGGTCCAGCTCCAGCGCCAGCTTGTGGGTTTGTGCGCTGGTCGTTGACCGCGGGGGCGTCGTCGGTGATGGTAATTTGTCGGCGTGCCATATAGAAGTGACCCATGTTCGGATTATCAGTTGCATAACCCTGAGCCTGGGCGCCTTGCCACGCGCCGATCGTGGCCGTAAGGGCCAGGAATGCCGACGCTGATGTCAGGGCAGGTAGTTTCATCAAAAGTCTCCAGGAATGTCAGCCGGTAAGCTCCCCGGCGGTCTTAGTTCAGTTTAATGCGGTTCAAACATTGATGTCAAGGAATTTGAATGTTCGCACAACCCGCACCTGCTTTTGGTTTGGGTTTGCCCCTCCTGCATTTTAGACAATCAGCCTGGAAAATGCTTACCGGTGCTGCCAAACTTGAGCTCTACGAAAGCTAATTGAAGTCTTTTCTTGTATTAGAGGCACTTCGGGATTGGATGCCAAGAAAGTGTTAGACTCAAACGCTTAATCGAAGTACTGGCGGGAGTTTTTGGCTAGAGATGCTTAGTTCATTGACTCAGAAAGAAATGAAAGAAACCGATGGCAGGAGAATTCTTGGAATTATTGCCGGGGATGGCAAACTGCCGGCTATGCTTGCGCAGTCAGCTAAGGAGAAAGGCTACAAGGTTGTTTCGCTAGCTCTCACAGAGGATGCTCTGGCTCGAATGCAGCCTCTCTGTGACGCTATCATGCATTCCCCACCGGGTTTGCTCGGACGCAACATCAGCTATCTAAAGAGTCAGGGCGTTCAAGATGTCGTGTTCATCGGAAAATTGAACAAAGTTCAATTGCTTCGAAACATATTGAAGATTGATTTGACCGCGATAAAAGAGATGAGCAAGCTGGCCAATCTCAATGATGGCAGCATACAAACCGCAGTAGGCGGTTTTATGGAAAGCCATGGAATGCGGGTGGTAACACAATCCGAATTTTTGCCGCAACTATTTCCGTCAGTTGGCGTCATGACTAAGAAGCAGCCAACTGCGGCAGAGTACGTTGATATTGAGTATGGATACAAGATTGCTAAAGAACTCGCTCGCATGGAAATCGGTCAGACAGTGGTGGTTCGAGATCGCATGATTATTGCGATTGAGGCTATTGAGGGTACTGATGAGGCCATTAGGCGAGGCGTGCAGTTGGCTGATGGTCCGGTAATTGTGGTTAAGGTCGCACGTCCTGTGCAGGACCAGCGATTCGACATTCCAGCTGCCGGTCTGCGCACACTGAACGCGATGCTCGCCAAAAAGCCAGGCGGCGTCCTTGCTGTAGCAGCAGGAGAAGTGATGATGGTTGAGCAAGAAGAGATGATCCGCTTTGCCGATGAACATCAGATTGCCATCGTTGCCGTGAGCGGAGATTGAAGTAATTATCGGCACGACACGCTAGTCCTGAGTCAGATTGCGAAGTCGACGAGGTTGCGGAGCTGGCGAAGACACTAGGGAAAACCCTGAAAATCTCCGGTCAATTTGGTCGTGTGTATTCATTAGAGCCGGTGCAATAATAATGCCAAGCCTGTTTCCAGTTTTGAGTTCGATTCCTGTTGGAGGAAACTTCTAAGTGTTTGATCCTCTTGTCACTCCAAAGCGCCTTCATTCAGTAGTTGTCGCAGCTCTAATTGCTGGCACCATCTTGGTCGGACCTGCGCATGCGCAAGACGCTAAAGGCGTAAAGGTTACTAAATCTGTTTCGCAAACAACCACAGAAGTAGCGCAGCAATCTGCTGAATTAAAACATGAACCTGCTGACGTCAAAGAGCGATCTGCTGAAGTTAAAGAGCGATCTGCTGAAGCTAAAGAGCGATCTGCCGCTGATCTGA
Organism: Candidatus Melainabacteria bacterium 17Bon1m; assembly: GCA_032128875.1. Classification (GTDB taxonomy): domain Bacteria; phylum Cyanobacteriota; class Vampirovibrionia; order Obscuribacterales; family Obscuribacteraceae; genus QKMZ01. The sequence goes on from JAVLKG010000001.1 coordinate 664,883, forward strand.
AAACAACAGACGCTGCAAAACCAGCAGCAAGAGCTGTTCTAGACGACCCTGCGCTGATTAAGACTGAGCAGGCTGAGTTGGGTGAGAAAGCTATTTATAAAGACGGTAAGCTTTTGCGCGAAGCTGACGTTGCTGCTCAGCAACTGGCTCAGGCTCAAGCTCTCGACCATTTCGATCTTTCCAAATTTTATTTTGGTCAGTTCGATTTTAAGATGTGCGAATTAGAGTTGGAAGCGGCAATTATGTACATGCCTGCCATGAAAGTCGCTCACAGAGACTATTGTGTTGTTTCGCTTCTTACCGGTCATCCGCTTCGCTCCCTTGCCGAACTGATGATGGTGATTGGTGTAGGTGAGCCGGTGCCGCTTACCGATGCGGAAAAGGTAGAGTTGAAGGCGCGTGGCGCAAAACTGCACTATCGCAAAGCGCTCGAGTACGGAAAGAAAGATAAGTGGGATAACGCCATAGCAGAGCTGCAGTGGGCATTGGATTTCACTCCTACAAATACTGCAATCAAACGTTCGCTTGCTTTTGCACTGGCCAGCAAAGGCGAGTTCGATATGGCTGAAGAAACCTACAAAGAAAGCCTTGCAGCAGAACCGGATGATCCGTACGCGCATGCAGATTTTGCATATCTGCTCTCAGACAAAGGGGATCAAAGCAAGGCATTCAGCCAGTTGGCTCAGGCTGTAAAACTCGCACCGCAAGCGGCGGCTCTGCACGTCGATCTTGCTTGGATGGCTGAAACAAAGGGCGATTTCAAGCTTGCGTCCGACGAACTTGAAAAAGCGATCAAGATCAGCCCGGCGCATGCCGGACTGTGGGCGCATCTTGGACGTGTAGACGAAAGAAAGGGTGACGTCGATGGCGCGATCGCTGCTTACAATCGCGCTCTAAATGTTGATCCCGGTCAGTTTGAAGCAAAACGCAGGTTGGAAGTAATCAAGGCTGAGGAGGCGAAAAGCAAGTCTGCTACGCCGGAAGGGGAAGGTGCTAATCCGACCGCCGAACCCGGTGGTGAGCAAGCGCCGCGTGGTAATGGGCAGTCCACGGACAAATCCAAGGAACCACTCAAGGGTGGATCACCATCTGCGAATGTGCGAACCAGTCAAAAGCTCAATCACAGAAGCATCTAAGCCGTTCGAAGTATCGAAGCCGATTAAAAGTATCGAAGCCGCTCAAACCTCACATACGTGCAAAAACTCCCCGACGTGCAAAAACCTCCCAAAGCCACACGCACTGGGCAAACTCGTTTGGTTGTTATCAAATTGTGCCAGCAGCAATAGCCGCCCTAAATGCGCGCGGCGATCTTCCACGGCGCGAGGCCCTAGGCAACTCGCGCACAGGCAGGGTGTCCACCGCATTAGCACTATCTGGCTATCTCTGGGCAGATCAACACCGCGACCTGTATATTTATTATACATACATTTGTATGTGGGTCAAGTTTAAAAGTGAGTTCCAGACTTTTCGATGCTTGAGCGCAAGAGTGTCAGCCTGTTTGCCTTAGGAGCTTTACGTACTTTCCCCAATGACTTCTCTTCTTCTTTAACATAAGCTCAGAGACCTAAGGCTTCATCAGATCCTAAAGCGAAGAGCTTGAGTCGGGAGATTGAGTGACAGATCAGCCGTCACGTTTTGATAATCAATTGGACGTCGTGGGAAGAACGATGGCCCAGGCTCCAAGCGCGATCATGGAAGAAGTGCTCAACGACATTTCGCAAAGACCCGGTCAGGTCATGCAAAATTCGATGATTGCGGGTGCAATCGGTTATGGCGGTACAATCCTGATGCGTCGCGCTCCCGTTGTCGGCGCTCTGGTTGCCGGAACAGCGCTCCTGGCGGAAGGCTTGCGCATTACTCCGAAAGTGTCCAACTTTCTGGATGAGGCAGGCGATGCGGACACAAGAGAAAAACGTGTCGCACTATCAAGACAAGGCGCGCAAGGCATAGGTCGCGAAGGCGCGATGTTTGTCGAAACCCTCCCAGCCGCAGGTATTGGCAGTAAACTCGCCTTTTCTACCTTGGAAAAATCAGCATTCTCACAGAGTCTCAGCACCGCTTTTGCCGAGAAGATTGAATTTCCTGTTCGTCGTTCTCTCCCGGATGATCTGTTTTTCAAGGGGCCTGGTACAAAGATCAAAGCCAACCTCATGGTTGATGCCAACACCGTGGATGCGCTTGGTGCCAGCCGTTTGATGCCGTCGCAAAAACCTTTTACAGTCGAGTATGGTCGCGTAGTCGACCCCTTGCGTGGCAGAGCGAGCCACATCATGTCAGGTACGAGCGAAGGCGTTGAGATTGGCGTTGCTCAACAGGCAAAACAGATCCAAATCCACACACACAACCCGCATGTAGATGCGCCAGGCATGATGTCGGTCCCTGATTTGCGCATGACCCCTAAAGATGCGCTCGCCGTCATTAATGCGGGGGAGAATCAGACGTTCTACATGGGCATTGGAAAAGCGCCAGTTGCGGCTGGAAGCGACGTTCAGGTGAGAGCCCTGGTGATGGATCACAAGGCAAAAGAAGCGTTTCTACACGATTACATGGCAATGGCTGATCGCAAAACCTTCGGATTATCAGGACTCAAAGATCCTGTAAAACTCGATTACGATGCGGCTCTACAATCGCTGCAAAGAGTTGATATCAATAATCCTTGGAATTCGCTCTCTAGTATCGCGCGTTACGAAAGACCCGGTGTGTCGAATCTCGCTCAATCACTCGGTCTCAATCGAGTCGACAACTCTTTGTCTGCAAGAATCTCTTCAAGGCTGGGTATCGGTGACGGTCTTCCAACCTTTGTTAGATCAACAATAACTGCAGCAAATCCGCTGTTTCAGATTGATCGAAGTACTAAGAGTTAACAGTCGCTATATCCGATCGGGTTGCAGTGGATATGTCGGAAAGCGTGATTCTGCGCCGCTTTTCCCTTGATAGTCCGCAAACGCCCGCTGGAAAGGCTGATCGCGGCGTGATTTGAAACTTAGCAATTACTAGAACATTAAATGGAATCCAGGTACACTCTAATACCGGGCTCGTGCGCGCGCATTTTGTAAAAAATCCCCACGAGTTGTTGATTGCATATACGGGAGCAAGCAGCCGTGAAGGTTTCCGACTCGCTGAAGTCGCATACTAAGTATTTGTGGTTCGATACCAAGAAGCGACAAGAATTTATACGAATTACTGATGAAGTTGCCGAATTCCTTACAGAGAGCGGACTTCGGGAAGGCTTTATTCTTGTCTCAGCCATGCACATCACGGCTGGTGTATATATAAATGATTGGGAGCAGGGACTGATTCACGACATCGGCGAATGGCTTGAAAAGCTGGCGCCGGTCAATCCTGATTACAGGCATCACCAGACTGGCGAGGACAACGGAGATGCGCATTTAAAGCGAATCTTGATCAATCACCAGGTAATGGTTCCGGTGACCGAAGGTAAGCTCGACCTCGGACCGTGGGAGCAAATCTTCTACGCAGAGTTCGATGGACAGCGCAGAAAGAGAGTAATACTCAAAGCTATTGGGATTTGACGATTAATTAGTAAAGCGTACAGCAGGCGAAAGTGAGGGACAGATGACTTATACAACGCACCATGAAAAGAGGTCCAAGTATCACGTGTCGAAAAACAGCAACGGCGCTCAGGCAAATGGACGCAAGCAGGCAGTCGCTTCAGTAGCGGACCGGCAGCCACTCACGACTGCTGTCGACTATGCCAGCCATCCGGTAAACGAGATTTTTGGTGCAAACGTTTTCAATCGGCAGACGATGCGCGCATTATTGCCGAAAACTGTATACAAAGCGGTTGTACGTTGCCTGGATCATGGCGAACAACTTGATCCGGCTATGGCAGACACCGTTGCGAACGCGATGAAGGATTGGGCAATCGCGCGCGGCGCCACCCACTTTACTCATTGGTTTGTGCCTCTGCACGGATACACTGCGGAAAAGCATGATTCCTTCCTGGTTTCCAACGTTGATGATGGTGCCGTTCTGGAATTTTCCGGTAAGAACTTAGTGCAAGGCGAGCCTGATGCATCGAGCTTTCCATCCGGTGGTATTCGCTCCACATTCGAAGCACGTGGATATACAGGCTGGGATCCGTCGAGCCCTGCATTCCTTATGGACAGTGCTAATGGCAGAACGCTCTGCATTCCGTCCGTATTCTGCTCATTCAGCGGACATGCACTCGATGTGAAAACACCGCTGCTGCGCTCGCTTGAAGCCATCAGCAAGTCAACCGTTCGCTTGTTGCATGCTATCGGCAACAAAGACGTGAAGCGCGTCAACTGCACTGTGGGTCCTGAGCAAGAATACTTCCTTATAGATGAAGCCTTCTATCACGCTCGTCCAGACATTATCAGTGCCGGTCGTGCTCTCTTCGGTGCCCGTCCTCCTAAAGGACAGGAAATGGAAGATCACTATTGGGGTTCGATTCGTGAGCGTGTTCTTGCATTCATGATGGATGCTGAGCACGAGCTCTACAGGCTCGGCGTGCCGGTAAAGACGCGTCACAACGAAGTTGCTCCTGCACAGTTTGAAGTCGCACCTGTTTTCGAAAGCAGCAATCTCGCGACAGACCACAACATGTTGCTCATGGAAGTCTTCAGGAAAACGGCTCAGAAGCATGGTTTCCGTTGCCTCTTCCACGAAAAACCATTCAGTGGTGTCAACGGAAGCGGTAAGCACAACAACTGGTCGTTGGCTGATGATCAAGGCAACAACTTGCTGGAACCTGGTGATGATACGCAAGAGAACCTGCAGTTCTTGATCGTCTTGTCCGCGGTTATCCGCGCGGTTGATAAATACGCAAAATTGTTGCGCGCCAGTATTGCCACTGCCGGTAATGACCACCGCCTCGGTGCTAACGAAGCACCACCAGCGATTATGTCTATCTACTTAGGTGACGCGCTCACTAAAGTTGTGGACAACATCATCTCTGGCAAGGCAGGCGACAAGAAGGTTGGAGCAACTGTGAAATCCGGCGTCTCGATGTTGCCGGACATTCTCAAAGATGACTCAGACCGCAACCGTACTTCTCCGTTTGCTTTCACCGGCAACAAGTTTGAATTCCGTGCCGTCGGCTCCAGTCAATCTGTTGCTATGCCAAACACCGTTCTCAACACGATGGTGGCAGACTCGATGGATTATCTCGCTGACGAGATCGAAAAAGCCGTGAAGAATGGTAGCGAGCTGAAAGCTGCAATCAGCAGCGTATTGGTCAAGACACTTTCCGATCACAAACGTGTTCTCTTTAACGGTGATAACTACTCGGAGCAATGGCATGAAGAAGCCTCGCGCCGCGGTCTCGCCAATCTGAAGAATTTGCCTGAAGCGCTGCCGGTGCTTGTTGAAGCAGAAGCGAAAGAACTCTTCAGCCGTTACGATGTATTCCAAGAAGACGAGTTGGTCAGCCGCTATCACATCTTGCTGGAAAACTATTGCAAGACCATTAACGTCGAATCACTACTCACTTCCAACATTGCAACGACAATGATCTTGCCTGCTGCAATCGAGTATCAAACTCGCCTGGCAACAGCGATTGTGCAAACTAAATCCGCCGTCAGCGGCATCAATCTTGCCCATCAGGAGAACATGCTGAAAGACGTGTCGGACAGAATTGCACGACTGAGAACAGCAATTGAAGTACTCGATATGTTGCGTCACGAACAACGTGGCGAAGATCACTTGGATGATGAACACACCGCAGAAGCTCGCTTCTACCAACAGCGCGTGATTCCTGCGATGAATGAAGTCAGAACAGTTGCTGACGAATTGGAGCTGATGGTTGACGACTCACTGTGGCCGTTGCCGAAGTTCCGCGAGATGCTCTACATCTACTAAGATGGCGCAGCGGTTAAATTCGCATAGAGCAATTCGACACAAAGAATAAGATCCAGGATGGGGGCGTACTCGTTGCGCTCCCGTTCTTTCTTTTTCTCAGCGGGATTTTGTTTTGTCATAGTGCTTGCGCACTTTCTCTCGATTGCCGCATGTTTCCATACTGCACCACTGTCTCTGCTGATTCTTTGACGTATCTACGAAGTAGAGAATACATTTATCGCTGGCGCACTTTCGCAGTGATTTCAACTTTGTCGATGCCAGAAGTTCGCAGCAAGCAGTTGCAATCCTTGCGAGTAAATCCGCACCTGAATCCAGCCTATACTCGAGTTTATAACTGTCGTTAGAGCACTTCAGCACGCGTACCAGCATGTTGCTGCGTTGGTTCAGTAAATCAAGATCTTCCTGTATAAGAGCGTTTGACTCCACGGCACGCTCGAATGCGCGCCTTATCGACGATCTCAATTCTTTCGCATCAGCGAGATCCTTTTCGGCGAGTTTTACGCTCAACGGTTCGCCGAGCGCGGCGTTGAACCATTGGAGCAGAGATTCGGGAGAGTGAAGCAAATCAATTCTGGCATTGGAGCCCACGACTTCCGTGTTTACGAAGTCGCTCGCCAAATTGTTGCCAATGAAAAGAAAATCCATGCTGACAATCTTAACCTTTTAAGCGAGTTTTGGGGGTTAGAAGTTTGTTTCTAACTGGTATAATTGGTTTAGGTGGTTAAGGTCTGCGTGATAACGCTATCAAGGCTGATGCACAGTGGCCCGGTCGATAAGATCTGCCGCCGAAAGGAAGGAATCCATGGGTAGATATCATGCCGGTGAATTGGCAGTCCAAGAGTTGGCTGGCGTTCGACGAATGGCAGAGCGCATGGCGGGCTCGTCTTACAGCTCGCTTTCCGTGCCGGCGCAAAATTACTTGCTGTCTAGTTCTTTTGCAGCCATGACTTGGCTCGATTCAAAAGGTCAGCCTTGGATTACGCCGCTATCGGGTGCGCCTGGGTTTTTGCAGGCGATGGACCAATCAACCATCGCCATCGATTTGCAAGGTTCGGCTGCTCCATTGCTGAGCGGGCGGGATTTTGGCGAAACACCCGCGGCACTCGTCGTGATGGACTTTGGAGCAAGGCTTAGAGTGCGCGTGAATGGGCAAGCTTCTTCAAGAGGTGATGATCTCGTGTTTTACGTTGACGAAGTCTACGGCAACTGTCCGAAGTACATTCACAGACGCCACCCTCTGGAAGACTCTGCTCTCTCATCTGTAGATTATCTTGAGAGTTTGAAAATGAAGGCGGTTGTAGAACAATCTTTCTTGGATGAAAAAGCGTTAGCTCTGGCAAGCAAGGCCGATACGTTCTTCATCGGGACATATGCCTCCGCAGGCGGTGCCGACGCATCTCACCGAGGAGGAGAGCCAGGCTTTGTGAAAGCTGACGCTAAAACAGTCAGTTGGAAAGATTTCCCCGGCAACAATATGTTCAATACCTTCGGAAATGTTCATTCCAACAAAGAGACTGCTCTGCTGTTTTTGGATTTTGAAACACGCGAAGGCCTCGCCTTGACTGGCACGATTGAGAGCTTTTCTGTGAGCGAACACGGGAGGTCTGCGAAAGAGGACACTGTGTTCAAAGTGAAAAGCGCGAAGCATTTACCTCGCGCTCTTGCACATTCTTGGGAAGACGAAGACTAAGCGACGTTCTCTAACTAGAAAAGATCGAATATGTCACTTGGTTTTGGCAGACTGTCCAGTAGTCTGCCAGGATTGAGGATGTCTGACGGACTAGGCGGCTTCGGCAGACCGTTTAGGAGATCGCCAGGGCTAGGCGGCATCGGTAAGCCATCGAAGATTTGACCAGGGCTAGGAAGCGCCGGCAGCCCCGGAAGCAAATCTCCAGGATTTGGCAGGCCGTCAATGATATCGCCCGGAAATCCTGGAATTCCGGGAAGCCCAGGAATTCCGGGAAGCCCTGGAATTCTTGGTGTTCCATCTTCCGGATTTTCTGGATATTGCTCTTCTTCGTTTTCATTGCCTTGTCCAAGTTGGCGCATCAGCAGTGCCATATGACGGCTCATGCGTGCAAGAATTTGCTGCACGGTTTTTTCATCGCCGCTGGCAATCGCTTGAGAGAGTTCTTGCAGATCGTTTTGCAGCAACACCATCGAGTCATTCGGCGTGTAACCTTCACTACCTAAATCTAAATAATTTTCTCCAGCGTCTCCTCTTTCTTCTGCCCCTTGCTCAGAGCCGTGCCCTTCATTGTGTTCTGAAGTTTCTTCTCCACCGTGTTCAGAACTCTCAGAGCCGTGCTCGGTTTCTTCAGGTGGGCAATGTTTTTCAGAGCAATCTTCTTTTCCGCTGTCGCTACTACCTTGTTCGTCCCGTTCATTATTGTGATGTTGCTCGCCATCGAGGTGCCCGTGGTCGCTTTCACCTTCGCTTTCAGCTTTATCCGAATCTGAAAATAGACCTCGTGCAAAAGCTGTAAGGTCTCTACGCATCTCGCCGAGCCAATCTTTGGCTTCTGATTTATCGCCTTCTTGCAACGATTGTTGCGCGTTGAACATGTCACCGTAAACTTCAACAAGGCGACCTGCATCTTCTCTATCGAAATCAAAATCGTTGCCTTTGTCGTTTTCATCATCAAACGATGCAAAACGTCTGGCGATATCCATTGCCCCTTGTTGTTCGAAATTGAAACCCTTATCCGAGCTGCTGTTGCTGCTAATGCGCGAGTAAATATCTGTGGGCCCGAAATCGAGTTGATCGCTATTATTTTTGTTGCTTTCTCCACCGCGTGTGGTGGCACTCAAGTCTGAGTACAGACTTTTTAGATCGAACTGCGGAGCATCTGAGGTTTTTGCCTCATTGACGGCGCTGTCTCCACGGTCGGGGGTGTTAAAAACTGCGCTCATGTACTCTCCTTTGCTCGGTGGAGCCGGAAGATGGGCGGACGACGTAGTAAGGGGCGATTGCGATAAGTTCGCCCAATTTATGCAGTTGAGCAGGCAAACGTGTGGCACGAATATTAATTCGCCGCGAAAGCCTCAACTAATTAGCCGATTCGGCTGCGCCAAAATGCAAAAAGCTTCTTTCTTCGCCATTTAAGCCTTTTGTCAAGATGATTCTTGTCCTCAAGGCATGCTATAGGTGGAATACTAAATAGAGAGCTATAAAAAGACGGATTTGTAATGCTCAGCAGTTGGTCGAGCGAAAAGAAGATTGTCAGCGGCTTTGGGGTTGCCCTCATCGCTGTTGCTTTGGCGCTCTTCAGTCCCTACCTCGTGCATCCGGGTGCGCGGGAAATCAAGCAGTGGGTCGAGCAACGACAAAAGGTTTTCGATAATCTGCAAAGTGTTTTAACAGATTTCCGTGAAGCTCAGTTGTATCACCGCGACTTCGTATTGTCTGGCGATGCGAGGCATGCTGATGACTTCAATGAAGCAGTTGCGCGCGTAAATGAGCGACTCTTTTCTTTGAGAACACTAGACGACGATACTAAGACCGCTGAGCAGTTTAGACGTCTGGAGAATGAGTTGGAAAGCTCGATTACTTCCTTGCGCACAGCAATGAATTCACGCAAAGAAAAATCGATTACCCCGAAGCGCGTAATGGAAATGTCCGACAATGCACTTGTTCAATCAAATGCGGCAGCTGCTTCGATAGAGCGTCTCGAGAACGATCAGATAAAGCTGTTAGAGGAGCGCATCTCGCAATATAGTTCTTTGCCGAACTACCAGGTGTTGGTCGGTTTTTTGCTCATTACCTTCCTGGGTTTGCTGGGATTGGGTACGTTTTTGATGTCCAAGAACTGGCAAAATTCAGTTGAGTCTTTGAAAGAACGCAATCAGCTTCTGGAAGATCAATTGAGTTCTGCCCAGGCACACTTAGACAAGCTTGCTAATAAAGACTTGCTCACCGAAGTTTTGAACGTCAGAGGTTTGGAACAGTCGCTAATCGCGGAACAGAACCGCGCTGGGCGTGCAGGCGCACAGCTTGTCGGCATGTTGCTCAACATCGACAATTTCCGCAGAGTCAATGAAGGACTCGGACATGCTGTTGGTGATGTGATTTTAAAGGAACTCTCTCGGCGCATCGGCAATACGCTGCGCCCTTCCGATCATATTGGTCGAATTGGACGAGATGAATTTCTCGTTCTTCTGCCGGACACGCAACTTGCATATGCAATGAAAGTAGCTGAAAGAATCAGGCTTTCTGTATCAGACAGTCCACTCCGCAATGCTTCCGATCTCATACACCTCACGATCAGCGCTGGAGTTGCAACGTTGCCTCAGAAAGTGTCCTCTCTGGAAGAAGTGCTTACCCTCACTCGCTCGGCGCTCAAGCGGAGCAAGCTGTCCGGCAAGAACAAAGTTTCGGTTGCGCGTGATGGAGCGTCGGAGGACGAAAGTCCTGTGGCCCGCGACATTGTTGATGTACTGTGCGATTCGAGTGCATTTCGAACAGTCTTTCAACCCATTATTGATTTATCAACAGAGCAAGTTTCGGGTTACGAAATTCTTTCACGTGGACCAGATGGTGCATTTGAAAGTCCCGCCGATTTCTTTAGAGTCTGCGTTGAAAACAATATTCTCACTACCGTGGATCTCTCCTGCGTTAAGCTGTGCATCAACGCAACGAACGGTGTGAAGCAGAACATGCGCTTTCACCTGAATATCTTTCCTTCAACTTTGTTAGATACTCCGATTGAACAGTTGCTTTCATTGTTTCCCTCACAGCAAGATGGGCGTGTTTTTTGCGTTGAAATCAGCGAGCAGCAGTTTGTCGGAGACCCTGCTTACATGCGCGATCACGTCAATGCATTAAAGCAAGCCGGAATTCTTGTTGCTATTGATGATGTCGGCTTCGGAAGAAGCTCTCTGGAAAGTCTGATACTTCTTGAGCCGGATTTGGTCAAAGTCGACCGCAAATATGTGACTGGGGTTTCTGTTGAGCCATCGAAAGCGCGCTTGATGAAACGGTTGGCAAACGTCGCTAAATCACTTGGTGCAGAGATTGTGGCAGAGGGCATCGAAAACAGCGATGACATTCCGGTGCTAAAAGAGATCGGCGTGCACTATGGTCAAGGTTGGCTCTTTGGAGAACTCTTGGAAGTCCTTCCGGGGGCTCCAGCAGGACGCAGAGCTGGCGATCAGGTGGGGGATTCCGTGTGACCCAGGAAATCGTTCCGATTGGCCCGACAGAAGAAAAGTTTGCTGTCGATGATGTAATCAACACTGGTTGGCAGATTACACTGAGCCGCTTTTGGCCACTCGCTTGCATCTTGGGTGTGAATGGTTTGGTTGCGGCACTGGTGCCACTAGCGAGCTTCGTCATGGGATACAACGGGTCCATGACAATCAGCAACATATCACTTCAATTGTTCATGCATTTTCTCAGCGCAATAATTATGCTCACTGTTGAAATCGGCATGATGAATGTCTTTCTTATGTCGCTTGACGGCAAGAAAGTGAACGCAGATGACTGCTTCAAATGCATCAAGTATCTGCCCTCATATTTTGCTTTTGTATTTTTGTCAAGAATCCTGATTGTTCTGGGATATGTGAGTTTCATAATTCCTGGAATCATTCTCCAAATTTCATTTCAGTTCGCCGGTTATTTCATCGTCGAGAAAAAGATGGGACCCATTGCCGCTATGAAGGCGAGTTGGGCTATTTGCGACGGTGCCCGCTGGCAGCTCATTCTGCTTGGGGTCATAAGCTATTTCATAAACGTTGTCGGATTTTTGTGCTTTATCGTCGGCGGAATTCCTGCGTATTTGATTAACGGCATTGCTAACGCAGCCACGTATCGGACACTATTGGAGAAGACACCGCAGTATGCAAATCTTGTCCCTGCTCCGGCACTGAGTGAGTCTCAGGTTGCACAGCTTTTAGACCAAGACTCGCAGGCGCAGTACGAACAATTAGCGCAAGCGCCGTTTGAACAAGCAGCGCAAGTGCCGTTAGAACAAGACTCGCAGGCACAGTCAGAGCAGAACCCTCAAGTACACACAGAAAAACCGCCTGAAGCGTCGTAGGGAAGTTTGTTTGGAGCACGCGTAAGGTAGTTAGCGGTAGCTCTGGTTTCCACTACGCATCGTTCCAAAGCGGGTATACTGCTGCCTGGTTGACCTTTTTGAGGTAGGTAGATGGCGGTGCGAAACTCGACCCTGGCACTTTTGGCTTTAGTTGCTACATTAATGCCGCCTTGCTATGCGGATACTGCGGGGGCTACAGGCGCTACTTCGATTACCGCAACGCAGATCGACGATATACCAGCGCCTCCGCCAGCCACCACTCCAGCGGAAACGCAGCCAGCAACCCCGGCAAGCAAGCCGCCCGACAGCAACAAAAAAACTTCCACAACCTTAAATCCGCCTTCGTCAGCAGCTTCCTTGCAAGGTAATGTCCAGGGAGGTGCGCCCGTTGTTCTGCAAGGTCTACATGATGTGGGTATGACCGTCCATCATCTGCAGGAAATGTTGAAAGGACTGCTGTTCGAAGCGCAACGCCAGGACATGGTGGTCGTTGCCGAGCCAAACGTAATCGGACCTATGGTCATCCCTGCCATTCCCAATCCATCGGGAATGATGTCGATCGGCTATTTGCCGCCGCGAAAGAAATGGATTGATTACTTCATGTCGCAGATAGAAGAAATTATTCCGATGCTTGATCATGAAATCAATTCATTGCCGCGACCAGATCAAAATGATACGGCTTTGTTGCAAGCGTATACTGAAATGTTCGATGCTGCGCGCGGTTTTAACCCTCCTTGGGCTGAATTGGAAACAGCAACTAAAGGTCCAGAGTACAAAAATAAAGATATATCGTTTGCAGGTTCTGATTTGTGGTTCCAAATCGAGAAGTTCAAAAAGCTGAAGGACAAGCTTTTTAAGATGGTCAAGGAAGAGGCAAAGCAGAAAAAGAAAAAAGAGAGTTAGGGAATGGCAGATGTATCGAAGAGAACGCTAGAACTGCAGGTGGTGCCACTACTGTTGGTTTCAATTGTTTTTTCTTTTGGCTTTCCATCAGCTGCTGCCCCGGCGACTAAGCAGTCTGAAACTAAGCAACCAGCGACTAAGCCGCCAGTGACCAAGCAGCCAGCGACCAAGCTTGAAACTAAGCTGCCAGCGACCAAGCAAACCGCAGCGAAAGACGAAAGTGATCAATCGGAAGATGAACTTGCTTCTGAACAATTAAGGAAAGGCAGACATCACGGTCGTCACAAGGGAGGCGGCGCTCACCGCAGACGTGATGGCGTTCCGAGCTTTCGAAGCGTCAAACAACTTGATTCACTGACACCAGTTCAGTCTGGAAAGATAAATCGAATTTTGAAAGAGTATCGAGAGGTAATGGCACCACTTGCAGGCAAATATAGAGCTTATAGGAAGGCGGAAGAAGGTTCCGGCAGTGAGAGCACGCCGGATGCCGGTCGCGCTATGAGTATGAAAGACATGCGCGAGCAAATTCATATTTTGCGAAGTCAAACCTGGGTCAAGATACAAAAGATCTTGACGCCGAGCCAGAAGGCGGAGCTTCAGAATCAACCGCGCGGTGATCGCGGTCCGCATCTTCACCATAATCCTAATGCACTACCGTCTGAGCATGACTCTGGACGGTCATTCAGCAAATAGAGCAGTTAGTCTTTCGACGTTTTGATTCTTCGTTCGTAAGCCGCTGGCTGTAAGCTATTTGCTTATTAGACCTTCATTCTTCTTCGGCTGTCATTTGAGCCGTAGCGCTGCCACCACCAGATGATTACTTCAGTGGTATAGCCTGGGCTTCTGGACCGACATTGATTATCAATGTGCTGCCTGTGTTTTCGCTCATTGTCTGAAGTGCTCTCAACTGCAATAGCATAGGATTGGTTTCTAGCATTTTTGCTGCATTGGCTAGGCTGCGCAAAGCCGCTGTTTCACCGCGCGCTCTTTCAAGGGCCGCCTGCCCTTCCTTTTGTGCTTTGACAATTTGTCCGAAGATCTTCTTGAAGTCGCCTGCAAACATTATGTCTTTTACATTGGCAGACGAGAGCTCTAGTCCCATGTCAGCCGCTTTTGGCTTGCAGACCTCCATGAGTTTTTCACCAATCTGGTTGCGTTTTTCCAGAAGCTCTTCAATTTTCATCGTTCCGACAATTTCTCTCAGCTCAAGTTGCAGCACCAGATATAGTGCGGTGTAATAGCTGTCAACCTTGATTGTTGCGAGCTTTGGATCGACTACTTTGTAGTTGGCGGCGACAGAAAGCTTGAGTCCAACATTGTCGAGACTCAATAATTCTTGCCCGGCGATGGTCAAAGACTTTTCCCGCATATCTACTCTGGAGACAGTATGAATTTGTGGGCAAATCCAGTGCGCGCCTGGTTGTAGAATTTTTTCCAGCTTGCCGTCGGTGTAAAGCAAACCTTGTTCGAATTCCCAAATGGTAAATTTCTTCACGAATTTTTCGAAGAGCTTTGCGAGGAGAAGTAAGCCGACGGATGCCAGCACTACGATAAGCAGGACTTCTGGAGCATGTTTCATTGAATCCTCCTTATAATGCCTCATCTCAAAGGGCACACAGTCTGAGCGGAGGTTTTAACCTGCATGGCTCATCCCGTGTTGCCTTTCGGCTACCCTTTAAGATGAAAGCTGGTGGGAGTTGAACCCGTTACGATTGACAGTCGTACCATCGGATGCCAATACGCAGAACGAAGGTGTAATTGCACCTCGCTGCTTGCCTCTCCGATATGGGCGATTATGGCACATTGTTTAAATCTGTGCTCGAAGATTAATTGCCAAGGATCTGATTGAAAATTATGCCTCGATCCAAATCGGTGCGCTCTTAAAAGACGGAGTCTTAGAGCGTGAATCTACGTTTCCTTTGATGAGTATATTTGCTTCCGGATAATACATAGCAACTGCGCCCGGCCTGATAGCGCCGACCACCACCTCGATGTTTTCCATTCGTCCTGCTTCACCGCGCACAGCAATCCGTTGCCCATCTTTGATGTTTAATTTCTCTGCGTCTTCTTTCGCCATCAAGATGCAATAGCGATGAGGAACACCTCGATAGAAATCGTATTCATCATAAACAACACTGTTGAACTGTCCCTCTGAGCGCAGTGTCATTAAAATCAAGCCGTCTGAAACAGGCTTTGGCACCGGTGTTGGGTGCATAATCGCTTTGCCTGATTTAGTGCTGAATTGAGGGGTGTGATAAACCCGACCGGTAATCGTGAACTCTTTCTTGGTGTCGTCGATGGTGCCAATTGCTTCCCAGCCTGGAATTGTTTTTGCAATGATTTCCCGCACTTTCTTGTGATCTCTCAATGCCGTCCAATCAAATGGTTCTTTGCCCAGCACTCGATTGGCGATGTCGCAGATCACTTCTGATTCCGGCATCATTTGCCCCTGGACATTGGGTTTGCCACCTTCCGACAAGCGTATGAAATTGAACATCGACTCTTGCGTGGTTGCTTGCGGTTCTTCGTCTCGCGCAAGCACTGGCAAAATCAAGGTCGTTTCTCCACGACCAAAGAAATGCCCAGGGTTCAATTTTGTAGAGAGATAAACGATGGTTTTCACCTTGTTCATGCTCTCTCCAGCCCAGGTTGAATCAGGGTTTGAACCCCAAAGATTTCCACCAAGCGCAAAGAGAAAATCGATATCGCCCTTGCCGCAGGCATCAATCATTGCGTGCGTGTCGAGTCCGGGCGTGTCTGTGATTTTTGTGCCGTAAATTGTTTCTAGCGATTGCCTAACGCTATCTTGCAGCGCGGGGGCTACGCCCACGGAGCCTATTCCCTGTACGTTTGAATGTCCGCGAATGGGCAATAATCCGGCGCCCGGTTTTCCAACGTTGCCTGTAGCGATGGCTAAATTGCATACAGCTAAGACATTGTCGACGCCGCTTGCGTGATGAGTCAAACCCATAGCCCATGCAAAGATTGTTCGCTTTGACATATAAATTATGTCCGCGCAATTCTCGATTGTTTCCCTGTCGACGCCGCTGTTTTTAATCAGATCATTCCAATCGGCACTGCGCGCATATTCGAGCACTTCAGCTGCACCTTCGGCGTAGCTATTGATGAATTCATGATCTACTTTTCTTTTTTCAATCACTGATTTCAGCACGCCGACTAAAAACGCAACGTCACCACCCGGCAAAGGCTGCACATATGTCGATGCAATTTTTGTTCCGAAGAAAAGCGACTTTACTTGCGAAGGGACATGGAAATTCTCGAGCGGAGATTCTCGAACAGGATTTACGACGATGACTTTCCCGCCGCGCGCGCGCAAGTTGGCTAGTTGAGTCATTAGGCGGGGATGGTTGGAAGCCGGATTTGCGCCCAACAAAACAACCAAATCACAGCGCGTCAAATCTTCTAACTCAACCGTTGCAGTCCCTGTGCCGAATGCCATTTTGAGCGCCACTCCCGATGCCTGGTGGCAGTAGAATGAGCAATTCATCACATTGTTGGTGCCGTACACTCGTGCGAATGCTTGCAATAGAAATGCTGCTTCGTTTGACGAGCGACCAGACGAGTAGAAGGCGGTTCGATTGGGCAACGTCTCTTTCATGGCGCTCGCAATGTGCTTTAGCGCGGCTTCCCATGTAATAGGTTTGAAATGAGTGGAACCCTTATCGAGCACGACAGGATACGAAAGTCTTCCGGCATCTTCTGCCTGCTTCGGCGTCAATTTCTCGAGATCGCTGAGAGAGCGCTTGTCGAAATAATCAGCGGGCAGCGCATCTACCATGTCTGCGACCTGCGCCTGAAGGCTTTTCTTGCAAACCTCAGGCCAATGCCCGGCCTCATTCACCATGCCGCCTTTCATTCCGCCCATGCCCACCGCGCAGGTCTTGCAGGCGTTGCGGGAATTCATTCGTTTCAAAAGTCGCAGCGGACCGACTTGAAAAGCTTTTTCAAGGGAGTACATAATGGCGGGAAAGCCGCCGCCGGGTCTGAGTTTACGTGCCACGTCAATTACGCGCTTTGCGTTGCTGAGTTAGGTAATATAGTCGTCTACCAGTTATCAACGATTATATAGTGAGTTTTGCTCTCTTATCTGGGTTTCACTTCTTATGACCACCGAAGACAAGCCGCCCGCCAAGACAACCAAAAAGCCAAGAATATTCTTCTTGCTCGGTCTGATTGCAACTACCGGCTATCTGACCTTCTTTTCGGTCAAGGCGACGACGCCGGAAATGAATAAGATAAAGCTGCCGCCTGGGTTTTCAATCGCACCCTACTTCAAAGGCGTTCCCGCTGCTCGTTCGATGGCCCTCAGCCCGTCCGGAGTTTTGTATGTGGGCTCGCGAAAAATTGATGGCGATGTCACCGCAATTGTTGATAAGAACAAAGATGGAGTTGCCGACGCTTCGTACATTGTCGGAAAGAAGCTCTATGGTCCACTGGGCATGGCTTACAAAGATGGCGATCTGTACGTCGGGCAAATCAATGGTGTTGTAAAACTCAAAGACATCGACAACCATCTCACCAACCCGCCGGCGCCCGAGCCTGTGAATTTGAAACTACCTTCAGACCTCGCGCACGGTCACAAATACATTCGCTTTGGACCCGATGGGTGGCTTTACATTCCTGTGGGCGCACCTTGCAATGTTTGTGAAAGAGACTGGAACAAGTATGCGTGTTTGATGCGCATGAAGCCTGATGGTTCGAACTTAGAACTTTATGCGCAGGGTATCCGCAACACTGTTGGATTCGATTGGCATCCACTGACAAAGGAATTGTGGTTTACCGACAATGGCAGAGACTGGCTCGGTGACGACCTTCCGCCCGACGAGTTAAATTGTGCACCACGTCCAGGAATGAATTTCGGATATCCATATCGATACGGTCTCAATGTGAAAGATCCGGAGTACGGAGCGAAACGCCCCAATGATGCAGACTTTACGCCTTGCAGTGTTCCACTCGGTGCTCACGTCGCAGCCTTAGGCATGCGCTTTTACACCGGCGATATGTTTCCGTCCGAATACAAAAATCAAATCTTTATCGCCGAGCATGGCTCGTGGAATCGCAGCAAACCAAGCGGTTATCGAATCATGTGCGTGAAGTTTGCTCCCGGGAAACAACCCACATATGAAGTATTCGCAGAAGGTTTCTTGAATAGCGCCGGAATTCCAACAGCCCGACCAGCTGACCTTTGCCAGATGGCTGACGGGTCCTTGCTTGTTTCTGATGACCATGGTGGCACGATTTATCGCATTACATACAAGAAGTAATTGCTCTAAAGTGTGTACAATTTCATTTTGCAAAAAACGGTGTGTTGTCGTCGCTTGAGAACCGCGATTCTTTACATCTTTTGTGCATACTGGGGAGAAATCGGTTACGTCACCGCTTCTTGTTTCTTGGGCGGTTTGTCTGGAGGATTTTGAGATGCGTCGCGCAAAAGTTTTTGCTATGGCGGCCCTTTTTCTGGCTTTGCAACCCGGCTTGTTGACAGCCTCGCCGGCATACGGCAATGACCTTTCGAATTTGCTCGGTAACTTAAGCGGACTCGGCAATTTTACGGACATTGATACGCGGCAGGTGCAAATTGAAAGACGCATCAAGGACGCGATTTCTTCAGGGCGCCTTACGTGGGCTGAGGGCGATGTTTATTTGAAACAGCTTGCACAGATTGAGAGAGCTGAAGCGGATTACAGAGTTTCCGACAACAAACTCTCCACCTGGGAAAGCATGCGACTTTCTCTCGAGCTCGATAAACTCAGTCGCGATTTAGAAACGCACATGCGCGATCGCAGCTCTGGCTCTGTCGATATCGACTCCATGCAAGCCGACATCCTTAAGCGCATGACCGATGGATTGTCGGCGCGCCGTTTGACGAGACAAGAGTACGACGATCTCAAATACGATTTCGATCGCTCTGCCTCTCTCGAAGCGCTTTATCGCCAGTCCGACAATAAGCTTGATTACGATGAGACGATGAAATTGGCGCTCGATTTAGATCGATTGAGCACCAGATTGGAACGCACGCTGCACGACCGTGATGTTTCCATCGGTGATGCCGATGCGCGCCAGGCAGAACTGGATAAGAAGATTCAAGATGGTTTGGGTTCCGGCAAATTGACCGGCGGTGAAGCGAACCAATTGCGTTCAGAGTTCAACCGTATTTCCGAACGGGAAGCCGCATTGAAATCGTCTGGTCGTCCAATTTCTCCGGATGATCGCCTGGCTCTTTTGATCGATTTGGAAAGACTCAATACTCAAATCGAACTGAAGCTCAACAACTCAGAAACAGCGCCAACTGATGGCGCTCAAGTTAATGTCAAAAGAGCGCATATCGAAGCGTTCATTTCTGAATCGTTAGTTCAAGGAAAGTTGACGCCGCTTGAAGCACAACAGTTCAAAACTCAATTGGAGCGCGTGCAAACCCTGGCGCGTGACATGGCGCAAAGCGATGGGGTTTTGACACCTTTTGAGGTTCAAACGATTTCGGTTGAGTACTCAATGCTCGAGTCTCGTATCAACCGCACGATGGTCGGGCGCTCTGGTGTTTGGCCTGGAATCACCGGTCGCGTTGGTGAAATTGAGCAGCGCATTAACGACTCTGCATCAAGTCGTCGTTTGACTGATGCTGAAGCGACAAGCCTGCGTGCTGATTTGCAGCGCATCAAAGAAATGGCTGCCAGCACAAGAAAAACCGATGGCACTTTTTCGCTAGACAATTCGTTGGCTGTAGCTAGCGACCTCGAAAGGCTGAGCCACAAAGTAAATCAAAGCTTGCACGATCGCACAGAGATAAGTGTCGATCTCGATCAGAAACAACGCGAGATTGACAAACAGATTGCTGATGGCGTTTTGGCTGGAACATTGACTCTTCCTGAAGCAAGAGAACTGGACGCCGAAGGCGATCGTATTGAAAGAAAAGAAACAGAGTTCCGAACTTCTCAGAGCGGACTCAACTACCGCGAAAGACTCGCACTGGCATATGACCTGGAGCAATTGGCTACCAGGGTCGATCAGCAAATTCGCGACAGTGAAAGAGAGCCGATCGATCTTCAAGCGCAAAAAGCGTTAATTGAAAAGCTCGTCACGGCTGCGACTATAAATGGTCGCCTCACCAATGATGAAGCACGTTCGATCAAGGCTGAAAAGGACAGATTGACCGCGCTCGAATTTCAATGCAGGGCATCTGACGGTCGTTTGACTGCAGGTGAAAGTATTTTGATTGCTTCCGAGTGGGACAAGTTGCAGCGCGCTGTTAAGAAACAGACGCAGGATAAAGAGCGCGATGTTTCTGATATAGATGCGCGTCAAGCTCGCATTCAGCGCCGCATTAGCGAAGGATTGTCCTCTGGACGAATCACCGCCCGCGAAGCCGATAGACTCGGAAAGGAATTTGATGTCATCTCTTCGAAAGAAACTCAGTTTAAGGCAGATGGAGGACTGAGTTATGGTGAGAGCTTGACCTTGGCGATTGAACTTGAACAATTGACAAGGAAAGTTGAAAACGCAATCGCTAATGGCAAAATCAGTTTGCCAGATGTCGACAGCAGGCAAAGAGAAATCGACGTCGAACTTGCGGCAGCTGTCGCCTCCGGTCGTTTGGCTTTGCGAGATGCGCAAAACTTCCGAGCTGAGATTGACCGCATAGCGGCGGAAGAAGCTGGCTACCGGCAGTCGGGTGGTGGCATAAGCGTCAGCGAAACGCAAATGCTTTTGACAGAACTCGACAAATTGCAAGCGACTGTCGATGCACGATTGAAAGATTCCAAGCCGGTTTGGAGTGGACTTGCTGGTCGTCGTAACGAACTCAGCACGCAATTGACTCAGCTTGAGCAAGCAAAGAAATTGAAGCCGGAAGATTTGTTCAAGTTCAAAGCTGAACTAAATCGCATTTCGCAAGCTGAGGCAGCTTTCCAGGCATCGGGTGGAGCAATCGACCTGGCAGAAACTGTCTCCCTGGTCAACGACTTGGATCTGTTGAAGCGTCGAGTTGATAGCCGTATTGGTGTCATTGCTGTCAACCTCGCATGGGATGACATCGACGGACGTCAGGCAGATCTTGATCGACGCATCAATAAAGCTTTGATGCGCAGAATGATCAGCCCAGTAGAAGCGCAGAAGCTGAAGGCTGAGTCCACCAAGATTCACCAAGCCGAAGCGATCTTCAAAGCCAACGACGGCTCACTCAGCTATTTCGAGAAGATGGCACTAGCTGGTCAGCTCGACAAGCTGAACAGAATGCTGCCGCAAAAAATAGAAGACTAAGACGACCAAACTAGTTCGTCAAATGTTTTGTGAAACTAAAAGGGAGGTGAAAACACCTCCCTTTTGTTCAATTACTTTGGTTTGAATCCAAGTTTTTCAAGCGAAAAACGATCGATTCACGCGACTAGTCGGCGGCGGCGCGGCGACGTTTTTCCGATTGGAGAATACGCTTACGCATGCGCACCGATTGTGGTGTCACTTCCATGAGTTCATCTGGCTCGATGTACTCGAGGCATTTTTCCAAATTCATTTCCATCGGTGCTTGCAATGTCACCAGCACGTCACTGTTTGAGCTGCGCATGTTGGTGAGCTTCTTCATCTTGCAAACGTTGATATCGAGATCTTGCGAGCGGGAATTTTCGCCAACAACCATACCGGCATAAACCTTGGTGCCGGGGGTGATGAAGAATACGCCGCGGTCTTCGGCTTGAGCCAATGCGTAAGCAGTGGCTACGCCTTCTTCCCAGGCGATAAGAACACCGTTGCGCTGGCGAGCGATTTCGCCACACCATTCGCGGTATTCATTGAATGCGTGGTTCATTACGCCATTGCCCTTGGTGAGGCGCAAGAATTCGCTGCGGAAGCCAATCAATCCTCTTGTAGGAATGAGGAATTCGAGCAGTGATTGATTGCCTTCAACTTTCATGTTGAGCAATTCTGCTTTGCGCGGTCCGAGTTCTTGCATGACTGCACCGGTAAAATCTTCCGGCACGTCGATGAAGAGGCGCTCGAATGGCTCGTTGTCCTTGCCATCGATTTGTTTGAGAATTACTTCCGGTCTCGAAACCGCGAATTCGTATCCTTCTCTGCGCATGGTTTCGATCAAGATGCCCAAGTGCAATTCGCCGCGACCGCTGACAATAAATGTATCCGTGCTGTCGGTTTCATCAACACGCAAGCTGACGTTTGTCTCCAACTCGTGCAACAAGCGTGATTTGATTTGGCGCGAAGTAACGAATTTGCCTTCTTGTCCGGCGAACGGGCTGTCATTGACGATGAACGCCATCTTCATAGTGGGCTCGTCGATTTTGATGCGCGTCATTGCTTCGGACACATCAGGGTTGCCGATGGTGTCTCCGACGTTGGCTGTGGAGAAACCTGCGATGGCGACCATTTGTCCAGCTTGTGCTTGGTTGGTCTCGATGCGCTTCAAACCATGGAAGGTGAAGAGCTTGGAAATTTTTCCTTTCACAACGCTGCCGTCTTCTTTCATCAATGCGACTTGTTCGTTGTCTTTGACGCGTCCGTTATAGACGCGACCGATGACGATGCGACCGAGATAGTCGTTGTAATCGAGGATGGTTACTTGCATTTGCAATGGCGCATCCGGATTGCCGATGGGCGGCGGGCAATGCTCAACCATAAGGTCCAGCAGAGGGATTAGGTTTTCACCTTCCACTTCTGGATCTTTTGTAGCGATACCCTTGACTCCGGAGGCGAAGATATAAGGGAAGTCGAGTTGCTCGGCATTGGCGCCGAGTTCGACGAAGAGGTCGAATACTTTATCGACTGCGATATGCGGGTCGATATTCGGGCGGTCGATCTTATTGATGACGACAATTGGACGCAGTCCGCGCTCGAGGGCTTTTCTCAGAACGAATCGAGTCTGCGGCATCGGACCTTCGCCGGCATCGACGACGAGAAGAGCGCTGTCTACCATACCCAAGATACGTTCAACTTCGCCACCGAAGTCAGCGTGCCCGGGGGTGTCGACGATGTTTATCAGAAACTCTTTGTACTTAACCGCGGTAGTCTTGGCAAGAATCGTGATGCCGCGTTCGCGCTCCAAGTCATTGGAGTCCATTACGCAGTCGACTACTTCTTGGTTGTCGCGGAAAACTCCGGTCTGGCGCAAGAAGCCATCTACCAGTGTTGTTTTGCCGTGGTCGACGTGGGCAATGATGGCGATATTGCGGATATGAGCCATCGCCTCACACATTTGCGCTTCAGTAATGGCAGATGCCAGCTCCTGCGCGCCTTGGGTGTTATCGACTGATTGGGTTTCGGGTTTGTCCATGGTTGCTGAGTTCATGTTTCCTTTAGTCGTCCTTGGGCGATCGGGCTATGTTATCTCGGTCTGTTTAGCCGGGAATCCCGGAAATATCTTTTGTTATCGGTGTATTCTGTTTATGAAAAGATTTGGTTTTGTTTGAATATTGGAGTTGGCTGCTTTTGCCAGACTTTTCTGACTCGACGATTGATAGTGGTGAAACGGTTTCGTCTAACGTGGTCGTTGGCACTGTTATTCGCAGCCATGCTGGCGGTCATCTGGTCCATTTACCCGAATTGGACGTCAACCTTCTGTGCCAGGCGCGCGGGCGGCTGAAGAAGGAGCGCGTCTCCATCGTCACTGGAGACCGGGTAACTCTCGATGACGTCGATCCTGATAAAGGGACCGGTGTCATCACGAGTTGTTTGGAAAGAGAAAATCTTCTCAGTCGGCCACTACTCGCCAACGTAGACCAGGTGATCATTGTACAGGCCATACATCAGCCCGATTGGAACGCTCTTGTGTGCGATCGCTACCTGGTGCATTTCCAGCTTGAGGTGCGGGATTCGCTGCCAATTCTTTGCTTCAATAAGAGTGATCTGGCCTCTGAAGACGACAAGAAGGCTTTACGAAGTATTTATGAACCGCTTGGCTACTTGGTTACAATTGTATCTGCTACAACAGGCGAAGGACTGGACGGGCTGGCGAATTTGCTGCTTTCGAAGGCTACAGTTTTCGCGGGACCCTCAGGAGTCGGAAAATCGAGTTTGCTTAATCGGCTCGAACCTGAACTGCATCTAAAGATTGGCGTAATGGACAACGATTTTGGTGTTGGTCGTCACACCACTACATACAGTGAGCTCTATCGCATATCGAATGAGCAATTGCGTTCTCTTGGTGTCACGGGCGAAAATGTCGCCTGGGTGGCAGACACTCCTGGTTTTGGTTTGTCTGAATTCAAACACCCTGAGCCGCTCGACGTAGTCTGGCAGTTTCCCGACCTCGCTAAATTTGCCGTCGACTGCAAATACTCCGATTGCACGCATCTGGTGGAGCAGGGGTGCAATGTCTTGTCGAATCTGGAGCAGATAGACCCGATTCGCTTTGACAATTACACTATTATGGTCAAAGAGTCTCAAAGCGAGAAATCAATTCTCAGGGACACTTCACAGAAAGTGGAATCGGCGGTAAAAACGGTTGGTGGCAGAGAAGGGAAGGCGGTTCACGTACCGCTTCTGTCGGGTCGCTATCGCAGCAAGGCCAAGAATACCGAGCGCCAGCAATTGAAACGAAGAGCGAATTTCGTTGATTCAGACGAAGATGCAGACTTCGTTGATGATTCGGATATTGACAGTTCATCAGATTCTTCAACCCAAACAGAGGAAACATAGTCAGCATGACTGAGAAGTCTCCATTAGTTTTTCCGCGCGGTTTCGTCTGGGGAGCGGCTACTGCTGCATATCAGATCGAAGGGGCTGCGAAAGCCGACGGGCGTGGCGAGTCGATTTGGGACCGTTTTTCACACACTAAAGGAAACATTCTCAACGACGACAACGGGGATGTCGCCTGCGATCACTATCATCGCTTTGCAGATGACGTTGCGATGATGAAAGATATGGGGCTGCGAGCCTATCGGTTTTCGATCTCCTGGCCGCGGGTGATGCCTCACGGTAGAGGCTCCATAAACTGGCTCGGGCTGGACTTCTACGATCGGTTGGTCGATGCTTTGTTGTCTGTTGGAATAGAACCTTACGCAACTCTCTATCATTGGGATTTGCCAGAGTCTCTGCAAGAAATCGGTGGTTGGACCAATCGCGATGTCACCGGTTATTTCGCTGACTATGCGGCGGTTATGGCAAAGCGCCTGGGCGACCGCGTCAAGAATTGGATGACGATCAATGAACCGTGGGTGGTAGCAGTCCACGGCAATTTGCTTGGCGATATGGCTCCGGGATATAGAGACAAATCGACTGCTATCAAAGTAGGTCACAACCTGCTTGTTGGGCACGGGCGGGCGCTGGAGACTATCAAACATAGCCGTCCGGATGCAAAGGTTGGCATTACGCTGAGCCTTTCACCTGTCGAGCCCGAAACTGAATCCGACGAAGACCGCCGCATCGCAGAAAAGCGATATCAAATTTCAGCCGGGTGGTTTTTGAATCCACTGCTGACAGGTGCATATCCCTCTGAATGTTATCCCGAATTTGGTGAGGCAATATCAGCTATTCATCCGGGTGATATGGCCTTGATCTCGCGTCGAATGGATTTCCTCGGTGTTCAATATTACTTTCGTGTCGTCACAGGCATGCGCGGTGACGTCAAAAAGGTCGCAGGTTCGAAGTACACCGAGATGGGTTGGGAAGTCTGTCCCAGTGCGCTTGAGCGTTTGCTTGTTCGTATGAATCAAGATTACGATCTACCGCCCATTTTTATCACCGAAAATGGCGCTGCTTTCGATGACAAAGTTTCCAAAGACGGGCACGTTCATGATCCCGAGCGCATCGAGTATTTGCGAGAGCACTTGCATGCAGTCTATCGTGCGCTTAAGCAAAATGTGCCGCTGAAGGGCTATTTCGCCTGGTCTTTGCTCGACAATTTTGAGTGGGCATTTGGTTATTCAAAACGATTTGGAATCGTTCATGTTGATTACAAAACACAAAAACGCACAATCAAAGACAGCGGACATTGGTACAGCCGCGTGTCACGAAGGGGAGAATTGGAGCTAACCTGATGTCCATCGCACCAAATAGAGTGGCAGTCATAACAGGAGCCAATCGTGGAATTGGTTTGGAGGTCGCCCGAGAATTGGCACGTGCGGGCCTTACTGTTGTGCTCACTTGCCGAGACGAAATTAAGGGCAAAGAAGCGCAAGAACAATTGGCTTCAGAAGGCATAACTGTCGATGCTCAAGTTCTCGATGTAACCAAATCGGGCAGCGTAAGAGATCTTGCCCTCTACTTGCGAAAACGGTATGGACGTCTTGACGTTTTAGTGAACAATGCCGGAATCATGCTCGACAAATTCGAAAATGGCGAGCCTGTAATGAGCATTCTCGACTGTGAACTAGACAATGTTCGCGCGACGATGGAGACCAACGTTTATGGCTCCTTATCGATGATAAAAGAACTTCTTCCTTTGATGAAGGAAAACCATTATGGACGCATCGTCAATGTTTCTTCTGGTCTTGGACAAATGTCTGAGATGGGCGCAGGCTATGCGGGTTATCGTCTTTCTAAGGCTGCTTTGAACGCGCTCACTTGCATGGTCGCTGACGAAGTCACGAGCGAAAACATAATCGTCAATGCTTGTTGCCCTGGATGGGTCCGCACCGATATGGGCGGGAAGCATGCGGCACGAAGCGTTGAAGAAGGCGCCGATACTATCGTGTGGTTGTGTCAAGCTCCAGACGGGTCCACATCTGGCAAACTATTTCGCGATCGAGAAGAACAACCCTGGTAGTAGACATGCCGTGCTACTGCAAAATCACTTGCGTGCGGAAAATTTCTTCCAGACATCAGGATTAACCGCGTTGGCGGGTAGTTTGCCGGAGAATGCTTCTAAAAGCCCTTTGACTGCTAACTCATCCATGGCGGCGCGCGTTTCTTTAGTAGCGCTTCCGATGTGAGGTGCTAGTACAACGTTGGACAGCTTCATCAGACTTTCCGGAACATTTGGTTCGCATTCAAATACATCAAGTCCGCAGCTTGCAATCTTTCCTTGCTCGAGAGCCTCGACCATCGCTTCTTCGTCAATTACTGCTCCGCGTGATGTGTTGATGAGGACGCAGTGTGGCTGCATTAGGTCGAACTCAGCTTTGCCGATCAAGTGACGTGTTTCTTGTCTCAGTGGGCAATTGACGCTGATGAAATCCGCGCGTTTGCAGAGATCGTGCAGAGTGACTCTTTGCGCGTCCAAAGTCTTCTTCAGTTCGTCGTCTGTTTTCTTATCATCAGCTTTGCGCGTATAAATGATGTTCAATCCGAATGCGCGTGCTCGTTTGGCGACCGCTTTGCCAATGCGCCCCATTCCTACGATGCCCAGCGTTTTTCCGTTTAACTCCGCCCCAAGCATCAGCTCCCGTTTCCAGCCCTTCCATTCGCCGCGGCGCACATACGCATCGGCTTCGACTATGCGTCGTGCGGCCGCAAGCAATAGTGCGAAGGCTAAATCTGCCGTTGCGTTGTCCAGTACGCCGGGAGTGTTTGTGATTAGTACACCGGCGTCATTGGCATCGGCGACATTTATGTTGTCGTAGCCGACTGCGACATTTGCAACGAGCTTCAGCTGAGGTCGCTTTTTGAAAAGGTCTGCATCTATTTTGTCGCCAAGGATGCAAACCAGCGCATCTTTGCCTTCAAGGCGCGCCTCGACTTCCTCGCGCGGCATTGGATCGTCTGACTCATATGCGTCGACTTGTGCAAAATTTTGCAGCGCGTCAAAAGCTTTTTGAGAAAGTTTGCCTGTAACGAAGACTTTCAATGTTTCTGTAATTCTCTTTTTTGAAACGTATGCGATGCCGCGATGTGTTCGTTGATTATACTTTGCGTATTTTCAATCTCTACCCTTGTTCTTGCTTCGTCCCAACCCAAGCAGCTTCGCACGAGATTGGCGACGCGTGGCACGGCATCTAAGCACTGCCCCTGGTGCACCAGTCCCATGCGCATTCTTCTGAAGAGCAGATCTTCAAGAAGCATTGCCGACTCGTTAACTATGCAAAACGGAATTTCAGCCATGATAGGCGGGAAGTCAGGACAGACTCTTGCAGCCAATTCGGGCTCTCTTTCCACGATCGACAAAACCTCATCGGCGTCTTTGCCGTAGCTGGCGACTAAGTGATCGAGAGTGGCTGGTTCAATGGAAAGTTTGCGAGCGCGCGCCGAGATATGGGCAGTTGACGTGAGGAAATCCGGCTTATCGTTAAAGCCTCCTAGCATTGTTTTTGCGGTGCGTGACTGGCTTGCACGGGCGGCCAGATCCGGATGCTCTGTAAACAATTTGTTCAAGACTTCGTCAGCCATGATCCTGTAATTGGTCAGTTTGCCGCCTAGCAATCCCACTACTTTGTATGGACCGACGTAAATCAGGTGTTCACGTGAAACGCTTCCGGTCGCTTGCCCTGATTCAGATGGCGGGGTTCCCACCAGAGGACGCAGTCCGGCCCAACTGGCAATGACGTCATCACGCGTGATTTTGTTGGACCCTGAGTAAGTGTTGACCACTGAGATCAAATAGTCGACCTCGTCTACATTTGCCAGCGGATTGTCCAAGTCGCCTGCGTAGCCCGTATCGGTCGTTCCGATCATTACCGCTCGTTGCCACGGGACCACGAAAACGTATCGTCCGTCTAGTGTTGGGAGGAAAAGTGCGGAATTCGTTTCGAAAGAAGACTGGGGGACCATTATATGAATCCCCTTGGCCGGAGAGCAGCGCGGTTGCCATGCCGGGTCTAGCATTTGCATCAGTTTGTCTGACCAAATACCTGCTGCATTAATAAATGTTTTGGCGCGTATTTCCATATCGCCACCCGCGTAGCAGTCATGACACTTAATTGCGACAAGCTCTCCATTTTCAACACGGAAGCCCGTTACCTCGGCGTAATTAATGGCCGTTGCACCCATAGCACAGGCCGACTTGACCACTTCCATAACCAGGCGTGAATCGTCCGTGATGCAGTCGTGAAAGCGCAGCCCGCCGACTATTTGCTCTCCGCTCAAGCCTGGCGCCGATTCGAGAATCTCACGCTGAGACAATCTTGTGTGACGATGATCTTTGATGACATCCATCGCCAGAAGGTCATACAATGTCAGTCCCAGTTCAGCCTTGAAGCCGAAGAAGCGCTTTTGCCTTAATATCGGCAGTACAAATGAAAAGTCGCGCACCATATGTGGCGCAAGCTTTTCAAGCAAAGCTCGTTCGTGCAGAAGTTGCCTTGTCAATCCGAAGTGCAGTTGCTCTAAGTAGCGCAGCCCGCCGTGGATAAGCTTTGTTGTTTTGCTGGATGTACCGGAAGCGAAATCTCGTTTTTCCAGAAGTATCACGGATAGACCGCGCGAGGCGGCATCCTGAGCGAGTCCAGCTCCTACGATTCCCCCGCCGATAATGGCAATGTCAAATTCCTTTTCTGGAGCTTCTTTGACTGCTTGACTACGCGGTTTCATTATCTGTCTGGGTTTCCTGTGTTTTGGTGGAAATATTTCGGATGGCCGTCCTATTGTGACACGTCGAGATATGTCGTGTGGAAAACCATAAACATCGGCAAATGTGTGCGTTTGGGCATAGGTTCGGGAAGGCAGCAATTTTAATATCTTGTTGCAAACGCTTGCTGGGGGCTGACTTTGCGGATAAAGGACTGCGCAGATACCTTATTTTTTGCCCATATTGCGGGAAGCTGTGAGATCTACAAGGTAATTTCAAGTTCAATACTTTATTCTTTAGAACTGCCAAGCTGGCTCAGATGCGAGTGTATCCGCCGGCGGGCATCAAAAATATTGTCGAACCCAGTCAGGTCGCAATGCGGAAAGTCCGCTGCGCAAATTGGAATTGGTACAAATAACGATGAAAAATCTGATAACGAGTGGGCTGTGTGCAATTCTGGCTAGCACTACATGCGGTGCTTTGGCTGCAGAAGAAAACCCCAAGGAGCTTGTGCTACCTGGTAAGAACATCCCCGTGCCAAAGGACATCGGAACGATCCGCGTCAGAGAAGCGGGACAAATCCCTGCCGGAATGGAGAGCAATTCACCCGGCACCGTCAACCAGATTCCGACCGTTCCCGAATTGGCTCAAACTCCGGAATCAATCGATAAAGTTCATAAGCTCGAAGCGGAAGGCGAAAAGCTTTTCGCTGCTGGCACTCCGGAAAAGGCGCTTATCAAATGGCAAGAAGCCTATGGTATGTGCTTGGAGATGAAATACCTAGAGGGGCAAGGTCGTGCGCTGACCAACATGGCGCGTACCTATCTGGCGAATGCTCACTACGTGAAAGCAAAGTATCTGGCAGATAATGCCTGTGAAGTTTTGGTGGATACACAGGACAAAGCCGATTTGGGTAAAGCTAGAGTTGCACTCGCTCAAGCTTACTTTGGTTTGGATAACCCAGTCCTGGCTGGTCAGCAGCTAGAGCTAGCTCTTAAAGACTATGCACAAATAAGTACGACAAGTGCGCGCGACTCTGCGCAATTGACTTCGCTCTGCGCCGGTGTGCTTATCAAGATAGGCAAGTTCAAAGAAGCGTTGATGTTTAACCAAGCATCCTCTACCTATCTCGAGCAAGCTGGAGAACTGCACGCTTCGCTCGCTAAGCGTGTTGCATCAGCAAGCATCCTTTTAGGTCTAGGACTGTACACAGCCGCAAAAGAAGAATCTGAGCGCGCGCTCGCGACGGCCAAGATCAGCAAGAATCCAGTAAGCGTGCCAATTGCAATGGCCAGCATCGCCAACTGCCAGTATGCTCTTGGTGAATATTCAGCGTCTTTAAAGACATTCGAAGACTGCTCCAAGTTGATTGATAAACTGCCGGCAAACATGCCGATGCCAGATCTCTCCAAAGCAAACTTTGAATTGGGTTATGCGCATGCGCTGATCGCTTGCGGATACTCAGACCAAGCTCGGTCTCACTTAGAAGTCGCTATTCCTCTCTTCAAGAAGACATCCAACGTATTAGGACAAGCTCAAGCAGTAAATGCTGTTGGCATTCTTGAGGAAGCTCAAGGACACCACGAAAAAGCAATCACCAACTTCCATGAAGCGCTCGATTTGCAGTCAGTTGTAAATCCAAAAAACGAAAGATTGCAACTGGCTATTTCGCAAAACCTCGCTGCTTCGCAAGCGAGAGCTGGTAAAAATACAGACGCAAAGTTGTTGCTTGCTGGCTGCATGACGATGTTCACCAGGAATAAGAGTCCGCTCAAAGACCCAGTCCTAGAGTGCAGAACGATGCTTGCGCTCGGTGAAGTTTTACTCAAACTTTCCGACAATGAAATTGCCAAAGCGAGACTGAAAGACGCTGTGACGTTGGCCGCGAAGTATCAAGATGACTCGACTTTGTGGCAGGCATACACACTGCTGGCTAAGCTTGCACAATTAGAGCCGGAGCCAGAGACACCAGTCACGGAGCTCCTCACTAGTGCGCTGTCACACTTCCGTTCTCCGCAAGCCGGCGTGTTTCCCTCGCCGGAGCGCTTGAATTATCCAAGTACCCGTCAGGATCTTGGAGAGCAACTAGTGGCAATGCTTGCGAAAAACAAGATGTCGCAACAAGCTCTTATCGCTGCCGAACAATTGAAAGACGAGCTATTTATTGTTGAGTGGAATCGTCGCGGCGGTAAGGTAAAACCTGAAGACGCCGAGGTCTACAATGATTTGATGACACAGCGTGCACACCTGCACGCCTGTGAGGACGGCAGCCCTCCGTCACTTTTGACTCCTGAATGGCAAAAGTGGATGTCGCGCTTCCGTCAGTTGGTCGAGGAAAATCGCCGTCTAGCAAGGTTGATCGCACCACTGCCGATGACCGCAGAACAAATTTTGGTTGCTGTGAGAAACAACAAGGCAACCATGATCGATTATCTGGTCGGAGAAAATTCCTCTGTCGTCTTTACGATGGATGGAACCGGCAGACTTTCGGCTTCCGTCATCCCAGTCGGTCGCAATCGTCTGAAAGAGCAAGTAAACGCGCTGGTCAACGGAATGACTACGCCACAAACTGCAGATCCTGCATCCGGCGAACGCATGTTGTTGCAAACTCTGTACAAAGAGCTGATACCACCTGTAGTGGCTCAGTCTTTGCCCAACAATCCGGAACAAACAATTGTTATCGTTCCTGATGGTGTTCTCTACAACCTGCCATTCGCCGCATTGATTGACGCAAACGGCAAGTACATGATCGAGCGTCACACGCTTACCATGGCGCCCTCCGTGGGCGTCTTCATGGACAGCCCGCCGCGATACACAGAAGATCAATCTCTGGTCGTAGCATCTGGACCGCAGTCAGGCGACGATATGTTTGTCCAACTTTTCCAACCTGAATTGGTAACAAGAATGGTTGGTAAAGAAACACCGGTCGCCGCTATCTCTGACACCATTCGTGGCAAATCAATCGTTCATTTCTCCAGCAAAGTACCTCTGCATGAGAAGAACCCGATGGATTCAATATTGCCGCTTGCTCCGAGCAAAGACGACGGAGGCAAAAAGGTCACCGCTGACAAGTTGTTCGGTCTTAGTTTGCCGAGTGATTTGATGGTTTGGAGCGGTAGCTCTATATATGGAAAGGATATTCAGGGTAATGCTGTCAAAGTGTTTAGCTGCGGCTTGAACTATGCCGGTGTTCGCAACGTTCTTATGACTCTCTGGGCCGAACCTTCTGGCGACAGACAGGCGGAATTGGTTGAGTTCTACAAGAGCAAGCAAGCTGGTTTGAATCAGGCTCAATCCTTGAGACGTGCCCAAATGCTGGCGTTGTCCAAGGATCCTTCTGCAAAATCATGGGCTGCATTCCAATTGCTCGGACCTGGTTTCTAAGAGGCACCGATAACTTAAATTGGACACATTCCAAAGCTGTTTTGTCTTCATGACAATGCCGTTTTGTAAGGTCTTGGAAAGGTTTTTCACCTAGTACATTAAGTATTGAAGTCAAGAGTCTCGGTCAAAGCATACGCGTTGTATAACTCATTATCTGGGTCAGTTGTAATTGGGGTTTGATATGAATAGGCGTAATGTTGCCAAGGGATTGTGGGGATCCACAGCAAAACAAATTGCGTGTCTGAGCCTTGCTGCTTCGGTTGTCGCGTCGCCGCTCGCGTCGTACGCAGATACGGTTTCAGAACCGGCTGTCGACAACAAGATGGCACCAGTTTCGGCAGTCAGCGATAAAGATGTGCTCAACATCCTGGAGCCGGTTCAACCGACGTCCACAGACCCCGAGCAGATCTCGTCACCTAAGGCTGTCTACACGGACATCTCCGGCAAACCAGCTAACGATGCCGACGCAAAAGTAACTGAAGCGAAAAGCGTAGAAGCTAAAGAGCAGAAGCCCGCTGCGAAAGACGGCAAGAAGGCCGAAGGCAGAATGGCTAAGTTGCGCAAAATGGCATCGATGGCGTCGCGTTATCGCGTGACTTACGGCAAGAAGCAAGTCGCCAACGCTGACGTTGCACCGGCTGCAGACACACAAGTCGCTGAAGCAAAGAAAGCGGATGCAGACTCGAAAGTTGCTGAATCAACCGGGAATAAAGAAGTTGCATCGACGGAAGTAAAAACCGAAGCTGCTGCGACTTCAGAAAATTCATCGCAAGGATGGAACGAAGGTTCTGAAGGTAAAGCCGAAGAGAAAGCTTCGACCCCAACTGCTGAATCCACCAAAGAGATTGATGTAACTAAGAAAGCTGAAGCAAGCAAAGATGCTGAAGCAACTAAAGATGCTGAAGCAACCAAAGTTGTTGAAACAACCAAAGAAGTTGAACCAACCAAAGAAGCAGCCGAACCAACTGCTGGTGCCACAGAAGCCACAAATACTGATGCATCAACTGTAGCCCCCGTAGCTGAAGCTGCAGGTACTCCGGAAGAATCAGTCAACAGCGAAAGCGGAGTTCCTATTGCTTTCGGTTTAGGCGGCACTCTGAAAGATCTGGAAGCTGCAGCTAAGCTTTCTCCCGACGGTATCATTGTTGTCGACAACGACGAAGCCGTTGAGCAAAACGACCATTTGCAATACGAAGAGATGCCCCTCGATGATGGCAAGCAAAACATCAAGATTGGTGCTCGCTTCCCAGTCGTTATAAGTTCTGCACTGAATAGCAAAACAGCCAAGAAGGGTGATCGCTTCGAAGCTCGCTTGAAATACGATTTGAAGATTGGCGACAAGCTAATCGCCAAGAAGGGCTCGATTGTCAGAGGTCACCTCGATTACTGTTTGAAAGCCCGCACAATTTTGCATTCGCTCGTAAGCCCTGAGCGCTGGTACCGCAACTCCGGTTGTATTGGACTGGCATTTGATGAAATCGTCAACGAAAAGGGTGAACACATCCCTTGCGTCGCTGCTCCAGCACGCGCTGGACGCGTCATCAAAAACAAAGCTGAAGGGCGCGAATTGGGCGTCAACCACAACGGACAGGTTGTTGGTCCCTGGGCTCAACAACTGCGCTACAAAGCCGTCCGTGTCGGTCTCAACTTCGCGATGGCACCGGCTGGAGTGTTTAGCTTCGGTGCAATGCCTGTGGCTCTCGGCGCAATCGGCGCAGTCAATCCGAACTTCGCATTCGGCAAACCAGTCGGTTTGAACGTTCGCCACCGTCGCATCAAAGGTTTCGCATGGGGCTTCTTGAGCGGCATTCCTGGCAGCTGGTTGATTGAAGACACGACCGTAAAAGGACAAGAAGCAATCATCAAACCGGGCGATGAGTTCTACGCTGCATTCAAGCAAGAATTCAACGGCGAGCCGGAAACCGACGCATCGATCATGGCTGGTGCTTCGACCAAGGTGCGCGGTCAGGTCGTAAACGAGAAGGATGCTCCCAAGAAGAAGTAGGCGTCCACAGCGTTTACGTTGTTGGGAAACATTTGAGAGCGCTGGGTTCGCTTGGCGCTTTCTGTTTTTGTGGACATCGTGCATCCGTTGCCCCTAACATACATCTATCCATTGATCCATCATCGACCAATCATCCATCCATTCTGGAACAAAAGGAAAAGGAGCCGCGCAATGCAGCTCCTTTTGGCTTCCTGTTAGGTTTCGGGTATGCAGTTCCGAAAGCTGTTTTTGATTTGTGGTTTAGAAGTTGCCTGACATTGGCATTCCGCCGCCACCTGCAATCGACACTGGAGCATCGAGTTGCAATTGCATTGCGGTACCGGATGGGATGGTCACTTCCTTTCCTTTTCTCAAGAGCAAGCTTTGTGCAACACCAGCGCCAGCACCAATTGCGGTACCAGACCATGCGCCTCGGCCAACTCCACCTCTGCCGCCTGCGATAGCACCGACTGCGGTACCAAGTGCGGCGCCGGTGCCGGCGCCGATTGCGCCGCGGATGGCTCCCTGACCGACTTTCGTCTTCCAGGTTTCACCTCTGAGGGTGTCATCTTGATCGCTGCCGCCATCGGTGTATTTACCGATGCCACCGACGAGGTGAGCAGTGATTGGTGTTTCGATGCCGTCGGGTGTGCGGAGGCGATTGAACTTGATGGTCAAGCTCGATGCGCGACCGAGGTATTTACCAGCGGAAGCATCAGTTACAGATCCGATAACAAGAGAACCGGCCGGGATTTGTGAATCACCGAGCATCACGCTCTGGTTGATGGTTGCTTGAATCAAGTCACCAGGTTTTGCAACTTGGGTCGAGATTGCTGTTTGCAAGTTGATCGGAATGGTCAAGCCGGCAGGTGCGTAAGTGACGCGACCTTGGCGGAATCCACCTTGCGGTGCGCCGTATTGAGCTTGTCCATATTGCGGCGGGTATCCTTGCGGAGGCATGTTGTACGACTGTTGAGTCGGCGCACCGCCTTGTGTGGCGTAGTAGTCCGAAGGTGCCGGAGCTGTTTGAGAATAGGATTGTTGTCTGACGGGCGGTGCTGCGGCGACTGCCGGAGCGCTGTTGCTGTATTCGCCGGTCAACTGAGCTACATAGCTGTCGACGCTGGCTTGGTCAACCAGGGTATTGCGAAGTGCGTCAGCCCATTTCTTCGCGAGTAGAGCTGGAGTCGTGCCATAAGCTTTTGCGTTAGCAGCATCGACCTCAACAATCTTATAGCCGCCCAAGGTGATGACCGGGCTGCCTTTTACATAAGTGATGTTAACGGACGAAGGTCCACGATCTTTCGATGCGACAAGTGCATTGTCGAGATTCTTTTGAATTACTTCAGCACGGGCGTCCGGGCTCAAACCGCCGACTGACACCTTGCTTGTAATAACGGGGACACCAGCGATCTGAACGTTGGCATTCGCTAGCACCGCGAGTGGTGCCAGAAAGAATGTTTGGCTCAGGACCAGAGCACCGGCGATAAGTCTGCTTTTAGAAGAGTTGAACGAGGTCATCTTATTTTTTCACCTTGCCAGAGTTAGTTCGAGTCCAGTTGCAGGTCGTCTTCAGAGAAACTGTCATACCTGACCTATGTTGAGTGCTTTAGGTGCTATGCAGCTTTCCCTTGCGCTCCAATGGGCTCTATGACACCAAAAAGTTTACCAATGTTCCCGAGGTACTTTCTGAGTCCGAACTAACGCCTGTTGAGAACTTTCGAAAAGCCCGACCATAGACGTTTCCAGCCTCTTAGCTCGGTGCGCCGTTTTAGCCCGTTTTGCGGGTTTTTATGGGGGATTATCAGCTGCCCTTTAACTCGCTCTAAGAGTTGATGCAATGCACGATTACCCTCTCTGCGCGTAGACTTGCATGGACGGTCTGGGGGGGCAACCGGCCAAGTAAGTGAGATTTGTGAGCGCTCGGGATATAGATGTATATAGAGGATGGATCCTACGATTAGAAGAGATAGAAGTACTGTTCGCAAAACCGCGTTCATAACGGGAGCCAGCCGAGGAATTGGTCGAGCTGTAGCGGAAAGATTCGCGCAAGACGGTTTCGACCTGGCACTATTTGCTCGCAGTGAAGACCTGTTATTGCAGCTGGAGAAGGATTTGAGCGGTTACAGCATTTCCGCTCACGCGTTTGTCGTCGATGTTTCTCACCAGGACAAATTCTCTGCAGCCTTGCAGTCTGCTAGTGAAAAACTAGGTCAGCCGCAGGTTTTGGTCAATAACGCAGGAGTATATTACACGCAGGCGGTCGAAGGACACTCGATCGAACTATTCAGAGAGGTTTTGGAAACCAACCTCACTAGCGCCCTCAACGCCTGTCAATTCGTCGTTTCGGGCATGAAAAAGCTTGGCTGGGGGCGTATCGTTAATATCTCCTCGATATCGGGCAAAGTTGCAGAAGCCTACGGGGCTGCCTATTCTGCCTCAAAATTCGGCATCATTGGGCTAACTCAATCTCTTGCGTTGGAAGTCGCTGATCACGGCATCACGGTGAATGCGGTATGTCCTGGCTGGGTGGCCACTGAAATGGCGCGCGCTCAACTTAACGATGAGAAATGGTGCAAGCTCAATGAGCTGGAAGTAGAACAGTCGGAAGAAATTGCCAGACTTTCTGTGCCCCAAAAACGGCTGATTCAGCCAGAAGAGGTTGCGCACCTAGTATCATTTCTATGTAGCGAAAATGCACGCGGCATTACAGGTCAATCTATAAACATCTGCGGAGGACTTTCCCTCAATTGAGATCTGAGACGGCGAAGCTGGTCGAAAAGGCCTATGAAAAGTCATCCTGGCCCACAGTGGAGGTTGACGGAATGACGCTCCTGCAGGCGCCTAGCCTGATGGGAAAACGTTTGAAGCATGCATTTACGACGCGCAAAGGAGGGCAGACTCCGTCGCCTTTTGATTCGTTCAATCTCGGGCGCCATGACGCAGCTGCCGATCACTGGAATGACGCCCTGGAGAACCGTAAAAAACTTTGTGCCGCTCTGGAAGTGCCGTTTGCTGACCTAAGGGTGCCTGGACAAGTGCACTCGAAGCGGGTTGTTTTTGCCGAAGATTCCACGCAACTCAAAGAAGTCGACGCGGTTGCGACAGTATCCAGCAACGTCCCCGTCCTTCTTCATTACGCCGACTGCGTGCCCATTATCATCTTCGACCCGCGCCGGAGCGCTCTTGCAGTGGTGCATGCCGGTTGGAGAGGCACTGCCGCGATGATCGCCAGCGAGGCCGTAACTGCCCTGGTTACACGTGCCGGCAGCGAAGCCTGGGATTTAATTGCCGCCGTTGGACCAGCTATTGGCAGCTGTTGCTATCCGACCAGCGCTGAGGCGGCAAAGAGCCTGGCGTCCACCGTTACCGATGGTGAACTGTTTATTACATTGCGGAATGGTCAGCCCTGTCCGGATTTGCGCGCAGTCAACGCCATGCAGCTGCTGGAGCGAGGCATCAGCACTGTCGACGTCTCGGACCTCTGCACATCCTGTAATCCCGATATCTTCTACTCTCACAGGCAATCTGGCGGGCTGACCGGTAGGCAAGGCGCAATCGCTTGTCTGGTATAGGCGCTTTACAATCCCTATATATTTTGTGTTTGCAAATGGTTTATGCTCAAAATATGAGTGGGCCGTGGGCACGTTTGCCTTATGTAGCTCCTAATTCTAGGTTGCCGGAAGTAATCAAAAACGCAGCAGCTGAGTAATAGAGACTCCGAATTGCGACGAAAGAGAAGAGCTGAAGTTGCATCAACAACTGAAAAGTTGTGCGCTTGCTTCGCCTTTGAACAAAAACTTCGTCCGATCGCTGCGAGTCTCTGCACCAGTATGTTGCTTGCTAACAGCTTTGTACCGGGATGTTTTGCTCAGTCGAATAATGTCTCCAAGCAATCTTCGGCATCGGCACCAAATACAGTGGCGCCAATATCGCCACCACCTGTAGCGCCGCCAATTTCTACTCGAATCCCCGTAAAAATGTCTGTTCCACCGGTCAATACGTCGACGCTGAACGGCGCGGCCGCACCAGGCAGCCTGTTGGACAAAGGTCCTTTCAATCCGGCGAACCTACCTGTTATCACTCCGTGGAAAACTCCTGTCGCCCCATCAAAATCTTCAACCGCTCCGTCAAAATCTCCAGTTGCCCCATCAAAACCTCCGGTTTCCGCCCATCCAGCGGCAGGTCCGTCGAGTGTCAGTCCTGTCACTTCCAGTCCTTCGGCAACAAAGACGACTGGTAGTTCTGCGAATGCTCCTGTAAAATCCGCGCCTCTGTCTCCACATGCGTCTAGCGCTTCATCTCCTGACTCTGGCGCCGCATCTCCAGTCTCTGGAGCGTCTTCCGCGACTCCCCTATTAAAGCCGCAAGTGCCGAAAATCGCAGAGCCTGCACCGGCACCAGACATCAATAAAGCTCACGCCGGAAGTCCAGGTTCGGCTCCGGGAGCAGGAGCGACGACTAACGCGAATGCTGAGGAAAAATATCCAGCGGTGGCGCATCTCGAAATTCTGACCTTTGGAGAAACGCACCCAGGGATGGCGATTAGCGATCGCCTTGCCAATCTGGAAAGTACCGTTTTTAAGGAAACACATCCGACCGATTCTTTGTTTTCGCGCACAGAGCGTTTACAGAAGGTTCTGGTTGGAAGCGAAGGACCTACACCATACGAGAGTCCGCAATATCGTCCTCCGGATCTGCCTTCCTATGCGCGTGTTCCGCCCGCGGCTCCCGCCCAAGATCAACCCAATGCCGGGTGGACGGAGCCCCCGCGCAGTCCTGTGCCGACTGGTAATCCTGGCGAAGGTCAATATTCTTATTTCGATGAAATCGCGGTTCTTCCTGAGAATCGTGTAGTCGTAAACAACCAGCAACTGCAGGATTACTTCCTGGAGATGGTCAATAATGAGCGCCGTAAAGTCGGATCGCCACCGCTGGAAATCGATCAAATTGCTGAGAAGCTTGCCACCGAGCACGTGACGCAATTGGCTGAGCGAGCGCAAATCTCGCATTCCAATACAAAAGGAGAGAATCCGGATCGGCGCTACACCTTGCTGGGTGGCACTGACGCTGTCAGCGAAAGTCTGGTATCGCTGAAGAGCAGCGAACTTGGTAGCCGCCGTCTTTATCGCGGTGCTGCTGCAAAACTCTTGCGCGTGCTTATGTCACACCAAGATGATCGCGACGCTCTGACGTCCCGCGATACCACTCATGTTGGATTTGCCGCGGAGTGGACTGCCGATCACTCACGTTTGATCGCTTGCGCTGAGCTGGTTTCCAAACACGCGATAATCCACCCTGTTCCCGATCAAGCTCACATCGATGAAAAAATCGACGTGAAAGGCGTGATGACTCCGCCTTATCAATTCGTTCGCGTGACACTAGCATGGGAAGGCGGCAACAGCAATCTTGCCAGTGTTGCTGATGAATCTGATGAAGCGCTTCCTTATTTCCCGCCGCTCGATTACGTTGCGTATCAAAAGCGCGCTGAAAGCGGCGGGCACGACAAAGCCATCATGATTTTGAAGGGCGTAGGTATTGCGGCGGCAATAGCGGGGGGCGTTTTCATGCCACCCGTCGCGCTTGCCGCGCCCTTGATTGCGGTTTCGGGCAGCGGAAGTGGCGAACACAAGCCGGCTTCGGAAATTCCGGTGAAAGGCGGAGTCAAGCTGGAA
Source organism: Candidatus Melainabacteria bacterium 17Bon1m (assembly GCA_032128875.1). GTDB lineage: Bacteria > Cyanobacteriota > Vampirovibrionia > Obscuribacterales > Obscuribacteraceae > QKMZ01. Next base: position 705,113 of record JAVLKG010000001.1, read on the forward strand.
GGGGCCGTCTTCGAGACGAAAGTGCCGCTCAGCAACGAAGGCAAGGACGGGCTATACTACCTTACGGTGTGGGGCTCAGAAGGTCAGGGTGGCAAACCGGTCCCAATTTCCAGAAGAGTCATTTATGTTTCCGGTGGCAAGGAAGAAGCCACCAAAACAACCAATTCAGATACCGGCGAAATAACCAGCGATCAAGCGTCTAAGAGTGAGAAAACCTCTAAGAAAGACGAGAAAAGTACAAAAAATGCAAAGAAAGCTAAGAAAAACAAGAACGCAACGCCATCCAGCTGAGCTGCTTGTTTTTGCTCTTGCGGTTTGCACCGCCGGTGGTGTAGCGATTTCTTTGGTAAACGGAACAATCGCATACGCTGGCGACAATAAAGCGCCGCTTCCGCCCGTTTCACCAATGCCTGAACCCGCCGGATGGCCGATGCCAGCGCCGACTTACCAGCCGCCGCCGCGCCGCATGCAGCCACAAGGCGCGTATCAAGGCGCTCCTCCGCTGCAGACCGGAACTCAGAATACAACGCTGCAAACCGGCACGCAGAACACGATGCTACAGACCGGGACGCAGAACACGATGCTGCAGACCGGAACGCAGAATACCATGTTGCAAACCGGCACGGTCGGTACGATGATCCAGAGCGGAGCCAACTCCAGCCTTATTCGCGGCGGTGTTGATAGAGATGCCGGACCCGTCAACATATTGATTTTGCTCGATGCTTCCTACAGCATGAAAGAAAATCTCGAGCACGGAATGCAAAAGATGGATGCTGCAAAAATGGTGTTGCAGCAGGCGCTTTCGCGCGTGCCTTCTGATGTGAATTTAGGGCTGCGAGTTTTTGGTCAAGGCTACACCGGCGATCCTTTTATGGACTGCAAACAGAGCGCACTGCTCGTGCCGCTGGGGCAGGGCAATCGTCGCTCGATTATTGAGCGAGTGAGGCAAGTTCATCCATACGGGCTGACGCCTTTGGAGTTTGCGCTGCGACAAGCAGCTGAAAACGATTTGCAAGGGCTGAACGGTCCAAAGACTCTGATTTTGATTTCTGATGGTGCGGATACTTGTGGCGGCAATCCATGCGAGTTCATCAAACAACTGCCACGCATGGGCATCAAACTAAAAGTCGACATCGTCGGATTGAGTTTGAAGAATCGACCTGACGATATCATGGCGCGCCATCAGTTGAATTGCATAACAGAACAGTCGGGCGGCAAGTATTACGACGCCAATACCGCGGCTCAATTGATTGAAAGCATTTCGGCTAGCGTCAACAAAGCAATTTCCGGGCGCGTCATAATCAAGCCTGGCACTCCGGCGAAGAATGTCGATACTCCTGTTGAGTTGCAAGAGATTCAGCTTCAAGAACAGCCGCTCAAGGCTCCCGAAGCACAGCCATTGAAAGCTCCTGATGCGCAGCCACTGCCTCAGAAGTAACGGAAGCACGTCCACCCTAGTGTAGGGGAAGCGCATGCGCTTCCCTGTCCGGCAGCCGCATGCGGCTCCCTACAAGTGGGTAGCTATTCCAGCACCTGCCCTTTGCGGATGGCGGAGTAGTAGTAATACCTGTCGAAGCCTTCTGTGTCGGAAACGACATGGAGAGTCAGAGTTTGGATGTCGCCGGTTGTTTTCCTGACGCGATAAAAGCGCATCGTAGAAAGCTCTGAATCAGCTTGATCGCAGAGGTCGCGTGGATACATTGCTACATTCAACGTCGCCTTATTCAAATAAACATCGGGCAATAGGCGCAAAACTGTGTTGGTTAGAGCTTTCAATTGCTGGCTAGAATTGCTGCTTCTTTTAATGCGGATGACGCCTTGAGTGTCTTCGCCGAGTTTTAATTTCTCATGGCGCCTGAGTCCACGCGGTTTTCCATCGTGGTACCACAGTGTTTCATAAATGCGAGTTTTTTCCCAATTGCCTTCCCCATTCCGTACCTTGTAAGAAACCTCAACATTGACGAGCGGGGAAACTGGCGATTTTGGAAATTTGAGATACTCGTTCATCGGTTTGGACGACAGGCTCAAAACCCAATCAGCGCCTTCTTCATAATTCTCGGGCAGCGGTCCTATCTCTTCCACCGCCTGCGCTGCATTTGCGCATAGACATACAAAGAGTGGAATAATGAGGCGAGAACAGCGATTGAAAATTGATACAGACATGGCGACTAGTCTACCAAGGAATCGGAAGGATGCATTTGATTCGCGCTCGCGCGGCAATATGCTTGTGATGATTGCGCTTGTGGGAGGCATAATCATCGCCGTAGTCGTAATTGGAATTGGCGTGATGCTGATACTCTTTTCGCAACAAAAGGGAAGGCAATCAGCCGACGAATTGGCATTAACATTGGCGCAGGTGCTCAATCGCGACGACCGTCAAGGGCAGATGAACAACCTTGTTGAGCGTTCGCGAGAGTTGGTCTACTCCTCGCGAAAAGCTTATGACGATTGTGTTTCCGAGGAGTTTCACAACATGGAGCCATTGATGCGCGACTTGTTAGAAGAGTCGCGTGCCGGTGCTCAAACCGTTGAAAAGACTAGAGAAAGTTTGTCAGAACTCACTATTGCCGAATTGCGCTCGACGCAGAAAGACTTCAACGAGCGCCTTCAGCAAGCGCATTCTGTAAATCTAAGTTGGATGAACACGTCACGACCGGTTGTGAAACAGCTTGAGGTCGGTTCGATTGATAAAGTCAATTCGAACGTGCTTGCGCCACCCGGATTTGCAGAGTTGAAAGCAATGGACGAAAAGAGCGGTATATGTGACTCTCAGACCGGCATCTACCTTGGCAATATCAATGCGAAATTACCAGGTGCCGACGGTGATTTGGATTTTAAATTGTCTTCTTTAGCTGCGCCCGTGGGTACAACGGTCTCTGCTGCGCGCCTGACAGATGCGAATGTTTTCAAACAATTCAAAATCCTTCCTCTGGCGGAAAACGCAACAAGTGGTGGCAGCTCTGCGTCCGTCGAATCTAGCGGCGCAACTCCTCAACAGTCGGAAGAGGAAAAACGAAAAGCGCAGAAAGTAGATCAAATACCATCGGCTGTCAGGGTGAAGTTGTCGGTAGCAGTTTCCGCTGGCGCACCTCAAACTGCAAACGGCAAGACATCGAATACATCAAGTTCATCCAACACATCAGGTATATCAAACACAGCAAACGCAGCAAATTCAACAAGTCCGTTGCAAGATACTTTGGGTGTGACGACTGCTGCAACTACAGGCGGTGCGCAGCCTGCACCAGACCTGCCATGATCTACCTTTAAAATTGCATCAAACAGACTTCAAACGGAAGTTTTCGCGCGAGTTGCTTTGCTGATGATATCGACTGCGTCCTGAATGTCGTTTTTCTCGATGCCGTAATGCGTGACCATGCGGATGCGATGTTTCATAGTGCCTACCAGCAGCCCTTCTTTCTTCAACGCTTCTTTCAAAGCATCGGCACTTCCATTTTTCAAACTGATGAAAACCATATTGCTTTCAACGGGTTCAACGTTCAACTCAGAAATGTTTTTCAAACCATCTGCCAAAAGCCTCGCGTTATCGTGGTCTTCTTGAAGTCTGTCCACCATGGTATCGAGTGCTACATCACACGCTGCAGCAAGAACGCCGGCTTGACGCATTGCACCGCCCACGAGTTTTCTTGCTCGATGCGCTCTTTTAATGAAGTCTTTCGAGCCGGCAACAATCGAGCCGACCGGCGCAGACAGCCCTTTGGAAAAACACATTTGCACCGAATCAACTGGCGCGACCAGAGATTTGACCGGGAGTTTCAGCGCAATTGCAGCATTGTAAATGCGGGCGCCATCCAGGTGGAGAAGAAGGTTTTTCTCGTGGCAGAACTTACCGACTGACTCGGTATATTCCTTAGATAGCACACGACCGTCTTGAGTGTTTTCCAAGCAAACAAGCTTCGATACAGGGCAATGCGGATCGTCGTAGCGGATCGAGGATTCGATTTCTTCCAAAGGCAGAGTGCCGTCTTTGCGATTATCTATCGTGCAAGTGTGAATGCCGCCGAGTTGTGCGGCGCCACCCTGTTCCCACTGAAAGATGTGATTGTTTTTCCCGACAATGATCTCGTCGCCGCGTTGGCAATGCGCCAAAAGAGAGACAAGATTTCCTTGCGAGCCGCTGGATACAAAAAGCGCTGCTTCTTTGCCGAAGATGTCTGCGCATTTTTCTTGCAACCGGTTGATGGTCGGGTCTTCGCCATAGACGTCGTCGCCTACCTCCGCTTTTGCCATTGCCTCCAGCATTGCAGGCGTAGGTTTTGTGACTGTGTCACTGCGCAGGTCGATCATATTTAAGCTCCGATTTAAGCTCAGATTTAAGCTCAGAGTAGTGCTCTGAAACGGCTCAGATTGGTGCTCTGAGTTGATCCGATTTCCCGATGCTCTTCGGCAACAAATTTTGATCTAGAGCTGAGTTTCCGGCTTTTGCGAGATGGACATTTTCGAGACCACGCCGCGCGTGACAGCATCCGCAACGTTGCCATATTGATTGATAAGCAGCATTGGGTAGATGCCCAGAATCAAGATTGAAAGGCAGAGTGCCCAGCCGACGAATTTCTCAGTGTTTCTAGCATCTGACAAATGACCTTGCCATTTTGCGAGCAGTTCGCCGAAGAAGAGGCGCTTGAAAAGCCAGAGCATGTATCCTGCTGTCAAGATGACGCCAGTGCATGCAATGACGATTGCTGTTTGAACCATCGCGTGGTGCGGCGCTGTCGTGAGTGCCATGGGCGAAGTGTAGGCGCCGTAGAAGACGGCTGCTTCCGCAACGAATCCTGCCAGCCCCGGCAAGCCGAGGTTTGCCATGACCGCGAACATCCACATATAGAATACGTAGGGCATTTCTTTCGCCAGACCGCCGCCGATTTCGTGAATGTCACGAGTATGCGTGCGTTCGTAAACACAGCCGACGAGGAAGAACAGCGCGGCTGAAATGACGCCGTGGCTGATCATCTGGAAGATGGCGCCGTTGACGGCTGCTGCCGACAGGGAGCCAATTCCTAAGAGCACGAAGCCCATGTGGCTGACACTGGAGAAAGCGATGATGCGCTTCATATCTGTTTGAACCAAGCAAGCCATTGCGGCCCAAACAATATTGAATGCGCCGAGTGCCATGATCCAGTGACCGTAATCGATGAATACGGTTGGGAAGAAGTCCATGCAGATTCTGACCAAACCGTAAGAGCCCATCTTGAGGAGCAATCCGGCAAGGATCATTGAAATCGGTGTAGGTGCTTCAACGTGAGCATCCGGCAACCATGTGTGGAATGGGAAAGATGGAAGCTTGATGATGAAAGCGAGGAAGAAGCCGAGGAAGGCAATCAGTTGGGCCGACTTGGGCAGCAGAGGCGCTACTTGCGCAAGCTTGACCATGTCGAATGTGACCATTGCCGGATTGTCGACTGTGAGTGCGAAGTACAGATAGAGCAGACCGCCCAGCATCAGCACGCCGCCGAAGAATGTATACAGCAGGAATTTCATCGCTGCGTAATCGCGTCTGGGACCGCCCCAGATTGCGATCAAGAAGTACATCGGGACAAGCTCCAATTCGTACATGATGAAGAATTGCAGCAGGTCAAGAGAAACGAACACTCCGAGAATCGAGAGTGTCAGAAGCATTACGAAGCTGTAAAAAAGTTTCGGTCGATTATCACCAATTGATTCAGATGCCAGCACCGCCATCAAAGTGACGAAGGCTGTCAGGACCACAAGGCAAAGGCTGAAGCCGTCGACGCCAACGTGGTACTGCACCGGAAACGGTGACGTGATCCAGGTCACGATTTGCTCGAACTGATAACCGGCGGTACCGGGTTTGAATGACTGTGTGGCAAATGCTGAGAGCGCGAGCATTGCGGCGCTAAATGCAATTGCCAGCTTTCGTGCCCACTCTGGTGGCATCAGCGCGATTGCGACTGAACCGATGAGAGGTGTCAAGAGAATAGCTGTGAGAATCGACTGAGGTTGGTCCACTTCAAACTCCGATTGTTTACTTTGTCTGCATTCCCGGCTTAGTTGGCTTTCGGCGTATTGCCTGCTGCTTGTTTGCCTTTGGCGTATATGCCTTGGCTATTGCCGTTTTTGCAGAGTCTGGCTAACGAGGCCAGAAAGTTTCTAAATTATGCGAGACAAGTATATCGAGCTGTCGCGCGGCATACTAGGAAGAACCTCTAAAAACGAGCTTACAGATGAACTGTTGAAATGAAAAATCTTCTCACTCAAAGAAACACCATAAATATCAACCGCACTTAATCCGCAGCACACACGATGGCACTAATATTGATGTGCGATCGTTGGACTAAGTGTGAAAAACCTCTTGGTAACGGCGAGTAGGCAATCAAGAAGTTCTTGAAATCGGCGACAAAATAGGCGAAACAAAAGCCAAAGCAAAAGGATAGTCTCGTGGATCAATCAATTGATTACTGGCGTCAGGTAATCGAACTGTCACCGTGGATTGTGGCAACCCCTTTCCTGGTCGGATTCGGCATCATTCTGCTCAACACGTTGGTTGGGTCGAGTACCAAACTAGTCAAGACTCTATCCATGGTGGCATCCGTAGGCGGTGTGCTCTACGGGTTCATCCACTCGCTGCTCTTGTTTCAAGCTCTCGTCAAGCACCCCGAACTGGTGCCGTGGGTCAAGAACATTCCTTATTTCACGTCCGCGAGTTTCACTTTCACGGTCGGCGTTCTTATAGATAACCTTGCAGTCTTCATGATGCTGGTTGTCACTTCCGTCAGCTTGCTGGTGCAAATATATACGCACGGCTACATGCGGGAAGATCCTGGATATTCGCGCTTCTATTGCTACCTTTCTTTATTCACCGGCTCGATGCTCGGGCTAGTGGTGGCAACCAACCTTTTCCAATCATTTATCTTCTGGGAACTCGTCGGCGTCTGCAGTTACTTCCTCATTGGATTCTGGTGGAATAAGGAAAGCGCTGCGCAAGCCTGTATGAAAGCTTTCGTCATCAACAGAGTTGGTGACTTCGGATTCCTTGTAGGTATTCTCTGGTTCTTCGCTGTCACCTACAGCGTGTGGTCTGGACATCCTGTGCTGCAGTTCTTCGACAAAGACGGTTATGACGTAGCCGGTGTCATTCAAAAGGCATACCTTGCGAAGAACCTGGACGTGCAAACACTTTGGTTCATATCCATGGTCATGTTCATGGGACCGATGGCCAAATCAGCGCAGTTCATGCTTCACACCTGGCTGCCGGACGCGATGGAAGGCCCTACGCCAATCTCCGCACTTATCCACGCTGCAACCATGGTCGCAGCTGGTATCTACCTCGTCGCTCGCGCATATCCGATCTGGCAGTCTGCTGACGGGACACCGGGCGGCATGGGCTTGACCTTCGTTGCCATCATCGGTGCAGCAACTGCATTTATGGCTGCCACGATCGCGATGAGTCAGTACGACATCAAACGCGTTTTGGCGTGGTCAACAGTTTCACAGCTTGGATATATGTTTGTCGGCTTGGGCGCGGGTGCATACACCGGCGGCTTGTTCCACCTTTTCAATCACGCCTTCTTCAAAGCTATGCTCTTCCTATGCTCCGGCGCCGTCATTCACGGATTAGCCGGCGAGCAAGACATAAGAAAGATGGGTGGCTTGAAAAAGAGCATGCCAATCACAGCCATTTGCTTCCTGATTGGGACAATCTCAATTTCGGGATGCCCTGGCTTCAGCGGATTCTTCTCTAAGGATGAAATCATCGGCGCAGCAACGGCTATGGATCCGATGCTTGGCGGCGTAATGATTTTGACCGCCGGTCTGACTGCCTTTTATATGTTCCGTGTTTACTTCATGACATTCGAAGGCGCATATAGAGGTAACGCACACCCGCATGAATCCCCACTGGTAATGACTGCGCCGCTAATGGTTTTGGCTGTGCCGTCCATCTTGTCCGGTTATCTGGGCTTCAACTTTGCTTCGCTGGGTGCCATTTCATTCACCGGCGAGCACGGTAAAGCGTTCTCTAACTGGTTTGGTTCTTTCATCTACTTCAAGCAGCCCGTCTTTGAAGGCATTAACGGCACTGTTATGCTTTCTTCCATCGGCTTTGCTGCTGCCGGTTTTCTCGTTGCATATCTGATGTATGTGGCAGGTTCGCTGAAGTGGAACCAGGCGATTGCCGAGAGCAAATCTCCGCTTGTGCAAGGCATCTATCAGTTTTCCTTCAACAAGTGGTATTTCGACAACCTCTATATGGGCTTGATTCAAAAGGGCATCCTGCCTGGATTCCAAGCACTTTGGAAGCTGATCGATATCCTCATCGTCGACAACATCGTCAACGGTGCAGGCATCGTGTCCCGAGGTATGGGCGAAGGTTTGCGTTATGCGCAAAACGGCAGAGGTCAATACTACGCACTGGTAATATTCGGATGGGTGGCTGGTCTTACCGTTCTTGTATTCTTCCTGCGCTGATAAGGCAGCTGGGAAACTCTGAAACGCAAGATGGAAACTTGAAAGTCAGGCGCATAGCGCTAATCGGTAACTGTTGAGAGGAGAGGCACAGGCAAATGGGTTCAGATCACGGACATGACCACGGTTCTTGCAACCACGACCACGGACATGATCACGGTCATGACCACGAGCATGGTGCCGGCTGCTCTCACGAGCATGCTCATGACCACGGACACGGTCACGGAGATGACCACGGTCATCACGGCGGCGAAGAGTTCGTGCCTACAAGCAGCGTGCATGACAAATTTTTGCTCCTCTGCGCCACAATCTGCGGGCTGGGTTTCATCTATCTAGGTTATTTCTGGATGACGGCTCTGCCGCTTGCTGCCGTGACAGAACATCACGAAGGTTCTGCGCATCAAGAAATGCTTGATGAAGCGGGTTTGGGTAAAGGCTCGGAACACGGCGCAGAGCACGCATCAGAGCATGCAACGGAAGCTCCCAAAACTGAAACTGCTGCTCCCGGAGGAGAAGCGGCTCCGGCGGGTGAAACTTCAACTGGCGCAGAAACTGATGCACCTCACGGCGAGACAGCTCCGGCAACGGAAGGTAGCGAGCACTCGAGTGCGGCTCCTGGTGCTGAACCCGCAAAGTCTGATGTCGGTACTATAGGTCCGCCCGGTTCCACAACAGGCGCTGAGACCACCACCACCGCAGGTCCCGGGACTTCGACCGGCGAAGCTGCTCACTAGATAAACTAATGCAGGGGCGGCATTAATGCCGCCCGGAGCCGGCGAGCCGCTGGCGCTCCCAGGCTCAGCAAACGGAGAGCCGCCAGGATGGCGGCGCTTCCAGCGTTTCAAACTTTAGAAATCTGACCTTTACATTAAGGCGACGCTTGCCATCTGAAGGCGGGCTTATGATACCCTTTAAGTTGGCCAGGAAAGGCCCTCTGAGGCGGCGTTTAGCGAAGCCGTCCGGTGTTGTCTATCTTGTGGGCCCGTTGCGTTGCGGGTTCGGGGTTCGATGGTAGAGGGAGTAAGGATGCAAGAAGTCACAATTGGAATCGCAGGAGCTGCCGGTGACGGTCTCGATAAATCGGGCGACACCTTGGCGAAAACCTGTGGAAGGCTGGGTCTGCATGTGTATGCATACAACAGCTATCAGTCGATCATTCGCGGCGGCCATATCTGGCTTCGCGTGCGTATCGGCGATAAGAAAGTTTTGAGTCACGGCGACAGTTTGAATGCCGTGATTTGCCTTAACCAAGATTCGTTGGAAAGACACGCGCCTGAAGTAAATGAAGGCGGTGTAATCATCTTCAATTCGGACAAGCTCAAACTTGATCCGACATTGGTGCCGAAAGGTGTACAAAGCCTCGGTTTGCCGATGAAAGAAATCTGCAAAGAAGTTGAAGCCGAACACGGCGCTCTTCAACCGATCATGCAAAACACCGTTGCTGTAGGTGCAGTCCTCGCACTCGCCAACCTGGGCTTGGAAGAAGCCGGCAGCGTTATGCACGATACCTTCGCTCACAAAGGCGACAAGGTCATCAATCTCAACGTTTCGCTCTTGAAAGTCGGCTACGACTACGCCAAGGCAAACGCAAAAGTGTTCACCAAAGAATGGACATTCTCCAAGAAGAGAAGACCGTTCGTCACCGGCAACGAAGCAATCGCATTCGGTGCAGTTGCTGCCGGTTGCAAATTCTATTCCGCTTATCCGATGACTCCGGCTTCGACCATCCTTCACTGGATGGCTGCTCACGCGCAGCAAGTCGATGTTTGCGTCAAACAGTGCGAAGACGAACTCTCTGTAATCAACATGGCAATCGGAGCCGGCATCGCTGGCGTTCGTTCTATGTGCGGTACTGCAGGTGGTGGCTTCGCGTTGATGACCGAAGCAATCGGTATGGCAGGTATCATGGAAGTGCCGGTAGTTTGCGTTGAAGTTCAGCGCGGCGGACCGTCCACCGGTTTGCCCACCAAGACCGAGCAAGGCGACTTGTTCCAAGTCTATGGCGCATCGCAAGGCGAGTTCCCGAAAATCATCGTTGCACCTCGCGACGTAGCTGATTGCTATGACACGACAGTCAACGTATTCAACCTGGCAGACAAATATCAGTTGCCGGTAATGCTCATCTCGGACTTGCTGCTTTCGGAGCACCCGGAAACAGTTGATCCCGAGAAGTTCTACAGCGATGTCAAAATCGATCGTGGGCAAATTGTCACCGAGTGGGATATCGAAGCTAAAGGCAAGTTCAAGCGCTTCGAACTCACTGATTCCGGCATCTCACCGAGAGCTCTCCCAGGCACGCTCAACTGCAACTTCGTGTCTGCAACCGACGAACATGACGAAGAAAGCATCCTGATTTCGGATATGTTCACCGCACCTCCGGTTCGCCGCAAAATGAACGAGAAGCGTTTCCGCAAAATGGACAACCTTCTCAAAGAAATTCCGGCACCGAAGCTCGAAGGACCTGCCGATGCTGATGTCACCCTGGTTTGCTGGGGCTCAACAGCCGGCGTGGTCGAAGAAGCTGCAGAAATGTTGACTGCTGCCGGAGTGAAGACCAACTTCCTCGTACTGAAATGGATCGTTCCTTTCCACGCGAAAGAAGTTCAAGAAATTCTCTCCAAGGCGAAGAAGAAAGTTTCTGTCGAAGTCAACTTCACCAGCCAAATGGCACGTTACATCAAGATGGAAACCGGTGTTTCGATGGACGGACACGTCAATCGTTACGACGGCGAACCGCTTGAACCTCAAGAAGTAGTTGGCCGCGTTCAAGACATTCTCAAGGGCAAAGCGCTCGATTTGAATGTTTCCGAAAACGATGCCAAAGAAATTGCGTATCACAACCTGCGTACTCACTATGCAGAAAAGCTGCGCCCCATCAAAGCAGTGCAAGAGTCAGCCAACGGACACGGCGAGCCAGTTTGGAACGTCGAGCTCGTTGAGAGAGCCTCTGGCAAAGCTGGTGGCAAGATGAAAATCGGCGTGCATACGGGTTCGACCTATTCCTTTGAAAAGGAACCGGTTGAAAGCAAGTAAGTACTCAGGCAAGCAAATTATTTAAGAGGTAGAAATGGCTACTGTTATTGAACTTCCAGTCGAAACATACAAAGGACCAGTCGATCCAGACTGGTGCCCAGGTTGTGGTGACTTCGGCGTACTGCGCTCAGTGCAAACTGCAGCCGGTAAGTGCGGCATTCACCCGAAAGACCTGCTCGTCGTATCCGGTATCGGATGCTCTTCCAACTTGCCGGGATTCATTCATGCTTATGGAATCCACAGCTTGCACGGACGTAGCGTTCCGGTAGCAACCGGCGCCCACCTCGCCAATACCGACTTGAAAGTCGTTATCACCGGTGGAGATGGCGACGGGTACGGTATCGGCGTTGGTCACTTGATTCACGCAATGCGCAGAAATCTCGATGTCACCTATGTCGTCATGGACAACCAAATCTATGGTCTGACTACCGGTCAAGCTTCGCCGACATCTGCAAAAGGTGTTAAGACGAAATCCACACCGGCAGGCAACTTCGAATCTCCGCTCAACCCTTTGGTAATGGCTATTACCTCGGGTGCAACTTACGTTGCTCGTGGATTCTCCGGTGAGCAAAAACAACTCGGCGAACTCATCGCCGGTGGTATCGCACACAAAGGCTTCGCATTGATTGACGTGTTCAGCCCTTGCGTAACCTACAACAAGATCAACACCTATCCTTACTTCAAAGAGCGTGTATACAAGCTCGAAGACGAAGGATACGATCCGACCGACTTCTACAAAGCAATTGAAAAAGCCTACGAATGGGGCGACAGAATTCCTTTGGGAGTCGTCTATAAAACCGAGCAAGAGACCTATGAAGACAACGAACCTGTCCTCAAAAAAGGTCCGCTCGTGAAGCAAAAAACTGGACTTTCGAAAGAAATCCACAAAGAATTGATCGAAGAAATGATCTAGTCTGGTTTCAAACCAATTTCATTTCAAAAATCAAAAACCAAGGGACGCCGGTGCTTTCAGTGCCGGTGTCTTCTTATTGTGGACTGGCTATAGACGCAGCGGGACCCAGATATTTGCAAATCACCGAGCCGCCGTTGCAAGACGCATTTCTGGAAAGATTGCAGCCGAGAAACCAGGATGGGTTGCAGCTGCCATAAGGGTACGGCGGATTTTGCCAACTGGTGGCAGGTGACGCCGGTGATCCGCCCGGAGGGCAGACCTCGGCACCAGCATTATTGGTGCAGTTGGTGCAGCCATACGGAAAGACTCCCGCAATTTTGAAGTTTTGCCCGAAAAGAGCTTTGTTTTCAAATTGTTTGACATAAGCAATTTTCGGCGGAGTCGGACGAGTATCGACAACAGTATTGAACTGCTGCTGTCCTCCAGTTATCGTCCATCTGAATTTTGAATTCAAACCATTAACAAGGCTGATGTCCAGTGTTTCTTGTGCATTGACACCCTGGCATGTATTGTTCAACGTGCATTCGGCGACGTTGATCCCTTGCGGATACAAATTGGTTCCGCACAATTGATTGAATGAACCTTGCGAAAAGTTCGCGGAGATTGGTGCCGTATTGCTGCTTGTCACAGAATACCCTGGGGTGCCCCTGGCTGGCAGAGTCATGTATCCGAGCGTAGTATTGCCGGACGAAACATAGGTCATGGCAGGAAAGACTGCCTGGACATCCTGGACTGCAGAACAACCACCGATGGGTTGAAGCTGCATGTAGAGGACGACCGGTTGAGAGTACCAATTCTCCACAGTCAGGGTGGTTGTGGAAGCTGTACAGCTAGTAGCTGTCGCTGCTAGAGGACCACTTGGTGCGGCATCCTGAGCAGAATAGAAAACGGTGTCCAGTATCTTCTTTACTGGGTTGCCATTCACCTGAATGTCATCAATAAGAAATTTGCCTTTTTGGCTATGGGAAGAGGGAGAAAAGACGACCTTACTTACAGTATTTCGTTCGGGAATTCCCAGTCTCGTTTTGTCCAGAAGAACCTTTTGAAACTCTCCTTTCACTGCCTTGCTTGGTTGAATCGATGCAAATGCCTTCTGGTGAGAACGCTCTGGCGAGTAGTATTCAATCATCGCTTCGACTGCTGTGTCGCCTTTATAGGAAAAGCTGATAGTATCGAGCCCTAACAGTGAAGAATTGGCGTCGTCAGAAGTGAGGATCACGCCAGGATATGTTCCTGCCGGCGGATTTGACGAGTTGGTTTTGACAAGGAAAGGATTCCTCTTGCCAGTGCTTACGACGCTGGACAAAAAATGCTTACTGTTCGGCTTTTCAGCTGTAATGAATGGAGTGGCAACCAGGTTAACAGGTGCGCCCGCGCCAGCCAAGGACATCATGCCGACAGTACATGTGCACGCGAATGCCAGCAAAACGCAAAGTTTTGGAAGTTTTTTCATGACCTTTCCCCCCGTCTCGATTGTACCTGGATAATTCGCGAGCGGTAATCACCTTTTATCGCTAACCAATTTGGGGGAGATCAAGCGAGTCCTTCGAAAATCCATAGACCGAATTGGTTGAATCGAGCTTCACCAGGCGTTTCGAAGCGACCGCAGTGATAGAGGTTGAGTAAATATGTTTGATTGGTGATTTTCGAACTGAACTGCATCGAATCTCCGATATTCCATGTGAGTGCAACACATTGGAATTCGTGAAACTCATATAGAACGTCGTGCGCGACTTCCACCGGTAATAGCTCATACGGTATCTGTGCGTCTGCGTATCCCAGAGCGTGCATGCCGACTGTGAAGAGGCAGGCATTTTCTTCGTCATTATAAATTTTGCAAAACGCTGCACAAACGTTTGCTGGAGTTTCCTCTGCCGCGCAATTGAAAATCTCCTCGCAGGCATTTACTTGATTGGAGTTTCTGAACAATGCAATTGGTGCATTGACTGCTCGCATCAAAGGATCAAGCGTGTGGAGCAACTGTGATGCAACGTCGTATTGATTTCTTGTTTGCTGGACAAACTCCGTGTTGGGTGCTTGCAGGTGAAAAAACTGAGTGTGGTTGTGAACATATTCTGCGTGAAAATTCGCACGTGTTCCACGCGTGAGCTCAATTATCGCATCGGCCCAAACCGGGTTGCGGTCAAGGATTTCCATGTCATAGATGACAGTGCCGTGTTTGCGTAAAAGAGTCTTCCCATCGGATTGCAATTCTCTGCGTTTGTTTACTCTTATGAAAATGTCAGCCGGATCCGAAAGCTGAATCGGCAGCAGGACCGATATTTTTTGTTTGATTGGCGGTCCTGGATCTGGGTTTTTCGCCAGGTTATAGCGGTTTCTCGCATCGTCGATTCTTTCCCACAAAATCGACGATGATTTCGGATCTGCATCGTAAAGCTCTTCGGCTTTGTCGACGTCTGCTAGGGCCTCATCGACATTTCCAGTTGAGAAAACCGCCTCTGCACGAATGAGAAGAGCGTCAATGCTCGGCTCCAACTCTATTGCTGCACTCAGTTCTACAATTGCTTGTTGAGTGTCGCCGCGCGCCAAGGCAGCGCGTGCTTCTTCGAGTCGCTCCTTTGCGGCTTCCGACAATTGGGCTCCTTCTCAACCAGTCTAGCCAGAAGTGCTTTGAGCGCCTGTCTTTGGCTGCTCGAGGCGAACCAGCATCATCGGCTGAGTATTAGTAGCGCTGTAGTGCACCAGAACAGGCGCGTCCGCTTTTGTCAGGTCTGCCAGACTGGTGTCGAATACGGTGCCATTGTTCTGCCCGATACTGAAGGAAATTCGTTGAGTTGCCTTGTCGAGAGAACCGTAAACAGTTGATGTTTCTTGGGTCAATTGATTGAAGTAATTGCCTCTGATGGTGCCATCTTTATTGATGGCAAGCTGGAAAAGCATAGATGATTCTGTTTGCCCAGCTTGTGCAAGTGAAAAAACACCAAGTGAGCGCCAGTTGTCCGGATCGGTGGTGGCCCCTTCAGAGTTCTCGGTTGAAAAATCCTGGTAGCCACGCGAAGCCAGACCAACAGACTGATTGTAATAGTCGGTGGTTGAGCCTTGCGGCGTACCATTTATATAAACGTTGTCGCCTTCATAAGTTACGTTTGAGACTGACGAGGGGCTGTTGTTATTACTGCCGCCTCCGCCGCCTCCACCACCGGACATGCCAGCCATTGCTGCGATGCCCAAAAAGGAAGTGAGTGAAGTTAGTCCCATGCAGGTCCATGCGGTAGCTGCAGACCAGCCAGGGCAATACCAGCCGCCCGGATAACCCCACCAGGCACCGTGCGCGCCGTAGCCGTAACCATAGCCACCATAACCGCCCCAGTGATTGAAGTTGTTGACGTTGTAAGTGTTGAAATTATTGCGGATTGAGTTGTTGTTGAAAGTGTTGTTTGTCTGATTCCAGTTGTGGAAATTGTTGTTGTTGAAATTGCCGTTTTTCCACTTTGACATATTGCCAAAACCGCCATCGGTAGGGAAATGCGAACCGCCGCCTCCCCAATTCGGATGGTTGCCACCATTAGGATAATTCGGATGGTTGCCGCCAAAGCCTGGCTTGTTGTCGATGCCACCGCCACCAATATTAGGCCTGTTCGTAAAGTTGCCTTTGTCGAAGCCACCGCTGCCGAAAGCTTGGCCTCCGTGATTCTGAGCTATCGAGCCGAATCCGCCACCGAATGCACTGTCTCCGCTGCGCCCTCCGAAGCCGCCGCCTTCGAATCCGCGGTCGAAGCCGCCGCCTTCGAATCCGCGGTCGAAGCTCCCGCCGCCGAAGCCGCGGTCGAAACTGCCGCCGCCTCCGCCGAAGCTGCGATCGAAGCTGCCGCCGCCTCCACCGAAGCTGCGATCAAAACCGCCACCGCCTCCGAAAGCTCTGCCGCCGCCGAAGTCACCACCACCGCCGAAGGAGCGGCCGCCTCCGAATCCACCCCCGCCACCAAAGTGACCGGCACCTCCGAAGCCGCGTGCATAGGCTGGCACCATCATTGATAGGTACAAACAAATAGATGTAAGAGCAACGAGTCTGCGCATTTTAGTAGTTCCTGTGTCTCGTGTTCTGAGCGAGTAGATTGACGCCGATTAACTCTGACTATTGGCTTACGCGCTTGACTGTCAGCGGCTCGGTATCGGGATACATGACACCATCAGCATTGCGCTTAATCGACTGCCATTGAAATGAATCGTTGTTATTCAGTGTGATTACGTTGGTTGCAGCAGACTGCCATCCTGATTGTTCGATGCCTTCCGCTTTGATTAACCATTTGTTGTTGTCTTTGCTCCAGTTGCCGTAGCCGAATCCGCCGCTGGAATCAAAATGCCATGAAACGATTTGATTTCTGGTCGGATCCCATCCGATGACTTGAATGTCTATGCGAGGCTTGTTGCCCGGGCGCGACAATACGTAAGTCAGTCGCAGGAAATGTCCATCGCCGACTTTCTCTGCGGTCATTTTTACTTTGGCGTCGCCTTGCTCCGCGCTCCATTCTCCGACCAGCCAATTAAGATCGGCAAGACGATCTGCTGCAGATGCTTGACGCACTGACGTTTCCGACGCGGATTGAATGAGCCAGTTGCCGCCTTTGTTTTGCAAAAGCATGGTGAATCTCGCATCAATATGTTTGCCGGCCGATGTTTGACGCGTCGTGCTGCCTTCAATCCACGCACTGTCATTGCCGATTATGCGTATGTTGGATGGTTCGAGTTTTAGCGACGACTTCGTATCGGGTCTTACGTGACTGGTGAAGTGTTCTTTCAGCGATTGGCGCCCTTCGTGGCGAACGCCGTCTTCATCTATGTAGGCACCGTCCAGAGTAAAGAATGACGCCATTCTCTCGGCGTCGCCTTTGGCGGCTGCGTCAGCGAGGGAGGAGAGCTGGTTTCTGATCACTGTTTCTGAATCGCCTTGAGGCA
Organism: Candidatus Melainabacteria bacterium 17Bon1m; assembly: GCA_032128875.1. GTDB lineage: Bacteria > Cyanobacteriota > Vampirovibrionia > Obscuribacterales > Obscuribacteraceae > QKMZ01. The sequence goes on from JAVLKG010000001.1 coordinate 722,415, forward strand.
AAGACTTGGCTGTGGAAACTTTCGCTGTTGCTTTCGTTGTTTTCGCAGATTTTGCAAAGCTCGCCTGCGGCGCAAAATTAGCTGTCAGTGCCGATGTGACGGCTGCCAATATGAAGATATTTCGCCTTGAATTTCTCATCGTTTCCTCGAAGAAAATTGAAGTTACCCGGCGGCGACTGAAAAAATTGCACTATCCGCAAAATGCCGATACGACTCGATCAGCCCCAAAGAGCAATACCAATATTAACCGCTTGCAAATTCTCCCGGACAGCCGGAGACGGTCTGGCTGTGTGCCGAACTTAACATTATGGTAATTTCACCATTGCCATTTAATCTTAGAAATGCGATTCTTACACCATCAAATAAGCGTTGCGTCCCATATTTCTACTTTTCCGGTGATGTAAAGAGTCGCCAGAAGGAGTTTTATTCATGCCTCAGTCTATGGATCGTTCATTGATTGCCACCACCACCACGCGCGCTCGCCGAGTGACCAGAGAGGAAGTGGTCAAACTGAAAGTGACCACTGAAAAGAAAGGTTTCTTGAGTGGCATCGGAAATTTCTTCAAATCGATGGCACTCATGCTGTCGGTAAAGCCTGCCGCAAAACCAAAGACCGACTGCAAAGTTGCTGGTCACGTAATGCCGGCATCCGGTTGGCCTGCAGGCAAGTTTCCATTATGTGTAGATTGCGGTCAGCAGATCAACAGCGCCACCCAATTGAGAAACTCGGTCTGGAAAGCTTAGAACAAGCTGCTCTCCACGGTCGAGCTAATCGCATGTACTCTTGCGCGTAGCATGCTAAGTATCGACTAACACAAAGAGAATTTAGAAACCCACCTTCGCCGGTGGGTTTTTGTTGTATGTAAGTAAGAGGTCTTTGTATAACCTCAATACTTAGATGTGAGCTTTTGTTTTGTCAGTTGTTGGTGTGGTGCCGGCAGCTTCCGTCTCTGTCTTGTCAGACAGGCTGAGCTTCGTGCAGGGTGCCAGGATAAGAGTCATATCAATGGAAGAATGCGGCTCTACCATGACGTTGACTGGCCAAGTAGTCAATTGAGGAAGCTTCTCTTTCAATCTTTCGGTAACGGCATTGTCGGCGCGATAACTCATTTGCACAATTTGTTCGTGCTGGCAGTCGGCCATATCACCGCGCATGATGTAGCGAACCTTGTATCCAAGCCCGTTGAGAGCTGTTTCCAACGAACGCGCTTCTTGTTCTTGTCCTTTTGGATACTTGATTGTGAGCTTGACCGGGCGATCGGTCTCGTCACTGTATGTGGTGGCAGCGGTGGCTGCGTCACTTCCATACTCTTGTCGTTTTTCTTCCTGCTCGGCAACTGAGATTTTCTCATTGAGCATACGGCTGAAAACCACAGAGCAAGCCTCTGGATCGGGTATCCAATAGCTGCCACCATGAATGTATTCTGCGTGTCCAGGCAAGGTGGCGGTTTGAACTTGTTGCGGTTGGATGTCTTTGCCGAAGTTGGCGACTTTGGCCATATCTTCTGCTGTCATGTCGGTGACAACGTATTCGTTTGCAAACTTGAAGAGATCGGGCAACTTCAGTAGTACTGCGGGTTCTTTAAGCTTTTTAGAAACCTGACGCATAAACCATTGTTGGCGTTCTATGCGACCGATATCACCTTTTGGATCATGGCGAAAACGTACATATTCTTCAACTTGCTTTGGACTGAGAGTTTGCAAACCAGGCTCCAAATCAACATGCAAGCCTGCTGCACGATCTCTGTAACGCATGCGCTTTTCGACCATGATCTCCATTGGTCCGAGCGCTTCAAAAAGTTTTTTCAGACCCTCAGTGTCAACGACAACATAGTGATCGATCGGCACCGCAAAAGCTTCTTTGACGGCTTCAACAGCCAATTCTGGTCCGCCGAGTGCGTGCGCTGAATTGATTTTGTCGATGCCGTGAGAGCCTGGCAGTTTTACTCGGCTGTCACGCGGTATAGAGACGAGCCCAACGCGTTTCAACTCCGGATCTATATGAACCAGCATCATCGTGTCGGAGCGAGTGTTGAGAAAACGCTGTGCGTGCCTGCCGTTCGAGTCAACTCCCATGCACAAAATATTCATGCCGTGATCGAGTGTCGGCAGCAAATTGATCTTTGGCATGTTGGAAAACAGCGTCTGTTTTGCGGGCGCGTCTTCAACAATAATTACCGGAGCCGGATGCGCACCGGGGAGGCCCGGGAAAATCGGACGCTTTGTGAAGTGAATTATTGAGAGCCCGACCAGCACTCCAAAGAGTGTTGCCCCCAGAATTTGCAGGGCAGTTGGTGATTCGGGGTATCTGCTGCTCACGAGAATTTCCCGCCTTGTGGACAATCCCAGGCTGATGTTTACAACCGGCTTCTAAAAATCTTATCCCCAAGATCTGTTAGCTATACTGAACTCACTAGAATATTTCAGATAGATTTTACGAGGTCTTATCAGAGGAGCGCGCCGTGCAGTTATTTCTCGACACCGCTAATGTGGAAGAAATCAAGGAAATCAACGCCTGGGGCGTGCTTTCCGGTATAACAACCAACCCCAGTTTGATTGTGAAGGAAGGCCGGGACTTCAAAACGGTCGTTAAGGAAATTTGCAACATAGTTGATGGACCTGTCAGCGCCGAGGTCACGGCGGAAGACGTCGATGGCATGGTCAAGCAAGGACTGGACATCGCCACCTGGGCAGAAAACGTCGTAGTAAAGTGCCCACTGACTGCAAATGGCTTGGCTGCTACCTCTCAGCTCTCGAAAAAGGGCATCAAGGTCAATGTCACTCTGTGCTTTTCTGCCAACCAGGCTCTTCTCGCCGCTCGTGCCGGTGCTTATTTCATCAGCCCATTCGTCGGCCGCCTGGATGACATCAATCAGGACGGGTCTGCTCTGGTAGCTGAAATCGTCGAGATGTACCACATGCAGGGGCTGGACACCAAAGTCTTGGCTGCTTCCATTCGCACCCCCGTACATGTAACCCAGGCTGCGCTGGCAGGCGCGGACGTAGCGACGATGCCTTATAAGGTCTTCAAAATGCTGGTCAAGCACCCGCTGACTGACACTGGATTGGCTCTCTTTGCTGCCGACTGGGCGAAAGCAAACGAAGCGGTGGCGGCCAAGAAGTAACCAGTTTGCAAGGGAATTCCGCTGCTATCTAGCCGTAGTGCCCCGAATTGGAAAATTCGGGGTAAAAACGCTTTTGCACTGGCGAAATCAATGACAGAATGGGAAAATCGGCTGATAATGCCATAAGATTCGGGATCTGGGTCAATATCGAACCAGGGGTAAATGTCCACAAAAGTCTCCACGATGTCTGAGCAATCTCAAGGACCCAGCGGATTTATCGAGCTGGGCGGCGAGATGTTCCTCGTCGACTATGGACGGATTTGTGCAGCTGACGGCAGCCAGTGCGGTTATCTGTACGAAGACGGTTATTTGAAAGGAAACTTTGGACCGCTCACCGAAAAGCACGGGCTGGTAGCAATTGACGATATCGAAGGCTGCGTTTTCCGCGGCATCGATTCATCGGGCATGGAGCTGGATCTGCCCGGAGTGCGGGTCGGACCGGACGGCACGCTCAAATACAACGGTGTGGTTCTGACTGTCATTAACGGACGCATTGCTACTCAAGATCACCGTCTCGTAGGCGAGTTCGACGATGAAGGGGAGATTTATGTTCGCGACCGTGAAATAAAAGAGCCTCGTCGAAAGCTCGATGAAAACACTCAACTTAATTCCTATTTTGAAGGAAACAGGTCAGACGGATCCGCCTGGACTCACGAATTCGGACGCCCGCTCTACCGGAAGAACCTTTCCTACTCCGACAATGAAATCATTCGCTACTTTGATGATTTCGATAAATTGAACCAACCCCAAAAGCAATACGTCATGGAAAGTATGCGTTTATGGGCTTCTTGTGGGCTTCTGCAAATCGTCAGAAAGAGTGAAGGCGTTGCGCAATTCGGCAATGTTCGTCATGGTGCAGCCGGTGTCACGGGCGTAAGGCATGGCAACGTCACGCTCGACAAAGAAGAGTTCGAGAAAGAAATCATGCTCTACAAGCGGTTTGGTCCGCTTGCCGTCATCGCCATTCGCTTGCAGCCCTATGTTGAAGTGCGCGTCAATCTGGTCGTTTCGCACGAGTTTGGGCACCAACTTGAATTTGTTCTTTCGCAGGCTTCGCAAACACTCATCACCGAGCTATACGAAAAGCACAAAGCAAAGAGCGGGCGCCATTACCCGCTGCCCAACGGCTACGAGGGCTACGCTGAAGTTTTAACTCCTCAGCAAGTTCATCAGCGCGTGTTTATTTCCGGCTACGCGCGTACCAGCATGCACGAGTATTGGGCTGAATGTGTTGCGGCATTCTCAGTCAGAGAGAGCCGCAAGATGCTGAAGGAGCTTGATCCTGGCGCGTATGCGATTCTTCGTGATGTCGTCACCAATCCATCTAAAATGATAAGACCTGTTTTCAGAGAACAGATAATGGACCTTCAAACCAGCCTGAGAATCGGCGGTGAGTACACTGAAAGCTTGATTGCTGATTGACGACGAAGACTATTCAATGGAAAAATTTGGAAAATTCAGCAAAGACCGCAGTGTAGCTTTGTTATGCGCGCTGAGTATTTTTGTGGGCTGGTGCGCACCAAATGCTGTTGCTGCGCCAAAGCAATTGGAGCCTGTCCTCAAAGCGATCGATCCGTCTCAAGCGAAGATGGACACGCCAACTCCTGCGCCGCAAACCCAAAATCCCAATCCGCTTGGGCGCATCAATGGGCAACCTGTAAGCCGCGGCAATCAGCTCAATCGGGGCGATGTAAATCCGCAAGGTTCTGAACAACAGGACGGTTCTGGCTACAAATACACGCCATATGAATCGCCTGATTATTCCAACTCACCGCCTCAGTTTCCATCCGACTCGCAAATCCCGGAATTCGGAAAGCCGCTTCCCGACTCGACGCGCGGTGGTGCTGGAGGCGCCAACGGCGATGCATGGACGACAAATCGAACTGTTCCTGGCGGAGCTGCTTCTCCGGCACCCAACTCTCAGGAAGAAATTCGTATTACTAAGTTGGAGCAGCAAGCCTTTGGATCTACTTACCCTGAGCACGAAGTAGAAGATCGACTGGATCATCTGGAAAAGGAAATCTTCGGTGCTCCAACACAGGCACCACCGCCTGATAGGTTGGCGAGACTAGAGCAAAAACTCAACATGAAGAGCGCCTTTGGTCAAACACCATCAGCGAATTCTCTGGCTCAAGGAGCGATTCCAATGAAGGCGGCAAGCAATATGTATCCGCCTAAGAGCTCACAGCCAGCCGGTGCAGCACCAGGGCAAGCATTTCCGCAACTGGCTGCCGAGACGCCAAAGATGGCTCCTGTTCCTCCTGCACCACAAAATTTTGGTGGACAGAATCAGCCAGGCGGCGGACCAAACTTTGCCGGACCTTCAGGAAATCAGCAATTAGCATACGCACCTTCTACGCAATCTGGACCTCCGCAAGCTGGCTTTGGAGCGCCTTCAGGCGGCTTCCAACAGCAAGGACCTGCGGGGTCATTTAATCAGGCTCCGCCACAACAGCCGTGGCGTGCAGGTGGAACTCCCGCCTCAGGGCAGCCTCAGCAACCGCAGGCTTCTCCTAACTGGCAAATGCCTCAGCAGTCCTATCAGCCACCGCCGCAGCAGTTTCAGCAACCACCGCAGCAGTTTCAGCAACCGCCGCAGCAGTTTCAGCAACCGCCGCAATACCAGCAGCCGTATCAGCAACCGCAGTTTCCGGCGCCTCAATTTCAGCAGCCGCAATATCCGCCTCAGCAGCAGTATCAACCGTCATATCAGCCGCCGCCGCAGCAGTTTCAACCGCAACCGCAATACCAGCAGCAGTATCAGCAGCCGTATCCACCGCAGCAATATCAACAACCACCGCAATACCAACAACCGCCGCAGCAGTATCAGCAGCCGCAGTTTTCGCAGAATGGCTACCCGGCACCACAGTACGTTCAACCGCCTCAGTATCAACAGCCGCAGTATCAGCAGCCGATGCAGCAAGGGCAATATCCTCCACCCACGCAGCAATATCCTGCTTATGGGCAGCCAATTTATACATCTACTCTGCCGCAGGGTAATGCATTTGGTGCACCACCGGCGGTGAAATCTGCGCCTTCTGCACCTAAGACCCCGCAATCGATGGCGCCTGTCGGTAATAATCCCAATATCGCTCAATCTGACTATTTCGTTGTGGTCAAAGGCATGCCTTTTGACGAAAAGGCTGGCGATTATCTCTCTTCCATTTGGAGACCGCCGGGTATTTCGAGTGCGAGGTTTAGCCGTTTTCCTCTCAAGATTCGCTTGCCTCAGTCGTCGCCCGAATCGTGGCGCAAGTACTTGGATGAGACGATCAAGAAGTGGGGCAGCTACATTCCGCTAAAAGTGGCTTCGCAAAACGAGCCTGCTGATATCGAAATTACTTGGGAAAACCATTTCGCCGACAGTAAGTTGCTTGGAATAACGCGGTTGCAGATTTTGCAGGGGCACATGCAGGTGCGTATCTACCTTTTGCGTCCGACTTTCTATCCACCTGACGTGCCCGAGCGTATTTTGAAAAACGTTGCCATGCACGAAATTGGGCATTCCGTCGGACTTTTCGGACACAGCGACAATTCTCAGGACGTAATGTTTGCCAGCGAACTGTTTTCCGGCAAAGGCAAGGCAGCATCAGCGAAGCCTGGCAACATAACGCAGCGCGACCTCAATACTCTGAAGAAAATCTACGAGTGCCCGCCAATGGGCGCCAATGTCAGTACGGGAAAACCGATGGAGTGGACCTCGCGGCTGCCGTAGCTGAAGCAATATGAATCTAAAAAAAAGGTCCGTGGGTGGGCGCTGCGGTGGGATCTGCGCCATTTATGATCTGCGCCTCAGGATCGCAAAGCCCGACAGGTGGACAATTTGAGGTGCTTATAAAGGAGCTCCGCCATGTCTTTTGACAACAAAGAGATAACGATTGCGCACAGCCCGGATTCGGACGATGCGTTCATGTTTTACGCCCTTGCCAAGGACAAAATTGACACTAAAGGGTTGAAAGTAAATCAGGTCTTGAAAGACATCCAGTCGCTCAATCAGGACGCCATTAATGGCAAGTACGAAGTATCGGCAATTTCTTTCGCCGCCTACCCTCTCGTCTGCGACAAGTACGCCCTGATGCCTTGCGGAGCCAGCATGGGCTTCAAGTATGGTCCTATGGTGATTGCCAAGCCTGGTATCAAGAAAGAAGACCTCAAGAATTTGACCGTAGCAATTCCTGGAAAGCTGACTACCGCTTTCTTGACGATGAATATGTGGATGCCCGGTCTGAAGACAGTGGAAGTGCACTTCGATCAAATTCCAGAAGCAGTAAAAGATGGAAAGGTCGATGCCGGCTTGATTATTCATGAAGGTCAATTGACCTACCAAACCCTTGGTCTCGAAAAAATCGTTGACCTTGGAGAATGGTGGTTTGAAGAAACCGGCTTGCCACTGCCCCTCGGCGGCAATGTGGTGCGCAAAGATTTGGGTGCCGAACTGATCGATCACGCAACGAAGTTGTTGAAAGGTTCTATCGAATTCTCACTGGCAAACAGAAAAGACGCTCTCGCGTATGCTCTCGAGTTTGCCCGCGACATGCCACCAGAATTGGCTGACAAGTTCGTCGGCATGTACGTCAACGAAATGACTGTTGATTATGGTGACGAAGGTCGCGCAGCGATTTCGAGACTCTTCGCAGAAGCTTACAAGCGCGGCGTGATCAAAGAGCAAGTCAAAGTTGAGTTCGTCGGAGCACTCAGCGGCGCTGCTATCTAGTCGCAGTCGGTCCAGAAAACATTCAAGAGTTGCATTACTGTTCGGCAGGGTGCAACTCTTTTGTTTGAGTGTGAACTTTACGCTGACGCGTCCGCTCCTGCTGCCAGCTCTCCTGCTGCCGGTTTCACAACAAGCGCAACGCAGAGTATTGCCAGCAAATAGCATGCCGTTCCTAAAAGCATCGTGATGCAGATACCGAACTCAATCGAAAGAACCGCAGCCAGGACGGAACCGCAAACTGTCGCACCGCCGTTGACCGCCCAGAACCAAGAGCGGGCCTCGAATTGGTTTTCTCCAAAGAAGCCGAGCCCAAGCGGGAATGCCCAACCCATGAAAAAGCCAGGCAAAGCGACCATCACCGCCGACAGTGCCGCTCGAGGAAAGAGTTCGAGCAAGGCTAATTCCATTCCTGTCAGGTAGAGAATGACCGCAAGTACAGCGCCCAATAGCGCGGAAACCAGCAATGATATGCGCATGAGTTGGATGCGTGGAACTCCTTTGTTTAGATAGTGTTGTGCTGCATAGCTTCCGCTTCCGGAGGCAAGGAGCAATACGAAGAGTACAAGAGATAGGCTCATAGTGGGATTGCCGAGGATCATCGAAAGGCGCTCAATCAGTCCGACTTCTATGAGGATGAAACCGAAGCCTATGGAAAGAAAATAACCAGCGGATTGGAAGAAGCCACCATCAGGTTTTGCAGATTTTCCAAATTTGATCCATGCTGGTGCCACGATCGTGAAGGCGACAAGAATGATTGTGAGCAGGAGCGTAAAGAGTACCAGAGCCAATCCGCCAGCACCGCCTTCTGCTTTTTTGCTCTGTGCTGTCAGCTCTGTGGCGGGGCTGAAGAAGAATGGTCTGTCTTCGCTCGGTAGATCTGAAGGTTTGTCATTTGGGTCTGTAAGGGCTTTGTAGAAAGGTTCTAGCTTTACCAAATCGGGCAAAAGCAGTGCTTTGTAGCCGAGGTCTTTGCACAATGTTTGAATCAGATCGATGTCGGCTTTCGAAAATTCCTCTTTGGAAACCAGCATGTTTCCTACACTTATGTCGCCCAGTCTGTATGGCGCACAGATGAGCATCACGTGTTTGTCGATGTTGCCGATTCCGAGCTTTGAAAACGCATCTTTGGTCAAGTAGAGCAGACGCGTGAGCTGCTGTGGTTCTTGCTCGTTGCCCCAGCGAAGAAGTGAAAGCACTCCTTTCGGCTCCAGGTGCTTCAAGTAGTGGAGAACCGCTTCTTTCGTATACAAAGAATTCTCAGTGAGGACAAACGCGCCTGAAGTCGAGGCTGCGTAAGTGTCAACGAGCGAGCACTGAATAATTCCATATTGATTTCCTGAGCGAGAAAGCCAGTTGCGCGCTTCGTCGTTGACGATGTTGACGCCTGGTTGCTCCGCCAAATGACCGTTGAATTCTGCGTATTCTTTTTTCAGCAGACCTACGAGTACCGGGTTGACTTCCAATCCGTCGATTTTCTTTTGTTCGAAGAGCCTTCCTGTAAGAATGTCGCGCCCGCCGCCAACTCCTATGACGAAAAGACTGTTGCCCGGTCTGAGGCGATTAGCCACCGCCGTGATGTCTTGCTTGATTGGCAGCAATTCTTCTGGTGTTGCTTTGCCCGTCATCACAGTAAATGCGCCGGAGTCGATGTATAGACCCTTCTGGGGAATTGGCTTCGTTGGTTCCTTTGATGCGGGCACAGTCGCCCAAGTCAATGCAGGTCCAACGAATTTTGCGACAATGATTCTGCTGATTGGGCTCCATTTGACGGCTTCGATAGTGTTTGCATCGATGCCTGGAATTTGTTTGGAACTTATTTCTTGCGTGGGTGAGAAAATCCAAGCAACGCAAACAGCTACACCCACTGCGGCTTGAATGATACCTTTGGTGCGATTTGCGCCGCTCATCGTGAGAGCAAACATAAGGCACGCGATAGCAGCAATGATGCCCGACACAATAAGTGTGTTCGGACCGGAAACTACCGAGAGTAAGTAAACGAGCAATGGACAGGCGATTGCGGCGCCCAGCAAGTCTGCGCTGTATAATTTTCCAACTTGCTCATACGAAGTCAGACATTTGCAAATGACAATACCGGCAAAGAAGAATGGAATCGCTGAGAGTAAAAAGTTGACGAAAATCCAAGCAAATGCGCCCATGCCAACCAATGGCTTGAAAGCAAGGACTTGCAGGCCGGCTGCTGTTGGAATAGCTGCTGCGAATAGGCATGCGGAAAGAGATAATAGTGGTTCGGTCTTGTCGTCGTTTTTGCTTGCGAATGCCATCGTGTAAAGTGCGCCCAGGGTCAATCCGAACATCGCTATCGACACAATCATGAATGCGAAGTGGTAACCGGTGCTTGCACTGTACAAGCGCGTCATCACCAGTTCTAGCAGCATCATCGACATACTGCAAAGTGCCAACCCTGCAGCCAATGCTGGTGTGGGCTTTCGAAGAGCTGTTGATTCTTGATTCGACAAAGTGAACTCCAGACGCCGAGCTTACCACTGGGACTTTTTCTTAAAAGTAACGGCTAACTTAGTAATGAGGACATAAAAATATAGGCTTGAATAGCTTTCCACGATCTATCTGAGTTCAAGCAATCAATATCAGACACCGGGCTAAAACCGCCAGCTGCACCGAAATTTCTTGATTGCGTTTTCTTTCGATTAGCCCGCTTTATCGCGACGGGCCTGCTCGTAAGCGATGATCAGATAAACAAAGCTGGAGAAGTTTGATACCTCAACCAATCTCCAATGCTCGTCTTGTTTTTCCATACGCAACTCTAACAGCATGTTGGTGTCATAGCGCTTATTGAATAGCGTGACGCCAATTGTGGCGTCGTTTTTGCGCACTCGAATGAAAGCGATTTTCTTGAAAGCCTGTTTGCCGAACCCAAGCTTGCTGCTCACATTTTTCATTGAGAGATCGCCCAAACCAAAGCCGCCTATTCGGGACTGTTTATCTTCGCGCTCTGGCTTATTGCCTTCTTGCGTTGTGTCGGCTGTGTCGTCTGCGTCAATTGAATTAGCTGTTTCTAGACCTGGCTTGGTTGGCTGAGTTTCGTTGTTGTCTGTAAGCGCAAGCGGTGGGAGTGAGGTTTTTTGAGGCGTTTCACCTGCAGTGTGGGTAGCCGGTGGCATAGAACTTGCAGGCACTTCTGTTACCACCAGTTTTCCCTCTGGGGTTTTCGTTACTTTCAAAACGCGTCCAATCGCGGGCGCAGTTGCGTTTTCCGAACGTCTTCTCGGGCGTGTAATTCGCTTGGCCGCTTGGTTTAAGGACAACTGATTGCTCTCAACAAAGTGCGACACTTCGTTTTTTATGATGTCCATAAGGGTCGGCTTAACCAGGCTGATCAAGCTTGAGCCCAGCAAATCTCCGAGCACCCCTTTGCTTAATCTGGAACGCACCTGAGGGGTGAGGAATCCATCGATCATATGCGAGGAAACCCGTTCTACATCGACATATTGCTCGAAGGTTTTTAAGTCGTGGTGGACGATGGATTCTTTGATTTCGAGGATGGAATAGAACGGCGTGGTTGTCCAATACCAATAACCGAAATTAATGGCCACCAAAAGAAAAACGATGGCAATTTTCCACATTGTTCAAAACAGTCGTCAGACGCGGTCACCGGCGGTCCGGCTACCATATCATACCCACGACCACTGCATGCGCGTCGGAGCGCTCAGTCCCAGACCGGTGATCGCCTGGTCGAGCGTCTGCTCTTTCTGCTTGCACGAACTGAGTATCTTCACCGCCTGATCTTTTGAAACAACGCCGTATTTGACTAGTGACTGGCAGCGCAAAGCTCGATGCAACATGCTCTTTGTGATGAGCCCCGCATCGAGAAGCATTTTGCCGATCTTGACGTTGTTGGTAACGGCTTGGGATACCGTGCCTTCGACTGAATCACGCGATAGAACACATGCTTCGATGAGCAGTTCGCCAAGCCGCATATCTTCATTTGCGCGTGTTCTTTGCATAACTTTGTTGATGGCGTTTTCAGTGAGCATATTTTCTTTTGCAATCAGGCGCATGGCTTCTGCTGCCTGATACGCCTTTATCTCTCCGCCTGCCACTGAGCCCTGAAGCATCATGGCTGCTTCCAGCAATTCGTCTGTAGCCAGCCCCTGTTCGCGAAGAACTTGACCGAAAGTTTTGCTCTTGAACAGCTCGATTTCCATGCACTCAGCAAGTTCGCTTTCCGATATCAAACCGGACATGCGCATGAGCTCTGAGAGTTTCAGCGAACCAACCGCTGGGGTTTTGAAGCTTCCCATCTCAAACAATGCTTGCTCCAGGCAAATGTTTTTTTGTTGCGCAAGTTTGATAGCATCGACAGCTTCGGCTTTTGTTATTGCCTTTTCTCGCAATAGAAGAACAGCCTGTAATGCCGAATTGAACAGAGAGCTGGAGATATCACCAGTGATAACCAACACTCGGCCAATCAAAATCTTGGTTTGCAGAGACTTTTGCATTGCGCGTCCGAGCTGGTCTTGCGAGATAACACCTGCCTGAATGAGAATTTCGGTCAGGTCGTTGTTCATCGATGGCGTCACCATCGTCTTTTGGTGAACAGCCACGAGCTTTTTCAGTGCTGCATGAAAATCGATGTCGTCGTGTGCAGCCAAACGAATCGCATTAATCGCTGTGTCCAGGCGAATCGTGTTGTTCTCCACCATTTGTTTTGCCGCAAGCAAGGGACGCATGCTCTCCTCGCTGAAACTGCCCGACTGCATGAGCGCTCTTTCTAACGGCAGATTCAATCGTTGGGAGATCGCAATTGCGTTCTCCAGGGTTTGAGCATCTACTACGTTGGCGCTGCGTACTAATTCCAGCAAAATTTCTGGTTTCGATGCACCAAACATTCTTAAGGCCTCCGATAAATCCTTAATTTCTCGCACTTATTGTCTGACGCCTCGAATGGGAAGACTTCGCGACTCCCATCCTTTCAGACCAATTTGCTCTACCGCAAGGCAGAGGCGGAAAAATCACTGCACGATATAACTGCCTCCATCAAAGATTGACACTCTAAAAATAGTTCTGCCTACTTTTAGCACCCAAATATCAGGAATACTTCCCTCTAAAGAGTGTGTGCAAATAGACGCAAACACGCGAAGTGGTTAGCAACCTCGAAAGGGTTGGAGGGGACATTAACTATTTCTAGTGTAGCATGGGCTGTGTTGGAACAGAAGCTCTAAGAAGCTCAACTGCACGTGAAATTTCATAGTCAGAGTGGCAATTTTAGTTGAACTATTTATTCGAATTCGACTGGCCACTTTTAATGGGAATTTGGATCTTAGAAAGTTGTCGTTTTGAGTTTTTCTGGTTTTGAAAATGGTGTTTGAATTCCGGGACGCCAAATTTGCACGAATGTGGTGCCGGCAAGAAGGTACAAGCACCACATTTAATACCTTGGAATTGACTATGTTTTTCTACGAGTTTCCACCAACTGTTTTCATGAAACTGCCGAGTGCCGCGGTATATTCCTTCAGGTCCAGGTTGAGAACATCGTTGTGTCCTGAATTTTTCAACCGGACGTATTTCTTCGGGCATGAAGCTGCCGCAAACATTTGGTCGGCGTACTTGATCGGAAGAACGTAGTCTTTCTCCCCATGAATGAGCAGCAGCGGCGCTTTGCTGTGTGCGAGGAAGTCGCAGTTGTTTAACTGAGGCTGCGGGAAAGTGAAGTCAGGAAAGAGATGCAACCAAATAAAACGGTCGCGAGCGGCAATCGGCAACGATGAGAAGCCTGACTGCAGTACAATTCCCGCCACTTCTCGCTGTTTTGCAATCTGGCAGGTAACAGCGCAGCCCAGCGATTCGCCGTAAGCCAATATCTGTTTTGGACTCCAACCTTTTACGTTATGCAGAAAGTCATAGGCAGCGACGCCGTCTTCAACGATGCCTCCAACAGACGGGTCTCCCTCGCTTTTACCGTAACCCTGATAGTCATAGACGAGCACTGATGCCCCGAGGTTGAGCATATGCACGATATTCGGCAAGCGGTGAGCGTTGTTACCTGCGTTGCCGTGGCTCAGAAGAAATACCTGCTTGGCGCCTTGCCGCGCGAAGTAGAGCCCGTTCAACAGCTTGCCGTTCGCGGTTTTAAATTTAACTTCTTCTACTTTTGTTTTGAGCTTTTCCTCAATGAATTGAAGCGGCTGCGCTATGTCATACGCAGTTTGGTCTGGAAAGAAGAGCAGAATGCGAGTGAGTTGAAACAGGCAGATAGGCGAAAGCAGGAAGAAGAGAATGGTCAATTTCACTGCTTCTATAGTGGCGCGCCTTTTAAATGATGGCTTCTCACTTTCTTTGAGCTTCCAGCGATCGAGGTTGACGTACAGCTTTGGCGCGTTTTCACTCTTAGTCAGAGCGCCCTCAGCCTCTGAGGATTTGTCTACCGTTTCATTTGAGCTGCTTGCTGATTGTGTCGTGGTTTCGGTTTCTGGCATTGGGCTCGTGTTTGAATTCACGTTCTAATCTCCGGACGGCACGGGGGAGCGCAGCTGCATGTCAATAGCCTACAAGCAGCGAAGAGCGGCAGTCGGAAAAGACGCTCAGTTAATATAGTGTTGCCTGCTTATGAGATTTTTGTGGAAAAACGGCAGTTATCGGCGAAATTGTTGATTTTCGGGCTGAGTATGGGAATTGATAGGGTGAGGCGTGAACGCTTCTGACCGTTTAGGATGGAAACTCAGGATTCAAGTCGGGATTCACTTATGGATCAGGTCGAAGAAAGCGTAGAAAGCTCGAACGTAGGTTGGGAAACCTTTTGGGAAGCAGGCAGCAGGGCCTTCCAGCTTGGTCGCTATGCCGACGCTGAGAAGCTGTTTCAGAAGTCACTTGCCGATGTGAAATCGCCTGATGCGGTTGATTCCAGGCGTAGTCCAGCCGAGGAAGATACGCTGTCCAATGCCACCACCGCAGAGCGCGTTGTTGCACAGGCGAAGATTTTGAGCAGCTTGGGCGAGCTTTATTTGGTCCAGGGCTGGCACGTTGAGGCGGAGAAGGCATACAAGAAAGCGATGTCCTTGAAAGAAAAAATCTCCGGACCTGACAGTCTTTCGGTAGCGGAGATTTTGAACAAACTGGGAGTCATCTACCGCGCGCAGGGAAAATTTCAGGAAGTTGAGCCTGTTTTACGGCGCGCTTTGACTCTCTATGAAAAGGATACTTCTGCCAACAAGCTGGATTTGGCGACGGCGCTGGAGACGCTTGCTGATTTTTATCGCGCGCACGGGAAGTACGACATGGCGGAGCCACTATTTCAAAAGGGGCTTGCTATGCGGGAATCGGTGCTTGGTGCAGACCACCAGTCGATTGGTCCGGCATTGCAAAATCTTGCTTTGCTCAATCATGCGTCCGGCAAATACGATCTGGCAATGCCGCTTTATGAGCGCGCCTTGAAGATATCGGAAGCGACTTGGGGGGCTGAACATCCATCTTGTGCGACGATTTTGAATCAGCAAGGTGAGCTGTATCGCATGAAAGGTGATTTCCCCAGCGCGGAAAAAACTTTCTGGCGCGCGCTGCGTATCAGGCAGACAGCGCTCGGGGTGGAACATCCAAGCACGGCGCAGAGTCTCGCCAGTCTCGCGCTGCTTTTCCATTTGCAATGCAAATACGATCAAGCAGAGCCTTTGTACAAGACGCTGGTTGATTTGCGCACCAAAGATTGGGGACCGAAACATCCTCACGTTGCTGAGATGCTCAACAATCTTGCCGAGGTATATCAGGATCAAGGTAAATACAGCGAGGCGGAGCCTTTGTATTGGCGGGCTTTGTCGATTACGCAAGAAGCTCAAGGACCTGAGCATCCTAGCGTTGCGAAGGCGCTGCGAAATCTGGCTGAGCTTTATGAAGAACAAGAAAATTACGACGAAGCAGATCGACTATTTCGCTGGGGGCTTGGCGTCGGAGAGAAAGCTCTGGGCAGCGAACATCCGGAAGTGACGGAGCTTATGGCTCGCTACGCATCTCTTCAAAAGCGTATGTCTGAGAATGACGAAGACACGCCATCGACAAATTGGCAGGATTAGGCGCTGCCTCCTTTGAAGTGTCCTGTGTTGGCAAAGAAGAGGCATTGTCCGTAGGGGCGATGCCATGCATCGCCCGGTCGACGCATGGCGTCGACCCTACAACCTTTTTATTTGCGCAGGATAGTGCCTCTTCTGACCTTACTTAGAAACTAAGCAACAGGCACAGTAGTTTTCTCTTTGACGAGCTTTTTCTTCACGCCTTCGCCGGCAAGAAGCCCCGACGACGCGGCTTGCCCTACACCGCGAGTCCAGCTCGATGAGTCACCGATGATAAAGAGGTTCGGAATATTTGTCTCCATGTTTTTGGAAACAGTGATGGAATCGGGATAGCTCTTGCACTCAGGTGCAAACAACAGTGTTGAATCGTCGGCGACACCAGGACAAATTTTGTTGAGAGCATCGAGGTATTCGACAATGCCTTCCAAAATTCTGTGTGGGTAAGCCAGCGACACGTCACCGCATTCGGCTTCCAGAGTCGGTTTTACAAGATTATTCGTAAGCGACTTTGTGCGTCGTCCGGCACGTAGATCGCCCAGTCGTTGCACGAGTGGTCCGCCGCCTGCGAGCATGTTAACTACTTTGGCAATGGTCTGCGAGTAGAGCTGCGGGTCTTTGAATGGACGCGTGAATGTCTTCGAGACAAGAACAGCAAAGTTGTTGTTCTCGCTTTTCTCATACATCTTCGAGTGCCCATTCACAAGCACGTAATCGCGGTGGTTTTCCGGCGTGACGAAGCCCTTCGGATTGGAGCAAAAATTGCGAACCACGTCATTTGAATGTCTGCTTCTGTAATAAAGCTTAGGTTCGTAGAATCGCCTGTCTACTTCTTCTGTGAAGAAACAACTGGTCTCCACACGAATGCCGACATCAACTTGACCCGGATAAATATCCAGCGATTTGTAGAACTCTTGCTGCGTCAGCCAGTGCGCGCCGCCTCGTCCGACAGACAAAACGCACATGTCGAAGAGCATTTCTTGCTCATTGCCTTGTTTTCTATAACCGTCGTATTGGACGAGGAACTGCTCGCCACGGCGAGAAACAGACTGTACCTTCATGTCCCAGTGGAAGGTGATGTTTGAGCCTTTCGCTTTGATTTCTTCCAGAATGCTTGTGTTGATTGCCGGCGCATTATCAGAGCCGCAGTGCAGTAATTCTTGATAGTGGTAGGTCATGCCGGCCAGCGTTGCTTTTTTCTTGATCCACTCGAGATCTTCTTCATTCGGCTTTACGACCGGTATTTCGCAAGGAGCATGCTTCAAAATCGTCTCGCGAACGACGTTCAATTTCTTCTGCAATTCGTCGCCGCCAACCAGGTCATAGAGCCTTCCTCCAATGACTGGAGAGGCGGAAAGAATTACTTTGAAGTCATTCCAGCTTCCGGCCGACTGCCCGGGAGCGCAATAACTGCAGGCTTTCGGAGGGCAAACGGTGAGCACGCCCTGGTCGATTGGGCAGGCATATCGCTTGTCATAAACAGGACCTACGTCGAAAACGTGTACTTCTACATCTGCGCCGGCTAGCTCCTTGAGAGCGAACAAACCGGAGGCACCTAATCCCACTAGTGCAAGCTTTTGCATTTTTGTTGTGCTGTAACCCCTGAAATCCCCAAAGCGCCAGCGGTTTCACCCGTAATCGGGTAGTTATGCCGCCTGCCTGGCCAACATTTGATTCTACCACCGGAATCACCGGCTGGTACGGAATTCTTGACTACCTTAACACGAAATCAACTAAGGGCATTGGCCGCCCCTACTCGACGAACTTCTTCATCCGCTCGTGTTCCATCGTTTCGAGCATTCCATTCATTTGAGTGGACAATTCATCAGTGATCTTTTGCAAAGCCACTTTCTTGTTCGTCTTGTACTCGTGCTGATAGCTGCGCAAATCAATTGGGTTGCCGACATCAATCATGATGCAGCGCGGCCCCTTGATAGATGTTTCTCCCAGCACTTCATGCTCGATGCGCTCCAGCACATCGGCAAAGCGCTCTTGCGTCATGTGCGATTTGATATACCCGTCATATATAGAAACGAAGTTAACGACTCGATCAAGGTCTTTGTAGAAGCCCTTAATTTCTGTGGCTTTTTCTGCATGCAGCTCTTTTTCGTACTCAGAAAGCCCGTCTTCTGATTCATAGACGAAGTCGTCGATTCTGTTGCGCAATAAGCGAACCGCATCCAGAGTACGATCGCTCCTCGGCAACTCGATGTTCAAATAGCTGGACATGTGCGTGAGGATTGCCATTCTCAACGCCGTAATTCGATCGTTGAGAGTGGCGTCTTTGGACGGTTCTTGGTTGTATTCCGCTTCTAATGCCTTGATCAGCCTTTCTGCCACCGCCATCAGGCGTGGATAAAGCTTGGTCCCTGACGGTCTGGGCACGCCCATCTTCGCTTCCAATTTTGCCAACGTATCGGCCAGGGCTGGCTTGATATCGCCGGTGTACGTGTATTTCAGAGCGATTGGGACGATGTAGATATGCTCGGCTACACCCTGCTTGTCGAGTTCGTCCATTGCCCAAAATGAAAGCTGCGCCGCGCCTGTTTCCAGCGGCAAGAGCGTGTCATTTTGTCTGGAGATTTCGCCTTCAGGGAAAAGCACAAGTTTTTGCTTTCCTTCCGAGAGAATCTTTTTGGTCATCTTGAATGACTCACGGTCGGGCGCGCCGCGCACTACCGAGTAAGCGCCAATGTGCTGCAACCACCATCCATTGAAGCCGTGGTCCCAGTCGAAGACTTCCCTGGCCGCGACGTAATTGAACGATTCCTTTGCCGCCTGTCCGAAAAAGAACATCGCTTGCGGATCGTGTCTGTTGGAATGGTTAGGGCATACCAGGGCACGCTTGCCTTTTAACTGGGCAAAACGCTGGAGAGCGCCGTCCTTTACTTTGATCTGCGTGTCGCTCATGCCGAACTTTTTATAGAGCGGCGCGCACAACTTAATGAAGCCGATCAGTAGAGGCGATTCTTTTGGGGGGCGAAAGTCAAGCACTGGTCTGTAAAACCGCGAGTTATTTGCGACTGAAACTCTCTTGCAAGTCCCAGTATAACAATGAATTTCAGACCGGCCTTCTTTGCTTCAGGCAAGCTCTAAAACGCTAACAGGTTAGGCAATAGCGCTAAACCGGAAGTTCCGCTTCTTGAGCTTGTGGATAAGCGTTCGGGCAGCCGCGATGGTTTGGTTGCCCGTTGGTTCTAACTCGTGCAAAATCATAATTCCACCGGGAGCCGCATATTTAGACAGTCTGCTTACAACCGATCGCTCGCCTATTTTGCGCCAGTCTTCTGAAAACGCGCTCCAGTAAACGGTTTTCATCCCCTGCTCTTTTAGCAATGCATGCGCTTTTGTGTCGACGATGCCAAATGGTGGGCGAAACAATTTTGGCGATTCGCCGGTGATGTCCTTGATTCTCTGGTTTGTTGAAAGTATCTCTTTCTCGAGTTTTTTTGTAGAGAGCAAAGGCAAAAATTGATGGCTGTACGTATGATTGCCGATGGAGTGTCCATGTTTGCTTACTTCTAAAAGTAAATCTTCGTGCATCTCGACTTGTTCGCCAATGACAAAGAAAGTCGCCTTTACGCCTTCTTCTTCGAATAGTTCTAGCAGGCGAGGCGTAGTAGCAGGGTTTGGCCCATCATCAAAGGTCAGGTGTATCTCTGCATTGCCACCAGATACGATGGCGGATTGCCCTTCGTCGTATTCCTCAGGCTGCTGTCCTTTCCAAAGTCCTTCCGGCAAAAGCAGCTTGGCGAGCCCTGTCAGGCCTTCCATGTGCAGGCGCGCAAAATTGTCCGATACCATGTCGGATAACGTTAGCTTCGATTTTTTGCGAAGCTCGCTCGTGTTTTGCTGTGATGGTGAATTAGACATTGGCTGGTTCGCCCGACTTGGCCGTGTTTTGAATAAGCAGATGGATAGCGCGTCTTGCTTTGTCTCCTACTTCTTGTGAGCGTCTTTGCGCAATTGATTCGATGGCGCTGGCAAAAGCGTAGAATCGCTCGATTGGCAAATGCGTGGCTTTTGGATGAGGTAAAAGACTGCGCAGATATCCGCGCAGATTGTTACTCTCCTTGTCGCTAAGCGGCTGAATGAGCGACAAAAGCGGGCCCAAGGAGCGCAAAGAAATTAGCGGTGTCGAATAGGTAATCACATTTTTCGAGAGAGCCCGATGGATAAGAACGCATTGAGGCAGTGGTGCTTGTTTGTCACTCGACCCTTCCGGGATCTTAACCATTTGGTCTGCCCACAGTCCAAAGTCATGCAACAGATCGAAAAGTGAACCGGCTTTCTTGCTCTCCTGACCAACCACCGGGAGCAAGCCGTAAATAAGTGGTCTGGCATCGCACTTGTCAACGTCTTTCGATACGTTTAGCATCGCGCCTGATAAGGACGAAGCCTTGACCAGTAGTGCCGATTCGTTGATCTCTCCAATTCTGCCTGGGGCGAACTCGACTTCCTTAATCGAGTATTCCTGGCAGAGCAAAACGTCGAGCACTGCGTCTCCAACAATGGCGCCGAATTCGGCTGAAGTTACGTTGCCGGTGACAAAGTAAATCATCACCTTCGGGATGTTTCTGCCAAGCGAGACGTGCAAAATCCCGGTCACCTTTTCCAGGCTCAAAAACTGCATCACATTGAAGATGGTGCCTTCGCGAACGGATGTGATGTGAAAGTTGATGCCCACGGATTTGAAATAACCTGGAGGTAGTAGCCGATTCGTACTTTGAACCGGAACGAAGTCGGAAGCGCTAGGACGTGCTTCTTAAATTATATGCTTCCCGAAATCTAATTGGCAGCAACGCTATAACCGTCGCTCGCTTGAATTTTGCGCACCCAACTAGGGGATGCTTTAGCTTGCCGGTTCAAGATTGAGTTTTGCCATCAGCGCTTTGCGAACGACCTCACGGTCATCGAAATGGATGGTCTTGTCAGCGAGGATCTGATAAGTCTCGTGCCCTTTGCCGGCAATCAAGATGACGTCTTTCTCGCTTGCGGCCTCAATTGCCATATGAATGGCTTGGGCGCGATCCGGCTCGACCTGCACGTCTTTCATTCGTTTGATTCCAGCAAGAATGTCCGCGATTATCTGTTGCGGATCTTCGGTTCGCGGGTTGTCCGAGGTTACGACAAGCTGGTCGGCGAGATTTTCGGCGATTTCGCCCATCTGTGGGCGTTTTGAATTGTCTCTGTCTCCGCCGCAGCCAAAGACTACGTAAAGCTTTCCGCCCGCGGGGACGAGCTTTCTGGCTGCTTTGAGAACATTGTCAAGCCCATCCGGGGTGTGGGCATAGTCCACAAGGCAAAGGGGCTGAGCAAGGCTTTCGTTCTTGGGTCCAGACACTCTGACCAGCTCAAAACGTCCAGCCACACCTTCGAAAGTTTCGATAGCCGCCTTGAGTTCCGAGCGATCTATACCTTCGTTTAAGCAGATAGCCAGGGCGGCCATGGCGTTGTAGACATTGAAGACACCGTTCAAACGCAAGTTGATTTCCATAGAACCTGCAGGTGTAGCCAATTCCAGGCGTGTGCCGTTGAAATCAAAGTCGGCTTTGACGGCGCGAACGTCGGCGGTTTCGTTCCATCCGTAAGTAAGGACGCGGACGGATTTGTCGAGAGACTTGATGAAGTCCGGAGCCAGCGCGTCATCCAGGTTGATGACTGCAGCTTTCGTATTCTGCACGCTCTCCGACAACTGGCTGAAGAGCAGTCTTTTCGATTTCCAGTAATGGTCCATTGTCTTGTGGAAATCGAGGTGGTCTTGCGTGATATTGGTCAGGCAGGCTGACGCAAACTGGCAGCCGTCGACTCTTTTGAGTGCCAGCGCGTGGCTGGAAACTTCCATTGCCACATGGCTCAAACCGCGCGAAACCATCGAAGCAAGCAGTTCTTGCAGGTCCGAGGCTTGCGGAGTGGTGAATTTCAGATCTTCGTATTGCTTGTCGCCGTCGGCTCTTGTCCAGCGTGCACCAAGCGTGCCAATTAGTCCAACGCGCTTGCCTGCCTTCTCTAGCAGGTGCTCAACCATGTGGGTTGTCGTAGTTTTGCCGTTGGTGCCGGTCACTCCAATGAGACGGAGTTTCGTGGACGGGCGGTCGAAGAAGTAATCGGAAGCCTTAGCCAGTGCCAATCTTACATCCGGCACAACAACAAAAGGCGCCGCCAGAGACTTCTCGTCCGATGGGCGCTTTTCAGTAATTATTAGAGCTGCGCCCTTCTTCAGCGCGTCTTGAATGAAGGCGTTACCATCTTGTTTTTGACCTTCGATGCAAAAGAATGCATCGCCTGGCGCTACAAGACGGGAGTCATAACGGACTCCTTTAATCTGATCTGCTTTCTGTGCCTCCGGTCCTGCGTTCAAGACCGAAATTTCGCCCGCGAGGGACGTCTTCAACTGTGAAAGAAAATCATCCAGCGGCTTTGCTGCTGGCTCAGTCTGTTGCGTCAACAAGTTATCGCCCGAATTTGAAACTGTAGAGGCAGCTTGCGCTGCCATGCTGCGGGAGCCGTCGGCTCCACTACATCAATATCTATACAGGGTAAACGGAGATAAGTTGACGTCCGCGTTGTGCTTCGAATTTGACCACGCCGTCAGCAACTGCGTAGAGCGAATCGTCTCCGGCTACTCTGACGTTGGCGCCTGGATGAAAGCGGGTTCCGCGTTGTCTGACGAGAATGTTGCCGGCAGTTACCAATTCGCCGCCGTATCTCTTCACACCAAGGCGCTTGGGCTGACTATCGCGCCCGTTTCTTGTCGAACCTGCCCCTTTTTTATGTGCCATGACAAATCACCTTTGTTATGTGTCCTAATCAACTTCGCTCGAAGTGATTACTCTGCTTTCTTCTTAGCTGCTGGTTTTTCTGCTGCTTTTGCCTTTGCTTCTTTCTTCGGCTCGGCTTTAGCTTTTGCCTCTTTCTTAGGCTCTGCTTTGGCTTTCTTCGATTGTTCGTCAGCTTTGGCAAGTTCCTTATCGTTCAATTTGATCGACTCAATAAGGATGCGTGTGTAGTGTTGGCGGTGACCCTGTTTCTTACGGGTGCCTTTCTTTGGCTTCATGTGATAGACGATGATCTTCTTGTTCTTGTCGTGACCAAGAATTTTGCCTTCCACTTTGGCGCCTTCGATGAAAGGCTTGCCGACTGTGGACTTATCGCCATCTACGAGCATCAAAACGCGCTCAAATACAAATTTGTCGCCAGCCTTGCCGTCAGTCAAATCGACGTCTACAAAGCGGCCCGCTTCCAATTGAAATTGCCTTCCCGAGGCTTCTACGATGGCAAACATTGTCGTCTCCAAATCTTGTACTCGTTAGCTAGTGTCCGAAAGGACCCGCTAATGCGCTGAATAAAATGTCGCCCCAACATTTAAGTGGGCGTAACGCCGTGTGCCCCATTCGGGGACTCGGGCGACTGGCAATAGTACCAAATATAAATTGTGTCGTCCAAACATACGTAAATTGTCTTAAGCTTTATGTGATGGACTGTTGCGTGAGGACTGGCGCATTCTTGTGAGGCGGTAGGGAGAAAACCAGTCAGGGGCTGGTTCTTGGCAGGTTTTGGAAAAAACCGGAAACGTCGCATAATGAAAGGGTTTTCACCAGCCCATCTTAATAAACAGACTCCGCCCGGCGATAGACTTTAGGTAGGTAAGAGGACGGGACACCAATGAGCGAAGGCAACGAAGCCGAACTGGGCAGAAGCAAGTACGGTTCAACCCCGCAGGAGCACTTGCGGCACCTTTTAACGATTGGATGGAGTACAAAAAGTCCCCTAATACTTAAGTACGTTGCCGAGAATCGGCTGCAGCGAGAGCTTTCTGAATGGCAAGAGCTCGAGATTGCAGCTCCCGCGGCCAAAACGTCATCCAAGAAATAAAGAGTGAAATTGCATCAATAATTGTGCAATTTCCATTAAACATTTTAAGGATCTCGGCAGATGCTAATAAAATTGCCGGACTGATTCCCAAGCTTTTTTGGAGTGATTGCGTCTATGTTGCAAGTTGGAAAAAGAGCTCCCGACTTTGATATGCCCTCGACCAAGGACATGAAAGGTCTCAAAGAGAACGTACGTTTGGCCGATTACAAAGGCAAATGGCTCGTCGTTTTCTTCTACCCCCTGGATTTCACGTTCGTTTGCCCGACTGAAATCACCGCATTTGATAAGAGATACGACGAGTTCAAGAAAGCCGGCGCTGAAATCCTGGCTATCTCGACCGACAGCGTATACAGCCACCGCGCTTGGATCCAAACCCCTGAAGACAAAGGCGGACTGGGCCCAATCAAGTTCGTATTGGCTTCCGACATCACCAAAGATGTTAGCCGCGACTTCGGCGTATTGATGGAAGACAAAGGCATCGCATTGCGCGGCCTCTTCATCATCGATCCAGATGGCAACCTCCAATATCAAGTTGTCCACAGCCTCAACATCGGACGTTCGGTTGACGAAACTTTGAGAGTTCTCGAAGCACTCAAGACCGGCGGACTTTGCGGCGCTGACTGGAAGCCAGGCCAAAAGCCCCTCACCGTTTAATCACGGCGAGCCGAAAAATTTACGGACCGCTCCTTTTGGGGCGGTCTGTTTTTTTGCAACATCTGCCGAGAATGGCTTCGCAACAGTTAAATTACCTGCGACTTCTGCACTTGGAGCGATACAATAATCATTCGTAATCTGATGTGGTGGGCACGAGTTTCCCATTTGCATCGAGGGTCTGTCACTAGCCGTGCACACCCGAGTCCGAGCTAAGACCTAAAGGAGGTTCTGATGCCACTTCGTATGGACGCTGCCCTGCCTTCGATTGAAGGCGGTACCGAGTGGTTTAACAGCCCACCGATCAAGAATGATGAGTTGAAAGGTGTTCCTGTACTTATCCATTTCTGGGCAATCAGCTGCGGCATTTGCAAAGAATCTCTGCCGGAAATTTCCGGTTGGCTCGACAAATACGGCAGCAAAGGTTTGAAGATAGTATCCGTGCACATGCCAAGGCAAGAATCGGATACCAACATTGATGCGGTCAAAGAAGCCATCAATGAGTACGAAGTGAAACAACCTTGCGTTGTAGACAACTGGCATGAAATCACTGACGGTTTTGAAAACAAGTACGTCCCCGCGTTCTACCTTTTTGATGAAGAAGGAAAAATGCGTCAATTCAATGCTGGCGAGAAAGCAGCCAAGCTCGTCGAATCGGCAATCGAAAGAGTAATCAACGCATACACCGAGAAAAAAGAAGGCGCCAAAGCCTAGAGCTGAAGGCGAAAGCTGAAGCAAGACGGTTTGCAATTGGTAAACGCGAAAAAACAAAATTTGAGGGACGCTCATGTCTACAACATCAGTGGTAAGCCGTTCGAAACAACTGGCAACCAGAGCTGAAGCGGTTATCCCAGGTGGAGTCAATTCACCTGCTCGTGCGCTGAAAGCAGTCGGTGCAGATCCAATCTATTTTGATCGTGGAGACGGACCTTATCTATTTGATGTAGATGGAAACCGCTTTATCGATTACGTTGGCTCATGGGGACCGATGATCCTTGGTCATTGCCACCCGAGAGTGCTCGAAGCAATTGAGTCTACGGTTGCTCACGGAACCAGTTTTGGTGCGCCTTGCCGCCAAGAAGTAGAGATGGCTGAATTGGTATGCCAGCTCATTCCTTCAATCGAAATGGTGCGCATGGTCAACTCCGGCACGGAAGCAACCATGTCGGCAATCCGCGTGGCAAGAGCTTTCACTAAGCGTGACATTATCGTCAAATTCGAAGGTTGCTATCACGGTCACGGTGATTCGTTCCTCGCAAAGGCCGGCTCCGGATTAGCTACACTCGGCATCAGCAGCTGCCCGGGCGTTCCAGAAGAAGCGACCAAGCTGACCATCACTATTCCGTTTAATGATCTCGATGCAGTCAAAAAAGTTTTCAAAGAACACAGCAAAGAAATTGCTGCTGTAATTTTGGAACCTGTTGTCGGCAATGCAGGGCTGATTCTTCCTCAAGATGGTTTCCTCAAAGGCTTGAGAGATATCACTGAGAAAGAAGGCGCTCTCTTGATCTTTGACGAAGTAATGACTGGCTTCAGAGTTGCCCTTGGTGGCGCTCAAGCGAGATATGAGATCAAGCCTGACCTCACCACTCTAGGCAAAATCATCGGTGGTGGACTACCTGTAGGCGCATACGGCGGACGCAAGGACATCATGAAAATGATTGCCCCAAGCGGTTCTGTCTATCAAGCAGGTACGCTGTCCGGCAACCCGCTCGCCATGGCAGCAGGCCTTGCTCAACTAAAGATGCTTCAACAACCGGAGACATACGTAAAGCTCAACAACAAAACTGAGCTTCTCGCAAAAGGTCTCACTGCACTCGCTGAAAAGAAAGGCGGCATGAGAGTCGCTCATATCACCGGTATGATCACCCTCTTCTTCACTGATAAAGAAGTCGTTGATTTTGAAACGGCGAAGAAGAGCGACACTGACAAGTTCGCCAAAGTCTGGCGCAAACTTGCGGAGAAGGGCATTTACTGGCCGCCATCGCAGTTTGAAGCAGCATTCGTTTCGACAGTGCATTCGACTAAGGACATCGAGGAAACGCTCAAAGCCTTCGAAGAATCAGTGTAGTTTCAGCGATTCGATTTGGTTTCAATTTCTGTGAGATGACCTTCTTTGCCTGCTCTCGCGTAGGCGAGTGTGATGGCGTTGACACTTAGAGCGCCGCTGTTCAGTAGCTCTCCGGCGCAAGCGGACAGAGTCGCTCCTGATGTGAGCAGGTCATCGACAAGGATGATGTGCTGACCTTCGCAGTATTTTTTGCTTGCTTGAAATGCGTCTTGAACGTTTGCTTTTCTCTCCTGTTTTTTCAACTGATGTTGAGTTGCTGTTGCCTTTGTTCGTGTCAGCAAACGGGAATCAATACGAATGTCATGCTTGTATGCGACCGGGTTTGCTAATAGCTCCGCCTGGTTGAAACCACGCTTTACCATACGCCTCCAGTGCAAAGGAACCGGCACGAGAATGCAGTCTTTCACTCTAACCATTTTGCTCAAGTCGTCCAGCGCCTGGTCGAGAAAGATCGAAAGATCTTCCGTGACAAGCCGGTCGTCATCATATTTTAAATGATAGAGCATCTTCTTGAGTGGACCGTGATAAGGTAAACGGCTTGCCACCAAAAGTGGTGCCATATCCTCTATGTTTACGATCTTCAGCAGCGATGGTTCAAGTTCTAGTTTGAAAAAACAGCTGTCGCACAAAGTCGTTCGGTTTAACTCTTTCCAGCGTTTGGGACCACTGAGAAAGCCGACCAAATCAACCTTCAGCTCTTCACTGCAGACACGACATTTTTCTTGGCACAGTGCGAATGAAAACGCATTGAATAACGCCTGCACAAAATCACCTCCCTTTGAAGGATGGTTTTCTAGTTCAGTTTTGTATTTCCGTAGGGACAGAATTTGGGGACAAGTTATTAGACGAGCCGCCCAAACAAAAAGTTCAATCGCTATAAATCATTTTCGCGATTTACATTAGTTACTGAAAAACCGGGCGAAAACCCAAACAGGGGCTAAGATAAGGCGTTTGAATCCTCGACTCGGCAACCGGTGACCATCATGCAAACAAGCACAGTCGACCAGGCAACTAAAGATTTGATTCGGCAAGCGGAAAAATCGCTTGCTGAACAATTTGAGTTTGTCGACGAGACCGCTTTGCAAAATCAGAGAAAAGTCCTCGATGCTTTTCGCAATCACAAACTGACCGAAGAGCACTTTGCTGAGAAGACTGGTTACGGAATTGACGATGCCGGCAGGGAGGCGCTCGATTCCATATTTGCCGAAGTTTTCAACGCGCCTGCCGCCGCTGTGAGAATGCAGGTGGTTTCAGGCACGCACGCACTGGCGCTGTGTCTTTATGGATGCCTTAAGCCTGGTGATAGGCTCGTCAGTATCACCGGCGCTCCATATGACACGTTGCAGCAGGTGATTGGTATTGCCGGGGACGGACGAGGTTCGCTCAAAGAGCTTGGTGTCTCCTATGCCGAAATCGATATTGACCCCGCTCTATTAAATGTCTCGAACTATCACGCAGCCGGCATCGATGCACAGGTAGCGGCAGCCAGGGTTTTGGACCTTCAAAAACTTTTGGAAGCACCTACCAAATTGGTAACTATTCAGAAGTCTTGTGGTTATTCGTTCGATAGGCGCACGCTTTCCAACGAAGAAATCGGCAAAATGATAGCGTTGGTGAAGGCTACAAACCCGGATGTATTGGTCATGGTCGACAATTGCTACGGCGAGTTCGTCGAAGCTACGGAGCCGACAAGCCACGGTGCCGACATCATCGCCGGTTCTCTAATTAAGAACCCTGGCGGCGGTCTGGCTATATCTGGTGGCTATATTGCTGGTCGAGAAGATCTCATCGACTCTGCCCTGTTCCGCCTGACCGCGCCAGGCATTGGCGGTCACCAGGGGGTTAGCTTCAACCAAAACCGGCTCCTGTTCCAGGGATTGTTCCTCGCGCCCTCCGTAGTTGCCTCGGCGGTAAAAGGCGCAATGCTGTCTGCACTGGTCTTTAGCGACCTGGGTATGGATGTGAAGCCTGCCGCCACGGACAGAAGATTCGACATCATTCAAGCCATCAAGTTCGGAAACCGCCAGAAATTGGTCAATTTCTGTCGCGCCATTCAGTATTTCTCGCCCGTCAATGCTCACGTTTCGCCTGAGCCAGCTGAAATGCCCGGATATGAAGATCAGGTGGTAATGGCAGGGGGCACTTTTGTTGAAGGTTCAACTATCGAACTGTCAGCAGATGGTCCACTTCGAGAGCCCTATGCTGCCTTTTTGCAGGGCGGCCTTACATATCTCCATATTAAGTGCATGCTAGAAGGGGCTATAACCCGCAGCAGGAGCGGCGAACTGCCATTTGTGTAGTGGGTAAATGTTTGCTTATCGCCTTTTCTAATCCCCTTTTCTTCTTTAGAATTAGAGTCTGAACTTCGCAAGTCGGTTGGAGGAGTCACTCTTGGTTGCTCAAATACGAAATAGAGCCAGTCTTTCGGTAGGCGTAAGCAGAGCGCAGGAGACAAGCGGACATTTTGACCTGAAGATTCTGTCCGGCACTGCCAACCCTGAACTCGCCAGAGAAGTCGCTGAGTATCTGGAACTGAGCGTCTCTCCGGTCAAAATTCAACCATTCTCTGATGGCGAGATATATGTGCAGCTCCAGGAGAGCGTGCGCGGCGTTGATTGCTTCGTTGTGCAATCGACTTGTTCGCCGGTGAATGAAAATCTGATGGAACTGCTCATTATGCTTGATGCGCTGAAGAGAGCATCGGCAGGCAGAATTACCGTCGTCATGCCTTATTTCGGATACGCTCGCCAAGACAGAAAGGCGGCTGGTCGCGAAGCCATCACAGCCAAGCTGGTGGCAGACCTACTCACCACGGCAGGTGCAGACCGCGTTGTGGCGCTGGACTTGCATGCACCGCAAATCATGGGCTTCTTCAATATCCTGGTTGACCACCTCTATGGCAGCCCGGTCTTGATTGATTACATGAATTCGCTCGATCTCAAAGATATCGTTCTCGTCAGCCCCGACGTCGGTGGTGTGGCAAGAGCACGTGCATTCGCGAAGAAGTTGAACGATTCACCTCTCGCCATCATCGACAAGCGCCGCACAAAGCACAACGAAGCCGAGTCACTCAGCCTTGTTGGTGACGTCAAAGGCAGAACGGCGATCATGGTAGACGATATGGTCGACACCGCAGGCACTCTAGTCAAAGGCGCTGAGTTGCTCAGAAGAGAAGGTGCCAAGTCGATTATTGCTTGCTCGACGCACGCCGTCCTTTCTGGTCCTGCCAACAAGCGTCTCGAAGAATCATGCATCGAGAAGCTCATCGTGACCAACTCTATCCCTCACGATCCAACCAAGATCTCCAAGAAGATTATTCAAGTCAGCGTTGCCAAACTACTCGGCGAAGCGATTGCGCGGATTCACGACGATTCTTCCGTCAGTGAATTGTTCGAGTAGTTCTGGGTTAACGACGCGATGATTCTTGAAACATTTCC
The DNA here is from genome assembly GCA_032128875.1 of Candidatus Melainabacteria bacterium 17Bon1m. GTDB lineage: Bacteria > Cyanobacteriota > Vampirovibrionia > Obscuribacterales > Obscuribacteraceae > QKMZ01. The sequence goes on from JAVLKG010000001.1 coordinate 752,324, forward strand.
AGCGGGTCCTTTGCAGTGCAACTGTTCGATCATCGCTTGCCCTGAGACAAAGGAGGCAATCGTTGTCGACCCGGGCGGCGATGTTCAGAAGATCATTGATCGTCTCAACAAGCAAGGACTGACGGTCAAATACCTGCTGCATACTCATGCGCACTTCGATCACATCATGGGTTCAAGAGAACTCAAAGAAAAGACCGGCGCGAAGATTTGCCTGCACGAAGGTGATCAGTGGCTGTACGACAACTTGCAGAAGCAATGCGGATTATTCGGCTTCAAAGCCACAGACACGCTTCCTGTCGACCACTACTTGCAAGATGAAGAAGAGGTCAAAGTAGGAAATCTCAAAACGACTGTAATCCACACTCCCGGTCACACGCCCGGCAGTTTATGTTTTTCAGTCAAAGAAAAAGAAAGCACCTTGTTTTCGGGCGACACCCTCTTTCAGCGTTCTATCGGCAGAACTGACCTCTGGGGTGGTTCGTTCGACGAAATCATCAAGTCGATTTCGCAACGCCTTTTCGTTCTCGATGACTCGACAAATGTGATTCCGGGACACGGGCCAAACACCGACATCTGGTCAGAGAAGCGCGAGAATCCATTCGTTCACTAGTTAAAGACTAGTTTGACTACGATTGGGTTGATCTCGACCAGCTTGATCTCGACCAGCTTGATCTCGACTAGCTTGATTTCGACTAGTTTTGCACAGGCAATTACTTAGTGTCTGGCTGCGCCAAGAATTTGATCTGCGCGCTTTTGCAGGTCTTCGGCTTCACTCATACGACCTTGCGTTTTGCAGATATTTGCCAGATTTCTGAGACTCATGCCCACATTGACGTGGTCGCTGCCGAAATTCTTTTCGTAAATGCCTAGAGCTTGGCGGGAAAGCGACTCTGCTTTTTCCATGCGTCCTTTCGACTCATAGAAAAGTGACATCGAAACCAGTGTAGTTGCCACTTCTGGGTGGTCTGTGCCCAACACGGAGGAGAACAGCTGGAGCGCCCGAATGAAGAGCGGCTCTGCTTCCGAGAATTTATTCGTTCTGTGATAGAGCACTGCTAAATTGTGCAAACCGGTGGCCACCTCAGGGTGATCTGAGCCGAGGTTCTTTTCGAAAATCTCGAGCGAACGTCTGTGCAATGGCTCGGCGCGCTCATAATCGCCCATATAGGAATAGTTGTTGGCCAGACTGCGAAGCCCTTCGGCAACGTCCAAATGGTCGCTGCCCAGAACTTTCTCCTTAATTTGAAGGGCTCTTTCGTAATATTGGGTCGCTTCTTCGTACTCGCCGAGCTTTCTTAAAACGCGAGCAAATGTCTTCAAGCTGTCCGCAACTTCGAGGTTGTCAGGCGCCAGCGGGCTCTCTTTGAGAGTGAGCGACTGGCGAAGAATCGGTTCGGCTTCTTGAAAGCGACCGACCAAAGAGTAGTAGTTGCCGAGCGCGCGGCGACTTTCGCCGGCTTTGGGATGGTCTTGCCCTAGCGCCTTCTGGCGAATTTCCAGCGTGCGCTTGAGAAGGTCTTCGGCGTGTTCGATTTTCCCCTGGGCCAGGTGAGTGCGTGCCAGCAGGGAAAGGCATTCCGCTACGTGTAGGTGTTCTTTTCCTTGCTGCGCTTCGCGGATGTTGAGGGCTCTATTGAGAAGTGACTCTGCTTCTTCGTGTCTATTGGTATGGATGTAGAGCTGGGCGAGATCGACGCAACTGGTGGCGATTCGCAGGTTTTCGGGACCCGACTTCATCGCCTCTTCCAGGGCTGAAGTCCAGCATTTCAAGCACTCTTCATAATCCTGTGCCTTGAAAGCCTTCTGGCCTTGCCGTTTTAGATTCTCCCAATTCTCGTTGACCATTAGTCGTCCAAATTTCCAAGAGCTACGTGGATACCTGACTCAGATCTTACAACCAATTCTTACTTGCGATTGGCGAAAAACTTGCCCTGTCACTAATCTTTGTCTGCCTTTGTGGACGAGTTTGATACCAGATGCGGTAGCAGTGCAGGCAGGCGCAGAGAGCGGTCCGTAATGTTTATGGCGCAGCGTGTTACAACGAAACGACGTGATTATTGCAGAGTGCTATTGCGGGGCGGCTGCGCTTGTCGGGTTGATAAGCTTCGAGTCTTTGAGGTCGGAGCGTATAGCTTTGGACAGTTCGATTTTCGCAGTTTTTCTTCGAGCATTTAGCCAGCGCTCGAGAGCGGCTTTGGCATTGGGTTCTTGAAGCTTTTGCTTGATAAAATCCTTCACGTCTGCAAATACGAACGGTCCAGCCGGCTGGCGGTCAGTCACTTTCATAATCACATAGCCAACTTCGATTGGCATTACTTTCGGTGCCGTCTCCCCGGCTTTCAAGTTCTCGAGCATTTGTTTCACTGCAGGTTGCAGCATGCTCAGCTCTACCCAGCCGGCGTCACCACCGGTTTTTCCAGCACGAGCTTGAACATCATCGGTGTTTTCGTTTGCTAACAGTTTGAAGTCTTCGCCCTTCTGCGCGCGTTTGAGAATGTCGTCTGCTTTCTTGGCGAGTTCAGCCTTTTTCGCTTTGATGGCTTCTTCTAATTCAGAAGGGCTGATATCCGGCTTGACACGCACGATCTGGCTTTTGATGCCTTCCAGATTGCCAATGTTTTCTTCTGGTGCGGCAATGATGATCTGGCTCAGGCGAATACGCTCGCCGTGTTTGAACTTATCTTTGTTGGTCTCGAAGAACTTCTTCGCGACGTCGTCAGTCACTGGTGATTCGTTGACGATTTTGTCTTGAATCATGATGACCATAAAATTGTTGACGATGTCATCACGGTAGACTTCCGGTGACAAACCTGACTGTTTAAGCGCTCTCGGATAAACTTCCGAATCTTTCAATTCCATGTAGTTGTTGAAAGCCTTTTGTGTAAAACCTCTGGCGCGCGCTTCTGCCAAGAAGAGTTCATGGTCGACAAGCGAGTCCAGCAGCCCTTCTTCTTGAAGTGTGCGGAACATCTTATTGGCGAGCGCCTCTTCCATAATCAGTTTTTCAAACTGTGCTTCGGACAAATTGCCGGACTTGAGAAACTCTTTGAATTTCTCGGGAGTGTTGCCACGAGCCATTTTTGCCGCTTCCAGCAGTTTTGCCTTTTCGTCTGCGGTGAGAGTCATGCCGCGGCGTTTTGCTTCTTCTAAATAGGGCTTTGTGATGCCTGGATCCATTGCCATAGTGTCTTGAAACTTCTGCATGTTCGTCTTCAACTGACGCCTGTAGGTAGCCATCGTTATCGGCTGACCTTCTACGTAGCAGATGATTACTTCATCGCCCAACTGTTTTGCCTTAATCACCTTCATCGCATCAGCGACTTGCGGCAGGTCCATAACAGCTTTCTTCTCTTCAGCAGGTTTGCCGTCTTTCGTGGCGCCTGTACTGGTACCATCCGGTGTTTTGCCGTCCACTTTTGTGGCGTCGCCGGTGGTGTCAGCTGGTTTGTCTGGATTCTGGCAAGCCTGCAAGCAAACGATTGATAGAAGTGCCACTGACAGTGCTGTTAGTCTCTTCATTCTGCTGTTTATAAGCCTCTCGTTTGTCTGTTCTGATATCGATCTGCATCTTTCGAGATGCAGGTTATTTTTCCATCTCGCTATCGTGCCGCCACGGAAGTTAGAACCATAGCACTAAGCAATTCTTCAAGCAAATCAAGTTGCTCAACAGGCGAAAGTCCTTGTGAGCGCACAAGAATGCACGGCGCCGGACCGATACCGCCTGCTTGTCCAGGCTTATAAGTTGTACGGCTGGCAAGATGTTTTGGCAGTCTGCTTTGTACCGGCATCCATTCATTTAACCGGAATGCCACAGACAGTTTCAAGCTCATGCCATCCGGCTTGATAGCTGACACCTGAGCCTTGGCGCAAAGCAAACGCAATCGAACAACTTTGGCCAGATTGTCGACTTCTTCCGGTGCTTTGCCGAAGCGATCTTTCCACTCTTCTTTGAGAATGCTGAGGTCTTTGTCCGACTTAACATCCGCAAGACGCTTGTATTCAATTAAGCGCTGATCGGGATCAGGCATGTATGTTTCGGGAATGAAGGCTGACACGTTGATATCGATTTGAGCGTCGGCGTCTGTAGAAACGCTCTGTCCTTTGAGTTCTGCAACCGATTCTTCCAGCAGTTTGCAATAAAGTTCAAAACCAACTGAAATCATGTGTCCATGCTGTTCGGCGCCAAGGATGTTACCTACTCCTCTAATTTCCATGTCGCGCAATGCGATCTGATAACCAGAGCCAAGCGATGTGAATTCTCTAATAGCTTTGAGTCTGCTTTGGGCTGTTTCCGTCAGCACCTTCTGTGGACGACAGAGGCAGTAGGCGTAAGCCTGCAGGTCAGAACGACCCACCCGTCCTCGCAACTGATAGAGCTGCGCAAGACCGAACTTATCGGCTTCGTTGACGATAATCGTGTTGCAATTTGGAATGTCCAAGCCTGATTCAATGATAGTCGTGCAAACAAGTACGTCGAATTGATGCGCTGCAAAGTCCAGCATCACATTTTCCAGTTCGCGCTCGGACATCTGTCCGTGCCCGATGATGAGCCTTGCTTCCGGTACGAGCTGTTTTACTTCGAAGGCGATTTGCTCGATCGACTCAATGCGGTTGTGTACGAAATAGACCTGACCGCCTCTTTCCATTTCGTGCAGAATTGCGGTACGAACCAGCGGCAATTTGTATTCGCCGACGAATGTTTTGATGGGCAGTCTGTTTACAGGCGGTGTGTGTATTAGTGACATGTCGCGAGCGCCGGACAGTGCCATGTGCAATGTTCTCGGAATAGGCGTTGCGGACATGGTGAGCACGTCTACCATGACTCTTAGCTGTTTCAATTTCTCTTTGTGCCCGACGCCGAATCTCTGTTCTTCGTCGATAATCAGAAGTCCGAGATCTTTGAAGGCGATGTCCTTCTGCAACATTCTGTGCGTTCCAACCACGACGTCGCATTCGCCGACGCCTAGTTTTTGAACCACTTCTCTCTGCTCTTTGGCTGTTCTAAAACGGCTGAGCAACCCGACTCTGATCGGGTAGGCGCTGAAGCGTTCGCAGAGATTGTTGTAGTGTTGCTGCGCAAGAATTGTGGTGGGAACAAGAACCGCAACTTGCTTGCCTGACATTACTGTTTTGAAAATTCCACGAATTGCCACTTCGGTTTTTCCGAAGCCGACGTCTCCGCAAATCAGCCTGTCCATCGGCTTATTCGCTTCTAGGTCATGCTTAACGTCTTGAATAGCTTGCCATTGATCGGGTGTTTCTTCATAAGGAAACGCCTCTTCCATTTCGTATTGCCAGGGAGTATCCGGTATGCACTGGAAACCCTCTTGCTTGGCGCGAATAGCATAAAGATTGACGAGATCTTCTGCGACTTGTTTTACAGATTTTTTGACGCGTTTTTTCGTCGACTCCCACTCTGCGCCGCCGAGGCGAGAGAGTCTAGGCGCGCTATCACCGGCTCCACGATAGCGGCTGAGGAGGTTGATTTGATCGACTGGAACATACAAGCGGTCGTCGCCTGTATATTGAACGGTCAGATATTCTCGTTGTTGGTTGTCGACGGCAATACGCTGAACGCCCACGAATTGACCGATTCCGTGCTTCATATGCACGACGTAGTCACCAACTTTTAGATCGGAGACAGACGTGAAACGCTCGTACGTCTTTTCTGCAACCTGGCGACGATAGACTGTCGGTCGGCGTTTTAGTCCGAACATCTCTGCGTCGGTGATGGAAACAAGCATGATATCGTCAAGGCGGAATCCCTGAACGAAACCATGTCTGGTTACCCAGACTTCGCTGCCAGAGCCAGGAGTCTTGCCTCGGGCTACTAGCTCTGCAAATGATAGAGTTTGTGTTTCGGATGGGTTCAAATTGCCGGCACTCGCAGCCGCGTCGGGCGAACCGGGCTCGTGGTGCCGAATATCGCTTTCAGCTCCCAGATATCTGGCGGGCGTATCCCATTCGCGCAGAAGTCCGAGCAGTCGTTGAGGCTGTTCGGTCGAGATGACGACTTGATATTCGTTGCGTCTGAATGACCGGACCTTTTCAATTACTGCCTGCATTTGATTGCCGAATCGCTCAATAGGATGGCAGTCGAATTGCACTACAGCGTGCTCAGCCTCATCAGGGAATGCCGGCAGGCTGGACAGATAGACCTTCTGGAAGCTGGAGATGCGGGTCTTCAGCTCTTCGAAATTAGAGTGAAGCGCACGCGGCAGGGCAAGCAATCGTCCAGTCGAGACACCTTCTTTGAACGCGTCATTGAGCTTTTCTTCATAGCTGATAAGTGACGATGTGAGCAGATCCCACTCATCGAAAAATACCAGTCCCTTCTCGGGAAGGTAGTCCGCAAGCGTGGCGAAGCGATCGCTGACAAACGGATAATAGTATTCACAAGATTCCGGATATTGCCCCGAGGCAAATCCGGTCAGGTCGTTTTCTATTATGGAGAGAAGGGTTTCCTTGGCTCCGTCTTCCAGTTTTTCGGCAGATGCCTCAGCATGCTCGCGCAGTCTGGCGATCAAATCATCTTTGAATTCTTTGGTGTCATCGAGGACTATCCAGTATCTTGGCGGAATAAGAACTTCATTCAATTCATCGACAGACCGCTGGTTGTCGATGTTGAACTGACGAATCGATTCGACTTCATCATCAAACAGCTCGATACGCATCGGAAAGCCGCTTGACGGGTAGATGTCGATAATGTCTCCCCTGATACTGAATTCGCCGCGTAGAGTAACAAGACTTTCTCTGGAATAGCCAAGTCCTGCCAGCCTTCTAGCCAGGTCTTCGCGGTCGACGGTTGCACCTTTTTTGAGAGCGAAACTTTTTTCTTTCAATGTTTCTGCATCGAGAACTCTTTGGATAAGGGCTCGAATCGGCACGATCACCAAGTAAGGTTCGTCGTTGCCGTACATAATGCGGTTCAAGACTTCCAGCTGCGGAGCTATGTTGTCCGGGCTGCTAAGAACCTGTTCGTACGGCGAGACCTCCGACGACGGGTAAAAGTAAACGGGATAGCGACTGAGATTGGAGAGTTCGTGCTTGAGTCTCGAAGCGACCTGGTTGTCTTGGACAATTATGAAAAACGGTCTTTTGACCTCATGGTTGAGAACCGAAAGCACCAGCGATTTTGCAGAATCCGAAAGACCTGAGAGGTTCAATTCCGTCTGCGAATGACGTGCTGTGCGGGCTAATAACTTTGCATATTGAGGCGAGCCCAAGAAGCGCTGATGAAGGGCACTAGCGAGTATATTTTCGCGTGTTTGCCGAGAAGAATCGCCTGTATTTTGAGACTGAGTTGCCATATTTCCTGATGGTGCCGCCTGGTTCACTCCAAACTCCGTTTCGAACATTCAAATTTCGCTCAAATTTGAGAGTCGTCAAATTCTTTCTATTCGATGCGTGTTTTCGTCGAGCTTCAGCAATTCAGAAGCGCAATCGAACCAAATTTGGCGAATTTTTTATCGTAGCATGCGAACACCATAGAACGCCCGTCCAACGCCCCATTTGTGTTATGTGGCGTAATTATCGTCTACACCCCGACAGGCGCCATTCTCGGGCAGTTGTTACTTTGCTTTCAGGGTGGAAAATTCATCGTTTCAACTTTACAGAAAGCTCATGAGTGTTCAGGTATTATGTCCTTGATAATGTTTAAGGGAATTTTGGATGAGACCAGTCGTGCTTAGAAACCTGAAGATTTTCGTCTCAGTTTTCGCGGCTGCGTCTGTTTTCGCCACTCCTCCTAGTTTGGCGCAAAAACATCACTATGCGCCGGACGTCGGACAGCGCATCGATATTGCCGGACAGTTGAGTAAGGAGGGCAAGTTCGACGAAGCCCGCCGCGTTCTTTCCGAAGCACTGCAGCTCGACGCCAACTGCTGCGATTGCTTGAACAGTCTGGGGATAACCTATTTCAAAGAAGGGCGACTGAAGGAGGCGGAAGCCAACTTCCGTGGTGCTCTCAAGATCGACCCTCTCTACTTGGAAGCGCTCTGCAACTTGGGTTTGTGCCTTTATCAGCAGGGCGAGTCTCACTATGCCGAAGCGATAGTTTATTTCAGCCAAGCGCTAGAATTGACGCAAAACAAAGACTTCCAATTACACAAAAATCTCGCCGATGTTTTGCGTGATAAGGGCGACTTCAAAGAAGCGGCCATGCATTACGGCGAAGCGGTGCGTCTGCAACCAGACTATGCGCCTGCATACAATGGGCTGTCCATGCTGTATTACAGGCTGAAGCAGTTCGACAAGGCCTACGAAGAAGCGCTGAAGGCGGTTAAGTTCAGACCTGATTATGCCCTCGGTTATTTCTACCTGGGTATGATCGAGACCTCTCGAAAGCACGTACCGCAGGCGATCCAGTATTACGAGACATCGCTCAAGTACGAGCCAAATCCTCGCTATGCTGCAGACACGCGGCAGAAAATCGCCGATTTGAAGGCTGGATTTATGCCACCTTCTGATAATTCCGGCTCATCTACAGCCGCTCCAGGCGCTGTCGCTCCTTCTGTCTCGATTTCTGCACTGGTTCGCTCTCAGGAATGGGAAAAGGCGGAAAACGAGCTGTCTCGCGTGCTTTCCAATCCCCGAGGAAAGACCGCTAACAACTACAACAATTACGGATATGTTCTTTCCCGCCGCCAGAACTTCGAGGGCGCCATTGTCGCTTACAGAAAAGCCATCGACCTCAAGAAAGGCATGTTCCCTGAGGCTCGTTACAATTTGGGTCAGGTTTTGCGTCTGAACAATCAACCGAAGGAAGCGGAGAAACAAATCTTTGCGGCAGTTCAAGAAGCGAAACAAATGAACAAGCGATTTCCAGCTGCATTGAACGCCTATGCCCTGATGCGCAAGTCGCACGGTGACTTGAAAGGCGCCAAAACCTACTATGTCAGCGCCCTCACACAGGCCGCAGATACGATGCCTGTGATTCATTACAATTATGCAATTTTGCTCGAGAAGACTGAAAATAGTAAGGAAGCGGTCGCACAGTACAGGCGCTATCTAGCCCTTGCTCCAGCGGGGAAAAACGCCAAAGCTGCACAGGAGCGACTCAGACGATTGACCGGTGCGTCTAAATAGGCTGTCAAGACAAGCTGGGGCGTCTGTTGTACAATCAACTTCCGTGGCTCTGGCTACGGCAATATTTGCCGTTATTTTTTCGTGTTATGAAACGGAGTTCTGAGCAGGACAATGAGCGTTACAGAGAAGGACATCAATAGCGCCGCACCGGCAGCGAATCCTCAACATACAGAGGAGATGCTGGAGGCTGTTTGCGCTGTTGCTCGCGCTCGGGAAGCCACGCCGGTTCCGGCTGGAAAGACACGCGTTGCGGTTCTTATGAGCGGTGGCGTCGACAGCTCAGCAACTGCCTATCTGCTTAAAGAGCAAGGATATGATGTCGTCGGTGTGACTGGTTGGCTGATCAAATCAGGCAGCCGTTGCTGCGATACGGGCATGATCGATGCTGCCCGCGTCTGCGAGCAACTTGAGGTAGACCATCATGCGGTCGATTTGAGAGAGCTTTTCAAAACGCAAATCATTGACGATTTCCATCAGTCGTATGCACGTGCGCGCACTCCGTTGCCTTGCAGTTTGTGCAACACGGTAATTAAGTGGGGCGCATTGATGAATTATGGGCGCAAGATTCTTGGCGCCGAGTACATTGCCACTGGTCACTATGGGCGTATCGCTGAGATCGATGGGCAAATCAGACTCGCTCGTGCAAAAGATCCCAAGAAAGATCAATCATATGTGCTCTGGGGTTTGACGCTCGACCAGCTCAAGCACACCTTGCTTCCGCTCGGCGATTACAACAAAGACGAGATTCGTGCTATTGCTGCTAAGGCCGATCTGACGACTGCCAATCGCCCTGACAGCCAAGATCTCTGCTTCATTCCTATGGGCAAGACACCACAAGAGTATCTGTCCGGCTTCCTTCCGGAGCTGCCCGGACCAATTTTGCACGCCCTTACCGGCGACCTTATGGGCGAGCATAAAGGCACGCACAATTTTACGATTGGTCAGCGCCGCGGTATCAATATCTCGTACAAAGAGCCGCTTTACGTCACTTCTATTGATCCCGATATGCGCATTGTTTATGTGGGACCAAAAGAGGCTCTGCTTCGTCGCGAGCTGACGGCGTCCTTCATGAACTGGATGCTTGAGGCACCACCGGCGGAGCCATTTAGAGCTCAGGTGAAAATCAGATACAACAGCCCTACGGCACCAGCCCTGGTTACACCATTGCCTGACAATAAGACATCGGTGCTCTTCGACGACGCGCAGCCTGCAATCACTCCCGGTCAAGTCCTCGGCATTTACGATCTGTCTGACGCATATATCATGGGTGGCGGCTGGATAGACTGATCTGCAACGATCAAATGTCAAAGCCTTTTGAAAGCTATTGAAAACGCAATTTAATCACGCGGGGTGAAATCCCCCGAATTCGTGTTGTCATGCTGTTTCCCATTTGCTGAAATCGGGAACCAATGCGGTATCGGTTAGTCGAATGTTCAGTATTTGTGTTGCTAACGTAAAAAACAAAACCTATAATACGAACTTGGTAGTCACGGATCTTGATTTAAATGCTTCTGAAAAACCGCGTCTTCACTAGGTTTAAGCCACTAACATTCGTGCTTGCAGCACTAATGGTGGCATCTTCGATATGCGTTTCGGATATCAGCGCAGATGCGCGCACTAGATCTAAGAGTCGTGCTTCTGCGTCAACGCGAAGCAGTGGTTCTTCGCGCTCCGCAAGATCATCCAGAGGACGTTCACGAACAGTCGTGCAATATTCAGGTTCGCGCCGCCGCACCGTTGCGGTAAGCAGAAGCCGGGTCACCGCATCGTCTCGACACCGTAGTCGCACAATTCGCATTGTCAGGCAGCCGCGCCCTAAGTACGCTTATTCACTCAGCTTGTTCTTAATGCACGCTCCTGCTTTCGACAAGAGCCCGCTTGACCAGCAGACAAGTGAAAAGATTGCACGCGCATGGGACCGTGGTATCGCAGATAGTTACCCTGCTCGCACACTCGTGAGGGCGGGTGTTGTTTCGTACCATCCCCTTCGCGGTGGCATTTTCTATCGACGCGAACCTGTCAAATACATTGTTTTGCACTCAACCGAAACCGGTGTGCCTGTCAGTGCAGTCAACGTCATCGAAGGCTGGAGCTCAATGGGGCGTCGCCATCCAGGTGCTCAATATGTAGTTGAGCGTGACGGCACAATCTATCAAGCTGTAGATCCGGATCTCGCCACTGTGCACGTCAATATCTTCAAGACTTTGCCTGGTATCAACAACGACAACAGCATCGGTATAGAAATGAATCACACCGGCAGGCAGAATTATCCTGCTGCGCAGCGTGAAGCAGTTTCCAAATTGCTTGCCTATCTCCAAAATCGCTACCAAGTCGATCATGCCAACGTGATCACGCACAGGTACGCACAGCAAGGCGATCATACCGACCCTGTCAATTTTGATTTGGAAGGATTTCTCGCCTACAAAAACAATTTCCAAAAGCAGGCTCTTGCTTACAAAGTCAAAGGGTTGGAGAAAGAAGTTAAGACCTGGAACGAGCCCTCCGCCGCTTCTACTATCCTGCAACCGCATCCCGTGCAATCAGTCGATGCAGTTGAGCGTGCGGACAAAAAGCTGGATAGAAATGAAAAGGTCAAAGTCGCTCCGTTGCCTATTGTCGATGAGCCGGTGCGGACCGCACAGCCTGGAAACGCATTGGAGTTGAAGGGACCGATCGAGGTTGATCCTGCAGCTGCAACCGATTTAAATCAGAAAGAAACATTTGAAGTGGACGGACCCGGTGCCACCAAGGGTGGTGAAACATCTGAATCCGATAGATCCGGCGGTGGAAAATCTGAGTCTGCAAAACAAGATTCCTCGCCAGATTCTCCCAAGCCGAAATTCACCCCAGGACCTGACAGCGCGCCAGAATCAAAGTTGAGCAGCCCGCATACGAAGTTTGCACCAGCGCATGTGATCAACCAGCTGCCCAAGAAAGAGTTAGAAAACTCATCGCACAAAGTGACTACACTGCCTGTCCACAAGGAAGTTGTAACTCACAAGTCAAACGATGATGCCCCCCTGACGCAGTTTGTACCAGGTGACAAGGTTACGCACACCCAGGTAAAACCAGCCGCTCGCACAGCCACTGCCGCTCCGAGAGCAGTAGCGGCCAAGCCGCCTGTCGAAGAGCAAATTCAGCCGAAGGACTTGAAGCCGACTGCAAAGAAATCGATGTTCCAGCGCTTCCGGTCTTATTTGAAAGATAACTTCCAATAAACGAGATCGTGGGGGCGCGTTGCACGCGCTCTTTTCCTGTAGGGGCGACGCCATGCGTCGACCACTGCCGGCGAGCCGCCGGCGCTCCCAGGATTTATCGTGGCGGCGCGTTGCACGCGCCCTTTTCATGTAGAGGCGACGCCATGCGTCGACTTGTTTTGAACACGCGCAAACGATGCGCGACTACGGTTGGTTCAACGAAATATCCAAAATACTCGAGTAACCGTTCGGACCAGCGTTCAAATCGCTTTCGATAAGCGAAACGGTACTAATCTGATGCGTGAGCGGGAAGAACCCATCTGGAATCTCGAAATCTTTGAGTGAACGTTTCGCTTTGTCGGCATCTCTCTGTTTGTGGTCGGGAGAAAAGCGACAAACTGTAAGATGTGGACGGAATCGCTTGAAGCGTTGCACCTTGTCGCTCTTCTCCAAGTACTGCGACAAACTTTCGGTAATTGCGCTGTTGAGACTTTCCGCTTGGGGGCAGTCTTCCGTGGCTTCAAGAACAAGAACGCGCGGCGCTTTGAGCGAAGACCACACTTCAACTCTGTCGTACTGAATCTCAAAAGAACGATTGCCTTGATTCATCCACTGTGCGAGCGTGGATTGCAAATCACTTTTCACGTTTTCGATGCGTGATCGTTCGACATCACCGATGAAAAGCCACGTCAGGTGCAGTTTTGGGAGTGGCACGAAGCGTGCTTTGATCTGCCATTGCTGCGACAACCGGCTATTCATGTGTTCGAGTTTTTTGACCATGACCGCCTGCTCAGCGGCGAGGAATGTTCCGACAAATAGGCGTTTCATTCCTTCTTGAGTCATTATTCTCAATCCTCAGTCCACTTCTTTGCCGCTGCTGTAGAAGCTTCTGCCAGTTGCCGCCATCTGTTTTAGATACGGACTGACCTCGCGATGAGGACCCGGTTCTTTGTAGATTTCTTCCAATTTTTCAATGATGTACGGAATGCCGAGCGAGTCCGCATAGCGCAGAAGTCCGCCGCGGAAGGGTGGAAAGCCCATCCCCAAGACAGTCGCAACATCGACTTCCCGCGGTCTGCGAACGACTTTTTCGTCCAAGCAGCGTGCGGCTTCATCAATCATAGGCAGCAAAATGTGTTCTGCTAATTTCTTGCATTCTTCTTGGGGAGCCTTTTCGCTGCTGACGTTCAGTTTCAAAATGTTAGTCAGGTCAGGATCCATTCCGATGTTTCTGCCGGACTCATCCCAGTTGTAGAGTCCCTTGCCGTGTCGTTTTCCTATGATGCCAATGTCCTTGACACCTTTCAGGCAAGCCGGCTTCTTAAAGCGTTCGCCGAAATTGTCTTGCAATGAATCAGCAACAAGCAGTGCGACATCCATTCCGACTTCATCTGTGACACCCCATGGTCCAAGCGGCATTCCAAAGTCTATCGCGGCGTCGTCGATCCAGTTGATTGCTGTGCCGAGGTCGACCAATCTGGCTGCTTCATTTATGTAGCAGCACAACAGTCTGTTGACGAGAAAGCAGGTGCTGTCCTTAATTGGCAGAGGCAATTTGTCTAGCGCCGCAAGGAAAGAAAGCACTTTAGATTGGCTTTCCCGTCCGGCATTTTTCGCTGGAATGACTTCCACCAAAGGCATTCTGTCGACCGGATGAAAGAAGTGGATGCCGAAGAACTCGTGCTTGGCTGCGAGTGTTTCTACCAGCTTGTTCACCGAGAGTGAGGATGTGTTGGTAGCGACGATCGCCGTGGGTTTCAAAAGCGGCAAGACCTTCGAAAGTATCTCAATCTTAGTCTCGAAAACCTCAGCGCATGCTTCTACCAGTAAATCAACGTTAGCCAGGTCTTCATACGAATTAGCCGATTTGATCGAGCCGAACGTTCTGACATTTTCATCTTCAGCGTTGGATTTTTCTGCACGGTTGACGTTGTTTGTGACAGTCTCCAACATCAGTTCTTGGCGGTCTGCGCTGGCGGATTTAACGACGACGTCAAATCCTCTTATGGCGGCCCAGCTCGCGATGTTGGTACCCATGATGCCACCACCAATGATGCCGACCGATTTAATTGGTTCTGACCCTTGCTTGGCTGCTTTCGCAGAAGCAGACATCTTGTAGAACTCTGTGGTGAAAAAGAGGAAGATCAAATTTCGCGCAATTTCGCTGAAAGAAAGTTCTGCAAATGCACGTGCCTCAAATTCATGACCTTTGTCCATGCCTTGAGTGAGCCCGGTTTTGATTGATTCGAGTGCCTTAACCGGTGCAGGATAATTGCCTTTTGTTTTGATGCGCAGTGTGCGCTCCATCATCTTGAAGTATTTTTCTTGTTTTTCAGGAGTGTCAGCGACGGCTCCGTGGGGAATGGATTTCCAGTCTGGTGCTGCTGCAAGTTCCAAACAAATTTCTTCTGCTCTGGGGATGAGCCTTTCCTTTTCGACCAGCTCGTCGAGGATGCCTAGCTCGAGAGCCTTTTTGGCACTTACGGTCTGCGCGAAAAGAATGAATTCGGTGGCTGCCCTTAAATCGATCAAACGCGGCAAACGTTGAGTGCCACCCAGTCCAGGAAGCAATCCAAGCTTCACTTCCGGAAGACCAATGACTGTTTCGGGCGAGTCTGTCGCGATTCTGCGCGCACCGCTCAATGCCAGCTCGAGCCCACCGCCCAGACAGGTTCCATTAATTCCAAACACTGTAGGGATCGATAGATTTGTGATTCTTGTCAGAAGATCTTGCCCGCGCCTTGACATTGCATGCGCCTCTTCGACGTTCATCTTAAGAACTTCGTGCAGGTCGGCGCCGGAAACGAAATTACTTTCCTTAGCGGAAACCATGACAATACCCTTGATTTTCGGGTCTTTCTCAATCTCTGTGATGGCCGCTTCGAGCTGTCGAAGTACTTCGGTCGACAGCCAGTTTTCCTTTTGGCTGGAGTCGAAACTAATGAGTGCCAGACCGTTTGAGCGCTTTTCGAGAAGAACCAGTTTGCGCTCGGTTTCCAGAGATGCTTGTGTCATGTTAATTCCCAGGTTTTTGCCAAGATTGACCGACCTAGTCTACTAGCCAGGGCCGAAGTTTCCTTCAAAAACCAGGAATAGCTTAACTATCCTTTTCCTTCCGGATTTGCTTGATTTCTTTCTTCAGCACTTCCTCTACGCCCTTTGGACCACCCATGCCTTTGAGCAACAGTGCGCCGCCGACGGCGAATGGAAGCAATATCATTACCATGCTCAGCAACGGAATATTGGCGAAATTCATACGCAACGAGGACAGAATGGAAAAGAAGATAAGGGCTACAGAACCGGCTGTTATCGCCCATCCTGCCCGGGCTTTGGAGTCGTAAAACATCCAGCCGATGCCAAACATAAGAGGAACAAGCAGCAAACCAAAACCGCCACTGCCAAATCCAAGCATGCCCATGACACCAGAGCCTACTGTTACGTGCTGGAACATCATCAGCACACCGATGCCGATTAGACCCAAACCGCCGAAATAGCACAAGTCCGATTTGACCGTCGTAGCCGGTGTTTGCGAACCACCGGTCGTGAGAGTGGTTGATTTGTTGTCGGACGCGAGTTGACCCGGGGACTCTTTAAGGACTGAGGTTTCCAGCTCGAGGAGCTTCTTCTTAATCTCTTCTTCCTTGCGGTTCATTGGACCTCCAGGCAGTCCTGAAAAACGTTGGCTGCAGGGCGCATAGCTACTTATTCAATTATTTGGAACAGGTGCTGCAACCAACAAAAAGCGACAAATTAAATAACAATCGAATCACTACCCAATAATGGTTGCAACCAGCATAGCACCGAATTTAGGCGGAGCCGGAAGGGGCTTATCCGGAGGCGCCTGCGCCGGTTTGCGCCGTTGCCTTTTCTTGAAAGCGCTGGGCAATTGGCATTCGCCAACCCATCCCGAAGGCGCGTGACGAAACCTTCAATCCCGGCGCCGCCTGTTTGCGTTTGTACTCGTTGCGATCGATGCGGTTGATAACGTCCTGCACCACCTCGGGGCGATAGCCGAGTCTTATGATTTCATCCGGTTTGCGCCGTTGTTCTACATATGCGTGCAAAATGCCGTCCAATATCACATATGGTGGCAGGCTATCCTGATCGAGCTGGTTGGGGCGCAACTCTGCAGAGGGTGGCTTGTCTATCGTGCTTACAGGAATAATGGGCTTCCCGGCTTCTTCGTTGATATATCGGGCGACGTCGTAGACCATCATTTTGGGAAGGTCTGATATCACGGCGAGGCCGCCGCACATGTCACCATATAGAGTGCAATAACCGACAGCTAGTTCTGACTTGTTGCCGGTGGCGAGTACCAGATGACCAAACTTGTTGGAAGCCGCCATCAGGATCGCGCCGCGTATCCTTGCCTGGATGTTCTCTTCGGTAACATCCCGCTCTCGCCCGGCAAAGAGCGGAGACAGCATGGTGTCATAGGCATTCATTGCAGGTTCAATGGGCACAATGTGAAACTCGATGCCCAGAGTTTCTGCCAGCTCTCTGGCATCATCAATAGAATGTTGGGAGGAAAACGGCGAAGGCATGGCGATACCCATTACGTTTTCTTTGCCCACAGCTTTTACCGCAATGGCAGCGGTTACTGCCGAATCGATACCGCCGGAAAGTCCAATCACAGCTTTCTTAAATCCGCATTTGCGCATGTAGTCGCGCGTTCCCAAGACAAGGGCCGCAAGCGTGTTGACGGTTCTGTCTGAGGAAAATTCGGTAATTTCTCCCGACAGTTTTAGAGACGACTCTTTCCTTATTTTGCCTGGTGCAATCTTTGCTTCCGTCTCTTTCGCTTTTGACGCTTTCTCTTCTTCTGTTTCTCTCTGCTCTACATCTACATAGATCAAGTCTTCTTCAAAAGCCTTTGCCATGGCGATTAACTCGCCCCGTTCGCTCATAACAAACGACCGACCATCAAAGATCAATTGATCGTTTCCACCAACGCTGTTTACATAAATCATCGGCAGCTGGTGACGTCGAGTCTGTTCTTTCACAAGTTCTAAGCGAATATGTTCTTTCCCAACGGCAAACGGTGACGCCGAAATATTGATAAGAAGGTCCGGTTTTTTCTCGCTAAGGAGTTGCAGCGGATCAATTTGATAGGAGAGTTTTTCCAATATATCGCCACGAGTCCAGATGTCTTCGCAAATGGAAAGCCCCACGCTTAAGTCTTTGAGGTGAATGGGCGTGTGTTGTGTAGCCGGTTGGAAATAGCGATCTTCGTCAAATACATCGTATGTTGGCAGCAATGTTTTGTGCTGAACTGCCTTGATAGCACCATCTTCAATGAATGCGCAGGCGTTGAATAGATGCCGTCCTTTGCCATGATTTACATCAACGAAACCAACGATTGCAGCAATGGGCAACTTCTCTTTTAGGCTGTGCAAACCCTCCAAGTTGGCCTGAATAAAGCTATCTTTGAGAAGCAAGTCTAAAGGCGGGTAGCCCGCGACGGCGAGTTCCGGAAAGACAATCAAATCTGCCCCGGCGGCTTTGGCCCGATTGGCGAATTCCAGCATTTTGTCTGTATTGCCGGTAATGTCACCGACCGTGGTGTTAATTTGTCCGAGCGCGATTTTCATTAGGTTGCCTTTACAGCTGTTTTTACAGTGCGTTTAACAAGCGGCCTTTCATGGGACATATTTATCAGGACACTCGTTCCAAGAAAAAGAATTATCGCAGTTTCTTGGGGATTGGGCTCAAAACTGCCCTGGGCGCCGGATCTAGCGGAAAAGAACAGGTTCTGCTTGAATAATAAAAGCCCATTCATTTTTAGAAGTAAGTAGCTATAATTGTTAAATCCCGTTTACTAGAAAGTAAGGTGTCCATGAGCGGCTTAGTAGCTAAATCCTTAGCTAGCAAGGTGAAAACGCTTGCTATCACCGCCGTGTTTTCTGGTCTTTCAGTTGCATCGTCAACGCTTCCGATGCTGGCTCAAGTCTCTCATGAGGGAGTCGCAGCCGCAGGAACTCAGGCGCATGCGACACATCACCTTTCGAGGCACTTGACCGGACCGGCAGACGGAGCCGGTCTTTGGCTCAATATGTGGAATTATCCGCTGCCAGAGAATGCAGATGCTTACTGCAAGAAGATGCACAATCATGGGATTCGCAATCTTTTCGTCCAAACTTCCCGCAGCACTACGCCAGCTATCTGTGAGCCGGCGCGTTTAAGCGCCTTGATTGATGCGGCGCACCGCTACAAAATACGGGTTATTTGCTGGGGCTATCACGAGCTGGCCAATCCGGCAGTCGATGCAGCCAAGATGATTGCGGCAGCTAAATTCACCAGCGAGCGCGGAGATCATATTGATGCTGTTGCACCCAACCTGGAGAAAAATCTTGATGCCAAGGCTGTAGAAGCCTATCTCAAAGACATTCGTGCTGCGATCGGACCGAATATGCCGATTATGGCCGTCGTCTACAGCCCTCTGAATAGAGCTCCCCAGGTCGCGAAAACCCCTTGGAAGTTGCTCGCAAAATATTGCGACATCATTGCGCCGATGGCATACTGGAACTCCAAATGGCAGAAATATTCAGCCTATGAGTACACCTGGTCGACGGTCAAAATGGTTCGCCAGTTGAGCGGTAAGCCGGATGTTGAGGTTCACGTTATCGGTGACGGCATGGGCACGAAAGCCGATTCCATCAACGATTTCATGCGCGCTTGCAAGGCTGCCGAAGCAACGTCAGCCAGTTTGTATCCGAATCACCAGCCGACAGACGAGCAGCTAATCTGCCTCTCGAAGTATTTCGAGTATTTCCCTGTCAACTCCCGCTACCGCCTCTTCGCCCTTCGCGAACTGACAGCCTCCGGCGTTATTGAGCCGTTGGCGATGGGTGATCCTGCTGCTTCCATCTCGCGTGGAGACTTCTATGTTCTCGTCCTACGCCAGTTGGACCGACACAATGTTTTAGCCAAGCGCTCGCCTCTGGAGCGGACCTCCTTGCCCTTGGACGTGACCAAAGTTGGTGCTTACAAACTTCTTGCTCGCGTTAAAGCGGTTGAAGCGAAGGGGTTGGAGCTGGCTTCGGAAGAGTCCTTGGACGACTATCTTCGTCGCCCAATGTGGCCACGTGAGGCTCTTGAGCTTGTCGCCCGCCTGGTGGAAGTTCAAACAAGCTTAAAACGCCTGCCGCCGACAGTGATTGAGCACTATGCTCGTGCTTACCGCGGGACTGCTGTCGCTCGAAAAGACGGCGAGGTCAATGGTTGGCTAGGGCAACCCGCATTTGCGGAACGTCCGAGCGCTCAGAACGCCCCTGGGGCTCGCCCTCTCAGCTATCTCGACGCCGCCCAGATCTCCCTGGATGCTGTCTCCGGCTTGAGATAACCCGATCTCATTCATTGAAAACTTGAAAGTCGCTTTCATGCGGCTTACGATCACGCCGGAAATGCCGCTGACTACCATGGCGCAAATGCCGCCCCAGCCAAGGGATTGCAATCGGCCTTTCAAGGGATCAAAATGAAGTTAAAGCCGAAGTGTTGAGGTGATTATTTGCCGGACACGGGTACAAAACTGGTAAGTAATTCGACCGAAACTTTGGCAAATCCAAGGTTCATAACTGGTTAGAAATTGACGATTTTCGACAGAACAACATCACCGGCATGACGAGCGAGCGCGGAGGCACTCGGCTCACGTGGCCGGTTTTACATTTATAGTCCCCCTCTGAAAGGAGGTTTGATCATGCAAGTGACCGTAACCGGGCGCAATATCGAGCTTACTCCGGCCCTCAAAGATTATTTGGTAGACAAGTTAGCTCGAGCGCAAAAACACTTCGATCATGCTCTCAGCATTACAGCCCTGCTCAGCGTAGCCAAGAATAAATCGATCGCCAATAATCAAACGGCTGAAATAACGATCAGTCTTAACGGCTCGGTTATTCGAGGAGAAGAGTCGACCGAGAATATGTACGCCTCCATCGATTTGGTCGCAGACAAAATTGAGCGTCAGCTGCGTAAGTACAAGACAAGGTATTGGCATAAGGGCAATAAAGGCAAGGACAGGGGGGAACACAGTCCACCTGTTGACGTCAGTCCGTCTGAGGACGACGATTTCGCCGTTCAGAAAGAGATTGCCCTGGAGGACATCAAGCCGAAAATTGTTCGCTCGAAGCGCTTCCCATTGAAGCCGATGTTGCCTGAAGAAGCCTGCAAGCATATGGATCTGCTCGGACATGACTTCTTTATGTTCATCAACTCCGAGACACAACAAGTCAACACTGTTTATCACAGACGCGACGGCAATTACGGTTTGATCGAACCCGAGGCATAAATCCGGGTCTGCTTGAAAACCAAAGTGGCAATTTGTTTGCTCTAGCTGTTTCCGCAGCTTCTATTGCGGCGCACTGGGGCGGGCGTTTGCCGCACTTTGCAGCGCTTTGAAAAATCAACGACAGCAAAAGGCAAGCTTCTGGTTTGAAAATTCAGCACCCGATTTCGCGGAGCACCAAAAAGCGCGATATTGCGTGTTGGGTGTCTGAGTTTTCAGGAGATCAGGAAAAATCCTGTGGCTATATAAATAGATTCAATTAAAATCCATTCTTGGTATGCTGTGAGAGCCTGCGGGGGTCAACCTTCCGGGTGGTTAGTAACGGCGTATTCAAACGGCTAAAAATTGAATCGCGATTTTTCGAGGGGCGTAGAGCGGTGTCATCCATTTCAGATCGTGGTGTAGCAAAACGAATTTTTCTTTCGCTTTTGGTTGCAGGGACAGTATTCATAGGTCCATCATCAATAAGCGCATATGCCGATGCAAACGCTGTAATCGGCATGAATAATGAGGGTGTAAAGGCGCTCAATGCGGGCAATTTTGCACTAGCGATTCAAAAATTCGAAGCAGCGTTGCAGATGGATAAGTCCTATCAGCTAGCGCGAGAAAACCTCGCGATCGCTCACAACAACTATGGACTGCAGCTCGCGAAGAGCAATCCGCAAGAAGCGCTCAAGCAGTTTCACCAGGCGTACTATTTAAATAAGACGAATGCCACCACTGCGCAAAACGTGGAAGGCATTATTAGAATGCTCGGAAAAGATCCGCGCGATTTCAAAACGCGTATTCAGATGGCTGATCAAGCCCGCATGTCCGGTGACTTTGTCGGCGCAATTGTTGAGTACGCAGAAGCGCTCAAGATCAAAGACGATGCGAAGATTCACGTGAAACTCGGCGATGTGTATCGTGTCCGCGATAACGTTGATGATGCGATCAAAGAGTATCAAGCGGCTGCGCGCTCAGGCGACAGCGCTGAAGTTGAAGTAAAGCTTGGGCAAGCGCTGCAAGCGAAAGGAGACCTTCCAAATGCTGTTGTTGCTTTCGGAAAAGCGCTTGCATTTAAGCCCGATGACAGCGATACATTAGATGCGCTGCAAGCGGCATGGGAAGACGCTCTCAAAAAAGATCCATTGGCGCCAGATAATCACATCGGTCTTGGACAAGCATTGCAATTCCGCGGTGACTTCGGTGGTGCTACAGCAGAGTATAAGCAAGCAATTCAATTGTCGAAGGGCAATAATCCAACCGCTCAAAAGTTGTTGAATGCGTTGCCTGAGGTAATCAGGAAAGCAACAATCGACAAGTACATCAATAATGGTGTCGACTTGCAGAGTAAAGGATTGCTGGAGCCCGCTCTGGAGTCATATAACAAAGCCCTTCAGAGCGATCCCAACAATGCTGCCATCTGGGTAAACATCGGAACTGTTTATCAAGCGAAGAAGGACTATTCCAAAGCTGTTGAAGCGTATCAAAAAGCATTGACTCTGGATCCTAGAAACACAGCCGCTGCAGAAGGTTTCAAAAGCTGCCAGGATCTCATGCAAGAGCAGCAGATTACGGCGTCGGAAAATGCTGCCGGAGATGCTTACAAACAAGGACGTTACGAAGAGGCGCTCAAGATCTATGGTTCTCTGATCCAAAAGGATCCCAAGAACGCAGCCTACTACTATAACCGTGGTGCTGCGCAGCAGATGTTGAAACAGTTTGACTTGGCGATGGCTGATTACAATCAGGCGATGAGTCTTGATCCGAAGAACAAGACATACAGCGATGCCATGGATTCGGCGAAGAAGGCTAAAGTTGATCCGATCATTGCGGATGCTGTGGCAAAGCACAAAGCTGAGGACTATCAGGGAGCAATTGCAGGCTATCAACAAGCGCTTGCGATTCAGCCTAATAACGCTCCTCTCTGGTTCAACCTGGCCAGTGCACAGTATGCGATGGAAGACTATTCTCGCGCACGCGACTCGTATCAAAAGGCGTTAGAAGTTGATCCTAAAGGTCAGGTTGACGATCTGTATTTGATCGCGGTTATCGATGAACACTATGGAAAAGGCCCGCAGGCGCAGGGTGAATACTTGCGTTATATGTCGCAAGCTCCCAATGGAAAGTACGCTGCTCAAGCTAAAGAGCGTGTTACTGCACTAAACAAAGGCGAGCCTCCGCAGAAGATCAAGGGCAAGGCGGAAATCGCCGCTGAGAAATCTGCTGACGATGCGTATCAGGCAGCAATGAATTTGAGCAATGCCGGCAAGATGGATGATGCGATTGCACAGATTCAAAAAGCGATTGCAGCTCAGCCGAAATATGCAGACTACTATGCGGTTTACGGTTCCTTCTTGCAAAAGCAAGGTAAATTCGACGAGGCGATGGCGCAGTACAAACAGGCCGCATCAATCGATCCGAAGAACCCCAAAAACCAAGAATATTTGAATGCTGTCAACGATGCGCAGGGTGACAAAGTGGCACCGATTGCAGATGCTGCTGTAAAGCTCCAGCAAGAAGGCAAGCTGCAAGAGGCAATCGCCAAGTATCAGGAAGCGATCGCAATTCTTCCAAACAACGGTGCGCTCTGGAGAAACATGGGCAGTGCGTATCAAGCTGCCGACGATTTCAACAATGCGTTTAACGCCTATAAGAAAGCATATGCTGCCGACCCGAAGGGCGAAGTAAACTGCCTTTATTTCATGGCAGTGATTGATGAAAACTACAAACGCGGTCAAGCAGCGTTTGACAAATACAATCAATACAAGCGCGAAGCGCCTGCCGGCCAGTTCATCAAAGAAGCTAATGCGCGTATCGCTGCGTTAAGCAAAAACGTCGCTGACACTATTGCAATGCAGACTCAAGCTGAAGCAAAAGCTGATGCTGAGGTTCAAAAACTCATTCAACAAGCAGCTGATGCATACAATCAGAAGAATTATGACGTGGCAATTGGTTTGTACCAGCAAATCGCCCAGCTAAAGCCGAAAGAGCCTTCCATACCGTTTTCACTTGGTGCTATTTATCAAAGCAAGGAAGATTGGAATAATGCTGTCCAGTTTTTCCAACAAGCTGTAAACATGGATCCGAAGAACAAGCAATATGCTGAAGCTTTGGCGGCTGCAAAGGCGAGTGCCGTTGGACCTGTAATGCAAGAGGGCTATCAAAAGCAAACCGCTGGTGATTTCGCCGGCGCAATTCCTCTGTATGAGAAAGGCTTGCAGCAATATCCAAACAATGCCGCCGGTTGGACAAGTTTGGCTGCTTGCTATCAAGCAACTGATGCGTTCCAAAAAGCTTACGATGCATACAAAAAAGGTTATGACCTTGATCCAAAGGGACAAGTCGGCAACCTTTATTTCATGGGTATCCTCGACGAAAACTTCGGAAAGGGTAATCAGGCCTGGAACGAATATCGCGATTATGTCGCAAAAGATCCACGCGGTGCTTACACATCCGACGCGCAGTCACGAATTGCCAGACTTGGTAAGAACGTGAATGACGTCGTAAAATTGCAAACATCCAATCAGGTCAAAGCTCAAGGCGAAGCCGCTGCAGCTTACGATGCTGCGGTGAAATTGCAAACAGATCAGAAGTACGACGAGTCGATTGCTAAATACAAAGAAGCAATTGCGCTTCTGCCAAATAGCGATTCCTTCTACTACGGTATGGGAACTTGCTATCAAGCAAAAAATGACATTGACCTTGCAATTGAAGCGTACAAGAAGGCGATTAGCCTTGCGCCCAACAATCCGACGTACAAGCAGACACTAAGCGGTGCGCAGCAAATCAAGGCGGCTCCGTTGATCGATTCTGCGATCAAGAAGCAAACCGATGCTGCCAAACCTGATCTGCCTGGTGCGATCGCAGACTATGAAGCGGCCTTGAAGTTGTGGAACGATCCTTCGACCCACATGAACTTGGGTACTGCGTATCAAGCGGCTAACAACTTAAACAGAGCAATGCAGGAATACAATACTGCTCTGCAAATGGACGCGCGTACCTGCGTCGAGTGCTACTACTATCGTGGCACTCTATGGGAAGCCTTGAAAAACATTCCGAATGCAATCAAGGACTACCAAGCGTACCTGCGTGCTGCCCCAACCGGTCAAAGTGCTGGTCCTGTTCGCGAACGCATCAAGATCCTTGCGCCCGCCGGCAAGAGGTAGTTCTTGTTGGGGCGACGCCATGCGTCGCCCTGTCTAAGATTGGAACGTCTGCGATGTCGAAAACCACCAAAGCCAACGGTTCTTCAAAGACGGCAAAAGCTTCTTCCGACAAGAAGCTACTTTTTGGTGGTCACGTAAATGGTGGCGTCAAGGGTTCCGTCAGCAAAGCGGAAGAAATTGGCGCGCAGGTGATGCAGATTTTTCTTGGCTCTCCGCAATCATGGGCTGACGCTGCGCCGCTAGACAAGGATGTTGACCTGTTCGTTTCGCAAGTCTCAGAGAAGAAACTTGGCCCTGTTTTTGTTCACGGCAATTACCTCGTAAATCTCGCTTCCAATGACAGCACCAATTTGCAAAAATCCATCGACAAGTTGCGACATACGCTTTTCTTGTCGGACCGGATTCGCGCTCAGGCTGTCATATTCCACCCTGGTGCCGCAGGTCAGACATCGAAACCGGACGCTCTGAAAAAGGTGGTGGCATCGATCAAGGAAATTTTGAAGGGCTACAAAGGTGATTGCAAACTTGCTCTTGAGGTTTGCGCTGGAGCCGGAACCACAATTGGGGACAGGTTTTCCGACCTTAGCACCATAATTGATGCCCTGGACGGGGACGAACGACTTGCCGTTTGCCTCGACACCTGCCACCTATTTGCCGCCGGTTATGACGTCAGTTCTGCATCCGGATTGAAAGCAACGTTGGCTGAGTTTGAGGCTGAAGTGGGGTTTGAGCGTCTTATAGCCATTCACGCAAATGATTCAAAGACTCCTTTGGGCGCTCGAAGAGATCGCCACGAAAACATTGGACAGGGTTGTATCGGAGAAGATGGCTTCCGAAGAATGTTGCAGCACAAGGCTTTGCGGTATGTGCCTTGGGTTTTGGAAGTGCCAGGATTTTCGGGTAAGGGGCCTGATCGCGAAAACCTCGACATACTCAGACTTCTCGCTTCTTGAAACTTCGTGTATGCTATTGACATGGGCTTCTGAGGCATGTCTAGGCACATGTGGAAACACAGGACAACAAACTTACTATTAGTATTGGCTCTGGGACTTGGTTTTGCATTTCCGAGCGGCGCACTTTCTGCAGAGCCAGATTGGATACGATATTCGCTTGGTGCAAAACGGGCGATGGCTGCGGCAAACTACAACGAAGCCGAGGACCTTTTGAAGCGGGCCGACAAAGAAGCCGACGGCATCTCGAACAACACATCGCACAAGGCAATCACGTTGGGCAACCTATCCCTCGTGTACAAGGCAAAAGGCGATTATCCAAATGCTGAGCTTTGCGCCAGGCAATCCGTTGAATTGATGCGCAAGTTGGAAAAACGTGATGACTTTTCTTTTGCTGTTGCGCTGAGTAATCTCGCAGGTATTCTCAAAGATCAGGCTAAGTTTAAGGATGCAGAGCCGATGTACGAAGGTGCATTAGCTATTATCGAAAAAATGCGCGGACCTGAGAGTTCTGAGTACGCAACCGTCACAGATAACCTTGCCTTGCTCTACATGCGTCAAGGACATTTCGATATGGCGATGCCGTTGCAAGAAAAGGCTCTTGTTACCTACGAAAAGGTGCTTGGACCGGACCATCCCGATGTAGCAATTGCACTAGGAAATTTAGCCGAGAGTTATAAGAGAGTCCATAAAGAGAAAGAAGCGATCGTTTTGCTTGAACGCTCTTTGAAAATTATGGAGAAAGTCTACGGTGATGAACACCCAAGCGTAGCCACTGCGTTGGATAACTTGGCGTGCTTCTACGCGGATCAAAAGGACTATGAAAAGGCTGAGAAGCTCGAGCTAAAGTCCATTGCAATTTACGAGAAAACCGTTGGAGCCGATCACCCTGATATGGCAATTACACTCGATAATTTGTGCGAGGTCTATCAAAAACAGGGGCGCTTGGAAGAAGGTCAACGCCTGAGAGAACGTGCGTTGAAGATTTCTGAGAAGTCGCTTGGTGCCACGCATCCATTTACTGTGAGTGTGAAAGAACGTTTGGAGCAAATGCATAAGGCGCAAGTTCCAGTTAAGAACTGAATTAACGCCGGTCGACGCATGGCGTGCCCCTTACAGTAAACAATTACAGGCAAACCGTCCTCTACTGACTGGGGTTTACCCGGTATAAATTTGTTTCGCGCAGCCGCACAATAGGCTGGCTCATCAAACATCAAGCCATCTGCATATCGGATTTCTCCGGGTCGTTTGCGACCGGGGTGGCTATTGCTTTTCGGAGAACTAAACATGAACAAGTTGTCCCTTACTATGTCTTTCGTCTCTTTGGTTTCCGCTGCCGTTGCTGTTTCCACAGTTGCGTTGCCTGCTTCAGCACAGAATCATTCTCGGATTACCAAAGACGAACTGCAGCCGACAACATGGTTCAAGGCTAGACGTCAGGTTCGAGTCGAGGACACTACTCCGATCGTCAAATACGATACTCCTGCTGCACCAGAGCCTGTTTACCTCATTCCCACAGGTTTGCCGAAGGCCAAAGCGGCACCTGTGGTGGTGCTCCCGGGACCAGCGCAGACTGGTGGTACAGGCGGTGGCGTCGTTGCGCCGCCAGGATACGCTGTTGTTGATCCGAATCAGCCATCACCTTCACGGTTCGGGAGTAATATCCCTGCTAGAGGAATGGGGCCCGTAGGACCTTTGCCGAATGGAAATTCGACGAATGTTCTCTCAGGAAGAATGTCGGGAGTGCCGAAGTCTCCTGCCGGTTCCGTTGCCGCACCAGCACGAGTTTTCCCAGCGGGTGATGCTGCCCCTAAGACCGCTGTGTATCAACCATCGAGAACGACTGCGACAGGCACAGGAAGTTCGAATACTTCTGTGAAGACTAGCGTTATAGGTGATCTGCTGAAGAAGAAGTAGTTGGGTGTGTTCGATGATAATTAACGACAACACCTGCAAGTACAAGAGAAAGTCCAAGCAAAATGCTACTGGTCAGGATTGCTGCGGGCATTCCAAAAGCGTACAAGCTGTCGGTTCTCATTGGTTCAATAATCAAACGCCCGATTGAGTATCCTGCTATGTACAAACATGAGAGCAGACCAGGGTAGTTCTTGACGCGCTCTGCAAGCCCAAAGTAGAGGATGCAAAAAAGTAAAACGTCGTACACAGCCTCATACAAAAACGTTGGATGGAAATATAGTTGGTCGCGAAATTCCAGAGGGCGATTTGCCTCAGGGATAAACAGCCGGAGCGGAAAGTCGCTGCTGACCGGCTTTCCGAAGGCTTCTGAATTGAAGAAATTACCCCAGCGTCCGATCGCTTGTGCAAGTGGAATGCTCCCGAGCAGCAAGTCTGCCGTCTTCAAAAATGGCAGCTTTCTGACTTTGCAGTAGATAAAACCAGCGAGGATGCCGCCGAGTATTCCTCCGTGGATGGACAAACCGCCCGTCCAAATCATGAAGGCTTGCAGGGGTTCTTCCAAAAAGTGCTTGTAGTTCAAAAGCACGAAGTAGAGTCGCGCGCCGACTACTCCGCCACCAAATCCCCAAAAAGCTGTGTTGAGCAGCTCTTCTGTGTCCATCTCCCACTTTTTGCCAAGGCGCATTGCCATTGCCGCGGCCGAGAAAAATCCCAGTACGAACATCAGCCCATACCAGCGTACGGTGACTGGGCCGAGTTTAAATATGATGGCGCCGGGAGATTCGAAGTTCAAAAAATATATGCCTTGCAGCCGTCAAAAAAGCGCCGTCTCAACTAGCATGCGCTCGCTTAGTACGGAGCTTGATCGTTGGGATATTTGCCGCCGTAGACGTCTTTCGGCGCTTTCCCGTTGCTTCTTTCTTGGTTGGCAGGCAGTTTGCTGTCGTGCTGCTCGTCGTGCGGATCATCGCCGTGCGGATCCGGACCATGGGGGTCTAAACCGCCGTATTTCTGGGCGATTATGTACTGACCTTGAATTTTGCACTTTGTCAGTGGGTTGATAGAAACGCTTTTCACATCCAGAGACGGCGTGTGAGATATAGCGACGGACAATAGGATATCCAGCATGGTCAACCTCCGGCAGATTGGAGAATTCACGGTCGCCGTTTGACAACCTTGAAAGTATACATGATAGGGGCAGTCTGGGCGCAGTTTTCCTTAAAACTCGAAGAATGCCGCTACTTTGTTTGTCAGCGGCTTTAGAATAAGCCATTGCACCAAATTTTGGAAGATATATGGCAAAGACGAAAACGCGCTGGATCTGCCAGCAGTGTGGGTTTCAGGCAAACGGATTTCTCGGGCGCTGCACAGAATGCGGGTCTTGGGGATCTCTTGTCGAAGAACTGGTTGGTGAAGCGGCCGGTGCTGCGGCACAGACACTTTTAAGTCGTTCACACGCTTCGTTTGGCAAGAGCGGGCGGTCTCAGGAGGGCGAGCGTGCCTCAGCTTTGCCGCTTTCAGAAATCGAAGCTTCCGACAGCCAACGAATGGCAACCGGTTTGGCTGGTGTGGATGAAGTTCTTGGCGGAGGTTTGGTGCCTGGAAGTGTTGTCCTGCTGGCAGGAGACCCGGGTATCGGCAAGTCTACGCTTTTACTCCAGGTGGCCAGGCATTTGAGCAAAGGCAGCACCTTGCTGTATGTCGCCGGTGAAGAGTCCGCCCACCAGGTGCGTCTCCGGGCTGAGCGCCTTGGTGTGTCTTCGAACAATATTTTGGTGGACGCGGGACAGAATGTTGTGTCGATTGCGCAAACGATGATGTCGACCGACACGCGCGTCACCATTGTCGACAGTATTCAATCTGTCTTTCATCCTGAGGTCGAAAGCGCGCCCGGCTCGGTGAGCCAGGTCCGCGAGTCCGCTCAGGCTCTCATCGCTGCCGCGAAAGAGCATGGCATCGCCACCATTCTTGTCGGTCACGTGACGAAAGAAGGCGCCATCGCCGGACCTCGTGTTTTGGAGCACATGGTCGATGTGGTAATTCAGTTTGAAGGCGACCGTGCGCGCGAGCTGAGAATTTTGCGCGGCGTGAAAAACCGTTTTGGCGCAACGCACGAGATTGCAGTGTTTTCCATGACGGACAAAGGTCTGCAGGAGGTCGACAATCCTAGTGCGCTTTTCCTGGGTGACAGATTGAATCACTTGGGCAAGAAGCAATCACCTCCCGGAACCGCCGTTATTGCGGGTGGAGAGGGGCGGCGTTCACTTCTGCTTGAGGTTCAGGCACTGGTTTCCAACACGGCTTTTTCCAATGCGCGCCGCGTGGCCAATGGTTTTGACTACAATCGTCTGTTGCAGCTCATTGCTGTTCTCGAAAAGAAAGCCGGGCTATTCCTGTCGCACTGCGATGTTTACGTAAATGTAGTGGGCGGCATGGAATTTTCCGATCCTTCCGGCGACCTCGGCATTGCCGTGGCCATAGCCACTTCCTTGCTCGATCGCTCCATTGATCCCGGTTTGCTTTTCCTTGGAGAAATTGGTCTGACCGGTGAAGTTCGCCCGGTGAAAGCGGTTTTACAGCGCCTAAAAGAAGCTCAAAAGCTCGGCTTTCAGCGTGCGATTG
This sequence comes from Candidatus Melainabacteria bacterium 17Bon1m, assembly GCA_032128875.1. Classification (GTDB taxonomy): domain Bacteria; phylum Cyanobacteriota; class Vampirovibrionia; order Obscuribacterales; family Obscuribacteraceae; genus QKMZ01. The sequence continues at coordinate 782,529 of JAVLKG010000001.1, forward strand.
TCCCGAAAGCCAATCTGCCTTTGGACGGAAACCTTGACCCCATGGAAGTTGTAGGCGTTGAAACTCTGGCTGATGCGCTTGCTCAAGCGATTCCCGGATTTGAAACAGCCAAGAAGCGCCCACCAAGCTCTGGTGAGAAGAAACAATACGGTGGTTCGGATGAAGCGATGAACGCTGTGAAAAGGCGTTATGCTCAAGGAGAGAGGCGCGATTTAGAGGGCGCATTCCAGGATTGAGATATGCGCGAGTCGAAGTCTAAGTACCAGAACGAAAAGGTTCAAAACGCACTATCCACCTTGCCAGACTCTCCCGGAGTTTATCTTTTCAAGGATGAAGAAGGGACGATTATCTACATTGGTAAGGCGCTTAGTCTGAAGAGCCGCGTGCGTTCGTATTGGCTGGAAAATTCCGTGCGCGAGCGGCCGAAGCTGGCTGTTTTGATGCCGAAAGTTGCTGACGTAAATATCATCGTCACTAATTCCGAGAAGGAAGCGTTGCTCCTTGAAGCGAATCTCGTCCGGCAGCACATGCCGCGCTACAACGTCACGTTGAAAGACGATAAGCGCTACCCTTGGTTGGCGATTACTTATGATGTTGCATTTCCACGTCTTGTGATGGTGCGCGATCCACAGAAATATAAAAAGGAAAATCCAAAGTCTCGCGTTTTTGGTCCGTATGTCGAAACCGGCATGATGTGGGATACGGTGCGGGTTTTGCGTAAGGTCTTTCCGATGAGGCAGCGCAAGAGCCCGCTGTTTAAAGATCGTCCCTGCATGAATTATTACATCGGTTTGTGTTTAGGTCCTTGTCAAAAACTCGTGACAGAACCAGATTATTTGCAAATGGTGGGTCAAGTCGAAATGTTCCTCGCTGGGCGTCAGACAGAGGTTTTGACCTTGCTTAAGCAAGAAATGGAAGCTGCTTCAGAGCAAATGGAATATGAGAAAGCGGCTAAGGTTCGTGACCGCTTGCGAGCTCTCGAGACTGTCATTGAAAAACAAACGGTAATGTTCAAAGACAAGAAGGTCAATCAGGACATTGTCGCAGAAGCGCATGCTAACAAGCTTATCGCCATATGTATGATGCGTGTGAGAGAGGGAAAACTCATCTCGTCGGAAACAGTTTGCTTGCCTCTCATGGATCGCACTTCATGGGATGAAGCGTATCAATCGTTTATCGATCTTTATTACACCTCCGTCGAGGACATCGGAGTGCCGCATGAGGTGATGCTTCAACATCAACTCGACGATGAATCTGCGCTGGCGGAAGTTCTTCAGGCGAAGGCAAAACACGTGGTGAAAGTTGGTATTCCGCAGCGCGGCGGTAAAGTGAAAATGATCGACATGGCGAAGAAAAACGCTGAGTTGGCGCTGGAAAAGGAGATTACAGAGAAGCAAGAAGCGGACGCAAAGGTTGTGCGCCTTCTCTCGCATATGCAGGAGGAACTTGGCACTTCCAAACCCCCGAGGCGCATCGAATGTTTCGACATTTCTAACATTCAAGGTACAGACAACGTCGCCAGCATGGTGGTCTTCGAGGATGGGCAGCCGAAAAAGTCCGATTACAGGCGTTTCAAAATCCGAGCAGTTGAAGGTGTTGCCAATGACTTCGCTTCGATGAAAGAGGTCGTCAGTCGACGCTATTCGCGTTTGCAAAAAGAGGAGAAGCCTTTCCCTGACCTGATTATCATCGACGGCGGTAAGGGGCAACTCAATGCGGCGGTCGAAGCGCTGGATGAGTTGAACATAAAAGATATCGATATTATTGGACTTGCTAAGAAGCAAGAAGAAGTTTACAAGCCTGGAAACCCACGCCCCTTGCTTATTTCAAGGCGCAGCGAGGCGCTGCACGTGCTGCAACGAACACGGGACGAAGCGCACAGATTTGCAATAACCTTTCACCGGAAGCTCAGAGCCAAGCGCTCTCTCATGTCTGGTCTGGACCTTTTGCCAGGCGTTGGCGAGTCGAGGCGCAAGCTTTTGATTAAGCATTTGGGAACGTTTGAGAAAATCAAGCAAGCGTCGTTGGAAGAGCTTATGGCGGTGCCAGGTTTGCCCAAAAACGTTGCTGCGTCCATATTTGCAGCCTTGTCGGCTGGCAAGGAAGATAAGAAAAACGCTAGTGACAAAGCCTCCGAGAATGGCGACGGAGATGAGACAATAGGCGATATCGAAGACAATGAAATTGAAATTGATATTGAAAGCGTGAGGTCGAAAGCAGATGTTTAGCTTTTTCATAAAGCGCAAGAAGCAGGTAATGAGTTTCATCATCGTCATTATGGTGTTTACCTTTCTGGCGTCACTCGTGCCGCAAGTAATGTTTCTCTTGAAGTGAGCAGCAAGGCAGACTGGTCGGAACTACCCATAGTTTCCGCCATCTACTGCGCAGTGCTAGCCTATCTCGTTTCGCCCTTCTGGCTGAATAACCAAAGCCTCTACATTGCCGACGTTACTTACAATTTCGTTCCGGCTGGCAGATATATAGAACAAATTTTTCGGGATAGTGGCGGTTTCACTTTGATGAAGCCGATGTGGAATCCCTTTTTGCTATGTGGTGCTCCAGAAGTTTCTGTCGCGTGGCCGCTGGCGTACCTGCCCGGGTATGCAGCATGCTTGTTCAATTCCGCTCAGGGGCAAGCTTTTCTGATTTTCTTCCACCTGCTTGTCGCTGGTCTAGGTGGTTATATTTGGTTTTGGAAAAACGATGATCGCTCGTCGCTCGATTCGAATTTGATTGGGCGCAGCACGCCGCTGGTCAATGCGATAACAAGTCCGTCCGCGCTTTTTGGCTTCATGTTTATGCTTTGCGGTTACATGGTCGGCTCCAGTATCAATTTGTCTTTGATGTTTTCTGTCTGCTGGACACCGCTGGCGTTGTATTTGATAGATCGACTAGCTACCTCTCGAACATCCTTTCTCCCTCTAACAGGCTTACTGGCGTTGGTTTTAGCGCAGCAATTCGGCGCAGGAAGACCGGAGATGTTCCTTGGGGAATGTGTTCTGTACGCTTGCTATGCCCTGCTCAAAATTGCAGAACACGCTCCGGATGAAACTCAAAGAAGTGCCGCCGGTCGTTTCATTGGCGGTCTTGTTGCGGCTCTGCTGCTGTCACTTTTGTTCAACGCTGCAAACATTTTGCCAATGATAGAGGCAGTGAAAAACTCGCCGCGTCTGCCGAAATTTGATCCAGCGGATGGACTAAATTGGAGTGCTGGTTGGTTCGAGTTTCTCGGAATCATTCTCATGCAACCGCTTGGCCAGCTGAATATGGCGCATTATTCGCTGTATCCAACTTATCCAAATTCAATGGCATATGTGACCAGTCTTTTCCTAGGGGCACCAGTATTGGTGCTTGCTTTTTTTGGAACCGGCGATTCTTCGTGGAAGCAAAAGGGCTTCTGGCTGTGGATGATCTTTATTTTTACTCTGGTGTCGCTTGGTGAGTTCATCCCGATTTGGAAACCAATTTACGAGGCAATCCCTTCGGTAAACCTTTTGCGTTTTCCGGTAAAGATGACCGTCTTTGTAGAACTTGCGATCATCGCACTAGCCGCTCGCGGCTGGTCTTCTGTAATAAGAGGCAGTGTCACGCGCAGTGATTTTAATGGTGGGGCTGTCTTCTGGGGCGTGTTGCTCGTTGTCAGTTTTGCCGTTCTTGCCAGTATGCTTCTCGGCAATATGCAGCCTCTAAGCGTAGTAATGGCAATGAGCTCCGGCTGCGATGACTTGAATATGGCGAAAGAGGCGGCGCTAAAACTGACTGCTCATGCGACTATCGCTGGGTTGACCGGCTTTGCGACCTGTATTGCGCTGGCAAATTTGAAAGGGCGTTATGAGGGTTTGATCCGTTTTTGTCTGGTTTCTCTTATCGTTTCTTCTCTCGTTATAAACGGCACAAAGCATCTCTGGCACACAGTTGATGCGACTTTCTTTGAGGACAAGGCAAATGTGCTTTCTCTGATTAAGACTTCGCCATCGCCGTCATTATCATCATCATCATCTTCATCTTTTGAAGCGAACAATTTCAAGGTCTTATCACTCTTCCGCCACCCGATTGCAGTGCCGCAGAAGGTTCTGGAAGCACCGGAAGCGACCATGGAGAGGGACTTCATGGCTTATGCGAGATATATTCTGGCTCCGAATACAAACATAGACCGCCGGATACCAATGCTTAGCGGCATGTCTGTTCTGCCAGATTGGGCAACTGTCTTTATGGAGACTGGCATTTTGCCGCGCTCAATGATAAGGGCAGAACTCTCGCATGAAGCAGGGAAATCAGATGTGCCGCTGTACAAATGGTGTCAGGCAACGGCGACAAAATACATTCTCTGCCCGATTAATATGCAGTCTGAGGAAGACTTGAACGTGCGTGAGGCAAAAGGGCTCGACCCGCACTATTTCAAGGTTGCCGCTGAGGATAAGAAGTTGAATGTGCGTATCTATGAGGTTTCGCCGATAAGAAATCGTGTTCAGCTTTTTTCGCGCGCAAGTAAGGCAGAGTCTCGAATCGATGCTCTCAGGACTATCAATCGCTCTGATACCGAGCGCTATGATCCTCTTTCAGAGTGCATCCTGTGCGAACCTGATGCAGCGGGCATACTAAGTTTTGAGGCAAAAAGACCGGCGCTGGATGAAGATCTTTTCAATCAAGTATTGAACGGACAAATCGTAAATCGCCCCGGAAGCGCGGAAATCAAGGCGGATTCCCATGAGAATGTTGTCGTTGAAGTCGATGCTGCTGTTCCTTCTGTTCTAGTTTTCGCAGATAGCTACTACAGTGGTTGGACTGCGACCGACAACGGGGCTCCAGCCCATCTATTAATCGCGGATGGGTTAATGAAGTCAGTTTTGGTTAAGCCCGGCAAGCATCAACTGGTTTTCCAGTTCACTCCGAAAGCCTATATCTACGGACTCTACATAGGCGCCGGCACTTTGGCTGCTCTCCTTGCTTTGATATTTCCTGCCTTACTGGTTGGCAACCTCAATCGCCGCCGCCAACGTGCGATAATTCAGAGCTGATGCAAAAGTTGATGACACAGCCGCTTGCAGACAGAATGCGCCCGCGCTCACTCGATGAGGTCGTGGGGCAGGTAAAGCTGCTCTCAGAAGAAGGGATTCTTCGCCAGATGGTGGAATCCGGGCGGTTGTCGTCTTTTATTCTATGGGGACCGCCTGGGGTCGGAAAGACAACCCTTGCGCGCATGGTCGCTTCTACGACCGACAGCAAGTTTGTCGCATTCTCCGCAGTTGTTTCCGGCATCAAAGAAATCAAAGCGCTAATGGCGGAAGCCGAAGCGTTTATGAATATAGAAGCTCGTCAGACTGTGCTGTTCGTCGATGAGATTCATCGCTTCAACAAAGCTCAGCAGGACGCATTTTTGCCGTATGTTGAAAGCGGTGTGATCGTGTTGGTCGGCGCGACCACCGAGAACCCATCATTCGAGATCAATTCGGCACTACTTTCCCGGCTGAAAGTTCTTGTGCTTGAAGAGTTAAGCAACGAGCAGTTGGTCACAATCATGAAGCGCGCACTCACTGATGAAGAGCGCGGTTTGGGTAAAGAGGGCGTGAGTATTTCGGATGAAAAACTCTCGCTAATCGGCATGTATGCGTCGGGTGATGCGCGCACGACTCTAAACACTTTAGAGCTGGCCGTTATGATGGCGAAGCGCAGAAAAGCTGATGAAGTCAGCGATTCAGACTTGAAGAGCGCAATTCAGCAGAGCATGTTGCGCTACGACAAGAATGGAGAGAATCACTTTAATTTGATATCCGCATTGCATAAGTCGATGCGCAACTCCGATGTCGATGCCAGTTTGTATTGGCTTGCACGAATGCTGGAGGCGGGTGAAGACCCGATGTACGTGGCGCGGCGAGTAGTTCGCTTTGCCTCGGAAGACGTCGGATTGGCGGCTCCCCAGGGTATGACACAAGCAGTTGCTGCGATGCAAGCAGTGCAGCTAATTGGAATGCCTGAGGCAAGTACGGCTCTCGCGCAAGCAGTTGTTTATCTTGCGTTGGCTCCGAAATCTAACGCGGTATATCGCGCGTATGGCGATGCCAAATCGGATGTGATGAACCACGAGCAGTATCCGGTGCCGTTGCATCTGCGCAATGCGCCGACGAAGTTGATGAAGGATATCGGTTATTCGAAAGGCTATCAGTACGCGCATGATTTCGAGGGCGGGAAAGCGGCGGAGATGAACTGCTTGCCGGATCAATTGAAGGGACGTAAGTACTACAGTCCTACAGTTCGCGGCTTCGAAGGCAAACTCAAGAAAGCGCTAGACGCAAAGTCATGATCTAAGGTAGGTCGACGTCATGCGTCGACCATTACAAAAGTGCGGTCGACGCATGACGCGACCCTGCAGAAAAAGGGCGCGTGCAACGCGCCCCCACGATCAAATAAATGGAAAAGGCGGCTGCTTTCGCAACCGCCCATCCGAGCCAAGCCAACTTATGTTACCGGGGATACCTTTTGCTGCAGTTTCCGGGACACCGGGTTACCGAACTTTGAACATATTAAGCAGTGGGCTATACCACTTGCGTGCTTTGAGCGTTTCAACGTCAGCTTTTGCTTCGTTGAGCAATCTTGAGAGTCTTGCGTTTTCTAACTCGTTGACGTTAGCGATGTCTTCGAGATAATCGCGCTCGACTTTCAATTTAGACAAAGCTGTCATCAAATACTTGCGCTCTGTCACTGCTGCATCGCGCTCGCATTCTTTGCTCTTAAACTCTCTAAGCTCTCGCTCCATTGCCGGCATCTTGCTGAGCTGCCAGTACTGATTGACTACAATCTGCTTGATTTGAGCATTCTCTTCGAGCGTTTCTTGTAGCTTTTGCAGTAAAGCAATTACACGACGTTGTAAATAGGCATTCTCTTCATTAGCCTTAGCGAGTATTTGCTGTTCGCGATACTTCTGGACCATTTCCAGAACTTGTCGACGAATGCGTTTTTCTCGGGCTAGTTTGGCGCGGTTGTCCTCTCCGTCTGCCACCACCTCTGATGCCCACTTGAATATGTGGTCGAGACCTTCAAGTCCGACGGCCTCCTGGTGTGCATCTGGAGCTACAGGGAATTGTTGTACGGCGTTAGATTGCTGAATGGTCACGTGCTCCCCCCTTTCTCGTTAATATCATACCGATAAAAGATCCGTTTGTGCAAAAGAATTTTTGCCACCATGGGTAGAGCTGCCACCGCATGTGAAACTAGGGTCATATCTGGTGGCTGATACCATATGCGGAGTGATCAGATCTTGACTACCACTTGCCTGATCTGCGCACACATTGACGCTTTTGGATGTCTTTTGAAAATAGATTCTAGTTATCGATCGCGTGGTGCTCTCCAGCGACAAATTCCAAAAGCCTGGCAAATTTGTCCAGACTTTCCAAAATCGCTGAGACTTTTGCCGGGGACTTGCCTGTATCGTCTGCATCGATAATCAGCGCGCTGACTTTGTTTTCGCCTACTGTAAGACTGCACGCTCCTGATCTTTCGAAGAGTTCGATCAGGTTTCGCACTGTTTCTGGTTCCTCGAAAATGAAGCCTGCTTTTTCCTTCTGTCTTGATTCGAGTGATAGTCCGTTTGAATTCAGTAGTGCTACCGAAACAAGGTCAGTGCCTGCCTGTTGCTGTGGATCTAGTTTAAAGATCTTGAATTCGATCTCGCATTCGCATTGCACGCTGATCAGAAGATCTTCTTGCGCAGAGTTTGCGCTGTTAGCGACGCCGCTGCGAACTTGGTCTAGAGACGTCCGCTCGTGCTGATATCGGATCGTGCTTGGTCTGTCATTGATTTCACCTGCAACGATCAACGTGTGGGGATTGTCGGAAGCTAGAAGTTCCATATCAAGTTCTTCTGCGAGCTTAGAGGCCTTTGCTCGGCGAATATTTGTAGACGTTTTATAGGCGGCCGCACAAAGAACTGCGACGACAATGATGCCGCCAAATAAAAAAGTGTAGTGAATCGCGTCCACTCGTTCCAAACCAAGCTGCAAATACATGTCTGACAGTATTAGGGTGGGCAGCAGGCGTCAAGCTTGCTTTTCTTATTTGGCTGAAAAAGTGTCAGGGGTGAGCTTTCGGGCTCTTCCCGGGTGGTCCGAAATTCTCTGGCTCTTCCTCAATGGCTGCTTGACAGCCGGGCTTCCCTCCTCAATCCGTTCCTTTTATATAGGCGTTTTATCCGCAGCCGGCTTTCGGCGGTCTTAGTGGGAGAAACCGCATCGCTGTGCGTAAGACCACCAACGACAGGCAGGGGCGGATTTTCGTACATTAAGCGTAAGTTTGAATAGCCAGGTGCAGTGTCATCAGTTGTGCCGCAGCCCTGAAAACCAGACCCAGTCCCAAAAGACAACCGAGCGTAGCTCCAAAAGACCAATGAAAACGATGAACATCACAAGCAATGCGACAACGAGAAAGGCGACGAAATGCCTCACAGCCGCTGCTTTTGCTGTCTTTGTCTCGGTTGGTTTGGCTACTGCCGCTCAAGCGCAGATTGATACTCTGCGCAATCCGACCATTCCTGGAGCCATGTACTCCTCGCCTTATACCTGCCCACCTGAAGGCTGCCCGCCTCCCCCCGGAGCCGGCTCTGCACCACCTCCTGTGACGCAAGGACATTACGGCGCGCCTGAGTCCATGCCCTGGGTGAGAAACATTCCCGCCACTCAAATTGACCAATCCAATTCATATGTAGGGCTTCCTTCGAACCAAACGTTGGCTGCTCCTTATACTCTGGGTTCGCAATTGCAAGTCCCACACCCGCCATCCACGCCTGGCGGCGACTACGGTCAAATACCAGGACCGGCAAACTTCTACGCTCCCCCTGCCGCTCTTGTCAATATTTGCCCGCAAGGCGGAATGCCTGGAGATCAAGCTCCAATCCAGAGATGGGGCGGACAAACAACTAGAGACCTCGGTCTTCCTAGATGCCACGGCTCGCAACTCACCGATTTCGGCGACAAGCTCAGCCAAAAACCAAATTTATGCGCACAGCCACAATCATCCCAAGATGGACCGCGCCCGCAAGGTCAAGGTCTTATGGGTGGTGGATCTGTACGCGCGTCCATTGGGGGCGCGCAAGCCGCAACCGACCTGCACGGCAATCGCACGCTGTTCAGAGGTCAAACCCGTTCACGCCTAACAATCGCTCCTTATTAAATGAAGGCTTTCAGGAGGCCACACGCCATGCTTAATTCGAGGACATTAAAAGCAGTAATCGCAGCAGCAGCGCTGTGCTCACTGAATGTTCCTGTGTTTGCACAGGGAACGACCACGCTACGGACACCACTCATACCGGGAGCGATTCCTTCGCCACCCTTTGTATGTCCGCCAGAAGGACAGCCGCCAGCGGTTGGTGATGGACCGACTTCTGCTCCAGTGACCCCAGGTCACTTGAACTCACCGGAACTGCTTCCGTGGGTACCGGCAATTCCTTCTAACCAAATCGACCAAGGTTCGTCCGGCGTCCCGCTTCCTTTTGGACCGCCCGTCGAAATGCCGCCTGGCGTTCTCGGACCGGCATTGACTCCTTTTATACCTAAGACACCGTCTACCCCCGGGGCTGACCCAGGGTCGATGACGGCACCGATGGGATTCATCAATCCTGCCGATCAAATGAATATCATCCCGACTGGAGGACTTCCGGGAACAGGTGGTTACAACACAACTATCAATAAGATTCGCCGCGGCGGACAAGAAACCCACCAATGGGGTATCCGTGAAAACCAATCAGTATTAGGTGGCGGCGGACCGACCCAAGACATCATCACTGAGTTCGGCTCCCTGGCCGGCTGGGGTATGCCATACGGCGTGCCTACCGGCAACGGATACAACAAGGGACCTGCCGGTTACAACGATAGTTTGAGAACCAGCGCCATTGAATTGGGCGGCGGTCAGCGCTTCAAAGTTGGAGATTGCAAAATCCCAACCGGATCCACCCTTCTCGACTACGGCACATCTGCCACACGTATGAATGGAATCGGGGCTCTCAACGCCTGGCAATCGACTGAATTCGGTCAAGGCTTCCGCCGTATGCCGCTATACAGCTCGAAAACCACTGATTTTGGCTACCCCTACACGATCTTTGATCCAGCCAATATCAACTATCAAAAAACTGGTCAACACCAACTGCCTACAGCAATTGAGACGAATTTCTAGCCAAAAGCTGGAAAAAGGGGGGGATCTTCCCATGATGGTGGGAAATCCCCCGATTTCAAAACCCCCGACGATTCCCTAATATGAGCACATCAGGCAACCACATGGTTTCCGAACCGCACAGTTTCCCTTCTATAAGACCGAACCAAGAAAATGAAAGCAGTCGACACCACCAAACAAATCGCCAAGGAAGCAGCTACTAAGCTTGCAATTTCCTTGACCGTTGTTTCGGTAGTCGCGCTTTCAACCTCGCCAGTAATGGCTCAAGGTTTGCAAGGCGGTCAAATGGAACAGCTCTCTCAAATGAGCGGACTGGGCGCAGACCAAGAATCACTTCTGCCACCGGAAGTGGTGCCAATGGATTCGCAAGCAGCTCAACAGCTCTCGCAATCCCAAGCACAAGCAAGACAGATGGGTGGCTACGATGCAGTTCAACCGGGTGCCACGCCGATGAACGCTCGCAACAACAGACAAGATGCATTCAACGCTCTTATGGGCCGCGAAGATCTCAGTCAACAAATGAATCCGGCACAATTCCAGCCGATGAACGGAGCACAAATGGACCAGTACGCACCTGGTCAGCTCCTGCCCCAAGCTCAAAACCAAGCCGGTCAACAGTTCAACCAACAACTAGCTCAACAACAACAGCAAATGGGCGTAACCGCCTGGCAGCAACCAGGACAAAACGGAAATTCCTTCCCAGCCCAAAATCAAACGCTCGCCGGAAAAGTCAAAAAAGCACCTGTTAAAGGTCTCGCACGAACCGGCTTAGCTCACACTCTTACCGGCTTAGCCGCCTTCGGCGCCGGCGCCTACACCATGTCCTTGATGAGAAGCCCCGCGATGCTCTACTCCGGCGGAATGATGGGATTCGGACTCGGCAATTACGCACTACGCAACGGTTTCAGGTTTTAAACCAAGGTGATTACGATGAACGCCAAATTCGCAATACTCTCAACCACGATCGCAATCATCGCCGCTTCGAGCACGGTACTGCCAGCTCAAGCTCAGCACAGAGATCGCGGAGCAAGATTTGATTTCGCTCCTCAGATTTACAAACTCGAAGAATCAAAAGTTCCTCCAGGTTACGGCGCACCGCCGCCTAGTAATCATTCTGTTAAGCACGCCAGCATGCCCTCGAGAAGTTCCCTGCTCGGAATCGATCCAGCAATGCTTGCAGCTGCCCGTCCAGTACAACGCGGTCCCCGCGTAGCACCGATTGCAGCAACGACAGTAGCTGCTTCGCCGAGCTGGACAAATGCGGTTCCGTTCTTGAATCCATTCGCTCCAGTAGCGAACAAGGGTCAATTCGGTCAACCACTCAACCCGAATGTTCCGCCTGTAGTGGCTTCATTGCCTCCGCAAGCGAGCAAAGCCCAACCGAGGACGATTGCTCCGTCTTCAAACACCAGCCTCTCGGGCAAAATCAACCCCCGACGCTCATCTACTGCAGTTGCCGCTCGTCGCGTACCGCGTGCGAACGCCTTGGCTGCAAAACAAGGAGCTCCTATCCAGAGCTACGGCAACAATTTCGGCTACACAGCCGGTTCGACAGCCCCAGTGGGCAGCGGTGCTAGCACCAGCGTAACCGGAAATGTATATGGTCGAGTCCTGTACAAATCAACAAAGCATTAATTCAGACGCCACGGTCAACACAACATCTCAACGAAAAACCTAATGGAGGGTAATTCAATGGCAACCACTATCAAATCACTGGCGAAGAAAGTAGCTTCTTCCCGTCACTTCAAAGTTGCCTCACGCGTGGGCTTCCTCCTGGCTCCTCAACTGGTCCTTATGGCTATTGGTGTATATGACCAAGCAGCTCATGCACAAGGCTTGGTTGGAGCTCCGGTCGATCCCCGTTACGGGCAATCAAATGAAGTAGGTCAATTGGCAGACTTCGGTTATGACACCGCTCGCGACATCTCCCGTGTAGTTACCGCACTTTCAACAGTTCCTTCCTCGATGGCTGGAATGAAGATCGCCTTCGGTCAACGTGACGGTGGTGAATCCGCGATGAACGTAGCCAAAGGTCTGGGCATCGGATTCGGCGGACCGACAGCGGTTCACTTGATCGGTACCTTCGCTATCAACAACTTCGGCGGTCTCGGCGGCGGTCTCTAAAGAGAACCTGCAACCAAGAGATTCACCAAAAAGTTGAATCGCAAAGTCCACAACTAGAAAAAACTAGATAGGAAAAACTATAGAGAATTCGGCATTGCTCGCCGGACTTCTCCTGGACAGAAATTGAACCGACGAAATCACGATTTGTCGGAATCATCTGAAAGGTCTGAAGGGCCGGTATCGCCAAGATACCGGCCTTTTGTCCCGGATGGGAATTTCCCCAATGACAGGGTCTTGCAATATTCATATTATTTGTCCATAGCCAGGGAGGCACCACCCACGCCGAACTGAGCCATGGTTCTAAATTCAAAACAGAGACTCACCCCGTGAACAAAGGCAACAAACTCCGAAAACGAACAATAAAGGCGCTCTTCGCGTTATTCATGACGCTGACGCCTATGTTTGTGTTTGTAGGTTCGGCACTTGCCCAAACCAGAGAGCCCACGCTTTCCGACAGTCTTCCTGTCGATCCAGGCGTCGGCAATCTTTCGCAAGGCGCCCAACAAACTCAAAACACCGTCCCGAGTGCATATGCTGATGCACCCGGCGAAGTGCCTCTCGTTTACACGGCTGCGACAAACAACACAACTGGCGTCATTCAGAATGTCACCAACACTCTTCTGGGCACTGGCGAACTCGGCTACATCAACGATACCTACATGGGTATCAAGAGATTCTGGGGCGATGACATCATCGGCAACTTGTTCCAGAACATCGGTCAATTACTTGGTAAGTGGATTTCAGAGTGGATCAACGGCTGGGTAGCCGACACGGTCCGCTTCCTTACTGCATTTCTGCGTACCTTTGTTTTGAACCCGAACATCGCCGTCAACGGTATTCAGAACGGTCCTGGTGCTGGACAAGCTGACGACATCTCTCCCTACATCCGCGCCGCTGCTGACGTGATGTACGGTATCGCTGTCGACTTGCTCCTCCTGCTCTTCATTCTCTGCATTTGGAAATTCTGGGCAGAAGCCTCCTGGCGCGGTGGCGGCGGACTCATGGGTTCTGTCGGTCGCTTGATTTTTACAGCAGGTCTCTTGCTGGCTTGGCCAACTATTTATGCCTTCATCATTCAAATCACGAATGAAATGATTCAGGCAATCTACTTCAACTCTGCAGACGACATCATGCGTCTGGACGCTGCCATGGCTTCCGCAGTTAAAGGCGGTTTGATGGCAGGCGCCGGACTTCTCGCCCATGCGTTCGCTCCGATCGTTGGCGGTGCTGCCGGCGGTTTGGCACTCGGCTTGGTTGGTGAAATCGTCGCTTTTGCCGGTCTCGTAATTTACTTGATCATCGGCGGCATCTTAATTGCGCAGCTCATCTACATCTTGGTTTTGAAAGCAATTCAAACCGCGCTGCTCACTGCACAATATATGTTTGGTCCCATCTTCCTGGTGTTCTTCGCAACACCTGACACGGAAAACGTGGCCACTGGTTATGTTAAGTCCTTCGTTGAAGTCAGCCTCTGGACATTCGTCTGGGTCGGCTTGTTGAAGATCATGGTCATCATCCTCTTCTCCGACTTCAACCCCTGGGGCAAGATCATTATGGCGATCGGCGTTCTGCAGCTGATGATTCAGGTGCCGTCGTTCCTCGCTCGTGCTCAAATCAGCCCGATGTCCGATTTCGTTTCAGCCGGTTTGATCACCGGTGGATTGCTCGGCATGGGCAAGGCGCTCGCCAACAAGGGCGGCGACCTAATGGACAGATTCTCCAAATGGCGCGGTAGTTTGCAAGACGGCGGCGCTCGTGGTCCGCAACAAACTCAATCCGTCAAGATGAACGGCTTGCCGCATGCTCCGCAAGATCCGGAAGCATTCAACAAGATTCAAAACGCAGCCAAAGGCGATTTGAACAACGGCAACAAGCCTGGCGACAAAACAAAGACAGAGAATCCAAACGGTCAAAACCTCAAGCCTCTTACAGAAGCTGACAGAAAGAAACAAGAAGAGGAAGAGAAGAAGAAACGCGAAGCTCTGAAGAATGGCAACGGTATGCCTGAGCAAGCCAAAGCCGTAACCGGCGCTGATGGCACCACTACTGCAGTTCCACCTAAGAAAGGCGATCTGGCAGAAGGACTGAAAGACGGTCTCAAGGGTGGTTTGGCAGCAGCAGGTGTTGGCGCAGTTTTGGCTGGTGCACAAGCTTCCGACGCACAAAAGAAAAATCAAACCGGCACCACCGCTTCCGAGCAAGCTGCCAAAGATCGTGCTAACGAGATGGCTGCAATGTTCGGTCTGGATACCAGCGGACAAGGTCAACAAGCTGGTCAGCAAGCTCAAAAGCCGATGACCGAGAAAGAAAAAGAAGATGCTGAAAAGGCTAAGGCTGCAGCAGCTCTCGGTGTCAAAGATTCCAAACTGCAAGTTCAAGACAAGACAAAGACCGACGGAAAAACCAAAACCGACGAGAAGAAAAACGAAAACGCAGTTCCTGTCCTTCCGCCGGCAAGTGGTCTTCCTGGCGCCAAGAAAGGTGAAGGCGTAGTTCCTCCTTTGAATGCAGTCGGCGCTGACGGCAGACCGCTCAAGGTCACCGAAAAAGGCGACGGCACCGGCACTGACAAAGGCGTCAACCAAGTTGAAGCCGAGCAAAAGAATGAAACTGAAACCGCTGGTCTCAACGCACAAAGAGATACCAACCTGCGCGTCAATCAAACCGACGACAAGAAAGGTGTCGCTGGTAAGACTGGTGAGCCGAAGCTGACCACCGATGCCAAAGATTTGACTGGCAAGAACGCCGCTCAAGGAAGAAACGGCGTAGGTCCGGTTGTTCCTCCGCTCACACCGCCTAAGGGTGATGCTGCAGGTACCGGTGCAAACCAAGGTCAAAACCTCAACAACGGCAAAACCACTGAAACTCTTCAAGGCGGACCAGAACAGGGAGCAACCGGCACGCAAGAGCACGAACAAATTGTCTCTCTCGGTCAAGGCGTCAACGGACAAGGCATCAACCTTCGCGTTACCCAAACACCGATCAACGCTGGTGGACGTACCCCTGTAAATCAACAAACCGCTCAAGTTGTTCCGCCCAGCAGACAAGCTGGAACCATGGGACAACAAACCGCTTCGCCTATTTCCGGCGCAGCTGCCAACCTCGGACAAACCACTGCGGCGGCTGCCACCATGGGCAACCCGGACGTCACCACCATGAACGTTCCGGAGGCACTGCAAGATATCGCAGGTCCCGGTAAGGTTGACCCCTTCACCGCATTCGACCACTCCGGATACGGCGGTGTTGCTCCGAACATCATGGCTAAGTTGATCCGTACTTACGACGGCGTATCCATGGGTAAATCGCCTGACGGACAAGCAACCATCGTTGGTTCACCAAGAGGTGTTGCTCACGTTCGTTTCGGCGCCAATGCCACGCAAGAACAAAAGGCTATGCAAATTGCCTCAGCCGGGTATGCACAAACCATGACCGATGACGCTGAAGCATTCGATGCAGCACGTCAATCTGCAATCGACTCCGGCGCTGACCAGCCCAAAGGTTTCGCAGATAGAGTTGCAGGAAACTGGCTGCAATACAAAGGCTCGAGCTGGAGAGAAACCTACCGCGCCAAGCGTCAGTTCCAACAAGCGATGTTCTCGGAAGCTGTCAGCGGCGCTCAAGCGTACGTGACCGGCGACGAGGCAGGCGCCAACGCATTCACCGATCACCTGCGCACACGTTTCGGCGATATGACTCCCGAAAAACAAGCCTGGATGATGCACACATTGACCGACAACACATCGCCAGAATCCGGCTTCGGTACAGCTCGTTGGCCCGCAACGGACGCCTTGGTCTCTGCCAACATGGGCATCGATCCATACAACAGAGCAGCAATGGCCAGAGTACTCGGCACCAACATTCCAGTGTGGCAGCGTCCGCTCGCCGCCAAGGGTATCGCCAACTACATGAAGGGTGTAGTCGACGAGCGCGCAACACCAGACACGACCAACGAAGAAAGAGCAGCAATGGCCGGTGGTTTGACTGGAAGACTGTCTCCAGCCATCGTAGATGCTTGCGCAACAATCCAGCAGTTCGACGCATCGCCTGAAGCGACCTTGAAGAATCCGAACTTCGTCAACGCCGTTGCTATCAGAGGCGCATCGTACGCAAGAGATCCCAACGTACAAAACCCGATGAGACAAGCCTACGACGAAGAAATGCTCAAGAGCAGAATGTTCGGCGGCGGCGGCTCAACCGTAACAACTCAAGTATCCGGCAGCATCATCGGTGGTGGTGGCGGCGGTGGAGACAACGGCGGTGGCTACAGCAGAGTAGTCGATCTGCCTCCTCCAACCGATGGCGGCGGCGGAATGGGCGGCGCTCAATTCTCCGGTTCCTTCAACGTACCGCCACAACGCGGAACCACTCAGCAAAATCTCACATACCGTGTCAATCCGGGTCAATCACGTGGCGTAAGCAACGGTGCTGTACCGAACTTGACCGCAGAATCGCTGCAAGGCAGAACCGAAACTCAAGTCAATATCGTCAACCCGCAAGCCGGCAATCAGGTTGTGAACTTCGAAGCAGAAGCTATCGTTCAACAATCCAACTCCGCATTGCCGCCGGTAATCAACCAAGGCTTGATCCCGAGAGTGCCGACCAACACAGTCAACGTCGTCAACGTCAAGCTTCGCCATCAGCAAGGCAACGCCAACGGACAAAACATCAGCATGTCCGTAAACGGCGAAACCCAAGGGTCATCCGACGTCCGCATCGGCCGCGTCACTGAATCCGGCAACAACCAACCGCAAGTGATTCAATCCGATGCTACCGTAGAAGTTCTGCACAATGGTGGCGGAGACAACGGTGGAGCGATTCAGCAAGCTGTGTCCTCAGTAGCTCAAACAGCTCCTGCAGCACTGCCTCCTGGTGTAGACATCTTCGTTGAAATGCAACAATCCGGTTTCACCGATGCACAAAGACGCGATCCCAACATCGTTGCCGGCGCATCGCAAATCTACAACGCTTCCGGTGGTGACAGACAAGCGATGGTAACGGCAGCATTGACTGCACGTGCTCTTGGTTCTGACAGCGGCAGCTTCGGTATGAAGTCTGTACAAGTTGTTCAAACCATGATCGACGCAGGCTGGAAGCCGAACCAAATCTCTGCTCACGATATTCATATCGCTGAGATGATTGTCGACCACGGTGGTGACACTGGCGCTGGACAAGGCGGCGGATATCCAACTCCTCAGTACGTCCGCGCAATCAGCGACCACCCAGAATATCGTCAAACGCCTCCTATCGGTAGCGGAATGAGCTATTCGCAACTGAAGCAAAACAACATGAACGTCGTTAACCAGCTTGCTCAACAGCGTTATGCACAGCGCACTCAGCAAGGCGGAGTAGATGGCTACCCGCGCCTGGGCGGCAATCCCGGCGGTCGCTTCTAAAGCGAACTACTGAATCAAGATCTACTGAATCAAGATCTACTGTAGGGTCGACGCCATGCGTCGACCTTCTGTATGAGCGGTTTCGTGCTCCGGCGGGGCATGTATCCTTGCTCCGGACGGATGCAAGCATAGTCCTTCGCTCGGACACCATGCCCCGCATGTCTAGCTACGGCCTGTTAATGCAGCCTCTTAATGCCGCCTCTTAACGCAGCCCGTTAATGCAGCCCGTTAACCGTCTGTTTTCAACACTTCAACCATGTAACAAAAATCTGGAAAGTATTACATTCCCTGAAGAATCCAACGCCCAACCTGTGCGGGTTTTGCTAAATGTGTAAAACGTTTTCCCTCTCCCCTCTTTTGAAAAACCGCATGGGCGCCGGTCTTGTTGCTTGATGCCTGTAACAAAAATCTAGAAAAATGTTACCGATACCATGCGCGTAAACGGCTGTAGTCTCAGACGAAAAATGATCCGCGCGCACGGCATGCCTCCAGAATTAATGCGCGATCTCGCAAAAATAATCTACGCGACGCGCTCGTCGAGCGAAAAATTTATCCGCACTTCGAGCGAAATTTATCTGCGCTGCGGGCGAAATTTATCTGCGCTGCGAGCGAAATTTATCTGCATCGCGAGTCGAAATTTATTCGCAACGAGAAAAGTGACCTCGCAATTTGTCTTTTGCCTGACGTTTTTAATGCGTCTGAAAAGGCGATTTCTAGTCGTCGCTTTTGTCCCAAAACCCCGAATTTAACGCGCTTTTCGTAGTTCCCCCACAAACAAACATCCCAACCATGGGAATTACCCCACCAAAGTGGGAGAAACCCTGATTTACCCATGGTGGAGAAAGTCTTAATGTATATCTAGATTGGACCGCTAACACCCCGGCAAATTGGCAATGCAAGACATCTACAAGCAATTCGAAAACTTCATTCTCCAGACGGTTTCAGTGCAATGCCCTGAATGCGAAGTAGTCTTCGCAACCGACATGCTGGCGCACACGCCCAACATGACGAAGGACACACCGGTTGAAACCGACCTGCACCGCATTCTTCCGCATCCATCGGTGCGTGCTGCTCTGATCGCAATGTGCCCGGCATGCCTGTACACCAACTGGTACAGCTCGTTTGTGGAAGATTCGTTGATTCCCTTCATGGCAGTCGCACCTGCTGAAGTCGCGTTCTCCAAGAAGTTTGCACACGCTGTTCTCACCGGTCGCAAGATCGGTGCTCACCATATCGACCGCGCGCTTTTCGCGCTCAACGGCTCCTGGTGCGCACGCGAGGCCGGCGAGCCCTTCGAGAAGTGGCTCGAGCTGGCTGGGCAAGAACTGGAAGCCGCCCTCGCCGATGAATCTTGGACAGGCAACCGCAGCAGATACCAGTACATCATGGGTGAAATCTGCAGACTGTTAGGCGATTTCCACGGCGCGGTAAGACATTACAACCAGGTCGATCGCAAATCACAGCTTCCGAAATCGCTAGTCGATCACCAAAGACAAGAGGCAATCAACGGCAATTCCAAGCCAGTTCAGCTGCCTCCAGAATACGTCGAAGCAATATTCTTCCCAAAACCAATCAATCTCGACGAACTCCTTGGACCAATGCCTCAGACAAACGAACTGAAAACATCGTAAAACTAAAGAAGGCCAATCTAAACTAAGAATAGAAACAAAGAATAAAAACGAAGAATAGAAACAAAGACTGAGTAGACGAAAGAAATGGAAGACATCACACCACTTAACCTAGAAGATGCACCAAAGCTGTTCGGCTTACGCTATGACCAGCTCATCGCGCTTCTTGCCGGATTGATCGTTTCCACCCAGCTCTATTCCTGGCTGAATCCAATCATGGTCGGCTCCCAAGACATCAGGCTCCATATCTCGCTGATTATCGGCGCCTTCGGTCCCATCTACTGCTTGTTCACCCTCAATCATTCAAGCGGTTACTGGGAAACAGTTCTCAATCATTACGTTTCATCGCAAGTGTACGTTCCTGGCCCGGATCCGAATCCGGTCCGCTTTTTGGTAGACGAAGACCTTATCGATTTTTGTGAGTAAATCACCTATGTCATCGGCAATCACCCGCTCCTACAGCAAAGAAAACGGACTTTTGGGTCTCTTCAAAAGAAACTCGAACCCGGAAGGTGGATTGAGCAAAGAAGCTCAAGCCAAACTTCCTGCACTGGCAGTGCCGAGAGCACATCCATCGGCTGCCGGTCTCATCCCAATTTGGGACTTGTTTCATGATGACGATTCCGGTCTCGGCGTTATCGTTCTCAAAGATGGCAGCTACCGCTGCTGTTTCGAAGTAGATGGCGTGCACGTGAGCGGCTTCGACGAAATCCGTCTGGTTTCTTTGATGAACCACTTCACCGGATTCTTGAATGGTATCGATACATCAGTCCAACTCACCGTTGTTTGCCACAACATCAGTAAGCGTGATTATTTCGCAAAGCACCCAGTAGAGGTCGTAAACGATGATTTCCTCAAGTATGTCGCACGAGTTGTCGAAAACGATGAAGCTTTCCTTCTCTCCAAAAACTTCGTGCCTGAGCTCAAGTTCTTTGTCACTTTCTGCTACAGACCACCTCGCGAAAAGCCAGCCAAAGAGAACATGGTCGACTCGACAGTCCGCCGCGTGCTCGATGTCTTCACCAACCAGGCCGCTCGCCAGACTGTAGGCGCTCACTTCAAGAACGTCACTACGCTCATTCAACGCTCCTTCGGTTATGCCGGTCAGCTGGGCAATTGCGGTATGAGCGCTCGCCCAATTGGAGCAGTCGAATACTTCCACATGCTCTACAAAGAGCTCAATCCGAAATTTGGACAAGACCAAGAAGAGTTCTTGCCGATGCCGCAGCGTCCCAAGACCAAGCCGCTTCCGAGTGGTCTGCGCCGCGTTTTCCCTGACATGGAGCCAGCCTCCATCAGAGAGCAGTTAGTCGAATCGAGATATGACTTCAGCAAGCCTGACTATGTGACCATCGACGACTATACTGAAATTGACTCCGACAATCATAATGAAGAGCCGGGTCGCTATGTCCGTACTCTTTATATGAATCGCTTGCCTGAGCGCACCGGTCCGCTCTGGCTGCAGCCTTTGCTTCGCTTGAACTGCAACTGGAGACTGAACATCTACGCTCACAAGCTGGACAAAGAAGTCTTCCGCAAACAACTGCAACGCAAACAAGCCCAGGCTCACGCCAACACCTATCAAGGAATCATGGGACCGCGCTCTGCACCTAACCAGGAAGAAGCGGAAAAGGCGCAAGAAGCAGCCAACATCGGCTCCGAACTCTATACGACCAACGTTGAAGTTTTCAATTACGCCGTTTATTTCACCATGATGGGCGACACTTTGGACGAGCTGAACCGCTCGACCGAACTCGTCAGAACCGCAGGCGCTCAGTGCCGCGGCGCTCGCTTCATCGTCGGCTATCACGAGCAAAAGAGTTTGTTCGTCGGCAGCTTGCCTGGTCTGGGTATTGATGTAACCCGCCGCGGCAAGATTGCAAGAACACCCACGGTGCGCAACTCATTCCCGTTTGTTCATGCCAAACTCGGCTCTGAAGACGGCGACTGGTTGGGCTTCTCGAAAGAGACTCTCGAGCCTGTGTTCTTGAATCCGTACAACGAAAAACTTCCAAACGCTCTCTGCATCGTCTTCGGTCAACCTGGTGAAGGTAAATCCATGGTTGCCCAGCAGATCATTCAGATGAAGACGCTCGCCGGCGCTAAGTCGATCATTATTGACCGTTCTGGTTCATACAAAATGCTTACCGAAGTCTATGACGACTCGGCGTATATCAAACTCGGTCCGGACGGCTCCGTCTGCTTGAACCTGTACGATTTACCTCTGGAAGGCGTCGACGGCAAGCCGATCGATCCAGCCAATCCACCAGAATCGCACATCATCAAGATCTTGAACTTCCACTCCGTCATGCTGGGCGAAAAGGGCGAACAAGCTCTCACCAAAGATGAAAAGCCGGTTCTTATGCAAGGCATCCAGTCGATCTATCGTCTGGCTGCAGAGCAAGGTCGCATTCCGATCGAGTCTGATCTCGTCGCCTGGTTGCAAACTGAGTCCATCAATACACAAAACACCAAGCGCCGCGAAACCTGTGAAGACCTCGCCAACCGCTTGAGCCTCTACTGCCGTGGAGCAATCTTCGGCAAATTGTTCGACGGACCGACCTCGCTTCCGCTCGATGCGCAGATCATGGTTTTCGACACGTCCGAATTGGCGCACGACAAAACTCTCGAAGCTGTAGTAACACTCTTCGTTTCCGACTTTGTTCTGCGTCGCGCTCAACAGCACAAAGCCGAGCAAATGAAGAAAGGTCAACCTTCCCGCTTCGTTTTCTGCATAGACGAGTTGTGGAGACTGCTGCGCTACGAAGGCGGCAAGACCTTGGTTGAAGATGCTTCCCGCACCAGCCGACACTTAGGTCTACTCTTCATCGGTATCTCTCAAGAATTGGGTGACCTTTTGAGAGATGACAGAGCACGTACTTTGGCTTCCAACAGTTCTATCAAGATCATCCTCGGTAACGACCCGAGCAACTTCGATCTTATTCGTGATGCTTGCGGTTTGACACCACAAGAAATGTCCGCGATTGCTCACTTGACCCGTAAGAACCGTGAGTATTCCGATGCATTTCTCGTCTATCACAAGCTCTCACGTGGTGTTGTAAAACTGGTTGTGCCGCGTTTTATGTACTGGGTAGCAACGACTGAGCCGAACAACGACCAGCCGATGCGCGCCAAGATGATGGAAAAATGTGGCGGCGACCCGCGCTGGGCATGCCACTTGCTCGGACAGGGCTACCACCCTGACACCGTGCCGGAGCATCTGCTCACACCGCAATAACTGCGCACAAATTCAAAGTTCTAAAAATCAGATAACAGGTTCAAGACAATGTTCGACTATCAAGCAGGAGAAAAATACAAACTGACACTAATCATGGTGGCAATCGCCGGCATGATGGCAGGGATGTTTTTCACAGTTCTGTTGATGCCGACCCCGGAGCCTGCTCAAGCTCGCAAGCGTGCACGTCAGCCCTGGATGGACAATCCGGATGTGACTGGCGGACGCACGCCCGCACCTGGCGCTGCACAAGCTGCCGGAGCTCCAACCGAGCTGCAGCAAAAAGCACAAGCCGCGGCAATGGCTCAACCAGCTATCAAAACTGACCCTGTTACTGCACAAACTCTCGTCGAAAAATGGCTGCCATTTGCATTCGACTTGAGTTCTGGTTCTGCCAACGACAGCCAGGAAAAGGCTATCGCCTGCATGACTCCTGAATGCGCTCAGTCTTATAGACAAAGTGTTTGGACTCCGGAAGTTGCACAGCAAATTGCCGCATCCGGAATGAAGAGCAGTTTCCGCGCCACCAAAGTGATCGCCGGTGCCCACCAAACTGACGGCTCTATCGTCATTACAGTGGAAGGCGAACAGATTCTCTCACCACCCGACCAACCATCAAGACAACGTAACGTTAAATTCGAGTACCTACTTAAGCAGACAACGGACGGTATGAAGATTTGCGGAATCAGCGAAGTCGGCGCTGGTGGCTAGTTTCAGCCTTTAGATGTTCTTGAAGGGCTGAAAGCGTTAATCGCGATTGCATGCGGGAAACCGCATACTTTGCGCGAAACACGAATGAAATTCTGAGCAGAAATATCTAATATATCGGTCAAGATGGCCGTTTAGCAGCCGAAAATCGGCTTAAAGGGACAAAGAAATGGGTTTTAAAGCACAGATTGACGAAACGGGGCACATCACCCGGTACAAAGATACCGACACCGGTGAAGTGATTAGCGCCAAGGAATACGCCAGGCGCGCGCAGATGGTGCAGATGCCTGCCTATTCGCCTTACCCGTCGATGCAGACGGGGCAACCCATGATGATGGCTCCGGCGCCGATGTACGCTGGTCAGCCGGGTGCGGCCAATGCCTATCCGGTTCAGCAAACCCAGACTGGACGTCCTATCGGGCAAGACCTCAGCCAACATCTAATCAATCAAGGAATTCAGCAAGCCCCGCAACCAATGCCCGTGCAAGCCATGCCTATGCAGGCAATGCCCATGCAAGGACAAAACCCGCTCATGCAGCCCGGAGCGCAAATGCTCGGTGCCAACGGCGGTATGCCTGTAAATTTGAACAGCACTGCCAACGGCAGCCCGCCCACGGCCGGTATGAATATTCAAGGCAAAAACCTGCGCATGGAAGGCGTGCCTGGTGCATCACAGCGCGGACACGGTGGTTTGCCTGTTGCCCATAAGTCCGGACACGGTTTCTTGGACGCAACCTCAATCGCAATCTTGCTGCCGACTCTCGTTTTGCTCGCATTGATTATCGCTGCGGCGCACAAGAAGAGACTCTTCCCATGGCAAACAATCCGCACGTTCAATCCTCCGTCCGGTCTCATGACCCCGCGCGATTACGAGCGTTCATTTGTATGTCCGCCCAACCTGCGTCGTCACGGACGTTTGGGCAAGAAAAATCCGAATTCCAGTTGGACGGAAGTCGACGGAGTCGTTATTCCGTTTGGCTTCCTGGCAAGAACTCACTTGCCCGTCACCATTCCGATGGGACGCCTGCCTAACAAAAACATGTTCATCGTAGCGCCATCCGGTTCCGGTAAAACGACCTTGATGCGGTCTATCATGAAAGCCCTCATGGCTAAGCCCTGCGTTATCATCGCACTGGAAGCGAAAGCCAACGATCCAAACTTGGACGAAAAGAAAGAAGGCTTCAAGTATTCAGTATTGCCTGAAGCGCAACACGCTGGATTCGACACTCTCTACTTCAACCCGTTGGATGACGAGTCGGTGCATTGGAATCCGCTCGATCTCGATCCGATTGTGTTCGCATCTTCAATCTGCCAAGACGTCAACTCACTTCCACCGGAAGAACAACACTGGGCAGAGCGCGACCATGGATACATTCACGGTCTGGCACAAATTCTCGCCTGGGGCGCAGTGCAAGTCACAGCCGAAGACGAGAATGGCTCGCCGTCCGAATTCACAGCATTGCCGCGCAACCCGCGTGGTTTGATGAAACTCGTCAACAATCGCCGCAATATCGTTGAATCTCTGAGAAGACTGAAGTCTAATCCGGAAGTGGAAACGGCAGAGCTGAGCGAATTGACGCAGAAGATGTCGTCCATCATCCGTACGGATAGTGACTGGGATAAAAACATCCAGGGCATTCGTGGACGTCTTCGAATGTTCAACAACAAGCAAGTTATGCGCGTGACCGAGCAGTCGAACATCGACATCAAGGCAGCGATGATGCGCCCAACAGTGCTCATCTTCGGTGCTCCAGCCTCGATGGGTCCTGACGCAGAATCATTGGCATCGTGCTTCGTGTACACACTGCAACAAGCATTGCACACCAGATACGGTACCAAGACCGCCCTCCCGTTGTTTGCGTTCTTCGATGAATACCAAACATTGAACCTCGACATAGCCGGCAGATTGTCCGCTATCGTCCGTGGTGCTAACGGCGGATTGACCGTTATCTTGCAGAACATCTCACAGATCGCCAACTCCGCTGGAGCCACAGGCGACTCAAGTCAGTCCGGTATGTCCGAACTGAAGACAATCTTCTCCAACAGTGCTGTACGCGTATGCTTGCACAACGCTGACGAAACGACTGCCAAATTCTTCTCAGAAGAAATCGGCAAACACGCCGTCATCGTCCCTGGTATAGCCGACCACTACGCTGCGACAGGATTCGGCATCTTCCCGAATTCATGGAACAAGATCCACTCGCAGCAGGTAGTAGCTCGGGTCGACCCAGACTCCATCAAACGCATGGAAAAGCAGCACGCACTCGTGTTCTTGTCTCCAGCCGGTGACGCCGAATTCGGTGAATGCAAGCCGATGATGGTTGACCTGCGCGGTATTGAAGAAATCGCAAGACTCCACCTCTTGCACAACGTTTCAAGACGCGGCGCATCGCCAGCTGCAGAAGCAGCCGGTCCGGACGGAACGACTCCAAACAGTCCGATTCCCGGAGCACCACCTGCTCCACAAATGCCGGAAGGCGCGGTGCCGATGTTTGCTCGCGGACTCGGTCAAGCACAAGCGTTCGCTCAAGAACTCGTGCCGGAAAATTTCGCACCAGCTCCAGAGCAGCAAGTAGCTTACGCAGAACCTGCACAATACGCTCAACCAGCCGCAGCAGCCCAACACGCTCCCGCCGCTCAAGTTGCAGCATCGGCAAGAATCTGCCCAGCCTGCGGCAAAGAAGCCGGCCAACGCAAGTTCTGCATCGAGTGCGGACACTTCATGGGCGTTCCACAAGCACCAGTTGAGCAAGCTCAGCCGCAAGTGGAATTGGCGACATCAGCCGCCATCGTTCAACCGCAGCATGCTGCCGAAGCTCCAAGCAACGCACCGCCATTCCCGAGCTTTGCTCGCCAAGCAACCGGCGGTAGTCGCTCAGCACTTCTCGAAAGTCCGCAAGCAATTGCTGATGCAGCGCAAACCAGCTACGCGCAGCCGGCAGCGCCGGAGCAGCAACAAGCTGCACCGCAAGCACCTGCAACCAATCCGAAGAGTCCGTTCCAAAGAAAGCCGATGACTAGCTTCAGCCCTGACGTTAGCCGCTTTGGATTCACGCCTCCCGGAGTGGAAGCGCAGCCGCAACAAGGTCAAGGACAGAACCCATCTCAAGTTGAGTTCTAACTGTAGGGTCGATGCCATGCGTCGACCGGTAAGAAATTGATCGACACCTGATGTCGTCTCAATAGTTCAAAAAGTATTCTGTCGATTGCACACTCAATGCAATCGACAGTTTGTTTTTGTAGTTGGTCCTGCGTTCGGCGAGCCGCCCGGCGTCGGCGATTCGCCGAGCGGATGCGTTTGTTTACTAGATGGGTTTCGCCCAGCTCGGATAGCCATTGTCTGATTGGTTGTTGTTGAGTTTTGCGAGACTGGCGCGCTGTTCGGTGACAGCTTTGAGGAAGTCCGAGCCACTTGTGTCATGTTTAGTAGGAGCTGCAATTTTGGCTTCAGCTTCCATCTTGCGAGTGGATTCAGCGGTTTGGAAAGCAGCCATCACCCCACTTCCAGACTGCGGAGCCGAAGTGGAAACAACCGAGGCTGGTGCAGAAACAACCGGAGCTGGTGCAGAAACAACCGGAGCTGGTGCAGAAACAACCGGAGCTGGTGCAGCAGCAACTGCGACTGGCTCAGGAGTGGAAACCACAGGAGCCGGAGCGGCAGCGACCGGCTGAGCGTAGGCTGCTGGAGCTGAATAGGTTGGTGCCACTGGCGCTGCGTATGTTTGGACTTGTTGTGCCGCTTGCATGATTGGCGCTGCTGCAGCTTGAACGAATGGTGCGTCGACAAACTGGGCAATGCTTTGAGCGCTCATTTGTTGTGTGACTTGCGCTGCGACTTGTGCTTGTGCAGTGTTGGCGAAGTTGGCTTGCGCTGCTGTGATTGCAGAGTTGACGACGCCTGGATTCAGATTCAATGCAGCATTAAAGGCACCACGACCGGTGAAAGAAGATGCGTCGAAATTCAAGTTGGCGCCAGATACAGCGTTGTTCATTCTGTTGAGCAGCGAGTTTGCGAATTGTGCTTCCGCACCGTTGGCTCCGTTCATCGCAGACAATCCAGAGTTCAGAGCAGTGGAAACCGAAGCGGAATCAAGCGCATTGGCGACGAATCGCGATGCGCCATTTACTCCCGCAGCGATAATTCCTGCACCAGGAACCGGCACGTTGCCGTAGGTCGAAGGATCCATGTTGATGGCTTGAGCGCCTTTTTCGATTGCCGCCATTGGATTTCCGACCAGGCTTGCGAAGTCTTTGCTGTCGCCGACTGCAGAAGCGAGTTTTCCGAGTTCTGACGATGCCATGCCAGCTTGTCCTGAGAGATTAGGCATCATAGTTTGTGCTGCGTCGAGCATGGTGTTTGCGCTGGCGGCGAGTGGTGGCAAGCTCATTATTGAGTTTGCGTTTGCAGCGAACTGAGGCAGTCCTGCGATTTCCTGACCAATAGCAACTTGTGCACCGTTAAAACCGTTCAAGCCATTAAGTGTGCCTTGTGCAAGTGGTGGCATGTCTAATCCGCTTAATCCATTTGTCCAATCTTTCATGGTGGCAGTCGCGCCTTGAAGACCGTTTGACATAGAACCAAGGTTGCCCAAGAGTTGGTTCGCCAATGAGCTTGCGGTGCTGTTGAGCGCTGCGTTTGCGCTGCCCAGCCCTTCTGCAGCCAACGTGCTTGCGGGCGATGAGAGCGAACCGATTCCGGTGGTTCCGTTCGCTCCTGTTGCACCGCCAGTGATGCCGCCCAAACCGGTTTCTCCAACTTTGCCAAGGGCAGAGTTTGTCAAAGTACCCAAGCCGTTGAGGTTGTTTTGTGTGGGCATCATGAGCGGATTTTGGTTGTTTTGCGCCATGTGATTTCTGGCTGCGCTCACTGCTGTGTGACCTGCTTCGGTTATGAGTCCGACGAAGTCGAATGCGAACTTGACGCTGCCGGTTGCGAGGCAATTGAGTGCGGTGAAGATGAATGTGCCGGTGGCGTCTGCATTGTTGAAGAGAGCCATGAGGAGTACTGCGGTGTTCCAGAAGAGCGACCAGAAGCAGAGAGTGATCACACCGACTACCCAGTTGGGCCAGGCTTCACGAAGCTGTCTGACTGGATAAACCCAGATGGCAGCCATGATGGGTCCGACGAGGAACAAGTAGTGAAGGTAAATGAGTTGGAACGTGCAGAGCAAATCCCAGATGGTTGTCACTGCCATGTTGCTGCCGAAAACAGCGAGTCTTGCGACTACTTCCGAGGAGGGCATCATCTCGTCAGCCATGCCTTCGATTGCTTGCTGTGTGCCGTCTGCGCCGAAGGTCTTGTTGTTGAAGAGCTGATTTTCCAAGCAACTAAGACCGGTGACATCATTGCTTTTGGGGAACGGCGACATCGGTGCAAGTCCCGGGAGGAAAGACAGGGTGTTTTTGTTTTCCGCTGCTTGGCGTGACGGGAAGGCGCGCTGTTGTCCTTTGAATGCGTCGGCATACATGTCGGTTCCGAACTGGGCTTTGTAGAATTCTTGGATGGTGTGGCTGATCGAGTTCGAGAAATCGATGCCATAGTTGATGATCAGGTAAGAGCCGGGGATGAAGCACATCGCTACAACTGCTCTTAAGATGCCTTCGAACGGATTGCCTGCTTCGATGACTGGGTTGCCTGCGCTCATCATCACCTTGGTTTGGGTGAGAACCGCACCAGGTACCAAAAGCAGAATTGCGATTGGAACGAAGATGTTGTTGCGCAGCTTGTTCCAGATGTTGCCTTCCTGCGCTGTGAAGTTGATCAGATATTTGCCGGTGAAGTTGATTGCGGCGTTGGCATTTGCTGTTGTGATTTGAGCGAATGAATTGCCGAGCATTGTTTGCACAGCTAGTTGGGAAGCCAATGCGCTAGGGATGTTGCGTAGCGGATCGGAGATCTGGGAAAGCAATTGCTGTTGCAATTGAAGCAGTTGCATTTTGAGTGAAGTGTCTGTGAGTGGCAGACCTTGAGTTGGAACGCCACCAATGAGAAGTTGCTGCATCGATTGAGAGAGATTCAAGCTGCCGACTGGAATCATCGGTCCTTGCGAGTACAGCGCGGCTGGATTGAATGCACCTACAGTGGAAGCCGGCAAGCCGTCGGTTGATTGTTTGTAGAGCTTCTCGAGTTGACCGACGGTGAGGTTGTACTCTTGGTTGGCTGCGTCTGCCGCTGCGTTGACTGCCGAATCGACTGCAGCATTCACCTGCGTAGGCTGCGTGCCTCTTCTGTCTGAGTTTGCGCCTTGTGAGCCATCTGCAGCGAATGCGCCGCTGGAGATAAATGCAATTGCGGCGGTTGCGGTGAGAAGGGTTTTGATGGAAAACGACTTGTGCATGTTGGTGTCCTATCAGTTTGGATTGGGGTTAGAGAAAAATTTTGATTACGCGATGCCGCCGACCGCACTGCCCATCGAGCTTCCGATGGCACCTCCGACGGCTGTGCCGCCCATGCTGGGTGAAGCGCCGACGCCGCTACCTTGTCCCAATTCACCTAGCAGTTTGTCTACGAACGAGCCAGGATTGAATTGGAAGGACATGAAAGGGACGACCGAGAGAAGAACGAGAAAGCAGATCATGGCGAATGATTCCCAGGGGCTGTTTGCTTGGTAAATACCTTCTTGGCGCAACCATGAGATGCGTGCGTCCATCACGAGCAAAATCACGCACCACCAGAATCTCCAGAGAACGAGGTTGATGACGGCGTTGAGCCAGTTGGTGAAAACTGTTTTGAAGAGGCGGGACATCCCCCACGGCCACGCATAGAGAGCAGCGGCAATTGGTCCCATGAGGAACAAGTAGAGAACAAAAACGAGTTGGAATGCCAGCAAGATTGCGGTTGCAATCGACACCATCATTGAGAGAGTTCCGGCAACCATTCCTGCGGTTTGATTTTGAACAGGCTTGTTTTCGACGTTTGCCATAAAAGCTTGAGCACTTTCCGGCGATGACATTGTCGGCATGGGAGTGTTTTGAGCACCGCTAGCGATTTGCGACATTTGCTCGCCGAGCCAGCTTTGAACGTTTTGCATATCGGTGACTGCTTGCACTGTTTCTGTCATTGAATTGCCGATGTCGATTGAGTAAGAAACGATCAGTTGGGTTGCTGGAATGAGAACGATGGCGGTCAGCGCTTTGAGTGGACCGGAAAGCGGTGTCATGATTTCTTCGCCGGGAGCGATGTTGAAGGTGTACTGGATGACGACCTTTGCGCTGCTGAGAATGGCGCCAGTAAGAAGGAGGAGAATCGCCATCGGCAAGTAGACTGATTTCCAGAAGAGTTGAACGCTGCGGACCACTTTGCTGATGCCCTCGTTACCAGCGACTTCTTCGTTTGCAACGTTGACGAGGTGCTTTCCGATGGCTTTTATGTTCGCTTGCGATGTTTGTTTTGCAACTTGGGCGGTCGATTCTGCAATCATTTGCTGTTGAGCTTGAGCGACTACTTGAGCTGTTTTGACCCAGCGCTCTGGGCTTGTGGCGCGGTCGATGATCGTTTGTGCAAAATCTCCGAGTGCCAACTTCGCTGCAGTGTCGGTCAAACGAATGCCCAGTCCGTTGAAACTCCCTTCTGCCATCGCTGCGTTTACAACGCCCGAAGGGAGGTCTTTGGCCAGCAAAACCGCGCCGGGGTCGAATTGGAAAGCGCCATCTTGCGGACCTGGGACGCCGAAGTGGGACGTCATTCCGTAGCCTTGTCCAGCTTGGAAAACGTAAGTCACAGGCTTTTGGATGTAGACGAGCGGGGTGGCGTAGGTCTTCAGTGATTCGGACTTGGACTTATTGCTGGCTTTGACGCGATAGCTAGCACCGTTTTGCGTTCCAGCGGTGGCGTGGCTGCCGTGGCTGGTTGCGGCTGGGACGGAGCCGTCGTTAATCAATTGCTGCAGGGCTTTGATCTTCTTCTCTTTCTTTGGAGCAAAACGATTTTCGTATTCTCTTTGGATTGAAACTTGGCTGGGGGCTTGTGCATCTGCCGGGAGTTGGAGGGTCAGGGATGAAACCATTGCGAATGTTGAAACCGCAGAAACCGCAACTGCCGCAACGTGGATGCTTCTTCCAGCTAGTGAACTGCAGATGGACATCGGGTCGACTCCTTGAGAAACGTTGCCAGGCTTGGGTGCCTGCAATCTCGGCGGTCTTGCGGACCTCCGGTTTTTGAGCTCGTCACGGGCGGGTGTCCCGGACTCATACCTCAAATGTAAGCCAGCCGCTGGACAACGGTTGGACAACCGTCTAAAGCAGACAGGTGCTTAGATTGCAGAATTTTGATTAAGTAAAGTCCAGGGCCTTGGACATACAGCCATATCTAAGCTTTAAAAATAAAGGACTTGGTTGAAGCAAAAGCCAAGATGTTAGTCTGGGTGCTCGTTCTGTTCAAAGGGAGACGATCAAATGACAGCAGGAACCGCCGCAGAAGTAACCCCCGCCAATATCATGAAGATGGGCTTGGCATTTTGGGGTTCTAAGACGCTGCTTTCAGCCGTTGAGCTTGACCTGTTTACAGAGCTTGCTAAGTCTCCCGCAGATGCGGATGCACTAACGAAGAAACTGAACCTGCACGAGCGCTCCAGTCGAGACTTCTTTGATGCCTTGGTTGCTCTCGGTTTTCTTGAAAGAAAAAACGGTGTCTATTCGAATACCGCAGAAACCGACAAATTTCTTGATGCAGCAAAACCAAGTTATATCGGTGGTTTTCTCATTATGACCAGTCTGCGCTTGTATCCAACTTGGGGCGGATTGACCGATGCTTTGCGCACTGGCAAACCCCAAAGCGAAGCCAAAGATTTGTCGTCGCAAGATCTGTTCGCTCAACTCTATGCAGACAAGGATAAGCTAAAAGGTTTCCTGCAAGCTATGACCGGTATCAGCCTTGGAAATGCTCGATTTATCGCTCAGAATTTTGAATGGAGCAAATACAAAACATTCTGCGACGTTGGTACCGCCCAAGGTGCCCTCGCTGTTACGGTTGCAAAAGCACATCCGCATCTAAGCGGAATAGGATTTGATTTGGCACCTGTAGAGCCTATCTTCAATGAATACGCAGAAAAGAATGGCGTGGCAGAACGGCTCAAATTTGTGAGTGGTGATTTCTTCAAAGGCGAAATTCCGCAATGCGATGTGATCGTAATGGGTCACATTTTGCACGATTGGAATCTCGAAGAAAAACGCATGCTCGTCGCGAAGGCCTTCAAGGCTCTCAATCCCGGTGGCGCGCTCATTGTGTATGACGCGATGATCGACAACGAGCGCGAGAAGAATGCGTTCGGACTTCTCATGAGTCTGAACATGCTGATTGAAACACCCGGCGGTTTTGATTACTCACCAGCACAATGCGAAGAATGGCTCAATGAAGCTGGCTTCAAAGACATTCGCTTTGAAACTCTGACCCCGACTCACATGATGGGAATCGGAATCAAGCATTAAGAGAATCGTGGGGGCGCGTTGCACGCGCCCTGCCGAAATTTACTTCGCTTTGTTCGCGGCTTTCAGCTCTCTGACTTCTTTCAGCAGAGTAGCAACATCGGCGCGCAATAAAGTAATTTCTTGCTGAACCTGTGCCACCTGTCCTTTGATGTCGAATGGTGCCAGGAAGTAATTTACGACCACAAGCAGAAGGATAAGGACGGCAAAGTTGCCGCCGAAAATAAGGACGAATTCTTTGATGTTTTCCAAGAATAACGGAAGTTTTTTTTCGCCGGACGACATGCGTTTTTGCCCCGTGTTATTTTAGCTACAAAATGGATTCCGTTTTGGCTCTTACTTCTTGCTCACAGCGTGCTTTACAGGTTTCATCTCAAGCACTTCTGTGTACGGCAATTCTATGTTTGCCGAGCCGGAGTAATTGTACATCCTGGCGACCAGGTAGTTTTTGTAGCGAGTAAGGCTGAGTTCTCCCTGTAGAGAGGACTTTACGCGTGTCGTTTTGCCTTCAGTTGAAGAATTATCAGAACTAAGACCAGACAAAGTAAAAGTAGTTGACGCCGTTTGCCCGACGCGCAGTCCATCCACCTCGCCTTTCCAAATCGCTCGTGTAGGCAAAGCCTCAAGCGATATTGTCCCGCTTACCGAATCACCTGCTTGTTTGAGCGAGATGTGCAGGTTGGAATTTGACTTTGCAAAGGGCGACACCCAATTGCCCGTGAATGACGCATCTTCCGACGGATCGCTCTTTTTATCGAGAAGTCGTTCGCCCCAGTTGTCTGCAATGCTAGCTTGCACTCTGGCTGCTTCCAAAAATTCTTTGTCCGCAAAATGTAAGTTTGCCAGCGATTGCAGATAGCGCTTCGCAAGCTCTTCCGGATAATTTGTTGTGTCGGAGCGCGCAGCAAACAAGTCTTCCACTCGGCGATAAAGAGATTTTGCTTTGCTGGAGTTCTCTTTGTACCCGTCGGCGTATGAATTTGCAAGCTCGCCGTTGAGCTCAAACCAATAACGATTGAGATCCGGAATTTTGTTTGCACTAAGCGCCGAAATTACATCATTTGGCTCTACCGCGTGTTTTTCACGCAAGAAACTTTCAAATATCTCCATCGATTTGTTGAGCGAATCCTTGGCAATCGCAAAATTCTTAGTTCTGCGCTCTTCGCTGTAGTCGGGATCACAAGCCTCTTTGTCGTAAACCGCTATTCCGTATTTCAAGAGACTGACAGCGTGAGGAATTGAATTTGAATGTCGGCCAGTTGTATCAATGGCGCGTTGCGCGTAGTTCAAAGCTTTGTCGTACTGCTGGTCTTCAATGGCTTTCTCGCTGAGCTTCCAAAGTTCACCCAGTTGAATTTTTGCGTTAGCAAATTCTGGAGTCGTGGGTGCGGGACCTTGCGTGCTAGTAGAAATCATCGTGCCACAAACCAGCATTGAAAGCCCAATAGCAGTAGTGATTGCAATTCCTGTGGCGCTGAAGCGAGACTTTTCTTTTACTGGTTCTGTCTTGCGTGCTTCAGGTTCGAATTCCAGGTCGCTCGGAAGGTCCTCCCAATTGGTGAGTTTTGCCAGATCTTTGCCGAGTTCGCGCGCTGTGTGATATCGCGCTTCCGGCAATTTCATCAATGTCGTTTCAATTGTCGATGCCAAAATTTCTGCCGGCTTCAGTTTTGGATGATTAGCATTGACGCGGGGCGCGGGCTCGTGGATGTGTTTGTACAGAGTATCGAGGGCGGTTTCACCTCTAAATGGCACACTGCCTGTGATGGCTTCGAACATCACGCAGCCGAGCGAATAAATATCACTTCGCGTGTCAATCGGCAGCGAGCGGCATTGTTCTGGACTCATGTAAAACGGGCTGCCTATGACCTGTCCGGTATGGGTAAGGTGCAAGGAAGTCGAATCGATGTCTGCAAGAGACTTTGCAATACCGAAATCCAACAACTTCACACCGAGCTTATCTTTTGCATCGGTATACAGCATGATGTTGCTTGGTTTGATGTCGCGGTGAACGACACCACGCCTGTGTGCGTGAGCAAGACCTTTTGCTACTTGGACGAAGATATCAGCGAATTCATTCAGTGAGAGCTTCGCTTTTTTCTTCAGCAGTTGCGCGAGCGTTTGACCACGCATGTACTCCATAACAATGTACGGACGACCGTCATCAGTCACTCCTGAGTCGTAAACTGCAGCAAGATTTTCGTGCGCCATTGATGACGCAGCGGCAACCTCTTGTTGAAACCGCTCCAAGACGCTATCCATATTCGCCAGGTCGCGGTCTAAAACTTTCACAGCAACGTCGCGGTTTTCTTTCAAATCCCGAGCCTTGTAAACGACTGCCATGCCGCCTTGCCCGGCAACGCCTAAAAGTTCATAGCGCTTGTTTATAACAGCAAAGGTCAAGGCATCTGCCGACTTCGCTTTGCTTACTTTGTTTTGTTTGCGACCCTTCTCCAGCAGCAATGTCTCTGCCGCCACGTTAATATCGAGATCCTCGTCTTCATCCTCTTCTTCCGCCGTGGTGCCTGCGATACTGCCCGACACCAAAATGTCGACCTTATTGGTCGTCTCGTCTGCAAGTTTGGATTCTCGCTTAATCAAGAAAGCCCCATCATTTTAGGCGTATGGGTGGCATTGTCGGTGTTGAAGCCGGTTTTGTCCGGTATGGTCCAATCAATTCCAGAACTGTTTTCCTGAACTACTGCTTTAGCTTTAGCTACTGTATCAAAGTAATAGAGCCAGTCCTTCAGGAGGACAACTGGGTTGGACCTGGGATTTACCCCAGTTCGCTCGGCCGACTGGTAGAGCATAATGGCGCTCAAAGGGCTTGCTGTACTCGCAGAAGCGTAGGGCAGTACCCTAAGAAGATACCCAGTCCAAGGATTAAATCCACGGCGCAAGCCATTGCTGCGTCTGTTTTGTTGTGCCTGATGTTATTCGAATAGCTTAAAACCTCCGCCGAGACCAAATATGCAGAACGTCGTTAATAATAAGCCTCAGCAAGAAACGCCCATTGTGCGAGCCCGCTACGAATTTCTTAAAAATGAAATCGCGCGCTGGCAAGAAGAGAACATCCTAAATCGCGCGCAGGGCGACGAGATCATGGCTCGCTATTCAATAGATGGTGGGCTTCAGCACGGCTTGACGGTACTGCTTATTACAGGCGCCTGCGTGGTTGGCTGTGCAATCTTGCTATTCATATCGTCGAACTGGCAGGGTGTTAATTACCAGGCAAAAGGCGCTGCCGTAATGCTGGCTATGATTACGTGCTACATCGCCGGTTGGAAGTTAAAAGGCAAATCGCAGCTTAAAAACCTATTGGCTGAAACGTTGATTTTTCTCGGTTGCATGCTTTTCGGTGGCGGCGCAAACCTTGTGGCACAACACTTTCAAGTCACCGGGCGGCAGCCTGAACTTCTGCTCTGGGCGATGGGAATTGCACCGCTGGTAATCATCTTCCGGTCTCAACCGGCGGCAATTTTGATGGCTATTATCGTCTCATATAGAGCTGTTTCTTTCACGACCAGTCCGTTTGATTGGTTTACGCTACTCGCGGCGGCCAGCTCATTTTTCTGCACTTATTATGTGCGCAGCCCGTGGGCCTTATTCTTCAATTTGGGTTCGCTCGCCGCAATTGTTTCTGTCGCAAGACCAAGAATCGATGAGTATGCACTGCTCTTCTACGGCATCTCTTGCTTCACCATGCACCTATGGCATCAGCACAGCAAACGCTGGCAGATGATGTCGCTGACTTATCTTCTGGTTTCATTTGTTCTTGTTCTTTTGTCCGGAATCGGCATTATGAACGAATATTCGTCCAGTTCCGTAACTACGATTCAACGAATTCAAATTTATGCAATCGCTTCTCTAGCGTTGCTTGCTTGCCTGGTGAAATCTCCCGCTGGTAAAACTCGCTGGGCGTTTCTTACGGGGCTGAGCGTAATTGGCGCGGTAATTCTTTCATGCAACAGTTTGAATGGAAATGCCAGGACGGAAGCGCTTTTCGCCTTCTTTTCGGCAAATCTCTTTTATCTTTTTTACTTCACATCATCGATCGAGAACCGCATCATCCAGTTTATTCCGGTTGCGACCCTTACTATGTTCGCCTTTACTTGCTTTGCAGCAGCACCCGGGGGAGCCATGACTGGCTCGTTAATTGCGTTTGGAGTGGGCCTCGTCTTGATGATTTGCTCGTTAGCAGCACTCGGACGTTCATTCAGTACGAGGGCTAAATCCGAGCGGAATCTCAACTAGAAAACACACGAGGAAAGTAAAAATGACATTGACGAAACCTAAGGAAACCAATCATTCGAGCGCAATTCCGCGCAATGAAGCAATTGCCGTACCGGAAACATCTCCGCCATTGTCGCGCAATAGCATGGGTGTAAAACTATTCGCACTCGTGATTGCGGCGCAAGTCGGCACACTTTTCGCCTTCGGGGTGCCATACGCGCAAACGCTTGCATTTGGAAAGAATGTCCTTCTTAAGTGCCACACGTATGACCCGCGCGACCCGTTTAAAGGAGACTATGTTTCCGTCACCTACGATCTCGGACAAAAAGTGAAATTCAAAGATTTCAAGCCAGGTGACACAGCCTTTCTCACTTTGAAGAAAGGCGCTACATGCTGGGAGCCAATCGAAGCGAATAAGGAAAAACCCAAGAATCTGAAAAACGACGAAGCCGTGATGAAAGTAATATACGAAGCGGGGCAGGGAGCGGAAGCTTCGGTCACCACTGGAATCGAGAAATTCTACGTTCCTGAAGGTGCCGGTGCGTCAGTGAATTCGGAAGGCTTGACTGCTGAAGTCGCTCTTTCTGACGACGGTGAACCTGTCTTGAGGCGCATGCTGTCCGACGGCAAGGAGATAGGAAAGGAGGTCGGCAAGTAGATCTGGAAATAGATATGGACTAGAGCTGGAACTGGATCTGGAACTAGGTCTGGAACTAGATTTGGAAACAGTTCTGCAATTCGACACGTTTTGAATTTTAAATGAGACAGCAGGGAAAGCCGAGCGCTTTTCCTGCTTGCTTTAAAGGCTTCATAGAGCGCTGTTGTATATACCGGCGTCGCAGTGGATTGATCTGAGGTGTCTATCATGTGCTGCTCGCTTCTGATCCACTAATATTGATTGCACTAAAGTGCTTGAGGAGAAGCTGGTGATGCAAAGACAAACCCTTTCTGTTGCGGTCCTCGCCTTACTTGTCGGTACTCTGCAACTGTCAGGAACCGCCTCGTACGCTCAGAAGTATGTGCAAGGAAGCATCGAGCACAAGGAAAAGGTTGGCCCCGTCAACAGCAAGTATCTGCCTGGTTCTGTCTGGAAGGAAGGGGAGAAGGACGGCTCCAGGAGTACCTGGATAAGAATACCTGAATGGCTTGCTGGCACATGGTTTGCGGATGTGGAAACAGCGACTTCCCGTCAGGATTTGGTGACACATAAGGAGTCCGGGCACACTCCCTTCAATTTCAAAGCGAAGAGTCGATTTGCATACGGCACACAAATGGATGGTCGCGGCGGCATTTGGCACTTCCTTAAACTGCCCTACACCTCATCGACTGACTTTCCTGAATTTGTCGAGTATCACCAGGTTTTGACGAAGGACTTCACCAACCAGAGCGAACAAGCTGTTTCATTTCGCAGCATGGTTGCGGCTGCTCGCGTACAGCGTCAATCCAAAGAGATTGTTGAAGCA
Source organism: Candidatus Melainabacteria bacterium 17Bon1m (assembly GCA_032128875.1). GTDB lineage: Bacteria > Cyanobacteriota > Vampirovibrionia > Obscuribacterales > Obscuribacteraceae > QKMZ01. The sequence goes on from JAVLKG010000001.1 coordinate 820,894, forward strand.
TTCCAGCAAGAGAGCGTGACTAATTACGAGCCGATAGAAGAAGGCGTCATTAAGATGATCGCTTCGACTCGTCGCTATGATGAAACCGGAAAACCGCTTATGCAGGCTGACAACGAAGCGCGCATACATCGCGTCGAAAAGTTTACTCCAATTGCAAAAGAAGGCAATTTGGATATGAAGCAGTCACTCTATGATTTCTTGCGCAATCGCAAAATGGAATACTTGATTCCGCACGACGCGAAGATCAACTAGTCCTTAAGAGCTTTCTCGTCGGTTATAACACGGGCGAAAAGATCTGAGAGGGCAGCCATCGTGGCATCATGGACGGTGCCTGCTGGAATGACGTCGCTGTTTTGCAAAGTTGGTAAATCTCTCGTCGCGCATGCGTTTGCAATCACAGTTGTGTGATATCCGTAGTTGAGCGCAGAGCGCACTGTTGCACTGATGCACGCATGTGTCATAAAACCTACGACGACTAAATCTTTCTTGCCGGAAGCTTTTATTCGTTCGTCCAGATCTGTTCCTGCAAAAGAATCTGGCAAATTCTTTTTGATTATTGGCTCTGTTCCAATCGGTTTGACCTCATCGATTATGTCCACGAATTTGTCGTCAGGATTGAAGAGTGGTGCACCTTTTGGCGAAAAGTGCTGCACATGAATAATGTTGGTGCCGAGACTGCGAGCACGATAGAGAATATGCGAAATTTGGTCTAGAGCCTTCTCGATTCCAGTCAACGGCAGATTACCGTCAAGATATTCTCTTTGCGCGTCTACGACGACCAGAGAGCTGTCTGCGAGGCTCTGATTCTCATTGTTCAAGTTGAGCAGCTTTCTGAATGTTGTCGCCATGTAGAGGATCTCCTGTTTCGCAGAAAAACAAAAAGTGCAACCATATATGGTGCACTTTCACACTTTTGTATCCAATAATTCTACAAGAATATAAGTGGTTCTGAAATTCGAGTTCAAAAAAGAAATTGACTATGACGTTCTGTCGCCCGTTTTTTCCTTTTCTTTCTCTTTTTTCTTCTTCGGTTTTTCGCCTTTTTCGCTCTTGTCGTCTTTTTCGTCACTATCCACTTTGGCGCAGTATTTCACGGCGAGGATAGTCACATTGTCGGGCGCTCCACCATCCAGGGTCGACTTCAGGAGTGCTTCGCAAATCTCCTCCGGGGTGTTCGAACCTTTCATCTCTTCGAAAATCTGCTCTTCGTCAAGCACCGCTGAAAGCCCGTCACTAGAAAGGATAATCAAGTCGTCAGGGTGAAGCTCAACCGGTGTACGGTCGATTTCGACCTTGCCAGAATGTCCGACGCAACGGGTCAAATAGTGTCTGAAAGGACTGTTCTTGAACTGCTCTGGAGTGAGCTGCCCTTTGAGTACCATCTCCATAACAACCGAATGGTCCTGGGTGAGGACGATGGTTTTGCCGTCGCGGATTAGATAAGCGCGGGAATCGCCCACGTGTGCAATTTGCAGCGTGTTGGCTTCGGTCTGAACGCCGGCAACGATTGTCGTGCCCATGTTTTGGACTGATTCGTCTTGCGAGGCTGCGGTGAAAACACTCTGATTGGCGCTGGCAACGGCATCTACGAGCCATTGCTGCACGGCTTCGTGATCGGTGAAATCGGGCGGATTCTCCTTCCACTGTGCTTCTACAGCATCGACCGCCAGTTTGCTGGCTCGAGCTCCGCCCTTAAGTCCGCCCATTCCGTCGGCTACGACAAAAACCCTCTGATCAGGGCTTATGAAGTAATTGTCTTGGTTTTCCGAGCGATGTAGCCCGCGGTCGGTCACTGCCGCTACGCTCCATGCCAACTTTGTCATCAACCAACTCCCGGCGAGTTCTAGATGGACGTCCGCCCAAAACGCCTTTTTACGTTTATTCCCAGAAATAATACAAAAACACTGAACTTCCTACGCCTTTTCATCGGCTTTCAGTAGCTGATAAAAATAGCGCTCTGCGACTAATTTCACCTTTGAAAAACCTAGGAAATGTCTCGATGTAAATCTTGGAATTGTTGTATCTACCTGACTCCATAAGTTTTCTCCCCAAGACTTCCAGGCTGCTTACCTCGGGGAAAGTTGGGATCCCCAACTCCTCCAACGCCCATCGCTCCGCAATTAGGGTAGGCTCATTCACATTCGATATATCGACGGCCTGCCGAATTGCTGATGGAAGCTTGGCTTCATCCGCGGGGTCGACAATCACCCGCAGAACCGGCACATTTCCGGAGTACAGTGCTGCCGAAAGGTAATTTGGCCAATATCCAAAGAAATTTAGTATCGGCAAGAAGAGGAAAAGGGTAATAGCCAGCGCTTTTTGCAGAGAGTCTGGTTTGAAAAGACCGATAAGACTTGCTTGCTTCGAACGGATGAAAAGCAGGTAGACGAGCAACATCATCGAGACATTCCAGGGCCAAACGACTGCATTCCAACCCTGTTGCGTAATCGACCACAGGGTGATTGCATGAAAGAAAATTGCCAGATATGCGCCAGTTGTGCGCGTGGGACCAAATGCTAGCAGCAATGCCAGTGCAGCTTCGAGGATTGCAACAGGAATGCCAATGCAAAAGCACACTTCAGAAGGCAGCGCAGTTATGAACTTGGGCATCATCGATGGCACGACAACCTGGCTGAAAGTAACATTCAACTTTTGCAGTCCAGCGAATAAGTAAGTGCCGAGAATGCATACCCTGAGCGCGTTTAGCACACTTTGGCATTTTCTATCGGTCAAATGTATTGGCGAAGCAACAATGACGAGCATTATCGAGAAGAGGTAAAACCAGGGCTGCAACCTGGTTTGGTCGAGGGCGATCGATGCGGATGCGCATAGCACATAGGCACTTGCAAGCAGTTTTTTGTGTTTTGAGAAATTGAACCCCAATAGTGCAATTAGCATCATTCCGTATATAAGCGGCTCGAGTGGCTCTGCAACGGACAGGCTATCTAGTATGGGTAGGTGTGGATATGTTCTGTTCTGGAGAACCCAACCTCTTTGCGCAACTAATAAAGAGGAGATTAGTGATGCGCTAAGCAAGCCCGAACACAGCGCCAGAATGTCGAAATTCGCGTCATCGTTATTGTCCGCACCTGTGGCGCTTTCCGTATCGATAGCGTTGATTGCGTTGTTGAAATCTGAATTCTGCTCGAAGGGTTCTTGCAACCAAGCACCATCAAATTGTTGTAAGTATCACAACGGACATAGTGGCAGTCATCTCAGCATGAGGAAAGTTTAGCCGAGCAAATTTCGTGACTGTGTCTGGATCATTAGTCTTCACTCGGGAACATAGTTGGATTTTGAACGACAATCAGTAAAGTTGGGCAACGACCGATTGATCCCAGCTTATATAATGACCGCTAAAATGATTGAATACAAATCGAAAGCAAATGAGCAAAGCGCCTGCGTTTGAGAGAGAGAAGAGTGTGGATTCCGGAAGCGGCGCTCCCATTGGTGTAAAACACGGTCGGGCAACCAAAGGCGAAATCGCCGCTTGGGCAGCCTATGACATTGCCAATGCGACCTACGGCACTGTGGTCGCAACTGCCGTTTACAACGCCTACTTCGTAGATGTCATTTGTGGACAGGCTCCTGGCGGAAAAGAGCTGGGGACCTTCTTGTTGTCCGTCATCATTATTCCTGTTTCGGCCCTGGCAATAGTTTTAACAGCACCTGTGCTCGGGACCATCGTCGATGCGATGGCTGCAAAGAAACGCATGCTCTTCGTGACGACTACTCTCTGCATTCTTTGCACTGCGACTTTGAGCATGATTCCGCCGGGCGAGCCATGGGCAGCAGTGATTGCTCTGACTCTGGCCAATTTCTTTTTTGGAACCGGTGAAGACTTAATCGCTTCATTCTTGCCTGAGTTGTCGACTCAGGAAAACATGGGACGAATTTCCTCGATCGGCTGGGGCGCTGGTTATGTCGGCAGTCTCATCGCTCTTGGTTTGTGCTTTGCTTACTTCTCGTGGGCGAAGGCGCAGGGCATGCAGCAAACAGAATACGTCCCCTTCGCAATGCTTATTTGTGCAATTCTATTTTTCGTCTTCTCCCTGCCGACTTTCATTTTCCTAAAGGAAAGAGCGACACCGGAAGTTGATGGTATCGGGAAAAACTATTTCAAGGTTGGTTTTGAGCGTTTGCGTCACACGTTCAACCATGCAAAACACTACAGAGATCTCTTCAACTTCCTGCTCACGCTCTGCGTTTATAGCTGTGGCAGCACTGCGGTTATCCATTTGGCGTCCGTCTATGCTCAGCAAGTTTTGCACTTCACTGCGTCTGATTCTGTAATCATGATTTTGGTTGTTAGTATCACAGCGGCTATTGGCGCTGGTTTGTTCGGCATGGTGCAGGATCGTATCGGTGCAATCAAGACACTTGCAATTACATTGAGCATTTGGACTGTGGCGGTTTTCATTGCCTGTATGGCGACCGAGAAGGCACACCTCTGGATTGCCGCCAACTTTGTTGGCATCGCGATGGGTGCAACAGGCTCGGCTGGGCGCGCGCTAGTCGGACAATTTTCACCACGCGGACGCTCCGGCGAATTTCTTGGACTGTGGGGCATGGCGCACAAGCTGGCCACATGCATCGGCGCTGTCACATTTGGTGCTGTGACGCATCTGAGCGGCAATAACTACCGAGTCGCGCTTCTTTCTTGTGGCGTGTTCTTCATCGCTGGATTGCTGTTGCTCTGGCGCGTTGATGAAAAACGCGGTCGGCTGGCAGCTAAGACAGACGCGGATTTGCCTGTTTAGAAATTACTTCTCGTTGTATTTGTCGTAAAGTTTGGCGACCAAGTGTGAGCCAGCTACAACGCCGAATTTCGTCAGCATGCTCCTATTGGTGAATAGTATTGCCGGTGATATCAAATCAGCGCCCCAGACGACCGCAGACGGTCCATGCTTGGTGTTTACCAAATTGTCCGTGACTACGTTAGTCATCCATGCTCCAGCCATCACGCCAACGCTCTTGAAGAGATGGGTCGAATTGGCAGCCCTTAAGGCTTCGTTGTTGGCGAGAGTCTTTGACACTTCCCCTGTGAAAGCTGAGCCGGCAGAATCGAACTTGGCTGCCTCCGCTAGCAGCCCTTCTGCTTTGACGATTGGCATGGACGCGACGCCGGTCGGCAGTCTTCCAAGTTGAGTACTGGCGACTGGAGGCCAGTGCGCAACCAGTTGCTCTCTCAGTGAGGTTAGCTTCAAGTACTTTTCTGCGTGCGCTTGGTCGACCAGCGAAAGTTGGTCCAAATCCCATGGATGCGGCATCATTATCTTGCCGGTGCCGCCGATTTTTGGAATAGACGTTCCCTGGAATAGTTCGATCGGGTAGCGTTTGTACAAACCTTCCATCGCCACTTCAGCGTTCTGAATTGGCACTTCCAGCCCTTTGAGCAAACCATCTCGAGCCATTTGAAAGCTCTGTCTGGCGCCTGGGCTGACTAACTCTGTCGCTGCGATTTGTTTTTCTAATGCTGCAGTACGTGCTACGTGATCTTTATTGATGAAGATTGCAGAAGCGCCTGCCCGCGCCAGGGCTTCGAAAAGAGCGTTGCCCTGGTCATGCGTTTTGCTTATGTATGGCTCGTCTAGGTTGGTTTTTTTTACACCTGAACCTTCGATAAGTGAAGGCGTGATCGGAGACGGCGGATCGTATTTGTATCTCGGCAGGTTGCTTACCGGAGTCGGCACTCTTTCAGTAACGGTCGGATAACGCTGAGGAAAATCGCCCTGTTGTACGAAACGCGGCTGAGCAACTTGGCGTTGAACACCGCCTGGATTTGCTCCATCGCCTGGGTTTGCTACATCGCCAGCCGGTAGAGGCTGTCCTATTTGATCTCCCGAACCATTATGTAGTCTTGATCTCAATGCATCACGGAAGCTGCTGCCGGTTCCTTGCTGAAATAGCGGTCCTGGACTTTGGGCTTGTGCGAGCGTAACGCCTTCTGCCGGGGGGTTGGCGCTGCGCACAAACTTTCCGTGGTCAAACAGAATTGACGCGCCGTCGAGGGCTGCATTGGAAGAATCAGTAGTGCTTTTCGCAAGCTCAGTTTGCCTGCTGTTTTCGAATTGGCCCATTGATGAGAGATCCGGGTGGATAGTAACTCCATCTTAGGAAAGGACCGTTCGGCCGAAAACCGTAAAACTACGGGGCGAGCAGGTGTTTTTTGCCGATTTTGATTAACTATGGTCGAATCTCGTGAATTAATGTCGCGACCGGACAGATAAGGGACATTCTGATCCTTGCTTGTGGATTAATAGAATTCGTCGGAGCTATTAAGTACAGCTGTGATTTGCGCCAGTGGAGAATAATATGCGGTCTCGTAGATTTGCCTGTCATTTTGTATTGGGAGCACTGCCGGCATTCTCGGTGTTTTCCGTGCTTTCGATACTGTCGATGTCTGGTTCGCCTGCTCTGGCTGACCCGGAGGTAACCACTGCGCCGGTTCCGGGCGGAGGTCTGGCTAATCCGTCCGGCTCTGAGGTAAAAGTCCAGGTCGAGTCGATGGTTTCGGAAGGACCTATGTACGAAGAGCGCGGCAATCTGCTCAAGCGAATCAACGCAGCAAAAGCGCAAGGAATTGGCATCGCAGGCTATATGGCCGCCTTTAAATACGTCGAGGAGATGGCAAAGACAAATGCTCCCGCTGAGAAATTGAAAGAGCGTATTGCCGCTGTAAACAAAGGTCTGGACGATCAGTCCAAGCGTGCAGTCGATTTGAAGAACAGACCGCCGGCAACTAGCTATGATGGCGGCAGTGGCGGGACGGTTGGCGGAGGTCACAGCGATGACAAGCCTAATGCATCTGATATTGCCTCTCAACTGAAAGGACAGAATCCGGATAGCGTCATCGAAAAATTGAAAGCTAAGTACGGTGACAGAATACCGGAAGGCACAGATGTAGAGGCTTTGAAGAAGAAGTTCATGGGCGACGATCGCGCGAAGGATATTTTGAAACGATTGGGACAGTAACGCGTGATAGCGATAATGCACCGCATGTGGTGCATATCAATTTAACGTGCTAAGTTTCATGAAAGCAATTTCGGCCACTGTGATTAGACAGGCGGAAATTTCTTCGTAATTAGGCCTTTAAAAATCATCTCTGGTCTACAATTATTTTAGGGGTAGTAATCCGGACGTTGTCAGACGGCCGTATCGCTTTCTCCAATTCAGGTATCCCAAAAGACCAAAGGAATCTCAAGTATCCCCATGACTGACAAAACAGCACGGTCCAAACCGAAAAGAAAAAGCCTTGTTTTGATGGAGCGTGACATCTGGGCGCTCGTTCAGCTTTATCTTCATCGCACAATCAGTTCTAGCCAGTTAGCGCGGCTGTGCTTTCCTGACATCAGTTATGAGACGGCTCGCAAACGCTTGAGAAGGCTTCAGCAAGCTGGGTTCACTGGATCTTCTTCGAGCGGTCGCATGGAAGGTCGCGGCAGACCAGAGTTAATCTACTTTTTGACCACCCAGGGCGCCAAGTCTCTGGAGCAGCATCGCGGTATTTCCTGGGAAACAATCCCCACCGGACCGCCGCACACTTATCACAAAGAGCACTTTCTCAGATTGGTCGATGTACGTCTGGCCATGCTTGATGCTGAACAGCGTGGTCTCATCAACAATCTGGAGTTTACGACCGGACGTGAATTCTGGCGCGAGCTCTCGGGCGATCTCACCAGTGTCGACGAGCAAGCCGACGCCACCATCGCTTTCAGCTATCCGCACATGGAACCAATTAAAGTCTTGCTCGAAATCGACACGGGCAATTTCCGCCAAACTCGGCATTGGGAGCCCAAAATCAAAGCGTTTCTCAAGACTGGCTTTCCGATCTGGGTGGTCACCGGCAGCGCTCCGCGCATAGTAACTCTCAGGAAATGGACTCAGCCTCTGCTTGATGAAGCTGGTGTCGGACCAGGAAAGTGCGTTTTCAGCGTGTATCAGGAAATCGTCGACCGCGGTATCTTCGGGGCTGGCTGGCAGCGGACCGATGGCAGTTATACGGACTTACGTCCGAAAATGCCTGAAGGTCAGCGCATTCCACCTGGTTAGATTGCATTTTTTGTTTGGCTTGCGAATCGTTTTCGCCTGAAAAGCTAGACCTTCGCGCCAGTCAAAAGTTCTTCGGCAAAATGGCAGTGCGATAAATGCTCACTTTCTATGGTGCGCAAGTCCGGCACATCGATTCTGCATTTGTCGCGTACCATTGGGCAGCGCGTATGAAAAGTGCAACCAGGCGGTGGATTGGCAGGGCTCGGCAGATCGCCCGTCAGAATAATACGCTTGGATCTATCGACTTTCGGATCAGGTATTGGAGCCGCACTTATCAGCGCTTTAGAATACGGGTGCAACGGCATTTCATAAACTCGATTGCAGTTGCCTATTTCGGCTATTTGACCGAGATACATCACGGCAATCCTATCGCTGATGTAGCGAACCACGTCCAAATTATGTGCGATGAACAAATAAGTAAGTTTGAATTCGCGTTTTAAATCAATCAGCAAATTCAAAATCTGCGCTTGAACGCTTACATCGAGGGCTGAGACTGGTTCGTCCAAAACAATTACCCGCGGATTGAGAGCCAGTGCGCGTGCAATACCAATGCGTTGTCTTTGCCCGCCGGAAAATTCGTGGGGGTATCTTTCTTGCATCCGCGCAGAAAGTCCGACTAAATCAAGCAATTCAACGACACGTTTTGCGAGTTCTGGTCCTTTCATGACTTTATGAACTTCAAGAGGCTCCGCGATAATCTGTTTTACAGTCATCCGGGGATCGAGGCTGGCATAAGGATTTTGAAAGACTACCTGTAATTCGCGCCGGAGCTTTTTCATTGCATCCGCGTCGCAGGTCAATACTTCTTGCCCTTTATATAAAACGCTGCCGGCCGTTGCGGGAAGCAGTCTGAGCATGACGCGCCCAAGTGTGGATTTCCCGCATCCTGATTCGCCCACAAGACCGAGTGTTTCGCCTTCGATGATGCTGAGATTTACGCCGTCTAGAGCTTTGACGGAACCTACTTGTTTGTTGAAAAATCCTTTGCGAATTGGAAAATGTTTTTTTAGACCTTTGACTTCTACAATTATTTTTTCATTCGCTGAGCCCGAAGGCAGCGCCGATTTACTGTGGCTTGCCTCTGCGTTTGCATTTTGATTTTGCAAGTCGGCTTTCGGCTGTGAATTGTCTTGAGTCAAAGCAACGGGTCCTAAAAAAAAGCATGCCGGCTATTTAACCGGCATGCTTGATTATAAGTGAACCCAGGAAAAAGCTATGGACGTCGGGAGGAGAGATTTCCAAGCTTTTCCATCATCACGATTGCAAACTTAAGTGGGTTGTCTTGAAGGCGAGCGGGGTCTTCAACAGTCCAGCCGTACCTTTGTTGGTTGTGTTGATAGTGACGGTCGTATTTCTTGGCATTGTGGGTTTCGCAGTAGCCTGTGTTTGCGGTCGCGCATTGCAGCTGCGGGCAGGCAGCTTTAGCGATGGCCAGTGTGGCCAGGCGATTCTTCTGAACTCCTTCATTTATATGAATCCATGCAGGGTCTTGGCTGTAAGCAGCAGATGCATTTGTTTCGTGCAGCTCGTGTTCAAGGCTTTCGAAGTAGCGATTAAGAGCGTTGGTGTCGTAGCGACCCCAAATGTCACTTTTGATTCTGTATGGCTTTGGCTCTTTGAGGAAGATGTACCAGAATACTGTGTACAGAACTAACAACTCGGCAGCGATGATTAGATAGGCGAACATATCCGCCCTCCCGGCTGAAACAGCCTTGAGCAAAGAGATTCCTATGTATTTCCCAGTTTTTTCTTCGGTAGTTATTCGGACGCTTAGCGGTTTTTCTGAATCTGACGACAGTTGTCTAAGCCATCGCCAGTTTTGTGCACATAGTCGCGTTTAGATAAACGCTTCTTTGCGCTTCGCGGACGCAGGTAAAGTACGCATTCGGCAGAAACTTTAGTCACGCTTAACGTGTGTAAATATGATAACGAAACATTACAAAAAAGCTATGGGTTTTTAATGAACGAATAATTGTCAAGTGGTTAATTCTCGAATGACGTCAGACGGCTCAATGACGGCGTTACAGCGATGTTGACGACCGCTCGCCCCGCTGGGGTTATCCACTAATAGCTTTAGAAATTGCTCTGACTTAGAGATCTCACACACTGCGCCAATTCGCGCCTTGTTGTAATTGACGCAGCAAACTATCAATTCAGTCTGCCAGTCAATCAGTCAGAAATCATTCATTAGGACTCAGTTTCAAATGCAAATCAATCGCGTTGCTGTGGTGGGTGCCGGAACAATGGGTTCGTCCATTGCGGTCGCCTTTATTGGCAAAGGAATTCCCGTACTTCTGAAAGACATCGATCAAGCTCAACTCGATAAAGGACTCGCTAATATCGATCGCCTTTTAAAATCGCGTGTCGATAAAGGAATGGCAAAGAAAGATGCGGACGCCCAGCGTGCTCTGGTTGAAGCAACGACCGAGTATTCCAAATTCTCCGATGTTGACTTTGTCATTGAGGCGGTCGCGGAAAACATCGAAATAAAGAAGAAGGTTTTTGAAAGTCTTGATGAATACTGCAATGTAGATGCGATTTTTTCCAGCAATACGTCCAGTCTCTCGATTACGCAAATCGGCTCGTTTACGCGTCGCCCCGATAAAGTGGTCGGCATGCACTTCTTCAATCCTGCGCACTTGATGAAACTAGTCGAAGTGATACCCGGTTTGGAAACATCACAAGATACTGTGCAAACTGCGATTTCATTGGGGCAGACTTTGGGCAAACTTGCTGTGAGAGTTGAGGAATGTGCTTCATTCCTGGTCAACCGTTTGCTTGGACGTTACATGAATGAAGCCCTCTGGTGCTTGCTTGAGGGAGCCGCAGATATTGAAGCCATCGATAAAGCCGCCTGCGATTTTGCGATGCCGATTGGCCCTTTGGCTCTTCGCGATATGAATGGCGCGGACATTGGACTAGCTGTTGCGAAGTTCAACTTCCAAGAATATGGAGAACGATTTGCTCCGTGCCCAATTCTCGAACAAATGGTTGAGAGGAACATGCTTGGACAAAAGACCATGGGCGGCTTCTATGCGTATGACAAAGAGACCCGCAAACGTGCCGGCGCAAATGCGGAAATGTCTACGATACTAAATGCGGTGCGCAATGGTAAAGGCGAGAAAAAGAGCGCGACAATCGAATTTAAGGCAGAGCGACTCTTCTTGCCCATGATCAATGAAGCATTTCTATGCCTGCAAGAACGTATCTGTGCTCCTGAAGACCTCGACCCTGCTCTGTGCGCTGGTTTGGGAATGCGCACCGGACCGCTGGCGATGGCTACTCAAATGGGTCTGGACAATTGCTTGAAACAAATTGAAGAGCATTTCGAAGTTTTTGGCGAACGCTTCCGTCCTGCTCCCTTGTTAAAGCGCTACGTCTGGAGTAAGAGGACGACTATTTCGTGATGTGTCTCGCGTCCTGTGAGCGTGAATAATGCAGCTGACTCCAAAGCGATCAATGGTTATTCTGGCTGTAGCATGCCTCGGACTGTTTTTCCTTGGCATGTCGAGCTTTGGGGTTACTGATCCGGGCGAAGGTTACTACGTTGAAGCAGCGCGCGAGATGGTCGAAAGCGGCGATTTCATTACGCCACATCTCAACTATCAGATCTATTTTTCCAAGCCGATTCTGACCTTCTGGTTGATGGCAATTCCGTATAAGTTGTTTGGCGTCAGTGAATTTACCGCCCGAATCGCCTTTTCGTTTATCGCAACGCTATTGGCGTTTGCAACTTATCGTGTGGGCAGAGCGCTTGGATCTGAATTTGCAGGACTTTTGTCCGGTTTGGCGATAGCCTCTTCTCCGCTTATCATCGCGGTTACGCGCCTTTCTCCCATAGACATCGCCTTCACTTTATTCGTTGATTTGGCGGTTTTTGCGTTTGCAATGTGCGCAATTTTGAACATAAAGCGTTGGTGGTGGGTGCTGTATGTGGCTCTCGGTCTGGCTGTTTTGACCAAAGGACCAGCCGGATTGGTTCTTTTTGCTGCCGGCACAATAGTCTTTCTTATCGTCTCTCGTCCGGGTTTCATCCAGTTAAAAGACTGGCTCAAGCGCTTGAGAATTGGATGGGGAGCGCTTATCTTCTCTGCTGTAGTGTTGCCCTGGTACGTAGCAATACATTTTGCAACCAAGGGACTGTTTTTGAAGGTCTTCTTCATTTACGAAAATCTTGGTCGCTTCGCCGGTCGAACCAATCTTGGAAAAGCTGTCTGGTGGTATTACTTGCCTGTCATCGGATATGGCTTCGCGCCGTGGATTCTCGCTTTGCCCTTCGCTGGTTTCTCTATTCTCAAGACTGGTTTGAGGCGAAAACTCTCGGCTCAAGCGGGGTTTTCCGAAGAGCAAGACCGGAGAAGTTTATTCTTGCTCTATCTCTTTGTTTGGTCTTTGACGGAGTTTTTATTCTTTAGCTGTTCCAAAACCAAGATGGACACCTACATTTTGCCGTCGTTCGCACCGTTTGCAGTTTGTGTCGCGGTGAAGATTCAAGAGTGGCTCGCTGCGTGGAACGACCCTGCTACACAAAATCGGGCAGCGAAAGTCGGCAAAGCTGTTTTTACAACTTCAGCTATCTTAGGATTTCTCTTGCTGATAGGAGGCCCTATTGCATCATGCATTCTTGTAAAAACAGACATCCTAGGCAAGGTTTCTCTGGCGCTCGCTTCTGCCTTGCTAGCTGCCGGACTGATACTTTCTTCGCGCTATTACAAACAAGGAAAAATTGAGCAGTCGGTGGTTTCGGTTGCCCTGGGATTTGCTTTAGCAGCAGGTCTTTGCCAGCCTATTGGGTTCCAGATAGGTTCTAAGAAGCGTTGGGACGATTTGAAATTGATTGCTACGCATTTGAAGGATAAAGACGCAGACATCGCGATATTCAACACCTTCAAGCCAGCTGCCATGTTTTACGCGCGCGCTCCGATAGACAGCTTTTTCCATCCCCATCAATTGAAAGCGGCAGAACCAGGCGCGGGCGGGCGTCCGCAGCTCGTCATAGTCAATGACAAGGTCGTAGATCGCCTCATTTCGCACCCCGGTGTGAATTTGAAGCTGATCGAACGCAGCGGCGAATGGGCTGTGTATGAAGCCGTGGGCTCATGCCTGGAGCGCAACTTGACCTTGGAAGAAGTGTTCAACAAACCCAAGGCGCTGGATATGGCGGTGAGCGGAAAGGCCGAGTGGGGACCGCTTACGGTTCCTTATGCTGCAGGTGATAGGCAGTGGTGGAAGAAACAGTAGATGACGGGCGATAGTAGCCTCTTCTCTCTTTTGATTTAGCAGTCTTGTAAAACCCAGATAAGAACTTGAATGCTTCTTGGAAATCCCGCTTTTGGGGGATAGAGCAGCCGGAACATAAATTTTGGCTTGGCGTCGTTGAATCCATGCATGCAGTGGTGCAGCAATCACCTGTGTTGGAGCACGTTTATGCTGAGAAAGGATGTTGGCAGACAGAGAGCGTTGAGCATGGCGCTGTCTTTGGCTTTAGTGCTCGGAAATATTGCTCCTGCCTTTGCTGCAGCATCTCCTAGCCAGGCAACCGAGTCCCGTCTCGAGAAGATTGAAAACACCCTTTTGCAAAGAACGCAAAAAGGCATGTCTGACTCTGAGCGCCTTTCAACACTCGAAAAACGTGTCTTCGGCAGCGAAAAAACAGGCAGCGTGCCCGAACGTCTTGCCAATCTTGATAATGCGATGACTACTGCTCGCACAGCCTCAAGTTTGCTGGCTCCGCCTATGGCGCCTCGGCTCGATACCAGCCAATGGAGCAAAGTCGAAGAACCTAAGCCGCAAGCCCTTTCCAACTACGATGACCCCGATACTGCTACACCAACCGACGCCGCTACTGCAATGCTGAAGCGTGCAACTGATTTGTACTCCAGAGGGGATACTGCTGAAGCAGAGCGCATGTTCAAGAAAGTGCTCACGCTTGATTCACGAAATGCTGATGCGCACTACAATTTGGGTGCCATTGCCGAAGCCCGTGGCGACACGGCTCAAGCGCTCAATGAATACCGTATCGCCAGCCAAATCAATCCTGGCGATCAAGAATTGAAAGATGCGGTTGCGCAAATTGAGCGCAAGCAAAACTCTGACAGAATCGCGCAAGCCGAGCAACAAAGACAACGAGACGAGCAGCAAAAAGAAGCTGCCCGCCGCGACAACATGAAGAGTTTGGTTGCACAAGCTTCAACCGCCTACAAAAACGGTCAGTACGATTCTGCAGTTAGACAGTTGGAGCAAGTAGTTAAGCAAGCTCCAAACGACTCTGACGTCCGTTTTGCTCTCGCTCAAGCATACAAAGCAAAAGGCGATCTCTCGAAAGCCCGCATGAATCTTAATCAAGCGCTTGCAGCTCAGCCTAACAACAAACTTTATCGCGATGCATTGAGCGACCTCGATCAAAAACTCGCCAGTGGCGGCAGCAGCGCAAGTGGTAGTTCTGGCAACGGAAACGTGGGCGGCAGCGGATTCAGCGGCAATCGAAATTACGATAGTGCCCGCGCTTACGACAACTCGCAACAAAATGATGGCGGACCATCGTATGCTCCGGCTCCACGCAGAAATCAACCGCAAAGCGATTACATTAGCTCTGCATCCAGTGTCGATGACGGCGATGGTGTTCAACCCTTCACCCCATCACCAGCCTACTCCGGCAGTGCAAGCTCCTCCAGACGATACAGAAGAGGTGGAATCGGTGGACTGCTTGGCGGTGGCGGAGGCACGAGCAGCATGATGAAACGCGCAGCACTCGGCTCAATTACAGGTGCCGCTATGGGTGCAATGTGGAGCCGTAACTCTGGCGGCGGTATGAAATCCAACATGCTAAAGGGTGCTCTAATGGGCGGCATGATGGGCATTTTGACCGGTGGGCTCTAGGTTCTCAGTAAGGTTTTGCAATCAGTAATCACACTAAGTTCTCAGGTAATAAAAACAGGAAATTTGGCGATGAATTCGATTTTGAAACTGCTACCAGCACTTCTCCTAATTGCTAATGTCGGGTTTCTAAATCAGCCCGCATCGGCTGCAGAGCTATTGCGAGGACGCGTCGAGCGAGCAGACGAAAACACTCGTGTGCAACGTCCCGGCGGCATGGGCGACAGGCTTCCCGGTAAAGTGGAGTCAACTAGACTGCAGAGAGCCGAGCCAATGGAGGCTCCGAATTTCAGAGCTGGTCTCGTTGATACCAATGCTTTCCGTCAGCCACTTGCAGGACGTGCTCAAGACGAAGGTGTTCGCCTGGGATTGTTAAAACCTAACGACTTCGCCAATTTGCCGAGCAAATTTGATCTTGGTGCAGAGCGCGGCTCGAAAGAGATGGTGCTTGCTTGGGAGCGCTGGCACAAACAGTTGTCGGAAGCCATTTATACTCGCTGGAGCGAAATGGCTGACACTCCTGGACGTGCGACGATTCGCTTGACGGTGACGAAAAACCTTCAAGTCATCCCAGTCATTGTTTCATCGTCTGGAAGTGGTCGTTTCGATAGAGGCTTGCTAGAGGCAATCAACAGTCTCAATGGCAACCCCGGTCTTAATTTTCCACGCAAATCTCAAAGAGACAAAGTCGAGTTCGAAACCGATTATGTCGCTGCGACCGACGTGAAATCAGGCTACAGCTGGGTCAAGAACGACTTCGAGAAAGTTCGAGAGAGCTACTAGAGATCCACGCTTCCAGTTCGGAGAATTGTTTGGCACTGAGAATGTTTCTCTCTCTCAATGCATTAAGTACGAACTCGTCAATCTGACGTTCGCATGCTTGCAGCCCGGACGCGCAAGCAGAGCTTTCTTCTGCGATACGCTTTGTCGCTTCAACGCACTCCATTGCGAGCTTTGATAGCGTTGCAGATTCCTCTTCGGTGAATGGAATAATCGGCAAGCGCTTAACGTCGCCGACCTGGAAGTTGATTGTGGGGTTGATTAGATGCGCCATTTTTCCCGCAAAGCTTGAGTTGAGATAAGCAAGCAACGCGTGGCGGTCAATGGCAGTAGGAAATAGAGCGGAGGCAGCCACGTCGAAGATGCATCCTTCAGGAAGCAAGCGGACTGCGAAGTTCGAATTGTTGACGAAGGAGAATGACAAACCTTCTCTGAAATAGTACTTTTCGTTTTTCACAACCCAATGCACTTTTCCCTTGAGATATGGATACGCTTCCTTCACTGCGTCTTTGATTTCCTGCCCATCGTTTTCCCACTTCACCACATTGACGACGGGGCTGAACCAGCGTTGTGAGCCCGCTCCTTTGACGTATGGAAACCAGATTTTGTTGATCTCTTGCTGGTCAACTTCCCAGATGAATTTGACAAATCTCTCGTTGTTGGTCGTGGCCAGTCCTTGTCGTACTTCAGCGTATTCGCCCAGTGCCGGCAGCTTTTCAATGAGTGTTACGGCTGCGTCTGGACATGAATAATTGAATTGTGAGTTTGGGAATTTCTTGAATGATTTGATCTCGCGGCTAAAAGCTAGAGGGCTGGAGTTCGGGTGTTTCAGCACCTCTGACAGCGCAGCCTCTTTGTCTTTTTCTTTTCGCAAATTGATAAACAGAGTCTCGCTCGCGGTTTGATCTTTAGCGATTACCATAATTACACTGTCAATTTTTTCACCTGACTGTAGAGGGAAAACACCAGTGCCCGCCTCGATCGCCAGAGAGGGCGTGTAATGTTCGATTAGGTGATTGCGAAACTCTTTTGAACTTGGAAGATAGAGAAGCGAGGACTGCGTTATGACTCCCAGCTTGCCATCGTCCTTGAGTAACTCCAAGCATCGTCGCGTGAATGCTACGGAAATATCGTGGCTTTCGTCAGGATAATGGTCTCTTAGAAGCTGTTTCAACTCACGACTCAGCAACTTTCTGCCAATATACGGTGGGTTGGTCAAAACCGCCGAATATCTGCGGCAAAGAGGATGCCCTTCGGTTGAGTCAAAACTGCGATCGAGCGACCCAAGAATGTTTTTCTCCGTATCTAAGAGCTGAATACCGTTAAAAGCGATCGACAATGGTTCTTCCAGTCTCAAACATCTGACGCACAAACCCATGCTCGTAATCCAGATGCCGTGCGGATCTATATCGAGCCCACTGAGTGCACCGTCTGCCATGAAGGTTACTGCTTCTGTTTCTGAAAGTCCCTTCGATTGCAAAATTGAGAGCAGCGCGTCAAAAGAAGGAAGGAGAAAATTTCCACCTCCACAGGCCGGATCAATTATGGATATATCGGTGGCTTTCGCGTTTGCAAAGTCGAATGTGTTTTCTATCAACGCGTTGACGACCCAGTCAGGCGTGTAGAGCTGGGTGAAGGCAATGAGCGCTTCTCGGTCCATTTCTTTATTGGAAGATTGAACCTTTTTAAGCGCGTCTTTCCTTCGCAGCTGAGAACAGAGTTGATACGCGTGACCAATTGCAGTTTCTTTTGCGTATAGAGGAAAGTCTTTTGTTGCTTTGAAGAATTGCTTGAAAGCTGTAAATTGCTTAGTTGTAACTGGCGCGGGCTCATGCATAATCTCACGTACATCGCTGGGGGCAAGCGCCTTGACTTTTTTGAACAGCGTCTGAATCGCCGCGGTAATTTGTTCTGCATCTAGGCTCTCAATGCTCTTTTCCTCTGTGCATAGCCTTGCGAGTTTTTCATTGCGCGATAGAACATTCAGCGCAACGACCAGGACAATTGAAGATAGCGTCGCTGGCGCAAACTCATTCGCAGCGCTTACAGCCGACTTGCCGTTAACCGCCTTGATGAGGCGCTTGAGCTCCAATAGCTGATTGTGCTCTGCAGATTTCAATTTCTCTATCGCGCTGTAACTAGTGATTGGAAATCCAGTTTGCGCTCCAGCTGGGCACTCTGTCTGGCATGCTCGATGATGCTGATTGTTCTTACGGCATGCTCCGGATTTACCGGCGGCGCAGTGTTGTTGTTGTTGATTGCATCGCGGACCGCTGCGTAAAAGTGTTCATAACAGCCCTTTTCGCTAACCAAAATCTCACTGCTTACTTTTCCATTTTTCTCGATAGCAAGCTTGCCTGAGAGGCTAACGTCTTCCAGTCCCCACTTCTTATCGCCAGGTTTTAAGCCTTTGCGCAATGCATCTTCTTGTGGATCGAGTCCGTATTTTTCATAGCCTCCATTCATTGCCAGGACGCGAAAGCGCGGACCAGGAATAGCAGAAACGATATTGGCATAAAGGTGGGCACGAACACCGCCTGCAAATTCAAGCGCTACGAAAGCGTCATCGTCTGCGCGAACTCCCGCACGGCGTCTGTCTAATTCGCAATAGACAGTGTTGGGCGTGCCGAAAAGAACACAAGCCTGGTCTATCAAATGGCTGCCGAGATCGAAGAGCAGACCGCCACCTTCGTCAGGACCGCTATTGTCTTTCCATCTCTTAGTATCAACGGTTGGACGGAAGCGTTCGAAGCGCGACTCGAATCGCACTACATCAGCCAGTTTTCCTTCTTTGAGAAGTTTTTGAATCGTGAGAAAGTCATTGTCCCAGCGACGATTTTGAAAAACAGTGAGCAGTTTTTTCTGCTTGTTTGCCACATCAATAACTTCTCGGCATTCGCGGCTGTTGATAGCGAATGGCTTGTCTACAACTACCGCTTTGCCCGCTTCCAGAGCTGCCTTGGCTTGTTGTGCGTGCCATTTGTTTGGCGACGCGATAACAACCAAATCTATAATGTCTGAGTGCGACTTCAGCGCTGTTTCCAACGAGTTGACTATTTTTGCGTTTGGAAATGTAGCTGCCGCTTTTTTGTGACGCTCGTCATTGCTTGTCGTGATTACAGTGACTTCCAGACCCTGAGTCGTAATCAGCAGCGGCGCATGGAAAATCTCTCCGGCTAGACCATACCCAATCAGCGCGACTCTCAGAGGCTTGTCTGACATCTCAATTTCCTTTGTCGGTTGTTGCGGGGGCTTGGGGTACCGGGCTTACTGCAGGAATCGTAGTATAAGGGTTTGCGTTGGAATTTTGTGCGGGACTTGGATTAATACCTGAAGTCGAGTCAGCGCTTGGCGGCGTGCTTTGCGCTGATTTGTCTTCCTCTGGCTTTTCACGTTCACTTGAAACAGTGGAAGGCTCAGCGGCGGTTTCCACTGGCGACACCTCTGCTCTGTTTACTTTCTTTTCTAAAGCCGTTATCAATTTGCTCATTCCAGCCCGTTTGGACGCAGGAGCATGTAAGGACTGAGCCCTTTTCAACGCTTTTAGAGCGCGCGAGTATTCATGCTCTTTGGTGAGAATGATGCCCAGGTTGTACCAGGGTCCCCAGCGTCTTGGAGAAAGTTGGGTAGCCATCTCAGTTGTGGTTTCGGCGCGTTCCAAATTGCCTGACTTGTGAAGTGCGGCGCCGAGATTTTCATAATACGTATAGTCGTGGCTGTAGCGCTGTATTGCCTTTTGAAACATCGGCACTGCATCTTTGTAGTGCCCTGTGCGCGCAAAGCGAAGTCCCTGATTGTTCAATTTATTCGCTTCAATCCAATCCAAATATTTCCCTTTCTTTGGAAAAAGTTTGGACTCGATGTACTCTTGCTCTTCCGCTGCTGCTGCTGCTTGAGCTTTAACTTGAGCCGCTGCGAAACCGGCAGGGCGAAAAGGATTGAAGTAAGAAATGCAGGCGAAAAGCAACACAAATAAAAAACGAGGGAGGCTGCGATTCACTGAAGCGGACCTCCCTCATTTTGTTTGTGTCGTGTTTTCTTGAGTCGCTGAGTAGTTCAGCAATCCAGCAACTCCGCTGCGATTTTACGGCTTAGACTTTCGCTTTCTTCTTCATGTCGAAAGTGATTTCGTGCTTAGCCATTCGATCGAATGCTTCCTTCATTCTGTCTTTGTCAGCACAAAGTCCCATACGGAACCAGCCTTCACCTTGCGGACCGTATGCAGTGCCTGGTGGCACAACGATGCCGGCTTTATCCAGCATGATTTCGGCAAATTCCGCGGAGCTCATGCCTTCCGGCGTCGGCAGCCACATGTAGAAGGTTGCTTTGATCGGTTTTACAGTCCAGCCGAGCTTGGTCAGTTCTTTTACAGCCAGGTCGCGGCGTTCGATGTACAACTTGTTGCAGGCTTCGATGTGGTCCATCGGTCCTTCCAGTGCAGCGATACCGGCGATTTGAATAGCGCGGAAAATATCGGTGTCGCAGTTCGATTTGATAGAACCGAGTGCTTTCACTGCAACCGGATTGCCGATGGCAAAGCCAATTCTCCAGCCGGTCATGTTGAATGATTTCGACAGAGTGTGCAGTTCGATTGCAACATCTTTGGCGCCTTCGACTTGGAAAATCGACGGTGCAACATAACCTTCGTAGGTCATTTCAGGGTAGGACAAATCGTGGCAAACCAGCAGGTCATGCTTCTTGGCGAATGCTACCAGCTTTTTGAAGAACTCGAGGTCGGCTATGCCGGCGGTCGGGTTGTTCGGATAGTTGAGCATGATCAGCTTAGCGCGCTTGCAGACGTCTTCCGGGATTGCATCCAGGTCTGGCAAGAAATTGTTCTCAGCCTTAAGCGGCATGAAATAAGGCTCTCCGCCAGCCAGAATGGTCGATGTTTTGTACACCGGATAAGCTGGGTCGGGAATGATATTAATGTCACCGCTGTCGATGAAAGCCATGATCGTGTTGTGCAGACCTTCTTTCGAACCGATAAGTGAGGTCACTTCGGTTGCCGGATCAACAGTCACGCCAAAACGATTTTTGATGTATTTTGCTGCAGCGGCTTTGAATTCTGGTGTGCCACCGAACGGCGGATACTTGTGATTAGCCGGATTGTCGATGGCTTTGTGCATCGCATCGACAATGTGTTTTGGTGTCGGTTGGTCGGGATCGCCGATGCCCAGATTGATTACATCAACCCCACGAGCAACAGCAGCCTGGCGTTTCTTATCGATTTCCGCAAAGATATACGGAGGGATCGACTTCATTCTCTTTGATACTTCCATGGCAAGAACCCCGATAGTTTGTTCACTGGCTGGACACCAACTGCCGTCTGACCACCTCACTGAGGGGCACAGAGCCTCGCGCAGACGCGTCCATCACAAGGAGACTATTTTAAGTGATGGAGAAGGCGATTTGGTCGTGGTTTCAGCTCTTTGAAGCACTGTTTTACTGTTGATTTGTCCGAAAACCTGAAAAGCCCTGCCTGGTGCCGTTTATCAAGTTTTGTCCGCTTGGCTGCTTAAGTAGAATTACATTAAGATTGGCTCGGTGTTGTCATTTAGACCTCAATAACTCGATATCTTTGACGGGAATCGCGGATTTTTGCAAATCCTCTTTTGAAAAACCCTACTCAGCTGGAAAACTTTCATCAGCTTATCGATATCTCGAGCATGAACTCTTCTACGTCAAAACCCATGCAAGAAAAGGTCCAGCAACCAACCCCGGTCCATGAACCAACGACCGTGCAAGATCCGACCACTGCGTGGAATTCGAAGTGCAGCCTGGCCCTCCTGGCCACCTTTGCTGTGGGGATAGGCGTTTACTTCAATGCTCTCGGCAGTTTTCCACTGTTCAACCCAGATGAAGCGCTGTATGCCGAGCCTGCACGAGAGATGCTGAAGAATGGCGACTGGCTGACCACCCATCTCAACTGTATTGTTCGCTACACAAAACCTCCACTCGTAATTTGGGCGCAAGCTGCGCTTATGAGCGTTCTTGGCGTCAGTGAGTTTGCTGCACGTTCGTTTGGCGCTGCGTGTGGAGTTTTGCTTGTTGTGGTGACACAAGCCTTTGTCACTCGCTATGTCAATTTGCGCGCTGGAATTGCTGCCGGCTTTTCATTAATGACTGCGCCTCTTTTCTTTGGAACCGCACGAGAATGCATCACCGATGTTCCTCTGTCGCTTTTCCTGGGTGGGGCGATAATGGCGTTTTACGCAGCCTTTCGTGAGGGTGGCAACAAGCTGCTCGCGACAATTGGATATTTGCTTATCGCTCTTGCTGTAATGACAAAAGGACCGGTCGCAATAGTTCTTCCTGTTGCGATCTTAGGTTTTTACTATCTAACAACCGGGTGTTTGAAGCAAGCCTGGCAGCGTTTTTTCCCGATTGTGGGCGCGCTCATTGTCGCTGTTCTTGCGCTGCCCTGGTTTGTTCTTGAGATTGCTGCAACGAAAGGCGAGTACTTCCAAGAATTTTTCGTTCGCGAAAATTTCCAGCGTTTCACTTCGGAAGTTGATTCACACAAGGCGCCGATCTGGTATCACGTTGCTGCCGTTATGGGCGGCTTCTTGCCGTTTTCGCTCTTCTTGCCTCAAGCGGCATTCGAGACTCTGCAAGTCGTAAGAGATAAATTGAAAGAGCCTGTGTCGAGCGCAAAAACCGTTTTTGCAAAAGTATTGGCGGTTCCGACGGCGTTGAATCAGTTGGAGCCAAATCAGTCTTTGCAGTACTTTGCGCTTCTCTGGCTCTGTATTACCGTTGCATTTTTCAGCGTGAGCGTCTCCAAGCTCTTGCCTTATACATTGCCCGCATTTCCGGCTGCCGCTATTTTGTTTGCTTTGGAAATCGAGCGCGCAATAACGAAGCCCGCGCGCTGGCGGCTCATGGTGCCTGTTTCGATAATTGCATTAGCATGCGTCGTTGGATACTTCATAATGCCCTTCGCACTTTCTAAAGTGAGAAATCTCACTGATGGAGTGCTGCCTTTGGCTCAAACAGCATGGGCCGCAATGGCTGTAGCAATGAGTGTAGCCGCCGTTTCTGCGTGGGTAAACAGAAGGCAAATCGCAGTTGGAGTTGTACTTGCTGCGCAAGTTCTTCTTTGTGTTTTGCTCGCTGTGCCATTGACCTTAAAACTCTCGCAGCTCTGGGAAGGTCCGCTTCCTGAGATGGCTCGCTATGTGGGAAAGGTCTCCGAGCCAGCCTTCGTATTTGATATGCGCAAACCTGGTGTTCCGTTTTATGCTGACAGGCAGATGTCGCAAGCGTGGACATGGGCAGCACTAACTTCCGAACTTAGCCGCCTCAACCGCGCGTATGTGATTACACGCTCGCGAAACAAAGGTCCATTACTCGAGATGCCTGGTTATACAGTGATCAAAGAAGAAGGGCTGTATTTGCTTTTGCGCTTCGATAACCCGTTTCCGCCTAAAGAGCCCTACACTCCCAGCCCCGGCATCCACAGCATGCAACGTTGATTGCAACAAGGTTTGTCTAAACTGCTTGTCCGGCGGCGTGTCCTGAAGCCCACGCCCATTGGAAGTTATATCCGCCCAGCTGTCCTGTGACATCAACTACTTCGCCAATAAAGTAGAGCCCAGGTACTTTCTTCGCTTCCATTGTTTGAGACGACAAAGCGTTGGTGTCCACACCACCTCTCGTCACTTCAGCCTTCTTGTAGCCGACCGTGCCTTGCGGTGTAATCTGCCAATTCTCCAGCCTATTGGTTAGCGCGCGCATCTTCACTTCGGAGAGTTCGGAAATATTACCTTTGATGTTTTCCATCTGACACAAGATTTCCGCCAGTCTACGCGGGATGATCTCTGCCAGAATGTTTTTCACTTCCTTGTTAGAACCTTCCGCAAAACGTTCATTGAAATAGCGGACTGGGTCTATGTCCGGAGCGATATTGATATTGATCGCATTGCCTCTTTTCCAGTAGAGTGATGCTTGCAAACTTGCTGGACCCGACAATCCCGTGTGCGTAAAAAGTATATTTTCGCGAAATGCAGCTTTGTTGACGGTAACCACCGAGTCAACGGAAACGCCCGTGAGCTCTTTGAATTTCGATAGATCCGCAGAGCTAAAGTTGAAACCATCCAACGCCGGACTTGTTTCCACCAATTTCAAATCAAATTGCTGCGCAATCTGATATCCGAACCCGGTAGCGCCAATCTGTGGAATGGATAATCCGCCGGTTGCAATGACGAGTGACTCGCAGCTCAAGGACTCGGTGTTCGTGTATATGAGATAGCTGCCGTCCGCTTCTCTTTTTACTTCCTTGACGATTCTGCCTTTGTAAAACTCCGCGCCGGCCTTCTCGCATTCTGCAACGAGCATATCTACTATCTGGCTTGCGGACCCGTCACAAAAGAGCTGCCCGAGCTTCTTTTCGTGATATGCGATTTTGTGGTTTTCCACCATCTCAATAAATTCGCCTGGCGAATAACGAGACAGAGCTGACTTATGAAAGTGCGGATTGTTGGAAACGTAGTTATCCGGCCCGGCATTAATGTTGGTGAAATTGCACCGTCCGCCGCCAGATATGAGAATTTTTCTGCCGATGACCGTCGCATGATCGAGGAGCGCGACGCTGCGGCCACGTCGTCCCGCGTGGATAGCGCACATCATCCCCGCCCCGCCGGCGCCAATTACAACCACATCGAACTTAAGCATCCAAAATCTCTTCTTGATCCCGAGCGATTATACTCTTCAGTTCCAGTTGGCTGCGTCCAATTGCAAAAGCTGTCAGCAAATCCAAGAGGAAACTTTGCATGCTCGGTTCAAATTGCTCCCGGTTTTTTGCTCTTAGCGCATCACTTATTGCCGGGCTGACTATTTCTGCTTCTTCAGTGCTGGCTCTTCCTTTTGTGCATACAGGGGCTGCTGAAGCAGAGCCGGCAACGGAAGATCTTGCTTACAAAACCCCCATTCCAGAAGCTGCGGACATCGTATTCAGAAACGGAGCAATTTGCACGATGGACCCAGCAAGAAGCTGGTGTCAGGCTGTTGTAATTAAACGCGGTCGAATCGTATTTGTCGGAAGCGATGAGAAGGTGAAACCCTGGATTGGTTCTCAAACTAAAACGATAGACCTCAACGGGCGCATGATTTTGCCCAGTTTTCACGACACTCACGTGCACCTTGCTGAAGGTGGAGTAGAGCTCGGGCAATTAAGTTTAGAGGGCTGCGCCGACATTGCCGACGCAATGAAGCGATTGAAAAATTATGCTGAGAAGAACCCCGATCAAAAGTGGATTCTCGGAGGAAATTGGGCGTTGACGCTTTTCCCGAATGCCAATCCGAAGAAGGAAACGCTCGACGAAGTTGTGAAAGACAGGCCAGTGTTCTTAATCTCAAACGACGGACACTCCGCGTGGGCGAATTCAAAAGCGATTGAATTGTCCGGCGTCACTGCAAAAACGGCTGATCCACCCCTCGGAAGAATCGAGAGGGACGAGAAAACTGGAGAACCAAGTGGAGCTTTTCGCGAGGCGGCAATGGATCTGATTCGGCGAAAGTCCCCACGCGTGACTGATACTCAGATGTTGGAAGGCACTAAGAATGCCGTGAAGTACGCCAATTCGTTTGGAATTACGCATGTAACGGAGGCGAACGCTGGCGAAGATATTCTCAGGACTTACAGAAAACTCGATGACGATAACTCGCTCAATTTAAAGGTAAGAGCATCCCTGGAGACGGATCCTCAAGGTACTGAGAAGCAAGTAAATAGGGCTCGTGCATTGCGCAGGAAGTACAGCGCCGGAAAACTCTGCGTGGGAGAAGCGAAATTCTTTGCGGACGGTGTTGTCGAAACGCACACCGCATCGGTTTTGACGCCGTATCTGGACAAGAAGGAAGAGACAGGAATAAGCAATTGGACTGACGAGAAATTTGCAAAAGTTGCGACCGAATTTGAGAAAGCTGGTTTTCAAATTCACATCCACGCAATCGGTGATAAGGCTGTGCGTCAGGCTTTGAACTCGATTGAAGCTTCTCGAAAAGCGAATGGTGATCTCGACCTGCGTCCTCATATCGCGCACCTTCAGCTTGTGGACAAAGCCGATTTGCCGCGTTTTCGCAAATTGGGTGTAACTGCCACATTCCAAGCTCTGTGGGCTTATCGGGATGTTTTCGTCAAGGATTTGACCGTTCCGGTTTTGGGTGAAGAACGGACCAACAGCATGTATCCGATCAATAGTTTGTTGAAGCACGGAACGGTTCTGTCTGCCGGCAGCGATTGGACTGTAAGTTCTCTCAATCCGCTGGATGCCATCGAAGTTGCTGTCACAAGAAAGGGACTCGCGGATAAGGCAGAAGACAATAAGGATGAACCTCTTAATCTCGATGAGCGTGTAAATTTGATGGACTTCCTGGCCGCTTACACCTCTGGCGGCGCGTATGTAGACCATTCCGATGCGGAGTCTGGTTCTCTCGAAGTAGGCAAAGCCGCTGACTTGATCGTGCTGGAGAAAAACCTTTTCGACGTGCCGCATACGGATATCCACAAAGTCAAAGTAATGCAAACTATGCTCGATGGAAAGTTCGTCTACGACAGAGAAAGCGAGTTCGAAAAGACCTCCTCGGCGACAAGGTAAGACTCCTAAGCCTAGAAAACAAATGCGGACGGCAATTAAGCCGCCCGCATTCCATCATGCGTTGTTGAAAGAGTTACTGCAGTCCTTCGGGGTGTTCTGCGTTGGAATTGGCTATGTAAGCGCAATTTGCCGGTTTTCCAACAATAGGCACTGAACCGATGAAAGGCATCCCGGACATATTCAGCCAGGGATTGATCGTGAATTGAGTTCTGATTTGATACTCGTAAATGTTGTTTTGGGTGTCCGCAGGTCCGCCCAAGCCGGAATTCTTTGTAGAGTATGTGGTTCCGCCTGTGGACAGGTTGGTGGTCGCGATGTACATATCGGCACCGCAAGAGTTGTATCCACCCAGTGGCGTTATGTTCGCGAACTTTCCAAAGCCCGAATTTCTCAACTTCTTCGTCTCTTGGTCCATACCATTTAGTGCTTCTTGCCAGGTCGTGGACGACCCTGCGACACTCGCCGCCTGGCGCGTAATCATCAAAACAGTCGCCGAACTCGTCGCGAAGCCAATCAAGTTGATGAGAGGAAAGAGAACAACGAGAAAGAAGATAAAGAGGACTGGTGCGAATTCCGCAATTGCGCCGCTCCCAGTAGGACGACGCATTCTCTTGGTTCTGCACGTTGCAACACGGTGACCCATAGCCACTCAAACCCCCCGGTCGAAAATGGGCAAGGAAACCCACTTATATTATTCCCTGTAAGATAGACAACGATCTCACCCGAGCGGGTGAGGGTAAAGAGGCGTAAACCGATGAAAGATTGTCAGGATAAGCTGTCCAGCGTTGTCGGAAGCAAAGTTGTACGGGCTAGCAGCAGTCTGAACCAGCTTGCCGTTGAGTTTTCAGGGGATAAATGCCTCTTTCTTGACGTCAAAGTGTCTGAAGACGGACCGTCCATCGAACCAACAGTGACGGATGCCTCCAATTTCCCTTCCGAAGGCGATGTTGTCTGTAAGGTTGACTGGAGTTGGATTTCGGGCGGTGAGCTTACCGACATTAAAACGGGCGTCGACCAGTTTAGGCTTATTCTTGCGCCGCAAGGACCTATAACCGTGTCGGCCGGGGTTTGGCAAGGTAAACCGTTCCTCTCCTTCATGCCTTACAAGGCGCCGGCGAAGTAGATTTCTCCGTTTTTTAAGCTTTTTTGTGGGAAAAACCGGCGGCCGTGCGTATTTTCCCCAATCGATTCTTTTATGGGAACGGTTTAATATTCTGGCATTGAAGGCAACCCAAGTGCAGAACGGAGATTCACCCATGAATCCGACCACGATAACTAACCAAGTCGAAGGCGCCGAATCCAGAACACAAGGCGACAATCGCCAAGGTCAATCAGCTGCCAGTTCCAGTGCAAACCAAAACGCCACTCCCGTCTGCAACAATGGAGTATGCATGGTCACCTGGAAGCCTACTAAACCGCAAGCTGCCTAATAAAATACAAAGCGCCGATTGCGCTAATTAAGCTTCAACAACCGCTCGTTTCCGCTTAGTCGAAACGGGCGTTTCTGTTTGTTGTGCCTTTGCCTTCATTCTCTTTTCGAGTTGGGCAACCGAAAAAGGATAAGGACACCAGCCAGCTCCATTCACAGGACATGTTGCAAGCGCTGCACTGGACACCTTTGCCCGACGTGCTTTAGTGCGCTTTGGAGCCGTCTTTGTGCTCGGTTTTTTCATGCCGCTCTCCTTGTGAGTCTATATTTGGTATACCACCAAATGCAGAATTGGCGCGCACCTCACTTTAATTTGCTTGAAAAAATCAGTGATTCTCGTGCCTTTGAAATGCCCGAAAAGGTAGACTAACTGACTGTTTTCGAGTTCCGGAGATATCGAAAAATTTTATCTTTCTCCGTGATCATTTCTTGCTTTCGGCATCAAAAGTACGTTCAAATAGTGTGCAATTTTTTTTTGAAAATCATGCGCGAAAAGATATCACTGTTGCGTGAGGCAGGCATCTGTATTTCGAATGCCGTGAGTTTAAAAATTGAAGTTGTGGGAAATTGCTGACGTCCGTCAAGCCAAATCCAATGTGCCTGAATGCTGCTACTGTGTATGTGCACGTCGGAGTGATTTTTGTGGTTTTCAACGGCTGTAACACAGAGAATTCAATACGGGGCGGTATTGTCAATGCAAACTGAAGACGGGGAAAACACGACTGAACATTTGACCACGCAAGTAGCACATGCTGATGGCCGCGTAGAACTGACCGATGAGTCTCTTATTTCTTCTAGTCCAATCTACAATCATGACCTTGCACCCATCCCAGTCTCTGAACGCAATTGGTCGACTTACAATTACGCTGCTCTCTGGGTGAGCATGTCTGCATGTATTCCCACATACATGCTTTCTTCCAGCCTTATTGCAAATGGTATGAATTGGTGGCAAGCAGTCATCACTATTTTGCTAGGCAATATCATCGTGTTGGTGCCGATTCTGCTGAATTCTCATCCTGGCACCAAATACGGTATCCCTTTTCCGGTTTTCGCTCGCGCCGCATACGGAACATATGGTTCAAATTTGCCCGCACTTATGCGAGCTATCGTTGCTTGCGGATGGTTTGGCATTCAAGCTTGGATTGGCGGTCAGGCACTGCATGTATTTTTTAAATCGGTTTTTCCCTCCTGGGAAACAGCGCTCGGCGGTCCGATTGGTGGACATTTGCTCGGTGAATGGATCGGGTTCGCTCTATTCTGGGGGCTAAACATCCTTATCATCTATAAGGGCATGGATCTGCTCAAGAAGGTTGAAGGACTTGCTGCTCCATTCGTCATGATCATGTGTTTTGCCATGGTTGTATGGGCTGTTTCGTCGGCTCACGGATTCGGCGGAATGCTCGGTGACGGCGGCAAATTTCCAACCTTGTCGGCATTCTTGCCAGTATTTATTCCAAATTTGACCGCCATGATTGGATTTTGGGCGACACTTTCGTTGAACATGCCGGACTTTACTCGTTTTGGCAAAAGTCAGAAAGAACAAACAGTCGGGCAAGTCGTTGCGCTGCCCACAGCAATGACTGTTTTTGCATCAATGGGTATTGTTATTACGTCTTGTGCTCTGGTTATTTATCCGAATACGAGCGGTCAAGAACTTTGGGATCCAGTTAAATTGATCGGTCACTTCTCCAATCCGCTCGTCGTTGCCATCGCGATGTTTACGGTCGCAGTGGCGACCTTGGCGGTGAATATTGCGGCAAATGTTGTCTCGCCCGCGAATGATTTCGCGAATGCTTTTCCTCGCTGGATCAGTTTTCGTACAGGTGGTCTGATTACTGGGATCTTGGGCATCTTGATGCAGCCCTGGCAATTGGTTGCTGACCCTTCAGGCTACATTTATAAGTGGTTGATTGGTTATTCCGGCGGGCTGGGCGCGATTGGCGGTGTCTTGATTGCAGACTATTGGATCGTTCGAAAGCAGAAGCTCAATCTGGCGGATTTGTATCTTCAGAAAGGTGAATACACCTATAACAACGGCTGGAATTGGAAGGCTGTGGTCGCCACCATCATCGGTTGTTTCTTCGCCTGGATTGGCATACTTGTGGATGTGATGAAACCGCTTTACGACTATGGCTGGTTTGTCGGCTTTGCTATGGCAGGCGTTAGCTACATCGCCATGATGAAGGGCTCAGCGGCGAAGAAGCCAGAATAAAACGCCCCTGCCGAACCCAGCTCAACAGTCTTGAAACTGTTAGGACTGTCCTCATCGCGCTCGACAGAAAGCTGTACCTTGGATTTGTAGGACAAGTCTTTATACCGAACCTGGAGGAGAAGCGATTATTTTCGCTTCGGTTTTAGCATGAAAGAATCTCGCAAACTCAAAGCCATAAAAGATAAGAAGAATTGGTGGGGCGCTTTATTTCTGTGGATTGTGAATGAGATCGTATTGCGGTTTAAATTCCGCCGCGTTGAAATTTATGGACGCGACAATGTTCCTAATGATGGTCCCTTCGTCATAGTGAGCAACCACTCTTCTCGATTTGACGGATTGATGGTGTTGCGTGGGTTGCGTCGAAAAGCAAATTACATGGTCTCTCCTGCCGAGCTCACCGGCTACCAGGGCGTGACACTGCCTTGGGTTGGAGCGTTTCCTGCAGACCCGAAGAGTGATCTGATTGGGTTTTCAGAAGCGGGATTTCGCAAGAACGAAGGACTCGTAGTCTTTCCTGAAGGCACTGTTTATTACGACGGTGTATTGCGGCCTTTCAAACTAGGTGCAGCCCGCATTGCATTGGCAGCGCAAAACGATGGCATTCCCATCAAAGTCATTCCAACTTCAATCATGTATGAGTGGGGCTCTCAGAATATAGCCAGAATCATATTTGGTGAGCCTGTTGATTTGGAATGTTATGCAGATAGTTATAAAAATGACTCTCTGACTGCCGCGAGAAATTTGAGTGAGAGCCTTTATAGAGAAGTTGCAGCCTTGAGATCGGAAATCTCGGATCGACCGAATGCCTGCCTGGAGACAGCCTGCAAGCTCAACCGTTCTTGGTCACTAGAATTTGAGAAAGTAGCCTAACTATGATTTGTGCACAGACTTTGTCGCCACCAGAAGTTCGCCGGCGAGCCACAGTTTTACCAAATTGTCGAGAATGTTCTCAACGCGCACAGCGCCCTTCAGCACTGGAAAATCTCTTGATTCGACGACCGGGAGTTTTTTCAAACCATGCTCGCGCATCGTTGAGAGCGCCAAGCTCGTACTTTCGTTCTGAGAAATGAAGATAGGCTCGGGGACCATGATGTCGCGGACGCAGACGCGCAGGCTGCGATCTTGAACAGCAAGTTCGATGGCGCGGAATAAATCCGAGCGTGAAACGATGCCTACCAATTGTTCGCTGTCGTTAACCACGCAGATAAAGTCGAGCTTGTGAATATTGATCATCTCGATTGCTGTTTCAACCGCATCTGTCGGTTTTAGAGGCGGGTTAGTCATTGGTTCGACTAAGCAAGAAAGCGGAATCGTCTCCAATATTTCTTTGGCTTCCGGCAAGTTTTTCCAAATGTTTGTTCTGCGTTTCATCGCCTTCGCTACTGCATCTCTCAATGGCGCCAGACATGAGGAGATCTGCGTAAAAACGTTTCGTCCCAAAACTGTGACTTCAACATTTGAGCGCGCTCTTATTGATGCACTGCGGGCGCCACTGTCTATCAAAGCGCCCTCGCCGAAGAAGTCGCCCGGTCCGAGAATGGCAAGAATTTCTTCTCCGTCGGCAGCAATGCTGCCTTTTACGACTTCAACCTGTCCTTGCTGAATCACGTAAAACTCTGTCGCCGGATCACCTTCGTGGAAAATGTAATCGCCAGTCGGATGGTAGGCGCGGCTCACGCGGCGCGAGCGATCCGCTTTCATGTGCGCCAGTGTGCGAGGAAAAACCAAGTCGCACATCCACTCAAGTCCAACTTTTATTTGCTGTGAGAAAGAAGGCAGCTTCATAAGATAAACGCCGCGCCACACGAACCATGCGGGGAAACCACTGATTCGCAATCCCATAATTTCGGCAATTGCACTGCGACCACCGATCGAGCACATTGCGCCCATCATTTTGAATGAGAATGGTTGTGTAGGTTCGCCTTTTAACCTGCGAATGACGT
The DNA here is from genome assembly GCA_032128875.1 of Candidatus Melainabacteria bacterium 17Bon1m. GTDB lineage: Bacteria > Cyanobacteriota > Vampirovibrionia > Obscuribacterales > Obscuribacteraceae > QKMZ01. Next base: position 852,784 of record JAVLKG010000001.1, read on the forward strand.
TGAGAGCGACCTGCGTACCTTGGCGTTCTGCAAATTGTGCAACAGGCGGAGAAAGTTTGCCGTCCTCTGCATTGATTACTGCAGCGCAATCGCCGATAGCCCATGTGTGCGGAAATCCAGGCAGGCTCATATCCGGCTCTGTCTTCAATCGACCGCGTTCTTTCGGCAAGTCTATGCGATTGATGACTGGCAAAGTGGTAGTACCGATGGTGCAAACCACGGTCGCGGCTTCCAGGACTGTTCCATCTTTTAAAATCACACCATCTGGTGTTGCAGCCGCAGCCATGGCATTAAGTACCATCGAGACGCCCGATTCTTTCATCTTGTGCTCTGCAAACGTTCTCAGCGAAAGACTGACTTCCGGCAAGATGTGATCGCCGGAATGAACGATAGTAACGGTGATGTCTTTCTCTTCGATTGTGGAGAAGAATTTGCGGCTCTTGCGCACCAGGTCGTTGATTTCACCTGCGACTTCAACACCTGAAAATCCGCCCCCTACAACTATGAAGGACAGGTAAAAATGCTTCATGACTGGGTCTTCGCAGACTTCCGCCTTTTCAAGCATCTCCATGATGTGCGCTTGCAATGCCAGCGCGTCGCCGACTGTTTTCAAAGCAAATGCGTGATCGTCCATGCCTGGTATTAGCGACAGGTTGGATGTGTTTCCGCAGCTTATGACAACTTGGTCGTAAGCCATTTGGCGACGTTTTCCGTCATAGCCTTCGTACTCGACTAATTTGTTGGCAATGTCGATTGAAAGAACGTCCTCAGTGCGGCACTTGACGCCGTGCAAAAGCTGTCTGAGGGGCGCCGCAACGTCTTTGGGTTGAACTGCGGCGCTTGCGACTTCCGCGAGCAGAGGATGGAAAACCATATGGTTTTCGCGATTGAAAAGCACAATCTCGTATTCGCTGGGTGAAAGGTGTTTCGTCAGCGTGCGAGCGCACTTAACTCCGGCAAATCCGCCGCCTAAGATGAGTATTCGCTTGCGACTCTTTTCTTCTGGCATACCTATTCTCGGGTCCTCGGAGGCGCGGTCTGCCGCTGTGCGGGCTTCCGGCTCGATGGGGTCGACGCGGTCATGTCCGGCAGTAGCTGCGCCTAAACTGCCAAGACAAAGGTCTCCAGGCGATACGCGATGATTATATATGGAATATGCGCTTATTTCTCTTCATAAAACCCGCCTTCACCGCGGGTGTAGTTGAGCACAGCCGCCATTTTGGACATATCGCTGAGAATCCGGCGTTCCTTAACGCCTGTCACATTCTGGCGAATGTCGGCTATCAAATCGTTGTTCTTAATGACACTGTCCACCGAAACCTCGCTCACCGCGAGATGTCCGCCCTCAAGCAATTTGAAGTGGCGTCTAGCAATGCCGTCTTTGGGGCGTAAATCCGACTGGGTCAGTTTTCGATCGCCTGCAACGAACTCGAAGCCAGGCGCCAACTGAATAGTTTTCATCTCTGTGCCCGGCGGCTGAACTTGAACGTTAACGCTTTTGCCCAGCCCGTCGATGTTTTGCACCCTCAAGATGCCATTGTTGAACTGAACCACCGCATCGCCGTCGGATGCGATTGAAATTTTGCCATATGGAACAGTGACCATCGCCATGTTTGATGGGCGTTTTACCGTTACCAAAATGTCGCCCTTCTTCAAGGTGACCGCGTAAACGGTCGGTCTAGTGTATTCGGCTGCCGGGCGCGAGCGCACCAATATCCATTCACCCGACCCTTTGAGCTGTTCTTCCTTCGGGAACTGGCTGTTAGGTATTTGCTGAATTCCAGAAAGGGCCCAGAGTGCCGGAGTGCTCAATTGGACATTAGGCGACGTGACGTCCGTCGGCACAAAGACTGGCACCTTCGGGTTAAACGGATTGGGCGGGGGAATCAACGGTATTATGGGTGGTGGCATGCCGTATGGGCCGCCAAACGCAGCAAGCTGCGGTGACGAAGCTGCCAATGCAAAACAGCCGATAGCGATTGAAGCCATAACAACGGTCGACAAAGTAATTCTGCCGTCATTTGCTCGCTTGTTGCCCGACATCTAGCCCCCAGAAACAATAAGCCCTATTGAAGTATAGACTTATTGACTTCTGGCATGTAGAAAAGCCTCTAAGGCTTCCCTACATGGACGAAGCACGCTGCCTCAGATTCTTGTAAACACAATTATCTGAATGGCTGCATATTTTGACTGCGGACTGAGAATGAAGAAAGATGCCGGTGCAATAGCGCGAGTGTTTGGACGCAATTTATCTACGCGCGTTATGCGATTTCGATTGTTTTTTTGCTGATTTTGACTGTGTGTATGAGTACGTTTGTGTGTGGTTTTTGTTGAAACTCTCGTGTGACTGGGAATAACGGCGTTTTGTTTTTTTGTTCTTGTGAAACCTCCATTGAAGGGCGGTTCAAGTCTTTTGTTTTTTTTGAATTCTCCTGTGCGAAGTGCTTGCAATTCTTTTCTGTTTCTAAATCCTCCTGTTGAAGCAACTCCGTGTCTTGTTTTCTGTTTTACCTCACTATTTTTTTGTTGTGTTTTTTACTTGCATGTTTTTTTGCGTTTTGGTCGTTTTCTACCCCTTTTGATTATTGCGATCAGGCGCTCGCCGCAAGGCGGCACTTTAGATCTTGCATGAATACTTGCCCTAGCAACGTATCAATGCGTGCAATTTCGTAGATGACTGAGCACTTGCCCAGTGATTCCAGTTGATCAAGTCGCAGAACGATGCTTTCTTCTGTTCCGAAAGAAAAGCAATTGTCTTGGGAGCCTTGGACCGGTCTCTCTTGTCTCATTGGAAGCTTCCCCCATCGAAATTTTTGTGATGCAAGCCGCCAGCCGCCACGAGAGAACTGTGGCAGCGATAAAGATCCTTGACATCCTCATGTTAGGTTTCAAATGGAGCAAATGCAAGGGGTAAACATTTAAGCTAAACTTTGGAGAAAAGGGCTTGCTATCTCTCTTTGCTTGATAGGAATAGCTTTTCGGTTTTGCCTAAGCGAGCATATGAAAAACGGTTCAAGGGGGGACTTTCCCCCTGCATTGGAAAACGGTAAAGCAGCAACATTTTTTCAGCGCGAATTTTCGTTGAAAACGAGTATTGAACGAACGTTCAGCAAATAGATGTGAGGACAAAAAGTGGCGCAAAACGGACAAGATGTAAGTGATTTTGAAAAGCTAGGTGTTTTCTATTTGGGAAAACCCTTTGATCTTGAAACTGAAAAAGAAGAGCCTGGCTATGTTTTGTATGAATCGCGCCATTTGACCACGCATGCTGTCGTTGTTGGTATGACAGGATCTGGAAAAACAGGACTCTGTATCGATCTGATTGAAGAAGCTGCCATCGATAACATTCCTGTTTTGGCAATAGACCCGAAAGGCGATATTTCCAATGTTTTGCTTTCTTTCGAAAACCTGTCGCCATCAGAGTTTCAACCCTGGGTAAGCGCTGAAGAGGCGCAACTGAATGGACAAACTATTGAAGAGTTCGCAGCTGCACAAGCGAAAGTTTGGCGTGACGGAATTGCGTCATATGGACAAGATCTGGACAGAATCAAGCGCCTCAAAAACAGCGCTGATTTTTCAATATACACGCCCTTCAGCACCGCCGGTATTCAGCTGTCTGTATTGAAGTCTTTTGCTTGTCCGCCGACTGAAATTTTGGAAGATGGTGAAACACTGCGTGAGCGTGTCAGCGTTTCCACCCAAAGCTTGTTGAATCTTGCAGGAGTGACTTCTGATCCGCTGCGCGGCAGAGAAAGTATCTTTCTTGGGACTCTCATCCAAAACGCTTGGCAGAACGGTCATGACCTATCGTTGATTGATCTCGTCCGCCTCATACAAACTCCGACTTTCACTCAAGTAGGCGCGCTCGATTTGGAATCGTTTTTCCCAAAAAAGGAACGCTTCGAATTGGCAATGGCAATCAACAATCTCATTGCGTCACCTGGCTTTGAAACCTGGATGCAAGGCGAGTCGCTGGACATCGGCAAGCTGTTGTACACAGAATCTGGAAAGCCCCGCGTATCCATAATGTCGATTTCGCACCTTGGTGACAACGAGCGAATGTTCTTTGTTTCGCTTTTCCTCAATCAAGTTATTTCATGGATGCGTGCGCAGGCAGGAACTTCAAGTTTGCGCGCGATTCTTTATATGGATGAGATTTTTGGTTATTTCCCGCCAGTCGCAAATCCGCCCAGCAAGCAGCCTTTGCTGACTCTGCTCAAACAGGCTCGGGCATACGGGCTCGGTGTTGTTCTTGCCACGCAGAACCCTGTCGATCTCGATTACAAAGGATTGGCGAATTGCGGCACATGGTTTGTCGGGCGTTTGCAAACTGAGCGCGACAAAATGCGCTTACTCGATGGGCTTGAGGGTGTCGCCAGCGAAAAGGGCACAAGCTTCGATAGACAAACCCTGGACAAAATGCTTTCGTCTCTGAAGAAGAGAACCTTTCTTTTGCACAACACGCAAGGAGAAGGTCTGGAGGCATTCAAAACGCGATTTAGCCTGTCGTATTTGCGCGGTCCGCTTTCTCGCAGCCAAATAAAAACTCTAATGGACGGCAAAAAGAAAGCGGTGGCAGAAAAATCAGCGACGTCTTTGCCAACAACTGCGAACTCAGCGGCGCCCTCCGCAAATGCAACTACTACTGCCAGCATGCCCGCTACAAATTCTGCTTCTGTCGGTTTGAGTTCCGCTTCTTCAGCAACTGGTTCACCGCCTGCTGTAAAAACAGCCAAACCAGTTTCCGCTGTGGCTTCATCTGCGCCTATTCTGCCGCCTGATGTTCCGCAGTACGTTCTACCTATAAAAGGAACAGTTGGCGCAAATAACAAACTTATTTACGCGCCGTGTATTATCGCCGTCAGTCAAGTTCGCTTTGTCGATACAAAAACGAAACTCGATCACGCTGTCTCTCGAACATGGTTGCTACCTGTTCGCGAAGATCCAGTCTTCATTATGATGGATGATGGTACCGAGGAGAAAGTAAAAGTCACCGAGCTAGAGGCAAAACCCTCAACCCCTGCTGATTTTATAAATCCGCCGCAATGGGTTTTTCAGCCAAAACAATACAAAGCATGGGAGAAGAAATTTCAAGACTGGTTGGTTTTGAAAGAGAAGCATTTTGTGCTGTCGTGCCCGGCGTTCAAAATGTCCTCTCTCAAAGATGAATCTGAGCGCGACTTTCGTGCACGTGTTTCACAAAAGGCGAAAGAAGAGCGAGACGCAGAAATCGACAAGCTAAGAGCCAAATACCAAGAAAAATTGTCAGCGCTGGAAAATAAGATTCGACTGGCAGAACAAGCCGTTGAGCGTGAGCACGAACAAATGAAGGCGCAAGATATGCAGACTGCAATTTCTGTTGGTGCAACAGTTTTTGGTGCCATTCTTGGTGGTGGTCGCCGCCGAATCAGCTCTGGGACGCTAGGTCGCGCGACTACTGCGGCAAGAGCAGCGAATCGTTCTGCTTCGAGCAGAGCCGATGTAGAGCGCGCCAACGAAAATCTGGAAGCGCTGAATCAAAAGATGAGCGATATGGAGCAGCAATTTCAATCCGATATTTCAGCGATGCAGGCGGAGTTAGACAGAGCCGCACAAAGTGTCGAAGTCGTTAATATCGCGCCCAAGAAAACAAATGTTAGCGTGGATGTTTTCTCATTCGCTTGGGCGCCATATCAAATCACCGACGGCAAATACGTCCCCCTCTGGCGGCAATAGATTCCAGCGGACAAGTAGACTAGCTGAGCCCCTTCCAGGCGGCGTGATGGAAAACTACCGGGTATTATGGAAATATTACCCCTTGTGTCTCAACACCGCTCGTGACTACAGCAGAAACGAAGAGCATAACTCTCGGTTCACGCAATTATGTGATTGTTTCTGTGCTGGCTATTTTGCTTGCTATTGTTTCGACTACTCTAATTGTGGGTCTGGAAAGCTATCGAAATTATCTCGAAATCAAAGACATTGCGTTAAATGTGACTTTGGCAAATGTCGCTGCTGCTCAAAAAGTTTGCCAACAATTTTCGCTGCAATTTGCTCTTGTAAAAATCTTGTATCTGGCTCCAATAGTAACGACACTAGGTGTTCTGACCGCTCTTCTTTGGCGACGTGCACTTCCAGCTAGAACCAGACGAGTTTGTCCTGAAGATTGGTTTGCACTCTATCCTATACCGGCATTAGCTCTGGCTGTCTTTTTTCTGAATCCAACAACGCCGATTACAACTCCATTCAGCTCGGATCTATGGCTCACCCAATACTCACCGGCCTCTAGAGCGAAGGTAGTCGATTCGCTGCTAAAAACAGTGAATTATCACGGTATGAATGTATCTGATTTACGTGTTCTGCTTGGAGTTCCTGACCAACAGCAGGATTTGCTAAACAAGTCCGGTCGCATTGGCTATTCAATTGGCGAAAACGGTCGGCGATTCCTGTACTTCTACTTCGATGAGAAGCAAAAGGTGACAGACGCCAGAATAGTCGATAACCAAACTACGAAAAAATGGCTTGGAATCGATTAGGTGTTTTACGGCGGAACTAGTTCTGTTTGGTGTTAAATAGTTAGCTAGCCATGGCGGCTTTGAAGTCGCGGGCGAATTTTTCGATGGTTTGATGGCGTTTGTCCGGCGATTTTTCCAATGCTTTGAGAATTACCTGGTCGACGTATTGATTGATGCGCACACCTGGTGTCACCGCGGATGGTGCGGTGGGTTTCTTTGTCAAATGCTTTTGACGAATGTCGAGACCGTTGGCGCCTTCAAATGGCGCAATGCCTGAGAGCGCTTCGTACAGGATGCAGCCTAGCGAATAGATGTCGGAGCGGTCGTCCAATGGCTCGCCCATCATGCTCTCGGGGCTGACGTAAAGAATGCCTCGCGCTGTATCGCTGAAATTCAAGTCCGGCGGATCTTCCTGCTTTATGCCAAGCGATTGTGAGCGCGAGAAATCGATGAGCGTCACGATGTCGGCACTTCCTGCCGGCGTGAGTAACAAGTGGTTTGGCGTGAGTGAGCCGTGAATCTTCATCAATTGATGCACAGCCGAAAGTGCGTCGCATACTTGAGCGAAGGCAACCGAGATTCGCTTCGGATCAACTTTCCTGTCTTGTTTCATCAGGTCGGCCAAGCTCATGCCCTCGACCCACTTGAGCGCCATAAATTGCGTTCCTTCCTTGGTGATGCCAAAGTCGTGAATGCTGATTATGTGCGGATGAGTCAACGAACTGAGCAAGTAACCTTCATTTTGGAAGCGCGTGTTGATATTTTTGTCGTTCTTGTGTTCGGCGTGCAAAACCTTGAATGCGACGACTCGATTGGCGTGAACATCACGTGCTTTGTAAACGCAGCAATGCTGTCCGACTTTTGGCGTCGAGAGGATCGTGTATTTATCAGCAACTGTTTGTCCGACCGAGTAGCCAGTTGCCGCTGGCATTGCTCCGCCGGCTGAAGGCGACGAGAGCACCCCGCCGTCAAAGGGGCAATATTCTAAATCAGCGCCATATACTCGTTCGCAGTTAGGACACTTCTTTTCCTGACTCTGTTCGACTGACAACGCTCCCACCTCTAACCATCGTTTTTTTTCAAGCGCGATTAAATCCATCGCGATATTAGTCACAAGAGGACCAATACAAAAAATTCCCGTTATTTAGAGTTTTAATCTAATTGTTTATAGAAATCTAGGGTTAGAGGGATTCGAACCCTCTTCTCCGGTTTGAGAGACCGGCGTCCTTTCCGGGTAGACGATAACCCCAAGCGAAAATTCTTCTTGTGCTTCGATGTCGCTCGGGCGGCAAGGAATCGCAAGCAAATAATCTGCCTTCGAACATGCAGGTGCGACACTATGCATCGACTGGCGACGCATATCATTGTTCAGGCGGCGCGATGCATTAACCGACCCTGCACATCATCAGCCGGACGATGCGCTGCATCGCCCCTACCGTTGATGGGACTGAGAGACACGCATGGCGCGAGCGTGTGAATTTAACTGACGACTTTGTCTTTCTTTGGTTCCCAAGTCGCTTGCTTCGTGGGCTGCACAGCCAGGTTGGAAACAGCGGGCAGGTCGTGAATTGTTCGCTGGATTTGACGTTTTGCTTGAGTTTTCCAGCCGAATTTTTGGATGATTTCCGGCAAGCTCGAACCACTCCATTGCCAGTGGTGGAGAGCCACGATAGCTTGTTCTACCGAAAGAGCGCCTTCATCAATCATTGCCTGGCAGCGCACTGCAATGTGCAGCGTGGCTTCTGATATTTGACCGGCGTTGAGAAGAATTTCGTCAAACGGCTTGACCTTGCGACCATCGTCGACAATCGCTCTTCTTAGAGCATCGTCGCTGAGCAGTCCGGCGAGTTTGAGCAAGTCCACAAGTCCAATCAAGTTGGTTGTCTTGAACTGTGCTTTGCTGACTTCGCTCATGCAAGTCTCTGCAGTCCAGCCGTGTTGATGGATGAGGCTGAGTGCTTCGGATGCTTCTTCCGTGGTCATGTTTTCTGAGCGAACCATCTCCTGCAAGCCCAGGGCCGCATCGAGAACGGCTTCGTTAATGAACCCTGATTGCATAAGAGCCTGTCCGATCAACATATCGACCGACAGTGCGAATTCGAGAGCTGTGATCAGGTCTGTTTCGGAGACAACATCTGCCAAAACCAGCAGTTCGCCCAGGCGAATATTTGGTCTTTCAGGAAGTTTGTAACCGGCTGCCATGATCGCTGCATCAAGGTTGAAGTCCTTGTCTTTTGCACCTTTGAGGATGGTAACCGCATCTTCGCGCGCAATCTCTCCGTCGCGAATGAGCGACTGCATGGTCAGAGCTGCTTGAACGACCGAGCTGCTGAGGAAGTTTTTCAAAACGAGAATGCGTCCCAGTGGCAAACCTAAGTGAGTACTGGTGTGCATTGCATCATCGACTTGCTTGCGCGAGATCAATTCTGCGCCGACCAAAAGGTCGCCCAGCTTGTTTGTGTTGTCGGTGACGTCTTCGAGTGCGCCTAGATATTCGAGAGAGTCGGTCAGACTCAATCTGCGAGCGGCGGCAACTTCAACCGCACGAACTGCTGTTTCCAGGGTGAGCAGTTTGTCTCTCACCAACGATTGCGCAAGGATGGCAGCTTTGAGCGTGTCATTTCTAATGATGTCCAGCATCACCAGTACACGCCCAATGGGCAGCCCACTTTGTCCGGACACCTTCATCGCGTTTGCGAGGTCCTCGACTGTGACGAGCTTGGCTCGTCTGAGGAGTTCGCCGATTAACATCGATTCGCCTGGTTTAATCATGTTCTACTCTTCCTGAGGGCACGGAGAGACAAAAGTTGCAACGCCAATCACTAAGGTCTTTAACGGTCGCCCGCATGACATTTAGGAATGGCACCCGACATAAAAGCTGCAAAAATTGCAGACAGTGACCGTAATACAATCATGCGTGGCTGACGGCAACCCTCGGTATAGTTTTGCCTGTAATTCGTATAGGGGCTGACTATATTTAGGTGACGCTTTCGAGAGCGTTCTTCATTGCGATCGCTGCGCTATCGGTCGGATCGGCCTCGAGGGCACGTCTGACGCATTCTTTCGCGCCGTTAAAATCCAGGTCCATACCCTTGGCTGCAGCCAAGTGCAGCCATCCGTTGACGTAGTCGGGGTTAATCTCCAGAGCCCGGGAAAGCAAGTCCCGCGCCTCTTTGGTGAGATTTTCCTGTAGATAGAGTACGGACAAGTTGCCGTAAGGCCATTCGAAGTCGGGAAATTCTCTTATAAGGGCTTTAAATGTCTCTTTGGCGCCCTCGCAGTCGCCCAGCGCCATCTGGTTAAAGCCTTCAATATTTCGCTGTTCTGCTAAAAGAGGTACCGGAAAGCGGGGAAGCTTGGTTTTTAGGAAACGACCGGCAGTTATCGCTATCTCTGATTCAGGCTCGAGCTCTTGCGCGAAAACCAGCGCATCTCTCGCCTGCTCCGTCCAACCCATGGACTTATATTTGATTCCCAGGTCGTAATATTCGGCGGCAGAAAGTCCTTCAGGGACTTCTCTTGGAGGTAGTTCCATTTGTCTTCTTCCATGGGTGGCCGGGTCTTCCCGAACCATAATGTCAATTGTAATGTCTAAACAGATACTTTGGTCGTGTTCAGATCCGGTATCTGACCTAGAGCTCGAGGGCGCTCGTTTTCACGATATATCGCAAACTTTTGCAAATCTCTTCCATCTGTTCTTCTTTTAAGCCTGGCTCGACCGGATAAGACATAATGCCGCGTCCACGAAAGTATCGGGGCAGGCTATCGGTGCGCGGGATGACGTGAACATGAAAATGCGGCACGGCTTCGCCCAGGGAAAACGTATAAATGCGCTCTGCGCCGGTCAGTTTTCGAATCAGGGACATCACCTGCTTGAGCAATCCGCCGTAACCAGTCGCCTCCTCATCCGTCGCCTCTGTCAGGTCAAGGATGTGACGTCTTGCTTCGATGACAAGATAGCCAAGAATGTTGGTCTCGCGCGAATGCCTAACAACAAAGCTCTTGGTCTCGAGAATGATGTCTCGAGTGGGTTGCTCTTCTTGTCGTTTGCAAATCAAGCACTGGGCGTCTTTGGTCATCTGGGGCGTCCTTTTCGGGGCAGCGGAGACTCTATAATATGGGCTGCGCGACATATGTTAGATCGTCGGACAGAAGAAAAGATATGCTTATTTGTTATCAAGAAGTTCGTTTGCCCAGGGCTTTCACACTGATACTACTGGCGGTGCTCTTCTGGGCTGCATCCGGAAATCTGTCTGCATTTGCCGACGAAATTACAAGCTTCGATGCCACCATAGAAGTTCAACCTGATGCATCGCTCGATGTTCACGAAGATCTTACGGTTAAATTCGATACGCCAAACCGGCATGGCATCAAGCGTTTCATTCCTGTGGTCTACGATCGCAAGCACAACAATTACACGATTGATCTTAAGTTGGCCGGAGTAACCGGAACGGATGGGAAGTATGTCCCATTCAAGACCAATCGGCAGGGCCGAGACTTCTTTATTATCATCGGCGATCCGAAGAAATCGGTTATGGGATTGCAGCAGTACCATATTCATTACACGGTTCGGCGTGCCATCAACTTCTTCGACGATGCTCCTGAAATTTACTGGAACGTAACCGGCAATGAATCACATATGCCGATTGATAAAGTGGTGGCGCGGGTGGTGTTTCCCCCAGTGTCCCAAAAAGGCGAAATCCTAGCAAAAGCGTTTATCGGAGAAGAAGGTTCTACAAAAACTTCCCCTTATTCTCTGGAGTTAGGTAGCGCTACTTTTACTTGCGGAAAGCTCGAGCCAGGAGAAGGTTTGACCGTTGTGGTCGGCTTACCTGCAGGGCACGTCAACAAGCCTACTCAGTGGCAGGAGTTTCTTTACCTTGCGGCTGACTGGTGGCCGCTTGTGGTTTTGCCGGCAATTACACTTTCGGTTTGTTTCAACTTGTGGTGGTTTTTGGGCCGCGATGCTGTGAAGCGTCAAGCTGTTGCAGTCGACTGGGAACCGCCTAAAGACTTATCTCCGGCTGAAGTCGGCACACTCGTTGACGAGCAATGTGATTTGTCCGATATGGTTTCGACTGTTGTTGATTTGGCTGCCAGAGGCTATTTGACGATTCGCGAATTTAAGACCGAGTCGCTTTTCTTCCTGCGCAACAAGGACTATGAATTCACCAGACTGCCTCACAATGATCGGCAGGACAAATCTCCGCTCAATTCATTTGAGCAATTATTCCTGAATGCGCTGTTCAAAAAGGGTTACTTTCAGACAGATACTGTGCGCCTTTCGGAATTGAAGTATAAGTTTTACCTTGATATGAAGCAGATCGAGAAAGGCATTTATCAATCGCTGATTAATAAGGGTATGTTTTTGCAAAGTCCTGATGAGGTGAGGCAGAGCTGGATTTGCATCGGTGTCATTATGTTCATTCTTTCGTTTATCCTGGGACCGATTCAATCTTCGTACGGCATAGGAATGATATTTTCCTCGATTATCGTTCTCTGCTTCTCTCGAACCATGCCTGCGCGCACGCGAAAAGGATGCGAGGCACTCTACCAATGCCTCGGGTTTCAGCGCTTCGTAAAACTGGCTGAGAAGGAAAGAATCAAGAAGCTCGTCACCGATGATCCGACAATCTTCGGACGTTTGCTGCCTTATGCCATGGTCTTGGGTGCAGCGGATCAATGGGCAGAAGCCTTTAAAGACCTTGTTGTCTCGCCGCCCGACTGGTACATATCGAGTGGGTCGAGATTTCAAACTTACTCATTCGTGCGTGACATCGGGGACAGCACACGCACAATGGGGCAAACTTTTACCTCTATGCCATCATCATCTTCCTCGGCTGGGTCGGGTGGCAGCGGATTTAGTGGTGGTTCTTCCGGCGGGGGCTTTGGAGGTGGGGGAACCAGCAGTTGGTGACTTTATCAGCCTGAAAAACCACCTAACATGCGGAAATTTCACCAAATTTATCGGCAGCTTCTTTTGTCTTCGATTGCCGAAAAGATGCGCAAACGCCCTCGCTTGGCTGAATAGCGGGATTGCGGGGGGCTGCGAAGACGGGATGTCAGTGTTTTCGAGCATTGTTTAGAAAGTCCCAGTAAGATGGAAAAAAGGCTATAGCCCTGTGGGATTTGACCGATCCCCGGAAGGAAGCATGGACGTTTGCGGTTAGGAGCGCTTAGTAACGATGGTGATAGAAAGAGAACTACCAAGGTTAAAGACCAGATACAAATGGAGTCTTGCACTCTTGTCTCTGGGATTGGCATTTATGCCATCGGCATTTGCGCAGGACGAAGGTCCTTCGGTGACCTTGATGAAGTATGTCGGCAAAGCGCAAGAAGCAATGCGCGCCGGTCGCAATCAGGAAGCTCGCGATGAGTTTCGCAAAGCAATCGGTTTGGCACCGAAAACGCCAGAGTATTACATCGGTTTGTCCGATGCTTGCTATGCAATGAAGGAATACGATCAAGTCGCATTCGCCTTGCAGAAGGTTATAGAACTGAATCCGGCCATGAAAGATGAGTGCTCCGGCGAATACGGCGAAGCACTTTTCCATTTGGGCCGCTATGACGAAGCGATTCCATATTTGAAAGCAGGACTTCGCTACATCGATTCGCCTGCTGCTAAAGCAAGAAGAACGGCAATTGCTGCCGCTCCTCCGGTTTCTGTCCCCTCGACGCCTCCTGCGTCAGTATTGAGTGCGGCGGCATCGACCCAGCCACACGACACAAAACCGATACCTCTGGCAACAGAAAATCCGGCATCAGCAGAGGGTTGGCACTCAATCGCTACCAAGCATCACGAAGTCGATATCAACAAAGCTAACCAAACTTTGGCTGGTGCAATTCGTTGCGAAGGTATCGTGATCGCCGAGTATCAGGGCTATGAGAAGCGTGACAACATCAACTTCTTCCATCCACCCAAAGCAAAATTCAGAATCACCAAAATCTTGAAGGGACCGCCCCTCAACAAAGATCTGCCTGTTCGCTACGAGTTCAAAGAGCGTTCTTCGACCTCTGGTGCGCCTGCGGGTTGGAAATTCTCAGATGACAAAATGCCAGCGAAAGGCAGCCCATGGATTATCTTCCTTGAGTGGTGCACGCCGCGCGATGGAATGTTTGACACTTATGAAGGGTCGTTCGGCAGATTGCCCGCCGATGACGAAAACCTGAACAAAGTGTACGCGGAGCTTGAGAAGCACAGCAACCGCTAGACATTGCTGAGCAGTTTCTTCTGATTTGAATTTGGAGGTTTTGTAAAATGATTTTTCCAGCCCGTCCCCTCAGCCTTGGACTAGCGCTGGCGCTCAGCGTCTCGACACTCTTGGTCGGCAATGTTTCGTATGCCCAAAACAGCAAAAAAGTTGAATGGCATCGTTGCCTTATCTCGATCTACAAGTCCAAGAACCAAGTGCCTCAAGCATGCGAAGAGTATGCTGCGCTTGTAAATCTTGATCCAAAGGATGCACAGATTCGCTTCGAATATGGTGCCTACCTTCATAAGATGGGTCGAGTCAAAGACGCCATTGTTCAGTATCGCAAGGCGGCAGATATGAATCCTTCCAATCCTGACTATCAGGGCGCGGTTGGTGATGCTCTTGTCTCCTTGAAAGACTATTCGAGCGCAGTTGCGTACTATCAGAAAGCTGGCCCGAAATATGCCGGCAAGCTGTCTACGACGTCTGCGTATGTGCAACAGCTCCGCCAAATCAATCAGTACAATGCTGAAATCAAAAAGCGTGCTGCTGAAGACGAATAGTTTGATATAGACGTAGCTACAGATGATTTAAACGGGCGGCAGATTGTCGCCCGTTTTTGCTCGTCATCTCTGAGCCGACGCACCACTTGCGCCTTGTTCAAAATGAGGGCAGCAGGCAATTGTGTCAGAACCTGAACTTACGGTGTTGCTGTGCTCTTCTCTGGGTTTGGCTGATGGCTCAGGATGATTCGATTGCGCCCTTGCTTTTTCGCTTCATATAGACGCGCGTCAGCAGTCTGAATCAATTCGTAAATCGACTCTCCATCCTCAGGGTAGCTTGCCATCCCGCCCGAGAAGCTGCATTTGAATTCTTGACCATCGTCGCCGTTGAAAACCATCTCTCGAAACTCTGCAAGCACTCTATTAATAGCAGCGTGCATGGTTTCTTTTGATTCGCGTCTGAATCCGAGTATGAATTCTTCTCCACCCCAACGACCGCGTAAATCTTCTACTCGAAAACGCCGTGCCAGAAGCTGACCCAAACCCGCAAGAACTTTGTCGCCAGCCAGGTGACCGTAGGTGTCGTTGACATTTTTGAACTTGTCCACATCGAGCAAGCATATCGTAAAAACTGATTTATTACGTTGCCCGTCCGCGAGCAATTGAGCGAGCTGCTCTGAGAATGCTCTTCTCAAGAGCAATCCCGTGATGGTGTCTTTGTCTGATCTGTCTTTCAGCATGCGCGCGCGATCGAGTCTGACCTTGACGCGAGTAAGCAGCTCTTCGTTGACGACCGGCTTGGGAAGGTAATCATCGCCGCCAGAGCGGAATGCTTCCAATCTGTTTTCCACACCGGTTTGTCCAGTGAGAAAGACAATCGGCAGATCTTGCCAGCGCGGAATCTGGCGCAGCATGCGGCAAACCTCGAAGCCTGTTATACCAGGCATCATGACGTCGAGCAGAAGCAATTCCGGCGGGAAGTCTTGCATCACTTCCAAAATTTTGTTCGGGTCTGTGAGAATGCGCACTACTACGCCCTCATTGCGAAGAATGAGCGCGATGGTGTTGGCAAAAAACTCGTCGTCATCGACGAGCAAAATGCGCGGTCTTCCGCCAGTACGAATTGCCACCAGGTGCTCGACCGCTTTCTCCAAAGAATCCGATTCTAGCGGTTTATCTAAATAAAGCGACGCACCTGCGTGTGCTGCTTCAACACGATCTTTGACGAGCGCGTTGCCGGAAATAAACGCTAACGGGAGGGTCTCATATCCTGGCAAATTTCTGAGTTCTCGTGCCAGTTTGAACGACTCATCAGGCACTTCAGCATGCACATTTATGAGCGCGGCGTCCAATGGCAGAATACAAGCGCGATCTAGTGCTTCTCTGAAAGTTTTGGCACGAACAATCTCCACGAGCCTTTGTTTGCCCAGTTCTTCGACAATATCCAAAAATCCGTCGTCCGAATCGACGACAAGAATTCTGGCCATCGATGCCGGAGCTTCCTCGCTCTGTCCTTCCTCTTCTTTTGCATTGACTACGGAAGCGACATCCTGAGCCTCTTTCTCTCCGAGAATTTTGGCGTCAGCCAATTTGCGATCTACATCAGCCCAGATGGACATTTGCTCGGCGGCTGGCTTTTCATGCATGGTGGCAGCAGCGTGCTCGATGAAGAGCATACATTCGCTTACTTGCCTGAAGCCCAAAGAGCCGCCTGTGCCCTTGATTTTGTGTGCTTGCGAACGAACTTCCGCCAGAAGAGAAGCATCTTCCGGGTCTTCTTTTGACTTGTTGATTGCAACTGCCAGGTCTTCCAGTTTTGAGGGCAACATGCGCGCGTATTTTGAAACGAGCGCTAAGAACATCGTCTCGAAATCTTTGAGCTTACTGGACTGTGGGTCTTCGGGGCTGAGCTTGCCTTCTAATTGAGCGCCGAAAACGAAAGGAATCACGGGTTTATTAACCGCAAGCACGACACCCAGTTCGCGTTCCAGACGTTCGCGATTGGCGTGCAATTCTGGCTGTGACGAAGCGATGAAAGTAACCGGAATCTTGTTGCCGGTTGCTCTCAAAGCTGTGAGCCAATCGAAGCAATTGTCGTCAGGCAACGGTGCGCCTAGGAGCACCATATCCAGATTCTCTTTCTGGATGACGCCTTTGCCTTCTTTGCCGCTATCGACCTGAATAACCTTATGACCACGCCCTTCAAGCACAGGCACAATCAGCTTGCAGAATGATTTATCCTGTTCGACTAGAAGGATGTTTTTTCCCATGAATACCGGGCCCTTGCGCGCTTCCCTGTCTCAAAGTATACCCAGCTTGGCTCTATCCTCTACGAAACGTCGAATAAGCGGGCAAAAAGACAAGTTTATTAACCGGCGAAAGGCTCTATCCAACCTGGCTAATGCTGATTGTTAACTGGTTTCGAGCCGGCACACCGCGCACCTGCACTTTGACAGGCTGATAAAATCCCCACGGCTCTCCAGCGTATCCGACAGGAGCGACGACCGTAATTTCGGTGGGTGAAACGCTCACGATTTGGCATTGCAGCGGACCAACATAGACAGAAATGTCTGACTGATTGGGTGAAAAACCTTCGCCGTAGATTGTGAATTGACTGCCTGGCGGCACCCAGCTGGCGCTCAGGCTGCTGAGATAGGGATAGCTAGCGACGGTCGCTGCCAGTGTCCCGGCTTCCATACCGCCCACTGATACGCTCACCTTTGAGCTGCTGCTATCGGCGTAGTCGGGTACTTGCACGATCAATTTGTCCGACGACGCTGACAGGCAGCGTGCTCGGTGGCTGCCGAACATGACGACGTTTGCATCCGGGTCGCTGGAGAAATTGCTGCCTAGAATGGTGACTGAATGACCTGGGCTGACCTGGGTCGGATTGAGGCTGGTGACGGTCGGCTGATTCGTAGTCAGCTTCCAGCTGAATGTAGAACCTCGTTGACCTCCTGCTGTGATCAACATTTGATTGCCACCCCAAGTCAGCTCACCTGTGACATCCACACTCAAGCTGCGCTTTCCACCGAATTCATTTTCAGATACGAAGTGCATTGTTGGTGATGCGATGCGCAACCATTTGAATCCTGGCGCGCTGGCAGAGCCGTTGTAGTACGTCAATGTCAGCTGAAGTTTTTCTTGTCCCTTTTGCAGGTTGATTGTTTCTGTCATGCGCTGAATCTGATTGTTTGGTGCAACCATCGGCTGCGACTGCGCAAGCACAACTTCATCTGCACGTGCGGCACTTGGGAAAAGTGTGGATGCAGCGAATAACACCACTACGGGAAGCGCTTTCATAGCAAGATTTCGATACAAAGAAAACTTTGAGCACGTCGATAACTTCAAAATTTCAACCCCATTTGATTCACTCTTTTAGCCTTTTCCAATTTGATTTTGCAGCTCTTTGAAAATTGCGTACATCGGCTTTTGATAAGCCGCTTATCTCTTCGCCAAATTCATCGTTGCTTGCTTTTTCCACTGCGAAATAATGGTAAAGCAAGTAGCGAATCATCGACTGTGCTTCCGGTGGAACGGTCAAATCCAGCTGCGCACGCTTGAGTTCTGCCTCATCGATAAAACCATTTTTGTTAACGTCCAGTTTGTCGAAGTGCGCAAGGAATAATTCTTCTGCATTGGCAGGACCAAGTATGTCGGTAATATTGCGCAGAAGCTCCAGTGCTCGTCTTTCTGCTTCGGGATGATTGCCGGCACAGCCCACGGTCTCTGCTTCTATAGCAAGGGCTTGTTCTATTATTTCTTTTGCTTCGGGCAATGCATTGTGTCGAGCGTAAAATCCTGCCAGCTGTGTGCGCGTGAGAAATGGCAGCGCCAGCAATTCTCTGTAGGCTGAAAGCAGCTCGGGCAGTGCGTCTTCCGGTAGATGCTTGTTGGCAGGAGAAACACCATTGCGCGATCGATCCAATGCAGTGTTGAAGTCACGCATGTATTCCGCACGAGGCAAGCTGTCGGCGGCTTGAACAGCGCGTCTGTACTCGGCTTCCGCTTCTTGAAGATCTTTTTTCAATTCCAATTGTTTTGCCTTGTTGGAATGAATATATGGATTTGGCACATCGTCCACGCAGCCGGTCCCTCTCGATCAACCTGTAATTGACTTCGCCGGTGATTCCAGTTTTGTGGCTCAGCGTTTGCGCGGATTGGGCCAATTCAACTCTGTGCAAGCATCGTCGAAGCTGGTCCTCATACGACTGCAATACTGCAGTGCAATAGAAATCTGTTCTATCTTCATAACGCCATCGCGAAGCATGGGCACGCAGATGACGGCTGCTTCAAAGGTTTTATCATCGAGTTTGTTGGCAGCGCCCAAAATTTTGGAAATGTCACCGCCATGTTTTTTGCGAACTTCGTTGGCTGTTTGAATGTCATTGTCCGTCAAAACACCAGAGCGCACTAGCAAGTCGAGTGCGTCTTTGACAGACACCATCGCCTGCCCGGAAGCGCCACCACCCTGTGGTGCCCCCCCGCCTCCTGCTGAAGAGCCGGGGGCGCCGTCTGCTAGTTCTTGCATCGCTACTGTAATGAACTGCTCGATTGTTTTTCCTTTGTTGTGATAACGGGCCAGTACACGCGCAGCATCGCGCGCTGTCAGCTGTTTTTCCTCAACCAGGTCTTGCATTCTTATTGCCGCGTCGAGAGATTGGCTGTTGAGCAATCCTGATTCAAGAAGAAGATTATTGAGCGTGACATCCGTGCGTTTTGAAATCAATCCCATATCGATGGGCATTGGACCTGGTCCGCTG
Organism: Candidatus Melainabacteria bacterium 17Bon1m; assembly: GCA_032128875.1. GTDB lineage: Bacteria > Cyanobacteriota > Vampirovibrionia > Obscuribacterales > Obscuribacteraceae > QKMZ01. The sequence continues at coordinate 871,737 of JAVLKG010000001.1, forward strand.
GAAGGTGCCGGAGGCGGCGCCGGTGCTGGATAGACCGGTTGGGGCGGTGGATAACCTGGTTGCGGAGGCGGATATCCAGGCTGCATTTGCGGATAGCCCGGCGGTTGCATTTGTGGTGCCGGATAGCCTGGCTGCGGCGGCGGATAGCCTGGTTGGGGCGGTGGATAACCTGGCGCCGGCGGCATGCCCGGGTACTGTCCTGCAGGCGGCATACCTGGTTGCATGGGATATCCCGGCTGTGGCGGGTACCCTGGTTGTGGAGGCATTGGTGGCATGGGCGGTGCCATCTGCGGCATTGGTTGTGGCACCGGAGGTGGTGGCGGTGGAGGAGGAGGCTCAGGTCTTGGCAGTGGATCCGGATATACCGAAGACTGCGCCGGCATGCCACTGTGAGTGCTTCTAGAAAGACTGTCGGAAACGCGTTGTTTCCAAATGTCGTCCGGTTTTTTTACTTCCTCTTGGGCTTGAGCGGCAAGTGCTTCGGGGCTCGGTCTCAATTCTTCCGGAATAAATCCGCTTGATGCTGGTGCCGCGCTGCCTTGACTCGTAGACATGATGATCATCTCGAGTACGAAATCGAGATCAGATGGAGGAAATCCTTGGCTAAACAACATTGCATTGTCGCCGCCGGCTTCGTCATAAAGTGTCCAGACCGGAAAATCGCCACCCTTTTCCCACAAAACCATAAGTAAGAAATTTCGGCCGCCACCTGACCACGGTAATTCGATCGTGGTTCCGCGCCTGCGCTCGCACTCGTCAAACATCGTGCGAACCAATTTCATATTCGGCTGCTGCGGTTCGTGCGGCAGCCTCATGTTTTTCGGCGGCTCTTCCTTCTGCTGTGGTTTAGGCTTAAACATCGGAAATTTCCAAGAACCAGTTACTTATTTTAAGTACCCCTATATGGAGACTTAGTCTCAAAATAATCGCACACAGGCAGATTAATTGGTTGAGATTCCATCACCCTCTTGGGTGGCTGCGCACCATTTCGAGCGCCTCCAGGGCGCGCTTTTAGGTTTTCCTGCTGGACGTATAAACGTCACCGGCGCTCATTTTAGCTGTGTTGCGTTGGAATTTTTGGGCGATGTAACCTTTCGAACGCATCTGAGTCCTTTATCGGACATCTGCGAGTACATCAAATCGGCTTATCAAGGGGCTTCGAAATGTCGGGGCAATCCACTCCAGCAATCGATGTAATCGCTTTGCAAAATTCCGCCGGTCATTGCGAATTCTGTTGGTCGGTAAACCAGCGAGCTTTCAAACATGAAGGCCAGGGTGTTTTCCATTTTTTGAGGCTTCAATTCTACATTTGAAGCTTTCTCGAAAGTTGCGGCATCTGGTCCATGTGCCGACATTTGATTGTGAAGGCTGCCGCCACCCGCGACGAAGCCTTCTTCTTTCGCGTCGTAAACGCCATAAATAAGGCCCATGTATTCGCTCATGCAGTTGCGATGGTAGTAGGGCGGGCGGAATGTTTTTTCTGCAACCATCCAGCGTGGAGGAAAGATGACGAAATCTACATTGGCCGTGCCGGGGATTTCGGAAGGCGAGGTCAATACAGTGAATATGGACGGGTCGCTGTGGTCGAAAGTGACCGTGTTGACCGCGTTAAAGGTCGCCAGGTCGTACTTGTATGGGTAATAGTTGCCGTGCCATGCAACAACATCCAATGGAGAATGCTCCATCTCTGCAGTAAACAACTTTCCTTGATATTTGGCGATCAAAGTGAGTGGCCGCTCTATGTCTTCATATGCGGCATGAGGAGCAAGAAAGTCTCTGGGATTAGCCAAGCCGTTTGCACCGATCGGTCCGAGATCCGGCAGTTTTAGCGCCGGACCGTAATTCTCTAGAATGTAACCATCTGCGGTACCATCCGGAAGGTCGACTTTGAATTTCACGCCTCGCGGAATGACTGCAATCTCTCCAGGGGCGAGTCCGATGGTACCAAATTCGGTGCCAAGCATGAGTCGTCCGCCGCGCGGGACGATCAACAATTCCCCGTCCGCATTGTAGAAAAACGAATCAGTCATCGACTGATTCGCAGAATACAAGTGCACTGCGGAGCCTCGCACACTCGCTGAATCGCCATTACCGGCAATGGTAATTATGCCCTGGACGAAATTCTTCTTTTCTTTGAGAGCCGGCAGTGGATTCCAGCGTAACTGCTCAGGGCTTATCCATTTGTCGCAATCGAAAGGGCGGGTTTCTATCAAACCTTTATCGAGAGGTTTGAACTTTGAATGCAGAACAGAAGGACGAATCTTGTACAACCAGCTGCGCTGATTCTCATGCCTGGGAGCGGTAAAGGCAGAACCGCTCAGTTGCTCTGCGTAAAGACCAAGCGGCGCCTTTTGCGGCGAGTTTTGCCCTACAGGAAGGGCACCGGTTTCAGCCTCCGAACTGTGGTGATTTGCAAAACCGCTTAGATATTGCAAGCCATGTTTTTTGTCGTGCATCACCGAATTCTCAGTTTCTTTTGTGCGGGCAGCCTTTCCTGTAGCGGACAAAGTCTTTCTCCAAATGTGTCGTGCTGTTCCGAATGCTTAACTACTTTGCAAAGATTGCGCGTGCTTTGGCGTCCATCTTATCTGCTTCCGGTCCGCGTCCAGCGGCACGTAGCATTTTTGCATAATTGTCGTAAATCGGTATCAATTCCTGACACGAAGGTCCTTTTACTCGAATCAAAAATTCAACCGCTTCTTTGTACATCGGCTCTGCATCAGCATATTTGCCTTGCTGACGGTAGGCATTGGCAAGTGCTGATTTGCTTTGAGCGATTTTTGGCTCGTTTGGGCTCATTGCTTCAGCTTCTTTGATAGCCAGTTTGAACTGTGTTTCGGCGTCCAAAGGTTTTCCTGCCGACAACGCTTGCTGTCCGGCGATGTTGTAGCGCTCCCAAGTCGACATAACAGTCCTCCTGAATGGCGGGCAGAATTTCGTTAGAAATTACTCTCTTCGCCCGATTAAGGCAAGCGCTAAAGCCAAATAAGTTGCGCCGACTTGCGTCCTTAATTCATGACATGTTCTGCGAAATACCACTTGATTATTAAGACTGCGGATGTCTTCACTAACATTTGTTTGTCATAGAGTCGTTTTCTTTAGAGATTCGCTAGACTTTTGTTGAATTTAGTCGCGGAGACGGAGGTTCTTTCACTGAATTCTCAAAATCCTCGATGATTTAACCAAGTTTCCGAAGTTTCCCAATTCTTCAGAGTTTCCAAAGTTATCCAAGTTTTCCAAGTTTCATAGGACAGGCAAAGTGAACGCAAAGCAAAGACGGGCTCTCCTGATCGGCATTGTTGGCTTCATTGCCATCGGCGGTTTTCCCCCGTGGAAAGACACGAGTCCGGCGCCGGCGGGCACGCCGCTGCCGTTTGCGCCGATCTCCATGCCACCTGTTGTGGAGGGACACTCCATTGAGATTGATGTCACTCGACTCGCAATCATGTGGATTCTCATGGTCGTAGTCACAGCCGCTTCGATTTGGCTTGGCAAAGACTCTGAAGGCGCTTCGAAAGGTGGCGCCGGAACCATCACCTATGAGCCGATTAAAATGCCCAAGCCGTCGGCCGCCAAGTCTTCGGGCGCGCAAATACTGGAAACACTCACTATTGACGCAAAAGCGTCGAGCAGCAAGTCTAGTCAGGCAAGTGGTCTCAAACTGAAATTCCCGGACGTCAAAGTCGGTGAGTTGCTGACAGAAAGTGAAGACGACCCTGAATACTGGACACTCATCAGCGACGCGAAAGGGCGGCTTGAAGTGCCACAGGGTAAGCGCTTTCAGTTAGAACTTTCCAAAGACAAGGAAATTTCGCTGGATTTCTTGTCTAGCATGGGCAACAAAGACGCCCGCTCTGCCATCGTCTCTCTGGATCTTAGCGAAGCCGAGCTCAACAAGGACACGCTCAGCTACCTGAAGTATCTGCCGGCTCTTGAAGAGCTTGATCTTTCCGGCACGGAAATTACAGATGAAGACCTCGACGAAATTTCAAAGCTTTCCCAACTGAAAAAGCTTTGGCTGGACGATACCAATACGTCAAAGGCTGCGGCAGAGAAGCTTTCCGGCTTGAGCAATCTGAAAAAATTGTCCCTCAGTCATCTAGACGGCAATGAGGTCGAAATTAATTCACTCAAGTTGCGTATCCCATCCTGTGAAGTTGTTGTTAGAGAGGGCAATACTTAATAGACAGAGTGTTGTTGTGATTTTCATAGGGCAATAGTTTGGCCACAGAGAAAAACAACGAGCCGGCGGAAGTGGAAGAGCTTGAGGCTGTTCCAAATACCGTCACGTCGCATTCGGGTGACGAGCCTTCCTCCGCCAACAAGTCTATGAAAGACGAGATGGAAGACACTCTTGTCGGCACGACTGTAGTTGGGCGTTACGAAGTTCAGCAGTGCTTGAGCAAGCAACAATCGAGTTCGCTTTATAAAGCCAGGCATTTGCTCATGGATAGAGCTGTCGCGATTAGGCTTTTGACAGCGACAGACATCCAGAGTTTGAAGCGTTTTCAGGTTGAGGCGAAAGTCGCCAGTAGTCTTAATCACCCAAACATCATTACTGTTTTGGACTTTGGTGTTTCTAACGGGCGACCTTATCTGGTCACCGATTATCTCGAAGGCAAGACGCTTGCGGACTTGCTTAAGCAGCATGGCAAGCTTCCTTACGCTCGAACGCTGGATATCTTTTCTCAAGTTTGCGATGCCGTCACTTATGCACACAAGCAAGACTTGCTTATTCGGTGTTTAAAGCCTTCGCAAATTTTTGTCTATGACACGCCAGACTACAAGGATTTTGCCAAGGTCGTCGACTTTGGTATTTCGGAGCGCTTTCTGGAAGACGGTGAAGAGGTTCGTAACCTCGCCAATAAGTCTGTCCTCAACGGTGACCCTCATTATCTAAGTCCCGAGTCTGTGCTGTCCGTAAAACTCGATGCTAAAAGCGATGTGTTTACCATTGGTTGTCTGATGTACGAAACGCTTGTCGGCCGACCTCCCAACGAAGGGAAGTCGGCTCACGAAGTGATGCATCGTCAGTTGACTAAGGTACCACAGGCGGTGCGCGAGGCATCGGGTGGCACTGAAATACCGGAAGCCGTCGAGCGTGTTGTGATGCGCGCAATCGAGAAAGATCCAGATCAGCGATACCCCTCTATGGAAGCTCTCTGGACTGACATAGAAGTGCTTAAGCATGGAGCCGATCAGTTAAAGCGCAGTCAGCGAAAGAAGACAAGTTCTACGCAAACTGATCCTGCGGTCACTCGAAGAAGAACTTTACGTGTGCTCGGCCTTTCTATCTCGCTTTTCTTGGGAGTAGTTCTGGGGTTAGCGATAGAACCGCTTAAAGAGTCACTTTTGCCGGGTCAACAGAAGAAGGGACCGGAGAGAACTTCCTGGCAAGAATTCAATCAAAAGGGCGAAGAAGCATTTCATCGCGGCGACTACCACGAGGCAGAAGCACTGTTTGGGCAGGCTTTAGCCAAGTCCGGTGGATTCGAGCCAGATGATCCGCGCATTGCAGAAACACTCAACAATCTGGGAAATCTGTATTTCAACCTTGATCTTTATCCTGAAGCTGAAAACGCAATTAAGCGTGCGCTGGCTATTCGAGAGAAGTCCGGTGGCGCGAACAATTTGTCCGTTGCAGACAGCTTGAATGATCTGGGGATGATCTATCTGACCGAAGGGAAAATTCCTGAGGCGAAGAAATTCATTCAGCGTTCGTTATCGATTCGCGAGAAAGCGTTGAAGCCTGATGAAGAAGACATCGCATCAAGCATGCAGGCCATGGCATCCATCTACCACAAAGAAGGCAAGCTAAAGGACTCTATGGCCGCTCTGAAGCGTGCTTTGTATATTCGAAAACGAGCACTAGGGACACAACATTTGGACGTAGCAACAACGTACAACAGTCTTGGAATTCAACATCAGATGGCTGGTGAAAACGCTGAAGCGCGGCAATGCTACGAACATGCCAAGCAAATAATCGAAGAGCTATATGGCGATTCTCACCCGGCTATGGCTGATGCGCTCGTGGGCATCGCTACGCTTGATTTTGTCGAGGGAAACACCATCAGGTCTGAGCAGGAATTCAATAAAGCCCTCGAGGTGAGAGAAACCGCCCTTGGTGATGAGAGTTTTCGCGTAGCGGAAGTGCTTTCATGTCTTGCGATTTTGAAAGAGCAAACTGGAAATTTGAAGGAAGCGGAAGAGCTTTTGCGACGCGCGATAGCTATTGATGAGCAAGCTGTTGGTTTTAACAATCCTGAGTCGCTGCGGGTCAATAACAATCTTGTGCGTATCTTGAAAAAACTCGGCAAGCGTGATGAAGCAAAGCGTCTTGAAAAGAAAATTGTTCAAGGCAAGAAAGCTGCAGCGATGGGACTGACAGGTAAAACCGCGCAGAGTAATAGAAACTTGCACACTGGAAAAGCTTTGCCGAACGGCAAGAAGTCCCCTGCAAATTCAGACACAGCGAAAGACAAAAAACTGGCTGAAGAAAGCAGTGCTATGGAAGAGTGACGTTTTTATTTCGAACAGATAAAAACTCCACTCTAAGCAGTTAGAACTGCTCAAAGCTGTTATTTCGCGTCTTCTCTCACAGTCAGGTTGACGACAATTGCATTGCTGGCGGTGACGAGATTTTGCGGCGTGATGAGAATTTCATTGCCCCACTTTCCCGTGCCAACTCCAAGCAAAGGTTCGTCCATAAGAGCTTGGTCGAGGAAAGTTTTTACTCCTTCCTTCTGCCAGTGAAATGGTGGAATAGAGCCTATTACATAACCTGTGAGCTCAATTACTTTCTCGGGTTTTGCAAGGGAAATATCGCGTGAACCGAGTGCTTTCTTGAGCAAACCTGAAATCGCATTCTGATCGCCGCCAACCATCACCAGCGAGCATTCCCCTTGTTTTGTTTCAAAGATCAGCGTCTTTATCATTTGACGCTCGCGAAAACCTAGAGCACGCGCCACATTTGCAGCCCCCTTCTCGGTTGTTTCGGGGAAGCTTCGCATCTCATAATCAATGTTTTTTTCGTCGAGAAAAAGATGCGCGGGTAATTTTTCAGTCATTTTCTTTTCCCGGTGCTGATTCGCTGAAGAGCTAAACTAATTCGTCAGCCATTAGTTGTATCACTTCTGCGTCGGAAAGAAGATGTGCTGCACGCCATTTTATGTAATCCGGCATTTTTACCTTCTCGAAAAGCTGTTTAAGTGTCGCAGCATTTTCAAGTGTCGCCACTAATGCTCGCATACCGTTCTTCTCTTCTTCCGTGAGATCTTTTCGTTTGCTAAAGAGTTTTTCCAGTTGCTCTTCCGGATTGACAGAGATAATGCAGTCATCGAGACGCAGCATTCGCTTCGCAACAACCATATGATCTTCAGCCACTGCAGCATCCATCAAACAGCGTTCCAGCGAAAGTGGAGTCTTTTCCTGAATGATCACTTGTGTTCCGCGCGAGAAGCCGCGCTCTGTAAATTGAAATTTGCCTTCTTTGTACGAAATCAAAAAGTCGACGAGCGCCTCTCGTCCGGCGAGTTCTCCAAAGGAAACTTCCAGTGGTTTGCCGTCTTGGAAGAGTACTCGCAGTGAAGATTGACCTTCCTGGTTGACCATCAATTCTCCAGTCTTACTGCTGGACGCCAATGATTGCAAAAGTCCAAAGCCGCCAAGAACTCCCAATTCCCCTTTCATGACCGCTTTTGAGTCGCCCTTTTTATAATCGGAAGGCACCTCGCCTGCTGTTTTAACAGAGCCCATGCCGAACTCTCTTTCAGCGAACATGAGCGCCGAGAATGCACTAGCCAGCAGCACGGGCATGTTGTCGCCTTCTTTCGGATAAGACGCCAGTCCGACACATGGCTTGAGTTTTGCGTCGAGACCTTGTGCTGCCATGTATTGCGGAAAAGAAGATACTATGCGCTTCGCTACTTCCGTGGCGTTGCCCTGATCTGCCCAGCCAAGCACAACCGCCATGCAGTTCGATGTGTAGCGGACAACGTAATCTGTGTATCGAGAGAGCTTATTCATCAATAATTCTTCGGTGCGAACTGATGCACTGATTGCTTCTGCGAGCGCTTTGATTTTTCTATCGCGCTGCCCGTGATCCTCACTGTCGCTAACTTTGATGCTGACAAGGAGAACCGAGTATGGGTCTTGATTTTTTTCGCCGGAATCAAAAGTAGGGACCAGATGCTCACTCACGAATGAAACCGAAAGCAATCCGGTTAGTGGGTCGAGCAAACGAGCATGCGGGTTTACCTCGCCTTTTGGATGTGTATTGTTCGACTTGTTGCCGGTGCGACGACCATCGGACTTTTTGACGTGAAGCGCAGGAATGCGGTCGCTGGTGAGATCCTGAATTTGCTGATCGATAGTATTGATGCGCAGCAGGCGTCGGTTGTCCAGAATTAGCTCTTTAATCCCATTGCACAACTCTTTCAACTCGACTATTTCGTAATCGATGCCGGTAATGTTTTGGTCCAAATTACCAGCTTTGTGACCTTGTATGAGAGCACGAAGCTTGTAACTGACGCGTTTGAGAGGTAAAGCCAACCAAATGTAACTGCCCATCCATGCGGCTGCGAATGCTCCGAAAATAGCCAGAAAAATCGGCAAAGATGAAGAACCACGCGCCAGGCGTTGAACTAAATAGTCATTGCGAAAGCCTGCGTGAAAGGTTCCGAACTGAGTATTGCTTGCCGCATCATAAAAGCGTTCGCCACCGTACGAATAGATCTTGGACGTTGGATAGAATTTCTTGATTGGCGGCGGAGGCAACGCATTGTCTTTGTCCACCTTTCCAGATGGGCTGGCAAAAAATAGCCACACGCAGCCGCGTTTTCTTGCTTCATCTATAAAGTCGAATTGGTTCCAATCCGCTTTTGGATTTTTCTTTGCTGAGATCTCGCGTACAAATTTGACGGCGTCTTTTGGCAGGACGTAGTCCTGGTAGTATCGGTCAAATCCAATAGCGGTAGCCAGTACAAAAGCTGCAAGGCATCCCATGCGTAAGCCGTAGGACGCAAGGAATTGCTTGATAACGCTTAGCGGGGTGACGGTGAGTGTGCGACTGGTTCCAGGTTTTGACACGCTAAGTTATTCCAGGCTTCGCTGTCGAGTACCGGCTCTAGAAGATCACATATAAATACTTCTGGCTTAACTTACCCGCCATAGAAAAAGGGCAAACTCTTTCAGGATTAGAGTTCGCTCTGTGTACGGAAGTCGCAGATGCCTCCCTGCGCTGGGCGCCACATGTGACGCCCTTATCAACTTGCTATTTCTTCGACTTGGTGTTCTGGGTGTTGACCAATTCGCGTGCTCGCTCTGCTGCTTTGATAACGGCCTTGATTAGAGTGACTCTCAACTTGCCTTCTTCCAATTCCATGAGTCCGTCAATTGTGCATCCCGCTGGTGTGGTCACCATGTCTTTCAGAAGAGCGGGGTGAGCTTTGGAGTCCAAGACCATTTTTGATGAACCGAGCATTGTTTGAGCGGCCAGTAAGGTCGAAACATCCCGAGGAATTCCCAGCTTTACGCCAGCCTCTGCCAGCGACTCGATGACCACGTAGAGATACGCTGGTCCACTTGCAGACAAGGCTGTCACCCCGTCCATCAGGGATTCGTCGACGAAAACTGTTTCGCCAACGCATTTGAAAATTGCCTCAGCCATTTGTTTGTGTTCGTCAGTGGCACCACTGCCGGTGCACATACCAGCCATGCCAACATTCATTATTGAAGGCGTATTTGGCATGGCACGCACAACGGGAATGCCTTCGGGGAGGCGCTCTTCGACAAAGCCAGTTGTGACTGAGGCGGCCACCGAAATAACTAACTGATCCTTTGTGATGACGGACGATATTTCTTTCAACACATTGTCCATGTTCTGCGGTTTGACCGCTAGCAAGATTACATCTTTGCCCTTTACTGCCTGCTGATTGTCGAGCGTAGCTTCGATGTTTAAGCGTTCTTTGACGCGCTTGAGAGAATCTTCGTGACCTACTGTTCCACAAACATCAGACGCGTTAATTGCGTCCTTCTTGAGCAAGCCGGAAATCAGCGCTTCACCAAGCTTGCCGACACCAATGACAGCGAGCTTTTTGTTTTTCAGCATTTGTTGTTTTCCTCTTTACTCAATTTACTTGTCCAGGTCTTTATGCGTGAATTTTCTGGCGTTTTCACCGCAGTAGTCGGCAACAATCTGTCCTTTGCCGACCAATTTGTATTTGTAGGTAATAATTCCTTCAACGCCAACTGGACCGCGTGGGTGCAGTTTTCCTGTGCTGATGCCTACTTCTGCGCCAAAGCCATAACGAAAACCATCAGCAAATCTGGTTGATACGTTGTGGTATACGCCCGCAGAATTCACTTCCGCGAAGAAGCGTTCAAAAGCTTCCGGATTTTCAGTGACGATGCACTCCGTGTGTCCGGAGCCGAAGGTGTTGATGTGCTCGACTGCCTCGTCAAGCGAGTCCACAACCTTGATAGATAACGTGAGGTCGGAAAACTCAGTTGTCCAGTCGGTATCATCTGCGGTGTCAACATCTTTTAGATGGAAGGTTTCTATTGCTGATTTTTCGACGCGTACTTTTACAATTTTGTCTTTCAGCGCCTCAATGACTTTGGGCAAGAAAACAGCCGCAATCTCGCGGTTTACCAATAGTGTTTCGATGGCATTGCAGGCTGCAGGGTATTGGGTCTTACAGTCAACCGCAAGTGTAGTTGCCATTTCTAAATCCGCCTTTTCATCGACGTACAAATGGCAGACTCCATCCGCGTGCCCCAGCACCGGAATACGAGTGTTTTCTTGAATGTGTCTGACCAGTTCGTTTGAACCACGCGGCACAACCAAATCAACTTCTTTGTCCAGTTTCAAAAGATCGGAAACTTCCTCTCTGCCCGACAGAAGAGTAAAAGAACCCTCCGGATATCCAGCCGACTTCAGTCCTTCAGCCAAGCAGTTGAAGATCTCGCGATTGGAATTTTCCGCTTCCTTGCCGCCTTTGATTAGCCCGGCGTTTCCGCTCTTTACTAACAACGACATTATTTGAGGCAATGCATCAGGTCTCGATTCAAAAATCACAAGTATGACGCCGATGGGACAGCAGACACGATTGAGCTCTAGCCCGTCATCTAGCTCTCTCTTTAGGCTCGAGGTGCCGAGAATGTCTTCGATTTGTGCGACTTGCCGAACTCCGTCAATGACACCTTTGAGTTTTTCAGCGTCCAGTTTTAAGCGTTTCAAATACGAAGAGGGCATCATTCCCTTTTCTACAAGAGCTTCGGCGTTGGCGACGTCAATCTTGTTCGCTTTGAGAATGCGCGATTCGTTTTTGCCCAACTGCTCCGCCATTGCCATCAAAGCTGCAGCGCGAGTTTCCTTTGACAGTCGTGCCAAGTGGCTTGAAGCAAGGCGCGCTTGTTTAGCGACTTCCTGAACTTGAGTCAAAACCGATTCTGCCATTCTTAGCCTTCTTACTTCTCCGCGCCTCTTGTACACGCCTGATTTTACGCGGTTTCGAGCAAAGCGATATTATCACGTGTGACGATCGCGTCATAATTGCGAACGTCGATTTTTGCATCGATGGCGTCAGAGTGCTGCCCAGAGATCTGCTTGGTTTCGTCGCTGGAGTAGTTGGCGATGCCGCGAGCGAACTCATGCCCCGCTTCGTCAACGATTCCAATAACGTCGCCCCTTTCAAACTGCCCGCGCACCTGTACGATGCCCGCCGGCAGGAGGCTTGCTTTGCCATTCTTCAACGCGGTTTTTGCGCCGTCATTGACCACTAATGCTGCTTTCACCGTCGTCGCAAAGGCAATCCAGCGTTTCTTGCCAGTCATTCCAGGAGTGGGCAGGAAAAGGGTGCCGATTTCCTCCTCAGCAAATAGTCGGGGAATGACATCAGGCACCTTCCCGCCCGCGATTATCACCGAGCACCCCGACTGGGTTGCCGTCTTGGCTGCTTCAATCTTGGTTTGCATCCCGCCGCGCCCCATTTTTCCTGGTGCCGCCGGCCCCGATGCAAGTTTTTCAATGTCCGTGTTTATGCTCGGTACAAGCGGAATCAGCTTCGCATTGTCGCCCTTGCGCGGGTCGTCAGTGTAAAGACCGTCTACATCAGTCAAGATAATGAGTAAATCAGCTTCTACTTTGCTGGCAACTAACGCCGAAAGCTTGTCGTTGTCACCGAAATTGACTTTGAGGAATTCGAACTCTTTGCCAGATTCAATCTCTGCAGTAGACACAGTGTCGTTTTCGTTGATGATTGGCAAAACCTTGAGTCTGATCAACTCTCCAATTGTGCTGCGCAGATTGAGATAGCGGGTGCGATTCGAAAAGTCTTCCTCTGTCAGGAGTATCTGTGCAGTGACGATATCCAGCGCCTGAAAGGCGTCCGAGTACAGTGCCATCAATCGACCTTGCCCGACCGCTGCACAGGCTTGCTTCATTGGCAGAAGCTTCGGTTTTTTATCGAGTTCAAGCTTCTGAACGCCCAGCCCGACGGCGCCAGACGTCACGAGCAGTACTTCCTTGCCCTGCTTCATCAGCCCGGCAATGCCTTCAATGAAGGCGTAGAACCGGCTCAGCGCGATTCCCCCCTCCTCTTTCATAAGCACGGCCGTGCCAAGCTTTATGACAATTCGCTTTGCCCCGGTCAAAACCTCTTTGCGGTCCATCTAGCTTGCCTTTCGCGGTTTCCCGCGCGAAATTCCTCTGCCCTGTCGAAAGTGTTAGCAGAATTACCATTGATTTTAAACGCATATCGTCATTCAATAAGGTGGATCTCAGGAGGCTGGACTGTATTTCGTGCCGTACACAGGCCCCGAAAACCTCCCCTAAAAACTCTAGAGGATAAGCAAAGTGGTAGAGCGAGATAGGAATGGCAAATATCCGGCGTCCATCCAATTGGGTTCATTAGAAAACCCCACTGGAGAAAAGGTAAAGAGAATCACGCGCGAACAAGTGCGCACCATGCGGACCCAAGAAATCCAAAAGGTCAAAACGCACTTTACGATTGCGCAAGTCGCCGTCCGCTGGTGGAAAGAACTGCTCGCATATTTTTCTTACAAACCGAAAGAGAAGCGCGCTCCTCAAAATTGCAAGCTGTACGGACATACGGTTGTGCGCACACCCGGCGGGTTCGAGCCCCGGTGCCGTTTTTGCGATGCCGTGATTGAAGACGTAGATATGCTTCGCTCGAAGGTGTAGGCTCGAAGTTCAATTTCAGCGCTGGAGTTCGAAAGCGAAACTAAGTTCCGAGTGTATATTCGACTCATCAAATTCGTTAGTCGAACTATTTCGAGCTGTCCACCACTGCTTTCACTGGCGAGTCGAAGGCTGGGTAGAGGCTGACAATTGTGCTTACGACGCTGTCTAGGCTCGCCTGGTCCAGATCTCCAACAGCTTTCAAAAAGGATTCGGTTGACGAGCGCCGTATCCGGCTGACCTGTTTGCCGATATGGCTGGTCGCTGCATGATTGTCCATGTCTTCCGTCTCCTTTTTTAGCATCTGAATTACCGGGCTAGTAAAGCAATTTAAGAACGTCAAGTTTGGTATCCGACTGACTACGCCACTGTAAGGCGTTTTCGCGCGAAGGTCAGTCCAAACTTCACCAGATCATTCCTGGGGTTTTTCCTTGAAAGGCATTTCTGGCTATACTATTTCTCTATGACGTTTTTACGCGCGGCGCTTGCTATTCTGCTTGTCTGCATGCTCTCGGCGGGATATTTCCTGTTCGGGAAGTACCAGGCGCTTTCTGAGGCGCATGAATTGCGCCAGCAGGTCGTGACAATTGCGATACCGCGTGGTGCCACCTTTGAAGATACCCTGGCGCTGCTTTCAAGAGAAGGCATCATCTCTGACATTTTGCCATTGCGTATATATCTGAAGGCGACAAATAGTACACCGATTGTGCAAGCCGGCAGTTATCAATTTCATTCGCCGATTTCACCGCTTGGTGCGGTTGATGTCCTGCGTGGTGGAGCGCATTCAGACAAGCTGACCATTCTTGAAGGCTGGAATAGATTTGATATCGCACGCGCCATGCGTAGCGTTCGTGCGCTTAAGCTCAGGAGTGACACTGAAGCTCTACCGCTTTTGAATGACGTATCGCTGATATCCGACATTGATCCGCTGGCGAGAAACCTTGAAGGATATTTGTATCCGGATACTTACTTTATCGTTGAGCGTATGACGCCCAAGGAAGTCGTGAAGGGGATGGTCACGCGCTTTCGCAAGGTGTGGAAGGAACATCTTGCAAGCAGGGCATATGAGCGCAAAACTTCGATTCACGAGGTTGTTACTGTAGCTTCGTTGATCGAAACCGAAGCTAAGCTAGAGTCAGAGAGAGCCAAGGTTGCATCGGTAGTCTACAATCGTATCAGTCGCGGTATGCCGCTTGGTATTGATTCGACGATTGTTTATGCTGCAAAGATTGACGGTAAGTGGCGCAACGATGGAAAGGTCTATCAATCGGATATCGATCGTCGTTCGCCATACAACACTCGGATTTTCAAAGGTTTGCCGCCCGGACCCGTAGGTTCGCCAGGTTTGTCTTCGTTGAAGGCTGCGCTCAATCCGGAGAACACAACTTATTTGTACTATGTGCGCAACCCCTACCAAGACAATGGTGCGCACAACTTCTATTCGAGTGCAGCTGAGTTTGAAACTGGTGTTGCGATGCTTCGAAATTGGGAGCGAAAACAGGCAAGTGCTCCGGCACCGTCTGTTCCGACTCAATCGCCTGCAGCACAAACAATTCCTGCACCAGTAGTGGTGCCTGGCCCTGGGGCGTTGTTGAAGACGCCACAAAGGGGTTATGTTCAAAACCCGCTCAATTCTAGTTCTGCATCAACCTCTCTACAGGCAAGAGTAAATGCTGCTCGGGAAAGTTCTGCAAAACAAAGCAAAACCGCTAAGCCGGCTCAGCGCCCAACCAAAGTGGCGCAGTCTCAGTCGCGCAGAACAACTCATGTTCAGAAAAAAAGTACAAAGGCATCCTCGAGCTCTGGACGCAGACATAGAAGGTAATTTTCGCAATGGAAAATGCCGTCAGCGTTTCGCAGCTCGTCAAGAATTTTGTGTTGAAAAAACGCGCGGGAATGCGTTGGACAGAATCTGAAGTTAAGGCTGTGGACGGCATCACGCTGTCGATCGAGAAGGGGCAGTCAGTTGCTTTCATAGGACCTAATGGTGCCGGTAAATCTACAACTATTAAAATGCTTACCGGTATTTTGCATCCGACTTCAGGAGAGGCAAATGTGCTCGGCTGTGTTCCGTGGAAAGAGCGGACTCGACTGGCGAAACGCATTGGCGTGGTCTTCGGTCAGCGCTCGCAACTGTGGTATCACTTACCACCTCGCGATACTTTTGAACTCTTGTCCAAGATTTACGAGATAAAGCAGGACGTTTTCAAATCACGACGAGATATGTTGATCGAGCGTTTTCAACTCTCGGAGTTTCTCGATACACCAGTGCGCAAGCTTTCATTGGGACAGCGAATGCGTGCTGAAGTTGCCTGCAGCCTTTTGCATGGGCCGGAAGTGATTTTCCTGGACGAACCGACAATTGGCCTTGATGTGATCGCTCGACAAGAATTGCGTGATTTGATCAGTGAGTGGAACAGAGAAAACGGCGTTACTGTTTTTCTTACGAGCCACGATGCTGGTGATATCCAGCATGTCGCAAGGCGTGTAATTGTCATAAACCACGGGCGCGTCGTCCTGGACGATCGTGTCTCTCGTGTACGCAGGCAGTATTTAAGAGAGAAAGTTCTCAGCGTCAAGTACGCAGATACACCTGAATCCATATCACTTGATGGTGTTAAAACCCTCAAAGAGTCCGGGCATGCTTTCAAGTTTGAAGTCGACACATTGGCTGTCCCGATTGAGAAAGTGATGTCGGAGATCATGCGCATTGGCTCCGTTGTAGACATCACAATTGAAGACCCGCCGTTGGAAGAAGTCATCGCGCACATCTATTCCGCTCCGCCAAGTGAGTTTGGTGAGGATGCTGCAGACGATGATGATGCAGACGAAAATGAGAGTAAATCTTAATGAGCAAGTATTTCTACATTGCTCTGACCAGCATCCGTTCTCGACTCGCTTATTTAGGCGAACTCGGCAGCAAAACGATCTTCCTGTTCGTCGTTTTGTATATCTTCCTTTGTCTTTGGAAAGTCACTTACGCAGAGACAAACCAAAGTTCGCTCGGCGGATTGAGCTTGAAACAGATGCTCTGGTATTTGGTCGTAACAGAGTCAATCATCATGTCTCTACCAACTATTGCAACACTGGTCGATCAAGATGTAAGAACCGGCGCACTGGCCATGCAGCTCGTGCGTCCAATGTCTTATCCGCTAAACATGTTAGCGCAAACCTCGGGTGAGCGCGTCCTTTCCTTTGCTCTTAATTTCCTGGTCGGATCTATCATAGCGCTGACTTTTGTGGGACCGCTGGATTTCAATATAAGTGGAATTGCAATGTTCTTGCTATTGATTCCGCTCTCGTTTGCGCTCGATTTCACAATTTACTTTCTCATTGGCTTGGCTGCTTTCTGGCTTGAGGACACTACCGGCTTGACACTCATCTACTCACGGATGACCATGATTCTCGGAGGCATGCTAATTCCGTTGGAGCTTTTCCCTGACGGCTGGCAGCAAATTCTTCGAGTGCTTCCTTTCTCTGCAATTGTGTACGGACCTGCGAGAGTTTTTGTCACTGGCGATCTTCAGGTGTTTCTCTCCGTTCTTATCCAGCAAATTGTTGCAATTCTCGTTTTTGCATTTGTCATTCGTATCGTCTACAACCTTGCGCTACGGCGCGTTTTTTCGCATGGAGGTTGAAGAATGAGCTGGTTGACTTCTTATGCAAATCTCGCTTCAGCCTATATCAAAATCAATTTCAAGTCGTTGCTTGCATATCGTGGTGCCTTTATCTCGCAAATGGTGGCGATGTTTATCAATGATTTTGTTTGGATTGCGTTCTGGTGCTTGTTCTTCACGCGCTTTCCAGTCGTTAAGGGCTGGGGCGTCAACGATGTAATCACTCTCTGGGCAATTGCGGCGTCTGGATTCGGACTGGCACATATGATTATGGGCAATGCACTTGCGCTGCCGGGCATCATCATGCGAGGCGAGCTTGATTCGTGGTTGCTCTATCCGCGTGCCGTTTTGCCACACCTCTTGCTGGGCAAAAGCAGTGCGAGTTCGTGGGGCGATTTCCTCTTCGGCATTGTCGTGTACGTAATCTTTGTAAAACCAGACCTCCCTCACTTCACCCTCCTCATGGCGCTTATCTGCTCAGTGGCAGTGTTGTTTGTGGGCTTCAGTGTTTTCACCGGGAGCCTGGCGTTTTTCATGGGCAGCGCGGAGTCTGTTTCGACTCAATTGCGCATCGCGATGATCACATTCAGCACCTACCCGTCACCAATATTTCAAGGCTTCGTCAAGATCTTGCTGTTTACGCTATTGCCCGCGATGTTCGTGAGTCACCTGCCCGTAAGTGCACTGAGAAACATGTCAATGATTGACGCCCTGTATTCCTTTGGCGGTGCGCTGGGCGTACTCTTCGCCGGAATAATCATGTTTTACGTCGGTCTGCGCCGCTACGAATCAGGCAACCTCATGGAAATGCGCGGATAATTTTTCGCGTCTGTCTTTGTTGTAATATATGCCGCAGACCTGCGCACCGCGGCTCAAGGAAGACTGCTTGGCATGACCGTCGAGATTCCCACGCTAAACGATCAAAATTCGGAAGTGCATTTCGAATTGAAGAAAGGCGAATCATTTTTGATTGGCAGATCGCAGGTGCGTAAGTCTGAGCGCCAAATTCTCATTCAAGACATAACTGTTTCCAATCAGCATGTTGAATTGTTTGCACACCCCGAAGGAATAAGTGCAAAAGATTTGAAGAGTACGAATGGAACTGCCATCGATGGCGAGTGGCTTCGCGCGGGCATCTCTTTTCCTGTGCGCAATGGTAGTTTGATGCTGCTCGGCAAAAAGGGAACCGCGTTTTTGCAGGTGTTTTTTGAATCGAATGGCGATGATACGCATAAAGTAACTGTTCTAAGAACGTCTCCAAAGATCGATGAGGAAACCGAAAGCATCGGTGAAGATTCGGATGTTGCACAATGGCTCGAGCGCTGTCGCGAAACCGATACTGCGATATGTCCTGTTTGCCATAAAACCTACGATGGAAAAAAGGTTTTGATTTGTCCGGCGGATGGTGGTTATCTCGGTCGGCGTGAGCATCCGCAAGGCGGACCGGTAGCTGCGAAACACTACAAGTTGTGCAACTACATAGGCACCGGTTCACTCACCGAAGTCTATAAAGTCGAGCACGTGCGATTGGACCGCCCGTATGCACTTAAAGTTTTTCACTCCGGTGTTCATCGCGAAACCGAAACCGCTCACATCATTCAATCCGCGAAGCAATGGGCACGTTTAGAACACGCCTCAATCGCATCTGTGGTCGAGTGGGGTTGGCTCACCAAGGACGAGCTCTTCATCGTAATGGAGTATTTCCAAAATCCATCGTTGGAGCAATACGTCAAAACCAACGGACCTCTCTCAGTGCAAGAGCTTGTGAAAGTGTTTATCCCTGTGTGTAACGCACTAAAATACGCGCATGCACAGGGCGTTTTCCACAGCAATCTGAAGCTGAGCAAGATTTATGTCTCGAATTTGAAAGCACATCCGGTTGTGAAAATTTCCGATTTCGGATTGACCGACAAATTGGTGAAGAGTTTAGGATGGGTTAAAGCAACTTTGCGAACTCGCGACCAAACCGGAGAACCGCTCACAACTAGCCCTGAGTATTGGCAGGGCGAGGGTCTCACTGTCGCTTCCGATATCTATGCTATTGGTTGCGCCATGTATCACGCGCTAACAGGCGTTCCTGTTTTTGAGAAGAAACGAACAATGGAGACGATAGCTGCACATATTTACTCGGAGCCTGCGCCAATTCCAGAGAAGCTTCAAGTCCCGCAGGCGATGCGCGATATCGTGGAGCGTTGTTTGAAAAAACAGCCTGAAGAGCGGTATCAGACGATAGATGAATTGATTTCCGCGCTTGAAGCAGGAACGTAGATTGGAAAGTCATGGAGTTTGCTCCACGGCGCCCTTCCTGAATGCAGAAAATTGATGTAAGATGACCTAAGAAAGTTTTCCGCAAACAGCATCAATAACTATGAAGCGCAAATTCTCGGCTAGCGTTTGGAAAGAAGATGATATCTACGTCGCCCAGTGTTTGGAAGTCGACGTGGCAAGTCAAGGCGACAGTGAAGAAGGCGCCCTAAGGAATCTGAGCGAAGCGCTTGAGCTTTATTTTGAACCTCCCAGTCCAACAATGCTTCCAAAGGTTACAACCATAGAGGTTGAAATCAGTGCCGCTTAAACCTCTTTCGTACAGAGAGGTAAAGAAACGACTGGAGAGTGTGGGCTTTGTTGTGGCAACGCAAAAAGGAAGCCACGTTAAGTTTGTTCGTACTGAAAACGGAATGGTTCTGACAGCAATTGTTCCTAAGCACGATGAGATTGCTATCGGAACATTGAAGAGTATTTTGAGGCAGGCCGGAATAAACTTGGAGCAGTGGAACTCAATGAGTTGAAGCCTAGTCGTTAACGCCGATTTCGGTGAAGAGGTAGTTTCCTTTCACCTTTTCGAAGATATAAATCTCTTCACCACAGAAAGCAAAGTATGCGGTCTTGTCTTTGACTGGGGTCTGTTTCAGCAAGCAGTCTCTTTGCTTTTTCGCGAAAATCTCATTGCAATACACTATGAACTTTTTCCTGTCCATTGGTTTGTCGTACGAGTTGTATGGCAAGCGCGTCATTGAGGCAATTGCTTCTTTGTCGTTCTTCTGCAGAGCAGTTTTAAACTTTGTCCAGAACGCATCGAACTCTGCGTCTTTTCCAAACGCTGCGGGAGACAAAAGTGTGATTAGAGAGAAAATCGCGATCAAAGTTCTGCTGAACATACGCATCTCCAGGTGCAAGCAACGCGGACGGCTTTTACATTGACAGCCAATGTCGCCTGAATAACCGAATATAATATCTCATCTACTCGAATGTTGGCTCATTATCAAACAAAGAGGTCGCTAACTATGGAGCAGGACTATGAGCAGCTGGTGCAAGAGCTTGTGATGAGAGGTACGCTGGATGCTAAGGATCGAAAACGTCTAAATGATTGCAGCAAGTTACCTATCCCTAAAGCTCATGTAGCTGAGGTCGTGAGTAAAGCCCTGGAAGTGGCGGGCATCTTTCCTCAAACCGCATTGAAACAAGCAGGCACAGCAATTTATGAAGGTCATGTCCTGGAAAGGCTTGATGATGGGAGAATCGAGTTGCGATGCCAGCGTCACCAGGCAATGAATCCGTTTCAACTCGCAGAAGCGAGATCGTTAGGAATCTTCCCGGATGCAGCGACGGCAATTTTCAGATTTATTGAATTAGAATGGCCGCGCGGTATTGATGGAGTAGCGCTGAGGTAGAAAAATGGTCCCATGTCTTTGTGAGGTAACTCGGTTTGCGGCATCCTAAAGCAAGAATCATTCTGGTTTTGTCTGTTGTGCCGCTTCTGCTTGCGTTTCTTTTCCTTGGTAGTAAGACATACAACAAGTTGGGTTCTTTGGACTCTAAACACCGGACAGGGTGGAGTCAAAAGGATCTCATCATCACCTACAGCTGTTCGCCACCGCCGGAAGAACGTTATGTAAAGGCGATTGCGGAGCAAGGCTACAACCTCTTGCCGATTGCTGAGGATGCTCTGCCATTTGCTGAAAAGTACAACGTCAAGGTTTTGCTTCAGCATGCACTGTTCAACATCAAAACGATGGAAAGTCCTATTGAACTCGAGCAGCTAAATGCACTGATTGATCGAGTTAAAGATAATCCTGCGCTTGAAGGCTATTACATTTTCGACGAACCTCAGGAAGCCGACTTTCCAAAGCTTGCGAAGCTTGTTCGACACATAAAAGCGCGTGATCCGCACCACTTTTGCTTCGTCAATTTGCTGCCGATATTTGGTGTCAGAACAAAGAAAATCAAAGACCCGTCGCTGGTCTACAAAGATCACATCAATGAGTACATTCGGCAGTTCAAACCCGACTTACTCAGTTATGACTATTACCCTTTTGTCAAATATGCAAAGGCTGAAGATGGACTTTACTTCATTCAACTTCGCTTGATGCGGGATTGTGCAAGGAAAGCCGAGATTCCTTTTATGAATATTATTCAGGCGTGTCAATGGGATGTGAAGGATTGGCTGATGCCGACTCCTGCACAGTTGCGGTGGCAAGTATATACATCGCTTGCGTACGGTGCCCGGGCCATCAATTACTTTCTGTACTGGGGACCAAAAGCCTTTGGAGGCATGTATCAGGATGGTGTTGCAACCCCGCTGGTCGACGCTGCCGCTATTTTAAACAAAGAGATGAAAGCGCTGAGCTCGACGCTGATGTCTATGGAATCACTCTACATATTTCAAACTGACCCATTACCACCAGGTGCGTTGCCTATGCCCTATGGTTGCCCGTTGCAAATTACGTCACCGGGCCAATTTGTTGTTGGAGTCTTTGGCGAAGACCGGAAAGAGAAAGCATTTATGATCGTCAATCGTGATTTTTCAAAACCAGTTGTCGCGAGAGTAAAAGTGCTTGGAGCCGAGGCGCTCAGTGAGTTGCAGCGCCGCGACTCCACCTGGAAGACCGTCAGTCCGAATCAAAATGGTGAATTTGAAATTTCGCTGGAACCAGGAGACGGACGGTTTTTTAGGTTCTAGTTTTCGGAATTGAGAACTTAAAGGTACTTCCTTTTCCTTCTTCGCTTTCGACTGAAATCTCTCCTCCGTGCAACTCTACAATTGCTTTGCAGATTGCCAGACCCAGTCCAGAACCGCCTGCTTTAGTATGATCTTGCACGCTTACTTGCTGGAATCGGTCGAATATATTTGCGATTTTGTCTTGAGGAATGCCGCGCCCTTCATCCTGGACCCGGATGACAAGGCTGTCATTTATTGACTCTGCGCTCAGTCTAATGGAGGAATCACGTGGGGAAAACTTGATTGCATTGGAAACCAAGTTTGTGACAACACGAGAGATTTTGTCTTCATCGACATTGAAGAGCAGGTCGTCAGAATTGCAGACGATGGAAACGCCGGATTCTGCCGCTAGAGGCGAGAGCGACTGGGCGGTGTGTTCAAGGAGTTTTGCCGCCGAAACATTTTCTTTCTCAAGTTCCATCATGCCCGCTTTGATCTTCTCTACGTCCAAGAGATCGTTGATAAGGCTCAGCATTCTACTTGCGTTCCTGTCTGCAAGTCCCAGCATCTTATTGGCTTTCTCCGTAAGTTCGCCCAGCAATCCGGTAGCGAGCATCTCATGGAAATTTCTAATTGTCGAAAGCGGAGTGCGCAAATCGTGAGTAATCATTGCCACCACTTCTTGTTTCATGCGCTCAGCTTCTTTACGCTCTGTGATGTCGTGAATGACGCAGAACAGCGCTTTGTCCGCCTCGGACCAGGTCGCAGACCAGAGCGTGTCGATTTTCTTTCCGTCTTTCCTTACCATTCGTACTTCAATGAGTTCTGGATCGCTTCCAGCCTTGAGTTTTTCGATTGCTGCAAGAGTTGTTTTTTTATCGTCGGGAAAAACAAGGTCGATGAAGATCTTGCCGAACAACTCATCGGGTGTAAAACCTAGTATGGGTAGTGAAGCAGGATTGACCGCGCTGAAGTGTCCGCGCGCATCAATAGAACAAATTACATCGCTGGCGTTTTCAACCACTGCACGTTCCTTCCTTTGTGATTCGGAAAGAGCGTCAGCCATCGTGTGGAAAGTTCGATCCAGTGCGGCGATTTCGTCGTTGCCCGCAGTTAGCGGGTTCAAAGGTAGATTGCTAGCTAATCTCAGAGCATTGTCACCCATGATACTGACGCGCTTTGTGATACTACGAACGGTGAGGGCGATAATGCTTAAGCATGTCAGAATAATTAGGCATTCGGCAATCAGTACGAAATTTATTCTGCCTCTGTACCACTCCTGCTGTTTGGCGCTACTGGTCGTTCTTTCCATCTCTTGATTCAGCATCGACATGAGATTGATCGACGATACATCCTTAATGTTGTTTTGAACTTGCCTCCAAGATGTTTGACGTGCAGGATTGCTTTCAAGCATCTGGGATTTCCATGTTGTCCATTCTCTATCCAGTTGGCGGTGCATGTTCTCCAACAGGCTAAAAACGCGATCGGAAGCGTCTTTGGACGACTGGATGATCGAAAGTTGATCGGGATCTTTGCTGCGCAATTCCTTGAGCATTTCGAAGCGAAAGTTAACCAGATTGCGCTTGTCCATGTATTTGACAATCAAGTCATCTTCCGCATCAGGAAAAAGCGGATGCACGCGATGTTCTGGTCTATTGTCGGGGCGCCCTGCTAGCTTGATGTCTGAGAAGATGGATTGAAAGATTGCTGTGTCTATATCTTTGAAGCAGGCATCAATTTCTTTGATAGCGTTCACCATCTTCAAAGATTCGACATTTCCCTTTGCCTCCGCATCGCTTTGTTGCTGCAGGTTCTGCAGCAGGGCGGCGAAGCCAATCAGTTGCAATATCAAAATGACAGTAATCCAGTTGAGACGCTCTGTAATCTTCTTTGCCAGAAGCAGAGCGATTAGCAAAAGGGCAATTGTTTTGAAGCATAAACAGGCGATTTGAATATCATTTACTTGATGGGTCAGCTCCGTCTGGTGAAATTTGAGCTTTTCTGCCTGAGTATTTAGATTGCTCCTCAGCTCTTTCAGTTGATCGCTTATAACGGCTAGCTCATGGTTTTGAACTTGCGCCCATTTCTGATCGACTACATGTTGCTGGTTGAGAGGTACTAATTTGTACTGCTGTGATCTCAGCGCCAGTGTCGCGTTGATGTGTTGCATGGCTGTGTCTTTTGCCGTTGCGATCACACTTTGTTTTTCTTTGTCGTTTTCGACCAGCTTTTCGGCTTCTGCGAATTCGGAATTAAGTTTGGCAATATTGTTTTGAACATCTTGCACATCTGGTGTTTGTATCGGATCGGCACAGGTGGCGACTATGTCCAGTGCGCGACGCGATATGCTGTCGATTTTATTGACTAGGGCTGTGCTGTTCGATGCTTGTGCTGCATCGGCTCGCGCGCTCTCGCCAAGTTTGAAAATCGTGATCCAAAACACCGACTCGAAAATGAGTCCTGCGACAATAAGACCGATAAGTTTTGGAGACAGTTTTTTGCCGATTTGCACGCTGTTTTCTCAATCGTCTTTTTGCCTTCGGTCTGTACCGACAATATCATGTTGCATTTTTACCTAACCTGTAAAAGCCAGTTAAGTGGTTTGAATGACCCTTCACAGGTCTGATAAAGCTGGAATTGCTTACTAAATAAGATATATAGGTTGATCACTGTTTTCAGGCGGGCACAATTATTCTGAATATTAAATAGTGGGACCTCGTTGATGTACAAACCGAAGCGCCAGGTTCGCCTGGACCCGATGAAATATCCGCCCCGTATGAGTGACCTGAGGAATCTTCTTCAGGAAGCCACCGTAAATAAGGGTTGCACCGTTGAACTGCCTTTTGCTGCGATGAACAGCAAATGGAGTTTGACCGTCAGGTCTGAAATCGGCGGTACGCAGGAGCCCATGTGGACACTATATGAAGGCGAGGGCTCCAGTTCGCGAGTCGTGTGGAGCACGCCGTTTGATGACGTTGAGCTTTTGCAGGACGTACTGCACTTGTCACTGCCGCAAGACATTCAGAAGGTTGCGATGCCTCCTGAGGTCGCCGCAGCACCAGCCAAAGCCGAGCCCGAGTCCAATGGGCAGCCCGACGCGCCGCACTCGTTTGCCGCGTTCGATAAGTCGAGCGCGCTTATGAAAGAATCGCACACGAATATGCTGGCAGCACAGCAGCCGCAAGCGCCTGGGCAACAGCAGATTCCTTCGCAACAACAGCCGCATCAACAACCTATGCCACCAGAACAGCAGATGCCGCCTGGTTATCCGCAACAAGTGCCGCCTGGTTACCCGCAGCAAATGCCACCTGGCTATCCGCAGCAAATGCCACCTGGCTATGGATATCCGCCAGGTTATCCGCAGCAGATGCCGCCCGGATATGGTTATCCACCGGGGTACGGCTACCCGCCTGGCTATGGTTATCCGCCGGGTTATCCGCAGCAGATGCCCCCGGGATATGGCTATCCCCCAGGATACGGCTATCCTCCGGGCTATCCGCAGCAGATGCCGCCTGGTTATCCGCAGCAACAAATGCCACCAGGTTATCCGCAACAACCTGGCTATCCTCAACCGCAAGATCCTTCTCAGCCTGCTCAACAAGGTCAGAACTCTGCGTCCGGAACTTACCCTGCACACCAAAATCCTTATGCATCTGGAAATTACCCTGCGGTCGATCCTTATGGATCTGGCTCTTATCCTGCGATTGGCGGCGGTGGAAAAGATTTGATCGAGAAGCGTCCCAATTTCTTGTTGGGTCATTTCCTGGTTGAGGCAGGCTTGATTCCAGAGCCAACTCTTGATGCTGCTTTGCAGTTGCAGGGAATGGTGAAGGCTGGTTCTCTCAATCCGAAACAAGCTGGTGAAGCGGTTCGCCGCGCTCACACTCGTGGTGGCAAAGTAGACACGAATACTTTTACAGCAACGCCTGCCAAGAAAGTCGATTCTTCTGAAGTGCAAGGAACCGCACCACCGCTTGGTCAAGTTTTAATTGAGGCTGGTCTTATAAGTGTGCCCGTTTTGAAGGCTGCTTTGAATTTGCAGGAAGTCGTGCGCACAGGCGCTCTCACTCGTGAAGAAGCTCTTGAAGCCTTTATTCGCGAGCATTATGGCGTCGACGCGAAGAGCGCGCGCAAAGCCATCGCTAAGAATTCTATGGATTCGAAAGTAATCGGCTTGCTTGTGAAAGCAGGGTTGCTCACGGAGCAAGATGTGCAAACCGCTCAGACAGTGAAGAAAAAGCACGGCGGTGATGTGGTCAAAATTCTGACTGCGGCCGGCAAACTCGATAAGGTCTTGCTTGGTGCGGCGAACCAATGCCACGATCTGATTGAGCAAAAACGGTTGAAGGTTGAACAAGCTATTATCGCGTTGCACTATTGCGAGCGAATGCGCGTCAGTTTTGACGATGCGGTTGAAGAGATGGGTTGGGAAAAGCCATAACCGTTAATGTCTAATCAAGAGAAGAAACTTGTCTTTCTTGGTGTCGGCCAGGTCGCTCGCGCTCTGTCTAATATTGTGTTGCATTCTGAGCAGACGTGTAAGCCTGCGAGCAACTTCAAAATGTATGGCACCACTCGTAGTGCAGAGAGAGTCGCGGAGATTCGTCAGTTTGGAATTGAACCGCTTTTTATTGAATCTTTTGACGATCTGGAAAAACAACTCGATGATGCTTTGGTTGTCGTCTCTTTCCCTCCTGATCCCGAATCAGATGATGCGGCTTGCCGCTCTGCCAGAAATGCAGCAGGCATTGTTTATATTTCTTCCACTGCCGTATATGGAAAGAGAGAAGGTATCGTTAACGAGAACACTGACGTGGAAAGTGAGTCTCCTCAGGCTAAATCACGTCTTGATGCCGAGCAAAAGTGGCTGCAAGTTGGGGCGTCGATTGTGCGCGCACCAGGCATTTATGGTGGTGGCAATGGAATGCATCTTCGACTTTTGAGTGGAAACTATCGTTTGCCTGGCGATGGCAGCAATTATGTCTCGCGCATTCATGTTCATGATTTATCGAGCATGATTTTGAGAGTTTTGGAATTAAACAAGCGAGGGCAAATTTATCTTGCCGGAGATAATCAACCAACAACGCATAAAGAGATAGTTGAGTGGCTTGTTCAGCGCCTTAATCTGCCGTTTCCCGAATCAATTCCACTCGAACAGTGTCATTACACTCAGCGGGGTAATCGCCGCGTCGACGCTTCAAATTCAATGAAAGAACTTGGAGTCACATTGAAGTTTCCCACCTACAAAGACGGTTATTCTCACGAATTGAATATTATGTGATTCTTTGAGTTCAAATATCACCTACCATCTCTATTTGTGCAGCTTATGAACTTGCTCTCCTCGTACAGTTTGCATATTTGAGAAAATGACTTTGTCATTAGCGTCACGCATTTCATAGCCGCCGTTTGGCAACAGCAATTGCGTCGACATTTTTCTTTGCTGCTCATCGAAAGTAATTATCTCTCGAGACTTATCTTTGTGTTCTGTCTCTAGCGAAAACAGCTTTCCATCAGCCATACGTGTTGCTCTTGTGATACTCCTGTCCTTCGGGTCTAAATATACATCGACGGTTGATACTACTCTATTCGATTCACCAAGTGTGTTGACCTCCTTAAACCCATTGTTTCCGTTGGGTTTAATTGTTGTCTTAATTTCGGGTTCTTCCAATGCTGGTCTTACAAGGCGTACTGGCGCAGAATCACGTCCTTCGTTGCGCGATTGGTTTTCTTCCAAACCTAGCATGTGTTTAAACTGTTCTTTGACACTCTTTATGAACTCGGGAGAGAGCTCAGATACGAATGGAATGTGCTGTCCTATCGAAGGTGCAAATCTCGGGGTTTTCGATTCCAGCGTTTGTGGTCGCGCTGCTGGATTATCTCCTTTGTCTGGGATGATTTGTAAACCGGGCAAGTGCTCTCTGCTTGTGTTTGGATTGCTGGTGAGGTTCTGCATCTCGGATAGTTTTAGCTCAGTAAATGGTTGAGCAAAATTTTGCGTTGGTTTGTCCATCAGCTCTCTTAGCTGAGACATGTTCTCGAAATTGTTGACTTGAACCATTAGCAAAACCTCGTCGTCGGCAGTGAATCGCAAGCAACTCACCTTTCCGCCAAATCCGCAGCGGGGTGATTGCTGTGTGCCCTAATAACTTACGAATCTTCTGTGGTCAACGCCGGGCGTATGTGTGGCGAAGTTGTGACGCATTAGAACAACGTGAAGGCCATTACCCTGGAAAGCGACGCTTCGGAGCGTGGAATGGGAAGGTGAATATGGTATTACCGATTGGTACCGTGATCATCACTTCTTCTTTTCGAGTGTTGAGGTAGAACAGTTGACCTGTTCTCGATTCGAACGGCTCCAGAGTGACTGGGACTAAGCCGAACGCCCCTTGGTGACGCGAGCGCACGAGGTCTTCTTCGATGACCGCTTGTGCTTGTTCTTCGAGCTCTTCAGGAGAACGATTGAGCATAAACTTTTCTGGCGGTAAGATGCGTTCGGTTCCGCCCCATTTGCCATAGATGCCAAAAATATTCGGTCCGCGAAACATGTCGTGTCCTTTTGCCGGAACAAAACCGCGGACGACTCGTGTCTTTTGAATGTTGGCTAGCCATGGGCGATTATATGTGTAGTCCCACATTGTTCGCTCGCGGCGTCTGTAGTCGAAGGTGTTTTCTGGTATCAATAGAAACGGTTTGTGCGGTTCTGCAAGTTCGGTAAGATTTGCTTTGCCCAGCCCCAGATCGACACGTTTGTCGCCGATGTTTGTTATGCAAATGAGCACTCCCAAGATTTCCCAGCAGTCCACAATGGTGCAAGCCACGCGTACTTGATTTGTGGCAAGGTACTTGAGTGGAAAGTCTGCGTCGGCGAACTCTTGCGACCTGGGACTTCCATCTTCCCACTTGAAGCGCACGCTGCCTTGGATTTTGGGTGGTTGTTCGAAGTTTACCGATTTGTCTTTGATGCTATAAGAACGCTCGAAATAGTCGCGCGAGCGATTGCGTTTTCCGATTGAGTGATAGAACATCGCCGCATCACGCAGTGCATCGGCAAGATCCATAGATCGAGTGCCGGGGCTTTGTTCCAAAATCTCGAGACCCTTTTGAAAGTCAGCGTGTGCCTCTTCACTCCACCCCTTCGCACCGGCAATCGCTCCTCGTATGACGTAGCTCTCACCAAGGTCGTGATCATGAGGGTCTAGAAGTCTCTTTCTGATTTCCAGCGCTTCTTTAATCAATGGTTCGCCTTTTGCAATCTTCCCTTGATGAAAAGCCACAGCGGCTGCGCCGTGCAATGCATGCGCGTACTCACGGCTACCAGTTCCATGCAGCTTTTTAGATTGGTCAATGCACTGCTGGTAAGTCTCCCCTGCGGCAATATACTTCTCGTCGTGGAAGTATGCATCTGCAAGCCCAAGACGCGCTGCGACCAGTTGATCAGGCGTGGCGAAAAGCTTCTTCGCTTCTTTTATGGCTTCGAGAAATTTGCTTTGAGCCTCTTCATCCGCTCTTATTGCAGAAGCTTTGAGACCCGCGTTCATCAAGCGCTCGAACATGCTGGCAGTTGACGGCAAAGTCTGTGTTACTGCCGCGGAGGCTGCTTGGGTTGTGCGTTTGGAAACTTGTTGCCCGCCCTCGTCTGCCTTTTCTGTATCTGCTGTGTCTGAGATGTTCGGTCTATTTGCTGCTTCTGCGCTGTCTTGTTTATCCGTGGTGCCAGAATTTGCTGTACGTTCCGAGCTCGCTGCCTTCTCGGTGCGCTCCGCCTTCTCTTTTGTATCACCTGCAAAGTCGTCTGCATTTGCAGGCAAGGCGGCGCCGACAAACAGCGCTGCGGACAGCGCGAGGGCAAGCGGTCGTTTGTAATAACCCTCAGGCATTATCTTCTTCATCAACTTCGTCATCATTATCTTCGTCATCGTCATCGTCGTCGAGATCATCGTATCCTGGCGGAGACTCAGGTAGTTTAAACCAAAACGTACTGCCTTTTCCCTCTTCTGACATGAGCCCTATCTGACCCCCGTGCTGCTCGACAATTGCCTTGCAAATCGCCAAGCCCAGCCCGCTGCCGCCCTTTTGCGTACGGTCGGGGGTGTTGACCTGCTCAAAACGCTCAAAAATAGATTGATGATATTTTTCAGGGATTCCCGCTCCCCTGTCTATTACTTTTACTTCAGTAAGTGACTTGCTGACTGATGTGTCAACCGTTATTTTGCTTTCGGGCGGAGAGTATTTGATGGCGTTGGAAAGCAAATTGACAAGCACTTGAACCAGCCGGTCAGGGTCTGCGATCAGCTGTGTCGATGTGCCGGTTTTTTCAAGCTTGATGTTCTCGATGTGGGCGAGATTGTGTACAGCGTCGAAAGCCCGCTCCACAACACGATCCATGTCGGTGTGTTTAAAGTTCATGCGCAAACGCCCAGCTTCCAATTTGTCGATGTCTAGCAGGTCGTTGATGAGTTTTATCAAGCGTGTAACACTGCGCTCTGCCAGTGCGACGCTCTTCTGTCCTTGCGGGTTGAGGTTGCCGTATATGTCTTCAGCCAGCATCGAGAGAAAACCTTGTACAGACGTGAGCGGCGACCTTAGCTCGTGGCTGACCATTGAGACGAATTCTTGCTTGATACGTTCGACTTCGCGTCTTTCTGAAATGTCGAGAATGACGAGCATGAATCGCGCTCCTTCAAATGCTTCGAATTCATTCACTGATACTTCTACTGGGAATGACTCGCCATCAGCTTTTGCTGCTTCAAGTTCTAGAATGTGGTTGCGACCTTTTGTCAATAGTTTTTGCAAAAAGTCCTCGACACTCGAAGCGGCTTCTTTGGGAAACAGCTTTTGAACGGGCAGCCCGGAAAGTGCTTTGATATCGTATGCGAACATTTTCTCCGTTGCCGGATTGATTGATTCAATTGCGCCTTCTTTGTTTATGATGATCAGCCCAGTAGGCATGGTTTCTACGATTGTTCTCACGCGCTTTTCCGATTGCTGTAGGTTTTCCAAAACAGCATGCTCTTTCTCAGCCGCGTCTTTCAATGCCACAGCCATCTCGTTGAAAACCTTGTCCAAGTGGGCGATTTCATCACCGCCAGGCAGTGGTGGATTGAGTGGCAAACCGCTGGCGAGGCGATAGGTGTTGTCCATAAGAACATTGAGTCGACGCGCGGTGCCTCGATTGAAGTACACTGCCAGCGAGATTGCGATAATAATATTGAGCACTACGCCAGCCAGAAGAAGTTGTTTTGTTTTCTCCCGCGACTTCGCTTGTAGTTTGGGACTGAGGTCTTCGATTTTTCGTTCTTCCAAAGCGAGCGTGTCGAACTTCGCCGCCAGCATAGGAATTTTGCTGCGCATTGAATTGAGGTAGCTGCGCGCCGATGCTTGTTCGCCCGAGTCAATCATTTTTTTGACAGAACGAAAATCGCTCACTGCGCTGTTTAGAAAAGCCTCCAGGTCATCGACCTTTCTCTCTTCTTCCTTGTTGCCCGCGACCAGTTGCTTGAGTTCTTTAAAAACTTCGGGAATCAGCTCAGAGGCACGCTGGTAGCGCTGCGCCATCCCGAAGGTGCCAATCAGACCGTAGCCGGAAATGCCAGCAGCTTGTTGCGTCATCAGCGAGTGCAGTTTGTTCAATTCTTTTGATATGGCACGGGCTCTTGCCTCTCTTCGCACTTCTCGCTCTGTTTCATTGAGCATTTGATACAGCGTGGCGACGAACCCCAGCTCGAATAGGAGAGGGATAGCTACAAGGATCAGACCTTTGTGGGAGAGCTTGAGTCTCACAGCGTACCGATTTATTTGCCGCTGGGATACCGGGATGGTGCGTCGCTTGACGCTCCAAATGTGTTATACCCGATTATGCTTTGTGCTCTGGCGCGTGGAGCTTGTACCCCACACCGTGAAGCGTTTGAATCACCGACTCTTCACTCTCGCCATCGATTTTTTTGCGCAAACGTTTAATGCATGTGCGGACGGTTTCTGGTGCAGCATCATTTTCCGAATGCCAGACGCGGTCGAGCAATGCCTCAGCGCTAAACACCTGATTCGGATGGCGCATCAAGAATTCGAGCAGAGCAAATTCTTTTGGCAACAGTCTGATGTCGGCACCACATTTGGTGACAGCAAATGTGCGTGGATTCAAGTCGATACCGGCGGCGCGCAACACATTGTCTGTGACACTCACAGGGCGTCGAAGCAGTGCGCGTATACGCGCCGAAAGCTCTTTCATGTGAAAAGGTTTCGTCAAATAATCATCGGCGCCTGAGTCGAGTCCCTGCTCAATCTGCTCGGCCAAGTCTTGACCGGTGAGCATCAGTACAGGGGTCTTACCGCCGTTTTGGCGAAACTTCTTCAATATCTGAATGCCGTCATAGACAGGCAACTGCCAGTCCAAAATAATCAAATCGTAGGAATAGATGCCGATGAGTTCTATTGCCTCATCACCCTTAGTTGCTGTTTCAATCAAATGATGGTCGTGTTTGAGCCAATCTTCGACGATTTGGCGCAGATCGAGATCGTCTTCAACTATCAGTATTTTTGCCATGACATTTAGCGTTCGTACGGCAGCTGCTGCTAATTCCTTTTTTCCTCAATTGTCGAATTGAGCTTAATTACGCCGCCAGGCTCTTGTGCGGCGTTACTGTTGCCGAAGCTGACTTTGACAGGATCGAAGGCATTTGGATCTTCGATGCCGAAATAAGTTTGAGGTTTAAAACCCATGGGTCCAGCGATGAGCACGGAAGGGAAAGTCTCGACGGCTGTGTTCATATCACGCACATTGGCGTTGTAGAACCGGCGCGCCTGGGAAATCCTTGTCTCGGTGTCATTTAGCGCGTTTTGCAACTGGTTGAAGTTTTCGTTGGCTTTCAGTTGCGGATACGCTTCGCTGAGCGCCATAAGCTTCGTCAGCGCCCCAGTCAGGGCATTGTTCGCCAGCGCTTGCGCTTCGGGGGCTCCGGAGACCGCAGCCGCGCTGTTTCGAGCTTTTATGACAGCCTCTAAAGTGTCTTTTTCGTGACCGGCGTAGCCTTTCACGGTCTCGACGAGATTGGGGATTAGGTCATAGCGGCGGCGCAATTCCGTCTCGATGGCCGACCAGCTTTCCCTGACGCTCTGTCTGAGCATGACCAGTTGGTTGTAAGTGCCGACCATCCAGAGAGCAATGACGGCCAGGAAAACCAGCATTCCGATTCCTATGTACATGCAAATCTCCAAAAGGTAGCCCATGTTGGACGATTCGATTATACCTCCCAACAATGCAGAGCTCGCTGGTTGAACTCATTGGCGGAGCGCTTCGAAACCGCCGCCCGGGAGGATGTTGAGCCGTCCGCTTTGCAGGGAGACTCATATATAATTGTTTGATTATAGAATGCGTTGCCAGGCGGTCGAACGATCAGAATGGGAATAGTTTTCAACAACGTCAGTCGCTAGAAAAGTCTCCCAACTGTTTTGTAACCCAAGCCGTTTTTCAAACCCAAGTTGTTTCAAAAACAAGAGGTCTAAATGAAAT
Organism: Candidatus Melainabacteria bacterium 17Bon1m; assembly: GCA_032128875.1. GTDB lineage: Bacteria > Cyanobacteriota > Vampirovibrionia > Obscuribacterales > Obscuribacteraceae > QKMZ01. Next base: position 905,000 of record JAVLKG010000001.1, read on the forward strand.
TTCTCAGCTCAAAGGTCGCCGGACTGACGAGGCTGACCTTACTGGCATGTTTTCTTTTCGTCTCGACCAATCCCGCACTCGCCGATCGAATCAAGTCGTTCAATGCTGACATCAAGCTCGACAAAGATGGAACCGCACATATCGAAGAAACTCTCGTCATGGACTTCGGAACCAATCGCCGCCATGGCATTCGGCGTTTCATACCGACTGTCTACAACCGCAAGGGCGGTTTGTACAACATCGTATTGAACGTGACCGGCGTTAAGGATCAACGAAATAATCCATATAAGTTTGAAACCCATAGAGCTGATCGAGATCTGCTTTTGCAGATTGGAGAGCAAGATGTACTCGTCTCCGGCGTGATGACGTACAAAATCGATTATGACGTGCGGCGCGCGATCAACTATCTTGAGGGCGGTCCGGAATTTTACTGGAACGTCAACGGCAATGAAGGCAAATTCCCTGTTGATTCCGCTACTGCAAAACTCTCGTTTCCAGACGGCGTCAACGTCAAGGACATCAAAGCCACATCGTATGTAGGTTATTTCGGATCCAAAAAACATGCAAGTGTTACGCGAGAAGCGAATGACATCACATTTAGTGCCAAGAATTTAAAGCCTGGCGAAGGGATGACTATTGTCGCCGGACTGCCGGCATCGGCTATTCCTCAACCAACGAAAGCGCAGCAAGTTCAAGATTGGTTTTTGGATTGGTATCCGCTCGTGGTGTTGCCGCTCGGTACTTCTGTAATGCTTTACCTCTACTGGTTCTTCCAGGGCAAAGACAGAGGTCCAAAACGTGCAGTCGGTGTCGAATTCACTCCACCTGTTGATCTCACCCCGGCAGAAGTTGGCACATTGATCGATGAGAAAGTTGATTTGCCTGATGTTACTTCCACGTTGATTGATCTTGCTGCCAGAGGTTACATCAGAATCAGACAAATTCCGTACAACGGAATCCTGATGATGAGCGACAAAGACTATGAGTTTAAGAAATTGACTCCGCCTCACAATGCGATTCCTCTGAAGCAGCACGAAACATTTTTTATGGCAGCGCTTTTCGGATATGTGACCGACACAACCTATTTGTCTTCGTTGCAAGGTAAGTTTCAGCCACATATCGTGGACATCAAAAACTCAATCTGGTCGCAGTTGCTAAAGGGTGGCTATTTCACTCGCCATCCGGATAACGATCGGGCGCTTTTCCGTGCGATTGGACTGGGGCTCATTCTGGTGGCAGGCGGATACATGGCATTTCACACCTGGAACGAGGGTGTTGCGGGTGGTGCTGGTTTGGCACTATCAGGCTTGATCACACTTTTGTCTGCGGGTGCGATGCCGTCGCGTACTGATCTTGGCTCTAAGGCGCTTTCAGAATGCCTGTCATTCAAGCGATTTGTAGAGAAGGCCGAGAAACAGCGCATTGCGGTACTTGCAAAAGATGACCCAACAATATTCGGGCGACTTTTGCCTTACGCAATGGTCTTAGGCTGCGCCGATATGTGGGCGGAGAAGTTCAAAGAATTGCTTGTAACGCCTCCAGACTGGTATCAACCATACACAGATGTAAATTCGCCTTCTGTATTTGATCCGGTCTGGTACTTCGATGACCTTGGACGCGGCATGTATTCGATTCAGAACGGCTTCAATCAAGCACCAGTAATTCCGTCCTACTCCTCTGGTGGAGGTGGTGGCGGTGGTAGTAATGATGGTGGCTGGGGCGGTTTCGGCGGCGGTGGCGGATTCAGTGGATTCGACGGTGGTTTTAGCGGCGGCGGATTCGGTGGAGGCGGCACCGATTCTTGGTAGTTTGCTAAAAAATGTTGTTCAGAAAACAAAATTCGATTGGCAGTCTAAATTTCTATTGCGAAACTGGCTTCGATTTTTGGGCGAATTAAATCTGCTGAATCACATTCCTGAAAACTATTGGGTGGCGGCTCGCTTCACAACCACATACCTACTAAATCCCTCAGAGTAGGGAGATTACGCAAGGTTTTCAAGCGATAAGTAATCGTTCACTTTGCTCGACAACGATCATTCAACGACTTAACATAGGAGAGTCAGGTTCAAATGAATTTGATTGGTGTTTGTGAGGGATTGGTAGTTGTTGCAAGAGCTGCCCGGTAACATCAGTTATCTGAAAGAGTATATTTGCCCGGTTTCTGAACTCGAAGATAATCTAGTAGAGGTCAGAGATATATTTGGTGGATTGCCGCCTGGTATCATCCCTGGTGCCTGGCGCAAAGGGCGCGGATACTACGCTCGCAATCTCGCTGGTCCGAAGCCGACCAAAGAAATCGTTCAGTCTGTCGAACAATATCTTTTCTACGGCGATCCCAGCCGCAATCTGTTTGCACTCGGTCATGGCTATGACGAGCAACGTCAGTGGGTCATCAACAACATTTTGCTCGACGGTGCCCCGGCACGCAGTCAAGCCAGCTATAGAAAGTTGCCTTTCGAAGTTAAAAGACGCGCCCGTCTCTGGGGCGATCGTGTTGCAGATTGCCTGGATCTTGTGGATGAAACTGAGAGCATCGAAGTGCTCAAGACTGCAATTGTTTCTCTAAAAGCATTGCTGTTCACCGCACCTTCTGATTGCGACGCGCAAGGGCTGCGTTCAGTCATTCGGCATCTGCGCATGGTGCTGTCGCATCACACAGTCGAAGGCGCTTGGGGCGTCGTTCGTTAGAACGAACCGGGCGATGCATTGCGTTGCCTCAGCAGCGAACTGCAAAATAGGCGGTTTCGCCCAGACGGCAACTTCATTTTTTGTCTGCGTTTTTGGTTTCGAACTTATATCCGACGCCATACACTGTTTTTATTTCTGCTTGTAGTTTGTCGCCAAGCTTGTTGCGCAATCTATTCACATAGACTTTCACTGCATCAGTCGAAGCTTCTGTATCTGATTGCCAGACTCTGGCAATTATTGCCTCAGCGCTAAAGACCTGATTCGGATGGCGCATGAGGAATTCGAGCAATGCAAATTCGCGCTTGGTCAATGGAATTTCTACGCCGTCTTTGGTAAACGTGAAAGTTTTAGCGTTCAATTCGTAATCTGCTGTTTTTAAAACATTTGTTTGAACACCTTCCGGCCGTCTGAGCAGTGCGCGCACTCGCGCAGCCAACTCTTTCACGTGAAACGGTTTAGTCAGATAATCATCGGCGCCTGAATCAAGACCGAGCTCTTTCTCTTCAATCTTGCCGCGTCCAGTTAAGATGATCACTTTGCCTTCACCGCCACGATGGCGGTACGTTTTTAGGATGTCTACCCCGTCTTTGTCCGGCAGTCCGAGATCTAACACGATGAGGTCGTATTCCGAAACAGCCAATAGTGTCAGCGCATCCGCCCCGCTGGCGGCGTGCTCTACCATGTGTCCTTCGCCTTTCAGCAGCTCAGTGACAGAGTCCGCAAGATTGAAATCGTCTTCGACTATGAGTAGCTTTGCCATGCTGCCAGTAGTTTTCCAGTTGCCGTGGTACGTAGTTTTTATCCAACCCTGATATATTCTACCCACCGGGACTGCCATCACGTTTTCTAGACTAAAGAGCGGCATGGGATTAAATCTGAAAATCGGTCAGTACGGCTTGCTGGTGGCGCTGCTGCCGGTCTTTGTCGCTTTGCTGATTTTGGGGTTTCTCGCGCTGCAGCTTCAAGAATCTGAGAAGCAGGTTGAGCGGGAGAGGCAAGCCAAAACATTGATCATGGAGTCTTCTAATCTCCTCCAATGTCTGGACGAAATGAAGCGTGCGCTTTCTGGTTTAGCCGAAAGCAATGCTCCACTTTTTTCGATTGAACTACAGAAGCGAAAAGATCTCTTTGCCGGCTCTTTGAAGAAGATTGAATCCGGGTTGGTTTCTGCTCCGCAGAAAGATGCGTTCGTTCAGTTGAAGACTGCTGCGCTTTCCGCTGTTCAGGAGATTGAGGAAACTCAAAAGGCTCTTGCGACCGCCCCAAAGGAAGTCGTCGAGTTTCGCATGAAAGAATCCGACAGGCAGTTGCAGGCATTGAGAAGCACGCTGAGCAGCAAGCAAGAAGCATTTAGCAATGCGACATCCGATATTCAGCAATCGAGCGCTCAAAAGGGTGAGAATAGTCGCCAGTTTGTGTGGGCAATCTTGCTTGCAGGAACTATTGCGATGGTGGTTGTCGCAGTTGTTTTATCTCTGGGCTTTGGGCGTCGCATCACAGGACGACTGAAAATTCTCACTGACAATAGTTTTCGTATTGCCTCGAGAATGCCACTAAACGAAAAGATGAAGGGCTCGGATGAAATATCTGAGTTGGATAAGAGTTTTCACTGGATGGCAAATCAGCTCGAAGACTTGACGCGCAAAGAACGCGCGATGACAGAAAATGCGGTGGACGTCATTTGCTCGATATCCAATGAAGGTAATTTCCGCGAGGTCAATTCCGCTGCGTTCAAACTTTGGGGATACAAGCCAGAAGAATTACTCGGGCAAAAGCTAATTTCACTTGTTCGCGAGTCCGATAAAGAGAAGACATCTGAGGTATTTGCATCTGCAAAAAAAAATGGAGAGCAAATCGAGCTGGAAAATGCGATCAAGCACAAAAATGGCAACTTCGTCGAAGTGCTGTGGAGCGGAGGTTGGTCATCTATCGATGGAGCGATGTTTTGTGTAGCCCACGATATAACCGAGAAAAAGCAGATTGAAAATCTCAAACGTGATTTCGTGAATATGGTCAGTCACGATTTGAGAACACCGCTGACTTCGATTCAAGCATTTTTGGAAATGTTGTCAGCCGGTTTTTATGACAGCACTCCGGAAAAGATGCACAGTAAGGCCAAGTATTCAGAGGCGGATGTCGGACGTTTGATTTCAATGATCAACAGTTTGCTTCAACTTGAAAAAATGGAAGCTGGTCACATCGAAATCGTTGCTTCTCATACACAAGTTGAAGATGTGGTCGACCGATCTTTCAATTCAGTTCAATCTCTTGCAGAACGTTCGAAAATTGCGCTCGTTAAGGATATTTGTGATGCTGTTATCTTTGCGGACGAAGATCAGCTCATTCAAGTGCTAGTCAATCTTCTGTCGAATGCAATTAAGTTTTCCAATCCTTCCGGTACTGTGACCGTGAAAGCTATTGAGCAGGAAAATATGGTTGAGTTTCAAGTCATCGATCAAGGACGAGGGATTGCGCCTGATTTTGTAGACAAGATATTCGACCGATTCAAACAGGTTGAACTGTCTGACTCTCGTGTGAAGGGTGGCACCGGGCTTGGGCTCGCCGTATGCAAAATGCTTGTCGAGGCGCATGGTGGCAGAATTTGGGTGACTAGTAAAGAAAATGTGGGAAGCACTTTTCACTTCACAATTCAGATTAACAGCGCTACATAGTCAGAAGTCTGTTTTTTTTGATAGCAAAAAACCACCGCTGGAACAGTGGCCTTTCACTTGGGCTTGGTTGAACTTGAAACGCTAATTACTGCGCCACAATAGATTGTTGATGTTGCACGACAGTACTGGTGTTCGCTGGGACAGCAAAATTTAGTTGAGATGGACTCGACTGTTCATTGGTTACAAGACCCATTTGCTGTTGTGCTGCTTGAGTCTTTGTGGTTGGCCTGGCCATTTGTGACAGACCTAGCCACGCTTCGCACTCCAGTTCTGCTGCCTGTAGTTGATCAAGCCGCAGATAGCCTCTTCTTAGTGCTTCCATGACCAGGCGAGTTCGCGGATTGAACACTTCTAGTTCGTGGTTTTGTCTTAGTTTCCAATGATCTCTTCTAAGAATTTTCAGCGCAAGAGTTGCAAGTCGGTTTTGTACGCCACGCACAGTCAAACCACTACGAGCTGAAATAGCTCTATCAGTTAGACCCAATGCAATATCAATTAGAGTTTCTCTCTCTGCGTCTGAGAGAAAGTCGCTTCGCTGAGTCGGACGGATCATGGAGGCGCGAACTGTGGGATCGGTGTACTGATGATTGTTGAGGAAAACTGCCATAATCGCGTAACGCAACTTCTCATCACCTTCGGACTTTAGAACATATCCATACAGCGCGTGAGCTCCGGCGACACGTGTGATTTCACCAAGATAGCCATCGCTGTGAGTATGCACCCAAAACAGAATCTTGGTTCTCTTTTCGATTTCCCAAATGTCTTTGGCTAGCGCGAGTCCACCTGCGCCATGCAAACTTACGTCGAGAATCACCATCTCTGGTCTGCAGCGTTTGAATGCTTCCAGACCGTCATTATTACTTTTGGCTTCGATGATGTTTACTTCTGAACTTCGCGGCAACACCGACATGATCATATCTATTGCATGTTTTCTCGCAAAAGGAATGCTGTCGATAACGAGCAACTGTACCATCGGCAATTCTCCTCTGGCGGGACCGATGCGATGATTGTCAGGAAATAGAGTAAATAAGTCGTAAATCGAGTTGCACTTTCACGGCGGCACTTCGTCGCCGTGCGGATGTTTCACTCGCTGCCGAACCTTTATATATCGAAAACCGAAGCGGTCGTGGCGTCTTTTTCGACTTCCAGCCGCGATTTACGACTTTGATACCTTTGGTTCCTAATATTGCGTTTGTAATCGGCTGAACAACGCATCGCGATTGCACTTTCCCTTCTCCTTCTCCTTCTCCTTTTTCTTTTTTCTAATTCTTCCTATTCTTTCGGTTTTACCTGGCACTCAAGTTTGAGTTGCCGTGAGGTTTTTATCATGCAAAAAGTGTCTGACAAAAATTTGGGAAGTGGTGGCGGCACCTCTTCATTTCAATCTCGAAATCAGCTAAGCAGTTTAGCTTTCATAAAAGAGGTTGAGTTTTCCATGCGCCAACGTAGAGCACATGCTGTCGCGAACTCCAGTCCTTCCTCATCACGGGACGATTTGAGTATTGAACTTACAGTTAATCATCGCTTGCTTGAAGTTATTGATGATTACTCGTTCTATGACTCGGCGCACCTCGCATCTCGTTCCTTGCGGAGTTCTTAGTTCAAGACAGACGCGCAGTCACCATCGAGTCTAATTCAATTCACGTTTAACCTTTGAGGAGTTTTTAGAATGGACAATTCAGTTACTGACCAAGCACCTCCAGTACAAGATGCTTTGCCTCCGGGGAGCGGAGCCATATCCTCAGCGCAACTACTTGAAGAAATTAACAGCGTACCAAAGATGACCTCTCAGGAAGCGCAGCAGCTTGTTGAGAAGTATGGTGAAGTACCTTTGATGATTGTGACGATGGACCGCAATTCTGACCGAAAGGTCGACACCGGTTCTGATTCTTTTCTGCACAAAGTAGGTGGGGATGATGAGCTGTTTGGTTCGGGTGATGCCGCTCAACTTCAATCTGTCAAAAACAGTTCAGAGAGCAACCTGGATCAGTTAAGCGCGTTTATGTTTTCAAATTACACCAATGAGATAGATAGATTCGATGGCAATGGTTTTGGTTTGAACTTCTTTAGCACCGGACCGGACGGAGTTATTGGTGCTGGCGATATTCAACGCATTATCGACAGTCCTTCCGCACAACAGCAATTTGATGGTGTTAATGATGTTTTTGATGTCTTCGACAATCAAGCTACTTGGGACAAAGTGATGGGTTCAAGCTCGATCACTCGCGAAGGTTTGATGAACATCGATGAAAGCACGCTTAACGCTCAAGAAAAAGATGCGGTACATTACCTGCGAGACAATATTTCCTTATTCGATAATGCAAATCCGCATGCGGATGGAAGCATTGACATGAAAGACATTGAGAGAGTCCGCGGTGAGCTGCGGCCCAACCAATACGGGGGTAATGAAGACTTCCATAATGGACAGCAAGTAGACACAGAGACTCTTATCGCTGACGTGACGAAGGAAGTAGATGTAAAACGCAACGCTGAAATTCAAGCAGCACAAACAGAGCAAATGAACGATCGTCCTGTGACGTTCTCTTCTGACAAAGTGTCATTCAAGGTGCAATCTGGTGACACCCTTTTTGATCTGGTTAACACAGAGATTAGAGCAATCAACAAATTAGCAGGACGGACTGTAATGCCGGAGGTTCAGCCAGGTGCTGATATCTACAACCATCCGCTTACATTCGATATTGCCAGGGCAAACGACATAACTAACTTTGACCTCATTTTTCCCGATCAACCAATCGTGATTAATAAAGCAATTCTAGATAAGTATATTGACGGACCAGCCCAGTCGTCGGGGCCACGTTAGAACCACAAAGTTTGTGAAAGGGGAAACGCAGTGCAGTATGTCCGCTTCGGCAGGATGTACTGCACAAGCGCTTTTTACCACTTCGTTACCGGTTGGAACTTAAAATCAAATACTTAGTAAGAACGAGGCATCCGAAAATCATGACGATCAGATCGTTAGATAACCTAGGACCGCGCATCTCAATGCACGTCGACAATGTAGTGCAATCAAGGCTTTGGCAAGCCAGTGAAAATTTTGACCGCATTCCGTGTACTTGGAAGTGCACTGCATCTGACTATCTTCCACAAATTGACGTACCCAGGAATGATTCGTCACCGCATTCTGTCATCGGCAATGAAGCAAGAGCGCGGGCGTCAGAAGACTCATCTCAGGAGCGGGTGCCGGTTGCTGAACCCGCAGCCGATGCAGGAAAGAAGAAGAAACTGGGTCCGCCGAGTTTGCTTCTCGATGATCCGCTCAAACCCGATACAAAAACTCCCGACAATCGCTCCGATTTACCTTCGATGGGAGATGCTGTCGATCAGTGGGATGCTCAAATTATTGAAGCTGCTGATCGCTGGGGGGTGCCGGCGGCGCAGTTGAAAGCGATGGTTTGGATCGAGACAGGTGGTGCCGGCGATCCTAACGCTGTCCAGGTCAACCCTTATTACGGCAACACATATGGACTCACGCAAATCAATCCAAAGTATTGGGCAGAACCTGCTGCGAACCTCGGTTATGACCTCAACACTGTAGAAGGGCAGTTGGGAATGGGCGCATATATTTTGCGACAGGGCTACGACGTAACAGGAAGTTGGGATGGCGCCTCATCCTGGTATTTCAACCCGGCTGGAACAGGAGATGCAGTCAACAACACAACGAATGCTGAGTACATCGCAAGGATGCATGAATTGATGGGTTATTAGGTGACAAACTATGAGTAGACATTCGTTTAGTAGAGGCTTTGGCGGTTTTGATCGACCCGGCGGAGGCGATGAGAAAAGTCACTTTGGAGGTGCGCGCATTGAAACAGACTTCCGAGACTTCCGCTCTGGAAATCGAAGAATGGCCGGTAATGACTATTCAATGCTGCCAAATGTTGATTTGCAGCACGATCGAGATCGAGGAAGAAGAGACAATCCGCGAGGTGGTTCTGACAAAGAAAGAGACCACGAGCGAGATACCGGAGATGGCAGAAAACCATCTCAACATCAATCCTCTGGTAATGAACACGACTGGATTGACAAGTTTTTGAAAGAGCGAAATCGTGATCGACTGCGAAGCAAGTTTTTGGAACTATCCGACAAGGCGAAGGAACGCAGGCTTCAGAGGGAGATCAACGAATCATTAGCGGATCTTTGGACAGCGCTCGAACGTGGCTTGCCACTGGATTTTAACTCACGCGAGCACGACAGGCACAACGGAAATCTACCAAGCAACTCGCATGGCATGTCTAACGATTTATCCGGATCTAGACCAGATTCGGCAAGTAGACGCGGCAGTGGCGAATATGCTGGTGGTACTAATGTTGGTGGTGATGCAGTAGATTACGGAGGCTCACCCGCCGGTTTTGCACCTGGTGATCCAGGTGGTGACGGCTCAGTCGCCCAACCTTCAGGAGGCGGAGGCGAATATAGCGCGACGTCTGCACTGGGCGACACCTTTGGTGGAGTTATCGACAGCATAAAGGCAAAGGCGAGTGATGTTTCCTCATACCTTAGCGGGTCAATCAAAGACCTCTTGTCCGTCGCTTCAAAGTCAGTTGGCCAGCCTATGTGGGTAAATTCTCCAGTTGATGTTGCTGGTGGAGTCTATGGATGCGCGGCAACTATTTCTGAACTTTTAATTCAGGGAGGATCGATAGACAGAGGCGAATACAATGCTTCAGTATCTGGACTAGAGTCTCTATTAAGCACCCCGGCAGGACAACCTACTCCAGAGGGAACTACTTACACTCCTCAGCTTGGAAAGGGGTGGGTCCGAGTCGATGGACCCGTTCCTGGTGCAGTCGTATGCGGATATAGAGAGCCGCGCCCTGCGTTCAATGGCGGAGCCCATATAGGTATCGTGGGTCCGGATGGCACTACGGTATTTAACAACCACTCAGATTCTCGCGTATTAGCAGAAGACCCAATCAGTGCTTTTAATTCTGGCGAGTATCCGCATGACGTAGCGTACTACGTTCCTGCTGAGACCTTGAAGAAGCAGACAGAACCGACGCAAGAAACGGCGCAAGAACCATCGCAGGAAGTGGCGCAAGAACCATCGCAGGAAGTGGCGCAAAGCGCACCGCAAGAAAGACCGCAAGAGTCAGATGATCTTGAGGCGACAGAACTCACATAAAAGATTTGCTCGAGAGACAAGAAAAGGCGCATCGGAAGTAAATCTGATGCGCTTTCTCTTTGGCTTTGGCTAAACTTCTATTGGCTGGCGTTTATAACTTCAACTGGAATGACAAATTGGTTGCCTGTGTAAATCAAATCAGGATCACCAATCTCATTCGCTGCCTTCAATGCCAGAATCATTTCGTCCGTGTACACTGCGTCGCCTGGTTCAACTGCTGCTTCGCCCATCGCAGTTGCAATGTCATTGCGGATAACGAAGAGTGTGTCGCCTTCTGGAATTACGAATGCATAGCTGCCATCTTCGAGGCGATGAGCTATGCGTCCGTTGATGTTCACTTCTTCACCAGTGAAGAATTTTTTGTCATTCTGCTCTATGGCTTCTGAAGTCTCTGACGGACTTTCTTCCTGGTCTACAACTACATCTGAGTCCTCGCTGCTCTTATTCGCTTCTTCGCGGCTAGCTAAGTTTTCAGAAGTGACCAGTGCTGTTGGCGTGATAGCTCTCGATGAGCCCTTGGTTGTCGCTGCTCTTAGCGCATATTTGCCCCAGGGATAGCGAATCCGCAATCCGTTGACAGCATCCGTCACTGCCGATTCGGCCGGGGTCGATTCCATAACTGTAGACCTTGTTGACGACGATGCGGCGCGAGCAGCTTCGATATCGTCGTAAGTATGATCTGGATTAAGGACGGGTTCTTCTGTAGGAGCGACATCGTCAGCAACGACAATTTCGTCGGTAGAACTTTCAGCGCGCCTAGCTTCGATATCGTCGTAACGGTGATCCGGATTAAGAGCTGGTTTTTCAGTAGGCGCGACATCGTCAGCAACAACAACAATCTCGTCGGCAGAATTTGCTGCACGCCTGGCTTCTATGTCGTCATAACTATGGTCTGGTTTGATAAGCACTTCGTCTGGCGCGAAATCGTCCGCTACCGGGCTTTCCGGTGTGAATGAAGTTCTTACGTATGGGTCGTCTGCAACTGCAGCTTCGTCAACGTCTCTTACTGCAGTTTCGTCAAGGCTACTCACTGTAGCTTCGTCAACATTACTCACTGCTACTTCATCAATGTTCCTTGCTCCAATTGATACTTCCGAACCTTCTGGCGCGGTACGTCCCCAGTTTCCACCGCGACCCATCCATGTTTCAGCAGGTGTGATACTTGCAGGTGCCGTGCTGGTAGTGGGCACAGAAACAGGCACTGGAGCGGCTTGAATGATTGCGGCTGATGCTTCGCTTCTCGCCTTTGCTGCGGCTCTGACCGCTACAGTTTCTTGGCTAATTGCTGCGGCTTTTGCCTCATTTCGTACTGCTGTGGCAAAAATTGCTGCACCCTCTGGCTCTGCCAAGATTTTCAATATGTCGACTCTGTTTAGAACCGCGACCACAGCACCGCTTACAGCGTTGTCGTCAAACTCGCTCAAGTCGTAGTCGTTTCCTTCAAATGTTGCTGCAACGAAATTTTTGTATGCAGCGCCAACGCCTGCGGTGAGTCCGATGTCCAGACCAAGCTTCGCCGGCACTGCAAGCGATGTTCCACCTGTTGCGACAGATGCGGCAGCAGCGATCACCATAATTGAGATGTTGAACGCTTGTTCTTTCGCTTCGTTTTGCGACTCTACATGATTGTTGGTGGCTTCAATGAAGTTCTCGATATCGGCGGCAAATTGAGCCTCCAATTCTTTGCGGTTTTCCCCAGATGCATTTTGAAGTGCGACCGCGGTGGGAAACAGTTGGAGAGCGCTAGCGTCCATTCCTTGTTTTGTCCAGTCCCAGACGCGCATCACCGCACCGTCCACGGCGCTGTTGTGTCCGTGCGCTTCTTCTAATGCTCGCATCGCAGTCATCACGGGCGAAAGCTGAACACCCTGCAACGCGGCTTCGACCTTGACTGTTTCAGCTCCTGTAACCTTTGACAGAACATCGTCGACGATGAGTCCGCCGTAGCGGACGAAGTATTCGTCTGCAACTTGGGTTTTCTCTTCTGGTGAAAGATTGTCCAGTGTCCGCATCAAATCGTCTTGCGTGAAGTCAGAATTGACAACAAAGCTGCGAATCTGATCAACTGAATCAAATCTTCCATTCTCGATTATGTTGAGTTCGACGGATTTTGGCTCGCCTTCACTGAACACAGACTCATGTAATTCTGCAAATGCAGGGTCATCGCTAAGTAGTTGTTCTCTTTCTTCAGGCGAGACCTGCGCGAGCATCTGCAGCCGTTCCATCTCACTATTTGCCAGCATCAGTTTTTGGTCGATTGGCAGATGTGCATTCTCGAATATCGGTGAGGTCCACTCTTCTAAACCATAGAAGTCCAAGTTTGCGGATTCGTGGTTGATGCGTGCAGTGTTAGACCCAGGCAAAACTAATTTATCGTTGATTGCTTGATTCACAGCCCGATGCAACGCAATATTCAGCGATTGTGTGGTTTGCTCCGAGCCCACCTGGTTAAGCCCTTCGGCTTCGAATTCCGGATTCTCTGTAGCTTCCTGGCTGGCGTTCAGCAAATCATTTCTCAGCGCTGGATATTCTGAAAGCAACTTTTCTGTGTCGGCAATTGTTTGTGATGCTGGTGCATTGCGAATTGAATCCAGCAAGACCTGGTCGATCAATTGTTCTTGCCCTTCCAGAGCAAGAGCTGGCTGTTCGTCTGCTTCTGTTTCACCAACACGAGACAAAATCCTGTTAGCCATCGTCCTTTGTGCTGGATTTCCATCGGCAAGATCGCCTAATGTGATGTTCAATCGATCATGCACAAGGGATTTAAATTCCGGGTCAGTGCGGTACGCTTGTTTTTCATTGGCTGTCATGTAAATGAGGGCATTAATTGCCGCTTCCGGCGTCGGATTGCCTGAAAGTACCGTTTCGAGACCACGGCGCCCGACTTCGTTGGCTTTGTCATAGGTTTCTGCTTTCAACTTTTCGTCCAGCATGGCACGAATTGATTGGCGGTCTTCTGGTTTCAGTGACAAAACATCCATGGCCTGTTCGATCTCAGGAACAGCAAAGGTTTCCCCATTCGAAACTGAAGCGGCATATTTTTGTCGAATTGCGATCCAGTCTTCCTCACTGAGGTTTTCTACGGCAGAATAGACGCGGTCGACGTCTGTCCCGCTCATGATTCCACCCGCGCCGAAAAGTCCGAAGTATCCATAGTTGTAAGCGTTGAGCATGTTCGTCACGACTTCCGGGTCACCCTTGAGTGGTGCTTCCCAGCGCATGAGCTTGTTCTTGTCGCCACCCGCTGCAGCATCTAAGGCTTGATGAACACTGTTGTAGAACGTCAATGCTTCACTCTCTTCTGTCGTGAGAGAGGCGGGCTCCGCGTTATTCTTTTTCCTCTCGTCTTCTTGTTTTGCCAGTTGTTCTCCCTGCACAAATTTCATCTTCTCTTCGTTGGTTGCATTTTTTGCTGCCCGCGTAATGTCATCTTCGTCCGTTCGTCCAACCATGCCGAATCCGAGAAGACCTGCCTTTTCCAAGTCGTTTCTGTCGTGCGTTGCAAGCGTCGCGATACTCAAGGTTCCATATTCAAGATAGTCGTTCGCGATTTCTTGGTCTCCACCATCGGGAAATGTGGATTTGATTTGCTCGCGTACATTCTCGTCTGCTTCGAATTTTGCGCGCACATCATCCGGTGCCAACCGCATGCCTTCGGCAAATACTGTCAGGTTTCCGTCTGCCAAGCCAATCTTTGCCACCGTCACGTGAATGTTCTCTGATTCACCGGCTGCTACGTTTTCTTCATCATCGAGTTGACGTAAATAGGCGCCCACAACTTCATTGGTTGTGCCGGAAAAAAGTTCAGCATTAGCATCTAAATCATCTACCAAGCTCACGCCGTAGTCAGCCAAATACTTCTCATTCACCGCTTGCAGCGCCTTCGGATCAAGCGATGAAAGTGCCACTCTAATAGTTTGTTCGACTTCTCCATTGTCGGCATCTTTCTGACCCGCTTTATCTTCCTTTAGCGCGGTCAAACCAACCTTTAGTGTTCCTGCAACATCTAAATCTGTGCCTTCTCTTTTCAGTTCGGCATCGATTGTTGCCGCATACACAGCATCATTTTGTTTGGAATAAACATACTCAGGAATGGTCGCAGAGTGCTGAGCTTGGAAGTGTTCTTCCAATTCTGCTCGCTCTCCTTCGTTGAGCGTTGCGATTATGTTTAACGTCGATTCTTGATCGTTGCTATCAATTGCAATCGTGAGCTGGTCTACTGCCGTCGCCACGATTTCGCTGGCAACGTCCGCACTGTTCGCGCGGTGAGAGGCGTAATCTACACCTTCGTAAGCAAAGGCAAGCTTGTTCAAATCTATGTTTGCTTTCGTTGGATCAAGCAAGCCATCTTCGGAATTTCCTTGATTGTCTTGGAAACGCCCACCGTGAGCATTCACGTTCGCAACGGCGATTCGCTCTTCGTCTGACAGAGTGGGATCGTTCAACCACGCCTGCCATTGAGATGCAGGAATTACCGGAATTCCACGCGCATTTTTCGGAATGTCAATTTTGTCGGCGAGCGAAAGAACCGTGGACAAATCGTCTTGATCGAGAGGATAGTCCTCTCCAGCTCTCGCCCATTGACTCTGAACTAGTTGACCCCCTTCCTCGAACGTCGCGCCATGCGATGCAGCGATCTCGTGGAGCCACGGATTGATGTTGTCCGGGTTTCCCTCCATTGAGCCTTTGTCATGTCCCCAGTAGAGTACCCAATCCACAAACTGTCTCTGCTGCGGCGATAATGTTTCCACCGGACTTTCAGGATTTTCAGCGGCGCTCGCCATAGCCAACTCATCTTGGCTTTTCACGATTTTAAAGTCTTCGAGAGTGACCTCACATTCTGGGTTGAGAATCTTCGCGCTTAAGTCTTCGAAGTAAGACGGTCCACCGGACTCGACCGCCACTTGTCCGAACATTTGTGCCATGGCAGGATCGAAATACATCTCCCACTCTTTGATGTCCTCAATGCCGGCGATATCGTCGTCGTAATTTGGATCGTATTTGTCCGGGTATTTGGAATTCTCGATCGCGTCAAAGTATTGCGAAAGTCCGGCAGCGAGCAGGCGGTCGTTATGGGCGATTGGTGTTTGCGGGGCTACCGGTGCGGCGTCCCAACTCGCTGGCGGTGCCATGCCGTTATTAACCGCGTCCACTTCGTAATGGTTGTAGTACTTGCCACCCTGCGGATTGAATCTTGCCTCGGCTTCTTCGTTGCCCAGACCATCCAATATGATCGTGCCAAGCAATCCACGCTCGGCAAGCTGCGACGAAATCTCTGCGTACTTTTCCTTATTTTGCTCAGGATTGTAAGCATCCCATGCTTCATTTATCTCCTGCATCTCGGCTTCACTAATGGATTCGCCCTCCGCGTTTGGGTCAACCGCTTCTGTGTATGCGTTAACCACGGCGGATTCTGCTGCAGCGCTTGAGCCTGCGCTGGCATTAGCAGCGGTTGTCGGAACATCAGGCATGTAAATGTCCTCCATCGCCATAGCTGCTGGCGAATGTAAAAACTACAGATCTTCGGCAGGGGGACCGGAAGTGCTGGGGGCGCCTATCGACTTCTGACGATATGCGCAACTGGTAACGGAGTCGTAAATGTGGCGCCAACATATTAAATGCGGCGGGTTTCGCTCCATTTACAACCTTGTTACCAGCCGTCCCTAATATCTGGACATCGGTCGCAGTTCCCCAATGGCCGGAGTGCCGCCTTCCAGGCGGCTCAGGTGCCGGCAAGCTGCCGGCGCTCCCAGCGCTTCGCTGCCATTCCGAGGCTCCCAGCGCTCCCAGCGCTCCCAGCGCTCCCAGCGCTCCCAGCGCTCCCAGCGCTCCCAGCGCTCCCAGCGCTCC
>JAVLKG010000001.1:921452-1154442 GCA_032128875.1 Candidatus Melainabacteria bacterium 17Bon1m
GCTCCCAGCGCTCCCAGCGCTCCCAGCGCTCCCAGCGCTCCCAGCGCTCCCAGCGCTCCCAGCGCTCCCAGCGCTCCGCTGCTATTCCGAGGCTGCCAGCGCTCCCAGCGCTTCGCTCCTACACCGCCCCTCTCCATTTAAGGTGAGAACGTCGATGTTCAATTCCATCAAGACGAAGTTGTTTGTTATTGCTGTTTGCCTGGCCGCCTCTTCTGCTGCGGCAGCAGAGGAGCAAGCCAACGGTTCATATCAAGGTATAAGTTCTCACCAGCGCGGAAGTTCTCACCCAAGCAGCAGTTCTTACCAGGGAAGAGATTCCTATCAGAACAGAATGGTCAACGCCCCTTCTTTCTCAGAGCAGCAAAAGGAGTTTTTCAATTTTGCAAAACACACGGGACGGGAAGAACGTGCCGAAGCTCTAGAGA
Source organism: Candidatus Melainabacteria bacterium 17Bon1m (assembly GCA_032128875.1). Taxonomy (GTDB): domain Bacteria; phylum Cyanobacteriota; class Vampirovibrionia; order Obscuribacterales; family Obscuribacteraceae; genus QKMZ01. The sequence continues at coordinate 921,878 of JAVLKG010000001.1, forward strand.
CTGAGCCCGGGACAGGCAAGACTGCACAGTATGAATCTACTCGTCATTTTGGCAAGATTGAAACACCCGAGTCGCGCAAACTCTTTCCGATAAGAGAGAACACGCCACAAACGAATGCGAAGAAGCCACTCAATAATCAGCCGGTTCCGCACCCGTTTATCCAAAAGCTGTTCACTGAGTATTCGAATCCGATGCTCAATCACTTTGGTCCGCCACGTTACTCTGTTCCCTTCAGAGTAACACCAGCGCACAATCCAGAACCGCGCGATCTGAATCCTGCCGCATTCGCTGACCGCCCCTACATGACTGGTGCCCCGCCCAGCGATCTCGTTGGCCACGCTAGTACTCTGGCTGGTGCGCATCGCACTGCAGAAGGCTTGTTGAGTCCTTCTTACCAAACTGCGCAAGCGAAGTTGCAAGCGAAAATGCAGACCATTGCCGAGGGAACTGGCGATGCTGCAGCGCAATGTTTCGAATGTGCATTGAGTACTTGCAGTGATGTTTTGATTAACGTCGCCAACGAATCTGCCAGTCAGCCACCATCGGCGAGTGGTGAGAAAACGCTGCCCCAAGTTGCATGGATTGTTCAAAAACTCTACAAGAACGTCTACTTGCCTATGGCGCTGCTCTTCCTGCTGCCGGGCGCGCTTTTGACGCAGATCAAGTCGTTCGTCGCTATCTATTACAAGTCCGAGCAAGACGAGGATTTGAATAACCCTTTGACTGGCATTCTGCGCGGTGCTGTCGCGATTACTTTGATTCCCGCCGTTCAACTCGCTGTCAGTTACTCGATTGACGTCGGAAATTCAATGACGCATGAAGTGGAGAAATTGCTGCACACGCAGGAGGTCATCTCCTGGGGACAGAAGCAAACAACCGACTCTTACAATGGCAATTCCGCTCAACGTGCCGAGAAGTTGCAATCACAATCAACTTCTGATGCCCTGCGAGAAACTTTGTTCAATGGCCTCGACTTTTTGCTGGATCACGCTTTTGTTGTACTGCTAGCTTTTCAAACAGTTCTCGTCTGCTATCTGTTTTTGCTCGGACCTATAGCAGCAGCCTTCCTCGCGTGGCCGGGCAGTATTGGAAAGTTGTTCGCGCCGATTTTTGGAAATTGGATGAATGCACTTTTGCTTTTGACTCTCTGGCGTTTTTGGTGGTGCGCGATTGTTCTGTGCATGGCTACGCGCTTGTCGTGGATGAGTCAGTCCGGTCAGAGTGGTGGCGAGTGGGAGGATCTGATTTACACCGCCTTTCTAGTGATGCTTGTCTATGTTCCTTTTGCCCCTTTTGATTTTCGCCCCGGCGATATGGTCGATCAGTTGTTGCAGAAAGCGCGCGTCAAATAACGACGTCCCAGCAGCACTTCGTCACGTTGTTTCCCCTGAGGTTCTAATGAATAAACGTTTGAGCATTGTCTGTCTATCGCTGTTTTTTGCAGCTTTGCCCGCATTTGCTGATTCTCGCAAATCGTTGTATGAGGAAAACGTTTTTAGACCGGTTGTTGGAGCGTCGAGTGGCAACAAGAATGTGGCGCAAACACCCAACTCTTTCGCATCGAGTGGTGGCAGCAAATCAGTAGCAAGCACTCCGACAGCATTCGCCTCGAGCGGTAGTGGAACGCAAGTGGCGAGCACTCCGACGGCGTTCGCTTCAAGTGGCGGCGGAACACAAGTTGCTAGTACTCCCACGGCATTCGCATCGAGCGGCGGTGGCTCGTCTGCAGAGACTCGTCCCCTTTCAAGTCTGGTGAAAAAAGATCAGCAGCGAGGTCGTAGTTCGCTCAATGAGATGGCGAAGGAGTTTCTTCTGAAAAACCCCGAAGTCAAATACCTCGGCAAACCGGAATGGGGCGGTAGCGACATTCGCGACAAAGATGGCCGCCCTATTCAAGGTTATGTTAACCCCGCACGAGTCAAAGGCGCGTCGCCCCTGGGCACTGTTTTTCCACCGACGCCTGCCAACGCGATGGGTTGGCAAACCGAAAGCAAAGTAACCGAAGGTATGTACTATCAAATGCTGTCCGGACTCGACGGATTTAATGGCTGGCAAAATTCCGATTTGAAGGAGTTTTCCCAAAAAATCCAGTCCGGAAATTTGATGGCGAAGACTGTGCAGTATCCGCTGAATGCGGCTGATGAAGCGCGTGCTGATTTCACTGCTCAAATGACTGCGTTGGGCAATGCTGCCGGCGACGTCGCGAAAGAACAAGCTGCAAGCGCCATCGAATACTGTGCCAAGTACATGGAGAATTTCACTGCTCAGCCTGGAAGTAAATGGAATCAGATTCGCGATTCGCTCTTCGTCCCGATTGGTTTGCTCCTTTTACTGCCCGGCGCAATACTCTCTCAAATTCGTGCAATGGTCGGGCTCAACGTGCCGCTGTCGCTGACTCAGACAAATCCGTTTGATGGTTTGCTTCGCTCTGTGATTGCGATTTTCTTGATACCTGCCACATACCTTGTCGTCAATTATGCGATTGATTTTTCAAACAGCATCACTTTCACTCTTGCATCGGAATATGTGCGCATCACGTCTTCCGACATGTATCAGGATGCTGTGTGCTCGGAAATTCGCGCTTTTCCTGTGCGCGGACCAAAGGAAAATCAGAATGCTGGTGTTGCACAAACCTGGCCACAAGTGGAGACGACTTCAATTCCACGGCTGGAGAAAAACCTATACCAGAGCAAGACAGACGATCCTTGCTCGGGCACTTATAGTGCACCTGAAAGCAGAACTGATGAGGGCATGCCGCTAGCATCTGTCTTTGGTCGCTTGTTGGCTTTCGGTGGAAATGCGTTACTCACATCGGCATGGAATGTCCTTTGCGCTTTCCAGATGGCGTATATGCTGTACCTCTTCTGGGTCGGACCCGTTGTGGCTGGATTGTGGGTTTGGCCTGTGAAACAGTTTAGAGATGCGTTGCCCAACTGGGTTGAAGGCGTGATTACCTTGGCATTTTGGAGTCTCTTTTGGAACACGGCAATTTTGCTCATGGCATGCTTCAAGGGCATGGCTGACACTGGCACCGTATATGAAACCGCCCTCAATTTTCTTGCCACCGGTTGCGTCAAGTATGCCTTTGACTTCGTTGGTCTTATCAAGGCAGCTGGTCAAGAGGCTTCGAAGGCGACCGGTGTCGCTGGAAGCAGTGGACGCCCTGGCGAAGGCGAGGACTCGGCGCCTGCTGCGGCGCGCAGCGCCGGCGCAAGTCCGTCTCGTGCACCAATTACCTCCAGTACACCGAGCGCATCACCTGCTCCGATTTCTGCATCGATTAATGATTCCGAGCCGATCATTGGCGAAGTCGGTTTGCCACTAAGCAGCCCGACGACAAATGTGCAGACGCCTCGCAAGCGCTCCTCTGTAGTAATCAGCCCCGTCTTTGCGCCGGAGGAAAATCCCTGGTCTGAGCCAACAAAACCTAGCGGAGCCGAGATGGTGGATTTCAGACCAGAGGCTTTGCCTCCAAGTGTCACCAATGAAATGCTTGAACCGGAAAATTCTCAACCTTCTGTGACGGTTCCGGACTGGATTTCCGTCAACAATTCACCCGTCAGCGACTTTTATGTTTCACCACCACCAAGTGAAATTCCCTTCGGGCAAGCTATCTACCGGCAGCCCTCTGAGAGCGATATCTGGTTGGATTCGATGAGCGAATTGAGCAATTACGAGCCAGAGAGATTGGCAGCGCTATAATTCTTGAATGCCGATTCGCCGAAAGCTTTCAATCTGCCTCTTGCTAAGCATTTTCATGCACGGCTGCGGATTTGGAAATGCACCAAATACTTCGACGACAAGCCAGACTAGAAGCCCGCAGCCGGCACAAGATACAAACTCTGGTCTATCTCCAATGGCGATGATGCTTCAGCGACGCTTGAAGCAGTCCTCCAAAGTGGATTCCATGTCCATAAACGAGAGTTTGCAAGAATTGCGATCGATGTCGGCGATTTCTCCTGATAGGCGATTTCTGAATGCCGTATCGCTCATTCACCAGCTTGCCACCGGGAGTGAGCCAGATGTTCTCGATGTTCAGTTCAAGACTAAGACTTGGAAGGTTGTTTACCAAAACCAACCAGTAGGAGATTTGCACGAGCTTCCCACTTTCGAGGAATTGCATAAGTTACTTCTGAATTGGGCGAGCAAGAACAAAAAAACAATTGCAAAGACTGGCACTATTGACTCTGAACTCGCACGCGTAAAAGACCAAATTGAAACCTCATCTCCCGAGTCTTTGTTTGCTGCTCTGAGCAAACTCGATGAATTGCAGTCGCGCGGCGAAACGAGTTTGCTCTTGCTCAAATTAAAGACGCGAGCGTTGGCTATTCTCGCGTGGGAAATGCTGGACAACCTGGAAATAGGCGATGAGATCTTTTCCACAGCGTTAGCTCATCTGGTGTTTGTTGAATCTGCCTATCCTGACGATGTCGCTGAAGAAAAGGCGCTGCTTGCGGATGCTTTGGGTTATGAGGGAGACGCAAAACGTCTGGCCAAAACTCTTCCTGCGGAAAGCGCTCTTGCCTGTTATTTAAACAACCAAAACGAAAAACTGCGTCAAATAGCTCAGCGTGAAACGAAAAGCTGTTTCCCAAATTTGCTGTACTTTCGCTCGACGTGCTTAAATCGCGATAAGTCGCGTTGGCGCGAATGGCTGGCTGAAAATTCTGGGTTTACCAGTACTAACAGTTTGCCACCTCTTAAATGCACTTACGCGATCGGCGATGAAGCAATAATGATGCCGATTGCGATTCGAATTCTGGGCGATGTAAAGCTTGCCAGCGAGGGAATAACTTCGGAATTTTCGCTGGGTACTGGCGATTTAGAGTGGCGAAATCTGGCGTTGCGTTTGCCCACTGTTGCCTCCACTCTCAGCCCTAATCTGCTTGCCGATTTTGAGAAGGGTCTTGCTGGCAGGAAGGAGAAGGGATTAAGTGACTTCGCTGTGCGGTTACGAAGTGCTTTCTATCGCGCGTATTTCTTTTCTGCAATGGACATCGTCGCCAGGACGACCTTGGCACTTCCGTCTGCGAAGGTTTTCTCTGAGCGCCTGTCAGCGTGTCTGGAATATCAGGGTAGTGGTCCGTCAGCACAATTAGGTCCTTGGGTGCTTGCTTTGTCATCACCAAATGGCGGCGCAGATGAGGCGATTGAATCGGCGTTTTTAAACCTTAATCACTTAGGACCGTCGGCAATGCTTGCTTTGTTGCCGCAGGCAAAAGTCAGCTTGCCCGCTTCAAAGAAATGGTCGAATATTCGAGATCTGTTTTTCGTTCGCATCGATAGTCGGCCAGAAGTCCGCTTGCATGCAGCGGATTTTGCTGAATTGCCTTTTCTTGATTTGACCGCACACAAGGCACTCGTTGCTAGTGCGCTTAGAGATGGTGCTGGCGATTCCCTTCAATCTAAGCTCGTGCTTAATCATATGCTTGGGCGCAAACCTGAGATCATGAAACTTTTCAACAACGCTTCGTTGACTCAGAGGGAAAAGCTGGAGCTGATTTCAATTGTGCGATTAGTCGACAGGGACAGTGTCAAAGATGCTAATCAGATGTATGGAAAGCTGCTTCGCGAAAATCCGACCTCGTGGGAAGTTGAGAAGTCGTTTATTGAGTTTGTCGCTGATCGCGATAAGAAAGCAGCCATCAGTGAACTGCGCAAATGGAAAGCACGCGTAACCATTACCAAAAAAGACGGTGCAAAGGTTACACGCGATGCGCTTGCGTTGGACCAGAAGCTGCTTTTGGCTCAATTGCTTTATGAAACGGGCGACATAGCAGGTTTGAAGAACGAACTGAAGAGCCTCAAATCCAACTCTTCTCAAAACTATTTGAAGTTGCTTGCATTGAGCGAATTGTCTTCCGGCAATTACGGAAGTGCGAAAGCCTGGGCTGAAGAGCTGCGTCGCTCCTTTCCCAGAAGTCTTGACTCCATGCTTGTTGAGCTGGAAATCTGTTTGAAGCAAAAGCAGTTTTTACCGGCTGCAAATCTTCTTCGAGCCGCAATTCCAGCGCCGAGAATTATTTGGAAGGAGAAAATCGGGACGCTCGTGATCTCTAAGCTATCCAATCCTCAAGATGTTGGTGCTTTTGTAGGCGCACTAGATTCAGTGCAAATTAATTCGGACGATAATCTCGGGCAGATAGCTGCGGCGGCATACAGTGCGGATAAAGCTGAACTGGCCTTTCAGATTCTTTCCACCGTAAAAACGAATCCGGATGCCATCTACGACATGCTCACATGCCAGTACAGGTATTTAAAGCGCGCAAAAGGGAAACAGAAAGCTCTGGCGTGGCTGAAAGAACAAATACCGGAAGATAAGCGTGCGGCGGTGGCACCATATGCTTTTTTCAGTGGTCAGGACGAACTTCTCTTTGAGTTTGCTCCTGCTGAAGACCCGCTTGCTGGTGGCGAGGAAGTCTGGCTTTTACGCGCTGCTTCTGGAGTTTTAAATCCAATTCCTGCAAATTGGCAGTCGATGGTAAATGCCCATTTTGATGGCAGCAAAGATTTCGACGGCAAACTAGGTTTGTATTTGCTCGGTAAGTTAAATGCCCAGCAATTGTCGACGCTTCCTCTGACTGCAGCGCAGCGTGCGAAGGCATCATTTTATTTGGCATGGAAACAAATGGCAGAGCCCGGGAATTTCTTGGCTGATACGGAACTTTTGCTTGTGTGTCTCGCCACAAATCAGTACGCGCTAAGTGAGTATCAATGGTCGAAAGTGTGGTTGCGTGACATTGCAGCCTCGCTCGCCGGACAGCCTATGATTTACAGCGAAGGAGCACTTTCTCGATTGCGTGTCGTTAGTCCGTCACAGCAAGGCGACTGGTCGCAGCAGCGTCGATTCCAATTGTCGAACCGATAGATGCCTTCAATTCGGCTCGCAGAATTGTCCGCCGCCACTGCAAGAGTTTCCAAAATTCAGTTCTCCCAGTAAGTGATTGAATCCGCTCGAAGGAATGAATACCGCACTATCTGTGCAAGTTGCTTCCGGCGAATGTCGCCATGCCCAGCCAGGATAATGGCCGTCTGTATTGGGATCTGTTCTTGGATTCGCAGGTAGTTTTTTGATCGGGCCGTTTGGCGGTTCGGAAGAACAATTGACTAGTGTTCCAATTACATTGTATGGTGCTCCGCAGTTCAGCGTGGTTGTGCTTCCTTGCCCATCGGCAGCGGTATTTTGCACTGTCCATCGTGGCGGGCTAGTGGACATCTTAAAATCTCCACCATCGGCGTACAGATAGAGAGAAGTTTGCATCGGCAAGGTTTGCGACTTCAGTAAATTCAAAACTTGATCTCTAGTTGTTCCAGGCTTGATTAGCTGGCAGCGTTTTACAAGCTTATCCGTGACAGTGCCCAAGCCACAAGCTTTGCTGTCCGGGATGCTGTCAATCATTTGGAGATAGTCATAAGGAGTTTTGACTTGACCGAAATTCCAATTATTTTCAGGTGATGCGTACTTCTTAGTATGGTCGAAATATTTGATACCACTCTTGGTGGCGGGAGCGGGAACATACGCACAATTGACGCAACCATATCTGGTTGTAAGGACATTCGCTTTGAACTGCTCGAGGCTTGTGAAACCATTATTGCCTGTATGACCTGAATCTGTGCTGCCATACTGATCGTAGCCTTTTTTGAACGCGTCAAGCATCAGCAGTTCTGGATCGTCGCTTCTCAAATCTTGTTTGTAGTTGTGCCAGAAAATAAGTTTGTTGGTGTTGCGATCTATCTGCAGAAGCGCGCGCGGACCATTAAGTTCCGAACCATCTCTATGTCGAATGACCTTCAGCGACTTAGATCTGTCAGGAATGTTCAAACGCCAGAGAAGTGCCTTAATTAGTTCATTCTTGATGCGATTGTAGATGAACCATTGGTCTACGTAATTATTCTTCTTAAGAATCTGAGTAGCTTCTCGGTCAAGAGTGTGATACCAATGACCACGATCGCCATCTGTTAAATTGCCGACCCCGTCTTTTGCCTCGCGTATAACACGATCTACTTCAGATGATGTGAAGAGCGATTCGTCATTGGTTTTATCGAGTTCGCGCTTCAAATCTGCATCTGACATGCCTGGATTTACATCGAGTGATTTGGTCGATTCTGTTTCATTGCCAGTGCAAAAATAATCGCGTGGTTGCGTGCCGGTGATATAGATACCTTCTCCTGCAAGTGCATGGCAAAAGATGTCCTTCCCTTGCATTGCCATGCCTTGTGGTTCCGAGGCACGTGGACCATTTTTGATTTCAATGTATCCGTAAGGCATTCCAAGGCTAGAGCCTTTGTCCAGCGAGCCAACGATGGCACAAGCGACTGCACCAGCAAGTTTTCGCGTTTGGTTGTCTTGCGTTTGTCCTTGCGATTGAAAAGCATTTGGCGGCAATGTATTTTGCGGATATGGCGGATTGCCTTGACCAACTGCCACATCATCTTTCTTGTTGTTTTCAAAGGTGAGCGTTTCTACGAGGTGAGTTCGATCTTTTGGACCGAGCGGTACACCCACGAATGTGAGGGTCTCGCCCGAAACCGGAAGAAAGACAGAAATTGGTTTGTAACCCGCAAAATATTTCTTCTTGCCTGAAGCACCAGCTGAGACTTCTACCTGTGGAAAGTCCTTTTCTATGTCTGCTGCTTTCAAAACTGTTTCGTCTAAATCAATGTTGGTTGCAGAACCACGCTTCATATAACTAACGCCATAGTTAGCCAGACTTATGCGATTTTTGCCGAGCATTTTTGTGTTGTTGGCGTCAGCAAGAAGCTGAAAATGTTTTTCCATATATTGTTTGTCGGTCAAATTCTTTTGCAAAAACTGACCTACTTCGTTCAGCGCGTTAAAAAGCCTGCGCGCATTTTTTGCAGCGTCTGACGTGTTTTCTTCTCTCGCCAGCAATGCGACCATTGCTGAGTGCGCCACCAATTGGTTGTAGTTTAGAAGATTGATGTTGTCTGGGTTGCCCAGAATGACAGCAAAGTTGCTGGCTATGTCTGGATTTTCAAAACTCAGTGCGCTTTTGCTTGGATTGGTCAGCGCATTTTTGGCAAGATTTACGGAGCCGGCGTCGGTTGCATTGGCGAGTTCTCTACCGCCCCCGAGCATTTTAGTGAAGAGAAAGAATGCGATGCCCAATAGTGCGATCACCAAAACAATGACCGCGATAAACATGAGGACTGCGCCTCGTTTTCGTCTGTACAAAGGCATGTTCGCGTTTTTTCAAAAGGACGGAAGGACCAAACGGTGGGGCGAAGAATGAAATTAACTCGATTTAATCAATTTTAGACTACATCTATATCATTGTCAATTTTGGGGCGTTCGCCAAGCCAAAACCGCACAATTGAACAGTTGAAATTGCGTTGTTTGCTTCCGTCTTCTCAACTCCAACCCGTTATTCATTTACGTCATCGTTACCGCGAAAAACTACCTTGTTTTTGCAGTGTGAAAGCTGCTCAATTCAACGATTCTCTGTCTCAGATGCAGATAAAAATGATCGACTGGCTCGGAACTCGCTACGATCAGGTTCGCCTGCTCGGGCCCACCGATATGGGTGCAGATAACTTGGAGATTAGTGTTTCTGATCTCGATGAAGTCAATAAAGTCGCCATGGACGGATACGACTTGAAAAACTTCATCTCAACTACGTTCCAAAATCTGGGCGAGATTCCGAACGGCTTTTTTATAGCATCAGCAGCTCAAGTTGGAATCGGAACCCTCTTTAAAGTTCCATTCCTTGTGCAAATGGGAACAGCTGGACTAACATTGAGTACCGGAGCAGCTGGCGTTAAATCGTTGATGGATTCTGCAGAGAATAAAGCTATGCAGAGTGAGCTGGAGTCGATATTGATCGACGATTCTCCTCTGTCCTAGTTTTACAGTCTTGCTCGAAGTTAGACCCTCATCCTTCGCGCGAGAGGTTTTTTGAAAACATCGGATCGTCGGAATTCACAATCAAAACTGGCTGCGTGCATCTTTCGATAGTGGCTGGATTCATAAAAACTGCGCCATCTGCATCCTCGATGTGAAAATGAATGGCACAATCGAACCATGGATTTTCTTCTGTTGCTTCGAAATCGTCTAGCTCGCTTCCGTCATCGAGCGAAATGAACGCAACAAGTGGTGCAAAACGTTTTGATTCTGAATATTTTTCAAAAAGGCGTGCCACCACTCTCAGCGCGTAACGAAGAAAGTCGGTTTCGATGCCGAGGTCGAGGAGGCAAACATGGCAGTCCTCCTCTTCATTTACGTCAGCAATTTGGACGTTTAAAGTCTCCTCCGCTTGCGCCGGAAGCTTGAGCGATTTCCAATCACCGACTGCTTGCCAGTGAGGTTCCATCAATTTGTTCATGTGCATGGGCGGGCTCGTTTGGTTGTGAACCTTGAATTTAAACAAACACAAGCGCATAGGATAGCGCTGAAAGAGATCTGCATCAACCAGTTCTCTTTCAGCTTTTTACCCAATACACCAAAACGTACGGGAGCGGCATGCACATGGGAGCGGCATGCACATGGGATCCGCATGCTCCTGGGAGCGCCGGCGGCTCGCCGGCTTAGAGCGTTTATGCTACCACCATACGAAATTTGTATTTCTAAAGCAGACCCATTTTCGTTAAGAGCGATTCTGTTATCTTCTTTGCGTTTCGTCCGTATGCGTTTTCGTTTGCTCGAACATTTGTTGCAAAAACGTATGTTTTATCCCCATGTTTTACGGCACCAACAAACCAGCCGAATTTTGCCCCGCTGCTCGTGCCCGTTTTACCGAACAAAGTATTGTTGCCTTCGGTCTTAAGTTTGATCAGTTTTCTTACATCGCTCATCGATTCTTTTTTGACAGGCAGCTTGTCTTCAAACAATTGCGTCAAGAAATCGACCTGTTCGACAGGCGAAACCAATAGCGATCCACCTTTGCCCAACCAGAAATTCGTCAGTCCGCTCGAAATGTCTTCATTGCCGTATTTAAGTGTATGCAAGTAGTTTTGCATTCGCTCTTTTCCAATCTTTTCCGCAACCTTTTGAAAGTACCAGACGACAGAATTGGTCATTGCACTCTGCATGTCTTGGTCTTGATTGTGAGTATCGATTTCGCGTTTTTTTCCATCCCATTTCATCTTCGAATCGTCTACCTTCATGACGCCCGAATCAATGGCAATCAGCGAATTGACTATCTTGAAAGTTGAGCAGGGATTCTCGCGCTCTTTGAGCAATTTGTCATTGAAACGAACGGTGGAGCCGTCGCTCAAATCCTTCAATATAAAGGCTCCCGTATAACCTTTGAATTCGTTAGAAATCTCAGCGTTGGTGAGAGTGGATGGAGTTGCGGACAGTGCCGGAGTAACGGTGGCAAGCGCCAGAATCATAGAGACAGCAAATTTGCGCAGCATATGCTTTCCTCCCGGGCGAATGTGAGTCGAGTTTTCTCATTCTGAGTTGCGGAGGTAAAAACCTATACCGGCGATTTGTTAGGGGCGGTAAGAACTGTGTTGATTTGTTTCCGGGAACATGTCAGCGCGCCTTTGCGTCTTCCGCTATTCTGGGAACAATGTACATAATACGGATTATGGTCTCGTGGTTTAACACATGCACCCCCAAAGCCTGAAGGCTGGACTGTTACCGTCTCTGAAAGCGCGCACCTCTAAGGCGTTGTGCTTTGCGCTTGCCTTTTGTCTGGTTTGTCCTTCGATGCCTGTTCTGGCGGCTGAAGATGACGAGGCTGCTCTAGCGCGGGCTGAGAAGATTTTGTTCGGAAATGACAATCAGTCTGGCGATTTTGCCGAACGTTTGGTTCAAGTCGAAAAACGGATTTTTGGTCGCAAGAAGGGCGGCAGCGATGAGGAGCGGGTCGAACGCATCACATCGACGCTTTTAATTGACCGCAAGAAGTTGAAGGTTACGAGAAAGCCTGAAGCTAAGCCAGCTGCTGTCGAAGCAAAACAACCTGTAGTTGAAGCAAAGCAATCAGTAGTGGAAACAAAGCAATCTGTAGTTGAAACAAAGCAGGCTGCTGTTGAAGCCAAACCAGCGGACCCGGTAGCTCAGGCTTCTCCAGATCCGACGCAAGAGTCTTCACCTACTAAACCTGCGTCAGAAGCTCCGAGCGAGCCTGTTATCGAAGTCTCGAAGGAAGCGTCGAGTTCTGCAAAGGACACCGTTAAGGATATCGCCAAGCAATTTGGTGAGGAATTTGCCAAAGATACTAGCTTGCAACCGGAAGCTAAAGTCGCTCATGAGGCGCCAACAAATTCGAAGCCGGCTAAGGGCAATGTTCAAAAAGGCAAAAAGAAAACCGTTGCAAAACGTGCTGGCAAGCAGCCTGTGACTGCAAGCATTAAAGCTGCAGAGAAAAAGCCGGAAGTCACACTTACTGCCGAGACAGCGGCGCTTGATGCGAGGAAAGTAGAAAAACGTCCAACGTCCCTTGAAACTCCAGTGACGTATTCGTCTTCTAGCAGCAACCGAATCTCTCGTGTTTCGGCTCCGAAAGTGAGTCAGGCTACAGCGCTGCTGCGCGAAGGTATGGAAGCGCACCGAAAGGGCGAGGACGCCAAAGCTGAACAGTTGTTCAAGAAAGTGGTCACGCTGGAGCCCCGCAATCCTGATGGTTACTACAACTTGGGAGCACTCGCCGAGAAGAAGAAAGACTTAGCAGGCGCGCTGATGAGCTATAGAGCAGCTTTGACACTCACGCCTAATGATCGCGAACTTCAAGACGCTGTTGACTCTGTGGAGTCACAATTGGGTGTCGAAACCTCAGGCTCGCACATGGCTAGAGAGTCCGGTCGAGCTGGTTCAGGTCACGCTTCACACGGTGGTTCGGGCACACATGCTGCCAACTCTCGGTCGAGTTCTTCACAGTCTTATTCGGCAAGTGAAGGAACGGCAGGTGCGGACCGTGAAGCTGAAGAAGTGCGTCGTGCCGAGATAAGAGAATACTATGGTCGCTCCAGCGATCGTGAAAACAGCGACCACGAGTACGGCGGTCGTGAATCCGTGGCACGTCGCGATCCGTTTGAAGGCAGAACACGACCAGATCCTTTTGAAAGTTCTGACCGGTTTGCATCGCAGCCAGGCGCTTATGGGTTTGGCCACAACCATCGCAGCGCTCACAGCGGACCTCAACCGGCTCCCAGTTATTATCGTGCCAGGGCAAAAACTACCCGCGAGATTCAGGAAGAGAATGCGCCTTACGCTGACGTAAACGATCCGGATGCGCCCATGTTGACGGTCGGGTCTCCGCCGCCTCCTGTTGCAAACGCCAATCAACCGCAGCCTTTCCAGCTCCAAACGCAGCGCAATCAGGCTGCCGCGCAAGCTGCCCAGAGGAAAGGACCGAGTGCTGCTGGAATTGCCACACGGGCATTGCTTGGAGTTGCGCTCTCTGTCGGTACCAGTTATGCGCTACGATCCACTGGGATGCACTGCCCCGTTTGTAGAATCGGCGGTGGCGGTGGAGCGCTGCGGGGGCTGTTGAGGTTTTAGTTAGTTGCAAAACCGCTTGATTCGGGCAACTTCTGTAATTGTCGTGTTTCTCATCGCCTTTTGCGCGCTGATGGGAAGCGCCGCTTGGGCTGATGATTCGCTGAGAATAGAACGTCCTAAGAGAACAGAGACTGCGCCTTCTTCGAAGCCAGCGGACACTGGCGCTGACGCGTGCTGCGGAACTGCTGCTTGCGGTAGTCCGGTGTGCACGGACAAAGAACTTGAAGAGAATATCTCGCTGGTCAGCGCCCTGCCTGCAGAAGGGCTGTTCGCCCGCTGGCGAAATGAGTTCGTCAACCCGACGATGTGCCCGATTCGCTTATGCCATGGCAGCTGTGCACGCACTTCGATGGGCTGCAAGAACATCAAGACGATGATTGATTCACTTCTGGATGCCTATATCCCTGAAGAGCAACCGATTCAGGCTGTTCTAAATTTCAGATGCTGCGCTGGCTTTTCGGATGACTAGTTGTTTGTATGGAGGCTGCATCAATGCCGCCCGTCAAAGGGAAGCCGCCGGCGCACCAATGGCATCAGTTCCGTTTGCACAAAGGCTTCAGTCCCGCCCACGCGCTTTGTCGAAGACTTTTAATGTCGCTGCGAACCCGCCCGTCAACATACTTATGATCATCATCGTTAATCCGCCCAAAATTGGGGGCAAGACTCCGTGAATGGACAGGTGATCAGGAGCCACAACAGCAACCAGCTCAAGGGCTAAGGCTGGAAACACCCAGAATCCAAAAATCCAGAGAGGGATAAGTATAAGGAGCGCTAACCCAAGCGTGGTAATGGTCCACACCGTTGCAAGCATCATCGCCGCGGCCTCAACCACCCATAAGAGGAATGCAAAAATGATTGCCAATATGGCAGCATCGATAAAGCCACCTTTGAATTGAATCCCCGGAAGAGCCGGAAGCAAATACATAAAGGTGAGAGCTGTAGCTGCGGTCTTAAGCAGAAATTTGAACATAATGAGGCGAAGTCGCCGGAAACCCTCAGTAAGCGAAACCAGGAGTACCTGTACGGATTGTAGCTCATGTCGCAGTCGATTCTACTAATTGAAGACAGTCGCGCCCAGCTCAAAGCTGTGAGTGCGATTTTGCGCACAGAGGACTTTCAAATCTCCAGCGCGGCTTCGTTGCGTGAGGCATTGGCTTGTCTGGACTATACGAGTTTTGACTGCATTCTTTTAGACTTGTCGTTGCCTGATTCAGACGGGCTCGACACTCTTCGCGGCGTTCGCTCGAAAGCACGCAGCGCACCGCTGATTGTTCTTACTTCGACGGATGACCCTGTGCAAGTTGCTGAAGCGTTGCGCGAAGGCGCGCAGGACTATTTGATCAAAGGACGCATCGATGGCGAGCTGTTAAAACGTGCAATTCGCTACGGTATTGATCGCGCGCGTACACAAGAAATGGTGCGGCAAAGCGAAGAAAAATTTCGATTGCTTGTCGAAAGCGCAAGAGACTATGCGATTTTCATGCTTGATACTGAGGGAAACATTCTCACTTGGAGCGCAGGAGCAGAACGAATAACTGGCTATTCCGGAGATGAAATTCTGGGTAAAAACCTTTCGATTTTCTATCCCCAATCGGCCGTAGAACGTGGTGAGCCGCAACATGGATTGCGCGAGGCGGTATTGAAAGGGCGTTACGAAGATGAAGGTTGGAGAAAGCGAAAAGACGGCACGCGTTACTGGGTGAATTTCATCAACACACCTTTGTTTGATCAGGAGGGCAACCTCAGAGGATACGCCCGGATTGCGCGTGATACGACCGAAAAAAGAATCGCCGAAGAAACTTTGCGCCAGAAAATTGTTCTCGAACAAAAGATGGTGCTTGTCGATCTTTTGCAGTCTGTCACCATTGCAATCAATCTTGCTCCAACTGTTGAAGATGCTGTTGCCACGCTGCTCAAGGAAGTTTGCACTCACACGAAGTGGTCTGTTGGATGCGGAAATATTGTCGACACGGAATCGAAAGGAGAGTGTCAGGTTTCTAAAGTATGGTACTTCCCTGAAGGTTTCAAAATTAGTGCGGATGATTCTGTTTTGCGCGAAAGACTTATATCGGGAGTGGGCATTGCCGGTAAGTCCTGGGCATCTGGTGCTCCTGTTTGGCTTGACGATATCGGCACCGATGACTCTGCGTTGTGCGTTTGGTTGAGTAAGCATAAAGGGCTCAAGAGTGGGCTTGCTGTCCCAGTCTATGAAGGCATGCGCTTGTTTGCCATTGTCGAATTCTTTGCTGCTGCCGGTGAAAAACCAGACGCACCATTCCTTGAAGTGATGGCAAACATTGGAAAGCAATTGACTGCAATCGTTGAGCGAAAACGGCTTGAACAGATGCTTGCCAAAGAGATGCAAAATCTCTCGCGCTCAAATGCTGAATTGCAAGAGTTTGCCAAAATTGCAGCGCACGATCTGCAAGAACCTCTCAAGTCTGTACAAGGTTTCGTAGATCTTTTAAAACGCAGGTATTCAGACCAACTGGGAGATGACGGAAAACGCTTTATAGCTTTTATCGATGATGCTGTCGTGAGAATGGAAGAGTTGATTCGCGGCGTCTTAAGCCACTCGAAAATTCGCTCTCAGGATAAACGTTTTGAACGTACGGATCTAAACGAAGTCATTCAGAAGGTGAAAGACAATCTAAGCGTTAGCATCGAGCAAACCGGGGCAATTATTAAATGCGACGACTTGCCGGTGGTTGTGGCCGATTCGTTGCAGATGGTGCAACTCTTCCAGAATCTGATAGCCAATGCTATGAAATTTCGCGATCCGGAGACGACGCCGGAAATTTATATCAGTTGGCGAAATCAGGGCGGCGATTATCAATTTTCCGTCAAGGATAATGGAATCGGAATGGATAGTCGGTATCTCAACAAGATTTTTGGTATGTTTAGTCGCCTTAACGCCAAGACTGAATACCCGGGTACTGGGATCGGTCTTGCCATTTGCAAGAAGATTGTCGAACATCATGGAGGGGTTATCTGGGCCGAGTCCCAACTGGGCAAGGGATCGGAGATGTGCTTTTTGTTGCCGGATGAATCTAGGAGATAGCTTGTGAAAAATCCCGTTGAAATTTTGCTGGTTGAAGACAGCCCTGGCGACATTGCCTTGACTGAGGAGGCCTTGAAGGAAAGTGGACTGCAGAATACCTTGACTATCGTCACGGATGGCGAACAGGCTATCGAATACCTGAGTAAGCGCGGTAAATACAAGGATGCCGGGAGCCCTGACCTTATTCTTCTTGACTTGAACATGCCAAAGAAGAGCGGGCACGAGGTTTTGGAAGTAATTAAGGATAATCCCAAGCTGGAAGAGATACCGGTGGTCGTTTTGACCGTGTCTGAGGCAGAAGAGGACATAGCTAGAGCGCTCGGGCTGAAGATGAACTACTACCTGAACAAACCCGTTAATGTTCAAAAGCTCGCTCCGATCTTGACGACCATCATCGAGCTTTGGAACTAATCCGTGGGGGCGTGTTGCACGCGCCCTTTTTCCGTGATTATCGTGGGGGCGCGTTGCACGCGTCCTTTTTCCGTCATTATCGTGGGGGCGCGTTGCACGCGCCCTTTTTCTGTAGGGGCAGTGGCACGCGTCGCCCGCGGGCGGCATGTATGCCGCGCCTCTTGAGGAAATAGTCGCAGTGTGCGGCTTCCATGGCGTTTTTAGGGTTTTTGCCTCCGGGAACGAAAGATTTTCAACGTCGTCGGTTTATTATGTTTACCGGTTGGCGCTGAATTGAGGTTGTTTTGACCCGGCGACGTTCTTCAATCGTCTTATCCGTCGTTTCACTTGTGGTTTGTGCAACCAGTGTTTCGTTTCACTCTAGTGCTGTTCTAGCGCAGAGTTCTTCAACGACCGCCTCTATGCCGGCTGTGGCTCCGTCTTTCTCAGGTCGCCCGTCGCAATCTAATCAATCAATGGGTGCGAACAGCGCTCGTAGGAATGCAGGAAAAACTTTAGATAGCCGTGCTGAAAACGGCGACGACAACTCTGCTGAAAGCGTTGGACGCAGCACGATGATGATGAAGGTAAAGCCTTCGACATTGCAGGGCAATGCTGTGCGCGAGGGCATCACGGGCGGTGGCGCAGACAAACCCTTGCTTCAGGGCAACGTTCTAAGAGAAACAGCTCCAGATGATGCTTTCGCCGCTGCAGGTGTGACGAAGACCGATATCATGATTAAGAAACCAAAGCCCGCTCGCGTGGAGAAAGATGTCTACCGTGCTTGGGTCGGCAAAGCTCATCCGCAGTTTTCTTTGAAAGCCGACTCGATCGATCCGATTGAGATTGTTGAAGTAAAAGGGCAATGGGACAAAGCCGACCGAACATTGAAGAATCTCGGATTTCCTCACACAACAATCGGCGCCGGACAACTAAATCAGACTGGACTGGAGAGAACGAAGGTCCTGGTCATTAATTGTGCGGGCACATTGGATAGGCGTTCATTGCAAGGCATCAGAGATTTTGTTGCGCGAGGCGGTTATCTCCTGACCACTGATTGGGCGCTCGATAACATGCTCAAGCAGACGTTTCCCGGTTTCGTTGAATGGAACAAAGGCAAGAGCAAAGGCAACGTGGTCGATGCTCAAGTAGTTTTGCCGGAGAAAGAGTTTTTTCAAGGAACAGTTTCGAATGCCAGCTGGAAACTCGATGAGGAAAGCCAGACACTGCGTGTGCTGAGACCTGATGCCGTGAAAGTGCTTGCTGTTAGTCGGGAATTGGCGAAGCTAGACCCGGACAGGCAGGGGATTCTTGCCGTGACCTTTGGATTTGGGCGAGGTAAAGTCCTGCATCTTGTCGGGCACTTTGACAATAACTCACTGCCGTTTTTGCCCCTTCACTTACCGGATCCTGCTCCTGTCATCGGCATTGGACTTCGTCAAGCGATGTCCGCGAATTTTGTAATTTCTGGTTTGGAACGCAACATCGCGCGTTAAGCTCGAGACTGGGCGACCCAAGCCTTTTCATCTTTTGACAAGCCTGTCTCTGGTAATATTCCGGGTTTAGGAAACCCCGGTTAAGAAATTCGCGCAAAATAAATCACGTAGACGCAAATCTATTCAGGCACAGGCACTTACGATGACGAACAAGGTCCCTTTGTTTGGTGAACTTCTGGTCCAGCTGGGCTTTCTCAGTCCTGATGACCTGGAAGCTTCTATCAGAGAAGCTGTGCAACTTAGCTTGCCGCTTGGTCGGTCGCTGGTTTTATCCAACAAGGTCAGTGAGTCCGATGTCAATTTGACTGTGGCTCTGCAGTCAATGATGAAGATTTGGGATCTGCCGTTGGCGAAAGCGAAGATGGCGGTTCCACTCGCACGCAAAGAAGGTTTGTCCATTGCTGATGCTCTGGCACGATTGGGTTGGCGTACGCGTGCTCACAATACGCCGTCACCGAGTAGTTTGGGCGGCTTGCTTGTTGATTCTGGGCTTGTCACAAATGAGCAACTTGAAGAAGCTCAGCACGAGGGCTACAACTCCAATCTTCCTCTCGGGCGTGTTTTGATCCTCAAAGGTATAGTATCGCATTCGGTGCTGGCGAAAGTACTGGAAGTCCAACGAATGATCCGTGACGGCAATCTAACGTATGTGAGTGGTGCTAAAGAGTTGCGCAATCAAGCGTCTGCTGCACAGGGTTTGAAAATTAATCCAAAGCATAAGAGCGGGTCTTTTCAAAAACGGTCTATTCGGCTTGGTGAGTTTCTCATGCTTGCAGGTGTTCTTACTGAGAGCGACCTGATGAATGCGCTTGAGCTTGGACTAGAACGCCAATTAACCGTCGGTTCTGCACTGTTAGAGCTGGGTCTGCTTACTGAAAGTGTGCTTGAAGTAGCGCTGGTTCTGCAAGGAAAGATTCTCGGTGGCGATATTGAGCTACAGACAGGTGTGCGCGACTTAAGAAAAGCGGCTGGTTTGTCTGAACTACCTGAAGAGCACGAGGCCAGTCCCGAACAGCGAGTCGTCATAGGCGAACTGCTCAGGAAGTGCGGTTTGGTAGACGAAACTCAAATCAATAAGGCGATCGAGCTTACAGCAAGATATCCCTCTTTGATTGGAAAAATGCTCGTTGTTGCCGGTGCAATCGACGAAGCTACATTGCTGGCTGCGCTAAGATGCCAATTCCTCATACGTCACAGAGCCATCACAGTTGTCGATGGCGTTCGTGCGCTGCAGCATGCAGCCAACAACGAAATTTCTCTCGATGACTCACTCGATGAATTGAGAATCAATGTTCCGTACAAGCTACGTCGTGATGTCCGTCTTCCCGGGTAGTTGGATTTTGGCTTTATTCATTTCAGAATCCCAACTTCCTTAGCTGATCTGCAAAACCCAGATGTTAGGTTTATATTTGCTGTAGGGGGACATTAATGCCGCCCGCGGGCGAGGCTTGGCGTCGCTCCTACAATAATTTGGATACCACGTTTATCGCAGAAAAAAGCAGCACCATATTCGGTGCTGCTTTTCAATAAAGCACGACCAGCGAGCTGTGCACTGAAAGAATGCTAGGCCCGCTACTTATGAGGGGCGGCGTTGTGCCTTATCCACAATCCCGCTAGTCGTGTTGAACTCTGTTAAAAGTTTGCCCAACAAGATTTGTGCAGTACCATAAAAACTGCTGTGTTGCGAAAATGTAATCAAAGTCGCATCGGGAGGCGGTTAATTGTGGTCACGCTGCTATTTCATCGCAGTCCAACTGCCGGAGCGCTTCCACGTTTGACCAAACGCGCCTGTGTTGGCTTTGAGTAATTCCGCCTCTTCCTTGCGATTGGTTTCGTAAAGAAGACGAGCATAGCTAGCGAGCAAATTCACTAAATCAGGATGGTTTTCGGGCAAGTGCTGCTGCTTTATGGCGAGTGCCTGCTTATAAAAGCGCTCCGCATCCTCATGCTTCTTCCATGAGTGATAGAGCATTGCCAGATTGTTAGCGATAACCGCGACGTCCATGTGGTCAGCGCCAAGCGTGGTTTCATAAATTCTGAGCAGCCGGCGGCACATTGGCGCAGCCATGGCGTATTTGCTTTGCGCCCAATATATTTCCGACAAGCCTTCGAGCGAGATTACGAGCTGCTGGCTGTGTTCTCCAAGCGTCTCCGCTTCCTCTAATGAACTGAGCCAGCTCAATTCTGACTGGACGAGCTGACCTGTGAGATGGGCTTGCTGTCCGGCGGTTTTATAGATTTCCCACCGTTTTCTGGCTTCTCTTTGACGATCAGTTTCCTGCACCGGAAATTACCTCTATGCGCTCCCGCGTGACGATTAATGATTATCGTCGGCTTCTCGAATAATTGGAAGTAGTGAGCAAAACAATTTATGCCATAACCGCGAATAACATTAATTGAACACGAACTGTCTGATGTTAAACATAACCCGGAAGCTGTTGCGATAAAGAAGCGGGGGCGCTGTTGCACCCCCGTTTGCTTGCATTATTTGAGTTACTGGGGCTTGAGCGTTTCGGACGAATCTTTCAAGCCAGTTTTATTAGCGTCTTGCAGGAAGGTTTCTTCGAAATAACGATCTGGATTTTTGGGATCGTTTTCGAATTTGATGTCCTTTGGAAGCGTTGGGTCAAAGAATTGCGCACGTTTGATGTCTTCGTGTGCAAGCACTGACTTGCCGAGTTTGTGCCACAGGAAGGCTCTGCAGAGATAGAAGTTGCCCTGGTTAGGATCTAATCTCAAGGCGTCTTCGAGGCTGGCCATCGCTTCGCCATCTGAGCCCAGTTGCATGAGAGCTTTGGCTCGGTGGTAGTAGAGCTGAGCACTGGTTGGATCTTGCTTGAGCGCGTCGTTGTAGTCTTCCAACGCTTCTTTTGCATTTTTCAACTTGAAGTATTCATGACCACGCTTCTTGAGCAATTCACTGTTTGTCGGGTCTAGTGCCAAAGCTTTGTCGTAGTCTTTGAGCGCATCTTCCGGTTTTTGCAGCCCGCTGAATGCAGAACCGCGATTGATGTATGCGGTGCCGTAATCCGGTGCAATTTGAATAGCGAAATTGTAGTCTTTGAGTGCTGCGTCATTGTTGCCTGCATCAATATACGCATCAGCGCGCTTTGTCAAAATTTCTGCATCTTTAGGTGCTGCGGAAAGAGCTTTGTTGTATTGAGCGAGGGCGAGATCGATTTGCCCTTGTGCCCTCAGCGAATCACCCATTCCTGCATAAGCTCTCGCAAGTTTTGGATCGAGGTTGATTGCCTTTTCGAAGTCTTTGACTGCACTGACGTGATCGTTGAGTTTGACTTCTGCAGAGCCTTTCCACAGATAATACTCAGCATTGTCGTCGTCGTATTTCGCAGCTTCGCCGAAATCGTTGGCAGCTAATTTGTACTGTTTGAGAGCAAAGAAACATTGTCCACGCAGGTTGTAAGCCTTGGCATTGGTCTCTTGCAAACCAATCGCTTCGTCGAAGGATTTGATTGCATCGTTGTAGTTTTTTGCTTGCATCGATTGAACAGCTTTTTCATAAGCGGGATTTTGCACCTCATCAGCAGTGGCTATTGAGGGAGCAAAACCGATTGCTGTTGTAACCACCAAGCCGAGAGTAAAACTCAAAGCCAGCTTTTTATAGCTTCTCATTTGGCTAGTTGCCATGCTCAACATGAGCTCTTTCCTCCATTATTGGGACTACCCAGATAGTCCACAGATGAGTGCACATTATACAGGCGCAATGTCAATGGCAGACATTGGCTCCGCGTTTTTGTAAATATCGCTGGTGATATTCCTCCGCGGGATAAAACTTGGCAGCCGCCGTAACCTCGGTGGCTATTGGCGCGCGAAACTTGCCTGATTTGCCAAGTTCTTCAATTTTTTCTTTTGCGGTCTTTTCTTGCTCGGGCGAATAGAAGAACACTACGGTTCTGTATTGTTTGCCGACATCCGGACCTTGTCTATTGAGTTGGGTCGGATCATGGATGGTGAAAAACTTGTCGAGTAGCTGCTCGTAAGAAATTACTGCCGGATCGAATTCGATGAGAATCACTTCTGCGTGACCGGTGCGGTCTGTGCAAACTTGCTCATATGTCGGGTTGTCGGTGGCACCGCCACTGTAACCAACTTTTGTATCTTTGACGCCTTCCAAAGTACGGAAAGCTTCTTCCACTCCCCAGAAGCATCCGGCACCAAACATTGCTTTTTCCATTTCGCTTTCCTCTTCTTTGAGCTATTGAACGCGTTTCCGTGAGTCGCATAGCGCGTTCTTACTACGATGCGCCTGTTTTTGCAGGTGTTCGATTCATGTCGGAATTTGATTTCAACTCTAAGTGACCTCCGAATTTGAAACGCATTGCTGATAGCAAGCGCTCTCCAAATGGTTGTTGCAGTCTGGAGCGGAATCGAGTGTACAAAGCCGCCGATAGAACTTCAGCCGGAACCGCCTGTTCGATTGCCGCTTGAATCGTCCATCTTCCTTCTCCGGAGTCTTGAACAAAACCGGTGTAGTTAGACAATTCTTGATCTTCGGACAAAGCCATAGAAGTCAAATCTAGAAGCCACGAACCAACTACAGATCCGCGTCTCCACACTTCAGCGACGTCGGCGACGTTGATGTCGTAGCGAATATCTTCAGGTAATTCTTCAGAGTCTGCACTCGCCAAAATACTGAAGCCTTCTGCGTATGCTTGCATCAAGCCGTACTCAATTCCGTTGTGCACCATTTTCACATAATGACCGGCACCTACAGGACCAGCATGAATGTAGCCGTTCTCTGCTGAGTTTTTGTTATTTTCGCGTCCAGGCGTCACCGGAATGTCACCCTCACCGGGTGCCAGCGTTGCGAAGATTGGTTCTAGTCTTTGAAAGACCGGCTTTTCTGCACCGACCATCAAGCAGTAGCCGCGATCTTTACCCCATACTCCGCCGCTGGTTCCACAGTCTGCAAAGGTGATGCCTTTTTCTTTGAGCATGTGAGCGCGTCGAACATCATCTTTGAAGTATGAGTTGCCACCGTCGATGATTGTGTCTCCGGCTTCCAGAAGCTCAGAGAGTTCTTGAATTGCATCTTCTGTAATTTTTCCAGATGGAACCATCACCCAGACAGCGCGTGGTTTGGCCAGCTTCGAGACGAGATCTTTATAACTCGATGCAGCAGTAGCACCCTCTTTCTCGAGCTCTTTACCCGGCTCCGGATTGCGATCGTACACGACGCAATCATGACCACCCGCCATCAGCCGACGAACCATGTTGGCGCCCATTCGACCTAAGCCGACCATTCCTAATTGCATTGCTTTTTCCTTCTGTAGGGTCGACGCCATGCATCGACCGTTTCTTTTCTGTAAGGGCGACGCCATGCATCGACCGTTTCTTTTCTGTAAGGGCGACGCCATGCATCGCCCGTTTTTTCTGTAAGGTCGACGCCATGCGCCGCTCCTACGGGGTTTACTTCAGAGCTTCCTTAACTGCAGCAGTTAAGGTCTTCAGACCTTTTGCGACATCCTTGCTGAGATGAATGCGCAAAGCTCTTCTGCCTCTGTCGTTTAGCACTTTGAGATCGCCGCGAGCTTGAGCTGCCTTGACGACACCGAAGGTATACTTCTGCTGAGGTACCGGTAATTCTTCGGTATCATCGGCGGTGACCTGAAGGAACACGCCGCTATTGGGTCCGCCTTTGTAGGCTTGACCTGTCGAATGCAAGAAGCGTGGTCCAAAACCAAGGCAAGTTGCGACTTTCTTTGTGTCTCTAACTGCCAATCTTGCCTCTTGCAGCTCATCTTCATGAGCTTTCGTCATCTCGATGTAAGCAAGCAATGCCACATAATCATTTGCTTTTACACGTGAGAGATGTGATTTGAGAATAGATGCGAGTGTTTTGGTTGCGCCCGCACCTGCTTCAATTTCCTTTGTGTTTTTATCGTCAGCAAAGAGCTTGATACCCTCCGCTTCGAAGAATGGTTTTTCTTCGGGCAGGCTGCCGGACTTCTCATATGCTTCTGTAAGTTCGCGGGTCGCAACCTTACTGGCTTCGACGTCCGGTTGGTTGAAAGCGTTGATGCCGATAACAGCACCTGCTACGGCAGTGGCGATTTCCCATCGGAAGAATTCCTGACCGAGATTGTAGATGTCGGTAACAGTAATTCTCACAACCGGATGACCAGCCTTCTGTAACGCTTCAATCGCTTTGTCTTGCTTTTCATCAGGAGATGATTCCAGCCGCAAGTAAGCAAACAGGCGGTCTTTGCCGTATGTCTCTGACGATGCGAGCGGCTCACGGTCGACAGGAATAATTCCTTTGCCGACTTTACCTGTGGATTCTGCGATTAATTGCTCGAGCCAGGCGCCCAGGTCATAGATCTTCGGCGAAGTCACTAAGGTGATTTTGTCGCGTCCGGCTTTCGCTGCTTCGCCCATGATGATGCCCAGTACAGCTCCAGGATTTTCCTCCACCGGAACAGTCGCCGCACATGCGTGAGCCATTTCTCTTGCATTATCGAGGAATTTTGCAACGTCAAGTCCCATCACCGCAGCTGGTACCATGCCGAAATGAGACAGTGCTGAATAACGTCCACCAATTCCCGGCAGTCCGAGGAAAATGTGGCGGAACTTTTCTTTCTCAGCCAGCGCTTGCAGTTTTGAGCCTGGGTCTGTCACTGCAATCCAGTGCTGACCAGCTTTATCTGCACCGACTGCTTCAACAGTCTTCTGCCAGAAGTATTGTTCGAAGATGTTCGGCTCGAGTGTTGTGCCTGATTTCGATGAAACAATAAAGATAGTTTGTTTTACATCAATCGCTTTCTCTGCTGACTTCACTTGTTGTGGATCGGTCGAATCGAGAACATGAAGTTCGGGATAACCAGCTTCTTTAGGGAAAGTATTGCGCAGAACATCAGGGCAAAGGCTCGAACCACCCATACCCAAAAGCAAAGCGTATTTGAATTTCGCATCCTTGATCTCTTGCGCAAGCTTTTTCAAATTCTCAATGTGAGCGAGCTGGTCGTTAATGATGTTCAGCCAGTCGAGCCATTTGCTTTCTTCATCACCTGTCCAAAGTGAAGCGTCTCGCGACCAGAGCTTTTTGGTGTTATCCAATGTTTGCCAGTCGATAATTGCTTTTTCAACTGTCGGCTTCAAATCGCTCGGCAGTTCATACTTGAAATTATCGATCAAGGACTTTTTTTCGGTAGCCCTCGCTTTCTCAACAGCGTCAAGTAGTTTTTTGAACGCATCTGCAAAAAGGTCGACACCTTGTTCAACCAATTTGTCTGTGACTTCCTTCATTGAAATCTTCGATTTTTCGAGGTTTTCCATGACGGCATTGGCTTCTGGAAGTTCAGTTTCGAGCGTGCTCTTCACCACACCGTGATCTCTAAATGCATCGAATGTGCTCGGTGGAATGGTGTTGACTGTGTCTTTTCCGATCAATTCATCGACGTAGATGCAATCGGGGAATGCCGGGTTCTTTGTGCTGGTACTTGCCCAGAGCAGGCGTTGCGTTTGAGCGCCGCTCTTTTCGAGTTCTGTCCAGCGTGTATCTTTGATGATGTTCAGATATTTTTGATACGCTTGCTTTGCGTTGGCGATTGCCACTTTGCCGAGGACTTTGTTGAGCAAGGCTTTTTCTTCGCCTTGTGCTGTTTTCAATTTGTCTTCGATCATGCTGTCGATAAGAGTGTCGATGCGGCTGACGAAAAAGCTTGCTACGCTGGCTACGCTGTGCAAATCGCCGCCCGATTTTTTGAACTTTTCCAGACCGTCGATGTATGCCCAATGGACTGCTTCGTAAGCTTCCTGCGAGAAGAGCAATGTGACATTGATGTTGATGCCTTCGCCGATCAATTCTTTGATTGCAGGAATACCTGCCTTGGTCGCCGGTACTTTGATCATTACGTTTGGACGGTTAACCCATTTCCACAGGCGCTTTGCTTCGTCGATGGTGCCCTGTGTGTCATTGGCGAGGAAGGGCGAAACTTCCATACTCACATAGCCGTCGCGCTTTTGCGTTTTCTCGTAAACCGGCTTGAGAATATCCGCAGCTTTTTGAATGTCTTCGACAGCGATGTGCTCATAGATGTCCATTGCTTTGAGCTTGCTGTCTTTCTTCAATTCAGCGAGTTGGTCTGCATAATCATTGCTGCCAGCGATTGCCTTTTCGAAGATTGCTGGATTGGAAGTCATGCCCTTGAGACCGTCTTCTTCGACCAAGCGCTTGAGTTCACCACTGTTCAACAGGCTGCGACGAATATAATCGAGCCAGACGGATTGCCCGTGTGACGAGAGTTCGCGCAATGGATTGACTACCTGTTTGGCTGTGTTCATTTTCTCTCTCCTGTGAGCAGCTGATTGTCCTGGCTTTTTGAACATTTAGCGCGCTGGGCGGCTTTTCCCTACTTATATAGGTGGTTGCAAAGCGGCTCTCTTGAATGGCACGGCGATACCGCGGGAAGCGGCAGCCCTTGCCATCGCGGGACATCGCTAAATTCCCTGGCGTCAGAACGGACCAAAGATATCAGAAACTCATCCTTTATATGTCAAAGTTTAATCTATAAGTGACGAGCGTAAAGTTGGTGGTTCTGGGTCGAACCGCAGCGCGCGTATTGTCTTTTTCAATTGTGCGAAAGCGTGATGCTGTGCGCGCTGATGAGTGCACCACCAATGGTGACTGTTTTGCAATCGGCCAAAAAACTCAATTGCAGGTTTATGTATGAATTCTGGGAGCGTGGATTAGTAATTAGTGGAAGTTAAAAAAATTGAGGTACTATGTTTTGGTACCGGTGACCCGGGAATAAATCTGAGGCCAAGACAATTGCCTCGTTGGAAGTCAATAGAGGGTTCGGGGTAGCAATACCAAAAGTCTGGCTCGTGGAGGAGCAACATGGAGATATTTCAAGATCCGCTCGTTCTGGTATGCGTTCTCGCCATGCCATTGGTAATTATCGGTTTGGCTAAAGCCTGGAAGCGTCTTAAGGACAAGAAGGCTGAAGCTGCTGCTGCGTCAGGCGGCGGTGGAGCAGATTCGAACGGCTAGTGCATCGTAGCTGACGTAAGGTTGGCGCAATTCATTATTAAGGCGGGGCGTCGTCAGCTCCGTCTTGCTGTTTGATCGGGAATATCGCTCAATCCGGCCTTCAGAACCCTCTGAAATTCATATTTATATGTCGCTGCCAAAATTTTTGTTTTGGCGGCGATTTTCTTTGAACTTTTTTTGGCGAACTTACGTCTATACAGTTGTAAGCAAAAAAATGGCTGCGCCGAAGTTTGGAAAGCTCCACCGTGGATGCCTTTTCCAGTCGGTGAGCTTGTAGTGTGATTATGGAGTAATTGCATCATGAATTTCAGGAAACTTTTCGTTCTTTCAGTCAGCTCTCTTTCCCTGGTGGCACCTGCGTTTGCAGACACCCAAGTCGGAGCTGTTGAACAGACTGTCGCTAAGACAAACATCTCGGAAAATGTGGGTGGTAAAGGCAAAATGTGCGGCGCCGGTCATCATCGCGGTTTCAAAGGCGGACTCGATCTAACTGATGCGCAGAAAGAAAAACTCTACGCAATGAAAAACACATTGAAGGATAGTGTTGGACCCAAGAAGCTTGAATTGAGTAAAGCCAATCGTGAGCTCAAAGACCTGCTCACCAAGCCCTCGATCGACCGTGCAGCGATCTTGAGCACGCAAGGCAAAATCAATGATTTGAAAGCTTCCATCTCCAATATGATGATTGCATTTAGAGCTGATTTTGCAGAAACACTGACGCCAGAGCAAAGACAAAAGCTGCGCTTCGCGCCGTCCTTCGGTGGTCACCGTCACTTCCGTCACGGTGGACCAGGACATGGAGGACCTCGTGGGCCCAGACCGACTGCTGAAGTAGCACCAGCTCCAGCAGCTCCTGTTAGCTAACGGCGCAGCAATCGCAAGAGCGGTGTCTTGCCGCTCTGCGATTGATTCTAAAGCGGGGCGATCCTTTGCGTTTGCAGGGGGTCGCCTCTCGCTTCTATCTCGAATGCGTTCTGAAAAATTGCCAGAGCGTTTCTGAGGCGTTTATATCCTGACTGATTTTTCCAGCAAAACCCGAAGACGCATATGGCAAGCCGCCCGGCCAGGTGTGCCCGCCATTTTCTATGCGATAGAGAATTACTTCTCGACCAGACGATCCGTAGGCCTCACGCCTGACACGCGTGCCATCGCGCGGATCTTTATCTGGTTCGTTAGTAATGTTTGCGTGTGCAGCTCCGACCTGGTTGTGCGCACACCAAAACTCAATCATCTCAGGCACCGGCATCAGACCGCCATAACGAGCGAGTGCGCTGTCAACGCCACCGAATTTGTTGGCCCCTACCAATTCCACGAGTTCATTCAGCTCTCCATTTGCTGTGCTGGCGCCTGATGATCCCCAAGAGATCAGAGGATCGCTCGTGCCGAGAAAAAACATCACCGGCATTGGTTTGTTGGAGTGGCAGCCATTTGCCGCTTGTTGCATAATCGTTGAGCCGACCACACCAATCGCCGCAATGCGTTCTGGAATGGCGCATGCGAGCATTTGTGAGAAGTAGCCGCCGTTACTGATTCCGCAGGCGTAGACTCTTCTTTTGTCGATGCTGACTGTGTTTGCAATCTTATCGATGACCTTGCAGACATACCCGACGTCATCGACACCGCGTCCGGACTGCCCGGTGTCCCAGCATTTATCGATCCCATCCCCGTAGATGACAGCGAAATTGTTCCGGTCGGCGACTGGGTTAAATTGGCTCAAAAACATCATCAGTGAGCCGTTCAAGCTCAAGCCGTGGAAGACCAATACTACAGGCATATTCTTTAGTGTCTTGTATCCCGGCGGCAGATGGCATTGAAAGGTTCTGTTCATGCCGTCGATGCTAACGGTGTCTTGATACGTATAACCTTTCGTCGTGTCGCCTTTTGGCGTCACCCCCAAGTATCTCTGGCCTGCATTTTGAATCTGTCTGCCTTGCTGCGCTCGCTGACTTTGAAGGGTTTGAACTCCTTGCTGCCCTTGTCCTTGTGGCGCCTGGCTTTGCTGCGCCTGCGTACTCCCCGGGTGCTTTCTCTCCTCTTCTTCCTGCATTTGACGCATGTAAGCCCGTCTGGCGTATTCGCCTGGTCTATAGCCGGGAGGGCGCGCATATGGACTTCTGTAGTAATTGGTTGTCGGAAACGGCTGAGAGCTTTGATTGCCAGCGCCGGAAGGGTTTTGGGCGGACGATTGGGCGCTCGAACCTGTCTGCAGGAGCAGGTTTAGCGGAATTGCCGCGGACAACATCAAGGTGAGAACATTTGCCAGTTTCAAGCGTCAGAAGGCTCATTACGCAAAGGTAAGCAGTAAATTCTATGTTCCACGCGATTGCTTTCTCTTACTCCTTTGCATAACGAATAAACACTCCTGCACGCGGGTAAGCAAAGTGCAGAGAAGTTCTTACACAACTGCATCTTTAGCTGGGGACGAGTAATGCTGAAAACCACAATATTTGCATCGACCATGGCAGTCCTTCTTGCTGCTTCAATAGCGATGCCATCAGACGCCGAGCCCAATGCAAAGAAAAAGCAGCAACAACAGTTACTGAAGCAACAAAAGTTGCAGCAGAAGCAGCAACAGCAACAAGAACTTCAAGCGCAACAAGGCGCTTACGACAATAGCAGCGGCAGCAACTCAGGTGGCGGTTCGAACAGCGGTGATTCGGCAGGAAGAAGTATGTCGATGTTCAAAGCCGGCAATACCACCCTGCCGGCGGGCACATATGCCATGACCAATGTCAGCAATGGTGCGGCATTTGTCGTAATTGTCGATGATAGCGGCGACATGCGCGCGCAAGATGCCCGGGCAATGAATCTTATTGACGAAAAGAATGCGCCCAAGGCGGCTAAAAATCGCAAGAATGGCGGATACGGCGGCAATTCCGGAAATGACCAAAATTATGATTCCGGAAACAACTACAACAATTCCAATAATGGCTATGACGGAAATGACGGCGGTTATCGCACGAATAATTCGTCTGGCGGCTCTTCCAGCAATTTAGGACCCAACGGACTCTTGCCGCCGCAACCAACGCCTGCCTCCGCTGTTTTGCCGACGCAAAATTCGAGTGGTCATCCACTTTTGCAAGGCGCGACGCCCGGCAGTGTTTATGCGCCTGGGCAGCCATCGGGCGGTGGTTTACTTCCTAGCCTTTTGACAGGGCAGAATCCTCTTGGGCAGCAGAATTCGATGATGCCTGGGCAACCCGGACCTGGCGGCATACAAGGGAAAATTCAGTCAGAGCTGCAACGTCAGCTAAACAAGCAACTTCTGAAGTATGGCAGCGGAAATCTAGAACAGCAGGTTCGCAAGATGATCAACAAGTTCTGAGCTGGCTAAATTTGGGCAATCAATAAAATCTGGTGACACTTTTGTTGTGTTGCCACAATGCCTGCGCACTATTTGATAAATTTGAACCTTGCATTTTGCAAGGAAACTAGTTTGCCGAACGCGCGGAGCGGAAATGACGAAAGAAACCAAGTCAAAGAAAGTTTGGGCAACAGCAGAGTTTGAAACTTCAACTGATCGCGAAGACATTTGCAGTTGGTTGATGATTCAGTGCGGCGCGACAGGCTGTCAGATTGAGCCTCTCGACGACAAGAATATAAAAATCGTCGCGTCATTTGAAAAAGAGAATTTCACAGAAACCGAACTGAAGAATCTCCGCGCTTGCTTTGAAGAGTATTACTTGGGTGAGTGTCTACAAACCCTCAAAATAGTGGCTCTTGAAGAACAGGATTGGTTGACGAAATGGAAAGAAGGGTTCCACCCATTCGATATCGGCGAGAAACTACAAGTTTGCCCCTCCTGGTGGATGGATAAAGAGAGCGAGTTAAGTCCTTCTCGCAAGCACCTTTTCATAGATCCTGGTATGGCATTTGGGACAGGTTTGCATGCCACCACTCGCTATTGCCTCGGTGCAATTGAAAAAATCGAAGAACCCGGTGATGTTGTCGATGTTGGCTCTGGTAGCGGTATTCTCGCTATTGCGGTTGCGCTCTTGAATGATAAGGCAAACATCACGGCAGTCGAAATCGACGCAATTGCTGTCGAGAATTCTTGCTACAACTTCAAGCTAAACGGTGTGGACAAGCGCATTGAGATGTTGACCGGCGAGTTGGAGCTTGTCGCTGACAGAAAGTTCGACACAATTCTTTCCAATCTCACATGCGAAGACAACATGGCTCTATTGCCTGAATACTCGAAGATTCTCAAGCCTAATGGACGAGTTATCTGCGCAGGAATACTTTTGGAGAAACTTGAGCGACTTTTGCCCGTCATAGAGAACACTGGTTTTGCGATAGTCGATAAGGACACGTCAAACGGCTGGGCAGGCATTACCCTGATGCAAAAAACAGGCGCCTGCGCCAACTAGTGGACTAAGCGGCGAATAAGCCAGCCAGTAAGGGTTTCCCAAGCTAATGGAAACCTTTATTTTGGGGGAAAGGCGCCAGGACGCTGCTATACTAAGATTTAGATTCCCAACTTTGCCCGTCCGGGCGGAGTTTTGCACCCTGAAAATTGAATAGACGAAGCATCTGCCAAACACCCACATGGGGGCGTTTAGATTCGACAGGGTTGTTGGGTCGTAGGCTGCAGGTCGAGGTCGCTTGGATCCTCGTTAAAAGCTGAGCAAAACAACAAACGCCAATGTAATCAGCGTTGATTTCTCCGCGAAGCGCGCTCTGCGCGCTGCCTAAAACTAACCTTTTAGAAGCGGAACTCGATAGTTTCTTGACTACCCGAAACTAAAGGGTCAAACCACGGTGGTTGCCGCAGCACGAAGTTAGCGGTTAGTAGTGCTGCCTAAGACATAATCGCGAACCCGGGTAGCCGTTCAGGCTTCCTGCAGCGGGCTGAGCAATCAGCGACTGTAGAAATTTCTGAACTAAACTTGTAGACGCTTGCCTCTCGGCTTCTTTGGACGCGAGTGCGATTCTCGCCGCCTCCACCATTTTCTATTTCAGATGCTTTTGTAGGGTCGACGCCATGCGTCGACCGCTTTTGCGCGGTTTCGAGCATTCTCAATAAGGAGAATGTGCGCAGGTTTGGCTCCTTTGTGGCCCGTCAATTTTTTTTTGGAACTGAAATCATCCGGTTTTCGCTTGGAATTTTGGGTGACGTAAAATGTCATCTGAAGCAACCAAACAGATTTAGTAAAGCGTCGTGCCATCAACATCGATCAGACTTGTTTTTTCGAATCAGCGGATAGATCCAGCTCGAATCTCTGACGTTCTGGGCATGCAGCCGTCGCGGAAAGATCTTTCGTCAGACGATCAGAGACGCGGTTTTCCTTTTTGGGAACTGTCCTCGGATGAAGCCAACAAAGTAGAAGCGCAATTGCCGATTTGGATCGCCTTTTTGGAAAAGGTGCATATGCAGTTGAGAGCACTGAGTACTGAAGACCTGGGCGGTTATCTCGACGTGCGCGTGTACGAAGATAATTTCTATGTTGAAGATCAACTGCTATCGCGGTTAGGCGCTTCCGGTATTGGAATAAGTGTTTGGTTCAATCCGCCGGAGCAAATGGAGTGGAAAGAACCTGAACACTCATCCACTCTAATAATTCCTGAGCCAAACGGATTCTATTGCCAGCTTGATGAAGATCACTTTTTCAAATGGCTGCAAGACATTGAAGGTGTCAAGGAAGTGCGTGGACATTCTACTGGTTTGACTGTCTATTTGTCTGTCAGTGTTCTCTCTGATGCCTCTTTGCGCGATTTGATTGGACTTCTTTATCGATATGATCTTCCGATGGCGTTTTTGCGTTCGCAGCTCACTCCGAAAAACGCGCACTGGTTCAATGATCCGGAAAAGTTTTGGTATGAGAAGATTTTTGCAGAGGGTGCGTGATGCCAGAACGACATCCAATTTCAATCAAATCTTCGTCATTGACGTATCAGCCTTACGAGTTCTCGGGCGAATCTGGCTTGAGATTTTGGTTGTGGCGAGTTGAAATTGACGGAAAGTTGTTCTCGAAATCGATGTCTCCGTTTCGAGCGTCCGACGACAGAGTAGAACGATATGCTTGCGGTTACTGTGGTGTTGCAGGCGATGGCATGGTTTTTTACGATGTTCGCCGCTTGGGAGACCGAGTGATCTGGATTTATGAGGAGCTCTTAGAGGACTCTGGGAGAATCCAGGAGTTTGAGAACCTGCCGGAACTCTATGTGTTTGATGGCGCTGAGTACGAGAAAGAACTCGGCGCTGGGAGCGTTGCCGAATTGCCAGGCTTGACGATTACTGAGATGCGAGCATTGCTACTCCGCTATCTTCCTCCAGCAGCACTTGCGTTGTATGTCAATCCAGAAAGCCCTGATGATCCGCGTGGATGCGCATTATTGCAGCAGGTTCATCGTGCGCTATCTGAGGATGGAGAAATAACTCCAGTATCCGGATGTCCAGGGGATCATATTGAAATAAGTATAGGACTGGATTTGCCGGGGGTGCCAGAGTGTCGCTGGTTTGTCGGAAAGAACGAGACAGGGGTGTGCGCGATGTTCGTCGCATTTCCACAGCTGCCATGTTGGATTGGTGGACAACAAGTTACCGCAGCCTTTGATACGCGCAGTATCGCGCGGTTGCTGATACACAACGAGAGCTAACTTGGACTGACTCCCTTTTGCATTGCTCATGACTTTGCCAACCGCCGAAGGGAGGGCTCGAGCAGTTTCTCCATACGAGCCGAATTTTCCGTCAGGTATCTTTGATGAATTTTGCGTAGTGCTTGAACGTCGTTTGTAGAGTTGAGTTGCTGTATTTCCCCGCAGTGTCGAGCAAACGATACAATCCGGTCACCATCGATTTTTGCAATCGAATTGAGGCGCAAGGAAAAAGTAAAATGGTGGCACTCGGCGTTGAAATGCGCAAGCTATTGCACATAATCTATGGGGTCCTCAAGGCGGAAAAAACATTCAATGCAAAATTGCAGGTCCTCAATGCTTGACTATCCGACTGACCAGTGTAGGTTTAGCAGCCTGCCGGTAAAATAGGACTTTGTAGATCGTGTTTTCGGAATACCTCAATTGTCAGATGAACTTGCACGCCTGCAAAAGCTTTTAGAAACCGGGCAGCGTCTCTCTCTGCAAGGCTCTTATGAGCGTCGTGCAGCAGACAAAAAAGCAATGCCATATCTGCTTAATTGTAGGACTGGATTGCGAAAATATGTGCGAGAACACCCTGACACAGTAGACGCCTGGTACGCACTTTCATTGGCGGAGGAATGCCTGCTAAATTTTCCTGCTGCGCGACAATCCCTCGAGCAATATCTTGCACTAGGTGGAGAAAGGAGCAAGAAATTGCTCAAAAGGCTTGCCAATCTAAAGCAGTATGAGAAGAAGTGGTCGGAGCTGATGCTAAATCCGGTGCAACTTGAAAGTCTGGGTGTTTTTCTTGAACGCGAACTCGCAAAGTCAAACTGTGATCATTCAAATCGGCTGACCGAAGCTTGGCTCACAGATCACCTCAAGACCAAGCCGGCTCTTATACTCGAAGCGCTTAAGAGATATGGCGGTTACTGCGACTGCGAGGTGCTGCTTAATGTTGTTGCTGGATAGTTGGCCCAAGTGCAGAAATCATAACGGCACCAGGTTTGATTGTAATTGAAGACATGAGAAGGATGTAGTCATGCGATATTTCGGACGTTTAGTATATTGACGTTATTTTACCAAAGCCTGAGAAAGGCTCGCTATCAGGTAACAGCTCATTCTCATTTCAGTTCAAGATTTCCAGCAACTGTTCAATTACATGACTTACGTCTCGTTGCCGAAGAATCCTAGACTCTTTTGTCGCTTCTTCATTACTCTCGCCCAGTTCGAACTTCGCGACGGCTACTGGACCGTCCTTTTGATAGCCTTCCACCTTCTCATCTCGTGCGAATCGTTTACGCAATACGTCTAACGCCGAGCGAACTGTTTCCGCGTGCTTGCCGTCCAACTCTTTTCGAAACTGCTCTTTAGCGGCAGTTACTCCGCCGGGTGCGTGTTCAAGGCAGTAGAGTAAATCATGCGCGTCCTTGCGTTCATTGCGCTGATCAAAAGCAAATGCTTTCAGGCAAGTGAACGAAACCAGATTCGCAAATCTTACTTTTTCAGTTGCGACACCGTTACCACCCAAGAGTTCAGCTTGAATCTCTTTGATCGCGTGCAGATCAAAAACCATTGATGAGTGTGGAACATTCAATGCCGAAATTGTCTTCTCCGTTGGTAGTGCTTCTACTTTTCCGCCACCCAACTCCTCCGATTCGGAAATGAGCTCAAGAATAACTGTGACATCGGCCTCGGTCTTGGTTTTCCAGCGCCAAGAGAGTTTTTTGCCAGCTTCATTCTCAGCGCGTTCGAACTCCATCTTTTTCAGATTCTCTTCAAGCGTGTGATAGGCCTCAGTATTAGCCAGAATCTGCAAGTCGATTACAATATCTACGTCCTGAGTACCAGCATGTGGAGGCACGCCCTCTCCGCTTGCATCGACTAAGTATCTTGGCGTCAGTCCGCCGATTAAATACACCGAATCCTTCCATGGACCTAGTCCTCGTAACAGCGTCACGAGAACACGCTCGCAGTCGAGCGTGTATTCTTCATCGTACCCGTCGAAAGTCTTTGGCTTCGGCATTAGAAACCAATCCTCTCGTTTCGGAGATGTTCTGCCATCTCCATGGAACGTCCCTCGCCGTGCATCAAGTCCAGATACACCTGTACAGGACTTGCCAGCCAAATGTTGTCGATTTCATTTCGAAAGAGCAATCCGCCATGTGCATCGGTTTCGATGATTCCGAGATTGGATCCTTCAACTACCGGTCGTGCCCCTAATTTAGAAATTGCATCTTGCGATTCAGGGGATTTGATCATCCTTAGCCGGATCTGCGAAATACTGGACAGAAATGGTGCATAGCGCTGTGCTGCGTATTCATAACTGACTGCGTACGCTATGTTGTTTTTTTTGCCAAACTGTTCGCCGATTCGTTGCATCAAGCCATCAGCTTTTACTCCAGGCACGTAATAGCGGTCCATTGCTGGTGATGGACGCTCCCTCACTTCTTTTGCCCATGCGTCGAGCAATGCGGTAGGCTGAGATAGTTGTCGCTCCTTTCTCGGTCCCTTTCCTTGCAATGATATCCAGTCCTGCCGCTCCAACTCTGAAAAAACTTCTGATACCGTAGCTGGTGACACCATAGCTACTTCTGCGAGTTCATGAACCCCAAACCAACGCTCATGATGGACAAGAATCGCGTGGATTACTTGAGCCCGCCGTCCGGAAAACAGGGATCGAACGGCCCTTTCAAATGGCTTTGCTGACGGTCTCTCTAAATAACAGTACGCACCCGGCGCAGGCAGGTACAAACTGCCGCCGCTTTCAAAATATCCAATCTGCTCTGCTTGCAATTGCGCCTTCGCTCCAGGAGAAAGGTATTCTGCAATCATCACAAGAACGATGTCCTTGTGCGAAGGCAGCGCCTCCTCCGCTCGACGTAGTTGCCAGATCGCTTGCTGCACATCGCGCGGGTAGCCTGCTCTCTTTGCTTCCACAAGCAAGGTTAGTTCTTTGCCCGCTACCTTTAAGTCGATTTTCGCATCAGCTGGTAGAGGCCGCTCTACTTCCAATTTTGCACGTACTTCTGGAAGTGCCTCAAGGCTCTTGAGAAACTCATGAATCAATTGCTGCTCGTACTGTAGACCTTCCATCATATTCGCCGTATAGCCCATATTTACTGTACAGTAAATATGGCAAATTTGCAAGAAAATTCGCCATAGCGCTTATATTCGCTGTACAGTAAATATAGGGAAAAGCGCAAATAACGCTACTGGAGAAGGATACGTGCCAATGCAAGCAGGATAAGCAGCCAAACCTACCCCAAAATTCCTTCAAAAGCTGTGGCCCATTTTGTGACCCCTCATGTGTCCATTTAGGACCATTAGCGCCGCTTCGCGCAAGCGACAAAAATCCCGAAAGCCGCACCATCAACCAAAATCAATTGACGAGTCTTAATGAGAATGGCTGCCCAGGCTATTCTCGCCGCCTCCACCATTTTCATTTCAGATGCTTTTGTGGGGGCGACGCCATGCAAAGATCGCCGGAACAAAATCGGCGATCAAAGCCTTGTACCTAGCTTGTGCATAAAGCCCTAAAGCATTAGGTATCATCACGCCTATTGCAGCTTCGTCCAGTACGCTCGCGTATATGCCATGTTCAAGCCGAGCTTTTCTTTGTTTCGCTGGCTTACGGTTGCGAAATACGTTCTGCTAAATATGAATTCAACGTTGGCTCGCTTTGCGGCATTGATGCGCGCTCGATCTATCGCTGATTGTCCGCCTCTTCCACGAAATTGCGGTGGAGTTGCGGACACGGCGAGAAAACCAACTTCGTTGAAACAATACAATATGCCGCATGAAACTGCTTCATCTCCGTCATAAGCAAGAACAAGAGAGAACCCTGGCAAATTGATCCATTCCTCAACGGAGGATGCCAGAGTTTCCGGAAGCTCCGCTGGCGGTATTGTCCAGCCAGCGATCAGAAGTTTCTTGAATGTATTAAGTTCGCCTCGCCCGCGGACCTCGCTTATTCTAAGTTTGGGTTGCTCCTCAGTTACATTCTCTGCATAATTGACTAATACAGGCAGAAAGTCAGTCTGTGAATAGGCGCGAGCGTATAACGCTGCGCTCAAATCGTGATTCAGCGCACCAGGACTGATCTCGATATGTCGGTGCCCGTCCGCAAACTCTTGGTCCAAAATTGTGCTGGTGTGCGCAACGTCGCATTCCGTGGAAATGATCATGCGATTGAACAGAGGGTCTTTAACACTCGACGAAATGTATGCATATAGACCGGTCTTCTCTATCAAATTGCATACCTTGCTTCCCAAAACTTGATTGGTGGCATTTGCGACACCAGAGAAGAACGCATGTTCTGCTTGGTCTAAGCGCGCAATGACTTTTGCGTCGAGATGCAGTCGTTTCATTAGTTTGCAGGAATCACCTTTGCTTTTGCCTTCAACTTTTGCAGCGCAGGTGATGCTGCAAGGACGTACAGCATATCCAACCCTAGCGTGGCACCGAGAATGGCTGTGATGGTTGAAGGATCATACGGCGGCGATACCTCTACCACATCACAGCCTACAACGTTCATCCCTGCCAGTCCCCATAGAATTTCCCGTTGCATTGCGGAGGTGATACCACCAGGAAGAGGCGTTCCCGTGCCGGGCGCATAGGCGGGGTCCATTCCATCGACATCGAGCGAGACATAACATGGATTATCGCCGACG
The DNA here is from genome assembly GCA_032128875.1 of Candidatus Melainabacteria bacterium 17Bon1m. Classification (GTDB taxonomy): domain Bacteria; phylum Cyanobacteriota; class Vampirovibrionia; order Obscuribacterales; family Obscuribacteraceae; genus QKMZ01. Next base: position 960,561 of record JAVLKG010000001.1, read on the forward strand.
ATGCTGCGAATCTTTTGCACGATCTCTTTGCTCTTCATCTCAAGACACTCGTGCGATGTCATCACATTAAACTTAGTATCCCCGGGGATGAGCGTACGAATACCAATCTGTACTGACGTTAGAGGATCAATGAGTCCTTCTTTGGCAGCGTAGATGAACATGCTGCCGTGGTTTAGAAATGGCCCATCATGAGTGTCTGTGTGTGCATCGAAGTGAATGAGTGATAGCTTCCCATGCGTTTTTGCGTGCGCCTTCACCGCAGGGTAAGCCACGAGGTGGTCTCCACCAAGTCCGAGAGTTCCGATTCCTAGCGCTGACATTTCGCTAACGTTTTCTTCGACATTGAGCAACATCTCTTCAGTCTGTCCGGGATAAAACACAATGTCACCGTAATCGATGATGCTGTGTCGATCGCGCAAGTCATAATCGAAGGGCCAATGCGGACTTGCTAGTCCGACATAAACTGATTGCTCGCGAATTGCGCGCGGACCGTACCGTGCTCCTGGACGGTTGAAGATTTCGCAGTCGAATGGAACGCCATAAACAGCGAAATCCACATTCTCAAGTGATTGAGTATACGGCGCTCGCCAGAACGTCACCAAACCCTGATAAGGTATGCGGCCCGCAAGTTTGTCTCGGCTTAGAACGCCTGCCATGCTGTGTCCTTCCCTCGGTTGACGGCACGAATTTTAGCACGAAGGAACATGCTTCTGATGAGACAAACAAGATGACGAGTTGCAGAGCCAGTTTGTCTAATATTGCTAAAGGCAAGTGAGGACCTTTTGCGGCCAGTCAGAATATTTTGGGGAAACGAAATCGAAGAGTTGACAGAACTAAGGCGAGCTCGGCGGCAATCACGAAGAGATGTTCACCTTCCCTTGATATTTGAATATCTCACTTTTGCCGCCCTTCAAGAGCGTTTCCGCATCCATCTGGGCAAATAACTGCATGAGTCTAGCCACGATTCCCGTCCATCCTGTTTGATGACTGGCGCCTAGACCAGCGCCATTGTCTCCATGGAAATATTCATAGAAGAGAATGTAATCGCGCCAGTGAGGATCTTCCTGGAATTTTTTCGTGCCACCGAATACGGGGCGCTGTCCCTGCGATGAACGAAGAAATATCCCGGACAGCCGGTTAGATAGTTCTCGAGCCACATCGAACAAGTTCAACCAGTTGTTTGAGCCGGTCGGAAACTCTACCTTAAAACTGTCACCATAATAGGCAAAATACTGCAGCAATGCTCGAATGATCATTGCGTTCACAGGGAACCAAATTGGACCACGCCAATTCGAATTTCCACCAAACAACCCGCTATTCGACTCAGCCGGCAAATAGTCGACACGAAACTCTTGCCCTGCTACATGCGCAACGAAAGGATGATCTGCATGGTAGCGCGAAAGTGATCGTATGCCGAAGGGGCTCAAGAACTCATTTTCATCTAGAAGTTTTGTCAGGATACGGCGCAGCCGCTCTTCATTGACGAGAGCTAAGATGCCTCGGTCGCCAACTCCCAGGTGGTCTGGACCGGTTTTGTGTACTGTTTCCAGTATTTCTGGCACCTGGCGTAAGCGTTCACGTATGTGCATGGTCGCGTTAGGAATCTGCTCGCGCTGGAAGGGCTCGATGACACTGACCGCACACAGGGGTAAAAGCCCAACCAAGGAACGAACTTTCAAGAGAGTAGATTTGCCGCTAGGCAGACGCAAAAGGTCATAATAGAACCCGTCTTGCTCGTCCCACATTCCAACGTCGTCTTGCCGGTTGACCGCGGCGGCAATCCAGATGAAGTGTTCACTATATTTGGTGGCAAATTCTTCATACACTGGGTCGTGACTAGAAAGTTCAATTGCGATCTCCAACATGTTTTGGCAAAACAACGCCATCCATGCAGTGCCATCTGCTTGCTCCAGATTACCTCCCGTTGGTAGAGGCGCGCTTCGATCGAAAACGCTTATGTTGTCTAGACCTAAGAAGCCTCCGTCAAAAACATTCTTGCCGAAACGATCCTTGCGATTGACCCACCAGGCAAAATTCGAATTCAGCTTGCCAAATACTTTTCTTAGAAACTGTAAGTCACCTGCCCCTCGTTGCTGCTTCTCGGTGTTATACAGAAACAGGGCTGCCCAGGCGTGCACCGGAGGGTTCACGTCACCGAAGTTCCATTCGTAGGCTGGTATTTGTCCGTTTGGGTGCAAGTAAGCTGTGTTCAACATGAGAATCAATTGTTGCTTGGCAAATTCAATGTCAACCATGCCCAGTGCAAGTGTGTGAAACGCCAGGTCCCAGGCTGCATACCAGGGATACTCCCATTTGTCAGGCATTGAGACGACATCGTCGTTGATCATATGGAACCATTCTTTGTTGCGAATACTTGGTCCTTTGCCTTTGATTGGATCGTAGCCGTGTTCTTTTAGCCATTCGAAACCGTTAAAGTTGTAATACTGCTTGCTCCAAAGCATGCCAGCCAGTGCCTGTCTCATGACTCTAGCTTCGTCCTTCGAAAATGCTTTGGGCGTAATAGATTCATAAAACTCGGCGGCTTCATTAGTCCTCAGTGAAAATACTTCTTCAAATTGATTTCCAAAGGCACCATCGGATGGCAGCTTCTGAGGCTGCAGGTCGGTCAGGCGCAAGCGCAAGGTGCAGCTAGCTCCTGCTGGCACATTTAGCTGATAGTGCGGAGACACTTTCGTGCCGGTTTTCTCTGGGTTGATAGCGTCCTTCCGGTCTTGAGTTAGATAGTTGTTGATACCGTCTTTGGTGTATGGTGTCGTATTCGGTTGCCCAATAATCCGCAGTCGATTGGTCTCATTGTTCGTGAACAGCAGAGGTACATCGCCTTCTGCGTACAGGTAGCGCTCTCCTAGTTTCCATTGGAATGCTTCTACGGCGGTGGTGCCGTTGCTTGCAGGCAATGCTTTGAGAACAGGCTTGTCTGCATCTTTCTTTTGAGACCATGTGTTTCGAAACCACAAAGTGGGAAGCACATGCAGCGCCGCATCTTCATTGCCTCGATTGTAGATGCTAATCTTGATCAGAATGTCTTCCGGAGCCGCTTTTGCATACTCCACAAAGACATCGAAATAACGATCGTCGTTGAACACCCCCGTATCGATGAGCTCGTACTCGAAATCCGTGCGGTTTCTATACCGATTGGCTGCGACAATCTGGTCATAGGGAAAAGCCTGCTGTGGATACTTGTACAGATATTTCATGTAAGAGTGCGTGGGTGTACTATCCAAATAGAAATAGTATTCCTTCACGTCCTCGCCATGGTTACCCTCGCCGTTGGTTAGACCAAATAGCCGCTCTTTGATGATTGGATCTTTGCCATTCCACAAAGCCAGAGAAAAACACAAGGTCTGCTTGTCGTCAGAGAAACCAGCCAGACCGTCTTCTCCCCAGCGATAAGCCCTAGAACGCGCATGATCGTGAGGAAAGGATTCCCAGGCATTGCCTGATTCGCTGTAGTCTTCGCGAACGGTTCCCCATTGTCGTTCACTCAAATATGGTCCCCACCTCTTCCACGCGATCTTTTCGTCCCTCTCGGACTTCAGGCGCTGTGTTTCAGGGTTGCTCATGTGCAGGGGCCTCATACGGTTGGCTATCTAGTCTTAGATACCAATATGTTCTCGTCCTCCGCATCCCTGCGTATCGTCCGTGAGATTGTATTTGATGGCGTGGACCCACAGTCAGACGCACATAAAGCTGCATTTTCCTATCATCTGATCGGACGATCGTGGGATAGATGAATGCTTCAATGCCAATGCCTTAATTGTCATGACAGTGTCATCATCAACAGGCCGTAGGGAGCTAGACCCTTTCGCGCTTCCTTCAGATCGAAACGCTCGGCATCAAAGCTTGGCAGTGTCGAACCGACCAAAGTTAACTGTCTTACGAGACGCAGATAGCCAGGCACACCGCCACAGTCTTCAGGTGGGCAGGCACGCGCACCGGCGATGCAATCTGGGTAGAAACCCTTGGGAGCTGGTGGCAGGATGGCTTCAATCTCTAGTTCATGCCGCCAATCATCGCCGAAATCGTAGATGTACAAGAACTTGTCGCCTACTTGCAGATCAAAGAACTTGAGCTTGGATTTTGTGCCGCGTTCGCTGATGAGTGCACGGTCACCGTTTCCGTCGGGATCGCCATATCGCTTACCGGCGATTTCAAATTCATGCAAATGGCAGTTCTGCCAGCCGAACGCGCCCTGTATGCACTCGTGAACCTGTTCGAGCTTGATATTTCCTGGTAGCAAGAAACGGCGCCAAATCGCTGGCGTTATTCCGAGCAATGTTACTCGCACTTGAAAGACAACGGCACCGGGCTTGATTGTAGGAGACAATGAGAATACCTCTCTAAAAGTTCACTGTTCGGCGCGCCCACCATTTCTTTACTACGATTGAGCCTGCGAACTTGATTCTAGGATTAGTTACTTTGAACAATTCATCCAGTTAATCGCTGCAATGACTGTTCTCATCAACTATTCCTCACCGACGCTGTTTTCCAAGAATACTATCGCCTGTTTTTTCAGTCTTTCGTATGCAGCCATTACATTGCTGCACAATTCACTGACTTTTTCCCAATCCGCATCGATTCCTTCTTTGTTCAGCACTTTGCTTTCTGCGTGGAGTTCTCCCGCTCGCAGACTGCCACATGAGCCTACCAGTTTATGCGAAATTGCTAAAACTTCTTTTCGATCTTTATTGCCTAGTGCCGCCTGCAACTCTTGCATGTCGATATTGGTACAGTCAATCACGTTAGTAACCAATTTGCGCGCAGCAGCAACCCCGAACATCCTAATCATCCAGTCGATATCAATGGGATTGCAGCTGTCTGCTCTTGTGGCGCTGCCAACTTTGTGCGAAGAGTCCATTGTCGATTCGGCTTGGTCTTTAGACTGTGGTGCGATAATTTTCGCCTGCAGTGTATTTTTCGCCATCTCTTTAGATAGTGTCTTAACCTTAGCTGGCGCTGGAAACTCATTAGTGTCGTTTGTCTTGCTCTCAGCCAATGGCAGCCATCGACTAAGCACCTCGGCAAGGTTTTTCAACTCGATCGGCTTAGTGACGTAGTCATCCATTCCGGCCGTCATGCACTCGTCCTTGTCGCCTTGCATCGCATTCGCGGTCATAGCGATGATTGGTATTCGCTCGGTTGAATCCGCTTCAAGTCTGCGAATTTCCGATGCAGCCTCGAACCCGTCCATCTCTGGCATCTGACAATCCATCAAAATCGCGGCAAATTTGTTTGCTTTTATTGCATCGACTGCTTCTAGTCCGTTTGTGACCAGATGTGCAAGTATTCCTAATTCTTGCAGTTGCAATTCTGCCAGCATTCGATTTGCAGAATGATCGTCTGCAATTAGAACCAATGCAGGTTTGAACGTGCTCAATTTTGTTTGTGCAGAGCTTGACGCGCCATCTGAATCAGCTTTTGATGTTGCAATTTGAAAAGGTAAGGTAAACCAAAATTTTGACCCTTTCCCTTTTTCACTTTCAACTCCAATTTGTCCGCCCATAAGCTCCACGAGTTGTTTGCAGATGCTGAGCCCGAGCCCCGTGCCACCATATTTGCGAGTTGTGGAACCGTCAGCTTGTACGAAGGCTTGAAACAATTTGCCGATCTCTTCTGCATTAAGTCCAACGCCCTGATCTGAAACATTGAATTGGACCACTGTCGCGCCATTTGTTTCTTGCGTCGTACAGAAAACTTCAAGAGTGATAGTACCTTCGCTCGAGAATTTGACAGCATTGCTCAGGAGATTGATTAGAATTTGCCTAAGGCGCTCAGGATCACCATTGACTCGCTGAGGGACCTGGGCATCAACCTTTCTCACTAAGCGCAGCCCTTTTGCATGGCATTGGGCCGTCACTAGGTGCGTGACACTTTCAAGAACTTTGGCGACATCGAAATCAATCATCTCGATCGACATCTTGCCTGCTTCGATTTTTGAGAAGTCGAGAATGTCGTTGATCAAGGAAAGCAAGCCTCTGCCTGCATCTCGAATATTTTCTAAAAAATTTCGATTTTCTCCATCGATATTTCTTCGAAGCAAAATTTCTGTGAACCCAATGATTGCATTAAGTGGTGTTCGAATTTCGTGGCTCATGTTCGCTAGAAATTCACTCTTGAGACGAGCTGCTTCCTCTACTTTTTGATTCTTCAGCTCTAACTCTTTGCCAGCGAATTCTAGCTCGAGGAGCGCGGTCTCCAGCTGGGTGTTGCGAATTTCTAGTTCTTCCGTTCTTTCAGTTAAAGCTTCTTCCAACTTCTTGCGTCGTTCGATTTCGAGCTGTTGTGCTAACGCACCGCCAAGCAAGCCAGCCATCAACTGCAGCGTGGTTACATCTTCTGTTGAGAATGCCTTCGTCTTGTTGGAAAGAACCTTCAACACTCCGACCGGCTCGCTGCTCATCATCAGCGGTACCAAGATCATTGAAGCCGCGCCTACCCTTTTGCAGGCAGCGAGATCGACTCGCGGATCATTGGATGTGTCGTCGGAGCGCTTTATCTCGCGATCACGTAAGCAAAGACCTGTGAGGCTGTTAGCCATGGACAGTCGCACGCCGACATATGGGGCAACCGACCCGCTGGTTGCCTTATAAACGATCTCGGTGCCTTCGACTATTTCGACGACACATCCTGTCGCAGGAGTGAGCTGAAGCATGCGCTCCACAACTTTGTCCATGAATGCCTGTAGGTCAAACCCGGCAAGTGCCAACTCTGACTGGGTTTCGATAATCTGCTTCAGGTGCTCGGGAGACTGGCGATGGTCCGAAGAAGTGCTTGGCTCGTTTTTATCAGTTTTCTGCTCGGAATCCATGTTTCAAAGACCAGATGGCGCGAAATTCGATTATAGCCGTGAGCGCAGCCTAATCCAAGCTTTAGAGGGTAAAGTGGCGGTAACAGGGAAGTAAGACTAAGTAGAGCTGAAGTCATTTCCTGACGTAAAATGTGACCTCCCTTCTTCCCTTTAAGTAGGCGAACATGACTTCGAGAGATCCAGAGCGCAAATCTTCGATAACGTTTCACGAACCCATGCAGTTCTACTGCCAGCTTGACGAAGATCACTTTTTCGAATGGCTAAAGCAGATTGATGGAGTAGTTGAATTTCGTGGAAACCTAACAGAATTGATGGTTTCCTTGTCGGTGTCATACCTCACTGAGCCTGCGTTGCGAGATTTAATTGGATTGTTGTACCGGTATAACTTACCGATGGGAGCATTGCAATCTCAGCTTACGCCGGAAAACGAGCATTGGTTTAAGAATCGGGAGGCCTATTGGTATGCGGCTGTTTTCGAACGCGGACGAACGCTCCATGACCAGTCACTCTTACTGGATATTGTTTGGGAAGATGACTACATGATCGAAATTGAGTGTGCAGTTCGTTCAGGTTCGTGGTCTGCTCAATCGCGTGCATACGCACAACGGCCACAACTCGCTGAGTTTTCCACTAACCTCAAAGAATTCGCAAAGCGGTGTGAAGGAGCTGCAGTTTTTCAGGTTGGAGCTGCGAATGCTGGTTCAATAAAACTTAGTTTCTACTCCTACGACAAGTCAAAGCATATAGCTTGCTTTGTAGAGTTGAGCGCTGCTGCTGCTACGAACTTTCCGAGAGCGGAAGAAATATCACGCTCCTCCTTTGAGGTCCACACCGAAGCTAGCTTTGTCGATTTATTTACTAAAAGTTTGGACTCTGTTGCGAGCGGGCTTCATAATGAAGCAACTCTCCGCCTCGTATTGTGATTTATGCTATAGATTTCAAATGAAGAGATTTGGGAATTCTTGCGGGCTGTAAACCTTAGGATCTTGGAGTAAAGCGAACAAGTGGCCGACGATTGGTGCCAAAAGCTAGTACGAAAACTCCGATCTATTGTCGGTGGTTCAACATTTGACGAAGCGAGCAAGCGAGAAAATGCGTCTGTCGTGAATATTCAAATGACGTTTGATTTGACTCGCCCGACCAATCCAAATTTAGGGCTGCCTCCTCATGCAGTGCCTGGGCTGTCCACGATTAAAGAGTTGGTTCGCAAGCTGAAGTACAAGACAGTAGATGAGTTGGTTGGATTGAAGGTTGAACTCAGTTCTTTGGAGCGTGTAGAAGAAGAGCTCCGAATCATCATTCAAGAACATGGCATACAGCTTGATGAAACCGTTAGCAATTCGGGCGTGTTCGTCTTTTTAAAGTATGGATTTTTGGATATTGAATTTGCTGTACGGAATACTGCACTAGTGCCAGAGGTTCAGCGAGTGCGCTTTCTGAAAGAAATGGGATTCTTGCCTGATAAAGAGTTTGTAGATGACTCAATTTTTCATGATGCCGGACTTGGATTTTTAGAGGAAATGCTAGAAGAAGCCCGGGAGGGCAAGCTGTTGTTCAAAATCAAGTTAGATAGCGTTGGTAGTTATAGAGGAGCGCACGGTGTTTCTGAGGAGAAGTTGCTGAAAGAAAGTCCAGCTCAGTATTTTCCCTGCGAATTCATTGTGCGAGATGCATGTCTCACGAATTGTGGATTGATCTGGCTCAACAAGCACTTTTATCTTTGATCTAACAGATGGCGTTGCTGTAGTTCCGTTTAGAGGCGTGCGAGTCAAAGCAACTCTTCTGCCAGTGCGACGATGATTCCCGCGGGACCTCGCACGTAGCAGAGTTTGTACATGTTCTCGTATTTAACGAGTTTTCCGATAAGTTCCGCTCCGTGTGCACGCAAGCGCTCCAGCGTATCGTCGAGATCGTCGACTGCAAACATAATTTGTCGAAGACCTAACGTGTTCGGTGGAGCAATAGCCGGAACTACCTCAATCAATTCTGGACTGCGAAACTTCGTCAGTTCAACCTTTGAATTTCCATCGGGAGTCCGCATCATCGTGATGTCGACTTTGACGCCTTCGAGGCCGTTGAGTTGATCCACCCATTTGCCTTCGACCGGCATCGATCCCTCAAGCTCCATTCCAAGCGTGGTGAAGAATGCAACCGCTGCCGGAAGATCGTCGACGATTACGCTGACATGGTCCATTCTTTTGATCATCGAGTTGCTTCCATTCCTTTATAGGAAAAATTCTAGTTGGAAAAGTCGCGAAAAGACTTTTACCACACGTTGCTTAATCTGAATTGGACTCAGGCGGAGCCCAGTATATTCGTTCTTGCGCAAAGTATTTTCCTGTGGGTGCGCCCCATAGCTTTAACAATGGCTTGGTTCCATCTTTAGCAAAGGGAACAACAACAGCCAAACCTTCGGAGAAATCGCCACCGTACGCATACTGTGGCGAAACCACAACATCACCCTTTGAATTTATGTATCCTACCTTTCCATTAAGAGTAAAAGCTGCAAGTCCCTCTGAAAAATCTCTATAGTCTTCGGATACTGGCTTAACGACAATATGACCCTTACGGTCAAGATAGCCATGCTTAAATCCTTCATCTATCACGCTTGTTCCGTATGCAAAGGTGGTCTCACTTTTGTACTTCTCTGTTTCGCTAGAGAAAGAGCATAATCCCTCGGAGAAACGGTTCGCGATGTGGGGCAGGGTCAGAGCAGTCTCATCTGCCGTATTAACAAAGGTCGCCTTTGATTTTCCGATGGAGTCTTTGGACGCTTTGTGGGCAAGCCCTTCGAAAAACTGCGTGCGGACATCGTCTCCCAAACTAATTTTCCAATCTCCCTTCTTGTCGATGTAGCCATACGTCGCTTGCTTAGGCGAAACTTGAAGACCAGCGACCACAAGCGCACAGCCTTCTGAGAACGCGTTCAAGTTTTGCCACCAAACATTTGGAATCGATGCCGCGAGCTTTCCCGTTACGTCGATCTGCGGTTCTCCTGTGTGATCAATGTATTGAAATCTTTGACCTTCAGCCAGTACTAGTGCAAGACCGTCTGAGAATGAGTCACCGCCAAGAAAAGTCGGTGCAATAACCCACTTTCCGCTTTTGTCAACATATCCATGGCACGCTCCTTTTCCTTTTTCGACCTTTGTGCTGACGGCGGCTAAGCCCTCTGAAAATGGGTAAGCGCTGTAGGCTGAAATGGAGAATTTTGTTTTCCCCGAGTGGTCTATGTATCGAAAAGATTGGACATCATAGTCATCGCGATACTCATCGCAAACTAGCGCGAGACCTTCGTGGAAGCTGTCTCCATAATATCCAACACCGTCAAGCGCTTTCTTTCCTGTTTTGTCAATGTAAAAATAGTTGATTGGCTCACTTGCAATTGGGCGGGCGGAATAGGTCGAACAGCCCGTTATTGCAATGGCCAAAAACACTGATGACAGTGATTGGAGGAACCAAGTGAGGCGACGTCTTACTTGCCGAGACAATTTCGCCTTCATCATTATTTGCATATCAAAATTCTTCCAAATCTTTAGTCCACTCTTCTAAGAATTTACGCAAATCACTTCGCTCCGCGATTCGTTCAAGAGATGGAAAACCAGCAAAGCGAAAACAAAGGCGCAGATAGTCAACGAAGTAAGAGCCTTCCATCCATTTTCTTCTAGCCTTGTGGCTAGGCGGTTTGCGTTGCGTGCCACTCGCTTCATGGTTTCTGTAGCGACAAGCCAGGCTTCCTCTCGTTGTCCATCGGTCAGCTGCTCTGAGACGCGAAGTTCGTTCCAAACTGCATGGTACTCACCATTCATATAGCGATCAAATAAGGTTGGCATTCTTTGGGATAAACCTCTCTCAATTCCGCAGAAAATCAATTACAAACACGTCTTCGACGAAGGGTAACAACAAGTCCACGAACTTCTTGTGCTCGGGATGCACTAAGTATTCATCGCGGGCTGTACCATCTTTGAAGGTTATGAGGAAGCAGTGAGTGAAACCTTTTGCAAGGTTTTCTGGGCTAACATTCGTGCCCCACTCGAGATCGGATACTTGCGAAATCATCGAGCGTAGCGCGCTAAACTCTTGCTCAACCTGGGCAATTTGCGCGACTGTCGTGCTCTGCTTGAACTTGAGAATAACAATGTGTCGCAACTGGTTCTGCATCTCTGCTTTGATGTTTGTGTCCATTTGATCTTCGAGTTTGATTTGACTGACTTGTGTACGTCTACGACTTCTTCGAATTCAATGCTTTGGCCTTTTTGAAAAGCTCGTTGCATTCGGACTCCAAAACTCCGCCTATAATCGCACACTTGCCATATCGTGATGCATCAATAACTGTCTGTGCTCTGATGTCGATCTGTCCGAAGTCACATGATTGCAGAAATGGAATTGAGCTGCCGTAGACAACAAGCGGCATCTTTGTCCAGATGATCGCAGACTGGCACATCGGACACGATTCGCCGGTTGTATAAAGTGCCATCTCACTCCAGTTGAAGCCGGTGTCAGTATCTGGGCAATTGTGCAACGCCGTCATCTCGCCATGCCATATTGGATTTTTCTCGACGCGCACCCAGCCTTCCGACATCACTTTCTTCGTTTTGATGTTTATTACTATTGCGCCGAAAGGACAATTCGGCACTTTGTGTGCTTGCTCTATCGCAAGTCGCATGAATTTCTCGTGATCGAGATCTTTCAATTCGCTAGGTAGAACGCTTTTGGCAGCTAACACCGGAGATTCGACGTTTGCTGCTACAAGCGCAGCGGCTCCCGACAGCAAAACAGTGCGCCGGCTGATTTTGTTTTCCATATTCGCCTACCCGTGAATGAAACGTTGCTTACTTGATTCCATCTTTTACGCGGTTGTTTCGAAGTGTCTTGAGTATGCTCAAAAGATTGTCGTCCGGTGCCTTGAATCCGTCATAGTGGAAATTAACAAATTGAGCTTTGCCCGTTTTCCATGCGACTTCTGGAATAATGCGCGTGTGATCTGCTCTATTGCCACCACTGCCATCAACTTGCACCAAATAGTTGTGGTTTTTCTTCGTCACTTTGCTGGCGATGTATTTTGCATGCGGCTCGGCATTAGTGTTTAGGAAAGGATCAAAATCCAATCCGACCACTTCATCCTTAGACTTTTGCGACGCCGCATAATCGTCATTGAGTTGCTTCAGCAATTCCGGGCTGAAGGAAGACGCTTTGTCTTTGCAGGCACGGTCCGAGCGAGGATTTGTCAAATACCACTTGTAGAAGGATTGGACAAAAGTTCTGCTGTCTTTTTCGATACCGCTCGCATCACCCGCTTGGGCGCTCGCACAAGACGCGGGATAAATAATCGCAGCCATTAACGCTGCAACCACCCAGCGATCAATAAGCATAATCTTCCTCCATGAGTTCGATGATTTTAACCTATCAAAGCGTTCCATCCGCATCAAATTCTAGTGCCTTCAGTAAATAGGCTTTGAGTGGTTTGTCGATCAAATAGCCGACTTCTTCTCGTTTAAAAGATTTCCTGGCTACGTCCATCGCATCAGCAAACGCGTCCTTTACTGTTCCACTGTCGTAATCGCCGCGGCCGAGCCACATCAATGCCATGAGTTCAATTACCTGTTCGTCTGACAATGAATTCAAAACATCAAGCAAGGTTCGCTTTGGCGCTTCAGCATCTTGTTGTATTTGATTTGTCACCAACTGTTTAAACATCAAGCGCTCCGTATTTCGAGACTGATCGGAGAGCTTGATGATCTCGAGCACAATGTCTGAATTTAGAGATTTAGCGAGTTCTAGCATTCTTATTCTCTTGGTGGCATCCGATCGAGGAACGATTGCAAAATAACAACAGCCGCTTCCATGTCTATCAAATCTCTGTTCTTTCCTGTTTGAATTCCGCGTTCTACAAGTCGTTCTGTAGCTGTGAACGAGCTCAGACGTTCGTCTTCAAAATGCACTTCCAAGCCTGTTTCGCGCATGAGTTTTTTCGCAAACGATCTGACTTTCGCTGCTTGTTCTCCTTCGGTGCCATCCATGTTTTTTGGCAAACCGACCACGATTGCAGCAGCCTCGCTCTGTTCTACAAGTTTGCAGATGCGAGCAACATCCAACTTTGAGTTTTTGCGATGAACGGTTTCCACTGGCGATACCAGCATTCCTGTCGCATCGGAAACCGCAACTCCGATCCTTTTGTCGCCAACATCGAGCGCTAGTAAACGAGGGCGTTCAATCATCTTAATTCAGAGAAATAAATGGGGCTCAAACTCGGCTCTTTCATTCGAACATGTAATTTAGTGAGACCATTCAGAAGGTGCGTATCGACGAAGTTTGCGCACAAACGATGGATCAACCATGCACACTCCGTTCGCACAGTTGCTTGAAGCAACCGTGCTGAGTAAATTCTTGTCTTCCGGCATCAACGGCAGAACAAGCAGTCCAGTTTGCAAAATACGTGTCGAGCTGTTGCTCGTTGCCGATACAATTGCATCCAAAACTTGTGCTGCGATACCCGGGTCGAGCCAGACGGTGCCCAGTCGCACGCTGCAAATCGCCATCTCCAGCCCGGTGTGATTACCGTGTAAAACATAACCGTCAGCACCTGCTTCCATTGCGGCAAAAATCGCTTCTGGTGTGTTATTTGCGGTGGAAACTATCACGCGCACTTTGGGATACGATTTTTTGATCTCTTTGGTTAGTTCGATGCCGTCGACACCTTTTGCGGAAAGATCAAGCAAGATGACATCAACACTACGCGTTACAAGGTGCTGCAACGTCTCGGTCGCATTCGAGGTAACATCGGCGATTTCAATGCTCAGAGCTTTCGACAAATACGCAACCATTTCGTGACTGCTTTCGTCGTCGCTCTTCATGATTAAAACTTGAATCGGCGCAGGTGTTGCCATTGGTTCCGGTCTTCCTTTTTGATAAGTATAGACCATAGCCTTTTTATTACGAAATCTCTTCTCAAAAATGCCGTACTAGCCCATCATTTATGTGCTGGCCGCTTCGAATTGAATATCATTCTCTTCCAGCCATTCTTTTGCGACCTTGTTCATTTGTTCTGTTTCAAAGGCGAACCACTCTTTTTCAACATCAGGAAAATTCAACAGTGCATCTTTGAAGTTACGAAACGGTTTTTTCCCGTTTAGCGCTCTGAAAAGAGCGTCTTGCACATTTGCACGTTCTAGTGATTCGGCGAATTCTTCCATGAATTCAAACCTTTCGTGGGAGGGCATTGGCTCAATGGGTATAAAGCGCTCGGAGTCGGCAACCTTATCGAGTTTGTTTTGCAGTTCGTCGCCTGAATCCGTGTATTCACTGACTAAGACAATTTCACCTGTTTGTTTGTCTAAGAAAAACTCGCCGAAGCCTTCTTGGCTATCTAATGCCATCTTCAACTCTTCGAGATCCACGATAATCTTATTCATGAATTACTCCGCGCAAATAGATGCATTTTACTTTCAAAGCGTAACTCATAATAGAGACTTAGGGTTGTAATGGATCTTCTGAGAAAGTTATCAATCGAGCTCCCCATCATTCAGGCTCCAATGGCTGGCGTTTCGACGTCGGCAATGGCAGCTGCGGTTTCGAATGCCGGTGCGCTTGGCTCAATCGGTGTCGGTGCTGTGGATGCCAATGGCGCGCGTGAGATGATTCTCGCAACCAAGCAACTCACGCAAAAGCCATTCAACGTGAATGTGTTTTGCCACAAGCCGGCAGTTGCAAATGCTCGGCGCGAGAGCGCGTGGCTTTCTCGGTTGACGCCAGAGTTTGCAAAGTTTGGCGTGCAACCTCCGACCAGGTTGAAAGAGATTTACAAGAGTTTTGTCGAAGATGATGAGATGTTGGATCTTTTTTTGGAAACACGTCCCAAGGTTGTGAGTTTTCACTTTGGTCTGCCGTCGCAGATTAAAATTGATCGACTGAAAGACGCTGGAATCGTGCTATTTGGTTCTGCGACAAATTTGGATGAAGCGAAACAGTTGGTTGACGCCGGAATAGATGCAGTGGTGGCACAGGGATATGAGGCGGGTGGTCATCGCGGAATGTTTGAACCTTCACTTCGCGATGATTGTCTTGGCTCTGCTGTTCTGACGCATTTGCTCGCATGCAATCTCGAAGTGCCAGTAATAGCGGCTGGCGGTATCATGGATGGTGCTGCCATCGCAGCGTTTCTCAAGCTTGGCGCCATTGCCTGTCAGCTCGGAACCGCATTTATTGACTGTCCCGAGTCATCAGCAGACAAATATTTCCGTGCCACCCTGCACTCCGACGCTGCCTCTCACACAGTGATGACGCCGGTAATTTCAGGACGCCCAGCAAGATGTCTGGCTAACTCATTTACAGCTCTTGGGCGAAAAATTGATCCGTCAGAAATCCCGGACTATCCAATTGCTTACGATGCAGGGAAGAGTCTGAATGCTGCTGCAAAGAATGCCGGGGACGGCAGCTATGGTGCGCAATGGGCGGGTCAAGGCGCGCCTCTGGCACGCAGCATGCCTGCAGCTGAACTGATTGCCCAACTCCAAAGAGAAATCGAAGTGGCTACGAAATAAGGACCACTTCGTTTTCCGTAATTGGCATCTTGCGTTCGTTAAACGAAGCTTTTGAAATCTGTCGTTGGTCTTTGACCTCGGCGTCCACCCAGTGGCAAAGAAGGTACATCTTGTCGACTTTTCCTAATAGATTAACGAGCATCAGTTTTATGTCGGCTCTAAAAGACTCTTGGCTTTGCGGCTGTTCTTCATTTAGCGCGCGCTCAATCTTAGTGTCTGACCACCCCTTCTTTTTGTATTTCGCTCGTTTTCTCGCCTGTTCCTTTTCGGTGTCTATGATGTCGCGATTTCCAGTGTAAAGGGCACATGAGCAACCATTGCTGGTCACTGTAAATGTGACAAAGTCAGCAGGAATGTGTTTGGAGAGTTCTTGAGCGCCATCTTGAGAGATATGAAGTTCGCGCACGGGAAAAGCATCAATTGCAGATGCTTGATCCCGGTGAACAGCCAGTTCCAAAAAATGACACACTTACGTTCCCTCGGCTATGTACAGAATATTGTCGCGTAAGTTTAAGCAGAATGATTCGGACTGGGAACCTTTTTTCCGAGGGATAGCGTCCAATACAAAATACCTTGAATAGTTCCACAGTGTTGTACCCCTCGCGCTGTTCTGTGTCGTTTGCGCGTTCAATAGGAAAGTTGAAATGAACCAGCGCAAATGGAAAGGGCTCGTTTGCTCGTCTACGTGTCTATTCCTCCCACTGGCTATTTTGCCGCAAGTAAACGAAGACGGCGAGATAACAACAATCGCCTCATGGTACGGTCCCGGGTTTCACGGGCGTAAAACTGCGTCTGGCGAACGATTTAACCAGAATGCACTTACTGCTGCGAGCCGCACCCTGCCATTCGGCACGAAAGTTAAGGTTCGCAATCCCAAGAATGGGAAGACCTGCACAGTCACTATTAATGACCGTGGACCCTATGTGAAAGGCCGCGGTATTGATCTGTCCCGTGCTGCCGCGCAAAGCTTGGGCATCGGCGGAATAGCGCGAGTTTGCTATTCGACCGTTCCGAAGTATGAGCCGAAGCCAGACCTTGATAGAGAGGAAACACCAAAAGCCCCTGGCGTAGCCACTGAACTGGAGGTGGTTGCGGCGACTGGGATGACTGAATCAGTCGAGAAACCGATGGTAGTTGCTGTCGTGCAGCCACCTGCGAAGGTTGAATCGCGGCAAGAAGCCGAGCCATATCATGAGCAAATAGCATCCCTGAGGAGTCAGTTGCGTTCGCCTGAAAGAGAGGATCTAGCGAAGGCCCATGAGTCTCAGACAGCGATGTTGCGGGCATCACAGTTTATTGAAGCACCGCAATTTGGGGATTTGCTGCCGGCAGCACAGAGCGGTCAATTGCGCACTGCGTCTGAACCTAAGAGAACGACAGCGCATATCGTAAGAGCGAAGCGGTTGGTTTTAAAACCAAAATCTTTCGTCGCAAAGTTACCTGTTAAGCTAGGGGTAACTAAGATGTCTGCAAGACCCGGAGTTGCGAAACAAGTTGCCGCTAAGAAGCAGGGCGCAAGAACAATTGCATACTCCCGCTCAGCTAAGAAAAACACGCGCACTAAGAGAGGACAGTACATTGCCCATCGCCGCTATAAATCCAAGTTCGGCAGATCTATGGATAAGCTCACGGCGAGAGCATCGCATTTGTATAAAGGTTTAAAGGGCATCTTCGCGATGCTGTAATTAGCGATGCTGTAATTGAGCGTTTACCCAAAGCCCCGCAATAAGTGAGAGCAGTACATCTGCACAAAGGCAGTACATCAGCACTAAAGCAGTACAGCGGAACTTTCGTTCCGCTGCACCACTTCTTCCCTCAAACTTGTTCGCCCGGCTAATTTCCGTTTGAATCGGATTACTTTTGTACCTTGGTGTATTTACCTTGGGCGTCGATGTTATGTGCTTCAACAGTGCCGTTTGGCGCGTGCCACTCGGTGTAGGTGGGCTTGCCGGTGCTTGGGCTGTAGTTCCAGGTGCGCATCCCCTTTTCGCCGTTGACGCCGTGACGCTTTTCGCTGTAAACCTTGTCTCCGTTGGAGTTGTACTTCACTGTCTCTTTTGTGTTGTCGTTGTTGACGAAGTCTTCTTGGCGAATTTTTCCGGTGCTTGAGTCATAAGTCTTGTGCACAGTGCCCTTGGAGGTGGTCTCGTCGGCGGACTTTTCGTGACCAGTCTTGGGGTCGAAATCGATGTGGCGTTCTCCAGATGAAGTTTTCTCGTCATGTGAAACACGCTTTCCGGTGGTTTTGTCATAGGTGTATGTGTCAGAGTCATAGCTGACGCGAATATCACCACTGTTGCCAACGCGGACTGTTTGGTCAAAATTGCGAATTACGTTGCCTTTTTCATCTCTCTCTGTAATTTCGACTCCGGTAGATGTTTCATACGATTCTTTGATATTGGAAGACTTCACTTCAAGTCTGGTTTTGCCTTTTTGATCCAGTTCGTAGTGGTCAGTAAATTCGCCATTGCCTGACTTCATGGTTTTTTCGACCGATTTCAAATCACCACTGTCATAGAATTCAAGCTTGGGCAGGTCTGCGTTCGGATGCTGCTTCATGTCCCAAGCGATTTGTTTTGCGACTGCGAGTCTGTCGTCCGCGCTTAGATTTTGCAGCTCTTTCGCTAGATTCTCAGGAAGTGTGCCGCCTTCTGCATGTTTCTCAAATTGCTTAGCTGTTGCTACAACATCGATACCCATCGTAGAATCTCCCAATTGCGCGCCAGTTGCGCTTGCCGGTAACTGAGTGCAATTTACCGGGGAGTTGTATCCAATCTGTTTATCCGCCAAAATATTTTGGCTAAGTTCGAGAAGCCTGAATATATGAAGCTTTTAGCGTTTCTCTAAGAGCTTTTCCAAGCAAAACTGCCCTGGTGTATCGAAATTGAGCCAGAAACAGTAGCCCTTGAGCAGTAACAATAGCTCTTGAGTCTTATTTCTTCTGTGCACCTTTACGCTCAACGTCGAGATCCTTCAGCACCATTGAGCGTAGTTCTTCATAAGCAGGTTTCTTTGGGGTCATAGTAATCAGCCATTGCCCGGATTCGTTGAATCCGTCGATTGAGTACATGTGGTCCTGTGGACCGATCTGTTTTAGCTCGCGAGCGATTTGAGTATCTGATTCGATTTCGCCAAGCGTGTAGCGCCTGAAAAGAGTGTCTGGCGAGTTTTTCATTGAGATGCGAAAGGTCATCATGACGCCGAGTTTTCCCTCTGGCTTGAAGTATTCGAGCGCCATAATTTTTTTATCGCCGCTCGAGAATTGTTCGCACACCAAAAATTTCTGCTCAACTTTGCCGTCTTTGTTGAGTGCAAAAACCTTTTCACGCGCTTCATCGCGCTCTTTTGTGAGGTTCAACGTCTGTGCGCATTGAACAATCTTCGCCCATGCACGCCAATTATCTGGCTCGACTTTTGATAAGCGTCGCCACCAGTCGAGAGACTCTTTGGGAAGTTCCAGCATCTGGTAAAGCTGGGCGGTATTGCTAACTTCCACGACCATTGCGTTATGGTCGCTGCTGGTTTTGTCCCATTCTGTTTGAAAAATCGCTGCCGCTTTGTCTAGTTTTGCCCGGTCATTGGACTCTAGAGCTTCGTTCAGCAATATTTTGCCAGTCTGATATTGAGATTCGCTATCGGCTGCTTGGGTTGGGGGTACCAACACTAGAGATGTAAACAGAAGAAATGTCAGAGCTCGCCTGAACATCACAACCACCTAGTCAGCTTATGGGTTTTCGCCCTTATACTGCGCTGGTTCCATGATTCGCTTGTCGCCGATTTCAATCATTAACTCGGCGATGCAATAGGTGTTTTCAATAAGTGCCGTGAACTGCTTACGCATTCTGTCATCGCTCAGGAATGCATCTCCATGCCTCATATTCGGCACTTTGAGCTCCTCCGAGACAATAATTGCAGCCATAATATGGCGCATTGCGTATATATCCATCTGTGCTTTCTCCTTGACCGGCAGGATGTGCTTGGGAAAGCATACTCCAAAACAAGGTTAAAATCAGTCCCTGCCACGCATGTTTCTCCGAACTTCTGACGAGTTCCAAGAGGGATACACAATGCCGCGCGATACCGATTTTTCTCATTGGCTCCATATGCGGTGCCAACAGTCTGGTTCTTAAACTAAAATCCTGGTTTCCAAACGCCGTCAGCCACCCGCTTATCGCCGAGTTCTAACATCAGATCGGCGATGCAATATGCGTTTTCGATTAGCGGCGTGAACTGTCTGCGCAGCCTGTCGCTTTGCGAATAGGCGTCGTCCATACGCATGTTGGGACCTTTGATTTCTTCCGAAGCGATCCATGCGGCCATGATATGTCGCACGTAGTATTTGTTGGCGTCCATTTTGAAACTACCCGGTTGAGTTAGGACTGGAACCAGCGCACATCATATCAGGGCAGAACAATTTGGAGAATGGTTTCGCAAGACAATGCCACCCTGTGAAGAGTGCACCACCTTGCGAATAGACCGTTTAGCCCTAGTATTTGTCCAATTCTTTCGCCAGGGTTTCGAGCATCGCTTGTGTACCTTCTTTGCGACCTGGAGCTTGATCGCAGCCATCGAAGAAAACGCCCTGCTCCGTGTGAATTAGCTTGGTGCCTTCTTTTGCCGTAATCAACTCGGTCGTCACTTGAGAGGATGAAACTCGCTTGCCCCCAAAATCCATCGTGTAGACCACAACAATGCGACTGTTCTGGACGATGTCTTGATAACGGACTTCCGTAACGATTGGTTCTCCGCCTTTGAAATTAAATTCCCATGTTTCAACTTGACCCACGCGGAAATTCATTTCGAATTTCTTGATTTCAAAACCCTCTTCCTCCGCACCAAACCAGCGACGTTTCTTATCCGGATCGGAAAAAGCAGCGAAGACCTTTTCCGGTTTGTGAGGATAAACACGTTCGAGCACAAACATATCGTGCGTAGCAGTGCGGTTTTGAGTTTGATTTGTCATCGTTTGCCTCTATATTGATGGTTAAGTAGTTGCTTAAGTATATACAGGACATGCGAGAACAGTCAAGTAACTGCTTAAGTAATGCTGTGCGCCAACTGGCGCGGGTTTTAGCGATTTCTACTTGCGAGGCATACTATAATCTAAGTCTGTGTCCCGGAGTCCGTTTCTTTGACTGAATCAGCCGTACAAGATCAGCGCAAATTCACATGGCTGCCAAAGCTGGAGTTTTTGAATCCGCTCGGCTACGAAGTGCAGTTCATTATTCTTGGCGGCATGGTGTTGTACTTGCCTGCCATTTTGATACTAGGCGAACCAGGACTCAGCAAAGAAACAGTTGCCTGGAACTTTTGGATCAATACGCTGGCGACGGCGCCTCACACATCCGCGACTTACGTGCGGCTGCAGCGCAAGATTGGCGAGGGCAAAGTCCACTGGATTTTTGGATGGCCTGCTTTTTTAGCTACCTGGGCGATTTTGATTGGTTTTTGGGCTGCAGGGCAATTTATTCTCGGAATAACCATTGCTGCGATGTGGCAGTCATTTCACTATTTGCGCCAGATGTACGGCGTCAATCGAATTTTTTCTCGCAAGAATGAAGAGAGCGAGCTGTCGAGAAAGCTGAATTTCTGGGCTTATCATTTGGCTGTTCCACTGTTTGTTTTCGGTCGTTCCGACATGCTCTGGCACATTTGGAACGGCAAACCATCAAGCACCTTTGCACCCATGAATGTGCCTGACCTGGTCATGGTTGCCTTTGGTTTTCTTGCATACTGCGGATTTTTACTTGGTGTAATCAGCGAATATTCAAAGGCGAAAAACAATAGAGTCTACAACCCGGTTGGGTTGGTGATGCTGGTTTTGTACTTCGCCGTTCACTATTTCGGATTTCTATCCGTTGAGTATTACGTTCGCGGATTTTTGTTTATCTCGATCTATCACGCAATTCAATACGTCGCAATGGTCTATTACTTAGAACGCGATGGCAGAACTGAGAAGTTGACCGAGAAGCTTATGAAAGGTCCGATCTTCTTGGCGTTTCCAATTTTCTGGGCGCTGTTGGTCGGCATTGGTTATTTGATCAATCAAAGCGCCGTCAAAGTCGATTTGTTTTGGACTCAGTTTTCTTTGATTGTTTTGAACAATTGGTCCGTGCATCACTATGTTGTTGATACAGTGTTGTGGACGCGCAAAGCCGGAAAATAAATCGTGGTGGCGCATTGCATGCGCCAGTTTTTGTAGAGGGGCGGCATACATGCCGCCCGCGGGCGATGCATGGCGTCGCCCCTACGCGTCTTTCAAAAGAGTGGACGACCTCGCCCGAAACTCAACTCGACCAGCTTTTTAGTTTCTTCGCTGTGATGCCTGCCTTCTTCATCGCGTCGGCAATCTCTGGAGCTTCTTTGTTTTCGAGCATCCATTTGGCGATTTTGTAGCGCTGCCATCCGTCACGCTCCTCTGCGAGTTTTAGCAATTCGCCAGCAAACATCATCGGCATATCGTCAAAGTCGTTGAGCAGACCGCCACCAATGTCTTGGTTCGGATGTGAGAAGCACTTCGATATCAATGGAATGCATTCGGCTACTGATGCGTGTTTTGCTAGAGCGCGCATGAGCCATAAAAACTCGGATGGAAGATATTCTCCGCCCTCTATGGCGGGAAGATCTTTCAACTTTTTCTCAACGACTTGCGCTAGGACAGCAGCAACATTTTTCGTGCGGTGTTGCCACAGCCATGCTGATGGTGGTCCAAAGTTGATGGCGTTATCGGCTAGCATGAGACGAGCAATTTTGAGTGAAACATCTTCCAGCTCTTCGTTTTTTGAATTGGACTCGATGGTTTCGAACTGTATGTCCAAACCTTCCTCAGCCAACGTTTTCCAAATGATTGGCCATTCGATAGGCATCTGTTGTTCAAACGCCACTCCACGTTTTTCAAATGCTGCCTCGGCTGCTTCCCGAACGTCAATGTTCGACGATTTCAAATAATGCTTTATTGAGTTGATGTCCAGTTGCGGAAACTTACCGACTGTTTCGCAATCGATGATACGGAACTGATTCCACAAGTCACCTCCGTATGTATAAAGCTGTCGAGCTTCTGCAAGTGCCCTTTCGATTGGTTCGGGTTTGACCAGCTTCGGATCCGCAGCGTAAAGAGCATGAGCTGCTCGGTAATACATTAGCGTGACAGAATTATTGTCGTCAGCTGGGTTTCGGAATGTGTTGGTGACAAACGATTTTCTGTCTGCGGGTTTTAGTTTTGGTGCTAACGCTTCAATTGCGTAAAGTGCTGCAATCTGGCTGGGCGTGTCATTGCCGAGCATCGAAGAAATCTGCGGAAGAAGGTTTGTTTCGCCCCAAGCCACAAGCGCATTTAAAGAAGCAACTGCTACTTTCTCTTCGTAATTTTTGAGCGAATGAACCAAGAGCTTTTGCAATGTCTTGCGAACAGTTTCTTCGTGTTCGCTTCTTTTCTGGTCTGCCTCCGCGAGCTTCCCTATCGCTTCTGCCGCAGTCGTAAGGCATTCGATCCAAGGAATGGTAGCGAGCCTCGCATCAAAGTCTTGTTTGTCTTTGAGTTCCTCGAAATACTCATCGATTACCTTGCAAATCGGAATTACTGCACTTTGCGATTTTAATTGCTCTAACAATTTGATTGATAGAGCTTGCTTGAAGTGATATTCCTCATGAGTTTTCAGTTGTTTCAAGCAGCACTCTTCAAGCCGTTTGTCTAAAGCTCCTGGGGTACGTCCGATTGCTATGAGGAGATTTGCTGTTCTCAGATATGTCTCAGAATGAACGGCACCCCAAATGAACGGTTGCAAAACTTCACTGCCATTCTGCCCTAACCAAATACCAACGCCGAACGCTTCTTCCTCCGCGTCTACTTCGTCGCGGCGAAACTCGTAGTTGCGCACGAAGTCTAAACATCGCCACTGAAGTTCATTGCCAGGCAATGTGCGCGCTGCTGCTTCATACTTTTCCATGGCACCACTATCAGTGACATTTTTCCACGCGTTGTCGATAAGAACGTCGAGACCTTGTTTTGCAAGAGACCCTGCTTCTTCAGAAAGAGCTTCTAAGCGTTCTGTCTCTGCTGCTGTGGTTTCTTCCTCTTCTTGCTCGCGTTCTTCTGCGCGTTCGGGGATGAGGTCGAGTTTTAAAAACTCTTCGCGCACTGCATGAATGTCTTTTATTGCGTTGCCAATTTCTTTGCGCCCGCCCTCTAACTCTTCGAGAAACTCTACTAGGTCGCGAACGATGCGCGCCTTGTGGTTGCGAAATAGGTCACAGCACTCCTTGAGTTTGTCAATTTGCTTAAACCAGAAAAGTCTCCAAAGTAAATAGAGAGCGGTCGACGTGATCCTCGTGTTGCCTGATTCTTTGAGTGAATTGTAAGTTTCTTCGGTTAACGGTTTATTCCAGCCGGCACGAAAAGTTTCTCTGATGTCATTCCAATTGCGGCGGCTGTCTTCATTCAACAATTCTACAATCCACTGCGCGCGCCAGAATGGACCTGTTATTGCATACTTCGGATCGAGCTCGCATTCGAAATCGCTCCTCACCATTTCTACGGAGTCTTCAGAATCATCATCATCACCATCATCGGCGAGGGTAGCATCAGTTTGCTCGTGTACTGCATCACCTTCATAGTTGATAGCATCTTCCAATCCGTCGCTTGCGCACCAGCCGACGTAGCACTTTCCAGCGAGTTTTCTCCAGGACTTCTTCGCTGTCTTGACTGAAATCCGCTCCTGCTCATACGCTGCTGCCAGCGCGACGCGATATGCGAATTCGCTGATTGAGAGGGACAAAACCTCGTCAACATAATGCGTGTCGTGGCTCCAAAGAAAGATTCCGTTAGGTTTTGGTTCTTCCTTTTGATGCTGAAAAAGCGTTGCATAGACGTGGTCGCTGTCGCCGAAGTAGCCTATCTTCACCGCGCCCATGAAAGCTACGCCGATTTCCTCTGAGCAGTTGTCCCAAGGATGGGCGATCAGTTTGTGCCACATGTTCTTTTCGAACATTCGGCTGCTTGTGCATGGTTTAAATCCGCTGCCGCCTTCAACTGCGCGGTTAACGAAGTCGTCTATTTCTCGGTTTTGAACACCCCAGAGTTCTCTCAGTGCGAGCGGGTCTTCCTCTGTTGAAATATCTTCTTGATCGTTTAACCGTAAGCGAATTTCCGCAGCGTGTGTTTCGATGAAAGTTGATGGATCTGCTTGCTCGAAAAATTCATCAAGATCATAGGCACCTTCAAGTGGTCTGCCGTCTGATGTGCACTCTGTCCCGTCTTTGAGAAACCAGTGTCTGTTTTCTTCAGACCAATTTGCAGTGCTGTCGAATTCGTAACGCCAAACCGGATGCGATGCCGGAAAATTCTCTTCAGTCTCATTGTCGCTATTGAAATATACGAAATGACCATGGCGACTGCCGTGCTTCCATTCGCCGCGCGAGGCAAGTGTCCCATCGTTGTGGTAACGCTCGAGAGTGCCATGCTGGCGCCCTTCAGAATCAAAGCTTGCAATACACACGAGAGTACCGTCTTCGCGCCAGTATCGCCATTCGCCGACGGGGACATGCACCTTTTTTATAACGCCACGCTTGTCAGTGCTGCCTAATTGCCATGCCTTGTCCTTTTCGACCCAAACTGCTTCGTCGGGAACGCCGGCGGGACGAGTGGGAGTTTTCATTTGAGATTCCTTTGGTAAGTACCAGCGCACATATAGGCGCTACGTCGCCTTTTGGAAAATTAGGAAGGCAGATGTGAGACCCCAGCAAGGGCTCAATTCTTGCGCGGACTTCGGCTCCCAAATTAGTGCTGTTCCGTCATTCGGCGCAGATCATTGAGTGACAACCAGCGCAGCGGAAGGGTGTCTTCCATTGCTTTGCCTGACAGTATGCCAACTGTCTCGTGAGTCAGAGATAAAACCTTTGAATCAGGGTTTGGCACACTGGCGTAGAGGACACCCAGCTTGTTTGCCGGGCTTTGGATAAACTTTTCAAACTCCCATCGCACCAGGGCAAAGCGAAGTTTTGAATGGAGAATCATAATCAGCAAATCGTTTTGTGCGCCGATTGCCGTCCAGTTTCCATCACCGGATCCTTCAACTACATGACCTGCGGGAATTGCTTTGGATAGCTGCTGCGCAGCATCGTTCTTGTTGTAGGTGTGGTCTTGTTTCGCTTGATTGTTTGCGATTTTGACGAGGCGATCTACTTCAGACCCTTTGCCTGGAGTCGGCGGCGGTTGCATTTGAAGAACCGCCGCGGCAGCCGTTCTAATCTTGGACTGAAGTGCCTGCGAGTGCTCGGGATACTCATCCCATTCCTCAGTCGCTGCGATGAAAGGTCTCAAATATGGATACAGCGGATCAAAGTCAGTGCCGTACTGTCCGATGCGTCGAGCGCCTTCGTATGCACCCATGCTTCCTTTCTGAACCTGCGTCGCGTACTCATGCACGAGCAGCCAAGCCGCTTCGATTTTCGTGCGCTCTTCCAAATTCATCTCGCCGAAAAGGCGCGGCAGCATTTGAGGAATAGATTCGACTTGCGACGGGTCGAGGGAGGCGAGCTTGCGCAGCGTCTGACTGTCGAGCCCTTCGCTGAGCAAAAGCCTGCAAATCTCTGGAACGTCCTCTGGATATAACGTTTGAATGGTCCACTTCGCATGGAGTACGCGTAGGCGCTGATTTTCCCGTGGATGCATCAAGACGAAGCTCCTGGCGATGGATTGGTTCCCCGAAGAACACTTTATAGCCCATGTCAACAAACTTCAATTGCCTTTTAAGGAAACTGGTTTTGGATTGCTTGACATGCTTCTAGCTAGAGCTTTGACTTGAATTGTTCTTGTCTAATTGTTCCCTGATTTCTTTTGCTTCTGCTCGATAACGTCTTGCACGCAAGGGGTTATTTTGCTGGTCATATAAAGACGCTAGTTTTTCTTTCGCGTCTAACTCATACCGGGACGGTGACAAAACAGACCTTGCTCTATCATTAAATTTAGCCTCACACAAGGCTGCATCAGCTAGTCCTTTATGTCCGTCGTTTAAGTAAGCATAAGCCAAATTTGCGGCACAATCAGTCCCTGTGCGGTCATAGCGGATGTTCGTAAGCAGTATGAGGCGAGCGAGCTTCGCTGCTTGCTTGTAGTTTTTGAGTTGGTTAAGAGCGCAAACGCGATCAAGCATAGCCTCTCGATGTTCGTTAACAAATTGGTCTCTCTTTGATTCCTGTCCATCATTGGAACGAAGTGTTGACTGCGCTTCTAGGCTAGTTTCTAGCGGGCGCGAGGTAAGTTCGGCAAGTTGATAGTCAGTTAGCAGCAGTGCTAGGCGTGTTTCAATCTCCGAAATTATTAGCGCGGTTTCTGCTGATTTGAAATATTTTGCAGACGATAGATCTTTCAGTAGTTTTGTCGCAGTGGGTATGTCCGCGCGCTCTTCTGCAGATAGTGCGCGCAGTGCTAGCAATTTTGTCTGCTTTTTCAAATCGTTCTTGATCGCGCCTTCTTTTTCAATTGTTTCAAAACATACTTCAGCGCTAGTGGTTTTGCCTTGCCGTACTAAGGATTCTGCATAGTCCAGAAGCATTTTGATTCTCTTATCCGAATCCACTTCTAGAACTCTGAGAACTTCCATCATTCGAATTGCTTGTTGCTGTGACTTTTCGGGCTTTTGTCTGACGAGGACTTCGTTTTTCAAAAACTCTTTTTCATATGAAAGGCGAGCAAGATAAGATTGGGTTTTAGTGTTGGACAAGATTTTATTGATTCGAACAACATCACCTTTTCGTCCAAGTTTTTCATAAACTAAAGCAAGATTGGTAAGCACAGAGATTTCGTCAGGCACCAGATTGTCAAAAAATAGCAGTTCGTGCATATCCCTGTTTTCGTGTGATACGGCATTGCCGAACCATGAATCAGCAGCTATTAGCAGCGGCAATGCACTCCAGTAGTTTTTCTTGGCAATGAAAACCTCAGCCCGAATGGCATCTGCTAGGGCTATGAATGCGCTGGGACATTGGATTTGGTAGGAAAGTTGACCAAGTGAAATTAGTTGGCAAATTTTATTTGCCATCGCATATTTGCCTTGCCTTCGATAGCATGCCGCAAGCAGCAATTTGTCAATTGGATTCAGAGTTTTAATTTGTTTCGTCAGCACTGCCTCAGCCTGCTGAGAATTCCCTGCTCTGAGGTAGGCGCATGCCAATTGAAGAAGCAAAATGTGAAGCGTCTTCTCCTCAACCTTGGACAATTTTGCAGCATCTACGAGCGCCTTTTGAGCTGTTAATGCCTCAGTTTTAGAGCATCTCCGGAAAAGGTCAAAATATATGTTGTCCAGTTGGACAAGGTATTGGTTTTTCGTTTGGGCTGATAATTTTGCAATTGCGAGTGCATCTCGAAAAAGCAATTTCCCATCGCTGGTGCCTCTAGGGATTTCACTTGTATATGAAGCAATTATTTGTGAAATCATGTTTTGAACTTGGCTATTAATCAATTTCGTGTCGTTGAATTCTGCAAGCCGTTCTACAGCTATAGTTCCAATTTCACGACCACAATTTTTGTTGGCTTGTGCTATCCGTGCCAATTTTGTCAGCAATAGCACCTTGGTTTTTTGTTGCTCTTTATTTAGAGTTGCGACTTTTTCGGCATCACGTGTCCAATTCAAGAGATTTTGCGCAGCATTTTCTGACAAACTTTGAGGGGGATGTTCATCTATCGTGGCAAGGGCATTATCTAAGAGCTTTAGAGAATCTACGTCAGTTATTTTGAAATCATTTAGAGCAACTAGCCAATGTTCAGCAATGACAGGTCCGAATCTGTAAACGCTGTTTGATTCATCTTTCCTGCATAACGGCAATATTGCGTTAATGCGCTCGCTTGGCGTTTTCTTTTCTTCTTTGAGTGCAAAAATATAGTCAAATACAAGGTCCACTGTATCTTCGAAATCTGTCTGCTCTGTACTTTGAAGTTGAGCAAGCACCGAAGCCGAAGCTGAAGGCGAAGCGATGCCTTCTGCATAAACAGGGCAAGAACCACAAACTGTGGAGAATGCGGCGACCAATGTAATTAGTATTTTCAGCACATTTTGCATTTGAAATAGTGATTTCCAGTCAGTAATATGAATTGTATGTCTTGTTTAAGCAACAGTATTTTCCACAATGTTTTCGTGAAGCTGAGCGGTAGCTTGCTTCCGTATTACGCTGCAAGTCTCATTGCGATGACTTTCACACTTTTGCCGGCCTTGAGTGATGAAGTCAGTGAGCCATTTTTACCGCCAGGACTCTCGATTATGCGGAAGATGGATGGCTATTATGTGGTCTCTGGATCTGAAGGTCATGGCATTTATTCTGCAAAAGGCACTCTGATTATTCCAGCTCGATATGACGACATTAAATATGTCGGCGATCGGAAGTTCGTTGTTCGCAAATTCCAAGACGCTTCAACTAGCTGTTGGCTCTTTGACGATAAAGGAACCTTCATCGCCCGATTGCCAGATTGGACACTCGTGAATGACAGCGTTTTTCACGAGGGGCTGTTGAACATCGGCGACAGCTATTCCCCTACAGCGTTTGTAGATGAGAAGGGAAAGGTCCTTCCTAATTTCGATAGATACACTGATGTCAAAGAATTTTCTGATGGCTTGGCTGCCGCGTCACTTACTAACAGAGATGGGCGGTGGGCTGGGTTTATTAACCACCAAGGAAAAATGGTAATAGGTCCATTCGAAAACGCTGATGTCTTCAAATTTGAAAATGGACGCGCGATTGTCGCTGCGAATCCAAAGACTGGAAAACCAAAGGCTGGCTTGGTTTCCAGTAAAGGCACTTTCGTTGTTCCGATGATTTACGATTCTATATCTTCAATAGGCAACGACAAATTCTGTGCGCAAAGAAATAATCAAGTTGCTATTCTGGATTCTGATGGGAAGGTGGTTATTCAATTTCCAGCTGATTGCACTTCTATAACTCCTCCAGATAAGTTCGATAAAAACACTTGGATTGCGTGTGGGTTTAAGGGGAAACTCAATCAAGGCTTGAAGTGGGGCTTTTGCGATGTGAACGGGAAAGTTGTCTTAACGCCTCGGTTTGCACTCGCTTCAAGCTTCATCGGAAATAGAGCTGTTGCCTATGAAAAACTTCCGGTTGAAGGACTCGCTTGCGGAGTTATTGATCGGAAGGGCCGTTGGCTTGTTGAACCGAAGTATAAGTACATCACAATAATTGATGACAATCGCTGGAATCTCGGCGAATTGGTGAAAGGCAAAGAGCCCGCTGTAATACCTAATGCGCATTCAGCGCGAGCGCTGACTTTTCAAAAGGCATTGCAAAGTCATGACTTAATCGGAATGTCTCTTAGACAATTTGAAGAATTAGTAGGAAAGCTGGAATTTCCTCCATATCTGAAACCGGAGAAGAAGCTCGGAGTGAAGGTGGCGCAGCTAGTGCTCGTTGATTCGATGTGCGGCCAAGGAAGTGAAGTGTTAACTGTGGCTTTAGATGCGAATGACTGTATCTCCGGATGGCGCGTTCTTGAGGGTGGGATAACTGGTCATAGCCAACCATGGATCACTGAAAACGTTTGTTTGGATGACGGCCGAAAAGGTTTTCAACTCGGCAATCTGGTGCCAAAGAAGTAATGCAAACCGGCAGAAAGATACAAGTGCTAGAATGCTGAGTGCCAGGACGACCTGGCCTGTGAGTCATCCGGGACGGCCCGATTCGGGAGGCTGTTATGTCCTGGATGATTTTGTTTTTGGCTGGACTTTTGGAAGTGGCCTGGGCTGTAGGAATGAAGCACATTGACGGCTTCTCGCGCCCATGGGTTTTGGCTGGGACTGTGGCGGCGACTATCTTGAGCGTCGTGTTGCTCGGGCTCGCCATGAAGAATCTGCCGCTGGGCACTGCTTATGCTGTTTGGACCGGCATCGGTGCAATCGGTACCTTTATAGTGGGAATTTTGTGGCTCGGCGATTCAGTGTCGACGGCGAGAGTCTTGAGCGCTCTTTGCGTACTGGTTGGGCTGATTGGTCTGAAGTTAAGCACCCCATAAATACCTGTTGTGAAGTGACTCGATTTACAAATTTTGCGGTGATTGATCAAAAATCGACCACCCGTGATAACATTTAACCGTATCGTTAAATGAATGAGGTGCGTGTCATGAAGAAGGCGATTGCCATTGTTGTGGGCGTCGTTTTGGTTGGAGTAATTGCGATTCTCGGAATTGCAGCAACTAAGCCGGACCAAGTTCATGTCGAGCGTTCGCTGACTATGAAGGCTTCGCCGGCTGCGATTCATCCTCATATCAACAACTACAAAAATTGGATGGCGTGGTCCCCGTGGGAAAAGCAAGACCCCAACATGAAGCGCACTTTCAGCGGGCCTGAATCGGGCGTAGGCGCTAAGTACGCGTGGGTTGGAAATGACAATGTCGGCACCGGCGATATGACCATCACCTCGTCTGAGCCAGAGCAAATCAAGCTCGACCTGCACTTCGTCAAGCCTTTCGAAGGCACTAGCAAAGTCACTTTCTCAATGGTGCCGCAAGGTGATGCGACGAAAGTCACCTGGGCAATGGACGGCGAAAACGCTTACATGTGCAAGGTCATGCAAGTATTTATGAGCATGGATGAATGCTGCGGCAAAGAGTTCGAAAAGGGTCTTGCGAGCTTGAAGACTGTTTCCGAATCATCGCAAACCGCAGAAGGCAAGCCAGCCGAGAAGAAAGCCGCAGATAAGACTGAAGAGAAAAAAGAGACCGCAAATAATGGTTAAACATTATTCTGAGCAGTTGGACAGAACGTTCTTTGCTCTTTCAGATCCTACTCGTAGAGCCATCATTGGCAGTCTTGCAGCTAAGGGCAGTTGTTCTGTTTTGGAATTGGCAGAGCCGTTTCAGATGTCTCTTCCGGCAATTTCAAAGCATTTGAAAGCGCTGGAAAATGCTAACCTTGTCACTCGAGAAAGACAGGGACGTGTTCACTACCTCAAGTTGTGCGCCGAGCCGATGTCGGAGGCCAATGCCTGGATTGAGGCATACAGGCGCTTTTGGACAAATCACTTAGACAACTTTGAGCGCTACATTACATCACAAACGTTCGGAGAGAAACAAAATGACGACAGCAACGAGCAAAGCTGAAGTACTGACGCTTAGTCTTTCACGTACAATCAAAGCGCCGGTTGAATTGGTTTATCGTGGTTGGACCGAACCCGAGCAAATGAGCATGTGGCTCGGCTGCGATAAAACTGCGACAGTCAAAGTTTCGCAAGATCTGCGTGTCGGCGGCGAATATCGCTTTGATGTTAGCTGCAGCGACGGCGAACAAGTCTGCATGTCTGGTGTTTATCAAAAGATCGAGCCAAACAAAAAACTGGTTTACACCTGGAATAACACATCGCGCGAGTATCCTGCTTCCGACACACTCGTGACGGTGGAGTTCATCTCGAAGGGCGAATCCACAGAGTTGAAATTGACTCACGCCAACCTTAATGACGCAAATTGCCTGCACGGTCACACGCTTGGATGGACCGCATCGCTCGAAAAATTTGTTGCGCATTTCGCATAGCGAGAGGCTCGCTTCGAGAGGCGTATGGGCGCATTGCATGCCCCCGCAGAAAAATTGGGCGCATGCAGTGCGCCCCCACAAAAAACAAAGTTCTGATCCCCAAAGTCAAATCCCATCACACTAGGAGAGAACAATGGCTACAGCTCAGAGTTGGAAACCAGCGCACGCTCAAACCGTGACACCGTACCTCATCATCAAAGATTGCGCTAAAGCAATGGACTTCTACAAGAAAGCATTCGGCGCGGAAGAAGTAGCACGTCTTTGCTCACCAGATGGCAAAATCATGCATGGCTTCTTGAAGTTCGGCGATTCGAACGTCTACTTCTGCGACGAAATGGACGATACCAAATGCGGCGCAAGCCCCTCGACATTGGGTAATTGCCATGCAACCATGCACATCTTCGTTGAAGATGTTGATGCCGCATTCAAGAAAGCCGTTGACGCAGGTTGCACACCATTCATGCCGCCAATGGACATGTTCTGGGGCGATCGCTACACCCGCGTGACCGATCCATTTGGTCAGGGTTGGAGCCTTGCTACTCACAAACAAGACTTGACGCCTGAAGAAATGCAAAAGGCCGGCAACGAGTTCTTCAAGAACATGGAAGCTTGCCCCGCTAAATAAGCGCACAATCGTTAGTTAAACCGGAAGGCTCCGCGGTTTGCGGGGCCTTTTGTGCTAACATCAGCGGCGCCCGTCTCCTTTTGAGGTTGCGAAGAAGCAGCGATGAACACAGCTCCTGCAAAAATAGCCCCGGCATTGCGCGCATTGCTCGAACGATTGATTGACTACGCCGGCATTTATCCTCCGGCCGCCCTTCCTCTCGAAACCTCGGTGGCAAATTACAGCAACTATCGGAGCAGTGAATTCTCGTGGATGCTCCGGTGGTTGGTGATCGGGACCAACGAACTCCAGAATGTTCCTAAGTCGCTAGACGGCAGTATTTCACTTCTGTCGGAAACAGATGACGCGCGCGCAGCGACCATTGAAACAAAGGGCGTTGTTCAGGCGAAACGTCCGGTCTATTGCGAGATTGCTTTGGCGAATATAGACCAGCTCGATGCTGTGAAAACTGCTGGTAATTTTGCGAAAATCCGCACAGGTGGTGTCAAGCCTGAAGCGATTCCATCTTCCAAAGATGTAGCAGCATTCATCACTGCATGTGCTGAACGCCGTTTGCCATTCAAAGCAACTGCTGGATTGCATCATCCCATTCGTGCCGAGTATGCGTTGACCTACGAGGATGATGCACCGCGGGCGGTGATGCATGGTTTTCTCAATGTTTTAATGGCTGCTGCATTTGCATGGCAGGGCGAGAAGAACATCGAAGCAGTTATTGCCGAAACCGATGCCTCCGCTTTTACCTTCGATGGCGCGGCAAAGTGGCGAGGATCGGCACTAACGGTTGAACAGATCAAAGACGCTCGCGAAAACTTCATGCACTCGATTGGGTCGTGCTCTTTCGATGAGCCCGTGCACGAACTTCAAGCTCTAGGCTTACTTCCTTCGTTGTAGGCGCGACCAGTAGTTCATTCAATAAGAAGGGCTCTCGTTTCCGAGAACCCTTCAAGCTTGAGAGCTAACGTATAAACTAACTAGCTTTCTTTTGCGCTGCCGAACGTTTCTTTCCGGCGGTTGCGCGGCTTACCTTATTGGCTGCTTTATGAACCGTTTTACGCGCGGCGGTCGTAGTTTTCTTCGCCGCTGATTTGGTCGCAGAAGTTGCTTTCTTTGCAGCTTTCGCGACGGTTTTCGTTGCCTTCTTCACTGTAGCTTTAGCCTTAGTTGCTGGTTTAGCCTTTCTTGCTGGTGCCTTCTTGGCAGTCGGCTTCTTAGCTGTCGATTTCTTAGCTGTCGATTTCTTAGCTGTCGTCTTTTTAGCCGTTGCTCTTTTCGGTGCCGCTTTCTTTGCCGTAGGCTTTTTAGCTGATTTCGCTTTCGGTTTAGCCGCAGCTTTTTTAGCAGTCGGTTTTCTGGTCGACTTAGCAGCAGTTTTCTTGGCGGTCTTCGCTTTAGGCTTAGCAGCCTTCTTAGCAGTCGATTTCTTCGCCGTGCTACGTGCTTTGGTCGCAGCAGATTTACGAGTAGCTTTCTTCCGAGGCTTCTTCGGAGCGAATTCTTCTCTCAACTCTTCGTTTCTCTCTTCTTGACCGTCAGGCGTGATAGCGCTAACCAGGTCTTTCACTCTTGCTTGAATCTTCTTAGGTGACAGCTGTTTTGTCACATCTTTTGCCATCTTTCTAGCATCAGCAGACATACGTTTTGGACTCATCGTCTTCCGCATTTTCTTCGCTTCATTCAAAAGATTTTCAGGACTAAGTTTTTCGGCAAGGTCTTTCACCTCACCCTTCAGATTATCGGGGGTCATCTTTTCTGCTAATTCTTTGGTCTCGGTCGCGACCTTATCTGTCATTTCCTTAACGCCTTCGGCGAGCGTTTCGGCCTCGGCTTCAATCGTTTCGGCGATGAAGTCAACCAACTTTTCCACTTTGCCCATGAGTTTTCCTCCTCCTATTCCCGAGGTAGGACCGAGCGAGGTGCGAAACGGTTCCAAGAAGGTAAG
Organism: Candidatus Melainabacteria bacterium 17Bon1m; assembly: GCA_032128875.1. Lineage (GTDB taxonomy): Bacteria > Cyanobacteriota > Vampirovibrionia > Obscuribacterales > Obscuribacteraceae > QKMZ01. The sequence goes on from JAVLKG010000001.1 coordinate 995,020, forward strand.
TTTTTTTATCTTTGTCTCGTACCATTGTGGCCTTTAGGACACGGATTGGAATGCCGGTGCGTAGCCGGCATTCCGCAATGGTGCCTGTTATCCCCATCCACCTTTCTGGATTTTCTCCAAATGCTTTCGAATCCAGCGCATCAGAGTTATCGCTTTCACCTGTGCGGGGAAAATTCCTGTGCCGGTATCTGCAACGGGGATTGGAAACTCAAACATTGAGCTCCCGGTTTCCTTTTCTTTCTCGGCGCAGATGCGATACCAAAGGTCGCCATCGCGATAACAAACAAATTCAGCCGAGGTATTCTTCACCAAGCTCTTCAAAGAAATAGTCATTGTTCTTTCCTCAATAATGATTTGAACGCGTTGCAAACTGGACGCCTGCCAAGCAAGCGCCGAAGACTTGATCGTGCGAATTCTATGCACGCCAAAATCGTGTCCACTAGGGACATAAATGTGTTTTACCGCGAGCGTCGCTCTAGCTGTTTAGCCGCCTAGCTACGCCCGCACTGCGTCGTCAACGCGGAAGTCCGGTCTGAAATCTTTGTTCGAAAATGAGAGCGCAAAAGCTGCCGGCCGTTCCAACAAAACGGCGGCGTTTGAACTGCAAGGTGTACTCATCAGTCGCATGACTGCCAAACTCTCTAATCGGAGAACAGCTTTCAGCTTACACTTCTAAAAGCAAAAGCGTCAACTGGCTCTTTTCAAAATTTGATTCGATGGTATGATCGGTTTTGTAGGAATCGACGACTCGAGTGGAGGGCTGTACCATGTTTAACCAAGTGAATCGCAGCCGCCACTGCTTTCAAGCGTAGCGCGATAACCTTTAGACTTCAAATACAACTGTTCGAGTTCGCAATCTCGAATATGGAGAACTGCCGTCGTATTGCATAAACGGGCTAATTACCCGTTGCAATTGCGGTTATCCATTGGCGTGCGCGGGTGCGTATCGCCTGTTTCGATGCGAATTTGGAGCAATTTACAGATGAAATCTAAGAAGTTGACGAAGCGCGAATTTGAACGCGCGATAAAACTAGGTTTGGGGCGCGCATTTTTACATGTGCATGATTATGGTGATAAAGGAGTTGAGCGAATCATTGAACGTTCGATACTCACCGATTATGTCTATGACAATCAATTTGAAGGGAGCAGAGGGTGGTGGACCTTCAGTATGATTTTGAATACCGGAAAGATTCGAGACTACGCAGAATTCTTTCTGAAGAATATTGGTCGTGGAAATCTCAGTCCAGTGGACATGTTCCATCAACTAAATCTCGCAGGCTATTTCTTTGAGCAGGGGTTCACTGAGTTTCGCCCACACATTTTTGAATTGGCGATGCGTTTGCTCGCACTTCGTGACTATAAAATCGGGTCTTTGCGAGAGTTAATTTCTGTCGGTGGAGAAGCTGGACTCCAGTACGGTTTGGTTGAACTTTGTAAGTCCGAAACCGAGCTTATTACATTTTCTTGGGAGTGCAATGAAATCTATGAGTTCGCAGAAGACAATATGTTCTCTGTGAGTAAAGCGCTAGATAAAATTGAGAAACAATTTCCTGATACTAAGCATTTTCGCGAAGCTGTTAACGCTCACCGATCTGAGAAGTTGACTCCCTGTGAGGAGGAGCAACCGCCAACGCTGGAAGAGATATTAGAGTTTCTCGATTCTTGCAGTTCTTTTGTTCGAAATTACAGAGTTTCGCGCTTTGGTCGAATTGCGAGTGATGAAAATATTGCAGTCATCTATAATCGCTTGGCTGAAGCCACTACTGAAGTTCAGCAACACGCATGTATTCTGGCATTTTGCGACAGAAAGCTTCCTGTGATTGAAGACAAAGTATTGAAGATGCTTGAGGCTAAGAATGAAAAACTTCGCCGAGCGTGTGCGAATGCACTTTCGAACTGTACGCACATGAAGATCAGGCGTAAAGCAAGACAGATGCTTAGAGCAGATGATGTTGAAACAGTAATCTTTGGATTTAGGTTGTTGGAAAGCAACTATCGTTCGACCGATGCGAGCCTAATCTTGGAAGCTCTCATGAAACTTCGAAAAGTGGATGACATTCATTCCGCAGGGGTGGCATTGAAGCGATTAAGCCGAGTTGAAGAGCGCAAGGAATTGAAAGATTGTTTTCTCTGGCTTTATGAAAACGGTCCTGAATCATGGTGTCGTGCTGAGTTTGTGAAAACACTCTGCAGATGGGAAGAATGTCCTGACGAAATTTTGTATGAGTCAGAATGGGATTCGGGAGACGAGGCACAAGAGTGTGCAAGAAACGTGCTGACCGCTCGTGAGTTGGAAAAAAATGGAGGGCATATACCGCTTTAGTGCGGAATGACTTCGCCTTTGACTCTGGTCTCGCGGAGGACACCAGCTCCTTGACCCGAAGCGCCCGTGCGAAGTGCGGCAGCGCCGTTCGTTGAGCGCAATTGCGCAGAAGTTTGTTGCCCCGTGATGGCACCATTCAAGCTCTGCGCCTGGGCTCTCATTGGTTTTACCGTAGGAGGAATTTTCGAATAATTGCGAACGTATAAATTGGTTCCAACCGGATTCAATTTTATATCTCTGTGCTTGTTGTATTCATCGTCAGTTAACTGACGCTCCAAGTCTTCTGCTTGCCGCTGAAGTTCCGCCGATTTCTCCTGGGCTTCACGCTCATGGCGAGCGGCTTTAGCGTCCCCAATCTGTTTGAGTATTTCAGCGTTGCGGGCTGCTCGGTCTCGCATTGCTTGAAGTTCGGCGGCGGAAACCGGAGGCAGATCGGCACGTTGTCCACCCGTTTGTGAAAAACGCTCGGCGCTTTCTATCCCGGCTCTACCTTGTGACTCAGCTTTGAGTCGTTCACCTTTACTCGCCGAATTGCCCGATTCGATTGCGTGTTCTCTTGCACGTGCAGCTTGAAAGCGAATCAATTCCAGTGTTCCTGGTGGAACCTTCTTAGTGGTTGTTGAACGCGCAGAACCTACAGAACCCTGCGTGGCAGAACCATTTCGGAGAGAAACAGGCCTCGTTCGCTCAACACTGCTGCGCTGTTCTGGTGGCATCGCGTCAATACGTTTTAGTGCGTTGCGCGAATAGTCAGAAATCACCGAATCTGGTGCAAGCTTGATGACTTGCCTGTATTCACTAGAAGCTTCTGTCAATCTGGCCAGGCTCATCAGGCAGTTGGCTTTCAAATAGTGAGCGGCGCCGTCGTTCGGTATCTTGTGAAGGTGCAGGTCTACATATTGTATGCCGCGCTCAAAGTCACCCGTAATGTAGGCCCGATTTGCGAGGTCTAATTCATGCGTTCCATTTGGACCCATCGCCCAAACGCATTGCGACCACAAAAGCAAACTCGCCGTGCCGGCCAGTGCGAATGCGAATATGTTTTTCCGACTTTTCATGCGAGCTGTTAGCCGTAAACAGTCTGCCCTTCAGGAACCGCGTTGTACTCTACTTCGGTCAGTGCGGCATCAAGCGTCGAGAACGTCCCGAGCATAGTGGAAAGGCATGTAGCAACTGTTTCGATTGTAATACGCTGTTGTTCTAGCAACATCATCGTTTTGCCTAGCTTTGCAGATTGGGACGGCGTGAAAATGCCACTTTGCTGGAAGACTTGTTCTGCCGGAGTATCGCCCGCCTTCGAAAACGCAACCTGCAACTGAGCTTCCTGCTGCAAAGTCAGTGCTCCGCTGGTCTGCAAAGCCTTGACCAGAAGCGGTGCGTAGTGGACCTCTTCGCTGGCGCCCGTACTTTCGACAATATCTTCGGACATACAACCTCCCAGTTGAACCGTCGCCGTGACAACTAGAGCTACCATGTCTCTTGTACCAGCTTGACTTGCGATTTTGTCAGAAAATATCTTCTATTTCTTAGCCAGGATACTGCCCTGTTGCGAAAGAAGCGGAGTGAATTCTTCCGCCTCGGCGTCGTATGCGTAGATGGTGCCGGTTTCAATTTCGTACATCCATGCGTGAAGGGTCACGAGCCCTTTGTCCAATGCTTCTTTGACGGCTGGCAGTGTGCGGACGTGTTCGAGTTGAACCAATACGTTCTCCAGCACGGTGATGTTCAAAACCTTATCTGGATCTTGATCTCGGTAGTTTGCGTCCAAAATCCGTTTCGTTTCCTCGGCATGTTTTAGCCAGCCTGAGACGGTAGGCAATTCGGTCAGCGATTCAGGGTTCAAAAGCCCCTGCATCGCGCCACAGTGTGAATGCCCGCAGACGACGATATCCTTGATTTTGAGAACATCAATGCCGAATTCGATAGATGCCTCTTCTCCACTGCCCGAACCTTTTGGGGGCACGATGTTGCCGGCGTTGCGGATAGTGAAGAGTTGTCCCGGCTGCGTCTGCGTAATCAACGCGGGGTCAACGCGCGAATCTGAACAGGTGATGAATATGGCGTCCGGGTCCTGCCCTTTTGCAAGTTCTGCAAAGAAACGTTTTCTGCTGGGAACAATTTCGGATTCAAATTTGTGCAGACCGCGAAGGAGCTTTTCCATGGAACTATCCTTAAAACCGGGTTTGGGGTGAGCTTGGCACCCGCCGAACGGACATCTGAAATGCTGGAAAGCTGGTCAGGGGCTTTCCAACCGTGCTTTCAGGCAGTCCAGCCTGCGGCCATTATACAGCTGGCATCCATACGGGAAGCTTTCTCCGGCGCCCCATGCCATAAGATTCACAAAGATCACGTCAGTTGGAACTTGTGATTAAGTCCGCAGTCCCAAGCAAGAGAACAGACGCCTGATGACCGAGGAGACGATCATGAGACTTTTACTTTGGGGATTAGCTGCCGTTGCGCTCTTTGCGACGGAACCAGGAAAACGCTTGCAGCAGAAGGCAGTAAGCAAATTCAAAAAATTGAGAGGCGGTGGCGACGAAGAAAAGGCGGAGTCCAACGGCGAGCAGGAGAATGTCGAAGTTGGCGCCAATGGCAAGCCGAGCAAAAAGGGAGAAGAGGGTGGCAAGAAGCCTGAGAGTGTAAACGGAAAACGTAAGCTTAGAGCGGTTTCGAATGATGAAAATGAAAGTGAAAAGAAGGAATCAAAAAATCGCGAGTCAGACAGCGACCAAGCAGAACTCGAGTCTAGCCGTGTTGCGATGAAGGAATCGGCTGAACGTCGTCCAGAAATGGGTGCGGAAGACAACGAAGACGAAGAAGAGCCACGCATCTTTGAAGAGTCTAATGAAGTTGAAGAATCCTCTGATGAGAAGTCTTCAGATGAATCAGCTGACGAGGAAACGAAAAACGAAACTGAAGACAAATCTGATGAAGAACAGTCCGAAGATGAAAAAGCCGGTGATGAGAAAGCGAGTGATGAAGAGACTGCAAAAGGTCTAGACCAAAAGAAAGCTGAAGAGCTGGTTGAAAAACTCAACACCAAACCATCGGCACCGGAAGGTGAATTGAAGTCGGCCTAAACAGCCGGAGCGTTCACCCCTGCGTTTTTTGGGAATGCCGCATTCGGTCAAGCACGACCGCGACCACGATGATGATACCTGTCACAATCTCTTGCACCCAGTTGGATAGTCCCATCTGGGTGCATCCTGATCTAATAACGGTCATAATCAATGCGCCCAAAATCGTTCCGAGCACCGAGCCTTCGCCTCCGGCGAGACTACCCCCACCGATTACTACCGCCGCAATAACGTCCAGTTCCAGACCTGAAGCAACTGTTGGATCGCCGACAGTCAGGCGTGAGAATTGCATTAGTCCTGCGAAGCCAGCGAATAGTCCGCTGATACTGTAAATCAAGAGTTTTACCTTCTCAATTGGCACGCCGCACAAACGGGATGCTTGTTCGTTACTGCCAATGGAAAATGTGTACAGGCCGAACCTCGTATATCTCAAAACCAATGCCACACAAATCGCCAAAAGAACGAGCAGCCATACTCCACCGGGTACAAGCATCCAGCCTTGCTCTGGTTTTAGCGCCGCGAGCAGCTCATTGATCCAACTGAGTGGAGCGTCAATTTTTTGTTCGTGAGCCAGACCTTTTGCACACCCCCGATAAACCAGTAGTGTGCCGAGCGTGATGATGAAAGGAACGAGTTTTAGTCGGGTGATAAGGGCACCATTTATAAAACCGCATAGCAAACCAGTAAGCACACCACCGAATGCGGCAACCAGTGGTGAGCAACCAGCCATAAGTAACCATGCAATTGCGACTGTTACTAACGCTACGATCGAACCTACGGATAGGTCGATGCCACCACCGATAATGACAAGTGTCATGCCTAGCGATGCGATTCCCACGATGGTAGTTTGACGAACTATCAACTCGAGATTTTTCAAGCTGATAAAACTCGGCGGGGCGATGATTGCAAATGTGAGGTAAACCAAAATCAGCGCAGCAAGCGGCATCAATTTGTTTATCCAATCTTTGATCTGCTTGTTCATGCGATTGCTTCCATCATCACTGAGTGTTCCGACAACTCTTCTATGCATTTCGGCTCTGACAGCTTTCCTCTGTTCATCACGGCAATGCGGTCACAGGTACCAAGCAATTCCGGTAGATAACTGCTGACCATCAGTACAGCTTTTCCGCTGCATGCGAGATTGTCAATTTGTTCGTAGATTTGCTTCTTGCTTCCGACATCAATTCCTCGTGTCGGTTCGTCCAATAAAAGCACATCGACACCGTGATGAAGCAGCCTGGCTAGAGCGATCTTCTGCTGATTACCACCCGATAGTTCGCCAATGTTCTGCTCTGATGTACGACACTTAACGGAGAGTTTTTCCACCCAAGTATTAGCTGTAGCAAGCATTTTTGATGGAGAAAACACTCCGGAGGTTTCGCAACTTTGTGGATAAGAAAGCACCAGATTCTCGGCGATTGTTCTTGTAGTGGCCAAACCCTCACCCTTTCGATCTTCGCTGACCATGCCGATTCCCTGCGACCACCGTCGAGTGGGCGTGGCATATCCAGAGTATGTTCCGATTTTGACTTCTCCGCTTTTTATCGAATCTAATCCGAAGATAGAACGAATAAGGTCCGTCCTTCCACTTCCCACCAGTCCGAAAATTCCCAGCACCTCGCCGCGTCGAAGTTGAAAGGATGCGCTGCGCAGTCTCGCTTCTCCAACTAATGAAGTCAGCTCCAGTAGCGTTTCTCCAAACTGATGCTTGCTCTTAGGATAAAGATCTGTAAGCTGTCGACCTACCATGAGTGCGACTATTTCGTCGCGTGTCGTCTCACCGATCTTGCCACCACCTACGGTTTTGCCATCCCGTAACACCACAAAGCGGTCAGCAATTTCTTCTACTTCTTCCAGAAAATGCGATATGTAAATGATGCTGTGGCCTTGAGCCTTGAGATTGCGCATCAAAGTAAAAAGCCTTTGAACATCTTGTCTCGTGATACTGCTCGTTGGTTCATCGAGAATCAAAACCTCGCAACCAACCGCCCGGGCTCTGGCAATTTCTACAAGCTGCTGATCTGATATCGAAAGATCACGCACCAGCGTATTGAGCGGGATTTCGTGTCCAAGTTCCTTCAATGCTGTTTCTGCTGCGCTGTGCATTTTTGCGCGATCGAGTATCCAGTTGCTTCCAAAACAGGATTTCGAAAGTTCCATTCCCAAGAAAATGTTGTCCTGAACAGTCAACGTCGCAGGCAACGAGAGTTCCTGATAAATCATTGCAATGCCGCGATGCCGAGCTTCTTCAGGATTGCGGGGTGAAAAGGGCTTTCCGTCCAGAGTCATACTTCCTTCATTTGGAATTACCGCACCCGACAAAACCTTCATCAAAGTGCTTTTGCCAGCGCCGTTTTCTCCAATCAGAGCGACAATTTCTCCAGGCGCCACCGAGAATTCGACACCGTCCAAGGCTACCGTGCCGCCGAAGCGGACCTTGATGTTGTCTAGTTGGAGTCGTTTTTTTTCGTTCATCTGATTCGTTTGTTTTCACTCATCTGATTTGGTGCTTTTCACCTTTTCTGATTCGTTTACTCTGCCAACCATTTTTTGATATCAGGCGCCACCAGTTCTTTTATGCTTTTCTCTTTCAGATTCTCACGGGTTACTAGAGTCGCCGGTACGTCGATTCGTTTCTCAATTTTTTTGCCGTGAATATGGTCGACCAATTTCTCCACGCCCAGATAACCCATTCGCACAGGATCCTGCACCACGAGCGCATCCATGTGCCCTTTCTCCAAACCCTCAACAAGTTTTTCTGACGAGTCAAAGCCAATGAATTTGACCTTGCCTGTCAAACCGCCGTCTTGCAGTGCGCGCAACATGCCAAAGGCACTTGATTCATTGGGACAGAATATTCCGTCGAGACCAATCTCGCCTTGCGCTGTTTTCAATGGCGCCAACAAATTCTCGCTTTGCTTGTAAGCGGATTCGGTCGTTGCTCCTGCATAGAGGTTTGAACTGACGACCTTTACCCCGGGAGCGTTCTTCAAAGCGTCGAGAAAGCCGCGCTCTCTGTTGTCCGTGCTCGCGCTTCCCTCAACGTTTCTCAACATGGCCACTCGCCCCTTTCCGCTCAACAATTTGATCATGTGCTCGCCAGCCATGACGCCTCCTTTGTAATTGTCGGTTGCGACGAAACTCACGGACTTGTCAGAGTTGAGATTTGAATCGATGATTACCACCGGAATTTTGTTGCGGTAAGCGTCTTCAACGGGCGCACGCAGTGCCATGTTGTCGATAGGTGCAAGAACAATGCCTTTCACGCCGCGCACAATCATGCTTTCTACTACATCTATTTGTGCCGTTCTGTCGTCTCGGCGGATAGGACCTTGCCAGATGATGTTCACTCCAAGCTTTTTCGACGCCTGCACACCTCCGGCATGTACGCTCTTCCAAAACTCATCGGTGGATCCCATGGGGATGAGTGCGACCGTTTCCTTTTCGATTGATGGTTGCGGGTTGCAAGCGGTAAGCGCGGTGGTGACGCTGGCGAGCACAAAAATCATCAGAACCACACGGAAGTCAAGCGTTTTGCTTCTTCGTGTACCTCTTGGGATAGTGACTTGCTTGAAGCTTTGTCTAGCCGGGCGATTCCGGTACATAAAACTAGCTTGGACCTGCTGACGGTAATTCGGGTTGTCGGTGTTTAGTCTATACCTATGACCTTATTTGCAGGTGGTTTATAGGATTCTGTAGTCCGGCTGTCTTGAAGTTAGACTTGTCGGTTCGTTATCATCTTATGCGCCCAAACCGAGTATTAACTATGCTTCCAGCTAATGGATACGCTGCCGGATTTTCAATGCGGAAAATAATCGTTTTTTTGAGCTGTGTGTTTTTCGTAGTTATGGGAGCAGCGCCGGTTTTCGCTGCGGACGGCGATAGACCAGTGCTGGATAAATGGGCGCTTGTGGTTGGCATCAGCCAATTCCAAGATTCGTCGATGAACTTGCAATACCCGGCAAAAGACGCGACTGACTTTTACAACTACCTGATTAACGAAGCGCACTTCGCCAAAGATCACGTGCGCTTGTTGCTCAACGAGAAGGCGACACGGGAAAATGTTCTCTCGCAAGTTGGTGATAGATGGTTGCCCCGGGTTGTGGCGCCTGATGATTTAGTTGTGATTTACATCTCGAGCCACGGCAGTCCGTCATCCATGGACGTTGTTGGCGCAAATTACATAGTCGCTCATAACACCGACCGCGAACAGCTTTACGCGACCGGCATTCCGATGAATGAATTTGCACAGATGATTCAACAGCGTGTTCACACAGACAGAGTTGTTTTGATTCTCGACGCATGTCATAGCGGTGCAGCGAAGACGGCTGCCAAAGGTCTGATTCGACAACATAATTTCAATGCTGATCAAATTCCGATCGGTACTGGTCAGCTTGTGATTTGTTCTAGCGCACCGGAGCAGGTTTCGTGGGAGTCCAAACGTTATGCAAATGGTGTATTCACCCATCATTTGATCGACTCGCTTCGCAAAAATCCAAAACTTAGCGATTCGTACAATTATTTGAAAAATCAGGTTCAGACAGAAGTGCTTGCCGACCGCGGTGAATTGCAGGTTCCGGCGTTGAAAACTAAATGGACAGGAAGTGATCTTGTAATCGCAACAGTTCCGACGAGTCCTCGTCCGGGATTGCCCGAAGCACCAGTAAAAGGAGCTGCAAATCCCGGCGCAAACCCAACAGCAAATCCAGCCATTGCAGTGTCTGCGGCTGCACAACCTAATACACTTCGTTTGCAGCGTCCGCCTACGGGTTCACCGTCGGCTGGGAATGTTTCTGCATCATCGACGGCAATAGCAGCACCCCCCGTACAAGCAGCGCAGTCCGTTTCGGCAGCACCCTCGCCCGCTGCCGTGTACGGAGAATATGCTACCAATGGCAAGGTTAAGATCAAATTGCTAGACGTTGAGAAAAAGATGACCGGCACTTACTACACACTCGAACTGCAGAATGTGACAGCCGCGCCAATAAATGTCTACAACTTCAAATACTATCTCTATGACGCCGGGTATTTGATGGCAGGTATCGGAGGCTCAGAAGTGAGTGGAGCAGACAACGACCTTCCGGCTGGAGCGAAGACGAAAATCTACTTTACCGGCATCACTGAGGCCGATGCGATTTTAGTAAAGTGTGACAAACCCGGCTGGGGGCAAATGCGTTTGCGCACTGGTGACGAACCTGGCGGTGCTGATACCTGCGGTTTGCCGGAACAAGCTTCGGTGCCCGCGACTCAAACTAGCGCTGCGTATGGTCAATACGCCTCGAACGGCAACGTGCAAATGAAGGTGGTAAATATAGATCCGAAGATGACGGGCTATTTTGTAACCGCAGAGTTGCTTAACTTGACCAAAGAGTCATTCGAGCCGTATTACCTGACGATCGAGTTTTACAAGGATGGATATTTGAAATCGAAAGTCACCGGTGGAGCGCTTTCCTTTTCCGCTCACTATGTAGGTAGCGGACTAAAAGCAAAAGTCACAGCGAATACCTACTCGGAAGGCGCTGATCAAATGATCGTAAGATTTCCGAAACCAGGTTGGACGCCGATTACGCTTCAACTTAAATGACCTACAAATACACTTCAGTTTCTGCAAATGAGCACAGCACCGAGTGCCGCAAACATAGGCAAGTGAGCATTAGTTCTTTCCGTAGGGATACCACCACGATTTCGGTGTCGTGGCAAATTCCCAGTGAACGTGTTTTGTTTCGCGGAATGAATCGAGTCCTTCTTGCCCAAGCTCACGCGCGCCGCCACTGAGTTTCATTCCTCCGAATGGTCCTGCGTAATTGTCGGTGAGTGGGTCATTGATCCATACCGTTCCAGCTTTCGCTTCTTCGAGGAACAATTTCGCTTTCATCGGATCGCTTGTCAGAAGGCAGGCGCCAAGCCCAAACATGCAATCGTTAGCGAGTTCAATAGCTTGTTCGAAACTGGTGTATTCCATGAGTGGAATCGCCGGACCAAACGTTTCCTCCCTCATAATCGTCATTGAGTGATCGACATTCGTCAAAATTGTCGGCTCATAAAAATAACCCTTTTGCGGATTTTGAGGGCGGCGACCACCTGTCAAAACCTTCGCTCCATGCTGGATAGCATCAGCAATCTGACCCTCGACCTTCTCTCTATAAGTCGCTCCGATCATTGGTCCGATGTCGGTGGATGATTCTAAACCGGGTCCGAGTTTTAATTCTTTGACGTGCGCAACAAGAGCTTCTGTGAATTTAGCTGCTTTGTTTTTCGGCAGATAAACACGCTCTGTTGACGTGCAAACTTGTCCTGCGTTTGTCAGCGCTGCATAGGCAAGTGCGCGCGCCGCGACTTCCGGATCTGCATCGTCGCAAATAACGAAGGCGTCTTTGCCACCAAGTTCTAAGTGCAGCTTCTTCATCATGGGCGCCGCAATTGATGCAATCCGCTGTCCTGTCGCCAGGCTACCCGTAAATGCGATAACCGGCACATCAATGTGTTGCACAAGGGGCTCTGCAACTTCTTTGCCGAAACCATTGATCACATTGATGACGCCAGGGGGGAAGTGATCCCAGCAGTGTTGCGCAAGGTACGCAGTGGAAAGTGGTGTCACTTCGCTGGGTTTGATGATGACGGTATTTCCCGCAGCAAGTGCCGGTGCCACTTTCCACGCCATCAAAAGCAGCGGATAGTTCCACGGAATTATGCAAGCTACGACGCCATAGGGCTCTTTCAACACCAAGTTGAGTTGCGAATACTCGCCTGATGGTAGAACGCGTCCACGTTCATGGCGCCCCAGCTCCGCGTAATAGTCAAACGTATTGACCAGCCATTCAAACTCTTCTTCGTTCTCCGGAACAGGTTTGCCTTCCTCAAGCGTCAACAAATGAACAATCTTATCCTTGTGTTCACGCATCTTTGTCGCCGCTTCATGCATTAAATGCGCGCGCGTGTTTGCTGGCGTTTTGCGCCATTCTCTGAAGGCTTCCTTTGCCGCTTTTACGGTCGCTTCGACATCCTTGGCTGTACCGCGCGGAACAGTGTCGATTACTTCCTCTGTCGCCGGGTTGATAACTTCGATTGTTTCTGTGCCACCACCCTTGGTGAACTTTCCATCGATGTAATGAAGAGGCATATGCTAATCCTTTGACTTCTGAATGCGTCAGTGCAAGTAGGCTGAATATTCTACCGTAGAAATCGAAAGGGAGGCGTATTGCGCCCCCCTTTCTTGTCATGCCGTGGGAAAACTTGGTGTATGTGATTTATGGATGCGTATACCCGCCACGCCCCTGCTTGATGAGGCTTATAGTGTTTGTGTCCATCTCCTCGGTCGGCAAGACTAGCCCTCCGATTTCTATGTCTACGGCTAGTCCGCCGCTGTAATAGCTCCTTCTCGGTTGCAAGCTGACCGTTTTTCCATCTGCGCCTTTGAAAGAAGACTTTGCATCCAGCGGATTTTGCAGTGTAAGCCCTGTGGCGAGTCGACCTTTGTGTACGGCACCCGCAATAAAATCGTCTCCACCGTACTCGGCCAGTTCGCACCAGTTGAGCGGACTGCCAGCGATGGGTTGCCCGGCATGCTTGCCGCCAGTATGAATGCCAAGTCTTTTCACGTTGTTTCGGAAAATAATAATTGGATTGAGCCCGGCAGTCGTACTTGTGTCGACAGTCGTCGAGACCTGACCTTCCGATGTAACGCCCGGTGGAAATGGACTTTTCGCGATTATCCTGCGAGAAATGCTTCCGTCATTTTTGAATTCGTAGGCGTAAAGATCATTAGGCCTTGATTGAAATCTTTGGCTGAGCATGTCCATAACTGCGCCGACGCGCGGACGTAAATGTCCATTGCGCAGCCAATAATATAAGTGTTCTGCAAACTGCTGCGATGCACCATCTGCGCTATCCAGCTTGCTAGGCCTCATCTTCGCAAGCGGGTCGATTGGGTAGTCTCCTCCTATTGATTGATAGGTCATCGTCATTCGGTCGCGAAAGTTTGAAGGTTCGAGCAAGTCGGTCCATGTGTGCATTCCTTGGACTGTGGAGCCGCAGAAACGCATGGTCATGACTCCTGCCGGTCCATTGTCGTCCATGCTGTATGGCTGCGCTGCGGCAGCGAATTCAATCTTGCCGGGAGCATCCAACCCGAATGGAAGCACGTGCTTGAAGGAGCTATTGCGAGTAAAGGTTGCTTTGACTTTGACAATAGAATTGATGTGATCGTCGTCAGCAGAGCAGAAATCTGCCGGACTCACCAGTGAGGATGATTTACCCACACCTGCGAATGTGTATGACTTATCTCCAAACGGAACATCGACAAATGCTCGATACTCGTTATCTAATGCTTGTCCTTTTTCCACGTGAGCAAAATTGCTTGGGCTGGGAAGCGGAACCGCTGTTCTTGCAGCGCTAGATAGCCAGCCGTTTTCAATCTCTACAGATTCTAGTTTTAAGCTTGGTGGAAGATTTGCTTTGAGAAAGTCTGCGACATCTTTTTCGATTTCAATCTTTTGACCGTGATTATCTTCCAACTTTTCGAAGCTAGAACCAACTGTCTTCTGTCTCTTTGCTTTGCCTCCCTTTGTTGTTGTGTTTTCTGCGACTAAAGTTTTGCTCTGCAAATCTTTATTGCTTGGCCCTACTGCAGTATTAAGCGCAGTATTCAACTCATCGATTGTTGATTGCAATGATTCGCGATCATCTTCAGCTAATTCGCTTATCCACTTATTCTGTATCTCGTGTCCGAGAATTGCGAGCTGCCTTATCGTCCCCACTAAAGTGTTTATGCTAGTGACAGGCAGCGGCTCGCCATCCGGTGCTTTTGTAGCTTCACCATTCGGCGGAAAATTGCTGAGCGATACATATCCGAAGTCTGGGTCATTAACTATTACGCGCGACAAGTCATTTGCTGCGACCAGTGCTGCCGCTTCAACCGCGCTTTTGGCTCTATCGCGATCAATCGCATATAGACCTCCCTGGGCAGCGAGCATAAGCAAGGGCACCAGAATCAAGCAAGAACACGCCAGGACTAATAGAAGGATGTTGCCCTTCTGATTGCGCCGGTCATTTGAACTTCGCCGGTAATTTCGCCCGTCATTCTGACTTCGCCGTGCACTTCTAGGCAAACCTAGGTTTGCACGTGTGAATCTCAACTGATGGTAGTAGTTCATATCGAATCCAATTGAAAGTGGCATGACTGCTGCCGAAGGTTCGGTGCCATAGAACTTGTGAACAATCTACGAGGAGTTTTGTTCTATGGCACTTACCTTTCGGTCAACCCCTTGACCGTGGCTTACAAACAATTGCTAGTTGTTTGTATTTTTCGATCAGCATGGAGCTTGGAGATTTCTCAACCTTTTATCACTTTTGGATTTTTTAGGTTTTCGGATTCTTTGGTATCGGCTTTGGTTTTGGTTCTTTAACTTTCTTTGGTTTCTTAGGCTTCTTAGGTTTTGGCTCCTTGGGCGGTTTTGGCGGCTTCGGTTCCTTCGGCGGTTTTGTATCCGGAGGAGGAGGAGGAGGTGGTGGTGGCGGTGGCGGAGGCGGAGGCGGTGGCGGCGGCGGTGGCGGTGGATCCGGGTCTTGCGTGCCCAAATTGTTGACCAACACCTGCATTTGCGGTGTGGTTCGACCACCTACCGGATGTACACTAAACATATAGTCCGCTGGATACCACGCTCCTGCGGTCCAATATGTGTAGCCAGTCCACACGTCTTTATTGGCATGCATGTATTTGACTACCGCATCCAATAGAGCCAGCGCGTTCGCATCTTGCGGAACTCCGAATTCGCTCAAGAATGCTGTGCGATGGTTTTGCCTGCACCATGCCGTAAATGCGCTTAGAGTGGCAACCCCGTTCGCCGGTGACATAGTATCGGTATGAGTGCCCGACCCATCGTAATCGAAATATTGGTGCATATCATATGACCAATTATTTCCAGGGTCAGTGATGTTGATCATTGCAGACGCATTTTCCTGAATAAAATTGACAGGGTGCATCCAGTTGGTTGATGGAACGAGAATCAGATTGGTAGCGCCTGTGGCGCGAA
Source organism: Candidatus Melainabacteria bacterium 17Bon1m (assembly GCA_032128875.1). GTDB lineage: Bacteria > Cyanobacteriota > Vampirovibrionia > Obscuribacterales > Obscuribacteraceae > QKMZ01. The sequence goes on from JAVLKG010000001.1 coordinate 1,010,451, forward strand.
TGCCATTAATGGCAGCCTGAGATGAAGCACACCAGGTGGTCGGCGTCATGCCACCACCGATGGGTTCATTCATCAAACCGAATATGACTTTAGAGTTGCCTTTGTAATGTGTCGCTAAGCGGCTCCAGAAGTCGGCAAACATACTGTTTGGCCAGCCATTGGTCACTCCGACAAGTTTTGTTTTGTACTCGCCATAGTTATGTGGATCGAGAATTGTATTCATCCCTTTGGCGGTTATCATACTCACCACTGCATCCAAGCGACCCAGCTCTGCTGTGTCAAGCGGACCATTCTCAGTTGGTTGCATGCGGTCCCAAGAAAAACACACTCGAATGGTATTCATTCCCTTCGACGCGAAGAAGTCGATATCTGATTGGGATGGATACACGTAGTCCCAGTTGTACCTGGCTGGAACCCACTTTTGATTGAATTCGCCTCCCGAAATGTTTACGCCCTGGTACGCCATTCCACCAGTAGCCAAAGCCGCATTGGTGGCGTAAAGCAACGCAATGCCTAAAGCTATACAAGTGGAAATTGGTGAGCGCTGACATCCTAGTAAGCCCGAGAGTCGCTTACGAGGACGCTTTTGTCCAATTACCATTACTTACTTACTCCTTTGTGAGGTCGCCATCGCGCCCCTCCTGAAGCTTGCGCGGTGTCCGCTGCCAGCCCACAAGGCAGCAGTGCACCAGAAAACTTCAGTCGGTTTGATATGGCTGACTCACTTCCGACACAACCATCGTATGGTCGGAATGTGAGGACCGTGTGAAGACCTGCCAGTAAGTAATAGGTCATTTACGCTAAGCTAATTACGCCCGAAAAAAATACCTCGGTAACGTCTTTAGCCAAAAAGATAATCAAATTGTTGCCTGGTATCATGAACGCTCACAGGCAGCGGGTTGATGGCTGCATACCTTGTGGATATCAGCAATCTTCAATGCGAAGTGTTTGCTCCATTTGTGAAATTCTTGTGAAAGTCTTCAACTGTGAAATGCATTCAATTGACCGCAAAGCACCTGGATGAAACTAGTGAATGAATCTATTAAAGGATCCATACTGATGCAGGATTTTTCCTTTTCTCAAACTGCTCAAACTAATAACGATTGCCGTGGTGCAAATGGCGCATGCGGAAACCAGCGAATAGCCTGGTAGGAATATTACCGATGCCACCAACCAGGTGCAAAGAACAGGATTTAGAAAACGCACTGTGCGGCAAACCTCCGCAAACGCCATGACTGAAAACGTCATCGCCAGAGCCCCTACGACATAGCAGTTTATTGCCGCCGCACCGGTAATATTCAAATAGTATGGCATTGCCAACATTCCACCGGCAGCAATCATGCTTACAATCAATCCAAGTGGCGGCACCACTTCCAGTGCCTTCGATTGTTCTTTAGGCAAGTCGGAGGCTCTGTCAACATAGACTTTGGTACCCAAACAGGCTGTTTTAAAATAACCATGCCCAGCTTGTTTTGCTCGTTGCAAGTACTGGCATGTGGCGATAGTTTCGTCCAAGGCGAATGGCACCATGAAAAGCATATTGAAGGCGGCTATCAGACAGAGAAAACACCAACTACCAACGGCAACCGGCTGAAGGATTACGAGCACAATGCTGACCACCCCAGGTGGTATCACCAGGAAGCTAAATAAAAGAACCATCCAGGGCATTGTTTGCCACCGAGATTTGTTGCCGATAAAGCCAGCGAGTGCATCAATCAGATAGGAGACCGCACCTAGACCCGCATCAGAAATGATGAAAGCCTTTGACACTTCGGAGTGCAATATTTTTTCGGTGCCCCCTTGAAAAACTGGGTCCCAAGCCGGGCCGGTGTAGCCAAGTTGCGCGCACGCAAGATATCGGGCGATAAAAAATCCAATCAGAGCGAGTGCCATCAGCGGAACTCTTTGCCACCAGTCAGAGGGGTTGTAGTCCCAACCGGGCGGTGTTTCCGCAACATCGCTCGGCGAATCTTTTGCGTGCGGAACAATCCAATAGCAAAGAACGAGCAAACTAGCTGCAACGTTGTCTGTCATATAAGCAATTGGGCTCTTCGCCCAGAAGACTAGTGGTGCAAACATCAACCAGGCGGCGATTAACGCCGAAGCCCATTGTGCGATAGTGTCAAAACGTTCGCTTTTCTTATGCAGAGCAACAAACGCCAACGCTGTAATTGCAACAGCGGAGATAATGTCGCTTACGAACATGCTCTGACTGTTAGCGTAAAACGATAGCGCGTTTGACGCCAGCCAAGTTGCTACAACAATCGCGCACCAATGAACTTTCGACTCAACGAAAAGGGACGTTTTCCTTTTGCTTTCAATAGATTGCAAATGCATTTTGCGTTTCCCTTAAGTTGGTTGAATTCATGCGCTCTTTTTATGCAGCCAATCTGGGGCGTCAAGCTTATTGGCTGCATACCAGGCTTGCGGGTCTTTCTTTAGGTTTTGAATCATTAATGGAATTGTTTCCAACAGTTTGTGCTTGGGGTGCCAATCCAGAAAGATTTTTGCGCGACTAATGTCGAGTTCATAGTGGTCGTCTACTCGATCGATCATCCATGGTTTAATGAAAGTTTCGCCTATTTTGTCTTGGACCCAAGCACCTGCTTTGGCAATCGGTTTTGGTATTGGTTCGATCAGAGCGGACTCACCATAGAGTTCTTGCGAAATCGCTTCTTGAATGTCTCGGTAAGAAGACGCTTCTTCTTCGCCCAGAAGAACGGTAAATGGACTTGGTAGTTCGTTTCTTTTTTCCAACGTCGAAACGCATGCTTCCATCAAGTCATCGAGATGCAAAAAAGTTTGACCGACATTCACATCACCAGGATAGAAAATACTCGTCAGCTGTTTTTCGTAAATTCGTTGAATCTGATGCGAGACCGGAATTGAATTGCAGTTATCGTCGTAGATGCCGGCGACTCTCAGAATCACTTTTGGGAATTTAGTTTCGGTTTTTTCCAGTAGCTCTTCAGTTTTGATTTTTGAGTTTGGGTAAGCCCAGGTCCCTTCAACTGGTGAGACCTCAGTGATCAATTCGCCAGGCATGGTTGGCTTATGTACAAGCATGCTGCTAGTAAAGACAAACTGCCCCACGTCAAATCGTTCCAGTCCACGTAGCAATCTTTCGGTGCCCTGTACTGTCACTTTGTCATACATGTCACTATCTTCGCCGGAAAAGCTGTAATAAGCAGCGAAGTGGAAGACAGAGTCGATTTTCCTCCCTATGCGGTGCTCTAAAATATGGAACGCATTTTGGACGCTTTCGTCCGACGTCAGGTCGACCGACAACCAATCAAAGTTTTCCGGCGGGTGTGGAGGCCCTTCATTGTCGAACCCGAAGACTCTGCAGGTACGGTCGAGAACCAGTCCGAGAGCGCTGCCAATCAGCCCACTGCTGCCCGTTATTAGGACATTTGGTCTTTCATTGCTTTCCATAATCTTTCAGCTTGCGCCTCCAAAAACTGCTCTGTACTGGGGTTGACCGATTTGTTTCTCGGGTGTTCCCTAACCTTTCAAAACTGACCTCATTTCGTCAAAGTCTTTGGTCTAGAATTAAATATGGAGCACCTAATCGGGGCGGGATTTGCTTGAAGAGCACAAAAGGGCACTGCAGGATCGGTCTGCTGAATTTGAGGTGGTATTTGCCAGCTGTGTTCTTTTCTGTTGCAATACTGCTTAAACCAGCTTCTGCTGCGCTAAAAGGCGAGACTTGTACTGTTCTGCGTCAATACGACTATAAGCTTGGTGAGATTGTAGTCTGCCTCGGCGAAAGTCACGCGCGAGTTGATTGTATGAATGGTCGATGTACCATCGTTGCGTCTGCGCCAGACTGGAAAGTTACCGTCTTCAATAAAGATAAGCAGTATTTATCGTCCGACAGTAAGAGGTGGCGAGAGTTCGGGCTTGAGGGCATTTCCAAAAGCCGACGAATGATCTTTGATGGCAAACTAGTGCCCCTTTCGAAGGTAAAGTTTTTGGGGCTTAATGCTGTTCAGGTTAATAGAGTTCTAAATTCTGAGCCATCCGAAGGCTTTGATATTGCCTTTCAAACAAAGAAGAGAAAACAGCCCACAACAAAGCTTTATTCAAGAATCAGCACAGACACTGCTTCAAGCGATCTTAAGTTCAATCCAAAGATAAACGATTTTGTTGAAGGACTTTATCTTACTCCACCAAATGCGCGGGTATTTTTATCTGCTGTTTCAACTGAGCAGGGAGAGAAGAGAACAACCTTTGGAACTCATTCAATCAAGAAGGAGACCTTTCCAATCGAGTATTTCCAGGTTCCAAGTGGATTGAAAAAGGCATACTCCTATTCCACTGTAATTGCAGGACGCGAAGTAGAAGGAGTGCTAATGGAAGTTTTGGGTGACGAGCGACCAATTAAGAAGTGAGCTTCTGTGGTTACTTCTTGTCTTTGCGCAGTTTGTCCTTTTCTTTTTGTTTGGCTAGTTTTTCAGCACGGCGCCTTGCTTCTTCTTCAGCGTGTTTTTTCGCAATCGCCTGATTTTTCTCTTCTTCTTTTTTCTCCAAATAATAGTGATAGTTACCGCTGTAGCTCACCAGCTCACCATCGCGGATTTCTATTATGCGATTGGCGATTTTGGAGATGAAATAGCGGTCGTGAGAGATAACCACCACCGTTCCAAGGTAATGAGTGATGGCTTCTTCGATCATCTCTTTGGCTGGAATATCAAGGTGGTTTGTAGGTTCATCAAGTACCAGAAAATTTGCGGACTGGAGCATCATTTTTGCCAACGCCAGACGCGCTTTCTCTCCACCGCTCAATGAGCCAACCTTTTTGAAAACTTCATCACCCGGGAAGAGAAAACATCCCAGGAGCGTTCTTATTTTGGTATCAGGCCAGTCAACGACTTCATCAGCGATTGTACTCAATACAGTTTTGTTCAGGTCTAGCGCTTCTGCTTGGTTTTGTTCGAAATAGGCTGGAATAATGTTGTGCTCGCCCATTGTGCATGTTCCTTCCGTGGGCTTTTCCGAACCCATTAGAAGTCTAAGCAGAGTCGATTTTCCGCTGCCGTTCGGCCCCAGCAATGCAATTCTGTCGCCACGGTCGATATCGAGATTGGCGCCCAAGAAGACGACTTTATCGCCATAGCTGTGAGTCACATCGCGAATCGTTGCAACTTCTCGTCCACTGCGAACCGCTTCTGGAAAGCGAAATCTCAGCGTTGTTTCTTCTGTCTCTGGTGCGTCGATAATTTCGATTTTGTCGAGCTGTTTCTCACGGCTCTTAGCTTGAGTGCTACGAGTTGCACTGGCACGAAATCTGTCGACGAATGCTTGTTGTTTTTCCAGCTCGCGTTGTTGGCGCTCGTAGGCTGCTTGTTGCGCTTCACGCACTTGCTGTCTGGCTGTGACGTAAGCGGTGTAGTTGCCCAGGTAGCACGTAGAAACACCGCGCTCAACTTCTACAATGCTGGTACACAAGCGATCGAGAAACTCTCTATCGTGAGAAATGATCACCATGGGTATACTCAAGCCCTTCAAATATTTTTCCAACCACTCGACCGTTTCCAAATCAATATGGTTGGTAGGTTCGTCTAGCAGCAGAAGTTGCGGTTCTTGCAACATAATTTTGCCGAGACCTATCCGCATTTGCCAGCCACCGCTGAACTCGCCGACTAGCCTATCTGCATCAGCCAGCGACATGCCAATTTCCGGCAAAATCTTTTCGGCTTTGTGCTCTAGTGCATATCCATCTTTTGCCTCAAACTCTCGCTGCAGCTTGTCCAAGCGGTTCAGCAATTTGTTCATCTCTTCGGGCGGTGCCGTCTCCATCTCGTGCTGCACCACATGCAGTGCATGCCGGATTTCTTCGACGTCCTTAAATGCTCTCAGCAATTCATCGACGACAGTATTCTCTACATGAACATCGAACTCTTGGCTGAGGCAAGCGATTTTCAGCCCTGCCGGTTTGATGACGTTGCCCGATGTCGGTTCAATTTCACCCATGATTATCTTGAATTGCGTCGTTTTGCCTGCGCCATTGGCGCCGACTAATCCAATTCGTTCTCCGGTCTTAACTTCCCAGGTGACTTCTCTAAGTGCTTCGCCGGTGGGGAAGATTTTGCTAATTTTGTCGAGTCTGAGCATTGCCGTTGAGTTTCCCTGTGAGCTTTTATCCGATTAACAAAGCTCGTGTTTCTCTGAGACGCGGAAGCCGCGTACCCAACTATTAGAGCACTCTTACGACAAAATGGCGTAGAGACAACGAAAAAGCCTAATTTTTTGGCTATTATTTCTCCACACAAAAGGAGACATTGGCGCTTGGGAATTCTCGTCAGCTGCCAGACAATCAGCAAGTCATACAGTTCTCGACCACTCTTTACCGACATCTCATTTGGGATTGAAGAACGCGAGCGGATCGGCCTTATCGGTCCAAACGGCGCCGGTAAATCAACTTTGCTTAAGATATTGGCAGGCATGGTCGAACCTGATGGCGGGTCTGTCGTATCCCGCAGGCAGCTTCGTATCTCGTTCTTAACACAAGAACAGACTTATCCAGCCGATGCAAGTGTCGCGGACATCGTCGCCGCTGCCGCTCGGGAGGTTGAATTTGAAGAGCATGAGCGTGCCGCTTCCGTCGACTCGACCCTCACCGATATCGGCTTCCCTGACCGCAATGCCAAGGCAGGTACGCTTTCTGGGGGATGGAAAAAACGTTTGGCAATTGCCTGCGTTTTAGCCCAGCAACCTGAACTTCTGTTCATGGACGAACCTACCAACCATTTGGACCTGGAAGGTATTCTGTGGCTAGAGGGTGTTCTCAAGAAATCTAATTTTGCCTACCTCGTAATCAGCCACGACAGGGCGTTTTTGGAGTCAGTAGCCAATCGAGTCATCGAACTCAATCCAACCTATCCGCAGGGTTTCCTCAGCGTAAAAGGCAATTACAGCCAGTTTCTCGAAGCTAAGGACTTGCAGGTCGAAGCGCAGGTCCACCAGCAGCAAGCATTGGCGAGCAAGGTCAGGCGCGAAATTGCATGGCTGCAGCGCGGTGCCAGAGCGCGTCAGACAAAGGCACGTGGTCGCATTAAGGACGCGGGGGAGCTGATGGAGCAGTTGGCGGAAGTGAAGCAGCGAAATTCGCTCACTTCGCCTGTCGAAATAGGCTTCGACTCATCTGGACGCAAAACTAAAGAACTTCTCTCTTTGAAGGGCATTTCTAAATCGGTCGGCGGACGCAAGCTTTTGTCGGATTTTGATTTGGTAATTTCGCCTGGGACAAAACTCGGAATTGCCGGTCGTAATGGCACAGGCAAGACAACTCTTTTGAGAATCATTGCGGGCGATTTGCAACCTGACAGTGGAACAATCAAGCGAGCTGACGAACTCAAGGTTGTCTGGTTCGATCAAACCAGAGAACAATTGGATCAGACGAAAACCCTCAGAGACTCGCTCAGTCACCAGGGAGAGTCAGTTACTTATCGTGGCAGAAACATGCATATAGCAAGTTGGGCGAGGAAGTTTTTGTTCAAGCCCGACCAATTGAGCATGCCGATCAGTTATCTTTCTGGCGGTGAGCAAGCGCGCATTCTCATTGCTAACTTGATGCTAAAAACCGCTGATATCCTCATTCTTGACGAACCAACAAACGATCTCGATATTCCATCGCTTGAAGTTCTTGAAGAAAGTTTGGAGGATTTCCCGGGAGCGGTGATTCTCGTAACTCACGACCGAATGATGCTCGACTCTGTTTCTAAATATCTTCTTGCGCTCGATGGGAAGGGCAAAGCCGAGTTCTTTGTTGATTACGAACAGTATGAGCAGGTTGCCGAAGAGTTTGCCGCTGAAGAAGATGTTAAGCCTGCCAAGCAAGAGAAGCCTGCAAAACCAGCAGGTAAAGTTCGTTCGGGCTTGTCCACTGCTGAGGCGCGCGAGCTGGAGCGGTTGCCTGACAAAATTGAAAAGAAAGAAGCATCGCTTTTGACAATTCAGGCTGATATGAGCAAGCCAGAGGTGTCATCGAATCACGTAAAACTGCAAGAATTGATGAAGCAGCAAGAGCAAGTACAAAGGGAACTAGATCAGCTATTCAAAAGCTGGGAAGAACTTGAAGCCAAACGGTAATCGTGGGTGCGCGTTGCACGCGCCCAAATAGGAGCGCGGGCGGCTCGCTCGCATTTTTTCACAAAGAGGAAAGGAAATGAATTCGTTATCTGCGCGCCTGGTAGTCTTAGCCGCAACACTGTTGGCAGCAGGCACTGCACCTTTCGCTTTTGCTGATGACGCGTCTTTCAAGAAGCACATGGACGCGGGAGTTGAAGCGCTTAAGAGCTCCAACTATTCCGATGCCGCCAACAGCTTTTCCGAAGCACAGAAGGTTGCTGAAGCTGACCATAATGATTTCTATCTTTCGCTGAGCATGAGTAGAATTGCTGATATTCGTTTGCGAGAGAAAAAGTACAGCGAAGCTGAGACACTGTTCAAGCAGTCACTGGTCCTCGCTGAAAAAGCAAAAGGACCTGGGCGGTCCGTTGTATTGATGGATCTGAATTCGCTGGGGACTCTGTATATTGCACAAAGCGATTATGCTCAAGCCGAAACATATTTGAAGCGCGTAATCGCCATGCTCGATAGCAACACATCTGACGAAGTCGTCAATCGTAAGTTCTTGCCGACCGCGCTCGACAATCTTGCTGTTGTCTATCGTAATACCAAGAAGTTTGACCAAGCGGAAGCTCTCTATAAGAGAGCAATTCCGATGTGGGAAAAGCTTGCAGGGCCGGAAGACTCTGATACCGCCACAAGTATCAATAATTTAGCGGCGCTTTATTATTACGAGCGGAAATATACGGAAGCTGAGCCACTTTTTGTTCGTTCGCTCGCCATTAGAGAGAAGACCCTTGGCGCAAACCATCCTGAAGTCATCAACAACGCGAACAATTTGATTTTGGTCTATCGCGCATTGAAGAAAACATCCGAAGCTGAAGAAATTTCGAAGAAATTTGCTGGAGCAAACGGTGGTGACGGCACTTCTCCTGCTGTTTTGACTGGTGCGGGCGTTGATACTGATGAATGGTCAAAACACGTTCAAGCTGGACGTGAACATCTTAACGCTCAGCGCTACGCAGAAGCAGAGAAAGAACTTCAAGCTGCTGTAGCTGAAGCCGAGAAGGGCGGAGTCGAAGATCGTCGATTGGCAGCCACCTTATATAATCTCGGCCACGTCTACGCTAAACAGAAAGACTACGAGAAAGCAGAAGCAACGTACAAACGTTCGTTGAATATTTGCGAGAAAATCTGCGGCGACAAGGACAAAGAAGTACATCGCACAATGACGAGTCTTGCGAAGCTCTATACAGAAGAGAAGAAGTACGAGCTGGCAGAACCTCTGTTCAAGCACGTTATCGATGTTCAGCAGAAAGCACTTGGTCGCAATCACCAAGACGTTGCCGAAGCGCTGAACAATTTAGCTGCGATGTATTCACAAGCCGGACGCAAGTCTGAATCAGCTTCTTGCGAGAAGCGCGCTAAATCAATTGGTGCGAAGAAAGGCAAGATTCAATAGCAAATTATTGAGAAATTAAGTGAAAACGCATTGCAAAAGAGAGCGCTTCATACTTCCGAGTTTTCTGTTAGCACTGTTTGTCTGTTTTGTGATGTGTGAGCAAAGTGTTTCTTCTGCCGCGGTTGGTTTTTATAAATTTGAAGATCTTCGTTGGGGTCTCGTTGATAGAGAAGGAAGAGTAACTCTTTGGGAATCTGACATCGTACCGCTCTCAGGTAGATCTGAAGGTTTGATTGTCTTTGGGAAGAATAAAAGTTTCCCAAATGGAGGAGTGATCGATAAGCTCGGCAAACGTCGCAAACTTAGAGACTGGGTGCTTTTTGAAAAGACCAAGTTTGTTGATGGTCTAGCACTGGTTAAGGATTGGACGAAAGAGAGAAAGTGTGTTTATTGCAGATTGGACGGAAAGAGAGCGTTTAAAGAGACGTTTAACAATGCTGAGCCGTTTTCTGAAGGATTAGCCGCCGTAGCTAGCCTCAATGGCAAACGATGGCAATCGGATAGAGGTTATGACTGGAGATACATAGATCAGACTGGGAGAACAGTTTTACCAGGTCCATACTCTTTTGCTGGCCCCTTTGTCAATGGAAGAGCCGTAGTAGAACGGAGAGCGAAGAGGTATGTGCGAGCGTTGATAGATCGAAAAGGTACCATTTTATTTGAGATGAAAAACGCAGAACTTTCGAACTTGAGTTCTGATGGATATTCGCTACTAACTTACTCGGCAAAAGATCAAGGCAGAGCAGAATTGAATGAAAGTCAATTGAAAGAGGACGAATTCAATTACATACGAATGAACGACTCTAGGAGGAATTGGGCGGGCCCATGGCGTACCGTCCGTGATTTGCTAGACATGGATGGGAAGGTGGTTGCGCGCGACGTTCCCATGTTGAATTATTCCGACGGGCTAGGGCTTGTGCCTTCAAAACATGGATTCGAGTTTGCAGATAAATCTGGAAAAGTAGTCGTGTCTTGGACGGCGGAAGATCGGCCAACTCCATCGAAGCAGCCAATTTTCGTTGAAGGCTTTGCGATTCTGCCAATCGCGAAGTATCGAACTTGCGGTCGTCTATACCGTGGTTATGAGATGCCCTCACACCAACCTATTTTGGGTTTCCTCGACAAAAAATCCAAACTGTTAAATGTCAAACTGCCGCCGGGGCGTTTCATATTGGATGCCTATCCATTTTCTGAAGGTGTTTCTGTAATTGAAACAGCAACAATAGCAGTGGACAAAACGGCGCGATTCTAGTGTTCCTACTTTCCTAAAAGTCCTTGTAAATACTTTGTACAGCGAGGAAATGCTTGGCTCAGACCAGTAGATCTCTTATTGTCGCTTGGCGAAATTGTAGCGAGGAAAAGTTCTGCGAACATCTCCGAACGTCCTGCATCATTTTCTTGCAGAAAATACTCCCAGGTTCTTCTCTGTTCGCTGCCCAAGTATTTTCCATCGTCTTCATATGCTTTGACGAATTCTTCCGCCTTCGAGTAGCTGCCGGTATGGTCGTATGCATGCCCCATCTCATGCAGCGCTGTCGTAGGAAGATACCAATTTTCCTGTAGTGGGCTGTTTTGCCAAGAAACTCGTTCGCAGAGATAAATCTTCTTTGGACCAGGACTAAACATGCCACCACAATTGTCGTAGCCACCACCATGATACCCACGCGGTTTTTCAATGTTTAGTTCTGGATGTGCAGACAACATGTCTGGCACAATGAAGATGGTGATGCCAGCGCTTTTTACCGACTCTTGAACTCGCTTCGGCACTTTTGCGATGGCTGTTCTCACTTGCTGTTCTGTTTTGTCTGTGTATTGCGTTCTTCGAAAAATTTCGATTGGTACAAATATCTCTGCTTTTGGTTGAACGACTGTTGGATTAGGAGGTTGTGAAGGATAGCTTGTTGTTCTCTGTGATGTGTTGGTCCTGCTTGCAGTCGTTGCAGTACTGCCGCCAACCGGAACCGTTGGACTGCTTGTGGTGTATTTTCTTGGTGTTCCTTGCGGCTTCCTTCCACCTCCTAGTTCAACGTTGAAACTTTGCTTGCCTCGTTTCACCTTCAGGTGTAACGCACCACCGCTGGGGTTAGAGAGCGACTCCAACAAATCCTGATCTCCAGGGTACTCCCTCACGTTTGTCCCATTTACATACTCAATTTGATCGCCCGGACGGAGTCCTGCATACCAGGCTGGAGAACTCTCGTCAACGCTCTCAATGCGATAATTGTTCGAGGCTGATAGTCCAGTGTAAATGCCACCATGTTTGATGTCATCCTGTTCGGAGGCTGCTTCGATCGCTGCCTCCGAGACTCCACGCACAAGATCACATTTGTATCGGTTAGCTCCTCTCACTATGACTAGCGACAGCTTTGTACCCGAAGGTCCAGTTATCAGATTTACAACCTGCTCCAGTTTCTTTCCAGCTGAAGGCACATTGTTTACTGACTCTATTTTGTCGCCGCGAAGTATGCCCGCCTTTTGCGCAGGCGAGTTTGGCATAACATACTCAACAATAATGTTCTCGTTGAGTTTCATTCCCGTGAAGCCTTTGTCAGCAAACGCAATTTGGCAACTTACTGTCGCTGCGATCAGTAAAGCTGTTTTCGCCGATTTGAAAAACTGCATGGTCGTTGCTCTTTGTGTCATCGTCAACTGTTGTTCGTCCAGACCTGATATACCACTTCTTTCTCATTCTTCAATCAAGTGTGTATCTAAGGGAGTACGTCGAGAATTTGCGCTTCTCTTAGAACAAAAAACACTTGTTCTCGAAGAGTTTCCTCGTCGATTTCATTTGTAGGAAGGTTGGACATCGTTTTCGGTTCGATACTAGTAGTTCGAAATAAAGAGCTCTGAACCTATCTTACTTTCTTTCTTCAAATTGCAGTTGTTCATGCCGTATTGAAGCTGCCAGTTCTGAATATTCGCCCAACGATAGAGTTTGCGAATTTCCGGGCAGTCGTCGTAGGTGATGAGAAAGCGGTGCTTAGGTGTTTCTTTCAAAACTTTTGCCAAGCGCACGTGATCGAATTCGTGCAAGATGCCACCACGTCCATACAAGCGTGATGCTTTAAAGTACGGCGGATCAATAAAAATGAAAACGTTTCTGCCCGGCTTTTGGATCACGTGCTCGTAATCTAGGTTTGTGATTTCAACGCCACTCAACGCTTCTGGCATAGGCGCAAGGCGTTGAATTGATGATGCGGTAAAACGTCGCAAACTAGCCGCGCTGGAAAATCCACCTGCGCGAGTGGTACCAGAAAATGTGACGCGATTGAAGAAGAAAAACAGAAACGCCGCGCGATATCGATCTGGCGTTTTTTCTGAACGCGCTTTCAAAAAATACTCTTTGATTTTTTCAGCATCATCTCCGAAGCTTTGGCGCAAAAGCTCCAACTCGCGCATCAACCGCGCACATGTTTCCTCATTTTGCACCGCTTTCCAAAACGCATGCAGCTCGCTGAATTTATCGTTGATCCAATACTTTTCTGCGAATCCCTTAGATTTCGCGTGGAAGAAAACGCTCGCACCGCCAACCAGCGGTTCGCGAAATTCTCTGGCGGACGCTGGAAAAAGTTGAGCTATCTGATCGATAGCTTTCTGCTTGCCGCCTGGATATCTCAAGGGCGAGCGATAACGTCTCTCGGTGCTCGCGGTTTCTGCGTCGGCGCCCGGAATGATGATTGTGGCGTTGTTAGTGACAGCCATCGGCGTAATAATAGCAGCGTTGCCAATCCTGTCCCACTCATTTAGTTAATGGGAGCGACAGAGTATATCTAATGTGCTGTATGCTCGCTGTCTGTTGTGATTGAGGCGTCGATGCGCGACCAGTGGAATAGAGACACCGAGAGAGCCATACTCAGCAATGAGGATGCCGAGATTCTTCTCAGCTCTCACTTTCCTAATGTTGAAGTCGCGAAGGTTGAACCGACGAAGGGCGGATTGGCAAATGCCAGCTATTTGGTAGCCCTCAAAACAGGGCAGCGTCTCCATCTGCGAATTTGTCAGCGCGACCCGTCGGCTGCAGAAAAGGAATTTCGCCTGATTCAATTGGTGCAGGGAAAAGTGCCGGCGCCAAAACCGCTGTATTTCTCTCTTGTAAATCCCGTCAACAGCTTTCCCTTCATGATCTTGGATTGGGTGGAAGGTGCCCGGCTTGAGAGCATCATCGGTGAACTCTCTCCACGCAGTGTCGAGCATCTAGGTAAATCTTTAGGTGAAACACTTGCGCTGATTCATGGATTTAAATTCGAACAGTTCGGATTTTTCGACGACCATTTAGAAATTCCATCTCCCATGGAGATGGGCGGCAATGGGCTACTTCAGTATGCTGAGGAGTGTCTCTTAAAAAATTTAGGTGAAGAGCGTTTAGGGGAAGATTTAACGAATGAGGTTCTCAACTTTATAAAGAAAGAGGCGCACCTGCTCGATGAGTGGTCTGGAAAGCCCTGTCTCACTCATTGTGACTTCAATAGTTCCAACATTCTTATGAAGAAAGAAGAGCAAGGCTGGGAAGTAGCTGCAGTAATTGACTGGGAATTTGCCTTTAGCGGAACACCCTTTTTTGATCTGGGCAATCTCTTGAGACCCCCTCTGGGAGAGATTCCCGGTATGCAGGAGGCTGTCGAGCGAGGCTACCGTAACGCTGGCGGCGATTTGCCAAATGAGTGGAGAAAAATGAGCAAGCTCACAGACCTTACCGCGTGGCTAGAGTTTCTCACGCGTAAAAATGCTGGTATTAACCTCATTTCCGACTGTAAAACGCAAATATGTAAAACGATGGGTGAGTGGGACTAAGGGCAGGAACCTTTGAGGGTTTCCCCAGTCTCTTTCGAGGAATTGCTAAGGCAATCACACAGCGGGACCCCTGGTTCGAAGCCACACGAGAATCGCTGTTGTCGGAAGGAGGATTCCCAAATGTTTAGAAACCGATTAATTGCAATAACACTCCCGGCGATTGCGCTTTCGGCATCACTACCGGTTTTTGCAGACACAGTAACACGCTATGAAATTAGAAGCACCACAGATGGTGTCGCCCCGATTTTGCAGCCTGGTGTTGTGGAGTACAGAAGATTTAGTTCTTCAACTGTTCCAAATGTAGTTGAAACGCGCACTATCACCAACAGTGTTGTTGCGCCTAGACCATTGTTTGTTCCATCGACTGCCTCATCAGTGAGACTCATCGAGACTCCTGTTGTTGCGCCGGTAACAAACCGAGTATTGATTCCAAGCCCGGCTCCGGTAGTTATGGAAAGTCGCGTTATTTCCCAGCCGGTTGTCATCCAACGCGCACCTGCGCCTGTTGTGATGGAAACCTATAACCCGCCAGTTGTTGTTGAGAAACGCTATAAGCACAGACATCACAGCGATCGCCATTTGCTTGATGTCGGCGTTCCTCTCATTCATATGAGAGCGTTCTAGCGACTCACAAAAGTCCGTTGACGGGCCTCGTGCCCGCCGATGATGAGGAAGGAAGGTGCCCTGCCCCGGGAGCCTTCCTCTCCTCTATTTTTTGGATGTTTTTGCCCGTGGACTCCTAACGCTTCCGGCCCTCGCCCGGGAAAGCGTTGTAAAGGTCGTAATTCCACCATGATCTCTTCACATATAAGATGAAATCTCCCGGTGTGGGTGGTGAAAACCGGGGGGTTAACGATTGTGCATTGCTTACCAGCAACC
This sequence comes from Candidatus Melainabacteria bacterium 17Bon1m, assembly GCA_032128875.1. Classification (GTDB taxonomy): domain Bacteria; phylum Cyanobacteriota; class Vampirovibrionia; order Obscuribacterales; family Obscuribacteraceae; genus QKMZ01. The sequence goes on from JAVLKG010000001.1 coordinate 1,025,656, forward strand.
TATTCTGGACGCATACCCTTTGCAGACCGACCTCTTCACTCTATGACTTACGAAAATTTCCAAAATGCTGGGTACTCCCAGCCGGAATCTACCAACAGCGGCGTTTATGAAGACGCTTACCAGCGTGCAAACTGGAGAGCGACTTTCGGCGGTGATGTAGGTCAAAACTACCGGGAAGGGCAGCAAGCGCAGCAAACGCAGAGTGGCGGACAGTGGCGTGCAACTTATGGCGGTGATGTGGCGCGGACTTACCGAGCAGGTCAGCAGACTGAAAGTTCGGGACAATGGCGCGCTACCTATGGCAGCGACGTCGGACAGACATTCAGACCGGGTGTTCAGAATGAAAACTCCGGCGAATGGCGTTCGACCTATGGTCGTGATGTAGCTCAGACCTTTAAACCGGGTGTGATGAATGAAACCTCCGGCGAATGGCGTTCCACCTATGGGCGCGACGTTGGTCAAACCTACAGATCAGGCATCCAAAACGACGGTACTGGTTATGTCGACAGCACCGGGCAGTGGAGACAGAATTACGGCTCCGATGTCGGACAGACTTACGTTCCTGGCAACGGCTACGTCGATAACAGCGGTCAGTGGAGACAGGATTATGGCTCGGACGTAGGCCAGACTTACGTTCCTGGCAACGGCTATGTCGATAATAGCGGTCAGTGGAGACAAGACTACGGCTCTGACCTCGGTCGCTACCAGGTCACCGACCCCAGTGCTGCTGGCTATGTTGAACCTTGGCGGCTGTATTACGATGACTCGCTGCGCACAGCTCAAGGTCCGCAGTCATTTGATCAATATGGACAACGCGATCAATACGCTCAATACGACCAATACGCCCAGTACGCGCAGGACTACCGCCAGACAGACCGTTATGCTGCCACAGACCCGAGCATGCAATACGAACAATATGAGCGCTCGGCTTATGACCCACGCCAAAACGTTTTATATGATCGCAACGGTCGACCCATGGCATTCGGAAATGAATACAGTTACGACTTCGATCCGCGTCAACAACAATATCTTCAAGTAATGATGCTGCGCCAGATTCTCGGCATGATTCACAATAATGGCGGTCGAGTCAATTTCTACCGCGACGACCGTGGCTACTATGATGGCAACAACGGCGGTCATCAGCACCACCACCATCATCGCCAACACAACAATGGTTCACGCCTCCAACTGCGCATGAGTTTCTAAATCCGGTGCTCCGGCAAATACAATTTTCTTGTGATCTGAAAGTTTGTCCGCGGTATAGTATGCCCCTGTAAAAGCACGTTAGCACACGGGTTTTCAGGAGGCGTTTGTGGCTGCTGTCGAGAATTTTGATTACCTGATCGTAGGTGGCGGAAAGGGCGGCAAATCCTTAGCGATGTCCCTTGGACCTGCCAGCAAGAAAGTTGCGCTTGTCGAAGAAGGGCAGATAGGCGGCACTTGCATCAATGTAGCGTGCATCCCCACTAAGACGATGGTGGCGAGCGCAAAACTTCTGCATCATGTGAATCACGGCGAACACTTTGGACTGTCTGTGACAAACGGTGGCGATCATATAAAGGGAGTCATCGACCGTAAGCGCCGAGTCGTAAAAGGCATGGTTGATACGCACAAGCAGCTATTCAGCAGTACCCCAAACATGGAATTCATTTTGGGAATTGCCAAGTTTGTCGATCACAAGGTAATTGAAGTCAATACTGTAGATGGTGGCACCAGAAGGCTCACCGCCGATCGCATCGTCATAAATACAGGTAGCGCCCCAATGGTGCCAAATACGCCAGGCCTCGCTGAAGCGGGCTATTTGACCAACGCCAGCATTATGGAATTGGAAGAGCTTCCTTCACATCTGTGCATTGTCGGCGGTGGCTACATTGCGCTTGAGTTCGCACAAATTTTTAGACGTCTCGGCAGCGATGTAACAGTGCTTTTGCGAACGGACAGATTTTTGCCCAAAGAAGATGAGGACATTGCTTTAGCAATTAAGGAGGTCTTAGAGAAAGAAGGTATCCGCTTTGTTTCAGGCGTGGATGTTACATCTGTTTCGCGGACGGGTAAAACCGCAAAACTCGCATTGAAGAAAGGTGATACAGACGAAACTTTGGAGTGCTCGCATATTCTCGTTGCCACTGGCAGAGTTTCAAACAATGAAAAACTCCATCCAGAAATGACTGGTGTAAGACTCGACAAGCGTGGATACATCGAAGTAAGCGAGTATTTGGAAACATCTGCAGAAGACATCTGGGCGATTGGTGACTGCAACGGCGGTCCGCACTTTACGCACGTCAGTTGGGATGATTACCGTATACTGCGCGATTTGTTCCTCCACAGCAAAAAGCGTTCAACCAAAGGGCGACTCATTCCCTACACGTTGTTCGTTGACCCAGAACTTGGGCGTGTTGGAATCACCGAGCAAGACGCGCGCAAAGCAGGGCGCGAGATTTTGATCGCTAAGATGCCGGCAGCAAAAATTCCCCGCGCCACCACTTCCGGTGAAACACGCGGATTGCTAAAAGTCGTGATTGACAAGAATTCAAAACAGATATTGGGATGTTCAATCTTTGCGCACGAAGGCGGCGAAATAATGTCTGTCGTTCAAGCTGGAATGCTTGGCAATTTGACATACGAGCAAATGCGCGATGCTATCTGGACTCACCCCACGATGGCTGAGAGTCTGAATTTGTTGCTAGCCAACGTCGTTGAGGGCTAAAGCGGCCGGAGCGCCGCCTTCCAGGCGGCACAGGGTGATGCAAGGCATCGCCCCAACGAAAACCTCGCGCAGCCTATGAAACCTTGCTTTACTATTCCAGTCTTGCTCTAACAACTGGTTTGAGTTCTTCGGTTAGTTGCTTTGCGAGAACTTTGTGTCCGTTTGCGCTCATATGCGGATCATAGAAAAGCGGCACCTTCCTGTCGTTGTACATCAAGAATGCTTTTGTCGCATCGATCCAAGTGACACCATTTTTAGTGGCAAAGGTTTTTAATAATTCGCTTTCGGGAATATTGTCGTATCCATTTACCTGTGGCAAGCGAACAAGTACCATGTCCGCTCCAACAGCACTACATTCCTTCTTCATCTCATTTAGGATTTGGTTGTGAACCGGCCACCATTTCCGCAATTCAGCTTGCTTTTGTGGCAGCATTACACTCGGTAGTTTCGGACTGTAGACAGCTTCCGGCTCAATAAACACACCATTGACGCATGCCGGACCTCTCGCTGCTTCAAACGTTGTTTTCTTCTCGGTGACGGCTGCGCCGAATTTTGTTTCGCCGTGCTTAATTCCATCCATGAAAATTGTCACTTGCTCAACGGCTTTGGCGATGACTCCCCATATGCGGCTGTGCTCTCTAAGCCAACCAGTTGCACTTACGCGCAGTCCTTCCGGTGATTGCAGCCAGGCATTTTGCCTGTCGTAATTACAAAGAAGTCGATTGTTAGCATCCAGGGTAAAGTTCGGACGTGCGCGGAAGAAGCCGCCACCCTCTGGGGACAAACCTCGTGTCGAATCGACCGATTCTGTGACAACTACAATATCCGGACTGAATTTGACTGCGAGGTTTTTCATGCGCATGTAAATTTGCGCGATGTTGTACGCAGAAATTCCGAAGTTGAGAACCTCTATTTTTTTGCCTTCGACGCTTGCGTCTGCAGCAAGAGATCGTTCAATCACCTTGCAGAAGTTTTGTTCACGAGGAACCTGCAGCGCTTCAGTGTACGAATCGCCCACAACCGCTATGCGTATCGTGTCCTTGCTTTTTTCTATGGGAAACTCGCGGTCCAACATTCCGGCGCTGTTCACTCGTGTGACGGAGTATCCTTCGTGCCGCCAGGTGATGTGCTTATTGGGCATCATTACCCAACCAATTTCAGGGTCGCGTTTCAAATACTCTTCTTCGCCCAGTCCTGCGTATGCCAGGCAAAATTCGAGCATCAATATAGAAATGACAATACTTCCTACAAGAACCGCAGCGACGGATGCGGGGGTGTTCGTTTTTGACTTGTTTGTTTTGGGTTCGCGACTCACCACCGGTACACTTTCGTGTACTGCGTTTGAAATTGGTGGTGTCGTGGTTTTGACCATCTAAGTGAAACTGCCTCAGAACTGGAAGTAGATAAATGAGGATGGTTGCGTCGGTGCAAAGGCAATTGCCGTTACTGCGACGACTGCATAAAACGGAATTCTGACCGCCCAACCGATTGCATCTAGCGGGCGTAATTGAATTTGCTTTTCAGAAAGAAATCTGGGCAGGCAGAAAATTGCGGCATAACCGCTGTAAATCAACAATGCTGCGATGACCTGCGAGCGCATCAAAGCGGTCCAAAGAAGGGGGGCCGAAGCTGTTGCAGCGGGCGTTGCCGATGCAGTTGCAGAAGCCGTTGATGCCGCTACCGCCGTAGCTGTTTGCCCGACACCGAAGAACATCACTTGCATGATCTGCATCGCCTGGGTGACCGTGTCTGCTCTAAAAAGCGTCCAACCAATAATGACCAGAAGGAATGTGAACAACACTGAGGCGACCTTTCCGATGGCATGAGCATGGAAATTGCTCAATGCAGAATTCTTCTTCGCCAAGCTGTCATACCAGTTGTTCAGCGCTAACATCGCACCTTGGTATGCCCCCCACACTACAAAGTGCATGGCCGCACCGTGCCAGAGTCCGCCAAGCAACATCGTCAGGAAGAGATTTCGATTCTTGTTGGTTCTGCCCCCGCCCAACGGAATGTACAGATAGTCGCGCAGCCAAGTCGATAACGAGATGTGCCAGCGGCGCCAGAAATCAGAAATGCTTTTCGCCAAATACGGAAAGTTGAAGTTGTCCGGCAACGATATGCCCAGCAACAGCGCACTGCCTCTGCCCATATCCGTGTAGCCGGAGAAGTCAAAATAAATCTGGAACGTGAACGCGAGGACCGCCACCCATGCGTCACCGGTGCTCATGCTAACAGCGGGATTGAAGCCAGCGTTAGCCAAAATTGCCAGGTTGTCTGCAATCGCCACTTTCTTGAACAGCCCCTGGAGGATCAGTGCCAGACCAGCGTGCATGTCAGTGCTGCGGAATTTTAGTGCGGTTCCGTTGTGTCCAGGGCGAGTATCAAGTTGTTCGATGAAGTGCTCAAAGCGCTTGATTGGTCCTGCAATTTGTGATGGGAAAAACGCGGCGAACAGCGCGAAGTCGACGGGGTTACGAACTGGCTTTTCGCCTTTCGCGACGTCCACCAGGTAATGAATAAATTCGAACACGAAGAAGGAAATGCCTAGCGGCAGAATGATATCGAATGTGATGGCATAGAATTTTGGCGCATTGATGTGGAAGAAGGAAGCGCCGCTATTCAATGCATCAGTGAAGGTCGTGAAAAGAAAATTGACGTACTTGAAGTAGATCAAGCAACCGAGGTTTATCACAAGTCCGAGTGTCAGAGTCAGGCGAGTAGCTGTCGACATCTGCGTGTTGACGGAATGTGTCGTGCTTTGCGCCAGTTCCTGGTTCACAACCCGGTTCTGATTTTTGCTTTGATTCTGCAGTTTCCCCAGCAGCAAGCCGATGGCGTAGTTGACGGCGGTGAGAGCTGCAACCATTAGTCCATACTTCGGAATCCAACTCATATAGAAGACGTAACTCGCCAACAGCAAAACCGGCTTCTTCAGAGCACGAGGCGAGAGCCAGTACAGTGCGAAAACCACCGGAAAAAATATGAAGTATGAAAGGCTGGTGAAAAGCATTGTTCTAAAAGCGACAAAAGGGCAGTGCTGTGAGGTTTTTAGCCCGTTGCCAACTCTTATTTTTGCTGGTTATGTCTTAGTTTTCTTTAGCCGAGGCTCAGATTTCAATGGGTAATTCCTGGGAGGCTCTATGTGAAGTTTTCAAACCCTTGAATAGCTGCCCTAAACTGCTCTCTACGTGGTCTACACCATCTTGTTATGTTCTTCTCATTTTTGTTGCCAAGGGCGTCAAGGACCAAACAAAAGCGCAAAATTGGGGTTCGCACGTCTCTCCTCCTAAAGCCCTCGGTTCAATCGTAGAAGAGGAAGTTGGCAGTCTGAATAGGATGAATTACCAAATGAACACGAAAAATCGCATCGCATCACTTTCCTTGCTTGTCGGCAGTCTTGCTGTTCTGATGAGCCCGTCCGCTTTTGGCGAAGATGCGAAGGCGACCCCGGAGTCTGTTTATACGAAGTATCACCAGACGCTGCTGAATGCGAAGACTGTAGACGAAGTCACGCCCTTCATGTGCGCGGGACGCGTCAAAGAAGTGAATACAACGCCCAAAGAGGAGAAGGCGATGTTTTTCGGCTTCATAAAAGAAACCTGCCCCAAGGACGTACATATTGTTTCGTCTAAAATAGACGGCAGCACTGCGAATCTCAAGCTGATAGTCGGTGATGGCAAGCCCGTTGTTTTGGATCGACCCCTCCTCGGAAAAGTCAAGGAAGAAACCAAAGGCGAATGCTTGATGGTTCTCGAAAACGGTGTGTGGAAGGTTGACAAAGAAAGCTGGAAGTCGAGCTCAGTCTCAGTTGATTCCGATGCTCCGCCAGCAGAGTCGCCGAAGAGTAATTAGTCCCGCAAGAGTCCCACAAAACTTAGGTCTGTTAGTCGAAATGCAAATTGAAGAGCGTCCTCTCTCTCCTGTTTTGAAGTCGGAGTTGGACGCTCATTTGCGTGATGGGTTGCGCACAATAGGTGGGCAAGGCATTGCTTCAGATGCGGATAAGCTCGGCGCAAAATTGAATGAGTTTCTCATCGAATTCGAAAAAGCAAAATCGCAATTTAAAGAGAACCAGATTCAATTGTTGCTAGTTCAAGTGGGTGCTGTACTCGCGCATCTTTTTGTTGTGAAGTACGGCTGGGCATGGACCTGCGCGAAGGATGAGAATGAGCGCGACTTTTATTTCATCGTGTCGCGCGATAAGAAGTTGATGTTGCAACCTTGGACATTCTTACAGGATTGCGTTCAACAACCGGACTTCCATGAGGTTGTGAAAAACATTGTTGCTGTGCCGGAATTGGCGTCACAGAGTGATGAAGTGATGAATTCTGATTTGCTCTACCAAGACATCGGCATGGCATTTATGGCTATGGGCTCTCTGGTTTCGATTTCGCAAGGAGTCGGTACGATTCTCGAAGATGTACTGCCTCCCGACATGGAGACGAAAAACTAAGCTGTTAATATTTGATGCCCAAACTTTCGAATGGCTCTGTCAAATCCGTAGGTAGGGGCGCGTGAATCGTTATGCTTTCATCGTACACATTGCGGAGCGTTAGCTCAAGTGCGTGCAGTGCCATGCGGTTGAGCCCGTGAGTCTCCCGGAAAAAACGGTTGACGTCGCCCTTTCCATATCGAACATCACCGACAATTGGATGACTCAAGTGTTTCAAATGTCGGCGAATTTGATGCAGTCTGCCGGTTTTTGGACGGGCTTCAACTAATGACCAGCGGTCTTTGTGTGCGATGGGAATGAACTCAGTAATTGCCGGCACGCGGACGTGATACTTCTCTTTTGGAATGGGATGGTCGAGCAGGCAACCTTCTTTCATTGGTCCGCGAACAAGTGCCAAATAGCGTTTTTGAAACCCGCCTTCTTCCATTTGCTTTTGCAAATTTCTTGCGGTGTCTGCATCCAGAGCGAATAAGAGCACTCCGCTCGTGGCACGATCTAATCGATGTGCTGCGAAAACCTGAGCATGCACAATGTCGTCGCGAACAATGTCTGATGCAGTAATTGGATCATTGTCCCACCCTCGATGCACGATCATGCCAGAAGGCTTAGAGACCGCGATCATGTGTTCGTCACGGTACAGCACTGGCAATTCTGGTCGGGGTTCCAGCTCTTTCATGTCGTGGGGTTTAAACCAGTTGTACGTTTTCTTCTATTCATCTGCTGTTAGTGACCGGCACCACCTGCAGTTTCAACAACCTCGCCCGAGTCTTCGACTCGCGCAACCAAAAGGGCTGCCACAAGCATTGATGCGCCACCGAGCATAACAACATATAGGGGGTTGTTGTGAAATACATGTTTTACCAATGGCTGGAAAGTCACCGACGCTAGAATTTCAGGAATGACGATGAAGAAATTGAAGACTCCCATGTATACGCCAGTGCGCGCTGCCGGAATAGCGGCAGAAAGGATTGCGTAAGGCATTGCCAAAATTGACGCCCAGGCGATTCCGACACCAATCATGGTGAACTGAAGAGTGTTGGCATCTTGAATGAAATAGACGGATAGTAAGCTTAAGCCACCTAATGCAAGCGCCACTCCGTGTATGAGCTTGCGACTAAATTTCTTTGCAAGCTTTGGCAACATGAATGCGACGAGAAAACAAACGATCGAATAAACGGCGAAGCACCAGCCTGACCATTCAGTTGCTTTGTCGAACAATTCAGAACTGGGACCAGGCGCTTTGAACACGTGATAAGCCGTCGTTAGTCCGAAGAACATCCACATGCAGAAGAGCCCGAGCCACGTGAAAATTTGCACTACGGCTAGCTGCTTCATGGTCTTAGGCATTTCGCGAACAGCCTCGGGGATTTCTTGGAATACTTCCCTCAGCAATCCTAGAAAGCCCGGATTCTGAGCGCGATGTTTTTCAAACGCTTCCATGTCTTCAGGTGGATATTCGTTTGAGAGAAACACCGTCCAAAGGACGCACAGCAAGAACATTGCTGCGCCGATTTTGAATGAATATTGAACGGTCAAGGGAACGCCGTTGGGTGCAAGACCGGTCACGCCGAAGTTTCTAAACAACATCGGGAGGGCATTAGCCATGGTGGCACCGATGCCGATGAAAAAGCTCTGCATGATGAAGCCGGTCGTTCGTTGCTCATGGTTCAACTTGTCCGCGACGAACGCGCGGAAAGGTTCCATGCTTATGTTGATTGATGCATCGAGTATCCAGAGAAGCGTGGCAGCCAACCACAGCGCGGAGCTGTCAGGCATAAGGAAAAGCGCAACGGAAGCAAGAATTGCTCCGACAAGAAAATACGGACGGCGTCGCCCCAGCTTGCCCCAAGTTCTGTCGCTCATAGCGCCAATAATTGGCTGGACCAATAAACCAGTTACCGGTCCAGCTAACCACAAAATTGGAATGTGTTCGGGATCAGCACCAAGCTTGGTGTATATGGCGCTCATGTTTGCCAATTGCAAACCCCAACCGAACTGAATTCCGAGAAATCCGAAATTCATATTCCAGATTTGACGGAAGCTCAGCCGCGGCTTCATCTTACTTCGCCAAGGGTGGCTGAATCAGCCTGTCGAGCACATGCAACGTGCCGTTGGTACACGGAATATCAATCACTTTCATCAGTGACTTGTCGGCGTAATAATCTCCACCTGGGTTGGAGATGCTTACGCTGTGCCCTTCATGTGTTTTTACTGTGCCCATCTTTGCGAGATCGGCGGCACTGTAATTGCCATCGATGATGCAATATTCCAAAACCTGACGCAGTTTTTTCTTGTTGTCGAACAATTGGGATAGATCGTCTTGCGGATAACGTTTAAACGCGTCATCGCTTGGTGCCAGGAAAGTAAAGGGTCCGCCGCCCTTCAATACTTTGTCGAGTTCGAACGCCTGGGTCAAACCATCACGCAAGGTCATGAAGCGCGTCACTTCGTTTTCCTTGAGTGTATTGATGATGTCTAACTTCTTGCGCTCGAATCCTTCCTTTTCACTGTATTTCGTTGTCTTGGCGGCAATTTTGACCCGGTCTGCCTTGTCAGAAGAGGTTTTTGCATCTACCGCGTTGATTCCGCTGGCAACTCCAAGAAATAGTGCCAGCGCTGTGGCTACCGAGTTCCGAACCTTGGACATTGTGCGACCCCCATGAAGTCCAGTGAGTAAGGCTTAGATTCTAACCCTTTGAAAACTTCCAAGCGTTAAATGAAAGGACGACGCTTGGCGCCGCCCTGTTCAGTTGATATGTAGGAGCGATGCCGTGTATCGCCCGGTTCAAATTTCGAATCTATCTTGAAAACAAAGTGCCCGTACTACTCAGGCCACTTAATTGGGTCCATGTTGGGGATGCCGTCTTCAAACGTGTGTTGTCTCAGCGAATTTTCGCGGACCTGAATGCAAATGGAGACCATCGGTTCTTCACCTGTGTTGCGCCATGTTCTCAATCCGTTCGGCGCGATACGCACAATTGAGCCTTCGCACACATCAATCACTTCGTGATCGACCTGCATTTGACCTTTGCCTTTGATAAAAATGTAGACTTCTTCATTTTCTTTGTGCTGGTGGGAGAAAGGCATGGCGCCACCGACCGGCAAGGAATTGATGGAGATTTCGCAACCGGTGAAATCCAAATGGTCTTTGAGGAAATGCTTTCCTTTGATTTCTCCACGTCTTGGGTGATTCATCTTGTGCTCAGCCCACTCTGCAAGAGAGCCGCCATTGTAATGCGAGTAATTTGTGCCCCGCTTTGTCTCATTATTCATTGTCTTTGTCTCTGACATTTTTCGCTCCTTTGATTTGATAGCACGCTCGTTGCTTTGCTAAATCTGCGTATGCGTTCGCCGTCTGTGCACATGCACAGAGCGACTTGTATTTAGTACTGCGGGCGATGCCCCAAGTTGTTTAACGAACTGACTGGAATTGCTTTACGCGTTGACTTGACTTGTTTTACGAACTGACTTGATTTGTTTTACGAACTGACTTGAATCGCTGTGATTTGATTGCGCAGGCTGGTGGCAACAGAGTGCATGTATGTTAGATCCGAATACAGCCTCGTCAACATGATGCCACCTTCAAGAGTGGCTATGAATGATCGGGCTACTTGCTGCGCATCTGTTGATGGTTTGATATCGCCTTCGCTGATGCCATTCTCTATCAACTTTTCTACTGTTCCAAGGACTGAATCCATCGCCTTTTGAACGCGGATTTTCATCTCCGGATGCCCATCGTCACACTCTACAGCGCTGTTTAACAACGGGCAGCCCCCAGTAACCGGCGGGTCTGATGCGACACTCATGAATGCATCTACAAATGCCATCAGCTTGTCGATTGCCCTCTCTTTCATATTTAGATGGCGCGTGACTTCGGCAGAGCTTACTTGAAATGCGAAATCAAATGCTTCGAGAGCCAGTTGGTCTTTGCTCGGAAAGTGGTTGTAAATTCCTCCCTTTTCCAAACCTGTTGCGTTCATCACGTCAGACATGGACGCGCCAAAGTAGCCACGGCTGTTGAATAGAGCCGCTGCCTTACCCAAGATCATGTCGCGGGTGACTTTACCTTTGCCCATATTTCTCAAAATCGGACCGAACGGTCTGAAATATACTCCCCGGCTTTGTGTCTGTCAAGCAAATCCGCAACAGCTTTATTGGGCTTGCTTTGCCGGCTCTGGGGTGGCTGGACGAACGCGCGCCAGGATTTCGGCGAACTGCTGTTGTGCGACTTCACTTGCCAAAACATCCGACATGCGCAAGAAAGTCAGTCCGTTATAGAAGCCGTCGTTGGGGTTGTCGCCCCATCCCTTTAAGAGTCGAGCCATTCTTTCCCAAGCGGCTTTGTCGTAAAGGGTTCCTGCCAGGGCGTTTTCGCCTTTGATAATCAGACCCTGATTGTTGGCTTCCTTGCCGACCCATTTTGCCAATGAGTTCGGCAGTGACTGGGCGATAGCGCCGTCCTGTCCGTCAGGCAATTCGAGAGCTGTGAAATGTGGCACGACCCGTGAGAACGGGCTCTTGGTCTGGAGGTCTTTGAATACACTGAGCAGTGGTCTGTAGCCGTAGCCGCCTGCTTCGTTCCAGTCTTCTGTTCCGGTCGAGATTAGTCCGGCGGAAAGTTCTGCTTGCCGCCCGGTGAAGACGATATTGCCGTTTTCCCAATAACCCATACGCCAGTGTACGCCTGGGATCTTCGCACCGAGGTCGATGCCTGCGAATGCCGAACCTTTGGAACCAAACACGTCGAGGGCTGAAGAAAGTACCTGGTTGCCGTGTTGTTGCAACGACTTGCTGTACCAGTCGAAGAAGTCTTTGCCATATTGCGTGTTGCGGTAGTCACCGCTTGCATAGAAGTCTTCAGCGTTTTTCGGCGGTTCGATCGCAGTGCCGTACTTCTCTCCCCATGCTTGTTTTGCTGCTTCTTCGGAGCCGTATTTTTCAATTGCGAATGTTTTCAACGACTCGCGGGCGAGGTCAGAATAGGCTTGTAGCGAGCCTCTTGTCGGCCAGCCGCTGCCTTGATCGTGGTAGTTGTATGACGGATACCGCAACTCGCCTGCAGGTCCGAGGCTGACGTTGATTTCGGCGATGATCGGAGCTTTTCCGGCAAAATGATTTTGGAATTCGGTAAACACGTTGCGGTAAAACGGCAGAGCATGTTTCGTTGCCCAAAAGTCTACATACTCGCTGCTTACGTTGCCTTGTTCACTCTTAAACTTGCCGACATCCGGGTTGGATGAACCGATGCTTGATTGGAGCTTGCTCCAGATCCACATCGGAATCGGAACATTGGCGGTATCTCCGACGTTGCCTCCGCATTCGTGCAACGACAAAATCGGCACCCACTTAAGTCCTTGCGATGCAATTTTTGAAGAGAGAATGTCGTAATACTTGAATTGAAATTGTCCCGGCTTTGGCTCGACGGCGCCCCACCAGACATCGGTGCTCACTGCGTCGGCGCTCAGTTTTTTGGCTCGCGCTAATTCGCCGTCATAGTTATTCCATGCATCTTTGTATTTCGGATTTTCGGGGTCATGCACACTGCCGATTTCTAGCGGGCCCATCACGTTCATCGTGATCATGTGTCCGTCGAGGCGGACGATCTTGCCGATCGGATTGTAGTTGCGGTGCTCCCAAGGCGTCTTGCCTGTGGCGAGTTTTATCCTTCCGGCTTCGCTTGTTTCAAGCCAAATTGTGCCTTTGGCTGTGGGGAAAACATGCTTTGCTCTCTCGGCGGCAGTCAGTTTTTCAGGAAAACAGGTGGCGAGTATGTCGGCGGCATTAGCGGCTGGACGAATTCCTGGCTGTCCTTCTCCAAATCTTTGAACGAAGAGGCTCTTTATGTCGCCAAATTTTTCAACACCAAGTACTCTTTTCACTTCCCTGACATTGAGAGTCGCTTCTCCCTCGTGTCTGGCGGTGAACTTGTCCAGCGCTTCTTTTCCATCAACGACGACGAACTCACGAGCCTGCGTGGTGCGTCCAATGTGCCAACGCTCCAACGCGTTGGAAACCTTCTCTGCCGGCTTGGCGAGCACTCTTTCGACGTTCGCGTGTGCTTGGCTTGAGGAAAACTTTAGACCTGCACCGGCTCCGAGTACACCAACACCACCGTCGATTACCCCTTTCTCTACAACCTTCGTCCAGTCAATCGGCTTGCCTTCGGCCTGCTGGCGCATGATTTCGCCGCTGCCGCCGTTAACCATACCGAAGCTGCCGCCCATGACCATGCCGGACGCCAGGGGATTTTGGACGAGGCGCCCACCCATGGCTTTGTTGACGCCATAGAAGGTACCTTCTGCAGCGCCAAATACTGCGGCATCGAAGAGCCAGGCTTGCGGGTTGATTGTCTCTGCCTTGAGGCGTTCGGCCTGCTTCAGCGGGTCGGTAAATGTTTGGCGATCGAAAACTATATCTGCATCCCGAGCGGCTATGCCCATGAAGACGCCTTTGGTTGGTGCAAAGCTATAGTTTCGAGACACTGCTCCGAAAAGCATTTTGATTGACTGTCCCTTGACCGCACCCAATGTGAAATCGGCGGCTCGCTGCATGGGCGTGTCGTCCGGACTGGCCTTATCGAGCCCGTAGGTTACAAGAGTGGTTGCAACGCCGATTTTGCCACGTGAGAAGAGCGCCGCGGTCTTCAAAAACTCTGTGCCAAGGTGGTCGTATTCTTTGCGCTGTGCCTCGTCTTTAACCGCAATGGAAAGAGCGCTGTCGACGGCATTTTCCAGATAGCTATGTCTGGGTTTTGGTGCTGGGTTTGCCTTGATGTAGAGGTCTGAAGCTTCGGCCAAATGCGCGTACATGATGGCAGAAACGTTCTGATTCGCCGCATCCAGCGCTTGATTCTGCGCCCCTTCCGGGGGCCGATTTTGCTCGACTGTCTTACCCTTTGCGGGCAGAATCTCAGGCATTATTATTTCGCGCGACAAGAGAGAACCAGATTCTCTTATGTAATTGTTTTTGCTCTCAGATCTCAATGGGGAAAGTCCCAAAAGCAAGCAGATTGCTATGGGAAACATACGCGCGCCATTTAATCTAAGGCGAACTCGTTTTCGAATCATGGCTCTTATGTTTCTTTGAGCGGGTCGTATTCGTCTGCGGACAAACCGAAGGTCCAGGCTACGCCCTCGCGAGCGGTTTTGGTGTCGGGCGGAACGCGCAAGAAATAGTTGTTGTAAGTCCCGTCAGGCTCGGGAGTTGAATTGACTACATGCACAATGACTATGTCTTCGTGATTGTCGCCGAAATGCTGACGATAGAGGACTCCGCTCTTGTCTTGCTGAACGACTTGCGCCCCAGAGTCTTTGATAAAGGCTTCCAAACCGTACATCTCAAGCATCATTCGACGAATCTCGACGTTAGGCTCATAAAAAATAAGCGTCACGTCTTTCTTGATGCCAAACTCTAAGAACCGCTCAGGAACGAATGTTCCGTGCCATGCAAAAGTTTCCCACCCGTCTTGATACTTTATCGCGCCGCCAATGGTATTGTGCAAGAGCCCCTCGCGATCAACGCTGACGCGATTTGGTCTGTCTATCATCAAGCACACATCTTCAAACGGCCACCATATATGCCCGAAGCGCGCTAGATGGAAATACGGCATGATTTCCGGCACTCTAAAGCCTGCTGCACCAGTTATGTCGTAAAAGGGCAACTCGGCGTCTAAGTTGCCATATCCGGCAGACGCAAATTGTCCCATCGCAGAAATAGCCAATCCGCAGGTTAGCGGACGGTCGTCGAATTCTTCGAACGGCTTTGTATATTCTTCAGGCAAAACATAAGTCAGCTTGTTTATCAACATGGTCAAAAGCGCTGGTGGTGCCAATTGGCCCCACACAAGCTCGAGGTTGATATTCTCCACGCCGGGTCCGACGTGCCCGACAAAACTAGCAAGAACAGCCTGGCGTATTTGATGCGGCAGAGTTGCGAACGAACGTCTGAGTGCGGGCGTCAGTTTGTTTTGGATTGTCGTCCACCACTGTTTGTCGCCCTTGTCCTCGATCAGTTTCCAGAGTTTTGCACTGCATTGGTTTCTAAAATTGGTGACTACCTGCTTGTGAACACTGTTAGTACCCTTTGAGACCAATGCAGCCGAAACGGCACCGTGAAATGGCGAATCGAACCACACGAAATAGCGCGGAGGTTTTAAGCCGGCGTTTGAGTAAATGTTACAGACTGCTTCCTCAGCCTTGCGCCGGTCGCAAGGCGAAATATTAAACGCCACCGCCTTGGAGCGTTCTACTACTTTCTTTACCGCCTCATCAGCGTTCTGACCAACTTCGAACTGGGTCGAGGACATACTTAGTCGACTACGAGCCTTGTAGAGCCAGGGACGTATTCGCGCTGCTGAACAACTCGATATATTCCGGGTTTGAGCGTGATAGCGCTGTGCTCTTCATGTACCAATATGGCGCCGTCAAGAGCTTCAATAAATCTCTCCGCTCCATGCTGATACAGCTTTGCAAAACGAGCATCTATGGCGTGCGCGTGTCCCGTGGTTTCGCCCCATGCCAGAACAATTCTCTGTTCAACCGGTTTCCTCTGGGCGTTTTTTGGCAAAGTCTGAACTCTCGCCAACAAAACGTCTCCCTGTCTGTAGGTTTCAACCATGTTTCTTCTCCGTTCGGGCAAAGGGCGCCTCAGCGTTCTTATACCCATTTACTCATATTTTGATGTGTTTTGGGGCAGCAGCCCGGTTCTCAACAGGTTGGCTCAATGCAAGTTGCACCTGGCTACGGTAAACTTTGCAGGTTCAGAAAAAGGGGAATTCAAATGAGATTAGGGGCCTTTGGAAGCGTATTTTTTGCATTGAGTTTGTTGGCTGGTTCATTCGTACAAGTAAATCAGCAATGTTTGGCTGCTACCGCCCGTGGTGCACGGACATCAAACAGTGAAAAGTCCGCACCGGTTTCTGTAGAGCCTACACCCTCTCACTTTTCGAACAAGGCTACCGCGCCATGTGACTGGACGCCTATGATGGTCCTTCCGGTCAGCGCTCCGCGCCTTTTCCGCGGCAGTGACAATCTCTACAATCTCGTGTACGAAGTTCACTTGATCAATTACAACGCTGCGCCCTCAAAGATTTTGAGCTTCGAGATTCTCGACAATAATGGTCGTGTCCTAAAGTCATATTCGCCTGCAGAACTCAAAAAGGTTACCCTCAACTTGCGAGACTCGAAGTCCGGAAAGTCGAAGGATGAGAAAGGCAACTCGTTTGCAGCTGGCGCTTCCGGCATCCTCTGGCTGAATCTCGAATTTAAAGACAAGGAAAGTGCTCCAAAAGAACTTCTGCACAAAATTGTCGTAGAAACAGACTTTGCCGGCAAAACGCGACGATTTGAAAACGCGCATTACAAGGTTAAAGTAGAGGAGAAATCACCAGTCGTTGTTGGACCGCCGCTCAAGGGCGGACGTTGGTATGTGGCGGGCGGATATGCCGGTGATTTCGGGCACAGACGTGCTTTGTTTCCACAGGGCAACCGACTTGTAGCGGCTCAACGCTATGCTATCGACTGGCTGCTAATGACTAATGACGATCATGTTTTCAATGGGGATGGAAAAGAGTGTTCGCAATACCCGGGTTATGGCAAACCAATAATCTCGGTTGCTGATGGCACCGTCATTGGTATCGTCGACAAGTTCGAAGATCAAGTACCAAATCATGCTAAAGGCGACCAACTTGCCTTTTATCCGGGCGGCAACACGGCTGTAGTCGATATTGGCGATGGCAATTACGCTTTCTATGCTCATATGAAACCAGGCAGCATAAAAGTTAAGGAAGGTCAGAAGGTAAAACGCGGCGAGGTGATCGGATTGCTCGGCAGCTCCGGCAATTCGACCGCTCCGCACTTGCACTTTCACGTCATGGATGGTCCCTCGATTCTTGGTTCTCAGGGCGTCCCATACGTCTTCGATAACTTTTCTGTCAAAGGCATTGCCAATGAAGAAGCAACGATCAAATCGATGGACAAAGATGGCCGCGCACCTGTTGTTAAGTCGAAGTTCGACGGGAAGCATTCCGAAGAGTTGCCGCGCGAAGGCATGCTGATCGTTTTTCCAGAGTAGCCCAAGAGGTTTTACCGCTAATGTCCAAGCGACGTCGAACGAAGCGCAAACCGCGAATGACACATTTGCCTCCAGGGTCAGCGCCCGGCACTTTGATTCCTGCGCCGGATGCAGTGAAAACGACGCTCCACCTAATCGCTTATGGACCAGACGGTCTGGAAGAGAAAGAACTGAAAGACGCCGGTGAAATCCGCAAGTTTATCGGCAAATGGCCCGTTATTTGGCTAAATGTTGAGGGACTCGGAAGTGCCGAGGTCGTGAAGGAAGTCGGTGAGATTTTCAACATTCACCACCTGGCTCTGGAAGATGTCCTCAACGTGCACGAGCGGGCCAAAATTGAACGCTACAACGACGATCTTTTTCTTGTCATGCATATGATGGAATTCAAAGATCACCTAGAACAAGAACAGTTGAGCGTCTTTAGTGGCAAGCATTTCGCAGTCACATTCCAGGAAGGGCCCATTGATACCCTTGACCCCGCGCGTGAGCGAATACGAAAAAATCAAGGTCATATTCGGAAATTGGGTTCGGACTACCTGATTTATTCGATTATCGATTCTGTCCTCGATAACTATTTTCCGATTTTGGAAACATACGGAGAATTGCTGGACAAGCTGGAGGACGAGATTATCACTAAGCCCAGTCACGAAGTTGTCGCAAATGTGCATGCTGTGAAACGCGAGCTGCTAACTTTGCGCCGTGCTGTTTGGCCGTTGCGCGAAGCAATCAACACTTTGATTAGAGACATGGAAGTTACTTTCTCGGAGGAGACTCGTATTCACTTGCGAGACTGTTATGACCATGCCGTCCGCATTATCGATTTCATTGAAACCTACAGAGAATTGGCTGCAGACCTTATGGATGTTTATCTTTCGAGTCTGAGCAATCGTATGAACGAAGTGATGAAAGTGCTCACGATTATCACCACTTTGTTTGTGCCACCAACTCTTATCGCTGGTATTTACGGCATGAACTTCAATACGGAAGTATCGCCATACAACATGCCTGAACTCAACTGGTTCTTCGGATATCCATTTGCGCTATTCCTGATGCTCGCACTCACTTTGGGCGTTGTGATTCTGCTCTGGTACAAGGGCTGGCTGGGTGTTTTGAGCAGGAAGAACAGCGAGAACTGAGGGTTCAAAGCTGTTGAATTTCGATTTTCTTTCGAATGTTAATGCTTTCTCTTTCGAACAGCTTTCAAACTTGCTTTCATTTTGCTGTTGCTGAAACGAGCATTGCAACTAGCTTTCATGCGTTTGCGTCGCAGTGAGGTTTCTGATAGGCTGGAATCAAGGAGGTTGCATCTGATGAGAAATCGCAATGCAATCATTAGCTTATTCGCGGCGATTCTGTTGCTGGGGCTGATTTTTATCGAGCCACAACGACTGCATGCTAGCGATCGGAAATTCACTCAGTACGAGGGTCTTTATTGCAATGTGGCTGTCAGCTCGACCGTCACGTTGGCAGAATCGAAGCCTCCTAGAGTTGATTCATTCGATGTTTCCTCACTTTTAAATGTCGTCTTCTCGGATATTTTGCTGCATCCGAGTCTCGCCGAGTGCTTCACGCCTGAGAGCAGAGCGATATGTTTCGTACCACAGCCATTGTGGCTTTTGAAAAGATCGCTGCTGATTTAGAAATTCAACATTGACTCAAAACTTTCTCGCTGATCTGGATTTGATCAACGAAAGTTTTGCATATCCACAAGTTTTAGTGCTCGTCCTGCCTTGATGCAAGACGTAAGCATTGCATCTATTAGCATCACCTCGCTGTTCGCGTTGTAGATGCAGCTTTGCACAATCTTCAAGAGGTTTTATTTATGAGCGAATTCAAAATGTTAGGTATTGCATTCTCAACGATGATTGCTTCCAGCGTCGTTGCTGCTTATGTCATGCAGTCCATGAATGCAACACCAGTTGCGCTATTGAGTGTCACAACCATTGCAGCCCTGCTCTCTTACATCTGCGTCTGTGTGTACCTGATGCCACGCGTCAGATTGGCTGCCCGTGCTGACGGAGAGCCTGATGCTTAATTGCATAAGTTTTTGGCGTTGTAATTATCCGAAAGGAGGAATCCACTATGGACGAGGAAAATACTTACATTCGCGCCGGTCGATACGATACACCTGCAACAGAGTTGTTTCATTTGTCGCAGAATCCCAGCAGCCTGATTAGAGTTCGAGTTGCTGAAAACCAAGCAACACCGCAGGTTCTTCTTGAAGAGTTGAGTACCGATAGCAATGAGGACGTTCGCATTGCGGTAGGTGGCAACCCGTCTATTCCGTTTCAGGTGTTGATGCGTTTGGCTTTTGACGAACACGTCGATGTGCGATTCAGTTTAGCGGAAAATCACTGCATCAATATTCTTGCATTGCTGTGTTTGGCAGGCGATGAAAATCCGTTTGTCTCTCAAAGGGCATTGAAGACGTTGCAGCGTGTCGCATTAGGAAGGCGGAGCGATTTGAAGAGGAAAGACGACTCCCCTGATTTGACTGTGAAATTGAAACAAGCGAGGCCAAAGCTTCGGTCGCTAGGGTTGAATCCGCGCGCAGTCTATCCGGCGTGTTAGTGTTGTTTCAGTCCCATTTGATCGAAAATGGAATCTAGCGAATCCGGTGTCGCTTTGGTGACTGTCACGTCGCGGTCGTCCCTTGCGCGTTTGTATCCAGAAGGAAGTTCGAAGGTGTCTTTTGGCACCGAAGCTTTTGTTATCGATGTGGTTTCGAGCAAAATATGTTCTTTGCTTGGAGTTGCACTTGACGCTCCTGGATATCCAAAACTCTCTTTGCTGAAAGTTTTCAGTGCTAAGGGAGTTTTGGCGGCGCGCGGAGTTCTGTACAACTGAAGCATGACTTCCGTTCGCTCCTTTGCGCATGCTGCTTTGTCGACCCAGTAAATACCTGCTTTTCCATAGCTGAAATCGATCGGTTTATTCATGCGCAGTTTTGCTTTTGCACTAGGATCTGCGGTCATGAAGAAAACATCCGCGTTGCGATTCAGTATTTTTTCATCGCCTGCTTTGACAATCGGCCATTCGCTAGTTGCCGACATCATTGACCACGTCGCACGCAGTCCGTGCTTTCTCCAAACATCCATCGTCATGTCGTAATAGAGTTTGCTTTTCTTGTTGTAGACGAAAACCTTCCAATCTGGACCTTTGGCAATGATCACGATGTGTTTGCCTTTTTCGCTTATTTTGATCGCATCAGGCGCAAGAATCACCTCAATGGGGCCAAGATAACCGTGCTTTTGCTGCCAAATTTCTACTTGTTTGCTTGTCGGGACTGCTAGTGTCACTTGGGTGGAAACATCGCTCAAGAGCAAGGCTAAAACTAAAGGCACAGCGAAGCCCAATGCTAGAGCGTGCGCCCGATTAAATCGGACCCGGCATTTGTCAGGCGTTCGACTGTCCCATTGCATCGACATATTTTAGATCAGACACCGAATTGCGCCCACTGATTGCCCTTTTGACAACCGGCGTGGCGCTCCCATTCGTGGCAACACCCCCATAAATGCGCTATGCTTGAAACTGTGAAATTGAGGTGACAGCTTCATGAGTTCGGGCGAAAATTTGCCCTGCATATCATCACCCGAAGAGTTTGCCGAGATGGTCAAGACCGCGCTCAAGACCCGTGGCGAAGCAAGAACGCTGCGTTACGAGCCGGTTAGATTCGCATTGATTGTTGAAAACGAAAGTGGGGAGCCTCAGCAACTGTTCGGGCTGGCGGCGATGTTTGATGAATACAACACTGCCCACGAAACCGAGCGCAATTCGGTTATCGATCGTTACTGTAGTTTTTTCCTTGGCGTAAATAGAAATAGTTTGCCGGATACTTTTGCTGAAGCAAAAGACGGATTGATGCTAATTATTCGGCATCGTTATTTGTATCAAGTGATGCAAATGCGTTTAGCCCTCGAGCAAGGGATCACTGCTAAGAGCGATGAATTGCCGCAGGATCAAGAAATTCCCCATGTTATTGTCGGCGATGATTTTGCTGCAGGACTGAGTTACGATTTTCCTGATGCGATGATTCAGATTACGGGAAGACAGCTCTCTAAGTGGGGAGTTTCTTTTGATGAAGTCTATCAGTGTGCGCTGGAAAATCTAAGAAAGCGCAGCGAGAAGCCGCTTGTCGAGGCTGTTACCGGTGTCTATATCTCCAATTGGCAAGATGGCTATGATGCATCGAGAATTCTTCTAACAGACATGATTCAGAACTTGCCTTTTAAAGGCACTCCCGTTGTGATGTTACCCAGCGCCGAGAATATGGTTATGACCGGCTCGGACGACCTAGAGGGTTTGGCCTCCGTACTAAATGTTATTGAGCCCATGGCTGATAAGCCACGATCAATGGTTGGAGTCCCGCTGGTTTTGCGCGCTGGTGAATGGGTTCCGTTTGAGATGGCTCCAGAGCATCCGCTGTACGAGCGGTTTCGCGTGCTGCGAATTTCTGCCACCGCTCGCAGTTATGCAGATCAGCGTGGAGTCGTTTCTGAATGGTTGCAGAGCATAGGTGAGCCGGCAGTTGTAACACCTTACCTGGCAACACAGCGAAAAGACGGCTCTGTTTCTAGCTGCAGTGTTTGGCCGGAAGGAGTTCCGTGTGTAATTCCTCGTGCTGACTCCGTTGTGTTTACCGGAGACTCGCAAGACTCAAATCAGGAAGTCGTCGCCTGCAACACATGGGAAAGGGTTTTGGAGGTTGTTGGCGGATTGCTGAAGCCGACGCCCTTTCATCCTGAACTCTACAGAGCAACTCGGTTTCCATCGTCCACCGAACTTGCTCAAATTGGCATGGGCGTTTCTTATTTGAAGTAAAAAGGTTACGGAGTTGCATTTAGATCGTCATGATTAACGATGTGAAGCTTGCATTCAATTCCGGTGTCGAATTGCAAGGGAGCCAGAATGGTGTCTCTCGCGCTGTTGTCCTCGATCTGGGCATGAAGTTCGAACTTTCCTGGGATCGTTACATTCGTTTGTCGCATACAGCCGAAGCAATTAAAAGATACTTGTCGTCGGGAGCCACCATCCTTGATGTTGGTGGGTTTGACGGAGCTTTAGCTCTTTTCCTTCCTGATTTTTTTATTGACGTAATTGACCCTGTCACTACGGGCGGCAGCGGTTTTGATCTTCCAACAACATACACGAATGTTGTTGCGATCGATGCGTTGGAGCATATCGAACCGTCGAGAAGAGATGAATTTCTCACGCAACTTTGCCGTGCTGGTGACAAGCTGTGCTTTATCAATTATCCCGCACAACACTCTGAGAGTGCGCAAAAGCTTGTATTTGAGCTTACGAACAATCCTCTAGTTAGAGAGCATGTTGAGTGGAAACTTCCGGATAGCGAAGCAGTTAGGACTTTTCTTGCAGATAGAGGATATGAAGTCGAGTTGCAACATTATGGCAGTGTCTCGCAATGGGTGTCTCAATATCTCTTGCAGACATTCGCTCCCGATGAAGCTAGTGTGGCTAGCCGTTTTTTGGTGGAAAATCATCTTACAGAGCGCTCAAAAATTTGGCTCTATGATCTTGTGATTGGTATTAAGCGCTAGTCCAGCGAACAGAGCGATTAGTCTGTACAATACCAAGCATGAATATATTGAGTAAACTTCAAACTATAGAAGGGGGGCGTAAAAGCGTGGAAGCTTTGTTTTGGTCGATTGCAATCATCGCATCTTACTTTGCACTGCAATTGTGGATTTTGCCCCGATTTGGAATTTCCACTTGAATGTCGCGCAGCTGTTCGGTCGAACAGAAAAAAGGTGATTTAAAGACAGAGAGTAAGCAGCTTACGGAAAGTAGAAAGCCTGAAGCACCAGAGTAGGCGTTATCGGCTATCGCCGCCGTGACCGCTTCCATCGCCATCTTTTGCAAGGACAAGTGTTGATTTCGAACCCTGGGCACCGGCGATGGCTTTTCCTGCGTGATCACCACCACGAATACAGTAATTGGATTGCTCATCGCTGCTGGAATATTCAATTTTTCCCGCAGATATCGAAACGGGCGCCTTAAGTCTTTCCCTATAAGCACAGGTCATATTATTGAAGACGGGGTACTCGAGTTTTCCAGTAAAAGGATTCGGTAAAGCATTGCCGAATTTTTTCTTTTTAGGATCACCCCAAGGAAAGTAATATTTGAACTCATCATCCACGGCTTTGGGAAATTTGAAGTGCTCTTCTTTGTACAATTCAGCAGCCCACTGCACTGTCCGCATGTTGGCCTTCACCTGTGAATCTGGATCATTGGAAAGCACGTAGGTCAGTCGCTTATTCTGGGGGTCAAGCATTGCTTTGCCGTTGCCGGAACCAACTCTAACAGTAAAATCTTTGCCACTAGCAGCGATACTATATTCGACTGAGCCCGGATCCATTTTTCCGGGGGGAGACTTTCTGCATTTCTCCGGATCAGCGATTTTGCCAGTAAGAATCGGCTTGTGCTTCCCGAGATATGGGTTAATTGGAATAGACCAAGATGTGAAAGTTTTGTCGTCGCACTCACCGAAGATCATGTATGACATGAAAGCATCATCCACCTTCTTCGGCAGCACGCCTTTGTGGTGACTTGCATATCGTTGCGCGGCTGATCTGACACGCTCAGCCACTTTCATCATGTACTCTTGTTTTTCTTTTTCGTTCTTGAATTGCGGGTTGACCATCTTCTCAACCGGCGCAAAAAGCTCCTCAGCTTGAGCGATTGCCGGAAGCAAGAGCGCGGCTTGCCCCAGTAGCGACAATGCAGACGCTGCCAAAAAAATCCTCAAGTTTATAGAAATGACCACCATCGATTGGATTATATTCGATGACTAGGTGCTTTGGGTCGCCCGTAGGGGTGAATGCGACGGGTTTTGAGTTTTGTTTTGCAGGTAAACCAGTTTCATTCTGTTGCGCAAACCAGTAAATTTCAGTTGCATATTGATGTTGCATCTAAAATATTGAAATGAAAGTTTCGAGTCAGGTAACGAAAATTACAGGCGATGCCGTCTTCGACAAAAGTCGACGTTATCGCTATTCGCTTTCGCGCCAATGGAACGCAGAACTACCAAGAGTTGTATTCGTCATGCTCAACCCGAGCAAGGCCGATGCATCTCTAAATGATCCGACTATCTCTCGTTGCATCTCATTTGCAGTTAGTCACGGATGCGGCGCTCTGGAGGTCGTTAATCTGTTTGCTTTCCGAACGGCTTATCCCGAAGAGTTGCGCTCTTGTCGACGTCCTGTTGGAAAGCTCAACGATCAGTACATAACTGAGGCGGCCGAAAGGGCTTCGATTGTGGTTGTAGCCTGGGGGAATTGGGGTTATCTGCACGGACGAGATGCTGAAGTGCTCGAGCTGATCGCCGCCAAGAACCCGCTCTTTTGCTTTGGCATTACTCTAAAAGGGCAGCCGCGCCATCCGCTGTTCCTTCCCTCTGATATTCGTCTGGTTGAGCTTCCCCGTAAAGTCTCGCCCGGTTTGGCTTTTTAGCGTTTTGGCGACGTTTCAAAAAACTCTAAGGAACTTGGAGGTACTTTCCGCGTCTCTCCGGCAGGTTTCCCGAAAAAACGATTTACGGGGCAGGGCAGGGGACCTAAAGACGTGGAGTGATTTATGTCCAAGAGTTTTATTTCAGTATCAAAAATGATCTCAGGATCGGTTCTGGTGGGCACCACAATCTGTCTTCTTTGCTCGTGCTCTCAAAAGGTTTCGGAAACAAGTCATACGGGTGACGGTTACACGGAAAAGACAGAAGTCGTAAGAGAAGGCGACCATCTTAAGACCACCACTGTAACAACAGAAATTGACCCTATTAACGGTGATAAGGACGATGTGCATATCACTACGTCCGAAGCTGACGGCATCCATGTGAGACTTCCTGAAGACGAAACAAATGATGGTCGTGTCAGAGTCCGTGCGCCTTTCGTGAAAATGGATTCCGATGATAACAGCGGTTCTGTGCATGTGCGCGCGCCGTTTCTTAAGGTGGACAAAGATGGGCATGGTGACCGCGTTCGCGTCAGAATCCCAGGTATCCACATCAACACAGACTAGTACTTAAACCAAATAAACACCAAGCAACAGATCAACATAAGGAAAAAGAAAATGGATAACGAATTTGTACATGAGTTTAATTCGCTTTTGGCAGGCGAGAGAAGCTGTGTGGAAACATACGATCTGGCGCTTAGTAAGGCAAAACAGGCTGACGTTTTGGAAACCTTGACCTACTGCCGTAACAATCACATGGCACGTGTTGCTCTGTTGACCAGTCACGTGCTGTCGATGGGTGGCACTCCGAATGAAGGTTCGGGTATCTGGGGCGGTTTTGAAAAGTTCGTTCAGGACAGCGCTGCCAATGAGCGAGATGCTGTCGCTATGTTAGAACAAGCTGAAGCAGAGCGTTTGGTCAATTACGAATCGCAACATGAATTGGTGATTGGACCAGTGAAAGTCTGCCTTGCTAACGAATTGCTCCCGGCGCAACATGAAACGCACCTTGCATTGAGTACGTTATTGAAAAATCTGCCGGAAACCAAAGCTGCCTAGTTTTAGAGCGCTTTGTCTATCCGTTGAATCCAGCGACCTCGCAAGCGCAACTGCTTTTGCAGCACTAACAAGTTAGACCGCCAGCATTATCCCCTCTCGCCATGAGTAGGGGATTTTTGCATGTTTTATAAAGTTCGACACTTTTCTCATACGGGTGGAACCGTTTTTTTTCACCGGCGTCAAACCGGTATTCAACAATAAGTAAGAGGAAGTTTTATGCCACAATCCACAAATGGCCGAAAGCTTCGCTATGGTATTGTCGGTCTTGGTCATATTGCCCAAGTCGCCGTCTTGCCGGCTTTCGAGCATGCGAAGAAAAATTCTGTACTAGCCGCATTTGTTTCTGACGATGGGAAAAAGCTTAAAGAGCTTGGTAAGCATTATGGAGTTGACGCGCTCTATGACTACGATCATTTTGATGAATGCTTGCGTGAATCTGAACTGGACGCCGTATATATAGCTCTGCCCAACAATATGCACAAAGATTTTTCCATTCGCGCCGCAGAAGCTGGGGTACACGTTCTTTGTGAAAAACCTATGGCGATGAACAGTGAAGAATGCATTCAAATGATTGAAGCAGCTGACCGAAATAATGTGAAATTGATGATTGCCTACCGGCTTCATTTTGAAGAAGCTAACATGAAGATGGTAGAAGTTTGCCAGACTAAGAAGATCGGCGATCCACGCCTGTTTAACTCGACTTTTACGATGCAAGTCAAAGAAGGAAACATCCGCACAAAAGGTGGTATGGGGGGCGGACCACTCTATGATATCGGCATATACTGCATCAACGCAGCCCGCTATCTTTTCCAAGCCGAGCCTTTGGAAGTGACTGCACTTGCTGCTTCTTCCAGCGATGAAAGATTTGAATCAATCGATGAAACAGTCGGTGCCGTGATGCGTTTTCCTGACGAAAGAATTGCGACATTTGTCTGCAGTTTTGGCGCATCGGATAAAGGTCGATATGACGTTGTAGGTACCGAGGGACACTGCTCGATGGACCCGGCATATGATTATGCGATGGAATTGAAATACGAAATCAAGCAAGGTAAACGAACGACTGAAAAGGAAATTCCAAAGCGCGACCAATTTGCGCCAGAACTTCTTCACTTTTCCGATTGCATTATTAACGACACCATTCCTGAGCCAAACGGTTTAGAAGGGTTGGCGGATATGTTGGTTATCGAAGCGATTAATGAATCGTTGATGACGGGCAAGACAGTCGGAGTCAAGTTATTGGAGAAGGACTCTCGTCCTGGTCCGGAGCAGGTAATGAAAAAGCCTGGTGTGGATAAACCAAAACTGGTGCACGCCGAATCCGGCTCGAAATAATAGTTCTTGCAAATTGACTGTAGTGGCGACGCCATGCGTCGCCCAGTTTGCAAATTTAACTGTAGGGCGACGCATGGCGTCGCCCGTTTCGGAACAACACCTTTTGCCAGTAAACGCAGACTGGCGCCACGTTTCTAAACGAATGCGGAACTATTGCCCGGCTCTTCGGTCTAACAGAAAAGCATCAAGAAGAGCATCAAATAAGGCATCGAGGAGACATCTTAATGAACAAGATTTTGAATGCAATTTTCGGACTCTCCGCCGAATCCGGCGAAGCCGCTCATGCCGACATTGTTGAAATGTTGAAGGCTGATCACAGACGAGTAGCGGAATTGTTTGCAAGATACGAGAAATTGCCAGCAACTGCAACTCGTGAAAAGCGTAAAATCTTACGTGAAATTTTTGCTGAACTCGAGATTCACACGAAGTTAGAAGAAGAGCTTGTGTACCCAGAAGTTGAAGGTGCAGAGGAGCATGTAACTGAGGCTCACGAAGAGCATCATGTCATCGATCTGATTATCGCCGAGATAAAGAAAGTGAGATCGATGAATGAAAAGACTGATGCGAAAGTGAAAGTGCTTAAGGAAATGATTGAGCATCACGTCAAAGAAGAAGAGTGGGAAATGCTCCCAAGACTTCCCCAGGATGAGTTGGAAGAGATTGGTGCAAAGGTAAAGGTTCGCAAAGAAGAACTACTGGGCAAAGAGTTTCCAGAAAAGCATATGGAACGTGCTGGTGTTCAGCCAGTGGAAGAATTGTACGGTGGCAGCGAGACAGGCGAAGTTGTTTCGCAGAAAGATGCAGCAGAAGAAAAGCCCGTCACAAAAGAATCAACAACCAAACCGAAGACCAAGCGCTCACGTAAGAAGCATTCAGCTGCGTAGTTTCGGCGTGTTCTGAATACGAACCGCCAAAACATGAACCTGGTGACCCTAATTAAGCCCACCACCGACACTAGATCGAGGATAGATTAATGACTTTCTCCAGACCTTCCAAACCAATTTGGGATGACTCAACGGCGATGCCTGAATTTCAGCCGCTGGCGACTAATACCAGTTGTGATGTCGCGATTATCGGAGCGGGGGTGACGGGCTTGACCACCGCTTATTTGCTTGCGAAAGAAGGAAGGGATGTTCTAGTCCTCGATGACGGAGATGTTACTGGCGGGCAGACCGGGCGCACGACAGCCCACTTAACCGCTTTTATGGATTTTCGCTACGAAGAACTTTTGCGCATGTTTGGCCAAGAAAAGACCACGAAAATTGCTGCAAGCCAGGTTGATGCTGTCGACGAAATCGGACACATCGTTGCGCAAGAGCGTATCGATTGTGAATTCGCCAGGGTAGACGCATTTCTTTTGCTGGGGCGCGAAGACAAGACAGAGACACTGTTTAACGAGATGCAAGCGATGCAGAGTGTCGGGTTTGCAAATGTTGTTTTTGGCGAAACATCTCTTTGGGGGCACAGGGAAATTCCTTATCTGATGCTCAATCATCAAGCGCAATTGGATATTCGCAAGTATATGTATGGTCTTGTTGCGCGTATTACAGAACTTGGTGGTCGAATACATTCGGGCACTCATATTGCTAGCTTCGAGAAGGGACAGCCTGCCGAACTTACGACTTCAAACGAACGCAAGATTACGGCTAACCATGTCGTGGTGGCTACCCATACTCCAATTACCGATTTGATTTCTATCCACACAAAACAGACCGCATATCGCACCTATGTGATCGGTGCGCAGGTCGAGCAAGACATCATCCCGCCAGGACTCTTCATGGACACGGAAGACCCTTATCATTACATTCGCAGCACTCAATTGGGCGACAAAATGTATGTGATTATCGGAGGTGAAGATCATCGAACCGGGCAGGAGTCTGACTATGATGAGCGCTACGACAAATTGGAAGATTGGGCTAGAGAAATGCTGCCACAACTGGGCCCAATAGAATATCGCTGGTCAGGTCAAGTTTACGAACCTGTCGACGGTCTTCCCTTTATTGGCAAGGATCCAGGCCAGTCGGACAACTTCTACGTTGCCACCGGATATTCGGGCTCTGGTATCACCAATGGCACTATGGCTGCAAAGCTTATTAGAGACCAAATTCTTGGAAAGGAAAATGAGCTGTTGGAGATTTACGACCCTGGTCGTAAGACCGCTGCAGCATTACCTGAATACGTAAAAGAAAACATCAATTCCGTAAGTCAGTATTCAAAGCATTTTTCAGGAGGGCAGGTTGCTTCTGCTGATGAAATTCCACCAGGTGAGGGAGCTGTCATCGCTAGAGGCGTTCAACACTTTGCTGTCTATAAGGATGCTAACGGGTCTGTTATTGAATGTTCTGCGGTATGCCCACATGCAAAAGGGATTGTCTGTTGGAACACCGCTGAGAAGACGTGGGACTGTCCAGCACACGGCTCCCGATTTAGCTGTACCGGTGAAGTGATTGACGGCCCTGCAAATACTAATCTGGAAGCGAAGCAAATCAGTGGTGAGCAAGATGAGTTTATGCAGATTCAATTGCCCCTGAAGAATCCGACCAAACTGCCTAGTCTCTGAAAACTCCATGCCCTCGCCGTTTAAGCGGGTTATAGACGCTGGGGTTTTCCCTATATCTGTAAAGGAACATGTAAAGCAATTCTGGGTCTTTAAGTCCATAAGTGGAGATGGAGGCGACGAAAATGAAAAGCAGTTCCGAACAAAATATGAATGAAACGTCTTATTCAGTCGTGCAATTGAACAATGATTTGAAGCGAATGCTGTCTGTTCAATTCAAGGAATTCATTCACCACATTGAAGATCACGAGCGCGTTGCGAGCATCGACTTTACTCGACCGAGACGCACCATTGCTTGGATCTCCATGTACGATAGAAAAATCGCTTAGTCGCTGCCCGTCTACTTTAATTGCGTTGAAACGTGAGAGAAGTAGACGAGCAAGTTTGAGTTAATATCTCGGATACAGAAGTGTTTTGTCACATCGGTGTGCCCAACTTTGGGTAGACCTCCGTCAGCATACTAAGTTCCCAACTTACCAAGTTAGATTTTCCGCCTTCTTTACTTGATGCAGAGGCGCCACGTTTTAGAGCACCGTTCAACTATTTCTAAAGTTGGCTCATCCATGACTCGGATGCGGGAACTGTTACCCTCACGCGTTGGTCCCACAACTGCGAGTTCAATAATGCCTTCGTTGCACTATTGCTCACTGGCATTTATTACCGCAAAACAATCAACTCTATGAGAGGAGTTTTGTCATATGAAGACCCGAGCCTTTTTCACCCTTTCATCCGTTTTGGCGTCGTTAGCTCTCACTATCGCTCCAGTCCTTGCAAACAACGGTGTGGAGTTGAAAAATCGACTTGATTCTGCGGAAAGCAGAGGGTCGGTTTCGCGAGAAGCGCTTGTACAGTTGCGGGCGGATCAGACAGCACTCGAGAAGCAGGAAGCGGACATTCGCGCTAAATACGATGGCTTGTTGCCGGCTCGAAAGGCTGTAAAGCTTACCAAAGAGCGGAAAAAGCTGATTGCAAAACTCGACAAAATCGAGTCGAGAAAGCCTGATAACACAGCTCAGAATTACGGTGATGCCCGCAAAGAGTCTCCGACACCACAAGTGCAATCGGGAAAGAAAGCCGACATCGATCGATTGCTTGCGATCAGAAAAGAGTTAGTTGGCGACAAGAGTCTTTCCAGCAACGCCAAGAATGTGAAAGTCGTTGTGATCAACGGCACTGTCACTTTGCGTGGTGTAGTGAACAGTGAGTCCGAAAAGGTGAAAGTGGCCAGTGCTGCGCGTAAGTTCGCAGATGATTCCAAAGTTTTGGATGAATTGGAGGTAAACACTCAATAACTGAGCCTTGTAGGAGGGTTTGTAATGTCAATTGCAGTTGTATGTTTGGTGAATGATTTGATGCAGGCTGACACCATTGTTGGCAGCTTGAAGAACGCAGGTTTTAGAAGCGCGGATATCTCTTTGCTTATGCCCGACACCGCGGGCTTCAGAGACGCCGGTTATGAAAAACACAGCAAGGCTCCGGAAGGCGCCTCCGCAGGCGCTGGTGCAGGTATGGTGCTAGGTGGTGCTTTGGGTTGGCTGGCTGGTGTGGGTGCTCTTGCATTGCCTGGTCTCGGTGCATTCATTGCTGCCGGGCCGATCATGGCAGCATTGAGTGGTGCCGCTGTTGGTGGCGCGGTGGGAGGAATGAGTGGCGGTTTGATCGGGCTTGGGATGCCGGAGATTGAAGCAAAACAATACGAAGGCAAGATGAAAGAGCTGAATCGCATTTTCATTTCTGTTCACACCGAGAATAAGGACGAGGTAAAAGTAGCCGAGAAGATTTTCAAAGATCTCGGAGCTAAAGACGTAAACGCTATTCACGAGGAAAAGGCGCATACACGCTAGTTTTTAAACCTTACTGAAAATTTGAAAAACTAACAAAGGAGATAGATATGAACTGGGATCAAATTGAAGGCAATTGGAAACAATTCGAAGGTAAAGTAAAAACTCAGTGGGGCAAACTCACTGACGATGACTGGAAACTGGTCGAAGGAAAGAAAGATCAGCTGCTCGGAAAAATTCAAGAGCGTTATGGTCATAGTAAAGAAGCGGCCGAAAAGGAACTCGATGAGTTTTGCGCAAGGCTCTAATTGCGTTTGCCTCAGTTAGATTGCTTCATAAAAGCAGGAAAAAGTCCCGCCTATCGCGGGACTTTTTTGTGAGCTGAAATAACTAATTTGACTCTTTTTTAGCTCACGCGTGAAATACAAGAATAAGAAATCGGCGTAGGCACATGCAAACCTACGCCGATTTCTATTGTCTTATGAGTTATCGATCCTTGTTCTCTGATTACTGGACTAAGCGTCTATACCAAAGTTCCCAACCAAAAAAAGAAATTTTGTTTTTTGCGCGATTTTAGATCTTTGGTTCCGAGAGACAGCCCTGGTCCAATTTTCTCCAATTGGGTAGAATTGGCTCAGCTGTATCCGGAGTTCTTTGAATTGAAGATTGTTGCGTCTAAGTGGCCAGGGTTTGGCCTTTTTGCATCAGCGAAGATTGTGCGGCTGCACCATCAATGGCTTTCTCACCAGTTTTCTTTAACGCTGCGTCCACCAAACCGACAAAGAGCGGATGCGCATTATCTGGGCGAGACTTTAATTCCGGGTGAAACTGACAAGCTACATAATAAGGATGCTCTGGCAACTCGATCATTTCAACGAGTCTGCCATCCGGAGACAGACCTGAGAATACGAGTCCCTTCTTGGAGAGCTCTTCTCTAAATGCGTTGTTGACTTCATATCGATGGCGATGGCGTTCCGAAATTATTTCACTACCATAAGCTTTGTGCGCCTTCGAGCCAGATTGCAGATTGCACGGGTATTTGCCCAATCGCATCGTGCCGCCCTTTTGAACGACATTGTGCTGATCAGGCATAAGGTCAATGACTGGATATTTAGTGCTTGGTGCGAACTCTGTGGAATGCGCTCCTTCCATTTTTGCTACGTTGCGGGCAAATTCGATAACAGCTGTTTGCATACCTAGGCACAGCCCCAAGTAAGGGATGCCCTTGGTGCGAGCATACTCGCCAGCCATAATCTTGCCTTCGATACCTCGATCGCCAAAACCACCGGGCACCAAAATCGCATCGACGTCGTTCAAATAAGGCTCTGCGCCATGTTTTTCAACATCTTCAGAAAGCACCCACTTGATTGTGACGGTGGTGCCCAGTTTTGCTCCGGAGTGTCGAAGCGCTTCAACTACGGAGATGTAAGCGTCTGAAAGCATAACGTACTTGCCGACAATGGCGACCGTAATTGCGCTTGTTGGGCGTTTGATGCGATCGCAAAGTGCCTTCCACTCAGTGAGGTCCGGTGTATTGTTAGGCATGCGTAGTTTGTCTAAGACGCGCTCAGCAAGCCCTTCCTGTTCCATGAAGAGCGGAACTTCATAGAGGTTTTGCACATCACGGCACTGAATAACTGCATTCAGATCGACGTCAGTAAAGAGAGAAAGTTTTTCTCTGATTGAAGTCGAAAGTGCTTTCTCTGTTCTGCAGCATAAGATATCCGGCTGTATACCGCGACTTCTCAGCGTATCTACTGAATGCTGAGTCGGTTTTGTTTTTAACTCGTTCGTCGCGCGCAGGTTAGGAATCATGGTGACGTGGATATAGCAAACATTGTCGCGACCGACATCTTTGCGCAATTGTCTAATTGATTCCATGAAGATAAGGCTTTCGATGTCACCAACTGTTCCACCGACTTCCACAATGACTACTTCTGCCTGCGAAGTCTTCGCCGCGTTACGAACGAAGTTCTTAATCTCGTTGGTCACGTGCGGGATCATCTGGACTGTGCCGCCGAGATAATCACCACGGCGTTCCTTCTCGAGAACACTCTTGTAAATCCAACCGGCGGTGACGTTGTTCATCCGTCCGAGGTCGAGATTGATAAAACGTTCGTAGTGCCCAAGGTCCAGGTCGGTCTCGGCGCCGTCTTCGGTGACGAAGACTTCTCCGTGCTGGTAGGGGCTCATCGTACCGGGGTCGACGTTCAGATAAGGGTCGAGCTTGACGATGGTGGTACTGATATTACGGGCTCTCAGCAGTCTGCCAAGTGACGCTGCGATAATCCCTTTTCCTAAACTAGAGACGACACCACCAGTAACAAAGACATACCTGGTGTTCATTGCGCCTCCCTATATAGTTGCAGAATATCTCGCCGGATCTTTACCGGGGACCTCTCGTCCAACCCTCTCCATAAATATAATGGATCTCCAGCCCGTCTGGCCGCCAATCTTTGAGGTTTTCTCTAAGTCTATACGGATCCAGTCTCGAGTCCACCCTTTATCTATGCTTGACGTACACGATTGGATCCTCAAGAGGATGGTCTGAAACGCCCAGCCCATCTTGTCATCCGGGCGTGAGCCTAATCGCCAATCTTGGGAACCTTGAAAAAGACCCCTTCTCGATCCGGAGCATTCTTTAGTAGAGATTCATGTCCAGGTGGCGTTACAACTTCGTCTTCTCTCAGCGCATTAGGCATAGGAATGGCATGAGACATGGGTTCTATGCCATCGGTCTGCACATCCTTTAGTTCATCAAACGCGTCGATTATCTTGGATAGCTGCTCGGCAAAGAGTTCTTTTTCTTCCGGCGTAAGCTCAAGCCGCGCCAGCTTTGCCACATGTTCAACATCCTTGATGGTAATCATTTCAAAAACCTTCCCTGTTGTGGCTGGGAGCATATATTCTGCCTCACCTGCCAAACGCAATAACCGCAGCCAAATTACCACAGATCCCCGTACTCTTGACGGCTGCGCGAAGTAATCGAAACGTGGAGCTCACCCTCCAATTTCTAGCGAAATCGCAAGAACTTTCAGGTGCACCTGTAGCCGCAAAAATTCAAAAAGGACGCTATGGTCCATGGCGCTTACCTTTCGCTGATCTTTCTTCGGATGAGAGTCAAGTAACAAATTTTGGAGCGGAGTGCAGTTGAATTTTGCGCAAAAAATCACGCTACTTGGCAGTTGCCAGGGTGAAAGCGCCAATTAGCGCACCGCAATACAAGCAGCAGCTCTAGATTTCTGCTAAATTCAGTGAATCTATATAGATCGAGATCAAGATGGGAATTCTGGGCGAAACAGGGCTCATATTAGCTGGATTAGTAATTATTGTTCTTGCAGCTGAGCTCTTTACAAATGGGATCGAATGGTTGGGGCAGCGGCTCCAATTAAGCGAAGGTGTCGTGGGCAGCGTTCTGGCTGCAGTTGGTACCGCGTTGCCGGAGACGTTGATTCCATTCGTTGCAGTGATATTTTTCGGTGCAAAAAATGGTGAGTCTGTAGGTATCGGGGCAATTGCCGGCGCCCCGTTCATGCTCAGTACTCTGACTCTAGGTCTTTGTGGCTTGACGGTTTTACTGTGCTCTAAGGCTGGCAGTTCCAATCGTCCTAAAGAACTGCAGCTCAATCAGGTGGTAATCGCTCGCGATTTGCGCTTTTTCACTGCTGCCTACGCCATTGCTATGCTCGCAGTTTTGGCGTCTCCGTATGTTTATGTTCGCTACGTGATTGCGGTTGTTCTTTTCCTTATTTATCCGGTTTATCTCTGGCAGTGTTTTCAGCATGAAGGAGAAGTCGGAGAGCAGCCAGAACACTTGTTTTTGGACCGCCTATTTAAGTGCGGTTCGGACAAATTGCGTTTGATTATTCCGCAGATCGTCATGGGGCTTGGCGGTATTATCGGCGGTGCGTTCATTTTCGTAGACCATGTCGACGATTTGGCTCGCTATCTGGGATTACCCGTTGTGGTCCTCTCTTTGATCATTACCCCGATAGCAACGGAGCTTCCGGAAAAGATCAATAGCGTTCTTTGGGCTCGCCAGGGAAAAGACACACTGGCTTTGGGAAACATCACGGGCGCTCTCGTGTTTCAGAGCTGCATTCCGGTAGCATTCGGCGTGGGTTGCACCCGTTGGAATCTCGACAGCGGAACGATTTTGACTGGCATTGTCGCAGTCATATCAGGAACGATTTACATGCTTTTGCTCAAAGCAAACAAGCTGACTGCAACACATTTGACCTGCGGTATGCTCGCTTATGCCGTATCTATAGGTTCTTTCGTCTTAATAGACTATCTCGATGGCGGACTGGAGTACTTGAAGCCAGGTGAGGAGGCTCCTCCCATGCATCATGGCTCGTTCGAGCCCACTGAATCTAAGTACGCACAACCGATTGCTTATGCCGGAGCATCGGCAAATTACACCTTTCCTCTTATTGAACCGAGTCGAGCTTAAGCTTCGTACGGTTCTATTTTTGAAGCTTCTTTAGGTTCCAAAACAGGAGCTATCGCTGAGTCGTAAATATTCTCTTCCGGTGCTCCCACAGGCTTGTGTGGCGCCGACTCCAGTGGCGGGTAGAGATTGTCCACGACGAGCTTGATGCAGGCTGCTACCGGAATAGCGATAAGCATGCCGAGCGCGCCTGCTGTAACTTCACCGCACAGGACTGCAAAGATAACAACGAGTGGATGCAGCTCTACAGCGTGCCCGATGATGCGCGGAATGATGACGTAGTCTTCCGTCCAGCGAGCCAACGTGTAGCAAACGATGATACCCAGCGCAACGTCCATACCGTGTTGCGCGACACCGACTATGGTGGCTGTGCTAGTGGCGATGATAGGGCCCAAGACTGGAATGATTTCAAGAAAACCGCTGGCAATTGCAATAACTAGCGCGTATTTCAGTTTGAATATGAAGTGCAAGAAAACCCACGTAACAGTGGACATGATAGTGATGAGCAGCAATTGCCCACGCACGTACTTGCTCAACATTACGTTCGATTGCTGGGTGATGTTAGTCACCATCTGCCGTTGCTCTTCAGGAATGAAGCGCAGGAAAAATTGACCGACCCTGTGGCTGTCCGTAATGAAATAAACGGAGGAGACAACGCAAACCAAGACACCCAGAGCGCCTTTGGAGAACAATTCCACACCATGCATGAATTCTTCCGGTCTGAAGATATGGTCTAGGTTGTTAGCCAATTTGTCCGCTGTGTCGGGCGGCAATTGCCATCCAAAGGATTGAGAAGCGGAGGCGACAACATTGTTCGCCACCTCTTGTCTCTGGCTCCAGAGGTTTGTCACCTGGTCAACGAGCATCGGACCAAAGAACCAGCAGAGCGCAAAGATAACTCCACCGATTCCCACGTAGATGGCGAGCACCGCCGCTGCCAAAGGTACATTTGCTTCTTTGTGCACGTAGCGCACGAGAGGCAATACCAGGTAAGCGAAGATGCCGCCAATTACAAAGGGCGGGAAGATTTCCCTAATGTGATAGAGAAACCAAATGAGCAAACATAGTGCGACCCACTTGAACATAGATGCTTATCGCTTGCGCCTTTCTAGCGAGCGGCTACTGGTTGTTGTTCCAACTTCGAGAAATCATGGACGCCTGCGCGAACCAATTTGCGCAGCAACCACGAAGCGCGGAAGCGCTCTCCGAGGTCTTTATGGTAGCTGTCCATTTCGTTCAAACACCAGTCGAGACCTTTCTCTTCAGCGATGGTGAGAAGACCGCGAGTGAGTCCACAACCGAATTCCATTGCGACATCGACATCAGAAGGTTCGATGACATGCTCTTGCAATGCATAGACAGCTTCGTTGAACATCGGCAGCAACACGCGGTAGGCTTCGAATTTCTTCGATGCTTTGGCTTCGGTATTTGCGTCTTTCTTCGCAGCTTCGATCAGTTTTGCCAGTTCTGGATTAACAGTCTTGGGCTCACCCTTCTTGGGAATGGAGCCTTTTTCATGCACGAAGAAACCGGCGCCCGATTTTTGACCGAGGAAGCCACTTTTGATCATGTGCTTGAGAAGAGGCGATGGTGTAAAACGAGGACCGTATTCTTTATATAGGAATTCATTGACATGCGCGCAGATGTCGATGCCGGTCATATCGAAAAGTGTGAAAGGTCCCATCGGCAATCCGAAGGCTTCCACTGCTTCGTCGATTTCTTGCGGTGTGCCTGCGCCTTCGGTTAATGCCCAGAGCGCTTCATTCATGTAAGGGAAGAGCAATCTGTTGACGAGGAAGCCGGGGCATTCTTTCACTTCGACCGGAACCTTGCCCATGTCGCGGCAAAGCTCGATTGCAGTTTTAACCGTATCTTTGGATGTTTTGACGCCTGGAATCACTTCGACCAGTTTCATGAACTGAGCTGGGTTGAAGAAGTGCATTCCGACAACTTTGTCTGCTCGACGTGTGGCTGATGCGATTTCGGAAATCGAGAGAGCCGAGGTGTTGGAGGCGAGGATGGCACGAGACGGGCAAATTTCATCGATTTCTTTGAAGATGGCGAGCTTGACTTGAATTTCTTCAAGCGCTGCTTCGATGACGATATCGACGTTGTTGAAACCTTCGTAGTCAGTCGAACCCTTGATTAGTCCGAAGAGCTCGTTCGCTTCTTCCTGGGTGAGAGTTCCTTTCTTGACCCGCGAGTCGTACATTCTCTTGATGTTGGCAAGACCTTTGTCTACAAATTCTTGCTTGACGTCTTTGAGGATGACGTGAATTCCGGATTGGCTCAAGACCTGGGCGATGCCGGAGCCCATTGCTCCAGCGCCTATGACTGCTGCTCTTTGGACCTTCATTTCAATGGACCTCTCAGTATCATTAATGCCGCGGACTTGCCGCGATTTTGCCACGTATAGGACGCGATTCTGCCGCGCTTTTTTCCGCGATTCAGCTACGTTTCTTGGCTTTCAACTAAGTCGCTATGCTAGCATTTCCGAGATTCAGCTCAGGCCAAATCAAACAATTGTTTGTATTCTCTGAATCGTCGAGTTCCGTCTCTCGGAAACCAATCTGTTCTCTCTGCCAGGGCGTTCTGCGCTCGGGTCTCGGCATCCCGTCCAATGTCTCCGTTTCATATTGATTTTGCAGGTTCAACATGTCCTTAATGACAACTATGATGAGGCGCGCACCGGCTAACGTCGATGCGGTGGATAGCACACCCAAGCACCTTGGCTGGGTCATGCTCACGGCTCTGGGCATCGGCGCCACGATCGGCGCCGGAATCTTCGCGATGCCCGGGATGATCGCGAGAAAAGCGGGTCCGGCCGGGATTTTGTCTTTCTTGCTGACAGGTGTCATCATCATGGCGGTTGCGGTCTGCTATGAAAAATTCTCACGCGCCGTGCCTAAGGGTGTCTCCGCATACAGCTACGTCTACCACTCCATCGGTGAACTTTTTGCCTGGGTTGTGGCGTTCGGTCTTTTCATGGAATACAGCTTCGGCTCTTCTGCTGTCGCTATTGCTTGGGGCGAATATTTAAAACGCGCGACGGGATTCTCGTTGCCGCAAGTTTTGTCCGGACCGAGCGTGGATGCGGCAGGTGTGCATCACTTTGGTGTAAACGTCGTGGCCATGGCTGTAATCGCAGTGGTGACGGTAATCCTGATTTTTGGCGGCGTCAGTAAATCTGCAAAACTCAATTTCTTCCTCGTTATTCTTAAAATGGTTTTGCTGGTGATGTTCCTCATCGCCGGCATCAAACACATCAATCCCGCCAACTGGGCTGATTTCATGCCCAAAGGCTTCAACGGCGTTTTGCAAGGTGCGGCTCTTGCTGTTTTCCCTTATGTCGGCTTCGACGCTCTCTACACATTCGCGCGCGAATCGAAGAGCATGAGAGACACACGACTGGCGACCTGCTGGTGCGTAGGTCTTGTCGTTTTCCTCTATGTCGCAGTCATGGCAGTGGCTACAGGTCTTGCCCCTTGCTTCATCAACGGACAGGAAAATGCGCTCTTCGTCGGCTCCGAAGCCGCAGCTCCCCTGGCTAACTTGCTTGCGGCCGCCGGAGAAACTTGGACCGGTCAGTTTATCGCAATTGGTGCTGTACTCGGCATCTTCAATGTATTGCTCGTGCTCTGCATGGGTGGACCGAGAATCTTCAGAAACATGGCTGAAGACGGCTTGCTCCCTCCCATTTTCGCGAAGACCAACAAAGGAAATCCGACGCTCGGCATTTTGATCAACGGTATCTTGGTCGCCATTACTGCGGGCTTCGTACCGTTCGGTGACATTGCTGACATGATGGTTTTGGGCACGCTGGTGGCATTCGTTTTCGTCTGCATCGGCGCTCTTAGGCTCAAGCTCGTCAATCCAGCCTTGGCGTTGTTCGGTGCTATTGGTTGTGCGATCTTGGCATCAAAACTCAGCTCGCTCGTGTTGATTGTTTATTCCATCACCTGTCCGGTTGGTCTAATCATCTACTTCTGCTACGGCATCAAGAACAGTAATTTGGCAAAAGGCAAAACCATTGCCGAGCCGCCAGTTGCAGCAGCAGTGGAGCAAGCGTCATGAAAGCAGCGGTAGTCCCAGAGAAAGGCAGCAAGTGGGAAATCAAGGAAGTTGATGATCCAAAACCAGGCGTCAATCAAGTCTTGATTCGCATTCATGCCAGTGGTCTTTGCTACACGGATGTGCACCAGACCAAAGGCGAGATTCCGATGAATTATCCCGGCATTCTCGGGCACGAGCCGGTCGGCGAAATTGTCGCGGTCGGCGAAGGCGTGACCAAGAGAAAAGTCGGCGATCGCGTCGGCGTGCCGTGGGTTCAACACGAATGCGGACGTTGTGAGTGGTGCATGCGCGAGAAAAATGCGTTTTGTCCCAATCGCATCGGCACCAGTTTACAGATGAGCGGCGGGCACGCCGAGCTGATGGTAGCCTACGCTGAAGGCACCATGCTCATTCCCGAAGGATTGTC
The DNA here is from genome assembly GCA_032128875.1 of Candidatus Melainabacteria bacterium 17Bon1m. GTDB lineage: Bacteria > Cyanobacteriota > Vampirovibrionia > Obscuribacterales > Obscuribacteraceae > QKMZ01. Next base: position 1,066,016 of record JAVLKG010000001.1, read on the forward strand.
ATACGAGCAAGCCGCTCCCATTTTCTGCGCGGGTTATACGGTTTATTCCGGCTTGAGAATCGCAGAACCAAAACCACACGAAAAGGTCGCAGTGGTCGGCATCGGTGGCCTTGGTCACTTGGCTGTGCAATATTCGCGCGCCTGTGGCTTCGACACTATTGCATTGACTCACTCAGGCGACAAGAAAAAACTGGCTTTGGATCTTGGCGCAGATCATGTTGTGGCAAACGGCGAAGAGCTGGCTAAACTCGGCGGAGCCGATGTGATTTTGGCCACCAGCAACTCTTGCCAGCAAACTTTGGATGCATTCAAAGGTTTGCGAAATGATGGTCGCCTTATAATCATGGGGTTTTTCAATGAACCTTTGACTTTTTCCGCGGCAGATTTGCTTTTCAAGCGTGCACGTATTATTGGTTCAATTCAAAACGGAACCGAAATGCTGTACGAAGCGCTCGATTTTGCAGCGCGCGGCAAAGTCAAAGTGATTGCAGAAACTTTCGAATTGAAAGACATCAACAAAGCCTACGAGAAAGTTGCTGCCGGCGATGTACGTTTCCGCGCTGTAGTTGCTAGTTAGCGTTCATTCGCCTTATAAGTAGGGGAGCCGCATGCGGCTCCCTGACAGGGAAGCGCATGCGCTTCCCGTACATGGGGTAATTCATGCAAATTAAAAGAACCATTCCTATCTTTCGAATTTTTGACGAAGCGAAAGCAAGAGAGTTCTACGTCGACTATTTGGGGTTCAACGTCGACTGGGAAGACAAGCCGGAGGACAGCCCAATCTACGTGCAGATTTCGCGCGGTGGTCTGATTTTGCATTTGTCGGAACACTACGGAGACTGTTGTCCGGGGTCGCGCATCTTCGTTGCAATGGATCGAAAAGAACTTGAGCAATATCACGCCGAGCTTTCCAGCAAGGACTACAAGTTTATGAAACCCGGCTTGGAATCAATGCCTTGGTCAGAGTTGACTTTCGATGTTTGGGATCCATTCGGCAATCGCATCAGCTTCAATGCGATGAAAGACTAAGTTTAAACGACGCTTGGCCGATCTAAGTCCAGCGTTCGTATCCGTGCTGCGAAATATATTTTTCTTCGGACGGTGTGGCAGTTCTTCACCACTGACGTTTTTCGCATATCGCTTCGCGATCGGACCGAGAGACGCTTCGATGTGATCACTCAACATTCGAGCTTCCCTTTTCTTTCGAAGCGCTCTTGTCTTTAGTGATGTCTTCGTCCTTCAAAACGCTTTTGCCTTGAGGAATTTCGGATGCAGAGCTTGCTTTTTTCTCAGCACTTTCGGTCGATTCGATCAGATTGGCCAGTTCTTTTGAATCCGGCAATGCTGGAATTGCGAAGTCTGGAACTTGCTCCAAATAAATGTCTCGTTCTGTCAAATTGCACAAGTTCATTGGCACGATGATTGGCTTCTTCTGCGCCAATCGTGCTCTTATTGCTTCTACTGTTTTTAGTTCGTTCAGCAGATTTAAGTCACGAAATGCATGCGCTCGTTCTCTTTGAACTTTTGCCATTTCTGTTTTTCCTTGCGCTTGCAAGAAATCTGCGAACTCCAAAGTGTAGACTGCCAGTGCGATATAAGAAGGATTGTTAGCGCCGGCCATAGAATCAATTGTGTTTCGGTAATACAACTCGGCTTCTTCCGGGCGATTTTGCTTTGCACGTATTCGCCCCATTAAGGCATCGCATCGCGGCTGGCATTCCAGCTCGTCCTTGTACCGAAGTGCCAATTCGCGTGCCTTTTCGACGTATTGCTCTGCTTCCTCTAGATTATCTCTTTCGGTTTCGATCGAGGCTTTGATAAAGTCCAGCCTCCAGCCGATATATTGCTTCACGCGCGGAGTAGCTTTCTTGATTGCCTCCTGCAGCGCTTTGTCTGCTTCGTCAATCTGCCCCATTCTGACCAGGCAAAGGGCGAGGTTGTTCAACAAAATTGCCTCGGCGCGCCTGTCGGCTGGTCGTTTTAGCAGATCGCGGAAAACCTCTGCGGCTTCCTCGAATTTCCATTGCGATAGAAGAGCTACAGCCAGATTGTTTGCGACGCCCCAGTTCTTCGGCGATTTTTTCCGGGCTTTTGAGTGGGGCTCGATCAAACCCCAACTGTAAAGCGTCACCGCTTGAAACTCTACAAAGCGCCCTTCCAGCATCAGTAGGCGCACGAAAGCATCGGTGGCTGCAATGTGCGAATTGTGCGTGTACGGATACCACATGGTCGTCCAGTACAAAGTGTTTGGCAACATGCGCACAACGCGAGTGTAGTGGCGGTTTTTCATCGCAGTGGTGATTTGATGCGCCATTATTGTTCCGGTCAGCCAGGCGAAAAACAGCAGACCAAAGAAGATTTGGAAGAACGAATAACCAAAGAATGCCGACAGTATTGCCGGCGGTAGCGTCAGACCAATGATCCACAGGATCTTGGCTGTGTACATAGAGGGCCAGTCTTTTGCGCCCCTGTCGATCAATTGTTGGGTTAGCTCATCGTCAATGAGGTTTGGTGCCTGCATCTCTGCTTTCAGATCCCAAAAAGCAGAGAGGTCTGACCCTGGCGATCCTTCGCGTGCCATGACTTCAGCGCCGGTGGACGCCGGAACCTGAGCCGATTGCGATGCCGCTGGAGACTCCGGGCTAGCAGAATTGTCGCTGGAAACCTTTTCGTCCGTCATCTGGTTTTGAGTCCCTTCAGACCATGCAGGCCGAAAGCTTGCTTACCAGCTCTTTTGGAAGCTTGAAAGAACCAAATTTACCCAGGCGTCGTTGGAGTCGTGCATGGCGTAAAGGATGATTTCAGGCGTGATTTCTTTCTTCTTCTTCTCGTCCTGCAATTCTTTTGCCTTCTCCATAATCTTTATGGCAGAAGCATTTGAGCGGACGAGGTTGGAGAAGTAGGTGCGCTGTTTGCCCATGCGCAGGCCGATGTCTTTGCGAATGGCTCCGACGGTGAGGTCTTTGCGTTCTAAGATCATGCTCGCCAGCTTGCCGTCGAACGCCACAAGTGCCAGCAAAAGCCCGGCGTCTGTGAGCATACCGTGGTTGCAGTCGTTAATGGCGAAGGTCACCAGGTTGGCTGCTTCTTCGCTCAAGGCGTTAAGGATTTCAGGAGGAACCTCCAGGCTGTCGATTTCGACCTCGCCCAGCGGAGGCGCGTCTATTTCATTCCCTTCGTCGTCATAGTGCATCTGGCGGCTTTCCTATCTTTATCGACCTAATAATATCGCGAGTAGTACGAGAACCGGGTGATTCTACTTGGTATCTCTTTTGCGCTTCTTCACATGATCGGCAGAGGAAAAGCGCCAACAGCCGCCATACATCGGGCTTTTCAAGAAGATCTCGCTTGATCTTGAATAAATCTAATTGCCACGCTTCGGGAAATCCATTTTTTAAGGCGAGGATAAGGTCCTCATAAATCTCAGGATTCCAGCCTGCTTGAGACCGAAGGAAGTCGATCAGGTCTTTGCTTGTGTGGATATTTTCAATTTTTTCCGGGTTTACGCTGAAGTGAGGCTCATGTATGACCGCTACTAGAAAATCCCGGACCGCATAGAAATCAGGCTCTTCTTCTGATTCATTTTGTACCGGCAGTAAGAAAGTGTCGCCGCCCTTCAGGTGGACATAGAGCGCCTTCTGCTCCGGATCCTTCGGGAGATCGACTTCTCGTATGTCTTCGTACCTGATGGTTCGAGCTTTCTCGCCCTTCACTCGGTAAACGGCTTGATCGCTGATAAGAATGAAATCCTCTTCGTTGTTGATGTAAACACCGTAGAGCCTTTCATCTTTGGCAAGAATCGAATTCGAAAAAACCGAAGTATCGTGAGGCCTGGCAAAACATTCAATCAAGGACAGATGTCGCGTAATGTATTTTTCAATGTTGAGCCAATACGAGGGCATCGATGTTTCGTCTTGTCGAGTTGTTTCCGTCGGTCTAAATTACTTAGCTTCCATCCAGTTTGGACCAACTCCGATATCCACTACCAGCGGCACTTTCAGCGGTTGTCCGTATTCCATTGATTGCGTGATTACTTTCTTCGCGAGCTCTAATTCTTCGTTTGGAACTTCAAGTACAAGTTCGTCATGCACTTGCAAAACGATCTTGGTCTTCATATTGTTTTCCTTCAATTCTTTGCTCAGACGAATCATCGCCAGCTTCATGAGGTCTGCTGCACTGCCTTGAAGAGGTGCATTGAAAGCGGCTCTTTCGTCGGCTTGCCGGATCATTGAATTGCGGTCATTCAAATATCTGAAGTGTCTGCGGCGACCGTAGATCGTCTCTACGTAATTTTTCTCGCGGGCAGTTTCGAGGGTTTCAGAAACTAATTTCATCACGTTGGGGTATGTGTTGAAATACTTTTCGCGGAACTTCTTAGCCTCGGCTGTAGACACACCCAAGTCAATGCCTGTGCGGTAATCGCCTTGTTGATAGACGAGTGCGAAGTTCATTGTCTTACCAACCGCGCGCATTTCTTTTGTAACTTCTTCTAGTGGAATATCGAAGATTTCTTTGGCTGTGCGTTGGTGAATGTCCTGATTCTTTTGAAACGCGTCGATGAGCGTCGGGTCTTCTGCCATATGCGCGAGCATGCGCAATTCTATTTGCGAGTAGTCGGCGGAAACCATCACCCAGCCTTCTTTTTCCGGAATGAACGCGCGGCGTATTCGGCTGCCGATTTCGGTCCGGATTGGAATATTTTGCAGGTTCGGATTGGTGCTTGAAAGGCGTCCTGTTGCTGCGACTGTTTGGTTGAATGTTCCGTGCAAACGATTGTCTCTTTGGCTGACAAGTTTGGTCAGGCTGTCAACGTATGTTGAACGCAACTTGGAGAGATGCCTGTATTCGAGCAGCTTGGGAATGATTATGTGCTCGTCTTTCAGCGCTTCCAGAGCTGCAGCATCAGTGGACAGACCTGTCTTCTTTGTTGTTTTGCCTTGCGGTTTTAATCCCAAATCTTCGAACAGGACTTTCTGAAGTTGTTGTGTCGAATTGATATTGAATGAATAACCGGAAAGAGCAAAAATCTCTGACTCCAATCTTGCGATGTCCGAAGACAGTTCAATGGAGAGCTTCTTGAGATACGCAGTGTCGAGCGCAATACCGTTCTGTTCCATCTCGGCAAGAACGCACGAAAGTGGCAGTTCAATCTCGTTGAGAATAAACAGTTGCTCTTTGTCCAACATAGGCAAGTATGTGCGAGCAAGCTCCAGGGTCATGCGAGCATCGTCAGCCGCATAGGGAGCTGCTTTTTCAATTGGCACCATTTCCATGGTGACCTGTTTTTTGCCAGTACCAATCAACTCGGCAATTCGCACCATCTCATAATTGAATACTCTGCTGACCTGATCCTTCAGTCCATGCTTTTCATCAGCATTGAGAATATAGCTTGCGATCATCGTATCGAAGGCTACTGGGCACATTTTGATGCCGTAGAGCGACAAGACATTCATTTCGAACTTTGCGTTCTGTGCGATTTTACCGATCTTGGGATTCTCTAAAATTGGCTTCAGTCGTTCGATAACGAGATCATGATCGAGCTGCTGTTGCGTGAGAATACCTGAGTGTCCAACCGGAATGTATGCGGTTTTCGGTCCACTTCCATTGGTGCTGGAATTCTCGCTGACGGAAAGTTTTCCGTCAGTGAGGCTGAAGCCCCCGCCCCAGGCAAATGCGTAGCCGACAATGTTTGTATCCAGCGATTCGATTCCGCTGGTTTCTAAATCGATGGCAAATGCTTGTTCGTTGGAAAGTTCGTCAACCAGATGATTGAGAGCATCTTCGGTCGTGATGATCTGCGGCGTCGGTGGTCCAAACGAGCGTTGCTCGTATACCGGCGCGTTCGATGCTGGTTCTATCGAATCGAAGAGACCGAGCTGACGACCTCCGCCACCCAAGCCCGTTTCTGCACCGACTCCTGCGCCAACGGGGATCTCCGATTCGACCTCAACGCTAACAACTGTGAGCGATGAGATTTCCCCGGACTGTGCCGGCATCGCGACCGCGCCACCAGAAATTTTGGAGAGCACAATGGGCAAGCGACTGACAATTTTCTTCATACCGAGGTTTTGGAAAAAGTCGTTTGCTTTGCTCGTATCGATAGAGTCCAGACGGCAATGAGCGAAGTCGAATTCCATTGGTACATCGAGCTTGATTGTCGCAAGCATCTGGCTCTTGTAGGCAATTTCCTTGCCTTCTGTTAGTTTTCCTTTTACCGATTTTGATTTCAACTCTTCGACATGTTCGTAGATGCCATCGAGAGTTTTATATTGCGTCAGAAGCTCTACTGCTGTCTTTGGTCCGATGCCTTTGACGCCGGGAATATTGTCTGAGGAGTCGCCGCAAAGCGCCTTGTAATCAATGATTTGCTCTGGCCAGACGCCCATCTTTTCAAAAACTTCTGCGCGTCTGTAGGTCACCAAACCACCGCCACGTGCCGGCGGCATGAGAACCTGAATGTCACCGTCTACGTCGGTAACGAGTTGAAATGCGTCTTTGTCTCCGGTGAGAATGTCGACGCGAATGCCGCGGCGTTCTGCATCTTTGGCAACGGTACCGATGACATCGTCCGCTTCGTAGCCGGGCAATTCATATAAAGGAATGCCCAACATTTGGACACCCTCTTTGATGAGCGGCCACTGCTTCTTCAGGTCGTCCGGCATTTCCAGACGATTTGCTTTGTACTCGACATACTCTTCTTTACGGAAGGTGGGTTCCTCGCGGTCGAATGCGACAGCGAGCATTGTCGGGTTGTGCTTTTCGATCAGATCGAAAATGGAGCTGAAGAAGCCGTATAAAGCACCAGTCGGAATACCGGATGAACTGCGCAATCCCATGGAGAAAAGCGCGTAGAACATGCGGAATGCCAGGGAGCTACCGTCAACGAGAACGAGAGTCTCCTTTTCTGCCATTTCAATTCCTCCGGTGTCTTATGTTCTTTCCATTTCTTTTAGGCAAGGGCGCGCTGCACGCGCCGCTTTTCGGTTTTCTGAAGACTAGATGAAAATCAGAAGCCGAGGGCGATGCATGGCATCGCCTCTACAGTTTATTGCGCGGCAGGCGCGGCTGGGGCCGCTGGTGCTGCGGATGTTCTTGGTCTGGGCGGTCCCATTACTTGCCCGATTGCATCAGACAAGCCCGAACCTTCGCACAATGACGGCGCTTCGATGCCCAGGATGCTGGTTACGGTCGGCGCGATATCGATTGGGCTGACAGTTTGGCTGAAACGTCCAGCGCGTATTGAGCTGCCACAAAGAATGAGCGGCACTTGAGTGTCATACGCAAACGGCGAGCCACTGCCGGTTCCGGCAGTTTCTGAGGCAAACACATATCCGGGTTTTGGATAGATGAGCAATTCGCCCGAACGATTCCAGTAATAGCTGCGTCTTTGCGCTTCAGCATTGCCGCCGCTTTGGACTTGGTTGAGAATCAACTGGTGACGGCAAAGAACATCGCCGACTCCGGCAATGGACTTAGCCAACTTGGCTGCAACAGCCTCTACATCAGCCTGGCGAACTTTTTGCTTTTCCAATGTTTCCAGCTTTAAGTAGACGTTGGGTGGCGAGAATTCATCAATCCAATCATCCGGAGCGATCTGCGAATCTAGTGCAGAATCGAGCAAATTTTTGAATGTCTTGGGATCGATTTTGCCGGTGTTCATTCTGCGTTCTTTGAGGAACTCAGGAATCGGCATGGTGCCATGCGCTGCAGTAAAGACGATAAGCGTGTTGTTCAAACCGACCTTTTGATCTACGACTTGAAACAAGCTGGAGAGCGACTGGTCCATTTTGAGGACGAGGTCTTCAGCTTCTTGGCTGTATGGTCCGAACGACTGGGTCAAATGGTCTCCGGCAGCCAAACTCAGGCAGAGCATGTCCGGCTCATTATGCTGACCGAGGAATTCTTTTTCGATTGCTTCTTTGGCGAAGTCGCAGGTCATTTGATTTGCCCACGGTGTCATCGCAAATGCGTTGTAAAAAGCCTCGCCTTGTCCGCTGATGGTGTGGGGGAAGGTCTTAGACCAACCGGCTTCAGCCTTTTCGTAGGGATAGTCGTCGCGAGTAGATGCGCCGTATTCGGTCTCAGGAAGGCTTCTTTGCCATGGCTTGCCGTTGTATTTGTCGGCATAGCGTTGTTCGTTGAATGCTTTGGCCCATGCCGGTAAATCGACGGAATATTGAGATGAGGTGACGAAATTTCCGGTTGTGCGATCAAACCAAAAGGCGCCGTTGGCAAGAACGCCGGCCAGCATCAAGGCTGAAGTATCGCGCAGCGAGCAAGCGACGACTTTGCTTCTGCCATTGGTTGCGAGTTTCATCTGGTCACCAATTGTGGTGCCGACCAGACGCATCGAGCTTGCACCTTGACCGCTGGCACCGACCAAGTGGTAGGTATCATCGGCAGTGGCACTCATTACTCTGTTTTTCTTAGGAACGTACCATTCGTCAGCGACGATTCCGGAAAGCCACGGATTTGCTCCAGTGGAAATAGCTGCCTGCCCGCAAGCATTTTGCGAGGTAGCATAGCTGAGGCGGCAGTTTGTGTAGTTGGCACCGTGCTCCATCAAGTAGCGCAGTCCGCCGCTGCTCAGCTTGTCTTGGTAGCGGCTCAGATAATTGTATGAGAAATGGTCCGCAACTATTAATAGTACGAGTTTTGGTCTTGCCGATTGCGAGGCTTGAGCCAGTGCGGGCGGGCAAATGCTGTTGATGCCCAAACAAATCAATACAAGCAGTGTAAGAAATGCTCTCAACAAATGCACAGACAATACCTCGCTAAAAGTAGTAACCGGCACCCCTTGCCGAAGTTCAAACCGATGACGAATCACAGCCATCGACAAGTGGGTTCTAAAGGAGACTGAATGAGGCGCTTGACTTGCCTTCGGCCATCCTATAACGAGTAATTTTACGGCCCTTGAGATGATGTTTTCAGCCGTTTTGGGACGCGATAGTGTAACGCTTTATATTGATAACTTTGTGAACTTAAGGCTCTTTTGGAATTACCACTCTAAAATCAGACGAATCAGCACCAGACCAGCGATTTAAGTGGAGAGTGGTTATGAGCGAGCGAACAAAATTATTAAAGAAAGCAGTCATGACTGGCGTTGGCGGCGCTACCAATGTAGACCGCATTAAATCGGCCATCAAAGACGCAATGAACGACTTGGTTAAAGTTGGACAAGATCTTCTCGACGATTTGGAAGAAAAAGGTACCAATAAGACCGATTCAGTCCAACAATTCATGAAAAACCTCAAGTCCGAAACTGAGAAGAAAGGATTTGAAGTTGAAAAGAAAGTTTCCACCAACGTTAAGGGTTCAATGAAGAAGGCTGCCAAAGAGCTCGGCCTCATCACCCGCGAAGATTGGGAAGAACTCTACGAGCGCATCGCTGCTATCGAAGATGCAGTCGGCGTAAGCGCTGGTGACGAAGAAGGCGAAAGCAAGAAGAGCCGCAAGAAGAACAAGAACAACAACTAGTTCTACTGCTCTTAAAGACGTTCAAAGGGGTGCAGCGATGCGCCCCTTTTGCTTATGCGTGGGGGCGCGTTGCACGCGCCCTTTTCTCATTTTTGTATAGCGCCCCTACAGCATTTCAGAGGGCAGGGGCGGTATCTGAGGGATTTGTTGCCCTGTCAGCGGGTTCGTCAAGTAGGAGCCTGATTGGCCAAGGTCGGTAACCGGCAACGGGGTTCGTAGTTGGAATTCTCCCGCCAGCCCCGGCACTTCACCATTGCGACTACTCGGCTCGCGCCAGTCCCCGTCGGGAATACTGACCGGTTCTCCCATGCTGCCTTCACTTCTCGTTGAAATTAAGTCCCGCAGGACCACCGACCAGCTTACTTTCGGCTCCGCACCTGTTTTCACTGCATTAGGGCAGTAGTAAACCATCTGCCCGGCGGGTATTCGAATATTTCCGAAGGCATAGTCTTTGAACGCGAGCAGTGCTTCGACTGGCTTTGAAGCGTTTTCCTTAGCGGCGTCAGCAGATGCTTTCTTCGCTGCTTCTGTTTTCGCTTCCGTTCGAGATTTGCGTTTTTCAGCTGTTTCGACCAGAGCATTGGAATCAATAACGAAAGTCACTTTGGTCCAACTTGGGATTTCTCGTGGCTGCAGCCAGTATAGTTTGAGCGGCAGACCTTCCACAAAAATGGTCCTGCTGCCTGTCTCCAGAAGATCATTCGCTTCCGCGACCAGGTGCATATCGGGATTGGTCCAGTCCGAAATCAGCTCTCCTTTTACCGGTTTTTGCGGTTGTGGAACGGACTCGAGGCGTCGGCGCCTTTCCTCTTCTGTCAGCAAAAATTCTTCTTCTTGAATGGGCACCGGTTGCGGCAGAAAGACGAAACGCCCACCCAGGAGGAAGCCTCCTGAGGGAGCCTGAGTGCGTGCCAGCCCGTTGACTAAAATTTGATTTGAGTGAGTGCAGAGATCGTAAGTTGTGATGCCAATTTTGTTTGCGTTGAGCGAAACAAGCCTGGCCGTTTCATTCAGCTTTCTGTAACGGTCGCGCTGATCTTTGTCTTTGATGAGCAGCTCTTTTAGCTCTTCCAGTCTGTCTTTCGCAAGATTGTACTGGCGCAGATTCTCGCTGTCTTTTGGTTTGAGCGGACCATTTGCTTTCTTCGAGTTATCCGGGTCGAATGGCATTTGAGTGCGAATGCGATGCATTCTGGCAGACACCGAAGTGAGCTCTTGGCGCTCGAAATACATCTTTTGATCGAGTTCTCGCAGGGATGCTTTGGCGCGATTCACCATTTGCTTTGATGTTTCCAGAGACTCTAGTGCGGCAAGATTCGTCTCGTACACTGCTGATAGAAAATCTTTGAGCAACTGCTTGTCGAATCTGTCTTTGCCGGACAGCACGCACTTTCCATTGGCATCAACAACAAGGGGCAGTGATGAAGACGGCGGAATCTTGTTGCGCGCGATGCGCTGGTCGCGAATGGCGAAGCAATGACTCAGCGCAAGCTGCCCCGGACCGTCGGGGTTTGTTTGATTCAGCAGAGCATATTCTCTTGAGCCTGTATCGGCTGCCAGACAGCTGTTTGCCTGATTCATCGCGCTGTCGATTGATGCAGTTTTGATCGCTTGGGCAAATTGCTGGTTCATCATTTTCGTAAAATTTGCCGGTTCGACGAGCGGCCCCATTTGCTTTAGCCAGTCGTAGAGAGCATGAGCGAGAGCGCTGCCTGGAGAGAGACCGCCCGAGATTGTCTCCATCGGTGGCGCAAGACTACCTTTGCCAGGCACTTCCGTTCCGACGACTTGTTGCCATTCTCCTTGTCCTGTCCAGGCTTTGAAATTCAAGATGTCGGAAAGACACCCGAATTGATTGGGTTTTCCCTGAGGAAAATTGACCACGAATGCTGATGACCTGGGGTATGCTGGCTCGCCTCCAACCACTGCACATGCGGTTTTTATGACTTTCTCTTTCGTCCCCTTCTCTTTCGTGCGCTCGTAAATGACGTCGAGTTGCACTGCCCATGGTGCAGTTCCGTGGCTGCCTGGCTTAAACCAAGCTGGCTCTATAATTCTTGTTGAGCGCGGTTGACCGAGAAAAGTAACCGTCTGCCCATCAGGCATGGGGACTGGAATTCCTGAGCGGTACTGTCCGTCTTTTACAAAGTCTTTGCCGCTGTCTTCCAGAGGCGCAAATGTTTGCGTGCTCAGTCGACCAGCCTCCACCGAGCCAAGGGTGAGCCGAACGTCTACAAGATTAGGACCTCTGCCTTTCACATCTTCAGAAAGAAGTCGAGACACTTCCTGCAAAATAGAATCGCCTTCGTTGTTCGAATCAGCACTGCTATCTGGCTCACTGTCGGTGCCTGTCAGTTGTCTTGCCACTCTTTCAGGCTGCTCCGACATGCTCGGATCTTGCACTGGCACTTGCTCAATTGCGGAGAACATACGCCGGGTAAGCTCTGCTTCTAACTGTTTTGCAATCTTGAAATCGCGCTTGCTTAGCTCAATAAGAGCCGGACTATTCAATTTTTGAGCAATCAAAGCATCTACACGCAACGTTGCATAGAGCGAATTCAAGCCGATCACGCGAGGATGTCTTTTCCTTTCGGTGTACGAAAGCTCCTGTGGTGGCGCCGTATCGACTAATCCCACCTTGCCGATAGAAGGATGCGAAGCGGTGATTTCAGATAGTGAGCGCGCCGCCAGGTACACAGCACGATCAACCGAATTGGAATCCTTGTGCTGCTGATTGAGCGTGCAAACTGCAAAAACGTACAATGCCACAATGACGCTGCCGACAAATGTGGCAGCGACAAGAAGGGTCGTGTGCTGTACGTCCTTACGCACAACCTTCGCTTTCGTGTCGGGCTTAGTAAGTTCTGCAGTCATACTTTCCTTCTTCCCCATTTGATAACATGCACACTAGACGTCATGAAAGATGAGGAATAAGGAGAGAGATTCTCCTGATAAAAATGGTCACTCGCAAGGGAATCTCCAGGTTAAAACGTCCGGTTGCCGGTTCGCCGAGCCGCAATATTGCTCGCTATACGGCGCTAAACTCTTTGACTTGCTGGATTGCTGCATCTGCTCTTAGTTTTTTTTATCAGCCCGCATTATCCGCCCCTGTGCCGAAAAGCAGCGTATCTTCACTGGCTCTGGATTTGCAGAAAGTGGACGAGCTTACGGAAGCGCGCAGCTTTTACAAGGCACGGAAGGTTTTAGAACCCTTGCTGGCTGCACATCCCAAGGATTCACAGGTGCACAAATGCGCGGGTCGGTTGTTCGCGAAAATGGGGCTTTTGCCTCGCGCGATTGATGAATACAACACGGTCGTGGCGCTCGAGCCCACCAATTTATCGGCATATATCGAACTTTCCAAAGCTTACATGGCGCGTGAAGATTTCAATCATGCCATGGTCTTTGCGCGGGAGGCTCTGAAGATCAATCCGAAAGCGTCCGAAGCAAGGCTGCTCCTTGTTCGCATTCTTATGGCGAAGAGCTTGTTGCTGGAGGCTGAGCAAGAACTGCAAAGACTTTTGCGCGGAGATCCGAATGATGCACAAGTGCATTTTATGGCGGCGAACATCTACCGAGAACGCGGTGAAGGGGCTCTGGCTCTTACTCACATTGAGAAAGCAATTCAGCTAAATCCGCAAAAGCATGATTGGCTACTTGAGAAAAGCGATATTTGCACGCTTCTTAATCGCCATGATGATGCGAAGGCGTCGCTGGAAAAGTTATTGCAGTATGAACCAGATTCGGTTGAAGGGCTAAACAGGCTGGCTCGCGTCAAAGAGAATTCTTTTCGCGACTACGATGGAGCAATGGAATGCTACAAGCGAGTGCTTTCAATTGACCCTGACTCCGTAACGGCATTGGCAGGAATTGAGCGCCTCAAGTCAAAGAAAAATGACCTGGCTGGATTGTGGAAACATCAGTTGAAGACCAATCTCTCGAAGCTGATGAACAAATCGAAGAATTGACTTTACCTGTAGGGGAGGCGCATGCGCTTCCCTTACAAAAGAAAAAAAAAGAGGGCGCATGCAATGCGCCCCCACGAATTTCTATTTGATAGGTCGATGCGTTTGGCTAATTATGTGCTGCGGGTGAGAACTCGCTTCGGTCCGTGGATCGGATCTTCAATGACGATTGTTTGGTCACGCTGAGGTCCGACACTGACGATGGCGATGGATACATCGAGTTCGTCTGCCAGGAAGTCGAGATACTTGCGGGCTTCTACAGGCAGATCCTTGTAGCTGCGGCATTCGCTTGTCGAGCTCTTCCAGCCTTTGAAGGTTTCGTATATCGGCTCCATGTTTTTGAAGGAGGCGCCGATAGAAGGAAGTTCCTTGAATGTCTCGCCTGTGGTTTTGTCTCTGTAGGCGTTGCAAATCTTGATTTCGTCGAACTCATCGAGAACGTCAAGCTTGGTGATAGCGAGGCAGTCGAGTCCGTTGATTCTTACTGAATAACGTCCGAGCACTGCGTCGAACCAACCGCAACGACGCGGACGACCGGTCGTTACGCCGACTTCAGCCCACGCTTTACCGATTTGGCGGAGCATGTCGCCGACTTCACCTTCTTGTTCTGTCGGGAAAGGACCTTCGCCAACGCGGGTCATATAGGCTTTCGATACACCGATGACGCGGTCAATGATTGTCGGTCCGATACCGGCGCCGATGCAAGCCCCGCCTGCAGTCGGGCTTGAGCTGGTGACGTAAGGGTAGCTGCCGTGATCGAGATCGAGCAGGGTTCCTTGAGCACCTTCAAACAAAATGTTTTTCTTCTGTCCGACCGAGTTGAAAATGATGGCTGCGGTGTCGGAAACATACTTAGCCATGCGCTGTCCGTATTCATAGTATTGAGTAAATACTTCTTCTACTTTCAGCGGCGGCAAATTGTAGAGACGTTCCAAAATAACGTTCTTTCTTGGGATCATCCATTCCAGTTTGGAGCGCAAAACCTTCTCATCGAGCAGGTCTTCAACACGGATACCAGAACGTGCGCATTTGTCTGCGTATGTCGGTCCGATACCACGCTTGGTGGTACCGATTTTTTGATCGCCGCGTGAATCTTCTTCGGCTGCGTCAATCATCAGGTGATATGGCATCGTAACGTGCGCGGTGGTTGAGACTCTCAGCTTATCTACGCTAATCAAATTGCCTAGAGCTTCCACTTCAGAGAGGAAACGCTCTGGGTCGATTACCATGCCAGGACCCATGATGCAGGTCTTCTGGTACAAAGCACCGGATGGGATCAGGTGGAACTTGTATGTTTCACCATCGACAACGACTGTGTGTCCGGCATTGCAACCGCCTTGATAGCGGACAACTACATCGGCGTTTTTGGCGAGAAGGTCGGTAACTTTAGCCTTACCTTCATCTCCGAACTGTGCGCCTACAACTATTACGTTAGCCACCGGTTTCGCCTCTCAAATTAGTGTGAAAACACGACGAATCACGCCCCGAAAAAGGGCTTGGTCAGTGCGGGAGGGCCCTTAACGCTTCACATGGGCAGCCGCTTTTAGACCTCAGATAGTCTAAGATACTCGCCAAGAGCTGTCAAACACTTGATTGCGCATGCGAAGTTAAGTATTTCTTCGCTGCAGTCTGCAGGCTGGAAAGGTCACCGCAGCAAGGTTCTAGTACACTTTGATAGACTTCTCTTTCGTGTATTTCTATATCTGAGTTTTCGGAAATGCCCGCAGATACGCACCAGACAAACATATTCGATAGACATCTTTCCGGGCGTCAACGACTGGCCGTTGAGCTTCTGACCGGTGCTCTCACTAAAGGAAGATTGGCAAATGCTTATCTTCTTACTGGCCGCATTATCGATGATAAATGGCAACTGGCAAAGCAAATGGCAGCATTCCTCAACTGCGAGCGGACGCGCTCGTACTGGCAAAATGCGCAGTCTGAGAATCAGCCTGTTCAAAATCTATTAGGGTTGCCGATTGGCGACGAAGTTTTTCAACAGGCAAATCAGTCCCTGAAAACCTTTCGTATGCCGGAAGATCGCTCTTGTCTGTCCAAATCAATTTCAGGCGACCCGGTCAATATGTGCCGCGATTGTCGCTGGATACAAGAAGATGCGCATCCTGAGTGCCTTTATAAGCTTTCTGCCGGCGAGAAAACGAGTTCGCGGAAAATTTCTGTCGAGAGTGCCAGAAATATGTCCGAGACATTGGCACGCACAAGCTCTGCATTTCGCATTGTAATTGTCGAAGATGCATCTCAGGATGTTTTTCATAGACCTTCTGCCAATGCGCTTCTGAAGACTTTAGAAGAGCCACCGGAGCACACGATGTTCTTTCTCTTTGCAGAAAATGCAGAAGCGGTGCTACCGACGGTGGTGAGCCGAAGTCAGGTCGTGCCGGTTCCACAAATTCCATTCTCCGATGGAGAGCCTCCTGAATTGCCGCCAATCTCGTTTCACAAAGCGATTCGAGAGAGTGCATCTAAACGATCGAAAGCTTATTTGTCCGCGCTCGACTTTTCTCAAGTCGTTTTAAAAGCTGCCGATTCACTTGTTGATGACGACGATAACGTTCGGGTTGCTATCTCTAAAGTCGTGGATTACGTGCTTAAAGTTGAGTACGAGAGGCTGAAAGCTCGAGCTATGGACTCGCTAAATGAGAGCAAATATCTGGCTGATCTATTTGAACTCGGCGAAGAAGCAAAGTCTAGAGTAGATCATTACGTCAATCCAAAGGCTGCATTGGAGAGCTTTTCCATAGCCTGGGCTAGACTGGCTCAAGATGCGCACGTCCTAGACTAGTAGGGGAGGCACATGTGCCTTCCTGTCAGGGAGCCGCATGCGGGTCCCATACCTGAAACAGTTATTTCTTGTGGTTGCCGTCTTTTTCAATCTTCGCCAGCTCGTTGTAGAGCTCGCGTTCTCTATCCGAAAGTTCAGTCGGAATCATAATCTTCGTGCGCACGAGAATGTCGCCGCGATCTGCTTGTTTTAGTTTTGGCAAACCACGGCCTCTCAGTCTCAGCATGCGCCCATTTTGAGTGCCTGCTGGAATGCGAATCTTCACCGGACCTTCCAGTGTCGGCACTGATGTTTCTGTCCCTACGACTGCCTGAGCTGGTGTGATGTTGACATTGCAGACGAGATTGTCGCCTTCCATTGTGAACTCTTCGTGCGGCTTGATTTTGACCTTCAAATAGAGGTCTCCCGACTGCTGGTTCATTGGCGATTTCGCGCCTTCTCCAGGCACTCGAATCTTCGAGCCCTGGCGCACACCAGCCGGGATTTTTACCTCAATTGTTTTGGTTTTTACCTGAGGACCGCTAATTTGCAGGGTGCGCACCGTGCCCTTCGCTACTTCTTCAAGTGTCAGTTCGATTTCGGCTTCCTGATCGAGAGGGCTTCGACCCATGGATGGTCCACCTGGGCGCTGTTGCGAGCGTCCGGGACCACCCTGACCGGGACGTGGACCACCTTCTTGCCCAAAGGCTTGACCGAATATTGCTTCAAAGAAGTCCGAAAACGGTGAGCCCTTGCCCGCCAGATCACCAAAATCGAAATTGAAATTGCTGAAATCCGGCGGCGGACGGAATTGTTCTCCTGACTTCCAGTTGGATCCGAGCTGGTCGTAACGCTTTCTTTTCTCGGGGTCTTTTAGAACTTCATAAGCTTCGGCAATCTCTTTGAACTTTTCTTCAGATGCTTTATTGCCGGCATTCGTGTCCGGGTGGTACTGCCTTGCCAGCTTCCGGTAGGAGGCTTTGATCTCCTTATCCGTTGCGCTGCGCGGCACATTGAGAATCTGGTAGTAATCTTTGTACTTGACCAATCTGTTTGAAACTCCGAGTTATTGCGTTTGTTGAACGCCATTTTAGGGCTTTTCGGCTATCTAAATCTTAACCGACCCGCCTTTATCCGGTCGGTTGTAAGGCTCCGCCAATGTAACCCGCCTATCCTTTTTGATAACATACCAAACCAAATCTATGAAGATTTAGCCCGCGGGCTATGGGAGCTTATATGGTCAAACAACTTCTGAATAAAGCGATTGCCGGCGAGAGGCTGAGTTTTGCTGAGGGCGTACAGCTCTTCAACGAAGCTTCGCTGATGGACATCGGCTATGCCGCCAATGAAGTGAGAAAACGCTTCCACCCTGATGATCAGCCGATTACGTATGTTATCGACCGCAACGTCAATTACACCAATGTCTGCGATGCATACTGCACGTTCTGCGCTTTCTATGCGCCTCCTGGCTCCGAAAAGGGTTATGTTCTGCCCTATGAGACCATCAAAGAGAAAGTGACGGAACTTGTCGAATTCGGCGGCACCCAACTGCTTTTGCAGGGCGGTCACAACCCGGAATTGGGCATCGAGTATTACGAAGACCTGCTCAGTCGCCTGAAAACAGACTTCCCGAACGTGACGCTGCACGCCCTGTCACCTTCTGAAATCGACCACATCACACGCACCAGTAATCTGACCCTGGAAGAGACTTTGAAGCGTCTCGTGGCTGCCGGCCTGACCTCTATTCCTGGCGGTGGCGCAGAAGTGCTTACTGAGCGCGTCAAGAAAATAATCAGCCCGCTGAAAATCCCTGCAAGCCGTTGGTTGGAAGTGATGGAAGCTGCTCACAAGATGGGCATTCGCACGACTTCTACAATGATGTATGGTTCTGTCGATACCATTGAAGACCGCATCGAACACTTGATTGCCCTGCGTGACTTGCAAGATCGTGCCGAAGGATTTACAGCCTTTATTCCCTGGAGCTTCCAGCCGGGCGGAACACCGCTAGGCAAGAAAGTGAAGAATCTCACTACTGCCACAGAGTATTTGCGTATGGTTGCCGTATCACGTCTGATGCTGGACAACATCCGCAATATCCAGTCTTCATGGGTAACTCAGGGCTCTGGTCTTGGTCAGACTGCCTTCGCATTTGGTGCCAACGATTTCGGCGGAACCATGATGGAAGAGAATGTCGTATCCGCTGCGGGCACCAGATGTGATGTCACGCTCGAAGAGATGATCCGCTGCATTCACCTGGCTGGATTTGATGCAGCCCAACGCGACACTCAATACAATATCCTGAAGCTCCATCCTCGCAAGACCGCAGGCTTGTACGGCAGCCCCGCTCTGGCAGGCGCAGCGGTATAAACAAAAACAGCCATCGATGCCTTTCCACTGTGGCGAAGACCGGCTTGGCTTTATTTAGGCTTGTCGATTAAACCAATTGTGCATTTGTCTTGGTATCACTGCTGGTGCTCAATCAGGCGCTGCCGCTTGCCGTTGTTCTCCTAAAATTGGACCGTCTCGCTTCACGCTCACTTCACGTAGCTCTAATTTTTCAAGACTCTGCTATACAAGTAATACTGGTTTCGTCATTACCCTTGGCGGGAATAGTTTGATCACCGGGAAGCTCGTTGATACGGCGTGCGTGAGGATGGAAAAGTGAAGGCTTTCAAGAGAAGAGGGCAGTCGATAGTCGAACTGTGCGTCGGACTGATGGTTTTGGTCCCGATTGTACTTTTGGTCTTCGACCTCGCCGTCATCGTAATGGCAGTTCAAGTCAACGATTCAACCTGCCGCGAAGCTGCTCGTGTCGCAGCTTCAGGCAATCTTGGCGACCTGGGTCCACCCAAGAGTTTGCCGCTCAATGGTTCTGACATCTACAAGCGTGCCGACGCAGTTGTAAAGCGAGCGAATACTCAGTCGGCGGGCATTCTTTCCAACTTCAAACTGCAGTCGGTGACGACTACTCCGCCTGAAGCGTCCATCGCAGCGACAATCACATCTCTTGGTGTGACTGGTGGACCGGTGAGCGGCACAGTCACTGTCGTGACGACCGTGGAAGTCAGACCATTTCTGGTCAAGTATGCGTATAGCGGTGGCGCACCCTTGGTATTCCAGTCGGCGCAAAGCTTCCCGTTCACTTTCGTAGTGCCGAATTCAGCCAAGCTGACGCCGTAGATTTTGCAAAAGAGCCTCTGCTTCCTAAAGATCATGGGCTCCGTCTCAAAACGCGTTGTGCAACTTACAACCTGAAGGCCGAGACTGCAAGAAGCAGCGAAAACAGACATAACAAAAGGGGCGACGCTTATGCATCGCCCCTAATACTTTGTTTTGTCTGAGTTCTCAGCTACTTAGCTTATGCAGCCAGGTATTTGCCGAGTCCTTGCAGTGCAGCAACATCGAGCTTCAGTCCAGGACCCATTGTCGAGCTGAGGTAAACAGCTTTGATGTAGGTTCCTTTTACCGACGCCGGCTTCACTTTGTTGATAGTGTCAACAACGGCAGCCAAGTTCTTCAGAAGTTTGCCTTCGTCGAACGAGAGTTTGCCGATTGCCATTTGAACGAGACCGCCGTCTTTCTCAGCGCGGAAGGAAACCTTACCGGCTTTGAGTTCTTTGATGGTCTTAGCGATATCGAAAGTGACGGTGCCATCTTTCGGGTTCGGCATCAAGCCGCGTGGTCCGAGGATTTTACCCATCTTCGAGAGCATGAGCATGGCGTCCGGAGTTGCGACGAGCTTGTCGAAATCCATGAAGCCTTCGCCGATTTTGGCGACGAGGTCATCGGCTCCGACTACGTCGGCACCGGCTTCGGTCGCTTCGGTCAGCTTCTCACCTTTGGCAACAACAGCGACGCGAACGTCTTTGCCGGTGCCGCCTGGCAGATTTACTGTGGAGCGAATTTGCTGGTCATTCAGCTTGGGATTGATGCCCAGTCTGAAGTGCACTTCGACCGTGGGATCGAATTTGACAGTTTTTTCGTCCTTGAGAACCTTGAATGCTTCTTCTGCAGTCAAAGGATTTGGATATTTCTCTTTGATTGCTTTCAAGGTCTTTTGGCGCTTGGTGAGCTTAGCCATGATCCGAGTTCCTTACTTCTTCTTCTTGTAATTTGTGACTACTCTTGGACTGTGATGCCCATGTTGCGGGCGGTGCCTCTGACCATTGCTTCAGCGGCTTCAATGGTTGTTGCATTGAGGTCGGGCATTTTGATCTTGGCGATTTCGGTGATTTTTTCTTTGGAAACCGAACCAACTTTGGTCTTGTTCGGGTGAGAAGAACCCTTTTCGACATTCGCGGCTTTCTTCAGAAGTTCTGATGCCGGCGGCGTTTTCAGAACGAAGTCGAAAGAGCGATCTTCGAATACGGTGATTTCTACCGGTACGATCGTCCCTGCCTTGTCCTGTGTCTTGGCGTTATATTCCTTGCAGAACTGCATGATGTTTACGCCATGTTGACCGAGTGCAGGTCCAATAGGCGGCGCGGGGTTTGCTTTACCCGCTTGGATTTGCAGTTTGATTTTGCCAACTACCTTTTTCACGGCCCTAGATCCTATATATGTCGAGAATTACTGATTTTATGGCACATTGGACATCCAATGCATCACTTTTAGACTTTAATAACCTGGTTGAACTCCAGTTCTACTGGGGTCGCGCGACCGAAGATGATGACTGACGCCTTGATTCGCTCGCGTTCGAGGTTGACTTCCGTTACCTCTCCTGTAAAGTCTGCGAACGGTCCGCCCGTAATACGAACGTAATCGCCCACCTTGACATCGATGACAGCAGGCTTTTTGCCTTTGACACCGGTAACGGCCATTTGCCGTCTCAAAATCTTTCTGATTTCACCGTCCTGCACTGGGACTGGTTTCTTTCCTGCTCCAACGTATTTCGTTACGCCTGGTGCTTCTCTGACTACTCGCCAGGAATCGTCGTCCAGGATCATTTCAACGAATACGTAGCCCGGGTATTCACGCTCTTTCTTTTCAACGCGCTTACCGTCTTTGACCTTGGTCACCATTTTTTCCGGAACAATGACGCCGAAGATTCTATCTTGCGCATTCATCGTCATGATGCGCTTTTCGATATGCTCCTTCACTTTATTCTCGTGCCCGGATGCAGTTTGCACGGCATACCAACGCCTCTGTCCGTCACTGTTTATGAAAGCCATCGTCCCTTACTTTCCTTTTTATTAGTACAAGCGACCTTGCACTTAGTTCGAGGGTCTACCAATAACCTAGTGGTGTAGCCCGACTCCGCCACCGTGCAATCTTGCCCAGTGTTCGAGCGGACCAAATATCGCGTGAGATAAAAACCAGTCAAAACCGAGAACTGCAACGGTGATCAATGCCACCAAGAAGAGCACACTGAGGGTTTCCTGAATAACCTGTTGTCTGCCTGGCCAGGTTATCTTCGTGAATTCGACAACTACATCTTTGAGGAACTGGCGGATGTCTTTCAGTGACTCACCAAGTTCGATCTCGGTATCGTCGATCGCCGCCTTCTTTTGTTCGCCCTTTTGATTCTTAGGCTTTTCGTTCTTGTCTTTGCCTTTTGCGTCGTCCTTCACTTTCTTTTCCTTGGGCGCTTCGTCTTTCGCTTTTGCTTCGGCAGCGTCATGACCCGATGACTCTTTCAGAACATCACCCTCCGTCAATTTTGTTGACGGGGTTGAGCCTTTATCTTTTTTCTCAGTAGACATCAATATGTTTGGTCATCCGAAGTGAAGATGAAACTAAAGGACTGGCCTTAAAAATTCGCGCCTCCAAGGAATCGAACCCTGACTAAAGGTTTTGGAGACCTCTGTTCTACCATTAAACTAGAGGCGCATTTTGCGCATTTACTTTGACCCGACCAGGCAAGGTCGGACAAAGTCAGAAGCCGGTCGGACACGTCAAGTGTCAGTTGTCTTGAAATCCGAGAGGTCATCAACCTCTTTGGATCCTGGGCGTCGGGACTTCAAAGTCGAGCCCCTGCGTCCGACCGCTTGCGATTAGCGCTTGGTTTCTTTGTGCTCGAGGTGCTGACGGCACCATTTGCAATACTTGTTGATGCTGAGTCTGTCCGGATCGTTCTTCTTGTTCTTCATCGACGTGTAGTTGCGGCGTTTGCAAGTGCCACAAGCAAGCGTGATGATGATCCGGTCGTCCTTCTTGGCCACGGCTTTCTACTCCCTTTCTAGCTCCCAACCGGCTAAATACAGCCTAGTGTGCATTGTCGATTGGTAATTGCGCGTTCAGCCGAAACTGAATCTTGTCTTTAGTGTTGCCGGTCTATGCTGCCAGTCTTAAAGAAACGCTCGAAGTCAAAAATTGACTGCTGCGTTGTCTGAAAAAACCGCACAGACCAAAACGGCCTCCGGGGAGGCGTCAATGCAAAGTATATCTAACCAAGAAAAAATCTGTCAACAATACTAGAATTGTGGCGTGTTACAAGCGATTACCCGACCCTCGTCCACCCCAAAACACTCGAAATCAAGCCGAATTCAATCGGTGAACTAAGCGGAAGTTAATACTCTTTCAGTGAGAAATTTTTCGATTTCTTCCAGTTTGTTAAAAATAGTATTTTCAAAGCTGGCTCTGGTAGCGGCTTTTGGGACGGTTGCGCTGACTTCTTTGACCGGATGTGGAAACACCGGCGCTAGTTACGAGCCTGATACATTCCGCATCAATTTGCAGGCAGAACCCCCGAGTCTCGATTGGCAAACCTCTACCGACTCGACTTCTTTCGATGTCGTTTCCAACATCATGACCGGCTTGACTATGTACAACAACGACATGAAGTGCGAGCCGGGCTGTGCTGAGTCTTGGGAAATCCTGGACGGCGGCAAGCACTATGTTTTCCATTTGAGGAAAAACGCCTTGTGGACTGACGGAAAGCCCGTCACCGCCCACGATTTCGAATACGCGTGGAAACGTCTCTTAGATCCTTCAACTGCAGCTTCTTATGCTTTCTTCCTTTATGACATCGAAAACGCTTTTGAATTCAACTCCGGAAAAGTAAAGGATCCTAATTTGATTGGCGCGAAGGCGCTTGACGACTGGACGTTTTCCGTCAAGCTCAAACGCCCGGCCGCGTATTTCCTTTATTTGACTGCGTTTTGCTCAACATGCCCGTTGCGAAAAGACATTGTCGACAAATTCGGCGATCGTTGGACGGAGCCTCAAAACATAGTCACCAACGGACCTTTCTCAGTATCGCTCTGGAAGCATGAGTACAAAATTGAGTTGACTTCCAATCCGAAATTCTTCGAAGGCGAGCCCCGGCTCAAGAGAATCAAGATGTTCATGATTCCAGAACAAGCCACGGCTTTTGGACTCTTCGAGAACAATCAGCTCGATTATGTCGACAATCGAAGCTTCCCGACCGCTGATGTCGAGAGCCTGCGCAGCTCCCCTATGTATCGCAACCTTCCTTTGCTGCGCTGCAGCTATCTTGGCTTCAACGTCAAAAAGAAGCCCTTTGACGATAAACGTGTTCGCAAAGCGATTTCGATGGCAGTAGATAGAACGCTGTTTCCAAAAATCCTTCGGCGCGGCGAAGCGCCTGCATTCACTTGGATTCCACCGGCATTGGAAGGATATTCGGAAATTTCCAAAAGCGAATTCAATCCCGAAGCTGCCAGAAAACTTTTAGCGCAAGCTGGATATCCGAATGGTAAAGGCTTTCCTTTGACCAAAATTCTCTATCCCCAAAGAGAAGACGCCAAGCTGGTTGTAGAGTCTGTACAAGAACAGATAAAGAAGAATCTAAATGTCAAATTGCAGCTCGAAGTAAACGAGTGGAAGGTCTATCTCGACATTCTGCACCGAGATCCGCCTCAGATGTTCAGACAGACCTGGGGCGCTGATTATCCAGATCCGGAGACGTTTATGAACGTCTTCACTACTCACAATGGCAACAATTACACGCAATGGTCGAATGCTCATTATGATGATTTGATCGACAGAGCTGCCGCCGAGCAAGATCAAAAAAAGCGCGCGGCGATGTATGCAGAAGGGGACCAGATGCTCTGTCAGGACGAGGTTCCTATTGTTCCGCTTTATTGGGCAACGCAAAATACAATGGTCAAACCCTGGGTTAAAGGAATTGGTTTTAACGCAATGGATCTGCAATTTTTTAGGAAGGTGTACATAGAAAAGCCGTAGGGCCGATGGCATTGATCATCGCTGCGAACGCCGGTGGGTCATCCACTTCGAGATATACAAGCCGCCGTTACAATTAAACCTGGGGAGAGACGACGCCGAATGCTGGCACTGCTAATTAAGAGAATGTTGACTGCCATACCGGTACTGCTGGTAGTGGCGACGCTAACTTTTTTTCTTATGCGTCTGGTGCCGGGCGGACCTTTTGACGCTGACAAAAACCTGCCACCAGCCATCGTTGCCAACTTGAATGCGAAGTATCAATTGGACAAACCGGTTGCTCAACAGTACGTTACTTATCTCTCCAGAGTTGTGCGAGGCGATCTAGGTATTAGCTACAAGTATCTAAATAGAACGGTTCGCGACATTCTCGGTGAAGCGATGCCTGTTTCTATCCAGCTTGGTTTCACAGCCCTTGTCCTTGCTGTTCTCATCGGTGTACCTCTAGGCACAATCGCTGCCGTCAACCGTGGATCATGGATAGACGTAACAGCCATGTTTCTTTCCACCGCGGGTATTTCTGTTCCGGGCTTTGTCATCGGTGCATTTTTGATCTTCATCTTCGGTGTTTGGTTGAAAGTCTTGCCCGTTGCGCTTTGGGAAACACCCTGGCACATGGTCTTGCCCTCATTGACTTTGGCCTTCTCCCCGGCAGCATACCTGGCGCGTTTGACGAGGGCTAGCGTACTTGAAGTTCTGGAAAAAGACTGGGTGCGAACAGCAAGATCGAAAGGACTTTCACGTTGGGCGACGGTGATGAAACATACTTTGCGCAATGCTTTGGTTCCTGTTGTAACGGTACTTGGTCCTCTGACCGCGATATTGATCACTGGTTCGTTCGTTGTCGAATATCTGTATGCAATCCCTGGCATGGGGCGCTTCTTCGTGACGGCGGTTACCAACCGCGACTACGATTTGATTATGGGAACAACTCTGGTTTTTGCAGCGCTTCTGATTGTCACTAATGCGATTGTCGATGTCGCTTATCAAATTCTTGATCCACGCATGAAGGTGGAGGGATAAATGACGGCATCTCTGAATGCACCTGCGCCCGAACCTGTAAAAGCCGTCTCCCGTGTGGAGTTAGCATTCACCCGTTTAAAGAAAATCCCCAGTGCTTACATTGCATTTTGGGTCGTCTGTCTCATTTGTCTGTTGGCGATTTTGTCAGCTTTTGGTGTTCCACTTTCACCTTATTCGTTCGATCAAGCTACCGATGATTTGCTAGTCGCTCCGTCGCTAAAACACATCATGGGCACCGATGAATTGGGGCGCGACCTCTTCGCCAGAGTCATCTACGGTTCTCGACTTTCCATTGCAATTGGTTTTGTGACGGCGGGAGTCGCATTTATTTTGGGAACCACATATGGTGCTATCTCAGGCTACTGTGGAGGCAAGGTCGACACGCTCTTGATGCGTGGCGTTGACATTGCATATTCACTGCCTGACTTGCTTGTAATGATTTTGGTAGGTGTTCTAGTCGGCAAAGGAACCTTCGGAATTCTCTTTGCGCTTGGACTCGTAAGTTGGATGGGCACTGCTCGTCTGGTACGCGCGCAACTGCTTCAGCTTAAGGAGGAAGAATTTGTCGAAGCCGCAAGAGCCGCTGGGCAAGATGGTTTTTCCATAGTTATGAAACATTTGCTGCCCAACGCAATGGGGCCGATTATCGTCGCTCTCACCTTTACAGTTCCTTCTGCCATTTTGTCCGAGTCCACCTTGAGTTTCATAGGTTTGGGTTTGTCGGCACCCGAATGTAGTTGGGGAACTCTTGCCAGTGACGGCTGGCGCTCGCTGCGCTCTTATCCGCATCTTCTCGGCTTCCCAAGTTTGTTCATCTTTCTCACGGTTCTATCTTTTAACTGCCTGGGCGACGGACTGCGTGATGTTCTCGATCCCCGCACAAGACTGTTCAAAGGCTAAATATGGTGGGCTTCGCAAGTGCGAAGAGAGATGACTTGTTGAGGGAGTGGATTCCTAACTCAACATGCCGTATTGCAGCGGGGGCGCGGCTCCGGGGTGAAACTAAGGACAATGGCTAATAATTTGGTTTTTCAGCCATAAATAAAGGGTACATGGAATAACGTGAGTGTGGATTCAGGGGAGGGTGTGCTCGAAATGACGCGCCACGGCAGACTGCCGAGAATTTTTAGCCGAGCAGCTTTATTGACTTTGGCTCTGGTACTGCCTTTTATAGCGTCCGTTGCACCGGCGCAGGCTGATGACAAGGGTTGGGTCCTGACCCAGAAGAGTCTGATGATGGGCGACATGTATTTATATGTCAGTCCCTCGGGCTTCAAGTTCGTCAATCCCAAAGCTGGAGTCAACTTCGTCACCCGTTCTCCGAACTGGGACGTGATTATGTTCAACGACCGCACCAAAGTCTGCTATTCGGCAACCCTGGACACTTTTAAAAAACAGGTCACAGCAAATCTGCCCCAGCGCCGATCGGAGCTGGGCGCTGCCAATTGGCAAAAAGGCTCCGTGTCCAATATCGCAAATCTAAGAGCCACTCAGTATGTGATGTCGGACGCTGCAGGCGTGCAAGCGCGAGTCGCTGCCAGAAAGGGCCAGCGCGTGCAGCAGCATCTCAAGGGGGCAGATTATTGGGTGTGCGAGGAGATTCAAGTACCTCCACAGTTGGCTGATTTGATTTCCAGCATGTACGGGTTGCCTAATACATTGAATGTGCCGCTCCGGTTGAGCGTCACGACCGCCGAGCAGGGCACCAAAATGCAACTTGATACTTATCGCTCTCAAGCGTGTCCAATTCCGATATCTTATTATTCGATGCCTAGCGGCTATCGTCCGGTGAAGAGCAGCGTTGAAGTGATGGCTGACGAGGATACCAAGCAAATTATTGATGATATGGCTAAAGACCTCAGCAATGAAGGCGGAGGGAATAACAACAAGCCGATTACGAATGAAGACCTGGACCGCTTCCTGAATAAGTTCAAGAAGCGCTAAACGAGGAGAAATTTTCTGAACCTGCAGCGAGTAAATCTCAAGCTTTCTCACAAGGGACTGATTCTGGTTTCGGTACCTCTGCTGTTTGAGTTGATCTTCTTGCTCACTCTGACAATGCTCTTGAGGCAGGCGGAAATTGAGGTTCAGCGCCAGATTCGTTCGAAGGCGATCATCTCCCAGGCTAACACTCTCTCGAAACTTTTCTACGACGCCGGTGTGGCGATGGGTGGATATTCAATCACCAAATCGCCATTGTTCAGCGACCGCTATGACAAGATTGTGCGCCAGATTCCGCAGGATCTTAACGAACTGAAGAGCTTGGTTGGCGACAATCCCAGACAGCAAAAGATTCTGGAAAACCTTGCCGATATCACGGTTACCGGTTTGAAAATCCTTGGTGAAGCAAAAGCGGCGATTGACGACAACCGCGTCGACGTAGCGCAATTCCGCGCCCGGCATATGTACAAGGAAATCCGTTCGCTGGCTGACCGACTGCAAGACGAATTGCGCGGATTGACCGAAGACGAACGGAAAATAGAAAGTGAATCGCCCGAAGTTCAAAACAGAAACAGAGCAACAGTAAAGTTATTCCTTGTAGTCGGCGTAGTCTTCAACATCTTGCTGGCAGTAGCCCTTGCCCTTTTCTTCAGCCGCGGGATCGGCCGCCGTTTGAATGTTCTTACAGACAACTCAATTCGCTTGGCTCGTGGCGAACCGCTCAATCCGCCGCTTACAGGCGGCGATGAAATCGCTCACTTGGATGGTGTGTTCCACAGCATGGCCGACGCGCTCACTGAAGCATCGCGTAAAGAGCGCGCCGTTATCGAAAATTCCGCCGACGTAATCTGCTCGATTGACATCGACGGCAAATTCGTAGCCGTCAGCCCTGCATCTATGACGATGTTCGGCTTCTCGCCAGACGAGCTGATGGGCAAGCGTTTTATCGATTTGATTATCCCTGAGGACGTACAAGAAACCATCAAAGCTGTTCGCGCCATCCGCGCAGAGCAAGCAACGATGAATTTCGAAAACCGTATCAAACGGAAGGATTCGTCGACAGTTACGGTGTTGTGGTCAGCTTACTGGTCGGAATCAGAGCGTTCGATGTTCTGCGTCGCGCACGACATCACAGAGCGGAAATTGGCTGAAGAAGCCACAAAAGCCTCTGAAAAGAGAATCAGAACAATCATCGAAAACATGCTTGTCGGTTTGATTATCATCAGTCCGGATGGCATCATCGAATCTGTAAACCCGCGCACAGAGCAAATCTTTGGTTTTACATCCAGCCAGATGGTCGGTCGACATTTGATGTCGCTGTTCACAGAAGCAAGGCTTTATTCGATGAACAGCCGCGAGGATCTGCAGAAGTTTATGGACAATATGTTCCATAAAGCGCTTAACAGAGTAGGTGAATTCGACGCGTTAAAACAGACGGGAGAAGACTTCCCGATCGAGCTTTCGCTCTCTGAGTTCAACATGGCAGATGGTCGTTTTTACTTGGCGAACATTCTCGACGTTTCTGAAAGACGAGAAGTAGAGCGCTTGAAGAAAGAATTCGTATCTACAGTTTCTCACGAACTGCGTACTCCGCTCACATCCATCCGTGGTTCTCTCACCCTCCTCAACGTTGGCGCGTTGGGCGCTTTGCCCGATCAAGCCATGAAGGTAGTGAACATTGCGGAAAGAAACACGATTCGTTTGATCGGCCTTATCAACGACATTCTCGATATCGAAAAACTCGAATCCGGAAAAATGGACATGGTCTTCCAGGATGTTGAACTCAACTCGGTTCTTGATCGTTCGTACGAATCGGTGAAGACTTTCGCCGACAACAATGGCGTTGTCCTTGAAATGGTTCCTTCCACCATTCGTGTAAACGCAGACGGAGACCGACTTGTACAGGTTATCGTCAACTTGATGTCCAACGCCTGCAAATTCTCACCCAAGGGTGCGACCGTCACAGTGCGGGTGGATGAGATTCCAAACTGGATCGAAGTGAAGGTAATCGACCGTGGACGTGGTATCCCGGCGAAATTCAAAAACCTTCTTTTCCAGCGATTCCAACAGGTCGAAGCCTCTGACGCCAAGCGAAAAGGTGGTACCGGTCTCGGTCTTGCCATTTGCAAAGGTATCATCGAGGCACACGGCGGCACAATCGGTGTAGATTCAGAAGAAGGCAAAGGCTCCGTTTTCTGGTTCCGCATTCCGCCCGCTCAAGCAGGGTCCAAAGTCGTTGTCCCGGGCGAGAAGGAAAAGATGGTTTCGTAGAAGCAGGGCTGCGCCAGGGCAGCAGGTCGCTTTTGAAAGAGCCGGCGAACCGTATGACTTGTCTGCGTTTCCTGAATCTGCATTCTTAAGGACAAAGAGCTCCAAAACCCCGAATCTGTGGGGAATTATGGCGCTCAAAGTTTTTTGTTAGATCTGCAAAACCGGGTATATGAAAATTGTAGGCACGCGAGCGGGGCTGATATCAGCATGAAAGTTCTCATCATCGATGACGAGGAAGACACACGCAGTATTGCCGCCATGAGCTTGAACATTCTCGGCGGACTTGATGTTGTGGAAGCGGAAAATGGCAAGGTTGGCGTCGAAAAGGCGGCAGCAGAGCAGCCTGACTGCATTTTGCTTGATTGCATGATGCCTGTGATGGATGGCGAAAGCACGCTTGCAGAGCTGCTCACCAACGAGCATACCAAAGGCATTCCGGTGATATTCCTCACCGCGAAAGCTATGACCAGTGAGATTGAGCGCCTAAAACGCTTGGGAGCAATCGGAGTTCTGACTAAGCCGTTTGACCCTACAGCGCTGGCAGGGCAAGTAAAAGCGCTACTGGGGAGATAAGCCGGCTACATGCAAGAGTGGAAAGAGACATTCGGAGAACTGAAAGAGCAGTATGTCAGGCGCTCGTCGGAGCGGCTCGGCAAAATTGTCGAGATGGTGAGCCTTCTCATTGAAAACCCCAGCGACATCGAGACCGTCAAACAGTTGACCCGACATTTCCACTGGCTGGCGGGGTCCGGCACTATGTACGGCTATCCGGCTGTGTCGATGCTCGGCTCTGAAGGTGAATCTCACTGCGAGCAGGTTATACGAGGCACCTTGCCTCAAGCCGATGTAGACAGATTGAAAGCCCTTCTTCACGAGCTTTCTTTCCAATTCTCAGAACAGGACGCTCCTCCGGATACGGTGACCTTGAGCCCCAGCGCACCGCCGGAGCAAAAGCGTACTGAAAACGACATTCTTATTGTGGGCGAAGATCAAACCGATCTGCAAAACATGGCGCGCCTTGTCGAGGCGGAAGGCTACCCTGTGCGCACAGCGCGCTCGATGTCTACTGCCGTTAACGAAATTCAGGCAGAGCTGCCGATTGGCGTAATCATTGAGATTCCACTGCCGGACGGCGATTGCTATGAAATGGTTGAGCAGATTCGCTCCATGAATGGCGGCGACGAGCCGGCGATCATTATATTGTCGAAGCGAACCGGCTTCCTCGATAAAGTCCGCTCAATTCACTGCGGTGCCGACTCGCACTTTGAAAAGCCTATTGATACAAAGGCAATGTTGCGGCGTCTGCGCTATTTGCTGGATAAGCACAAGAAAGAAGTCGTCAAAATTTTGTCCGTGGAAGACGATCCAGATCAAGCCGCCTTCATTCGAGCTTTCTTGGAGTCTGCCGGATATCAGGTTCGTACTGTCACTGATCCAAAACACTTCGAGTCTGCTTTGTCGCAGTTCCAGCCGGATCTCGTCCTCCTTGATGCGATGTTGCCGGGTGTCACCGGTTATGAGTTGGCTCGCTTCATCAGGCAAGACGAGCGCTATGCCACGTTGCCGGTTCTGTTCCTGACGACGCAGGGACACCTGGAGGCGCGTATCGAATCTGCCAGAGCCGGCGGCGACGACCACCTCGTAAAGCCGGTTCCGCCGGCGCTTTTGCTCTCTGCTGTTTCGTCTCGCATCGAACGTTCTCGCTTTCTGAAAACTCTCTTGCACCGCGATGGTTTGACCAGCATGCTGAATCACTCGGCATTCATGGACCAGGCTCAGCGTGTCATTGCCGAAAGAAAGCGCCGCAACGAACATACAGCACTGATTGTTGTGGACGTCGATTATTTCCGGTCGATTAACGAACGCCACGGATACCCAGGCGGAGACAAGGTTCTACAGGCACTTTCGTTGCTCTTGCGCAGGCGTGTCAGGCAGTCTGACATTCTTGGTCGCATCGGTGGAGATGAGCTAGCTGTCATTGCCGAAGGGCTTGAAGAGACAGAAGCCGTCACTTTGGCGAGCCGATTGATCTCTGATTTCCAAGGAATCAGTCACACTACACCATCGCATGTCGGTTTTTATGCCACCTTGAGCGCAGGCGTTTGCATGCTCGATCCGAAAACTATGGATCTCGAAGGTTGGATGGGCGAGGCGTACAAAGCGCTCAAGCAGGCTAAAGACTCCGGTCGAAATTGCGCCGTAGCTGCACCAAGCAATCGCAATCAGCCCGTAAGCAAATAGTTTAGTAAAGTTTGCAATGCCGCTTGCAACCAATTGTAGGCTTTGCAGTCCTTCCGGTTCTTGCGGTTCTTTTGGTCCTTGCAGTCTTTTCAGTGTTTTCGTACTTTGCAATTCTTCTTCCGTTTGAGTAAAACATTCTGGTACTAAATACGGTGCTGCATATTTGTGTTTCGGACTTGGGTTAAACGTGTGAAACTTCTGACAAAACCTCGTAGAATATTGCTTTCACTGGCGAAGACGGCAAACTGTGGCTGACAACGCGGCAAATTCCGTTCATAAGAACGCAGGCATCTCGATTCTCGGCGCCGGAAGCTGGGGAATGACCCTGGCGTGGCTGCTTGGAAATGCAGGTCATGATGTAATTCTTTATACGCGCAGTCAGGAGAAGGCGAAGCGTTTGACTGCCGAGCGCACAGTTACCGAGCCTGTGAAAGTCGAATTGCCTGCCTCTCTCAAGGTGACATGTGACCTGGAAGAAGCTGTCAAAGCCGAGCGGGTAATAATTCTGGCGTGTACGTCTCAGACTGTTCGCGAATTAGCTACCGCTGTGCACCGCGTGCTCGAGGCCTCGCCATCCACGACACCGCCTGTTGTAGTGAGCGCCGTCAAGGGGTTGGAACTCGAGACTCTTAAGCGAATGTCTGAGGTTATTGCCGAGAGCATTCCGAACGCCAATGTCTGTTCGCTTTCCGGTCCCAATCTTGCCGACGAGATCTTGATGGGTATGCCTGCCGCGACAGTCGTTGCCTGCGAAGAGGCGGAGGTGGCAGCCTTTGTGCAAAGTGTTTTGACCTCAAAAAGATTTCGCGTCTATACCAATACTGACATCGTCGGCGTCGAGCTGGGCGGCTCGCTCAAAAACATCATTGCGATTGCCGCCGGTGTGTCTGACGAATTGCACTTGGGTGCCAATTCGAAAGCTGCACTTTTAACGCGAGGCTTGGCTGAGATGACAAGATTGTCTGTCACTCTGGGCGGGCAAGGCTCAACGATGGCTGGGCTGGCGGGTATGGGCGACCTCTTTGCCACGTCTGCTGCCGTGACATCGCGCAACTACCGGCTGGGCACTGCCATCGCCAGGGGCGCTACTGCCAAGGAGGCGGAAGCCTCACTGGGCGTAGTTGCTGAGGGGGTGGCGACGACGTTTGCCGTTTGTGAACTTGCAAAACGGCTCAATCTGGACCTTCCCATCGCTTCGGCTGTGGAGTCGATGCTCTTAGGTAAAACTACGCCGGAAGGCGCGATAATGACTCTGATGTCCAGACCGCCGGTTTCTGAAGCCAGATCTTCCAAAGATAACGAGAAGACTGGTCGCACCGGCGGACAAAGTGTCAACAGCATCATCGGTGGCTAAGGAGAACGAAAGTAATCTATGACTGACAAACGCCTGCTCATGCTCTCCTGGGAATACCCGCCGCGCATCATTGGCGGTTTGGCTCGTGTGGTTGAGGCTCTGTCTCGCCAGCTGGCTAATGACAAATGGGAAGTGCATGTGGTCACCGCGGACCACCCAGGCACTCCCGAACACGAAGTTATGGACGGTGTCCATGTGCACCGCGTGAAAAACCAAACAGACATGACCCCAGATTTTCTTACCTGGGTGAATCGTTTGAATTTCGGCATGTTGCAGCACGCAATTCAATTGCATCGCAAACATCCGTTTTCAATCGTACACGCACATGACTGGATGGTTACTGATGCCGCCTGGACGATCAAGTCAGGATGCGGCATTCCGATGGTTGCCACCATGCACGCTACCGAAGCAGGTCGCATGCATGGAATTCACAACGATCTCAATCGCTACATTCACCAAATGGAATGGCGTCTCACTTTCGAATCGTGGGAAGTTATCGTCAACAGCCACAGCATGCACGCAGAGCTGCAGCGCCTCTTTGGCGTTCCTAAAGACAAGATAGTTGTTATTCCGAATGGAACCGATCCGGATACTTTCAATTTCGACTTTGATCCGTATCCGATGCGCAGCCAATACGCAGGCGAACACGATCAGGTTATTTTGTATGTCGGCAGATTGGTAAATGAAAAGGGTGTGCAAATCCTTTTGGATGCCGCTCCCAAGATTATTTCCGCCTGTCCCGGGGCGCGCTTCCTGATTGTTGGAACAGGCTATTACATGGATCACTTGAAGAATCAGGCACGTTCTCTCGGTATCGACAATTACGTTCGATTCCTTGGTTATGTGGATGATGATTCACTGAAGAAGTTCTTCAAGATCTCGGATGTAGTCTGCATACCAAGTTTATATGAGCCTTTCGGCATTGTTGCGTTAGAAGGTATGGCAGCAGGCAAACCGGTCGTGACTTCCGACACCGGTGGTTTGACTGACTTTGTAGAGCACGGTGTAACCGGCCTGACCACCTACACCGGTGACTCCAACAGCCTCGCCTGGGGGATCATGGAGGTGCTTCGAAACCCTGAGTTGGCCCAGCGAATGGCGAAGGACGCATATGAGAAAGTTCAGCATATCTACAACTGGAAGGTGATTGCAAAACGCACTGAAGAGTTGTACGACAAAGTCATAGCTGAGGCCGCAGAAATTGGAACCGAGGGAGTTTCGTCCCGTCCGAAGGTTCCAGTGAGCGCTAGCAAACCGGCTGTTTCTTAGTGGCTTGCAATTGTTTTTGATTTGAAAAATGTCCCTTAGTTGAAAGATATGGAGGTCACAAAGATGAAAGCGGTGATCATGGCGGGAGGATCTGGAACCCGGCTGAGACCTCTAACCAGCAACCTTCCGAAGCCAATGGTGCCGGTTTATAACGCGCCGATGGCGGAGCATATCGTCAATCTTTTGAAGACGCACGACTTCAAAGACATTATTTTTACCCTCCACTATTTGCCGGATTCGATTCGCGATCACTTTGGTGATGGAACCGATTTTGGTTGCAAGATTTCGTACTCGGTGGAAGAAGGAAAACCGCTTGGAACTGCGGGTTGCGTCAAGCAAATACAAGATCAGCTCGATTCTACTTTCGTTGTTATTTCCGGTGACAGTTTGACCGACATGGACTTGACCAAAGCGGTCAAATTCCATAAAGAGAAGAAATCAAAGGCTACTTTGATCTTGAAACGTGTTGAAAGTCCGCTCGATTATGGTGTGGTCATTGTCGACGGAGAGCAGCGCATCAAGCGCTTCGTAGAGAAGCCCGGTGCATCTGAGATTTTCTCCGACACCGTCAATACCGGTACATATATTCTCGAGCCTGAAGTTATGCTCTATGTCATTCTGGGGCGTGAGCAAGACTTCTCCAACGACCTTTTCCCGCTTCTCCTTTTGAGAAACGAGCCCATGTACGGTTATGTTGATGATGGCTACTGGTGCGACATCGGTAACCTTGCCGTCTATCGCCAGGCTCACCAAGATGTGCTCGAAGGAAAAGTAAAACTCAAGAATCGCTCGTCAGAAATTCGTCCTGGTGTTTGGGTCGGAGAAGGCACCGAAATTGATGCTTCAGTGAAGATCGAACCGCCGGTCATCATCGGTCGCAACTGCCGTATTGGACGTGATGCAGAGATTGATCAATTCACGGTTTTGGGCGACAACGTTGTTGTTCAAGAGAAGGCCACTCTGAAGCGTCCGGTGATTTGGTCCAACTCTTATATCGGCAGCAATTCCAATTTAACGGCCTGCGTAATTTGCAACGGTGCGACAATTCATAATTCAGTTGAAATTTTGGAAGGTGCCATAGTCGGCGCTAACAGCAATATTGGGCAAGAAGCTCAAATCAGCCCAGATGTGCGCATTTGGCCGGATAAACTTATTGATTCCGGCGCACGCGTAACTTCCTCTGTCATATGGGGAACCAAAGCACCACGCACCTTATTTGGTGCCCACGGTGTTCGTGGTTTGGCCAACATTGATATAACTCCGGAATTCGCAGTCAACCTGGCGGCTGCATACGGTTCTACCCTGAAGTCGGGACCAGTGCTGGTTAGCCGCGATTACTGGAGAGTCAGTCAAATGATTTCCAGAGCGGTCGTATCCGGTCTTGTTTCTGTCGGCGTCGAGGTTCAAAACCTTGAGTCTATGTCTTTGCCGATTGCTCGGTATTACGTCAAGACCCAGCGCGCAGCAGGTTTGATGCACATTCGTGTGTCTCAGAGAGAACCAGACAAACTCTCGATTGAATTCTTCGACAGCGAAGGCATTGCGATTACCAAAGCAATGGAGAGAAAAATCGAGACCACATTCTTCAAAGAGGACTTCCCTCGCTGCTTGCCTGCAGATGTAGGCAGCATCACCTTCCCGAGCCGCGTACGTGAATACTATGCGGACGAATTCTTGAAGCACGTTAAGGGACAAGTTTTTGAAGAAGACAAAGTTCCATTCTGTATCGTGCCTGGAAGCAACTACACGAGAAAAACCAAATCCGGTGCTATCGCAACACAAGCGCCCAAAGTTGTAATTGACTACGCGATGGCCGAGACCGGCGTACTGCTGCCGGACTTGCTTGGACAAATAGGTATTGAAACAGTTGTTCTCAACTCTTCAATCCGCAACATGCCACCACGTCCTGAAGAAAGAATCGGCATGCGTAAGCAACTGGCTGATGTGGTCAAGGCTCTCAATGCGGAGCTTGGCGTACAGGTTGGACGCAATGGTGAACAAATGACATTGGTCGATGAGACCGGTCAGATTATTCGTGGCGAACTTCTTCTTGCCGTCGTTGCAGACATCATTCTGCGCGATAAGCCAGGGCGCTCTATAGTTGTGCCGGTCAACAGCAGTTCTTCAATCGAGCGTATTGCTGCTCGTTATAACTGCCGCGTAGTTCGCTGTAAAGCGTCGGAAACAGAAATCGGCAGCACCACAGCGAAGTTAGAAGGAGCAGTCCTGGGTGGAAGCGCAAACGGTTGCTTTATCTTCCCAGAATTCCAGAATGGCTATGACGCCATGTTCACGGTAGGACAAGTTCTCGAACATTTGACCTACCAGGGACGTACGTTAAGTGAAGCAGTCGCAGACTTGCCGCCGCTCATCTATCAAGTCGATTCTGTTCACTGCCCGTGGGAAAGAAAGGGTCGCGTAATGCGTCTCCTGGTGGAAAAACATCAGGATCGACCGATGGAGCTTTTGGACGGCGTTAAGATTCAGACTCGCCCAGAGCACTGGATTTTGGTCTTGCCAGATGCGGTAGAGCCGCTTGTGCACGTCTATGCCGACGGCTTGGACTTGCAGCAGACCTCAGCCGACTTAAATGAATACACTCAACTAGTCCGTTATCTCCAAAACGCCTAGCTATCGTGGGGGCGTTGAGTACCGTGTCGTGAGTTCGCAAGACGAAATCAAAACCGGCGAAGTCTCTATTAATGACCGGACTTTAGTCAATGTGTCCGACAATCCAGCCTTGGCTGATCCGCTTGTGCAAAATCAGTTGAGCGAAGGTCAGGTTCTCGCCGGTAAGTACAAGATTGTGCAATACGTCGGCGCTGGCGGAATGAGCGTTGTATATAAAGCTCGCGATCAAGTTTTGTCCCGAGATGTTGCTATCAAAATGCTTTCCGCTTCGCGTGTTTCAGACGATAAGAGCGTTCGTAGATTTCACCAGGAAGGCACAGCGGTTGGACGGCTCAACCACCAAAACATTGTTAGTGTTTACGATGTTGGGCTAACGGAGAACGGCGAGCCGTTTCTCGTCATGGATTTTGCAAAAGGAAAAACACTTACTGAGCTAGTCAGTTTTTCCGGAAGATGTTCACCGCTGCGTGCTTTGCATCTCATCAATAATGTTCTCGATGCACTGGTGCACGCTCATGAAAAGGGCGTTGTACACAGGGATTTGAAGCCCGGCAACATAATTGTTTCCAATCCCGGAGAGGCAAATGAGTTTGCCAGAGTTTTCGATTTTGGCATTGCAAAACTCATGCCCGGAGCTGATACCACCAGTAGTGAACTGACTCAAACTGGAGAAATCTTTGGAAGTCCGCTCTATATGAGCCCTGAACAGTGTCTTGGTAAGGCTCTCGATGGGCGCTCAGATATCTATTCTGTTGGTTGTATTCTCTTTGAATTACTTGTCGGTCATCCGCCACATCAAGCAGAGACTTCTGTTGAAACGATCATCAAACATGTTCAAGACCAAGCGAAATCGCTCAAAGAATCTTGCCCAGGAGCAAGATTTGATGAGGGTCTTGAAGATGTAGTTCGCAAAGCATTATGCAAAAATCCTGCAGATAGATTTCAAACTTCAAAAGAGATGAAAGATGCAATTGAGCAATTGATTGATGCTTCGAATAGTTCACGTTTGGAAGCGACCCAAAGACAAAAATTGTTTGGTCTATTCGAAAAGGATTTACTAACCGTCGGGATCGTTGGTGGACTCTGCGTCTTGGGCATAGTCTTGATCGGCGTACTGGGCTGGTTTACATTTTCTTCTTTCTCGCAGAAGAACAAACCGCTGCGCACGGATATGAATTCGGGCATGATGCGTTATGCGGTCGATGAAGCTCAAAAAATTACCGAGCGCGAAAACCTTGGTGCTGACGAACGTGACCAATCGTTCCATTTCCCTGACGGTACTGCTGCTCTCTCCTATCAAGACATTGATGACACCGTTGTCGGCAAACTGACAAATACAGCTGGCATCAGCAAAATCGACATTAACCACAGCAGAGTGACAGCGTCTAAATTGTTGCTCAGTTACTTTTCGCGCCTGGAAGCAACATCCGTGAACATGGTGGGAAGCAAGTTTGATTTGGAGTTCTTGCGCGCCTTGTCGCGAATGAAAACGCTTCGTGTCCTGGAGATCTCTGACTTGGAGGAGCCGCTGACTGAGGCGCAAATGGAGCTTATCTGCGACGTGCCTACCCTGCAAGAACTTTGGTTGAGCCGTTCCATAGAATCAGACGAGGCGCTCAAACCCATTGTTAAGCTCAAAAATCTTCTCACGCTCGATTTGTCGAGGTGTAAGGTCACGGACAAAGCGATGGAGTACGTAGGTCAGTGTCAAGCCTTGCTTCGCCTGGATATGAACGGTGCCAGGGTGAGTGGCACAGGTCTGCGAAGACTCGCCGGTTTAAAGAAGCTGACGTCTCTCGATATAGCCAACAATCGAATGTCCGACCAAGACGTTGACGGGATTTGTGCTTTGTCTGGTCTGAGGAATTTAAACCTCGAAGGCAATAACATTACGGACTCAGGACTAATGAATCTCACTAAGCTGAAGAAGCTGGCGGTCCTGCGACTGGAGCGATGCCCGAAAATTACGCACAGCGGTATTTCGAAGTTTCTCGCGGTGCTGCCCCATTGCTCGGTTAAGCGATAGGACGACTGGACCGATAATATGGTGGAAACGCAGCGGGGCACGAATCCCCGTTTCGAGTGATTTTTGCCGCATTCTCGAGGTGAAACGTCGTCCGCCCCAGCAAATCAGTGTTTCAGCTTGCTGCATAGAACCATAAAGTGGTTTTGACCTTTAAATGTAAGGGTAAAGGATACTTTGAGACTGGTTGCAAAAAATTGGCTTGCAGCCGAAAAGGAGGCCGTCTGATGTGGGAGAAGAAAGAGAATCCCAAGGGCAAGGGATCTCGAAAGGATGGCGATAAGCGCAAATTCCTGGATGCCCATCCGGCTAAGCCGAAAGGTCCTTCGGGGCAGGGTGGCGGCGTTACTCCTGAAAGCGTGCAGTTTCACGCCATGCAGCAGTCGGACCAGATTGCCAACGTAGCGCAACAAGTTTTGGTCTATCACGAGTCATCGGACGGAGCCACAAACAGCGGTACCGATTGGATGAGCCGTCTGAAAGAAGAGTCTATGAACTTCCTGGCAGAGCAGCGGGGTGTTCAGCTTCAGCAGCTTTACAGAGAAGCGGCTTATAAAAAAGGCGTGGAAGTCCTCGTAGATAAGATTTACGGACTGCTTCAGCGCTATGCCTTTGAGTTTAACCAGATAGCCGGCGGAACCGAATTGCACGTATCCGGCACCATATCCGGTGACGTGACCGAGGCTACCAAGGTTAACCGGATGAGAGAAATTGAGGAGACCGAAACCTTCTTCCGTGCCAGATTCTCAACCAAGCTTTTCAGCCTCGTGGTTCGTGGCAAAGACGACCATATAGATTTTTATCTGCTGCCGACCAGTCGCATGTTGGCGGGCAGCCTGGTCGAAGGTGAATATAAACCAATTTCCACCTTGCAAGTGCGTATCGCGGAGCAGGGCATGATGTGGCGCATGGCTGATGCCATTCCTCCTGTGGACAATCTCGATAAGCTCTGTATGTGGCTGTTTACCACCCTTATTGAAGAAACCAAGGAAGCCACGAAAGACGAAGAAGATGAAGGCAAAAAAGCGTAAAGGTAGATATTTGTTAGTTTGGTGGTAATAATCTCATAGGGACCCCGGGGGTCTAACTGTTTTTGTCCGGAGTTTCTGGAGTCGCTATATGTCCATCAATCCTGAAATGCTGAAGCAGCTTCTCGAAGAATTCAACGAGAAGGAAGCTCTTAATGCTGCTGAAATCAATGTTGTCGAGCAGCAGATTGTGGAAATGGAGCAAAGAATAGTCGAAGTCAAAGCAAAGCTTCAGACTGTGGCGGCTGACAGAGAAAAAGTGACAGCGATGATGACCCGCCATACCGCGGGGGGCGATTGGACTCTGCCTGCCGACGTTCTGGCTGCATCTCCCGCCGCTGCTGCAGCTGCAGCATCTTCCCAGGCTTCGACGGCAGCACCCGCCCCGACGCCTGCCGCCTCAGCACCCGCTGCTGCTGTAGCTCCGACCGCACCTCCGGCAATGCCGGCTCCACCAAAACCTACATCCACTTCACAAGCGCTTGCTGCCCTGGCAAAGCCTGCCCCGCAAGCTGCCGAGCCTGTGCCCGCTCCTGCCGCAGCACCGGCGCCTGCCGTAAATCCAGCTCTGGCTCCGACCTCAGCAACCTCCTCCGGGGTTTTCGCGGTTCCCGCTCCGGCTCCAAGTAGCGCCCTGTTCTCATCTCCTCCTCCAGGCGATATTCCGGGCACGGTCTCCGGAACGTTCCAGCCCGTCACTCAACCTACTGCATCGGGCACTTTCCCTGCGGTTGCTTCTGCTCCTGCTCAACCTGCTCCGTCTCAACCGGCAGTCTCTCCACAACCTTTCCAACCGGCGCCGCCTACAGGATTTCCGCCGCCGTCCCCCCTGCAGGCAGATACGACTGCCAATCCTTTTGCATCTTCTGCTCCTTCTGCGCCTCCCGCTCCTCAGCCTTACGCTCAGATGCCGCAGGGGCAGATGCCTCAGGGTTTTGAAACTGCCCCGGGCGTTCCGGCCGCCGACCCTACGACCGCTCAGCCTGCTGCCGAGGGCGAAGAGGATGAGGAAACCGTCAGAGATATCAACGATGCTCTGCGCGGTCTTTTCCGTTAAACCAAATCTTGGAAGTTCGCTTACATAGAAATCATGATTCCTGCGCTTACACAGAAATCATGAGACTTTCGAGCCGCTTTGCTAACATATGCGCCCGCACGTGCATTTGAGCGGCTTCCGACTCCAGTGCCCGGTGTCGCGTATTTTCGATTGCTTACTTGCAAATCAGTTGCAGTGTCCCAACCCATTTCAAAACGGCAGAACCAATGAAACAAATTCCTTCCATGATGGCCGGCGTCGTTGTAGAACTCCTCGTTAAGCCCGGAGATTCAGTCTCTGACGGCATGGACGTAGCCATCCTCGAATCGATGAAAATGCAGTTGCCAGTGCAGTCCAATACTGCAGGCACTGTAAAAGCTGTCAAAGTCGCAGCCGGAGACTTCGTCAATGAAGGCGACGCGCTCATGGAACTTGAATAATAGATATTAGTGACACTCATTGAGGAAGGCACACCATGCTTGAGACTATTCCCAAGCAAGTAAGAATAGTGGAAGTCGGACCCAGAGACGGTTTGCAGAACGAAGCTCGTCATATTCCGACTGCCGACAAAGTGCGTCTCATTGAAGCGCTTGCCGCATCTGGCCTGAAAAACATCGAGGTCACATCCTTCGTAAGTCCGAAGTGGATTCCGCAGCTCGCGGACGGTTTGGATGTTTGCCGCTCGCTCAATTTGCCATCCGATGTGATTAAGACGGCGCTGGTGCCGAACGCGAAGGGCTACGAATCAGCGAATGAAGCAGGTTTGTCGCATATCGCGCTCTTCATGTCTGCAACCGAATCGCATAGCAAGAAGAACATCAACAAGTCGGTGGATGAAGCGTTATCGACTTTGGGAGAGCTTGCTAAGCAAGCCAAATCCGATGGCAAATGGGTGCGTTGCTATTTGTCTGTCGTGTTTGAGTGTCCTTATGAAGGGACTGTGAAACCTGATCAGGTCGCTAGAATTACCGACAAGCTCGTCGAAATGGGCGTTGACGAGATCTCGCTGGGAGACACCATTGGTGCGGCAACTCCTCGTCAGGTCGAGAATGTC
The DNA here is from genome assembly GCA_032128875.1 of Candidatus Melainabacteria bacterium 17Bon1m. Taxonomy (GTDB): domain Bacteria; phylum Cyanobacteriota; class Vampirovibrionia; order Obscuribacterales; family Obscuribacteraceae; genus QKMZ01. Next base: position 1,108,253 of record JAVLKG010000001.1, read on the forward strand.
GTAAAGCTTATTTTGCGCAGCACTGATATTTCCAAACTCGCATTGCACTTCCACGATACTAGAGGAACCGCTCTGGCAAACGTTCTTGCCGGATTGGAATTAGGCATCTCAATTTTTGATTCCAGCCTGGGTGGCATGGGCGGCTGCCCGTATGCACCTGGTGCTGCCGGCAATCTTGCTACTGAAGACCTCGTCTACATGCTCGACGGCATGGGTGTGAAGACTGGTGTTGATTTGGAAAAACTGGTGGATGCCGGTTGTCTTGCCGAACAGTTATTAGAGAAAAAACTTCCTGGGAGGTATTTGCGGGCATGCCTGTCGACGAGAGAGAAAGAAAGTTGCAGCAAGGCGAGCACGGCAAGTGCAGTGAAGCAGTAAACAGCGGGGAAAAATCCTTGGACAGCGAACAGGTCTTGTTAGTAGAACGTGAAGGTGAGATTGCCTGGTTCAAACTGAATCGTGGCAAAGTGATGAACTGCCTCAATCGCCCGCTTTTGAAAGCCCTGATTGAAGCCTGCCACGAAGTCGCTAAAGACCGTAGCGTTCGTGTCGTTGTTATCATCGGCGCAGGTAAGAAAGCATTTTGCGCAGGCGCAGATTTGGCAGAGCGCAAAGGTATGACACAAGCTGAAACTCTCGATTATCTCGCTTTGATTCAAAAGACAATGCGCACAATCGAAACGTTGCCTCAACCAGTCATCTGCGCCATCAATGGTTCTGCCTATGGTGGAGGAACAGAACTGGCCCTCTCTTGCGACCTCAGAGTCATGGTTGAAGAAGCGCAGTTGCGTCTTACTGAGGTTAAGCTCGGTATCATACCTGGTGCTGGCGGCACTCAACGCTTGCCTCGTCTCATCGGCAAATCCAAAGCCAAAGAGATGATTCTAACCGGCGCCCCAATCAATGCTTTTGAAGGTCAACAATTTGGTCTCATTCACAAAGTCGTGACCGAGAAGGGACCGGACGACGCAGAATTCAACCCCGCGCTCATGGATACAGTCCGTGAGTGGGTGAAGGAAATTGCCACTGGAGCACCGCTCTCTCTGGCTGCCGCCAAAGAAGCTATCGACAACGGTTATGACCGCGATCTCGAAGCCGGTTTGGCACTGGAAACCAAGTCTTATTTGACGTTACTCAACACGAAGGACCGTTTGGAAGGTCTCGCCGCTTTTGCAGAAAAGAGAAAGCCTGTTTATGTAGGAGAATAATCTTGGATTTCCTCATCGACTCTCCAACGCGCGAACCGTTGCCGCTTCAGGTGACCGGGCTGATTTTGTCCGGCGGCAAGAGCAAGCGCATGGGCAGACCGAAAGCCTTCCTGCCATTTGAAGGGTCGACTGTAATTGGACACATCGTCCACGAAATAAAAGATCTGTTCAACGAGATATTCATTGTCGCCAACGAAGTGGAGAGTTTCGAAGACCTCGGCGTGGACGTCGTGAAGGATATTCTGCCGCACCGCGGACCGTTGGGCGGGATACTTTCCGGCTTGATGACTTCTAGCAATCACTACGCATTTGTCATGGCCTGTGACATGCCGCTCATCGACAAACGTCTCGTTCGCGAGCTGGTTTCGCGCCGCCAGGACAACGACGTAGTTGTTCTTTCTCACCCTCAGGGTATTGAACCATTGTTCGGCGTTTATTCTAAAAACTGCATCAAGCCGCTTGAAGAGTCACTCTTTGCGGGTAATCTATCCGTACAAGACTTCTTGTCAGGTTTGAAAGCCGGTATCTATGAATGGATGCCTGAGCGCTCAGATGCCGATGCGCTGCCGCCGTTTTTCAACATCAATACTCCGCAGGACTATTCCCGCGTGATTGCAAGAGCGGGGATGGGTGTTTCCATCCTGCCAGAACGCCGCCCGTAATAGTTGTACTGTAGGGGCGGCATTCATGCCGCCCGCGTAATTTCTTTGGTTGCTATTTCTTATATAATTTCGCTTCCACTTCAGGGAGTCTGCCATGGCCAAGCCACAAGGAAATCACGTCCAGTTGTTGATTGGCACCCGCAAGGGCGCCTTTACGCTCACATCGGATCCGGTGCGTTCAACCTGGAAACTTGAAGGACCACTGTATTTGGGTCACATCGTTTACCACTACATGGTCGATCCTCGTGACGCCAGTTCGCAGATTATGGCGATGAAGGCTGGGCACCTTGGACCGACCGTCTTCTTTTCGAAAGATGGTGGCAAAACATGGAAAGAATCCTCGAAGCCGCCGCAATTTCCGAAGGCAGTTACACACGAAAACGGCAAGCCAGACCCTGACAAGAATATTGCCGAGATGGATGCGGATAAGAGTGGAGAAACGGGAAAGGAAGGCGGAGCGGACGGAAAGAAAGATGGCAGCGCAGTAAGTGTTGTTTTCTGGCTGTCTCCTGGGCATGAAACCCAACCTGGTGTTTGGTACGCAGGTTCTGCACCACCCGGTATGTTTATCACCACAGATGGTGGCGATACATGGACGCCGGTCGAGGGTTTTAATAAATACTGCCAGGACACAGACGGCTTGCACGGCGAGGGGGAAACACCTGGCGGGCAACTAACACACTCTATTCTCATCGACCCGCGTGATCCGAATCACATGTACGTTTCAATTTCAGTCGGTGGAACATTCGAATCCCACGACGCCGGCGCGACCTGGAAGCCTTTGAATAAGGGCGTTGAAGCTGAGTGGCTGCCTGACCCGGAAGCCGAACACGGACACGATCCCCACTTTGTTGTAATGCATCCGGCAGATCCGGATCGTCTCTATCAGCAAAATCACTGCGGAATCTATCGCATGGATAGAAAGGACGGCAAGTGGATTCGAGTTGGAAACAACATGCCGAAAGAAATCGGCGATATCGGCTTTCCTATTGTTACTCATCCGCACGATGTTAATCGGGCCTGGGTTTTTCCAATGGATGGAACAACCGTGTGGCCACGCACTAGTCCAGGTGGAAGACCTGCAGTGTATGAAACTACTGACGCAGGCGAATCCTGGCACCGTCATGATCTTGGCTTGCCGACAGAGCACGGCTATTTCACCGTGAAGCGCCAGGCGATGTGTGCAGATGCTCAACTGCCTATGGGGCTTTACTTTGGCACCACTGGTGGTGAGATCTGGGGAAGTCTGGACGAAGGAAAAAGCTTTGACTGTATTGTCAGGCACTTGCCCGAGATCTACTCAATTACTGCGACTCTGGTTTAGCTTTCGGGAGCGAACATCGTGCTAGTACACATTCCCAGCCCGCTGCGTTCCTATACCAATGGGGCTTCAAAAGTCGAAGCGGAAGGCACAAGTGTTGATGAAATGCTCGATCATTTGGACAAACAATTTCCAGGTATCAAGTTTCGTATGATTGATGAGCAAAGCCGGATGCGTCAGCACATCAGGATCTTCGTTAACAAAGACACTGTGGAAACCGTAAAAGCACCGCTCAAATCAGCCGACGAAGTGCGCATCATCTGCGCCCTTTCCGGAGGGTAGGGCTCGATGTTTCTTTCTCGACTAGTTGATTGGAAACCCTTATGTGTCTTTTTGACAATTTGTTATTTTGCAAGTTGCTTGCCTTCAATCGCATCGTTCATCACCATAGTCTACGTACTACCGAAGACCAAGTTTGAAGAATATTGCAAAATAGCGGAACTAGTACCTAAGTCGCAAGCGCCGGAACGGTCATTAGTCCCGATGATTGCGGTCGCTGGCAGAAGATCAGAAACGCTCAAAGAGAAGCGGCTGCGTGAACGTGCTGATCGCGCCCAGAAATTTCTTGATGTAAACGGAAAAGAGCCGTACAAATACAATTGGTCTGGAATTGTTCTTATGGAAGTTCTAAAGACGCTAAAAGAAGTGAACGGTATAGATCTTATGGAGCGCTCCATTCGAAATCCAGATGATTACTATGATTGGTATGTCTTCGATGAAGGCATTAAGACCAAATATCTCGATAAGCTGAATCCGAGCAATTTCACTGCAAAGGGACTTGAAGCGTCTTTCATCGCAAACGAAAAACGAGAGCGCGAAGAGACCAAAAGAGATTTTCAAATTCGCAGCGAAGAACTGTTAACGAAAGGAAAAATTACCAAGGAGCAGCTGAAGCAACTAGTTGGTACTATGGAAGTTCAGGAAGCATTTCCGGAAAGGGGTAAAGCCATGATGGATTCCGTTATTTTCCTCCACCGGTATTTGCAATTTGCTGACCGCAATAATATGGTGATCTTACAGATCGTACAGTAAAAAAACGTTGGTTTGCGGTTATCTCTCTTTGAGGGAAAAAACAGACTTGGCGTAGCGGTATAGTTCTATGTCGAAAGAGTTCAATGTTTCGATGAGTTTAATTGCCTCAGGGTCTACTTCTTGCAGGCTTTTTCGATCTGCGTTGATGTTCAATTTTTCTTCTTCTGTATTCCAACCAAATTGTTTGCTAACGAATGGAAGAAATTCGCTGTACTCGTCAGTGAAGCCAACAAAATCGAAGTGATGCAGCAAATTGTTTTTTGCACTCTCAAGCATTTCCTGTGTGCAGGCACCCCAAGTTATGCTGTTTGTGTCGCATCCTGTAAGCATTCGCAGCATAGGATTGTCGGTCGTAAGATCGAACCTTGACTGCGCAAAATCCACCAGCGACATGTTTCTCTCCACTATCTGCTTTCCAATTGGATTTGCGTCGGCGATGCTGCGCAGGTAGTAGTAGAGAGAAACCAGTCGGTCGACCGGTTCGCGCAGTATCGTCACGTAACAGCATTCACGCTTTAAGAGCTGATCTATGCGCAGATAAAACGAGCTGTGTCCTGTTACCGCTTGCAGATTCTCCAACCGCTCGTTCAAGGAACTTTGAAGTGCTTCTCTGTCATGAAGCTGTTCGCTAGGAATCTCATACAGAGCGCCGCCTTTGTAGTTCTTATACAAAGTTCCAGCAAAGCTGCTTCCTGCTGTCTTTGGAATATGTATGAAGACGATTAGCGGCAGCTCTGAAGTCTTTGAATAGCCTTTGACTGCATCGAGTTGGAAACGATTCTGGCGCGCGGTCCACTGCTCATTTAGATTTGCAGTTATTAGTCTGGCAAGGCGCTCTTTGTAATTCTGCTCTCTAAGCGCGGCTTTCAAGCTGTCATTGCTGCTCGGCTTGAAATAGAGGCGCTTCAGTGAGTTCAATGATTTCAACATGGTGCTTTGCGTTTAGTATCTTGGCATTGAGCGATCTACATCTAACGCCCACGCGGTGATTCCACCTGTGAGGTTGCGGACTTTCTTGAAGCCGTTTCTCCTCATGACACTGGCGGCGTGATGGCTGCGAACTCCAGCGTGGCAATAGACAACGATGTCCTCATTCTTGTCCAGCTCGTTCATCCTGCGTTCTAATTCAGGAAGCGGAATCAAATGTGAGTTGGCGAGATTGCATATCATTGTTTCTTCGATGCTGCGAACATCCAGCAAATAAGGGCTCTTTCCTGCCTTTATAAGATCGCTAAGTTCGGTTGCGCTGATTGCCGTTGGGAAAGTATCCTCAGCATCACGCGATTGATTTTTGCTCGGCACTTCAGTTTTTTCCTTATCGTTTTTCTTAGATTCGGAATTCTTTTCGGAAGAACAAACGAAGTTGGTTTCTTCCAAAGTCGTGATGCTTGGCTTTTCTCCGCAGAGTGGGCATTTTACATTGCGCTTCAGATTTACAGTGTCGAAGTTTGCTTCCAATGCATCATATAAAAGCAAGCGACCCAACAGTGTCTGTCCTTTGCCGAGCAATAACTTTATTGCTTCAGCCGCTTGAATAGAGCCGATTACTCCGGCAAGAACACCGAGAACACCGCCTTCTGCACAGTTTGGAACCGCACCTGTTTCAGGTGGATCGGGGTAGATGCAGCGGTAACAGGGACCGTGCGGTGGATAGAAAACGGTTGCTTGACCTTCGAAACGGAAGATCGAGCCGTACACCAGCGGTTTTTTTCCTAAAACACAAGCATCATTGACGAGATATCGCGTTTGGAAATTGTCCGTGCCATCAATAACTACGTCGTAGTTTGAAATCAACTTGAGAGCGTTGTCTACCGATATACGCTCCTCATGCACTATAACATTGACCTCAGGATTCACTTCCAGCAAGCGAGCTCTTGCTGACTGCGTTTTTTTCTTGCCTACATTCTCTGTCGAATGCAGAATCTGCCGCTGCAGATTCGAGAGTTCAACCGAGTCGAAATCAACGATTCCGATAGTTCCAACCCCCGCGGCCGCGAGATACAGGCTAATAGGCGAACCCAAGCCGCCCATGCCGATGACGAGCGCACGCGACTGTTTCAACCTGAGCTGACCTTCTTTACCGACTTCTTCGAGGAGAAGATGTCGGCTGTATCTGGTCAATTCAGAGGAGGAAAGTGTATCTGCCGCGCACTGGGAGGCTGTTCCACACTTCGAGTCTGTTTCAGGGTTTGAATTGGACTTTGATTGAGTCATATGCGTGCTAAATAACCGTGGATTCGACTGCTGCAGCTCAGCTGAGGGCGATTTCGTCTTGAGAAGTGAAATCATAGCAGGCGCGACCTGCCAATAGGTTTGTGAACTGTATGGGTGCCACTCTCATGTGTTTCATTGTGCGCTAAAGTGCGTTAAGTGTCTGGGCGCCAGCGCCCGCCGAAAATCATTAAGATGGGAAATCGCAAGAGATGGAAAAGGCCAATATAATCGCTGCCTGGATTGCCATTCTCGTTGGATTTTTCGCCGGAGTCATACCAGGGCTGTTTTTCCATGACGAAGAATGGATGGGCGGCTATTCCAGCTGGCCGCGGCGGCTAATGCGCCTGGGCCATGTTTCATTCTTCGGCATCGCTTTCGTTAACTTCGCATTCGCTTTTACAGTCGGACACCTCCAGTTGACGGGCGATTTGGTTAAGACCTCGTCCATCCTATTTATCGTTGCGCAGATTGCCATGCCAACAATCTGCTATGGAGCATCACTTAAGAAAGTGTTGCGCAACCTGTTTTTCATCCCTGTGCTCAGCCTTATTATTGGCGCATCAGCACTTTTGGTTGCCATTTTTCAGGGGCGCTAAGCTTGAAAATTGCACTTATATCAATGAATGGGATTCGCGCCAACGACAAGGAATTGTTGCGGCTCGGTCTGAACTTGCCGGGCTTTGTTGAGCGAAGTCGGGCAATCGCGTCGCTGCCAAGTCTGGGATTACTTACCCTGGGCGCACTTACGCCGTCTGAGCACGACCAAACTTACCTTGAAATTCCAGATATTAATGAGATGACAGCTCTGCCAAGCGGGTTTGACCTCGCGGCCATTTCCTGCTTTAGCGCTCAAATCGCTGAAGCCTATCAACTTGCAGACCGGCTTAGATTGGCAGGGACGAAAGTTGTTATGGGCGGCAATCATGTCTCTAGCGAAACCGAAGAAGCGCTGGAGCACGCGGATTGCGTGATGATTGGAGAGGGTGAACTCTTTTGGCAGACGATGCTTTCAGATGCTGAATCTGGCTGTTTGAAGGAAACATACGGCAGCATGTTCGGAAATTTCAACCTTTCAGACTCCCCTCTGCCTGCGTATAAGCTTCTGAAACCCGAGAAATATAATCGGGTCACTTTGCAAACGAGTCGGGGCTGTCCAATGCGCTGCGAGTTCTGCGCAAGCTCTGTTCTCTACACCAGGCGCTACAAGCAAAAGCCGAAAGAGCTTGTGATTGCTGAGATGCAGCAGTTGAAAGCACTTTTTCCTAGACCATTTATTGAATTTGTTGATGACAATGCTTTTGTTGATCGACGTTACTGGAAAGAACTTTTGCCTGAAATTGCTGAGCAGGATGTGCGGTGGTTTGCTGAAACGGATGTTTCTGTTGCTGATGATCCGGAAATGCTCGAATCTATGCGTTTGGCGGGCTGCAAGCAGGTCTTGATTGGCTTTGAAAGCCCTATTGAAGAAGGGTTGAATGGTTTGGAACTCAATTCCAATTGGAAAGCAAAGCGATGGAAAAAGTATAAGCAAGCAATCCAGCGAATCCAATCGCACGGTATTCGAGTCATTGCGTGTTTTATGGTCGGGCTTGATGGTCAAGGAGAAGAAATCTTTCCCGCAATCCTCGATTTCGTTCGCGAAGCGACTCCGTTTGACGTGCAAATTACCGTCCCTACTGCATTTCCGGGAACTCCTTATTACCGTCGGCTGCTCGCAGAAGGTCGTTTGATTGAGCCAAGAGCATGGAGTAAGTGCACTCTTTTCGATGTCAATTTCAGACCGACAAATATGACAGCAGATGAGCTATCTAGCGGCTTTCGAAGGCTCGGGGTAGAACTCTACGGCGACGATATGATGAAACATCGCCGAGAAGGTTTCATGCGCCAATGGAAAGATAATATAATTTGCCGGAGGCGTGCGCACCGAGAGGCAATATGAGCGAAAAGGAACTGAAAACGATATCGGCACTATTTTATTTCAGTTCTGCTTACGACTTTGTACTCGGTGTTGTTTTTTTGCTGGTGGCACCTTGGTTCTTTCGTGTATTTGTTGTCGATCCGCCCAATCACTGGGGATACATTCAATTTCCCGCATTGCTGCTGATTCTGTTTGGAATTATGTTCTATCAAATTGCTGAAAATCCCAGAGCCAACCGCAATTTAATTCCGTACGGATGTCTTCTAAAAGCATCGTACTGCTCTGTTGTTGCATTGCACACTTTTGTTTTTGCCAATATGCCGGACATGTGGAAACCCTTTGCTATAGCAGATTTCCTTATGCTTTTAGGCTTTCTTTGGTCGTACACGAAACTCGATCCGAAAAGAATATCTTCGACAGATTTTTGAAATATGTCTGAGCAGTGATGCAATGTCTTAGATGATGGAAAGCCTTGCTTTGCGCACGATCTCGTCTCGCCACCTTTGGATTTGAGTGGTATCAACACCCAATTCACAACTGATTTGCTGGTGGCTTAAGCCTTCACCAATGAGCATCAACAAGTCGATGTCACTGTCGCTCAAGACACCTTCGCCTACATTTGCATCAACGATTGTGTGAGCGTAGCACGGCGAGAGCAGCTGCTCGCCTTGTACGCAATGCGTCGGTTTATAAGCATTCGACCTTTGCGACGCTCTGCAAATCAAATTATTGATTTTGACAATATTGTCTATAAGGGCTCCCAGATCTTTATGAGCGTCCGGCTCTTTGACTAAATAACTCATTCTTATTGATCGCTTGCGTGGCTTGCAACACTCCTGTCCCATGAGTTTGAATTCACGCAATTGCCCCCCCTAGGGTCAAAATAGCTCACTGGCATTGCGTCCGCCTATTACCAGAAAGAGTGATTTCTCTTCGGTGAAAATCGAAGTTGGCGAGAAGAATTCAGGCGCACAAAAACGCTGCTAAATTCTTGCTGCTATTACCTTCCATCGATAAGTAACCAATACTTATGGGTGAAGGAACAATTCGTACCAATAGGGACTGTGCAAGTTTTCGACCCTCACACTTTTATGCAGAAAAAAGGTAAGTCAACGAGTTTTGAATACGCACATTGACTAGAGTTCGTTGAAAGCAAAAAGGCGATTGACTTTCTGACTCTATGTCATCTGCTTGAGTAGTGCGCGAAGAGCTGCTGTATCAGCGCGTTTCATTGGTTTGTTTGTGACGGACGAATAGAGGACTGTGTCTCTCCAACTCCACGGGTAGACTGTAATTTCGACTGGGTATTCTCGCTCGTACCATTTCAAATGCACAAAACGGCCTTTGCGATTGTCCACCAACTCTACGTCGACATCCTCGTAACCCCAGTCTTCAAGCTGGTTTTGCAGCATGGTGTAGTCATCGCTGTAAGCGTGCAGATCGATATCGGAGCTGTCTCGAATTTGTCCAGATAGTGTACTGCCGATGAGAAAAGGATCTGAGTCTTCTATTACTTGCATTATTTCCAGCGCGATTTCGCGCATCTCTCGAATGCGACGTTTTACCTCATCGTGTCCTAACTGGCTGGCGGTGAGTAATGCGATACATTCTTTTATTTTTTTGTTGGACGGCAAATGACTATTGCTGGAAAGACCGAGCATCGATATGGCACGCTCCTTCGCGTGCAGATATTCTGCTTCCGCTCCTTCAACAATAAATCGAGCCGCCTCCTCTGCGACTCTGCGTCTTTCTTTTTTTGGCATAAATTTGCAAGTCGAATACTTGCTTTCAGGGCGCTACCGGCCATCGCTGCCGGACATCCGAGACTTCCGCAACTTTTAGTCTATCACTCTGCCCAGAATTATCGAAGAGAAGAAAGATGCTTAACAGTGCGCTCGCCTTCTTCCTCTAGAGTGACCGACGAAGGCGATACCGCTATGACATTCAGAAAGTCGACAGTGTCCCCGGGCGACAGTGCAAGGGTTTTCGGCAGCCTGTATGTGCGCCTTAAATTTTGATCTGTGACCGACATGAAAGCTTTGTCACCGAGAATACCAACCAGCTTTAGATGTTTTGCTATGGAAGGCTTTTCTGGAGGCGTGGGTAGCTCTGAAAGAGGAAGTGACTCGCCTTGTGCGCCGGAAAGAATAGGAGGAGGGGGCGGCGGAATTCCGTCTATTGGAGGCGGAGGGATGAGTCCGGTCTTGTGGCTGGAATGCTTCTCTTCCTCAGGTTTGCTCAGCCTGCGCTCGCCAGAGGTTGGAAATGACCGGTATCCGCTGATTGGCGCCAGGGGATCGATTTTTCCGGCACTTTCTCTAGCCATTGGCGCTGCCTGTTCGCGTGTAATTGCAGGCAGAGCATAGGCTGATTGAGTGGAGAGAGCTAGTCTTGCCGCAGCAATTTCGGGCGATGTTGTCTTCTCGGTTTCACCCGGCGACATCAGGTGATTGGGAATGTCTTTGAGAGAATCTTGCAATTTCGCAATATTCGAACCGATCGCATTGGGATCCATTACTTGCGATGCCGTCTTGCTCACGCCGGTAATGGAATCTGTGATGATGTTTGTAGATGTAGTCGTTGTTACCGTAGTCGTGCTCGTGGCAGCGGCGGCAGCCGGCTTTTGCGCCACACGCTTAGGCGGAAGCACAGCATTTTGCTCCTCAGCCATTCTGGTTTCATCATTGATGTGATTGATCCACAAGAATGCCCCTCCAATGAGGAGCACACCGGCAGTGACCAGAAGTATTAATCGGAAAAGCATCTAAGGTAAATAATAAACCGAAAGGAGAAAACACATCACAGGTTGGCTAAGCTTCAGCTTTTTCGCCCGATCGGAGGCTTTGTCTGTTTCAGCTTTGGCCTCTTCTTTAGGAACAGCGATAACTACGTGCGAGACGCCCATGACTCGCTCGTAAGCTTCGATATTGCGGACAAATTGCACCATTGAAGCGTAATTGCCTGTCACATAGACTTCTTTGTCAATTTGCTTGAGCCCTAATTCGCTGCCTACATCTGCCGGTTTTGAGGCGAGCGGCGCGGGGGCGGCTGGTTTTGTTTCTTTAGGCTTCGGTTTTGCTTGCTTGCCTTTCAGATCTTCAAGCATCTCAACCATTTCTTTGCGAGACTCTTTTACATCTTCCGTGCCCGGTGTTTCAAATCCGATCAAGTCAACGTTGGCTTGTTTAGCCAATCTTTCTAAATCAATCAAAAGCAAATCAACGTTTGCTTCTTTAGGAACTGCGTTGCGCAATGAAGCAATATCCGCGACAAGAGCTTGTTTTTCTCTATCTATTCGAAGCTTCTCTTTTAGCTTCAAATCGAGCTGCTCTTTTTGCTGCCTGTGCTGTGTGAGGTCAACCATTTTTGCAGACTCTTCATTTATGCACGGGTAAACGAGCATAGCAAAAACCAGGATGGCAAGCCCATAAATGACAGCGAGAGCACCGTACTGAAATCTAGTGAGCATTGTTTTCACCGCCCGCTAGTTCAGCAATTTTTTGACTTTTGATTGATTGACTGCCGGTTTTTACCGGTTGTGACATCGTATTTGATTGTGGTTGGTTCGGTGTAGTCGAAGTAGATGCAGGTGCTTCAGAAAGTTTTGCTGATATTGAAAAATCCAAACGTTCTGGAGTCTTTTCCTGCCGTGTCACCCAGTCCACCTGAGAATCTTGGAGAAAGACAGAACCACCCATATTGATCGCGAGATTTGAAACACTATTGAAGTCGATGGCAATACCTTCGACCTTCATTTCTTTTCCGCGTAAAGTAATTCTGTCAATTTGAACGCCTTTCGGAGTGTCGATTGTCAATTCAGAAAGCAGAGCAGACCAGCGATTATGTTTTTTCAAAAGAGCGTCCAGCACTCGTTTTCTGGCGCTTAAAATCGTATTCTCCTGGCGCGTGTTCGCCATCGATTTTATTTGCTGATTGCCCAACATAATTTCATTAGAGAGCGTTTCGATCTCTTGCTCTTTTTGAGGCAAATCGACATAGCGCATGATTCCATATGCAGCTAGCCCGAGAGCCAGCAAGGCAATTCCTGCAATCAATACTGGTTTTTGCCAAGCAGGAGGACCTATTGAGAGATCCTTCGTCATTGTCTGTGTGGCACGCTCATCAAAGAGCAGTGGCACGCGACCTTCTTTATTTAAATCGAGGTCGACCGTGTATGAAGGATTCCACGTTGGTTCAATGGACGAACCAATAAGGGCGGCAAGAATTGGGCGCATGCGATCGACGATTTCTGTTTCGTCATGCCTGATGTCTCGCATCGGATCGCTAATTACCGTGCGCACATTCAATTTATTCGAGAAGAATTGATCAAGCCCGGGCACCATGCAACCCGGACCGGCAAGGATAATCTGGTCCATCTTCACGTCGCCGACTTGCGAGCGATAAAATTCCAGTGACTTGGAAAGCTCGTCGGATATGTCACTAAATATGGTGCGAGCTACTTGAGCCGCTTGTCCCATTTTGGGATCGGTTGGATTCGGATTGAAGATCGAAATCTCCGGCAACATGTCGAGTGCTTGATCGAATGGCATGTCCAGGCTTCGTGAGACAGCCTCGGTCATGGCTTCGACACCTAGCATTACGGAGCGCCCAAAGAGAGGCATGCAACTGCGGACGATGTTGATGTCGGTTGCGTCTTGCCGCATGTTTACTATCATCGAAAGATGCCCGGATGACCCGAGATATCCGGACAACGCCATGCTTCGAATGACCGCAAGAGATGATACTTCGACCCGACCGAGTTTTGCTCCGGCAGCGTCAGCCATACGCCAATAAGCTTCGACGATGCTGCGCTGGATTGCTGCAAGAATGACATCGACTCGTCTGACGCCATCGAAGTCTGTTCGCTCCGTCGCCGGCATTACAGCCCAGTCCAGGTTGGCGTCGGCAATTGGAAATGGAACGTGATTGGTCGCTTCCTGGGTGACGACGTCTGCCAGCTCGTCCTCCGGCATACCTACAGGAACCGGCATCAGACGAATTACCACAGCTTGAGCCGGAACGACGATGTTAAGAACCGGCGTTTGCCCGGATGGAGGCACACCGGCTTCATTCATCAGGTCGATGACGACTTCGCCGATTAATTCAGGTTCGGCAACTACACCTTCCCTTACCGAGTTAGCCGGCGTAGGCTGGCAAGCAAAACGAGCCACTTCGATTCCGGCGCGGGTTTTTTCCAGCTGCAAAAGAGTAATGCTGTCGCTGTTTATGTCCAGCCCCAGCGTCGGTCCTTTGCGTTTTCCAAAACCGAACATTATTCAAATCCGCATTCAGATTTACAGGTCCACATGTTCAAGTTTAGTCCAAAATCGGCCTTATATAGATGCTTTAATGAGATCTGGCTGACTTGCCCCTGGCTCACATTCTTTCGGCCGGGAAAATCGAGTGTGGCATTATGAACATCGAGACTCCAGCGGCCATCGCCAATGCTGGACCGAACGGGAAGGGTTTGGAAACTCTTTTGCCGGTCCAGATATAAGCGAAAACACCGGATGCGATGGCAAATATTGCTATTGATACGCCCCACTGAACTTCCCAAATAGACTGGCTGCTTACCTGCGCCAAAACGGAGAACATAGCGGTGCCGACAACGGCCGCGACACCAAACCAAATGAGCCCCCACTTGAGGCAATGTCTAAATATGCCTGCCTTCTTCATCTCTCGGGTCAGATAAACTCCACCCAGGAGTGCACCAAGGATGAAACCAAGCATAACCGCAACTATTAAGCGCTCCCAGCCAAGCCAAGCAGAAACCAGAGCAGCCAGCACGGCATCGCCGCCGCCCATCACTTCGAATTCTTCTTCCTCTTTTGCTGGCCCTACTTCAAACACTGCGTCGATTTCTTCATCGCCCTCTTCTTCCTCCGGCGTCTCTTTTGATTCGGGGTGCAGATACGGATAAAGTACGAGTCCATAGAAAGCAATGAAGTCAAAGAGGATATAGCTGCCGCCGATACCGGCCATGGTGCCAACTAGATCGTTGCGAACCAAACCGCTGAACATAATTCCAAGAAGAATGGAAGGATAAGTAATCTCGTGCGGGATGAGCTTCTCGCGGAAGTCCGTGACGGTTACAGCAATCAGCACCGAGGAGAAATAGAGCATGCCGAAGCCTTCAGGCGTCAGGCCAAACCGCCAGATAACAACCATGAACCAGAGGGCAGTAAATAGTTCAACAACCGGATATTGCCATGAGATTTTTTTCTTGCAGTGCTTGCATCTTCCGCCGATCAAAAAATAAGAAGCGATCGGAATGAGCTCGAAGGGTCCCAATCTCTTGTCGCAATCGGGACACGAAGACGGCGGCCAGAACACGTTTTTCTCAGCCAACGATCGAATTGCCAGTACATTGAGAAAGCTGCCGACACACGCACCCACAACAAATGTGAGCGAGTAGAGCGCTGCCGGTGAATCTGCGATAGATATGCTCATGTGAATTCTTTTCTTTCTGTCACTATAGCTGCTAAAACCAGCAGCATGAGGACATAGGCAAGCACATAAGTGATGAGGTAGGTCAGTACCTCAGTCCCTGGAACTGTCCCATACAAAAGATGCCCGCGAATTCTGGTCAAGCCGGCAAAATCGGGAAGACAATAAAAAACTATGCTGAGGCATTGCGCAAGAAATGGATTTTGAGAAAGTTTGCCCAATTCCAAAAGAGACTCTCCCAGATGTCCTGCAAGCCAGATTGCCAGGGTGAAAAGCACGCTCATGACCGGGGTTGAGAACGTCGAAAAAAACGTAGCCAGGGCGGTTACGAATAATAGTTCTAGGTAAATAAGCGACAGTTCTTGAGTAATTTCTCTAAGCTGATCAAAGAAAGAAGCGCCTCCAAAACCGCTGCCAACCGAAGCAACAATTATGGAGAGAAACGCTCCCATCGCCGCTACCATGACCAGAACGCAGAGGCAAAGACCGATATATTTCCCCAGCACAAACTGCCATCCGCTCACAGGCTTCGTGAAAATGATGTAGATGGTGCGTCTCTCGAGTTCTTTATAAACAAGATTGGTGCCTGCAAAAACTGCGATGATGCCACCAATTAGAGAAATTGCCGCAAGCCCGATGTCCTTAAGGATGCGAATATCCTGACCTACGGATAGCGAACCGAGAATTATGCCGAGTACGGTGACAATCGCGGCGAAAAGAATCAACGCGTAAATAATGCGGTCGCGAACTGTCTCACGAAAAGTGTTCAGCGCTATCGCTATGACCGCATCGACGGAATTGTTGCGGCTGTTCTCGCTCATGAGACAGCCTCCTTCGATTGAGTTCCGGCAGCTGCCGCCGCGCCGCTGTCCGCTTCGGCTTTTGCAATTACCTCGAGGAAGAAATCTTCCAGGTCTTTGTAATTACCCTGCCCCGAAATGTTCTTCACTTTCTCCTGCACCACCATGCGCCCCTTGAACATGACGCCGACCCGGTCGCAGACCTCGTTGACGTCCGGCAGCAGATGGGAGTTGAAAAATATAGTGGTGCCTTTTTCTTTTAGAGAAAGAAGAATTTGGCGTACATCTCGGCGCCCGATCGGATCGAGACCGGACATAGGCTCGTCCCAGAAGACCAGTTCCGGGTTATTGATCAAAGACTGCGCGATGCCCAGCCTTTGCAGCATTCCTTTGGAATACTTACGCATCTGCATGTCTGCCGCTTCACTCAGTCCGACTGTCTTTATCAGTTCGCCGGCGCGCTCTCGCCTTTGTTTTGATTCGATACCGAACAATTGACCGGCAAAATCGAGAAATTCCCTGCCGGTCAAATGTGAGTAGAAGTATGGGTTTTCAGGCAAATAGCCGAGTTTTGCCAGTGCGCGTTTGTCGCCTGCGGGCATGCCAAGAATCTCTGCTTTCCCTTCCGTGGGCCGCATCAGTCCTAGCATCAGTTTTATGGATGTAGTTTTGCCCGCCCCGTTCGGTCCGATCAGACCAAACGTTTCGCCTCTGGTTACGCTCAAATCCAGCCCGCTTAGAATACGGACTTTGCGGCGTAAAAGACTGCTGGTTAGCTCTTTAGATAAGTTGGTCGTTTGGATGACAACATCCGACATCGACTAACTGCCTTTCTGACCACCAGTCTTTCTGTTCTGCGTGATGATCTTATGGAGTTCGGCAGTTGCTGCTCTCAGTCGGCGAGAGACTTGCATCTGCGAAATTCCCAAGCGGCGCGCTACTTCTGTTTGGCTCAAATCTTCGTAGAAAGTCAGCTGCACGACTTCGCGCAGACCATCTCTCAACTGTTTGATTGCCTCAGCCAACATGAAGCGGTCTTCTTTCGCCATCTGATTTGTTTGGTATTTGCCATCCACCAGAGTGTCGATGAGCGACTGCTCGGAGCCTGCATCGTTGGACAGCGCTTGGTCCAGAGAGATCAAAGTGCGTCTGCGATCGACTTCGTATGCTTCATTGACGCGGCTGACTGGAATTTCCAGTTCATGCGCGATTTCAACGTCTGAAGGCTCGCGGCCAAGACGTGCAGTAAGACTTTGCACCAGTCTATTGATGCGGAAGGACAACTCCTGCAATTCGCGCGGTGCACGAATCATGGCAGTCTTGTCTCTCAGATAATGTCGAATTTCGCCAGTAATCAAGTGTGTGGCGTAAGTTTGGAACTTGGCGCCGGCATCGGGCTTGAACTGGTCGACTGCCTTGATGAGCCCGATAGAGCCCACCTGGATCAGATCTTCGACAGGGTCGGTCGAGCGTCGCGCCAGACCGTAGGCAATTCTTTTCACAAGCGGTAAGGACGCTTGGATGATCGAGTCACGCATGGCCGGATCGCGAGATTCAGAATACACAGATAGCCAGTGGTGAATCTGGTCTGTACCTTTTCCTGTTGCGTCCATTTTGGCCGTTGTGCCGCTCGATATAGATGATGACTTTGATACGTACAAGCTTTTGCTCACTTGATATATTTTCACAGACCCGCCAGACATATTGTAGAACCCTAAGGCAGATTAGCAAACAAAAAGATTAATCGCCAGTGCTTGGAAATATGAATTGCTATCTAAGTTGTTCGATTACGGTGAAAATCGGCAGATACATACCCACGACAACTGACCCGACAATTCCCCCAATCCCAACAACCATGATGGGTTCGAGCAACGAGGTCAGTGACTCGACAGAGTTGTCCACTTCCATATCGTAAAATTCGGCGACTTTGGTCAACATCTCGTCCAAATTCCCAGTTTCTTCTCCAACCGCCACCATTTGAGTGACCATGGCCGGAAAGAGGGAAATTCTTGCCATCGGTTTGGAGATGGACCCGCCCTGTCTTACCTCGTTGTAGATTTTCTCCACCGAACGGGCAATGCTGGCGTTTCCGGCGGTGTCTTTGACCACGTCAAGAGCAGATAGCATTGGTACCCCGGCTTTGATTAGCGTGCCGAAGGTGCGGCAAAAGCGGGCTATTGCAACCTTTCTTGATAAATCGCCGAAGAGTGGAAGCGATAGAAAGATGCCGTCTATGTGCTCGCGCCCCTTTTCCGTCCGGTAATAACGCCGGACAAAATAGAGAGAGACAAGGACGCATACAACGAAAAGCGCCATCCAAATAGAGCGCATGTATTCCGACAGGCTCATCAAAAATCTTGTGTAAGCCGGCAGTTCTGACCCTATGTTTTTGAAGAGTCCTTCAAAAATAGGCAAAATAAAGGTCAGCATCACCCAGAAAACAAGAACGGCAATTGCCAACACTACCGAAGGGTAAACCATTGCTGAGCGCACTTTTTGGTTGAGCTTCTGGCGAGCCTCCAGAAAGTCGGCAAGACGGGTCAAGACCTCCGCCAGAAATCCGCCTGCTTCTCCTGCTCGGACCATAGACACATATAGCTTGTCGAAAACCCCGTGCTGCCGCACCAGTGCGTCCGAAAGCGACAGCCCCGACTCTACCGAGCGCCGCACTTCTTCCAGGCAAGACTTCAATTTCCTGTTCTTGCACTGCTCGACAATAATAGAAAGAGTCCTCAAAAGAGGCACCCCGGCGCTAATCATGGCGGCAAATTGGCGGCTGAAGACAACCATGTCCTTAAGCCCGATTGGCTCCAGCTTTGCCACTGCAGCATCAAGCTCGGCAATCATAGGAATTTGCATGAGCGAAAAGCCGCGCTCTTTTATTTCGATCACTTCATAGCCGCGTGCTGAAAGGCGGGCTTGAAGCAGTTGAGCGTTTTCAGCCTTAGCTGAAGACTCCCGGATCGCTCCGCTCATATCTTTTACTTTATAGACAAAGTCCATTTCGCCCTTCAGCCAAATTCATGACCTAACCGAAACTACCATAGCCGAATCCCTGGCTTCCGCCGGCTCCGGTTCTTGTCGGGGCTTTCGACGCGGACGCCAGCAACTGTTCCAATTCGTCGGGTCTGGATGTTTTGGCCAGAGCATCTGCCGCGCTGATTGCATTCTGTTTCACCAGTGCTGCCAGGGCTGCTTCCAAAGTTTGCATCCCGAGATTGCCGCCCATTTGAATGGATGAGTAAATTTGAGCTGTTTTCGATTCTCGAATCAGGTTGGAGATAGCTGCAGTATTGATAAGTACTTCTGCTGCAAGCACCCGGCCTTTTGTGACTGGGCTGCCGCCCGCTGATTCCTGCATACGTGGCAATAAGGTTTGGCTGACAATTGCCACCAAGCCGTTCGATAACATGATGCGAATCTGTTGTTGTTGGCCCGGGGGAAACGCGTCGATAATGCGATCGATGGTTTGTGGTGCAGAGCTCGTGTGCACTGTGCCAAACACAAGGTGACCGGTTTCTGCTGCCGTAAGCGCCAGGTGGATAGTTTCCAAATCCCGCATTTCACCCACTAAGATGACGTCAGGATCTTCTCTAAGCGCAGAGCGAAGTGCGTTGGAAAAACTTCTTGTGTCCGCTCCCAGTTCTCTTTGAGAAACAACCGATTTCTTGCTCGAGTGCAAGAACTCAATCGGATCTTCAATCGTGAGAATGTGTTCGGAACGATTTTCATTTATATAGTCGATCATCGAGGCAAGTGTCGTCGACTTGCCGGAGCCGGTCGGACCAGTGATAAGAATCAGTCCGCGTGGCTTTTGCGTAATTTCCTTGCAGATATTCGGCAGGCACAGGTCGGCAAGCGACGGTATTGAGGATGGTACTACGCGAAATGCTGCCGCATAATTGCCACGTTCTTTAAATACATTGATACGAAATCGCCCAACTCCATCAATCCCAAAACTCGCATCCAATTCCAGATTGGTTTCCAAAAGGTGTCGCTGCTCAGGCGTCAAAACCTCAAAGACCAGTCTCTCTACATCGGACTGCGAAAGGGTGGGAAGTTGGCTGCGCAAGAGCTTTCCAGACACACGTATGACAGGGGGCTGCCCGACTTTCAAATGCAAATCCGATGCCGACCGGTCCTGAACCAGTTGGAGAATTTCCTGCATCTCAATTTGCATATCTGCCCCCTACGCTACATCTTCTTCGGCTGCTTCCTTGGCTCCTGGCAATACGGGCAACGCGACCATTCGCCTAGAATTTCAGCATTGCATCCAGTACATTCTGTCTCTCTTTGTGCTTCCTCTTCTGTCAGTCCGCACTTCGGGCAACTTGTCCATCCTTCTTGCTGCAGTGTTCCGCAACGCTGGCAAGTTGTCTTCAGATCGTGCTGGCAGAATGGGCATTTTATAAAATCGTCGCTTATAGGTGTTCGGCATTTAGGGCAAAGCTTGTCATCACCTTCGGTATCAGCCAGGGTCACTCTCACTACTTCATCAGCCGTCGTCAAGCCCTGACCAACCAGGCGAATACTGTAGTCTTTGAGTGTGATCATGCCTGATTGCTTGCCTGCAAAACGAATCATCGCCGTACTTGAGCCTTTGGAAATGAGGTCTCGCAGTTCATCATTCATGCGCATGACTTCGAAAACACCGATACGATTTTTGTAGCCGGTTTGATTGCAGCCATCGCATCCAATACCACGCTGAAAGATCGGCCAGCCATTTTCGTCAGTTCTAAAACGGAAATACTGAATAGTTGATTCAGCTGGTTTTTCTTGGAGACGGTCGAGAACACCGAGATATTCGAGTGCTGACCTCTCCGGTTTATACTCTTGTATGCAGTCAGGGCAAATGCGTCTCACTAATCTTTGGGCGACAACTCCAATGGTCGCCGATGCCACCAAATACGGGTCCACTTCCATTTCTGCAAGACGAGTAATTGCGCCGGGAGCGTCATTCGTGTGCAATGTGGTGAAAACCAAGTGACCAGTGAGAGCCGCTTCTACAGCGATTTTTGCTGTTTCACGGTCGCGGGTTTCTCCAACGAGCATGATGTCCGGATCTTGACGCAAGAATGAACGCAATATTCTGGCAAAGTCCAGTCCTTTTTCACGCAAAACCTGAACCTGCGTAATTCCTGCCATCTCGTATTCAATCGGGTCTTCGGCAGTGACGATATTCACTTCGGGCGAATTGCGCTCGGCAAGCGCAGAATAGAGGGTCGTTGTTTTTCCTGAACCAGTTGGTCCGGTGACGAAGATAATGCCGTAAGGCTTGCTGACCATCTCGCGAATGACATCAAGGGTGCTCTCATCGCTGACGAGTTTATCCAATCCAAGCATGGTGCCGGACTTGTCGAGCATTCTCATCACAATCTTTTCGCCGTGCTTGGAGGGCAACGAAGATACCCGGAAGTCAATGTCTCTGCCGGAAAACCGCACTCTAATTCGTCCATCTTGTGGCAAGCGTCTTTCTGCTATGTCCATGTCTGCCATGATTTTGTAGCGCGAAACGAGCGCTGCCAAAATCGCACGCGGCAACTTGCGATCGACGAACAGAACACCATCCAGGCGATAACGAATTACAACGGAATTTACCGTCGGCTCGATATGGATATCAGAGCAATGTCTTTTGATGGCTTTGGCAAGTACCTGGTTGGCGAGGTGAACGATCGGGGCATCCTGCGCTTGTTTTGCAAGGTCAAGATCGTTGATGTGATCTTCGGCACTGCTGATTAAGTCGAGCGTTGAGAGATCGACTTCTGCTTCGATGAATGTTTGATCCGCTTCCTCATACGACTCTTCTTGCAGCAAATCTTGGCGCGATGCATAGATGTTTTCCATGAAATGCTGGAAGTCGTCTTCTGTGCAAACCATGGTCTTAATCTGCATGCTTTTCAGGCGATATTTGATATCGTCCAGTGCCAGCAGGTTATTGGGATTGACCATTGCCACCATCAGGCAATTGCCTTCGCTACTTACCGGAACGACCTGGTGCTGGCGCATCAAAGTCTCCGGTAATAGTTCTAATGCTCCGAGCTCTGGCTGTGATTTTGCCAGTGAAATATATTTGACGCCGAACTGCATTTCCAGAGCGTTCTGCAGATGGGTTTCATTGGCCAAACCAAGCCGAGACAGAATCAAACTAATCGGCTCGCCGGTGCGAAGCCTCTCTTGCTGAACGAGCTTCAACTCCTCGGCAGTAATCAGCCCGTTGTCTACGAGCAGTTCTCCAAAATCTTTCTTGATTAGTGCCATGGTCTTGAGTCTCCAGAAGTGGAAAACAACCGACCTGCGGTTGATTTTCGACTTAGATTACAAAGCTAACTTTCCACTTTCTTTCTTATAAATACCGGTTGGGCCCAAATCAGAACAATTCGATGTAAAACCGTCGATGCTCGAAGACTACTCAATCCAGACGAGAATGTGCTCACCGCCTGCGGTATGGGGAACAACGGTCAATCGCAGGTTAAAGTCTTTGCCGGACATTCTGACTTTGACCCGGCCATCCTGGGGCAAGCGCCTGTCTTGCTGATCGACGCGACCCATTTTACGAAAACGCTGAGTGAGCGCCGGCATCAGCATTTTTGGCAGCTTGCGCACTATCATCAACTGACCTTGAATGCGGTAGTGCACCAAAACCTGCTTGTCCATTGCCTCTACGTGAATGGTTGAAGCACCTTTGGCAATGCCGTTGGCTAAGATTTGATTGCAGAGCATGATTACAGCGGCGTCATCACTTTCTTTCTCGAGAGCATCAGGTTGTTTCTGCTCGGTAGAAGTGCGAGCGATCGACTCGCTTGCAACCGGTTCGCATTCGCCAAGACCTGCTTCTCCAGTGGATTTCGGTGTGATTGCTTTGAATTCTTCGCTGGCCTGCTCCAATTTGACTTCGGTTGTTTTATCTTGTAAAACCTGCTTTGTCTCTTCCTTCGTCGCAGCCGCGGAATCAGCCTCTGGCTCAGGCTTTTTCTCTTCCTTCGGCTCAGGCTTGGATTCTTGCGCGGGCGGTTTTTTCTCGACAGTCGGACTGACTAGTGCGTCGAATTCACCTGTGGCCTCATCATCTTTGAGCCCCGCTTTGCCTGGTTCTTCTGCCAGCTCTTTGGCCAATTCTCTGGCGACATCTCTGGCATCCGGACGTTCTTTTTTTGTTTCCGACTTGGATTCTGATTTCGTTTCTGATTTTGTCTCAGCCTTTGTCTCAGCCTTGGTCTCCGTATCTGAGCCCTTGTCCTCGGTTTTCTTTTGAGGCTCGGCTTCTGCCTTGGGCTCTTCTTTCTTTTCTTCTACTGACTCAGCCTTCTTCTCGTCTTCGGACTCCGGTTTTTTCTCGTCTACCGGTGCAGCTTTTTTCTCAGCCTCCGGCTCTGATTTCTTCGCTTCAGAGTCTTTGTTGTCCTCTCTGGCTGGTTCAACCTTTGTTTCAGGCGCCTCGACCTCTTTCTTTTCTTCAGCCTGTTTTTCTTTTGGTTCTTTATCTTCAGTTTTTGCCGCAGGTTCGGACCCTGCCGACTTTGAAGTATTATCAGCCGGCTTCTTGCCAGCCTTATTGCGGGTTTCTTCAATATGCTTTTGCAGCATGTTTAAGTCGAATTTGCCGGTTTCGTCGTTTGTCGGTATTTCCGGCTCAGTCCTGAACATATTGTCGAGTTCGGACTTATAGGCGCTGTCTAAATCTGCTTTGACTACAATTTCTGGCTCTGTTTTGCCAAGAGATGCTGATTCTGCCTTCGCTTTCGCTTCAGCCTCGGCTTTTTGCGCTTCTACTTTCGCTGCTTCCGCTTTCTCTGCTTCCGCTTTCTCTGCTTCTGCTTTCTGTGCAGCTTCTTTGTCCGCCGCGGCCTTATCGGCAGCTGCTTTCTCGCTTTCAGCCTTCTCTTTTTCTGCCTTTTCTCTCGCTTCAGTTTCTGCCTTGAGCGCTGCCTCAGCGTCTGCTTTGGCTTTTGCCGCGGCTTCTGCTTCAGCCTTGGCGGCTGCTTCTGACTCTGCTTTGCCCTTAGCTGCAGCCTCAGCCTCAGCTTTTGCCGCAGCTTCTGCTTCCGCCTGGGCTGCTGCTTCTTGTTCGGCCTTGCCCTTAGCGAGGAATGCGGCTAGAGGCGAAAGTGTCGGCTTCTCCTCTGCTTTTGCTTCAGCAGCAGGAGCAGCTTCTTTCTTGCTTGAGTTCTCATCCTTGGCGCCATTATTGCCTTTGTCCGTTGGCTTGGCGTCTAAATTCTCCTGATAAAGATTGCTCATGAACAGCATGAAGTCGTCTTCAGTACAGACGACGGGCGTGAATTGCCTGTCTCCGAAATATTGTTTGAGCGCCGCCAAGCCCGTTGAATGCTCAGGATTGACCATGACAACGGTTATGCGTGAGCCTTTCTCATTGACTGGAACCATCATGTGTTCGCGGATCTTCGCTTCCGGCACGATCTTCAAAATTTCCGGTTGAATTTCTGTGCGCGCCAGGCTGACGTATGTGACCCCGTATTTGAGCTCCAGGGCGTTCTTAAAATGGTGTTCGTAAGCTAGTCCAAGTCTCGACAAAATGATGCTGAGCGGCTCTCCGGTGCTTTTTGCCTCTCTCTCGGCAAGCCGCAATTCATCGGCGCTTATTTGACCGTTGTCGACCAAAAGTTCGCCGATGGATTTTTCCACTACTGACATTAAGACCGCCTTTTCATTAATTTCGCCGTCTTGGTGACAGCTTGGAAGGCTCGGACTCCGGCATGTCTGGTCGCCAAGAGATGCTGCTGTAAAGCCTTCCCAAATTTTGTGCCCGCTGCTTTTTTCTATTAAACAGACTGTATACAGATCAGAATATGAGACTTTAATTTGCCGTGTGCAAGAATAGCTAGCAAGGGTTTTGCGATAGCGCCTTTGAATTTCAGGGCTTTTCCAGCGATTTATTATCTGCACAAATCATGACTGAAAGAGCCGAAGAAACCAAAGAGGAAGCCACAAAGGATACGCTTTTGAATTCAGAGCCATCGAATTCCCCTAAAGGCAATGCGGCAAATAAAATGGACAAACCAATTCCCACGGCTTGGGGATACCGCGGGTTTGTTTTGGTAAGTTGCACCTTCGTCATTTTCGAGCTTATTTTTGTCACGCTATATTCGACCACATCATGGTTTTCCACCGATATCCGGTACCTAGGAATACCAGTGGTAATCGTTTTGCTTCCCATTGCCCATCAAATTCTCCTCTCTTTCGAAAGGAAAATCCTTCTGAAAATCGCCTCGCCTCTGCGCGATGGTTTGCCACTAATTTTGTATTGGAATTGGATAAAACTCGACGAAACCGCGCTTTCAATCGGGCTGAGAAAGGTTGCGTATTCTGCAATCGATGAACTGAAACTGACTATTTGGGGAAATTTGCACATCCGTACTCGCGCGTTGCGTACCGGCTTCGAGAATACGAGCGATGCTCGAATTTCGGCTGGTGATGGGAATGTTTCGACCGGAGACGCCCGTGTTTTAGCAGATGATGCCAGTGTTTCGGCTGCTTCTTCTAAGGGCGAACCCACTGATCTGATTTTCAAGCTGCCACTGGGAGTGGTATCGCCTCAATTTCAAAAGATGTTGATTGAAACTGTGAAAAAGGCAAATCCGCATGTGGAGATCAATAAGCGTTTGAGAAAGCGCCTTTCGCAGCAGGATGTTTCAACCACTCAAATGGTAGGCGTGATGGGCGCAGCTTTTCTGCTCATAGTACTTCTCGACTTAGGCCAGGCTTCTTACACGTCCCTGGATGTTTTGAAAAACTATTACCTTGCCGATTTGAATGCCCGGAAGCACGAGATGGCTGTTGCCGAAAGCTATCTAGAAACTGGCGATAAGCTCATAACCGGTGCACTGCCGATGTCCTGGATCAAGACGAAATTCTTTGACGAAGGTAATGGTGCTGCAGGTGTCAAAGTTGCGCGCGCTGAAGCGCTTTGGCAGCTTGGACGTCGAGAGGAGGCGGTCGCCGAATGCCGTAACGCCTTAAAGCTTTCACCGAAGGGCTTTCGTATCAACTTGCGAATGGCACGCATGCTGACCGCAATGGGGTCTCCGAAAGAGGCGAAAGCCGAAATTGAGCAGGCTATGGAGGCAAATAAAGACTCTTTCGTGCCAAACGAATACATGATGGCGTTGGCGTTAGAGACATCCGGCAAGCTGGAAGCCCAAAAGCTCTACGAAACATATCTTAAGGAGCTGGATGAAGAGGTCTTCGGCGAAGAGCCTGTGTGGCCTCCGGGCGGCGAGCGAATGATACACAACGTCTGGTTTAGGGAGGACTTGACATTCCTGTTTCAGCGCCTTTTCAAACAGCTTGGGCGCTCTTGATTTCTTAGACCTAGTCAATTTATTGAAGACCTCGAAAGAGGTATCATCGTTAGCCAAATAGTAAGGCTTTTCGAGTTTTTTGATGACGTTGGCTAAGGGATCAGTTGGAGTCGTTGTGGCCGCCCTCTGTTTCTGCATTGCAGTAGAGGGCTGGATAGCCTTTGCACACCCTTTTGCGCGTTTGCCAGTCGCTACTATCGAGCAAGGCGAGCTGTTCAACTCGATGAGAGACATCGCCAAACAAACCTCGGGCAAAAACCCTCAACCGTACATGGTGCTGCTCGGCAGCTCTCTCGTGGTGGCGCCTGTGGTGCAAGCTGAGTCACAGCATCGCAAGCGAGCAATCAAACGCTTTTACGAACGGCGCGCAACAGCCTGCGAAGAGCAATTGCAACAGTGCATTTCATTGCCTTCGAGCCAACCTGTCCAGATATTCAATGCCGCTGTCGGCGGTGGCATGGCATCTGATGATTATTTTGTTGCCAGAGAATTGCTTGAATCGAAACACAAACCAGTTGCTTTGGTTTGCGGTGTGGCTCCTCGTGATTTCCAGGATAACCTGGTGCCGGGAATGTACTCAACGAGCGCGTTCCAGATACTCTCGAATCTGTCCGACGTGAAAAGCGTTTTCTGCGACGAATCACTGACGCTAGACAAAAAGTTCGACATTGCTATGGGTCGCGTCAGCAATCTTTGGCGCAATCGGGCTGAAGTGAAATCATTTTTCGGCTTGCTTTCGAAAAAACTGATTGAGAAGACTTGCCCTTTCATTCTTTTTGAGAAATACGGCGGGACAAGTATGGCGCTTGCACCTCAGAAGGACGGCATCTTTCCCGAAGAGGTCAAAGGAACGCCTTTTGCTTATCCGGGCTATGCAATCGATCACTACGAGCCGAAGAAGACCTGTGAGCAGTATATGCGCAGCTACAATCCTGTGGACAAGCGTATGGTCGACGAACAGTTTGACTATTTCGATCGCACCCTGGAATTAGCTCAAAAGCATGGCGTCGAGGTTCTCGTTGTGAATATGCCGCTTAGCGGAACCAACAAGACGCTTCTCGCACCTGGATTTTATGAGTCGTACCTGACGAAGCTGAAGAGCATCTGTGCAACTCGAAATGTTCAACTGACCGACTTCAACAATTCGTCGTGGGACAAGGAAGGCAATTTTATCGACACGGTCCACATCTCTGCCGAGAGGAGTAATGCTTTCATTCGCGCATTGATGGAGTCTGTCGCTCAATCGCCTCTTTCTGTGGCTTTGTCTGGCGAGCACAAGCAGCAGATCGGCGCTAAGTCGATTTCAATTCCTCAATAAAAATACCTTTTATAAGTGCTAAACATCTTCACCCGGGGAATACTTCCAGTGGAGTCCGGTTTGTTGTTTCACGAGGTGAAATGCCGTGTTGCCTGCCAGACTGTACTTTGCGGCGCTACTTTCTGTTTTCGCCGCTCTTTCGCCCCTTTGTTCGGCTGTAGCTGACACTGTTCAAGCTCCGACCGAGCAGACCAAAGCAGTGGACACAGTTCTGGACTCCAAGCGTCCAATTAGAGACAAATGGGCTCTCGTTGTAGGCATCAGCAATTTTGAAAATCCCAAAGTCCCTACGCTCAAATACTCGACAAAAGACGCACGCGACTTTTACAACTATTTGATCAAAGACGCAAACTTCCAGCCCTCACATGTGCGTCTGTTGCTTGATGAGAAAGCAACGCGCAGGCGCATTATCTCTGAGCTTGGCAATAAGTTTTTGGCTCGCTTAGCACGCCCAGGGGACTTGATTGTCCTATTTTTTTCTACTCACGGTAGTCCGTCTCAGATGGATTTGCGAGGTAAGAGTTATTTGGTCACTTACGACGCGGATCCGGAAGACCTTGATGCTACGGGCATTGGGATGCAGGAAGTGAACGATAAGATTCACAGCCGCGTGCTTTCCGACCGTGTTGTGTTGGTTCTTGACGCATGCCATTCCGGCAGCAGCGATCCGAATGCCAAAGGTATGTATCGCGTCGGCAATATGAATGCCCAAGAACTGGCTGAAGGTTCTGGTCAGTTGGTAATTTGCAGCAGCCGCCCTGACGAGCAATCTTGGGAGTCTAAGCGCTATGAGAATGGTGTTTTCACAAGAAATTTGCTGGAGGCTTTGCGGGGCTCAAGCGGAAAGTTGCCGCTCGGCGCAGCTTTCGAGAAAGCTCAGCAATTAGTGGAGACTGAAGTGCGTGAAGACCGGCCTGGAGCGCGTCAATCTCCAATGCTCAATGCAAAATGGGCGGGCAATGACATCGTACTCTCGGTTCCAGCGTCCGAACCGCAAAAGTTGGCTCCGACTGTAGTTGCAGATCTCGAGCCAGACAGCACAGCACCCAATACGGGACAATCTAGACTGTCCAGCAAAAACGTTTCAGAAGTGCAGACAATAGCAATGGCTCAAACAGTAAAAACAGCTTCTATGTTTCCTACTGCGAATCAAAAATTGGTTTTGACAGCCAGCTATTTTTCCAATGTGCCAAATCCGAAAGAAGCTCTGACTGGCGCCTATGAGGCATCCGCCGCTAATTTCAACAACGTCGAATTTTACTGGCGTAAAGCAAAACTTCTGATTCAATTAGGTAAATGGACATCAGCAATGGAGTGCCTTAAAGGATGTATCGTGGACGATCCGAATCAATCGGACTTTTATTTGGCGCGCGCTCTTTGCTATCACCACATGAAAATGCATGGACTGGCAACACGCGATATAGAGACCGCTCAGTTCAAAAACCCTTTAGTCTCGAGAAATATAGAATTTGGAGAATGAGACTCCATCCAGCTTTTCTTTTGAAATTCATAGGGTTTGTGCTGATTCAGACCTCTTGCACGCAGACCCTGTTTGCAGCAGAGCTGGCTCCTTCGGATTCTCTTGCGAGGGGCATTACTCTATACAACCAAAAAAATTATGTTGCCGCGCAAGAATTTTTGGCAAAGGCAGTAAGCGGTGAACATCGTAATGCAGCGGTTGCGCATTACTATTATGCCAACGCGCTTATGCAGACAAATAAGATAAATGCTGCTTTGGAAGAATACGAGCGTTGTTACAATCTGGCTCCATTCAGTTCATTTTCCGGCTACTGCCGAATGGTGCTATTGAGGTATGGAAGAAGTCCTGATTCCAAATTAGAAACAAGAGCCGCTGGAAAAAACTCCGCGGAGCAAGGTGGCAGTATTCCTGGAACGGCAGCTGAAAAATTTGCCCGCGAAACGCCAGCAGTAGCCGAGAAGCCGCGCGATGAAGCTGAAGTCCAGGCATTAAAAGCTCGTCTGCCACGTCTTGTAGCAATAGTGAAAGAAACTCCCCTTGCATTGGATGTAATGGCTGACAATATTTCCTTTCGCTCTGCATTCGTCGGCGAAGCGGAGCAACGAAAGACTCGCGCTTTTGAGCGACTTGAGCAGTCGCGCCAAACTTTGAAGCATGCCGAAGCAGTAACGCATTCTTTTGTTCCGTCTGTCAAATCATTTGGCGAAACCGATGAAGAGTTCCGCGCCAGAAGAGTGAAGGCTGAGGAGACCGTTCAATCTTTACTTACATCTTTTCGTGAGAATGTAAACGAGGCGGAAAAGAATTTCCAAACGGAATCTTCACTTCTGGACAATTGCATCAATGCCAGAAATGGCTATCAGTATTGAAAGCGAAGCACCATTGCTGGTGCCCCGCTCTAATTTGAGTCAGCTACTTAACTTGTCCTGTTATTCACTCGTGGTGCTGGTGGGCGTCACCACAGGTTTCTGACCCTTTTGCCAATCTATTGTGTAGTCCCCTTTGTTTTGGGTGTCTATGGTTGTGGTGGCACCCTGACCCTTTGCATAGTTTGTCGTGCCATCATATCCATAGGATTGCCCTTGAGGGTTTGTATATGAGGCTCCGCTATTTCGTGTTCCGGTGCCTGTTTGCGCATTGTATGCGTTGTTCATGTATCCGCTGGCATTGCCACCATTGGCCCCGGTGGCTTGAAATTGTTTCGCACGAAATGCGCCCACGCCTTTTTTGTAGGCTCCGCCTTGAGCCGTTTGTAGAGTGCTTCCATTTGGACCTTGATACGATCCGCCTCTAAAACCAAAGCCTTGATTCGCACCGAGGGCGCGTGCGCCTGCTCGTTGTCCATATTGCCCTTGATGCGCAAACGCACCGATCGAGCCATTTGCACCGCGCGCAAAGGCTCGGCGAGCTTCCGCCGGCGGTGTGACCGCCATTGAAAAGACAGCCAGTAACGCCGCTGTAAACGCAAGTGGGGCTGCGTAGTTTCTCATTCTCTTTCTCCTGCACGTATGTATGAGTCGGTTGCGCGCACTTCCGAATGCAAATACACAGACTGGCAAGAAAAGTTTCGCCAGAGCGCCCTGCGCCAGGATTAAATCCCAAAACAATTACTCCGACTGAGATTAGGGATGTTTAAGAATTCTGCATGCAAGACGGGCGCCAGAAAAAGCCTGTGAGATTATGGTTGCAATGTTCTTGACAGGTCCTCCACCATGAAAAAACTGAAGCAACTTACCAAAAATGGAACCTCAGGATTCTTTAAAGCACTGATGATTCTTTCCGTCGTGCTGATCGGGCTTTGTGTTGTAGTGCCATTACTAAATGTGTTTCTTTCGACACCTCCGGCGCAGCACGGAAAATTGGTATTCAGTCTTGTTCTTTTCTGCTTATTGTTTCTGTCGATGCAGCTTCTTGCACAAAGCGCAGTCTATAGAGAGAACAAAAAGAAGTTAGAAACGATGGAAGAGAATCAGTCGACTGCGTATACAGATGATGTGATCAAACTCTCTCAACAGGCTATTGATATGCCGGTGTCTTTGGCGCTTGCATGGGATTGCTTGAAGGAAGCAACCAATGGATTGGATATCAAAGCGCTGGATAAACGTCGTGCATCGTGGCTTGTAGATTCTGTTGATGACGACAGAAGAACCGTGAAGTGCTCGCTTCAATATATACAAGATCCGTTGGGCCGAAAGCTGAGTCAGATTTATCCGCGCACCATCGAGATGGTCGCAACTGTTGACGGATCTGGTATCAACACCAAGTTGCGCACACGATACAGTTTTGCGACCCCTATGGACTTGGAAGCAGTGTCTGAAATCATCAGTAAGACGAATTCGCGGCTCAATGAAATGATTGTAGTTGCAGACAAATCATACAAAGAACAAAGAGAACGCCGAAGCGCATCTGCTGTTGCTCAATTAGAACAACCGGCAACGTTGAATTTGGACGAACTCGGTTGTATCAACTTTCCAATCAGTTTGAACTAGCGGCGCTCGATATTTTGTAGGCGTGCTCATTATCTTGTAGGGGCGGCGCATGCGCCGCCCTGAGCAGGGAGCCGCATGCGGCTCCCCTACGGGAATTTATTTCCCTGACGCTTCCAGTCCCACGCGAATTACCGGCAGTTTTTCTCCCAGATTCGACATTGTCTGATAGGTGAGAGCGGCGACATCGGCTCTCGTTGCTAACTCATTTGGTTTTATCGATTCAGAATCGGGATAGCTGACAATGATGTTTGCATTAGCAGCCTTCGCAACGCTCGGCAGAGCCCATGTCGGCACGCTGCCACCGTCTTTGTATCGGCTCAATGCAGAGGTGTCCGCATTGGGATTTTGCAGAGCTTTGGCGAGAATCACAAGCGCTTGAGCACGCGTGATTTTGTCTTCCGGGCGGAAACTGCCATCTGGAAATCCTGTTACCAGCCCCGCATCGCTGACCTGGCTGATCGCATTTGCTGCCCAATACTTTGCAGGGACATCTCTAAAGTTAGCTGGTCTGCCTGCTGGCGGCAGTTTCAGAGCACGCGTGGCAATCGCAGCAAATTGGGCCCTTGTGATGTAATCATTCGGCTTGAAAGAACCATCAGGAAATCCTCCGATGGTGCCGCGTTTTTGCAACAGCCCTATGTATTGCTCTGCCCAATGTCCGCGAGTGTCTGACGCTGCTCCGGAAGTATCGACTTTGATTGGTTTTGTCAACGTGCGAGCTATCTCCGAATCGAGACGGTCAAGGTCACGCGCGACAGTCATGACTTCCCAATCGGAGAGTTGGTTGTCTGAGCTTCTGAACGCACCTTCTACATCTTTTATGCGATCGAATTCGTGATTGAAGTCGCGGCGATTGTCTTCAGTAATTGCTCCGATTTTTGCGGCTTCTTCGATGCGATTTTGAATGGCAGTTTCTTTTGCTGCAATGTCTGGAAGTGGTGGCAGTGCTTTGTCAATGCGTGAAGAAACAGCATCGTACTCTTTGGAAAGTGCGATGATTGCTTGATCGCTCAAGCCACCTTCGGACCCTTTGAAAGTGGTTTCTAGTCCATTGATGCGAACAAGATCAGCCTTCAAAGCACTCGCATCGTCTGGTCTTAAACGTCCAGAGGCAATCGCTTCGTTGATTTTGCGATCGAGATCGGCACGCCTGGTGCTGATCTCTGGAAGTGGTGCCACGGCTTTGTCTGCAGAGATTCTGAAATTGTCGAAGTCTGATGCTAACGTCGCTGATTCCGTGCTGTCTAAACGACCGTCTTGCATGAAATATCTGTATCGCGCATCAATGCGGTCAAGTTGCGTGCGCAGATCTTGTGCTGCTGCTGTGCTCACGCGTCCTGTACTTTCGCTGGCTAAGAGACGCCTTTTGGCTTCAGTAACTCTTTGACTGACATTTTGTAAAGATGGGGTGCCACCGTATGTTTCAATCTTTGCTTTCAGGCTGTCTAAGTCGCGCGCCAGTGTCAGCGTTTCTGTATCCGAAAGACTTCCGTCAATGCGGAACGTCGCTTCTAGTGATGCGATACGATCGAACTCCTGTTTTAAATCAACAACTTGTTGCGAACTCAGTCTCCCGGAATAAAGCGCATCAGTAATCAATTTTTCAACTTCTTGCTGGCGTTGATCGATGCCGGGCGGATTGGTTGCTAGCGGCTGATAGCGGTCGAGCGCGGTGGAGAGTTTTTCCAATTCAATCGCCAGTGTCAGCGATTCGTTTGTATCTAACTTTCCATCGTTGCTCTTGAACGCAGTCTCTTGCGCTTCGATTCTGCTTAGCTCTTGTCCATAAATGTTTGCTTCGGCAAGTGTGATTTTTCCGCTCGCCAGCAGATCTTTGACGCGTCGATTGATCTCGATTTTCTTGGACTCGGTATTGGTGTCATTGACGGTGACCGGCTTGATTTTCGCGTGAACGTTTTGTTGCAACTTGTCCAAGTCCACTGAGAGAGTGAGCAGCTCGTTGTTGTTCAAGTTTCCATCAGCTCTAAAAGAACTTTCCTGCAACTTTATGCGGTCCAGTTCAGCAAGAAAAACTTCCCCGTCCTGTCTGTTCAAGCGTCCACTGAATAGTGCGTCTGAAATCTCACGCGTGATTTCTGCCGAGCGCCCTGGAAGGTCGGCTGTTGCTGTGGTTCTAGGCGCCAACTGAGAGTCGATTTGCCTTTGTAGATTGTCAAGCTCGAATGCGAGCCGCATCTTTTCCCATACGCTGAGCTTACCGTCCGCCATGTACTGGGTTTCACTCTGTTTTATGCGCTCCAAAGATGCCTTAAAAGAAGCAGCATTTTCGCTGGAAAGTCGTCCCTGCGTCTGTGCTTCAGCGATGCTTTGAGTCATTTTCGCCAGTCTGGTGCTCACATCCACCATTTGCGGCATCTGCCCAAACGTCTGTGCCCAGTTGGTTTGTGCCAGAGTCGGTTGAACCGCTATAGAACAGGTAGCCAAGGAAACCAGGGACAGTGACACAGCAAGAACAGCGGCACGTTTCATCTAAACCTCCTGGCAAGTTGCGGCAAATTTTGGCGCGATTTCTCTGCGCTGGGCTCGGTCGAACCCGCTTGTGGCGGCAAATTTAGCATATTGACGACGCTTCAGCCAACGACCGAAGTGATGGTCTATGCCCCAGTTTATTTGCTGTACAAGCCTTTTAAGTCGTTCCAGGCATCATGTTTTTTACCTGGAGAATTAACTGCAGGTTTGGGTGGCGATGAGCGTTTTACGATATTTTGTGGACGAACTTTAGGTTGCGTTCGAATTCTTGGTGATGCTTGAACTCGCACTGGGGCTACTTTTGGTGCGTCGTTTACAGCAGGCTTAGTAGATTCGCGTGTACCTTTTTCCACAGTTTCTGTGCTGGATGTCGTAGAAGAACTTGGCGTCTCGCTTGTGGATGATGTGGTGGTTGAGTTCGGCGAAATGGTGTTCCCTTTGGGCTCATTAGGGTTTGCATTCGACGCATCAACGTTTGCATTCGGCGCGTTGGTTTGCGTTGTGGCTGTTTCTGTTTTTCCATTGCGCATCGAAACTGCGGCAAATAGACCCAGAGCGCAGAGTACTACAACAATGAAACCGACAATGACCATCTTTCCTGCGTTAGATTTTTTTTGCTGATCTTCTGCATCTAAACTGCTGAATCTGTCCCGCGCTAATTGCCGAGTCGACGAACCTTTTCCTGAGTCATCGGTCTCTGCTGCTTTGCTTCCTCTGTCTAAGAAGGCATCTTCAACGCTCATGCCAGCCATCGGATCGAGTGCCAGATTGAAATTGTTTGCGAAATTTACTTGTGATACCGCATTTTGTTGCGCGCCAGAAACACCCATGCCTGCCATAATTTTGAGATTGCCAGATTCACGCGAAGCTGCTTCTGAGCACGCTTTTACAAGTGCAGTGCTCAACTCTCCAGCCGTTTGATAGCGGTCTTTAGGATCTTTCGCCATTGCTTTGAAGATCACGCGCTCAAGTTCATCCGGCAAATTCAGCATCGGATTGATGGAACGCATCGAAGGAGGTGGGGTGTTGACGTGATATTGAATCAATTCGTAAATTGTGGTGCCGTTGTGGAAGGGATCTTTTCCAGTTAGCATCTCGTACATAACGCAGCCGAATGAATAGATATCGGAGCGCGCGTCTTCAGGTTTCCCAACGCATTGCTCGGGACTGAGGTATGGAGGACTTCCCCATAGTTCGCCGGATTGAGTGAGCTTTCTACTTTCCTCACTTAGTTTTGCCAGACCGAAATCCACCACTTTGACGAAATCCATTTCGTCATCCATCAAGACAAGATTGCCTGGTTTTAAATCACGGTGAACGACGCCATTTTTGTGCGCGTAATCGAGCGCACTGCACACCTGTACAGCAATGCGGGCAAAACGATCGATATCTAGCGGGCCTTCCTCTTTGATAAGCGCTTCAAGGCTGCGTCCGCGTAAATAGTCCATGACGACATAGGGCTGCTGCTCGTCGTCGAAAATGCAGTCGTAAACCGTGACAATATGCGGATGATTGAGCGCGCACAACAGATTAATTTCGCGCTGAAATCTGTCGCGGTACACCTGTTTTGTGTCCAGCT
Source organism: Candidatus Melainabacteria bacterium 17Bon1m (assembly GCA_032128875.1). Lineage (GTDB taxonomy): Bacteria > Cyanobacteriota > Vampirovibrionia > Obscuribacterales > Obscuribacteraceae > QKMZ01. The sequence continues at coordinate 1,143,530 of JAVLKG010000001.1, forward strand.
GCAATTTCAAGGTTTTGATGGCGACCTGGCGATTGACGCGAATCTGAGTGGCGAGATAAACGACGCTCATTCCACCGGAGCCGAGCACATCATCAATGTGGAAGCGACCGTCTAGAACCGTACCTACGAGAGGATCGCGAGCTTTTCCCCTTTCGTTAGCGTTTTGGAGTTTTTCGCCGGAACTCAAATGGTTCACACCTTTCTGCGGTAGTGGGCACACCCGGCGCCCGCTACCTATATTCCACGTAAGATTGAACCTATCATGTGCGCAGAGTTTTCAGACGCTTAGAAGGGTGGACCACCGCCGCCCGGACCCATACCACCGCCGCCTTGAGGTCCCATGCCTCCACCTCCTTGCGGGCCCATTCCACCGCCGCCACCTTGGGGACCCATTCCGCCACCCTGACCGCCAGGGCCAAATGCGGAGGATCCCAATACTTTGGTCGCTGCGAGGTCGAAGCTGTGCATAAGCTCAAAAGCTTTGGCATCTTGATGGCTGGAAAAAGCCTTTTCGATTTCGGTTTTCAAATCCCGTAATCTGTAGCCTTCCGAGCTGTTCTTTCGTGTGACCTGGCTGATAATCTCGTTGCTCTGTGCATTGAAGGTCGCTTTAAGATGCTCTGCTTCGGGCGGAATGTACCCGCTGGCTGCGCTTTGAGCGGGGGGCGAACCATGCCCACTCGGTGACGTTCCTGCTCCAGCACCTGCTCCTGCGCCGGCCGATGAGGCTGTTTTGATAGCAGGAACTCCTCTGCCGCGCAAAGAATCCTTTGCTTGCTTGACCTGCTCTTCTTGTCCGGTCAATTTCGATTCGAGATAGGTCAGTTTTTGTGAGACCTTTTCGGCATCGTTCGCCTTGGCGAGCCCCTGAATCTCCTTGAAGATCGCCTCAAATGGCGAAACGCCAGTGCCCTGTGCTCGCAGTTTATCAATACGCTTCCATGCTAGCAAACGTCGCTCAACCTCTGGTCCATCATTGATTTCCGGCATATTGTCTGCCTGAACCGAGACGAGAGCCAGCGATTGCAACAGAGTGGCAGCCGAAATGCGTCCTGCACTGAAGTCATTGATCTCTGCACGCGAGATGGTGACGTGTCGTGCCGGCTTGCCTGTTTGGCTGAAGAGCACCTTCACCTTTTCAATTTGACCGGGCGCTCCTTCGATTAATGTTCTTGCGAGAAACATCGAATCAATCTTCAAATCTTTGTCTTGCGCGACTTCTCTCTCTTCTGCCAAAACCGTGACCAGCGGTCCGGTGCCAACTACAGTGACGCTCATGGCGCGAGCGCCTACGGAAGGATCACGCACCAGTGCCGTTAGTTGTGCGTTGGACAGGTTGGATTTGCCGCTTGCAACCTCAGCAAAAGCTGGAGACGGGCACGCTGAAAAAGCGACAAAACTGCCAATTGCCACGCTCATCGCGGTTCGACGGGCGTTTGATATGGACATGAATCTGGTCATGAAGACTCTCACCGTGAGGGGGCGCTAGATGATTCCAATGTAGGAATTTTACCCGGCGGGCGGTCTTTCTAAGAAAGTTATGCGGACGTGGCGATCTAGGGCAGGATTGTCCAGTTGACCGAGACGTAAGTATTTCCATCCGCGCGACCAACGATGCTCACGGATATTCTTTCTTTTGCACGTGTTCCTTGCATCATGAATGCTGAGCCAGGTGGACCAATTTTGGCAAGCATTTCTTCTTTTGGTATCTGCAACGCAAAACTTCGTGACCGCAGTGCGGATTGGTAAAACGAGTTGACCGTGCTTGCCGAGTCTTTCGTAACGATGGACAAAGTTGCTGTAGGCGCACCTGCAGTGGTGTTTACAAAATTAGTAGACACAATGTTGCTGCGATAAACATCCACTGGAAAGTTTGTAGGAGCAGTTTGGGACATATGAAGATTCGGAATCTTCAGGTAAGCAGGCACTTCCCCCTTCTTCAGGTTAAGCACCCCTAGCTTGCGCGCCTTTTCCAAAGTTTCGGGTGGTGCTTGTGCAATCGCAATATTTGAAGAGGTTGTGAGTGCCATCATCAAACCGATAATCGCTTTAGATCGTGCACTGGCTTTTTTTGTTACCGAGACCATCTCTAAACCTCTAAATTAGGGGAACACAAATACCAATGGAGATAACGTTTGTTTCTCGTTGTACTCTGACTTTTCCAAGGCAGCCATTAACACCTGTTCCGGGCTGCCAGAAGAGCGATTTGTCCATCGTTCCAAAACCAAGACCGAAGTTTTCGACACAGAATGGGTCTGGAACAATAACAGGATGAAAAGGCGGCATAGCGGCAGGGAGCGAAATGCTGCTTTCTCCCTTTTTCTTTTCCGAACCATCAGGCGTTTGGTTGGCGATCAATGATAGCCACGGAGCTTGGGGATCTGCCACCACACCGCTGACAATAGGCAGGCATCGGATTGACTTTCCATCAGGACTGTATAGAGCGAAGTCCTGAGACAATCCTGAAAGAAGTGCTGCAGAACAAAGAGGATTTGAAAGGGCTGAGTGAACTTCTGATGCAGTAACGGTTTCACCTACTTTTGTGATCATTTCGTTGCAGCGGGAAACCAATTCCTGCTCAATGTAATTCTCAGCACTTCCAGCCTTAGGTGGAAGGAAAACCATTCCGTCTACACCTGTAGCTAAAAGCGCGACATATTCCAAACCAACCGTAACACTGACTGCTTGTACTGTCGCACAGAGTGGCCCTCCTGCTGGAGCCGGTGGACTGCTCATCGACTTCGGCGTAAAACCATCCATCGTGTCTGTGAAATAGGTGACAGGAAATGCAAGTGGAACGAATTGCCAATTTACTTTCGGTTTTTCTACTCTCAGTCTGACGAAACTGTGCGGAATCGCGGCTTTGTATGTTTGTCGTGGGTTGGTAATTACCCATGCCATACCCTTCTCAGCAGGCTTGCCAGGCTGAGACGCAACGCCTTCTGCCGAGAATGCATTTGGAACAGCATTAGACCAACCGGAGGCATTGTTCTTTGCCTTTTCGAAGTCACCTTTTGACACCATATGTGGTTTGTCTTCGAAGAGAAAGGGAACTTGCCAAATTGAATCTCCACCGAAGTCCAGGTTTTCATATCCTTTCAGGAAGAACATTCCATTGCTGTTTGCAGGCGCAGGCGATCGTCTGGTGTTGGTGACGTTGCTTCCCTTCCACGTAAATCCGTGGGGCGCAAAAAAGTTGTTTCCTGCGTTTCCACCGATCATGATGTTGCTTTCAGCAACTTTGTTGGTCCCTTCAATCATCTTCGATGTTTGCCAGTTGAGTCCCGGAATTTCCTTTACTGAAGCGGAATTTCCGATCATACGAATGTTGTTTTGTCTTGCGAGATCTTTGAAAAAGGGATACAGCTCCGTTTGAATTTTCAATCTGGTGGCGAGGAGATCGCTGGTTTGCTCGGCGCTCTGCAGTGCGCTGGATGCATTGCTCATGCCGTTGTTATCTTGTCCTTCATTTTTCTGTGCGAGCGCATTTATTTTGTAGAGCATCGCTTCTGCCCAGACTCTATTGATGCGGCGCAAATTGACGGTCAATTTCGATGGATCCGGAATAATGCTGTTGTCGTCAGGATCTGAGCAAACATCCCAGAAGGCTTTGTTTGTGACCGGAACAGATATTTCATCAAGTGCCTTCTTGCCGACGTTTAGAGTGCCGGCGTCTATGGCGTTTTTGGTTTCTTTCTGTGCATTCATAAACATGATGAAGAAGAAGAATCCAACACCGAGAACAACCAACGCCAGCCCAAGAGCCGCGGTGAGAGCTAAAATTGAGCCCTTTTCTCTTCTTGCTAATCGCGCCGTTGCCATTTAACTTGCCCTCACGCCTTGAATATTTTTGCGACTTGAATCTGCAACAGAAACGTCGTAAAACCGATTACTGATTGCTTATGAAAATTAGCGGGGAGCTCCGCCAACGATTGGCTCGACAGCCGTACCTCTGAAGGTTATTTCGTTCAACCCTGGAAAAGGTACCGGCACGCGAACAACCATAGTGGTTTTTGCTGTGCAAACATCATTATCTTTATATGCAAGATCATCCAGCGTTAGTGACTTGACGATACCTGATTGTTGAAAAGTAGCCAAAACCTTGTCGGCTGCTTCGCCGGCTGATTGTGGATTTGGTTGATTTGCACCAGCTCGAGCACAGTTTTTCACTGCAGTATCGTTCATCGAGTTCGCTACTACGATTGCAATTAAATCAACAATCAAAAGAGCAATCGGAATCAAAATCAGAGCCCCCAGTGCAGCTTCAATCAAGCTGACACCTCTTTTGTTTCTTCGAGATTGCACTTTTTTTGACACTTGCATTTTCCTGAATCGAAACTAAACAATCCTACTGTTGGGAAAAGTCTGGATTTTCCATTTGCTTTTCCTGAAAAACGACTATCGGAAAAGGCGCATTTATCCCCGGAATACCGACGAAAAATGGAATTGGTAAAAATGGATTGCAGGTGACTGTCGTGCGCACTCTAACTATGACATCCTGGGCATCAGTAGCGCCCTTGCCGGTTTCCGTTTGACCATTTCTGTAAGAGACATCCGTTTGTACATTGCCGGACATGTTGACGAATTTGCCCATGCCTCCGCGCCATGTATCTGGAATTCCTTTTTTGATATCGCCGCCAGGATTTGCAGCTTCGCTGGCTCTAATCAGCGCTGCCTGTGCGACCTGGTTGTAATTGAGAACCATAATCGTGCAGTAAGACAAACATACGCTCAACAAATCAACGAGCGGAAAAAATATGCAAATTACGAGGACAAGTATTCCTGGCCCAAACTCAGCAATACCCGCACCGCGATTGGTGCGTCGTCTTCGAGTTCTTATCCTTTCAACCGACATGTTTCGTCCCTCAGAACTTTTCGAACCCGTTAACTGTCGGTTCGACATGTAAAATGTACGCCCACCTACGGAAATTTAGGGGATTCCAAGATTAGATTTATCATCATTATATTGCCGTCCCCCTAACCGCAAAAGGCGTCACGTATAAGGAAGTATAGCCACACCACCCGGCGACGTTGTCCGGGGGGAAGGCAAGCAGGAAAAGCTTTTGCGGTGTTCATCTGAGGTATGATGATTGCGGACGCAAAGGGTTTGAGCACAACGACTTTGGACGGTCATGAGCAAGAAGAAGAAACCTTCGGCTAAGCAAACCAAGCCTAATACGCAGGATTCTGCTGATAAGTCAGCTAAGGAAACAGATGCGCCGAAGAAAGACGCGTCTGATTCAAAGAAGGAAGTGGCTTCTAAGCGTTCCTCCGTTGTTGCTTCGCAATCAAAAGACAAGCAGCCCGAGCAAGTCGAGTCGAAATCAGAAAAATCAGAGAGTGTCTCAAAGGGCAAAGAGGCTGCCGAGAGCAAAGCCACTGCTTTAAAGAGTAAAACTGCCGGCAAGGCTTCTACCAAGGGTCAGAAGGGCGATAAGAAGAAAGATAAGACCCCTCGTCAATCCCTTGAAACTGAAGAGTCCGCAACAGAGCCGGTTGATGAGTCTGCTGTGTCGCCAACTGGTGACGTCGAGGTTCAAGAATTAGCCCAGGGCAGTTCTACAGAACCCGCTCAGGCAGTAGCAGAAGCGCCTCTTCCAGCGACTTCGCCTAGTGAGCAAGTTCAAGAAAAAGCACCAGCTGCGGGCGAACAACCCCGAAAGGTCGCCAAGACTCTGATTGATGAGGAGATAACTCTTCCACCTCAAGGTTCGCCGCTTCACGAAGCGGATATCGCCAGTCTGAAAGAAGCTGCCGCCAAAGCCACGGGTATCGCACCCAAACCCGACGAGCCTCCGCGCAAAGTTGCGAAGACTCTGATGGAGATTGATCAGGACTCCCTGCGGAATGCAATTGAGGCTTCTTCGAGAGCCACCGAAAATGAAATTGCTGCAGCGCGCCTTAGAGATGCAGTGGAAGCATCGGCGCGAGCTATCGAAGACGAGATTGCAGCTGCAATCGCAGAGTCTCAAGCTCCTGAAAATCCTGGTGCGGTTACTTCATCTGCTGCTCAAGAGACTGTTTCCAAACCAACAGTTCCCAAATCGGCTGATCGAAAAATTGCAAAAACGATGCTCGATTTTAAAGCGGAAGAGTTTTTCGAGCTTGCCGATTTTGGCACGGATAGCGCTAGTGGAGCGGGTTTGGCAAATCCTACAGCTTCAGCAGATCCAGCCACTCCAAAGACTCCGGCCTCGTCTGAAGCAAAACCATCGGCTTCCCCACCGGGACAGCAGCCCCGCAAAGTCGCAAAGACAATGCTTGAGGTCGATGTAGCAAACATCAACGCCATGGTTGAACAGGCAAGTGCAGCAGCGCAGGCACAAAATGCGTCGACGGAATCTGCGGCCCAGGCATCGCAGAGAATGCCGGCAGAAGCCTTCGCAGACGCAACTCATGAACCGCGCGATCTGTCTGCCGGATATGATGACGTCAGCATGGACGACTTGAACGAATTCGCCCAAGCACTTCGCGACAATACAGCTATGAGCCCACCTGGTTCTCGTGCGGAGCGTTTGAGAAAGACCTTCATGGGCATTCGCAAACGCGGACTCTCCAGCTCTCCATCAATGCCTGGTGTGAGTTTTACAGAAGAAAACGCAACACCCAATTCGGCTGAATCTGTAGCGCCATTGCAGGTTTCCCGCTCGCTTCATCCGCTGGATAATTTCTCTTTCGACAACCTTTGTCCCTCTGATGATGTTTCACCCTCGGGCTCACAGTCAGAATCCATGCCGCCGGAGCACGATGTTTTGGCTGACTCGATCTCACCTGTGCAAAGCGAGCAGTCGGAATATGCCGAGTGGCACGAGCCTCAAGACCAGGGCTCTTTCGGTAAGAAGAACACCGGCACTGTTGAACTCAGCCAAAATACTCACGATACTGAAGCCAGCGCATTCAAAGGCGAGACAACCGTTTGGCCTGACGAACAAGAGAAGCGGGATGCCGAGGCGCGGCAGGGGGCTGTCAAACCAGAACGGTTTATCCCAAAAACCATGCTCGATATGGACTTCTTGAAGGAAAGTCTCTCGGTTTCCGTCAGTCGAGCCGAACAGCGTTTAGCGGAATCTATCGCCCAAAAGCAATCTGAGCCGCCTAAGCAGGTGCTTACGGCAGACGACTATAAGATGGCAACGCCCAACTGTCCTTTCGTGTGGTCAGACAATTCTGACAATCCCAAAGAAAGGGTGAAGTACTGTACTAACTGCAATGCCCAGGTCTATAACCTGTCCGGCTTCGATATGAATGAATCACAGTCGCTCATCTTCAAGCGGGAGAATCGCAACAACGCACCGCTGTACAAGCGTGAAGACGGCAAGTTCATGACGAGCGATTGTCCGATTGCGCTGAAGAAGAAGAAAGACAAGCAAATGCTTATTGGAGGCGCTGCGCTTGTTCTGGTTTTGCTCATCATTATGGTCGTGGCTTCATTCATGGCACCTCAGCCTCCGCAGGCACCTACGTCGACTGCGACAGATTCGTCTACAAGTTCTGACACTGCAACTTCTTCAAGTACGAGCGAATCAACAAATGATGTTTCCGGCTCAAGTAAGACTGGCGCCTTAGATCCTCCGGGCACCTTCCACTACAAAAAGGGTAAAGTCACCAAGGAGCCTGACACTGGCGCCCCAGCCGTTACCGTGCCCCAGGATAGCCAGCCTGCTGTCCCCGGAACTAATTCCGGCTACGATGAAGGCGGCCAGTTCTGGCAATATTCGGACAAGGGCAATAACTAAATTAAGGGAAACAGCCCGAAAGCACGCGCGAGTGTCTCAGTTAGCTGACCGGAAGGTTGTGCCTTGCCGATTATTCGATTCTGAAGAAGGTTCTGCCCACTTTGATGACATCAAGTGGCGCTAATTGATGTGGTTTGGAAAGCAGCTGGTCGTTAACGCTCGTGCCATTGCTGCTTCCCAGGTCTTCTATCCACCAAATGCCGTTGTCCCAGAAGATGCGAGCGTGGCTAGCCGAAGCGTAGCCGTCATCAGGCAAAATGACCTGATTGTCATCAGCGCGTCCCAATTTTATGGACGGATCGTTTAAGACGTATCTCTCGCCGGTTGCCTGGTTTACCAAAGTTGGCAAGCGGGGTTCGTTGCTCATATCTCTCTTAATCCCTGTGTTTCCAGAGGACGGTCTAATGCTTGTGGAGCACCATTTTATGGTGCAAGGATAGCAGAATTTTACAGCGTGCCAAAATCGACATTGTCGAGGGGACGAGATCTATTTTCCAAGTGAAAGGTGAAAATTAACGCTGCAAGGCTTATCCGACACAAAAACTTTTGTCCTGATAAAGTGGACTCTCGCGGGCCATAGGTAAGTTAAAACGGCTTGCACACCGGTTGAGCGCAGGAAATAATGCAAGGCTTACGAACTTCGATTTGGTGAAAAATTGAAAAAGGTTTGTCAGATTTTGCGATTGAAAATGTTTTACGACAAATCAGAAAAACTTTTTCGGACACTCAGTCGGCCGACAGCCACGCAGCAAAGAATTCTGAGCAATGAAATGCTTGCGAATGAGAGGTTAAAACTCACAACGGATCAAGAGACTTTAGCCCAGTAGTTTGATCTTGATTATCAACTTTGCTTTTTTGAGTTGCCATCTTTCGATTCATTTGAGTTTTAAGTACTCTTCTAATATCAGGAAGTGCTTTTCTTGTTGCGGTTTCACCAGCCAGTATCGCCTTTCTGGCATCCTCGGCATTCCCTTTCAAGACTGGCAATCCACTCACCTGTGGATTGATGATGATATCTGCAAACGGCAATTGCCGAGCATCAGCAACGGCAAGCATCACATCACCGAGGCGCTCGAAAATACCGCTGAGATGTCGAAATCGCTTGGCCGGAACAACCCTTAAGGGTTCATCGACTAATACAGCTATGACAATGTCAGCACCAGTGTCCCTGGCTGCGGATGCGGGGAGATTTGCTCGTACTCCACCATCTACGTAGACCTTGTCACCAATTGCCACCGGCTGAAGAATCGAAGGTATGGAAGAGCTTGCGCGCATTGCGGTAGAAAGTCTTCCGTTGCTTATTCTGTAGGCTTTTCCATCTATAAGGTTTGTAGCGACTGCCGAAAATGGTATGACTGTATCTTCGACATTTTCAACTCCGGATGGAATTTGTTTCTCCAGAAACTTGCCGAATTTCTTACCCGTCCAAAGCCCGGCATAATGTTTTCTCCATGGAGGCAAAACCTTCGATATGGGGCTGATGAGGAGCTTCGTTGCCAGCATTCCAGGCATGTACGCTTTCAGCAATGATCCATCAATCATAATTCTTTCTATGTCTTCCAGCTTCGCTCCTGCAGAATACAATCCACCTACGATAGATCCCATACTGTTTCCGACAATGTAGTCTATGGGGATTTCTGCTTCTCTCAAGACTTTCAGCACACCGATGTGAGCTGTCCCTCGAACGCCACCACCACCCAATGCGAGTGAAATGGTGGGACGGCGGATTTTGACAAATTCCGTGGGAGTATATGGTTCGCTTTGAATATCTTTGCCAATCTTCGTAGACTCATTTGACACATCGTTCTTTTGTTTCGATGTGGTTAGTACGCGACCGGAGCCGGCTGGTTCAACGAGCTCTAGCTGATCCTTCTTTATGCTGTCATTGATTTGTTTTTCGGCTGCTCTTTCTACTGTTCTAGTAGGTTCCTCATTTTCACTTCTATCGAATATTGGAAATTCATCTATTGCGTGCGTATCGGTAGAACGCGGTGTTTGTTCTTGTGCCAGGCATGAAGTATTTGTTGTGGTCCCACCTACTAGAAAGACTATGGCGAGTGACATTAAATATTTGAATGCGATTTTATCTCTGGAAATTAGTGTCATAGCTCACCTGGTCGTAATTTAAATGACATAGACTTGGTCACATGACTAGTAAACCGCAGTTGAAGTGAAAGTCCTGTTAAAACCTATTTGATTGAGACTGCAATCAGTTGTAGAGGCGATGAATTTCCTCGGCAATCGAAGGATTGACTTGATAATCTTTGATGTACATTTAGAAAATGGTGGCAGCGTTTTTGAATTTCTAAGTGTTACTCGAAGTAATTCGAAAACGAGTCGGACTCCATTTGTTCTCTTCAGTTTTAAACCAAGTCCTAAAGCAAGATATCTTGCGGTTCTGGTACGAACATCAGCGTTGCTCTTGGGTGCAAGTGACTACGTTGAAATGGATGAGTTCGATTGGGCAAAGTTTCAAGAATGCATTAACAGAATTGTAGAACTTCACCCAGTTTTAACAGACAGCTAGGATAGTGGAAATGTAGGCGTCGTCTTCTTGTGGGCGGGACGACCTTATAGAGAAAAGATGACTTTCATGTGAGTACTCAGTCTCAAAGGGTTGTAAGCGAACGAATGAATTCGCGCTTTTCTCGGTTTGGACGGAGCACAATCACATAATGATTGCGTCGTATGTGGTTTCCTTCGCACTAGCTCTACCGTCGCTGTTAGATCACAGGAGGGCGTAGCTATGTCAATACATAACAGTTGGACAGATACCTTTTCAAATTTTTTGCATGCTGTTTTCTCGAAAGCGAGAACCGAGGAGGATCGAGCAACCAACCTGCGTCTTTTTCGGTTAACTGATGTTGCTTCTATGCCGAGAAAAACTCAGTTATTGCTCGCCCATTCCTTGCAACGAAATGATCCTTATATAACGCTGCAAGATCGTGATGAAGATGCTGCTTGTTTGATTGCGAATGGTTTGCTAAATACAATCGAGTGCACCACAATTGGTATCGCTTGTTACAGGATCAAACCGTTCTTTTGGCATCGCCTGAAGACTAACAGTGGAGACCTTTTAAATCTAGTGTCGGACGCCGAATGATTGGCGTCAAATTAAATTGAACGTCAACGACAATTAGAATTGCGCTTTTAGGACTTCCTTTCCTCCTTTGCTGC
>JAVLKG010000002.1:0-1130201 GCA_032128875.1 Candidatus Melainabacteria bacterium 17Bon1m
TTTTCTCCTCCCAGCACTATTTCCCGACAGTTGTATGTGCGTCCAGCATCACTGTCAAGACCATAGTAAGAGGGGCGACGCCATGCGTCGACCGGTTCAAACTGATCTATCGAACAATCGCGACCATATAAATGTAGAAGACCACAATTGTTATAAGCCAGAGGACGCCCAGCACCTTATAGAAGGTGTCCGAGGCCTGCAATGCGCGGTTCTGCCTGCGCGGACTGTAGCATTCCGGGTGAAGTCCTGCGGTTTGCCAGCGAGGGAGTTTGGCTACAGGAAGTTTATTTACTTTGGTTGGCACGGCAAAGCCGGAGCCCGTCATAGATACTGGCATAATCTTTCGTCCGGTTAGTGTTGTTTCTATTGTCAACCTCGTTTTTGAAACTTTCGTGAGAACCAAAACTGAGCGCTAACAAATGTTGCGATGCTGACATAATATGGGCGGAAACCGAAAGCCCACTTAGGTCAAGCCCCTCTGCTCAGGAAGTAGAACATTGGAGAAATTCACCGGTTTACTCGGGATCGTGACCATATTTGGCATCGCATTCCTGATGAGCAACAATAAGAAGAAGCTCAACTGGCGGCTGATTGGCAGCGGTTTTCTCTTGCAGATTTTGCTTGCAGTCTTTGTTCTCAAAGTCGATTTCGGGCGGCAAATGTTCGCTGCAATAGGAGACGGTATTACCGCGTTATTGCACTGTTCTGACAAAGGAGCCGAATTTGTCTTTGGTCCCCTTGTTGCCAAAGATGTTACCGATCGTGTGTTCGGTCCAGGCTCGATGATTTTTGCATTCAAAGTTGTTCCGACGATTATTTTTGTTTCCAGCCTGGTGAGCATCTCCTATTACCTTGGCATTATGCAGAAGGTTGTACAGGTGGTGGCACGGGTAGTGTCACTGATTATGGGCGCCAGCGGTGCCGAAGCTTTGTCTAATGCCGCTAGTGTCTTCGTAGGACAAGTGGAGGCGCAGCTTCTAATCCGCCCCTACGTCGCTTCGATGACTATGTCCGAGCTCCTCGCTTCTATGACCGGCTCTATGGCTTGCGTCGCTGGTGGTGTGCTTGCTGTTTATATAGGTATGGGCATCAAGGCGCAGTATCTCTTAACCGCCAGCATTATGGCTGCGCCGGGCGGGTTGGTGATTTCAAAGATTGTCTGGCCGGAAACTGAAGAGTCGAAGACTAAAGGCAAAGTACAAATTGAGGTTCAGAAAACAAATGCCAACGTGATTGACGCTGCGGCACATGGAGCCTCAGATGGTCTACGCATCGGACTCAACGTAGTTGCTATGCTGCTTGCATTCATAGCTCTTATCTACCTTGGCGACATTTGCGTCGGCTTCGTCGGGCGAGGTTTGACCACTCTGGGCCTAAACGGTGCCGCAATTGGAGTGGATCTCGCCAATCTTACGCTCAAAGATCTATTCGGTTTGTTCTTTGCTCCTATTGCATGGTTGCTGGGTGTACCGTGGTCGGATGCCCCGACGGTCGGAAAGCTCATGGGCGAAAAGATGGCTATCAACGAGTTTGTCGCTTATATGGACATGTCCAATTTGCTCAAGGATCCGCACGGTAATCACTTAGGACCTCAGGCTGAAACCATCGCTACGTTTGCGCTTTGCGGTTTTGCAAACCTGAGCTCAATCGCTATGCAAATCGGCGGCATTGGTGAGATTGCTCCCAGCCGACGGGCCGACCTTGCGCGGCTTGGCGTGAAGGCGCTCATTTGCGGCACCATGGCAAGCTATCTGTCCGCTGCCCTGGCCGGGCTTTTGACGTAGGTGCAGGAGCTCAGTGGCTTCGATTTGGCTCTTAGTAGATGGAAGATTTTCCAGAGAGAAATCTTCCTTGCGTAGTGGCGAGGTATCGCCAGGGTTGGGATTGGCAATGGAAATGCGCTTCAGGTAATGCAGGCGCAAGTCTGTAAATATGATGCTTGGCGCCGATAAATGCCGGAAGCTGGCAATCTAAGGCGACCACTTCGTGAAACGAACACCGCGTGCAACAACTTTTCGTGGAACGAACATTTCGTAAGCCAGACTAATGCACGGGACACAGATTCTCTGGGGAAACCGCAAGTGAATAAGGTGATGTCAATTGTTTTGTGGTCGCTGGTAAGCCTTCTTGGCGCCGGGTCGCTTGGGCTCATCGCCTTTTCGAACGGAGAGAAAGTCAACGCCGTTTTCTTGATCTCTGCAGCGGTTTGCACATTTGCGGTTGCATATCGCTTTTACAGCAAATTTATCGCTGAGAAAGTTTTCGCTCTCAATGACGACACTGTCACTCCCGCAATCTCGATGGACGATGGCAAAGACTACGTGCCGACCCACAAGTGGGTTTTGTTTGGTCACCACTTCGCGGCTATCGCTGGTGCCGGACCTTTAGTTGGACCTATCCTGGCTGCACAATTTGGATATCTGCCTGGAACCATCTGGCTGATTGTAGGCGCTGTACTAGCAGGTGCCGTGCAGGATTTCGTCATCTTGTGCGCTTCCATGAGACGCAAAGGCAAGTCTCTTGGTCAGATGGCCAAGGAAGAAATCAGCCCGCTTGCAGGTGTGGTGGCGTTGGTTGCCATTCTCCTCATTATGATGATTTTGATGGCGGTGCTCGCGCTGGTCATTGTTAATGCTCTGAAGGGCAGCCCGTGGGGCGCGTTTACCCTTCTAATGACGATTCCAATTGCGATGATTGTCGGCGTCTACATGCGTTTTATTCGAGTGGAGAAAATTCTCGAAGGGTCTCTCATTGGCGTTGTTCTCACAATTCTTGCTGTGGTCGCCGGGAAGTATGTCGCCGCCGATCCTAATCTGGCTGTGTATTTCACTTTGAAAGGGGAAGCGCTTTCCTTCTGGATTATGGCTTACGGATTTTGCGCTTCCGTTCTGCCTGTATGGGTTCTTTTGGCACCGCGCGACTACCTTTCTGCATTCCTGAAAATCGGAATCATACTGCTGCTCGCCGCGGGCATCCTAGTTTTGCACCCTGATCTTGAAATGCCTGCTCTGACAAAATTTGCAAATGGACAGGGTCCGCTTTTTTACGGCAATATTTTTCCATTCTGTTTCATAACCATTGCTTGTGGTGCCGTCAGCGGCTTTCACTCTCTCGTATCGTCCGGGACTACGCCCAAGATGATTGCCAAAGAACCACATGCCCGCCCAATCGGCTATGCAAGCATGCTGTGCGAATCCAGCGTTGCAATCATGGCAATCATCGCTGCTTGCGTACTTGCGCCTGGAACATATTTCGCCATTAACAGCCCTAAGGGTATTGTCGGAACTGACGTAGTTCAGGCCGCTGCCACCATCACATCTTGGGGCTACGAAGTGACCCCGCAAACTATGGAGGCTCTGGCTAAAGACGTTGGCGAAGAAAGTCTCATGGGCAGAACGGGCGGTGGTCCAACACTCGCCGTTGGAATGGCTCACATATTCTCGAAAGCTGTTTCGTCGGTGGCTGGGTCCGGTGCACTCGATGTGTCCTTCTGGTATCACTTTGCCATTATGTTCGAGGCTTTGTTTATTCTCACTTGTCTTGATGCGGGGACGCGAGTTGGGCGATTCTTGCTGCAGGATTTCTTGGGACTTTTGTGGAAACCTTTAGGGCGGACTAGCTGGTATCCATCGGTCATTTTGAGTTCTGCATTGGTAGTTGGCGGCTGGGGGTATTTCCTCTACCAGGGCGTCGTAGATCCACTCGGTGGCATCAATAGCTTGTGGCCATTGTTCGGCATCGCCAACCAGTTGCTCGCAGTGGTGGCACTGGTAGTTGGCACAACGGTAATCATAAAAATGGGTAAGGCGAAGTACAGCTTTGTTACCTTGGTGCCGCTTGTCTGGCTACTTTGCGTCACATTCAGCGCCGGTTATCTCAAGATATTCAGCCCTGAGCCAAAACTCGGATTTCTCGCGCACGCACAGATGCTGAAAGATAAAGTCACACAAGGAAATTTGACACCGGCGGAAGTTCACACGCAGAACGTACTGATTTTCAACGATTATCTCGATGCCACCATGGGCGGAGTGTTCTTGTTGCTGGTACTTATTATTGTTGTGGAAGCATTGAGGTGCGGGTTTGGGCATAGGCAGACAAGCTCCGCCGCCACCGGTCCGGATGAAATTACAGGGCAGACGAATATCGATGGTGCCGTAGCTTTCAGCGGACCGTCTGATATACCGCCGGATGCTCCACCAATGCGCTGCTGCTAAAATTACAACCATGATTCCAGAACTCAAGGAACTAGTCGAAAACGAACTCAACTCCGGAGAACAACTTCTCTGGTGCGGGCAACCAGACGCGGATAAATTTATCGCTTCTATTGTTCCTGCCTCTGTTGTTTGGCTTTCAGGCTTGTTCCTTTTCTGTGTCGGAGTGATGGGGCAAGCCGGCGATCGGCAAGGCAATGTTTTGCCGGGGCTGATTGGACTTCTCGTTTTAGTTGCTCTAATCGGTGTTCTCGAGATTATTTTCGTGCCGCTTCGGGCGCGCCAAACTGTCTATGCCCTGACGGATCGCAGAGCTTTTATACTTACGATACGCAGCCGTTTTACGCATGATGAATCCGGGCGTTCGCATCTGTACGGCAAGAATTTGATCAGCGAGCAGAAGAACACTCCAGGGCAGTTTTACTTGTCCAATCTTCCTGCTCAATTGATTTTCGCTTTCCTTGCTATCGATGTTGCTATCTCGATTGTTCGGCGCTTTGACGTTTTTGTCGCTCTCGGTTTTCTCTTTGTAGTCGTTGGTTGGATTTTGCACTGGTATCAAGACCTGCGCTTGCCACTTGCAAAGTTTCGCGACACTCCCAAAGTCACTTACAGCGTCAGTGATTTGATTATTTCCATTGAAGACATTCCGTATTCGGAAATTTCTTCAACCTCGATACGCAAAGGAAAAGACGATCGCGCGGACATCTTTCTGATGTCGAACAATCGCGGTGTGCTGCGAATGAAGTGCACCACTGACGTGACTAAGGCGCTCGACGTGTTTAACAAACACTACCCGCCGACGAGAGTCAGCGATAATTCCGAATCAGTCGGTTAAAGACTTCTGCATTATGCGGCGCTCCCGCACGGCTGAATAATACTTTTCCCGATGAATCAAGGAACACCAGATGTGGTGTTTGTGAGACACTGTATTTCGCTTTCAATTCCGTGCTGCTATCAAAGTCAATTTCTTCGAATGCGATATCACGCCACTGCGATTTTACCGCAGCATAAGTGGGTGCAAAATTTTGGCATGTCGAACACCAAGGAGCCGTGAACTCGAGAATTTTGGTAACTCGCGATCTAGTCTGATTTGTGCCTGAAGAGTTAGAGTTTGAAATTGAACTCGTTGTCGAGCTTGAGTTTGAACCCGAACCAGAATAACCCGAACTGCCAGAGCCCGAATTGGAACCAGAATTTCCAAACGGCGGAATATAGTCACCAGCCATGGGCGTACTGCCTTTAGCGGTAGAACTAGCCACATACGACTTCGTTCCGCCCATTCCCTTTAATCCTTGCAATGCCATCGCTTTCAAGCGCGCATCACCATTGGTGGCAACCCATTGGTATTCAGATCTAGCTTTGTCGAAGTGCCCGAGCGCCTGGCGTGTAAGACCCAGGTAATATCTGATCAACGCATTGGTCGGATAGGCTGCCTTAAGCGACTCAAATTCACTTGCCGCCATCGCATATTTTCCAGATGTGTAGTCCGAGACCGCTTTGTTGTAAGCGGAGTTGCCCCCAAATGCTGGGAATGCCGAGACTAGCAAAGTTGATAACAGTACTGAAATGGCTGCTGCATAAAACCTTGAAGTGAGTTTGTTTCTTGAAGCACTTGTGCAACACATCGCTGATTCTCCAACTATCTAAATAACTAACTAAAGAATTGCGTCTCTTGAGTAAAACAAAATCGCGAGACAAACATCTCGCGATTTGCATTTTGGGCAGATTGTTGAACAATTGCGGAGAAGAGCACAACGCCTAAAAGCGTTGCTATCGTTTCCTTAGCGGAATCTGTTGATTGCCTCTGCAAATTGTTCTTCATCGTGGAAGGCACCGCCGTTGTATAGGACATTGCCACTTGAGTCCAGGAATACTAGTCGAGGAATTCCTTTGACGTCGTATTTGTTACTTAAATCCTTGTCTTGATCTACATCAACGACCTGGAATTGAACATCGGAGAATTTACGTTTTGTCGCCTCAAACACGGGGGCGAATTTCTTGCAAGGCCCTCACCAGTCTGCATAAAACTCGTAAATCTTCCTGACTTTTGCACCGGCGACTGGCCTGCCACCTGCCGCTGGAGAGGCTGATGCTGTGCTCATTGAACCAGACGAAGAACTTGATGCTTTCACTCCGCTCATACGAGACAATCCTTGCGATGCAAGACCCTTCAGTCTCGCGTCTCCATATTGCGAAGCCAACTCGTATTCTTGTTTGGCTTTGTCAAAATGCCCAAGTGCCTGGCGGCAAAGGGCGAGGTAATAATGCGTCAACGCGTTTGTCGGATACTGCGCTTTGACGGTTTCGAACTCAGATGCTGCTTGTCCATACTTTCCTGCGTTGTAGTCAGCAACCGCTTGTGCATACAAGTTAGGTGCCGACATCGCAGGTAAAACTGCTATCAATAAGGATGCAAGCGCACCTGCCACATGATTTTTTCTCATTAGGTAAATGCCTCGACCGGTTTACTCAAGACTTATATTCTAAACCGAATGCTTGCAAAGGACTTACCTGTTGAGAGGGCTACAGATCCTCTAGTCGAGCTACGAAGGCAGAGTCCGTATCGGTCAAAACACGTTTGACTCCCGCAAGCTTGTTTGGCCCCCACGAGTCGGGAACGACGCCATCATTTACTCGCGGGAATGTAAGGAGCTGCGTCAGCATGCCCATCAGGGCAGTTTCACTAGCCTGAGCATGTTGCTCACGCGTCTGCAGTATTTGAGACATGTGTGATTTTCCGTGGGGGAAGTATGTTTAAGCCGTAGAGTTGTGTATCCGTTATCGCTGAGGTTTTTGACAGGATTATGGATTAAACCTGGCCTGGCCCGTCTAACTGCTTGCGGACGGGTGTCCTCCAAAAGCTGAAAACGTCGAACCCGCTTGGCTTTTGTGGTAAATCTGATGGAACGCCTGATCAATAGACCTCTGCAAATAGACCTCTGCAGATAGACCCGCTACAATCTTGCCTCTCCAGGGAGGCAGTCATGGCACATTTTCCGAGACAGATATTGGCTTTTCGTAGGTTTTGCTTTCGGCGCCCCTTTTTCATTCACCGCCCCTTATCCATTCAGAGTTCGTTCGCTTTCGCTTTGAGCGTCATTTTGCTTTGTGCGCTTGGGTTTCCGGCATTTGCCTGCACTGACTTTCGGGTGAACGCAACGGATGGTTCGATTGTGATTGGGCGAAGCATGGAATGGGGACTGGACTTGAAGTCTCAATTGATGAAACACCCCAGAGGCGAAAAGGTTCAATCTCTTGCCCCAGACGGAAGACCAGGGCTTGCGTGGACATCGAAGTTTGGATTCGTCGGGATAAATGCTCATGGCACAGACCTTTCCCTGGATGGACTCAACGAAAAAGGCTTTTCAATTGAGTTCTTATGGTTGCCTGGAAGCGTTTATCAAACAGTCACTGACGCAGACGTTTCCAGTGCCGTCTCGCTCTTAGACCTTGGCTCCTGGTTTTTGGGGAATTTTGAAACAGTCGAAGAGGCAAAAACAGCCGCAAAGAGAATTAAGGTCTGGGCTCCTCAATTGCCCGACTGGGGAGGTTCTCCGACCGTGCACATCGCGCTCCACGATGCAACCGGAAAGAGCGCTGTTGTCGAGTTTACCGACGGGGCAATGAAGGTTTTCGACAATCCCAATGGCGTTTTAACCAATGCGCCCACGTTCGATTGGCAGCTCACCAATTTGCGCAATTACATCAATCTGTCGCCCTTTTCGCAAAAGGGAAAGGCTTTCGGCTCCCTTGATTTAGAGCCCACGGGACAAGGCACCGGCCTCTGTGGAATGCCCGGTGACTTGTCGCCACCGTCGCGTTTCGTGCACACTTCTGCCTACGTGCACTTCGCGAATCCCGTTGCCGATGCGAAGTCTGCCGTGCTCTTAGCTCAACATATCCTCAACTCGGTGGACATACCGGTAGGTGTGATTCGCACCGCTGATAGTGGCAGTCTCCACTGTGATTACACACAGTGGATTGTAATCAAGGATTTGAAAAATAAGACGTTCCACTACCGTGCTTATTCTGATATTTCGCTACACACCATTCAGCTAGATCAGATGAATTTTGCCGAGGGCAGCAAGCCCAAGTCATGCCCGATTGCTGGCGATACCTACTTTTGCGACGTCAGCAATTACCTTAAGTAAACCCCGAAAACCCCCGCCCCTGGGAAATAAGCGGAAAATTTTCCTAGGATATACTATTCTGATGGTAGGGAATCATATATAAGTACCTATTCCGGGTCTCGTTGGTTCTATCAATAGTCTAAGCCGGTCATCGGATTTCTTAAGTTCTAGTTCAACCGAAAGCTTAAATCATGGATCTATCTTTTTTCACCCGCCGCTATGTCGATCGTTCTAAGAGCACGGGTTTTCAATTTGAATTTTTCTGCGACAGGTGCAACAAAGGACACATGACGCCTTTTCGCATTCATGCCTTAGGTGTGGTCACGTCGATTTGGGACGCCACAGACTGGAAGAAGGAAAAAGAAAAGGATTTTGATTTCGACACACTAAAAAAGGACGTCTCCAAACTATTTTTGAAAGGGAAAGCCTGGATTGAAGCATATACAAATGCTGTGGAAGAAGCTCAGAAGTACTTCAAACACTGCGCTCGATGCTTGAAGTGGGTTTGCCCGAAAGAGTGTTATAACCCGCGCGCAAATCTTTGCCAGGGATGCGCGCCATTGACCGAGGCTGAGAAAGCTGCGCTGCAAGCTGAAGAAAGGAAGAAGTCCCGCAAAACTGCAGAACCTGCCGACGCACCGCGCATTTGTCCGCATTGCGGCAAGAGTAATCCGGTTGCGACTTTCTGCGCTGATTGCGGCAAGAAGGTTGTTCAGGATATTTTCTGTTCGAGCTGTGGAGCGAAATGGTCTACAGAGAAGAAAATGAAGTATTGCCCAAGGTGCGGCGATGAAATGCCGGAGCTCAATTTCCGAACGAAGCCGACTGCAGTTAAGTCCGAGGCGGAGAGGCATGTCGATAAGGCAGTCGACACCTTTGTTGACCTGTCGACAGAAGTTAAGAAGGTCGCTGATGAATACAAGAAAGTAGCTGAAGACTTTCTTGGATTGTCGTCGAAGAGCAGAGAATCAGCCAGGACATCGCCACAGACGAATAGCGTCAATCCGGCTGCGGCCGAGTCCAAGCAATCGAATGCCGCTAAGCCGGCTACTGCAAAACAGGAAGATGGAGCACAACCGAGCCATACGAAGCAATCTTTTGCCTCGAACTCAGATGATTTCGAAGATTTAGGCTCTGCTGATGAAGCCTTGGATAAAGGGAATACCAACAAGCCCAACTCTGGAGCAAAAGCAAAAGGAAAATCCAGGAAAGTTACGAAGATCTCGAAAGCAAAACGACCTGTAGCGCAGAAGAAAAAAGCGCCTGCTTCAAAGAAAAGGACGACGAAGTCAAATGAGCCGAAAGGGCAATCTAAGCCAAAAGCTAAGAAGAAGCCAAAACCCAAGTCATAAGACTTGTACCTATCATTGCTCATTTTTTGATTTTAGACATAGGTGCGCGCGGACCTTGGGATTCGGGCGAATGTATATTTGCACTCGATTGTTGAGAGAGCTGTTGGGCGGCCGACCGTGGCGCGTAGTCTTCTGAAGCGGCCAGTTGCCGTACTCTTTTGAACTATTCATTGATAGGTGAAATCATGCTTCTCACTCTTGCCACTACGCATAAGCCTGCTTCTGATCTTGGATTTTTGATGTACAAAAATCCGTCTGCTGTCCAAGCATTTGATTTGCCATTCGGCAAAGCGCACGTATTTTATCCCGAAGCCTCTGACGATTTTTGTCGAATCGCATTGCTTTTGGACGTCGATCCTGTTCGGCTGGTGCGAGGTGGGGGCGGGAAGGGAGAAGGAGCGCTCGATCAATATGTGAATGATCGACCTTACGTGGCTTCTTCTTTTATGAGCGTTGCTATTGCACAAGTCTTCGGCAGCGCATTAGCTGGAAAAAGTCGTGAGCGCCCTGAATTAGTTAACCAAGCCATTCCCCTCGAGCTAACCATTTACTGCGTGGATTGTGCTGGTGGAGAAGCTCTATTGAAACGAGTTTTCGAACCGCTTGGCTATGAGATAGAAATCCAACGATATCCGTTGGATCAAACGTTTCCAGAGTGGGGAGAAAGCCGATATCACTCAATCACATTGAGAGCTGTTACCAGGGTGCATGATATTTTGACGCATGCTTATGTGTTGATTCCTGTTCTCGACAATGAAAAGCACTATTGGGTCGGTGAAGATGAGGTTGGCAAGCTCCTCAGGCACGGAGAAGGTTGGCTCGCCAATCATCCAGACAAGAGCTTCATTGTCGACAGGTATCTACAGCGTAAGCGCAAGCTGACTCGACTTGCTTTGGAACGCTTAACGGACGATGAAGATTCCGATCCAGACGCCACAGACGAAGCTCACGCAAAAGAGGAAGAAGCAGTCGAGCGTCCACTAAGTTTGAACGACCGAAGAATTGGCAGTGTCATCTCCGTACTTAAGAAAGCTGCGGCACGACGTGTCATAGATCTTGGATGCGGTGAAGCAAGGCTTCTGGAACGGCTTTTGGCGGACAGCGATTTTTCTGAGATAGCTGGCGTCGATGTTTCATATCGAGCGCTGGAGGTTGCTAAATCGAAGTTGCGATATGAGCAAATGTCCGATCGCCAAAAAGAGCGCATCAAGTTGATTCAAGGTTCGCTCACGTATCGAGACAAGCGCATGTCTGGATACGACGCAGCGACCTGCATAGAAGTAATCGAGCATTTAGATCCGCCTCGACTTACCGCTTTCGAGCGCGTTGTCTTCGAGTTTGCGCGACCCAAAACCGTTGTTTTGACGACGCCAAACATTGAGTACAACGTCAAATTCGAATCTTTGCCTGCCGGCAAACTGCGCCATCGAGACCATCGTTTTGAGTGGACGCGAGCGGAGTTTCATGGTTGGGCAAATGAGGTTTGCTCGCGTCATGGTTATCGCGTCGAGTTTCTCCCTGTCGGAGATGAAGATGCAGACCTTGGTCCTCCTACTCAGATGGGGGTTTTCACACTATGAAAATTCAGATTCCAGAACTAAGCATTGTCGCTCTGATTGGACCTTCCGGCTGCGGAAAGTCAACCTTTGGAAAACAGCATTTCAAGCCGACTGAAATCATATCATCTGACTTTTGCCGTGCTCTTGTTTCTGATGATGAGAATGATCAAAGCGCAACTAAAGATGCTTTTGATGTGGTTCGATTCATCGCTGACAAACGTCTTGCATCGAGAAAGCTTTGCGTGATTGATGCGACCAGTGTCCGACCGGAAGATAGAAAGGAAATCGTCAATACTGCGCGCGCTAACGACGTGTTTGCAGTTGCGATCGTTTTCAATTTGCCGAGGGAGGTCTGTCAGTCGCGCAACGACGTTCGTCCCGATCGCCAGTTTGGTGAACATGTCATAAGACGGCAACACATTGCGATGCGTCATTCGCTCAAAGGGTTGGAACGTGAAGGCTTTCGACATGTTTATGTTCTCGATTCAGTCGAAGACGTGGACAACGTCGTGGTCGAGCGTACAAAACTTTGGACAGACAAGCGCGATGAGAAAGGACCGTTCGACATCATCGGTGATGTACACGGCTGTTATGACGAGTTGAAAGAACTGCTTTCTCAATTAGGATATCAGCCTCGTGAAGACGGAGTTTTGCATCATGCTGAAGGAAGAAAAGCTGTATTTCTTGGGGACCTTGTTGATCGTGGACCAAAGACCCCGGAAGTACTTCAACTCGTTATGAGTATGGTCTCCTCAGGGACTGGCTTTTGTGTGGTTGGAAATCATGACGCAAAACTATTGAAGAAACTCAAAGGGCGCGACGTAAGAATTACACACGGCTTGAAAGAATCGTTGGAACAACTTGAATCTCATCCAGTAGAGTTTAAAGCGCAGGCGTCGAAATTTATCGATAAGCTGGTTAGTCACTACGTACTCGATGAAGGTAATCTTGTCGTTGCTCACGCAGGACTGAAAGAGCAATTTCAAGGACGTAGTTCTGGTCGAGTTCGCGAGTTTGCAATGTACGGCGAAACGACTGGTGAAACGGATGAATACGGTTTGCCGATTCGGTACAACTGGGCGCAAGATTATCGTGGACATGCAATGGTCGTTTATGGTCACACTCCAGTTCCTGAATGTGAGTGGATCAATAAGACTATTTGCATCGACACTGGTTGTGTATTTGGCGGGAAGCTTACTGCCTTGAGATACCCAGAGCGTGAGCTGGTTTCGGTTAAAGCGGCGTATACATACTATGAATCGGTCAAGCCTTTTCTGCCCGAGGGTAGCGCCGCCGCTGTCGATGGTGATAGGACGCGTGATTCCGATATGCTCGACATTCAAGATGTACTCGGAAAGCGGATAATTTCGACAAGGCTGCAACGAGCAATTACCGTTCGAGAAGAGAATGCAATAGCTGCAATTGAGGTGATGTCCAGATTTGCCGTAAATCCAAAGTGGCTTGCGTATCTGCCACCAACAATGTCTCCGTCCGAGACTACTCAAGTTGAAGGAATGCTTGAGCATCCAAGTGAAGCACTTCGTTACTACTTGAATGCGGGTGTGCCAACCGTCGTTTGCGAAGAAAAACACATGGGATCACGTGCAGTCGTTGTCGTATGTCGCGATGAGAAGGTCGCAGAAAGTCGATTCAAAGTCTATGGTGAAGGACGTGGCATTTGTTACACGAGAACAGGTCGTCGCTTTTTCAATGACTTGCAGTTGGAGCGAGACT
Organism: Candidatus Melainabacteria bacterium 17Bon1m; assembly: GCA_032128875.1. Lineage (GTDB taxonomy): Bacteria > Cyanobacteriota > Vampirovibrionia > Obscuribacterales > Obscuribacteraceae > QKMZ01. Next base: position 12,990 of record JAVLKG010000002.1, read on the forward strand.
TTATCTTGAAGGTTCATGCGGCTATTGATGCATGCGGCTGGTGGGATGAGTTTCATTCTGACTGGTTCATTTTCGATTGCGAATTAATGCCATGGTCCGCTAAGGCGCAAGAACTCTTGCGCAAGCAGTATGCCGCTGTCGGAGCCTCTGCGCAGGTTTCGATGGCTGCCGCGGTCACTGCCCTTCAACAAACCGCAGCGCGTATCAGTGGAGCAGAAGACCTTCTGGCTAGATATTCTTCGCGTCGTGAACTTGTAGACAAATTTCGCGATTCGTACCGCCGTTATTGCTGGACTGTCAATTCTTTGGATGATTTGAAACTTGCACCATTCCACCTTCTGGCGTCGGAAAAAAAGACCTATTTTGATAAGGATCACCGATGGCACATGGATACTCTCGCCAAGCTTGCAGGAGTAACGGAAGGAATGTTAGTCGCAACACCTTATAAAGTCATTGATGTAACCTCTCCTGAGGATACTCATGCGGCAATTGATTGGTGGGAAAAACTTACAGAGAGTGGCGGTGAGGGGATGGTCGTTAAACCTCTGGAATTCATTGCCCGAGGACCAAAGGGATTCGTCCAACCAGCGATCAAATGTCGCGGAAAGGAGTATTTGCGGATCATTTACGGTCCGGAATATACGGCGCCTGAGAACCTCGAGCGCTTGCGTGTTCGTGGAGTTGGTGGCAAACGCGCTCTTGCAACTCGTGAATTCGCTTTGGGCGTGGAGGCCCTAGAGCGTTTTGTGCGAGACGAGCCGCTCTATCGAGTCCATGAGTGCGTATTTGGCGTTCTTGCCATGGAAACAGAGCCTGTCGATCCCAGACTCTAGGACATACCTGTTCTCTCTGCTGCAGAAGTGCAATGTGTTTACTTGCACTTACTAACAGCCTCGCGATAGCACTAACCCTTGATCGCTCTTAGAAGTGCACGGGGGAGTCCTTCTGCGGCGAGCTGTTGGAACGGTTCTACGCCGACGATGTCGAAGCGCGCACCATGGTCGACCAGTCGGGTGTCGAGTTTTCGCAGTTTTTTCTCTCCTTCCTCGTCATTGCCGATTTGCAAGAACTTTATTTTGATCTCGTTCGGGTTTTGCATCATTTGCGTAGCTTGAACGATTACATCACGTAAGTCGTGGTCGTCCTGCGGCTTGCCGTCCGTGATTACGGCGATGATCAGCGGACGTGCTCGACCTGTCGCGCGGCGTTGAAAGTACTGCTGCAACTGATCGTGCATTGGTGCCGCGAGTTTTGTGCCTATGAAAAGCCCATTGCGAGCATTCGCAATAATTGAGGGCATCTGTTGAAGTCTGACATTTTGATAAACATCGTACTCGCTCGAAAAGACGACAAGCGTGAATCCGAATTTCGGCAATCGCAAAGTTTGTCTAGTGAGGTCCATGCTCTGCGACATGCACCATCTCCATTTTGAGATTTTCTCTGTCGCCATTGGGAAGTAGTCTTTCTCACCCATCGAACTTGAGCGATCTTGCATGATCACTATGTCGTGCGTAGACAACTGTTTAAGCTCTTGATCGTTGAGATCGCCCCGTAAGCGTGTTTGCGTAACGGTTGGCGTGAAGCGCATTCGATCAGCGCCGGCATTCATTGGCTGGAAATTTGAGTCGCCCAACTCTGATTGAAGCTGCCCACCTCTATCTTGCAAGCCTGACTGAAGTGGTCCTCGGTCACGAGCATTGCCGTCGAGGCGAGCACTTCCGGCTCTTGCCTGCATTGATGTTCCGGCAAATTGCTCTGGATCTACAAGCGAACCTTCATCCTGAACTTCAACCTGACCGTTGAGAGGAAACCGTCTGCTTGGTTGTGCTGACGCCTGAGTTGTATTGTCGTAGTTTCCCTGTTGATACCCCGGATCGCGGCTGACTCGATAGCTGTTTTTCGCGTCGCCGGCAACACTGAATGGAAGGCAACTCAACAAAAGCAGGGCGATTAAATAGGGGCGCAAGGCAGTTCACCTCGTAATGAAATTCGCAGTAAAAACTGAATGGAGCGGAGACGCTCCACGCACATGAGACGAACGGTATCAACGCCACGCCGCCTTTACCGCTATTTCAAATATAGCGTCTGAAACGCTGCATTGGGCGGTGTTTCGGCAAATCTGTCGCGTTTCTTACACAACTGCGGAGATTGAAATGTTTGATTGTGTATTCAATTCCCTCTGCTGAGTGATATCAGATCCCGAAAACGTGCTCTACGAAATTGATTTTGGACTTGGGAATTCTCCTAACCCGCGGAACTTTTCCTTAAGTTTTTTGTCTTATCCAGCGTACAAAGAGTGTGGGTCACTTGAGGTCTAAAACCATGATTCTTGAACCTACCAATGTTAGGAAGCCCAAACTATCATCTGTTTGGCTGGATCGAATAAAGGAAGAATATCCAGACGAAAAAGCCGAAGCGGAGAATGAATTCTTCAGTGCTTTTGAGTGGAAATTGGCTCACAAACGCAGACTTCGCAGAATGCAGTCGCAGGGGCACGTGGAGCGAGCCGTCACCAACTTATTCGAGAATCTCGGCTTGAAGGACGCTGCGTAACAACGGAATCAGATCGTCCATTTCCATAGTTAGCGAACTAGAAACGAAACCGAAAACAAGCAACAAGAAAGGAAAAGCGGAGGCTCTTTGGCTTCCGCTTTTTGATCCAGCTAGCATTTTACTTACATCGCTAACTAATGAACCATCCTATGGATGGTCTTAGCAGGTCTTTCCCTCTTTGTCCTTCTTCTCGGGTTGAGATTCGTTTTCCTGACGACCCTTTTGTTCTTGTTGTTCATCGTCTGGCTTTTTACTCTGCTTTTCAAAATCTTTGTTTTTTTGTTCTTTTTGTTCTTGGTCGTCTTGGTTCAATTGCTTATCGTCAGCCATAACTCCACTCCTTTTAGTCATTTTTATCCACTAAAGAAGACCATATGCATTTGTCTCAGTTCCTATTTCAGTAGTGAAAAAACGCTGATGGTTATTGCTGTTTGAGCGTTGTGTAAAAACCAATCAGGGTAACGCGATTGCGTCACCCTGAAGGTACGGCCAATAAACTTTGGAGAACAAATCTTCACTGAGTTGAACAAACCTGCGCTACAACCCAATTTGATTCTGTCACGCAGTTAGATGGTCCCAATTGCCTGTTTGAGGCGAGATTTCAGGTCTGTATAAATCTCGTTGGCCGAGGGCGGTGTTTCTGGGCGGCCCATGTTGGACGCGACTCGATACATCGAATTTGTTAAACCGATGAAGAAGGGATGGAAGCCGTATTTAAGCATCTCGTCATAGGCTTGAGTAGCACCCCAGTTTTGCTGAGTCAAACGGTAGATCGCTACCATGGTGCCGCAACGGTCTTGACCCTGCCGGCAGTGCATATAGATTGGCCCGTTTTTCGGATCGTTGACTATTTTGAGAAACTTGTCGATGTCTTCATCCTTAACTGATTTGAACACACTGAGAGGAATGCTCACAGATTTCATGCCCATGGATTCGACGAGTTCTTTTTCGTTGGAAATGTCTTTCTTCCCGTCTCTCAAATTGATGACGGTCTTTACACCGGCAGCCTTGAGTGCTTCGAAGCCCTGACGTGATGGTTGTGCACCACGAAGGAGGTAGGGAGTGACAACGCCGAAGTTAGGAACGACTTGTGCCAGAACTTGTGCTGTCGCAGATGTATTTGTTGTCGGAAGAGGAGTGATTAGCTTTTCAGAATTCGCATTAGCTGGAAGCTGACCGAGAAAAAGGGAGGAGGAGACCAGTAAGGACGCCACAAAACCAAAGCATCTTGGTGCCATAGGAGAATACCCGCCGTGAGAAACGCAACTTGTTGTCATACTAGCATCGGAATACAAAACCCGCACGCTCTGACACTTTCAACGCGCATAGTGTAAATTGATGTTTCAATTTTTGAAACGGGTTGTTGAAACAGGAACCCTTGAAGTGCGGCTCTAGTCTGCCTTTTACTTCGCCGATTGTATTCAATTCGCCGCAAATGCTTTTGCAATTATCATCCGAACGTCTCAATTATGTGGAACCTGGGGGCGTGGTTTTGCGTCCTTTTGGCACCGGTTTTGAAGGATAGTGATACTTCTTTGCTCTTGTTTCCTCGAAACGGCTGATGAATAGCGCGTCTCCGTGGATATCGTTAGCAATTGCTCTTCGTCACTCGTGAGTTCGGCGTCCCTTTATTGAAGTCTGGCTCTATGAGCCGTTTTACAAAGGATTAACTCAGTTGTATATTTTTCGCCGCCCAAATTTCCAATCGATAAAAACAATTCTATCGGTAATGGCTTTGCTTGTCTGCACGAGTGTTTTGACCGGTTGCGATATCCACAAGGAAACTGACGTCATTTATCGTGGACCGAATCCTTCCAAAAAGATGATCGACCGTTTGAAAGCGATGGGAGTTAGATCGATTGTTAGTGTGAGAAATAACCCATCAGAGCGCAAAGAGAAGTACACCGAGAAAAATGGAATGAAATGGTTTTCTGTGAAAACCTCAGTTATGCATTCCCCAAAAGAAGAAGATATTCGCCGTTTTCTCAGCATCGTCAATAATCCCGCCAATCAACCGGTCTATGTTTGCTGCGTAGGCGGAATCGATCGTTCCAAGTTTTACATAACTGCATACAAAATTGCTGTCCTGGGTGCCGATCCAAATGATGCTGTTTCCCACATGGACGGTTCTACCTGGCATAAACTTTGGCCTGGTTTTCGCTACTATGTCGATATTTTGAAAGCGGGCGCAAAAGACAAATATGGCTGGAGACCGTGGATGACTCCTGAGACAGTAAATGCAAAAGAAGGAGAGGCGCCAGCCCCCGCAAAAAAGTCTCCGGAGACGGGCCTCAATGACACTTCCACAGATAGCGATGAAACGTCTATCGTAGGTATGCCAAGCAGGTAAAATATTCGAGTTGCCACTCGTATATAGACTGCACCTGCATGTCGCTTCCACCTATACCGGTTCGCAAAATTATTCATGTTGATATGGATGCGTTTTTCGCATCAGTAGAGCAGCGCGACAATCCTGATTTGCGTGGAAAACCGCTTGCTGTAGGCGGAAGCCCGTCGCAGCGCGGCGTGGTAGCTGCTGCCAGCTACGAAGCGCGGAAATTTGGTGTCCATTCAGCGATGCCCTCTCGCACTGCCGTGCAGCGTTGCCCACATCTGATTTTGGTAAAACCGCGCTTTAGTGTTTATCGCGAAGTCTCAGATCAGATTCACGATATTTTCAATCGATTTACCGACCTTGTTGAACCACTGTCTTTGGACGAGGCGTACCTTGATGTCACCGAGAACAAGCTCGGCGTGCCTTCCGCCACGCTCATAGCTAAGGAAATCAAAGACCTCATTTATAAGGAAACAAATCTCACAGCCTCAGCCGGCATCTCTATAAACAAGTTTCTCGCTAAAACCGCATCTGGTATCAACAAACCTAACGGTTTAACCCTCATAACGCCTGAAAAGGCAGAAGCATTCATTGAAAAGCTGGCAATTGAGGACTTCTATGGCATCGGCAAAGTCACAGCTCAGAAGATGCACAGCTACGGAATTTACACAGGTGCAGATCTTAAGAAATTGAGTGAAGTAGAGCTGATCACGAAGTTCGGCAAGACTGGTAGTTATTATTTCCGAATTGTGCGTGCACACGATGACCGCCCGGTAGTTGCCAATCGAATTCCAAAGTCCATTGGCGCTGAGGAGAGTTTTGCCGAAGACTTAGCTGATCGGTATTCCATGGTGGCAGCGCTGGAAGAGCTCGCTGAAACAGTCGAAAGGCGCTTGGACAGTAACGGAACCGGTGGCCGAACCGTAACATTGAAGGTCAAGTACGGTGACTACCAGCAAGTGACTCGCAGTAAAACATTGAACGAGTCCATAAAAAGCTCGCATGAAATTATGAAAGTGGTGCATGGCTTGATGACCGCAACTGAAATTGAGCAACGCAATGTCAGGTTGCTAGGTGTTCAAGTTTCCAGCCTTGATTGCGATCGAGAAGAGCCAGAATATGTGCAGCTGACGATAGAATTCGCGTAAGCAGAAGCGTGGTGGCGTGTTGCATACGCCCAAATTCTTGAGTGCTAGTTTGCTCACGACTAGTATGTACCAGACCACTCTCTAGCCGACGTCGCGCAACCCATAATCGTCGTAGTTGAGTTGATGCGTAACATCCATTGATTCCAGAAGTCCAGGCATTCTTTTTCGCAGTGGTTCGTCATTCCTTAAAACTTCAGCGCGTTGAGGTGGAACAAGCACTGTTACTGCCTTCGGCAGAATAGTGACACGTATCGGCGTGGTGCCGCACTCTTCGCCGTCGATCATCGCTGGCGCTTGAGAAACGCGTGCAGGATCGGGGATTTTCTTTCCTGCAAGAATGTTTCGCCAGTCTTTTGCCATTCGTTGGAATTCTGAGCGAACTCCGCGTCGCGGCAGTGCTTCCACCACGGCTTCCTTGCATCGCAAAATGCACTCTGGAGCCTTTTCATCAACGCTTCCAGCGACAAAACGGAAGCCCAGATTGACATAGTCTGTGAACTTGACCGGGTCTACGATATGTAATTCGAGGAATCCATCGCTCAAATTTGATAGGTCATTTGTTTTGCCCATACCCAGGTCTTCGACATTGGCAAGGAAAATTCCCGAGGCTTGAACCTTGAATGTCATTCCTCCAGTCGTGATTCTAAAGACGCGCGGAGGCATCGCAATCGTTTGAATCATTGCGCTGATATAAGCCAGCAGTCTAAAACGCGTCTTTAGTTCCCGCGCTGGACGCATGAATGCATCCGAAATCGGCCCCACTCCTGCCATACCTGCGAAGTATTCGCCGTTCATCATTGCCATGTCGATCTGGACAGGTCTTCCGTTAACAATATAGTCGAATGCGTGTTCTAGCGGGTTGGCTAAGATGCTTTCTCTGACGATACCGAGGTTGCGGGCCAGCACATTGCCAGTACCGAGTGGGAAAATCGCGCAGGGGATGCTAGATTTCGCTTTCGCAAGCGCGGCCAAAGCAAAGCGGACTGTTCCATCACCGCCCGCAGCAATTACCAGGTCCAGAGGCGGTTTAAACAACGGTACGAGGTGTTCTGGCCCTGTCTCTGCCGTCGTCGGATAGAAAGACACCAGATATTCGTCGTGCTCATTGAGCTTTTCTACCAGTTTGCCGATCCAGACCTCAGTTTGCACTTGAGACTTAGCGGCGGGATTGTAAATAACGAGTGCATGTTTTGGCATGTTTTTGGTTTCCTTTTGGACGTCGGATTAGAGCGGTCTGAAGCCCCAAAAGTTCCCGAAATCCGCCACAAATAGTACTTAGGCGGCAGTAAAGCGGAAAAAGATGAATATCCCGGTCGAATTCGCCTACAGAATTTGCCTATATTAAGGATTCCGGAACTTACCGCCCTATGCCGCGTCATCCCCCCAGAGCCTAAACGGAGGAGACCAGGATGTCCGCAAAAGCGACGGGCGATACGCTAGATAAGGAAAATGCCGGAAGCGGATCCGTGTATTCGAAAGGCGACAAAGTCCACGAATCGGAAAACCTATTTGAACAACCATCAGGATCTTTCGCCCCCTCCAAGTTGTTTCACTTTAACGCCATCGCTTTTATCGTTGGCTTCGCAGCGCTGCTTGCGCTTATTGCCTTTGTCTCAATGCAATTTCTCAAGTCTAATGACTCCAACATTATTGAATTGAGTGGTCGTATCGAAGCCCCTGAAACACACATCTCCGCTATAGCGAACACCCGCGTTAAGTCAGTCCTGGTCAATGAAGGAGACCCGGTCAAGAAAGGCCAACTCCTTATAGAACTCGACACCGGCGTCATTCAAAAGAAAGTCGGAAATGTTCAACAATATATTTCGCAGGCATCAAGAGCCAGTCAACAAGCTGATCTTCACGCCGCCGCCGTGCAGAGCCAAGTCAATGAAGCGAAAAAGAAATCGCGTGGATTTTGGACTAGAGTCTTTACCAGTCCTAAAGGTAGAGCTAAGGAAGGCGAACGTCTGCGCGGGGAAATGTTGGAAGCTCGTATGTTGCAAATGCAGGCACGCGCCGCTGTCGCGAAAGCTCATGCTATGAACAATGCCGCTAAAGAAGCTAAGACTAACTTTAATATCACAAGTCCGATTGCAGGCATCATCGAGACCAGAAGCATCGAGCCGGGAGAATTGGTTGCGACAGGACAAGTCCTTTTGACCATCGTTGATCCGCAGGCAGTCTACATGAAAGGCTACATCCCTGAAGGTGATATCGGCAAAATCAAACTGGGGCAAGAAGCCGACGTTTACTTTGACTCGGACAGTAAGACGGCGCACAAAGCACATATCACTTCCATCGATCGCACGCCTTCGTTTACACCTGAGAATGTTTATTTCAAAGACGACAGAGTTCGCCAGGTGTTCGGCGTAAAACTCGCGCTTGATCGCCCGGATGGGCTCGCTAAGCCCGGAATGTCGGCGGACGCGAAGATAGATTTGAAAAGCAAATACAACTCAATAGGACAAGATTAGTTCATATGAAAATCTAGACCAACTAATGTGTCAAGAAATCAGTTTATGGGGCAAGGTAAGCAGTGACGACGTCAGTGTCAACGAAGTCAGAGATCAAGCAGTCAATCGGGGCTATCATCAATGTCGATGGTCTGGTGAAGCGCTACAAAGATGGCACAGAAGCGCTCAAGAACTTGATCTTGCAAGTGCAGCCGGGTGAGCTGTTCGGTCTTGTCGGACCGGATGGCGCCGGCAAGTCGTCTGCATTGAAAATCCTTGCTGGAATCATGGAACCTACTTCCGGCAAGGTCAGCGTGCTGGACAGAAAGCCTAGCGACGCTCGCAAATTTATCGGGTATGTTCCGCAAGGTGGTGCTCTCTATCCTGATTTGAGTATCGATGAAAATCTCAGATATGAAGCTGGAATGCATGGCATTAACCAGAGGGATTTTGAGCAACTGCGTGAAACGCATTTACGCAACATGGGTCTTTTGCAGTTTTCCGATCGGCTTGCAGGGCAATTGTCCGGCGGGATGAAACAGAAATTGGCTCTGTGCTGTGCTCTCGTTACGCAGCCGAAGGTTATTTTTCTGGACGAACCGACCACCGGACTCGATCCGATTTCTCGTCGCGAACTCTGGCAAGCTCTGGCTGTGCTCGGTCAAGAAGGTGTCACCACTGTGGTGGCAACACCCTTCCTCGATGAAGCTGAGCGTTGTCACCGTGTCGCTCTCATGTATGACGGAGCGGTGCATGAAATAGGAACGCCGGCGGACTTGAAGAAGAATTTGGGTTTGAAAAAGCTCGAGATTGCCGTTAAGAACGACCCGCAGACAATTAAAGCATTGGGTCAGCTGTCCTTCGATGATTCTGAGAATATTGCCGACATTTGCCCTTTTGGAGATCACCTAGAGGTTTTGTGCAAGGATGCGAAGCTCGCCAAAGAGGAAGTAGGCATCACTCTTTCGAAGGCCAATATTGAAGTTCGCGATATCGCCGAAACAGCACCCAATCTGGAAAATGTCTTTATCACGAAATTGAAATCATTGACAAGTAAAGTGATGCACACTGTCCCTTTTCCTCATCTTCGAGGGGCGAGCGCAGAGACAAAGCATGGTGTTGCATTGAAAGCTGAAAAATTGAATAAGACTTTCGGGCATTTCAAAGCAGTCGACAACGTCGATATTGAGCTGCGTTTTGGTGAAATTTTCGGGTTGCTTGGTGCAAACGGCGCTGGCAAAACTACAACAATTAAAATGCTCTGCCGGTTGCTGAAACCAACATCAGGCACGGTCTCGATTCTTGGTGATTCCGGCAACGAGCGCAGTAAGGAAGTGCGCAAGAAAATCGGCTATATGAGCCAGAAGTTTACTCTGTACGATAATCTGACGGTGACGGAAAACCTTGAGTTCTACGCAGGCATCTACGAAATTCCGCTCGATTTGCGGCAACGTCAAATTGACTGGGTTGTTGAAGCTTGCGATTTGGAGGAGATAAAAGATTCGCTGGTAAAAAATCTGCCTTTGGGTTGGAAACAGCGGATCGCGTTTGGTGCAGCAGTCATGCACGAGCCCGAAATCATCTTTCTTGATGAGCCGACGGCAGGGGTTGACCCACTCGCAAGGCGGCAGTTGTGGAAACTAATTCGGGAATTCGCTGCTAATGGTGCCGTCATTTTAGTGACGACCCATTATTTGGACGAAGCTGAATTTTGCAATCGCATGGCTTTTATGGCTTCGAGCAAAATTGTTGCTCAAGGCTCTCCTCAAGAGCTTAAAGCCGCACCTGATGGAGAACTCTTCGAGGTAAAAACAGCCGATACTCAGCGAGCATTCCAAATCTTGAGCGAAGAGCTGGAGCATTGGAGAGTTTCTATTTTCGGTAGCGATTTACACGTTTTGCTGGATAATTCGAAGTCCGAATTGGAGCATGTAGAGTCAATCTTGAACTCTTCAGGTTGCGAAGTTGTTTCTATACGTCCGATTGCATTCTCGCTGGAAGATGCGTTCATCGATGTTGTTCAGCACAAAGGAAAACGGTCGAAGTTGAGCGAAGGCGGAAAAGACAGTGAATAAAGTAATGGTGCAAGCTAACAAAGAATGGTGCGAACTCAGGCGAGATCGTTTCAGTCTCGCGCTCGCATTTCTGCTGCCGCTTTTCTCTCTGCTATTGTTCGGCTTCGGCATTAGGCTTGAATCGAAAAATATTCCAATTGTGATTCGCGATTTGAGCGACTCATTCATCAGCCGGGAGTATGTCGATCGACTGTATGCCACCAATATTTTTAAACAGTCCAAAGCCGATCCCAAAGAATCGCCTGGAGATGCCATCAAAAGCGGAGAAGCTAAGGTGGCGATGATTATCCCTAAAGACTTTACTCGCCAAATTTACAGAGGCAATTCTGCGGCGCCGCAAGTAATGATTGACGGTACGGATATTGCCAATACTCAAGTGATTTTCAACAGTATCAAAGCTGCCAACCTATATTACTTGGCAATGCTCAAGGAAGAACGCATGCCTGACGCCGCGGTGCAGTGGGTAAAGCCGCACCTGAGGCTACTTTTCAATCCCGGGCGAGAAGAAACGCTATTCATTGTTCCTGGTGCTTTTGGTGTCATCTTGTGGATGTTTCCGGCGCTCCTAGGAGCCGTCGCAGCGTCACGTGAGAAAGAACAAGAGACAATCATTCGAGTCTACTCCGCCAACCCGCACCCGCTTCAGTTCGTACTCGGAAAAGCTTTTGTCTATTGGTCTGTCAGTTTGGTGATGGCTGCGTTGATAATGGTCACCGGATTTGCGCTATTTGGAATCAAGCCAGTCGGCGACCCAACCGCCCTGCTGATTTCCACGCCAATTTACGTCCTGGTTTCAGTCTCATTCGGTCTGATGCTAGGAACCTGGGCAAACTCTCAGACCACCGCCGTTCAAGCGACTTCGACATTGGGTTTTTTCCCTTGCCTGTTGCTCTCCGGTTTTGTCTACCCGATCAGCAATATTCCGTTTCCCCTATCGCTTTTTTCGCTGATCGTACCAGCCCGATATTTCATTGAGTTGACTAGAGACGCATTTGTCCGGGGATGCGGATGGCCTGCAGTTTGGCCGATACCTCTTATTCTATTAGGCTTTGCTATTGCTTTTATTGGTTTGAGTTGGCTCGGATTACGCCGAATGCAATTGAAGGATTGAGGTCGATCTCAATGAATATCATTCAAAGAATTAGAGCCAGTCACCTTTATTCTCTTATCCTCAAAGAGGCAAGAGAGATAATGCGCAATCCCTATTTGCTTTTCCTGATTCTGGTGCCGCCGACAATTCAATTATTGATTCTTGGTGGTGCTCTTGATCCGCAAGTTCGTCATTTGTCTCTTGCGACAGTCGATCATTCACAAACAAAGCAAAGTCGCGATCTGGTCGCGAGTTTGACTTCGAGTGGAGTCTTTCCAAAGAACACGTATGTTGCTGATGAAGACAAACTTTTAGATAAACTCGAGCGAGGAGACTTGGATGTCGGTTTGGTAATTCCCAAAACCTTTTCGCAACAGTTAAATCGCAAACAAGCGGCTGATGTTCAGGTACTCGTCGATGGTGCCGATGCTTACACTGCGGGAATAGCGCGCGCGTATGTTCTGCGCACGATACACGATTTCCACCCCGAAGGTATGAAAGCACCACAGTTCAAATTGCCCAGTGCAGTGCGTACAGACAAGGAAATGGATGCGTCTAAGATTATCGATCCGAAGGTGGACATTCTCTACAATCCGGACCAAGAAAGCAGTTGGTATTTCATTCCCGGGATTCTTGGTGCGTGTCTCACATTGACCGGTACTCTCGTTGCTGCGGCTACTGTGTTGAAAGAGCGCGAACGCGGCACCATGGAGCAATTGCTCATGACACCTGCGGAAGCATGGGAAATTTTGCTCGCCAAAATCATTCCGCTTGTGACCTTTTTGATGGGTGATGTGTTGCTTGCCATTTTTGCCGCGCAAATAATCTTTCACATGCCTTTCCGCGGCAATTTACTCCTTTTCTTGTTTGCTTCGGCATTGTATGCCTTCGTGGGCATTGGCTTTGGGATGTTGCTCGGCTCTGTTTGCCGCAGCCAGCGCCAGGCGCAACTTGCGTCTTTCTTCATTAATATTCCTCTGATTTTGCTGTCGGGCACCGTTGTTCCGTTGGATACTATGCCGCCTGTGATGCAAGCTATTTCGATCGTGGACCCTTTGCGCTATTACACCCTGGTCGCGCGGGGCGTAATACTCAAAGGGGCGACATTCTCGATGTTATGGCAGCAGGTCGCACTTCTTGCACTTTCTGCCATGCTCGTTTTAATGGTTAGTGCCAATCGCTTCCGCCGTCAATTGATTTAATCAGAGCACGTGTAGCCTGATAGGAGAATGAAATTAGAATGTTTGGTAAGGTGGCTTTAGAAAGATTTTGATGAAAACTATGCCTGTACGAAACCTGGAAATACCTATAACCAACTTTCATCCGGTCGCAGAGGGAATTTACCGCGGCGGCCGTCCTTCTCGTGAGGGTCTAAAGGCACTTAGCCAGAATGGTTTTAAGACCGTTTTATCCTTTCGCTGGAGAAAGGCTCCGATCGCCGTGGAAAGGACTTACGTCGAAGAGCTTGGCATGAAGTTTATAAACATTCCACTCAATTACTGGAGTCTTCCTAATAAGAGTCAAATTGACGCCTTTCTCGCAGTCATTGATGACAGGCGGAATTTCCCTATCTTTGTGCACTGTTTTCACGGTGCAGATAGGACTGGATTGCTTCTGGCTATCTATCGAGTAGTGCGATGCGGATGGTCATTTGATGAGGCTTACAAAGAAATGGTTGCCTGCGGATTTCATCGGCTTCGCACGCAGCATTATAAGTGGGCGCTCTGGAGATTGGCTCGTAAAACCGCGGCTGAAGCTGCTTCAAGAGAGTAAAGCCATCCTTCAATCCGGAAAGATTCTGAGAATTTGAGCTCTGGCAACAGTTTGAAACCCTAATAGGCGTACTCTTGGCGGCGCTCGAGGACGCTCGGGAACTTGAGGCATACGTTCGCGTCTCCTAGGCGTCAGCTGAAACGTAATGATTATGACGTTTGGAGAACTCGGAGAAGGTTATGAGAAGTGTCGCGCTGGGGAAAGAATCACGAATTGCATTTAGCCAAAGAATGCCAGTTTACTTTGTTTTGATTGTATTAGCGTGTATCGCTCTCACCGGATGCCGCTCTGGTGAAGTTAATAACATGGTTTATTGGGGTCCTATTCCCAATCAGAAAAAGATGGTGGAGCTTAAAGCTCAAGGTGTTAAGTCCATCATTAACTGCCGCCTAAATCGGCTGCCAAAGCTCGAGAAGAAGGCTAATGAAATTGGTTTGAATTGGGTGCACATCCCGACCGGGTTATTCATCTCGCCCGGAGAAGAGCAGATCAAACAGTTTGTCACTGTGATGAATGATCCCAGCATGACTCCTGTCTACGTGTGCGACCAAGTTGCTCGTGATAGAACGCAATTCTACGCCGCAGTTGGTGGCATGGTAACTGAAAAATGGCCCGCTGAGAAAGCATCTAAAGCAATGTACTTGAATGGTCTGCGCCACTGGTGGCCATGGTTCTATGACTACAAGAATGTAGTTAAAGAACACGAAGCGATGATTCACGGAACTGAAGAGAAGAAGACTGCAGAGGCACTATAACTGCGGAATTCTGCTCACGTCCGACGCGCCGGGAGCAATCCCGGCTCGTTTGGCTTTAATGTACGGGCGACGCATGGCGTCGACCGGCCTTTACGACCAGCCTTTAACCTTGGCGTTGCCGTTGATCATTGCTTGCATCGGCACGCTGAAGAACACGTATGGATGCGCTGGCTCCAAGGCACTAACTTCATCCAATTCATCTCTATGTTCTTTGCTGATCATGAAATTGAGAGCGCCGAGATTGTCTTCCAATTGCGGTAATTTTGTCGCACCGATGATCGTGGATGTAATGCCGGGCGAGGTCGCCACCCAGTTGAGCGCGATCTGCGCGGGTGTTCTTCCGATTTCTTTTGATAGCGACACAAGTTTGTCGACGATTTTCCAGTTGCGCTCGGTGAAGAGTTTTTCAAAGCTCGGGTTGCCGGTGTCTTTCATTTTTGACATTCTGCCATTGCCGGACTCGAGTTTGTCTCTCTTGTACTTTCCAGTCAGCATGCCGCTCGCCAATGGGCTCCATGGACAGATGCCGACGCCTAATTCTTTGCACGCGGGGACGTGCTCGTTTTCGATAGTACGCTCCAAAAGTGAGTATTCTACTTGAAGCCCGATCAGTTTATGCATCCCTTTCAAGTCGGCAATTGTCTGCATCTTTGCCAGATACCATGCCGGTACATCTGACAAACCGAAGTATCTAATTTTGCCTTCTTTGACGAGGTCATTCAGAGTGAGAAGAACTTCTTCAACGGGCGTGAACATATCCCAAGCATGCAACCAATACAAGTCGATGTAGTCGGTGTTGAGCCGTTTTAGCGAACCTTCCAGAGCGCGGTAAATATTTTTTCGTCCATTGCCACCTGCATTTGGATTGCCAGGTTGTGCGCAGAACGTAAATTTGGTCGCGATAATCATTTGGTCGCGCAACTTTCTTTCTTTGACAAATTTGCCTACAAACTCTTCGCTCTTACCGTTCGTATAACCATCGGCGGTATCAACGAAATTTCCGCCTTTGTCGACATATGCATCGAAAATCGCCTTGGCGGTTTCTTCAGAACTGCCCCATCCCCAATCCTCGCCAAATGTCATTGCACCCAGACAGAGTGGGCTTACCTTAAGTCCTGAACGTCCGAGTGTAGTGTACTGATTTAGCTTCATCTCTTATTCCTTGTTTAAACGCGACTGGTCCGAAAAATTGAAGGGAGGCAGCAACGCCTCCCTCATGATTTACTTCGCTGCCGCAGTCAATTCCAGCGAGCGCAGGTGGTTGTTGATTTCGTCAATGTCTTCCTTGCTCAATTTGACGTTTTGCGCTTTGAGGTTTTCCTTGGTTTGCGCTGCGTCACGCGCCCCGACCAGTGCTGCGGTGATGCCCGGTTGAGCGATTGTCCATGCGATTACCAGCTGTCCAAGAGTCGCATCATGCTTGTCCGCGACCGGTTTGATCTTGTCCAGGAAAGCGTTTACGCGCTTGATGTTTTCTGGTTGGAAATGCACTTGATTGGCGCGGTGGTCACCGTCTTTGAATTGGACGTCCGGCTTGAACTTGCCAGTGAGCAAACCGCGCTGAAGCGGGCTGTATACGATAGAGCCGATGTTGTGCTCGCGGCAGTAGGGCAGAACATCCTTTTCGATATCGCGTAGCACCATGCTGTAGGGAGGTTGGTTTGATGCAACCGGGCAAACTTTGGTTGCTTCCTGCAGGTCGCTGACCGAGAAGTTGCTCACGCCGACGGCGCGAATTTTGCCTTCTTTGAGCAGTTGTTGCATCGCTTCCATTGTTTCTTCAACCGGCGTTGAAGGGTCGCGCCAGTGGCACTGATACAGATCGATGTAGTCTGTTTCCAGTCGTTTGAGGCTGTTTTCACACTCTTGGATGATGCTTTTCTTTCGAGCATTACGGTAGATGTTGCGGTCGCCATACTCTTCATCAGACCAATCGAAGAAGTGAGCGCCTTCTGTAGAATCCCATCTCAAGCCATATTTCGTCAGGATTTGGACTTTGTCTCTTTTGCCTTTTACAGCTTTAGCAACGATTTCTTCGCTGCGACCGTAGCCATAAATTGCGGCTGTGTCGATGGACGTGGCGCCACCGTCGATGCTTGCGTGAATGGCTTCGATAGCGTCTTTCTCTTCCGCTCCGCCCCACATCCAGCCGGCAATGGCCCAAGCTCCGAATACGATTGCCGATACTTCTAAATCACTTGTGCCGAGTTTACGAAATTCCATGCCAGAGTCCCCCGTGGTTCACTCTTCTGAGTGGACTGACCGCGCTTTGTGGCTGAAGATCTTATCTCATTCGATCTCTTGGAAAATGGCATGAAGATAAAACCTGGACGTATATCGCGCAGGTGAGGCTTTGCCGGATTCACTTTCTTCATAAATGTGGCAAAAGGTTGACCATTCGCCGGGTTTTCACCGCTGATATCTCAATAGTCGCCTTTTGGCGCTCGTCGATTTTGTTTCTTCGAGGAGTTAATACGTTTTGAGTCGGTTCGTCGCTTTACCGATGCCTGAGTTGGTTTGGTCGCGCGTCTAATTGTCGGCGGCGTAATGATTTCTAAAATCATCTCTTTCAGTTTTTCGCGGCAGTCTTCAACGTTTTGCCCCTGGTCACGCGTCTTTTGACTAGTTATGAGAATGCTGCCCTCAGCAGTCAGACGATTTGCAAACTTAGCTAGAAATCTGTTGCGTGCACCAAAAGGCAGGCTTTGGCTCGCCGTTACATTCCATCGAAGAACCGCTTTGCTGTTGACTTTGTTGACGTTCTGCCCGCCAGGACCGCCACTGCGAGCAAATGTAATTTCGAACTCTTCGTCCGGAATTTCTACTGTTTCGCTGATGGTAAGCATCGGTGCCTCGTTGTGTTGCTCTCAACATAATAACCTCAAAGCCATCAAGAGTGGCAGCCCGTGTACTAAATATGCAGTATGTGTGTGAAGCACGATAGGACGTTGCATTTGCGTCAGAGTGCCTGGCACTATATCCTGAATTGGTTCAAGGAGGACGGTTGTGAAGAGAACATGCCCCAGTCGCGCGCTGTTATTCGCCGCTTGCGCTCTGCTTTTGTCAAACACACTTGTTTCCGCGCAAACTGCTCAAGTAATAACGGTCGATGCGAAAAGAGCCAAGGAAGAAGCCGTAGTCAACCAGCAACTCAAAGACCTCGTAAAAAAGCGCAGAACACGTAAAGGCTGGCTTGGGGACGGAACCGTGCCAGCGAATGTTCGCGTCATAAAAGATGTGACTTACGTCGACAAAAGTGTGAGTGCATCGCAAAAACTGGATTTGTATATTCCAACTACTACTACTACTACTACTACAAAGACCAGCTGGCCTCTCGTTGTTTGGATCCACGGAGGTGGCTGGAAGGGTGGAGATAAAAAGGGCGGACCATTCTATCCTCTTTTGGAGAACGGGTTTGCTGTCGCATCGCTCAATTATCGGTTGAGCGATGAAACGAAATGGCCTGCTCAATTTGATGATTGCCAGAGCGCGCTTGCATTTTTGCGAAAGCACGCTGCTGAATACAACATCGATACGAAACGCCTGGGACTCTGGGGTGGCTCTGCCGGCGGGCATTTAGTTTTGATGCTCGCTTTGAGAGATAAAAGTCCTAGCGATAAACTTCTAGCTGTGTGCGATTGGTTTGGACCAACCGATCTAACTAGATTTTTGCTCAAGGGTGAAACCACGAAGATGGGCGAGGATTTGACTCGCGATTTATTTGGGCTGCAGGGCGAAGCTTTGATAGCCGCATGCCCGAGCGCAAGCCCCGTTACGTACATATCGGACGCCAAATATGTGCCACCGATTTTGATCATGCATGGAAGGTCTGACAAACTAGTTTCTATTCGTCAGTCTCAGCACTTCATGGAAAAGATGAAGGAAGCTGGCTTCAATGATGTAAGGCTTGACGAGATAAACGGCGCCCACGGATATCCCGGATTCGGCGAGAGCACCGTGAACAACGTCGTCAAATTCTTCAAACAGCGAATGCTCACGAGTGAAACGTTGAAGAAGAGGTCGCATCGCCAGTCGAAGTCGCAAAAAAAATAAAGAGAGCGCAGTGTATGCGCCCTCTTGCTTTCAGTTTGTCAATTTCAACAACTAAGGTGTGTTGATTTGAGTTTCTTTTTTGATGGTGGTGGCAGATCCGTCGCCGCTTGTAGCGGAGGTCGAATCTTCTACCTTGTGCGAAGAACCGAGCGGTGTGTTTACGCTTTGTACTTTGCGCTTCGATTTTGTGACACCACCGGCAGCATTGAGTTCGGTTTTCGATGCAGCGCTGGTGGAAGCTGAGCCGCCTGCGCCGACAGCTGTGCTGCTTTCGCTTTCCGAGACGCCATCAATACCGGAGCTACGGGTCTTAGAGCTAACCTTCGAGTTGCCGTAGATGTCTGCAGATTTTTTCTTGACTTTGGTAGTGGTGCCGAGAGCATCCGATTTGGTTTCAACTTTAGTAGAAGCTGCGCCGACCGGCGTGCTGGTTTCTACAGTTGTAGAACTCGCTTCATCTGCAAAACATGCTGGAAAAGCAACGAATGAGATAAGACCGAGCGAGATCGAAAGTGTTTTAAAGGATCGCAACATGATTTCCTCCATTGCGGCAGTAAGCTTGCCACTTAACCCTGCAAGCCAGAGGAACGACTGATCGTTATCCCTAGGGTTCCCTCGTTAACGGATATTCAGAAAAATTTGTACAGGCTACCCTTGCGACGTTTTTTATTGATTATTGGAAAACTTAAGGCAGAAAAAACCGCTTTGCGGGAACTCCTGGCGATTTTGCCGTCCTTAAAAATCGAAAGCTGCAAACTTTTCCGAACCAGGGAAGGGCAAGCGCGTTGTTTCCTACGTATACTTGAGGTGCAATTATGGGGTTGATGACTCTAGGTAGGGGATCGGACGTGGAAACATCTTACTCGCGCCGTCCTGGGATACCCCCACGCGTGATAATCGGTTTAGTTATTGCAGCCATTTCACTGTTTTCTTACTTTGCAAGCAGCAGTTACAATCCGATAACTGACCAAAAGCAACATATCTCAATCTCCAAGGAGCAAGAAATTGCTCTCGGATTGCAAGCGGCGCCTTCCATGGAGCGCCAGTACGGCGGTGAAAGCCGTGACCCCAGGAAGCAGGCTCTCGTAAAAGAAGTCGGCGCTGAAGTCGTCAGTAAAAGCGACGCGTCAAAAACGGAATATAGATACAACTTCCATTTACTTGCCGACCCGAGCACGATCAATGCGTTTGCTTTGCCTGGCGGACAAGTCTTCATCACTGAAGGTCTATTCAAGCACCTAACGACGCGCGGACAATTGGCGTCGGTTTTATCCCACGAAATTGGACACGTTGCTGCTCGACATTCAGCACAGCATCTGGCTAAACAACGTTTGACTCAAGGACTGACCGGCGCCACGGTTATCGCAACTTACGATCCAGATAATCCGAATAGCCGAGCATCAGCTCAAGTTGCGATGATGGTAGGTCAGCTCATCAATTTAAAGTTCAATCGCAATGACGAACTCGAAGCCGACAAACTTGGCGTGAGATTCGCTTCCGATGCTGGATATGACCCACGCTCTATGATCAAAGTCATGGAAATTTTGCGCGACCAATCTCACAGCCGTCAGCCCGAATTTTTCAACACTCACCCCAATCCCGAAAATCGCATCGAGAAGATCAATGCAGCTATCAAAGAAGAATTTCCGCAAGGTGTACCGCAAGGATTGCTGCAGTAAAGCAAATGCCAAAGTCAAAGTTAAGGCATACGACAACGCTCGTGTCTTCGCGAACAACAGCGCTGAAGTTGACGCCGTTGGTAGTGGTGCAAAAGAATGCCAACGATGCGCGAGAAAGTAGCGTGATGTAAGAGATAAAAACGAGATCTTGTCGAAACAAGATCTCGTTAAATCACAAACTCTAATCGGTCCAGCAGAACTAGTCGGCCAGGATGAATTTCCAACGGAATTTCGACGAGCCATCATTAGGGCCGAATTTGCATTCTGATTGGAGCGGTGGTTGAGGAGCCACGTAAAGTGCGTCCCCATTTCTCGCAACACTCTTGATAACTATGCCGTTGTCGCCTGATTCCAAAACCATCACAGATTTGTCCGGTGCCAAAATGCAGGTCATATCAGCAACCGAAGGGTGCGGCACGAGATTGAGCTCGCCGTTTTCACCGGCTAACTTGATCGTGTAGCGGTTGGTCGGCTTATTTGTTTTGGGATCGATTTTGCGGTTGATGTCCCACTTTTGCATCCCGCTTTTGTTGTAATCGTACAAAAGGACGTTCTGCCCAGGGGTGCCACCAACAGGTTGTAAAGCCTGGTCGCAGGACATGCTTGTAATGAAATATGTGCCTGTATTGGGGAGCGGATCGCCTTCTGCTCTGGCTGGTAACGAAGACATAGCGGCAAGAGTAACCGCGACGGCAAGAGCCAATTTTTTCATGATACCTACTCCTGGTGGTTTGCTTGGAAAGAGTAGATTATATTCCAAATACGAGCCGGTACAATATTGTGCA
Source organism: Candidatus Melainabacteria bacterium 17Bon1m (assembly GCA_032128875.1). GTDB lineage: Bacteria > Cyanobacteriota > Vampirovibrionia > Obscuribacterales > Obscuribacteraceae > QKMZ01. The sequence continues at coordinate 33,689 of JAVLKG010000002.1, forward strand.
TTCTTGGCGAGCAACAGGTGCATCTTATGCCGCAATTACCCGTGCCCGAAAAACTGAATCAAGAGAAGGGCGTTGAGATTTTACGCGTCTGGGCAGAAGAGGGAAATCTTGCTGTCGTTACCAATACAAAGGTCAATAGTGACCCCGCGTTTTTCGGCATTGCGCTTGCCGACCTTTTGAATCACTTGTCTTTCATCTGCGCGCAGAAATCAGGCAAGTCGCAAGAAGAAAGCCGTAAAGAAATCATGGATGTTTTCTACAAAGAGTGTGGTCCTCAATGATCGGATTGCCGCTGCCGCAAAGTATTTCTTCCGAAGATAAAGCACGCGAATTGATTCGCATGTGGCATTCGGAAGACGGTGAATTGACCGTTACCATCGATGGTTGGCTGGATAATCCAAACGTTTGTGGTCGTCTAATTGTCGACCTCGCAGTTTTGATCGCGAAAGAGTATGTTGCCACTGATGTTTGGCGTGGAACCCTGGAAGCTGCTCTCTATCGCATTCTTTCTGCAGCCGATGTGGAAATTCAAAATCCCACTAATTCACCAGTCCTCGAATAGCATTACTCTCTGAAGATAATTCCATTGCGTTCGAGTCCAGTCGTTTTTTTAGTTGCAGGACTTCAGCGAGACTGTTACCTTCGACTAAATCTGAAACCACATATGGTGCACCTGTTTCATCTATTCGTTTCGTAAACGGTACCGAGATGCAAGTGCGTAAGCTCTGAAGCTTTTTGCGCAGCTTTTTGAATTTCTCTGATTTGCAGACTGTCAGAAACGCGCGCCTTGAACAAGCGCAGCGTCAGGATTTTATCGACTGCTCCGTTTTTTACAGCATATGTGGTGCTGAGCGCGTCTTTTTAATGCTCCCAGAGCAAGTCATACGAATTGAACTTGCGGGGCGCATCTACACACGAAGAAATAAACGGGGTAAACCCTGAGACCTGAAGTCTTGGGACCAAAAAAGAAACAGGGCGGAAGTTTCACGCCCTGCATCAATCAATTTCAACAAGTCTGCTCTACAGATATGCCGTGCTTATCAATTACGCGGCGCTGGAGACAAAATTTGCTTCAACTTGCCGTTTTTTGTAGGCATAGGTTGCGGTGGTCCCAAATAATAGATATTCACGTCACCGCCCGGATTTGAAGCTGGGCGCTGAAATGAGCAGTACTGCGGGCAGGTGTTGGGATCCGGGTTTGTGCAAATCGTTCCGTTGGGTCCGCTGCATTGGGTGGGTGTGAAGCCACATACAGGCGGTCCGGTTTGGAATGAGCAATTTGTGCAGCCTTTCGGGAAAACACCGACAACGTTCAAGTTGTCCCCGGCGTAGTTTTGGAATGGCTTTTGATACGCCACGGTGCCGAAGTTTGTATTCCACTTTGCCCCACCGCCCTGGCTGAGGTCAAACTTAATCGATGCGTTATTGCCGTTGACTATGCTGAGATTCACTGTTTCTTGAGCAAATTGCGGACTTTGAGAAACATTGTTGATCGTAAATTCTGCATTGGTCACACCGCAGTCAGGTGCGCGCTCGAAAGAGAGGATCGCTCCTTGGATGCCGGGCGGATTTGCAGGTGGACGGTATTTAAGACTTTGGTTCGGCTGGAGCGTCACGGAGCCCTGGAAGCAACCCGCGGATACGCACACCATCTGAGGAAAAATCTGTTTTACGTCAAGAATGCACTGAGAGTTGGGTGTGCAAACGGTTGGCAATGTGAGCCAGGCAACAACTGGTTGGTTGTAGTTATTCGATACCAGGACGTCCGTTGGTTGTGCAGGAGAACCTGCAGCCTTAACTTTAGGTCCGACGGGACCGGTCCCGCCACCCGCCACGGTGAAGAAGAGCGCATTCATAACCTTATTTACTTCGGCAAAATTGACGCGCACCGAGTCAACTTGCAGTTTTGATCTACCTTCAGACGGAGGGATGACTGCAATCTTTTGAATGGCGTTAAACTCAGGAAGACCCAGCTGCTGAGCGGTGAAAGAAACTTTTTTGAATCCGTCGGCAGTGGTTGAGATTACCCGTCCCGCGCTCAGCGGCACGCTTGCAGTCGCGAGGTGAGCGGCACCCTGTACACGGCTTGGCACGCGGTTATAGTTGACTACGATATCGGAATCGGCATTGCCTTTGTATTCCAAATCGAGGGTACTTACAGTGGCTGGACTCTCTGCGGTCTCATTCTCTATGAGTAATCCGTTGTATTTGTTAGGCGATGTCTGGTTGCTCATACCTCTTAATAGATATGGCGAGCGCTTGCCGTTCGAAACGACTGCGGACACAAATTCCGGCGTATCGGGTTTGTCCGCCACGATAAATGGCTTGGAGACCATTGCCGGCATCGCTTGCGGTGTGGCATTCACCATCTGCCACAGGCTCATTGACCACACAGACAGCACTGTGCCGAAGACAATTCCTTTCACGATTTTGCGCATGAGACACCACCTTTTGCAACGAGATTAGTGCCTGGTGGGGCTTCCAGGCGCAAACGGTTTCATATTCTGAGCACGTGTTCTTATCATGCCACACAGGGGTTGAGTTTTGAACCTTTTGCAAGGGAACCTTTACATCCCGCGTTATCTTTCACCTATTGGTCGAAAGAGAATATGTTGTCTGCACGACAATTCTCAGCAAGAGATGCGATGCATCGCCCTGACGGGGAGTACTGCATCGCCTTTATCGTGATAGTTATCGAGGTACTGCTAATCCTTCGATGATTTGCGCGTTTGGCAATTTGCGATATTCGCTCGGATTCAATAAAACTTTGGTAGAGCGATTGCCACCACCCGCGATGACTTGCGGTTGTTTCATCACTGCTGCATCTATTAAAAGAGGAATAGACTGCAAGCCAAAAGGTGTGACTCCACCAATGAGCATCCCGGTCAACTCTTTTGTTTGCTCCGGAGTGGCAAAGGAAACTTTGCGACCGTCCATTATCTCGCGCACTTTCTTGTTGGCGTCGAGTTTTGTGGTCGCGAGCACCATGCAACAGGCGAACTGAATCGGATCAGATTTCGTCGCGACAACAATTGCGTTGGACGCGTGCGCGAGCTCATATCCGTAGTGTTCGCAGAATTTGGCGGTATCCGCCAATTCCGGATCGCAGTATAAAACCTTGTGCTCGATGCCATATTTCTGCAGGCATTCGGCAACGGCGGGATCTAACTCTGCTATTTGCTGTGTCATCGATAACATAATAGCCTCGATCTTGATTGCGTTTTTGCTTACGACTCAAAGTTCAAGAAATGTCGCGCTCAAGAAATGCCTTTGCTTCAAGAAATGTCGCGGTAATAGAATTTTGTGTCTACTGAAACTACGGGAAAGTTGGGCGGCAGCTCTGCCGATGAAAGTTCCACAAAGCCGTTCTTTTCGTAGAATCTATGCGCCGCAAACATTCGTTCTGTCGTGCCCAAATAGATTTGGTCGATTTCCTTTGATTGGCACCACTCAATAGCAGTACTCATCAATTGTTGCGCGATGCCTTTCTCTTTGCCTCTGTGGGAGCTGGAAACGAACATCTTCTTCAGTGCGACCTGCCTATTTCCAATATCGACAACCCCAATGGTGCCAATTACATCTGTACCGTCCAGCGCCATCCAAAAATTTCCGGCGCCTTTCTGAAACGTTCCGGCAATATCCATCAAGTCAGGTTGTTCTTCACGCGTAATTTTGACGCCGAATTCAATCTGTTGAATAGGCAGCACCAGTTTTTCGATGGCGGCTTGGTATTCGGCGCTGTATGGCTTGATGGTCACGGTCTCAATTGTATGCATGTATGTGCTCCTCTGAGCGGTTGCCTCTATTGTCGGTCACGATGTTTAATACCGTCCAATAGTTAAATTGGGTATAATTGATAGCAAAAAGGTATCGGTTGTGGAGCTTCGGCAATTACGCTATTTCTTCCATATTGCTGAGCTGGAGCACTTTGGCAAGGCTGCGGAGCGTTTGCATATCGCCCAGCCCGCCCTAACCCGGCAGATCAAGCAGCTCGAGGACGAGATTGGGGTTGAACTTTTCGAGCGGCTGCCGCGCGGAGTAAAGCTGACAGCTGCCGGACATGTTTTTTTCGGTCAAACCCGCGACCTCTTGGCTCAGTGCGAAAAAATGGTGAAACTTACTCAACAGGTCAGCCGAGGACAATCCGGCTTGTTGCGGATCGGTTTTGCCGATGGTGTAACTTTCAATAAGACCTTTTCCGAGATCTTGCGCTCTTTTCGTCAGTCATATTCCGATGTCGTCTTAGACCTGGTTCCAGCTAGTTCGTTAGAACAGGCTGAACTCATTTCGCGAAGTGAGCTTGACCTCGGTTTTGTCTACTGGTTGCCCACTGGAAAATCGGTGAAGTCGATTCAGTTCGAAGAAGAGGAATTGATGTTGGCCGTATCGAAGACTAGCCCGCTGGCGAAGAGGAAAACACTGACCATCAAAGATGTTGGCGATTATCCTATTGTGTGGTTTCCGCGCGCAAACAGTCCTGGCTACTACGATTTGATTGTGTCGCGTTTTGCGCGAAATGGATGCAGCTTGAATGTCATTCAAGAAGGAAACAACGAAAGTACGATGCTGAGTTTGGTGTCTGCGGACATTGGCGCAACGTTTATTACTGAATCGGCGTTGCATAGAAAGCCTGATGACGTGGTCTTTATTCCGATTATTGATTTGAATGCAAAACTCAGCGTTAAGGCGATGTGGAACGCGGATGATAAAAATCCCGCCCTCAAAGAATTTGTTTCTATTATCAAGAACGTGATCTGAATGTCGTAGTTTTAAAGACACTCTGGACGAAACTGTTTTTTGCGGCTTACATGGTCGCCTGAGATCATGAAGACACCGTCGCCGGTGTAATGCACTGTTTTAGGATATTTAGGCGAAATAGCAACGTGTGCTTTCAGGATTTCAAACACGAACAAGCTGTAGTTTTTGATCAGTTTGTTGTCGTAGAGTTTGCATTCAAAATTTGCATAGCACTCTTTGATCATCGGTGCTTTGACTTTGCTAGCTTTTACTTGAGTCAGTCCAAACTCTTCGAATTTATCAATCTCTGCACCCGTGCTATTGCCTATGGCTACGACAATATCGAGCATATGAGCTTCTGGAATGTTAATCACGCATTCCTTGCTTTTGCGAATTAACTCGTAGCTATGATTTTGATCCCAGATGAACAATGTCACCAGGGATGGTTCAAACGAAATTACTGTTTGCCATCCAAGAGTCATTATGTTTGACTCGCCCTTAAATTGAGAGCTAATCAAAACAATTGGCCCCGGCTCTAAAAACCGTCGCACCGTGTCGACTGGAAAGTCTCTCTTCTTATAGTTTTTCATCAAGCGTTAACTAGAGCCCTTCGCCTGGAGACTGTTTCTAAAAGTTGTTCAGCACGTCGCTTATGGTTTTATCGTACTGCCAAGGAGTTCTAAAAACTGACGCATCCATGCCGGATGTCCGGGCCAAGCTGCTGCAGTCACCAAGTTGCCCTGAGTGTGTGCATTGGAAAAGGTTTCATTTTGTTCGACGTATGTCCCACCGCACGAGGTGACTTCAGGTGATACCGCCGGGTAAGCCATGCTCGATCTCCCCTTCAAAACTCCTGCTGCTGCAAGCACCTGCGCTGCGTGGCAAACGGCGGCAACTGGTTTGTTCTTCTCGAAAAAGTGCCGTGTGCATTCGAGTACAAGCGAGTTCAATCGTAAATACTCCGGCGCTCTTCCACCAGAAATCACAAGCGCATCGTATGTGGTGAAATCAATTTTGTCGAATTCAGCATCAATGCCAAAATTGTGCCCGGGCTTTTCAGTGTATGTTTGGTCGCCCTCGAAGTCATGAATTGCAGTTTTGACTTTGTCACCTTTCTTTTTGCCGGGGCATACTGCGTGTACTTCGTGACCCACCATGAGCAGCATTTGATATGGCACCATAGCCTCATAATCTTCGACGAAATCACCCACCAGCTGAAGTATTTTTGCCATTGTCAATCCTCACTGCTGACTTTACTGCCGACTTTGCCCGACACGGCTATGTTTTTACCACGATGAATCTTTTATAGCTATCTATTTGAATTGGAACTATTGGCTACTTCGACCGTCGGATCCGTGTTGCCGCGGTAGGGTTAATCATATGCTCGAAGAATACAAGCGTAAGCGCGATTTCAAAATAACGTCCGAACCGTCAGGGGATACAAAACCAAAAGCCACAAAAGGTGGCAAGAAATCTGCTGCGTCGAAGAAGAAGAAACAAGCACTAAGTTTCGTTATTCAGAAGCATGATGCCAGCAGGCTGCATTATGATTTTCGCTTGGAAATTGATGGAGTGATGGTATCTTGGGCGGTGCCTAAAGGTCCGTCTATGAATTCAGCCGACAAACGCTTTGCTGCGATGACTGAAGATCATCCTATGGAATATTCAGATTTTGAGGGCATTATTCCAGAGCATCAGTACGGTGCAGGAGAAGTGATTATCTGGGATCGTGGCGTGTATTCGCCGGACGAGGATGGTAAGTATTCTTGGGACGATAAAGAAGAAGCCAACGCGAGAATGCGCAAGGGACTGCGGAAGGGCAAGCTATCCTTTTACCTAAAGGGGGAAAAGTTAGAGGGTTCCTGGACGCTCGTCCGTTTTGGACGTGGCAAAGAAGGCAAGGAAAAAGACTGGTTGCTAATCAAGCATCACGACGAGTTTGAAGACGCAGAGCGTGATGTTACTGAGGAAGATTCATCAGTTGTATCCGGTCAAACAATTGAAGATCTGCAAAAGCATGGTGCAAAGAAGATCTGGACGCGCAGTGGCGCCAAGAAGGCGAATCCAAAAACCACTGGCAAGAGTTCTAAAGCACCAGCTAAGAGAACTCGCCGTTCGAGTCAGTCATTGGTCAAATCTGAAGTTGTCGATGAAGACAAACTTTCAGATGCCGAGCAAGAAGCTTTGAGAAAACATCGCTCAGAGAAGATTCGCCAGGGGCGTGCTGCTGCTGACAAGATTACCGCTTCGAAGGCTAAACGCAAGGTTGGTTAGGATTTAATCCTAGATTAGGAACCTTAAATCACCGAAGGCAAGTGACTCGTCACGGGAACCAGACAATTGAGCGCCCAGTCCTTGCCAGCAAGTTGACGTTTGCCGGAGTCTATCAATGAAAAACTTGGAAGGAGTGAATGCGATTGTTTTGGCTGCTGGAGTGGGCTCCAGGCTGGACCCCCTCACCAGTCAAGTGCCGAAACCTCTTGTACCGATTGCCAATGTGCCGGTAATGGAGCACATCATCAGGCTTTTAAAGAAGCACCAGATCAAGAATATCCATGCCAACCTTCATTACATGCCGGAGAAAATCGCAGACTATTTTGGCGATGGATCTCAATTGGGCGTTAACCTGCAGTTTAAATATGAGCCGCAGCTTTCAGGCGATGCGGGCGGCGTGAGAGCTTGCCGTCAATTTTTGATGGGCGGTACATTCGTTGTGCTGATGGGCGACTTGCTTACTGACGCCGATCTCACAAGAATCGTGCGCGAACATAAAGAGAAAAAAGCGATCGCAAGTATCGCCGTCAAGCAAATGCCGCAGGAAGAGTTGAATCGTTTTGGCGTTGTAGTAACCGACAATCAAGGATTCATCAAAGGCTTTCAGGAAAAACCCGAAGCAAAAGATGCGCTGTCGGACAGAGTTTCCACTGGCATCTATGTTCTTGAGCCGGAAGTTTTTCATCATATGCCGGCAACGGGAGAGTATGGTTTTGGACGTCAATTGTTTCCAGAACTGATTGAAAAAGGTCTCCCTGTATTGGGCATTGACGTTGAAGGCTATTGGTCTGATGTCGGTACCATCGAACAGTACAGACAAGCCAACTTCGACGCAGCGCGCAGAAGAGTAAATCTTGGCTTGCCTGATGCGAAAACTTATCGTCAAAACGGAAAGTTGACGGTCGGCGAGCGCAGCGTCATTGAATATGGGTGCGACATCGATGGTTCGCTTGTGATGGGCACCAACAGCAGATTAGGCGCTGGAAGCGTTGTGCTGGGCAATGTCATTGTCGGCGACAATTGCATAATTGAGCCGGGAACAGTGCTGAAAGATTGCGTTATCTGGTCGAACGCAGTAGTTCGCAGCGGCGCTCACGTCGAACACAGCGTGATCTGCTCCGGCAGTGTCGTTCCCAACGAGACGAGGCACTTCGAAGTAAATTACGTGAGTGCAGAAGAAGCCGCAGAAGAAATGCAAGCAGCGTAACTGCCTGCTGACTAACATTGTATTGATATGAATAACAGCTTGATTCGGAAGGAATCAAGCTGTCTGCGTTTGAGATTCCGTTGGCCGGTAGCGTTCTTTCACTGTTCGCAGAGTGAGCGAAAATCTTTGCTCTTTCACTGGTGCGAGACTGTGCTGCCAGACTGAACGAGCCGGTCCGCTAAGAACGTACAGAGATCTACGCTCGAGTGGTTGTTTGTAGTGTTCGAATGCGTCTGCCATTGTTCGGCGAAAACGCATTATGTCATTGCTTGCTAGTGAAACTCCAACCACTGTCGGACCGAATGCAGGTGCATCGCGATGCCATCCGATACCCGCGCCTGGATCGTATTTTGCCACAAGTGCTTGCTCAAGACTTTCTGATTTTAAACCAGCAAAAGGCGCAGCTCGATCGCGAATTTCCCTCAGCCAATCAGGGAATTCTTCTATTGCTTCAACATGCTGCGAATAAAATTCATAGCGATATCCGAAATGGTGCACCTTTCGTTTTGCCGCCTGTCCTTGCAAAACAAAGTCATAAAACTCGAGCTGCTGAAAGCGTGCGATTAGTGCCTCTTCCTCAGCTTCAGTGAGGAAGTTCGGGATATAGACTAAGCCTTGAGGTGCTTCAAGTACTCGTTTTATCTTGCGACTTGCCATTTATCAAAGCACTATGTCCAAAATGTACGTCTTGGCGAAGCCACTCCGCCCTAACTATCATTATTGCAATTTCCATGAGAAGTCGCCCGGCTGCGGAAATTTCTACGCAGACCGCTCTTCCTGTGTTTCGATAAATTGTTGCAATCCGTGTGGATTGATGTCCGGCTCTATCAGCTGATAGACACCAGATTGGGTAAATCCGCACTTCACATTGCTAGCCAAACTTGGACGACAGCGCAGCGCTTGCGAATCGGTCATTGACGGACGTGCTTTTAGAATTTGCGAATCAGTCATTGCCGGTCTCGCTCTCAAAATTTGCGAATCACTCAATGACGGCGATGGTAAGTAGACGACGTTGTTGCATTGCAGTTCTTCTATCTCATCAATCAATTGCAGTTGCGGTACTTGCTCTTCTGGCTGAGTAGCTGTTGCGATTGTTTTGAAAGTGCCAGACTGGCAGGCTTGCAAATTGTCGTAGGTTTTTCTTGGATCGAGCTTTACAGCAGCCGGCTTGTTCCGAAGCTTTTGCGAGCAAACTGTTATGTATGTTTCGTTTAGACTTTGCTTGAATTTCGCATTCAAATCTTCGACTACGATTTTGTCTTGGCGGGAGTTTGGTCGATAGAAAATTCTTTGAACAAGCTCAACTGGAGCCATAACTATTTCTGTGACGTACTTAACTGCAGGACGTGCGGCATTTGCAGCCCGCTGTGTCCATTTTTGGTTTTCCGTTGCTAAATCAATATTTGTATTCGAGGCGGCGCACATTTTCCTTTCCTCCAGGGCGATTACAATGCGCATCGACCGTTAACTGTGTCTAAGGTTCCGCGAATTCCCGCGGGAAATTCGATTAAATTGCGGCTTTCGCTGGTAACTCAGCGAACACAACCGTCACTTTTTTGCGCAGATTTTTTTGACGCGAATCCGAAAGCAGTTGAAGAGACTACTAAGTAGTCAATGTCAATTCACGTTCTACGTTCCTTAATTCCGACCGAAAAGGCAGATTAAATCAGAACTTCGGGGGAAAGTCTGATATCTTACCGAGTGATGTTCTGTCGAGAACTTGACAGCTGCGCCTTTTGGCACAGCTAAAGCTTTCATCTGAAAAAATCACATGCAATCTGGGGGAGCAACATGGGAACGACTCTGGCGCAAGCACGCAACACCACGCTTACCGAAAAGGAAGCGTATGAGTTGAGCAAGGAAGCTTACATCTACTTCTATTCGCTGATGAGCATGGAAATCACTCGGCTTCAATGCACAAACCTGAAGGCAGGAGAAAAGCCGGGGCATGGTCCTGCAAATACGTTTGCTCACATACGCGCTTACCCCGATGCCGATTTCAGAACGGTTGTACGCCCAAACTTCGACACTTTGTATTCGTCGGCATGGCTCGACCTGACGGCAGAACCGATGATTGTGTCCATTCCGGATGCGGACAATCGCTACTACCTGCTTCCTCTATTGGACATGTGGTCTGATGTTTTCGCTTCCCCAGGTTGGCGGACTTCCGGCACACATGAGCAGCACTATGCAGTGGTGCCAAAAGGCTGGAGTGGAAAGTTGCCTGATGGTGTCGAGAGAATCGATGCGCCGACTCCTTTTGTATGGATCATTGGTCGCACAAAAACAGACGGACCCGATGACTATGCCGCCGTGCATAAATTCCAAGACGGCATGAAGATTACGCCGCTTTCGCAGTGGGGTAAAAGTATTTCTTTGCCCGAGTTCAAGTCCAACCCGGATGTCGACATGAAGACGCCACCACTTGAGCAAGTGAACAAAATGTCCGCTGAGAAATATTTCTCTATGGCGTGCGAACTGATGGCGCGCTACTCTCCGCACTTGACTGATTGGTCGACAACAGAGCGACTGAAAAAGATCGGCATAGAGAGTGGCAAGAAATTTGATATGTCGAGTTTTGAGAAGAACATTCAAGAGTCAATTTCGAAAGGCGTTACAGATGCGCTCAAGCAGATGGTCGAGAAAATCAAGTTCATGGGACGTCCGGTCAACGGCTGGAACATGAACACAGACAGCATGGGCGTGTATGGTTCATATTATTTGAAACGCGCCATCGTTGCGATGGTTGGCTTAGGTGCCAACCAACCGGAAGACGCTGTTTATCCACTCAATATCGCAGACTCCAATGTAGAACCGTTGCATGGTGAAAACAAATACGTGCTCCATTTTGAAGCCGATGAAATTCCTCCCGTTGATGCTTTCTGGTCATTGACCATGTATGACAAAGATGGCTTCCAATCCGCTAATGCGATAAACAGATTTGCTATTAGCTCATGGATGCCATTGAAAAAGAATGCCGACGGATCGTTGGACATCTACATTCAGAACGAGAATCCTGGTGCCGACAAAGAATCGAATTGGCTTCCCGCGCCAAAAACGCAATTAGGAGTTACGATGCGATTGTATGCTCCGCAGCCGATTGTCTTGACCGGCGACTGGAATCCGCCTGCAATCGACAAAATTAAGTAGTATCGCCGGTTTGGGGCTACGTCATGCGTCGCCCGGTTCTATTACCTAATCGAGCGGTTCTAATATAGTGTGGGGTCGACGCCATGCGTCGACCTTTCTTTATCCGTGCTCTGCAAGCCAATTTTCGATGGTGCGCAACACCAGCGGTTTGATAAAGGACGTCCCCACAAGAATGTGCCCTGACCCATTCACGGCAACAAACTTTTTGTCGCGTGCTCGTACAGCTAGAAAGACTGGTTCTGCTGAAGCCGGAAGAACAATTTGATCTGCCGTGCCTTGTATTACGAGCACAGGAATCGACGAAGGAAGCTTTGCGGCGCGAACAGGCATTTCCTTGATGAAGCTCATCGTGCCGAGCAGTTGTGATGCGGACTGCGTTTTTTTCGCCAGCGGATCGTTGATCATCTCCTGTGCGACTCTATCGTCGTCCGAGAGATAGTGTTGAAGATAAGGTCTGATGTCTACTTGCGTCACAAATGTCGCCATGCCCTTTATGAACTTCGAGCCCATCACCGCCGGATTGTGGAAGCTGGGCTGCGACCCCGCAGCGCAGAGAATGATTCCACGCACGCCCTCCGATTGTTTTGCAATAGCACTCATCACTACGCCGCTTCCGGTGCTCTCTCCAAGACAATAAATATTCGCCTTCTTATATTTCTTATGCAGCAACGAAAGTATTTTTGCGAGATCATCACAGCTGTTTTGTAGGTTTTCTTCCATGCTCGCGTCTGTTTCTTCCCAACGTCCATGACCACGTAAGTCCGGCGCGACTACTAAATATCCTTGTTTCGCAAAAGTTTGTCCGATAGATGTCATCGCACCAGCATCCTGGGCAAAACCATGAACAGCGACAACAATGCCCTTGGGTTGGTCAACTGAGTCGTCTTTCCATTCGTAGATCGGAACACCTGCTGATTGCGAGACTTTCGATCTGTCGTCCTTCACGACTTCTGCAAGCGCGGGTTTCATTGTGTCACAAGCCACTGACGTGACCAGAAGCAAAACTATCGCGGGCAGCGAAGCAGCCAGTCTGGTGTTATAGAACCTGGGTATTCTTCCCGCAAACATCGATTTTCCAGAGGTATGTTCAGACGGCCAATAAATCTTCTGACGTTTCGCCATCAGTTTTGAGCCAATGACAGCCCCTACCGAGGGGCGGCCGTAACTTTGAGCTTTGATATGATCTCTTGCCTTGAGATTAAGTGCCGGAGACAAAAAATTGAAAATTCTGCTGACGATTGCGCTACTGATGCTGGCTTGTACACCTGCGTTCGCACAGGAATGGGCGAAGAAAAAGTTGGAGAGCTCTCCACGGCATTCAGAGTGGGTTACCGTGAAACACGGCGGCAGAGAGGTGAAGTCGTTCGTTGTCTATCCTGAGAAGAAAGAGCGGGCAGCGACGATTTTGCTCATCCACGAGATATTCGGGCTTACTGATTGGGTCCGCCTGGTGGCAGATGAGCTTGCTGCCAATGGCTACATCGCCATTGCGCCGGATTTGCTATCCGGGATGGCTCAGAATAAAGGTGGAACAGAGTCTTTTGGCGGTGACGACAATGCGAGAAAAGCTGTTTCCCAACTGCCCCCTGACCAAGTGACCAATGATCTCAACGCCGTTCTTAGTTACATTGTAAAAGTGCCAGCTGCCAACGGAAAGACGGCAGTTGCCGGCTTTTGCTGGGGTGGAACTCAAACATTCCGGTATGCCACCAACTGTGACGACATCAAGGCTTTTCACGTTTTCTATGGGGCCGCGCCCTCCGATGAAAGCGCTCTTTCTAAGATAAACGCGCCCATCTATGGGTATTATGCGGAGAACGATGCCCGCATCGGCGCGACTTTGGACGCAACCGCAAATCAGATGAGTAAGTTGAAGAAGACTTTCATTCCAGTGACTTACAAAGGTGCAGGTCATGGTTATATGCGCGCCGGTGAAGCTCCCGATGCTACAGACGCCAATAAGGCGGCTCGCGCCGCCTCATGGGAGAGAATGATGAAATTGCTGAAGGCAATTTAGAATGCAAAACACGCTTAGAATACGCGGTTGAGCAATCTTCCAACTGTGGATTGTGAGTATCCGAAGTTGTTGTTGTACGGATTGTAGTTATTGCCGAATATTCCGTTGCGGACGTTATTCAGAAATCCACCGTTGTTATAGCCGGCGTTATTGAAGTAGCCGTTGTTGTACGCGCTGTTGAAGCCATTTCCACATTGGTTGCCGTTGAGGAAATTATTGGCGTTATTGAAGAAGCCATTGTTATTGCGTCTGTGTTTGCGCTTGTGATGACCGTATGCATTGCCATTACCATTGCATCTGCCATTGTTGAAATTCGCATTGTTAGCCAGCTGATTGTTGTAGAGCTGGTTTAAATAGGCGTTGTTGAGATTTTGGTTGTTGAAATTATATGGATTGTTGCCATAAAACTGCTGCTGCGCCGCCAAATTCTGGTTGTTTGCCATGTTCTGCATGTACATTTGCATAGCCATCTGATTCAACTGTTGTTTGTTATCTTTAGCCTGGGCTTCAGTAGGCGCGAAGGCAGTGCTCGCAAGCGCAATAACACCAGCGACGAGACCGAGGGCGATTTGTTTTTTCATTGGGGGGCTCCTTGGGCACACCTTGCATTCACAAGACCCAGTGACGCTGGTCCTAAAAAAATGTGTCCGGGCTGTCAAGATTTAATGAAACACGCCTGGGCGGGGAAGGAAATAGGTAGGGGAGTTCTCGGAAGAAGGCTGGGAAGCCCCAATATATGACACTTGTTTGGAATCCGATGCGATGAAAACTCAGTATTACACTGCGACTAGTCTTGACGGATATATCGCCGACGCGGATAACTCGTTGGATTGGCTGATGCAGCTTGGTGAGCCGGGCGAGAGTTATCCACCGTTTATCGCAGCGGTCGGCGCCATTGCAATGGGCTCGACAACCTATGAGTGGTTATTGGAGCACGAAATCTATAAGGATAGAGAGAACCCAAAACCTTGGCCTTATGAGCAGCCATCATGGGTTTTCACAAGTAGAACTTTGCGGACCATTCCAAACGCAAACATACACTTTTGTAAGGGCGATGTTGAGCCGATTCATACCGAGATGGTAGCAGCCGCAAAAGGTAAGAATGTTTGGATTGTCGGCGGCGGAGAATTGGCTGGTCAATTCTACGACAAAGGTTTGTTGGACGAACTGATAATTACTATCACCCCTGTAACCCTCGGTGGTGGCGCACCACTTTTGCCACGAAAAATTGCTGCACCGCCACTAAATCTGGTGGCAGTACAGCAATACGGAAAGCACTACGTTGAAGTGCGTTATGCGGTGCCTAAAGTGTGATACTGCTGAGCACGTCTACGCGCCCCCACAGCTTCGCTTCGGCTATGGAGCGATATTAGAAGTGACGTCCGTAATGTCGATTTCTATAGCGATTATCGAAGTCGTTCAACTGAATGTTGATATCATTGCTGATTCTGGATAGTTCGCCATTCAGACGAGCACGTTCTCTAAAAGAGAGGTTTCCAGAACTTCTAAATTGGGCTTCCAGAGAGTTCAGTCTACGCATTTTTGTTCTTAGATTGAATGCTTCAGAGCGAGTCAGTCTGCCACTTCGAACACCTGCATTTATTCGTTGCTCAAGTTTTGCTTGAGCTTGGTTGATATTGCCGAAACCTGCAAACATTTGAGCTTGTGCGGGTGTGATCAAAGTCGTTGTAGCGATAAGACCGAGTGCGGCAATAGACAAAAGACGTTTCATAATGCCTCCTTTATTGGTAATCCAGAGCGCGCCAGCGCCCTAAAGATTTGGGTTGCAGCTGGCGCCTTGCGCTTCTGCTGAAAAGTTAGACGCGATCGAGGGCGGTTTGATTCCGTATTCGCGAAATCGTGAATGAGCTTTACATCAGCTTCTTGAAGGGAACAAACATTTATCCCTCAGGTAAGTTAATTGATAAAAATTACCTGCGGCAGGTCCAGCCATTGGAGATTAATTGCAGGCGGGAGAAGCCTACAACTACGTAATTTCCCCACTGATTTTAATGAATTAGACCGCTAGTATAGGCCTTTGATCGATACCTTGCGTGATTTAGATAGACATGGACAGCGGCGCTGACATATGCCCAGCCGACCAGCCTCGCGCGGCTTCGGAAGGTACCTGGCTTCAAGAAAATGTCTGGAAACCTATGGTTGCCGGAAGCGGTGTTCTGCAGGTTTACAACACGTTTGCTAGCGAGAATCATAAGGCTGAAATCCCCCAAGTTCATCATGCTCAGGTCGGCACAGTCGACTGGATGACGCAAAATGTTTCGTCGGCGGCTGGCGCGATCCTTCCCTATGTTCTAGCCGGTAAGGCTATGGGCGCAGGTATGCGCGGAGTCGGTGCAAAACTTGGCGCAGAGGGCGCTCTAGGAAGAGCTCTTGCCAGTGATCGCGCCGCGCTGGTTTTGGGTGCTGGGGCTTACGACTTCACCAAGGCGCCAAACCTGGGTGAAACTCGAGTTGGTAATGCCATTGGTACTATGACAGCGTTCACCTTGTTCGAAGTTGGCAATTCCAAGTTGGGACTAAACAAAGGTTTGCCGATGATGACTTCGAGCGTGAAGGAGTTTACTAAGCAAGTTGCCGGGCGCTCTTTTGTTGGTGCGGTTGGCGCTGCGTCTGGTCTTGAAGCCTCACATTTGTATAGTACTGGAAGATTTGCAGATGCCAAAGACGCATACAATGCAATGGCAACTGGTGCCTTCCTCAACACTGCACTACCTGCGGTGCAGCACGGCGCTGGCAAGGCGATAGACGGCTTTAATAATGCCACCGGTCGTGGTGTGCCAGTAAATCGTTATTTGCAGAATCGCGGCTGGGACAATGTTCCTGAATTGCAAGACGTCGCGAAAAACCACCTCTTCGCGAGAGTTCTCGATGTGAAACCCGACCAGCCAATCAAGCCGGGTACCAACAGAGTTGAAATGTCTCCTCACGACTCCCCTGCATCTCTAGCGGCTAAGCTTTCTGAGTTGAAGAAGCCATACGAGGTTGCTAATACCGGCGAAGGTGGAAAAACAAACGAAGTTGCCAAACCTGTCGAGCGTGTTGCACTAAGCGAAGAGCAATCAATGACTCTCCGCAGCGCTGCCGATTTCGCCCATGAGTTGACCGCAAAATTTCCTCAAGTCGATGCGAACGGCAATATCAATTATTACCTTGCCGGTTCGCTTGCAACGATGTTGCTGATCGAAGGCGGCGGAAGAATGGTTCCGACAAAAGGCACAGCACTTCCATCATTCGAACCTGCGAATGCTGTTTCGATACCAGAAGCCGGCATGAATCATCTTTCGACCTTCATTCGAAAGATTGGTGACTTAGATTACCTGCCTCTGAAAGACTACGCAAAGCAGGACGTGAAGCTTGGTAAGGGTGGTGCGGGTCCAGCGTTTGACGAACTCACTCCATCAGCACGTGACGTGTTTAAAGAGTCCCGCGATGGCAGCAAAGTTATGGCCGATCCGGTTGCGTCAAAAGGCGATCACACAGGTGTTGCGATAGAAATTGGCGGTAAGACCTTTTACATCGCCAACCCCGTTGATGCGCTCGCATACAAACTCATTCATGCGGCCGAATCGTTTGGCTCCAATGAATCAAAAGTTCCCACTATGAACAAGGATTTTTCAGCCCTGCTCAATGGTCTGGAGAGTGTTTATCCTCGCGAAACTCTAGTTAATGCAGTGTCTGATGCAATGAATCAGTACAACAAGAACAGCCCAAATGGACTTTATCTGCGGGACTATCATCCAGGCTTGTCTCCCGAACTGAAGTCCTTTTTCAACGACGTCATCGCCAAAGACCCTAATGCTAGTTATCTATCTGGACTGAAGTTTGGGCAAGAACGCAGCATAGGTATCCTGCGTATCTTAGGCAGAATGGAGTCGGATGCCTCCAAGCGTCAACTGATTGATTTCATCAATAGCAACAAAGACGCGGTTGATTTGTGGCAACCAACTGAGTCTCTGCACAATCGCATGACTGTTGCTGCTGAAATTTTGAAGAATCCAGAACTACTGAAGAAGATTGAATCGCAAGTAAAAGGCGCGCCGACACAAGAATCTATTGCAGAAGCACTAAAGACATACAGTGGAATGATGCGAGAAGTCGGAAACACCTTGCCCGTCGGTAGTATGGAGCGGACACCTGTAACCAGCTATGTGCTGGATAACCTGATGCGCGTGAGTGAGTCAAATTTGGCTGTAGAACTCAACATGATGAATTCACTTATGCAGAAAAGTGCAGACCCATTTTCTATATACATGATTATGGATTCTGGCTATTTCAAAGGACAATCGCGTTCTTCAGTCTTAAGCGATTTGCAGAATGCTGCGTCAACTCTAGCCCCTGAGCAATTAGGCAAGTTTTTGTATGAGTACAAGAAGGCGATAGCGGAAACAAGTGAATACGACCGCTCTAACAATAGGTGGATAGATATAACCGATGTGGATCGACCAGCCCGTGCCCAATCTGTAATGTCCGAATTCGGACTTTTGCATCAATAATTGGACGATTCTAAAGTTGAAATTCAGACAATCGTTAGTTTGAGGTATGGACAAAACCTGGCGATTGTTGGATAAAGTAATTTCAGACCTGACAATCGTGACGAAACGTATTTGAGACACGTCTTGAAGAAGATCATTGGCAAAATGAAGCAGTTATGGTGGTTCTTGGGCGAACGCCAACATCTGTGGTAGTCACTTCACTGCGATGCAGCACATCTAGCTTAGCGCTGTCGTAATGTTGTGCAATCGGCGAAACAAGAACTAAGTCAGGTAATTCTTATGATTTCGATTTTTGACTTTGGGGATTCGGCATCCTTTGTATAAAGGCTGCTAACACAAGCATTTTGTGCCCCATGACATCTGCTTGCGGATTTGTTGGTACATTGTATGAGAATTACAAGTACGGTAATTCCAAATCCAGTTGGCGTCTTCCCATGGTGACCTAGATGTTGAAGAAGTTCGTTTCGCCCCGCAAAAATCTCTCAGCTCCTTTGACCGCGAGCCTGCAGAGCGCGGTCGAGCAGGTTAAGGCGGATATTTGGGCGGTTCGGGCTTCTGACGAGCACTACAAGCGCCGCAATGCCCTTGTAATCTGCAGGCACACTGAACTGGCTAAGATTTCGATTCCGGACGCTTTCAAGGGCACCGATATCTTTTGGCTGGACTGGAAGGGCGAAGTCCTTACCAAGCAACGATGCATAGAACAAATCGTTAAGCCGCTTGCTCAAGGGGCAAAGATCAAAACCGTAATTGTTTTCGATGCCGAGTTGATGGACGCAGAAAAACTGGAGTATATGTCCTATTGTTTGGACACTGTCGACCCATCCACTGCTTTTGTTTTTGTCGTGATGGCTTCTACCGTTGTGCCATTCTTGCGGCGTCGATGCGAAGTCAGTCTTGATTTCAAAGAAGCTGGTCCCACTGAGCAATATGTAGCAGAGGCAGTCAGGTATTTCCGAGAGATGTTCAAGCAGCTCGCCGACATGACGCTGAGCGACGCCTTCATGAGCGAGGTAAAATTGCACATCTCAACGATGTCACCAGATGCAGTGGCATTGTTGCTGGATGCGTTTTGGTATCAATACACCGAAGCACGATTCGCCGGCGTTTATCTCAATACCGATGAGTTTCGGCTGTCGCTTTTTCAAAAGGCGATGCAACCAAAGCACACGAACAATTAATTGGCGCTATACAGTGATTCCGATTTGAGCGCTTCTGATTTCGTCTACCTTGCGTCCTTTGAAGCAGGTGTTGCAATAAACCGGTTTGTATCCCTGTGGTCTAAAAGGAATTACAAAATCAGTTCGGCACTCTTCGCAAGTCACTTTCGATATAACATCAGTGCTTTTGCCTGCGCGGTAGAGGCGGTTGAAAATTCGGCAGTTTTCGCAGCGTTTGGGTGTATTCGTCAACCCCTTGTTGCTGAAAAACTCTTGCTCTCCGGCTCTAAAAATAAACGGTTTTGCGCATTGGATACAGTTCAATTCTTTATCGTTAAACATATTCGAACTCCGGTCTCCAAGGTCACCACGCCCACCTCAGTAGGACCTCTTGGGTGCTAGTTATTCGAATATAGGCACTTTTCCCTATATTGGCATGCTGGGGTAGCGCATATTTATGTCATCAAAACCCAACAAAACTGCGGCTTTGTAACGCAAGTGAGGGATGTTTTGCGTCTGAAACACCCTCGGCATAACGCTTTTGTGGGATTTATGCCTTTGCGTAAACGGCGGAACTGATATTCTGGAACCATACCCCTACCTCTAACGTCCACTACCTAACGTGCCCGAAAAGTGTAATACCGAAGGTTTTAGGACTCTTATGACTGACCACGATCGAGGCTGGAGAAATGACAGCGGGATATTTCGCGCTATCAGTGGTGCGGGCAAGAAGCCGCGTAGTACGTCCAGCAATGAGCTAAATCAGCCTAACCTCGATGGTGTCGCGCGGATGCCGGACGAACTTTGGAATTTTGGCGACATGCGTGGAATGATCCACACCGCTTGCCTCGAGGCTTATGAGAGGTCGCGACCCGTCAGTTTGTTTCTCATTGCGGTCGATGAATTAGAGGGTTTGAAGCGCAATTTTGGCGAACTATTTGTCGAGTCAGCGAATATCTTTGTAGTGAGAGCACTTGTAGACACTAGAAATGAAATCTTCGGAACGTTTAGCAAAATCGTTGTCGGCGAGTATGTTCCAGGTCGGTATCTGATGTTGCTGCCCGGTGTGCTCGGCGCGACGGCGGCGGAATTTGCAGAAGTGCTGCGCAAGTCGGTCAACGATAAGGACTTCATTTGGAATAAACGGCCGATGCGGCTAACCATCAGTATTGGAATTTCGCACAAGCCAGGGCACGCCGGTGACCAAGATTACATGATTATGCAAGCGGACCAGGCGTGTTCGCAGACTATGTCCGTTGGCGGCAACAAAGTCACTATTGCGCGCATGACTGAAGGATTTTAGACGCAGTCACTTTCGGATACGCGTATCAGGAACTGTCTTAACCATCTGAAGTCTGTATTTGATGTGGAGTGGTTTAGGGTAGGAAGAAGTGGAAATTCTTTGGGGACCAAGCATTTTGCTTAGTATCGTGTTGAGCGTCGCGCTCACTGTGATACTCAACTTGATGTTCAACAGAAAATAAACTCGGCATACAGAAATTTAGCGAGCTGTGCAAAGCGAACTACGTAGTTGGCTCGGGCTCTTTGTACAGCTCATGAATGTGTAGATTGCGAAGTTTTGGTGCGCGAATGCTGGTAACCAAAACAACCAACAACGTCATGACACCTCCGAATACAACAGATGGCACCAGTCCCATAAGCTTTGCAGCTGTGCCTGATTCAAATTCTCCAATTTCATTGGACGATCCGATGAACATGCTATTTACTGCAGCAACTCGACCTTTCATATCATTAGGTGTTACCAGCTGAAAAATTGTGCTGCGCACCCAGACGCTGATGCCGTCCAACGCTCCACTGATTGCGAGTAAAACCAGTGAAAGATAGAGATTGGTCGATAGCCCAAATCCAATGATACAGAGCCCGAATCCGGCAGCTGCGAGCATAAAGACTTTGCCGGAATTGTGTGTGATTGGATGGCGAGTTAACACAACCGCTGTTATTACGCTTCCTACTGATGGTGCTGCACGGAGAACTCCCAGCACTTGCGGCCCGCAATGGAAAACATCTTTAGCGAAGATTGGCATAAGGGCTACGGCTCCTCCAAAGAGCACTGCGAACAGGTCCATCGCCATCGCGCCGAGGATAATCTGATTTGAGAATACGAACTGTAATCCTTCCTTGATGTTTTCTAGTATGGTGTCGTGCTTGTTGGGATTTATGTCCGACTTCGATTTGATCAGTGAAAAGCTAACGAAAGCGCAAGCTAACAATATTGTCGAAAACATATATGTATTTGCGGCTTGCACCCAGCCGTACAGAAGACCTCCGAAAATAGGGCCGATGACTGCCGATGCTTGCCAGACCGTACTGTTCCACGCTGCGGCGTTGCCCATCAAGTGCCGCGGCACGATATCTGAGACGGTTCCAAAAATGGCAGGCGCGTAAAATCCGCGCGCCACGCCTGAAATGGCAATCACTATAAACAAACAAGTAACTAACGACCAATTTGCAGGCATTGCCAACGTACAGCCACAGAGCAGGGCCAAGCTAAGGACGAGTGTTCCAACTGCCCAGAGTACAATCTTTTTTCGATCAACCACGTCAGCTACGTGTCCGGCGTAGAGGGCGACACCGATAGCAGGAATCGCCTCCGCCAGTCCGGCGAATCCAAGCATCAAGGGATTATTGGTGATGGCGTAAATCTGCCAGCCAACTGCAATTGCTTGGACTTGAACGGCAACGGTTACCATCAGCCTACTTATCAACAAGCGTCTGTAATCTGCAATTTCTAAGACGGCGTAAGCGTTTTCTTCAGCCAACGGGGAATCCTTTTACGGTGCTGCGGCAATCGATATCAGCGAACCAAAGACTGGATGGTTCCCGCAACGCATACCATTATAGATTACCGATTTTGTTGCCTGAACTACGCGCTGCGTTGTTCTACTGACCACTTGTTGACGATCGACTCTAAATCGGATAGTGAGTGTGGTTTAAACAGATAATCGTCCATACCCGCATCAAAGCATTGTTTGCGATTTGGATTGGCGGTCATCGCGATGATTGGTGTGCGTTTGCGAGACGCTTTTTTCTCCCATTTGCGAATTTCTTCTGTTGCTTCAAGACCACTGTAAATGGGCATTTGCACATCCATCAAAATCAGATCGTATTCCTCAGTTTTGATTGCGGTCAATGCTTCCTTTCCATTGACTATCGCTACGCCACTGCACTTAAGTCTCTGCAATTGAGAGAGAACTGTTAGTCTGAGGATTTTGTCATCCTCAACCACGAGTATTTTTCTTTCAGGTTTAGGCATTTTCGTTTAGCCTCAGCGGGACGGTAAACCAAAATAGAGAACCGGAATTTTCTTCGCTTTGAACGCCCACGGCACCCAGCATCAATTCCACAAAACGTTTTACGATTGAAAGTCCTAAACCAGTGCCACCATACTTGCGCGTTGTTGTTCCGTCGCCTTGAACAAACGGTTCAAACAGGCGAGATTGTGTTTCTGCATTGACACCAATTCCGGTATCTTTAACTGAAAAGCGGACCACTGCCAAATCATCAGTTTTCGACTGAATATCAGCGCGAATTTCAACACTTCCGACTTCGGTGAACTTAATGGCGTTGAGAGCAATGTTGTGAAGCGCCTGTCGAATGCGGATAGGATCTCCGTAAAGAGTTGAAGGTATTGAGGAGTCTACAGCAAATTTCAGTTGAAGTTCTTTTGCATTCGCCAATGGTGCAATCCCGGCAACGACATCATCGACAATTTTTGATACAGATAATGGAATACTTTCGATTTCCATTTTTCCTGCTTCGAGTTTTGAGAAGTCGAGCAAGTCGTTTACTATGAGCATCAGGTTTTGCCCTGCTTCTTTGATGTTCTCAGCTAATTCTCGCGACGATTCAGGAATGCCTTCTTCAGTGGCGAGCAGTTCTGCTAGTCCGAGAATCCCGGCCATGGGCGTGCGAATCTCATGGCTGATATTGCCTACAAATTGGCTCTTCAACGCACTTGCTAAAACGGCTTCATCTCTGGCGCTTTTCAGAAACTGGTTGGCTTCCAGCAACTCGTCCGTGCGTTCTAACACCTTTGCCTCCAAAGAATCATTGAGGCGCACCATCTCCTTATTGAGTTCACGAAGGCTCTTATTCTTCTCCTCCAGCTCGGCGTTCAACCCATCCAACAGTGCTTGTTTCTTTGACAATTGTTCGAGCGCGTGGAGCAATTCCTGGTTTTGTTGGTGAACTTCATCGAGAGGGCTCGCGGCAGCCATTTTTGTAAGTGAGTTTGCGAGTTCGTTGATTTCGTTGGCAGTAAATGGAAGACGCGGAGCAAGGTTCTTGTATAAGCGAACAACTGTGCCGTTACTCGATGTATCAATCAAGAAGTTGTCTACAAGCCTGCTTGCCCCGACCAAACCAGTGGTTTCTGTTCGTCTGGCGAGAATTTCGTCCTTGTTGTCGATGCCTGGTCCTTGATCTGCAATAACCGCAACAAAGGTAAATGGATTTCCTGAATCATCGAGCATGAAAGAAATCTTGCCACCCTTTGCGTGAACAACAGCGTTGCGAGAAATTTCGCTCACGGCTGTGCTGATACGAGTTTGATCTTGTCTGTCAAAACCTAGCAACAAAGCTATTTGACGAGCCCTTCTTCTCGCCAGAACGACGTCACCCTCGTTGTGCACGATCAAGCTGACTAGCGGCTTCTCTTTGGATTCGGAAAGGCTCTTCATTGCGCGTGCGCCCCCTTAAATATAAGTACTGTCGCGTCGTCACTTTTCTTACCGTAGTTTTGGTATATCCAGGCTGCCATTAAAGCTGGTGAATTCTCCATGGACTCCAATGCGGAGTCGGCTGCCGATGCGATTCCGTCAGAGTGCATCATTAAAGTACAGCTTTCGTTCCACGGCATAGAAACTTCCATGAATTTTCGCGCTTCATAGCCAAGCGTTCCATTCAAGGAGGTCATATGTTTTTTCTTTTCACTGGAGATGTAGACTCCAGCGATATTTCCTAAACCGCAGTAGGATAACTTTTCACTGTTGAAATCGATTTTAGCAACAGCGCCAACACCGCCTCTGCTGCCTCTCAGAGATAAGTGGATTATCTTCAAACATTCAGCAGGCGGGAGATGCAGATTTTCGGTAAACCGTCGGCGAGCCAGATTAGCTGCTTCGTTCGCTTCAAAGCCGTGACCTAAACCGTCCACAAGCATGCAGTAGACGCCTTCACTAGTCGAGGCTATGCACCATTTGTCTCCTGAAAGATCCTCGCCTGGTTTTGGCACAGAAATACCGCCACCATATTGTTTTGGTTTGACCCCCTTGTTCCAAAACCTTACCTTTACAGCTGAGCCGATTCCTTCTTGAGAGTAAATGTCGAATTCATCCGAATTTCGTTTGGCGGCGCCAAGCCCGTTGCCTAATGTCTCTGTTGTAGAAAAACCATCCTGCAGACAACTTTTCACGTCCATTCCGGGTCCGTTATCCAGGGAAAATATCTCCAGACCTTGAGCATCCGAATTCAGCAATCCTTGCACGAGAAACTTTCCACCGCGTGGACTGTGCTTGATCAGGTTTGTCCCCAGCTCCGTCACTACAAGCGAGACTCTGTCCTGCGCTTTTTGATCAAGCCCATATTCGACCGACATCTTCAAAATCCGTCTGCGAGCCTCGCTTATCTGGCTGCGTTCGGCTACCTCAAGCTCGATTGTGTCAGTCACATCCATTTGGTTACCATTACCGTAGTGCCTGGTGGAGAGATTAATTCGAATTCGTCCATCAGTCTTTTGGAACCGCTCAACCCTAAGCCCATGCCTTTCTTGGACGTGTATCCATCCGAAAGTGCAAGGCGTGCGTCTGCAATTCCCGGGCCTTCGTCTTTAAAGGTAAGGCGTATGCCATCACGGTCAAGTTCCCGAAGATGTTCAATTTGGACGCTACCGCCGTGACCGTGCTCAATGGCATTGCGACCTAGTTCGCTCGCCGCTGTCATAATTTTGGTTTGATTTAGGGAGGAGAATCCCATGTCTGCAGCATGCCTTTTGACAGCCGATCGCATCTCGATAAGGTCATCTTCGGTTTTCAATTCTTGAAACCCAAGCAAAAGTGCTGTCACGATCAATTTTTCTCGGTCCACTTCGTTACAGTGACTCTTGTCCCTTCATTTTCCTTAGATTCAATATCGAAGTCATCCATGAGGCGTTTTGCGCCTCCTAGCCCAAGCCCCATGCCTCTGCCTGTGCTAAAACCATCTTCAAGCGCTCGCGCTAGGTCCGGGATGCCTGGTCCAGTGTCTTCGAAAATGAGGCGGATGCCAATGCGCTCAGGCTCGGTTACAAGCTGAATAATTGACTTGCCACCTTTCCCATGCTCGAGCGTATTTCGCGCCAACTCGCTTGCTGCACTGATAATCTTCGTTTGATTGACCAAACTAAAATTGAGAAGCGCAGTCACTCTCTTCACGCTATTTCGCACATCGAGGATGTCGTCTTCGTTGGCAATCGAGCGTTCTTCTTGCGACTTTACCGCCATTTTGCCTCTTGCTTCTTTGCATTTGCTTTTCCATTGGCTTTAGCTTTGACCATATCAGTCAGAAGCTTCATGCCGTCTTCTGCGGTCAAAGCTGTGTAAATACCGGGAAGTGTAATTCCAAGCTCAGTGATAGTTATTGCGATTGCCGGCTGCATGCCGACGAGTACACAATGGCAATCGAGCAACTTGGCCGTCTTGGAGATGTTGCCCAAAATTCTTCCCATAAATGAATCAACCATCTCCAGCGCGGAAATGTCGATTAATACACCTTTGGCTGAATTGTCAACTATCTTTTCCGACAAATCCTCAAGCAGTGCTATAGCGATACGATCGTGAAAGTCGACTTGAATGGTGACGAGTAGTACGTCCCCAATCTTCAAAATTGGAATACGATCCATTTTCTATTTCCCTTTGATTAGACAGTTTCGAGATGTCTTTCGAATGACCAACCACCGCGGGCAAGTGCTTCCTTTATTGCGTCTGCCATTGTTGCCTTGGTTACTATGTCATTGATGTCTATACCGAGATGCACGATGGTCTGCGCAATTTGCGGTCTGATACCACTGATGATGCATTCGGCTCCCATCAGGCGAGTAGCCGAGACCGTCTTCATCAAATGCTGTGCCGTTTGTGTATCTACAGTCGGAACACCGGTGATGTCCAAAATCGCGATGCGCGAGCCTGTATCAACGATTTTTTGCAGCAGTGTTTCCATCACGATCTGCGTGCGAGCACTGTCGAGCGTTCCAATCAAAGGAACAGCAACAACCCCATCCCAAACCTTAATTACTGGCGTGGACATTTCCAGCATTTCTTTTTGCTGGCGTCGAATAATTGCTTCGCGTGTTCTCTGGAAAGTTTCGGCAGTATACAGTCCAAGTTTGTCGAGCAAAAGTGACAATTGCCAAACCCCCGCCGAAGCTTCGGTATTACCCTGTCCTTTTTCGGAAGTAAGCCGTGCAAACAAGGGTTCTTTCATTGAGAAAATGAATTTAGCGGTTTCTGATGGCGTAGAGCCTTGGGAAGCGCGGCTTGCCGAGAGTTCCGCAAGCATGTGTCTCATTTCTTCCCATTCTGGCTTTTCAATGTCATCGACATTGCCCTTGGCTATGGCTTCTTCAAAGAGACGGAAAAATTCTGATGAACTGGCTCGAAGCGATGCCTCTGGAACACTCTTCGACCGTGATTTGTCACTCAGTTGATTTTTTATCCACTCTGTAAGAATTTCTTCCTTAGAGCCGCTGATGATCTGGTGGAGAGGTACTGCTGTTTCTCTTGTCATGTCTGCGTGAGCCCCATAAATCGCTGTGAGACCATCATTATCAGTTATATTTATTCAAAATGGGGGTATTAGATGTATTTTCCATATCGCCCGTGGTGTGAATTGTATCCGATTGGATGCTTGACAAGAGTTCAAAGGCAGTCCTACCTTTGAACTCTGGAAATAGCAAAAATTTTGTCGTTTTTGTACATGATTGAACATTATGCGGATTCATTCCACTTTCGAATGTCACTTTTATGCGATTCTTCAAAAGAAAGACGCCAGGTTGCCCTGGCGTCTCCCTCCTGGCGCGTGGCGAAAACTCTTATAGTCCTCCTCCGAGTCCTCCGAAGTTGTTGATGAAGTTAGTGCCTACGATGTGAATCGTGAGCGGTACAAACAGCACCATTGCGGATGCTTTGGCAATAACGACCTTTGTCATTTGTCTCTGCCCGCGGACGTAAATACTCGCGACAACTAAGGCAATTACTCCGGCGATCAGAGTCAGCAGTCTGACAATGTCCCGCGCTGTGTCATATCCGAAGTCCGCGAGTTGTCCCACTTCATTCGATTGTCCATAGCGAGGATCGACAGGAGCACCGACGAGACCACCGCCAGTATTCACGAGAGCCGGAGAAATGGTTCCAAGCCCATCCCTATACTGACCAGGGTCAAGCCCCGCGCTCTTGTACTCTTCAAAAGTTTGAAGAATGACAGCACCCGTCACAGGACTAACGATGCGATATTTCGCGCCGATCAATTTCGCTTGGTGACCTTCGCTTAAAGACATTAGTCTGGCAACTTCATCGCGCGCCCAGAGACATGTAACTTCTGCAGATGAAGCCTTGTCCGTGAAAATCTTGGTCTTTGGTTTTGTCTGCGAGTAGGTCTTCACTAAAGCCAGCCGCTTTGTTCCTCGTGCCCAAGTTGTTGCAAGGACTTTTACATCGTCAGCAAGCGAGCTAGATTTGATTGACGACAGTTTTTTTCTTTCATCTTCCTTTCGCGCAACCGTTTCACAGGTCACGTAATTGGTCACATCTTCTTGCTTTAGCTTTTGCAAAGCCGTATTTGGACCAGCCCCAATTTGTAAATCATTCAAAGTAACTCTATTGACTAAATCAAGAGCCTTTGAATCGCCCAGCGCTGGTGAAAGCGGTTGTGGACCGTGAATCCAAAGCACGCTGCAATTTGGTTCTTCCGCTGCTGTCTCAAGAGCTTCGCGTAGGGTTTTATAGTTTTCCTGTCCTCCGACGAAAACATCAGGAGTTAATGCCTTCAGCGCATCAGCTTTGTCTATCATGATTGGCGTTTTGTCGGCAGCTGCTTCTTCATTTTGCGTTTCGAATTCTGCTACCGATTCGCCTTGTGATTCACTAACTGCAACTTGTTCTCGCAGATTTTTTTCGCTCGCTACAAACACCATCGGTTTTAAACCAGCGGGAATGCTCTCGATCGCTTCCTTTATCTGAGGCAGCTCTGTTTTGAGAGATGCGGAGCCATCAACAACTACAAACACTCGTTTTATTGCTGGTGTGGTTACATTCTGAAGACGGGCGACAATATAGCGCGCGTCTTTTGCGAACCAATCAAGTGTTGCAAACTCTCTCAAAAAGTCGGTTCTTTGGACGATAACAGTGCCTATAGATTTACTTTTGTCGCTCGTCTTTATAATTCCGCTCAATTCATATCCGTTGTCCTTTTTCGTTGCCACTACACCGGCCAAATCGTTGATTGGTTTGTTTTGGGAGTGAAGAGTGACACGGTGACGTTTGGGCTGCATGAAATTACTGCTCAGCAATTTCGGAAGTTCCATCGAGCATGTTTTACCGTCTTTTGTTTCGAGCGGAATCTTAAAGCCAATGCGAATTTTTTGTTCACTTGCGACCGGCACTGGGAATGATTGCACAAGAATATGATCAGGTGCCGACATAGTGACCAGCAGTGGATCTCGTCTTTGACCGACTATGTTTTCGTAAGCTGCTCGGACTTTCATAGAAGCGTCGAAGGCGCCATCCCTTGGTTCGCCATCTATCCATAGTGTCGCTCGTGATACCACGGCGCCTTTTGGCAAGGCAATTTCGCATCGAGATTCTTGTGCTGAAGATGTTGAATTGTGGAAAGTAAGTGTCCAGTCTATTGAACTGGAGAGAGTTTCGGTATTGATATTGCCTGCTATTTGAGATTTTGTCAGCGACAAACCTGTAACAACATCTCCTACCGCTGGGTTTTGTATTATTGTTTCGAGGCTGGGAGCGTCGCCTGTGTTCTTACCAGTATCGAAAAACGATTTCCCTGTAATTTTGAAATAAAGATCACGATCCAATTGATTGGGGGCAGCAAGTCCACGATTTGGTATCAGTAATTCGCCCAACGCAAAACCACCGATCGGAAACTTCCATGGACGCAAGTCTTCTTCTGTTGCAACCGAACGCAGCGTTGTTATTGCCTCCGTTTTTCTTGATAGCGAACCACTGCGCGCGGTATCGAGCTGTGATTGAACGAACATACCTCGAGCCATTGGTGTGAATACAAACAGGAAAGACAATGCTATTCCCATTGCGGAAAATGTCGTTGTTATGCGCTTTATGTTTGCGTCTGTCTTGTGCCAAAGATCCATTGCTAGGCACGCTGCTGCGAAGAGCAAAAATGGAGATGTGCACAGCAGGAGCATCCACCCTAACTTGCAGGAGACGCCACTCGCCGGAAAGAACACCGCCTTCATCCAGATGGCTGTCCAACATGCCGACAAGCCTAAAGCGAAACCATTCATGACGCCCGCAAGGCGTGGACGCGCTAGGTAGCCTCGGCGCAATGCGGACCAGACTCCAAAATTGAAGAGTGGAACAATGACCAGCAATGCCAATTTCCCAAGTTCTTGCGGTATGTTCGTCGGTGCTGCGGAGAACAGCGAGCTAATTCCATAAGCCAGGAGACCTATTCCCGGAAGAATTGCTCCGAATGTGACAACAAACATGCCCTCAAAAGGCGCGGCGAACACATCAAATTCTTTCTTCCCCCGGAAAATTCGACGTTCTGCAAGTATGTGGAATATGACAGCTACCAAGCTGAGCACGCCGAAGGAAATCGCAGCAACACCCGGTGTTTTATTGAGACAAACAATAGTTGCAACACCGATAATCGCGATTGACAGATACAGTGAAGGCTCTTTGAGTACATGCCTTGTACCACCATCAAAGCCGCTAATCTTGGGCTTTGTTATTGTTTCGGGGTGAAGTTGCTGTGTGATTTCTTGTTCTGCCTGATCACGATCGTGATCAAGCGACGACTGTTCTAGGGTGTTCATGACGAAAACCTCTGCTACGTATATAGTGAAAAATTTGACGTTAAGTAGCGGCCGCGCAAGGCGTCGCGCGGCAAATCAACAAGCCAGCTGTATGTTCTACTTAAGCTGTTTATTTAACTAATCTGAACTCGGCGTGGCGGTCCGAGCACACGTGGCGTGTTAGCGTTCACGCATTATGTACCCGCTGGAAACCAGCTGCAATACTACGTCTCAAAAGTGAGTGGGGAATTTCCCATGTTTTCGTCTGTAATCAGTACGATTTTCGTGTCATAAAGCCGGCGAGCCGCCGGCGCTCCCAGGTGTTTCTATACAAACTGAC
Organism: Candidatus Melainabacteria bacterium 17Bon1m; assembly: GCA_032128875.1. Classification (GTDB taxonomy): domain Bacteria; phylum Cyanobacteriota; class Vampirovibrionia; order Obscuribacterales; family Obscuribacteraceae; genus QKMZ01. Next base: position 64,135 of record JAVLKG010000002.1, read on the forward strand.
TCTAGGGTAAACGGTAGTGTATTTGTAGTGCCACTCAATTACGCTGGTTGCGCACACTTACTACTTTGGCCGACAATGAAACATTTACCTACTCCCTTTATCGGGGTGCTTCTTTGTGCATTCGTGCTCGGGGCGCCCGTCATCGCGAGCGATGGTTCGCTGACGTTTCAAGAGAAATCGCTGTTGGAGCAACTGGCGGATGCGCACCGCAGACCACTCAATGAGATGCCCATGATTCTGAATTGGGATCTCTATAAGACCTTTGAAGAAAGGCATTGCACAGAAAGAGCGAAAAAGCATCTTCAGCAGACTTATGTCGAGATTGAGAAAATTGAAAAAGTGCAGCACTTAACGCAGTCATTAATTGAGTGCACCGCAAATACGTTGGACGAGATGGCGAATACATTTTGCCCAACACCTATGAGTGAATTTAACGACGGTGATTTGCTTGATAAGCCGCCAAGCTCGAATTTTGCACTCGCGGAATCTCTCATGATGCGTCGGTTGAGAATGTTAGATAGACTTCCCGTCACAAATGACGCTCGTATTTATGCTCACGAGTCAATGGAAAAGTGGTACCAGTCGTTTGGCAAAAAGGCAGAAGCGATGAAGGCGCACAAGAGTATGGTCAAGCTAATAGAGCAGCGGCAAAAACTGGAGTAAACGGCCCGGCTGCGTTGTAAATCGTATACAATCATGCGACACGGTCCATGCGTGGGGTGTCCGGTTTGAAACGCAAGAAAGACAAGAAGTTTTCTCAGAAAGACTATAAGCATCCAGCGGCTGCGTGGGGTGCAGCCTTTAGTGTCGCTCGCGTTTTGCTCGAACAGAAAGAGATTCTTGAAGGCACGGAAGCGGTCTTTCGGATGAACCACGAGAACGGCGGCTACGATTGCCCTGGCTGTGCTTGGCCAGACGATCGCAAAGGCTTGCGTATGGACATTTGCGAAAATGGCATCAAGCATGTGACCTGGGAGATGACCAAGAAGCGTGTTGGCTCGGAATTTTTCGCGAAGCATACCGTCAGCGATTTACTTACCTGGAGCGATTTCGAACTTGAAGATGCAGGTCGACTGACTGAGCCGATGCAATACGATGCATCAAGCGATAAGTACATTCCTATTACGTGGGATGCGGCTTTTAAACTCATCGCGCAGCAGTTGAATTCTCTGCCGACGCCTAATGCGGCAAGTTTTTACACTTCTGGCCGGCTGTCGAATGAAGCGACATTTCTATATCAGTTGTTTGCGCGTGAATTCGGTACCAACAATCTACCTGATTGTTCTAACATGTGCCACGAGGCTAGCGGTCGAGCGATGTTTGCGTCGATCGGCACCGGCAAAGGGACAGTCGATTTAATCGACTGGCAAAATACGGATGCGATTTTCATTCTAGGTGTGAATGTGGCGACCAACGCACCACGCATGCTTACCGCATTATCTGATGGTGTCAAAGAGCGCGGTACAAAGATAGTGCACATCAATCCGTTGATTGAAGTTGCCGCAACTAGCGCCATTACGCCTCATGAAGTCATGGATATGTTGCTCTTCAAGGCGACCCCGACCAGCTCGCTCAACCTGCAGCCTAACTTGGGTGGTGACTTTGCATTGATGCGTGGTATCGCGAAATACCTATTCGAACAAGCTGAAAAAGATCCTTCGGTGCTCAGCACGCTCTTTATAGAAAAGTACACTTCTGGTTTTGAAGAGTATAAACAGGTGTGTACATCCATGCCCTGGTCAGAACTGGAGCGGCAATCTGGTATCTCTAGAGCCGAGATTGAAAAGGCTGGAGAAATTTATCGACAAGCTAATGCCGCTATTATTGCCTGGTGCCTTGGTGTTACCCAGCACGAGCACAGTGTTGATACTATCCGTGAGATAGTCAACGTCTTGCTTTTACGGGGCAATCTTGGTCGCGAGGGTGCCGGTCCTTGTCCTGTTCGTGGACATAGTAATGTACAGGGAAATAGAACTTGCGGCATCCATCACCGACCACCCGAAGAATGGCTTGCGAAGATGGATGCGGCGTGCGGTATCAAATCACCGCGCGAGCATGGTTTGGACACTGTAAGAACAATCGAAGCTATGCACAAAGGCGATGTGAAAGTGTTTTTCGCAATGGGCGGAAATTTTGCCTCAGCTTCGCCGGATACTGAATTTACGTTCGAAGCTTTAAGACGGTGTGATCTTACTGTCCACATAAGCACCAAACTCAATCGCAGCCATGTTGTTCATGGAAAACAGGCATTGATACTGCCCTGTCTCGGTCGCACGGAGGAAGACATGCAAGCGTCCGGTCCTCAGGAAGTGACAGTTGAAGACTCCATGAGCATGGTCCACTTGTCTAAAGGCATGCGCCGTCCTGCGTCTGACAAATTGATGTCGGAGACCGCGATTCTCTGTGAATTGGCGAAGGCGACTTTGAAAAACTCACCCACGCCCTGGACTGAATACAGAGGTAATTACGATCTTATTCGCGACAAAATGGCAGTTGCTATCACTGGTTTTGAAGACTTCAATCGAAGAGTGAGACGAACGCTGGGATTTAGATTGAGACAACCAGCGCGCGAATTGATCTTTGATACTCCCACTGGTAAAGCGAACTTTTCCGTTGCGCCCTTGCCTGATGTTTTGCCACCAGCTGGAAAACTCAAGCTCGGAACAATGCGTTCGCACGATCAATTCAACACGACTGTATATTCCGACAACGATAGATATCGCGGTGTGAAAAACCTGCGAGAGTTGCTCTTCATGAACGAGAAGGACATGAAAGAGTTGGGATTGAATGAATTCGACTTGATTGAAATAACAAGCTTCGCGCGAGATGGAAGCACGAGATCTGTTCGCGATTTTAGGGCCGTAAAATACAATATCCCAAAGGGTTCAACCCTGGGCTATATGCCAGAACTGAATGTTCTTTGCCCGATCGGTGACTTTAGCTCGCAGAGCGATCAGCCGCTGATGAAGCAGGTTTTGGTGGAAGTAAAACGGCAGGGGGCGCAGTAGCTTCATGGACAGACGCGAAGCGCCAGTTGCAGACGTAAGCATGAAAGCAATTACCAAAGACATATTGGAAGTTCCGATCAGGCGTATCGCAGGCGAACAATCTGTCGATCTGATGGACTCGCTGTCGGTGGAAGAACCGCTGGAAATACGCATACGAAAGAGAGCTGTCCGCCGGGACGCAGATGGCGAGACCAATGGTTGTGCCGCGCCTTCATCTCGATCGATCGCGGTCACGATGAGAACTCCCGGAGCAGATCAGGAACTTGCTGTTGGCTTTTTGTTCACGGAAGGCATCATCTCCAGCGTCGCGCAGATAGAAGAAATCAAGAAGCGGGGTTGTAATGTGGTTGAAGTGATCCTGAATAGCGAGATGGAAGTCGATCCGGCTCTGCTTGACAGGCATTCGTTCATTGCTTCCAGTTGTGGTGTTTGCGGAAAGAAGAGTATCGAAGCCGTACAAGCTCGTCGTACCTACTCTCCGTCAGTTCCCTTCCCGTCGATTGCGCCGGAAATTATTCTTGCTTTGCCCGACAAACTTCGGCAGGGGCAGAAGTCTTTTGGGTGCACGGGTGGCATTCATGCTTCAGGTTTGTTCGACATGAACGGTAATTTACTAATGGTTCGCGAGGATGTCGGTCGTCACAATGCACTCGACAAACTCATCGGTGCCTGCGCCAATTCCGGTCTTTTGCCGTTAAACAAACACATCGTCGCTGTTAGCGGAAGGGCGAGTTTTGAGCTTGTACAGAAGGCCGCACATGCTGGCGCAACTGCTCTCGCCGCTGTGGGAGCGCCTTCCAGTCTTGCAGTTCAACTGGCGCAAAGCAGCGGAATGACTCTAATGGGCTTCGTAAAAGCCACTGGATTCAATATTTATACTGGTGCCGGCGCCTCTTGATTTGTTAGTATGCGCCTCGCGTTTGCGGGACATGCAGGATGCAAAGACTGACTTGATCTAGATTGATCAATGCTCATCTTTTGCACAGCCCACAATCTGCGTTTGCATATCAGGAGATGGGGCACAGATGCGTATCAAAAAATCAAAGTCGCCGGCAGTTTTATTCGCAGTTGCACTGTTTGGTGCAACCACCATATTTGGTGCGCTCAACATAGCCGCAAGTGGTGAAGAAACCAGCAACAATGCTCGAATCAACGAACTCGTTTCGATAGCTGAAGGTGCCGAAACCCTCGAAATGCCCGAGATCAAATACGAACTCGAAAAGCAACCATTTTCAACATATCCTGCAGGTTTTTCTCACGAAGTAACTGCTAAGAATTTCCCGATCTCCAAGGGCATCGCAGGCGTATCAATGACATTGAAACCAGGCGGTTTGCGCGAATTGCACTGGCACGCAAACGCTGCTGAATGGGCTTACATCATCAAAGGCCATTGTCGGATCACCATCATCGATCCGCAAGGACGCACAGAGATCAAAGACTTCGGACCCGGCGATGTTTGGTACTTCCCGCGCGGGCATGGACACTCAATTCAAGGTATGGGCGATGAAGAATGCAAATTCATTCTCACGTTCGATAACGGATATTTTTCTGAGTTTTCCACTTTCAGCATCAGCGACTGGATCGCCCAGACACAATCAACTGTGTTGAGTAAAGCATTTGGACTTGCGCAATCCGTGCTCGACAAATTCCCGAAGAAGGAAGTTTATATCGCGCAGGGACCAAACCCTCCTGCGATTGACGAGAAAGCGGTAAATGCCAACTACCCAGAAGAACTCACCCATCGATTCAAGTTGTCTGAGCAGAAGCCGGATGTATCAAAAGGTGGCACTTTCAATCTTGTCGACCAGAGAAAATTTCCTATTTCTACCACTATGTCTGGTGCCGTACTTACGATCAAACCAGATGCGATGCGGCAACTTCACTGGCATCCGAATGCCGATGAATGGCAGTATTACATCCGCGGTCATGCGCGCATGACTGTCTTCGGTTCGAAGGGACGAAAGATCACTCGTGAATATGGCCCCGGTGATGTCGGCTACGTTCCGCAAGGGTATGGTCATTATATTGAGTCAATCGGTAACGAAGAGTGCGAGATGCTGGCGGTTTTCAATTCCGGCACGTATCAAGAAATTTCGCTCGCCGATTGGATCAAGCAAACACCGAAGTACTTGCTCGAAACCAATTTCGGCTTAGATGCCAAAACCATCGAAGAGTTTCAAAAGGGTCAAACGATTTTCACGGCGCCCGACAAGAAATAAATTTTGCATTGGGGCGATGCCATGCTTAGCCCTCTTCAGAAGCTATAAGTCGTGTACCGGAGACAGCCGTTTTTATCAGGGACGTGTCGACAATAATTTGTCGCGCATTTGTTATTTGATGCACGGAAATCGATGGCGCTAAATCAGATTAGATAAGACTTTTATTTGAAAAGCGGCGAGGTTTCCAGCTTATCTAGAAGGTCTTCCGGTCCTTTATAGATTGCTGTGGCGCCTGCGTCGACCAGCGACTGCTTTGCAAAACCGCCGCATAAGACGCCCACGCACGGTATGCCGATACGAGTGGCTGCTTGCGCGTCATACGGAGAATCGCCAACCACGACTGTTTCGCTCGCCGAATTCTGCAACTTGCTCAGCGCCGCTTCAAAAATATCCGGATTGGGTTTGCTCTTGTTAACGTCGTCGGCGCTGGTGGTCACGTCGAAAAGCTCTTTTGCATTGAGAAGCTCCAGGTAATAATTAAGCTCGTCTTTCTTTGCTGAAGAGCCGGCTGCGAGGAGTTTGCCCTTCTGCTTGATGCGCTGAAGTAATTCGTGCGATTTATGGAATGGTTTTACCGAATCCAAATACGTAGACTTAAAATGCTGGGAACGCCACTCTTGAAGCTCTTCTCCGAATGCTCGTTCGTCCTTCTTTGACAAAAAGGTGGGGACCAACTCGTCTCCGCCTTTGCCAATCTGACCGCGAATTTCCGCAAATCCAAGCTTGACTCCAAAGTGCTCAAAGGCGTCCTGCCAGGCCTTTGCATGCAAATCCACTGAGTCTATTAGCGTACCGTCGATGTCAAAAATTATAGAGTTCATATTTTCCCCTGATATGCAGACCTTGCTATGTCTCATAGGTTCCTGCTGTACAGGCAAAAAAAATGGAAAAATTTTTGGATTCAGGCAGGCTTTTCATTATAGGGTTTCGCTTGTAGCCAATCGTATGCAAAGTAAAGCCAGGCCATGTTTTCAGGGCAAGAATAGTTGCTATAAATGTTTGGTAGCCGAATCGTAAATGCTAATTCTGACGCTGGAATTCTCAGCGCGGGAATTGATGTTGGAAGAGTACGTTTAACGTTTGTGGCTATCACCAGTAAAGGGGCTCTTGGTGAGCAAGAAACAATCGAACAATGTAGTTCTCCTCAAGACATTGGGTGAGGTCATCGTAGAGAGGCGGAAACGTCTTGGAATGACTCAAGATGAGCTGTCAGAACTATCCGGTATTAATCGGGCATTTATAAGCAATATCGAGAAGGGAAAGCGCAATCCGAGCATTGGGGCTGTTGCAAGTTTGGCAAGAGGGCTCAAACTGAAAACATCGTTGCTTCTCTCTAAGTGCGAAAAGCTGATGACCGAAGCGGAAGAAAAATAACGGGCAAGAAAGAAGGAGACCATTAGCCTCCTTCCTTTTGCTCTCTCTCCGAATCTATTTGTCGTATGCGTTTTTCACTATTCCCCATGCTACCCTTTCGCGCCATCCAAACCTATTAAGATGGCCATGATCCAGGTGCTTGCCGCTTAGCTCGACAGATGGTCCGAATTGTCTGTCAAATACAATTCGCGCTTGTCTTTGTGGATCACCAGGGAGATTGTATCCATCACCGATTTTGACGTCTTTGGTAATTTCAATCGTTCGATTTTCTTTGTCTATCTCGACATTAAATCCTCTGCGTTCCAGGGCATTAATCACTTTCACCGCATCACGTCTATCTGGAGTCAAATCTATCTCGCAGCGCGGAAGCAACCCGTCTTTGTCGTGGCACTGCATTATCTGATTCATTGCTTTGATATCATCGCGCGTCGCGTCTGTCAAATTGACCTTTAGCGCCGGCTCGGTGCCTTTTTCAAATGTTACTTTGGCACCAAAGTCTTCGTATTTGCTCATGCTATTCTCCTTGTTTTGCCGATTACTCACCGAAAACGCTGTTTGGATGCCCCTCTAACCATCTGCTGCCCGTGTAGGAGATGAAGTTTCCATTTGCATCTCTCTGTTGTGCAAAACCATCACCATCTGTTAGCGCTCTTAGAACAACCGTTTCTCTGCCGTTTTCATCGACAGCAAACATGTGCACAAAGCTTCTGTCCGAACCTTCCGCAACTGGTTGAACTTCCAGGCGCACAGTCAATGAAGTCCCGTCGCTATCACGAATAGTCGCTGTGGTTTGTCCCGCTTCAACCAGCGTTTTTATTGCGGCCAACTGCTCTTCTGTCGATGAGTTCGCGTTACTCAATTTCGCAAGCGCATCATTGTTCGCAACTGTCTCGTCATCAGCGCTGCTCAAGATTGACTCTGCCGAGGTGCTGTCTTCGCCGGCGATTGCCCGTTGTCCATTCAGGTCATCTGCCATTTTTGTCGCGGCAGTGTGAAGATCGTCGCGTGTAAATCCATTGTTTTCCCACCAGCCATACTCATCATCAGCACCGTCTTCCAGCGTGTCCGTTTGAGAGCTGAGGTCTTGAAGTTTGGCTGCGTCCTCTGTCGACAATGAGTCTGCATGATTTCTTCTGTACTCGTCCACTTCGCCAGCTGTGACGAAGCTGTTGTTGTCGCCATCGAGTGCCTCGAAGTGCTCGTTGGCATAGGCAAGTTCGTCGACTCCGATTTGCCCATCCGGTGCAGTGTTTGGATCAAAATCTAATTCACCCGGTATAGGATCTACTGGTGCGCCGGAGCGAGTCCTCAACTCAGCGGGAGTTACTTCCTCATAGTTGCGCGCTCCAACCTCCGATGCTAAATGTTCTGCCAATGTCTTAGTAAGTGTGTCCGATTCCTCTGAAAGTGACGCAGATAGAAGCTCTGGGTAGGAGAAAGAACCGTTGTGGTCTGTATCGAGATTTTCGCTGTCGTACAGTGCCAAGGGGGCAAGCAAGCCATTTTCTTCCAAGGCTTGTCCGATTTCGTGAGCTGGAAGGTTGCCTGACTGCCAGATTTGATTTAGCTCTTCTCTGGCTCCAGCAATCTCGTCACGCGGGCTCGTTGCTAGCTCATACGCAGCATCTGCGGCCCTGTCTTTTGCCGTGAATTCGACCATAAATAAACCTCCTGGGTTGAAAAATCGGAAGCGGCACAGACTGCGCGAGCAAGTGCTAGGCGCCGGCAATGTGCTTGAGAATGGAAGGGGCGAACTTGCGCTTGCCTCAAAGATACGAGCCGGAAATAACCGCTGCGTGATTAATTTGTTACGGCTGCATTACTAAGTCTTTTTTTGCGCCAGGGGCAGCGTAAAGAAGAAAGTGCTGCCTTGTCCCGGGCTTTCCGCCCAGATTTTTCCGCCTTGCATTTCGACAATCGCTTTGCATATCGTCAGTCCGAGTCCGGAGCCGCCTTTGTTCTTGGCGCCACCGCTCTTAAGCTGTTTAAAGCGCTCAAAAACCGTAGGTAATTCGTCTTCAGGGATGCCCTGCCCCTGGTCCTTAACGGATACTCTTGCAAATCCGTCATCTTCCGTGCACGCCACTTGCACTGTCTGCCCTTTAGAAGAATAGCGAATTGCGTTTGATACCAAGTTGGTCAAAACGCGATCTACTAAATTCTGATCTGCGCTGACTGCGATTTCACTGTCAGCAAATTCGAGCTTCACGCCGACTTCTTCAGCAGCCGCGAGTGAGAGTTCTTCGCACATGGTAAAACAGTCTGCAATATAAAAATCTTTGATTTCTATATTCATATGACCTGATTTGATTTTTTCAATATCAAGCAAGTCGTTGATGAGTGTGAGCATGCGGTCGGTATTGCGGCGTCCCATTGTTAGGTAGCGGGGGACGCGCTCCTCGTCTGACTCTTTCAACAGCTCTTCCAGCAAGTTGAACACGTTTACCACCGTATTAAGTGGCGACCTCAAATCATGCGTGATCATTGCCGTTACTTCTTGCTTTAGTTTTTCAATTCGGCGTCTTTCAGTTATGTCATGTACAACGCAGAAGAGTGATGACTCTGCTTCCGACCAATGAGCTGACCATGCGGTTTCTATTGTGTCGCCGCTGGCTGTCCTCATAGCCAATTCTGCAGGAACAGTAATTTCTTCTTTTTTTAGCTTGTCGAAAAATTCTGATGCTCTTTTCTTGTCGAAATCGGCAAAGAGATCAATCACATACTTTCCGAGCAGGTCATCCGGTTGCAAACCGAGCAATGCGCTCGAGGCCGGGTTGGCTGCAATCATGCGGTTATTCACGTCAATCGTGCATATAAAATCGAGAGCATTATCTATGACGGCCCGTTCTTTACGCGCTGATTCTTTCAACTCCTCTGCCATTCTGTGAAAAACTTGATCGAGCTGGGCGATCTCATCTGTTCCGTTAATCACCGGGTGCAAAGGCAGACCAGCCGCCAGGCTCGTTGTGTTTTCACTCACACGTCTCAGCCTTTCGGTAATACCCTTTGTGAGGAACAGCGCAAGAAAGATGCCCAGGGCAAGGTCGAATACACCCAATGCAACTGTAAGTCCTTGCGCCTTTTTTCGGAATACGGCTTGCTCTTCCGGCGCTTTGTCGAAAAGCTTCTTTTGCTCTTCCGCCACACCGAACAATTGGTAGAGAATCTTGTCCATCCGGCCAGCGCGCATTTTTCGGGCGTAAAGTATTTTCTCCCGCATCGACATTGGAGTCGGACTGTTCCAGTTGTCTTTGATTTCCTTATAAATGTTCAGAGCTTCTCGGGTGGTTCTTTCCGATGCAATAACAGTGCTAAGGATTTCCGGCTGATTTTTTGTCAGCTCCTTTAGATCGTTGTAGTCCTGCCAAACGTTCTTCGTCAACATGTGACCAACATCGTCGTCAAGCGGAACGTTTTCAAGCGCTTCGACCGACTTATAGCGCTTTGCAAATTCATAAATGTCGGAGGTAATCTCGTGAATTTTTTCCGAGATTGCCTTGCTATGAACTGAGGCTGCGAGCGCGTCTTCCGCCTGTTTCTGCAAATATGCAAGAGCGGTAAGCAACCCTAGCTGAACCAGCAGGGGCACCGACACGAACAGTAAGACTTTAGTAGTTAGAGAAATCCGCCGACTCATGCCGACATTATGCCAGCCGACGTTGTAAATGGCCCTTTCAAAGAAGGTATATTTGGACTGAGTATGCGAAGCTGCGGGGTTCGCGAGACTTGGCGAAAGTTCTTTTAGTTGAAGATGACGAGGATTTGGCGGTCACAATTGGTGACATGCTCAGAGATGAGCGTCACACTGTTGACACCATTCATGACGGACTTGATGCGGCTGAAGCACTCAAGACGCGCACATATGAAGTCGTTGTGTTGGACTGGGACTTGCCGGGTAAATCCGGTATTTCGATTTTGCGAGAATTTCGCGCTGCAGGTGGTGGCACACCTGTGATTATGCTGACTGGAAAGAGCGAGATTGAGCAAAAAGAGCAAGGGCTTGATTCAGGTGCTGATGACTATTTGACCAAACCTTTTCTGCTGAAGGAACTTGCGGCTCGCGTTCGTTCGCTGTTGCGCAGACCGACTATGACCAACGTCGGTGTTCTACGGTGGGGAAATTTGGTGCTTGATCCATCGAAGTTTGAGCTGAGTAGAAACGGTCAACAGCTTCGTCTTCTACCTCGTGATTTTGCTTTGCTGGAATTTTTGATGCGCCATCCAACACAAATTTTTAGCACACAGGCTTTGCTGGACAACGTCTGGAATTATGATTCCGATGCTACGCCAGAGGGCTTGCGAGTTGCGGTTCGTCGAATTAGAAAAGTGATTGATGAAGCAGATGACTTGAATCAATCTATGATCGAGAACATCTCTCGCGTTGGATACAGAATGAGAAATCTCGGAGACTCTCAGTGAGAATCTGCAAGTTCGCCCTCTATGAGCGCGAACCCCATAGGTGTAAATTCAAATTGGTTCCGCAAAAGAGTATGCACCAGTCATAAGGCATGGTGAGCGGATCTAACCCTTCTACTTCGATCACCATGGAAAAGTTGCCTTTGGGCTGCAACCACTCGTGGTGCGCCCACGACCATATGATAAACGGTCCGGTAAGATAACCATCCGGATCATGCGTGAGTTCGCCTATTCCATTGAGAAACTTTTGGATTTCGGGCGGCTGCATAAGAGCGGGTGTCAAATGCAAACAACCGGGTCCAGGAAAACGCATTTTTGCACTTTCCGGCGAAGGCCACAGTGGGTGCACCTTCTCCACAAAATAGCCCATCGAGGTTCCAAACCCGGCATTACCGAAATAATCCATAAGAGTCTCTTCGAACTCTTCGCACTTCTCAGGACTGGCCGCGCGAAATGCACTTCTTAAAACACCAAGCCCGTCGTTGACCTTTGAAGCCAACATTTCACCTTCGACTTTGTACTGTTCGGGCATTCTGAGATTCCGGGCAACCTTGCTGGCAGAGACTTCTGCGGCTCGCTAGTAAATACTACTAAAAATTCCCCGTTTGCGCGACGACGAATAACTCGGTACGTCAGCTGTTTCGTTCCGAGACCGACAGTCCGGGGAAGTCTTCATCCTCGCACCTGCAAGTCTCTGTGATGGAATATACCGTGTCACAATCCTCGCACCATCTCACGTCGCCTTCTGCTTCTAATCTATAAATAGCGTCTCTGAGACGGCGAGTATTTTTAGACAATGTTGCCTTAAGTTTTCCGATTTCTGCTTCGAGTAGCGTCACTTTGGCACTGTCGCTCGTGCTCCTATCGGCATTTTCTTGATCAAAAACGCCAATCTGCTCGATCGTATCTTTGGCATCCGACTTCACGGACTTGTTGACCGGCACTTTCGGTAATCTGGCAACGCCTGGATCGTTAGATATACGGCGAAGTTGCGCTTTCGTTAAGGAATCTAAGTCTTGTGGATTAGTCGACATGCTCATAACCTATGCGTATATAGGAAAGACATGCGGGTGTCCTGATTGTTCCAGTGCATCCTTTTTTCTGTGCTAGTCTCGTTAACACTGCCCAGGAAGTGGTTGGATGAATGGTAAGCCTTAGGCTCTTGTGGGTTTTATATACGAATTAATTAAAAACAGCTCTGTGTTCGAGTGGCTTCACAGTGTTGCTTCTAAAAATGCCGTTGTTTCCTCTAGCTGCTTTTTTAGGGTTCTTATGAGAGAGTCCAGACTGCTCCAATCATGAGCCTCTGAGACAGTCTCAATTTCTGTGCATGTTTTGCGCATCTCGACAGCATACATGACAGCGCACACACCTTTTAATCCATGTGCCACCTGAAGTACCTGGCGCTTATCTTGTTCATCAGCAGCCGCTTTTAGGGCATCAATCTGCTTTGGTACATCATTGATGAACAGGGTCGCTAATTTTTTTCTATGTTCTTCGGACCTATACCTATTTGTAATTGCTTCTAGGTCGACGGGAGCGCCTTTGACAGGTAGTAATCGAGAGCTTCTTGCGGACTTCGTTGTTTGCGGAGAAGGAATCCAATTCCTTACGATTGAAGTTAGTGTTGCCGGCTCAATCGGCTTGCTTATGTAATCATCCATGCCCGCAGAAATACATTTATCTCTGTCTCCGTCCATCGCATGTGCTGTCACAGCAATGATCGGCGTACGCTTACCGGTCAGCGCTTCAACCCGTCTGATAGCACTAGTCGCCTCAAAACCGTCCATGTGTGGCATCTGGCAGTCCATTAATACGAGGTCGTAATCGGTCTTTTTGACAGCCTCAATAGCTTCGATTCCATCAGTTGCGATGTGGCAGACTAGTCCTAATTCTTCGAGATAAGCCTGTGCTATTTGCTGATTTATTGGATGATCTTCGACAATCAAAACCATCCCATTGCTCGAGTTTGCCAGCTTCTTTGCCTTGATTTCTGCAGAAGTAGCTGTAAGCTCATCAATTTGGCTAGTACCACATATGACCTTGCTGATGCAGTCCAGCATGTGAGACTGCTTAACTGGTTTCGTCAAAAATCCCTTAAAACCTGCTTCGAGTGCCTGGCTCCCTAGACACGTAGTATCAAATTCGGTGAGCAGAATCAATTTTGTTTTTGAAATAGCAGGATCACTTTGTATTTTTTTCGCTGTTTCAATGCCGTCCATATCCGGCAGACTTAAATTGATTATTACTACTTTGTATTCCTCTCCATCAGCACTAGCTTTTCTCAATAGCGCAATGGCATCATTTCCTGAAGCAGCAACACCATTGCGCATCCCCCATGAAACCGCATAAGTGTGTAAAATTTCGCGCGTATACTGATGATTATCCACAATCAGTATTTTGACATCGCGAATTTCCGTCATAACGGAAATGACGGGAGTGTTTGAACGTTTTTCTAGTGTGAGGGTGAACCAAAAGAGAGAACCTTTTCCTTTGACACTCTCAACGCCAATGTTTCCACCCATTAACTCAATTAGTCTCTTGCAGATGCTGAGTCCTAATCCTGTTCCTCCGTACCTTCGGCTGATTGAACCATCAGCCTGAACAAATGGCTGGAAAAGGTGAGTCTGCTCTTCCTCTGTGAGCCCGATACCACTGTCACGGACTTCAAATCGAACACACACAGTTTTTTCCGTCGACGATTCTAGAACAACCCGGACAACTACTTCACCATCGTCTGAAAATTTGATGGAGTTGTTGGCGAGGTTAATCAGTATTTGCTTGATCCTCTCCGGGTCTCCCCGTAATAGCTTGGGCAGTTTCGGATCAACAAAAGTCATCAGCGGCAACCGCTTTGACTTCGCAGCCATAGCCAGAAGGTGACAGGAACCTTCGACTGTTCGTACTGGATCGAAATCTATAATTTCCAGCTCCATCTTTCCTGCTTCAATCTTGCTGAAATCAAGAATGTCGTTGATGACTGTAAGCAGTGTTCTTCCAGCCTCCTTAATCGCAGTCGCGTATTCTTGCTGTTTTTCATCGAGATGCGTCTTAAGCAGTACATTGCACATGCCTATGATTCCATTCATGGGAGTTCGGATCTCATGACTCATGTTTGCGACAAACTCAGACTTCAGCTTCGAAGCTGCTATTGCTTGATCTCTAGCCGATGCCAACGCTCCGTTTAGTAATTCGAGCTCCCGTCTGGTCTCTTCTAAAACTTTCTCGCTCCTCTTGCGCTGAGATATGTCTCTTGCAATTTTCGAGGCTCCGACAACTCGTCCCGAGAAATCCTTCACCGGCGATATGGTCAGTGATACATCGATCACTTCCCCGTTTTTCGTTAGTCGTTTTGTTTCGAAGTGCTCGATTCTTTCGCCTCGTTTTAGTTTGTCGAGGATCTCCAACTCTTCATCTATTCGATCCTCTGGCACGATTACCGATACTTCCTTTCCGATAGCCTCGTCAGGCTCAAAACCAAATAGACGTTGGGCTCCCGGATTCCATGTTTGAATGACGCCTTCTAGATTTTTACTTACGATGGCATCTTCAGATGACTCAACAATCGCCGACAAGGTGTCGCGTAGTTGTTCTTGTCGTCTGTTCTCTTGCTCTGCCGAGTCGAGTTTTGACGCAAAGCTGTAGATCAAGCTGCCCATGAAAATGCTTACTACAACGGAGGTAATCGCTGAGCCCGTTGCTGTGTCGAAAAGCCCCAACTGCTGCAATAACATTCTCAGGCGGCTTATGAGAGGTGGCGCGATAACGACAATCGGCAAAAGCCACCGAATCAATTTTCCCCCGGCGGTGTTGCTCATCATGAGGCGAAAAAGGCTTTGATCGGATCTGAGCAGAAGTAGAGACAGTGCGAGCATGCTGAAAAGAATGCTTGTGGGGACCGCCATCTGAAGTGTTGCCTTGGCACTCAGATGATTATCAACACCTCCGCTAAGAGTAAAAAGTGAAATGCACAAAATTCCTAGACAAAAAAATTGCGCCACTGTGCGAGCGAATCTTCCAACTTCGCACGTATTGGTAATCAGACAAAGACCAAGCAGAACAAAATTGATTGAAGTAGCGATAGCCATCCGACCGCTAGCTCCAACCGGCAAAGGCGTTCCATGAAACATTTGATCAAAATCCGCTCCAAGATTCAGAAAATTACACAGTACACCCAGGCCGATCATGGAAACTGTGACGGCACATAAGGTCGATAAAACGCGGCACCAAAGGGTTTTAAATCCAGTGACAAACAACAGAGAGGTTGCAGAAAGTATGAATGCTATGGCGGTACTTGGCGCTACCTTAACTGAATCCGGAAAGGGGTTTTGCAGAAATGGAATTTGAAATAGCCAACCCAGTAAAATCAAAATCGAACATGTGAGAACGAGTATTGAGACCACTACGCCCTGGTACTTTAGAAATAAAGCGATCTTTTCCATCAGCGTTGGTTCGACTTCCACATTCAGGACAGACGAGCTCGTTGGGTGTTTATATACCCCAAATTTATCTTTGCAGACGCCTGTGAACAACGTGGAAACACTGCCCCTGTTTGTGAGTAATTGGATGCGAAGGTCTATAACTAAGTCTGTTCTTCGCTCCACCGGGCTTGCCGGGAACTCTAGGTCTGGAGAAAAGTCTGCCAATGAAGCGTAAATTTCGTACAGATTGTTAACGATTCACTCTTTTGAGTGATATATGGATAAACCAAACTTTGCAACAGTTAATCTATCGGGAGAGTCGCTTACAATCACGAGAGCAACCGTTCGGTCAGTTTTAAATACCCAGGGAAGGAAAGTATGAGCCAAAAGGCGCCTTTTGAGACGAAAAGCTTCGGCGGCGACGGTTTGATCCGCGTTTTGATCGTTGAAGACCAAGAGGTTCTAAGGATCGGACTGAAATACTCCCTTCAGTACGCGAAAGAGATTGAAATCGTAGGCATGGCGAACGACGGGCCTACCGCGGTAGAGTCGGCAATCAAGTTGAATCCGTCGGTCATTTTGATGGATATAGGGTTGCCCGGCTTCGATGGCATTGAGGCAACCAAGAAAATCAAAGAGCAGATTCAGTCGAAGATAGTTGTTCTTACGAGTCGCACAGATGATAAAGCGATTTACGCTGCATTAGAGGCTGGTGCCGAAGGATACTGCTTGAAAGACGCGTCTACAGAGAAATTATGTGCAGCGATTGCTTCAGTTCATAGCGGTGCCACCTGGCTGGATGATGAGATCTCGAAAGCACTGCTAAAGAGTTCTAAAATGGCAGATCCAAATGCAACTGCAGAACGCCTGGCTCTCGGCGAATCTGAGCTTAAGGTGTTAGGTATGCTGTTGGAAGGCGCATCAAGTACGGTAATCGCGGATGCCGTCAACATGCCGCACAACGAACTTCAAACATATTTGAGACAGCTAATTCAAAAGGTCAGCTTTACGAAGACTAGTCTTGAAAAAGGTACGAAGAGAGCAAAGCATTCCGGGGAATTTGTCGTCAGCAAAATGTGTCCCGTTTGTAATTTGAGGCTCGGTGAAGAGGCGGAAATTTGTCCATACGACAATTGCGCACTGCAGGTAGACCCTTTGATCGGCAGCCAGTTCGCTGACCGCTATGAAATTCTGTCACTTCTTGGTGCAGGTACCAGCGGTGCAGTGTATAAAGCCCGGCACAGGTACATTCAAAAATATGTAGCAATAAAAGTGTTGCACACTGAGCACGTCGCCGACATCGGAATGCTAAAACGATTTCGTCAAGAAGCTGCGGCCGCGAGCATTCTCTCGCACCCGAATATTTTGCATGTCGTAGACTTCGGGCTATCTTCCGAGGGACAGGCTTTTATGATTATGGACTATATTGGTGGCACAAGCCTTGATGAGTTGATTGTGCGGCATGCAGGGCTACCTGCAAAACCTGCCGTGGATATCTTCCTTCAAATTTGCGACGGGCTTGGGCACGCGCACGATAACAACATCATTCACAGAGATGTAAAACCTAATAACGTTCTAGTCTATGACACAGATGATGGCGTTTTGCGCGTAAAGCTGGTTGATTTCGGAACAGCTAAATTGGTGGTTCCCGATAATCTTCGTCCGGGATTGACCGCACCTGGGCAGGTTTTTGGTTCACCCACGTACATGAGCCCGGAGCAATGCATGGGGCTTGATTTGGAGCCCAGTTCAGACATCTATTCCATGGGCACGCTGATGTATGAAGCTCTTGTAGGGCATCCGCCGTTTGTCACTGATAGCATTGTCGATGCTATGTACAAACAAATAAATGAAGACTGCCCTCCGCTCTCCGAAGCTGCGCGCAGGTTTGGCAAGCAAATCGATGTCAGGTTGCAGGCTATAGTGATGAAGGCGCTGCGCAAAGACCGCTACAAACGACATCAGACAATGCACGAACTTAAGGACGATCTGCTCAAGATTGCTTGATGCCTAGCCGAATATACTTTGCAGTAAAGGCGAGAGGTTTCACTTTTCCTGTCTGAGTGAGATGCAGAAAGATGTTTTGCTTTTTGAACATCGCAGAGAGTGATATAGCCTTTTCCAGCTCCAGCACAGTGTCTTTATGTGGCTGTTTCCACAAATGCTTTTGCGACTGAACTGATTTTTGGATTGCCGACTTTTGATCGGTAGACACTACCAAAATGTTTTTGTGTACTTCTTCGAAGTCTTCGGCATTGTAACCACCGAGATTGAGGAAATAAAGTTTTTCCTCTCCAGTGAAAGGAGCATCGGATAACGTCACATCATAGCCATCTGCGTGCGTAATCTCTGCCCAACTGTCGATGTGCAAACTGCTTGGTGTGCCCCACCACTGTTCGCGCAGGTCGTCGTAGCAACTTTGTGGTGTCAGGCCCAAGCTAAAACGAACATCGTGCAGCTCGATGTTTGAGTTGCGGAAATGTCCACCAACGTAAAACATGAAGAGTTTGATGTCGCCTGGTTTTGCCAACTCAACCAATCAATTTTGAGATGAAGTCTTTGACGAACTCTGGGTAAAAGAAACCATTGCTATCAGTATCGTACAGCTTCCAGTCGGTGCTTACGATTTCTACGAATCCGCTTTCGGCTTCGTCAACATTCATTGGAAGCGATGGACCAAGAATCGCATGCGTAGCAACGTAAGCATTCCACCAGAATGTTTCACACTGCGTGCCGTCTGCATTTGGCACCAGGAAAAATCTTAAGCGATCGGCTTTTCGACCGTCGATAAATGTCTCGCCATCACGCTCTACTATTCCGAGATCGCGCTTAATGTCCCGCTTGCTGCGCGGATTGAAAGATATGCGAATCTCAGCAAGATCCACTTTGAGATTTTTGTCGAACTGGTTAGAATCTTTCCTTAGCATATGAACGCGGGTTTAGGGCAGGACTATGCGTACATTTTAGCAGTTTACGTCCAGCCACTAGTACTTCGAAATTAATGAGCGGTTTAGAAATTGCGTTGTATGAGTTAGGCTCGTGAAGCCATCTTGAATAATTGGTGCTTGACCAGGTCGCAACACAATCAACGCAGGCAGTGCTTTTACTTTGTACTTTTCTTTGATTTCGAGTAGCTTCGGATCATTCTTAGCTAGCTTTCCGCGTTTTAGTTCTAGAAGCACCGGCACAAAATTATCATTGATCAATTTGTTGGCTTCAGGTGATTCGAACAGTGCTAAGCGCATTTTGTCAGAAGCATAACCACAGTCTTCAACAAGCGCAATTAACGTCGGCTCGCCGCCCTTGCCGATTTTCTCAAACGGCTGCCATGCTATGTTTCCCTTACTCAAGCGCAATCGATGCCACATCCGGCATTTCCAAAGGTAGTCTTCAAAACTATCTTTTCCTTCATAACCACTGCTGGCAGGAAGACGTTCGTGATTTCGTTCTAAATACTCATCCGCAAATCGCTCGGAGAACGTCTTTTTAAGCTCTTCGTCAGACTCCATAAACGACGGCCACATCATTTTCATGACAAGATCGTATTCGAATTTGCTGCCGGTCGAGTAAATATCTTTCGTTGTTGCATCCAATAAATTGGGGGGCACCACAATTACTTTGGGAAACGAATCAACGTCGCATAGCTTTTGAAGCTTTTCTATCGCAGGCGGATTTTTTCCATTTTCACGTGTCTCGTCGATAACATGCACAGGAATGTAACTCTTATTGATTGATTCTGCGATTTTCTCGTCACTGAAAACATCTTGCTCCATCTTCTTGCATGGACCGCACCACCTTGCGGAAAAGACAAACATGACAGGTTTGTTTGTTCGTTCTGCCTCACTTTGATATTCGTTGAGCGTGCGCCATTTGATGAGGTCTGGCGTTTTTCCTGGAAATATCTGCTGCAAGATAGCTCCAATAAAGGTCAACGCAACAAGTATCGAAGCTGTCGTGTACAGCCATTTAGGGTCTGCTTTGCTTGAGGTGTAGCTAGTCGGCACCATAAGGCAACTCCCTACGATTGAGACTATAAATGCAGACGGAGATGAAGAATGTAATTACGGCGAAATACGCAGTGATTTGTACCCAGTCGAAATTGCCATGCTTAAAGACGGTTGTAAGTGCAATGAATGGTTCGAGTATGAAGTGTAAAACCGCGTAAATGCAACCGATTGGTGGCACAAGCAAATTCGCAATTGTTCGACCTATACCCTCTGGAATGGTATTAGGTTGAATCTGCGCGATCATCCCTGTGATTCCTCCGGCTATAACGAAAACCAGATAAACCGCCAAGTCTTTGGAACCTGATACCAGAGAAGAAAAGAACATGAAAACTGCAGAGAATCCAAAGCAAATCAATATTCGCTCGACGCCGTTGGTCAGGATAAAGCTCGGGTCTAAATCGTATGGCGTGCGGAATGCAGCCACAAAGAGCTCTGCGAAAAACTGAATCATCGATACCGTCGACGCCGCTATCGCGACCGCAAGCCATTTGCTTAGCGCATAAGTTGATATTTTTACTGGGCGTGAAAGAACTAGAGACAGCGTGCCGTCGTTAAGCTGCCCGCCGATGCATCCGCTTCCGCAAGCGAGTACAAAAGGAATCTGCTCTGCTACGTCGGTGAGATATTCAGAGGGAAATTGCTTCTCTATGCATAAGCTCATTGTGGTCTTTATGAGCGGATACAGGATGAACAGCGTCACAACTAATTGCCGCAGCTTGCTTGCAAGACACATGTGCCAGGTGTTTTTCATGATTGCCCAGTTCATGAGTCTTTCACCTCATTCTTCGCGGCGCTGTCCGAAAGTTTTTCAGAACCGTCTGCACGCTCTGTTGCGCCATCTACGAAGAAGCGCTCCAGACGATTGTCTTGTGGCGTGGCTTCAATAATTCTGTATCCCGTCTCTATCATTGCGGCAAGAGTGTCAGCGACGGCGTCGACGCTGGGCATCTCAAAAACAGCCAAATTTGACTGCGCTTCAATGACCGCCGCTTCAAAGCGTGAGGCTATACTATGAATTTCTGAATGGTCTGTACGTAATTTGTCGACTTGCCATTTGATCACGTATTTGCAGCTTTCGATTTGACCATGCTTCAGGTCCTCCACCGCATCGACTTTACCGTGCTTGATAAAGACGACGCGATCACAAAGCTTTTCTACCTGCTCCAATTGGTGAGAGTTCAGAATAATAGTCATACCTTCTGCTTTCAGCTCGCGCATGAGGCGGCGCAGCAGAAGAACTCCGGCAGGATCGACACCGGATGCCGGTTCATCCAAAAGCAAAAAGCGAGGGCGCCCGAGTAGCGCCTGCGCAAATCCGAGGCGCTGCAGCATGCCTCGGGAATATCTTTTGATAAGAAGATCCCAGCTCTTTTGCTCAAGAGCAACTTTGGTCAGTAACTCATCGCAGACCATAGCTTTCGCATTCGGGTCCAATCCAGCTAATTCATAATGAAACTGCATGAACTGACGCCCGGTCATCCATTTGTCGAAATTGAGGCGCTCAGGTAGATAGCCGACTATCCTTCGCGTTTCAAGCGCGTCGGGTGGCAGACCGTCAATCGTTATGGACCCCCGATCTACTTTGAGAAAGGCGAGCAAGCACCCGAACAATGTTGTCTTGCCGGCACCGTTTGGACCGATGATACCCAGCGCCTCGCCCGGATTTGCGGTCAGTGAAAGCTCGTCCAGTGCTTTAACCTTGCCGGCTTTGTAGGTTTTGACGACGTCCTTAACGACGATGCCCTGGCTGGTTTCAGACTCTGTCGAATTCATTAATGCAAACAGCCGGAGGTGGAACAGGGACTCGGGTCACCAGAATTTCAGTTGCATATGATTAAAGTACCCAGTTGGAAACCTTCTAAGCTGAGTCCCGGAAAACTAGCTCAAGTGAGAATTAAACTTGAGAACTATGGTGTTTCTGCTTGTCACTTCTTTGTGACTCGGGTGGATTATTGCTGCAAATCTTGCAGTTCGCGGACGGCGTAATGGTATTCGATGAACTCTCGGGTGCCATTTTTGATGACCCATTCAAAACGCTCCTTAGCTTCCGCGCGTTTGCCATCTAATAGGTTGACCATGCCGGTGTAGAAGTTTGTTTCGGTTTTCTGATCTTTGTCTTGCGCCGCTTCGTTGAAATCCTTTTCGCTCATTGTGCCATCCAGAAAGGATGCAACTTTGTATGCCCAGCTCTTATCGGAGAGTTTTTGTTTGATTGACTTTAGCTCTTCAGCAGAATTCTCTACTCCAAGGCGTCTCGATGCTAAGTAATTCGTAAACGCGAAATAGGCGAGTCGTTCTGGGGAATCGTCTTGTTCAAGAGCTTTGTCAGTTATTTCTATTGCCTTTTGATAATTGCGGTCGATGAACGCGATTTCCATCGCGAGCTGCAAAGCCGTCATATCGTCTGGTTTTTCCTCTAAGAGTTTTTCAACCGCAGGCTTAGCTTTCTTTATCTGATTCGCTTCCAGGTAAAGAGATGCGCGGATCTGATTCGCAAGGGCTGTGTCGTTTTGCGCTGCCTCTGGCGATTCAATAATGTCGATTGCTTTACTCAAATTCTTGTCGCGATGATAGGCGTTGGATGCTTTTGAAATTGCAAGATTACCGCTCCTATCAAATGTTCCAGCCTGTTCTAGCATGAACACGCCAACGATAAACAATGACAGCACAAGTACGCCGAGTGCGTCGCGCAGGCGGAAAGTTCTATCAATATTGTTGATTGGTGCCATCGCAGCACCGATCGCTAGCCCCGCTATTACACCACCAAAGTGAGCAGCATGATCTGCTCTCATGCTGGCGCCAAACACCACGCACACAGCCAGATAGCCTGCTATCTGCTTCATTGACTCGGTAAAGATTCTCGGCTCGATTTCCTTTTGATGCAGCAAAATAAATCCTGCATATGCACCAATTAGACCGCAGATTGCACCAGAGGCGCCTGCGCTGCCATTGTCCGCGTGAAACATCAGGCTTACAACGGAGGCAGCCATTCCGCTAAGAAGATAGATGATGACGTATTTAGTCTTGCCGTAAAGCAATTCGCATGATGTTCCGATGCGAGACAAAACAACCATATTGCATGCTAGATGAACGAATCCTATATGAATGAAAGTTGACGTGAGTAAGCGCCAAGGTTCGCCGTCCAAAGTGAGTGGCCCCCAGTCAAGCTGCCACTTCACGAGCAGTTCTGCATCCGGTCTCATAATTGCCGTAAAACCGCCGTCTATAACCATCGCGATGAAGATCAGAACGTTAATGACGATTATTGTGTTGGTTGTCCACGCCCTTTGATTGGGCAAAATCCACGGCTCAATAGCTTGGGTGCTAAATGTTAGAAGCGGCTGGTTTGCCTGAGCTTCCGGGTCTGTCTGAGCCTCTGGGGCCGCCGGATCTGCAGACGCAGCCGGCGTCACTTCGGCTGATGTTTCAATGTTTATCGAATTGTTTGAATCTTTCTCTGCCATGGCCACAGCGGAATAGGTCGATTTCCGTATTCTATCAGCTGCTATCGAGGGATTTGATTGTTTCGCCGTTATGTTAGACTGCGCTTCTCCGCCTCTGTTTCAATCTGCACCTCTTTTGTTGTCGATTCTCCTCGGGCAATGGAAGGTGATTTGAAAAGCGTTAGTTACAGTAAATTTGCTACAGGAAGAAAGACGGTTGTCGATCTTCTTACTATGGTGGCACCGCGCTCGGTATCAGCCTATCTTTTTCGCGATATCGACATGAGTTGGGTTGGAGACGTCAGATCTGATTTTGCGAAAAATGGAAGCAGAGTAACAGTGACTGCGATGTTGCTGAAAGCGATTGCAATCGCACAGAAGTCACATCCCACGAGTAGATCTGAGCTTCTGCCCTTCGGAAGAATTGCCACATACGAAGAGGTTGTGGGCGGTTTCACCGTAGAACGAAACGAAGATGGCGCCGACACTGTCTTCTTCGCTGAAATTGAAGAGCCTGATACAAAACAGCTTTTACACATCGCTGAGGAATTGAGTCGCAGTGCTACGAGTGATATGGATCAATTGCCACCGTTTGCAAAACAGAAGATCTACGCGCAATTACCCTATTTTTTGCGCCGTTTGATTCTCGGTATTGGCACTCTGATTCCGGCTCTCCGGCTTAAATGCCAGAAAGCAACATTCGGTCTGACGTCGCTCGGCAAGTACAAGATGAGTATGGTGCTGAGCCCGTGCATCTGCACGTCCACATTTGGAATAGGCACCATTGAGGACCGCCCAGTCGTCGTTGATGGAAACATCGTCGTGCGCCCAGTCATGACCATTTCTTTGAACTTCAACGCCAACGCGCTGGAAATCTCCGCTGCCGCAGCGTTTTTAGAAGACGTCTGCAGTTTGATGGAAGGAAGCCTTGCCGACGAAGCCAGCATGGTGCAAATGAGCTACTCGCAAGTGAGCTAGTCGCAAACAAGCAAGTCGCAAAAAAAAGAGTCGCGAACAAATAATTCCAAACAAAAACTGGTAACCGCCTATGTGGTTAAGCGGCTACCAGTATTGAAATCGAGAATCTTTAGACGAGCGCTTAGTTATTGCCTTGCGGGTCGTAGTCGGCAATTAGCTGTCTTTGAACAGTCGATCTTTCGTATTGACTTGATCCCGGCATTTCGTGAATGAAGAGGAACAATTCGTCGCGCGTACCACCGCGCTCTTTCCACCATTGCTGGTGGCCGTTTCGAATCATCTCGGCTTGGAATGCCAGATCTGAAGTCTCTCCGAAGAAAACAACGGTGTGTTTTTTTGGATTGCTGACTGCGTCAGCTTTGTATGTGACAGCGTATACCGCCTCGGCGCCTATGGGTTTCCATTGGTCGAGGTTTCCCACAGACATAAATCTGTAACGGTTGCGCTTGCCGAAGGACAGTGCACTCATGTTTTCTCCTTCTTAATTACCAGGACTCTGAAAGCTGCGGTTACGAACTCGAGGAGTAAGTACCTATCTTCTGCTGTAGCTGTTAGAACGTTGTTCTTTGGGTTGGGCAATTGATACGTGTAGAACGCGTCCGCCAAACTCATGCCCTTCTAGCCCGCGGATGGCATCTTCTGCCTGTTGTTGTGACGACATCTCGACAAAAGCAAAGCCTCTTGCTCTACCTGTGTCTCTGTCTGTAACCACTTTCGCCGAGGTCACTTCTCCGTATTCGCCAAACAGTTCTGAGAGTTGGCTGTCACTGCAGGTGAATGAGAGATTGCCTACGAATAATTTGTTTTGCATTTGAAATTGATCCTATGTGTACATGAGTTGAGCCCGAGCCGTACTTAAAGCTCAGGTAGGTCCGGCAGATTCAAATTTCAAAGCAAACGATACAGACCGCAATGTGCAGTTCTAAAAAGTAATATTTGATTCAAAAGAGGCTTTAGTTTTTGGCTTAACATTCTCCGCCTTCGGCAGTTACACTCGAAGGAGAGTAAACACAGCCCGACCTGATTCCATCTTAGCACATGCTAATCAACCCCGGTTCCAAAACATCAATAGCAGGCAGGGCGCCCCATCTGCAAACCCCTGAATTGGTCGTAATTGTGCATTAAGGGTAAGATAGGGGTGGCACGAATAAATTTCCCTGGTTGACGCGCTGAGATGCAGGATAACCTTCAAGACCTTACTGCGGAAATTCCTTTGGAAGAAGAAGTCCTTGCTCTGGGGCGCTTGCCTATCGGCTCGGTCATTAATGGGCAGTTTCAGGTCGCTGCTTATCTCGGCTCAGGTGAGATGGGGCGGGTCTACAAGGTGGTCCACCTGGAGACGCGCAAGGTCTTTGCCCTGAAGACCATAAGTCCGGAAATGGCGGACGCAAAAGTGTTGGCAAAACGCCTTGAGCACGAGGCGGAGGCTGTACGTAAGCTGGTTCACGCAAATATCGTCTCGGTTTACGACGTCGGTGTAGCCGAAAACGGCGCGCCTTATCTCGTGATGGACTACATCGAGGGAGAATGTTTGCATGTTTTGCTTAATTCTCTCGGGCGCGTTCCGCAGAATCGTGCGCTGCCGATTTTTATTCAAATTGCAAAAGGGCTGACGCACGCACACGAGAAGGCTGTAATACACCGGGATTTGAAGCCCAACAACATCATCATTTCGAAAGCGCCTGACGGCCACGAGCTGGTCAAAATTGTGGACTTCGGTATCGCCAAATTGGCGGACCAAGAATCTGCCGACAAGACTAAGTTGACTCAAGACGGCGAGCTTGTCGGGACGCCGCTATACATGAGCCCGGAGCAGTGTCTTGGCGATGAGATCGATCCTCGCTCAGACCTCTATTCTTTTGGCTGCATCATGTACGAGACGTTGACTGGTTCGTTGCCTTTCAACGACGAGAATTTTGTCAAAGTGATCTTGCGACACTTAAGTTTGGATGCGCCGCCGATTCCTGATAAATTTGGTGTTTCGGAAGATATGAATAGGGTGATTTTGCGCTGTTTGGAAAAGCATCGCGACAATCGCTATCCAGATGCTGATGCACTTTTAACCGACCTGCATCGAATTGCGGATGGTCAAGGAATTATTCCGCACAAGCGCAAGGCCAAAAAGGCAGCGCGTAAAAGACCTCCGCTTGTTGCCTTGGTTTTGGGCGCAATTGCCGTTTGCAGTATTGGCATTTATGCTGTGACAACGATGCTGACGCCGGTGCCCACCAACTTTTCAAAAGAAGAGCGGCACGCTGGAAAAACTCTTTCGGAGTGGACCGCGGAGATTGAGAAGAATCCGGACGACCCAGAGCTATATATAAACCGCGGCACCCTTCACTCTATTCGCGATGAGCGTAATAATGCTATCGACGATTTGACGCAGGCTCTCGAACTTAAGCCGGATCACCTTAAGGCTCTGGCGCAAAGAGCGCATTGCTATCTTTTGACGGCAAAGTATGAAAAGGCGCTTGAAGACGCGAACCGAATCATCAAACTCAAACCTGATTCTGCCGATGGTTATGCTCGTCGCGCCATGATTTACCAAACATGCGAGATGTTTGGCGAATCTCGTGATGATTGGGAACGCGCCATTGAGCTTGATCCGAAGAATGGATATTTCTGTTATGGTGCTGCGCAAAACTTGATGCCAGTCGGCAGATTTGATGATGCCGCACGTCTATTGAAGAAGTCTATCACTCTTGGTGATAAAGCGAACAACGCTTACAGTGCGCTGCTTGGCCGCTGCTATACATATCAGCAAAAGTACGACAAAGCTTTTGAGTATCTGAATTTCAATCCGGCCAAACAAAAAGTTCGCGGGGTTGAATGGGCGTCGGCGGCTTTCTATTATTTGTGCGTTGGCAAAACCGATGCCGCGCAGAAAGCGATGAATCAAGTGATGGCGCGGGAAACATTTCCGGCGCGCTCGCATCGCATTCTCGGTGAGTTGGCGCGCTGCGCAGGTCAGTATGAAAAGGCGATTCAAGAGTTTCATGTGTCCACTAGCTTGGAGGAAACGTACCCGGTTGGTTACCGCCAGCGGGGAATGTCGTTTTTCGCGTTGGGTCAATTCCACGCGGCCCTCGCTGATTTTAAGAAGGCATATCAGCTGAATCCTGAGTCGTCGACGACTGCAACTTGGCTGGCGCGCGTTGAGAGTAAGCTTGGCAAAAAGGATGAAGCGCAGAAGCTGTTGAAGAAGGCGTTCGAAGAGCAGTTGCTGGCGCCAATGTCTTATGTGAATAGAGGCTATGTAGAACTCGAGAATGGCAACATCGAAGGTGCGCTTGAGTCAGCGCGAGTTGCGTTGGTCATGGATCCGTGGCTGAAAGAAGGCTATGAATTGCGCGCGGCGGTTCGGCGCAAAGCCGGCGATAAGACGCAAGCTGCAATGGATGCTGAAACAGCAAAGAAAATGATCAGCCATTTTGATCTTTAGAACGCAGGAGATCTGTTTGCATGGCTA
Source organism: Candidatus Melainabacteria bacterium 17Bon1m (assembly GCA_032128875.1). Lineage (GTDB taxonomy): Bacteria > Cyanobacteriota > Vampirovibrionia > Obscuribacterales > Obscuribacteraceae > QKMZ01. The sequence goes on from JAVLKG010000002.1 coordinate 91,470, forward strand.
AGCTCGTCTTTGGAATGAATCAATCACTTGATGGTTATGTCGACCACGACCACAAGGACTTCACACCGTGTCCGGTGCTTTTTCGTCACTACATCGAGCAAGTGCGCGGGGAGTCTGGCATCATTTACGGCAGCCGCATTTATGCCCTCATGCAATATTGGGACGAGGATAAACCTGAATGGACCGCGGACCAACGAGAGTATGCCGAGGAGTGGAGGAAAAAACACAAATGGGTCGTGTCAAACTCGCTTAAATCGGTTGGGCCGAATGCCACGCTTGTTGAAGGTGAGTTAGAAGGGCTGATTAAAAAACTTAAGTCCGAACTCGACGGCGAAATTGAAATCGCCGGACCGGTATTGGCTGGAAGCGCAACAGAACTTGGTCTTATCGACGAGTATCGAATTTATCTCCACCCGGTTGTGCTCGGAAAGGGCAGACCATTTTTCGTGGGGCCGCGACCACGACTTAGATTGGTGGCGCAAGAGCGAATTGGTGCAGATGTGATCCAATTGACTTATATTCCTGCGTAGTTAAAACTTTAGACAGCTTACATTGCGCTTTGTGCTGAGAAATTTTGAGTAAGTAATACCATCCAGGAAAACCCTCTAGTTTATTGATGACTCAAAGCATGTATTCTACTGACGTGAGGTTCCGTCGGTGAAGAGAAGACCCATGCCAAGGTAAAAAATGTCAGACAAACACCCTAATTTCGTCCAAAGCTATTTTCATGGCACGAAGGCAAGCCTGCACGTGGGAGACCTTATCGTTCCCGGTAATAATGCTAATTACGGTGAGCGGATAGCAAAATTCGTTTACGCTTCGTCGAACCTGAATGTGGCAATTTGGGCAGCGGAGCTTGCCGTTGGCGATGGGCCGGGCAGGATCTATGTCGTTGAACCACTGGGTAGCATTGAGAACGATCCTAATCTCACCGACAAAAAATTTGCCGGAAATCCGACCAACTCATTTCGCGTACGAGAAGGTTTTAGGGTAGTCGCTGAAGTGAAAGACTGGCAGGGACATCCTTCCGAAGAAATCAAAGCCGCAAGAGAGAAGGTCGATCTTGCGTTGAAAAACGGTGCACCCATAATCGAGGACTAAAGCTACTCAAGTTTGCCCTCTGAAAAGCGGAGGGCAGGATTTCTCCTGCCCTCTGAGCTGACGTTTTTCTTTTGGTTATAGATCTTCGTCATTTGTGATTGTTATGATGCAAAAATCGAGATAAGGTTCCCATCTGGCATGGAATATTTATGACTCTTATGCACGTCGCTCTTGAAGGCGCCAGCTATTGCTTCTCTCTTGAGCTTGTCTAAATGGCACCAATTCGCTAAGAGGCAAATATTCTTTGAATTCGTCGCGCAATTTGTCTCTATCGTAATGTTCCATGGTTATGTACTTGTCTGCTCCGAGTGCACGTGCAGCTATTTGCAGACCATCTCGGACACTGCGAGCGAACGTAGATGACTGGCAGCAATAAAACACAAATGGAACGGAACTGCTCCTGGGATTACCTTTTGCGAATTTCAAGAAATCGAAAACGCTTCCGTCATACTCTAAATGAACGGCTGAAATGATCAAATCAAAATAGCGATGTTCCAGCAATGGTATAGCTTCTTCTATTGTTCGGACGCGAACGAATGCGCATTCGGGCAAGCTAGCCCTTATGTTGGCTACGTTTTCATCCTTTTCTTGCAAAATCAAAATCTCTGGAATCATCATTGGTTTTTCTCCGTGCTTATTTCATGGCTCTAGGACCGCGTTTTGTGAGAGCCGGTTCCTAGAGAATAGCGAGAGCGCGTTTTGTGAGAATTTTGAAAAGGCGTAGAAGGGGCTTGGGCAGTCAATTGATGGGTTGCTTAATTTTGATTTGCTCAATAAATAGGTAAAGTTGCACTTAAAAACCGGGAACAACTGGCGAAACAATCACCAGTTTTCCTTTTGGTATGCCTGTAGTCTCGAGTTCGGTGATGGCTGATATGGCCTCAGACAATGGTGCTATGCGGCCAATCGCTGGTGTTAACTTTCCGCGCTCTATCGCTTCTGTGATTCCGGCGAAAGTTTCTGGCGTCGGATGACCAAATACCACGTTATGTTTTGCGGAGACCATGCTCCGAATCATCTTCAAAGCCGTTGGAACAATGTGCAGCGCCATGCCGCTATGTGTGAGCATCTCGTCGCACTGGCGTAAAGACAAGGCTCCATGCGCATCGAAGACAACATCGAAGAGACCTCGATATTTGTCGGCGTTGAAATTACGATAATCAATGACTTCTGTAATGCCCAAAGCCAGCGCTTCTTCGCGCCGGGACTCATTGCAGCTGCCCGTTATCGTCGCGCCACGCATTACTGCGATTTGTGCAGCTATACGCCCAACCCCGCCAAGACAGCCTGTGATCAACACGCGCTGCCCAGCTTGCAGATTTGCCTTGTCGATTAAAGCGTTCCACGCAGTAACACTTACAACGGGCAGAGAAGCGGCCTCTTCGAAGGTTAGTGACTTCGGCTTGGCGTAAACTGTTTTAGTTTCTGTGATCACTGCCTCGGCGAATGCGCCCGACTGCTTCAATCCGGTAGCGCCGAACACCTCGTCTCCAACCTTGAAGCTTGTTACGTTTGGACCCACGACATCTACGACCCCGGCAAAATCAAGACCAACTCCGCGAGGAAACCGTCGACCAGTGAGCAACTTCATTTCGCCTTTCCGTAGCTTCCAGTCCACAGGGTTTGCAGCGGCCGCTTTGACTCGAATTCGAATTTGACCAGACGCGGGTTCCGGTAGTGAAACCTCCTCCAGACGAAGTTCCTCTGGTCCACCGTAACGATGGTATTGGATACGCTTTATGATGATTTTGTCTGGCATGTTTGGTGTGTTCCGAGAGATGGATTGCGCTAAGGCCGGCGTGTCACGATGATCTCACCTGAGTCAAATTCAGAGCTAATTGTCAGTGTTGGTTATCTAAGTGCACATTGGAAATCAGATGAGAGTCATTCCTCTCGTTGTCATAATTCTGCCGCGAAGTTTCAATCGCGCTCCACTCACTTTGAATCCACGAAACAAGTCCTTCAACATGTTTCAACATTCGACTGCCACGATCACTGAGGGTGTATTCAACACGAGGAGGAATCTCGGCGTACTGTTTCCGAATTAGAATGCCATCGCGCTCCAGGTGACGAAGTGTGTTTGTTAGCACCCGTTGAGATATTCCAGACACTGCTCTAATCAGTTCTGAAAAACGAAGCGTTTGATTTGGATGTTTTGCCAAAGTGACAAGCACATAGAGGCTCCATTTATCGCCTAAATGTCCAAGCGTGTCCTTTATGGGGCAGCGTGTGGCTGCAGCTTCCCACGGCAAAGACGCTAACTCTCTGTCATCGTTCTTTTGCATATGCTTACCTGTGAGTAACTTGCTGAACAATACATGCGTACTTGTTTTGTCGCTTGCGGTTCCTGATAATCGACCCACAATCATTACGCTGGAAAGTTAAGATGCAAAATGGCAGACAAAACCCAAAGACGCCTCAGCGAATGGCTCGCCAAATCTCACTTTTGGTTGTCCAAGTTGTGATTTGTGGTTTGTTTTTAATTGCAGGAATTATGAAACTGACAATGCCTGTGAGTGAAATCTCAAAAATTTTCCCATGGACAGGTCAGGTCCCTGAAGTCTTTCTGCGCTCGATTGCTCTAGTCGACATTGCCGGCGGGGTTGGGATTTTGTTACCATCGCTCACCAAAATTTATCCCAAACTGACAGTAGTGGCTGCAATGGGATGCGTGTTATTGCAGGTTGCGGCAATATTTTTTCACGCAATGAGAAACGAATTGAGTTCGACGCCGTTCAACTTCGTGCTCTTAGGTCTTTGTGTTTTTGTCATAAGGGGAAGGTTCAGCACCCTTTACGGCAAAACCAACAGTGACTGGTAGCAAATGCCTCCTCCTTCTAAACAATTGTCGGCAATTTCATTTTGGCCTTAGCTGGATCATCGAAGGCTGTGGTTACCGAGAGATCTTTCATCTCGTGATAGCTGTCCAGGTCTGCCTTAAGCTTGGTGGTGATGGATTCGTATGCATCGGTTCCGAGTGCCAACTTTGTAATAGGAGCATCGGACTCCACGGCATGAATCATAGCTTTGGCAGCCTTTTGGGGATCTCCAAAGTCAGTTGTTTCAAACATTTGCATCAATGTGGAATAAACAGGCATGTACGTTTCAGACAGATCACCTCGGTTAAGGTTACTGCCGAATTCGGTCAAAAACGCGCCGGGCTCAACCACGATGACTTTGATACCAAAGGGCGCTACTTCCTGTGTGAGCGCTTCGGATAACCCTTCCACGGCAAACTTAGTGCTGGAATAAATGCCGATTGCAGGATACGCGAGCCGTCCCACTGTCGAGCCGATATTTAGAATATAGCCAGCACCTTGCTTTCGCAAAATTGGGAGGACAGCCCTGGTTACACGTAATAAGCCAAATACATTAGTATCAAATTGCGTGCGTATCAGTTCTTCGCTTGCATCTTCAATAGTGGCAAGTGAACCTAAGCCAGCGTTGTTGACCACCACATCAATCTTGCCGAAGGCCGCAAGCCCGCTTTGAATTGCAGCGGTGATGCTGTCTGCATCAGTTACGTCAAGGCGCGCTGCATGAGCCTGACTTGGATATTTCTCTTGAAGGTCTTTTACTTTTTCAATATTACGGGCGGTGGCGATGATTTTTCCGCCAGCGGCGATGACTTCTTCAGCCAAACTACGACCGAGTCCGGTGGAAGCTCCTGTGATAAACCACACCTTGTTTGTTTTGCCAATCAAATCCATTTTAGTAGCACCTCTTTCGCTCAGCCATCAGAGTAGATTGAACGTTCATTCTAGTCAAGTGTGCGATGAAAAGAGGTTTGTGCATAAACGCTTAGTTTTGTTCTACAACTGATTCGTAGCAGATTGCGGCAACTTGTTGCAAAACATTTCTGGGGTATTCGTTTGGATGTTTTGCTATTCGCCCTGCTACTCCAACAGTAAGCTCTGCAAGAATCTCAAACGGCAGTTCCTTCAGAAATCCGCCCTCTTTCTTACTCTTAAAAAAGTTCGCCAAGAGAAGATAATTTGGGTCTTCCATCATTGTGCTTGGCTTATTATCCTGGCTATAGCAAGGTAAGTTTTCATATTGGCTTAAAAACTTGGTTTCATTCGGGTGACTGCGGTAAAAGTCGTAGGCATTTTGCCAGACTTGCAAAAAAGCCTCACGAGTAGGCATGTTGCTATCTATGTGCACTGCCAGTGAATTGAGCATGCGAGCCTTTATTGAATAATAAAGCTGGATGAGGATTTCATCTTTACTCGGGAAATAATGGTAAATGATGCCAGGGCTTGCGCCGGAACGTTTGGAAAGTTGTGACATAGGAGCATCATTGATACCGCGCTCCACGACGAGTTCAAGCATCGCTTGTAGTATTGCTTCTTTACGATCTGATTTGACAATCATGGCAACAACAATAACACGAAGGCTTTTGCTTGAGAATGCTCGCAGTGTATGTCCTAACGCCATGGTAAGCACGGATCAGAAAGTGCGCAGTCACTGCTTCGGAGTTATGCTTGTCTGTGGCTGAAATTCTTCTAGGCGGGAACTTGAATGGAAACTATTTACGATCCAAAAAATACCGCCCTCCTGTGCGTTGATCTGTACAACGACTTTATAAGTGAGGGCGGCAAGCTCTATCCTTCGGTGAAGGAGATTGCACTGGAATTGAACATGCATGAAAACTTGCGCTCAATTGTGAAAGCTGCACGCGACAAGGGCATTATGATTTTTCATGTTCCTCATCATCGTTTTGAACCTGGAGATCTCGACAATTGGCAATATGCTACGCCATATCAGCTGAGTGCGCAGGAAAAGCTCGTCTTTCAAAAAGACACTTGGGGTGGGACTTTCCATGACGATTTTCCTGTGCTTCCTGGAGATGTACTCGCCACTGAACATTGGGGCTCGAGTGGGTTTCCTAACACGAACCTAGAACATCAATTGAGGCGCCATGGAAAGGAGAAGCTTATTTTCATTGGGCTCTTGGCGAATACCTGTGTGGAAGCAACGGCGCGAATTGGTATGGAATTAGGATTTCACATAACTCTTGTGCGTGACGCTACTGCCGCACGCTCCCACGAGGCACTCAGAGCAGCTTTGGATATTAATGGTCCGACTTTCGCGCACGAGATTCTGACGACAGCAGAACTCTTGGCTGCGTTAAACAAGGTCTGATATTGAACCGTGGATAGTCTGACTGTAAATTCCAACGGCGTAAATTTGTCCGTGCATGTTGATGGCGCGGGACCGACGATTATGCTTTTGCATGGATTTCCTGATACTCACCAGCTGTGGGGCAAGGTGGCACCGCAATTGGTGGCGTCTGGATTTAGAGTTGTTATGTTCGATCAGCGTGGTTATGGCGAGTCAGATGCTCCAGCCCTTGTAGGTGCGTACACGATCGATCAGATTGCTGCTGATGCGATTGCAGTTTTGAAAGCACTCGGTATCACCGAGAAGGTGAAACTCGTTGGTCACGACTGGGGCGCGTTTATAGGTTGGTTTCTTTGCTTGTCTAGCCCCGAGTTGTTCGACGCGTTTGTAGCCGTTTCTGTTGGGCACCCACTTGCGTATCGGCATGCGGGACCCGCTCAGTGGCTGAAGGGCTGGTACATAATTATGTTTCAAATTCCTGGTCTGGCTGAGTGGTTATTCTCGGCTGGCAACTTTCGCGCAATCCGAAACTTATCTGAAGAACCCGAAACGCAGGCAAGTCGATACGATGCGTTCTCTCGTAAAGGCAGACTGACCGCTGCACTTAATTGGTATCGCGCCAATTTTTCAACCCTCGGCACTCGTGCTTTCGGAGCTTGTACCGTTCCAACGTTAGGCGTCTATTCTGCGGGAGACGTTGCGCTCACTGAAAAACAAATGGTCGATTCAGCGAAGTATATGAAAGCGTCTTGGAAGTATGTGCGGATAGAAAACTCGACTCACTGGATTCCGCTTGACCAACCAGACATACTTGGTAAAGCGATTATCGAATGGTTCCGCGGAGATTCGACGTAACCTGGTTTGACTCGACTCGCCACTGTTAGATCTGCTGCTTATCCTTGAGTTGACACTATCAATACAAAATTCGCAGTGTTTTTTTCAGTCTATGCCGAATGCGTCTTTGCACGTAATCGTCTTTCCTAGCAGCTTTCAGTACCTTCGCAGGAAATGGAATAGTCGCATCTACTAGACCGGAGGACAAAGTCAGATTGTGCACCATTGAGTTGGCGCTCTTTTCGGCAGTCCACCTGGTTGTGAGCGTCCGACCTTCGGATTCCGGAAACAGCGTGAATGCTTCTGTTTCAATCCAATGCTTGCCAGTAGTGATGAGGCGCCAACTCAACATTTCGCCTCACTGAGCTAACTCAAGTACTTTTCGCAAGGTTTCTGTCACCTTTTCCATGAGGGATTCCCTAATGTTGGCATTAGCCGGCAACTGGACAAGCTCAGAAGCATTCAAATGAATGCGCTCGCTAATTGCTCCAAAGAACACGAATGCTACATAACGTGTGACTGATCCTTCGTATTCGCAAGCCCAATTGATCACTGGCTGTCGTAGCCCCAGCTCCTGGCTGCACTGTTTCAGTAAGCACTCAAACTGTTGCTTGCCGATATCTATCTCGTTTGCTGCTAATTCTCTTTTCATTGAATATTTGGCATATTTGGGTCTCTATTGTTATAGTATTTACGAATATGCGTAATTGTGCAACTGTTTTGCCGATTAAAGTTTTCAGCATATATAAGGTTGTTTTTCTCCTTGGGATTTCAAACCCACAAAGGGATATTGGCACGTGCAGAAAGAAGCATCAGATTCTCGAATTAGAAATCAGAGCTGGCAGACTGCAACTAGCACAGATGCAGTCATGATCACGTTTCAGCAAACAATGTTGCAGATGACTAGTAACTTTCTGCAGACACAGCAAAAGGTTATGTTGGCTTATTTGCAAGGAAAATCCGTGCACCCATCACAACATGCGCAATGGCTGCCCATGCCTTTGCAGCAACCCTCTGTGCCGTTGCAGAAGCCAGACATGCCGTTGCATCCGATTCAGCCCGCGATGGAATTTAGATTGCCGGGTGCTGTCCAGGCTAACCTTGAAGAGACTGCAACCGCTAGCGTTGCGCGCGAGACTGCAACCGCTAGCGCTGCGCGCGAGACTGTCAATCCAGGCAGTTCTGATCCAGAGAATGGCAACACTCCATCGTTTGCAAACACTAATGTGGTGAGTGATGCTCCGACCCCTCGAGTGAGAACTACCGACGAATTGATTGCTATGTTCATTGAGCTAGTTAGTGAACGGACCGGTTATCCCCCTGAAATGCTTGATCCCGCATTAGATTTAGAGTCTGACTTAGGTATCGATTCAATTAAAAGAGTGGAGATATTCAGCAATTTCAAACGTGCATTGCCCGAAGGAATGCAAGAAGCTCTGGAAGGCGATCTTGAAGAATTGGGTGGACTGCGAACGCTAGAAGCAATCTCAGACTGGATTCGAAAACTCCCAATGGCGGCGCAGGCTGAAGTGACTAATTACGCCAGTGATGGTGCGTAAATAATACGCACCACCACAGCTTGCTACTTCCGTCTCAACCACTAGATAACAATGGTGATTGAGGGAGCGCACAATCGAAAATGCGATGCGAGCTTGATTTCACACATTTGGAAATTTCAAGAGTCTCGCGAAAAAAGACAATCCTTGTTTTTCTTGTCGTGGCTCCGATTGGTTAATAGTGATGTTTCGTCCGTTTACTTCGGAACCTTCCAACTGTTTGATCGCTCTTAGAGCCTCTGTCCTTGTAGACATTTCAACAAACGCAAATCCCTTCTTTCTTCCGGTCGAAGGATCGCATACCAGCTCAACTTCAAGAACGGAGCCAGCTTCCGAAAACAATAATTGAAGAGATGCTTCCTCTGTTTCCAGCGAAAGATTTCCAATGAGAAGTCTTCTGCTCATTTTCAAAATTCCGTAAATGGTTTTAGTCTCCTCGGTTCCAGATCGTTAGCAATCAAATCGAATGCTTCAAAACTGAAAACGAGACAAAGCACTTCTCGGAAAGGTGACTCTCCGAAATTCGCCTATTTGTTAATTACGCACTTGCGCACTTGCGTAATTGCTTAACAATATTATCACACGGGCGGCACTGCTCGTCAATGGAGCATAGTCGTCAGAAAGGAGGCTTTCCGACAACCTGAGCAGGCTATGTGCGAAATGTAGATTTAGAGTGCTTCCAGCATGTCTTTTATGTCGACAAGATGGTTGTTGAAGACAGCTTTGGCAGCGTCGAGAAGCGTGAATATAGCCGTATCTCGGCATGAATAGTAAATGTTACTGCCTTGTTTGCGTCCAGCGATAATGCTCTTAGACCTAAGCACGGCCAACTGTTGAGAGATATTTGTGGGCTCAACTCCTAGCCTCAGTCTTAGTTCTGTAACAGTCTTCTCTCCATCTCGAAGTTCGTCCAAAATGCGGATTCTTAGCGGACTTGCTAACGCCTTGAAGAACTCAGCCTTGAATTTTACGAGTTGTTCGGTTTGGTCTGTCATCTTGCCAATTCAGTAAATGTTGAAGTGCGTACTTTCTCAATTGTGGGCGCAAGGGCCTTTCCAGTCAATATTTTCGCACTTCTAGCAGGTTTGTTCTTTTCGACTTTGTAAGGTACAATAACATATACGCATTTGCGTAATCATGCATATGCGAAATTGCTTAATGTACCAATCGGTACTAAGTTTGCAATTTCTCAAAAGTTGCAAAAGGCATTCGTGTCCAGTGCCAGGCTCAACATAAAAGGGTGATGCGAAGTTGACGAACGACATACTAGATGTCTTGCTCAAACAAGCACAATTGGTGAATCTTCTGGCGGAACAGGAGCCTGTGAATGTGGCTGATTTGCCTGAAGAACATCTTGCTGGTCTAAAGGTTCTGGAAAATCTAGGACTTGTTTATCGCCGAAACAGTCGCGGTTGTTCACTACAAAAACAAAGGCTGGCGAAGCTCCTCGAACGCGAGTCCAGGTATGTTCCTTCTTTGAAGTGCGAAATGTGCTTGTCGACTTTTTCGCGGGTTTTGCAATTGAATATAACCCCACAAAGATCTAATTCAGAAAGTACAGACTCGTCAGTCCTGAATGCACACCGCTCTTGATGTTTTCCATTAAGGAGAATGAAACTGCAATAATGGGATTCCAAATTACTGAAAAGAACAATCGAAACGAAGCAATGACTTGGATCGATAGCGCTCTTGCCAGTATTGCTGAAGTTCTTTCACTAGAGATCGTCAGTGCTAACTGGGATATCGCCGGCACTGCCAATGGTGGCACTTCATATCAGCTAGTAATTGTCGGTCACGGCGGCAAACGAGCTGTCAAACTATTTTCTGCAGCAGAGTTGGATCGCTGTTTGGAAGATACTGAATTGCAAGCTGATCTAAAAGCTCGACTGACTCCTCTAGTCATTTTTACAGGAAGCAAGGTTCATCCAAAAGCCACGAGAAGGACAACAGCAACTCGTAAAAAGCGCTTGGAATTGGAATAGAAGCAAAAGGATTTGAACCTTTTGTTTGGACGTTGGGTTCCAATCGGATCTGACAAGTGTTTTGCTTGTGTCGTTATCCACAAGTCAAACCACCAAATAGCGAGGGGAGGCGTCCTCGCTGTTTTGGTGGAGTGTGGGAAAAAGGGGTATTTCCGATGATCGTTGGTGGTGCTTCGGATTATATGCTTAATACAATGAATTACGTAATTGCGTAAATCTGCATATGATTCTATCATAGCCGGAAGATTGGCGACTAGGCAATTATTGCGCTTGGAATGAGAATCCTCTCTTTAGTTCTGCACAGGGTTGAAAGACTCATTGCTTGGCGTATTTCTACTTGTCAAATAGCTAGTCCGAGGAGGACGTTTATCACATGACAAAGCGTGTAAAAGACAGTGCAAAACACAGCCCCAGCGGTGCTGCAAATGGCAGTGCAAGCGGCAGTGCAAAACACAGCCCCAGCGGCGGCAGAACGGCTACCGTGCAGCAGCAAGCAATCAGCTCAAAACTAAACTTGAAACAAAAAGCCACTCCAACGCGAAATCAGATAGCCGCCAGGGCTTATCAAATCTGGCAGGAAAACGGAAGTCGGCACGGAAGAGATGAGCTCGACTGGCTGCAGGCTGAAAGTGAGCTCTGTGAGCAGTTGAATCAGAACTAAATTAGCTTGACTAAGGCGTCTACTTCTCCGTGAGTAAGAGAATGGCACCAGATATGATGCCAGCTATTCTCCCTGAAAATTTCCCATTTGGCGAATAAGGTTTTTGTGCACCCCTAAGCAACATTCGTGACCCTCAATGGGTTCTGATACCCGTGATTCCCAGAGTCACGTTCTTAGGGAGACATTACTATGACAATTGATAAATTCGCTTACGCTCCAAAGGCTGATGCTTCCGCACAATTTGACGGCATCGACGGAAAAGACAGCATGAAGCAGACTGTTTTGGTTGACCTTGCGTCGAGCACCACGAATGCTGATTATCACAAAGCGCAAACAGCTTTGCGTGGGAAATCCGATGCCAACGTCGCAGCGCAACTTGGCGATTTGAAAATCTACAATACCGCCACAGATATGTCGGAGACGATTGGCTCGGCTGAGGAGTTTCGGCGTCGCTCTCAAGGTGTTTTTTCGAAAGTTGATCGTGACCACGACGGTGTTCTTAGCAGTACTGAATTGTCTAGCGCATCAACGCGTAAAAGTTTTAGTCCCAAAGATCAACAAGTAATCGAGTCTATGGCGAGAAACATTGGCGCAATAAGTATGCTCTCGGACGATGAGATCGGTCCTGTTGCGAGCGGTGTATCGATGAGTGATTTGGATCAATTTGCGGGACTTGATGAGCGCGCGAAAACCTATGAAAAAGATAGCCCCATCGAGAATTGGTTTGGTCATTCGAACATGTTTCGCCATGTAGATGCGAATGGCGACGGTTATTTGACACGCAATGAAATTGACGCACGCTTGAATAACAAAGCGATAAGCAAACCGGAAGCGGCTGCTTTGGAGCGCATGCGTTCATCCTATGATTCGTTGATGGCACAAAGTAATGATGAATGGGGAACTGAAAACTCCGGAGTTACGCGCCGTGATATCGACACGCTTGTAAGAGAAAGACAGACGACAAGGCTTGATGTGGAAACCATGCAGCGCGCTCTAACTGCCACGCGTGAAGTACATGCTCGCCAGGCTGTTCATGAGAGATAGGATGTTAGCCGCGGTACAAATTCATTGCGAAAGATTCTGCAATCGTCGCTTGTTAAGCCGGACACTTTCAAAAAAGGATCGGAAATCCTATCCAATCTGGTCACCGGCTGTTCACGAAGCTGAGTTATGTTGAACGAGTCTGTTCTGTACTAAAGTTTTGCAACCGACTAGTAAACGCACATCATCTTCGAATGGGCTTACTTTATCTACTTCTCGCCGCTGTGACCTGGTTTATGACCGGGCTGATTTGGTTCGTGCAGATAGTTCACTACCCTCTGTTCGCTAGTGTCGGCAGTGATAAATTTCTCGTTTATATCAAAGCTCATTGTAATTTGACAGGTATGGTAGTGATACTGCCGATGGTGATTCAACTTCTGCTGTCCGGCTTGGTTGCATTGGACAACAAATCAACCTACTCCGCGTTGCTTTGGCTCAACTTTGCCCTGGTGATTGTCATCTGGCTGCTCACCGGTTTTGCCTCAGTACCTTGCTTCAACAACATGTGCTCTGCGGGTTTTTCGGAGTCTGTTCATGGGCGATTAGTTTTGACAAATTGGGCCCGAACCATTCTCTGGTCTGTCTGCTCAATCATTCTGCTGCTGATCCTGTGGTCAGAGTTGAAGTAAATATGGTTGACGCTTTCGATTTAGTTGTTGGCCGCTAGCTATGCAGCCACACCTTCACGCCAAAAGTTCATCCAGCTTTCCTTGGCTTTCTAATGCGTAAAGGTCATCGCAACCGCCAATGTGCAAATCGTCGATGAAAATTTGTGGAATGGTCATTCGCCCATTTGACCGTTTGATCATTTCATCTAATCTGTCCACATCTTCTTTGACGTTGAACTCTTCGAACTCTGCATTTTTGCGCTTTAGCAAAGCCTTTGCCTTATCGCAGAATGGGCAATGGGGTCCGGAATAAACAACTATCTTTGGCATCGAGGTTTCCTGATGAGTGGGTACTTCAACCAGCTAATCAATTATGCACTGTCTTTGTTTTCGCCAGGCTCAGAAACCTGATCATAGTCGCTTGAAGTTTGTATTCTTTAACATCAAATCGCAGTCTGTAGAGTTCACACTCTGTTCACTGTCATGATTCATAAATATATTGGGCCGTCTGAGGCACAGAGAAGACTGTGATCAATCATCCTCAAAACTATAGCTGGCTTCTCTGGCAGCCTCTTTGCCGGGAGTTGATTGCCGATTGCAAAATTTTCTCTGTGAAAAGTATCTTGTCAGAGTCGCAGGGGGCAGAGCGGAAGCTAGCGAAGTTTTACACACTCAATTGCAGTCCCTGGGTCAACGTTATTGCCTTGAACTCTGAAAATTCCGTGCTACTGGTTGAACAGTACCGGCACGGTGTCGAGGGAGTCACTCTTGAGATACCGGGCGGAGTTGTAGAGCGGGAAGACGCAACGCCACTTTCTGCTGCTATGAGAGAGCTGAGAGAGGAGACTGGATGCGTATCAGACCACTGGACGTACCTAGGTAAAAACCACCCGAACCCTGCCCTGCAAGACAATTTCTGCTACACCTACTTAGCCGAAGGCGTCCGTAAGATTGAGACACCTCGATTCGACGACACCGGCACTGAGCGAATCAACAGTCTCTATCTTCCGCTTAATAAGATCGGTGATGCCATACGAAGTGGCGCCATCAATCATTCTCTAGTGATTACGGCATTTCATTTTCTTGCCCTTGAGCGTGCAGACTTGCGGGTGAAAATGTAGAGCGCGTTCACGAGACGTTTATTATCGCGATCTATATTGCCCTTATGTGCAAAGTGTCACGAAAAGGCAACCTGTTATGTTCGATGAAGACGCGGATGTTTTAGCGAGCTCAGGCTTAATATCAACTGAGGCTGCGAATTCGAGAAAAGTCGTTGATACAGAAGGCGAAAAATTTCTCGACGACTTACACACAGCTTGGGCAGGGCGATCCAGGGGGCCCCAACCTCCTATTGATGAAGATTCGTATGACAGAAAAGCATACGTGCCGATCGACAATTTCGACTCTCCGCTCAAGAGTTATTTTAGAGATGCGGGTCACTTCGGACTTCTTACACCGCTAGAGGAACTCGACCTTGGCAGACGAGCTCGGTCTGGAGACTTGCGCGCACAGGCTCGGCTGGTGGAGTGCAACCTTCGGTTAGTTATTAAAGTCGCGCGGCGGTTTAGCGGTAGAGGTCTAGATTTTGAAGATCTCGTGCAAGAGGGTAACCTCGGCTTAATCAGAGCCGCTCAGCTTTTCGACCCTGACAAAGGTGCGCGCTTTTCTACTTACGCTACCATGTGGATTATTCAGTCCATATCGCGCGGCGTCGACAATCATGGTCGCGTAATCCGGCTGCCGGTGAACGTTCATAATGATATGCGACTTGTCAGTCGTATTTCATTTCATTATGTGCGCAGATACGGAACCGAACCGAGCCTCGAGCAAATTTCGGAAATTTCCAAATTGAACATTTCTCGAGTGAAGAATGCATTAGAGAGCATGCAGAGCGCACTTTCACTCAATCAAAGCTCTTCCAGCGCTCCCGACCGTGAAATTGGCGAAGTTATTGCCGGAAGCGATGGAATTGAAGCTGAAGAGCGGGCAGATAAATATTTCGAGCATAGACTTTTGTTTGGTCTATTGTCGATGTTGACTAATGAGGAACGGCGGGCAATTTGCTTGCATTTCGGAGTAGGTTCTAAGACTTGCTATACCATAAACGAAATCGCAGCATCAGAGGGGATTTCGGTTGCGACTGTGAGGCGTTTGCTCAATACAGGCATGAAAAAATTGAAGCGCCGCGCCGGAGTTATGCTTGAGTCTTAAAGCTGGTTCGTTAACCATTGGTACAAGCGCTACTCAGCCACATTTGCAAATGTCTCCTACGGCGCCTTCTGAATTCGGCATCTTTAGGCACTTTTTACAGAGCCTGGGATCGGTAAGGTACTTCAGGTAGTGAATGCGCTTTCCTTCGATAACTATATAGTATTCTTCACTGTCCCAAAGCGTGAGTATTCTTGTCGTGCCACTTTCAGTAACGTTAAAACTAGGGGATGTTTTTTCGCTTGCAGCGACGATCTCAATTTGCTCACCCTTTTTCAGAAGATAAAGCCCCGCCCAAATATCGACCTGAAGATATATCGGTTCGTCGTTGTTATTCCTAAATGTGATTGTAATTTCTGGCATTCCGATCTTCGCAGCGGGCTGTGGCGATTGCAACTTCCTCAAGGCGAAAGCGCTCTTGAACATCATCGCAACAGGGACGAGGAATAAAATTAGGAAAACAAATAGTGGATTTAGTTGTATATCCATCTCGCTTAGCCGTCAAGCCTCATTACGAGTTTATGCTCTAGTGCGATGCTTGCGAGCGTAGATAACAGTGCGAACCCAAATTTTGCGCCGTCCTCCAGTGGTGCATTCTTTTCCGTGCCGTCTCTTTTCCATCTTTCGATGGTTGCTGAATCTGCTTTCCACGTTAGTTCGTTAATCTCGTTCAGCTCATCTCTGAGTCCAAGCAAAGTGCTGAAGGTCGTTGTATTTCCGTTTATTTCCTGTGTGTCGAATACCAGCCGATTGCGGTCCACGGGTAGCCAGGCTGTGACGTGGCGAATCAGGCTTGGATACTTAGTGTCATTTGGTTCATCGACAGCCTTAAAAGCTTCATCAGTTGTCCAGTCTTCAACACACTTGGTTGGTCTCTTAAACTCTGGCTTTTCCAAATAGGCTGCCCATAGTTTGAGCGAAGAAAGATTGTCCCAGCGAAGTTGTTCTGAGAAGTACGGAGAGCTGCTCGTTTCATCCCAATCTACTGGCGACGAAACAATTTCGCTCAGAGCAGTGTTTAGTGACTCTCTCCAGTCCGCCACATATGAGCGCACGACTTCTGGATCATTTACTACATCGTCTGTGCCTTTGTTTTGTTCATTGACGCGAACACGAATGAACTCCTTTCCAGTCTCGCGGCAATGCCGCTGAATGGGAGTTTCCCAATCCTCCATGTAATAACGTGTCAGAGAACCGACATAAACGTCTAAAGCCATGTTGAGATTTCGCCTTTGTGTGTCCGCGTAAACAAGCCAATCATGATCATACCCGGCAGGGGCAAAGAAAAGCTTTGAGCTAAGACCACAGCGGAGCGTAAAGTGCTCTTGAGGGTAGCCTATTCTTCAATGTTTTTGAGCCACTCCATGCTATCCAAAGAGGATGCATCAAAACCATTGGGATGCAAGTGGAAGCAAAGCAAGGAAGATGACGCGTCGTCCTCGTTCCGAAATGAGAAACTTTGCCCCGAGTCGGAGTGAGAAAGTTGATCCTCTAAAAAACGTGAAAGCATTCGTAGAGCGTCCAAAGTCCCCTCTATGCAGTTTTCATGTATCTTCAGTGCTTTACCAGTTCTAATCTCGAGTGACATGTATGGACCGATGTGATCATGTTCACTCGGCTCAGCATTCGAAGGGTTTGATGTGTAATCTAACAACAGTTTGGAGAATTTAGAAAGTCCAGTTCTATCGCCATGAATATTGTACGTCTTTGAGCTTTCTTCATAGTCAAAGTAAAATCCGAGTTCTCGCCATTCATCTCGTGTGGCGGCTTCTATTACTTTTTTCTTGCTCAGCATTCAACGACTATCAGTTGCATTACGAACTTTATCAACCAACTCTTCTATTCCCAGGATGGGCAACTTCACCCTCCTTGAGATTCAATTTTCGCTATGCTAGAGAAAGATTAGAAGGAAAATTCGTTTGAATACTGTCGCCGTTATCCGCTTGCTTCTTTGTCTTGCGACACTTCTTGTGTTGCTCTGCCCTCGTGCACATGCCATTCATGGTGAAGCAAGGAAGAAGCTAACAGAGGGTTACGAGGCTATCAGGTTAGCAGATTACGCCAGAGCACACGAGTGTTTTTTGGAGGCGCTCAAGCAAGCACGTAGGCAAGGCGAATCCCGTGAAGCAATCGACTTCTTGAAAGTAGAAGTTGCGGAGAACGATGCACGTCTTGGGCATCCATCGAGAGCTCTCACTGAGTTGAATGCAATTCAAAAGAATTACGACCTTCTCGCACAGAGGGAAGGGCATAGGAGTCAATGGTATAACCACCTTTTGAGAGCGAAGGCATTCTGCTACTTCAAAGAGAGGAAGTATGATTCTGCAATCCTTATCTTTAAGCAAATTCTTCAGGACGAAGATAAGCTAGATGAGAGTGGCGACGCTGCTTCAGATCGTGCTGCCACGCGTATTGCATATGCGAAAATATTGATGATGAAAGGGGATCACCATGAGACACAAAAAGTCCTCAACGAATTGATTGCCAGCCAGACAGATGTCGATAACGACGTTGTATTCCAAGCTGAAGGCATGTTGGCACACTCGTATTTTGCTCAAAAAAAATATGCTGAAACACAGCAGCATCTTCAGCTGGCTTTAGCCATCATGGAGAAAAAGTCATACAAAAATGATCCGCGTGAAGGATATTTGAAGTTATTGTTGGCATCAGTACTTGAAGCGCAAGGCAAACTTGCGGAGGCAGCTCCTTTACTAAAGGAAGCGGAGGGCTTGTTGACTAGCGCAGGGAGACAACTGCCAATTGATTTTTTCGAGAAGTATGAAAAGTGTTTGAAAAGTTTGGCTGCCGGTCCAGAATTGGAGCGTGTCCGGAAGAAGATTGAGGAGTTCAAGAACTCCGATAAAGCCCAGCGGAAGTGAGCTTTCGCTTTTCTATCCGTCCAAAGTGACGCGTGAGCGCTCCGGCATGATTTATGACGACGAATGCATAAGCAGCATAAAGCGTAATTGAAGTGTAAATCGTAGCTACAAGTGCTACGGATAAACATGAGCTTGGCGATAAGTGTTCCCATTTCGGGAAGTAGTTCAAAAACCAAGCACAAGGCCATGCGAACATTTCAGAGAAAAGGAAATAACAGACGGCCGAGAATGCTAGAACAACCCGAAAAGCGACGTGATCATTTCTTTTGGCACTGAGAGTTCCTTTTATGGAAACTTTCTTGAGTTCGTCATGAACAAATACGACGAGTATTCCTAAACATATTTGAGAGCATACTAGTTCGATGCAGGAGAAGTGCAAATACACCGTGCCAATAGATAGATTCATCCAGGCTAAATCTGCAATCAGTGCTATAAGTAGTGCGATTGAGATTGCGGTGAAGTATCTGGATGGAATCTTTGGTAGATAGTACACCGTTCCTCTTGCTTTAGATACCTGTGATTCTATGTTCTCCATCAAGGAGGCGAAGCCCACAAACGCTAAAGCGAGTAATCCAACGAAACCAAATCCGTTATTAAAGAAAATTGTCAGCCAATAAAGGTCTGTTCTCCAGCTGAGAAGTTGAGACTGAAGCTCCGCTATTGGTCCTCCTCCAAAACATAGCGTTGGTGGAAGCGGAAGGTCCGCCCTTTGCGCTATTGGATATGTAAGTTCCAAAAAGATGATAAAGCCCAGCAAGCCTCCTGCGAATGCTGGCATGATGAAACGCTTCAAGTTGATAATAGGATGCTTTTCCATAAAGGCATTGGTGAAGCTCGTACCCGAAGCCATTATGCGCCTATATCGGCAACTCTGCAGACAATCAGTGATGGAACTACGAGGCTTATCGACTCAGCATCCCGATCTTTTAAAACCCCATATTTAAGAGTTGATATGATAGATCTATGGTTCCGTCGCATGCTAGTTTCTTCCAGCTTATGAAATCAAGACCCGCCAAGTTCCAGTTTCCGACTGTTTCTTTGGCATCGAATTTGAATTTCCTTTTGATCCACTTAGTAATAAACTTGAGTCAGTGAACAGCAGCGATAGGGAAAATCAATGAGAATTTTATTCATGGCAGCACTGTTGTTCCTTTGTCCATACAGTTGTGCAGCCGCACAAGCCGATTCACAACAGGTTCAAGTCTCTGGATATGAATCGAAAAATCCACAAAGTGAGACCTACAATGGTTTTGTAGAAGCATTTAAGAAGGCGCACTCAAACAAGTTTGAAGAGAAAGATCTCAATGAGATTTTTCGCGATTATTCGAATTTGATCATGACTGGCATGGATACGTCTCAATTGGCGAATGCAATAAGGGGGAGGAAGACGAGTTACTTCCCTTTAGAAAAATTACGCACAGAGCCTTTTTACACATCATCTATCAAGGATTACATCAATTCTGCGAATCAGTATCAGCGTGTGCTTGCCTACATAACTCTAGCTTCAGCTGGTGACAGCTCTTTTAATACTCAGTTGCTAAAGGCCTCCAAAGCCGAAACTTTTAAGGGCGGGAAGTATTGGGCAGGTTTTGCTCTTCTTTATCTGCGTGATACTCATACAAGTGATCTTTTTGATTTCTTGGTGGAAAACGAAGAGTTTGGAGATGCCCATATGGCTCCCTTCTACTTGCGGCTGGACAAAGATTCTATACGGACGACAGCGTATGAAAAAATAAGATCGAATAAGTCGAAGGCGAAGATACTTGCTGTTCAAAGTCTCTCCGTCACTGAGCTCAATCCGAAAACGGAAGAGGTAGTTAGAGAGGCTGTTAAAAGCTGGGAGCCTTCTATGCGGGGTTATGCAATCTATACAATTGTCGCACTTTCGATGGGAAACTTGAAAGAACTCCTCCTTCCCTCTCTTAATTTCAAAGAAACGCGAGCAATTTCTCTGAAGGCACTTGCGAATAGCCCGACACAATCAGATCAGCAATATCTAAAATCACTAATTCCTGCCAACGGTGAAATTCCTGAGGACATCTTAGACGCGTATCTAGAGTCGAATCGCAAAGCTTCCGCCCTCAGATGGTTACAACTGGTTCGCGATCGTAAGGTTAGCCCAAATTACTACTTTTCTCTCTATGACAAGCCACTTCTGTTATCCGACGGTGTTCTCGATGAGCTTCGCAAGACTATTCGAGAAACCAAAAATCGAGAAATTGTTCATCAGTTCCTAAGAGCACTGGAAAATCGAAACGACGATGACAGCAACAATCTGCTAATTCAACTGCTTACAGATCCCGATTCCACTACACGATATTGGGCAGCATTTAGCCTAAAAGGTAAGTCGTCTGCGCTGCTTGTCCATAAGATACCCAATCTCATAAACAATCCAGTGCTTCGGACAGTCGCATTGACTGACCTAGCGATAGAAAATAAGGTAAATGGACTACAAGATGTTTATGAAGGTGTTCTGCGAAATGATCCAAGTCAGGACTGGTACAGGAGTTCTCTGAGTTACTTAGCTGCATTTCCGAGGCAGAAAGACATAAGTACATTCAAAGCCGTTCTTCAAAGCAGCAAGGATGCCTTCTTAAGGCGGTTTGCAGTTAGCGGCCTTGGTAATCTTAGAGACGAAAGTTCAGTCGACCTCATTGTTGCTGCTTTGAAAAAAGAGCCGCCCATTGATCAAAATGCAATTACATATTTAGTCGCTTTAGGCAAAATTAAAGGTGACAAGGCTAAGCTTGTTATTGAGTCGTACCAGAACAGTAAAGACAATTCAGTAAGGAACTTAGTCTCAGGTCTCTTAACAAAGTGGTAACGTAATCAAGTCATTACATTGCTGTTCTGTAGCAACCTGTCGCTTGCTTCTTACAAGCTCCCTTAACGCGATACGTTGAGTCGAAAGTATTTTCTACTTCTTTGCCATCAATCATCAACGTAGAGATGCGGAATTGATCTCCACAAATATATTTGGTTCCGGCAGGAATGTCGGAGATCCTTTTCACTGCTTCCCAGTTGCGGGTGAGTCTCTGCCCGCAGAGATCGCATAGGTACTGAATGCTTTTCTCTTTGATTACACCGTCTTTCATTTCTTTTAGTGGGACAGAATTGATTACGTCCGCGATGTAGTCGGTATGGAGGAGCAACACGTGATTGTCATCTATAAGTTGGAAGCAATCATGAAGGTGCTGAATTGAGGCTATAACCCCCTCCGGTGAAGTACCCCAGTGGTATTCATCCAGCCATTTGCTTAAATCAGCTCTATCTATATTTGACGGTTCAAGTTTCTCGTGAAATTTGTCTTTGGTTTTCTTGTCAAAGTAAAGGTATGCGAGCTCGTCGTTACCCTCAAACAATTGTGTTCGGGTTAAATCAATTCCTTTCTCCCGCAGATAGAGTAAGGCTCGGTCCATTATTATGCCGTGCCAAAAGAAATTGGAAGACTTACACTCTGCATTTTTGCTGATGTATTCCCAGAATGGTTTAAACGGCTCATCACTTGCATCTTGTTCGGTTGAGCTTACTGCCACCGGAATCATATAAGCGCCTTTTGGCTTCTTTTGTGGTTTGGGAATTTGCTCGGCTAGTTTCTTCAACTCTCTGATTTGCTCGTTGCTAAGAATGTATGACGAAGTGACGGTAGACATTTTTGAACCTTCTTTCGATGAGTCTTTAAAGCACCGGTCGATTTAGTGTCAGACCTACAAACTGACATCGTTTTACAGTTAAGATAGCCTACCGATCCAAAGCGGTTCGCGCGAGATCTTCATCGTAAGTAACGCTAGTATTTCCTCCGACAATGATGTCTCGCGCGACAACTGCGCCTTCGAACATGCAGTTGCCCGTGCCCATTTCGACTCTTGCATTCGGTGCGTAGATAATGCCGCAGAAGTGTGTGTTGTGATCTAACTTAATGGTGCCTTGTCCGTTGTACCAAATTTGAAAGTCCGATGCTTTTCCGGATTCGAACGTGCTAGCACCGACGGTTGAATTCACTGCGGATAAGAAAGCATAGCCCTCTGCATTCGCGTTGTCAGTTAAAAACAGCCGTACGCGCTCCTTCGGAACGACCTGAAGCGATTCCGCAACTATACCGCTGCAGATATAGTCGCCTTTGCCTAACGTCAATCTTGCTTCGCCGCCTCGCGAGTTTTTCTTAATGAGCGCGGTAAGGTCGTAAATTTCATTTTCAGCAGGATGAATCGCTTCAAAAAAGCGGTCCTTAACTTCCGGATTTACAATGACTCTCTTGTTGGCGGAAGGTCGAAGTACAGGAAGTAACGGCAAGACGGGATGCGGTGGGCAGGGTGGAGCACCGTAGTGCGCAAAGCGGAAACCGCCAGTGGTGTATTTGAATCCATCAGCTTCTTCGAACACCTGCGATCTTTCGACATCAGCTTTGCCGTAACAGCCTAAAATCGCTGGGTTGCGTTCGGCGCCTCGTCCTGACCGACCTGCTGAAGAGCTTCTTGTTTGCGTGTCTGCGTTTCCATTGAAGGTAAGATTGCGGGTGGCAAACATACAAAAACGCAATACATAGTCAGGTCTGCAGCGCGGGCTCCCGCCGCTAACAGGATGACTACCTGATCTACCAAATGGAGCTGCTTGGCGGGATGAATTTCTGGGGGACGCCGGGCGCTGTACGTAGCCACCACCTGGCGCTACTAACATTTCGGTGGGAGAAATCAGTGTCGGTGGTTTTCCATCAGGGACACTTATGGTCATTTTTCCTTGTGCAATGGCTGTACTTGGCATTAGCAGCGACAGCGCGCTCAATGTAAGAATCATTCCTTTGCTGAAAGAGTTAGTCATTTTGAATCCTGCTGAATCAGTCCGTATTGCTTCAATTGTTCTTGCCTGCTTTGTTTTAGTCGCTCGATGTAGTCTGCGCTGTAGGTGGCGAGCGATTTGTCGAACTGCTCATCGGAAAGCGCAAGAATTTTTTTCGCAGGTGAAGACTTTCCTTCCTTCTGTAATTTCGCCGCATGCTTCAGATAAATTTCTGCCAGATCTCTCGAAAAGTCAGTTTTCTCAGGAAAGTCAACCAAGGACTTTTGCGCATAAAGCATCAACGCTTCGCCGCTTTCGAAGTCGCCGGCGCGGCAAAATTCTTTGCAAATGGTCTTGACTGGGTCGGCTGCCGCTGAAACGTCGTCTTCGAATTGGGTATGGTTTTTGGCTACGACGTCGATCAATTTACGAATCCAGGGTTCAGCTTCTTTTGGCTTGTTCTTTCGATCATATTCTTGAGCAACATTTTGAAAGCGATAAAGGCCGCCTCTCTTTTTGAATAAATCAGGATTGCCCTGCATGATTGAGAAGACCTGTTCGATTATTGAATTCGCCTTTTCAAAGTTGTCTATTCTCACGTAAAAAGTCGCAACACCGAGCAAATGATTTGCCGTATTGGCATCTTTTAGAGTAAGCGAAGCTAGCTGCTCTTGCGCAACTTTATTTGCGTTCTCGATATCACCAAAACGCTCATACATTTGACGCAATTCTTCGCTGAGTGAGTTATATGTGTCGACATTGTCTGGACAAACCTGTTTCACTTTGTTTCTGGCATATGACAAAAAGCGAATTGCTTCATCGTTACGATGCATGTCCACAAAATAGCGAGTTACATCGGATAGTTGACCACTAAAGCCGCCCCTTCGTCTAAGAGTGCTACCGGTTTTATCTGTGCACATTTTTGCCAGGTCTGCGTCTATGAAGTCGTAAATGATTTGTTCATCAGCCTTTGTTTCCGCTTTTCGCAACGCTGAGGTAAAACCGCCCCACATAGTGCGCGTCACATCGTAATCTATGTTGATGGCAGGCATATCACGATAGAGCTTAATCACGGATCTGTATTGTTCGAACGCTTTGGCTTTGTCTCCAGCCGATAGCAGCGCAGCCGCGTTTTGCAAGCGAGCTGCGATTAGCCCGTGCGGATCAACCTCCGCGCGTTTCTCTGCCTGTTGAGCTTTCTGAGTTGTTGAGATCAAATACTCATTTTTTTCTCTTGCGTGTTCGGCTGTTGAAATTTTGTCGAGATTTGCTAATTCTGCAGTATTGTGCAGCTTGTTGAGGAGTTGGCGATAATTGCCCAAGAACTTCTTCTTCATTCGGCGCACTTGATCTGTATCGGACGTTGAAAGCGCGCTCAGGGTAGAACGCCCGATGGCAACCAACTTATCTGTGTCCTTTTGAGTGCAATAAACATCGAGCAGCGCGAGGAGAGTATCGAATACGTCGCTACTCAGCCCAGCCGTTTTCAGTCCCAGTTTGAAAGATGATTCCAGCATGGTTTTGCGCAAATCGTCAGTCAATATCGCCGAACCAGACTTCGATCCGCCTTCTACCACGAAGAAGGTGTCGGGCGAAGCAGCCATGTAGAGCCACTCCGCTGCGGTCATGTTGTCCGACTTCTTTCCGGGTGTAATTGGCGCAGTGTTTGCGATGGTAATTGCTCGTTGTAAATTGCGAAGACCGTCATCGAGCCCCGGAAGCGCTGCAAGCTGCACTAAGATTGGAACAAGTTGAACGCTGTTTGCTCCGCTGCTTTTTTCGATATCGGATAGCCGCTTCAGCAGCTTGAATTTGGTTTCTTGCCGCACGTCTTGCGCTAGGAAGAGCGTGGCGCGCAACTGCAGCGCTTCTACGTTTGGGTCTGTGGAGCGCGGAATTGTTTCGTTAGAGGCGGGGATTTTGCCCCACGCTTTGTAGGCTTCATCGATTTGCTGTGCGTAAGAGTTTTCTCGTGCTGCTGCTGCTGTTGCTGCGACCGCCTTTGGCGGAACAGCCAGAGGTGCAAGGCACAACGCCACAGCCATTAATGCGCCATAGATATGATGATTCCTTTGCGACATACCCTTTATGTTCCACCAGAAGACATAATTTCGTCAAAATTCCTAATTCTACAAATCTGTTCCGAACTTGGTCATAACGATTGAGAAGAGGGACAGACCAAGTTCCATCAAGACTACAATGACCACTCCAGGAAGAATTAGCTTTTCGTAGCGAGGCTTCTCTCGTTTTTCCAGCTTCGTTGCAATGAAATTTCGGAAAGTGACGTATTGAGAATCCGAAAGGCATCTTTTGGGAATTACATAGAACTGATGCTGGCTGGTGAACAAGCAAATAGCCGTGCCGACATCTGCCCATTTTACGAACTGAGACCAGTCAGATTCAAAATTAAAGTGTGAACCTTGCAGCCTGAAGCCCGATTCTGAAAGCGAGTACTTTTGCTCACCGTTGTACATAGGGGTGGTTAACAGCTTCTGAATGTGTTTCTTCAACGTGAGGTGGCGCCAAATTACGCACATCGCGCCAAAGCCACCCAGAAAAAGACAGGGCGTGTTGAAGAAATTACCTGGGACTAAAGCCAACAAAGTTGGGGGAATTGTCATCCACGCAATTGGACGCCAGAACTTCAATAGACCGCTGAATTCAATGAGTGGGACTTGTAAATCCTGTTCCTGCAGTTGTACGTTGTAAGAGATTTCTGGATTAAGAGTATTCATCGAGTCGTTCTCAATTTAGAAAAGAGGATGGCACCCGTATAACGGATGGCACGCTTCTGGTTCAGAATTTGGTTAGCATCACCGTCAAAGTACTTATGCCGCTTTGTTTCCGGTTTACTTCCAAACATTCCGCGCGGCGTCTTCATCGTCTTGGTCAAGTGCTAACCGCAAAAATGCGATTCGTGCTTCAACATCGTCGGGGAATTCTTTGAAGATCTGCTTAAATCCCCGCTTTATTCTATCCCAATCGAATTTACCGTCATGGTGATAAGGTTCAGCGTCTGAACCCTTGAAAAAGTAGTTCCATGCAAAGCGCGCATAGAGTTTATCCCCATTTGCACCGCCAACGGTATCGCAGCGTTTTGTTATGAAGGCTTTTTGTTCACCAGGTTGCCCTAACCAGTACGCGCCTAAGAATCTCGCTGCCCACGAATCTGAGCTGAAATAGGTCGGCCATTTGCTATTAGCCTGTTTAGCCAATCTTTGTACTTCAGCTTTGTTATCTTCCAAGTTTGCTATTCGAATGAGCGGTATATAGGCATACGGATTTTTGCTTGTAAGTTCTGGCGTAGATTCGAATACCTTCTTCGCTTCCTTCATCAACCGTGGCTTTCTTGGATCATTATTCTCCAGGGCGACATAACGATAGATGTGCAAATTTGCCAGCCCTGCACGGGCGATCATCGAGTTGGGTCGTTTTTGCAGGTAGGTGTTGAGATCAAGCTTGAGCTGGTGATATGGAATGTCCTCGACCTCTTCTCCTTGGTCGAGCCCAAACATATGGTCATCCAACAGCCAGAATCCGTTCCAATACTCGGTTTTCTTGGCGATGTATTCTTCGCCAATTCGATCCAGCTCTGCAAAGTTTCCTTTGTTCAATAATTTGCGAGACTTGAAAACATTGTTGAGGCTGTCATTTTCTTTCCGAAATCTGAGTCCGGAAAGCAACTCATCCCAACCGCGTTCTCGGTCGTCATCATTGCCCGATACGTCGCGGTTTTTGAAATAAGCGTCGACCGCTTCCTTGTACCGATGCTCGACAGCGCGAATGTGGGCGAGCATCGCATAGCAAAACCAGTCCGTGCTCCGGGCTGAGTCTTTAGTTTCTGCTGCCTTGATGCAACGATCTATTAATTTGTCCGCCTC
Organism: Candidatus Melainabacteria bacterium 17Bon1m; assembly: GCA_032128875.1. GTDB lineage: Bacteria > Cyanobacteriota > Vampirovibrionia > Obscuribacterales > Obscuribacteraceae > QKMZ01. The sequence goes on from JAVLKG010000002.1 coordinate 118,121, forward strand.
GGCGAAGCGCCCAACGTCCGCGTAAATCATTGCAAGACCAGAAGCTTTAAATACTGTCTGTTCGTGGTCAGGACCGAACGCAGCTTCGGCTACCTTCACCGACATTTCCTGATCTTTCACGCCGTCCGGCTTAGTCGGATCTTGCTTCCAATGATAGTGGCGCTCTGTTGCACGGTCTTGCCAGGCGTGGGTGAGTTGATCGGCCACAGCTGCATTTGTGGGCGGTTCTTTCTCACCTAGCTTGATGGCTTTGTCGATTTGCTCGTCGGCTCGCGCAATTTCATCTTGCTGGTACAGCGACATGCCGTACACCCGATACATGCGCATTAAAATGTCTGATGCTACATTTGCCTTGATCGCATCATTAAATACCTGTTCGACGCGCGTGCGACCAACATCGCTGTTGCTTTTCGCCACAATTAGCGCCTTGTTGAGCTCGCCGTTCCAGTAGAAGAGCACGGCGTAGTGCCCGAAGAGCATCCAACCGACTACGCCGCCGCAGATGGTCAAACAGAGCAACGTAAACAGGACCAGCTTAAGCCAGGATTTCTTGGGCTTGGTTGCGGTGCTGCTAGGGGGCACGAGAGGTCCTCAAATATTGGGGTCTGTTTTAAGGTGCGAGATTGTTCGAGCGGGCATATGAATAAAGTACCCAGTTGAGTACGTGGAAGATGCACGAAAATCCTGAAAAAGTTACCGGCGACACCCCTAGGGATGATGAAGCCTTGTCCGACAAGCGATTACAGGTTGGCGCGCTTATCGACGGGCGGTATGAAGTGCTTGCGCATATCGGCTCGGGCGGCATGGGTGAGGTCTATAAGGTACTGGATAGGGAAACGCAGAAGTTTTTCGCGCTCAAGATGATCTCGCCACAACTGGCGGAGAAGAAGATTTTGGCGAAACGGCTGGAGCACGAGGCGCACGCCGCTCGGACACTTGTGCATGGCAACATTGTTTCTGTTTACGATGTGGGAGCGTCCCCGGATGGCGCGCCATATTTAATTATGGATTACGTCGAGGGCGACGGGTTGGACCTGCTATTGAAGGCTGAGACATGCCTGTCGCAGAAGCGGGCGCTGCCGATTTTTATGCAAATTGCCGAGGCGCTGGTGCATGCGCAGCAGAAGTCCATCGTGCACCGCGATTTGAAGCCGAGCAATATTTTGATGACGAAGACGCCCGAGGGCAACGACATGGTGAAGATTGTCGACTTCGGCATCGCGAAGATTTCGGACCAGGACGGCGCCGACAAGACGAAGCTGACGCAGACGGGAGAGCTGCTGGGGACGCCGCTATACATGAGCCCGGAGCAATGCACCGGTGATGAGATTGATGCGCGCTCGGACATTTATTCTTTCGGCTGCATTATGCATGAAGTGCTCAGCGGCAAGTCGCCGTTTGCTGCGGAGAATTCTGTCAAGGTTATTTTGAAGCACCTGAATGATGACGCGCCGCCGCTTCCAAATAATGTTGGCATAACGGCTGACATGAAGGAAGTGATTGCGCGTTGTTTGGAGAAACATCGGGACAATCGCTACAAGACGCCAGTTGATTTGCACATTGATCTAGAACGCATTTCGGACGGGCGGCCGATTCGACCGCACGAGCGAAAGGTGAAGACGAAGCCGAAAGATGCGGGCAAATCGCGCGTGCCGGCGCTTGTTGGTTTGATGGCTGGTCTGCTTGTTGTTGCGGTTGGTGGCACATATGCTTTCTTCAGCATGCAGCCGAAGCCCGAGGCGTCGACGGCTGGTTCTTTCCAGCGTGCTGAGAAGTATTTAGATAAAACACTTACACAGTGGTCGAATGAAATTGAGAAAAATCCGGATGACCCGACTTTGTATTTGCATCGCGGCGAGTTGCATGCCATGCGCGATGAGCGAACGAATGCGATTGATGATTTTACTGAAGCGCTGAAGTTGAAGCCGAATTATTTGCAAGCTTATGCGAGTCGGTGCTTTGAATACATGATTCTTGCGCAGTACGATAAGGCGCTTGCTGACGGAAATAAGTTGATTGCTTTGGCGCCGGATTCGGCGGAAGGTTATGCGAAGCGCGGCATGGTGTATGAGTCGTCGGAGATGTTCGGCGAGGCGGTGGCTGACTATCAGCGCGCGATTGCGCTTGTTCCGAATAATGGCTACTACTATTACGGCGCCTCGATGAATTTGCTTCGCCTGGCTAAGTATGACCAGGTCGAGAAATATTTGAAGCGGGCGATTGAGCTTGGTGATGAGAATGGCACTTACAGTGCGAATCTCGGGACGTGCTATACATTTCAGCAGAAGTACGATGACGCGTACAAATACTTGAATTTCGATCCGGCTGATCCGAAGGTGCGCGGAGTAGAGTGGGGTCAGGCGTCGTACTATTATGTTTGCGTCGGAAAGATGGATCAGGCAATGAATGCGATGGCGCAATTGAAGGCGCGTGAAACTTTCCCGGCGCGATCGCATCGTGTTGCCGGCGAGATTTTTCGGTGCGCGGGACAGCTTGAGAAGGCGATGCAGGAGCTGAGCTCTTCGACGAGTCTCGAGGAGTATCCGCCGGGCTACCGCGAGAAGGCGGTCGTGGCTTTTACGATGGGGCAAACGCGCTCGGCGCTCAATGACTTGAAGAAGTCGATTGCGTTGAACGGGAAGTCTTCTACTACGCTGACTTGGTTGGCGCGAGTGGAGAATAAGCTCGGGTCTAAGAAAGAAGCGGAGCAACATCTGGCTCAAGCGTTTTCGCAGAAAATGGTGGCACCCATTAGCTATGTGAATAGAGCGGCGGTGCGGTTGGAAAATGGTGACGCGAAAGCAGCGCTTGCCGACGCAGATACTGCCGTGAAGCAGGACCGATGGCTAAAGGAGGGCTATGAGGTCCGGAGTGCGATACGGGAGAAACTCGGCGATGGGGCGGGCGCAGCGAAAGACGCGGAAGAGGCGAAGAAGTTGATCAGTCATTTTGATCTTTGAGTTGTAAAGTCGCTTTCATGCTAGATGAGGCTTTTCGTTCACGAGAAGCATTCATCAACATCTGAGGTCAATGACTTTCTCCTTTCTAAAGGTATGTTTGCGTAGTGTTTTCATGACTATAACTGAGGGTCCACAAGCAAGAAAGTTGTTCGTCGACAGATATCCTCTTCGGGATCGTCTGTTAGAGGCACTTTACGGCATGCAAGTACAGGACCGTATCCTATTTTTGCATGGACTCTCTGGTACTGGCAAAACGCTCTTACTGCAAGATTTCCGAAATTTCTGTCTTCACAAAGTTAGCCGAGCCACGAGAACTCAGTTTATAGAACTTGAGTTACCAGAGCGAATTGAGGCATTCAGAATATCGCAATCGGCAGACCGGTTTCCTACCGCGTATTTCGATTTTGCATTGAGCTCGTTTGAATCTCGTACAGTGCCTTCAATTCTATGCGAACTTCGCAGAATGCTTGAAACTGAAACACTTCACTTCCCCTTGTTTGAATTCGCACTCATGCATTATCTGCGGATTACAAATCAGGATTTAAGCGAAACAACGAAAAAGTTAGTGCCTTCCCTCTTTGTAGATACTACAGCCTTCATCGCTGACGTTTTTGTAGTCCCGGTTGCTCTGCCGATTCCAACTCTACCAGGTACGATTAAAATAGGGAGTACAGTAAAGCTCGCTTTCAACTTTTTCGAAAAATACTTAAATAGATGGTGGACAGAATATTCCAAACATAGAGTTGATTTGGAAAGCGATTTTAACAAAGTTCTTGAACTGGAATACGAATCAGAAATTCTTGCCGAGTTACCTAGGTTATTTGCAGAGGATCTAAATCGGGCAAGAAAACTTATTAGCAGAGATGACCCATATGGACGCATTGTATTAGCCTTTGATTCGCATGACTATGTGCAGGGAAAAGCTCAATTAGAGTCAAACTATGAAATTTTTGCGCGAGATGAATGGCTGAGAAAACTATTGCTAAGTTTAGATTTGACCTCCGGAATTCTTGTCGTTATAGCAGGGCAAGATTGTCCCAATTGGCAAAACGCGCCCAGATGCAGGATCGAGAATTCGAGAGTTGAATTTTTGAACGTAACTTTCCTCGCTCGAGCAGATGCAAGAGACTATCTTACTCTGAGTGGAATAACTGAAAGCCAATTCAAAGAGAAGCTGATTGATTTCGCAAGCGTTGAAGAAAATGAAGTGCATCCATTACTTTTAGGACTTGCTGCGAATGCTGCGATAAATACTCCCGATGCCTTCGCAGACGCAGCAGAACTCACACCGATAAGTAAAGATCTCGAAAAGGCAGCAAAGGAGTTGATAGATCGATTTCTTAAGCACACCGACGCTGAAACACAATTGGCCGTCAAGGCTTTGGCAGTTTGCAGAACTTTCAACTTTTCGTTGTATGAGAAACTCGGGGAATGTTTGAAATTTGCTGTTAGCGCACTTCGCTTTGAGAAGTTGACCCGATTCTCTTTTGTTTCTGAACTGAAACCTGGAGTATTTTCCATTCATGCACTACTCAGAAAGCTGATTACCAACGATGACGAGCTGTTGCTGTTTATCGAGAAAGTTGAATCCCTTTTACTGAAACATTTCAACGATCTTGAGAAGAATGGAATCATAGATGCAGAGTTTGAGGGATTGTATTTTAAGAACCGACTAGATTCTACAGCTGGAATTCAGCTACTAAGTGAAAAGTTTGAGGAGTCGCTGGCAACAGGAAACTTGAGGCGCTGTGAGTCATTAGTAAATGTGAGCTTTGAATTTCTTGCCACAAATTCAGTAGACCGTGCAATTCTTTCACAAATTGAAGGGCGATTTTATTCGAGGTTAGGTAATTACCAAGGAGCACTTTGCTCGATAGGTGACTCGATCAAATGTCTATCGGAAATAGACGAACCCACAATGGTAAGTACTGCTTTACTAGGAACTTCCAAAGGGCTAGAGGGTAGAATTCTCTCAAAAGATCATCGTTATCGCGAATCAAACCAAGCACTTTTAGAATCAAACGTAGATTATCTGAGGGCACTGGAGCTAGGCTCATCAAGCCCTTCTGTCTTGATGAGTTTAGCAAACAACTTTGTACTAATTGGCGAAAATCACTTTCGCCTTAGTGAGTATGGTGAGTCTCAGTCCGCTTACCAAAGTGCGGCTAATGTTTTTGAGAACCTAAAAACTTCAAGTACAGACTTCTATACTTCGCTGTTGAATAGAGCCATTCTTGTCACTCACGAAGTTGACCTTGCAATTGCTATGTCTATGTATGATGAAGCTTCTACAAAAATCAATTCAGCCTTTGACAGTCTTGCTGCGATTCCTGTAGATGTAAGTTTGAAATTTGTGGAACTGCGAAGGCAGATACTCATTCAGCATTCAATCTTGGCCAAGAACTTGCGCGCCCTAGGTTTTCACCGGGAAGCTGAAAGTCATTTGCACCAAATACTTTCAGCTTACGATTCAATGATTGCAGAAGTTCCTGGAGATAGCATTACCTGGCTAGAAAGAGGTAATGTCTTACGAGAAGTATCGCTCATTCAAAATGCTGAAGGAAGAGTCGTAGAATGCCGAGACACTCTCTTCGAAGCAGTAAATTCTTACACCAAAGCTAAGACCTTGGTTCCGCTGCCGAGGAATCAAGATTTTTGCGAAAGTGCTGCTTTAGCTGAGTTGTCTAATGTATGCCTAACTCTTGACCAGATTGATGAATCTCACAATTTTGCAAAACGTGCACTGCAGCTTTCATACCAAGCAATTGAGTTGACACCAAAAAATCCTCAGGCTTGGAGATTGAACGCGGAAATATACCGAATTCTTGCTCAGATACATTTTTCATTGAATGAGCGCGATGGAAATCAAACGGGATTTCTTCGAAATCCTAATTTGCAGGAAGCACATTGCAATATTGGATTGGCAGAAGGGGCGTATGTGAAGGCCTTAGACTTAGCCGAACGTGACGTCGAAATTCTTCTGAGCTTTGGAGTTTTCATGTCATTTTACGGTTACTCGCTTATACATTGTCGAATTGAAGGCGCACAGTATAAATTCTTGGATGCGTTAGCCTTGTTTGAACGTGCAAAGAAGGTGTCTCCGAAAAACGCCTTGGTGATGAACAACATTGGCAGAGGAATTTATGAACTTGCTCTAGGGATAGATCAAGTCAACAAAAATAAATATCGCGTCGACTTATTTCGCCGCGCAAAGAATGCACTTCACAAAGCCGAAAAGCTTTCGCTCAATCGAGGAGTCGATGGCGTGAGGTTCAATTTAATAGAATGTTGCTTCGCATTAGGTCAGACATATCTTAGTTCAGGACGAAAATTCAAAGCAATCAGCGAGTTTAAAGAAGTTCTGAAATTAGCTAGATTGATAAATATTGATTTCGCGTTTTATCATCTAGTGAATTTAGTGGTTGAACATGCGGAGTCTGCTCTTAAAGCAACTGAGCATTTAAATAATAAGTGAAATGGAAAAGTCTCTATTTATCTTTTTTGGAGTTAAGACGCAAAACAAGATTTATCGACTAAGGTTTTTGCAATTAGCGTTTCAATGTGATCTTCTTCGTAGAAAGCTTGAAAGTGGAACGCATTCACTCGAATCTTGCAGTTTTAGGTGTTCAATGCTTGATTTACAATGCGCATTGTCATTGCCGAATATTCTGCATCTTTTTCAGTCATTTGCATCAAGTTTCGCTCGAGTAACTTTCTGTGAAACCCAGTTTTGCTAGCAATTCTTTCAAGAAGATCGTTGACTTTTGCAATGTGCTCAATCTTGCGAAGAATTACTTCCATTCGCGCTTTACTGTCAAGCTCCAGTTGCCTTATCGAAACTTCAGCTCGCGCCTCTCCCGTCTTCCAAGAAACAATGGGACCTAAATGTTTAACCAAATCTTCTACGTCGTCATTATATGGATCTAGAAATGGCATATTCGGATCGTCATAGTCATTTTTTCGTCTGTTGCATTCAGTGCACGCGATTGTGAGGTTAGACCATTCGAAATGTAGTAAATGACTGGCTGTTGTTGCAATCTTGTGCTCCACATCTCCAGGAGTGTTGTGACCAATCTTACTTTCACAGTAAATACACTTGAAGCCGGTTTCGACCTTTAATTGTTGTTTGATTTCAGGGTTACGGTATCTATATTTTTTTGTTCTGTTTGTCGGCTCCGCGATAAATTCCGCGGTCCAAACTGTTGCGTTGAGATCGAGGATCGTTGGAATAGCTAATTTATTAAGATTGCGCATCGTCTTTCTCCCACGACATTTCTGGAACACGATCTGCTAATCCCATTTCCCTCAACTCTTTCATTACTTCTGTGGCTTTCTCTTCTGGAGAAACGTTTTGATTCTGTGCAATAACTCGTTTAATCCTATCTTCTACCCAAATTGGCAGGTTAGATGGGACGTCGAGAATGTTCCGCAAAATGCTGTCTGGTGTTCCAGAGAGATCAGCAAGATTTAGCCTTTGCGATTCAACGTTATTTTCCTTTGAGAAAAACATGCCATACACAGACGCGTCAGCAAATGATGACACGATGAAAGGACTGTGTGTGGCTACTATAAAACGATAGCCGGGAAAAGCTTTGGCTAGCGAAGGCAAAAGAGAGCGCTGCATGCTTGGATGTAAATGGTTCTCAGGCTCGTCTATTGTTACGGTGCATTTCTCTAGTGTTGAACCGTACATATGAATTTGCCATGCCATTCCGAAAAGTGCGTTTATTCCGCTGGACATGGAATCGAGAGTAAAGTCCCCGGATTTTGTTACTAGCACAACCTCAGGCATTCTTACTTCCAGTTTCTCGAACCCGAGCTCTTCTGGAAGCATTACACGAAGGATAGATTGAAATTCTTCAAACGTCTTTCTGTACTCGGGATTTGGCTGTACGACTTGATTTCCATAACCGAACATTGCAAGCGATATTATTGACTTCTTTTGTTCACTTCCCGGATTTCTACCGCTTCCTGAGGGGCCGTAAGTTTGAATCAAGAGACTTCGAAAGCTTTGATAGATTAATTGAGCCGAGGCCGGGTTTGTTGGTATTTCAGTTATTCGATTGTAGACTGCGGGAGGATTGTGCGATGGGATATGCAGTCCCTTCACTTCCTTTTGATTTTGAAAGGAAAGATTATATTCTGCCTGAACTAATGTCTGAGTTTTCACACTGCAAATTGAAGCGTCATCGTATTCAATAGTTCCAACTTCGCGCTCTTCTGAACTTTCAGCTGAAACAGTCCCGTTTTTTGCTTTTAAGATATCCGACCAAATTTGTTCAGTTTTCTTTGTTCCCCAGTAAGGGGTTGAAACAAAGTTCAAACTCCACCCAAAATGCCGACTCAAAATATTCAGGACTGTGGTTTTTCCACTACCATTTTGGCCTGTAAGGATTGTCACTTGCTTTGATAGGTCTAGGTCAATCTCAGCGAATTGGCGCCAATTACGCAAATGGATTCGATTGAAATGCAGCATGGTTTCAAAAACTCTTGACGAGATTGCGTGAGTAGTCGATTTTTTATGACGCTAAAACAGGTCAGCTCAAGGCTTCAATTGTCGGCGTGTTGTCAGGGCTAGGCTAGCTTTTACTCTCTGAGTTAGTCCAAGGTTACATTAAAACTAACCGTTTGTATACTATCGTATGATTCTATGGCTTGAAAGGTTTGCGGCATAGCAAGTATGTTCGACTTTTCGGCGCTATAGTCCGTTGATGACGATTTTTAAGGCACAGTGCAATTTATCTTGGTTTCAGTCACTTAGAAAGCGCGAAATCGTCTCAACTTTTTCCTGTCTTGGTTTTCTTCGGAAGATGAATGGCGGTAGGTGCTCTTTTGGCTTCATCTGATTCTTCAGCAGATGGTTGAACACTTTTGAAAACAAATTGTTTGCTACCAAATGTTGCCGACTTCCAACCACCCATAGGACCAAAGATTTCTGCTTTTACTTCCCCGTATTTTGATATCGCTTCAGCACGACTTAGCTCATGCATAATTAAAAACCATTTTGGATACAAGCATTGTAATTGACCATGGACTTTTAAAGCTTCCCAACGCTCCTCACCTAGCTTTTCTAGGATTTCAAATCCCCAGGCAACTGGTTCTCCACAGTATCCGTCAAACACACAAGCCTTGAAATCAGATAAGACAGATTCGTATCCGACCGGTTTTTCCATTTCGTTTGCTCTCCCCAAAAAACAAGTTTGACTACTGTTTAGCTTCGTCGAGTTTGTTTTGATACCGCCGTCATCTACAATTCCCAACTGCTATCTTTCTTATCTGCCCGCGCCGTAGCCCATTGACTCGTGATCATCTTCAATTGCTAATTCCCCTCTCTCGGAAAACGAGAAACTGCCAAATATACTTCAACTTCAGCACAGGTAACATTCGTCTTGTAGGCTATACAAGTGCATTTTGTGATGGCAGAGAATTTTAGTTGCGGCGCTCAACGTTTATGGATGTGTAGTTTCAAAACAGTTCTCCCTACGAGGACGCCATTGAAGCGAACGACCAAACGCCATGCAATGAGAAAGACTACGAAAGAGCGCGTGGATATTTACTCTCATCGTTTTAGGCTAGGGTATCGCAAATTGGCGGCAAGATTTAATCAAATCCCGCATAAGTAACTGTAGAAAGTTCAGTTACCCGGGGAACAGTATTAGCTGGTGTCCCAGTTTTACAATTGCTCTGTGGGGGCCCATTGTGCGCCAGGTCTCACGATCTTTTGCCGCGATGCTTCTCATCGCGTTATGTAGCTTTTCTCCTGCCTTTGCAAGCAAATGCTATGGGTTAGATCCTTGCGAAGCTTGCAGAAACTGTCACGCCTGCAAGCATTGCTTTGAGTTGGGCGGGAAATGTGGCGTCTGCAAACGCGCTAAGTTCTCTACGAATCTTAGACTTTTAGTTTCTTCTCGAAAGCAACGCCTTACGAAGAAGTGAATCTTGCTTCTTTTGGGGACGTGACGCTTTTTTGAAAGTGTATTTAATTGGATTCTTGGAGTTCTTACGTGGCCGAACTAATTATTTGTTTTCTGATTATCGTTGTACTCGCGGTATTGCTGTTTAAGATTCAAGGACAACTGAGTGAGTACCGCGATAGGTTTTCTGGAATAATCGACGTCGAAGAAGAAGCGGCAAGCGTGAGGAAACAACGCCAGGCGGAAAACGATTCACTGTTGCAAGAGATTGAGAGAACTAGAAGTTCGCTTACAAAAATTGGTAAGCAATACACTGATGCCCGAGGCCTTTACGATCGACTGAAGAGAGAAGTCGATCTACTAGAGGAGAATCTAGAGAACATTTCCTTCGGTGTTTATAGACCTCACTATTCATTCGAAGATCCAGATCGTTTCAAGGCAGAACTTGAGAAGGTCTATGAGAAGCGTAAGAGGCTGATCAAAGACGAACGAGCCGTAAATTGTCCGAATAATTGGACAGTTAATGGAAGTCTAAAAGAAGGCCGAAAGATGATTAAGCAGGAGAGCAAGCTCATGCTTAGAGCCTTTAATGGTGAAGTAGACGCTGCTGTCGCAAAGGTCACTTGGAACAATGTAACTCGAATGGAGGAACGCATCAAAAAAGTATTTGATACTGTAAACGCACTCGGCTCTGTTTCTGGAATTAGTATCACTAAGGCTTATTTAGACTTAGCTCTAAATGAACTCCATCTATCTTATGAGTACGAGCAGAAGAAGCAGGACGTTAAGGAAGAACAGCGGCGCATTCGTGAGCAGATGCGAGAGGAAGAAATTGCACAGCGAGAATTTGAACGAGCGAAGAAAGCTGCAGAGGCAGAGGAAGCTCGCTGGCAAAAGGCGTTAAGTGAGGCCCAGGCTCAACTTGAAAAAGCAAAAGCGAGTGAGATGGAAGCTATTCAGTCAAAGATTGCCAACTTAGAGGACCGTTTGCATGATGCTCAGACAAAGCTTGAACGCGCTGTATCAATGGCGCAGTTGACGAAGAGTGGACACGTTTATGTGATTTCGAATATTGGATCTTTTGGAGAAGGAAGGTACAAAATTGGTTTAACTAGAAGGCTTGATCCAACGGAACGCGTGGACGAGTTAGGAAGTGCTTCTGTACCGTTCCCCTACGATATTCATGCAATGATTTTTTCGACAGATGCTCCTGCCTTAGAGGCAGCTTTTCATCGGCAGTTCAGTGATAAGCGCATGAACAAAGTCAATCTCAGAAAGGAATTTTTTGAAGTCACCTTGGAAGAACTAGAGGAATTCGCTAGAAAGCATGACGCAGAGATTGAGTTCACAAAATTAGCAGAAGCTCGTGAGTTTCGTCAAACACTTGCTGCAATTGCTGCAACCGCTAATTTTGTTGTCCACCAAGTATCTGCACCAGAAGATACAGACCAATCATTTCCAGACTCCATTCCAGAATATGAACCTGCTTAGGAGAAAAGAGCCTTTGCGTGGCGTCCCATTAGATTCATCGGCGTATGTTGTAGTTGCTGCTTCTATTGCGGCAGTTTTTTCAAATGTATTGATTCCAGCTTATGGTGAGCAAGTTCTCCAAGGCAATCTAGAACATCGAGAAAACATTTCCCCATTACTACCGAATCAGAAACCTGGAGAGCCTTTGAATGATCCGTTTACCTTTCCGTTCAAATCTGCGGAGTGGTTCCAAATTCCGCAATGGGCCTCGGGTGAATGGAAGCAAACTGGCTCTTTAGTGGTTGTGGAAGAACAAGGTACTTCCAGAAGTACAGTTCAGCGAAATCAGAACGATGTTCAAGTCGTATGTTTAGGTCAAATTCTCGATAAGGAAGGACATATTTGGCACTATGGGCAACGTCAGATGGAGAAAGCTTTGTCAGCGGAGAATCAGGCTGTTGAAATTACCAGCACCTACACTGCCGAAGTGGCTTCGAATAGTAATGACTCTCTGAAGCTGAAAGTGAGAACGGTAAAATACTTGGCTAACAGAGTTGAGGTGAAAGCGATCATCAATGAAGTTAAGAGAAGTGAAGCAACATACACGCTTCGACCGTTAGACGGTGTACTCGATACTTTGGTGGCAGAAATTCAAACTAGAGACTTTGGTGACGATGGACAGCAGATTCGCTATGTTGAATCTTTGGCGTTTTGGCGCAAGTGCAGGCCTTTTCACAGCCAGTCACGCATTGGAAAGAAGGACCTTTTGCCTCTACTGACTGAATTTCTACGAGCAACCGGTCAGCGCTCACTGGTTCCGCCGCCGCCTAAAGATGCAGGAGTACCGAATTGATTCGCTGGCATCCAATACCTGCAATTCTTCTTTCTATTTTTTGTTCCATCGGCGTGAGAGCTAATGAAACCTTGGCTGATGCTTACTTGCGTCAAGCGAATTCAATGGTTGAGAAGGGACAGTTAGATCGTGCGGAAGAATTGCTAAATCGAGCTTTCCGTGAATCTGTTGATGTTAATGATTCTAGCCGCCTAAAGAGAGCAGCAATCTTGAACAATTTGGGAGATGTTCAGCGAAGGATTGCTGCAGTTTACGGAGAATCCTTTCGCCGCGCTGAGGAACAGTCTGATGAGAATGCCAAGGAAAGTTACGCAGCTTACCGTATCCAATTTTTAAATGCGGCTGCGCAAAATCTGGAAGGAAGTATTTCAATAAAAGAGTCAATACTCGGACCCGATAATCTTGGCTCTTTGAGAACATTGGAAAATCTGGCTGCAACATACGAAGAGGCGAAAGATGCTACTCGAGCGGAGTCCATCTATCGCAAAGTACTTCAAATTCGAGATACTAAATTGGGAGCTGCTCATGCTGATAGTGCGAATGCCCTATTTCAGCTCGGTCAGCTATGCTCGAAAGGGGGAAATCACGCTGAAGCAGAGCAACTATTCAAACGTGCCAGTAGTATATGGGGCAAGCAGTTTGGCGTTAGCAGCATTCCAGTTGCGAAGTGTCTTCGTGAACTCGGCGAGTGTCGATATCAGCAGAATGATCTACCAAATGCGAAAACGCTCGCATACAGAGCGAAAGCTATCTTTGTGCAGAAGGCTGGCAGTGACAATGTCGAGGTGCGAGCTTGCGATAGTTTAATCGAAAACATCAACGGGCAGCAAAGACAATGATATCGAAATACACGAATGCAATTCGATACAGTGCCGTTGCTATTGCACTAATAACGCTCTTCCCACCTTGGAATGCTTTCGATAGAGGACACTTGGTCGAGACCGTTGGATACTCGTTTCTCTTTACACCACCGGAGACATCTGCCGGTGTCGCGCAGATTAATATCACCACTCTGGTAGTTGAATGTTTTGTTGCTCTTGCAATTATCTGGGGGCTCGCATTAGGAACCAAGAATTCGCATGGTTCCAACAATTTACTTGCTTCCAATGGTTCCGAAGTACAAAGTCGCACAGTCGAGTCTGCAGATGTTAGTACTTCTGATATGTCCAAATCTTCTATTGCTTCAACTGCACCCAACGCTTTCGCATATTCCTATCTTGTAGAAAAGAACACCTCTCCATCGAGGACTTACCACAAAGTTTTCGAACCAAGTTTTCTTAAGCAAGTGGTTGAAGATCGTCGCTATTTTTCAATACTTGTATTAGGTCTTGTTGTAATTGCGGCTTTAATTGTTGGACGAAGAATTTTTCAACCGACTCCGGAACTAAAGCCCGTAGCAGGCGCTCCAGTTGCAGAAGCTGTAGTTTCGGAGGTCAAGCCGCTCACGGAAAGCCCTCCAATTCAAAGGCCGCCTCAAGTCAGCCCTGAGACGCTTGATGCGACGAAAAAGAGGCTTGCCGAGATGCTTGCTAAGCATCTCAAAGAAGTTGCTCAACAGGAGCAGATTCAAAAACAAATTGAGATTCGTCGAGCGCGACAATTTCAGCCGAAAACTTGGAGATTGTTAAAAACACCCATTTCCGGCGTAAGTGCTCATCTGCAAACGACGCTCGACGCGCACGAGGGAGTTTACTACAAATTTTGGCTTACCGGAAATCCGGAATTGATTGAAATGGCGAAAGGCTATTACTCCGGCTATTCGGTGCAACTGCTCAATCGCCAAGGCTATAAGGTTGCTGCATTCAGTGCCTATCAGTCAGATCTTACGTCTTTCCAGAAAGGAAATTCAATGAGTCTCTTAGCAAAAGGGAATATCCCTCTACTAGAAGAAGAGTATTCAAAAATTACACAGTGGTCGATGGTTCCATTAGGACAGTGAGTTTGATGTCTTCCGCTCAAAAAATAAACGAGAGGAGCGTGCTTTCAGTAATAGTTCCGTGCAAGATTGTTTCTGAATGCACCGAACTCATAGTGCGCAGATAGAGGAGCTTGAGAGAGATTTTTTACAACGAGAAAAGCCTAGATTCATTAGATTTCGAAGCATCATTGCTAACTGCAAATTATGCGGAACGCCTAATGAGACTTATGAAAGTAGATGCAAAACTCACCAACAATTCGGCTCGAGAGTATTTGCAGCATGGAGCTATGCGCAGGCTGAAAGTTATTAACCGATGTAGTCGGCGAGTCTTTACGGTCTATCCACACCGTCGTGAGACTGCGCTTTCCGATGACGAACTTGAAGAACTCTGTATCGTATTGCATGCCTTTTATGGCAATGTGTATGGTTTGACCGATAATTTAGCGTGGGTCCTGAATTTCGAGCGCGATTTTCAGTTGGATAGAAAGCACATAGGCCTTTATTACAAGCGGTTCAAAAGCCTCTTAAATCCTGAGTTCCAAAATTATCTAGATACGCGAACAGACTGGTTTCATGACCATCTGAAAGAGTTCAGAGATTCAATAAGTCATCGAATCCCGCTATATATACCGCCTTATGGAATAACAGAGAATAACGAGATAATTCAACCGTTTCCAGTCTATAGTGGAAGTATTATCGATGGAAAAACGATGATGCTGCATGGGCAGGTTCTGGCAGACGTTATTACCATTAATGAATTAGTGGATAAGTTCTGTGAGTATGAATTTGACGTATTTAGCGTTTAGGAGAAATCCAAGTACGCATGATTGACCTGCACTGACCTGCCCCCTACAAACTGATCCATTCTAAAATATAGAAGTTCGGCAAAACGAGACTAAACTAGAAAGGAGTTTTGCCGTGAAAAGATCGCGATTCACTAATGCCCAAATTTCGAATGCCTTGAAACAACACGAGGTTGGAATTCCAATTGCTGAGATCTGTCGCAAGAAGGGAGTTTCCGAGGGAACGTTCTACAGCTGGAAAAAAAAAGTATGCAGGTCTCGCGCCCTCAGAGCTGCAAAAACTTAGAATCCTGGAAGAAGAAAACAAGAAACTTAAACAGCTTGTCGCAGAGCTGACTTTGGACAAATCAAAGCTCCAGGGCGTTCTGACAAAAAAGCTCTAACGCCCTCCCGCTGCCGCCAACTTGCAGGTGAACTTTCTGCCGAATACGGCGTCAGCGAGCGCAGGGCGTGTCGAGTAATAGTATTCGCAAGAAGCACAAACAGATACAAGAGTGTAAAGGACGATCAATTAGCTTTGCGTATCAAGATCAAAGACATCGCGGCGTCGAGAATCAGATATGGGTATCGACGTATTCACGTGCTGCTGCTGCGGGAGGGGTGGGTGATCAATCATAAGAGGCTCTTCCGCCTTTACCAGATGGAAGAGCTTTCACTACGATTCAAGAGACCAAAGCGGCACGTAAGTGCCGCTCACAGGGAGCCTAAACAGCCCGGTTGGTAATCTTAATGAAGTCTGGGAAATGGACTTCGTTTCGCATGAACTTTTCAACTGAAGAAAAATCAGAGTTCTGCCAATAATTGATCTGCGCAGTCGTGAGTGCCTTGCTCTGACAGTTGCATTTTGACTGAGCGGCGCAGATGTTGTGACGACGCTTGATTGAATCGTGACAGAGAGAGGAAAGCCTAAAGCGATCAGGTGCGACAACGGTCCAGAATTCATATCCAAAGCACTAGATAAATGGGCCTACGAAAGCGGAGTAGTTGTTGACTTTTCTCGACGCGGAAAACCCACCGATAATGCGTTTGTTGAATCCTTCAACGGCAGGTTGCGTGAAGAATGCTTGAACACACATTGGTTTGATTCAATTGAAGATGCGCGAAACAAATTGTCTGCTTGGAGAGAGGAGTATAATTGCAGAAGACCGCATTCTTCGCTGGACTTTCAAACACCCCATGAATTCGCACATGCCATGCGGATTTCCGAAAACGAACCGAAACCCAAAATGCCGAACTCTACAGTTTAACTTGGAACACAAAACGGGGGCGGGTCAAACAAGCAAGATTTGTCTGCTTGACGTGGAACAACTAAATAGTGCAGGTCAGTCACAAGCTCGAAACCTTACGAGTCTTGGAAAGGCAAGAAGAGATACTGGCGATGATAGCGGCGAAAGCAGAATCGGAAAACTACAACTATTCTCTTATTTTTCGAGAGTTTAATGAGGCTGCATTACTTTATGCGATGGTCGGAGAATTCGAGAAAGCTTCTGCTCTTGTTGATTTGAATTACGATCATCTTCACAAATTTGTTGAAAAAAACGTCTTTGTAAAAAGCAGATCAGACGCAGAAGACGATGAAGCGAGAAAGTTGTACTCCGAGTTGCCTGAGGATTTAACGTTTTCGCCACAGGAAATGAAGGAGAAGATTCTCTTTTACAAAGAGAAGCATGATGAACTAGAACTTGAATGTAGTAGCTTGCTCAGCTTTACTGAGGAACCTATAAAACGATTTCTTGAGAAAAAGCACTAGGAGATCAAAGTGCCGCACTATCCAGAAAAACTAGAAGATCTGGCGCTTCTCGACTTCGAAAGCAAAAAGATAGGTACGTTAGCATCAGCTACTAAGATCACTGAAATAGGTGAGTTGGCACTCTTTTTCGAAGAAAATATAGAGGCAATAGAGGATCTGATTCTCCTGCCTTTGATGATTACAGCGGCGGGACCATGGCGTTCTATGGAAACCATGTACAGAACATTTTTTCAACTTGACGCATTGAAAAAATTAGATACGACAGGTGAACCTTCTTCTGAGGAGCAAGTTGAAGAGCAAGTTGTTCATGCTTTAAGAGATTCACTGAAAGTCGAAGAGATCAAGAAGAGGTGTACGCAACAAGCTTATGCGGATATGATTGAATATCTGAACAACAAAAACACCAACAGTGAAAAGCACGTGGTGTATAGATTATTTAGCACTGCAACTGCCAATGCGTGGACTTCTTTTGAGTGTCTTGCTACGGACCTTTGGATAACTGCTATCAATCTACATCCCAGTAAATTTGCAACGAGGTCAGGAAGCAATATCAATATTTCTGATTTGAATAAGAACAATTTCGACGTGAAAGCATTGATGGGCTCAATTCTGGCGGATAACTTTGATTTCACTGGTGTCGTAGGAATCGACAACGCATATAGCAAAACATTCGAGCACTTCGAAAAGGATTTTCTGGTAAAAAACAAACCTCTCAAGAATTTGGAAAAGAAGAGGCATTTGATAATCCACAGGCTAGGTCGTGTTGATGAGAAATTCAATAAAGATACTGGCTTAAATTTGCCAGTTGGTTCTTTACTGCCCTGTGAGATAACGGACCTTGTTTCCGACATAAATACTGTCGTTGATTCAGGATGTAGCCTTATCAAAAAGGTTGATGCGTATATTACTGCTGCGTCGATTCAGTAGGAGATGTTGTGAGATGCCGGATTCAGACCCTGCAGCTATAAATCCAATATTTGAGACATGGGCGAGCCTAGTCGAATTGGGAAGACATTCAAGAGGTGATGTAAAGGCGGCCGCGAAGTACTTTGAGGCTGCGTATGAAGAAAGCAGAAAGTTTCCCACTTTAGAATATCGACGCGCACTAAGTGCTTATTATCTCGCCTACGTTCGTGTACAGGAAGATCGTGAAGATAATGCCATAGAACTTTTTTGCGAAGCCTTACCTTTGATGGAGGCAAAGGGCGACGAACAAAAAAGATGTTCCGATGTTCATTCGTTGCTCGGCAGCTTCTTTTTTCGAAAGAAAGAGTTAGAGAAAGCGAAGTCGCACATTATCAGCTCAACTGACCTGCAAACGCGCGCAAGCACAGAGAATCTACAACTTTTATCAAGCATATTTCTAACTCAAGATCTCTATGTTGATGCCGAGCCTCTTTTATGCGAACTCATCGAACGTTTGGAAAGTGAGAATGCTCCAGAATTAGAAATAACCTTAGAGAGTTTGCGCTGGGTCTACAACAAAACTGGCAACGCGCCTGGCGAGTTGAGAGTGAAAAAGAGGCTTTTGAAACTAAAGGAAGACGGAGAATTTGTACTTCAAAATAGGCATGTACAAGACCCTAATAGACCTCCAGGATGGGGGGCTGACAAGATTACGCATTTCATTGAAACTGCAATTGGAAATCAGTTTGCAACTTTTCATACAGACCGGGCCGACTATCAAAAGCTTCTGGAGCTGGATGACCGTTTTTGGACCGCCAGACGAAATTTCAGAATTAGGATGGTTGATATTGTTTCCGAGAAAAACGATGTACTACCCTTTGAGGAAATTGAATTTAGCGCCGAGGAATGGATTGAGATGTATTTTTTCCTTCGTGCACATGCATCTTTGCTGGGTGCTATCAGGCTAATCACGAGCGGTCAAATTCCTGAATCTCATATGCTTTTGCGTGGTTGTTTGGAAAATGCGTTGTATGCGCATTATGTTAAGAATGAAGATGAGCGGAAACGGACTTGGCTCAACCGAAATACATCTCCTGAAGCAGCTTTGGCTTGTAGAAAAGCTTTCATGAACGTTAAGGTCGAAAGTTGTCTGAGCGATGCCGATAGTGCGCTTGGGATAAAAGCAAAAAAGCTTTACGACGAAACCATTGATTCTGGTGCACATCCGAATGTCCAGGTGTTTCTTAGGGATACATTTCAAAAAAACACAGACGGGCAAATTAACTTGATGGTCGCTTATTTGAATCCCGACAGAATCTCAGAAACCATCGAATTTGCAGTTGACGTGGGTCGCTGTACATTATCAATTTTTGCTCCGATCTTTCCAGGGTTGATTGACTAGCACGATTTCAATGATGGGGAACAAATCAAAGGTGCAAAACGAAGTTGTCCTCAACAGGACTTTACCTCACTGTGTTGGCTTTTGGGTTCAGGAAAGCGGCTGTGGTATGGAGGCTTGCGTAATGCCCAAGCATCCAGATTTCGATAACTGGGAGATGCATCCAAGCTCTGATGTTGCTGTATATCCAACTGAACTAAATCATGTTTCCTATACTTCGCTCAGGACGAATCGCTCTCGTTACAGAAGAAAAGTTTCGTGTAAGCGTAGGATCCAGCAACGTTACGGAGAGGGGTTCTAAACAATGCCAGATTTTCATCAGCCAGCGCAGGATTTGACTTGCGCATCATTCTCCCTGGCAATAGTACACCGAGGCGAGGATGATGATTGGCAATTGGAAGGCACCGCTGCTCTAATTGGCGAAAATCTCGCAATCACGAACAATCACGTAATTAATGGAGTTAATAGTGCGCGCGAGCCCAGGTTGCGCCAGAAGTTTCAGACGCTTAAAGCATTAGGTGAAGAACCTGAAGGAATTTTTCAAACGTCTTACCATCTGCTTGCCTTGAGATTTGATGCAAAAATGAAACCAAATGGAGTTTGGCAGGCTATTCACGTAAACTCAGGGGGGGGCGCAACTGACTTTGCCCTCCTACATCTCATGCCTCTCGACGACATCGCCAAATCTGAGGCGGGTCTTTCATCTCCAACGCTAAATTTTCATTTGCCTACTGCGGGAGCAGACGTAAGCAGTTTTGGATTTCCCGCGGGTGCTGTTTTGGGGGAAACATTGGAGCCACCGTTCGACTTATTTCTCCAAACGCCTCTATCACAAGCTAAAGGCAAAATTCAATCAGTTCGGGCGTCAAAAGAACTCAAGAACTATCCAATTTTCGAAACTGATTTGCCAACGCAGCATGGTATGAGCGGTGGACCTGTTGTGTCGCAAAATGGTGAATTGATTGGTCTCAATAGCTCAATGATGGTGGATACTCAATGGTCACTTCCATTGTGGCCCATTTTGTTTCTCCATCTACCGGAGCACTACCGGACGCCTGAAGTATTGCCAGAATATGCGCGAGAGTCTTTCGGAGATCGGCTTATTACCAGGGCTTATGCCGGAAGAATCAAGTTTAACTCGCAAATGAACTTGGACCAAATGATGCGCTTTATGTGCTTCGAGGAATTAGCCGAAGAGATTCAGCGATTGAAAGCAAATCCTCCTGCACCAATATCTGTAGACTTTGCTCAGAAAATTATTTCCTTTCTAACTACATAACGGCTTTTGAAAACTTGAAAAATTACTGTTCAATGGCATTCTAAAACTCTCTGTGAATAAAATGGCCAAACATCCACAACAAAGAAATGCTAGCTACTGGACAGAAATGCGTAAGGCAATTTTCGTGTCTTTAAGAGATAGAGGCGAGTCTCTTTCTGAATTGTACGAGTTTGCTGTGGAAACGCTTTACGCTGATGAGTATGTTCCTGGATGGTCTAGACTGGTTGCACATTCCATCAGAGAAATTTGTAATCGACTTCCAGATGTATTTCTGCAAGAAACTATCGTTCGTCTAAAACCAGAAAAGGATCTCCCAAGGATTTTAGATTTATGGAGAGCCTCCCATCTAGATCCTAATTCAGCACTTATTCAGGATTTCAATCACCTAGATGATCTTTCATTGAGTGATCAAACAGCGACTCTAGCAGTGCCAATTGTGACACTGGAAGAAACGCGGAGGCTCTTAATTGGTTGGAATGCCAGCTTAGAGGGTGCAAGCCGAAAAGCCAGAAAGCTCCTAATAGAACTATCATCTGGAACCCCTCAGCATATCGGTACTGCAGAAGCGAGCATTAGAGGTTGGACTGGAATAATCAAATGGTCTGTAAGCAATGCGCACAGCATGAGGTCTGACTCAGAGTTCAGCATTGAGGTTTACAGGAAAACCTTTGAAAGCTTTGAAGGTCATTTACTATCTATTCTCAGCCGGTTCTTTGACACGTTGAAGTATGTAGACGCCGCCTTAGAAAATCTAAGTATTGAAAATCTAGATCAAACGCTCGGTTTGCTCTTGCTCCCTCAGCATCAAAATTACTTTTTCAACAATCTGGCAAATCCAGACGTATTGGAACGCCTTGTTGAGAGAGGCTTTTTTAGAGATCCACCTTCAAGATCTTTTGAGCGAGAGTATTGCGTTTGGCCAGCTTTGTCCTATCTGGCGAAAGTTGCGTCGGTGAAGCCAGACCTAGTATCTAGCTTGTTAGAGAAACTACCAGATATAACCAATCCTTATGTATGCGACTCTATTGCAAAGGTTTGTGTGAACCTTCCTCCCTTGCAAGCCAGCAAACACGTTCATCGATACATCCGTTGGAGCAAACTTTCCTTTTATGCAGAACTGCCAGCGCTCATGCGATCCATTCTTATTTCATTGTCCACAGATCAATTCAAGCATCATGCCTTTAAGGTTTTACGCGAATGGCTGAAGCTCAAATTAAGCGACGATTTAAAACACAGGGCTTACTTGGATGAACGCAATATTGTTGCAAAAATTGGTTCATACTCATATGAAGAGCTATTGAATCACTGCATCCCCGTGCTACTCAAGCTTGAGGCACTTGAAGCGTTGCGGCAAGTAGTTGACGTCTTGCACGACGCGATTTCTACGATAGATACTGCAAACGAAATTGATGAGTATGATTGGACGAAGGCATGGTGGAGAGATATATCGAAGGACTTTCCCGAATGGAATCGAAGCACGCTGTCGTATGTAGCTGTATTTCTCAGAAATCAAATGATTGAAGCTATTACAAGTGGCTTGTTAACGCTTCCACAGTTGCTTGACCTTCTGAAAGTCCGCGATCACAAAATCTTTCGCCGCATCGAGTTTTTCTTAATCGGAAGGTTTCCGGATTTGTGTGCCCATAGTACTCGCACTGTACTTGTCCGTACTGATTTTATGTTGGACAGTGATGTGCAGACTGAGTATAAGTATGCTTTACAGAAGGCGTTTTCTTTATTGCATTCGGATGAACAAGAAAACCTGTTAAGAGCTGTCAACAGAGGACCAGACCTAACGAGATACAGAAATTGGCAGATTCACGAAGCTTCAGGTGGCCCAACTGAAGATGAAGAAAGATGCTATATCGATGAGTGGAAGTCTCGCTGGTTAAAGGTGATGTTGAAGCAATCTACAACAGAAATTGATAATACCGTAGATGATGAGCTGGAACTTGACGAATGGATTGATGATGATCCTGTTTTTGACTTTCGCAATAAGAACGCAGAGAAAATAATTCAAGAGATAGAGGCGCATAACAGAGTCAATATTCATCACCGTTCTGACTATGCTATTAGAGATGCTCTGTCTATCGCTACTAAAGAGAAGCCAGATGTATTCGTTCAAAGTTTGAAACTTCTTTCGAAACTCGAACCTTACTATTTAGCAGCGATTGTGGCAGAGTTCTCTCATTATATTGATTCTGCCAAGCAACAGAATGTTGAGGTAAATTTATTGCTTATACTGCGGAACTTTTGCAGGGCAACAGGAAGAGGAGCAGAAGACCTAAAATTTGAAGTGATTCGTCTTTTAAACCATCGATTCAAGGCTAATTGCGAGAGGTTATTGATACCTAAAAATAGAAACTTGGTTTGGTCGATAATCACAAGGTGTGAAGGAAACCTTACCAGTGCTCCAAGGGTGTCAATGGGAGAAAGAGAGGACTTTGACCTTTACAATGTTTCTTTCAACGACTTTTCCAGCATGGTTATCGAATGCGTGATTGAGTTTGCGAAGTGGCAGCACCAAACAAGCAAGCGGAGCAATAAGAGAAGTGTTCTCCCAAACCGTGTTCGAGTTTTACTCAACAAGGCTTTGAAAAGAAAGAATAAAGTCTTAAACGCAGTCGTGGCCTTCCATTACACAACCCTTTGTATCTTGGACAAACGTTGGGCAATGGCAATCATTCCAGAACTATTTGAGCCAATGAACACAACAAAGTCGCGTGGAATGACGAGCTTCATGGTCTTTTTGAAGTGGAATTCTGCCAGGACGATTGTATATAACATTCTTCGGACAAAGTATCAGCGCTGTGCAGAAGTGCTAGGCGCGATGCGAACGGACAACGGAACATCGCTAGCGCAAGATGTTGTTAGAAGTTTTGCCGAACACTTGGTCCAACTCTATGCGAGTGGATCAGTCAAAAGCGACGAAATGATAACACTCCTCCCCGCAACTGCCTTGGAATTGCGAAAAGTTGTGTTGGAAGTTGCCGGGGATATGTTGGAGATGGCCAGAGAGGATCTGTCGTCTGAAATTCAGCAGCGACTAATGAGTTTATGGGAACTACTTTTTGATCCGTCTTTGTTTAGTGGCGCGGAGATATTTTCCACCTGGTTACAGTCGAGAAAATTGCCGTTGGAATGGTCACTTTCAGTGTTTCAGGAATGTCTACAGAACATGCAAGAGTGGGATATGAGTTCTGGTAATCCAGGACGACTTGTATCCAGCCTGCGTGAGGCATTTGTTGAGTCACCGTATGTAACTTTGAAATGTTGTTTACTTGTGGCGCAAGTTGTAAAACTTTCCTGGGTCCCTGAGCAATGGACTCATGACTACAAGTATGTAATTTCCTCTGCAAAGAGTTCAGGTGACGAGGAGCAAGTCAGACTTGCTAACGATCTGTTGGATATCTTGGGCAACAAGGGCTTCCTGGATTTCAGGGATGGTGATTAACTGTCCTAGCTAAGACTTGATCTGACACCCGGTATACTCCAACTTACGACGGTACGGAGGTGTCAACATGACTTTAGCCGAGCGCATAATCAAGCCGAAGCTAGGTTGTCCCGCGAAATCTTAAGTCGAAAACAGAATTCTCCTTCCATAGAATCCACTCTCGCCTTCGATTGGAACGCGCAAAAGTGTAACCGTTCTCTCCGGAACGTTCTGTTACCTATGTGTTCGGGCCGAACACTCAACAAAAATCGGGACGACAGGATTTGAACCTGCGACCTACTGCTCCCAAAGCAGCCGCGCTACCAAGCTGCGCCACGTCCCGGTCAGGGTTCAATATATCACGAAGAGGTCGTCAAGGCACGAACAGGGCGTTTCACCCTGTAACAGTAGCCGGCACATCCAGACGTCGGCGAGCCGCCCGCGCTCCCAGGCTACGGGACGAAGTTTGTTGGTTCTTCGGCGTGGGGGGCTGTGCGAGTGCCAGAGCTGGATGCAGAGTTGGAGCTGGGTTTGTGTTCGCGGGCGGCTGCCATGCGGGCTTCGCGAGCCAAGCGGCGCTCTTCACGGCGGCGTTCGGAACGGCTGGCGCGGGAGCTTGAGCTGTAGTCGTTAGATTCGCGGCTTGAGGAGGCTTCACGGCGTGGTGGAGCGCTCTCCTGGGCTGCTGAGGCGACTGGTTTGGAAGAGTTGACGCTGCTTTCCGGCACAAAGCCTTCGCGCCCGTTGACCCGTATTTTGTACCAGCCGTCGCGTCTGCCGATGATTTCGACCTGTTCGCCTCTCGACAAGCGGTTGACTGTTCTGTATGCGCCGCTCGGACCGCGACGAACCTGTATTACCGAATCGCCGGAATTGCTTATGAAGCCAGCTGTTACAGGAACAGCAGGCGCATCCTTGATAGACGGGTCTCGCGAAACAGCCACTCCGCCCGATGGTTTCGGCGGTGCTTTCGGGGTTTCAGCAACTTGCTGTGTCTGCTTTTCAGCAGCCTTTTGAGTTTCGGCAGGCTTGCGAGTTTCAGCGGGTTTTGATGTTTCAATCGGTGTGCGTGACTCAACTGTTCTCGAAATACCAGAGGTTTTCGATGAGCCGGCTGTCTTTTCAATGATTTTCGCTGGTTCGTTCTTCAAGCCTTGAACATTCACTGGAATCTGTTTCTCACCACGACGCTCAACAATCGGCGCTGGCACTTTGGTCAGATTGGATGTGTTTGAAGAATTGGTGTTGGATGCGCTGGAGTTCGAGGCGCTCGACGAATTTGACGCAGAATTAGAGGAGGTGTTGTCTGCGCCTGAAGTAGTGTTGATATTCTGGCGCACTACTGACGGTACCATTGCTGTCGGCATTGGTTTTAGCTGCCCAGGCATTTGTGCGTTTTGAATTTCTTCGCCGGCTGTTTTGGTAATTGTGTTTGCTACCCAATTGCCACCACCGCTTCTTCCGCCGGATTGGGCGAGTTCTACAATGAATGATCCACCTGGCGATACCAAACCAAATCTATTTGACGACTGCGCACGTCTTCTCTTGCTGGCTGACTTGATCTTCGACACTGTGAAAGCAGAAGGTTGCAAGCCTCTGAATTCACCAATTTGACTTTGTGCGTTTGCGGAAAGATAGGGTTTGCTCTCGGGACTCACCTCATCAAACTTCAAACTCCGTGCCACCGCATGCAGTGCCGCAAGTTGCCCTTTCCCATGCGGAATGGCACCAGTGAATTTGCCTTGATCCCAAACAAAAGTTGTCTTGAGCAACTCATCATCGGCCGTTGCTGCCACGTGTGCGTTGTTGGCGAATGCTCCTTCGACTACACCAATTGAATAGAGTGAGACTTCAAGATTGACGTCTTTGTTGTTTTTCGCGAAAGACACATTTCCTTCTCCGCGAATCGGCGGTACGGATTTGTCTGATTGATCGCGAATTGCATCCGGCATCAAGGCGTACACTTTTACCAGTGGTTTGCGCGGACCTTGTCCCGCTGTGTGACCAATCGCGATGAGCACTGGACCTGCAGGATCGCTCACGACCTGCGCCCCGTCGCATACTTCCAATCCTGGAATGTTGACGACTTTGGTATCAGTGTCGTTTTTAATAACCAAATAATTGCTCGCCTGAAGCATCGTGTCGATTTCGACAATCTTCAAGCCGCGCGGCAATTCAATTACATGTACTTCGAAGACCTGGATCGGTAGCGCTGTTTGCAATGCGCTTGCGACTTGGGCGCCGCTCATTGTTCCGGTTTTCTTCAAATACTCTTTGACGGCTTTGTCCAAATCAGCCTTTAGTTTTTCTGCATCAGCAAGATTTTTCGGACCAGCTCCAAATCGTTTTGCCACCGCCGCCAAATCACTTTGCGGGTCGTGCTTGACGGTTACTGCGGCTCCGATACCCATGAGCCCCGCGCCAGCGAGTCCGATGACAGCAACGGCGCCAAAGACGAACGGCATCGGCGTGCGTCTACGAGGCAGCGTCTTGCCGCACTCGACACATTTGCGAGCGGCTACTGAATTTCTGACTTCACATTCGGGACAACGCATTGGGTGACCTGACTGGACCTGGGATTCCTGACGTTGCATCGGCGCGCGAGCGCCAGCAATAAAAACGGACCAGCTATTTGACCATCTATCTAAAAGGTTGAGAAGAGTAGTCTACTAGATATAATAGCCTGCCATAAACTTTCGTTCAGATTGTTGTCAGTTAGAGGCTACATTAAAGTGAGTAAATCTGCCGAGGAATTGTCCGCCCGCCAGGCGCTGGTCGAGGTTTCCAGACTTTGCTATCAGCGCGGGTACATCACCGGCACTGAGGGAAATTTTAGTATTCGGCTGGGCGCCGACCGCATTTTGACCACCCCCAGAGGGGTCTGCAAGGGGCGGATAAATGAGGGCGACCTCGTTGTGACTGATATTGAGGGGGCGCCCGTTGACCCCCATGCAGCATTGCCTTCGACCGAATTGAAGATGCATTTGTCTGCTTATCGGTTGCGCGACGACGTTCTTGCCGTGGTGCATGCGCATCCGACTGTCGCCGTCGGTTTTACAGTAGCGGGCGTAAACCTCTCCACACCTGCCTTGCCGGAGGTGGTCTGCACGATTGGTGGCATTCCTGTGGCACCGTATGCGACACCTAGCACCGACGAAGTCGTCCAAAGCATCGAGCCTTATGTAAAAAAGTGTGACGCGTTGATGCTCGATCATCATGGAGCGCTTTGTCTTGGAAAGGACATCTGGGACGCTTTCTACAAGCTTGAAACCCTTGAGCACCAAGCGCAAACGCTGCTTGTAGCGCATCTTTTGGGCGGTCCAAAGCCGCTTTCCAAGGCTCAAATCAATTCTTTGCTG
The DNA here is from genome assembly GCA_032128875.1 of Candidatus Melainabacteria bacterium 17Bon1m. GTDB lineage: Bacteria > Cyanobacteriota > Vampirovibrionia > Obscuribacterales > Obscuribacteraceae > QKMZ01. Next base: position 145,165 of record JAVLKG010000002.1, read on the forward strand.
GCGATTCGCGGTGTTTACGGACTCACCAACGAACTTGATGTAGATTATTTGACGGGCGGTACAAATTGACCCTTCAATCATCATCGATGAACGAGCAGCCAAAGACAGTTGAGACTTCCAAGAAGGAAGTTTTGCATCCGGAGGAGAGCATTACGACTCTTCTGCTGATTCGTCATGGGCATACTCGGATGACGGAAGAGGGAAGACTTTACAGCGACCCGGAAGCCGAGCTGACGGACGAAGGTTTGAAACAGTCGAAGGCGCTCGCAGAATGGTTGATGTCGCGGCCGCCTGATGTGGTTTTGTCCAGCACTGCAAAGCGCGTTGTTGCCACCGCCGAATCAATTTCCGGTCAAACGAATATTCCCATTCTTCGCGTCGATGATCTCAACGAATGGCATGTTGGAAATTGGGAAGGTCGCACTTATCTTGATTTGAAGAAGAATTCGCCCGACGAATACAAGGCGTGGACGGCGGATCCGATTCGCATGCGCCCACCGGGCGGCGAGTCGATCGAGGACATGTATGAGCGCACGAAGGTGCGCATCGCAGAACTTATAGAGCAGTATGATGGAAAACGCGTCGCACTCGTCACGCATGCTGGTATTGTCCGCAGTGTCATCGTGCACGCACTCGGAATGCCGCTGGATAATTTCTGGCGCATTTCAATTCCTGTAGGAACAGTCTCCAAAGTCGATTTCAGCAAGAGCTTCGCTACTGTCCACTTCATGGCAATGCGCCCAGGCGCTGACGAAGTTTAGGCCGGAACGCTGCCATCCCGGCGGCTTTTAAGTGCCGGCTGGAAGCCGGCGCTCCGGCCCGGTTGCTATTCGTTGTAGGCGCTGATTACGTCGAAGTACTGAAGTGCAGCCATGAGAGCGCACAGGAAGAACGAGTTGAATAGAATGTGCGCGTAATCTACGCTCGCGATGAATGGCATCGTGATGCTCCTTTTTTTGAATTGGAAGGGCGTTGTGGACGTCGTGCGCGTTTTAGTTGTCTCTGTTGCTGTTTGACTTCGCGTAGCTGTTGAAGTAGCAGCTCCAGACCGAGGTGCTTTCTTCGAGAATCGGTTGTTCTTGTTGGATGAGGGGAAGGGGTTCGGCGAGTTGGACGGCGTTTTTGGTTTGGAGCAATGCGGAAATGTGTTCGAGTAGCGCTTGCATAGAATCTGTCCTCGGAAGGGTGGGTGGTTCGGGTGCTATCAATGTACGAAACCCGATGGACAATGATTGGACAACCCGAAAATGGTAACTGGGTGGGGTCTTGCCGGGCGGAAGGCTGGCGGTCTAGACCTTTTAGAAGCCGGCGAGCCGCCGGCGCTCCCAGGCAAGGTCCGGCGCTCCGCCCATCTCGAAGCCGGCAGGATGCTGGCGGTCACCTGGACAAACGGCGGCAAGCTGCCGCCGGGCCAAAGGCGGGCGAGCCGTCGGCGCGCCCAGGACGGCTCGCGCTTCCAGGAGACTCCCACCCAGGCGCTCCCAGGAAAAACGGGCGATGCATGGCGTCGCCCCTACAGAGCGGCCCTCTGCTGCCGCTCGTTTGCTATGCTAGCGGGCTCAAATGTCTGCTAAAGCAATCGATATACGCAAGCTTCTCGTGGCGACAGTACTCATGCTGCCGCTCGTTTCTTGCTTTTGGTATGTCGCGGTTTTTGGCGTCAATCTCCCGTATCAGGACGATTGGGCTTTTATGCATGAAGCTGGGCGCATGCTGCTGCATGACCCGAATGCGACAGTGCTGCGTTTTCTGAATCATCAGCACAACGATCACAAAATGGGAGTTCCTTTTTCCATCCTTTTCTGCATTGGCGTTGCGACCGATTGGAATTGGGTGGCGATGATGTATGGCAATGTCGTGCTTCATTCGCTGGCAAACATATTATTGATGGTCTGGGCGTGGGCTCAGATGAAATTGCGTTCTCTTCCGCTTTTGATTTTGCTGCCGATTCCGTTGGTGATGTGCAGTTTTCGCCAGTGGGAAAACATGCTGTTTGCATTTCAAACATGCATATATAGCGTTCATTTGTTTTTTCTTCTCTCTCTCATTCTGTTAGAACGTTCGAGGGGGCTCGATTGGAAGTTCTATACCGCGATGCTCGCCGCGTTTCTTGCGTGTTATTGCAATGGCAACGGATTGCTCGCGCTCCCTTTGGGTTTGCTTGCATTGATTCTTCAGTGGACGATGACATTGCGAGCGAATGAAGACGCAACGCCTGAGACTGATCGTGATGTTAGCTTCGATGCATCTGAAGATTTCAAGGCAAGTTCTATAAAAAGATCCGAGAGCTCGGTCGCTAAATTGAAGATTTTGATCTGGACTGGAGTTAGTGCTCTGGTATCACTTCTCTATTTTTCAACCTACGAACACCAAAGTTTTTTCAAGTTCAAACTCGCATATTTGAGCGAGAACTTTCGCGGCGTCATCAAATTTTTGATTGCACCATTTGGCACCTTGTATGCAAATGACGTACACAATGCGATTTTGTGGGGAATCTTATTTCTCCTGACCCTTTGTCTCACTCTCTTCATCTGCATAAAGAGACGCATTCTCGATCGCTTTGTCATCACAGCGTGGATGATTATCTTGTTCTGCGTCGCTTTTGATTTGCTTGTTTTCTGGGGGCGATGCGGATTTGCACTTGACCCAGTTCTATCCGCGAAAAGTCCCGACACTTATCTCAACGCAATTTGCTCTCGCTATTCAACGACGAATGCGCTTGGTCTTGTCGGTTTGTATCTGCTGACCGTCCACACCTTTCGCCGCGGTTGGCTTTCAATCATAAGCGCAGCTTGTGTGAGTGCATTGGTTAGCTGCTGTATTTATGTCTCGATGACTGTCGGAATCACAATGAGTGAGGTGTGGCACGATTACCGACTGACTGAAAAAACGATTGTTGAAAATCAAGAACTAGTTACCGACGATCAGTTGAAGCGAATTTTTCCCGAACCAGGTGTTATGCGCAGGTTCAAAAAAACGATTGAGCGGTTGCATCTGTTCCACTACAGTCACGAGAAGTTTCCCTCACATCTTCCTGTCACAAAAGAGCCAGTTGCTTTGGTCACCTACGTAAACGGGAAGGTAGACGCCAAAGGACAATGGCATGTTGGTACGAATTCGGACATTGTGATTAAAGGCTGGACATGGGATCGCGATGCTAAGAAACCCGCGGCTGCTGTTTGGGTATTTGTCGATGAAAAACCTCTGATACTCGCTGCCTATGGGCTGACCAGAACAGACCTCAAAAGCTTTGGTCCTCGCATGCGGTGGGGGCGCACTGGTTTTGAGTCAGTCTTTTCTGCAAGACAAATCGGAGCCGGTCTGCACGAAGTGTCTCTTAAGGTGATTTCATCCGATGGCAAACGCTGCATGGATACTGGCACGCAAGTTCTTTTGTTGGTTGAGTAGATTTACTCTTTGGATAGAGAAGAGAACAGCAGGTTATAATCCGACCTTTCCAAGTTGGAAAATCGATGCCATCGTATCTAATACTGCGTGTTGTTGCTTTTTTGGTCTCCGTCATCTTGCCGGTGTTCTTTTTTGCGCGGTATGAATTGTTCGCTGCATTCGCTATTCCTCTCACTATTGCGCATTATTCGCTGGCGTTTCCGTACTCGAAAAAGTACCTCGCCAGTGTAGTCAAAACGCCACAAACTAGGCTCAACTTCGCTTTGTTGACAGCCAGCGCGTTTGCTTTGTGTACGATCAAAGTTCCGTTTTTGATGTTCGTCACGTTTGTGTTTCACCATGTCTTTAGTGAAGTCTACATAATGTATGAGAATGTGCTTCCTAAGCTTTGGTCGCAGACTAAGGCACTTCGCGTCGCCTCGATAGTCTCTAATTTGTTCGGCTATTTTGCTGCCGTTCGCCCTGCCAGAAAACTTTTCCCGTCACTGGAGTATTTCCTTTATGCGGGTTATGCAATTGCGACTGTCTTTTTTCTTTTCCAGCTTTACAAGATGCGTAAGACGTTTACGCGTGAGCAGTTGATAAACTCAACCATCTTCGAGACGCTTGTGCTGGCTTTCGTTGTGGCAGGCATGTTGCGCCCTTTGCCGCCTTCGATCTTCATTTTTTATCACGTGATTTTTTGGCTGTTCTATCCATCGTACAAAATGTTAGCTGTCAAACAATGGAAGCCTCTGTCGATTTTTCTCGGCGCCAATGCCGCAATCACGATTGTTTTCATGTTGCTTTCGCCGCTTAGCCCTCTGCCCATTAAGATGACTTCAGAACAAATGATCGGGCTTTTTACTTACGGCGCGCTTTTCCACATCATCACGTCTATGGCTATGACCAGTGCGCAACCAGCATGGATAACACCCATCTTCCATCCCGGGTTTACGCACGAAGGCAAATTGGCGAATGCAGCGGTGACGAATGCAGCTGTGGCGAATGCAGCTGCGGCAACGGCAGATGCGGCAACTCCCGCGGCAGCTGCGGAAAAAGTATTAGCATCTGTTCGCTAGTGTAGCGGCGACGCCATGCGTCGCCCGTTATTTGAAGCCGGCGAGCCGCCGGCGCTCCCAGCGCTTCGCTTACCACCTTGTTAGCGCATTGCTTTCTCGTGGGTTACTTCCTTCGCTGCTGTAGGGGCGGCATTCATGCCGCCCGTGAAGGCGCATGCAATGCGCCCCCACGCAGATCATTAGCATTTAACACTCGCAGACGGTGAGCCTCTTTGTGCGTTTTTTACTAATAAGACCAGAGTCATGAAGTTGACAGTATGCAGATGTTAGTATCGCCATAGCATTAAACATTGCATTTGATGGAGAAGTTTTCCAGTGCCCGTGGAAACGGAAACCCGCATCGATAGTCCGATCACGGCGGACGCGAAAATCAATCATGGGAAAACGCGCCTCGGTGTTTTCAATGTTCGCTTACGTACAAGGGCGCTGTCTGCGCCGGATGTTTCAGCAAAAGGCGAAACTTTTAAGCGCACACTTATCGCTCTCGCTGCGGTTCTCGTCTCACTCGCATTTTGCGAAGCTCTTGCGCGCGTCGTCATTTGCATCACTAAACCTGCAATTTACGGCAATCAGGAAATGGACGCGAAGATGCGTCTTGCTATGACACCATTACCGAAAAACAAACCTTGTATCTACTTCCTCGGCACTTCGCACACCAGCCGTGGTGTCTATACAGATCTCATTGCCAGTCGCCTGAAAGACAAAGGTTATGACATTGAATGCCGTAACTTGGCTTGTGGAGGCAGTTTTCCATCAGACGAACTGTTCATCTTGCAACATGCTTTAGAAAAGTCTCCGTATCGTTTTTCGATGATCTACGAGTGTAATCAAGGCGGGTTTGCTGCGCAACCAAGCTATGCGTTTGGCGTTGGTGCCCTGGGCAAGTCGTTGTATTACAAGAACACTCAGAGCAATTGGCCGATACTGAAGAAGTTCGACCTGTGGATGAAGAAGCACCTCTATTTGGTTCGCTATAGAGCCATACTCAAACAGCGCCTGACTGCAATTCCGAAAATGATTTTCTCTCCCAACCCAATTGTTTGGGAGCGGAAGAAGGTGTATTCGGTGCAGGACGATATTTCGCCACAGGGCTGGGCGCCCGTATACCCGGTGTACGACGCGAAGCTGTTGGATAAATCAATTGCGGTGCGCAAAGTGCAGGTCGAGTATTTCAATCCTACTGCCGGTCTCAACAGCACTCGCGATCGATACTATTTGCTCGAAAAGGTCTTCGATTTTGCGAAGTATCGTCAGGTTCCGATGACGATGCTCTGGCTGCCGTTGCATCCGAGAATGCGTGACGCGTTTACTGCAGAAATGAAAATGACTGATGAGCAACTCACCAACAAGTTTCAACGCGCTGCAGCGCTCGACAAGGTCAACCTCATCGATTTGCACATCACCGACAAGGCGCAAAACTTCGCTGACGGCGACCATCTCAATGCAATAGGTTCTGTCGATATTTCCAACAAAATTGCAGATCAACTGCTGGCAGACAGCAAGACATATCTGGACCCGCTCTTAGGTAAGAAGCAGTGAATTTCATATCGACGCAATTTGTGATTTTCATGCTGGTGACCTGGGGACTCTTCCTCGTCTTGCCGCCGCGTTATCGCTGGCATATGTTGCTGGCTGCGAGCTATGTTTTTTACGCGACCTGGAGCATTCCTTTCGTCGCGGTCATTCTTTTGACCACATCTGTCGATTATCTTGCCAGCAAGATAATCTTTGCGAACGCATCGCCAAAGTTTCGCAAGATGACCTTGTGGACAGCGATTGCAGTAAATCTGCTTGTGCTCGGCTATTTCAAATATTTCAACTTCTTCCTCGATATCAACGCTTCTTTGATGAAGTATTTGGGCGTTGCCAACACAATGCCCAAGCATTTGGAAATTCTATTGCCGCTCGGGATTTCGTATTACACCTTCGAAGCAATCAGTTATCTGGTTGATGTCTATCGTGGTGCAAAACCCGCTCCAAACTGGCTTTCCTACAACTTCTATATCATGTACTTCCCGCACCTGATTTCGGGACCGATCATTCGCTTCAACGAACTTTGGCCGCAGTATAAAGAAGGCATTCAGACTCCTGAATTCGCTCGCGTTGGAAAAGGTCTTGAACTGCTCGTCTTGGGCTACATGTTCAAACTGATCATCGCTGACAATTGTGCCGGAATTGCTGATCCTGTATTTGCAAAACCCGAGTCAGCATCAGTGCTTGCGACCTACACCGCGGTGCTCGCGTTCGCGGGGCAACTCTATTTCGATTTCCTCGGCTATACGCATATAGCCAGAGGTGCGTCATTGATGTTCAATCTGGAATTGCCGATTAATTTCAAGCATCCTCTCAATGCGGACAACATGGCAGACTTTTGGCAGCGTTGGCAAATTTCGCTTTCCCGCTGGCTGCACGACTACTTGTATGTACCGTTGGGTGGTTCGCGAAAGTTTCTCCCACGCACGATGCTCAATGTTTTTATTACGCTGATGGTCGCCGGCATTTGGCATGGAGCGGGTTGGATATACGTCATTCTCGGCTTGTATTTCGGACTCAATGTGGCTGGCTATCATGCTTGGCGCCGCCTCAGAAAGAAGTTGTTCAAGTCGAAAGATAAAGTTATTACGCACCACCCACTGTACGTGAGCGTGGCGCATGTCATCACTTTCACATTGATTGTTTTGAGTGGTGTTTTTTTCCGCTCCACAAGCGTACAAACTGAAGTTGTCATTTTCGACCACTTGATTCGATTCAAAAAATTGTTCGAACAGATCGCCGAAGCTGCTGCACGCGATAGTTTTACCGAAATTGGCATTTGCTTTTCAATGATTGTTATTCTGATTTCTGGTCCATACGTCGTCAGGCTTTACGAGCGGCTTTACCAGCCAATGCCTTATTGGGTAAAACTGCAAACAGCCACCGCCGCACTTTTACTTTGTTGGATTTTCTGCGCGGAATATATACCGCCGTTCATCTACTTCCAGTTTTAGGCTGGAATTGTGGGGGCGCATTAGTAAGGCGTGGGGTCGCATTGCATGCGACCTTAAAAAAATGGGCGCGTGCAACGCGCCCCCACATTGCTCCGCGGCCCGCGCTATTATTCGAAGCAGTGCTTTGCTTTCGCCAAATGAACCCATCGCAAGAAAAGAGAGTTGGGTTTGACCTTTGGTCCTGGTCCGTTGAAAGCGCCAAATCTAAGCTCTTTGATCTTCCCTTTCCACTTCGCGTGTTCCGTGACTGGAAAGCACATTACGTCGTAATGTTCGCCAGGATAATAGGTGAGATGTATCGCTCGCTCTTCGGACAATTCCTCATTTTCTCCACGCCAAAATAATGAGAATCTACTGCCTGCGATTCCCGCTGCACACAACCAAACTTCGACGACTGACTCCGCATCGAATGCGTCTATCGGTAATCCGAATTGGAAGTGCTCTCCCTTGAGTTCCACAGTTACCCTGTCACCTGCGAGAACAAGCCTTCCGTCGTCGCTTTTGAAACCGTCGTTGATGAGTCGGCGATCAAAATAGTATCTTCCGTTTTCTTCTGGCGATGCTACTTCCGGTACGTCGTCATAGCCAAAGTGATTGAAGGCTTCTTGCAAGTTCGCTTCCAAACACTTTCGAACAATCTCCGGCATACCTTCATGTTTATAGCGTTTTATCGAGGCTTCGACACTTTTCGCCGTGACATGCTCCGGACGCATGTCGGATTCGATCGACCCTTCCAGGTTTATCTCCAATGTGTCTTCGACCTTCCTGAGCGCTTCTCGGCGATTGACGATGAGGTCTTCATACTTCAAGAGAATCGTACTGCGCACATCTTTTCGCACGAGATAGTTTTCAAAATGATTGCTGATGCCACGGCACATGTTGAGCGCGTGTTGAAAATCACCAGTGTCTTCCGTTAAATTCCACGCAATCGGATTTCTATGCGCCTTTATCCATTTGGTTCGCGAAATGAAGACATCGCGCGGGTCGCGAAACAAATCAATCGCATAGTACTGCGTCACTTGCTTCAACATCGGCACGATCCAGTACGCCGCTTTCTCGACGTAATAACGAGCCCCTGGTTGTTGTGCCTCGATCGACGGCAGCATCTGATTCCAGAGCTGCATGAGCACATCTTTTTCTTTCGGAAATCCGGCAATATCCTCCGGAAAAATCCCCCGCAAACCCCACGGCGCAGCACCCAAAGTGGGCAATTTCCAGTGGTAGTAGGTGTCAACATAATCATTGCCGACTGATTCGCATCGCCGCCAAAGCGCTGCAATCTTACAGATGTAAGTTAAATACCGAATCTCGTATGGGTCTAGTCTTGGGAAAAAACAGCTCGGATCCAAGCCAAGCAACTGCATCAGCATCGTCGAGCCGCTGCGTCCATTGGACATCACTAATATTGGGAGTATCTGCTTTTCTGGCATATCTGGCTCGACTTCGCGGACGGCGGAAGTAAAAGCATAAAGGATGAATAATCAAAACCGCGTGAATTGCTTTTCCAAAAGCAGCAAAAGTTATGAAGAATCGGATAGTCTAGTCAGGTCAAAGACCCTCAGCAGTAAGGCGTTTTCAGCGCTTGGAAACACGAGTGATTGGTAAGGTATCGTACATTTTGACCGCAGCCGTTTTGGCTGTGATGATGTTGTGCATACCCGCCCATGCAAGCCCGAAGAAGAACCCAAAGGTTTCGGCGCTGCTGAGCAAGAGTTATATCTTTTACAAAGTCAGGAATTACAACGGTGCGCTGAAGTGTCTCGACAAGGCGCTCGAACTCGAGCCTCGCGCTCCGGGTCTATTTTTCCTCCGCGCCGAAGTGCGCAAGAAAACCGGTCAATTGCAGGATGCTGTCAGCGACTATCAAACTGCCTCGATGTATTTGAGTCTGGAAGGCAAAGAAAAGCAGGCAAAACACTGCAGAGAAAGCGCCGCGCAAATCGAATCTGCAATCTACTCCGGCAAGCCACCAGCAGCGACTGCAATCCCGAAAGTAGTTCAAGACTTGCAGTACAAGCTTGATCATTCGAACTCCCCGAGCGTACAACCAAAAGCCGTCGCGTCAACAGATAAATCAGGTACTAAATAGTTAGCAAAATGGAAAAGCTCATCTCAATTTGTTTGCCGGTCTTCAATGGAGAGAAGTTTCTTTCTCTGGCGATTGACAGTGTTTTGGCGCAAACATACAGCAATTTCGAATTGCTTATTTCTGATGATTGCTCCACTGATGATTCGCTGGCAATTATCAAACGCTATGCTGAGAAAGATAAGCGTATTCGCTTTTGGAAAAACGAGAAGCGGTTGGGGCTGTTTCACAATTACAATCAGTGCATATCAAACAGCCTTGGCGAGTACATAAAACCGTTCGCTCAAGATGATTTGTGGCAACCGACGATGCTCTCGGAATGCGTCAAGATTCTCTATGAGAACTCTGACGTTGCGCTAGTCAGCACCAGAAGACGCATCATTGATGGTGAAGGACGTGAAGTTCAAGAGTCACCGCTGATGACACCAGCTGATCTATTTCCGGGACGCTTAGTAATTCCAAAAAATGAAGTGGTGGCACGCAGTCTATTTCCTTTGGAAAACTTTATTGGCGAGCCTTGTACTGTGATGTTCCGCACTGAGCATGCAAGCTATGGGTTTTCTACAGATCTTCGTCAGCTGGGCGATCTAGAATATTGGATTCGCGTTTTGCGTAATGGTGACTATGCTTTTATCAATGAGCCGCTCGCATCTTTCCGCAAGCACAAAGATGGTGCCTCCGCGTCAAATGGTTTGCAGCTCTGGCATGCCTCAGACATCATTCACATGTCGTATTCTGTGGAAGGCGAAATAGAAGAGACAGGCAAGACACGCTATGAGTTTGTTCAGCACAACATGCGTAATTTTGCCATTCACGTCGATTATCTCGTCGATTCGTTTGGTGCATCAGAGCGCGGTTTGCATGAAAAAGCGATGATGCGCAAGCAAGATTTTGAAGGTGTGAAGGAAGCCTTGTTTCATTCACTTTTGTTGAACGCGAAATTTACTCGCTATGGCGTTGGTCCTGATGGTGAATATTCGCTCGCGAAAGATCGCTTTGAAGTCTTGAAAAAGGAATTAGCGATAAAACGTTCAGAAGCTGTTTTGCAGAAGCTGTTGAGCAGCTTCTCCTGGACCTCTACGCGTGTGTTTAGGGAATTGCGCCGAGCACTGAGTTCATCACCCGAAACGACTGAACCGGTAGCGAAGGAATTCACAGGCAATCAACAGGATCAATATCTTCGTTACTTGCGGAAAATGCGCAAGGATATTGTGAAAAGTCGGTCTTGGTCAATGACGCGTCCGATGAGACGCGGGTTTAAAGGTCAGCGAAGATTCGCTGTAGGAGCAAAGCGTCAAGAGTTTGCCATGAAGCTCAGCGCTAATACAAAAGAATCTAGTGGAATCGCTTCCAGTACGTCCGATACCTCCACGATGCCCAAAACGTCCAACGCGTCCAAGGTCGGGCTCTGGTACGCCAACCTCACGTCGATGTTCTTCTAAATGCCGTAGCTCTTCTAAGCTGTGTGTCGTTCTTTGAGCTTGGAGAAAATCGCTTTGCGAATTCGTTTGTCGTCTTCGCCAAGCTTGTCGGTCTCGACGTAGCCTGCGAACTCGTAGCACTTTTCTAGAGACTTCATTGTCACGCGCAAACTCTGTGCAAAAGCAGATGTCCGTGTGCGCACGAAAATAAAGGGAGCGTCTTTCTGGTTGCTCTCTTCTCTCAAATATTTCAGCAATTCTATAGCTCGTGAGTCATCGAAATGCACGCCCGCGATTATCAAATCAAATGTTTGCCGACTGAGTGCATTTTTTGCTTCGCTCAAATTTTCCGCAGCAATTACCTGGTGTCCTTCAAGTAAAGGAAACAATCTATTACTGCCTGCGGAATCATTTGCTAAGAGTATGCGCATCATGTACATTTTTGGGTTACCGTGCCGATCGTCGCTTGTTTAAACTTGACGATGTTTTGTTTGAGTTTCTGCTGAATGCATTTTGAAGGATTATTGAATAGGCAGGTGATAACACAGAATTCTTGGCTTCTGTGTCTATGCACGATCTTGCGCGCAGGTCTTTCAAGCTCGTGCTCAACACTTGCGTCAATATTCTCAATATACAATGCTTTCCCAAGAATTCTGAAGTTTCACATGATTAGAAAAGAAATTGCTCTCTATGTCGCCAACCAGTCATATAGGACTTCTCCTTCGTCGAGTTTCTTTTGTCACCTATAGGCGACAATCAAGGCAAACCTTGAGACGCTCCTGACGATGACCTGATATCTCAAAAATAGGAACCTGGTCGCGTTCGCCAGGTCAATTCAAGCAAAGAGTGAAAGAGATAGGGGAAGTATATGACGACAAGCAATCTTAATGAAAACAAGCATGAGCGCCTCGCTATGCCGAATTCCAACTTCGGCGTTGGACTTTTGCTACTGGTACTTTTGGTAATTGGGATCGCCATGATGTCGCCGAAAACTGGTGACAACACTGGATATCCGGATAATCAGCGGATGGTTGGAGGTGCCCAATAGGAGACAAGAAACTTGTGAGCAAGTCTTCACAAGGGTCAGACTAGGTTGGCGCGCAATGCATAAGTAACATGTCGGAATGTATTGTTCCGAGCTTATGGTTACTGAGCTGCAGCAGGAGCTTCGCCGCCGCCCTTCATCATGCCGACGAGTTTTGCTTTTTGTTCGGGTGTCAGCTGTTTGCGAATGGTGAGCAGTAGCTTAATACGGTCAGACGCCATCTCCCCGGTGACACCGTTGATTTCGTCTTGTTTCGCCAAAACAGCCTTCTCGTCCGGGTCGGTTTCAAGTGAGAGCTGATGCATCTCTTGGATCAAACCCATCATGCGTTTGGCTTTTACGCGCGCCTGATCTTCAAAGTCTTTCGCTAACTGCCGAATGCGCGTTTCCTGCTCTTGGGAGACGCCAGCCTGTCTGTAGATTGCCATTGGATCTGTTGCAGCGCCCTGCCCTGCTTGCGCTTGAGCTAGGCGGCGTTTCTTCGTAAACTCTGCTGCCTGAGCTTCGGTGCTTGCCGCCGCCAAGTTACGTTTGGGTTCGGCGCCGCCGACCTTCTGTGCTTCTTTGGATTGAACCGGTTGCTGATCGCCCTGGGCTTGTGCCTGCACCGAATACGATGCCAAAAGCGCCAGAGAACAAATTGCAGACACTTGCGCAAGAACTTTCAATGACATGGGTCAACTTCTCCGGTCGAGATCCAAATTACAAATTTCAAATTACAAACAAGACCAATGATACCAATTTGGCGCAAAGTGTTCCCGCGTGATTCAAGTGGGAAGCTAACAGGCAGCGGTAGACAGATGGATGAAAACCGGGACCCGCCAAGCGATGCAGGCTCATCGCCCGCCAAGCGATGCAGCTCATCGCGCGCCGAGCGATGCAAACTCATCGCCTGCTAGCCAAATCAGCATTCTGAGTGGATTGGGTTATGGAAGGTATATCTCGTCGGCTTCGGTTCGGATGTAGTCGAATCGTCTGGATTTAGTCGATGCCCATGTGGATGAACGGCGCCCAAGCGTGTATCGGGTGCCCGTTCTCCAGCGCCTGTATTTGCGCTTGCCGAAGTGCCTCGTAGATGGATATTTTCCCGCCTTGCCACGCCGCATGGAAATCCTTCATCAAGGTGGCGGTCGAGCGGTCTGCGACTTCCCACAAGCTGAGCACTAGGTTGGGCATGCCAGCGTACATCAGCGCTCGTGCGAGACCCAGGATTTCGCCGCCGGCTGTGACTTTATTGACGCCGGTCTGGCACGCTGAGAGCACGAGGAGTTTGCCGCATTGTGTTCTGAGTACGTTGCCCTGCAAAATCGCGGCGGCGGTAAGGATGCTGCCGTCGGCTAGAACCAAGCCGGATGCCAGTGGTTCTTCCGGATTGAAAACTGCGTGTCCGGCAAAGTGAACGACCGGATACTTGCTGAACAGCTCAGGAAGGGATTCTTGAACTTCCTGGTTTGTCAGCATTTTGGAACGCGTTGAGGTCATCTTGCCGAGATCGAAGATTGTCTGCGCTTCTTCGAGCGTGTAGCTGAGGTCGTCGAGACCGGCTGCAGAGCGCAATCGTGAGCTGAAGACGACGCCTTCTTTGCGCGTTATAGAGTAGTCGCTGATAGCGGAAACCAAATAAGGGGCGGATGCATCATCTGCGGATGCGGTTTTTGATGTGGCTGTTTGCGCCTCGGCCTGCGCCTTTGCAAGAACAGGTATCAAACTTGTGGTGGGCAAATAGCTGGTTGCAAACTTCTGGCAAACGTACCCCTTGCCGTCGTGCAATGCGCTGAATGGCAGATGGAATAAGCTTCCGTGCGGGACCAGCAGAAGGTGGTTGATGTCTTCAGGGAGTTCTCTGAGGATTGTGCCGAACAGACCATTGTAGAGTCGTTTGCACAAACTGACCGGAACTTCCCAACCTTCAGTCGCCGACATCTCCAGGAAATTTGCGAGGTCTTCTTCGAGAACCGTCAGCTTCTCCGCATCAGTGATTAGGTTAAGCGCCGGTTGTGCAGCGCCATGCCAGAGCCCTGCCGCCAAGAGATATTGATCGGTCCAGTAAAATTCGACAATTGCTGTGTTGCGGCTGAGTAAGAAGTCATTTTGCGTACCTGGGAGCGCCGGCGGCTCGCCGGCTTCTGTGGATTTCGCATCGCCAGCGGTGCGCGTTTCATTCCAAAGTTGACTGATTTCAGCGAATGTCAAAGTCGAAGCGCACACCAGACTCGCGTAGTTCGGATGCCGCCTGCGCAGCTGGTTAACGACGTCACGCCACTCGGCATAAATGCGTTGCGAATCCTCGGCTGGTATCGCCGCACCCCGGGTTCCGCTCTCGCCGCCACTGCTACTCGAACCTTGCCAGAACAAGCGCTCGAAATGAGCAATTTGATTTCGCAATTCTGATTCGTGGTGGATAAGTTTTTGCAGTGATTCATCGCCGCTGTCATTGAGCTGCGATACATCAATCGGCGAATTGCTCAGAAGATCAAGCAACGCCCTCGATTTTGCACGACCGACATATTCGAGCGCTTCAACGCGTTTGCCCATGGAAAGGCAAACTTTGACCATGTCGCGGTACATGTCTTGCCCGCGATTTTGGAAACTTGTTTTGAGGTCATCAGCTTTAATTGCCGAACGCTGTTCGTCGAAGAGCTCGATCGCAGAACTGAAGAAATCGAAAGCTGGCTGCAGCTGCCCCATTTGCTGATATGTTTTTCCGAGATTGGAAAGATAGATTCGCTGACCCTGACGGTCCTCAATCTCGCGACTGATGCTGAGTGCTTCTTGGTAGCGTTCTAAAGCAAGATTCAAATTGCCCTGCGCGAAATAGCAATCGCCAAGACTGTCCATGTGAGCCGCTTGCGATTGCAAGTCTTCTTGGTTTTTCGCCAGATCAACTGCACGTTGGCAATGCTCTACCGCCTTTGTGATATCGCCGCGTTTCAACCACGCGTTGCCGATGTTGCCGAGCCAGATTCCGACGCGCCGCTGGTCCTCTGCTTTCTCGGAGAGTGTGAGCGCTTCTTCATAGCACTTCGCTGCTTCCTCGTAGCGTTTTGCCTCGAACATCGCATTGCCCTGGCTTCCGCGACAGATGGCTTGCGTTCTTCTATCTTGGGTGAGACCCGCTTCGTTGAATGCTCGTGCGAAGTAATCGTTAGCGTCGTCGTACAAGCCGAGCTCGGTGTACGCCAAGCCGAGACTGCCTAGCCATGCGGCTTTGTTGGGTGTGTCGTCGCGCACCTCGATGGCGTGGCGGAACCATTCTATAGATTGCTCTGCCCAACCTTTTTCTAAGTACAAGCGACCGAGATTGCCGAATGCGATTTCCATGCCGTTGCGGTCTTCGCATGTGTAGGCGGCGTCGAGTGCGCGCAGGAAGTATGCGATGGCGTCGTCGGCATGACCGTCGTCGCGGTATTGTTCTGCCAAAAGTAGCGACGCGTGCGCTTCGACTTTGGCGAGTCCGAATTCGCGCGCGGTCTCGATGGCTGTTTTGAAGGCGGCGACGGCTTTGTCCATCTCGCCTGTGTGAGCCAACGAGATGCCCTGATAGCTGGAAAATACAGCAATC
Organism: Candidatus Melainabacteria bacterium 17Bon1m; assembly: GCA_032128875.1. GTDB lineage: Bacteria > Cyanobacteriota > Vampirovibrionia > Obscuribacterales > Obscuribacteraceae > QKMZ01. The sequence goes on from JAVLKG010000002.1 coordinate 160,735, forward strand.
GCGCCGTGGTCGCTCACCTCTTTGGCGAGTGCCACAGCTTTCTCGTAAAAGCCTATTGCTGAGTTGTAGTCGCCTTTCTGAAAAGCTGCCCAGCCTTTATCGCCCTGGGCTTCCATGGCGGCTCGTTGCTTTTCCAGATTGACGGGTTCGTTTCCCATCTAGGACCTCAGGAGGTACGCCTCCCCTCCATATTGAAGGATATCTACTTTTCAGCCAGGACGAAAGCTGCCATTGGGCGTTGGTTGATTGATTGGTTGGTTGTGGGCTGGTCGCTTGGTGCATGAACGGAAGTTCTGCCGGACCCTTTCATCCTTTGGTTGAACGTATCTATCCGGCAAGTGGCAAATTTGGACAGGCGAGCCGTCTATAGGTTTCTAATGTTGGGAAACGCTTGGGAGCGCGGGCGGCTCGCCCGCTTTGGGGTGGGTTCTTGGCGTGGGTGGTGATTCGTGGGGGCGCCGAATGACGTGGGGGCACCGAATGGTGTGGGGGCGCCGATGACGTGGGGTCGCCGAATGGCGTGGGGGCGCAGAATGACGTGGGGGCGCCGAATGGCGTGGGGGCGCGTTGCACGCGCCCAGAGTTGCAAGCTGAAAAGGGCGATGCATGGCATCGCCCTACAATTTTTCGATGCCGGCGAGCCGCCGGCGCTCCCAGGTTAATAAGTCCCGTGACGGTACGTATACGAACCGTAAGTAGCCGTGGGTGGTGGCATTTTCGCCGAGATGTACGGTGCAGCGGCGCGCGGTGCACTGGCTACCTGGCGAACAGCGACGACTTTTGGTCCTTTGCTGTAGCGATTTTTCGGGCGCATTTGCACGACATTACGCGGCTTTGCAAAGCCGGCGCTGTGAATGTTCGAGGTAAAGCCGGCTTTTGCCAAATGTTGTTGACCGCCGCCGTGCCACGAACCGAAGTAAGCTTTTGGTGCTGCTGGGCGCATACTGCCGCGACCCATTCCCATGCTGCCCATTCCGGGAGCCATACCAGGGCTTGCCATTCCAGCGCCCATGCCTGCTCCCATTCCGGCGCCCATGGCTGCGTCGCCACGTCCGCCGCGGATGAAGTTTTTCAGTTGAGCTTCCGGAACCAAATTCAGCGGAAACGGCGCAGGACCTGCGGTTCCTTGCTGTTGTGGTCTGTCGAGATTGCCTATAGGTGCGTTGAGTTGGCGCTCGATGTCGGCTTCTTTGGCGGTGAAAGGCGCAAAGTTTTGCGGCATTACAGGCGCTTGAACTAGCGAAGCGCCGGCTTGCGAGATCATTTTCTCGTCGCCTTTCGGCTCGCCGAGCCAATCGTCCATTCTGTCTTGGAGAGATTGTTTCGCTGTGTGCTTCGCATTCTTGAGATTCTTGGCTGACGGTGCGGCTCCCATGTGATGTGCACCAGCAATCGCTTGACGCGCCATCGCTACTGCATTGTCGCGAAGGCTTCCGGAGCCTGCGCCCAAGCCCTTCGGAACCATGTTCGCCAAACTTTGCGGCTGGCGGTAAGCGGCTCTAGGTGCCGGATACTCGGCATATTGAGACTGCGAAATATTGCCTGCGAGCTGCGACGGGTCAAACGCCATGCGCGGCGTTTGTGCCACGAGCTGCATGTCCAGGTCGCGCTGCGAAGGCAGCTTGCTGACCTTATGCATTGGCTTCAAGCGCGCAACATACGCGTCGAAAGAGCGGTCTCCGCTGCTGATCTTCTCGGGAATCGAGACCTTCATTCTCGACGACGGCACGTCAGCCTTGCCCTTCTTTATAGAAGCGAGGTTGCTCTTGAGCCAATCGCCCGTGTCGGCGTGCCCTTCCTCGGCTGCAGGTGCCATTTGGCAGAATGCAATCGGTAAGGACGCTGCGATGTTGACGCTGAGAAGTAGTGCAGATAGTTTCATCAGGATGCCGTTCCGCTTTAGCCAGAGGGTGGATGGAGAAGAAGTGCGCTATGCACACGGGGCACTCGGGGTGTGAGTGGCTCGCCGATGACATGAGTTTATAAATGGTAGGTTGCTAAGTCACTGGGAAAAGTACGCAAGCGATTGCCTGAACTAACTTTTCGAGCGATGAGGGTGGGAATATTCCCCTCTTGGCAACGAGGCGTTTAATGTTTTGAAAGGGGTTCGACAGACTCGGATTAATCTTTGGGCGTTCCAAATTCAAGTGTCGATTGCGCTGAAAAATCTTCCTTGCGCTGACTATTTGTTTTTTTCTTTGTCCTGGAACGATTTGTATTCTTTGTATTCTTGGCTTTCTAAGATTGTTTGTCTAATCGACTCTGCAATTGAAATGGGGGGAGTTTCGCTGGCAGCCTCTTGCGTCTTTGCGCGCTCGCGCCAAAACTTGGCTTTTTCCGCGTTTTTCTCAACGTAGATGCCCTGATCGTGCCATTCTGCGAGGCGTGCCTGTGCCTTTTCAACGCACCCCTCTGCCGCCTGTGTATATAGCTGGTGAGCCTTCTCGAGATCTTGCGGTACTAATTCGCCTTGCTCGTAATACCAACCGACCTCATAAGCCGCAATGGGAGAGCCCTTCTCAGCCTCAAGCGCGTTTTGAAAGCACTCGAACGCTTCCCGTAAATTGCCTTTCTCGCGGGCTGCATAGCCTGCGTACAGGCTTTTCATAAATGAGTTTGCCATGAAATCTCGCTGTGGGTGCGGTTTAGTCCCAGACTAAACGATAACCGACTCCGCGCACAGTGAGTATATGCTTGGGCTGGCTGGGGTTTTCCTCGAGTTTTTCGCGCAGATATCTGATGTGAACATCCACCGTGCGGCTCTCTCCAAGGAAATCGGAGCCCCATACTTGAGCGAAAAGTTGGTCGCGGGTAAAGACTCGATTGGGGTGTTTCGCCATTGCAGCCAGCAATTCGAACTCTTTGAAAGTGAGATCAATCTGCTGATTGTTGACCGAAACCGTGCGGCTGTCCATGTCTATGAACAATGCACCCAGTCGTAAACCTTTGGGAGCGGGCGCTGCGCCTGGCGCTTCACGTAAATGCGCTTTGACGCGTGCGACCAATTCGCGCAGCCTGACCGGCTTGGCGATGTAATCGTTGGCGCCGAGTTCGAGTCCGACCACAGTGTCAATCTCGGAAGTCCGCGCCGTGAGCATGAGTATCGGGGTCTTGCGGTCCTGGCTGCGAACGCGTCGGCAAACCTCATAACCGTCCAGCCCCGGCATCATCAGGTCCAGGATGATCAGGTCGGGCTTTTCCGATTCGGCAACTTGAATAGCCTTAATCCCATCGTGGGCAAGCAATGTGCCAAAGCCTTCCTGATTCAGCACGTACTGAATCGAATTGGCGATATCTACTTCATCATCGACGATAAGTATCTTTTTCATCTAACCCTTCAGACGTTTTCTCACTCAACAAGTGGTTCATAGTATCATCGACTTTGATAGCAGTACTGCTTGATTTGCTCCAATTTTCGATTGCATCGAAGAGCGGAATTCTTTAGATATCCTGGGATATCCGTGGATATGTATAAAGTAGCCAAATTGGCGCCGCATGTAGCCAAACATGAAGCGGCTTCGGGGCGGTACTCGCTGGAATGTGATGGGGCAGGATTCTTTTAGCAATGTCCGGTAAACACAAACATCGATTCGAGCGCATTTTCGCCCTTGTTTTGGCGTCGCTGGCGATATTGTGGCCGGATTCTGTGGCGCTTTCGGCGACCAAGAAGCCCGAGACTGACTCGAAACAACCAATGGTGTGGCCGACTTTTGGTCCATATCCGCCAATGGTGCACCCCGTGCGCATCGGCATCGGCACGCGTGCCTCGGTGGCACGTATTGCTGTATGGTCGCCTGGTTTTGTGTTTGTTGACAATCGCCCTTTGATGCCGCTGAAGCCTCAGGTTATTTACCAAATCACTCCCGGCAGAATTACAGAACTCGCGACCGGTCGCTCTACTGCTCTGCCACTGGATAGACGCACCCAAATTGCGGCGCGCGATATGAGTGGAACGTATGCAGTGTGGGCGAACAACCGCTGGTGGCGTGGAAGTTTGGAACTGATTTTGACGCGCGGTGTAACCACTATCAATTTGCTCGACTTGGAAGATTATTTACAAGGTGTGGTTCCGTCAGAGATGCCTGCAAGCTGGCAGCTTGAAGCATTGAAGGCGCAGGCAGTCGCCGCTCGGAGTTATGCTGTAGCCCACTTGGGTAAAGGTTCTAAGTGGCTGAACAGCGAAGGCTTTGACCTCGTTCCTGATGTGCGCGACCAAGCGTATAAAGGTTTGGCGGCTGAGGCGAACTCGACTCGTATTGCGGTTTTTCAAACGCAAGGAATTATTCTTCGCGACGCCGGACGAATCAAGCCCGGTTTTTATCGTGCCACCGTGGGCGATTACTACGAAAATTTGAACATCCGCACGAAGTCTGTGCCGAAGAGCTCTGTTGAGAAAGTCACTGGCGTTAATGGTGTTGTCGGTATCACTGTGAAACAGTGGACAATCAATGGTGATGCGCATTCGATTCAAATTATGGGATCGAAACGATCCAGAGAAGTTGATGGAAAGTCGTTCGCAAGAATGTTGGGGTTGTCGACTCCTGGCATACTTGATGTTCGCGAGGATGGCAGCAACTGGGTCTTCACTTGCCGCGGACCAGGCAATGGTGCTCGCGGTTTGAGCCAACATGGTGCCAACGCGCTGGCGAAACGCGGCTGGCGTTACGAACAAATTTTGCAGCACTACTATCAGGATCCTGATGGTCAGCTGCGTCTGGAATTCATCGATCGCTCCAGCTTTGCTGCCGCTGCGGCTGCCGCTGCTGCCCGCTATCGCATGCCGTACGCGCGCCCGCCTAAAGGTGGACGTGCTGCCGCGCCTCAGCCTGAGCCGGAAGAAGAAGAATCAAGCGACGAAGAAGAAAAAGACGAGAAGAAATAATCGTTTTGCAGAGTTTGTGGCGGCGCGTTGCACGCGCCCAAAGATTGGAAAAACATCAGAGTAAAGTGAGAGTAACCGCATTATAAATTTGGTCCAGAGTTCAGTAATCAGTTAGAAAGGCACCCCTAAGGAGCGAACATGTCCAGCCCAAGCGACACGCGCATCAAAACTAACTTTCTTGAGAATCAAGCCAAGGAAGTATCCGACAAGAAGATGTCCAAAGGACCGCTCATTGCTTTTGGAATCGTTTTCCTCGCTGGTATCAGTTTTGCTGGCTATAAGGTGACGGAATTCTTGATGAATTACGAAACCATCGCCATGATGAAGAACATCGAACTCATCTTGGACAGCCCAACTACAAAGAATGGACAAGCGACTGTAGACATCGTTGTTCGTAACAACAATCCTTTTCCAGTGCAAAACTTTGAGATCGCCTACACTATTGATGGCACCACTGGTGGTAGCGTCTCGAAAGGCGTCGCGAAGATTGAAAACCTCGTGCCAGCCGCTGACGAGCGCAAGTTTGCCGCCGTTTCACTTGGCGCCATGAACGGCGAACCAGGCAAGATGCACGTTGATTTGACTGGTGCAAAAATTTCTGAGAAGTCCAAATTGCCCGGCGACGTTCAGCAGCGAATTACTGATGCACTGTTTCTCAAAGAGCAAGACAGCCTTGCGGCATTCCAGCAATTGGACAAAGAGCTGCCCAACAATCCTGTGATTCTCAACGGATTGGCTCTGACATATGAAGAATGCAGTCAGAAAGACAAGGCGAAAGAGACTTATGAGAAGTCGATTTCGACCAGTCAAGCCGGTGGTGTGAAGGGCGGACCTGATGCCGCTGAAGCTGCGACTCCGACTGCTACGCCAGCTGGAGAAGCTTCTTCCGCTGAGGCTGCTAGTGGTGCCACCCACAATTCGACTTTGGAAAACGCGCACTATCACCTCGGGCTCTTGCTTTTGAACACAGACAAGAAAAAGGCTCAAGCTGAGTTTGAAGCAGCCGCGCAGCTCGATCCCAACGATCCCGCCGTCAAAGCCGAACTGGAAAAACTAAAGTAGAAAAGCGTGGGGGCGTGTTGCACACGCCCGTTGTCGTGGGGGCGCGTTGCACGCGCCCGTTGTCGTGGGGGCGTGTTGCACACGCCCGTTGTTGTGGGGGCGCGTTGCACGCGCCATTTTTTGGGCGGCATGAATGCCGCGCCCTACAGCGGAGATTGGCTTAGGTAGCGGATGCTCTGGGAGCGCCGGCATCCTGCCGGCTCTTCTATCCAAACACTTTTGAAACCGTCGCGCTGCAGGTCTGTTGGTCGGCTGCACCTTTTAGACTGTATTTATGCGCCGGGGAAGCCTGGTTCTTTCAAGGAGACCGGTCCGCTCAGCGCAAGCACTAGTAAGTTAAGCACGAAGCGACGTGTGGCAGATTTAAGACTCAGGAGCGAGAGTAATTTTGCATACAGTCAACTCAATCTATCCTGTAGTAAGTTTCTTTGCTAAGCGCGGTTTATTAACCGTACCAAGAGCCACTGTTTCTGCGGTTTGGTGGAACACTGGAAGTACTGTCGCCGATCTACCAATTGGATTAAACCAGGTATCACGGGCGGTGCTTACCGTATTTTGGGTAGCGGTTTGTAGCGCAGTTCTTTTAGTAACTTACACACTCATCAGCGCCATTTGTTTCGCGGAGTTGTTGAAGAATATTTCGAGCAAGCAGGCTGGTACCTGGCGGTCTCACTAAATCCTATTGAGAGGATAGTGTGGGGGCGAGATACATCTCGCCCGGCATCTGCTAGTCGCCGACGCACCAGAAAAAGGTCGCATGCAATGCGACCCCACAGAAAGCTGTGAGCATGTAATGCGACCCCACAGAAAGCCGTGAGCATGCAATGCGACCCCACAGAAAGCCGCGAGCATGCAATGCGACCCCACAGAAAGCTGTGAGCATGCAATGCGCCGTTACAAAAACGGGCGTGTGCAACACGCCCCCACGCTTTTTACCAAACGCCCATAACAGAGCTGGCTGCCGGCGCAGTCATTGCGACGAATCCGCCCTGTTGCGTGCGAGCTTTGTCCATGCGCAGCTGATCGAGCTTGCGGTACATCAATTGCACCGTTCCCGAATTTTTGCCGTAGGCGTTTTCGTAGATGTCGATAACGCGCTGGTAGAGAGCTTCCGCTTCCAGCTTGTTGCCTGCTTCTTCGAAGATCTCTGCCATTTTTGCGATGCAGCTTGCGACGCTCAATCCTTGCGGACCGTGCACTGCTTCGAGAATGATTACTTGGCGTTTCAGTATTTCCGTCGCCTTGTCGAAATTGCGGAGAGCCTGATAAACACGGGCAAGTTCAGTCAATGTGTTGTTGGTTTCAACCGCAAAAGGACCATACGCAGCTTCTTCCACAGCAAGCGCGCGTTCGTACAACGGCAATGCCGCCATGTAATCGCCTTGACGTGAATAGCACTCAGCGAGCCGGTTTAGCGCGAACACCATGGAGATATTATCAGCGCCGACGACTTCTTCCTGCAATGTAATCAGGAAACGATACAGCGCTTCTGCGGCGTTTTGTTTGCCGATCTTCTCGTATACGTTTGCTACTTGCTCGACTGTTTTGTTGTAGAGCTCATCTACCGGTGATGTGGTCAAAGACCGCACGCGAAGTAGTGTTTCGGCGAACTCTTCAGCTAGCTGGTAGCGTCCAAAATTCGTGTAGAAAGTGCAAATATCTTCGAGGCACTTTTCTGTCTCGGGATGCTCTTCACCCAGTGTCGTCATCTTCATGTCGAGCGCGGATAGGAAGAGTCGCTCTGCATCAGCATTGCGGCCCTGCTCGAGAAAGCGCTGCGCCATCACTGCGGGATCAACGCTGATTTCGACGGTTTCTTTACTGTAGTAATTATCGTTCTCGGTGCTCGTTATCTTCGGCTCGTGGCGTTTGTGCCGCGAATGCTGGCGAGCGGGGGCGTTTGTGAGCATCGCCTGGGGGCCTCTTATGGGGCGTGAGTATTCCAATGTTTCACCTATTTATTTGGAGAAACCCGGAACTGCGCTTGAATGGAAGTTTGAATAGCGCAGTTCAATGATATGCAGGAGTCAGCCTAATGACAAGTATGTCCAACGCGTATATCGTGGGAAAAACCGCATGAAAAGCCTGACTCCATCAGTTCTATGACAACGTAATATATGATCATTACTTCTAGGTAATATGGGAAAAAAGAGTAGTTTTTAAGTTACTCGAGCTAACGATTACCTAGCGGGCAAATTTCACACGTTGCTGGACGACCAACCTTTCGGAAGAGCCATCAACAAAGTCATTCGCAAGATCTCAACTATATGTAGTACACGCCATACGTACAAAAGTTTTGATCGATCCAAATAAAATTGCGCGCCAATAGGGACGCTTGATGATTCCCCGAACGCGCCGCCAGAGCGCAATACCTGGTGTCGTGGGCAGCGATAGCCCTCGATCATCCCCAACGCCAGCCTTAAAAAACTGACCTTGGTGTGACGCGGTAACAGGTCAACGGTTCCCGCCGGTTTCCTAAAACTTTCACGCCCGCCTAAAGCAGTTCTAAGCAAGCGTTAAACCAGTTATGTGGACAGCTGTCCCGCGGCAGGCATATCATTGAGGTCGCCTGTTGAAAACCAGGCGATGGCACCCATGGATTTATTCCAAAGTAAAACGTGAGTACCGAAGACAAACTGGCAGCGCCAGTCCAACCAAAGAAAACCCGTTTTCCCGGCGGCCGATTCGGCTTGTCGGTGTTTGGTTTTGCGGCGGTAAACGCGGCGATAGTAGCCTCGGTCGTGGCTTCCAGCGGCACGATGCCGGGCGGGTCCATCTCTGAAGATGTGCTCTCCAACAACCTCAAGCAAAGCCCTTCGTTCGGAACCTGGAGCTGGTGGGCCGCTCACGCATATTTTGGCGAGAAGAAAGCTCCGGATGTAGTGATGATGGGCAGCTCGCTGGTTAATTCAGCCTGCTGGTCTGCCGACGCCACTACTACATACAAGGATATTGATTGCGCGCTTCACCATCGCGTCCACACGATGGAGAAATTGCTCAAAGAGCGTCTGCCCGGAGAGGAGCCGACCGTGCTCAATGTCTCGGTGCAAGGTGCAGGCGCGTGTGACTATTACATGATGACGCGCGGATTGATGGAAGGCGCGCGCAAGCCAAAAGTGCTTGTGGTCGGCATAGCGCCGCGCGATTTTATCGACAACAAGATTCATAACTTGGGTGACACCGAACCTTTCATGTTCCACCAGCGCTATGTTGAGTTCGATGAAACGGTCGCAAAGGCATATTCAGACCCGTTTGCACGCGCTATGGGCGAACTCGAATGGAAAATAGGCCGATTGCCGTTGCGTCGTCTGCATGCAGGCGTTGCAAGTTATTTCACGGACGGCACTGGTGCCGAAGGTACTCGCAGAAAAGAAGCAGGAGACGAGCTTCGTCATGCTCTTTCCGCGTCGTCGCAGAGAATTTTCCCGGGCGACCTTGTGGTGCCCAAAGTGTTGCAGGACGCATTTTTTGACAACACTGCCGAATACGCGAGCAGATATAAAAATCCGCATCCCAAGCAATTTACGACGCAGCTCTTCTTTTTTGAGGAGATGTTGAAGCGCATGAAAGCTCAAAATATTCACGTGCTCGTTGTTGATATGCCGACATTGAAACGGAATCGCGATATGTTGCCGCCTGCGTTTTGGAGCAACTATAAGTTGCGAATCAAGGAGCTTTGCGCGCGCCAGAATGCTGACTATCTTTATCTCTCCGATAGTCCTGATTTTGTCCAACGTGACTTCGTTGATAACGTCCACGTCAGTTATCGCGGTGCCACGAAAGTACTTGAAAAGATAGCAGCCGAAATAGCCGGCAATCCTGCTCTTGCCTCTGCGATGGAAGGCAAAGAACAGATGATTAGCGCGAAAAAGTCATCGTCGATTGATTAAGTTCGGCGCAAGAATTTTGACGAAAAACTAAATTTGTCCAGCTTCCAGGCTACGGAACTTTCGCGCATCGCGTAAGTCCTTTAGTCCACGATTGGCTACAGTCCAGGGATCAACTTAAGGCATGAAATTCGGAAATCTGAAAAACGAAAAGCTCTTCCACGACTGGGTTGCTCGAGGTTTGGATGAAATTTAGACTTTTCATTTGTGGTGAAAATACATCATCAAATCTGGCGGTACAAAATGCGCGCCGGCTGATTCAAGGACTGAATGGAAACGGTCATGATCTTGAGATCATCGACGTTCTGGAAAATCCAGAAATAGCAGAAGAAGCTCGCATTCTGGCGACGCCCACTCTTTTAAAGGAAGACCCCGCACCCCTGCGAATGCTGGTTGGTGATCTTTCTGATTTGACACGGGTTCGCTCCATTCTCCAGTTGCCTGCAGAGGTCGAACACGAAAAAAATGACGGAGGTCATCAATGACAATCGCGCTCGAAAGAATTATTACTGGCATCGAGGGGCTCGATGCAATATTAGAGGGCGGTTTGACGCGTAACAGAGCTACTCTCGTTGCCGGCACCTCTGGAAGTGCAAAGACGGTTCTTGCTGTTCAGTTTTTGGCTGAGGGAATAACGAAATTCGATGAGCCTGGAGTTTTCGTAACCCTTGAAGAATCTCCGGATGATCTTCGGAAAAATATGATCGGCTTTGGATGGGATATCGAGAAGTGGGAACGTGAGGGAAAGTGGGCTTTTGTTGACGCTTCTCCGCGCGGGCGAGAGCAGCCTATCGTCGCTGGCGAATTCGACTTCGGCGCGTTGATTGCGAGAGTGAAAAACGCCGCAGGTAAAGTTAAGGCTAAAAGAGCATCTATAGATACGCTTGCCGCAGTTTTTCTAACCTACAAAGATGTCGATATCGTAAGAAGAGAATTACTCCTTCTTACTGAAGCCCTGAAAGAATTGAAAATCACATCTTTAATTACTGTTGAGAGATTGCACGAATACGGCGAGATTAGCCGCTTTGGCGTGGAGGAGTTCGTCACGGATAACGTGATTGTGTTGAGAAATCCAATGGAACGCGAAAGAAGGCGTCGAACAATTGAAGTTCTAAAACTGCGCGGTGCCAATCACAACAAAGGCGAATTTCCATTTTGTGTGACTACTGGTAGAGGCATTGCGGCAATCCCGCTTTCTGCCATTGAACTCAAACAGCACTCCTCAAATATTCGAGTAACTTCTGGCAATGACATTCTCGACAGAATGTGCAATGGAGGAGTGTTTAGAGACTCGGTAATTCTTGTATCCGGAGCGACGGGCACAGGAAAGACTTTGCTGTCGACGCAATTCTTGAATGGTGGCGCTGCGAAAAATGAGCGCTGCTTGCTCTTAGCATTTGAAGAAAGTCGTGAACAACTTTTCCGAAATGCGCAGGGATGGGGCGTCGACTTCGCAGGATTGGAGAAGGCTGGACTTCTAAAAGTAATTTGTATGTACCCTGAAGTTCGCGGACTTGAAGATCATTTGTTGGCAATGCGAATGGCCATTGAAGAGTTTAAGCCTAAGAGAGTAGCCGTAGACAGCCTTTCTGCGCTGGAAAGAGCTGGGCATCCTCGTGGGTTTAGAGAACTAATAATTGGTTTGACATCGTTTATCAAAACCAAGGAAATTACCGGCTTGTTTACTGCGACGACATCAACACTTGTTGGTGGCGCATCAATTACTGAGACACATATTTCGACAATCACCGACACAATCATTTTGCTTCGATATGTTGAATTATTTGGTGAAATCAAACGCGGTATCACTGTTTTGAAAATGCGTGGGTCAAAACACGAGAGAGAAATTCGCGAAATGCTCATCGATGAGCATGGCATGCACATTAAAGAACCGTTCAGGCGACTAGCGGGTGTTTTGAGTGGTAATCCTCAAGTATTATCAGAACCCTTCAGCCCTGACGGAGATTCGCATGCGGAGGCATATTCAGAAGATGGATAAGTCGCTGTCACGGTCGAATCGAAAATTGCTTTCGACCGGGAAGAATCTTCTTCGTATTCTAAATTCCACTGCCGACGGGATCATGATCCTCGACGCTACTGGACATGTCCTTTTCGCAAACAAAGCTGCGAATGAATTGTTTTGCAAGAGTGACGAAGATCTCACCGGCACAATGTTCGGCTCACCAATTGCAGACGGGCACAAGACTGAACTGCAATTGCTCAGCGAAAACGGTGTGCGTACAGTTGAGATGCATGTTAGTTCTTTGGAATACGAAAACGCTGCGGCGGTCGTTTGTCTGCGCGACATTACTAATCACATCGACATGCAAGAAACTCTCAAAGAACGCAATGAAGTTTTGTCCAAACTCAATGAAGATCTTGTGAGAGCGCGAGATGAGGCATTAAAGCAAACGAAATTGAAGGGGCAATTCGTCGCCAATATCAGCCACGAAATTAGGACACCTCTTACTGGCATAGCAGGTTTAGCTGATATTTTATTGAACGATTGCGAGTTGGATGAAGAAGCGAGTGAAAATGTGAGACTGATTCTTCAGTCATCGAATCAATTATTGTTGATAGTCAACGACATCCTCGACTTCTCCAAGTTGGAGGCTGGACACATAGCGCTCAGCGAAGGTGAATTCAGGCTTGACTGCTTACTCGACGAAGTAAAGGACGCTGTCCTGCCTGCCACGTATCAAAAAGACGTGACGGTAACAACTAAGGTTGATGGAGAACTTCCTGTAAGTGTAGTTGGAGATTGTCAAAAACTGCGCCAATCGCTCTTGAATCTCGCGCACAATGCGGTGAAGTTTACCCCCAATGGATTTGTCAAAATCGCAGCAGAACAACTGCACGCGCAAGATCATACCGTTGGTGTGAAATTCAGCGTTGAGGATTCCGGCATCGGTATTTCAAAGTCAGCGTGCGACAAAATATTCGAGCCGTTTGTTCAGGCCGACGGTTCTACCACTCGCGATTATGGTGGCACCGGATTAGGACTCTCCATCACAAAGCACTTCATTGAAATGATGAAAGGCGAATTGCGAGTTGATTCCAAACCTGGAGATGGCTCAACCTTCTGGTTCGAAATCGATCTCAAAGTCCCGCCGGACGCCGCATGAGCGTGGGGGCGTGTTGCACACGCCCGCTTATTTATAGGGGTGACGGAGCGTGGGGGCGTGTTGCACACGCCCGCTTTAACGACCGGAGCGCTGGCTTCCAGCCGGCTTTTGAGATTCCTTACCGCCTGTTGTACTTTACGGTATATCCGCGGTTGCTTCCCTGTGGCGTAACCTTGAACTCCGTTTCCGAAACTCGTTGAACTGTATAGCTATGGAACTGCGGCGCAGAACCTCTGTACATCTGAATCTGCGAAGCTAGGTTCGAACCGTCCATGTCGTGGTTGCTGAAGTAGACGGCGTCTTTTCTACCTTGTGCGTTGCGCTCAAAGTTCGCCAGTTGCGGTGGGCATTTCGGACACCACGTGGCTCCCCATGCGGCCTTTAACACCAGACCTTCATCCGCAGCTTTAGCGAGAGCATTGAACTCATCTTGAGTGGTGTTGCCGTCATGACCAGCGCGCACCAAGTTCGGAATTTCAGGATGCTTAACTTGTTCTGGCTTCGCAGGCGGTTTTACTTCCGGTTTTACCTGAGGTTTTACTTCAGGTTTAACTTGCGGTCTTACTTCTGGTTTTACTTGCGGGCTTACTTCTGGGCGCACCGGTGGCTGAACCGGCGGTTTTACCTCCGGCCTGACTTGCGGCTGTACCTGTGGTTTTACCTCAGGCTTAATCGCGGGTCTGACATCAGGTTTGATAGGCGGGCGTCCATTATTTGGATTCTGCCGATCCGTGGCTTGGGACGGAGAAACTCTATCCGCTGGGGTTTGCTTGGGTTTACCATCCGGACCGACATCTTGTTGTTGACCAGGTCCAACTGGACCGATCTTGTTCAATTCATGTTGCGCCACTCGCTTCGCAAACGTATTCTCGGTTTGCGGCGTGTATCCTGCGTCGCGCAATCTATTGCGGAAGGCAGGGTCCATGTACATGTTTGGATTTCTATCTCCAGCGGACATCAGCCATTGTTCGCCGATATCTTTATAGTTTTGATTCCACTTCATGCACGCAAAGCCAAATTCCATGCGCGTTTTCCACGCGGCATCTTGCAGCTTCTGCATCTGGTCGATTTGCGTTTGCAGTTCTTTTATTTTGGTCTGATCGCCGGTTCCTTCAGCGACCTTCTTCGCATCTTGGACTTTGGCGATGTCGGCCTTCAGCGCATTCTGATCAACTTTGTCTGCCGCACGAATTGCTTGTATATAGGCTTTCTCGCCTTCGCGCCAGTCCTTTGCGTTTTTACCCGCCTCAAGACCACTATCAATGTCCTTGAGCAATTCTGCGTTGTTTTTCTCTGCAGGCTTTGCCTTCTCCTGCGCATCAGCTTTCGGCGCGGTGCCGTCGCCCGCATCAGAAGGTTTGACGTTGAACTGGCGCCCTTTCATTGCGTCTTGTCCATACTTCACATGCTGTGAGAGCATGCCTTGTATTTGTTCTCTTCCGCCCCAAGTTGACATCATGGCTGGCTCAGGAACAGGATTTCCAGCAGCATCAGGCTTCTGAGTAAAGACAATTGTGTGCGCTAAATTATGCCCGCGCACGTTTGCGTCGACGAATTTCGCCAGACCCGAATTCGGATTTTGCGCAACACGGTCCATATCTATATAGACGTAAGTCGCATCGGCTGCACCATTTTTCGCTGCTGCCGCAACGGTGTTGAGCAACTTCTGCGTGTCGGGCGTATCTTTGGAGCCAAAGACTGCGACTACCGGCTGACCTTTTGCGGCGGCATCTTTCAGCGCCTGGTCGTAATTCTGATCAGTATATTTGCACGCACCCTTTACTGCGGTGTCGTACTGTTCGGGCGTGCCGAACGCATTGGCTTCCGGAATAATTACGCCAGTATCGCCACCGGCGACGTCACCACAACCACCGCGTGTACCGCGCCTGCAGGAGTTGTTGTATGCCATTTGGTCGGCATTTGACGGGTAAAAATTGCTGTTATCGCAAGTTTGACCGCCGTTGGACGGATAGCATTCTTGCGGTTGGTAAGTCTGACAAGGCGAACAACGACCTCTGCCCATTTTGGTGGTCCTCTTGAAGCGAGAATGGGGGTGTGAATTAACCTTAATGAAGAGAGTTTGCAATTTTGTTGCAGCGTCCGTCCGACAAGGGAAACCGGCAATAGGTAGCTTATCGAGGCGGGTAGAAAACGAGCCATGAGCCGACGGTGACGGCTAGGTGCAGAGCGAGCAGGCTGAGGGTCGCCCACTTGCCGAACTTGTCACCCAGGCGGTAGAAGCCGGCAATGAGCATCGCGTCTATCGGGACAATCGACGGGAAAAGATAT
Source organism: Candidatus Melainabacteria bacterium 17Bon1m (assembly GCA_032128875.1). Taxonomy (GTDB): domain Bacteria; phylum Cyanobacteriota; class Vampirovibrionia; order Obscuribacterales; family Obscuribacteraceae; genus QKMZ01. The sequence goes on from JAVLKG010000002.1 coordinate 175,980, forward strand.
CGTCCGTGTGGACCCGTGACTTTGAGAAGTGTGGCGGTTATCATCGCCGCAAGATTCAAAAGGGGACAAAGAAGAAAGAGAAGCCAGATCATTTTCTCTACATCAATCTTCGATGTCTTCTTAGTTTCATCAAAACCATCCGCGTTGTCGGCTGCTGCATCTGCTGACGTTCTTGCGGCGGGAGTCGCCTTACCTTTTACGAGACCGGTCCAACCGACGATGGCTGCGATTACATAAATCAGATAGGCAATATACGTCGGGCGGTAAATGTACCGTGTCATGTACCCAAAGAGACCGAAGAAGTCGAAAAACACATAGCGCCACCAGCCGAATTGATGCACCTCAGGCCAGGGGTGCACAATGACGCCGTTTTTTCTCGGAAGAATTTTCGACCAGCTCTCGTACATCGTGCGCGAGCCGAGAATGTCGCCTGAAAATTCGAAGTAATTGCGGACGAACCACCAGCCGCACGTGCCGGTAAAAACCGCAGCTGCCGCCGCAATTTTTTTGATTGCTGATGCCGCGGATTCGCCGCGCCCGAATGTTGCTGCTATAACTCCCAGACCGAGCGCTGGCACGATGCTGAGTCCAGTGTGTTTGGAAAGCGCCAACCATCCAAGCAGAAAGCCTAACGCAATGGAGGCTTTCATAGTCAGTCCGCGTTTGATTGCGCAAACTACTAGATAGATGGAGATGCTCGCCAAAGATACAGTGGTGGCATCTGTGTTCGTATAACTTTGGGTGAAAACAAGCTGAGGGTGCAGCACTATAAGCAGTGGCAACGCTAAAGACCGGAGCAAGCAACCAGCAAAAATTTCTTTACCGATGAGAAACGCGGCGATGAGCGTTGGTATCCCAGCAAGCACGCTGCCTATGCGAGAAAACGTAGGCATAGTGGTCTCGCTTGCGAAGAGCGAGCACAGAACGTTCGGCAAATAGCCGAATTGTGGAAGCGAACCGTACTCAGCGGCACCACCAGCGGAAAAAACTTCATGAGCAGATGGTAAACGCAGATGAGTCGTCAGAAAGTGGGAAACCCAAAAATGGTTGCCTTCATCTGGTGCTTCGGAAATGGGTAGCGTAAATACCCACGGCAGCCGCAGCAACAAGTACAGCATGATGAAAATTGCTAGCTGAACTTTCGAGTTATGCCAGAGGCTCGAAGGAGCCGCCGCATTCTCTAGGGTTTCAGCTGTTCTTTCCGTCATCTTACTTCTTGGTCAATGCTTTCGCTGCGCGCTTCCGGCACTCTTCGATAGTGCGGGTAGAAGTGCGGATATCGTGAGCAGCCTTGCCAATTTTTTCGTTGTCGTAATTTGGTCCTTGCGCAAGCTGTTTCAGCTGATCGCTTGCAGTTTGGATCTTGCTGTTAGCTTCGGTCATCAAACTGAGTTCCACTTTAAATGAGTCTTTGGCCGAGTTGGACAGCGAAACTGGAGGACACAATGCAGATACTTCGTGCTGCAAAATACCAACAACTTGCGCAACCTGATTCACATCGAAGTCTAGCCACTTCTTGCGCGGCGGAAGTAATGGACCAGTGCGCAACGAAGCATTCAAAGCCGGGTCCCACGGGTCATATCCAAACGGGTTAACCACTTGTTCTGTCACAATGTCCTGCATATTTATGGGAGCGGCACTGTGCCGATTTACTTCTTTTACTGTCTCAGTGGCAGCATGGTCCAATTTCTTTAGACTCTCGCCAAGGTCACGCAACATTTCCAATTCAGTACGTTCGTCTACCACCATATCCGGTGGCGTCTTGTCCACGGCAAACGGTGCTTTATCCTTCAGTGATGGATCCATCGCGGGATCGGCCGCCGCCGCGTCTGCTGAGAAAGCTGAAGGTGCAAAACCTGCAACAGTGAGCATTGTAAGCACACTAGCCGCAACGCTAAATGACCCGCGCAATCGCGCTGTTCTTTTTTCGGGCACGATGTTTTCCTTGTGAGAGTTCATTGCGTCAGATCTCCTTACTGCACTTTTTTGAATAGTGGTTCTTTCCCAGTTGCTTCTTGAATGACATCAAAGGTTCGCGCCCAAACAGGAGGACGCAAAAGGTCAAATTGCAATTTGCGCTTCAAATGTTCTGTGCGCAACGGCGTGCCGCTCACTTCGTAGAATGTGTAAACTCCACCACGCACGAGCATCGCCCCTTGTGACGTTTGGCACAGCATCAGCACCAGCCCAGGACGTCCCAACACCAGATTGGCGGATTTGAGCTGACGTTTGTAGATTGAATCCGGTTGTTTTGCCTTTGCGGATGCTCGTGCCGAATTTGCTGTCGAATTTGCTGTAGAACTTGCTGTAGAACTTGCTGTAGAACTTGCTGTAGAACTTGCTGTAGAACTTGCTGTAGAACTTGCTACACCTGCAGAACCCGTTGCGCTGCCAGAAGCTGCTCCACCTGCAGCACTGGCCGAATGTGATGCGGTCGCCGCTGCGGAGAGTATACTGCTGGCTGTTTTGCTCAATGCCGTTTTGCCGCTGTTGAGGATGCTGCTGCCGCTCGTCAGCGCTGCACCAGGTGTCATGCCCAGGGAATGCGATGGCATATTGATTGTGGGAGCCGGAGCCTCGGTTGGCGCAATAATGCTCAGAGCGCCTGGCAATGGTGACGAGACTTGATCAAGGATAAAGTCTATTCCAGCCAATAATTTGAAATCGACAGGCGAAGTCGGCTTGCCCTCAATTTCCGCGTCTGCGATTTGAGCTAAACGTTGTGCCAGACGTTTGAAGTCATTCAGTCGCTGTTCGTATTGTGCCGGGAAAAATCCAAGTGCTGTCAGTTTGTCCTGGAGAGTTCTGGCATCGGTTTCTATGGCACGAAAAACACCAGGCACAGGCTCTAAGTAGTGGAACGATGCCGGCTTCACGACTGGTGCTCCAGCAGGAATGCTTGGTTGGGTAGTCGAAGGCTTATTCGATGCACCTTGTGTGGTGCCCACGCCCTCCGCCGGTTTCACGCTAGCCCCGTCGGCACCAGTCGGCTTACTTACTCCGGCGCCAACCTCCGGCCTACCTACTCCGGCGCCACCATCCGGCTTAATCTCAGCTAAAGCAATATGCGCATCGACCCACCCACTGAAGGCACTTTCGAGGTGTCTAGACATCCACAAGTCTGTCTTCAACGGACCTTGAGCTTCGGTTGGAAACTGTTTGAAATAGCCACTGAGAATATTCCAAGAACGCTCCCACGTCGCGGTCAATGGTTGCCCGGCTTTCGGTTTTGCGACCGCACGCTCCAGCTCGAGAATTGGTTTGTTCAAGTCCGGCTGTAGTACTGAAATGCCGTTGTACAAAATATTAGTGGCAGCCTGCGCTCCGCGAGCATGTAAGATGAGCAGAGAAAGAGGGCACCACACTGTTCCTCTGTCGTCGTCCGTGAAAGTGCCAGCGCGAGCGCGAAGCCAGGGAATCTCGGGATCTTCGATTAAGGGCATCAAGCGAAAAGATGCGTGCTGCGCATCGTCACCCGATGAGTCTGCTAGATCGAAAATTGAAGTGGCGCCCAGACCTACAGGCTTTTGTTTGCGCACAGACAGCAAAAGTTTTGTTCTGAAAAATGGACTTGCCAGGTTGTTTAACGTGGTTTTCAAATCTTGAATGCCACCAGGTACAACGGCCTTAAAGTCGGTGTATAAAAGTGTTCGTTGCCTGTTGCGTAAAGAGCTCGTAGCGAAAAGCTCCCACACCTGAACCAATCTTTGCCAGCTATCCACTGCTGGTTTTCCATTGATGGTGGCACGGTCGAGCGCGCGATAGAGCAAGACAGATCTTCTAAATAAGTTGCCGCTGCCAGTCTCCGTATCGACAGTGACGTCGGTCAGAGGAAAGTCCATTCTGGAAATCCATTGCGCGCAGCGATAGAAATAGGCAAGTTTTTCGCGTTTTGCAAACCAACCGAGCGGTGCGAGCGCTTCGAAGTTTTCTTCTCTGTCGAAAATCTCAGAGCGCGTTTTAAATCCGGCATCGATGTTCTTCATCTCTCGGTCGGAGAGGTCGGTGGCACCGCCCATATCCGGGAGCTTTATCGATGGCTCGATGAGGCGAATTGCGACGATGAGAAACGCCAGGTTGCGCTGAATATCGTCCTTGATTTCAGCATCTTCCGAACGTCTGTAGTCCTCGACAGCTGCTTTGAGCATGGCATGCAAAACCTGCTTCAATTCAGGCATCACATGTTCTTCGATGACTGCTGCGATGAGTCCATTGGTCGTGGCGAAATACGGATGGACAATACTATCGAGCGTGACAAAATTTGGCTTACCCTTTAGTCTGTTGTCTCGATACAGGTCGCCCATTGTTTCGAAATTGGTGTTATTAATCACCACGAAGTGATTTTGCGCTAACAGATTTGTGGTGGCAGGTGTGACTCCAGGGATTTTGATTCCTGCAAGAGAAATCGGAGTTACCGGCGTAGTCGGCAACTCCTGTGGCTTCAAGATCGCTTCCAAACTCTGGTCTTTCTCCAAGCTAGGATGCTTGGTCATGCTCGCAGGCAACTTAATAGGATTCATTCCTGATTCCGTAAGCTGCGCTGAGGCACCCAACGGCAGAAGTCCGGTTTGGAAAATCAGAAGTGCCGAGACACTTGCAAATATTTTCTTTTTGGACTTGCCCATAGGTTTACCGTTGCTTGAACAGACCACTGTATTGCGGCTTGTGTGCGTCTCTCTTATTTGCGAGTTTGCGGAATGAGCGATACGAAGCGCGCCATGTGAATGCCGTCGACTTCGTTCAGTTCGGTGATCAACTCTTGCTGAATCGGATCATCGAGAGTCATGACCATGACGGAGTCCTCGCGAATTCCTTTTCTTGCCACGGACATGGTGCTGATGTTGATATCGTGTTTGCCGAGAATGCCCGCTACTTTCGCGACCATCCCTGGTTGATCTCGGTGCATGGTGAACAGCATGTACCGGGCCGGTGTGAGGTTGATCGGGTAGTCATTGATGCGGGTGATGATTGGCTCGTCGTGAGTGAGGATTGTTCCTGATAAGGAAGTGATACCCGACTCGGTCGAAAGTATTATTGTGAGCTCTTCGCCAAATTGGCTGCTCTCTTCGAATTTGCTTTCGCGCACCTGGATGCCATGCTGTCTTGCGATCAATGATGCATTGACGTAGGTCACTCCTTCCATTTTTGTGAAAAGCATGCCGCGCAGAGCTGTCACCGTCAGTGGTGACGTGTCTTTGGTCGCCAAACCGCCGTATGCCAGAGTCTCTAATTCTTTGATAGAACCATTGCTCAATTCGCCGGCGATTGCGCCCATCGCTTCGGCTAGCCAGACATATTTGCCGAGGCTCTTCAAAATTTCCGGACGCATGAAAGGCAAGTTGACAGGGCTCTTCGCAAGACCGGTAGTGAGATAGTCGCGCATCTGTTCTGCGAGATCTATCGCTACGTTGAATTGGGCTTCGACTGTCGATGCGCCCAAGTGTGGAGTCAAAACAACCTTGTCGCCCAGCGCATAAAGCGGAGAGTCTTTGGGTGGTTCTTCATCGAAAACATCGAGTGCCGCACCAGCGACGCGCCCGTCTTGAATTGCTTTCGCCAGGGCATGCTCGTCGATGATTCCACCGCGCGCTGCATTAATGATGCGAACACCGGGCTTAACGCGGGAAAGTACGGTGCCACTGATGAGATTTGTTGTTTCTCGTGTCTTCGGCGTATGAAGAGTGATGAAGTCTGCACGACGCCAGATTTCTTCAAGCGAAACACTCTGCATATGAAGTTGTGCCGCGCGCTCAGCACTGATCAGAGGATCGTATACGATGACCTTCATCCCGAGTGCTTGCGCTGTCTGCGCAACTCTCTGCCCGACTTTGCCAAGTCCGACCACACCGAGGGTTTTGTTGAACAATTCAGTGCCGGTGAATTTGCTGCGCTCCCACTTTCCGTCTTTCATCGAGCGATCGGCGGGTGCGACGTTTCTCGCTAAAGACATCATCAAAGCTACCGTGTGCTCAGCGGCTGATGCGGTGTTCCCTTCCGGCGAATTGACCACCAAAATCCCTGCTTCCGTCGCGGCACCAATGTCTATATTGTCGACGCCTACACCAGCGCGTCCGATGACTTTCAAGTTCTTTCCGGCTTTGATAACTTCGGGCGTTACCACCGTCCGGCTGCGCACCAACAAACCTGTATATTCGGGAATCACCTTGATCAACTCTTCTGGCGTGATCTTCGGCAGGTAATCCACCGATAGCGCCTGCGACATTACATCCAAGCCTTCCTGGCTGATCTCGTCCGCCACCAATATTCTGTCTGTAGTTTTTTCAGCAGTCACTGCTTTTGCATCCTTTGTCTTAGTTGCGGTTGTATCTTTGGCGGGCACTATCCTTTCTCCCTGTGGCGTGATTATTGATTGGTCAAAATCAATTTGTGTTTTTCTTGCCGATCTACTTGCTTGTCCGAAACTGCCATCGCATGTGGTTCCATCTTCAACCATGCCGGAAGCTGGTCTGCGCGATAGGAAGAAATAAGCTGTCCTGATTCACCAAGTGACAGATTGGAGTAAATCTTCTCATCATCAGCCATATCGATAAGCATGCGCAACGTTGGTCCCACCGATGATAGGAAATTCCAAGCGTCTTTCGAAGGCTTTATATTGGCTGCACTGACAGTATCTTGGTCACCGCCAACAGATGACGGACCAATGTCGAGAACGGGGGCGAAGCTCGAATTGTATTTGGCGATTGGGTGGCGGAAAGTGACTTTGTGCAATGTTCCCCACGGAACAATTTTCGCATCTTCCTTCTCCGCAGAAACCCTCACACCCTTAAGCGACATTCCAAATGTCGAGATAAGGAACGCGTCATAGCTGCGCTCGCCTGGCGGCAACCACTGATTGGGGTGCGCGCGCAGAATTCGCTCGATTAAAACAGTCGAGCGCGGCCAACGTTCCAAATACTCCGCAGTTGCATCAGCTCCCAACTTCGGCTCCAGTATTCTGTGAGCCAGAGTGTTGATGAAGCTCTCATAAATAGCGGCAGGAACACTGTCAGGTGTCAGCTGATACTGACGCTGAGACCAATTGTTTAACTGCTCCAGCGCAGTCAATTGCGTCTTATCAATCAGCTCTGTTTTGTCCGTGGCACGTTTTAATTCAGACTTGACCAGCTCGATGAGCGGGGCCGTTTGATCCGTTTGCAGAAGACCGAGCTCCGGAAGACCAGCGCGTTGTCCGCTGCGTTTGTACGATGACAACACCTGACGAATTCGCATCGGCGGATATGGGCTGTTGATGCTGGGATGACCAGCAATTCGCTGCTCACCGGCGATGACAAAACCTTCTTTAGCGATAAGTTCCTGAGGAAGTTCTGCGGCTTTCATAAGCGGCGGAGCTTGTCTTACCAACCAACCGGGCACCATCACACTTCCACCACCGAACTTGCGGCGGTCAGGAACTGCTCCGGCAACTTTGTAGCCCACTGATCCTTTCTTGTCCGCGAAAACAAATGTCTGTGGATTGCCTTGATAGTCGTCCAGCGCCAATGAAAATGAAACCAAGTCTTTGGCTTTGTTCATTTTCCAAAGTGCTTCGATGATTGGCTTTAGCGGTCTAGAACCAGTCCAGCTGAGTGAAACGCCAGATGTTTCACTGCGAGTCAAGATCGGTCCGTGCTTTGTGGTAAGCACCTTGTGCAGCAAGTCCTTCTTCATACGAACGGGAATTGCCACAATGTTTTCAGCGACGTTTTGCCAACCTTCAGCCGTGCGATATTTATTGGGAAACTGGCTGGAGAACTCTTCCAAGATCAAGTCTTGTGTGTCTGCTTTGAGATTGGCAGAACCGAAAGAGATGAACTGATTGCGACCGGTGATAATTCCCGGCACACCAGGAATGGTGGCACCGACCAAATGCGTTGACGGAGACTTGAGTGAGATTTGATAAAAGCGATCAGGCACCGTATACAGTGCGTGCTTGTCGTTGGCAAGCAGACTGCCCCGTGTGTCTGACATGGCGCCGGAAATTCCAAACGCGTTGCTGCCGATTCTAGGATCCATCGACGCGAGAAGGGCTACAGCTTTTTTGTAAGACTCCAATGATGGCGCATAACCAGTGGGTGAAGTCGGGCGAGCTGGAGTCGACGGTGCCGGTGTGATATCTGGCGCTGTCGTCGGTTCGGGTTCTGATTGTGTAGATGGAGCTGTCTCCGCGGGTGGTGTGTAGCGCAGCGTAGGTGCTGTTCGTGGTGAGGGCGAAGTACCAGGTGTACGCGGAACACGTGGAGCGGTACGAACATTCGTAGAAGATGCTCTTGTTTCGGTGCCGGCTGCCGCTTGAGCGGAAGTTTTTGAGGCTCCATTTTTTGTACCCGGTGCTCCGCCAGGTGCTGTACCAGGGGTTGATGCATCCGGCAGCGCAGCAGGCTTGGCTGCATCGCGCGCTGCACCAGGAGTTGTTGCATCAGGCAACGCAGCAGGAGTCGCAGGCACAGGCTCTTCTTTCGGTGGTGGAATAGGCGACGGTGCCTGGTTGATTACAGAACGCAGCGGTTCTTCAAAAATTTCCGAGGCTAACTTCTCGCCACCTTGCTTATCGCAAATTCTCTGACGCAAATCATCAAGGCGCCAAGATTCATCTGCCTCGAATTGCAAATATTTGAGCACGCAAAGTGTGTCCGCTGGCTTCCAGGGTTCTGGTCTATAAGCCAAAGTTGCGAATTCCAGAGGCAAGGTTTTTACGTTGCGACGAAGGTATTCATTCACGCCCATTGAATACGCATCTAGAAATGCGCGCACATCTTGCGAGAGTTTTTTCAGTTCGGCATCTGCAATTTGTGAAATGCCTACGCTTCTCATGAGCTTGTCGTCGATCAAGCATTGTTCGCCAAATACTTCCGACATCTGCCCGCGTGCTGCACGCCTGAGCATGTCCATCTGAAACATCCGGTCCGACGCATGCGCGTAGCCTTCGACCAACCACAAATCTCTGTCCGATGACGCTTCGACATATGGAATTCCACGCTCATCAAATCTGATCTGCGCACCGTGCATCAATGGCTCCAATGTCACAACGCCGTCAGTGACAGGCAACGCTCGCTGGCAAAGCCACCATCCGGTGATTGGTGTTGCAAGGATAACCAGGACAAGAACAATGATTAGGATTCTTAGCACTATGCCACCATATGTGGAGCCAACAACGAAAGGGAGCCTTCGCTCCTTACAAGGGCTCAGTTTTGCCCACTAGAACCGCCACAATTATATTAGAAGAGGCTTGCAGCAAGGCACTTATGAAGCTTCAAGCGCTACGCATTTTAACGACCGCTATTGATAGCAGATAGGGGTGCTTCTGGATACTGTTCTATATCCGAATGGCTGGAGCCGGGCTGAAACGGCCGGAGCGCCGCCTTCCAGGCGGCTTCGGGCGGCATTAATGCCGCCCCTACGTTCCGCAGGACGCGTCGCCGCTACGTTTTCAAAAAATCATCGACAAAGATTTTTACTTTCTTGAATTCTTCTTGCAGTAGGCCTAGAGTGGCTTCTGCTGGTTCCCAAGCAGACTTTTTGGCTGATTGTTCGATTTCGAGGCTGAGTCTGGTCAGATTGTCGGCGCAAAGCACTGCGGACAAACCCTTCAGCTGGTGCGCTGTTGCTGCCAATTCTCTGTCAGACCGAGAATCTATTTGTGTTCTGGCTGATGCCAAGAGCTCCGTCGCCTCTGAGAGGAACATCTTGAGAATGTCGTGCAGGTCATCGTCTCCATAAAGTTTTCTCAGCTCATTGAGATTAATTGGCAGGGTCGCATCACCATTGACGCTATTTTTTGCGTCTCCTTTTGAGCTCTCATCTGTTGACATTTCCGGGTGCTCCGTCGAGGGCATTGGTTCCAGTGTGCTGTTGAGCGCCAAAGGTATCCATGAGGCGATTACTCGTCTCAATTGATCGTGGCCGACCGGCTTGCTCAAATAGTCGTCCATTCCTGATCGAATACAGCGCTCTCGGTCCGACGGCATAGCACCCGCAGTCATTGCCACAATTGGCACGCGCCCACCTGCAGTTTCTTCAAGCCGCCGAATTTCCAAGGTCGCTTCATAGCCGTCCATCTCCGGCATCTGGCAGTCCATAAAAATCGCATCGAAACGAGAATTTTTGTGATCCTCTGAGTGTTTTTGATTTTGCTTTTCAAACTCAGTAACAGCTTCTTGCCCGTTGGAGACAATCACTACATCCAGCCCGAACTTGCGCAATTGCCGCTCGGCGAGCTGCTGCAAGACTGGGTTATCTTCCGCAAGTAGCACTCTAAACTTGCCGTCTTTGGTTATCGGCGTTTCTGATTGAAACGCTCCTTTATAGACAAGATCATCGAGCGCGCGGTCAAAACCTAGTTCCACTGCCTCAGGCATCGACAAAATTTCTTGCCCGCGAAATCCTGGTTTCAAAACCACTTCCAACAGGTGCGCGCGCCGCAGCGGTTTTACAAGACACGCTGCTACTCCGTCTGTGACCGCTTTCTCCATTCGTTCTTTTTCATCAAATGATGCCACCAGCACCACTCGCCCGGCTGTCTCTGAGTGTGACTCTATGATCTTCTTCGCCAGCGCAAATCCATTGAAGCTGTCCTGTGACGCATCCACGATTGTGACCGTGTAATTGACTTTGTCGCGCACTGCTTGCGCCAGCAATTCGTGCGCTTCTTCCGGACCTGCGGCTTCGGCAACTTTGATTCCGGCGCTGGATAAATAGGATGTGATGATGCTGCGTGAAGAGGGGGATGAATCGATAACAAGGACATCAAAAGGCACTACCACTTGCAATTGTTCTGCCTTCAAGTCTGGTTGTGCCGGCCATTTTTCTCGCTCTAGTGGCACAGTAAACCAGAAGGTCGAGCCTTTCTTTTCTTCGCTCGAAACCCCGATTTCACCGCCCATCATCTCCACGAGGCGTTTGCTGATTGACAGTCCCAGTCCGGTGCCGCCGTATTTGCGTGTCGTGGATCCATCCGCTTGCGCAAACGGCTGGAAGAGGCGTTTTCTTGCTGCTTCCGACAAACCTATGCCTGTGTCGGTCACTTGAAATAGGATGACGACGCGCTCATCTGATTCTCTAAACTTCGAAGCTTTGACCAGAATTTCGCCGTTTTCAGTAAACTTAATTGCGTTGCTCGCTAGATTGAGCAGTACTTGACGCAGACGCACCGGGTCGCCTTTGACATATTGCGGAATAGACGGATCGCAAAAAGTCATCAACGCCAGCCGCTTGCGACGCGCCGACGATGCCAACCAGTCCGCGCACCCTTCGACAATCGAGCGGACATTCAAATCGATGACTTCCAATTCCAACCTTCCTGCTTCCATCTTCGAGAAGTCGAGAATGTCATTGATGATAGTCAAAAGTGATTGCGCAGACTCGTTGACGATTTTGACAAAACTGCTTTGCTCGCTGGAAAGCGTAGTATCCATGAGCAATTCGGTCATGCCCAGAACAGCAGAAATCGGCGTACGAACCTCGTGTGAAATGTTCGCAACGAATTCCGACTTCAATTTTGATGCTTCCAGCGCTTCGTCGTACGCGAGTTCTAGTTTGTGAGTGAGGATTTCAAGTTCTTGGTTGACGGCGGCTAGAATGCTGACACGCTGAGCAAGGTCCTCGTTGAGTTGTTTTACTTTGTCTTCCGCCGCCTTCAGGTCGGAAATATCCATCAAAAGCCCGTTCCAGAGAACATCGCCGTTTTCCAAATATTCGGGCGTGGACGTCGCGCGCACATATTTCATTGTGCTGCCGATTAAAATACGCATCTCGAATTTGAAAACCGACATTGATGCCGCTGATTTTTCAATCGCTTCATTCAGAGGACCGCGATCGTCAGGGTGAATGTTGACGAATGCGAGATTAGAGTCGTTCTCGATTTCGTGGCGTTCAAAGCCGAACAATGCACGGCAGCTCTCGCTGATGTACGGGAAATGATAGGAGTTGTCGCTCTTTTTCTTCAGGAATTGATAAATGACGCCAGGCAAATGTCGCGCCACATTATTGATGCGCGCGCTTACGTCTTCCAGCTGCGCTTCAGTTTGGCGACGCAGTGTTATATCATGCGCGACACCGTAGATGAGATTTGTCTCTATGTTAGAAGACGCGCTCCACATCAGCCATTTGATGCTGCCGTCTTTGGCTATATAGCGGTTTTCAAAGAAGTGAATGTTCTTTCCGTTAGTGAGGAATTCGGCTTGTGCGGCAGTGGCTTCGCGATCTTCCGGGTGAATAAGTTCCAGATAGGGGCGCGAAAGCAGCTCTTCCTGTGAGTAGCCTAATACTTTGGTCCACTCTGGATTTACCTGTTTGAAGTAGCCGTCAAATCCTGCGACGCAGAAGAGTTCGTTAGAAAGCGTGAAGAAGATGTTTGCTTCAGCCAGCTCGCGCGTGCGCTCTTCGACTTTTGTTTCCAGGTCGGCATGCGCCGCGAGCAAACTGTCCTCTGCTCTTTTTCTGTCTGTGATGTCTTGGCTGAAAACCATGACGCCGGTAATTTTTCCATCCTTGTCTCTGAGCGGAATTTTGTCCACTAAAAGCCAGAGAATTTCGCCGGCTGAATTCACATATCGGTCGACAATGCCGAATTTCGCTTCGCCGGAATTGATGACACTTAGGTCGTCTTTGTGATACTTTGCAGCGTCTTCAGGATAAAGGTCGTAAGTCGATTTCCCGACGATGGTTTCCGTCGTATAGCCCATCGATTCGGCAGCCGGCTTGTTGGCGCGCAAAATGATGTTGTGGGGGTCCTTGTACCACAGCAATGCAGGCACATTGTCAAAAATAATTTGCTGTTCGGCTCTCGCCGCTCTTTCTTGCTGGACGAAATCGGTCAAATCGACCGTCATTCCAAAGAGTTTCGTTTTCCCTTCTTTGATTTGAATATTGATGAGATCTTTGAGAAAGATCGTCTCGCCAGTCGGTTTTTTCCATTCATAAACCTCGGCCGCGCCGCTCGTCGCAAACCAATTCGCGTCAATCGTCGCTCCTGAGTCCAGAGCGTTCTTGATTCCAGGGTTTATAAAAGATGTTTTCCCCTGCAAAATCTCTTCTGCGGAATATCCCAGAAGCTTTTTTGCAGGCGTGCTTACAAAGGTGAAACGAAAGGGGGCAAGCTCTGCCTCCCAGATAACGCCGTCTAGGCTCTCTAAGATTTTTTTGTCAGTCATTTAATGGTCGGAGCCATATGCCGGAAAGAAACCAATAAATCCATTCAAACCCGTCTAGAGCTAATCAGACCTATCCAAATCCATTCAAACCAAGTTCTATCCAGGTTGAAGTGTAAAATTCAAGTTTCTCCGCAATATCCAGCATAGCTCACCCGACAGGAAGGCGGATCTATTAATGAACTTGCCGGGCAAGATCGCTACATTTCTATGTAGGTCTCCGGGTAATAGCGCATCTACTTGTTAACTGGTTGTCGGGTAGCTGCGCCGAATTCCTTGACCTATCACTGCAACTTACTGGAAACTCTGAAATATGCGACGCCGTCCCCCTCAAATCATTGCCATCTGCGGTGGCTCCGGCTCCGGCAAATCCACCCTGGCGCGCAAGTTCGTCGGCGCGGCTGTGCTGGCAACCGACAGCTTCTATAAGGATATTGACGATTTAAAGCCCCGAGAGGACGGTACTTTCGATTTCGACCACCCAGACGCTGTAGATTTGGACGAGTGCGCCGACGCGTGCATTAAACTTGCCGATGGCGAGGACATTATGATTCCGGTGTACGAGATGCGCAGCGCTAAGCGAGTTGGTCAGCAGATGGTGCCGGCTCCAACGAATTCTATTGTTGTGATTGAAGGCATTTACGCTTTCCACAATCCGCTGCACGAAATCGCGACGCTTCGTATCTTTATAGATACTCCAATCGATCAGCGCATGGCTCGCAGACTGCGTCGGGACGTAGAACGCGGGCGATCGACTCTAGAGTCGATTCAGTATAGTCTGCACGTTGAGGAAGCTTATTCGCGTTACGTTGAGCCAATGAGACATCTTGCCGACCTTATTTTGATGGGTGAAGAGATGCGAGGCAGTTTTTCGCTGTAGCTCACCGCAATTCGCTGCAATACGCTGCAAGTCAGTGAAATCCGCGAGCAGTCCACTTAAATCTGCTGCAGTAATTAGTTAAGGACACTGGTGTCGTCGCCATTTTGAGGGGAAACAGAGGCTTTTATCGTGCAACTGAAGAAGCTTGATAATGCTCTGATTCTGATCTTCATTCTAGCCGCGCTTCTAGTGAGAGTGCCCTTTCTCTTCATCGTGCCCATGGTTGAGGCGCCCGATGAATATGCTCACTTCTGGGTTACAAAATTTTTGAGTGAAAACTTCACCGCGCCGGACGCCGCGCAGGTTGCGGCGGGCGGTCCATCTGCCGTTTATGGCTCACTGCCGCCTTTTGCTTACCTTCCACATGTGCTCTTTTCGCACTTAATTCCGGGTGTCGATATCTCCTTTTCCGAACGCATCGGTAGCATCCTTGGTGGACTCGTTACAGTCTTTGCTGCGTGTCGCATAAGCGCATTGCTGTTTGCCTCTAATCGTGCTCTTCGTCTTGCGCTTCCTCTGTGCGTTGTCCTGCATCCTCAATTTGGCTTCGTCAATGCATATTGCAATAGTGACTCTACCGCGTGTGCTTTTGCTTCGCTTTTGATTTGGACGAGCCTCGTGGTGATCTTTCGTGGACCTGAATTGCGATACGCCGCATTTGCCGGAATCTTGTGCGCTTTTATCGCTTTGAGCAAGTTTTCGGCATTGGCGATTGTGCCAGTCATTTTCTTTGCAATAATCGCATCGTGTTGGATCTATAAAAAGAACGCCGTGCAGACGGTCGCTTCTTTGGGTTTGACAGCCCTCACTGCGGCACTCATTTGTGTGCCCTGGTTTGCCCGCAATGCTGCCGTCTTTCATGGTGACTGGTTGGGCACCATCACCATGCGCGACACCTGGGCCAAAACGTTTAATCGCTCGATTGAGCCTGTTAGTTTATCGTCGGTACTAAAACAAAAGGTATGGTGGCAACAATTATTTTGCAGCTTTTGGGCTGTCTTTGGATATCAAAAACACTATCTGCCAGCCGGTTTTTACCTCGCCTACCTTTCTATGATTCTCATTTCTAGCGCCGGCACTTTCACACAAATTTCACAAGCAGTTCGCGCGAGATCAATTTCCTTTGATTTCCTGAGACGCCTTAGAGAAGGTGATGATGTGAGGTTGAAACATCAAGCGGCCTGGCTCAGCTTGTGGGTTTGCGTCGCATTTAGTTGTGCAGGACTTCTCTATGCTGCAGTGCAAAATCTAGGTGGTCCGCAAGGTCGATATCTGTTTCCCAGCGAAATTGCATTCATGGCAATTATCCTTTCTGGACTTTATGAAGTTAATCAGAAGTGGGGCACACGGCTGGTCTTTGCTTTCATCGGTCTTAATGGAGTGACACTCATTTATTCTATGATTTTGCTTTACTCTATGTTCGGCGTGCGCATAAAGCCCTATTGAACTTCACCTTGATTACACGAAAAACACACAATTTTGTCACGCAAATCTAAGGTACCGGCCGCATTTGCGTGGGAATGCTTCTGATAGAAGAAAAAAATCGATAGTGGAGGAACGTGTGATTCCTAAGGCTAGAACCTCTGGAAGGTTTGCCACCTTGAGTGCGGTCGCCTGCCGCTGGCAAGGAACCGCTAAGTAATCGGTTGGTTTGCGGCAGTACTCTGCCATCATCCACGGTGAGTGCGAGGCTCATTTAGGATTGGATAAGGTCAAAGCAGATCAGACTAGACCTTAGCAGACCAACCGATCAATTTTCAGAAAAGAAACTCTACTGAAGCTGTGGGCAAGTGCCGAGTGTCGGGTTTCCCCCGAACGAACGCCGAGGAGCCGTACGCGGCTCTTCGGTGCCTTTTTACCTGCTGGCGTTGGGGCCTGCTGGCGTGGGGGCTTGCTGGCGTGGGGGCTTGCTGGCGTGGGGGCGCGTTGCACGCGCCCGATTTTTTTATGGTCGCGTGCAACGCGACCCCACGATATTATTTAGGTCGCATGAATGCGACCCCACGATATTATTTAGGTCGCATGAATGCGACCACACGATATTATTTAGGTCGCATGCAATGCGACCACATGCTTTTACTTCTCTAAGTTCAAATCTGTGCGCAGCTTGCGAGGGTTTTGCCAGCCCATTTCATCGATAGCTGTGTCGAAATCGACGCGGCTTCGGCAGCAGTAGTTGAGCACGATAATCGCTTGTTCAAGCTTCATCAAAGTGGCTTCAATGAGCGGTCTTACGATGTGCGCTGCTTCGAAGGTATTCTTGTCGAACTTGCCTGCTGAAACCAAAATGTCGACGATATCTCCGCCGTGTTTCCTCAGCACGGTCTGTGCTGTTTGAATATCAGTATCCGTAATAATTCCGGCTTGCTTGAGCAAATCGAACGCATTGCGGATCTTTTGAATTTCTTCGGGAGACTTCTGCCCTTTCTTCAGAGGTGCTGCCGGCTTGTCCGTTTCGCCTGCTGGAGCGCTGGCAGCTGGAGTCGGTGCAGCAGATTTCTGTGGTGGCGCCGGTGGTGCGTTCTTCGCTTTGTCTCGCATTTTTTCCAGCACATCGCCAGTCAAATAATTGTCGATTCTCGAGCCTTCGCCGTGAAAACGTTCAAGCGCAGCCGGCGCGATTTCCGGGTCGATCTTCCCGTCATCAACCATCCCTTGAATTTTGAGCGCGGCTTCCAATGTTGTCTGTTTAATCAAATGCGCGTTGAGCAGCAGCGTGCCCAGATCCAGGGTCTGAGTCTTCGAAATCAAACTCATGTCGATACGCTTGAAGACGCCACTGTCGCCAAGCAAAGGAGTCATGGCGGTCTGAGCCGGAGGCGGCGCTGCCGGCGCAGGAGCGGGCACAGGCGGTGCGGGAACTGGAGCCGGAGCCATAGGAGCCATCGGCATTCCTGGCGCCATGCCTGGCTGCATCCAGGCGTTAGGATCGCCGGGCATTCCAGGCATACCTGGCATCATGCCTGGCATTCCGGGATACATTTGCTGAGGCATGGGCGGATAACCTGGCATCGGCGGTGGCGGATAACCAGGCATGGGAGGCGGATACATCTGCCCTGGCATGCCATAACCGGGCGGCGGATACCCACCGTAAGGGTTGTTGTACGCGGGCATCGTGCCCTGAGTAAAGTCTGAGCCGCCCGGAACCGGCGGGGGCGGCGCATAGGCCGGACCCGGAGGCGGGGTGACTTCAATCTTGTGGCTCTCTTTCGCCTTCAAAGAATCAGGAATTTTTGCGCCATCGGCATCAACAGCCGCCATGGCCGCCATGTCATACAAAAGTTGCAAGTCCGCCGACCCGAAAGGCTTACTCCAGTGCATTTTCGAGTCTTCGCCCGACTGCTCATAGAGTGACCAAACCGGCAAATCCGCGCCATCTTCCCACTGGCAAGTGAGGGTGAACATCTGCCCCGGCTTCTTCGTCCGCCAAGGGACTTCAATCAGGCACCCGCGGCGGGTCTTGGACTCCGTGTACGCGAGGTCGATCATATGATACGGGGGCAACTGGCTCTGAATGTCCAGTCTAAGACGATTTCCTGTCTTGGGTGGTGGTTGAGATTGCATAGGATTCTCTAGGACTTACTTTTTTCTATATGCCCTGTAGGTTTTGATTATGACATTAGCTGTAACTTCGATGTGCCATTCATTTTCGTTATCTGAATGTGCGCTGGAAACATCTCCTTAATGTCGCTCATGTGGGTGATCACGAGGATGCGAGCAAAATCGTTTTGTATTGATTGAATTGCTTTTACCAGACGGTCGCGGCTGACCTCGTCCTGAGACCCGAAGCCTTCGTCGATTATCAGGGTCTCCAGCTTAGCGCCAGACCGGCGGGCGAGCAATCTGGACAGCGCAACGCGGACCGCGAAATTTACCTTAAAAGCCTCGCCGCCACTATAAAGTTCGTAACTTCTGGTCCCCACCTCGTCAGCAATCATCAAATCGAGCGTCTCTACCATCGAGCCGGATTTTGTCTTTTGCTGGGTGACGAGAGCTACGTGCATTCTGTTATCGGACAGTCTCGACAAAATTCGGTTAGCATCGCTTTCGATTTCGGGCACGGCGTTCTCGATGATGACCGCCTGGATACCCTTGCGTCCAAACGATTCCGAAAGGAAAAGGTAGTCATCGATATCTGCGTCGAGATCCTTAAGCTCTCGCCGGCGATCTTTCATTTGCGCAATTTCGTTGTTCAATGTGTCCAAACGCGACTGTGAAATGGCGCAGCGGTTGGAGACCTGTTCTTTCTCTTTGCGCAGTGCTTCCAGCTCAGGCTTTATTGACTCCATCGCTTCGATGCTATCAGGCAGTTTTTCCACCTGCTGTTGAAACGCAATCAGAGATGATTTAGCGTCTTCTAACTGAGTTTGCTTGGCTGCTTTCAAAGTCAAACACTCATCCAGGCTCTTCTTCAATTCAGGCTTATCTTCAAGTGCGCGCTTCAGCTCTCTGACCTGTTCAAGCGCTGGAGCTAATTCTTCCAATTCTTTGCGCATCTGCAAGTGTTCGTCACGGTTATACTTCAGCTCTTCAAGCTTTTCTTTGACTCCTTTGAGCGCTTCGCGAGCCTCTGTGCCATATGTTTCGCCTTGCAATTCGGCGTTTAATTTGGACAATTCTTCCTGACGCTGAGGCAGCTCGATGTCGAGTTCTTTGAGGTCTGCAAGGTCGCGCTTCATTTGGTTGAAACGCGATTCAATGTGCCGTTGAGCACGAACTTGCCCTTTCAAACTCGAATACGAAATGGGGTCGAAATCAAGCTTGTGAATCTCGGCTTTGACTGCGATGAGCGACTCTCTTTCTACTTGCGCATAGTCGCCGTCCGCCAATTGTTTTTTCAAAATTTCTAGTTCGTTTTTCACTGATTGGAAATTCTGAGCCGCTCGCTCAACTGCTGTGCGTCTCTCGTTGAGCTGACCAATTCGTTTGTCCAACTCTTTGCGATTTTCGAGTTGTTTTTTCAATTCGAGATATTTCTTGCGCAAGTCGCTCCGCTCTCCTTCGAGCTTTCCTTTGCGGCTTTTTGTCTCGGCGATTTCGCTGTCGATGTCTTCGTTTTGTTTTAAATACCTGGTGATCACAGCTTTGCGATCGACAATTGGAGCGCAACACAAGGGACAAACAGAGCTGTGCTCGTGCTCTTCCAGCTCTTTGATTTTGTCTAGATTTTCTTTCTGGCGTCCCACCAAAACAGTTACATGCGCATCCAAAGATTCAATCTCAGACTTGATTTCCAAGCCGCGCTGTTCAACTATGTCGAATTCAGCTTCCAGCGCATCGAGATTGTGCGATTCTTTTTCAATGGCATGGTGCTGCTCGTCGAGACTTTCTTTGCTGGTCAAAATTGATGCAAGTTCGGCCTCTTGCGATTCCTTTTGAGAAACCTTTGCTTCCAATCGAATCTTCTCTTCAGTCATCTGAGAATTCAATTCGGCAGCTCTTTCGTTCAGCCTGGTATGCGCTTCTTGATTCTTCGATTGCTCTGCTTCTTTCTGCGACAGCTCCCGAAATTCGTCGAATTGCTTTTGAACCTTTTCCCAATCTTGAGTTTCTGTGCTCAATTTTTTATGACGCTTTTCGAGCTCTTTTAGTCTGCTCTCAACATTCTCAACCTGGAGTTCAAGGCGGCTTCTCAATTGTGCAAGCGTGGATTGCAAGTCCATGCGTTTTGTCGTCAGCTCCTGCTGAATCAGCGCTTTCTGCTCCATCTCCGTAAGCCCGGCTTTGAGCTTTTCGTACTTGGTCGCCTTCTCTTCAATTAGCGGTGAGTCGCTGACGAGTTTTGCAATTGCATCGAGCTTGTTTGTGAGAGTGACGGATTGCTCCTCGAGATTGGCAACAGCAGCAGTCAATTCTTCAATCTGTGTCTCAGTCAGCTCCATTTTTTGTTTGTTGAGCGTGAGCGATTGAATTTGCTCGTTCAGCTTTTGCGCAGATTCTTCTTGCGCGCTCAATTTTTCCGTCAAGGCTTCGAATTCGCCTTTCGCCTGCAGCAAGTCAGCATCCGCTTGCGCTAGTTCAGCCTCCGCCTCAGGCAAACGCGAGAGAGACATCTCCATCGCTTCTCGTTTGACTTTCAGCGCGCGTGCATGATCGCGCGATTGCTCTTTGAGTTTTTCAAAGTATGACAGTCCCAGAATTTCTCCGAGAACCTGCTTCCTGTCGGACGCTGCGCGCGTCGTAAATTCGTCTGCCTTTCCTTGCCGCAGGTAGGCGCTGTTGATGAAGGTGTCATAGTCCATGCGCAGAAGTTCGTTGATGTGCTTCTGCGTATCCTTCATCGTGTTGCCGGTCAGACTGCGCCAGACGTCGTTTTCTCCGGGCAAGGAAGCGAGGACGTATCTGCGTCCATTACCGTTGCCGTGTCCGTTGCTCTCGCTATGTCCGTTGCCTTCGCCATGTCCGTGTTCTTTGCTATCTCCGGGGTCGTCGCTACTGCCACTGATGTGCGAATCATCATACTGAGCGGTATCCCCTTCACCGGCGCGGTTGAGAATCTGAAATTCCAAGTTGCCTTTGGACGTTGTCTTCCCTCCCGACTTGCCGCCGCCCTTCATGCGTTGTCGTCGCACACGATAGGTGCGGTTTTCGTGCAAAAACGTGAGGTCAACCCAAGTCTCTTTCTCGCCAATGCGCATTAATTCGTCCGACGAAGCCCGCGCTGACTCCCAGAGCGCCCAAGTTACAGCATCGAGAATCGCGGATTTACCCGCGCCATTGTGCCCGGAAAGGCACGCCACCGGTACCGTCGTCAAATCGAGAGTGGCGTCGGCGTAGCTCATAAAGTTGTGCAGTGTGATGGAGATGATAATCATCTGCCTGCTCCTGCGCTCGGGCGTCCGGCTTTTCCGCGGCCGGCTCAACTTTTGATTCTAACCTCTAATAATTGTCATGAGTGTTTGTATATATGAGCTATATGGTTTTAAAAGATGAAGTTTGAAAATCTCAGGTTCTGGTCGGGCTTACGCAAGTGCGCCTGAACACTGCCATAATCAAGAATGGCTGAAGTGCAGCGGTGTTGTGGGACGTGTTTGGGAGTTGAACTAAGTGCCCGGTTCCGGTCGAAAAACGATTGAAATCGCACTTTTAGTGAGTTTTGCGCTTTCCGGAGCTGCGGCTCTGCTGGCTCAGACTGTCTGGCAGCGCGAATTTGTTCGGCTGGTCGGTGCAACCACGCCGTCCGCGGCTGTTGTTTATGCCGGAGTGATGGCAGGTTTGGGGGCGGGCGCTCTGCTTGGCAATGCCATTCTTGCGCGGGGGGGAGGTCTATTCAGCGGAGTAAATCCGCTTCGATTCTTGGCAGTGCTGGAGGCGATAATCTGTGGGTTCGCCCTTCTCTATGCGGTCTCTTTTCGTTGGTCTTCGTTTTCAGTCGCCGAATTGTCCATGTTTGCTGCTCTAGAGGACGAAACGCTTCGTCAAGCTCTAGCGTTTGTATTTGCTGCAGCACCGTCAATTGCAATGGGTGCGACCTGGCCTGCTGCTGTTGCGTCGGTAGAAAAGGTATCAATCGAGGTTAGTAAGGCGTCAATTATTTTGTACGCTGCTAATTTGGCAGGCGCGTTCATTGGTGTCGTATGTGGTGCTTTCTTTCTGATACCTGCTTTCGGTCTTGCGTTGACGCTGGGTATTGCTGGAGCGCTAAACATTTTGGCAAGTGTCATTGCGCTGGTTATTTCATTGGCTGCTGTAAAACTCATTAGTCCGCGCAATCTTGTCGATATTGCTGCATCCAGTCATGCGGATTCTGTTTTTCCGCAATTTGACTGCTTGTTGGTGTTCTTGTCTGCAGCCGCGGCTTTAGCTCTCGAAGTAATTTTTACTAGACTGTTCACACTACTGTTCGGCTCTTCGACATATAGCGTTGGTGTCGTTCTTTGCGGTGTGCTTCTAGGTGCAAGTGTTTCGGCTGCTGTTAGTTGGGTCTTAACGCGACGCACCAAGGTTGAAATTGCTACCAAAGCAGTGGTGTCTATGGTGGCTTCCTTTGCAGCGCTCATCGTATTTGCAGAAGCTTGTTTGATGAATCGATTTCCAGAATTGGTGCTGTTCTTTACACAACATGCTTCAGAACCTTCTCAAAGTTTGTCACTGTTCAGATCTTTTCTTTTGCCAAGAATTATGGCGTGCAGTTGTCTCGTATTCCCGCCGATAGTTTTTGTGAGCATCATTTTTCCGGTTGTCTTGTTCGGAAGCTTGCGTGCGGTCAACTCAAAAACGGCTCGGTCCAGCTGGCTTTATAGCGCGAGCACACTTGGCGCTGTGATTGGATCGCTAGGCACTGGTTTGTATTTGATACCAGCGTTCAGCGAAAAATACGAAAGCGGCATGTTGGCGAGCCTCATAGTTGTCGCTGGAGTGTGTCTTCTAATCGCTGCGCTTGCAGCCTCTCATCAGATTTCAATTGTGTCGCAGAAAGAAAAACGTTCGGGAGTTGTGTTCTTATGCAGCGCCGCGTTAATCGGTCTCATAGCGACGCTATATCCACCGCGCGTAGATACCTTTATGCTCTCACAAGGACTCGGACTGCTGCCTATCGAAAGACCTCGAGTGGCTGGAAGTGTGCGCAAATCGATTGAAAAGCAGAGACAGAGCACTTCGGTGGTGTTTTACAGAGATGGGTTAAACACGACTGTTACGGTCGAGGAAATGCCTAAAAATAATATTTGCGTGCTCAAGAATGACGGTAAAGTAGAAGCTGCTATCCCACAAAATCTGTCACTGCCTGCCCCGACAACTGACTATCCGACACAGATGCTGCTCAGTCTTTTGCCGTATGCGCTCAGCTCGCAAACTAAAGCTAATGCGGTTGTGATCGGTTGCGGTAGTGGCGCTACATATGGTGCATTGGCAAAGCAAAATAACATTGCAAGCTTGACGGTGGCAGAGATCGAAAAAGCGGTATTCGATGCGAGCCGTTTCTTTTTGCCGGCGGAAAAAAGGGCTGAGAGAGCCGATATCCGTAAGTTGGTATGCGACGCAAGAAATTTTCTTGCATACTCGCCGGGCTCGTTTGACCTGATAGTTTCTCAACCCGCAGAACCCTGGGTAAATGGAGCCGGCGATCTTTACACCCATGAATATTTTGCGCTTATTGCCTCAAAGCTGTCTCAGAAAGGAATTTTCTGCCAGTGGTTGCAACTTTATTCAATTGATGAAAAGACGCTCTTGGTGCTGCTCAACACGGTTCAGAGCGTTTTCCCTTCTACATATGTATTCCACCCTCATGGCTCTGGCGAAATTTTGATTGTTTCTTTCAAGCCTCCGGTCACGAACGAAAAGCGATCTATTCAACCAATCAAAGAAATACCGGATGCTGCAAAGCTGAATGTTGTGCGCATAAGTGAGCTTTTGCGAGAACCGGTTCTTTCGCAGCAACTGAAGTACTGCCATATTGAGTCGGTGCCTGATTTGCTGTCCATGCTAGTTTTGACGCCGGTGGCACTCGATGAACTGCTCTGGAAAAAACTATCGACGGACCGCGTCGCTCTCAATACCGATGATAATTTGACTAGCGAGTACGCACTTCCGTACCAGGTGATTAGTAAGGATGATCGGATTGAGAAAAACTTGGAATTGCTGCGCTCGTTTCGTTTTTACTTGCTCGCCTGTCTGAGTAATTTGCCGGTTGATGCCTCGCAGAAGGCTGAATTTATCGATAGAGTTGCGCTTTCCATGGCGGGTTTTTCTCAGAAACACCCCGGCGAAGGGCTGGATGACGCGGCTCTTGCTGCCGCATACGAAGCCTGGACTATTTCAGAATCTCCGGCAACTGCGTCCGCTTGTGACGTTGTTTCATATATGACGGGCAGAATCGGTACGGAAAGAGAGCAGAAGACACCGGTCGTCCGAGTTGAAACGCTCACACCCGCGCAGGCATTTTGGGTCGGACAGGCAGAAGCGCTGAAAGGCAACAAGGCGCGAGCTATTGAGGTTATTCGCCAGGGAATTGCAAGAGACGGCGGCAAGAATCACGAGCTGAGCGATTTGCTGGAAAAGCTAACTCAGCGCCAATAAGGCGCTTTTAGTAACGCTTTGAGGTGTCAAGATGAATGATTCCTCCGGGAGGAGTACAATAGGCGCAAGGCTTACGGACTGGAAGCGGTAGGCGGATGAGCTATCGATTGCTGCTAATTGAAGACAGCCCGACTCAACTTCTCACTATAAGAAGGAATCTCGAGGCGGAGGGCTACACTATTCTCGAAGCGCGAAACGGCGCTGAGGGGCTTGTGCGCGCTTACAATGAGCTGCCTGATTTGATCATTTCCGACGTCGTAATGACCGGCATCAACGGTTATCAATTGTGCCGGCTGGTGAAAAACGATTCTGAGCTGTCGGGAACACCGGTAATTCTTCTGACAAAGCTAGATGGCTCCATCGACCGCTTCTGGGGGCTGAAGTCGGGCGCGGATCGGTACATTCCGAAAGAGCCCGGTTTTCAAAACTTGATTATGGCAATCAGAGAAATCCTGGCGGAGTCCAAGGTTCAGCCTCGCTTGCGTATTTTGCCTGATTCCTCAAGAGCACCAGCGCCGGAAGAAATCAACGGCAGACTCAATCAGCTGTTGGAGCGCTTGCTTTTCGAAGCGACAATCATCGATGAAGTGCGCAGAATCGGTGAAGATCTTTTGGATCTTGATTTGATTACTGAGAAACTTTTCGCGCTGCTATCTTCAATTCTCAACTACCAGTCTTGCGCTGTTGTGGTGAATCAAGGCGCATATTCGAGTTTGCAACTTGATTTGAATGACGACGCGCAAGAAAGTGCAGTCAAATCGTATGTCTCCAAATTGTCTATGCAATTGGGTCTTCCGCCAATGCGCGAAGAGGGAATCAAACCTGGTGGGTTGATTGAAAACGCTCTTACTCAGCCGATCGACATGACTGGTTTGCGTCTTGGTTTGTTGATTGTTATTCCGTATCCCAACCAGTCATATAAGCCTGGCGACCAAAAGGTTGTTCGACTAATTGCCGAACAGTTGTCCATTGTTTTGCGACTCTATCGTTCGCATCAACAACGCGAAGGCTCTGCAATCTCTGGTTGATAGTCGAAGTTTGAATTAGACGACGGCTGTCGCCGCAGACGATTCTTCTTTTAGAGTGGTCCTTTGTTTTGCGCTTCGTCGAGATACAGCATCAAATATGCGCTGCTCGAACAGTGAACCCGGCTGAAAGGATGATGGTGCTGCGATGCATTTCAGCAGCCGAAAAGAGCGTGACGGAACTCGCAAATAACTCAGCACATAAAATACTGCCATGCCGATGATACGGTACATAAGAATTTCGAGTGAACTTACGTGGCGACAAAATGTTTTTGCAAACGTGAAATCAAACTGTGTAATAAGTGCTTCGAAATAGTTGTCTCCGATCGGACCAAGTGCTCCCTCTTCATTGAGTTCGTCGAACAATTCCGATCCAGGATAAGGTGTGAACGCTGATACATTGCAATCATCAACACCCATCAACGCTAAGCGCCACATCATGAGCAGCGTTTTGGCAATGTCAATTCTCTTCTCGAATGGAAAACCAATGATGAAATTGACTTTCACAACGATTTTGTTTTCCAGGGCGGCTTTTATTGAAAGAAGCATGTTGTCCAAATTGACACGCTTTTTAATCATATTCAACGTGCGCTCGGAACCGCTTTCCGGTGCGTAGACTAGAAATTCGCAGCCGGCTTGTGAGAGTGACGATATCACATTCTCATCTAGGCTTTCAGAGCGAGTGCCTGATGGCAGCTGCCAAACAACGTCTATGTTTCGCGCTTTGATTTCTTTCGTGAAATCGAGAATCCATTGTTTTTGAACAATTGCTGTTAGATCATAAAAATCGATGCTGTTCACGTTGTAGCGACGGATGTTGTCCTCTATTTCTGAAACAACATCCTCGACTGAGCGCATCGTATAGCGCGTAGTCCACATTGTCGGATTGGAGCAGAAGGTGCATTGATACGGACAACCTCTTGTCGCCAACATGGCGATGTTTCGTCCACGTCCGATTCCCATTGTAAAATTTGGACGAAAGTAAGGCTCTACGTCAATCAAGTGCCATGCCGGCCAAGGCATTTGCTTGATGTTTGCGATTCTTGGCGCAAGACCATTGTCGATATATTTGCCATCCTTTAAATAGCAAATTCCACTGATGTCTCCTACCGGCAATCCGGAGCGAGTCTTGTAGACAAGTTCTAGCAAGGCTAGCTCCCCTTCCCCTTTAATCAAATAATCAATGGCTGGGCAGTCCCTCAACGTATATTCGGCCATCGCGGTAGCGTGCTCGCCTCCCACAACGATAGTGGCATCAGGAAAACGCTGACGTACCTTATTTATAAACTTGCGTTGGTGGGGCCACTCTTGCGAGAACATCGTGGAAATTCCGATCGTGTCGCTATTCGGATCGATGAGTGCGAGTGCCTCATCGTCATTCACTCCCATAACGTTAAAACGGCCGTCGTCACTTAGCCTAATTGCTTCGACACCGCGTCCAGGTACGTCGATAATCTCGACTTTGTACGAAGCTTTCTCTAGGACTGCGGCAAGATAGGCAATGCCGATCGGCATCGCGAGGGGAGTGCTGTAAGAATTTTTGGAAAAGACAATCGATGGGCGAACGAGCGAGACAACCTTAGTCGACTTTTGATCGGGATTGGCAAAAGCAGAAAATGCATCTTCAAGCGGCGTCGGATTGGCGCGCTGAATATATGCATTATTTTTTGGAACAGTGTAGGTCATCTAGGACTTTAGCCGGCGAAGTGATTTTTCAGCAGTGTAGCCGAGTGATGTCTTTACTTCGTTACGTATTTCTGATTTCAATCATTTCATGATCTAAAAAACTTTTATTTCGAGGACATGAAGGTTACTCTAGATTCCACTATTCTGTGACGATGAGTGCCGCCACCACATACAAAAAAGTTGAAGCCGCTCCAGTCGGCAGTGGTTTCGATCCAAAGTTTTTCGCTGAGATTGCGGCTTTAGAGCAACACAATTTCTGGTTTCGCGCGCGCAACAGCTTGATTGTCTGGTTTTTGGGAAAGTCAGTAAAACCAGACGCACAGTTTTTTGAAATTGGTTTTGGCACGGGTGTCGTTCTAAACGCGGTCGCTAAAAGCTTTCCGGGCATGCGTCTTTTGGGCGGAGAGTTGTTCTCTGAAGCGTTGGAGTTTGCTCGAAAGCAAGTGCCAATGGCGAATCTCTTCATCTGTGATGCAACTGAGATTTCTGCTTTGGGAGACTACGATTGCATAGGTGCGTTTGATGTCCTAGAACACATCGAAGACGATCACCTGGCTCTTCGAAACATCTACGCTGCTTTGGCACCGGGCGGATTTCTGATGGCGACAGTGCCCCAGCATACTTGGCTCTGGAGTCCTTCCGACGAGATAGTTTTCCATCACAGACGTTATTCACCCGGCGAACTCGAGTCCAAGCTTTGCGATCATGGATTTCACGTTGTTCGCTCCACCTCTTTTATGTTCTTTCTCCTGCCGCTTATGGCACTTTCTAGGATCTGGCAAAGAGTAGCCAAGCCCAAATTCAATGTGTTTTCCGAGCTGCGCGTAAACACGCTGCTTTCCTGGGTATTTTCTGCTGTTTTGCGTTTGGAGATACTAGCAATAAAAGCTGGAATCAACTTCCCTGCGGGTGGTTCGAGGTTTGTCCTTGCACGCAAACCGCTTACAGTGGCAAATGAAGGCATATAAGGTCGATCTCTTCGATCTATTGCTTCTGGTTGCAGTAGTCATAACAACTCTTTTTTTGACGGCGACTGTCTTTTGGGGCCTCAACCGCGGCTTTGACTTAACTGACGAGGGATATTACCTGGTTTTAGCGAGCAACCCTGCAAAATACGCAGGGGTAAGCGCTTTCCATTTTTTGTTGTCGAAGTTGCCGAATTTGACAACATCCAAGCTGATTGATCTGCGCATCTTCCAGTTACTGGGCCAAATCGTCTCGTGTCTGCTCCTTTCGTACGGTTTCTGGCAGATGAATTGGTCGAACTCTTTTCGACCTACAAAGACGCAATTGGCGATCAGCGTTTTCTTTACTGTTCTGGCCAGTTTCCTCTTGCAAGCAATTTTTCCGCCTTCGCTTTCATACAATGGACTGACTTATTTTTTGATTTTTTCTTCGTTTGGACTTCTTTTTGCCGCTGCTGGAGTGCCTTCCGGTAAGGCCAACCTTCCTGTGCTTCTCAGCTGCATCTCGGGTTTTCTCTGCGTTTTTGAGCTGCCTGTCAAATTCACGGCAGGTGTTTTGTCAGTTTTCTTAGGCTTTGCTTGGCTCTGCATCAACAAAAACCAGCGCTCACTTTTGACGTCTTACTCGCTGGGCTTATTTGCCGGGGCCGTATTTTTTCTTTGCGTAATTCAGACTCCATCACAATTTCAAGAACAGTTGGAGCAAATAAGATGCTATGCGACGATGACGACAACGCACTCGCCGGGCGCAATTTTGCGAACCAACTTACTAAATATCAAGACAACATTGGAAACTGGCTGGGTTAACTTTGGTTTTGTTCTTTTAGTACCGGCTTTGTCCGCGACGCTCGCTATATTGGCTGCAAAGTCAAAGTTGCCGGCAAAGAAATATGTAATCGGACTTCTGGCGTCTGCGTGTCTGCTGCCGTCACTTTTTCTAATCAGCACCAAAAACGGTGCGTACTATCTATCGTACGTTGACGTACAAATTTCCGTATCACTCGGTATGTCGGTTTTGCTGATTTTTGCCCTAACGAGGTATACCCATGGTTTCAGATTGATTTCGCACCTGCAATTTCTTTCTTCTTTGGCAATCTTATTTGTACTGCCTCTCGTGTGCTCTTTTGGCTCGGCGAATCCACTGCCCTTTCAACTCGTTTCCTGTATGTCACCCGTCTTTCTGGCGCTCTCGGCAATCTCATTGAAAGTCCTTACTGGAGCGGTTGCTGCGCCGTTTCGATTTGCGTTGATCGGTGGGTTGACCAGCTTGGTGATTAAGGTATTTCTGAACGGATACATACATCATCCTTATCTTCTGTACGGCAGTTTGGAAGAGCAACGGTATGATGCGTCCGATTTGCCAAACTTACGAGGCGTCAAACTCAGCAAGGATAGCCTGAACTTCCTGTCGTCAACATACGAAATTCTGACGCAAAATGGCTATCAGCCGGGCGATCCGATTATGAGCCTTTTCGATATTCCCGGAGCGGTCTATGCGCTGGGTGGAACTGAAGTAGGTTCTCCGTGGCTTTTGTCGCTACCTTCTTTCAAGGACTTTCGCCCTCGTTGGTACAGGAGCTGTCGTAAAGACGTTACGGACAAACTTTTCGTCCTGAATTCCTGGGAGCTTTCTGCGCAAACAAGGAAAAGCCTGCTGGAAGCTGGTTTTGACTTCCCTTCGGATTTTGAATTGGTCGGAATGACTGACATGAAACCGTATTCCTATGGGCTACAGAGTTCCGGAACGGGTGATAGATATTTGGTCGGAAAAGTCCGGCTTTATAGGTGGCGGGGCAGTCGATGATTCGTTTCTTTCCAATTTGTAACCTTGGCTTTAATTAGTAATACTTGTGAAAGCCCGCCCTCTGCGATTCAGCAAGTGATCGGCTGGCTAAAAGGTGTTAAAAGGATAAAGACTTAATGCGTGAAAAGCAGACCTAGTGCGGAGATGGATGTTAATTTACGTGTTTAAACCAATGTCTAGTCTGAGTCTCATGAGTACAGAAGAAATGATTACCGCCACAAAACCAGCGATTTTAGGCTCCCGCGCGACCTTCGAGTCTACGCTGCGACTTGTGATTCCGGACTTGCCTTCTTACTCGTCCATGCAATCTGAATTCTCTGATATCGTCGATTCAGGAGTTCTTACGAAAGGTCGCCATCTCCAGCAGTTTGAAAAGAGCGCTGCAAAACATTGCGGCAGCAACTTCGCAGTCGGCGTTTCCAGTTGCACCACTGGTCTCGTCTTAGCGCATAAGGCTCTGGAACTTCATGGAGAAGTGATCCTTCCAAGTTTTACTTTTCTGGCATCGGCACTTGGTTGTGCTTGGAATAACACTGTCCCCGTTTTTGTCGACATCGATGCCGATGATTGGACAATCAATCCGAAAGCAGTTGAAGCTGCAATCACGTCCAAGACCACTGGAATCGTAGCTACTCACGTCTTTGGCAACCCGTGCCAGATAGACCAGTTGGAAGAGATTGCGAAGCGTCATGGAATCAAGCTGATATTTGACGCGGCCCACGGATTTGGTGCTCTCTATCAAGGAAAAGCGCTAGGCAGCAGGGGCGATCTGGAAGTCTTTAGTTTGAGTCCGACAAAACTTGTTATTGCCGGCGAAGGTGGCATGATCACCTTCAATGATGAGAAATTGCGAGACAAGCTTCAGGTCTTGCGCGAATATGGAAACGACGGTCAGTATGACCTTATCGATTCTGGTTTGAATGCGCGCATGCCTGAGATCAATGCCCTTCTGGGTAACGAAGGTCTGAAGCGGCTTGAAGGCGTCGTAGAGAGACGGACAAAGGTCGCAACCGACGTGATTGAGCATCTTAAAAATGTACCCGGAATAAAATGGCAGCAAGTTCGCTCCGGCAATCGCTCATCGCTTAAAGACCTAGCGATGCTCGTTGAAGAAAAGACTTTTGGTATGTCTCGGGACATGTTGGCGAAGACTCTCGCCGCTGAAAATATCGAGACACGCAATTATTACGATCCGCCGTGCCATAGGCAGTCTTACTGGCAAGAGCGTTGTCGCGTGAATGGTACGCTGACCGTTACTGAGCAGCTTTCTAATGGTGCGCTGACGATTCCGTTGCATTCAAAAATGACTGATCAGGATGTTGCACAGCTTGCCGGCGCGATAACCGCTGCGCATAAGTACGCTTCGGAAATTCGCAAGGCAATCGGTTAGCTATCAAACCGTAGCTCGGCTAAACAGCGGTCAAGTCTACTTCTTTTTCTGCTGCTCTGGAAGTCTGATTAGTGTGGTTGTCCATCATCCAGTATTTCTCGAAGAACAAGCCAGCTGTGGGATTCTTCAATCGGAACAGGATGGTCTTCAGCAATATTTTCACGTCCAACAAAGGACTCCAGTTAACCATATAGAGTACGTCTAGCCCATTCAAGCAGTCGAAGTCCAAATCTCCTGTCACATTCATATGACACCACCCGGTCAGTCCTGGTCTTGTTGTCCATGCGGTTGGGTGGTTTTCTGGTCGATCGCTTAGTTGAATTTTGGGGCGTATGCGTGTTCCGACAATACTCATGTCACCTTTGAAAACGTTGATGAGCAAAGGTAACCAAGCCAACTTGCAATAGATGCTCTGATTTACTTTCCAATCACCAAAAGAATAAACCGCAAAGGTGTGGTTTCGCTTACCCATAACCGTTTGAAGTTCAAACACCGGTTTGCCTGCTTTACGCGCGGACTGCCGAGCTAACGCAAAGACAGGTAAAAAGAATACTATAAGCGTCGAGGCTGCCGTAATATCAAAAAGACGCTTCGCAAGTCTCGGCGCGGGGACGCAGAAGAGACTCGCGATCGCCTCGAAGACGACCACTGGGTGATACATCGGTAGGATTCGACCTGCTTGAGAAAGCCGATAGCCAATGCGATCTCGCATTCTCTTCTTGGTCAACGCAAAAGGATATGCCAACCAAAAGAGCAGGGCGGGAAATATTCGCGCCGTATACGACATTACGGAAGCGAAGCTTGTGTTTCCATCTACGCGGAAGAGCGGTTGAATCAGTGTGCTAATTCTGTTTTGAAATTCAATTACGGGTCGATAAAGGTCGGTGAAATAAGGACCAGACATTCCTTCAATCTCATAGCGAAACTGAAGCGAAAGAATTGCGAGCAGCAAGAATGGTGCAATCAACGAACGCCAAGCAATCACATGCCAGCGATAGCCTGAATGTTGTGTCTCTGAATAGCATTGTTGATAAAGCTCGTTCAACTTTCTAACTGTTGATTTTAGCGAAAACTCATTGAGCATGAGTTCCCGTCCGGAGTTTCCCAAGCGTTGCGCAAATTCCGCATCTCCCAAGAGTCTGCTGATGGCCGCTGCAAGCTCCTCAGTATTATCCATCTCGACCAAAAGCCCGGTTTGTTCATGACGAACTGAATCAACCATACCGCCAACTCTGGTTGCAACAAGAGGTCTGCTCATCAGCAAACTCTCAATCGTTCCACCCAAATTTTCACTGCGAGACAATTGCAGTGAGACTGAAAGCGACGACAAAATTTCCGGCACATTTTCACGATGACCCACAAAGTGAATATATTTGCTCAAACCCTTTGCAGCAACGCTGGCTTTAAGGTCTTCCATGAGCTTCTGACCGGGCTCGCCCCAACCATCTCCAACGAAAAGGAATCGCGCCTTAGGACACACCGAGAGGATCTGTGGAACAGCCTCAATAAGTGTTTCATGTCCTTTCATTGATTTGTTCCAAACGGACTTAGGATAGTGTCTGGATTCTGTAAGAGGAGCGTAGAAGTAAGCGACCATGCCAACTAATAGAACATCTTCATCTAATTCCAACTCTTCGATTAGGCGACTACGTGCGCTCTCAGCATCAAAGTTAGTGGGTGAAAAATTGCTCTCATCGGCACCGTAATAAACTAATTCCAAGTTTGTCGCAGGTACCCCTGCGGCGCGATACTGTTGCCCCGAATACGTGCACGAAACAATGACACGTGAATCCATCCAGCAACTGCCCAACTCGACTGCTTGCGGAATTTCCGCATCCATGTAGAACGGACCGGGGATCATACTCAAGCGAACAGGTACATCCGCGATCCAAGCAGCAAAACGGCTGACAATCATTGATGGATAGAGGTGATGATGAACCACATCATATCGCTCTATGGTGAAATGTTTGGCGAGACTGTAGATGTTTTTAAGACTGGGTAAAGCCTGCCTAGAATGCCAGGGAAAGCCGATTTTATGAAAGCAATGATGCACTCCAAAGGAGTCGAGCTTCTTGCTGAGGTCTCCTTCTTCAGGAATGATCGACGCAACTGAGTGGCCTAAGCTCTTAAGTTCCCTAAGTTGCTCCGCCATCCAGGTGGCACCGCGGGCAGTGTCAGCTGTATGGGCAATCTTAAGTTTGTTTGTGGCAGTAGGTGAAGTTTTTGCGCTCAAGATGCTTCGAAACTTTGCACTCAACCAGTGCATTAAAATGGAGTGAGGATTTCAGTAGCAACCCTAAGTATACTTGAAGGTAAATATTGGCGAGATTGTTATTATTTCAGGCTTTTGATGTTGTAAAGGGTGGGTTTTGATAATGAAGGGGCTTGTGAAGGTTGTCGTCATCGGCACTGGAGGACACTCAAAGGTTGTTGCTGAGACGATTCTTATGGACGGTCGCTATGAGCTGTCCGGCTTTGCCAACGCCGAAGCTGATATCTCTGAGTTTCTTGGATATCCGGTATTTCGCTCCGTAACCGACTTTAAAGAATCTCACTTTATTGTCGCTGTAGGTAATAACGCTGCTCGGGCAAGGTTGTTTGCAGAACACACTAAAGACGGCCTTGTTGCCGTTTCTGCCATACATCCAAAAGCGATAGTGTCACCTTCAGCAATTGTTGGTGAAGGTACCGTCGTCGCCGCTGGTGCGATAATCAACCCATATGCTCAGATCGGCCGAAACTGCATCATCAATACAGGCGCCGTCGTGGAACATGATTGCGTTATAGGAGATCACACGCACCTTGCTCCGGGAACGAAGCTTGCCGGCAACGTAAAAGTTGCGGAGGGTTCATTTCTGGGGATTGGAACAACCGTCATTCCTGGAATAAAAATCGGCGAAAACTGCCATACCGGTGCCGGCGCCGTAGTAATCAGGGACGTGGAACCATCAACAACAGTTGTTGGAGTTCCAGCAAAACTGCTATTGAAGAAGTAGAGGCGCATTGTATGCGCGTGGTTCAAAGGTGTTCGTGGACTGCGAAGTGCTGGCGAAGTGCCGTGATTGCGAAGTGCTGGGATTGCGAAGTGCTGGGATTGCGAAGTGCTGGGAGCGCCGGCAGCCTGCCGGCTTTTGAGCGGCTGCTACTTGCCTCTGTGATGACGTCGTCCGAGCATTCTGCGTCGCTTGGACAATGCGGACTCAGCATCTGCATTTGCGGCTGCCTTGTCATCACCGGCGGTATCGTCTTCTTGTTCTTTCTTGGCGTTGGCAGTGCCATTGTCGCTAGTCTCTGCCGTGGCTGAACCCTGAACTTCATCATCAGTAGAAGTGGCTGGAGCAACGGCTTCGTCGCTAGTGCTTGTTGTGCCGTCGGCATCAGCTTTCTTGATTTCGGCGTCATCAGCTGCTGCGTCTTCGCTAGCATCTTTGCTTGTAGCCGCTTTCCGCTCTGCTTCATCGTCCAATGCTACATTGTCAGCGACTGCATCTTGCGCAGCTTCATCTTCCGCAGACTCATCTTCCGAAGACTCATCTCCTGCAGATTCATCTTTTGCGTCTTCATCTGGCGCGGCATCATCGCGGGCGGCTTCATCCCGTGCAGCTTCATCTTGGGCCGTTTTATCTTGCGCAGCTTCGTCTTCCGATGTCTCCTCTGCCGCTAAGTCTTCTTGTGCTGCACCTTCATGCTCTGCACTTTGCTCATCGGTGATCTCCACTTCAGGCAATTCAGGTTCGCTCACCTCGTCGGCAAGCTCTACGTAAGCATTTGTTTCCAGTGAAGTGATGCTCACGGAGCGTTGTTCATCAGCCTCTTCGCTGTCGACTACTTCAGCTTCGACTTGAACCGCATCATCATCGGATTGCATCGAAACTTCTTCTTCGTCGTCTTCTTCTTCAAATACAGGAATAGCGGCGTCTGGAATTCCTTCTATTGCTTCTGCCGATTCTAGTGATTCGAGCGCGTCGGCGTCGTCGATGATATCTGCTTCTGCTGTGTCAGTTACTTCGACGGCTTCTACGGCTAGGTCTTCATCGACAAATGATTTCACGTTGCCTGCAAGAGCGTCTTCATCAATGATGGGCGGTTCCACCGTCGGCACTTGCCTTGCCATGTCGGGTGCTTCCATGTTTTCGGCGGCAGCTTCTTCAGCATCATCCAGTCCGATAACAATACTCGGATTGCTGCTGCCTTTTAAGGGGGTGTGGAATGATTCTTCTTCTTCAGGCGATTCCAAACTATCGGTGGATTCAACAAACGAGTCTATTGAATCAGTAGATGCAGTAGCTGGGTCCGCGTGCGCCGGGAATTGGTTAACTCCTGGAATTGACGGTCGCACCATGTCTAGTGTCTCAGACCTAGAACTTTCCAGAGCCTCTTGCGGTGGAACTTCCACTATGGCTTCTTCACCAGTGATGGTTGTGCGTCCTGATTGCGAATCTAGCTGCAATTCAAACGGATTTTTCAAACGCTGCCAACCACCCGACATGCGCTTTTCCTTCGCGAGTCGCTCTTCTTCCTCGGTCGAGTTCGCTTGGTTATTTGCTTGTCCGGAGCGTTTTTGCTTGGACGGAATTATAAATTCATCGTCTTCCACATCCCAGAGCGGGCGGCCTGTTTCATCGTTGAGCTCTTCTCTGTATTCTTCACCAAGGAAGGATTTTAGCTCATCGTCGGGCTTGTTCTGTGGCTCGATCGCTTCAAGATCGAGGTGTCTGCTGATGTCGACTACTTCTGATTCTTGGCTTGCTGTTGTCGGTGGCATTCCTTCCTGATTTTCATGATCAGGCGCGTTCCACTCTAAATTGTCTTTCCAGCTCGGCACCGCATTCGATATTACAAGCTGGCGATCGCCGGACTCTGAATCTTCCTGTTTTACCTCACCAGATTGCTCGTTTTCATCCAGCTGAAAAGTATTATGCAGGGGCGGTCTGAAAGCTGGAATTCTGTCGCGTGTGGTTGATTGAGCCTTTTTGGAGTTGATGTCGTCGCCACTTGCTTGCCCGACATCGATTTTTGGCTGCTGATCTCCTGATGCACTATCCAACTCGTGCAATGCGCGGTCGGTGAATGCAAACGCCGGAATGCGTTCGTGTGTGGAATCGGTTGTTTTGTCGCGACCTGAACCGTGCAAATCTAGCTCTGCATCAGCATCTACAGCTGGTGGTAATGATGCGTCAACTATGGCAGCGCCCGAATCGATGAGCGTGATGTTTCCTTCGTCGTCCTCTTCTTCATCTTCGTTTTCATCTTCATCATCGTCGCTTACGCGTTCTTCTGCATCAACGAAGCCTGGGAATTCAGCACCGCTCGATGCATCCATAAAACCGAGCTGGTCACTGGATGCGGTATCAGGTTCACCAGGAGAGATGGTCGCATTAAACGCTGGATCTATGTCATCAGCGCCGAACAATTCTGGACCACTAGATAAATAACTCTCGGCCTGCGAGCCGGTCAATTCAATTTTCTTACTTAACTCACCAGTGTCGCGCTGGTTATCGGTCTTCTTGCTATCTGGCTTGAGCAATTCCTCTTTATACGCGGCACCTTCATAAGTGTCGGAAGCCACGTCTTGATTTGCGCTGCGATTGAGACTGGGATCGAATGCTTGAGCAACTTCGTGCAGCTCAATGTTTCGCTTTTTCCTGGGCTCTTTTTGCTCTTTTCCTGTAGGAGTTGTTTGCAGCGGCGGTGCCTCCGGCGGTGCCTCCGGCGGTGCAGCAGGCAAATTGGGTGCAGCAGGTGGTGGTGCCGGTTGAGAAGGTGGTGCACTCGCTGCGGCTGGCGCTTGAACAACAGGGTTTGAAGCAGAAGACGAAGCACCTTTCAGCAAGCCGCCCATTGTAGAAGGCGGTGCTGTAACGTCGCCGTCTTTCGAGCCGGAAAGAAGTTTGCCCAAAATGCCTGCGGCCTTCTCGCCATTGCCACTGGCGCGGGCTGATACCACATCTGGTGAGCCAGGCGGCAACATTTGAGCAAGCAAATTGGAATGACTTGTGATTTGTTCGTCAATTTTCGGCTGCAGCGGAGGCTGCGTGTAAACCGGCGTAGTTACCGGGCGATTCAATTCGGCTTCGGCCTCAGCTTCCACTTCTTCGAGGTGATCGAGATCCGACTGAGTGACGTATCCGCGCTCGACGACAGTTTCTGCAACAGGAACGCCGCTTGACTCCAGCTCTTCCATTGCAGCTTGATATTGAACAACGGTAATAAGTCCCTTGCGCAAAAGTTTTTGAGCAAAGAGTACTGCTTCGAGCTGATACTCTTCAATAAATCCTTGTTTGACGAGGAAGCTGCCGAATTGCATTTCCGGCATCGCCTTGTGCATGTCGCACGCGATTTCCAGCTCAGAGCCTTCTAGCAAGCCGGCGACATTGAGAAGCTCGCCAATCTTGAGATGCAATCTCTGCCCAAGCTCGCCCGGCTTCTTCTCTTCCGGCGTTTGCACCATAGATTCGCCGCGAAGACCCATGGTCCTCAAATCGTAATCGGTCCTGGTGACTGGATCTGAGAGGATGTCGTAGGCAATGCAGATAAACTTCAAATCGTAGAGAAGCTTGTTGCGGCGGTCAATGTCCGTCGTATTCAGCAACTCACGATGGATACCCCGAGTAAGTTTGTAATAGCGCGTGCGGACGCCTTCCATTGGCGACATCTGGGAGACGCCTAATAGAGTGTAAATGTCAGCAAGAGGTGACTCTTTGTCTGTCATTCGGTTTGTATCTGCACCCTCACTTGTTTTCCTCGGGCTTCCTGTCGACCCGCTCCTGAAAGCCAGCGGACCCTTTGGACCGGTTGTAATCTCGCCGGTTGTTTCTCCGGGCGAGAGGTCAATCCGTATAGGGCCGACAAACTCATTATGCCTTTCAGAAGTTGTATTAAACACTTAATGTATATTCTTATGCTTATAAGGGTGCCTTGGCATCTCTGCCGCCTCCCCTCGACTTGGCTGCAAGCGATTTTATGAGGGTTTGCGAATACAATTAACAGTTGAAAGTTATCAGTCCTTGGGAAGCCGCCGTGATTAAAGAAAGTCTGCAAGAAGCCCTGGAGCTAAACAGGGACGTCCTCTCGGCCTTAGACGCCGATAAATTCGAGAAATTGCGACTGTTTCTCAACTCTCTGATTGCCTACAACGAACACACCAACCTGGTCGCAAAGGCTGATGCGACCGTCCTTATCGAGCGTCATGTGCTCGATTCTTTGACCCTTTTGCCGATTATAAGGCGTTTTATGCCAGAGCAAAGTTTGACCACCTTGGTCGACGTTGGTGCAGGCGGCGGTTTTCCTGGCGTTATCCTGGCGCTATCGCTGCCCGAATTGAAAGTCTCTCTCGTTGAAGCAACCGCTAAGAAGTGCCGATTCCTTGAACAGGCAAGCGATTTGCTCAAGCTTGAGCATCCCATAAGCGTTATCAACGGGCGGGCTGAGGAATTGGGTACTCTGTGCGACTACAGAGGCACTTACGATTTGGCTACAGCGCGCGCTGTTGGCTCGACTGCGTTGGTTTCTGAGCTGCTGATTCCGCTCGTTAAGGTCGGCGGTCATGCTCTTCTGCAGAAGACCAAGAGCCAGCTCGACCAGGAGATGGGCGAGGCTGAGAAACGGCTGAAACAGATGGGTGCGAGCGTCGAAGAGATGGTGAATATCGAGCCTGAAAAGGACGAAACCGAGCGAGTAGTCTTGGTCTTGAAAAAACACAGTGAAACGCCGGACGGCTATCCGCGCCCGTGGTCACGAATTAAACGAGACTGAAACTAGCCGGCAGGCGTAGCCCAGTTGGTCGGCTCCGTCCCGCCTGGGGCGGTCCATTCATCAGGCTGCACTTCCTCGTCTCCGGTCAGCGGAACCATCCATCCTTCTGCCGATGCCTGCATGCGCGCCTTTTCATTGTCGTTGTCGATAGATAGCTCCAAGAGTCTGCGTCGGCTGCCGAACATATACTGTGCGCGGCTAATCAACGCAGTTACATCTAAGCAATCGTGAGCAAAAATGATGTTGTCCAGGTGCCTGTACCAATCATCGCCCGGGGGCACGATAATGTCTGCGATTAAATCGCCCACCTCCAGATTAACGGGTTGGCGGTTTGCGCGTGGCGGGAAATTAAGCGTATACAGCTTCGTATCGAAGCCGAGGCACTCGACCCGCCCCAGGTGCGGGGAAGTCTTCTCATCGAGGGTAAAACCTGCTTCCTCATATGCACGCAGTTCTTCATGCCAGAACTCGCGGAGCACTTCTTGCAAGGTGAGCATATGCGGCTCGAGGCGCCACATCTCGGTCGTCGGCATGTACGAAAGCGATGGGACGAACTCCCAACTTTCTTCGCCGTATATAACATCGAATTGGTGCGTATATGCCCAGGATGTCATCAATACGCTCAACCAGATAGCGTTGTCGCGATAAACCTTGGCGTAGCTCTTCTTAAACCAATCCTGCCAATCTTCAAATGAATCGTACTGGCTGGAGCGCTTGTTCAGCCCGTCGCGCCATTCCTTTTCGTCCGGCGTGGTGTCTTCGGCGTTGAAGAATTCCGCCCAGTACGCGGTCACAATTGCCTGTTCGAGCAGCAAGGGTTCACTGCGCCCAACCTGCTGCTGCCAGAGCAACTGCACGGCTTTGAGCGTCTCTTCGCAGCGCGAATATGGGTTGGACTCTCTCAGATCAGGGCGGTGCCTGATCCAATCAATACCTGCTCGAATTAAGAATGCTGGATGCATAGTCAGATAAGACTATATCAACTGTTCGGGCTCTTGGTATCTGCTCAGCCCGGTTACACTGCACTTATGGTTCGTCCGGTTGAGTCTGACAGCTCGAAATTACCGTAAGATCGGAATGATGCGACCATTCCATGAGTGAACCGTCGTAAACAGGTAAAACTTTTCCGGTCGCGAGTTCATATAACAGCGAGAATGTCGCCGCGCGAACACCGACCTCGCAATAAGAAGCCTTAACATTCGAAAGTATGTTTTCGGATTCTAAGAGCTTTAAAAACTCGGTGTTGCCAATAAATTTGCCGTCGTTTGCAAAGAAGCGGTCAAACCAAATGTTTACTGAGCGAGGCATGTGGCCCATGCGCGGTTGGTAGTCGTAGAGTCGCCCTTCGAATTCGAGTGGTGAGCGGGTGTCGACGAGAATCGGGTGTGTGCCGCCGTCTTCTTCCAACATCCTTTTCACATCATTGAGCTCGACTCTTCTGTGAGGTTGAAGTGAAACCTTAAAACTTTTGCGTTTTGCTTTTCGCTCATGCGCGGAGAGCACTTTGGTGGAAACTTCACCCTTCGCTTGGAGCCAGGCATTGTAGCCGCCATCAAGGATATAAACCTTCTCAATTCCGAAGTAAAGCAGCATCCATGCGACTCTTCCTTCGCGTCCTTTTGATGCGATGCCACCAGAATAGACAACGACTGTGCCATCGTTGGTGATACCAAGGTCGCCGAGCGCATTTTCGACTTTCTCAATCGATTCGACGTTCAGATTTCCCCAATAGCCTGGTTCGAACAGCGTAGACTTGGCTGAGGATGGCGCTTTCGAACACCACTCGAACCACTGATTTGAAATCGCTCCTGGAATATGTCCTTCTGAAAATTCCAACTCTTCACGAGTGTCGAGTAACGCAGCTGAGGTGTCTTTTTTGAGAAGAGCCTTGAGTTGTGTTGGGTTGATCAGGTGGATTTCTTGTTTCATGTAATCCCGTTTTGTAGGGGAGCCGCAGGCGGTTCCCTGGCAGGGCGGCATATATGCCGCCCATACAATTACTTAGCAGATTTTGCAGCAATTTTGCCAGGCAATCTGTCGGTCTTCGAAATCAGGTTTTGGAACGCTGAGATGTTCTCTGCATACTCTGGACGCTTTTCTAACTCGTCCAGGCTTGCTTCCAATCTTTGGCTCCAATTCACGTCACCGGCTGCACCGGGTTCGTTGAATCTTTGCGTTGTTCCGAGCAGGTCGGTGATCATTAGCAAAGCCATCCAACATGGGCTTTCCATCAGGACTTTCAAAAAGGTTTTGTGCAGCTCTGGCGTGAAAGTGAGCGGAGGATTTTCTTCATCGAGACCAAGGAAGCGCATCAAGCGTTGAACTTCCTTCCAACCTTCGCTGCCATCTGGACCATGCCACCATTCGACTAATCTTTC
The DNA here is from genome assembly GCA_032128875.1 of Candidatus Melainabacteria bacterium 17Bon1m. Classification (GTDB taxonomy): domain Bacteria; phylum Cyanobacteriota; class Vampirovibrionia; order Obscuribacterales; family Obscuribacteraceae; genus QKMZ01. The sequence continues at coordinate 217,025 of JAVLKG010000002.1, forward strand.
GTAATAGGCTTTCAACGGCTCATGGTCGTGAGTTCCGTAAGTTCCTAAACTCAGTGGCTGCATATCTTCACTTGGCTCGAATTCACGTGTTTCTTCATCTCGTTCGAAAATCGGAATTGCAAATCCTGCCATTCCCAAACTTCTTAGGAGCGGACGGACATATTTAGGAACGCACCCGAGATCTTCTGCGACTATCCACGCGCTTCCAGATGCTTCCATGACCATTTCCAGGAAGACTTTTCCTTCTTGCTCGTTCAGTTTTGCCTCTTTGGGTTCGTCATCCGAGCGCGGGAGAAACTGTGGAAGATTCCCACCGGTTTTCTCTTTCGCTTCTTCTTCAGTTAGCTCAGTAAATTCCCAGTTGCGTTCTGGAATCCACGGGAATGAGTAGATTCGGAAAAATCCGAGCACATGATCAATGCGGAAATCATGAAAAATTGATGTCGCCATTCCAACGCGCTGACGCCACCACTGGTAGTTATCGGCTTTGTGCTTCTTCCAGGCGTAAAGCGGAACTCCCCAGTTTTGCCCCCACTTTGCCGTGAAGGGATCTCCCTGGAAATATGCTTCCGGTGGTGCGCCACCGGACCACTCAAGATCGAAAAGATCACGTTGTGCCCAAACGTCAGCGCTGTATCGACTGACACCAAATGGGATATCACCCATTAAGCGCACATTTTTCTCATCAGCATACTTTCGAACTTCGTGCCATTGCTCGAATGCTTGCCACTGGACGAATTCGTAATAGCTGATTAGTCTTTCGAAATCAGCTTTCTTGGGACTCTTCGCTATAAATGCGATTGCCTTCTTAGGATCTCTAAAGTCTTCTTCCCACTGCGTCCATACGCTGCTGCCGTTATGGTGATCGACTAGAGTTCTGTATAGCGCATACGGAATCAACCAGCGCTCATTGCTCTTCTTAAACTCTGCAAAGCGTTTAACTTCTGCGGAGTTTTTCTCACCTTTCTTAAACGAGTCGAATGCGATGCGTAGAAGCGCGTGTTTAAGCGCTTTAACCTCATCGTACTTTACCGGTCCTTCATTCAATCTGCTGCGAACCGCTTCAGTCACGACCGAACGAAAATCCTCATTCGACAACCAAGGCATCACTTTTGGTGTCACCGTCAGAAGTGTCGGGTCGAGTGCGACAGAACTGATTGCCGAATACGGACTGTGGTCACCACCGGTCTCGTTAATCGGCAGCGTCTGCAATTCGCCAATCTCGTGGCGAGCGCAGAAGTCGATGGCTTGCTTGACGGCGGTTGTATCACCGACTCCCAAATCCTCGTTGTGCCGCAACGCGAAAACCGGAATCAAAACACCAGCAAGTTTCTTTTTCGGGTCAATTCTCATGTCGAATCTCTCATAGCAGACATCAAACGTCAGAGTTCCGAGCGTTCGAAAAGGCGATTAGACGCCGATTCTGTCGAACACTACGTCGATGTTTTTCAAGTACTCATTAGGATCGAAGCAGGAGGCGATTTCCTCTTGTCTCAAGTGTTTGGTTACCGATGGATCTTTGGACAAATATTCTTTGAAGTTGCCGTTGTCGGAGTTCCACGCTTTCATTGCGTTGGTCTGCACCAATTTGTACGACTCTTCGCGGCTCAGTCCTTTTTCTATGAGTTTGAGCATCACAGCTTGTGAGAAAATCACGCCGCCAAATACATCGAGGTTGCGCGCCATGTTTTTCTCATACACCACAAGCCCAGCCATAATTTTGGTGAATCTGGCAAGCATGTAATCGAGCAAGATGGTGGAGTCGGGCACAATCACTCGTTCTACGGAAGAGTGACTGATGTCGCGCTCGTGCCAGAGTGGAATGTTTTCCAATGCAGCCATCGCATTGCCGCGCAATATTCTTGCCAGCCCGGTGATGTTTTCCGAACCGACCGGATTACGTTTATGCGGCATCGCCGACGAACCTTTTTGTCCGTGCGAGAAGGGTTCTTCCACTTCAAGGACATCAGTGCGTTGCAAATGTCTGATTTCAGTGGCGAACTTTTCGAGCGACGATCCAATTAGTGCCAGCGTAAAGAGAAATTGTGCATGGCGATCGCGCTGAATAATTTGCGTGGAAATCTTGGCTGGTGTCAGCCCGAGGATTTCGCATGTCAATCTTTCCACTTCAGGCGAAATGTTGGAAAACGTACCTACGGGTCCACTAATCATTCCGACCGAAATGTTTTCAATTGCGTCGTCAAGACGCTTCTGATGGCGTCTTACTTCTTCGAGCCACACGCCGAGTTTGAAGCCAAAAGTCATGGGCTCTGCGTGAATGCCGTGCGAGCGCCCGATTTGAACTGTTCCTTTATGTTTGCGAACCTGACCCAAAATTGCGTCGTGCAAATTGTCGAGTTCTTTTCTCAGCATTAAACCTGCGCGGCGCATGTTGATGGCAAGAGCTGTGTCAATGACATCTGAGCTGGTCAAACCGAGGTGGATGAAGCGGGAATTCTCACCGACGTTCTCGTTGACGTTGGTCAAGAAGGCGATGACGTCATGTTTGACTTCTTCTTCAATCTCTTTGATTCTTTCAACATCAAATGTAGCTTTGGCTTTGATATCTTTCAGAGCTTCTTCGGGGATGACTCCCAACTTGACTTGCGCTTCACAGACGGCGATTTCAACTTCGAGCCAAGTCTGAAATCTGGATTGGTCCGTCCAGAGCGCGCCCATTTCTTTGCGAGTGTAACGGTCGATCAATGCAAAAACCTCGGCTCTCGCCTTTGCAGGCCTATGTGGGAACGAACGCTATTTTACGACGTCGCCCGCATTGCCGCACTGGGCGGTATCTTTCGGTAAAGTTGCATCTTTAGAACCACCAGAGCTAATGAATCCCAACCGCGCTAGAATATCGGCTGTTTAGCCTGGCCCTCAGGAGATTAAATCGCATGGCTTCTCTTACAAATGGAAGGGTTCTTTTGCCGGTTGATGTAACTCATCCGACCAAAGACCTGGCCGAACGTCTCGAACAAATCATGCCTTTGTCGGGCTTGAAGGCACACTTGCTTTCTGTAAGAGAGGAATTGCCGTCTTACGAACGTTTGTTGGCTACAGTCGCCGATTTTCCTGAGGATGTGCCGCACGCTTTTGAGGCGAAGGCTAAAAAGGTCCTCGATGGCGTGGCCGAAACGTTGTCCAAAAAGGGCGCTGAAGTTTCGCAAGAATTAGTCTCTGGTCCAACGGTTGCGATGATTGAAAAAGTCGCCAGGGATGAAGACTTCACTTTCACGGCTTTGGCGCCCGGAGCGCATTCGAAGGTAGAACTTTTCTTTCTGGGCTCGACAACTCTTAGAGTTGCGAAGCACTGCCCAGGAATGGTGCTTGTATTGCGAAACGCACAAGACACGGGCGAACTCGATACGGTTGTCTGCGGGCTGGACGGCTCTGAGAATGCGAAAGCCGCTATGGTTCAGGCAATCAAAGCATTCAAACTTTCCGAGCGCAATGTCAAACTCGTATTGTGCAGTGTTGCGTTCGTTCCGACTGCTCTGACTTTCGTTTCGCCTGTTGAGTTTATCGCTGCGATTGAATCAAATGCAAATCTGGCGGCTGAAACCATTCTTGCCGATGGTGAGAAAACCGCGTGCGATCTTGGAGTTAAGCAAGAAAACATCGAATTGATGGCAAGACATGGTGATCCCTCCAACGAACTTTTGCAAGCCGCAAAAGCTAGAAAGGCTGGATTACTTGTAATTGGTGCCCAGGGTCATTCTGCAGTTGAACGCTTTTTCCTGGGCAGCGTTGCCCAGCGCGCTGTCATGCACGCACCATGCCCGGTGGCAGTAGTACGAAGCTGAAACAGCCGTGAAAAGATGAAGCAGTCGCTTGAACGTGATTCAGCAATTCGACGCTGAGCCTAGGGAAGGAAACTGAGTTTATAGTCAAATCTCATTGGAGTTTGTGAAAGGTCATGAATCATTCTTCCAAACCGCGAATCATTGCCGCATTGTTTGCCACTTTGGTGGCGGTTTCCGGTAGTGTGCCTGCGTTCTCGCAGGATGGCATGGCTGCTGAGCAAGCCAGAGAAAGACAAGAACTCCAAGATATGCGCGACGAAGTCGGCGACATCAAAGGCACCATTAATGATGCTATGCGTCAGATGACCGAGTTGAATAATCAAATGAAAAACAATGAGTATTTCGAGGCTCATTTGTTCGCCAAAGAATCTACAGTGAAGGTAGCTGGCGATGTTTCGATAACTGCTCTAACCTATAATGGAAAACTCCCCGGACCAGAGCTTAAGTTTTTCCAGGGCGATAAGGTTAGGCTGGTCTTGCACAATCAAATGAAGTTTCCCACCAGCCTGCATCTTCATGGAATGATTATTCCCGGAACAGTCGATGGATTGCCGCGCCCTGACTCGGGTATCGTGAAGCCGGGTGCAACTTATGCGTATCAATTCATCGCCAATCAACCTGGGACTTACTGGTATCACCCACAAGTCATCCATGGAGATCAGAAGGCGAAAGGTCTCTTTGGCTCTTTTGTAATTTTGCCGAAGGGCAATCAGCGTGCTGATGTGCCTGACAAAGATGTTGTACTTGTTATAGGCGACATGAAAGCTGAGTATCGGAGTTCTGAGAGCAGAGCAAGCGCTCCATCCGGCGGTTATGACGGAGGCACCACTGCAAAAGGCGATGCCGCAAGTCAGTCGTTGTCTGGCTCACCAATGCGAATTTTTCAAGCCGTTGCGACGAGCAAAAAAGACGCTCAAACTTTCTATTTGATCAATGGTAAAAGTGCACCAATGGCGCCACCAATCGATGTGCGCCGTGGGCAGAAAGTGCGCTTGCGCATCATCAACAGCGGGCAAACTGCCGTGCCGCTGCACTTAAGCGGACATAGATTCGAAGTGCTCGCGAGAGATGGCAGCGACATGCTGGAGCCTCGGGTTTACCGGGACACAATCACGGTTAATGCGGGCGAGCGTGTCGACGTTGAATTCACGGCGGACAATCCCGGACTCTGGGCGTTGGCGTCGGAAGTGTTTGAGCAAGCGTCGCGCGAAGGTCGCACTCCTGGTGGCATCGCTTGCATTCTGCGCTATACCGACATCGTAGAGCCAGCGTTGCAAAACCCTAACTAGACAGCGAAGCGGTTCTATAGCGTGGGGTCGCATTGCATGCGACCGAATTGGTATTGCGCATTGCACGCTACTGCTAATTGCCTTCTCTAAGCTGTTCCAAGCGCAGGTTCACTTTCTCTCTGGGCAGCCCGGTATGCTGGCAGAATGCGCTCCATCCAACTTCAATCACTTCTTCCCAGTGCTTGAAGAAAATGTCTGTGTTGAAATAACCTTCTCCCAGCTCGAAAGAATAATCCGCGAGAATTGCTTTTGCCATGTCATGCTGAATCATGTGCTGGAGGTCAAACCACTGATCCTCCACCGCCAACTCGAACAATATGCCGAGAAACTCCTTTTGAGAGTAACGACTTTCGGCTAATTGTTTGAGCTTATCGTCCATCTGATTTGTGTGTGAAACTGACGACCGTGATTCCAACAAATTCTTTCTGACTTGTCTGCCACGAAAACTAAGGCGGGCAGGGTCTGGACATATCATTAAATTAGCATAAGAGTGAGTTTTCGCATCCAATTCCTCTCAAAATTTCATCTACAGGATTGCCGAAAAGGCTGATATGTCCTTGGTTTATAATGTGCATACTCTCGAGGAGCATATCCATGCCTAATTTGACGAATGCTGATTGGTTGGAGCGCGACACGCGTTATCTTGCGCCCACCTATCACCGATGCTTCGAGATAGTTACCGAGAGTGCTAAGGGCGCATATCTCTACGACGTCGAGGGCAACCAATATCTCGATTTTACGATGGGAATCGCCGTAAACAACGTCGGGCATTGCCATCCCAGCGTTGTAAGAGCTGCGCAGGCGCAAGTCGAAAAATTGATTCACTGCTCGGCTGTGACCCGTCATACAATGAATATCAAGCTCGCGGAAAAAATTGCTGAGATCGCGCCCGCGGGGCTCGATTGTGTTTTTCTCAATAACAGCGGTGGGGAAGCTGTCGACGCTGCCATCAAAATGGCGCGCTTCGTCACAGGGCGACCCAACGTCATTGCCTTCAACGGCGCATTTCACGGGCGCACGCTTCTAGCAACCGCGCTAACGACGGCTAAATCACATTATCGGCAAGGCTACGAACCTCTGCCTTCCGGGGTTCTGCACGCACCTTACCCTTACTGTCTTCGCTGCCCGGTGGGTCAGGTTCCAGGCAAATGCAAGCTCGAATGCTTCGATGTTCTTGAATCAATGTTCGCGCATCAGGTCAAGCCAGATACGGTTGGTGCAATTTTGATTGAACCGATGATGGGTGAGGGCGGGTATGTTGTTCCGGCGACAGGCTATAAGGTCGACAACGGATACATGCAACGTCTGCGCAAACTTTGCGATCAGCATGGCATCATGCTCATCATCGATGAAGTTCAGTCTGGTTTTGGACGTACGGGGAAGTGGTTTGCATGTGAGCATTACGATGTCGTTCCGGACATCATGATTGTGGCCAAGGGTATTGCAAGCGGTTTTCCAATGGCTGGTATCGTGTCCCGTAAGGAATTGATGGACAAGTGGACGATGGGACGTCACGGTAGCACATATGGTGGCAATCCAGTCGCGTGTGCCGCTGCTCTTGCATCAATTGATGTGATTGAGAAAGACAATTTGCTGGAAAACACTCGCAAGATGGGCGAGTATTTTATGTCTCGCCTCAATGAGTTTAAGTTGCAATATTCATTTATCAAGGAAGTTCGTGGGCTTGGCTTGATGATTGGAATGGAAGTCGCCGATGAAACGGGCGCTCCTGATGGCCAACTTATTGAAAAATTGGTCGACGAGTGCTTTAAGAGAAAGCTTCTTTTGCTGGATTGCGGTATAAAGAATCACATCATCAGATTCGTCCCTCCATTGAATGTAACCAAGGCGGAAATTGATAAGGCGATTTCAATTATCGAGGAAGCTTTGCCTGCGGCGATTGCTGCTAGGTTGCGCTGCGCTGGTTGAGAAGCGTAGGGATGATGCCTGGCATCGCCCGGTCGACGCATGGTGTCTACCCTACAGTAGAATTGCAGAGGGTGTACTTTCCGCGTTTGTGTTGACGTTTTTTATTTGCGGTATTGCACTCGCGCAAGGTGGACTGGGCGAGCAGAGTGCACCCAGTGCACCCGGTGTACAAGCTCCAGCAAATCAACAAGCTCCAGCCAATCAACAGGCTCCAGCAAATCAACAGTCTGCAGTAATCGCGCCAGGAGCGCAAGACTCCGCTGTTTCATCGACCAACCAACTTCGCCTGTTGCCGCTGACAAATGTGTTGCCGCCACAGTTTGTGCGCATGGCTCCCTATGGTTCGCCACCAATCACATCTGACTATTGCGCGTCCGTTTTGGCTGCGACGAAAAATCGTGTGCTGCGTTTCAAAAGCATGCCGGTAAAGGTCTACATCACGCCTTTTCCCGAGCCCGGCTTTACCGAGTCGTGCATCAAAGGCTTTGATGAATGGGAGAATCGAACAAACGGTCTGATTGCATTTCTTAGAGTTGACGATCCAGAGCAAGCGCGCGTAAGAGTCGTCTGGAAGCGCCTCGGTGATAAGGGGAATTCGAAAGATTGCATGCTCGGAGCGCAGACAATCACGCGCTGGCAGGCAAAGCATCCGACTCCAATGGGGGTGGTGCCGGTATCAGGAATTCCTGTTCCGATTTTTATTCCAAGAATTGGCGCGCAATATTCGGTAGAGCCGCAAATCATCGAAGTTAATCTTGATCTGGTCTATTCGCGCGATAAGGACGTAAGACTCCTCGTTTTGAAAAACATCGTGACGCACGAATTGGGGCACGCACTCGGTCTTCTTGGGCATAGTCCGGTGCGAGCCGACCTTATGTATCCGGAAACAGATGAGACCTCGCGTCTGTCCCAACGCGATATCAATACGATCAACAAGCTCTATCAAATGAAAGTGGACATCCCTCTTTAGACTCTCTCGATGTTTTTTAGCGGAACCTAGCATTGCCGTATGCCTCGGAAGTTTTATTACTGCTGAGGACATCGATCTTGGCGCCAGCCGCTCGAAAGACTGTGTCACCGAATATGGTGGCTATGTTGACCGGACAAACAACATGGAAGTGAGACCTGAATCACTGCGATGCAATTGCGCTGGGGCGCTTTGCATGCGCCTCCATTTTTATTCTCGACGCTCGTAAGAATTGCTACCGACATTGAAAGTTTGCCGCGTGCGCATATCCATCAAACGGTTGGTCTTCTCTAGTTGCAACAGCACGCGACGCTTGTCCGCCATGGTTCCGGCAATCGGACGTCCCGTTTTATCAACCGCCTTCGGATCACTGAGTACGCGCATGCAATCCAAACACAAGTTCGACTGCTGCGTAACATAAATTGCATAGCCGCGATGAATCTGCTGGGTTTCCGACATGGAATCAAGCTCTTTTATTCGATTGAATGCCTCGGCATAACGCCCAGCCATGTCTTCTAAAAACTTCTGGTCGCCCTCCGATAAGCCGGAGCCCGGCGGCTTGTTCATGAGTTGGTCGAAGTACTGCCGCTCGTCTGGCGTGCTCTCGCATTTCCTGCGAATGTCGTCGTACTCCGCAAACCACCTGTCCACGTCGTTTACCGCCGTTGGCTGGTAATACTTGCTTGTGCCGGGGACGTACTTCTTATCGCCTTTCTGCTGCATCTCTTGGTCAGCAGAAGGACCTTCTTTAGCCTCATCTGGTTCGTCAAAGCCTGTTGTGTCATAACCACCCTGGGCCACCGCGGCAGGCTGGCAAAGGTTTGCCAATGAAAACGCACCAATAGCCGACAGAACAGCTAAATTCTGTGCTTGTTTCAAACCAAAACTCAACAGGCGCCGCACGTCCGACCTCCGGACTCAGTACATCCTATATATTCCCGTTTGAGCCTGGAAATCGATTAATAGCGATAGGGTGGGATATTGAACTGCTGGCGCAATTGCTCGTCGAGCGCCTTGTTGTTCATGTCGAGCGTTTCGAGGGCTTGCTTTTTACCCATCAGCACACCCGCAAGCGGTTTGCCAGTGGCCTCATCCATTGCGAATAGGTTTCCCTGAACCCGCAGGTAGTCCGAAAAGAGCTCACGGGCTTGCGAAAAATATTGGTAATAACCACGATGAAGCTGCTCTGTCTCGCGAAAAAGGGGCAGTGCCTTCATTTGCTCGGCGGCGGTTTGATATTTGCCGACCAATTTGGACAGGAGATTTTGGGTCACGAGTTTCTCGTCGCCAGCCAGCATTGCACCCAGCCCTGACATGCCTTTTGACATCAATCCATCTGCTCTAGCCTTTTCTGCCGGCGACATTTGAGCTTGGCGTCTCACCTGGTCATACCGCTCGAACCACTGATGAATGTTGCCTCCGCCGCGATTCATCTGATTCGCCTGCATTCCCATCTGACCCGCGGGCACCGGGCTGACCGGGATGTTAGCTATGTCGTTAGGGCTTTGCGCCAGCGCAACGGTGCAGGGCTGAACAATTGTCAAAACCATCACCGCCGTGCTCATAGCGAGCCTGGCAGCAAATTTCTGCTTGCCGTTTGAAACTTTCGCGAATGATTTGCTGACAAAAGGCAACATTGGCACCCCAGCAGGAACTGTAGATATTCTAGCCTTATCAAGCCAAACATGCCTGAAAGCCGGATTATGCGAAAGAGTAGGGTTTTCGGGTATGAAAGTTAAGAACGGCTTCCGAGCCCGATGAGACCGATAACTACTTCAGCAAGGGATCCTTAAAGATAATGACGATTTTGGTAGCCGTCAAGAAGAACGGAAAAGTATATTTGGGCTCCGACCGAATCACGACGTTCGGCAACGAGTACGTGACTGACTTAGTACGCGGGTCGAAAATAATCAAATTGAAGCATGCCTATCTGGCTACCAGCGGGTATTCTTTGCTCGACAATATTATTGAGCACCTGTATCGAAACAATCACAAGATGATGGAGAACACCTTCTCCGACCGAAGCCACGTCTTCTCGTTCTTCCTAGAGCTGTATAACGAACTGAAGAAGTCCTTCACCCTTGTCGAGCCAGGCAAGGACACCTTTGCGTCGATGTACAACGTCTTTCTGGTCGTCACACCGACGAGCATTTATGGTGTTTCGACCAATTTGAGCGTTAGTGAATATCCGCGTTTTGCTGCACGTGGTGCGGGTTCGGATTATTCCGTCGGCTGTCTGTATGGTCTATATGATGTGCTTGATGATGGTTTGGAACTCACAAGAGTGGCGTTAGAAGCGGCGTGCCACTTTAACGTCTATTGCAAGGAACCGCTAGATATTTTGGAAGTGAAGGCGTCCGATTTTGGCAAGTCCTTCAAAGACACGCACAAGGTCCCGCAAAGTCATTTGACGACTTTCACGTCCTTGACTGGTCTGCAGGGTAAATTTGTTTCTTCGAATGGGAAGGGGTCTTCATTTTCTAAAATTGGCACAGCTGAAGGGCAGACCACTAGTGGTTCGGCAAAGGCAGCACGTGTGAGGAAAACTTCAAAGACATCCGCTGCAAAGTCAGCGGTTCCAAAGTCACCAACTGCAAAAGTCTCGGCCGCAAAATCAACGCCGCGAGCGAAAAAGCCTATAACTACTGGTGGTGGCAAAGCGAAGAAAGGTCGCCGGAGGTAAATGGATTCTGTGCTAATCTTGCTGTGTCGGTATGCTTGATTCGCTATGGATGACCATATACAAGCCGTAATTACAATCATCGGAATGACATGCGACGTCATGGGTGGTCTGTATTTGGCATATGATTTGTTGGGTGGAGAGAATGGACCACTCGCTCGATTGACGAAGATAGTCAATTACAGCGTTTTGCTGGTGCTGCTTTTCTTGACGACAATGGGCTTCAAATTCGCGCTTATTGTAGGGCTAGCTTTTGGCACAGCGCTCGGATTGCATTTCGATAGAGCGGGGAAAGGCATTCCTGACACGAATAAGTTTCTTCTTTTCACTGCTGTATTGCGCGGTGTCGCGATAACTGCAGCTGTTTGGATAAAGGAAAACCATATCTTGGGTCTGGTCATGGGTGCGCTGGTTTTTGGCATGTCTCTGATTTTGCCTCGTCTAAAGATTTCACCGACTACCCTATACAACTCAGGCAACAAGCCGCAATTGAGCTGGCGGCAAGTAATAATTGCGTTCGTGTTGATGGCAGTAGCAATCGCTTCGGGCTTATTCGGCGCTAGTATCGCCCATGGTGATGCACGTACTATTGGTTTCGTCATCAAATTCGGCTTGACGTTTGGCTTCGCAATTTTTGTGACGTCAATCATCAGCCCCGTCATCGAATGGTATTCCGATCACCTGCCACCGCAATCGTTCGGCACCGCCGGAGTCGCACTCTTCATCATTGGTTTCGTCATTCAAGCCATTCCATCATTTGCAACGATTTTCGATATGACGAAGAGATGAAAATTCCTTTTCCATCTCTTTCGTTTCCAAATGAAAGATTAGCATTCCGCACTATCGAAACCATGAAAAAGGTTCGGCACCTTGCGTGTGATTTGAAAGTCGTTGCGCAGGCAAGTTCTTGTGCAGAGCTAGAGAAACAATGGGTTTTGGAAAGTGTCGAAAAGCTCGAATTGTTGACTTACGAAATGATTCTCAACATACAGAACAACAATAATCTGAGCATCGTTGATGATACTTTTACTGAACATGATTTGGAAGAATTGCGTGCCGCAGTTAGTACCGAAATAGCCGAGTATGACATGGCTTCAGTGACCTGGCAGCAAATTCAAGACACAGAACTGAATCCATGCGTAGATGAAGAGTCAGCCAAAAAGTGCCTCAGGATTTACACATCAATTGAGCAGTGCCTTAACGCTTACTGTGGCAAAATTCGCCGATTGCGATGTCGAAGGAACAAAAAAGTTGACTACGTCATTTATGTTGGCTATTTGCTGAGCTTCTGTGCAGAGGGAAAATTGGGTTTCTATCTTTTTCACAAAGAACTGGTTCCCGATAAGTTCTGGAGAAGCGTGGTTCAAGGTTATAGGCGAAATGCTGAAAAGAATTTACGTGAGATAGTGGGCTAGGTATTCCGTACCTCTTGCAGTGATTAGAAACTTTCTTTCGCCGATTTCGATATGGCGATTATCTTTGAGCCAATTTAATGCAGACTCGATTTCGAGAACGTCTTGAATCCCTAGCAATTCCATCAAGAGCAAGCCTGATGCACCGCCAGGCTGATTGTTACTGTGTTTTCTTTGATGATCAAGTATCCGCAAGATGCCAATGCGAATTCCTTCCTCATTCAATTTCTTTTGGTCTGTCATTTCGAAATTGCTCCACTTCCAATATGACACGAAACGGGTGAGGCATGGCCTCGCCGCTACACAACCGGTCGACGCATGGGGGCGACCCTACAATAAAGACTTCAAATCATCCGCAAAGTTGGGATACGAAATTCTAGGTGATTCGGTTTCTTCAAGTTCCAAACTTTCGTCGCAAACCAATTGTGCCACCAAGCCGGTCATGGCGAGTCGGTGGTCGTCAGCGGTTGCCCAGTGCGAGCCGCCCTTCAAACGATCGCTTCCTTTGATGGTAAAGCCATCTTCGCGCAGATCAATTTCTGCACCAGCGGCGCGTAAATTGTTGGCGATCAATGCGAGGCGGTCTGATTCTTTGTGGCGCAATTCTTCTGCGCCAGAAACAGAGAGCTCGCCTTTGCAGAGAGCGCCTGCCAGAGCCAAGATCGGTATCTCGTCGATGCCGCGCGCAATTTCCTCTCCAGTGACTGCGGCGGACGAGAGTTCGCCGTTGTAACGCACGCGAATGTCCGCAACTGGTTCGCCCGAAAGTGAATTTACTCCGATTACTTTGATGTCTGCATTCATTCGAGAGAGGACTTCAAGAATGAGCGTGCGTCCTGGATTTATGCCAACGTTTTTCAACGTAATTGACGAACCAGGAATAACTGCAGCTGCCACCATAAAAAATGCAGCGGAAGAAATGTCAGCAGGCACAACCATGTCTTTCGATGGGATTTCGTCTTCGATTGCTGACACTCTGGTCGTCAATTCATCGGCAGCTTCAAACGGAATTTCCAAATAGGTAAACATCCGCCTGGTGTGATCTCTCGCGGGAAATGGAAGTTTCACTGTTGTCCTTCCACTTGCCTGCAAGCCGGCAAGCAAAATTGCTGTTTCAACCTGAGCCGATGCAACATCCAGATCAAATGTTTTCCCTGTCAGATTGCCACCCTTGATGCGAAAAGGCGCCAGACCCTCGGATTTCACCCAAGAAATCTCAGCACCCATCTCAGCGACACGTGTGAGCACGCGCTTCATCGGACGTTTGCGCAGCGACGCATCGCCATCGAATTCATATTCATGCGGACGACCGGCAAGTAGCCCTGAGAGCAAACGCATTGTCGTCCCGCTATTGCCTGCGTCTAGAATTGCTGTGGGCGCGCCGATACCCTGTAAACCCTTCGAATTTACAATCGCTGTCGGCGTGTCTGTGTCGTCGAGCAGTTCGATGTCCACGCCAGTAGAGCGCAAGCAAGCAACTGTACTCAAGCAGTCATGAGCAGGCGAAAGCCCTTCAATTTTGGATGTGCCCGTGGTCAGGCATGCAAACATAAGCGCTCTGTGCGTTATGGATTTGTCGCCCGGCACAGCTATAGTGCCTTGTAATGCTTTATGCACAGCCGATCACTCTTAATGACAGTAATTGAGACCGTTATTGTAAGATGTTTTTGACCTAAGTCTCACCACCTTTGCTCCAAAGGTTCACAATAAAGCGGAGAAGGCCCGTCTACATGTTGCGATTTTTTACTTCCGGCGAATCTCATGGTCCAACGCTCACGGCAATTGTCGACGGTATGCCTGCGGGCTTGATGATCGACATTGATGCGATTAATGCCGAACTTGCGGCGCGGCAGCAGGGGTATGGCAGAGGCAATCGACAAAAGATTGAGACTGACACTGTTTCATTCGTTGGTGGTGTCAGACATGGTGTCACCACTGGTGCCCCGATCACATTGATGGTCGCTAACCGCGACTTTGCCAACTGGAAGTACGTCATGTCTGTTGAGCCCACCGACATGACCAGTCCTGAGGCAAAAGAACAAGCTAACAAGAAGGCGATTGAAAGATTCCGCCCTGGCCACGCTGATTTGGCGGGCACACTAAAATTTGATCAGTCGGATATTCGTGATGTGCTGGAAAGAGCCAGTGCGCGCGAAACAGCAGCCCGCGTGGCTGTAGGTGCGTTGTGCCAGCAATTGCTCGCCGCTATCGGCGCGCGTTCTGTCAATCACGTCGTGCAAGTCGCTTCGGTGAAGTGCGCGGCATTGCCAGTAGATATATCTCTGGATGAGATTGAAAAACTGGCTTCTGAAAGTGAACTTTCAGCTACTGATAAATCTGTCGAAGAAGCCATGAAAGACGCGATCAAGGCAGCCTGGCAGGAAGGAGACAGCCTGGGTGGGGTTGTCGAGGTTTTGGTCGATGGTTTACCTGTGGGTTTAGGCAGCTACACACAGTGGGATAGAAAAATAGATGGTCGTATTGCACAGGCAGTCATGAGTATTCAAGCTTTCAAAGCTGTAGAGATTGGAGATGGCGTCGTATCGGCGTCTCTGCCTGGCTCGCAAGTGCACGACCCGTTGTATCCGTCTGATAAAAATGGCAAGAATTCGAATCTGCCTTTCTCGCGCAAGACCAATCACGCGGGTGGAATCGAAGGCGGTATGACGAATGGTTCTCGCTTGGTGGTGAAAGGTTATATGAAGCCGTTGCCGACCATGCGCAAAGGTTTGGATTCGCTGTCATTTCCGGAGTTTGAACCTGCACGCGCGCACTACGAGCGCTCCGACGTTTGTGCCATCGCCGCTGCATCGGTCGTAATGAAAGCCATGGTCAACTACGTATTGGCTGATGCGCTGCTCGAGAAGTTTGCTTGTGATTCGATCCGCGCTCTTAAAGAGAGTTTTGAATCGTATACTTTGCGGGTGCAAAATTTTGCATCCAAGGGAGACCAGGCGGATTCTGAAAAGAAAGACGCCAATTTGAACGTTGAAGAGGGACCGGAATTGATAGGGGAGTTCTAATCATGACAGTGTCACGACACAAAACGCGTCACCGTGGTCCCGTTATCACAATGCTGTGGAACACGGCTCTAGAGGTGCGCACCAGGGTAGCAGTCGGCGCCGGAGCGCGCACGAAGTTGTCCGGCATTCTTGCACAAATCAACGCCGGCAAGCGCGTGTTGGTGCTTTGCCAACCGACGACAGCCGTTCAATGGCTCCGCGAAGTTTTGGGTGCGATTCCCTCGGAAGATTATCAAGTCACCACACTTGAAGTGCCGGATGGTGAAACCTGCAAAACGACCGAATGGTTGTTGCGCGTTTGGGAGCACTTGCAAGAACGCCGCTTCGACCGCCGCGACACCATCGTCGCTTTGGGCGGTGGCTCCGTCACTGACCTGGCTGGATTCGCCGCATCAACGTATTTGCGCGGGTTGAATCTGGTCATAGTACCGACCTCGCTTCTGGCGCAGGTTGACGCTGCCATCGGCGGCAAGACTGGTATCAATTTGCCCGCTGGCAAAAACCTCGCCGGGACATTCTTCTTCCCGAAGGCCGTTCTTGCTGACCCGGAATTGCTTGCTACTTTGCCGAAGAAGCAGTTTACATCAGGTTTGGCTGAAGTCATCAAATACGCGATGATTGAAGAAACGGTTGCAAAACATACCGATTACGAAGTCGGACAAAAACGTCTATTTGATGTTCTGCAGCAATTCGTAGACAGTGAGTTTGACTATGAAGACCCTGTCTGCGCCGGTCTTATTACAAGTTCTATCAAGATGAAACTCTTTGTCGTCGGTCGCGATCCACACGAAGGTGGGTTGAGACGGGTGTTAAACCTCGGTCACACACTCGGACACGCGTTGGAGAAAGTTGCTGACTATCGCCTTACGCATGGTGAAGCAGTCGCAATCGGCCTCGCCGCTGTCACTAGATTGGCTGTTTCACTGAAGAAGTTTCCGAAAGGCGATGGCGAAAAGGTCATCAACCTGTTGGAAGGCGCTGGCTTGCCAGTTGAACTGCCACCAGGCGTCGACAGATCCAAGCTGGTTGATTCAATGTCTCACGACAAGAAGCGCGACGGCGAAGCACTCAAGCTGGTACTTCCGACCACCAAGATTGGCATTGTCGACTATGAGTACTCACTGCCTATGAGTGATCTCGGCAAGCTTATCTAGTTGTTCGGCAACCTCATTTAGTGAACCAATGAAAAAACAGCAACCACTGCAAGTTGCCTTTCAGGGAGCGCCGGGTGCGTTCAGCCATAGGGCAGGTCAGATTTTTACACAGCAGAATAACCTCGATGAAGACACGAAGTATGTGCCGTGTCGCTCATTTGATGAGGTCTTCGAATCAGTGCTCGACTATAAGTGCGCACTGGGCGTGATACCACTGGAAAACACTTCCATTGGATCAATCGTCGCCAATTTCGATTTGCTCTACCGGCATCCTGTAATGATGGTAGGCGAAATTTACATTCCCATTCACCATCAGCTGATTGGATTCGAAGGGACATCACTCAAGTCGATTACATCGGTATATTCACACCCAGCTGCGCTCGACCAATGCAAGGTATTTCTCAAAAGTCTGCCGGCCGCAAAACCGCAGGCATATTGGGACACTAGTGGTGCTGCGCTTCATGTCAGCGCTTCCAAAGATCGCAAGTCCGCAGCCATCGCCAGTGAGTTTGCTGCGAAAGAAGCGAACCTCGCAATTTTGAAAAGAAACATTGAAGACCACGAGGGCAATAGCACTAGATTCGGTATCATTGTGCCGATCCCCGAGCATACGTCTGCTGACAGCAAGAAAAAGCCCGACCCGCGTGTGGCACCACTTGTGGAAGAAACAAGCAGAAAGTATCCGCTGAAAATGTCTTGTGTTGCTGAGCTTCCGCACAAGCCCGGAACCCTCGCTAATCTCCTCAATGGATTGGTGCACAATCACGTCAACCTCACCAAAATCGAATCGCGACCAGTACCGGATGCTCCTTGGCACTACCGCTTCTTCCTTGATATGGTTCTCGATTCGAAAGAGAAAGAAGCGCAAGTTGTTGAAGAGCTAAAGCAACGAACCGAGAATCTAAAACTCCTCGGTCGCTACCAAATCTGGGAAGGCTAGTCCTTTTGTAGGGGCGACGCTATGCGTCGCCCGGTTTTATATGTGGCGATGACATGCATCATTCGTTTTCGTGGGGGCGCGTTGCACGCGCAGGTTTCCGTAGGGGAGCCGCATGCGGCTCCCTGAACAGGGAGGCACATGTGCCTCTCGTACGATTTGCAAGGTAGCCTAGTGCTTCACTGCTTCTTCTTCCTTGGCTTCCTTGTCTTTGGTTTCGCTTACGCCGAATATCTGCATCAGAGTTTTGTTATTGCTGGTGCTGATCTTCGCGCGGAGCTTTTCCAATCCTTCGCAGGTGAGGAAGTTGTGCCCGACTTTCAACTTGGTGACTGCTTCCTTGTAGTCCTTCGACTGTGTGTCTTCGATAAGTTGTTCTTTCAAAATTTGTGTTAGCACCTTCTGTGCTTCTTCGTCTTTGACGCCATTCAAAAAGCGTTCTGCAACTTGCCACGGACCTTCACCGGCTTTTTGCGTGCCGATTTCAATGAGCTTGTTTTCGTCAACCACTCCGTTGATGTTTACTTCAGGCTTGTCTTGCTTGTTTTCGGTGGTTTCCTTGTCGTCTTTCTTCTCTTCTTTGTTTTCTACTTTGTCTTTGTCTGTTTCTTCAGAAGAGTCTTTATCGTCGTCTTCTTCTTTCTCGTCCTTCTGCTCGTCCTTGTTCTCTACTTTCTCTTCGTCTTCTTTCTCTTCAGTAGTCGATGTGCCTTCTTTTGCTTTGTTTACGATCGCGTCTGCGGCTTCCTTTCCACCAACAGCGCCGATGATTGATTCTTGCGTAATGAAGTGGTCATTTGCTGACCAGAAATCGTAATCGGTCTTTACCAAGGTCGAGTTGCTGTCTTTCTCGTTGTTCTTATCTTCAAATGTGAGTTTCAGATTCTCTACAGCCTTCAACTCTTCAGCTGAGAATCTCGCTCTAAATCCTTCGCTGTTTTTGACCCGCTCGAGGAAATCATCTACTTCTTCGTCCGTTAGCTCGCCATCACCTTTTTCGCCACCGATTTCGTCAACCGCAGCGAACAGAGTTTTGTTCTTCACGAACGTTTCTGCGATTTGTCTATTGAGTTCTCTGGTCTTTTCGTAGCCAACTTCTTTGGCTGCGTTTTCTTTGCTGCTTTGAAGGACATCAGCTAGTTCGCTGAATTCAAGAACGTCTTCACCGCCGTAATCGTTCTTTCTCAAGAGGTCAGCAGCATTGCCTAGCAATGCAACTTGCAAATCATCGACTTTGTTTTCGCCTTTGCCATAGGTTTGTTCAAGTTCTTTCTTGTCGAACATGCGCTCCGCTTGGTGCGCGACCTCTTTGGCATCGAATTCGTCTTTGTCGTCAGGGTTAGTGAACTTCTCTTTGTTGTCGTTGAGATAGCCTAGAGAAAGTCCGGGTAAGAGGTCTGCTTTGCCGGTGTTACGACCGCTCAAAGCCATCATCATTTCGTTTTCCCAAGTGTCCTGCTCAGCAGCAGTGAGCGTCGAAGCATTCTTCCGCTCCGCCTTCAGCAGGTCATAAGCTTCTTGGATCCCTTTGTGGCTGAAAGCATCACGGATTGCTTCTGCATCTTTTCTAGCGTCTTCACACGCGGCATCCGTGTTCACATTCGCAGCCGTAGCATCGTTGACCATTACAAGATCCTCGGTAGATATAGAGAAGTACAGGGGGATGATGGGAGCCAAAGGGGGTTGGCTCCGGGTATTCTGCAACTCCCACATCACAGCCAGATAACAGGCGGAATTTTGGCACCTGTTTGCCGTCTGGGTTGTTTTCAAGCGCGAATTTCACTTCCCTGTTAGGATGAACTTTGCGTTGGGTCAGCGTGACTATGTGATGGTGATGCTGCAATCTGGTGGAGATGAATTAGTCGTGAATGCGCCGACCGAAGCTTCTGAGCTTCGGATGACGGTCGCTCTTCCAGAATCTGCACAGAAGGTGATCAGCTACCGTGCTGGATACGGGCTCTCTTGGCTGTTCGCTTTAATGACACTAGGGTTCTTCGTCTGGGCTGTCGTTTCAGGCGCCTGGTCTATCCAGCGGATCAAGTTCTTGCTGTTGCTAGATCTTCCAGCGCTGAGACTCTGGTCTGAAATTCTCTTGAGCTGCGCGTTGCCGGTTTTTGCCACGACACTTGGCTCGGTCACTCTGCTCGTCGCCCGCAATGCTGAGGCGCCATCTATCTCATATTCTGAAAGAGGAATTACTTTCGACGAGCAGTGGAGCGACACGTTGCTCGGTATTGAAACAAGAGAGTGGTCTGACATTCATTCTTTGGAATGCACAGGAGTCGTCAGCCCTAAGAGTATTTCCGAGTGGAAGTATTTCGATGGATGCTCACTGATAATTGATTTCAAGTCCGGTGGCAGTGCGCTTCTTGAATTGGACCGGCTACAACGCAATGAAGTAGAAGAGTTGTTTTTGGCGGTTGAGAAGTGGTCTGATCAGTCTGTACTATCGCGCCGGGCCTTGCTTCTCGAACGTGGCTTGGCCGCAGTCGACAACGCAATCTCTTTAAGTTACACATCCATATGGACTGATGCACTCGAATCGCAGTTTGCAGCAACCAATTTCGTTCCGCTCAAAACTGCAAGCACCCTTCAAAGCGATCGCTACGAAGTGCGCATGCAGTTGGCATCAGGTGGACTGTCTGCGGTTTACCTGGCAAAGATGAAGCCGGATTCTCGCGTTGTGTTGAAAGAGTCGGTCCTGCCCCCCGACATAGACGACAAGACTCGCGCGAAGGCTAAGGAGCTTTTCGAGCGTGAGGGACGCTTGTTATCACGCCTAGAACACCCTCAGATAGCCAAAGTTTTGGACTTCTTTGTAGAGGGCGGGCGTGACTACATCGCACTGGAATACATTCCTGGCGTCTCGCTTCGCCAGTTCATCAAGTCGGACAATTATCGCGATGAGAAATTGATCCTCTCATGGGCAGCGCAGATTGCGGACATACTTTTGTATCTTCACGAACTTGAACCACCTATAGTTCATAGAGATCTGACACCAGACAATCTGCTTGCGCGTGATGACGGAAAAGTCGCCTTAATTGACTTTGGCGTCTCCAACGAGTTCATCAGCCGCGCGACCGGCACCTTAGTTGGAAAGCAAGCATACATCTCGCCGGAGCAGTTTCGCGGTAAAGCGGAGCCCAAGAGTGATGTCTATTCATTTGGTGCGACACTTCACTTCCTCCTCACTGGCGAAGATCCTGAGCCGCTTTCTACTTCCCGGCCAAAACAATTAAAGCCGGAAGTAAGTCCATTCTTAGATGAGTTTATCGCTCAATGCACCGATATGGATGTTGAGAAGCGTCCTGATGCGCGCGCGACTCTTGAAACCTGTAGGCGCCTTTTGGAAAGATACTAGACTGTCCGGAGGTTTGTTTTGTGTGGGAAAGTGAGCGAGTACTGAGACTTCCGGCCAGTGTGCCATCGTCGGGGCACTATGTTCTTCACTACAATCCAGAGCGCGCCACCTTTACCGGTGGTATCGCAGCCAGTGCGCAGAAACATTTTCTAGGTTTTGCCTCAACCGTGATTGCAAGTCTTGCAGTTTTACTATTTGGCTTTTGCGCCGGTTTGGGAAACATCGCGATAGGCTCAGTCTTTTGTTTGCTGCTTGGCGTTCTAGTCATGATTGAACTGAGCCGCCCGACAAATCTCGAGTTTACACAGCAGGGTTTTAGAGTGCACTGGTTGCACCAACTTTTCTATTACTCTGGTCCATGGATAAACTGGGATTCCGTCATATCTGTTTCGTACAGTGAAGCAAGTGTGCCCGGAATTGAGAATGCAGAATGCTTTGAGATTACATTTGACCAATCCGGCTATCCGATGCGCCTTTTCGAGCTGATGTCCGTTCCGATTACAGCCAAGTGCGAAAGTCGAAAATTGACGCTGCGCTTTCTGGAATGTGGTTTTTTTCAGGAAGATGATCGTCTGAACTTTATTCGTGCGTTGCGAATGAATGTACCTGACGAGAAGATCAATGCCGAGTTTCTCGCGCAT
Source organism: Candidatus Melainabacteria bacterium 17Bon1m (assembly GCA_032128875.1). Taxonomy (GTDB): domain Bacteria; phylum Cyanobacteriota; class Vampirovibrionia; order Obscuribacterales; family Obscuribacteraceae; genus QKMZ01. The sequence goes on from JAVLKG010000002.1 coordinate 238,221, forward strand.
GAAACGTTTGGCGAGGTGCCATCATACACAGCGCTTTGGTTGGAAAATTTGCACGGAGGTCGTGATACAGAGACCGGTGTTTTGCCTGACGGGGTAAAACTTGCAGACGGCAGGTATCTTGTTGTGAAACGTTTGGGCTCCGGAGGGCAAGCTGTAGTTTATGACGCCGTCGAATCCTGTACGAGCGATGCCATGCATCGTCCCCAGGAAATTGCCGCGCGCGCCGGCATCCAGCCGGCATCGGGCAGCTTTAATGCCGAAACAGCAGTTGTCCTCAAAGAGTTTGTCCTTCCCGTTCGTGGTGGCAGAGAAATTAAACGAAGGGCGATTCATAATATTCAGCGCGAAGCAAATCTCCTCAAGTCGTTTGACCACAAAAACATTGTTGGATACAGAGATTTGTTCATCGAAGGCTCGCGTGCGTATCTAGTGATGGAGCGTATTTTTGGTGAAACGTTGCGAAGAAAAGTTGAATCATCAGGAAAATTTTCAGCCCAGCAAGTTGTTGGTCTCGCACAGCAGATGTGTGTCTTATTGGAGTTTCTCCACGGTAGCGATCCACCTGTGATTCATCGTGACTTTACGCCTGAGAATCTCATGCTCACCGATGATGGTCAGCTCAAACTCATTGATTTCAACGTCGCGCACAGATTGGAATCATCATCCACACGCACGGTAGTCGGTAAGCATGCCTATGTGCCGCCGGAGCAATTTCGCGGCAAGCCGACCGAGCAAAGTGACATCTATGCGCTTGGAGCCACCATGTTCTATTTGTTGACCGGTGAAGATCCAGAACCCATCACTCGCTCGGACCTCACTAACGATCCGACGGTTCCTCCTGAACTGGCATTATTAATTATGAAAGCCACAGAACCCAACGCGAGTGACCGATTTTTTACCGCTGAAGAAGTACTTGCATCGCTGGACGGAATAAATTCGCAGGATCTTTCTTAACGCATCTCGTTGGTTGGAATTAACTCGTCGACTCGCAGTGAGTTGCTCAGCAACACACAGACGTCAGCACCTCAAGTTGCTCAGCATCGTATCCGCCGAGAGGCGATAACTCTGCGCGTCGCGCTGTTTTCCTTGCATCTCTTTCAAATTTGCAACTGCGAGATATGTTCTTGCGATGTCCGGGTGTCCAGGCAGAAGCAATTGCTCGCGGATCTGAAGGCTCTCGTTGAGAAGCTTTTCCGCGCTGTTAAATTGCCCCGAGCGTACTTTAGAGTCCGCCCAATTTGACAGGAGTTTTGCCTTTGCCAAACGATACGATGGTTTGTCGGAGCTTTCCGCAATTCTCATCCCTTCCTCGACTGTTCTCTCCGCCATGCCGCTTTCAGAATTCATTGAATAGACCAACGCAAGATCCGCCAATGTGATTGCGAGTTGTTCTTCAAACTGTTTTGGCATCTCTTTGCGAACTTTGATAGCCTTTTGCAGATGCGACTTTGCATCATCGTAAGAGCCCTTTATTGTCTCGATTTTTCCTTTCAATACTAGGGCCGCAGCAAGCGCGAGTCTTGGTCTTTGCGAAAATCGTTCGTTAGAGAAATTGTCCTGTGCAAGGCGTAACGCCTTCTCGGCGTGCACAAGAGCTTCGTCGTACATGCCCATGTCGTAATAGATGCAACCGATCGACTCATTGCAAAGCGACTCGACTTCAGAGTTTTGATGGGTATATCTGATCTCGGCATCGATAAAAGCTCTCTGAGTCTTACTATCATTTCCTCTTCGCTCAGGTTTGATGTTCGGGCGACTGGCGAGCGTGCTCAAAGCTTTTTTGCTGCATTGAAGCGCTTTGGGATACTGCAATTGTTCTTGCGCAATTTCCGCTTCCAATCCATATGCAACAGCGGTTTCGAAAGAGCAGTCGCTCATCGCAGAGGCAATTTTGGTGTTGAGTTTGGCGACCTTTTCTGCCCATTTGAAGTTGCGGTCGCGCGCTAGCGTTCCCGCTACTGCGGGCAGGAAAGAGATGAATGCGATAAATCCCAGGCATCCAACAATGAGCACGATAAATGCCATCAGATTTCCCGGAATGGGTCCGAATTGCCAGCTATTGAGACCGTTTTTCAACCAAATCATTGCCGCAGCAAATGCAGCGAAGAGCAGTGAAACCTTCACCGATATGTACTTGTCTTTCGGCGCTGCTGCTATTGCTGCACCACTGCTGGAATTCGATAGAACTTGCCTCGGTCCGATGTTTGAACCGAAAGAACTGGAACTTGTGCCAAACCTTTGATCGGGGCATTTAGCGATGAATAACATGAGAATTGCTATGGCAAAGACCATTCCGACCGAATACTGATTGACGCCGGTCGAAAGGCAAGACACTCCAGGATCGCCTGGCTTGTAGTGGATGGAGATTTGTTTTCCTTTTGGGAACGCGGCAACCATCAGGTCGTGACTTTGAAGTTGCATGCCGCCGAATTTTATGCGATCGCTGTCGAACGTTTTTCCATCAACTACGTATTGATAGTGAATTTGGGCTTCGTCGCGTGTTCCGTGTTTTGTCTGCACTTTCTTGACGATGGAGCTGGTCACCTTTGCGTTGACTGTCGGCCACTTTTCGCTGGCGACGCCAAGGATGGTCTCGTTGACTGCATACCAGGCGCATCCAATGGCGATTGCATAGCGCATAAACTGCAGAATCGAATACAGAACACTGGTGTTCATCAGGCACCTCGCTTTATAGAAACTCGCGCCGAAGCGTGCGAAGAGGGGGCTAAGCAGGGCTGCTTAGTCTTGGAATGAAACTGAGGGAGCGGGCTCAGGATTTACCGATTCTACGCCCGCGCTTGACAACATGGGTGAATCGTAACAGAGCCTTCATTTTTGGGCTTTGCCCTACCTATTAATGGAGGACCTGAAGGCTATCATTCTGAAAGTCGTCGATAACACACTTCAGATACGGATTTACAGATACGGAACGTATCCGTGCTCGGAGGCGATTGCTTTGTCTTTTTCGGCTTCCACTTTGTTGCCTAGCTTCTCGTTCAGCTCTGCGCGAAACCACCGCGCATCGATGCAGTATGGGTCCAATTCTGCCGCCGTGTTCAATTCTTGCAAAGCATCTTCGTTGCGCCCAAGCCGTAGGAGTGAAAGTCCATGGACTGCGCGCATAGAGGCATCTTCGGGGAGCTTTCCAACGGCTTCTTCAGAGAAACGGAGAGCCGTTTCGTTATCTTTTCTCAGGAGATTCAGCTTGGCGTTTTGCAAACTCTTGATTGCATCCTCTCGCTTTGTTTTAGGTGTGGCGAGCTGAATGCATTCTTGCATCTTTTCCAAATCGCCCTTATGCGCGTAGAGATCTGCCAAGTCTAGATAAAGGCTTCCTTTGTCGTTGCCTAGTTCTAATGCCTTTGTCATGTCTGCGATTGCAAGATCTAGTTTGCCAAGCCGGTTATATGCGAATGCTCTGATCGCGAGAGTAAACACCAATTCATCACCGGACACAGAATCGATCACTTCGTTGCACAAGTCGAGAGCATCAGTGTTCTTGTTCATCGAATGTAGTGCGTGCGCTTTGTGTACCTTTGCTGTTTTGAGAGTGGGGCAGTGCTTTATGACGTGATCAATGTCTTTCAGCGCATCTTCGTACTTGTATTGCTGAGTATTTGCCAGCATGCGAATCAAATACGAACCCGGGTGTGTCTGCCCAAGCTCGATTGCTTTTGTACAGTCTTCAACTGCTTCTGCCGATTTGCACAGTGCGTTGTTCGCTGTTGCTCGAATATAGTGACAGTAGCCAGTGTCACCTTCGAGTTTTAGTGCGGCATTTATTTTCTCGATTGCTTTCTCTGGCTGGTGCAAATTGATGTGGGCGAGTGCCGCATTAGCGAGAGCACTTTGATCGTTCGGAGTTTTCTCCAATAGTCGATTGCTCAATTCAAGAAACGTCGGCCAATCCTGCTTCTCAAACGCTGTTTTCATTGCGTTCTGCTCTGTGGGTTCGAGCTTGTTCTTCACCCAGCTGATGATGCGGTTTATCATGGTTTCCTTTTGGCTCTCAGCACTGGGCGTTACAAGTACGGAATGTAGCTGAAGTCTAATGCGATCTTCTTGTCCTTCTCTGCTTCTTCTATGTTGCCCATTTTCTCGTGGAGTTCCGCGCGGAAGTAATACGCTTCGGCTTCATAGGAATCCTGTTCGATTGCTAAATCCAGAAAACTTTTTCCCTCTTCCATTCGATTGTTTCTAAGCAACATGAGTCCATGTGTGGAATTCAATGCAGATCTTTCTGGTCCAATTTTCACAGCTTGGGATGAACATTCTAAAGCGCGCTCTGTATTGCCTGACAACAGCTGTATTCTTGCTTCATTGCTTTCGACGTACCCGTGACGAACCTTCAATTCTCTTTCTTTCGCGAGTATCAACGAGATAAACGCACTATCTAAATCTCCCTTTCGACCCAAAATGTAGCATCTGTTTATGTGAACTTCTGCCGAATCTGGTTTTAGTTCCAGGACCTGATCAAGATCGTCGACTGACAGGTCAAGATTTCCCAGCCTGCAGTTGATTAGCGCCCTGAGTTGAAGAGCCGATGGTAGTAGTGCGGCATTGCCATTTATCAATACCGATGCAACTTCTCTCATGGCTTCAATATTTTGATTTCTGGAGAAGTAAATATGCGCCTTTATTAGGCATGCAAACTCAGGTCGAGTCTGCAATAAAATTGGAGCCTCTGCATCATTCAGTGCCTGTTCATATTCGTATTGTTGAAAGAATGCGTTAGCTCTAAGCCAGTGGGCTACCCAGCTGGTCTTGCCGAATTTCATCGCTTGAGTTGCATCAGTTCTACATTGTTCATATTTACCAGAGAAAAGATTGGCTTCCGCCCGCAGGAGGAACAGATTTTCAAGTTTTCCACCAAGGTCAATTGCTCGGGACGCATAGTCGATTGCTCTGTCATAGTCCTTGAGGGCGTATGCGCTGTAAGCCGCAAGAACTCTAGGATACTGGTCTTGCGGGAATGCACTAGTTTGTTTCTCACAGAGCTCAATTGCTTTTTCATATTTCTTGTTGTCGTACTCGATTTTTGCCCAATGGGAGCGGCCACGCCTAATTGCCCAATAACCGTAGGCCACAACTCCGCATCCTAAGCATATATACAACTTCGGCACGTACACAGCTGCACTTCCAACCACCCACAGCACAGCGATGACGACGGCAAGTACAAATAGCAAGTCGGCTTTTGTTTCTGGTTTCATTGGAATCAGAGTAATAATCTTTCAACCATTAGATCATCCGCGCTAGCAAATTGTAGTTTCTGCCGCCGAATTCGAAAGTATCCACAACCTTCATGTGCAGCTTGTTTTCGTGAGCAGCAAGAGAGCGTGGATTGGCATCATCGACGAAGCACATCGCGACCTCGAATTCCTTGCCGAACGTTTCAAAAAACGCGTTATAAATCGACTCGAAAATACCTTTGCCTCGTTGCGACTTCGCTATGCAGATCGGTCCGGTCATCACGATTTTGTATTGTGCCAATGGCTTTCCATCAAGGTCAATTGATTCTGTTCTTTTGGAGATGGTCTTCAGCAGCTCTTTACCCTGATGCAATTCCAAATGCGACGTGCATAAATAGCCCGCAAGTTTCCCGTCATCCTCCGCCACCATGACCGCAACGTCCCGGTCAAACTTCTTGAAGTCGTCTGCTGAGAAATCTCCTTGCACAAATCCATCTTTGAGGTCGGCTTCAGCCACCTTTCCCAACAGGCTTTCATTTTGGATGGCGATTATCCCCTCGAGGTCGCTATCTTCCATCCGGCGGCAGTTTACAGACATATGTCCCGTGGCTCCATAGTTTCCAGAGTGCTCTGATTGCCCATTATCTCCCACTGGCAGGTAGTTCGGGCTGCCGAAGATTAAATCCCAGCGAAAACCGAAACTTCTTTCGCGGAGCGGTGTATGTGCAGTCAGACGCGGCGGAGTCAAGAATGCTGGGAGGCATTGGGGAAATGAGAAAGCTGGAAAACGACCGAAAATCCAAGGGTCTTTTGGGAAATAGAACAGGCGCAGTGCTGGCGGTCGGAGCAGGCGCTTTGATTGCGGGGGCGCCATTCATGGCTCCGGCGTTCGCTGGACCATTGAATAGTGACAGCCTGGTCGATCCAGAGTGGGAAAGCGCTGTGCGCAAGCATGTTGAGAAGCGTTTTTTCAATCTGATCGATGCTACTGAAACTCAAAAGAGCCAACTGGATGACATTTTCAAGAAAATGTGCGAATCCAATAGGTCCACTCGAGAGCAGGTCAAACAGGGCGCGGTGGATGTGGCAAATATGATGGCTGATGGTTCGACGAGCGATGAGCAGATTCGAAGTAAGGTGGCGGACATCAGAAAGTTGCGAGAAAAGATGCAAGATACGCGTCTTGATACGGCTTTGAAGGTTCGTGCCATTTTGACAAATGAGCAGCGTAAGGTCGTCTCAGACCGTGTTGTCGGTTTCATCACTGGCAATCAGAGGCGCGGCTTGTTGCGCTCCATGATGTAAACCGTTGGACCTGTCGAAAGGACGGGAAAAATGCTAGAGATTTGCTCACTAGATCCAATAGACCTAAGACGATCGAATAATAGGCACAAAGGAGCCACAGCCCTGTTTAGCAGCATCATAGCGAGAACACAGGTTGACGACAGCCTTGACGATTCAAGTCTCGTCAAGGCTTGTCTCAACGGTGATAAGCGCGCCTACGAAGTGTTGCTCAGGCGTTATCAGAAGCTCGTTTATAACGTGCTTTATCAGATGGTGCACTCGCACGAGATGGCGGCAGATCTCACGCAAGAGACATTTTTGAAAGCTTATCGGGCGCTTGGCTCTTTCCGCACCGAAGGAAAGTTTAAGCCATGGTTGTTGCGCATCGCGACCAACACTTGTTTGAACGCGATTCGAGACAACAAAGAGCACGATTCGCTGGATGACATTCTCGAAGAAAACCCGGGAGCCGAACCGGCTTACGACGAGAAGATTGAAGAGTTGGTTGAATGGAGGTTGACACATAAAAAATTGGAAGACGCGCTAAAACAGCTGCCGATGAGGCATCGCCAGGTTTTTATCTTGCGCTATCAGCACGATCTTCCATATGAGGAAATTGCAGAGGTGTCTGGCGAACCAGTGAGTACGATCAAGTCTTTGCTGTTTCGCATTCGAGAGAAGTTGCGCAAGATGCTCGCCGAGAGCGTCGAAAGCGGCATTCTCAGTTAGGAGAGAGGTGATAGAAATGGATGAGAAGAATATTGAGCGGGAAGATGAAGACGAGAAGGAAAATTCGTCCGAAACTCGCGTTTTCGATCCACCCGCGATTAACGTGTCGAACGATACGAGCGCACCGATGAAGATGCGCGTAAGCGACATTCAAGAAGCGTATCAGATACAGGAGATTGAGGCTGTGGCTGCGAGTTTGCCACAATACGATGTCTCTGAAGGCTTGACGCAAAACATCTTGCGCGCGGTTGAAGCCGAGCCCGCTTACGGGAAAAATCGGGATTCGATAATGACGGCTAGCATGATTTTTGCTGTTATTTTGGCGGCGCTTTTTGTGATTGAAACACAAGAGTCTGTTGGTGGAATTCTCTCTTGGATGGTTGGTTTAGCTGTGATGTATTCAATCAGCTTGCTGGTATCCTCCGGTCATGAGGCGGAAACAGTTTGAAGAATAATCGGAACTGGCAATTTCGTAGCTACCGTCTTGTCTGGTGTAGGATGTTAGTCGTCGTTTCCATTGTATTTGTTTGCACAGCGTCTGCTACCATCGCGCAGAGTCCGGCAGCAAAACATAGTGGATATGATGAGAATGGTCAGTACTGGCAGTATTCCGATCAAGCTGATTCTGCGAATAAATCTAAAGAATCATCGGAAGTAACCGACAAATCAGCTACGGTTCAATCCGAGCAAGAAGTAGAACCACTTAAGAGAGAACTGAATTTGAGGGAGCTTCTCTCCAGTCAGCACTCGACTGAAGATGACAACTCATTCGATATGTCTGCCGAAGAGGAAGAAATGTCATCTACTCAAGATCTTTTGCTGGGACCTGGAAGATGGATTTACAATACGCGCATCGGCAAGAATTTAGCGAAGCATCAAAATGTCGATATTCGCAGACGACCGATGATGTACTGGCGTCGTTTTGCGGATCGACCAGTTCCACCTCGTGGCACTTTCTTGTTTTTTGTATTCTTCAACAGTTTGATTTGTCTGGCGTTTAAGAAGCGTGTAGAAGTTGCTTCAAGTTGCGTGAGAAAGAGCTTCTGGAAGTCACTCTTCGTTGGTTTTACCTTTGTAATTTTGATGGGCATCGCCGCACGGTTCTGTTTTGATTCGGCATTGTTTACGCCTGCTGCATTGCTTATTTTAGGCATTGTTCAATTACTTGTTTTGGCAGGACTTGCGGTAAGTTCCATGACCGTTGGCACTGCGATTCTCAACAGGCTCGGTGTCACGACAATGTCCGTATCAGAGGCCGAAAGTGTAAGTCACTCAGCTCATTCGTTTGTAGAAAGACTGAAATGCAAGCTTCACTATCTAGCTCCAGTGATTCTCGCATCAGTGTTGGTAACACTCATCTCCCTGATTCCAACTTTAGGGTTTTTGCCGCGCATGGGCACACGTTTTGTAATGTGGTTCTGCGTCCTGGGTTTGGGCGCACTGATAAGAACACAGCTCGGTCGTAAGCCTCTATAGCGGCAACGCCATGAGGCTAACGTCTCTAAAGGTGCGTCGCCGGGTTGCCGACGCCGGGCGGCATGTATGCCGTCCCTACAGCTGGAAGTCAGGACGTGATTTCTAGTTGTTTGTTGCAACTACTCTACAACGGACTTTGCTCTCTGGAACATTTTTACCAGCTTTTCAAAATCCTTATCATCGAGCGCATCTGATGCTAGTTCCAGCTGTTTCACCAATTCTTGAATTGCTGCTTGCAGCTCTTCTTTGTTCTGATTGAAAAGGTCCAGCCACATTTCTGGCGGGCTCTCCATCAAGCGCGCGAGTTGTTTGAAGGCTGGACCGTGTAATTTCAATTCGTGCTCGGTCACGTTTTGGTCCGCAATTGATGCGCCGAGTGCGACTGCAATCAATTGGACCAGGTGGCTTGTGCGGGCGAGCACTTTGTCGTGTGATGCCGGCGATGCTTCAACTGGCTTGAGACCGAGACCTTCAAGCCAGCGTCTAAATCGTTTTACTGACATTTGCGAGGACTTGTTGGTTGGAGTCAGGCAAAATACCGCATCATTGGTTGCCACCGCAGATGATGCATCCAGTCCTGATTTCTGCGAGCCAAACAACGGGTGCCCGCCGATAAAATCCGCACCGTGAAGGTCCAAATTCTCAGCTATAGTGCAGATTTCCTTCTTGGTCGACGTGACGTCAACAACTAATTGCCGACGCGAAAGTTTTGGCGCAATCGATTCCAGCAAGTCAATGTTCTTCTTTGGAGGCGCAGCCAAAATGATAAGGGAAGATCGTTCGGCGGCATTTGATGCCTTAGTTTCGGCGCAGTCGATCAGCCCTTCGCCGAGCGCTTTTTGCAAGACGTCTGGAGCATCGACTGCGGTGATATTTGTTTTCGGAGAGTGCTTGCGGATCAATCTTGCGATTGTTCCACCAATGAGGCCAAGACCAATGATTGTTACTGTGGGAAAGTAACGTTGGGGATTGCGGGTCTGGGCGACCGTTTGCTCAGACGAATCTTGGCTCGAATTTGCTGCGACTTGGTCGCGCTTCAATTCTTCTTTCGATTCTGAGTTTGCGTTCGCGCCCGCTTGTGCTTTTGGGCTTGTGGTCTCGCTGAGTTTTTCCTGCAGACCGCGGCTGCCGGCCAACATGGTCGTGTAGATGTCGACCAGTTGCGCGGCGATAACGGGGTCTGATGCTACTGCGGAGACGCGGCTAAGAACTTCCTTCTCGCGCTTGTCGTCCAGCACCGGTTTGTTCATGCGCTTTTTAGCTTCGCCGATTTCTTTGCAAAGCATGAGCCGTTCGTTGATCAGGTTGGCGATCAACTCGTCGAGTTCATCAATTCGCGCTCTTGATTCTTCCAATTTAATTGTTGGCTTTCGCCAATCCAGCTCATCGATTTCATCTAATTGTAAATGCATTGACATTACCCCCGAGCTGTTTTGCGCGCAATGCGTTTACGCAGTGTGAGTTTGCCGGCGGATTTTGAACCAATGCCTTGAACCACTGTGATCTGTCTTTTCTTTTCTACGTCGCCTGCGACCGAGCGGCCAACAGCGGCGGCGATAGGTTTGATGGATTCGACCAGCTCGACCATGTCTTCGAGGGACAAGGCTTGGCGGGCATCAGAGACTGACTTTTCCGGTTCGGGGTGGCACTCGATGATCAGTCCATCGGCTCCGCAGGCGACAGCGGCACGTGCCAGGTCTGCGACCAGTTCGCGTTTTCCGGCTGCGTGGCTCGGGTCTACGATGACGGGCAAGTGTGTCAGTTGTTTGAGAGCGACGACTGCGCCGAGGTCGAGCACGTTTCTGGTGAATGTGTCGAAGCTGCGGATGCCGCGTTCGCAAAGTACGACATTGGGGTTGCCGTGAGCCATGATGTACTCGGCCGCCAGTAGCATTTCTTCGATGGTTGCGGAGAGGCCTCTCTTCAGCAACACTGGCTTTTTGGCTTGGCCAAGGGCTTTGAGCAATTCAAAGTTTTGCATGTTGCGGCTGCCGACTTGCAGCATGTCTGCCTTTTCATCGCAGGCAGCCAGCTGTTCCACAGACATTACTTCTGTGACTGTGGGCAAGCCATGCTTCTGGCTCATGGATTGTAGGATGTCCAGCCCTTCTTCGCCGAGTCCTTGGAAGGCGTACGGCGACGAGCGAGGCTTGTGCACACCGCCGCGAATGGCGCTGACAGAGCCTTTCAGCTTTTGTGCGACGATTTCCATTTGCTCGGCATTTTCTACTGTGCATGGTCCGCCGATGATGACGATTGGCTTGCCGCCGACTTTAAGAGAGTCACCGATGGCGACTTCGGATGTCTGACAGCCTTCGGCTCTGGCGGCTAATTTGACTTGGTTGCTAATCTCGCTCACTGTTTGAATCCTCGTGTGAAATAGTGAACCCGGGGGACGTATCCTCCCGGGCTCTTCAGGTAACTGTTTGGTGCACTCAGCGTGCCAGCTTAAACCTGCCCGGGCGTTCCCCCTGCAAAAAAGAAGAAGTACCAGTAGTAAGAAGTTGATGGGCATTGAGTCTTCGCGGACTCAGCGCTTCGGAGGGTTAGGTTGTGGGTTATTTCGGTGTTCATCATCTTTAGCTCTTAAACAAAAACCGCAGACCTTGTTGAGTCTGCGGTTCACCAGTTGGGACAAAGTAAGCTATCTCACCCCTGGCGAACCTCAAAGTACCAAAAATAAAAACCAAAATTGCTCACGACTTACTCTCTTAAATGCCAGGGCGTGCGCCCCGGGCGTTCCAATGCACCCATAGTATGTGCATACCGACGGTGTGTCAATCAAAAAGTGTCCTGACGGCCCACGAGTGTCTGCAAAAAAATACGATGAGGATGCCGCAAATGCTTGGTAGTACAGGTTTTTGGGCGTGAAGCTTTTAGGTGCCATTGTGTAAAGCGTCAATCGAAACATATCTGCGCAAAACCAAAACCACGCAAGTTCCGCATGTTTGGCGCGTCTTCACATACTTATGCTGACCGAACGTTCAACAAATGAATGCGATCGAGAGAACTTCTTTCATTCAATAGATCTCTTTGTCCAAATCTCTTCGTCTAAATCTCTTCGTCTAAATCTCTTTGTGCAAATCCTTATATAGAAGAAGTTGGATCAAATCCGGGAAATTGGCTCCCTCTTTTCCGTCAGGGTGGGAAGATTGTTATAGGCATCAGTTATAAGCATCAATTCTTCCGCGGTTTTCGGAATTTTTGGTTTTGGGCGTTCAAAGTAGGCACTATTGAGATTTTGCTGCGTCAGCGTTGTGAAAGGAAACTCTGATATCCACTAAGAGCAGGAAGTTTGGCGGTTCGCCATGGGCGAGAGACGAGACTGCGTTGAGAGTCTGTAAGAGAGAAGAACATGAGTTCAATGAACATTCTGGTCGCCATTGATGATTCGACGTTTTCGGACGCCGCTATCTCTTCTGTAATAGAGCGGAGCTGGCCGGAGGGCTCGAAGTTTAAGCTGCTCAGCGTCGTGGAGCCGTTTCACCCTGAATACGCCGGCTGGCATACAAACTACATGCCTGTGGCTGTTGAAGCTCAAAAGGAGTTGGTCGAGGCGGCAAAAACGCTGGTCAACGAGAAGGTAAAGCAGCTGACGAGCACTTTTGGACGGGAAAGCGTCTTGGCTGAGGTTCGAGAAGGATATGTCACGGATACGATTCTGGAGGCAGCCAAAGAATGGCCGGCAGACCTCATTGTCGTTGGGTCACACGGGCGCACAGGCATCACCCGCTTGCTTTTAGGTAGCGTCTCGGAGGCGGTTGTATCTCAGGCGCCTTGCTCGGTCGAAATAGTAAAAATGCCCAAAAAGCATGCTAAGGCTTAGTTTTCGGCATTTTATTAGATTGAGTCTTTGTTAAAACGGCATGAAAAAGACGCCCCCTGGAGGGCGCCTGATTTCCTGAATGCCGGAATTAGGCGTGCTTTTCGGCTTCGTCTTCCGGAAGGTTTTCCCAAGAGTCGAAATAAGCCTTCTTTCCGCCCATCCAAAGCGAAAGAAGAACCCAAATTCCCATAATGGAAATCAGAACGATTGGCGTTGTTGAAGCTGGCGTGTTTTCCATTGTTCACCCGGTATTTGACTGTTTTGAAAGCTGAAAGACCTGCTACTGGCTGAGTATACAGCAATAGCCACTCCTCAGATTATAAACATTTGAACCGCAGGTTGGTAGTATTAACTCCAATTAGCTTCCTCTTGTAATTGCCACAGATTGAGGCTCTGGCGCTATAAAGCGGCTCATGGCTTCTATTAGCTATGTGCTATAAAGACGGTTGGTTTCAACACCGTCAGGGTGAGAAGAGGAATTTTTCAATGAGTTCTAAACGTTATTCGTCGCTGCTTTTGACTGCTTTGTTTATCAGTTCTACAGCAGCTGCCAACGCCGGTTCTAAGTCCATGCTGGACCCATACGCCGCCGTTCAAGCGCCTCCCAGCAAGAAACCGAAACCTATCGCTCGCCCGGCACATCAAGATGTGACCGAGTCGACGCATACAACTTATATATCGATGCCGATGCCAGCCGAAGAAGCAGCGAAAGCCAATGGCGGTGGCGGAAAGTTCGGCGGGCTCTTTGGTGGCAAGAAAGAAAAAGTTGCCAAGGCTCCGAAGCCGGAGAAAGTTGCAGAAGCGCCAGCCGAGAAAGGTGATGGCATTGCAGCCAAGTCTCTTGATTCGGTAAAGAGTGCTGGTTCGACCATCGTAGGCGGCACTAAAGCGGCGGGTTCCAAAATCGCTGAAGGTTCGAAAGTAGTTGGTGGCGGCATTGCCACCGGTGCTAAGAAAGTGGGCGGTGGAATCGCCAGCGGAGCCAAAGTCTCCGGAGATTATTTGATGAAGGGCGTTCACGCCATCGGTCACGGTTTTAAGGCCACCGGTGAAAAGGTGAAAGACGGCGCCGGATCTGCAGGCTCTAAAGTTGCCGGGCTTCCCAAACTTCCCAAACTCTGGGGCAAGAAAGGCGGTGGCGGCCAAGAAAAGGCAAAGCAAGAAGCAATCGCCAAAGCAGTAGCTGAAAGAAAAGCCGCACAGCAAGGCGCTGCGCAACAAGGACAAGAAGTCGCCAAAGATTCAGAATGGAACAGCGATCCAGTAGCTAATGGTGAATCCAAGCCAGTTCCGATTGCCTCTCCTGGTCAACAAAATACTGTTGGATTCCAGGCACTGCAACAGCAAGCGAGCAGAGGACAGAGTAAAGGCGGCGGTATCACCGGCGGATTCTCGAAAGCAATCGGCAAGTTGAATCCCTTTGGTGGCAAGTCCAATTCAGCAGTGCACCCTGTAGTTCGCCCGCAATCAATGAATCAATCGACTGCGGCAACTCAAGAAGCAATCCCGCAATAACGCACTCGACTGCAATCCAAGAGTAGTTCACAGCAAATCTATAGCCAAAAAAGTGAAGTCTCTCGACCAATCACTGGACCATTTGTCCGCGGTTAGAAAGGCAATTCGCCCCACCACCCTTATCCGAAGCCCCAGGCTGGATGAGTTGGTTGGCGCCGAGGTGCTGATTGCCAGCGAGTCTTTTCAGTACACCGGCAGCTTTAAATTTAGAGCAGCCTATTCGGCAGCTTTTCGTTCGCCCGCTAGTCGCTTGATTGCCGCTTCTTCAGGCAACTTTGGACAGGCTCTGGCGTATGCCGCCTCCTTGATGAAAAAGGAGGCGATCATCGTCATGCCTGATAATTCAGCTGGGGTTAAGATTGAGTCTGTGAGGCGGTTTGGCGGGCGGGTTGAACTCGTCGAAACCAAGAAAATAAGCCGCGCTGAAAGAGTCGCACAACTGTCTGCAGAGTATCCTGATGCCCAGGTGTTGAGCGCTTACGACCACGACGATGTGATTGCCGGAAATTCTACTTTAGGAGCAGAACTGGCTGAGCGTGCCGGCGATTATGATGCGGTGATAGTGCCTGTTGGTGGTGGCGGCTTGAGCGCCGGGTTGATCCTTGGAATGCGACAAGCAGGCTCCAATATGGACGTCTATGGTGCAGAACCTCTATTGGCCAACGATGGGAAACGCTCGCTGGATGCCGGCAAGATCATCGTAAACGAGTCAGAACCGCAGACAATTGCCGATGGTGCACGAACGGTAAGTTTGGGAGAACGCAATTGGGCGATATTGCAAAACGGCATCAAAAACATTCTTGAAGTTAAAGAAGAAGAGATTGAAGGTGCTGTCCGCTCCTTGTTCAACCTGGCCAATTTGAAGTCTGAACCCACGGGCGGATTGGCTCTGGGTGCCGCAGTTGCACATAGGCAACTTTTCCAAGGCAAGCGTATTATCTGCATCGTCAGTGGGGGCAATGTCGATACGGAAGTTTTCTTCCGCATTGTTGCGCAAAGCGAGCTGGCATCGTAAGCACCGCTGTAGGGGAGCCCCATGTGGCTCCCTGTCAGGACAGCTCGGCGCTTCCCGTATTATTCCGTTAGCGAATGATTTCGCATTCGGGCAGCCATTTCGTCAATTCGACCATGCCCGGATAAGTAACCAGGGTGCTGCGCAGCCAGAGTTCTTTCAAGCTGGTCATGCGACACAATTGAGTGACGCCTGCATCTGTCACTTTTGTGCAGTTTAGGCGAAGTACTTTCAAATTCTTCAATGACTTGAGAGCGCTCAGCCCCTTGTCAGTGATTTTGGTAAAAGACAGCGACAGTGTCTCCAGCGATTGGAGGCGGCCAAGATACTCCAGGGCGCCGTCGCCGATGTCCGTGTCGTCCAGCTGGAGTTCTTTCAATTCACCGTAATAGGCAAACAGCGGGGCGGAAATGTTTGTGATTTTTGTCGATGAAAGGTTGATGCGCTTCAGTTTCGATAGACCTTCCAGAAAATGCATGCCGATGTCGCCGACATCAGTGCAGCTTATATCCAGCTGTCTCAGATGGATCAGGCGCCCAACATGCTCGAGGTCTTCATCTGTAATCTCAGCTCCCAGAAATGAAACTGAGTGCAGTACGTCATTTTGAACACGAGTCAGAGGCTGGCAACCCAATAGCTCGTCAAAACTAAAATACAACGCCAATTTAGCGTCGTTTGGCACTTTTACTGGGCCGATTGCCTCACCCAGAAAAGTCGTCGCACCATTGTCGCTCAGGGTATACAGCTCACCCAAAGACCTTTCATTCGGAAACTGGATAGTTTTGACGTCTGGAATTGAGGACACCATAGTGAGATCCCGAGGCATTTTTAGTCGCACAGCCTGACACGTCCGCGTGAACGCAATGAACGTGCCTTTTTATTATTACCCACCCAGTAAATTTTGCATAGGAACGCACCTGGAAAGAAAGTTGTGATCACCCAATTGAGGGATTCTCGCCGTGGGATTTTACCCTACCTCGTTAGGGTTGTGGCGCCGTAACTCGGTACCTCAAAGACAGCCCAGGACGCCTTTATCGGAAGTCTAGTTCTTCCGGAAACCGTTCCAAAAACCATTCCAAAAAGTGGTCCGAAAAACAATCGATGAAATTTTCCAACTGCGCTTCAAAGAAAAGACACCACAGGTGGTGCCCGTGGTGTCTTTTCATTTTAGAGATTTCTACCGCTAACTAATAGGGAAGGCTTTCGCCTCCCCTACAGATTGCTAGACTGAAGCAGCCATTCTTTCGCGTTCGCTTTCCACGATGCTGCCGGCTCTCGCCAAGCTGCGCGGGAATTCCCGTCCGCGTTGAAGCACTTGCTTCTCTACGGATGTGGGCTTGAAGACGCTCTTGAAATAATCGATTGCTGCGTCAACATCAAATTCACGGCAAGAGAAAATGTCGAGAGTGACAAATCCCTTATCCGGGAATGTGTGGATGGAGATGTGCGACTCGGCGATTAGCACTACGCCGCTTACTCCCCAGTCATCCGGTACTGTACCGGAATATCTGAACACATACGGCGGCATGATCTTAGTCATATCTAGTTGTGCCGGGTATGCATCCAGCGTTTCGCTAACCAATCCGAGATCTCCGAGAAGATCTTTGGGGCAGCCATACGCTTCGAGAATGAGATGTGGTCCGAACATGTTTCTTCCCCCTCTTGTGTGCTCGTTGGTGTGACGAACACGTAGTGGAATCCAGTGTGTCCAGAGCGAGAGCTCTGTGGGGTACACGAAACGCTTACTTAACACCAGTGTTGGACTACTTCCTTTCTGGGAGTTGGGCGTTGTTGTGTGGTGCGAGTCGTCCTCCGTTGGGATTAATGACAAATGCGTTTCGCATTCTACAAGTAAAAAGTCTGATTTGCACGGAAAATGTTCCCGCCGCAACATTTTCGCTCTTGAGCCCGACAGGCACCAAAGAAGCGCTCCTTGATAAGGTGGTTTTTTAAGCTCTAAAATCACCACTTGAAGACGCGCTATATATGCCGGTTTTCGACATTTGTTAGTTTTCGTTAATGTTGGGTTTCGCGCGCCATTTTCTCCCTCCTGCGGGGGAAGTCAGAGGCTGACAGCGTTTCCGTAAGTGTTACGAAGAACGGCTTGGTAAGCCAGTATTGCTAGACCAAGAAAAATTGGCCCAGTCTTTTTCAAGCCAAGCGGATCAGTTTTGTTTCATCTCTGAGCGCGCAACACTTTTAGCTTGTGCCTGTGAAGACCTGCTTCTGATGCGCGCTTTTGAAGGCGTCCTTAAGGTTTTGTTCAAAATTAGACTCTCACGCGAGCAATCTTCACCGCGACATTGTCCTTGAAGTTGGAGGTGATGTTATCTGCCAATCGCTGGTCAGCGGTCACCCAAAACTGGCTTCCCACGAGGATCGAGTGATTCTTTTTGCCTTTCGGGAAATTCAGAATTACCGGATCTTCACCCTTGTGGACATTCAATATATCTTTCAATCGGTGCAAGTCTGCAAAAGTTTGTTCGGAGGAGAACGAGATGCTGACGAGCGAAGCATCAGCTATCAGGCGGACTGAATTGCACATCAGTGACAAGCCTTCATCGTTTTTCTTCGTCTTCGCTTTTACCAGCAACAAGTTTTGCGGCAGAAGAACATCGGCTGGAATCTTTTCCAACTGTTCGCCGTAGATGACGACTTCTCGCGTGCCAAGCAGGTCTTCAAGCTTGACGATACACAGAAGTTTGTTCATCTTTGTGAGCTTCTTTTCTATGCCAGCTGCCAGACCGCCGACGATGACGTTGCTGCCGTCAGGAAGGTCGTTGAGTTCGACCAGTGTGTGGGTCGTGAGCAGTTTGAGGCGGTTGAAGACTCGTTTGAGCGGGTGGCTGGTGATGTAGAAACCGAGAAGCTCATGCTCATATCGCTGCAACTCGTGCTCTTGAAACTCTCCGGGATCTCCGCGCAGAGTTTCGTCGACTTTAGCAACGCCGCTGTCTGCCGCGAAGTTGAAGAGGTTCATCTGTCCGGTCGCGAGTTCAGTCTGTCTGCGCTGTCCGGATTCAACAAGACTGTCGAGATTTTCCAGAGCTTGTTTGCGCGAAACATTGAGGCTTTGGCAAGCGCCGCACTTGATCAAAGCTTCAAGTGTGCGCTTATTGACGACGCGCAGGTCAATGGTTTCGAGAAACTCTTTGATCGACTTATACGGACCTTTATCTTTTCGTTTGGAGACAATTTCTTCTACGGCCGCTTCGCCGACGTTTTTGATCGCCGAGAGTCCGAAGCGAATGGACTGACCATCGGCGGTGAAATCCGCACCGGAGACGTTGATGTCCGGCGCAAGGATGTCGATACCTATTGATTGGCACTCGGCAATGTAACCACGTACCTTTTCTTGGTCGTCAGCGACACTGGACAGGAGCGCGGTCATGTATTCGACCGGATAGTGCGTCTTCAGCCACGCTGTTTGATAAGTTAGCAGCGAATATGCTTGCGAGTGAGATTTGTTGAAGCAGTACTCAGCAAACTGAACCATCGTGTCGAACAGCTCGTTGGCCAATTCAGGAGAGACGGCATTTTTCGCGCAGCCACTGACGAATATTTCGCGCTGCTTTTCCATCTCTTCGGGCTTTTTCTTACCCATCGCTCGGCGCAGCAAGTCGGCTTGTCCTAAGCTGTAGCCGCCGAGTTTTTGAGCGATCATCATGATCTGCTCTTGGTATACGATTTGCCCGTAGGTGTCCTTCAAGATTGGCTCGAGGAGCGGTGTCTTGTAGGTGATTTTCATCCTGCCGTGTTTGCAGTCGATGAATTTGTCGATCATCCCTGAATCGAGAGGACCTGGTCGATACAGTGCAATGAGCGCGGATAAATCTTCCAGGTTGGAAGGTTTCATATCGCGAGCGACCTGTCGCATCCCTGTTGATGTTTCTAACTGGAATATCCCTGTCAGGTCGCCATTACTTACAGTCGTGTAGACCTTTTCGTCATCGAGCGGAATCTTGTCCGGGTCGATATCAATACCTTTTGTCTCTTTGAGGATCTTGATCGCTTTGTCGATCATCGTCAGGTTGCGCAGACCAAGGAAGTCCATTTTGACGAGCCCAACGTGAGCTACGTCTTCCATGTAGAACTGCGCAATGACCGTTCCGTCATTGTTGCGTTGCAGCGGACAGATTTCTTCCAGTGGCACGTCGCCAATGACGACGCCGGCTGCGTGCATGCCGAAGGTTTTGTTGCAGCCTTCCAGCTGTTTTGCTACGTCAATGACTTGGCGTGCTTCTTCATTGGTCGCGTAGACCTTTTTAAAGTCAGGGTGCTCCGCGATCATTTCTTTGAGCGGAGTTGGCTTGCCCCGTACTACCGGGATCATTTTTGCCAGCTTGTTGGACTCTGCAAATGGGAAATCCAGCACACGTGCGACGTCTTTAATAACCGCTTTCGAGGTCATTCGGTTGAAAGTAATGATCTGCGCGACGTGATCTTGTCCGTATTTTTCCGCAACGTACTTGATTACTTCTTCCCGGCGTTCGATGCAGAAGTCGGTATCGATATCGGGCATGCTCTTTCTTTCCGGATTGAGGAATCGCTCGAAGAGCAAGTTGTAGCGAATAGGGTCGATGTTGGTGATACCCAAGCAATACGCGACTAGCGAGCCCGCAGCAGAACCCCGGCCCGGTCCAACTGGAATACCTTTGTCACGCGCATATTGAATGAAGTCAGCCACGATAAGGAAGTACGAGGCGAAATTCATGTCCTCGATGACTTTCAACTCGGTGCGGGCGCGGTGCGTGACCTCATCTGAAAGGTCTTGTCCGTACCGTTCTTTGGCGCCTTCAATTACAAGGTGATTGAGGAAACTTTCGGCCGTGTGTCCGGGCGGCATTGGAAATACCGGCAGTCGCGGATCGGCCGCCAACTTGACTGTCTCAACTTTGTCGGCAATTTCCAAAGTAGAGCGGAGTGACTCTTCAATGTATTCCGTGTCCAGGTGGTCACGGAAGAGATAAGCCATCTCGTCGCCATTTTTGATGTACTCCCATCCGGTGAATTTCATCCGGTTTGACTCAGTCACCGATTTGCCCATCTGAATGCAAAGCAAGCAGTCATGCGCTTGTGCGTCATGCTTATTGGTGAAGTGGCTGTCATTGGTGGCGACGAGTTTGATATTCAACTCGCGCGCCAATTGAATTAGATAACGATTGGCTTTTCTGTCTTCTACCTGGCCATGGTCTTGAATCTCCAGGTAGTAGTCGTCGCCGAGAACTTCTTTGTACCAGGAGGCGACACGTCTAGCTTCGTCGAATTCGTCTTTAAGGATATATTGGCAAATTTCGGAGCCTAGGCAGCCGGACAGGACAATCAGACCTTCGCGGTTTTCCTCCAGCATCTCTTTATTGATGCGGGGCTTGTAGTAATAACCCTCCAGGTGAGCGCGCGTATTGAGCCTGACGAGGTTTTTGTAGCCTTCTTTGTTTTTTGCAATCATCGTCAGGTGGTAAAGCGCAGTGCGCTTCGTCTTGTCTTTGATGTTGCCGTCGATGATGTAGCCTTCGCAGCCGATGATGGGCTTGACTCCACCCATTTCTTTGCACGTCTTGGTTAATTCCACGGCACCATACATGACACCATGGTCCGTAATTGCGACCGCGGGCATATTCTCAGCCTTGGCTTTCTTGACGAGATCTTTGATCATCGTCGCGCCGTCCAAGAGACTGTATTCAGTATGTAGGTGAAGAGGAACGTATGGACGTGGCATCTTCTTATGACTCCTCTCTCTTTGTCGCCACCTACTCTGTGCCCGGAAATTTAGTGCTGAAGAGGTTTGCCCGGCACATTTTAAGTGCTGAACGAAATTCTCTGCCGCCTTCGCTGCCGGAAGCCCCGAATAGGTGTGCAAAACCTAGCCACTGCGTGACCAGATACTTCTTATTCTACTTTTCTTGACACCGGGCCGCCTATATATCGCCTGTTTATTTCTCCTGCATATAAAGACGAAGCCACCCGGCAAAAAGTTCAACGTATATACGGAAGATATACGCAAAGGAAAAGGGAGCGTTGGGACGCTCCCTTTTAACTTTCTCTCTTGGTTGGGGGGTGCAATTCTTCTCTCGGGCTTGAAGTTAGACGAGTACTCCTCGTCCATGTGTGGTGACACGTCCGCGTGATGGACGTTTTACCCCAACGGCATTAGTTCTGTGAGCTTCGGCACCTTCGAAGAAAGCGCGGTCGCGAATAATTGCAGCGGTGGTTTCTTCGATTTCTACTTGAGCTATAGCTTGTCTAAACCACATGCGTAGACATTCTTTCTCTTCATTTGACAGATCTATGTCGTTGTCGAACATACGCAATCTCCTTATTCGGCCTCAGATCAATAGGAATCTTCTTCCAGAACTGGGAAGTGATTCTCTTGGCAACCGTGCGGTTTTCTTTTTGCTTCCGCTGGCGATGAAACGATGCCTGACTTTAATGGCATGTCTCTCGAATCCAAGTTCTCTAGCGGCATACGGCGAGCCGAACTGCAACGCCACCAGAGGTCATATTTGCATTGTATGGGCTTCCAAGGGGTTAGCAATACTTGACATTTTGTCTTTCGGCTTATAATCAGCTCATCCGAAAATTGAGTATGCGAAGATGCTCTGTTCATGCGGTTCTTTACAGGTGGTATTTTTCGGATTTTCCTGGTGGACTGCGCCAGTTTCTGAGTTTCTGCTAAAGAATGACCGCCGAAAACCGGACTGCGTTAATGTTTCGGCTACTCCTAGTGAGTGGCTAATACACATATGGAACGATTTTCCAGCGTGCGGTAGAGATATCCAGCTGTTCACCATCGCCGGCGAACAGCGCGGCAGACGCTCTTCCATTCAAATACCACTTCATACCCACAACAATTCCTGGCAAACTCAAGAGCGGCATCCAGACGTTTTCCACAAGAGAAATGCCACCAATAATGAGCAACCATGCGGAAAGCTCCGGGTATTGAACAAGCGGCGTAGCAACTACTTTGCCTGATTTCGACTCGCCACGGGGGAGGCTATCGCTCTCTTGCTGCGGAGTTTCCTGCGAATCTTCATTTGTTATATCGCTAGGCTCTGTCTCTTTTTCGCTTGTTTTATCGACGGTCTTGTGGTGACCCTTGCCGTTTCCATTGCCATTCACGTTGCCGTTCCCGCTGCCATTCCCGGAGCCATTGCCGCTCCGTGGCTGGGTAACCTCGACTACTTTCTCGTGGGCTGCGTCCGGTTTGTAGATAAGGCTTAGTCCAAGAAGCAAGCCTCCACATATAAAGACCAGCAGTCCAAGCGTCGATACGACCAGTTCCGCTTCGGCAGTGCTCGCAATTTTGGTTGCCGAGATTCGCTTGCATAGTACAGCTGCTGCCGTGTTGAGTAGGACTGTCGTCTGCAAAAGCAAGAAGGCTTGGTGATTTGCTATGGTCCTCTTAACCAGTCCCAGAGCCTCTTTCCAGTTGCTCGGCGCGGTAATTTTTTCGATGATGGTTGGTGGGAAATGTGCCGCTGTCTTGTGAGCAGCTCCTGCCGTGATGGCGCCGAAAACGACTGCCAGATTGATCAAAATGCGTTCATTCCAGGCGAGCACATTTATGTTTTGCAGGGCGCCTCTCGTCATGGCGATCATGGGAAGCGCCACTGTTAGTGCGGCGCAAACGAGCCCGCCAAGAATGCTTCGCCAATATTTGGCATCATTTATAGATACAAACTTCAATCTTAAGTTCCAGAGTTGCACACTAAGTACAGGCTAGCAGCTCAGGGCTTATAGCGCGCTATGTCAATTGATGCGATCCCAAAAGCTTGAGGCTGAAGCGAACCAGCTCCTCGACATCATCGATAGCAGCTTCTTCTCTTGCTTTCTTTAGCGTCATGTTGATTTCGGTAGGCGTGTAACCAAGTCCTTCCAGGATAGCTTCCACTTCTTCCTCGACTCGCGAAGCCGCCTTGTCCTCGCTGCTGGCGCCGATTCCCTTGCGACTTACCCATTCGTCAATCTTGGTTTTCAATTCCAAAATAATGCGTTGAGCTACTTTGGCGCCTACTCCTGGCGCTTGGCTGATGAGCTTTTGATTTTCCGAAAGTACCGCGTCAACGAGCTGCTGAACACCAAGAGTGCCAACGACAGCCAGTGCAAGCTTCGGTCCGATGCCTGAAACAGTCTGGAGAATTGCAAATAGTTCGCGCTCATCCTGGCTGCCGAAGCCAAATAGCGTCCATTCGGTCTCACGAATAATTAGTGAGACGGGCATCATCGTCTTCTCTCCGACGGCGCCTTGCGTGAGCAACGTGCGCTTGGAGACAATTACTTCAAAACCAATACCGCCGACATCCAGAACCATTCGGTCTGCTTGTCCGCTCGTCAGTTCTTTTTCTCGAATTTCGCCCTTAAGATAGGCAAGCATGCGACTTGTTTTGCCTTTATTCGAATCTTTAGGGTAAGAAGGAAATCGGGGCGAGAGGATTTGAACCTCCGGCCTTCCGCACCCGAAACGGACACGCTACCAAGCTGCGCTACGCCCCGATATGGGTTTGATTCTAGCACACCATAAATATGAGACCCTCAGGTCAAGACGTCATCTTAACGAGATTTACGAAGCGCTCTAATGTTCCAAAATGCCCACAGGGACAGCTTGGCAGAGAATTTATTGAGCCATTAATGTAACGTTGCCGCCGCCATTGTGCCCTTGTTGAAGAGCGGCACGCGCGTGAGCCATAAGGACCTTGCCATCCTCATCCATCTTTTCGCCCCATTGGCAAATGCCAACGCTAACGGTGATGTTCAATTCCATGCTATTGGCATCGAAGGCTGTATCTTGGATCTTCGTGCGCAGGCGTTCTGCAACTTCGATGGCGCCTGTGGAATTTGTGCAAGTAAGAACGATGGTGAATTCGAACTCGGCGGTGCGCACAACGATGTCCGAATCTCGCATTTGCTGATCGATCATCTTTGCCAATTTATTGATTACGTTGTCGCACTCTTCCTTGCTGACCGCGCGACTCAATTCTTTGTGCTTGTCGACTTCAACAACGACAATGCTGAGTGGCACTTTGTATCGCTTTGCCTGGCGAATGCCGGTCTTCAAAAACTCATTAAGGTAGCGAGCAGTTTTCAGCTCCGTGAGCGGATCCGTAAGAGACAGCTCTCTCAGTTGCTGCTCTTTGGCTCGGAGCTCGTCGCGCAATGCTTTCTCGCGCAAAACTGACTTAACTCGGCTCAGTAATTCTTGCGGCTCGAACGGTTTGAAAAGCACGTCTTCCATATCGGTCGGCGTTTTCAAATCTTGCAGAGTCTGATCTCTTGAACCAAGGAAGATTATCGGAATGTTTGCAGTGCGCTCGTCGGCGCGCAGCCGGTTGAAAACTTCGACGCCGCCGATGAGCGGCATGTGCAAGTCGAGCACGATGATATCGGGCAATCTGACTTTGCAAGCGGCTATCGCTTTGAAACCGTCATTTGCTGAAGCCACCTGATAGCCGGCTTTTTTCAACAAATCAGTCAGAGCAATGGTATGGGCTTGCTCGTCGTCCACTACCAGTATGTTTGGGCTTTCCTTCACGATATCTCTTTTTCTAACAACACCTAACCCTGATGATACCCGCTATCAAGGCATTTTTCACATCTGATTATCTGCCGTTTCTCCTTGCGCTCATTCACTTTTCAAGTCGAAAGCCCTGGTCCTGAATTCAATGGTGTTTGAATTTTGACTGGCTTTTCGGTTTTGCGGTCAATCTAAGGTGACTGATGCGACGTCGTGAAAGCAATTGTCGGCATTGGCATTGCTTTTATGTCTTCACTTTCAACAAGATGCAGAGACTGTCTGATTATCTCCAGGTAGGGCAAAACATTGATCGCCAGCGTGTTCTGCTCGACACTTTCGGCACGCGCGACCGCTCGAGTCAACAATTTCTTTGCACCGACTTTGTTGCCCCTTCCAAAATGGTAGTACGCGACTGCAGCTTGAATAATCGATTGGACAAGCTCTTTCTCATCACCAGAAAGCGTATTCCAGTAGACTTCAAGCGTTTCATGAGCGTCGAAAAATTCGCGCGCGTTGAATTCTTCTATTCCTTTTACTAAAAGTGGATGGTGATTCATTCGAATATTATTTGAATCGCTTGTGACTCACCTGTCGATACTCGCGATCGCCACTACTTTGGCGTCTGCAGGCAGCTTTTCGACTTCGGGCGCAGACAGCGTCGTGACCTGAGAAGCATCCATTAATCCGGAAAGATCCACGAGCTTGGGACCAGCCAGCAAGAAAATTGACGGAATCACTTTGCCGGCATCGCCCCATTGAGAATGCGCTTCGACGAGTTGGTTTATCGCACGGCCAGACTCTGAAGGACTGCTAACGAGACAATCACCATCTCTAATTTGCAAGCGAATATTGCCGGAGCGATCAACGACTCGAATTGGATTGATTTCGCTTTGGAGCAATCCGAAAAACTTTTTCGCAGTAGCTTTGCCGCTGTATACCGAGAAGTGGTCTGTCCCGGCTTTCATCGTAACTGTAGAGACCTGCGCGTGCATCGATTCTGCCGCTAACTGCAATTTCTCGTCGTCAGTCAAATCTTGCTTTAGTTTGTCTGTGTCAGTCACGCTCGTTGCACCAACTGCGGTGGCGCGAATAATATTTGCGCGTGAGTCGATTTCAACATGTATTTCAATTGATGCCGGGTCTGCACCCATTTTAAGAACAGCAGTCTGAGCCTCATCGCGCAGTCTCAAAATATCGTCGTTGGTTGGATTTACTACTTGCCGCTCGACTGTTTCTCTAATCAGCGCCAATGCGACACCTATAGCTGAAACAACATCAGAGTGTTGCGACAACTTGTGGGGAAGGTTCATCTTCTTTGCGAGAAACGGCACAATAGCAGCTGCTCCGCCGCCTCCACCAACTAGAGTGACCATAGATTGATCGAGTTTATTGTCTTTCATCAGCGCTTGCACAACGGCTTCGTTTTTTGCCGCTGCAAGCGTGAGCATATCGGTGGCAATCTTCTTAGAATCAGTTGAAAGCTCTTTGCCGAGGCTCTCGAATGCGGCAGAGATTGCTTTATTGTTGCCTTTTGCGCAGTCGTCGTCGGGGACCAAACCTAGATAATTGGAAGCGCATGTTGGTGTTAGCGTATAGCGAGCTTGAGTTTCATCGCTTCCTTCCGATTCTGAAAGTTCCAAATAATCTTTTGGATCTCCTTCGAATGGCTGAATCAACTTTGATTTTAGACTCATCGGTTTGTCCGCAAATGCTACGTATTTCAATCCGGCGATGTGCGCACTGCGTGGACCGATGTCGATAACTTCTCCAGGGTTTCCACTTTTAATTCTCGGCATCGAACCGCCAGCAACACCGACCGTTCTCACGTCGAGCGTGTTGGTGTAAATGCGGTGACCGCCGATCTCACCTGGTTTGATGCGTGCCTTTCCGTTGACTATCGCAGATATGTCTGTGCTGGTTCCACCCACTTCAAGGAATATGCCGTCCGAAATGTGCAAATACATCATGGCTGCTGCAACGCCTGCAGCCGGACCGGACAACATTGTCAGAATAGGTCTTTCGCGCATTGCCGAGATATCCATGACGCCGCCGTCCGAGCGCATGATCATAAGCGGGGCTTTTATTCCCGCGCCGCGAACACTGCTTTCCGTCATATTGGCACTTTCGAGCATGCGTGGAAGCATCGATGCGTTGATGACGGCTGTCCGTGTCCGTACTTTCAAGCCATACAACTGGCTTACTTCTGATCCGCAAGTGGCAAGGATTCCCTTGCTCCTGGCGAGTTCTACCACCTTTTGTTCGTTGTCTCCATTGTCTACTGCAAATGCTTCGCTAGCCGCAATTGCACCTGCGCCCTGTTTAACCAAATCGTCCAAAACAGCCATGACAGCCTCATCTTTCAATGGCTGCGATGTGTCTATAAATCGATGATGTGTCTTTAAAAACTTGCCGGGTGCCAATTCTATTTTTCCGACTTGGGTCGAAAGATTTGCCATGAAAGCATTAACGCCGCTGCCCATGCCAACGATACCGACAGTCGCTACGTCGCCTTCCAGCAGCGCGTTAGTGGCTTGCGTTGTCGAATGAGCGATGAAAGTAACTCGCTCTGGTTCAATCTTCGCTTTGTCTAAAAGCAATTGCAGTGCATCGATGATGCCTTTCGCTACACCTTCTTTGGCTGTGTGGGTCGTGTGCACTTTGACTTTCTCGATCATCTCGAGCGTTTCTGCATCAAGAACAACCGCATGAGTGAATGTGCCGCCTACATCGATGCCGACGCGGACTTTTGAGTGGGATTTTCGCTCAGGCTTTTGTGTCATGATTCGCCGCCTAACTCATTGGGACAAACTTGAATGCGACAGCCAGGCAAAGCCCGGCTATCGTCGCCAGCCAGGCGTACGGTGCTGTTTTTCTCAAAAGTGTCTGTGTATCTGTGCCAAGATAAGTCGCAATCCAGATGTTGTGCGTGTTGGTTGGATCGCAAATTCCCTGAATTTGCCCGACGGACATGAGCATTCCCATAATCGCGCTTGATGCAAGGCTAGTCGATTTCTGAATCAAAGCGACCAAGCCGCTGCCCATTCCCCACAGACTGAGTGGCCCGCGATAGAGCGCGAGTGGGGCGGCAAGTGTGAATATCACTACGTAAGGTATCGCTGTGGTTGGTACAACCTGCTTTACGATTGGTTCTATCGCGCTTGCGATATTCGGGTGGCGCACCGCAGTGATTAGCATGCCGATGCCGACCATCAGCACTACTGCAGGTATTACCGAGCTGATTCCATCGATGATAGAGCGAGTTAGCACGGTGATTGAATCGCGCTTCCAGGTAGTTAGTACACCGTATGTGATACCGGCGAGAAACGCTGGTATGAAATCCCAGTGGCAGACAAGAACAAGTATAAGTGGAGTAATCGGGGTAAACAATGCGAGACCGGAAATGCCTTCTTCTTCTTTTCGAACGTGCCTTACCACGGCCAGAATAATCAAACCGACAAATATTGCCGATACGATTGATGAGGCTACGGGATCCGCCGCCGTTACGGCTTTAGCTGCTGTCGGTGTGTCCGCTCTTTGCGACAGAATTGGAAAAGCGAAAAACTCGACTATCAGCGCAAGCGCGAGGTATTTCAGGTTGCGCCAATTTCTCAGCTCGACCACGAGGAAGGTCACCACAATCAATGCGATGATTGCTGCGAACGGCACAACAAAGCTGATGATCGAGCTTGGATCCAGATGAAGGACATCCATGTAGAGAGCCCATCCGGCGATATTGAACATCCCTCCTAAGCTGATGCCGAAAAGAAAGAGAGCGCCGGCAGTTACACTGGAAATGCTCAGTGAGAGCAATGCTGGAAGCACGATTGTGCCGACCATGATGACTGCACCCAGTCCACCGAGGGTCGAAAAGAGAAGGGCGGTAACAAGTGTCATCACTAGCCCAAGAACGAATTGATTGTCCCCCGAGAATTCAGCCACCCAGCGAATCAGTGATTTTGCGATACCTTGCTTGTTCATCAAGTCGGCAAGCACAGCACCGAACATTGTCGTTGTGTATGCAGCGTGCATCTTTATGGCGCCCTGGTTGATAACGTCGGAGAGAATCTCCTTCTCCGGGATACCAGAGAGTATTGCCATCAGGATTGCCATCACCGGTAAAGCCAAAAGCGCAGATATGCGACGGCTATACATCAGCATCGCCATCACCGCAAAAACGGCAAGACAGGCGATTCCAACTAACGCGTGATTTGATTCCGGCACAGAAAAATTCGATTACTACATGCGTAATGATCTTCTGTTTAAAACATCTCTGTCAAGTAGATCTACTTGCTTGGAAATGCGTCAAGCATTTTTTCTTCTTGCTTACTCTCTTTCATCAGCGCGTTGTAGCCGTTTAGGAGCTTCTTCTTTAGAGAGTCAGGCGCAGTAGGTTGTGAAGCTAAAGTTTCAAATGCTTTCTGATAAAGACCTTCTGCGTTTGCATAGTCCGAACTGTGATGTTTGAGCACTGCCAGATTGCGAATCAGTTCAACCTTCTCCAGCTGGTCGAAATCCGCCAACTGGTCGCTGTATTCGATTACTGTCGGAAGTAAGTCTTCGAGATCGCTTCTCTTCTGAGCTACAAGGTATATGTCGCATAGGTCTAGGTACGACTTGAGGATGTCGCGCTTGTCGTAAGGGCGGCTGCGGGTCAAGATAGCGATGGAGCGCTTTAGCTTTGCCTCCCCGTTGTTAGCCAGCTTTTTTAACTCTTCTGCTGCAGTTGGTGAGAAGCCTGAGTCCTTAAGCCTCTTCTCGAACGAGACAATGGCAAGGATGTCGATCAGGTCATTTTCTGCCGATAAACGCAAGGACTGTGCGATCGCCCAATACTGGCTCGGTAGCTGATTTCGCAGTATGGGAAGCAACGAATTGATTTTCTTGCTGCTTTCCTTTTGACGCTGACTCATCAAATCAAGTGTTGCCGCCGTGAGCAATTTGAGAGTCTCTGGCCCGGAGGCAGCCGCTTCGTGTGTCGATTGCTGGATCGCTTTGAGGGCGTCTTCTCTTCTATTCATCTGCCAGTAAAAACAACCCAAAGCATATTTGAGCAGGGCTCTGTCACGTGTGAGCACGTCCGACTCTTCGCTCATTGCATTGCTCGTAGCTGCCAGCAGATTTGCAGCCTCTCTGGACTTTCCGATGCCGGCAAGATACTGAGCTTGCTTTACCAGCAGCTCAGCGAAGTCAGGAACCTTACTGATCATCAGCATCTTGATGTGGTTGTTCGCTTGCTCGAAAAGCTTCAGCGCCTCCCCTTCGGTTGGGGCTGAGAGTGCCAGGTCGGTGGAGGTTGCGGCAATTTTCATCGCCGCCAGCTTTTGATCATCGCTCAGGTGAATGGAACTTTTTGCTTCAGGACTCTCTGCTGCACTGAACTTCTGAAGCTCTGCAAGCATCTCTTCGCGTGTGGGAGTAGGTTGCAATTTTTGCAGCTGCTCTTTGTATTGGGCGCTTGCATCCTTGAAATTTACGCCGTCAGAAATTCTGCCGTGATTGAAATTCATAATCACGAAAGAAAGGTCGATCAGATGTTCGAGCGTGGTGCTCATGATTAAATTGCTGTTGTCATCTTTGATATCATTAGCGCTTCGCAAGGCTTTTCGGAAGTAATCATGGGCTGAAAAGTAATTACCGCGGTCGAAGTATGTTTCTCCCGTGTGCATGTCATCTTGCCAGCAGGCAAGCTCTTTTGACGTCTGAGACATTACGGAGATAGAGATGGGTCTGTCGTTGTCTCGCTTTTTGATACCGCTGTAGACGTCGTAAATTTCTTTTGCTGTGAATGCAACGACAAGAAGCAAAGCTGCTCCAGCCAGTATTTTTCGCTTGCTGAGAGGCATCTTGCCGTCGGATTTTTTTTCTTGTATCGTGTCGGCGAGTTTTTTCGCAGTGCTGGCGACAGGTCTCACGCCGGATTGCGCTGCTTTCATGTCATCAGCGGCCTTTTTCACTTCGGCGGCCTTTCGTGCGCTTGCAGCATTCTTCGACTCTTGCGCTGCCGCGGCTGCAGCTGCTCGTCCGCCCGCGATCAGAGCTTTTTCCGCATCGTCCCGTGCTTTTGATTCTCGATGTGCGATCTTGAGTTTTTCAAAAATTGGCTCAAGGTCTTCAGAAACATCGCCCATTGTCTGATATCGATCTTTGCGCGCCTTTTCCAATAATTTCGATAAGACCAAATCAAGTTCTTTTGCGCTGCTCAAATCGGGGCGGACTTGCGCTAAAGGCTTGTGTGAGTCGTTGAAGTGCATGCCTACAGTGTCTGCAAAATCGACCCCGATAAATGGGGCTTTGCCGGTCAAAAGTTCGTAGAACATACATCCGAGAGAGTACATGTCCGAGCGCTCATCCAGCCGTTCTCCCCGGCACTGCTCGGGGCTCATGTAGAGCGGGCTGCCAAAGACTTCGCCTGTTTCGGTCAAACGCTGGCCATCTAATTCTTCTACTTTTGCGATCCCGAAATCGATGATTTTTACAACTTCTGCGCCGGTGTCCGGATCTTCGACGATCATAACGTTGCTGGGTTTGAGATCGCGGTGGACCACTCCTTTGTTGTGGGCGTGCCGAAGCGCTTCTATGCACTGCTTGATGATTGAGACTGCTCTGAAGGCGGGCAACGCTTTTTTCGGCGCCATTACGTCAGACAAGGAAACGCCTTGCAGGAAGTCCATGACGAGATATGGTTCGGCGCTATCTGCGTCACCAAATTCATAAACCTTGATCAAATTCGGGTGGTCGAGCTTGCTGAGCGCGATTCCTTCTTGGACAAAACGCGCCCGAGCCTTTTTGTCCAGCTTTCGCTTGTATGCTAAAACCTTGACCGCCACATGTCTCTTCAGGTTGCGGTCATAAGCTTTATAAACCGCGCTCATGCCTCCTTTGCCGACCATCTCAAGGATTTGATAGTTCTTCCCGAACATCATTCCGGGATTCAAATCGCGCGAAGGATTAGTCGCGCCGAGCATAGGCACCATCACTGTCGACTTTGAATCATCTTGACTATCGGTGGTCGTGTCAAAGTCGGCGCCAGCTTTAGGCTTTTCGCCGTCACGAATCTGTTTTTCAGGGATGTCTGGCACCGAACTTAGTAATCTCCCTCAGATACGCTGCACGTACCTGTACCCCTTCAATGTTCTACCCTAAAACAGTCGATTTGAGTGTTTTTTGTGCTAATCATATGAAAGGCCATGATTTGGTAACTAAAATAAAAAGACCCATCAACCTGATGTTTCTGATTTGAAATGAGCATCGCCACATTCTTCGTTTTTCACTTCGTGCAGATCGTTCTGGTCGAATCGATCGTCATGTGGCGTCTCAAATGGGGTACTTACCGGCATTCGCTGGTCGATGCGCTGATGATGAATTTTGCCTCTATTCTTGGGCTACTTCTGGGACTGGCGCCCTTGATCCGAGGAGCTGGTCCATTCGGTCTCATGCTCTTTTGCACGTACAGTTTGATGGTTGAAACAGTAACTCTGATGCTGCTCGAGCGGCACCCCTGGAGAAAAGTGGTAAGCACGGTTTTGATTGCGAATCTGTGCAGTTGTGTTCTTCTGGCTGGTGAGAGTTTCATGAACTGGGCTGACTTCTCGGGACTTTTTCGATGATTTCGCCTGAACGTTCGGCGCTGTTTTTCCTTCCGATAATTTTTCTCTCTGCATGCTCCGCTGATTCTGGAGAGTTGTCCGAGTCCCGCTGGCAGCAGGCCTATGAAAGCGGCATCGCTGCAAAAGACTCAGGCGATTTGGACAAAGCCGAAGAGAATTTCCGAGCTTCACTTGAGGCTTTGCATGGGCAACAGCCGACTCAGAAAACGGCTGATTCGAACTTGGCCCTGGCTAGTGTGCTTTTAGAAAAACATGATTGTGCCGCGGCGCTACCCAGTGCACAAGATGCGATGAATTTTTTTAAGGGGAAGTGGAAGCCACTAAAAGCCTCTTCTTCACTGGATGAGAGTGGCAAAAGTTATTTGAATTCGATGCTTGTTGTTGGCCGCGCACTGAATTGCCAACATCGTTATGCAGAGTCGTTGCCGCTGCTAAAGAGAATTCGCACGCTGCAAGAGCATGTCATTGTTCCTGTTAAATTCAATCATGATCTCAACGATGCCTTGAGGCAGGCTTTGGAAGCCGTTGGAGAAGACGCGGAAGCGCGTCGGTTGCGTGAAGAAATTCGCTCGACAGAGTCCTCGGCGGCTTCCGGTTATCTGGGAGACGTCAGTGCGTTACGCTATGATGACGCTCTTAGGGAGGGTAAAAGCGCACTTCAAGGTGGCAATTTTGCGTCAGCGGAAAAGCTCTTGCAACAAGCTGTGGAGACTGCCAAAAAGGAAGACAGGCATTCTATGAAAACTGCCGAAGCATTGCTTTGGCTTGGAGATTTATATTCTTCAAAAGGGCGTTACGCAGTGGCAAAGCCAATGTTGGAAGAGGCTCTTTCCATTGCCCGAAAGAAGTTGCCGAAAAACGATCGTGATTTGAAGGACTATATGCAACGACTTGCTAGTGTTTGTGCGAATCAGAATGACTGGAAAAGAGCGATGGCACTGGATGAGGAAGCGTTGACTCTTATCTTTGCTGAAGAATATGGGCACGATAGACGCGCGCATCGCTCTAGAGATTTGATGGACGCGCTCATTGATATTTATAAGAAAGCGGGTTTGCTCGATAAAGCTGAGAAGATGGCGCATCGCAAAATCGCCATTGAGGAAGTGGCCTACGGCAAGGACAGTCGAAAAGTCGGTGTTAGCTTGTGCATGTTGGCGGAAGTCATGGCGCAGAAGAAGAACTTCAAAGAAGCTGAGAAATACTTCGAACAGTCACTCGAAATTTTGAAGAACAACAGCAAGACTGATCCTCCCGAGCTGAGCAAAATTTTCAGGTCTTACGGCAACTATTTGGACAAAAAGGGCGATAAAGTGCGCGCAAAAAAATTGCGTGACGAAGAGGATGCTATGAACACTGAGTTTGTCGGCGATTTGAGCGGAAAAGAATAAGAAAAACGACCGTTGTCAAGCCCAGGACCGGCTTTGCGGTTGATGATGGGGTCAACGGGGCATAAAAAGCAGGTCAGGCCATTTATAACGGGCGCTCATTATGCTTAAAAAGACGAGTTTAGCATCCAAGACATTGCAGAAACTTCCGGCTGCGCCAGGGCTTTCGGAGATTCACCACTTTCTGTCGGTAGCAATGGAGCAACGGGGGAGGCAGGTTGAGATCACCTGGGCAACGCCCGATAAAATGATGGATTTCTCGCTCAACATCCACTGCCCGATAAAAGGCGGCGATACCAACTGGAAGTTGTTCTTGGGGACTGGTCAAGGCGCTGAGCTTTTGTGGGATTACAGAAGTTGCGACGTGCTGCTCGTTTATAACCTGATTGTTTCCTCGTGCGGCGAAGTACACCAGAGCATTCAAGCTGAAGGTGCGATTACTGTCTCCGAGTCATTCCGCGACGCATCCAGAAAACGCGATACTTATTTCATGCAGGCAAGCCGGTCGCTCGGCGACGGTGATATGGCCAAGGTTTCGGCCGTAGGATTGCAAGACAACTCCTGGTCAAAGGGCACGCAGGAGATGCAGGGCGAGCTGAGCCTTGTTCCGACATCAACATTGTTGCAGTCGATTTTGCTTTCCAAGACTACCGGCAAACTTGTTATCAGCAGTCAGAAGGACAATGTACAGATTTATTTTGTCGAAGGTCGAGCCGTTTATGCGGAGGGGCTTGGACAGTCAGGCGACGAGTGCTTGCTAGAACTGATGTCTCTGCGCGACGGCAAATACAACTTTGAGCCGCGTGCGCGTACAGAAAAGCAAAATGTGGTTACTGATCTCGAAACTCTCATCGTTCGCGGTGTTCAGCTAACAGACAGCATCACTTATCTTCGTCACGCAGGAGTTGCGCCTGAATCGATTCTATTGAAGGCGCGCAAAGATACGACTGAGTTTGAACTCTCTTCGAGCATCGAAGGCAATCAAGCAATCAACGGCGAAGCTATGCTTCAGCTCTACATAGCTATCGATGATCGCTCGATGCTCAAGCAGGTTACACGCATGGCCGAACTCAAAAAGAGTGAATGGGTGCCCGTGTTGTGTCACTTGATTGAGAAGGACTTTGTTACGTTCTCCAATGAGCACGTTAAATCGAAAAGTGAAAGATCAAACCTGCAGGGCAAGCAGATTGATACGTCCCTCATTCACAGTGTGATGATGACCTTGCGTCGACCAGAAACCGGCATGTTCACTTATCCGGCGTTCTTGTACTTCTTAGAGCAAGAATATTTTCGAGCATATCGCTCCAGTAGCCCTCTTTCGATTATTCTCTTGGAGATGCGCTTGGTTGGTGCACCACCCAATTTTGGACGTGATCCGTTGGACGTCGGAGCGGCGGCTGAAGCCTTCCGTCGTATCAGCAAAATCAAACGACATATCGATATGGTTTGCCACTATGACACTTATGATTATGGTCTGATTTTGCCGAATACAAGGACCGCCGGTGCCAACATATTTGCTCGCAGAATTTTGAAAGCACTAACGAGTGCGCCGCTACCTGGTATAGATAACAATCGACTCTCAATTGTTATGGGCATCGCCACAGTCCCTGATGATTGTGTCGACCTGGCCGTGTTGCTTTCGGCAGCAGAAGCTGCCAAATCGCAAGCGGTGAAAACGGTATCGCCTATAGTGCTCTATCAGGATGTTGTTTAAACATTCTGAGCAGGAAAACCTTTAGAACAGACCAAAGAGGAATGGCACCAGATGCCCAAGGTAACTAACCAACTCGGTTTGCTTTTGCTGGAATCCGGCTTTCTCACAGATGAAGACATTGAGGCAGCTGAAAAACGCGCATCCTCGACGGGTCTTCCGCTTGGCCGTATGCTTGTTTTAAGCGACAAAATTGATGAGAAACTATTGGAACAAGTGCTGGAGACAATGATCCACCTTCGAGATAATGCGATGTTCACTGAAGGTGATGCGCTAGAGGTTCTCGGAATGCTCAAGAGTGCGAAGGATGGAACAATCAAGGACGTGGATCAGGCGCAGCTCAGAGCGTTCTTTTCAAAGAAAGGTCGTCAAATGCGTGTAGGAGAGCTTCTCGTGCGTTCCGGTTTGGTCACCGACACCGATGTTATGAACGCAGTCGAAGAGGGGCTTGCAACACGCCGGAAGGTTGGACAGGTTCTCGTCGGCAATTCGTACACTACCAACGAAGCAGTCGACATGGCACTGAGTTTGTTGGACGGTGTTCGCTCTGGCGATATTGATGTTTCCGAAGCTGCGAAGAATTTGCGCGAAGCACACAGCTATCCTGAGACGGATGAAGATGAAGACGACAAATGATTTTGCGCTCGCATTTCGTTTTTAGAGCGAGCCGATTATTCAAGAAACTAACAAGCTCCCCTCACTGAGGGGAGCTTGCTGTTTCCACGAGTTCACGCAGTGTGGAATTAATTCCAGCCTCTGTAGCCACCGTATCCACCATAGCCATTGCCGTATGCGGTCGGGTAGTTAGGTGTGCGGAGGGCCGATGCGATCAGACTGTCGAGTTTTCTCAGACTGTCGTTCATCTTATCGAATTCTTTGTCATCAAATCTGTTGTTGCTGCGAGCAAGTCTGTCGAGCTTTTTCTCTTGATCTGCGAGACGATCTTTGAACAGGTTGTACTCATTAATAGAAAGACGACGTTGCAATTTTCCTGTCTCGACTTTGCTGCGCATATTGCTGATATCGTTGCGCACTTGTGTCACAGCAGACATGAAACGCCTGTTGTTGAATCTGTCACCGAATCTGCCACCGAATCTATCGTCAAAGCGATTGCCATATCCCCAGCCACCAGGTGCGGTGGCAATAAAGCGGTCGACACGATTGTCTATGCTGGCGAATCTATCGGTCAGTGTACGGGCTTCCGATACACTCAGGTATCCATCAGCTTCGTATGATGCTTGAAGATTTACCAGCCCTGCCAATTCGGTGCGCAGGGAAGCAGCTTGTGATGCGTTGATTCTTCCGGACGTGAGAGCGTATGAAATGTTTGCTTCGATCTCATTGCGTTTGCTTTGGAAGTGAGTGCGTGCGAACGATTGTGGGTTGCGGAGATTGGTGACGTTTACACCGAGCGTGTTTTGAAAGAAGTCGACCAGATCATTTGCATGTGATGGTTGTACGAAAGTAAATGCCGAGGCAATTGCTATAAGTGATGCAGCTCCAGCCAGTTTTTTCGAAATACGCATAATTCCTCCTCCGTCCAAAGGCTTCGCTACAGAAGCTTCAAACGGTGTAATTGTGTTGTGTAAGGCGCGCTCAAATCGGCGATGAGTAAATTGACGACCTTCCAAATTTTTGGTTCCCAACAGGTGCCGGGCTGTGGTGCGTAACCTAAAAATGTGATTATTACTAGGCTTTTCAGTCTTCCGTTTCACAAAATGAAGTCTGCTTTTGAGTACAATTCTTTCTCCAACCAATTAATTAGCGTCTAGAAGCAGATTTGAACGGAAAAATTCAATAATGAACACAACTCTCACCGATGTAATCTGGCAACCCAAGGGCGAATACCTCGAATGTCGTGCAGCAGACTTCATCAAGAAGCACGACCTAAAAGATTGGAAGGACCTTATCAAGAGATCGACCGACGACATTGAATGGTTCTGGACGGCGGCACTTGATTACATGGGAATGCGCTTCAATCGCAAGTATGACCGCATTCTCGACATGTCAAAAGGTATGGAATGGGCGCAGTGGTTCGTTGGCGGTGAGCTGAACATCTACGACAACTGCATCGACTGGCATTTGAAAAAAGGACAAAAGGAAGGTGTTCGAACCAGCGTCGGCGCCGATCACGAGGCTGTGATCTGGGAAGGCGAAGACGGAAGAATTCGCAAGCTGACTTATGGCGAATTGGACGAAATGGCATCGCGCACAGCTGGACTGTTGAAGCGCCTTGGCGTGGGCAAAGGTGATGCAGTAGGCATGTACATGCCGATGGTTCCTGAAGTGGTCGCTGTTCTTCTGGCTTGCTTCAAGATTGGTGCAGTCGCGGTTCCAGTATTCTCTGGATTCGGTGCAGAAGCGCTTCGCAGCCGTCTTGAAGATTCCGAAGCAAAAGTACTTTTCACTGCAGACGGCGGTTCGCGTCGCGGCAAACTCATTCCTATTAAAGAGAATGCGGACAAAGCAGTAGAAGGTCTCGCTCATCTGAAGCACACCGTCGTTCTGAAACACATGGGCAATTCCGTTGCCTGGAACGACAAGACGGACCTCTGGTTTGACGAATCAATCAAAGCCAGCGAGCGTGCTGAAACTGTTAAAGATCTACCTGCAGAACATCCTTCTATGTATTTGTATACGTCGGGCACGACAGGCAAACCGAAGGGGACTGTTCATACGCATGCCGGTGCATTGGCGCAAATCTCGAAAGAACTCGGATTTTCATTCGACTTGAAGTCTTCCGATATCTTTTTCTGGTTTAGCGATATCGGCTGGATGATGGGACCTTGGGAAATTATCGGCGTCACTTTCTGGGGTGGCACCATGGTGATTTGCGAAGGAACACCTATTTATCCTCAGCCCGATCGTCTCTGGGACATGATCGACAGGCATAAGGTAAACACGCTCGGCATCAGCCCCACTGCTGTTCGCGGAATGAAAGCAGAAGGCGATCAGTGGGTGGACAAACACGATCTCTCGAGTTTGAGATTGCTCGGGTCCACTGGTGAACCATGGGATCACGATAGTTACATGTGGCTTTTCGAAAAAGCGGGCAAGAAGAAATGCCCGATCATGAACATCTCGGGTGGAACAGAAATTGTCGGCGGTCTGCTTACTCCGCTGCCGCTTATGCCGCTCAAGCCATGCTCTCTGGGTGGACCCGGGCTGGCGATGGACATTGATGTATTCGATGAAGATGGAAAGAGTTTGAAGAATGCCATCGGACATCTCGTGTGCAAGAAGCCGGGACCCTCGATGACTAAAGGTTTTCTCAAGTCGCCCGAACGTTATATAGAGACCTATTTCAGCAAATTCCCAGGCGTCTGGTATCACGGCGATTGGGCTAAAGTTGATGATGATGGATCTTGGTTCCTCTATGGTCGCTCGGATGACACTATCAAGGTTGCTGGAAAGCGTGTTGGACCGGGAGAAGTTGAATCAGTTCTTGTTGAACACGCAGGAATCGCAGAGGCGGCAGTCATTGGCGTCCCTCACGAAATGAAAGGTGAGGCTCTAGTTTGTTTCGTGCGCACAATGCCGGGACAAGAAGCGACTGAAACGTTGAAGAATGAATTGAAGTCTCTCGTTGGAGAGCGCCTTGGTTCGGTTCTCAAGCCAGAGAAAATTCACTTTGTCGCAGCACTTCCAAAGACACGTTCTGGAAAAATCGTGCGCAAGAACATTCGCCTTCAATATTTGGGCGAACCTGTCGGCGATCTCTCGTCGATAGAGAATCCCGAAGCGCTGGATGCGATTAAGGAACTCGCCGGTAAGTAATAGCCAGAGCTTCTAAATTGCCCTGTTTTTCAGAGGCAAGATCTACATTTACTTGTGGCTTTTCCTTATGGAGTTAGTCAGTTGTTAACTCCTGGGTGTTGACAAGTCCGTATCTCAGGGCCTTGACAGCTGCTTGCGTCCGGTCGGAGACTGCCAGTTTATCCATCAAATGTCTGACGTGAGTCTTTACTGTTTCTTTGGATATCTTTAGTTTTTCAGCAATAGCCTGATTGGAGAACCCCTCAACGATCAGCTGCAATACTTGACTCTCTCGATCGGAAAGTTCTGCGTAAATTGGTTTTCTTTGACCAGACTTCGGTTTTGACCTTGGCAGTAAGTTCAAAACCTTTTGCGCAATTGAGGAGTCTAACCAGAGATCTCCACAGATTACGGCGTTAACAGCTGCTTCTAGTCTGTTGAAATCGGCATCCTTGAGACAATATCCATTAGCTCCAGCTGCCAATGCTGCGAAGATATCTCGATCGTCGTCATGCGAAGTGAGCATGATGATCTTAAGGTCGCTACGCCTTTCCTTAAGCGCGCTGCAGGCTTCTATCCCATCCATCACAGGCATGCCGACGTCGAGCAAAATTAGGTCCGGGGAGTATCTGGATTCAACCCTCATTGCTTCCATTCCATCAGCCGCTTCGAAGATTTGTCCGATGTTTTCGCTTTGCTCAAACAGTTCTCTGAGGCCTGCTCTGAGGTTTGCGTCATCGTCAACTATTAATATCGTTGTTTTTGACATTTCCTATTAACCACTTGAATCGGAACCAATCTGCTCGTAAGTTTTTTGACATTGTCCTTGTTCAGTGTCAACAACAACATCATCATCATCATCATCAATATCTTCTTCTTCTAAGTGTGGGAAGCTGACAGTGAAGGTTGTTCCACTGCCTTCTTCACTTTGGAAACTGATATTTCCTCCAAGGGCTTCAGTAATCTGTTTGCATAGATAGAGCCCAATACCGGTTCCGCCAGATGACTTTTGACCGAGTTCTCCCTGCCAGTACGGCGTAAAAAGACGTTCTTTGTCTGCTTCCGATATGCTTGGACCGAAGTTTTGAACTGCAATACTCACGCTCGTCTCAGACTTTGTCACCTGTATTGGAACTTTGCTGCCTGAGCGAGAGAACTTAATGGAATTCTCCAACAGATTCGTGATCAGGTGCGAAAGTGCCGATTTATCGGCGATAACGATAATATCGTCAGAGTTTGTCACCAAGGCAATGCTGACATTGTTCAACTGGCAGCGATGCGCGAGTTTTTTTATTATTTCATCAATCAATTCCACTATCTGCACAGGCTGCATAGAAAGGATTTCTTTGCCTCCTCGGTACTTTGCTATCTCCAGCATGTTTTTCACCATACTCAGTGCATTTTCATTGCTGTCTTTCAAACGCAGCATTAGTTCGCTTGCGCCATTTGCGTTCGAGCCGAGTTTCTTCTGTACTGCCTGAATAATGTAGTTGGAAGCTATCAACGGACTTTTGAGATCATGTGCAATAGTCTGTTGTATTACTTCCTTGTGATGCGAGAGAATCGTTTTTTCAGAGATGTCTTCGATCATAATGATCACGCTGCGTACTTTGGAATCTTCTACTATTGGCCAGGCTGCTAGATCCCAATAGACTTTTCGCCCGCAGTGTTTTCCGAAACGAGTAAAATACAGACCTTTTAAGATTGCCGGTCTTCCCGATTTTACAGTCTCAATCAATTTTTCTTTAGGCATCTCGGGCAACAATTCCCATATTGATGTACCGGCTGGAAAGTCCACATCAACAAGGAAGTTTTCGAAAACGCCATTTACCTCTTGAATCCTGAACTCCGTATCGAGCTGAAGGATCCCGATTGGCGCGTGTTTCACAATCTCCCGCGAGACGCTCTGCTCTACCAGTAATGCTTTCTTTGAAGCGTAGATGTATTTTTGAAGTAAAAATGTGAGAGGCACAACGAATAGAAAAATGAAACCTCCCAAGCACAGGAAGGTAATGGATGTTCTTTCTGTATTGTTTTTGTATTCCGTGAGCCTCTGTTTCAGCAGTTCCCTCTCCTCGACATCAATGATAATGAGTCGGCCCCTCATCACCTCGAGAAGTTTTTGCGATTTGCTGAGATTGTCGGTTGCATTTACTTCGTTGCCGTTGTGTTTTTCTTTGACTGCAGCATCAAGTGTTTTTTGAAACTTTTGAGCGACTAGTTCAAGATAGGTAAGGTGCCATCTTCTCCAACCTTCGTCATCACCGATTCGCTTTATGTGCTGAATGCACTGCTCCAGGGTTGCCCTGTCGGATGTGTAGCGGCTTTCCGCTCCCACAAAACCTCTTGTTACATAGGTTTCTGCCTGTAACTGCATGTCGTTCATTGTTGACACGCTGGTTTGCAGATAGCCCAGAAGTTCTTGCGATTTGTCTATACTCTCGGCTGTTTCCATCGCTCGAGAAGCGAAAAAGTATGCCGACATGGCAGCGATTGTGACCAGAAAGAAAGTGACAACGACGGTCACTATCAGACTCTTCTCTGGCGCACGCAGCAGTCCGCCGAATCCCGGTAGTCCAGTGTTTGCATTGGTGGCGCGAATTAACATTTTATGTGCTGCAGGTCACTCCTCTTACCTCATTTTATAGCTCGGTATCTGAGGAAACCAAAAACGCTCCTCCCGGGGAGCGTTTTTGGTATGCGACGGAGTATACTTCTTCCACTAATTTTTCTTTTTCTTGGTTAGTTTCTGTCCGGAAGCGTTGTTCTGTGCTGCTACCCGGAACCGAATGCTGACCGCTGAACCGTTTTGCAGGTAAGTTCCGGGCATTCCCGTGCCGGTGGGATACGACACGATGGTTGGTCCTGGAGTGGTCGCTCCTCCGAAGTCATCTCGTGGACCGAAGGAAGCAGGAGGCAGACCACCGCTTGATGAGGCGTTTGCGCTGCCACCACTGCTGGCGCCGTCGCCGAATCCGCCCATATTTCCGAACCTGAATTTGAAGTTGTCTCGTCCCGTGGCAATTAGATTGCTCGTATTCTTGTGGCAAATGGATTTGAACGAACTGCCTGGAGCCAGTGCAACAAGTGGATTTGAAAGCGGGCGACCGCCGTGATTGCCACCATTGATGGTGCCAAGTTCTGCTACCTGATCGCGAATGTATACGTCCCAGTCTGCAGGCGAGCTGCTTTTCCCTGCTGTTGTAGTGGCAATACTCTTGCTTTCTGCATACATTTGCTTGTGACTTACTGCTTCGAATGGCTCTGGGTCGATCAAAACCAGCTTCTGCGTGATATTGCCATTCGCGTCAACTCTGAAGATGTCCATGTAACCAGTAGTGAATGGTCCCGATGCACCAGCGGTGAGAAGCGGGTCTGTGAGCATGTCAACAGCGTCCTGGGCATTTAACTTGGTTCCTGATAGCCGGAGCCAGTCGTAGAATGATCCGGAAAAGACGTTTTTGATTGTCGATGATCCCGGTCCACTCCAACTGTTTGGGGTCATTGCTGTGCCGCCCGGATTTGGGAAGTCGTCCGTGGATGGCGTTTTTATGGTCATGATCGGAGCGCCTGCCAGTGCAGGAGAGTTGAGGATGTCGTATGGTGTCGCGATGAATGGTGGTTTTCCATCCGGAAAGGCGATGCTCAATGTACCCGGTGCCGGTTTGGGGTCGAATACGCTGGCCGCCGTCGCAGCCGCCGAAATGTGAACGATTCGGTTTTTGTCATACATCTGGTCCGCTTCGGCCTTAACGACTGACGGGATGGTATAGGGCAGACCCGTCGACCCGGTCTGGAATTGCTGTGTGTTCACCAATTTGATGTTGTTGCTGATACTGCCAAAGACAAAGTCTTCTCCATCGTAGGGACAATTGATCTCTGATACGTAAAAACCTGAGCGGCTCTGATTCGTAGAATCTACAAGTGCCCACGAATTCGGCTTGGGAAGTGGGATATTAGTCTGCACGCCCTGGGAGAGGCTGCCTAAAGTGAGCTTCAGTGAACCTTTGACATATCGGGAGTCGCCGGTCATGCGCACTTTGTTTTCTTCATAGGCTTTTTCTGCGCTTGCGTACGGCTCTACGAGAGCACCGTCAATATCCTTGCCTGAGCCTCCCGGTTGTATCGCTGCCTGCAGGGCGGTGACAAGCTTGTCTTTGGCCAACTTCAGGTTGGCAAGATCTTGCTTGCAGAAGTATTTCATCGTCGCATTGTTTGTTTTGTCGGCGATGATTAGGTCGAGTCTCA
The DNA here is from genome assembly GCA_032128875.1 of Candidatus Melainabacteria bacterium 17Bon1m. Classification (GTDB taxonomy): domain Bacteria; phylum Cyanobacteriota; class Vampirovibrionia; order Obscuribacterales; family Obscuribacteraceae; genus QKMZ01. The sequence continues at coordinate 281,470 of JAVLKG010000002.1, forward strand.
GCGTTCCGACGACGGTATTCAACCCGCATACAGGCAAACTGAAGCCGTCTGCCGCTGCCGTAGCACTGCCTACTGGGGCAGCATCGGATAAACCTATGTATCCGAAAGTGGCGTCATTGATGACGATTCTTCCAAGGTCTTTCGCCGCGGCAATGGAGGCTGCTTCGATGGCAGTTTTCTGCTCCTGGTTGCCACCAATCAGTCTTGTGTACGAGAGAGCGAACAGAAGAATCAGTATGAGAACACTGGCGGTGACAGCGGCAACAAGTGCGAGAGTGTTTCCCGCTGCCTTTCTTCCCGTACGATAAATTTGTGAGAGCGACACATTCATAAATCATCCTCGAAAAAGAAAATACTTCACCTGACAAGGGTCGACGTTCCAGTCGAACGGACATATCAGGCGATTTCGACGGCTTTGCGGGTTCCTGCAACCAATCTATGGGTGAATGCAAATTTCAACATCCCGCCAGGGGGGGATGGTATGAATGCTATTGAAGAACGCCCGTTCAGCCACTCCCCGAGCGATTGAAAAACGCCGAATCGTCTTTGTGGCGCAGCGTTTTCAACTTCGAATGAAAATTGTGCGGCAAATCATGAAGGATAATCGCGTATAACGGCGACTTTTGCGGCAGGGAGATCGCGTGCGTGTCTGATAAACAAAGCGGCGGGTTCCCAGGCTTCAGTGAAACGGAGAATCGTTTCGTCAGCTCTCTTTCACCTGTGTTCGCGGCGAAACTGATGTTTGGCGTGATCGGGCTACTGGGCGTATGCCATGCGGTCAACTATTACATAAAGAAAAGCGAGATAGAGTTTTTTGGTGGCGGTTATTTCTACAGATTCTTCGATTTGAATCTGGAACAGAATATTCCAGCGTGGTATGCGTCAGTTCTTTGGTTTATGGTGTTTCAGCTGTCGTTGCTCAATTATCTTTTGGAGCGCCTGCGGCGTGACCGAAAACCACACTCCTGGGTGTGGTTGTTCTTCGCGATACTGTTTGTTGTTGCTTCTGCCGACGAGGTGGCCACAATACATGAGCATGTCGGGTCTTTGCTTCAGGATCTCGTGGTACCAACTCTTCGGGCGCAGATTGCCACTTACTTTGTCAGACATGGATTTAGTCCCGAATCTTTCGTCGTGCATTTTTCCACCTCGAAGTCTCCATGGGTGTTGTTTTATGCTCCGTTTCTGATTGCTGCCGGAGGATTTTGCTGGCTTTTCCTTTGGCGGCGGTTTTCTTGCAGTCGTAACTTGCGCCTTCTTATGATCCTTGCTGCCGTGTGCTACCTGGTTGCAGAGTCCTTCGACTTTATTCAAGGAATGCGCAGTCCGCCTGTCGCCATGTTTCCTCAACCACTTGGGTTGGATTGGCCCACTTTCCTTGATCTGACAGTGATGGTTGAAGAATTGCTTGAAGATGCCGGCTCCGCGTTTATAATTCTGGCCCTACTCCAGTACTTTTGTGCCGGATTTGTTGAACCTATTCCAGAAGGGACTTCGAGTGAAGATCAAGCAGCCCTCTGAGTGCCGCACTCTTACGCAGGTGTCAGGCGTTCTGATTGTAAGTATTTTCATCCTGCCTGTTTTTTTCACCTGCGCTTGTTCGGCCAGCAAGGAAATAGTGGTGAAAAGAGCGAAAGAATCAATAGAACGGCATACTTACGACCAAGGCAGTCGACCGGAAAGTAGAGTTGCTTCACACCCTTCCGACGAAGCAAATACGCACTGGGAATTTGAGTTCGTCCCGGAGATTGGCGTGGAGCGAATTAGTCTAACGCGGGCGAACAATCAGTTCGTATCAGTCGTTCGTGTTAAGAGGGTAGAAGTTCAGCTGGGATTGCCGATTCAAGTGTGGTTACCGGCGAGCGTCACACCTAAGGTTTCTGCACACGAAGGTGGGCATATCGAAATTTGCAGATACTTTTATTCAGATGCCGAGCGCAGTGCTCATATAGCAGCCGAAGGCATTTTCAATCGCGAATTTTCCGGTACTGGCTCTACCGAAACTGAGAGCATGCAGAATGCAGTGGAGTCAGCAGGCGCAGCGCTGGCCGCTCCATTTCGAAATTCGGTCGTTTTGCCTGCAAGCAGAGCCAGCGCTATCTATGATGACTTGACGAAACATGGGCAGGCTGGGACAGAAGTTGAGGCGGCGGTCAGAGCTGCGATTGCACAAGCAAAGTAAGTTTTGCTGGGAGAAGAGTGAGAAATGTTGTCTGCACAACCAAATTCGACGGCTTCGGACACAAGAAAGTTAAATCAGCGTCACCAATAATATTGGCGCCGTTCCATTTGCGCCTGAATAGGGAAAGCTCAAGATAGAGCAAGCGTGAGGTGCCTTTCGATGAACCGCAATAGCAATGCACATGACAGGGCTCGCAAAGAGAGTAATGTCAAAGAATGGGTCATGTCGATGATGGCGCTGACGTGTTTGATATTTCCATCGGCGGCACTGGCTGATGATGATGCTATGCAAAGCTCGGGTTCCACGCGTATTCAAGTCCAACGACGTGACCCACTCAAGGCTGGTGCATCAGTTGATCGAGATCTTGGCACGCTCAACAATGATGAAGCTTCGAAGCTGCGAGCCATTTTTGCGCAGCAAGCTGATGGTAACAAACCAGCCAATCTACATGGAAATGCGGCTCAGGAAGATACCAACTTTAGAGGGCAAACGCCCATGTTGGACAGGGTTTTTAAGGGACCGAACAACCAGAATTTTTTCAAAGCCAAAGCCCAAGAACAAGGCTCGGATAATGCGCCCTACATTTGGTGCCAAAGCGCGGGCGGTGGTTATTATGACTGCACCAACACTTATAAAGGAACTGTTCCCGGTTATAGGCTGAGAGAGCTAGGCGGCAAATTCGTTGATGGTACGCCAGTTCCCAAAGGTGCAGTGAAAATGAATGAGGCTGGCCACGTGTGGTGGCAAAACGGCTTGAGCCCGAGTTTCAAGCACTACTAAAGAGTTCGGTCGATGCCATGCGTCGACGGTGGCTAAATAGACCAGCCGTTTTCAACGATGAGCAGCCGCGAATTTATCTGCCTGGATTTGTTGTAGCAGAACTTTGATATGTTCGATTTCGTTGCGATTCGCCGGAAATTTTCGTACCGCAATTTCTTGCGCCGCGACTAGCTTTTCCTCAGCTTCGGTCATCTTCTTCAACTGCAGCAATGCTATACCTTGAGCTTTTAAGCACAGCATCATTTGTTCCGGTCGCTCTGGATCTGACGAGCTGCAGACTTCTTCCACCATTCTCAGATATTGCAAAGCGCGCTTGGGATTGTTGAATGGCGGCGACAAGTAAGTCTCTGCAAGCCATATTAGACATTGCGATGTTTCTACGGATAAGGAGCCATTGAGAGCTTGCGAGCAGCTAAGAGACTGCTGAAATTGATCTTCTGCTTGCGTGAATTTTTTATTGACGTAGCTGAAGATGCCTTCTCTCTCGAGAATTTCGCACGTTATTTTTTCTTCTTCGAGGTGGTGTTCGATCACAACTGCCTTTGCTTTTTCGAGTGGTGCAAGGGCTTTATCCCATTGCCCATTTTCTCGGTATAGGTCAGAGAGGCTGACCAGCCATGTTGCCTTTTGAATCCAATCATTGGATTTTGAACTCTCCATCAGTTGGAGAGCTTTCTCCGTCTGCTCAATTGCTTCTTGCCGCTTACCTGCCGCTTTGGCTGTGGTCGCTAAAAAGAGAAAAGAGTTGAGCTGGTGTTGAACTTTGAGAGGCGGTGTTTTTGCCTCTTCAATCTGAGGTGAGCCAACGCGAAAGAACATCGCTACCAGCACTACCATGCCGAGTACAAGTGCAAGTCCGGCGAGGAGTGGTAGATTTGCTCTCACCCGTTTTCTTGGCGATTGGTTCGATGTGGGTGTCTGGACCATTAACCAAACAGTGCTTCTACAAACAGCTCCGGCTCAAAGTCTCTGAGGTCGTCCATCTTTTCGCCCAGTCCAATTAATTTGACCGGAATATTGAGCTCTGATGAGATTCCAAAAACGATGCCACCTTTGGCGGTGCCATCAAGCTTTGTCAAAATTACGCCTGTCAAAGGACATACTTCCGTGAAGACTTCAGCCTGTTTCATGCCATTTTGACCAGTGGAGGCATCCAGCACGAGGAGTGACTCGAGAGGCAAGCCTTTGCCGTGCTTTTCGATGACGTTGCGGATTTTTCCGAGCTCAGCCATTAAATTTGTTTTGTTATGCAGACGACCCGCAGTGTCGATAATGATGACGTCGTAATTTTCGTCTTTAGCTTTGTTGAGGGCTTGGAAAACTACAGCACCCGGATCAGAGCCGTCAGGTAGTCGGCAAATGTCTACCTGAGCGCGTTCTGCCCAGATTTCCAATTGCGACTCTGCGGCTGCTCTAAAAGTATCGGCTGCGGCAACAAGAACCTTCTTGCCTTGCGAACGGAAACGATAGCAGAGCTTGCCGATACTGGTGGTTTTGCCTGTGCCGTTGACGCCAACAATCAAATAGAGATTGAGCTTGCCTTCCTTGTATTGAAGCTTGTGCTGCGGGGCGTTTTTAAGTGTTTTCGCAAATTCCGTCTTGAGGAAATCTTCGACGTCATTGGACATCCAGTTTTTGCCTTTTGCTTCTTTGCGCAAATGTTCGACCATGGTTTCGGCCGTCTTCACACCGATGTCGGCTTTGATCAATTTTTCTTCCAGCTCTTCTAAATAGTCGCCATCAATTGGGCGCGGAGCGGACTTTGCACGTGATGATGAAAATTGCGGCGGGCTCAATGTGCTTACATTGTTTGGCACATTTGAGCCGGAAGCGTTATGGGAAACTTCGGAGGCCGGCGCAGCAACATGTGTGTCACTTGCGTCTGCTTCTTGAAACTCTTCGGATTCCTCTACCGATTCGCGGTCGAGAACATCATCTACAACCTCATGGCGAGTGCGTTTGAGGGCAGACTTTAACTTCGACAGCGTCGAGCCCCAAAAGCCGGATTTTTCCTTCTTATCTTCGTCGTCCATGACTTGTACCTAGAGTGTTGTTTCTTCCAACGATTCGCCTCGCTGCTCTGCTGCTGCTACCTGAGCGGCATTGCGAATGTACTCCGGGAATTCGCCGGTGTTTCGGAATGTTTTGGCTTGCTCTGCAAGATCTGCAAGAACACCGTTGACGAATTTCGCTGCTTTTTCGTCAGCGAAGCGGTGGCACAATTCAACAGCTTCGCTGATAGCCACATTGATTGGCACTTCGTGAATGAAGAAAGCTTCTGCGCATGCGAGTCTGAGAATGTCTCTGTCGATAGAAACCATTCTGTCGACGTTCCACTTCGAACGCGTAGATTTGATGTACTCGTCGATTTCTGCCTTGTGATCGATATAAGCATTAAGAAGCTTGATCAGGAAATCGCGAATTTCAGCATGCGAATATTTTTCGAATGTGGCCCTATTTGTGTGACCACATTGTTTGCAAGGAATGTTGATTGATGAGCTGCCACTGGCGAGCGTCATTTCCGGAACATCCAGCGCTTCTGCGACTAAATGCAGTGCTCTTTCCACCTGAGCAATTTGCTCTCTCAATTGTTCGGTCGTGAATTGAACCGGCTTCAACACCTGCGTGGAGCGGGCATTGTCCTGGTGTTCTGCTTCGATGTTGTGCAATTCGAAATTGGTCTTTTCGAGAATCGCGCCGGCGTCCAAAAGGTTTTGCTTGGCATAATCGGCCAGCATTCTCACTGTCTTTTCGACGAGTGCGCCCATCTCAAGCGCTTCGCCACCCTCCTTTGTCTTAGGGAGCTGTGGCATTAGGATAACTGCAATTTCGCGGGCAACGCGCCGGGCTGTCATGATCGGTCACTCATATATGGGATGCCAGTAGAAGCAAGTTGCCATGTTACCATGGTCCGGTGTTCAGCTGATTATGTTATGGACCGGCTCTTCATGCCTTAGTTCTAGATTATAAGTCGGCTTCAGGCGGAGCGAATTTTGCGTATTACGGGCGGTACAGCAAGAGGTAGGAGCGTCGAAAGTCCAATTGGGCTGGACGTTCGCCCTACGGGCGCGAAAGTTCGCCAGGCCCTTTTCAATATTCTTGCCTTTCGCATGAATGGAGCTAGATTTCTCGATATCTGTGCCGGGACGGGGCTGGTTGGTATCGAAGCGTTAAGCAGAGGCGCCGGGACGCTTGTTTCGATCGAGGAAAACCGGGCTGTGGCGAAAGCCGTAGACAACAGTCTCAAAAAGCTCAAGCTGGACGGCGAAGTAATTTGCGGCGATTGGAAACGTGTATTGCCAATTCTCGAGCCAAAATCCTTCGACATAATTTTTGCTGACCCGCCGTACAAATCTCCATATATCAAGGACATACCGTTGTCAGTGGAAAAGTACGACCTTCTGGCCGATGGTGGGCTCTTGGTAATCGAACACCTGAAGGGATATAAGTTCTCGCAAGAGTGCACGGTATTGTCTCTTCAGTCGACGCGCAATTATGGCCAAACTTGTTTGTCCTTCTTTTCAAAAAGCGAAGTTAGCCAGCGAGATCAAAGAGGCGAAAAAGGGCAATAGTCCTAAAAGCCCATCTTTGCCGGAATACTTTGTAACTTAGTTATGGGTAGAACTGGTAAGCTATTTAGCCAGGATCTGCCATAAGAATAATGACCGATACGACACAACAGGCACAGGGAACAACCCACATACGAATTGGCGAGCTTCTCATGCAGTCGGAGATTCTTTCCTCCGATTTCATAAGAGACGCTCTAGAACGCTTCGAACAGCGTGGTCTGCCGATCGGCAAAGTGCTTGTCATGTCAGGTTATCTCACGGAATCGGAATTGCGCCAGGCTCTGGAAGTCCAAAGTCTCGTCAATGACGGACATTTGCCTTTGGAATTGGGCGTCACCGTGTTGCGCGTAGCGCACAAAGAGCACATCTCACTTAATGATGCGTTTCAGCGCTCCGGCTTGGTCCAGCCTGAAGATCAAGAGACGAATCGACTCGGTCAATTGCTGGTTGCTGCCGGAATCGTCACTGACAGAGACCTCGAAGAAGCCCTTCAAATCAATGTCCGCACCGGTTTGCCTCTGGGGCACGTATTTTGCTTCCATGGCTATGTATCGCAAGCGATCCTTTACACCGCGCTGCAAGTCCAGGAGTCTATTCGCCGCAATGCGATTGGCAGGCCGGAGGCAATTCTCGGCTTGAATGCTGCGGCTAAGCGAGAGCGTAGTTTAGAACGTTTGGAAATCAACAAAGGCTATCAGAAGCTCCCCATGAAGCAGGCTTTGCGCCTCGGTGAGATGCTCGTCGAAGCACGCGTGTTTGTCGACAAGTTGTTGCCGGATGCGCTTGTGCGTTCGCTGCAATTTCAAAAACCGATAGGCGAAATTCTCGTGCAATCTCACTTTGCCACCGCCGAATTGATCGATGCTGCTGTCGAGATGCAGGAGATGATCGACAACGGATGTTTGTTGCAAACAATGGCGAACGAAGTCCTGCTCAACATGCGCGCCAGCGAAGTTCCATTCGCAAGAGCGCTCGGTCAAGCCTGTACATTCCGCCATCGCAACAACCTGGCGAAAATCCTTGTAGAGCTGCTTGCGTCGGCTAAGGCTGTCACTTTGACAAAACTTACCAAAGACATTCAAGAGCGACTCGAGGTGAATTACAACCAGATCAATGACGTGAGCAAACAGCTCTTAGAGCATGAGCTCGTTGATCCTGCCATGCTTTTCGCCGGTATGCGATGCGTCTATTTGGTCGATGTTAAGTTCATCAATATGGAACAGGCCGGTATCATCCTTGAGATTGTGAGCCAAACGCACGAGTCCGTAGACGAAGTTTTGCACACACTTGGATGGACGGCACGAACCAGATTACGCGAACCGAAAAGCGCGCAGTAATCGCTTTACAGTTGCAAGTTTTGAGCTTGCCTTTTTTACTAACTGCAGCAACCGCCTGGTGGCTCCCCGCCATTATCTTCATTCGCTTTGGCGTCGTCTGTTTTTTGCCCGTTCATTTCGGGGGCAATAGCCATACGTCCTGTCGTTGTTGAAGGATACTTCAAGCGCTCATGGTGCAAGGTTCTCCACACTCGCACGAATGCCTGGCGAACTTTGATCAATTCCTGATAAGTAAGTGAAGACTCGTTGAATTGTCCGTCTTCCCAGCGATTTTGAAATACCTTATCAATTGCCAGCTCGACTTCTTCTTGCGTTGGATCGTGCATGCTGTGCGTCACGGCTTCAGAGACGTCAGCAAGCATCACAATTGCTGTCTCTTTCGACTGCGGCTTGGGACCTGGATATCGGTAAAATTTCGAGTCGACATTTTCGACTCCATCGCGAACGCACGCTTTGTGATAGAAATACGCCATCAGCGATGTGCCCTGGTGCATGGGAATGAAGTCTTGCACAGCTTTTGGCAATCGGTACTTCTCAGCTAGATCAATGCCATCTGTGACGTGCGCGAGGACCCTTTGCCTGCTTTCTTCCGGGGTCATATCATCATGCGGATTTTTTGCGCCTAATTGATTTTCGATGAAGTATTTCGGGCGTGCCATTTTGCCGATGTCGTGATACAGAGCTCCTGCACGCACGAGGTTGACGTCACCGCCAATGGCGCGGGCGCCGCCTTCTGCAAGATTTGCGACAGCCAGGCTGTGCTGATAAGTACCTGGTGCAGTTTCTTCGAGTTGTCTGAGTAAAGGTTGCTCTGCATCGGTGATTTCCGCCAATCTGAAAGGTGTGACCATTCCGAAAATACTTTCTAGGAATGGCAAACTACCTATCGCTAGCATGCAAGAAACTACCCCTGCGAATAGCTCAAACAGCGTCGGACGCCCGAGGTGATGAACAGAGTCCAATCCATTGAACATAATCGACGACAAAATAAATGCAACAGCTTGAGTCATGCCGACAACGAAGCCTGTGAGCATGAGCGAATTTCGATGTTTTGTATAACAAACAACCGCCGCCACTGCTGCCGTACTCAATGCAATCAAATGCCGCCCTTCAATCAGCTGTGCAACAGCAAGAATGACTATCAGTGGAACGGTCAGGGCACTCGAAACCCTTCGTCCGAAAAATATGGTCCAGACAAGTGCCGCCGCTGGTAGTGGCACGAATTGAGGATAGTTGTCGCCGATTAAACTGGCTGCTGTTGCCACTGCAATCGCAACGGCATACATGAGCCCGATTGAGTTTGTTTGGAACAAGTGACGCGCATCAAAGGTATAGACTACGCCTGCTGCCAGTGCGATTGCGGCAAGCAACGAAATGCCCAGACCTATGATCATCGGCAGTCTATTTGTCTGCGCCATGCCCAGTTCGCGAAGTGTTTCGACATCACCCTGGGTCAACAGTTGGTGCCTTTTGACGATAACAGAGCTTTTCGTAATCAGTTTATAGACGGGCGCAACGTGCGCGGCGCTTTGTTCTGCCTTCTCGGCAGTCGCTTTTTCGTTAACTTGAACATTGGTTTGCAGTGCAGAAGCAATCACCTGCGCTGTTTTTGCTTTTCTGGCTTGCTGCCAATTTTCCGGGAGGAATTCAGCGATGACTGGCTCCCATTCGACACTGGTTTCATGAGGGTATCGCTTGTGAATAGCGAGCAGCTTGTTGCTTGCTTTTTCTACGCTTGACTTGAAAGCCGGTAACTCATCAGGCGGAACAGTCATTGCCAAATAAAATGTCGCATCAAGCGTCACAGGTCTTTGAGTGCGAAACCTCTTAATATGCGAGTGTTGTGTTTTCAGTGCTTCGACCAAGTGCGCATTGGCGGGTTGCGCGCTCAGTTTGGACACTTCGGCGTCAAATGTTTCATCGCTTGCCACTAAGGTCGAAAAGTGTGCCACCACCGAGTCTTTAGTCGCTTGATCTAATTGAGACCAGCCTGATTCGTCGTAGTAGGCTTTCAAGTTTTCAAAAACTTCTTCGAGCCGGTTTTTGCAAGTTTGATCGCCACTTCTGTCGACGGCGAATACTGGCACGGTTCCGCGCTGTGCACGTTCCTTCGCCACCGCTGTGGCAGCAAAGTCCGTAACTCTCATGTTTTGCGGCGCTTTGATTGTGTTTTCCGCAAAGTCACCCGCACGCAGCTCGGGGCGTACCAGGTAGGTAGTGACCAGAGCGAGGAAGAGGAGTGTGAAACCGACAATACCCATCGTCAGCCAGTTGAAGAAGCTTCGGCCGGTGGGAAAAATGTCGTGGTGAATTTCTGGATGATAAACCGGTAGAGACGCGGTTTGAGCGGTTACCGATTTTGCATTATAAGACGCCATAGTCCTGACTGGCATTCATGCGGGCAGTAAGTCGATCCTAGTGAATTATGCCCTAAATCGCCCATCTATTTATGTATTGGTTATGTATTCGGTCCGTATTTCCTGTTTTTCAGTGCTTTTTTGGCGCTTCGCGCTCAAAAATGCCCTAGTTTTATCGACTTCGATCCATGCGTTGGTAGGCGTGCAAGCCCGCAAAGGCTCACCTGGCTGGAAAATTGTTCTTCCCGTTGAGACTAGTCGAGATTTACGGTCTTCTTAACTGTGTAAACGCGCTTGTCTTGTGACTCGTGGTAAGTCCGGACAAGGATTTCCGCGAGCAAACCCATCAAGATCAGCTGGATGCCGACCATGAAGAACATGGAGACAATCACAGGCAGCGGCGTTTCGATAAAGGAAGTGCCATAACCGTATTTCAGTACGACCATCCAGGCAAAAGCGGCCGCACAAGCTGCAAGCGACCAGAGTCCGGCAGAGCCGAAGATATAGATAGGTTTGGTCAGATACGAGGACATGAACTTGATGGTGATCAAGTCCAGCACGACCTTGAATGTACGGTTGATGCCGTATTTTGATTGTCCAAATTGACGAGCATAGTGATTTACTGGAATTTCAGTGACTTTTGCACCCATCCAGCTAGCGTAAATTGGCACGAATCGGTGCATCTCGCCGTACAGGCGCACACCTTCGAGAACCTCGCGGCGGTAGGCTTTCAGAGAGCAGCCATAGTCATGCAGAGCGACACCGCTTATGACAGAGATGATCTTATTGGCTGTCCAAGAAGGAATCAGGCGCAGCATCAGCCCGTCTTTGCGCTTCTTACGCCAGCCGCTGACACAGTCGAAGCCTTCTTCCAATTTTTCGATTAGTCTGCCGATGTCGGCCGGATCGTTCTGCAAATCGGCATCCATCGGGATAATGATGCTGCCTTTGGCGTGGTCGATACCTGCAGACAATGCCGCGGTCTGACCGAAATTTCGAACAAAACGAACTAATTTGACGCGCGAGTCTTTGAGCGCGATCTTTTCTAGTTTTTCAAAACTCTTGTCTTTCGAGCCGTCATCTACCAACACCACTTCCCAGGTGCGACCGACCACTTCTGCGGCGGCCACGATTTTTTGATACAGAAGCTCTACATTTTCTTCTTCGTTATATACCGGTATCACAAGTGATATGCCGGGTCTGTTCGGGTGCGCAGCAATCGATTTGCTGTTGCCTTCCGGGGCAAAAGTAAGCGTCTGCGCTTGAGTGCTGATGTTTACGTCGCTGCCTGTCGTCATCTATTACGAGCCTATTGTTGGTCAGAGACATTATCTTGCAGTTCTCTTGACTGGTGTGCTCACCTTGAGATCTTTTCATGATGTACGTTACAGCAGGAAAGGCATGTTTGCTTTGCAATAATTAGATGAAGCCCGACCAGCTCACAATCGGCAGATTGAGAAAAACTCATTTTTGCTTTGTACGTAAAATGACTAGATTTCTCTTATGTAGAAACACCGGATTTGAAATGGTTGTCTTTAGTTTTTGTAAGTTAGTAGCACAAGCTAGTAGGTCAAAAAACGTTCGCGAATGACTATTGTTCCAACAAATGGCGAGAAGAAAGACAGGAAGGACAGCAAGGACGGTCCTGGGCAGTCCAAGGCGGATACGCCTGAAAAGCTTGAAAAACTGGAAAAACCTGAGAAACAGCCGGCCGCCGAGCGCGATTTGAAGGCGAAAGCTAATCGCACGCAGGTTCTATCTGCCAAGGAAACGGCAGCCGATTTGAAGTCCGACGCCACTTTGCGCCCCCAGACTTTGGAAGAGTACATTGGTCAGAGTCGATTGAAGACCATGCTTACGATGTCTATTGGCGCAGCAAAGTCACGCGATGAAGCACTGGATCATGTTCTTTTTTACGGTCCGCCTGGTCTGGGAAAAACAACTCTCGCACGCGTAATTGCAAATGAGATGGGCGCGCGCATTCATATGACGTCGGGCCCCAGCCTGGAGCGCCCGCGCGACATCATCGGGCTTGTTCACCAGTTGGAAGCAGGCGATGTCCTATTTATTGATGAAATCCATCGTCTCAGCCGCGTAGCCGAAGAACTTCTCTATCCTGCAATTGAAGATTTCGTAATTGATTTGACCTCCGGCAAAGGTCATGCGACACGGACGATGCGCCTTCCATTGCCGAAGTTCACTCTCATTGGCGCTACCACTAAAGCAGGCATGATTTCGAACGCACTGCGCGATCGTTTTGGATTTGTCTTGCGATTGGAATTTTATTCCAAAGAAGAACTTTCTTTGATCGTCGCTCGTACAGCCAAATTATTGAATGTACCGATGACTCAGGACGCCGTGGTGGCAATTGCCGGACGCGCCAGAGGCACGCCGCGTATTGCCAATCGTTTGGTGCGTCTTGTTCGCGACTACGGTCACTTCCAGGGCGCCGAGACCGTTACGGAGGACATTGCCGTGGCGGCTCTTGATTCGTATCAAGTTGATGCTTTTGGCCTTGATGCGACAGACAGACGAATGCTCGAAATCTTGATTGAGCACTACCAAGGCGGTCCAGTTGGTATTGAAACCATCGCAGCCACACTGGGCGAAGACTCTGACACACTAGAAGATGTGTACGAACCGTTTCTCATACAAGCCGGTTTTATTCAACGCACTCCGCGCGGTCGTTGTGCGACTCCGCAGGCGTACACGCATTTAGGCCGAACACCGATGAACAACCACCTCGGCGCGGGGCAGCTGGGCATCGAGTTCAACAAGGAGTGAAGAAGTAGTCGTGGGCTTTATTGCAAGAGCACCGCTTTTTCTTTGTTGTGCTCTCGTCGCTGTTTTTCTTTCGTTTGTTGTGCTGGCGTCTGACGCCGCGCCATCGGCTGACGCCGCGCCATCGGCTGACGCCAAGCCATCCGCTGGCGCTAAGCCTTCCGTGGATGCCCAGACTTCCTCTGCTACCCAGCCTTCCACTGACGCAAAGAAACCGACAGCTCGCATCGTCGAGCGTGGCAACGGGCCGATTGACGAGTCTTTCGTTGTTGGCAAAGTGAAAGCCGTCTCTGCCGCGAAAGTTGATCAGTTCTTGCTCGACAAAACCGGCATGGTGAGCAATCGGCAGGTCGTCGAGGTTGAAGTCACCGAAGGTCCACTGAGCGGGCAAACCTTCACGGTCATGAATGAAATCACCGACAATCCTTCTTTCAATGTTTCTGTCACACCCGGTCAGGAAGTAATACTGTCGGTGGTGACAGGAGGGGGCGATCGCGAGGTCAACATCGCTGACTATCACAGGGCTCCCATCATTGTCGGTCTGGCAGTGGTTTTCCTTGCTGCATTCCTTTTCTTTGGCGGCAAGCAAGGATTTAAATCACTTGCAGGTTTGGTCGCTACCGTAGCACTTATTGCATTTGTTCTTCTTCCTATGAGTCTCAGCGGTTTCGATCCGCTTGTCGTGGCAATCTTCATTTGCCTTGCTGCGGCATCATGCAGCATGTTTTTTGTGGCTGGTTTTTCACGCAAAGCATTTGCGGCCGTTATCGGCACCGTAGGTGGTGTGATCGTCGCGGGCGTTTCAGCAGAGATTGTTATTGCTTTTGCCCCACTCACCGGTCTTTCAAGTGAGGAGGCACAAATCTTGCGAGGCTCTTTGCTCAATCAAAAGCCTGTCTTCTTTAGTGGACTTCTCGCGGCGGGCATGTTGATTGGTGCATTGGGCGTCATTATGGATGTGGCAATATCCATTTCTTCCACAGTGACTGAAGTCGCGCGCACTGCCGCGAACCCCACCTTCAAGCTCCTCTACAACGCCGGAATGAATGTCGGTCGCGACATTATGGGTACAATGACCAACACCCTCGTGCTCGCTTATGCCGGTGGCGCATTGCCCTTGCTTTTGCTGGCCAGGCAGATGCCCTCAGTGAAGTTAATCAATCTTGATCTGTTTGCAACAGAAATAGCATCAGCCTTGAGCGGCAGTCTGGGCCTGGTTTTTACTATCCCACTTACAGCCCTTGTGTCGGCTTATCTAATCGGTCGTGCTGGAAACACCACTTCCATATCAGGTAAAAAGGAGCAAGAAGATGAGGGCATTCGGATCGAGGACATGCCAGAAGGCGGTGCGCTGACACCTAGCAAAGACCAGTCAGAGGGGATTCGATGAAAAGAATTCTCTACGGCTTCGCACTTTTCTTTATTGCAGTTGCCAGCATTTTGTGGGGTGGACTGATTTTTCCACTTGTCATGGCTTTCGCGTGTTATTGGGGCGGTAACGAATTCGTCAATATGTCCAGGGCGAAAGGGTTTAAACCATCGCCCCGGATTGTAAAGGGAATGATTCTGGCATTCTTTGCGGTTGCCTCGTTGCCGGTTATTCCTGGTTTAAACATCCCCTGCACCTATCCGCTCGAGCACTATCCGCTGCTTTTGACGGTTGGAATTTGCCTGTCATTTTTTCGGCTGCTTTTTCGTCATGAGTCGCCGCCCGCAACTATTGCGGACATCGCCACCACGATTTTGGGTTTCATCTATGTAGGTTTTCTCCCTAGCCATCTGGTTTTGCTGAGAAATTTGACGGCGCCCGGAGTTCCCCAGGCGGTCAATCCACTGCAGCAGCCTGGTCTTGCGTATGTTTGGGTGTGCCTTTTTATCGTTTGGGCGACTGATGTCTTCGCATATTACGCGGGCAAAAAGTTTGGGAAACATTTGCTCTACCCTCAGATAAGTCCCAAAAAGACGATAGAGGGAGCCGTTGCCGGGCTTTTGGCTTCAATATTTTGGGCCACTGTGGTGGTATATGCCGCTGACAATTTCTTGTTTGTAAACACTCATCCATTTCGCGACAAAATCTGGCATGCGCCGCTGATGGGGCTTTTCGTCTCGGTCGGGGCTCAATTAGGAGATCTTTGCGAATCACTTCTCAAGAGAGACGCAGGGATGAAGGACTCTAGCGACGCAATCCCTGGCCACGGCGGGCTCTTGGATAGAGGCGATAGCTTGATTTTTGGCTCCCCGATTAGCTACTACTGGATATGGATCGTAGTTTTGGGACATTTTTAAGCGAGCAGGAGACCCTGAGCGCTATGTATGATATGTTCTATAGACCTGCCCGAATCGGGCGCGTTCTTGGAGAGGTGGCTGAGTGGTCGAAAGCGGCTTCCTGCTAAGAAGTTGTACGGTCAAAAGCTGTACCGAGGGTTCGAATCCCTCCCTCTCCGAATCTTTCGAACCAAACTGAACCCAGCGATGCTCGCGCGCCAAGTGCCGGAGAGTCGCTAAGTGCTTTTGGGACTGCTACAGTTTTTCAGTGACTACTGAAAGTTCTATAGCCAACAATCCTGAGCGACTCAGTTATAAATCGCAGCTCGACACGCTGCGGTTGATCGCTGTGATGCTCGTATTTCATTTCCATGCCGGTGTATTTTTGCAGCACAACGGCAATCAGTTTCCCTATGGCGCGCTGGGGGTGCAGATTTTCTTTGTATTGTCCGGGTTCTTGATCACGCGCATTTTGGAGGCAAATCATACCGGCAATCTCCTGCTTGATTTGAAAACCTTCTACATCCGCCGCTGTTTGCGCATCTTTCCGGCGTACTACCTTTTGATTACGCTGCTGCTTTTAATCGGACAACTACCTTTTCCGATTTATCAATTTACTTACCTCTTCAACTTGAAGGTTTTCCTCGACAAGGGCTTCACCGGTACAGTCGTCCATTTCTGGTCATTGTGCGTTGAAGAGCAGTTCTATCTCTTGTATCCGCTAGCGCTTCTTTTAACTCCCAAGCGCCTGCGAATTTATTTGCTGTGCATTCTAATAGTGGCGTCTATGGTGGCGAACGTGATTGCCGGGAAACACTTTTCAGACAGACCTTATTACATGCTTTTGCCTGTATGCGGTCAGTTTTTGCTCTGGGGCTGCTTGGCTGGGCACGTCCAGTTGCGCGGCTGGGGCACAAAAATCGACGGCGTCTATCTGTTTGTCATCGGTTTGATTTTGCAGGCGATTGACCAATATTTTGTATTGACGACGAAAAATTTCTCCGACATGAACGACCTTTTCTGGTACCGCCAATATACATTGAGTGCAATCAGCATTGCGCTCATGGTGTTCGGTCTGTGGGAAACGAAAAACAGTTTTGTGTTGAAAGTGTTCAACTACAGACCATTCGCATACCTTGGCAAAATTAGTTATGGGATTTATCTCTATCATCCATTTGCTTTTGTAATCTACATGCTGATCTGTTATTTCCAGCCAGCATTCAAAGCTGTGAACGGGGAGTTGGTCGCGTTTACTGTGACCGTTGTCTGGTCTATTCTTTCCTGGCAATTTTTCGAATCACGTGTTTTGACATTGAAAGAACGGTTCGCATACCGTGGGGAGAGCCCCCAAGCAGCGTAAATAGCGATTCTGTACTGCCTTGGCGCGTTTTCTAATTCACTTTATGAGGCGAGCCAAATAGAAATCATGCTCGTCGACAAATTCCACGAGTTTCATTTCCAATTCTGTCGCCCATTTTTCGAGCTGATCTTTTTCTGGAAGGAGAAAAGGGACTATTGATGGATCGCTGTCGTGGAGAGCTTTTACAAAACGTTTTCCTAGAGGATGGCTGATTATTATGCATCCGCCGGGGCGCAGAAACGCTTGCGTTTTTTGAAGTGCCATTTTTTGGTCAAAGAGATTTCCAAAACAGGCATTGAAGAAAATAGCATCGAATTGCTCTGGTTTTCCAATGATGGTGTCGGCGTCTAAGACGTCTGCCTTGATGAAATGAACCTCCGGATAGCGCTCGCGCGCGACATTCAGCATCTCATCGCTGAGGTCAACGCCGGTAATGTTTTTTTCTTTGACACCTAGTGACAAAAAGTGAGTAATGAGAGCGCCAGTTCCCGTCCCTACATCCAGGACTTGAGAACTCTCGGATAACTCGGCGCTCTCGGCTATTTTTTGAGTGCGGGCGAGAATTTCGTCAGGAATGGGCTGGATAAAAACCCCTACGCGCGTGCGGAAATACTCTCTTTGCGCGTCTGCGTGGCTTTCTTTCTTTTCGCCTGGGGCTGCCAATTTTTACCCTCATTAAAAGCTAGACGCAGATTATAGTCCCAAATCCGCATACAATATTTGACTTGTGAACTGTATATATTCGATGGGGTACGCCATGCGTCTGGTTGAGTGTGTTCCGAATTTCAGTGATGGTCGCAATGAGAAGGTCATCAATGCGATTTCCGATGCCATAAGGAGCGTTCAGGGCATAAGTTTGCTTGACGTCGACCCGGGCTGGAGCACCAACCGTACGGTAATAACATTCGTCGGCAGTCCTGAAGTGATCGTTGAAGGCGCATTCCAAGCGATAAAGACAGCGCAAGGTTTGATCGACATGCGCAAGCACAAAGGAGAGCATCCGCGCATGGGCGCCACCGATGTTTGTCCTTTCGTTCCTGTCTCCGGCGTCACGATGGAAGAGTGTGTAAAACTTGCCGAGCAGCTTGGTGAGCGTGTTGGCAAAGAATTGGGCATTCCAGTCTATCTTTATGCGGAAGCCGCGAAGACTGAGGAGCGCAAGAGTTTGGCCGATATTCGCAAAGGCGAATATGAAGCTTTGCCGGAAAAAATGAAGGACAAGTCCTTCAAGCCCGACTTCGGTCCAGCCGAGTTCAATGCACAATCCGGTGCCACTGTAATTGGTGCCCGCCAGTTTTTGATTGCTTACAATGTGAATTTGAATACGCGCTCCAAGAAGTTGGCCAACGATATCGCACTAACCATCCGTGAAGCAGGGAAAGCCAAGCGCGATGCGGAAGGAAACATCGTCAAAGACAAAGACGGAGTTTCCGTGAAAGTTCCAGGAACGCTGAAAGCCGTGCGTGCAGTCGGCTGGTATGTTGATGAATACAAGCGTGCACAGATCTCGATAAACCTGATCGACTATTCTATTTGCTCGCTGCATCAAGCATTTGACGAAGCTGAACGCGTTGCCAATGAAGCGGGGTTGCGCGTCACAGGCAGTGAAATTGTCGGGCTGGTTCCGCTTGCACCTATGTTGGAAGCCGGGCGGCACTATTTGCGCAAGCAAGGCAGATCGACGGGGGTTTCTGAGCGTGAGCTGGTTGAAACCGCCGTTCAATCCCTAGGTTTGGCAGAACTTTCTCCATTCGACATCGACAAGAAAATCATTGAATACAATGTGGCGCCGAAGATGAAAGAGTTGAAAAAACTCTCGCTTAGCGATTTTGTCGATGAGCTAGCGTCCGATTCGGTTGCACCTGGCGGCGGCAGTGCTGCAGCTCTCGCGGGTGCTTTGTCCGCTTCGCTGTCTGCGATGGTTGGAAATCTTACTTATGAGAAGAAGGGTTTTGAAAAGGCGAAACCTATATTGAATGAACTTGCAGAAAGTGGTCAAAAGCTGAAGACCGATTTCTTGCGCGACGTCGACAATGACATGAATGCCTACAACAGTATTGTTGAATCGAGGCGCTTGCCCAAAGGCTCTGCGGAGGAAGCAAAAGCTCGCGACGAGGCAATTCATAAAGCGACAGTGGACGCAACGCTGGTGCCGCTCGGTGTCCTAAAACGCTGTGACGATGCCTTGAATTTGGTTGAGACCGCCATCGAGAAAGGTAATCCTAACTCTTTGTCCGATGCCGGGGTCGCTGGACTGATGGCGCTGGCAGCGGCTGAGGGCGCCTACTACAACGTCCTCATCAATTTGGCCGGCTTTGACAAACAGCACGCTGACTTCGTCCGCAAGACCGCCAAGGAAGCCGACGGGCTGATTGATGCGGTGCGAAAGAAGAGCAGCAAAGCTGCAAACAAGGTCCAAGACCAACTCATGAAAGAATTCCAACAAGCTGTCGCTAAATAGGGACCGCAACTGCGCTTGGATGCGCCTGGGGCATCACAGTACAGGGTGGTCAAGAGCCTCAAAATGCGGATAAACAATGCAAATTTGCGCCGCTAGTGCCTATAATATTGGCTCTACTCCGGCAGCTAAGGTGTAAATCTAATGGGGAAAGTCAAGCAAAAGGGCGACTCGAAAGAGACCGACGACAAGAAGGATAAGCTCAAGAACGAGTGGGAAACCGAAGATTTCTTGATGGCGCAAAAGCGGATACACCGTGCGGCGCAGTCCCTGAAGCTTGATGAAAGTACCATCGGACCGCTTATGCAGCCAAAGCGTGCTCTGTCGGTTGTAATACCTTGCCGCATGGATGATGGATCCGTTCAATCTTTCCAGGGCTATCGCGTCCATCATGACCTGGCTCTGGGACCCGGTAAAGGCGGCGTTCGCTTCCATTCTTATGTCAATCTGGGTGAGATTGCCGCGATGGCGATGCTCATGACCTGGAAGTGCTCTTTGATGAACTTGCCGTTTGGCGGCGCCCATGGCGGTATTCGCCTTGATCCTCACTCTATGAGCACCGGCGAGTTGGAGCGTGTCACGAGAAGATATACATCGGAAATCATCGATATCATCGGACCTGATGCCGACATCATGGGACCGGACATCAACACAAGCGAACAAACAATGGCTTGGATGATGGACACATACAGCGTCAACGTCGGTCACACCGTGCCGTCCATTATTACAGGTAAGCCCAAGTCGATCGGTGGATCGCTGGGGATGCTGGAAGCAACAGGATATGGCGTTTCGCTTTGCACACAAAAACTTTTGAAAGAAATTGGCTTCAATAAGAACGAGCCGACAGTGGTCATTCAGGGACTGGGTCGCGCTGGATCCGGCACTGCAAGAAACTTGATCAAAGCTGGCTTCAAAATTGTTGGCGTGTCTGAAACTTCAGGCGGTGTCTACAATCCGAAGGGGCTCGATGTGGAAGCTGTAAAGGCTCACTACAGAGAACACCGCAATATGGAAAATTACCCGGATGGCAAATACATCCCGGTAGATGAAGTGGTAGAACTCGATTGCGACATCCTTGTTCTTTGCGCTGTTGCCAATCAAGTGCATGCAGGCAATGTAGACAAGATCAAGGCGAAGGTAGTTGTTGAAGGTGCAAATGCGCCCACTACGCCGGAAGCCGATGAAGTGTTGGCAAAGCGTGGAGTACACGTGCTGCCGGACATTCTCTCGAACTCAGCTGCAGTAACCGTAGGTTATTTCGAGTGGGTGCAAGGTTTGATGGGCTTGTTCTGGAACGAGAACGAGGTCTATCAGCGTCTCGAACAACTGGTCGTTCGTGCTTGCGACAGCGTCTTCGCAACCGCAAAAGAGCATAAGCTCTCTATGCGAGATGCCGCAATGCGTCAAGCTTTGTCGCGTGTTATCGAAGCCCGCAAATTGCGCGGCTTGTATCCATAAAAGCAAGCGCGTGACTGAGCGAGCCTATCTCTATGCATATTGATGCGCAGCGGAAAGACTTGCTCGACAAGCTTCATCAAGCAGCAGACGATGCGCAGCGGCCGAATTCCAAGCTCGGTTGGAGAGGCGTTGTGGCCACTGTTGCCTTCGCTGCAATATTGCTCGCGTTGATGTATTTTGAATTCGGCGGCGCGCTAAACAGCTACTTCACGTCGGACGATCTCAACCACGTCACATACGCCTATCGCATGCTGCACGATAACGGTGAGCTGCTTGCCCGTACCTTCTCGACGGTCTGGATGCAGGATACTTCCGTCGAAATTTTCTATCGCCCGCTCATTGAAGTGAGTTTTGCGGTGGACCAGTATTTTTCAGGTGCGAATCCGCTTGGTTATCACATCTCGAATTTTCTGTATTCATTCGTTGGCGCGATGGCTGTGCTATCGATCGCAAGAAGTTTGGCAGAGCGTTTCAAAGTTTTGCACGTCGAGATAATCGGTTATGTCGCAGCTCTTTTATTTGCTGTGAGCCCGCTTCATACAGAGGTTACGACATGGTTAATCGGCCGCGTCGACGGGCTTTCTACGATGTTTTTCTTGCTATCTTTTGCGTTGTTTCTAAAACTGCCACCGCAGGTTAATGCAGTAAAACATTTTGCTGGTTTGGTATCTCTTGTGGCTTTTGCGCTGGCACTATTGTGCAAAGAAATGGCCGCTTCGCTTCCACTTGTTTTGTTTGCCTGTTCATTTTTCTTGAGCAAAGAGTCGACAAACGCAAAAAAATTACGCTGTGCCGCAGTGGAATCTGCTCCCTATTTTGCGGTGTTGGCTGGTTATTTCCTCATTCGCTATTGGGCTACTGGTGCGTTTCTCGGCGGATATGTAGGTGCAGTAGGGGAGGCGAATGTTCTCTCTCTTGAAACCCTTTGGTTTCGTCTTGTCCATTTTTGGAAGGTTGCTTTTCCATTCAATGAAGAAGTGGTAAAACGCACGGGTGGATTTGAGGATGCGTTTCGCGTTTTCTATGTCATCTTTGGTATCTATTTGCTGGTGCGGATTCGCTTCGATCGATTTGGCGCCAATCAATTGAAATTGATTGGTTTTCTGAGCAGTTGGCTAGTCTTACAACTGCTGCCTCTGTATCAAGTGTTTATGATTCACAATACGCTCGCCGGCTCAAGACTGTTTTACCTGAGCACTGCTGTTATCTCTATAATCGCAGCCGTAGTGCTCGTTCCTGGTCCTCAGAGCGCGATGAATCCGACACAGAGAAGAGCTCTGAACGCTTTTGCTGCTGTTCTCTTTGCTTTTCTAAGCGGGCTTTTCATTGTCGTCGGCCGGTTGAACAACGAATGCTGGATAGTTGCAGCAACTCATGTTGAGGAGTTGCAATCGCAGTTAAACAGCGCGATTGCGACACTTCCGCAGAAGAGGAAGATCCTGCTCGCCTATGCTCCAATTCAGGTGTTGGGCGCTCATATGTTTAACCGTTACTATCTAATTCAATCTATGTTGTCGCCGCCCTTGTTGACGCCTGATCAGTCTAAACGTGTATGTGTGCTGGAGCCGCGCTTCTACACATATGACCACTTCGTTCCTTCGGGACCCCTGAGGAAGAAACTTTCCGATTCAGATAATTTCGAAACTGTCTATTGGGATACTAACACCCTGAGGCTCACCAATTTATCCGCTACATCAGGAATTGATTCTTCTTCTTCTTCTTCTTCTTCTTCTTCTTCTGGCACGCTGCCGCAATTGGTTGTTCAGCCTGGCAAATTGCCTGGCATGACTGACATTGTGGCGAAACAATATTTCGAGAATCGTGCAGTCAAATTTGTTGACGTTGATTTGAAAAATTCAGAGCCCAAAAGCAACTCTTCTAAGGATGTTCTTGTCCTTGCATTTGATGAAAGTCGTCAGCCGCCAAAGGGCATGGATAACTGGTGTCAGGCAGATTACGATCAGCGCTTGAAATTTCAAACAGTGCGCTTTCCTGTTGATGAAAAATTTGCCTGGTATTTATCCAAAGAAACTCGCGACTTCAAAGTTTATTTGGGAGAAAGGAAAAATCTCAGCATAGTTGCCGCTCGACTTAATGACGGTAATACGCTCATTCCGAGCCTGGAGGCTTCACTCTTAACGGTACGCGAATGCAACGATGGTGTGCGCCGTCCGATCGAGTTTCCACTTAGATTTGAATACGATGTTTCCAACGTTCCAGGTGCAGTAAATTGTCTCCTAGAGCTGTCGCGCCCGCGTTCGATGTTCCAGCTGGAGAATTTCACTTATCGAGATGTTCGCCCCTCAAAAAAAGCTTTGAAAAGCTGGACACAAGCGGGGACGACAGGCCATGTCGAGATAGGCAGAAACATGTTTCCCGAAGACGCCTGTTATCAAATACGAGCTTTTGCGCAGCGCGCCGATGGCAGCGTATGTGGTGTCAGCAGCGATTTTATTGATTTAGGAATTAACGATCGCCCTAAAGGGCAAGAGCTCTAAGACCCGCAATCTGGCTAACGAGGCGGACCTTGCATGTAAGAGCCGGGAGGCGCAACTTCCACAGGCGGCAGTACGGCGACGAGTAAGTCTCCGTCCGGTGAGCAAGAAAGCTTTGAGCGCTGCGGAAATCCAGGAAATTGGATATTCTGCGGATTGGATATAAGTGCTTGTTCTATAGCACTCTTGATGCTCGCTAATTGCTGCGCATCTTCCGATTGTGATGTGCTCTTGGGTTTGCCTATTGCTTCCAGTATGAAGTCGAGTGCGCGGCGTGCCGCAAGGGCTCTGCCTTCATCATATGCATCGCCCATCCTGATAGCCATGGACTGACCGACAATTTTGCCGCCGGCCACAGTCACTGTAATTCCGGTAGCAAAGCCCGGACAGCGTGTTTCCTCATCGGGGGTGAGAGGGAAAGCGAACCTGTAATTTGTCTGTGCTCCACGCGCTTCCTGCGTTCTAAACTTCAGTTTGGCTGAGGTCTTCGCACGAAAAGCAGAAATCTGTTCGCCGATTTTCGCATCGCAGGGGTGCTGGCTGCCAAAGAAAATCGCAAAGGGCAATACTGTCGAAAGCGTTGTACGCGAGAATTTTGTTGCTTTCATGATTCAGCTGAGGCCTGATGTCCGGATTATATGCCGGCTGGTTCTAATCGAAGAGCTTCATGGACTTCTAGTTTAGATACGTAGGTGTCGATGTCGTTCCCCTTCAAGATACCCTGTTCGGTGACAACTCCGCTAATGTGGGTGAATGGAATCAATTCGAAGTGGCGATTGAGCACTCTGACGCCTTTTGGAAAATCATTCCACACTTCTTCTGACGGGCGCTCGTGGCGTTCGAATTCGAAGAGACGCTCGTCAGTGACGAATTTTTCAGTTCCTGCCAGAGCATAGAGCGGAATGCCCAACTCTTTGCACGCGATTGCCAGAAGCCAGGAGCCGGCTTTGTTTACGACGCCGGGACGACCGACGCAATCTACTCCCATGAAGGCTGCTGCGCAGGTGGGCAAGAGTAGACCCATTGCGTTGTCGAATGTGTGCATTACTTCGATTCCACCTTTGGCGAGGCGGCTCGCTAGCTTATTGCCTTCGAATGCTGGTCTGGCTTCTGTGCAGGCGACGCGGAAAAAGCGTCCTTTTGCACGGGCGTTGAGCAAGCAGCTCACTACGGTTGAGCTGAATGAATAGGCGAAAACAACCTCTCCCGGCGGGATAAGGTCGAAAACTTTATCAGCAATGACGTTGGCTGATTCGCAAAGCTGCTTCTCGAAATTAGTTAACGCTTCGTCGCAGCGGGTTCTGATTTCGGCAGTCGTCTCAGCCGAGCGAACCGCAAGCAAGACTGAATTGCCCAGATGGAAAACAGGCGCCATTGCCGGCTGGGCGTCGATGAGGGCGAGCGTAAGCTCGGTCAGGACATTCTTGAGCTTGACCGGGTCTTCTTCTGTTGGGAGCACATTCTGGTAAATGGTGATTGCTCTAAGAGCAACTTCAGCTGCTCCTGACAACAGATCGTCTCTGACCGGCTGCACCAATTGGCTTATTTGCGTGGTTTTATCCATGCTTACTCCCTGTCCATATATCCAAGTGCCCCGCGCGGGAGCTCGCCACCAGTCTATAAGCTTTTCAACCTTATCTAATTAAAGCCGGCGGTATTTAAGAAAGAGAAAGGCCGACAGCGGCCTCATTGTGTTTGCCGAGATACAGAGTTTTCTCCGCATCTTGCAAATGACTCCAAGGCAATGTTTCTTCTTTAGGGATGTCGCGAAAAATGTAAAAGTCTCGCACATCCGGCATGGCAATTGTGTTTTGCCTTGCTTCCTTGATCGCTTTTTTCCAGGCGCCGAGATTTCCGGAATTCTCCTCTACCGCCTTGAGAATCGGATGCAGTCGTCTGTCCCCCCTCGATAGCAGCGCTTGAATGTCGCTCCAATTATGGCTTTCCGGTCGAACATCGATGCCAATTTTTGAGAGGTGCTTGCGCACAAATTCTAATTTCTTGCTGCAATTCTTGTCTCTGCCGTTCCATTGAAACGGTGTCTGTGCCTTGGGTACAAACGAACTTATACCAAACACGAAACGCAAACGTTTGTGTTTCTTTTTCAATTGAGTTAAAAGTCTAACTGTTTCATCAAGATCTTCTTGTGTCTCGTGTGGCAACCCGGCGATGCCGTAAAACTTGATGGATTCTAGTCCGGCCGCTTCAACCATAGCAACAGCCTGCAAGATTTCCACTTCAGTAAGATTCTTCTTCATAATCGAACGCAGGCGTTCGGAGCCTGATTCGATTGCGATGGTGACTGACTTTTGTCCGAGTGAGACGAGTGTGGAAAGAATCTCTTCAGTCAAAGTATCGGCACGCACTGAGGCGATAGAGAGGCTCAAATCTTCTCTGCCTCTTAATCTTCGAGCGATCTCATCGAATTTTGGATGCTCGGTCACCGATGGACCTAAGAGCCCAATTTTGTTTGTATGTTTCAAACCAAGCTCAATCGCGTCGATTAGCGCATCTACGTTTGTGGCTCGGAATGGTCGAGTGAGAAAACTGGCCAGGCAAAAGCGACATTCTTGTGGGCAAGAGCGCACGACCTCGACGAGGAACATGTTGCCCCATGCGGTTTCTGGTGAGAGGACAATTGAGTGAGCAACATAATCAGGTGGTGGGGCGAAGATCTTTTTTCGCGGCGTCGCTGGAACGCCGCTTACACTAGGCGTGATCGACTGGATTGGACCATCGCCCTGCCTTTCGTTATCTTGATACTCAATATCATAGAACTGCGGAATGTAGATTCCATCCGCATTAGCAAGGTTGAGTAGTTGTTCTCTGCGAGTCGAGAATTTCTTTGCTTCTCTGTAAGAGCTGAGAAAAGAAGGTACTGCAATTTCTGCATCGCCCAGAAGGACAATGTCGAATATGTCTGCGAATGGCTCTGGATTTGCGGTTAAGACAGGTCCGCCACCAAAAATCAGTGGGTGGCTTTCGTCTCTGTCTTTTGCTGAGACGGGAATATTGTGCTTTCTGAGGATACCGACGATATTCGCGTAGTCTAATTCCCAGGAGAAAGTAAAACCAAAGATGCTGGCGCCGCCGATTCCTGGCTCTTCCATATCGGTGAAGCCGCGCAAGACTTCGATGTCCTCATCGGAATCGAGCAGGCGAAACACCAATTGATATCCCAGTCCTGCCATGCCAACCGTGTAGGTGTTGGGGTAAAACCAGGCAACGGAAAACTCGCTACGAGTCTTGAGCGGTCTGGGAATCAGAAATTTCTCTTTCGGAAACATGCTGATCAGTATATCTTGAAGCCAGGCTAGGCAGGATTTATGGCTGGCTTTGTGCTTTACAGCGGTGAATTTACACGCTTTTCCAGCTCATCGAGAGCCTTGAGTCTATCCCCGAAAACCTGCCCGGGTAGCAGTCTCTGGCGCTTAAGTCGGCGCCTGGCGGCTTCGGCTTGCACTTGTATACGAATGTTGTCGGCGGCACCAAACCATGAGCCTGCTAGATAGGCAATCTGTCCATCCACCGTGACCGGAAAGTTAGCTCGAGTATTTCGCGGGTATCGAAATCCGGCAACCATGAGTCCGACACCGTTTGCGATTTTGGTTTGACCAACGATTTGGGCGCTGGCGACATTTTGAGTGGCGGTTCTTTGACCTGCTCTGATCTCCTGGAGCCCAAGTTCGAAAGCTTTCTTGCGGCACAGGTCTTCGGTTTCATACAATTCCATTCTGTCTTCGCAGGCCAACATCGGCGCATTGCCATACTGTCTGTGCCGCAGGAGTGCGTTGCGCAGTAGCTTTGTGTCTTTCTCGAAGGCGTCTAGATCTTGTCTTTCGGTGTTGCCGAATTCGCGGTTCAATTTCTTGCGCGTTTGATATTCCATTAGTTTGCCCAAACCTCTCGAGACAATTGGGTTGAGCGCGATCATGGCACCCGAGGTTGCTACGCAAATTCCGTTTGGACCGGCAAGTGTCGGATTTCTATTTGCCTGTCCGAGGATACCGAGCAAATTGCCCGGCCAACCCACGCTGCATTTGAGGAAGTCGCCCACGTAGAGCGAATTCTGCACCGTGCGGAAACGCGCGATATTGATATGAAAGTGTCTGTATTCATCGAAAGTCAGGTTGCATATATCCCTAAGAACTTTGCCCTCCAAGCGCAATACTTCTCTTTGAGTAGGCATCATCAAAACGCTTTCTACCAGCTGCTCTCGCTCATTCAGGAGGTCCTTCAATTCTTGACGCATTGCAGCGGCCTTTTTTAGTGCAGTGGCGCGGTCGAAACCGTGCTTTTTAGCTTGTTGCGAGTGATAGTAATTGATTCCTAGCTCGGTAAGAGCTCCCAGCGAACCTATTTGTTGACCAATCATTTGTGAGGCGAGCGCCGTTTCGATGGCTCGTCTATTTAAAGGTCTCGGTTTTGCGACCACTTGTCCGGTTTTATTGTTGATTGTGCGGGTTGTGTTGGCGATAGAGCGCTCGCGCGCAACCACCTGACCTAAAAGCCCGGCTCCCGTCATAACCACGCTGGTCTCTTGTGACAGGAAATATCTCAGTCCGCGCCAGCGCCCCTGGACGTTTGCTTCTTGGCGAAAGCGCACGTTGAATTTCGCAAACGCGATTTCTTTGCTCAGAATTTTGCAGTTGAGGTCGTGGACTTTCGCCTCGAAGTCCGGATCTCCAGCTATTTCGTCGATGCCTTCATCATCGTTTATCTGAGGCACCTGTTGGGCTCTCTCCAGCACTTCGGATTTTGATTCCGAGGAAATTGGTGGTGAAGCCGACGGAG
Source organism: Candidatus Melainabacteria bacterium 17Bon1m (assembly GCA_032128875.1). Lineage (GTDB taxonomy): Bacteria > Cyanobacteriota > Vampirovibrionia > Obscuribacterales > Obscuribacteraceae > QKMZ01. Next base: position 309,306 of record JAVLKG010000002.1, read on the forward strand.
ACGGCGACGGAAGAACTTGTGTTTGCCCGGCTGGGCCACGTGGGGATGCTGCGCCCGGAGTTGCATCTTCCGGCGCGCGGTCTGCCGGCATCTCTTGAGTCTCGGTCTGCAAGAAAGGAGGAACGTCCGCAATGACTGGCGAAACGGAAGGCGCAAATTGATTCGAATATGTGGGCGTTTCGCATATACCAGGTTGGCATGGCAGTGTCACCAGCGCTGTAAGCGCCGTTGATATTGCAAAAATCTTGGTCCCCTTTGCCATGCTTCCTGTCTGTCTCGGCTGGCGGTTTCGCATTTATCAGCCGAGCCTAAGTGTATAGCTTCAAATAGAAAAGCTCACCAGGGCAAACTTCAAAAAACAGAGGGTCCGAATTTCTCGAGAAATTCGGACCCTGAAGATAGTAGTAAGTAGGAAGGCTTAAGATTCAATTATTGCCGAATCTTCCCTTGTCAACCATTTGTGATACCGATAATGGTGTCATTCAATATGTAAGCTGATGGCATTTTATTTGTCTTGATCAACGTTTTTGCAACGTCCTGCATAGGTTGCAGAGTTCATTTAGATCGCGAATAGATCTCGAAAAGATCTCGACCAGACTTTGAATAGATTTGTATTGGATCTTGACCGTATAGACGCTCTGCGGACTTGCGAGCGGTGAGAACGCGCTTGTGATGCAGGCACCACTTGCGTGTTCGTGACACCATACATATGATCCTTATCGACTGTGGTCTACGGTGTGGTGGCACCATTGTTAGTGTCACTCGGATCGCTAGGCACCATATATGAGGGCGTGTCATTTTTTATCAGTGGTGGCAATATGGTGGCGATCGATTTTATGCTGGGCAATGTTTTCAATATTCGTCGGCAAATGCGTCTCTGGAAACGTTCACAGGGCTATCGATACAGGGATTTCAATCGACAGATGTGGGTGATTGAATCTGGTATCAAATACGAACCTATATATAAGGATGTGGAATTCGAGATGAAAAAAAACTCCGCTCGATTTGAGCGGAGTTTTTTTAGTATCGAGGTTGTCCTCAGTGGGCTTGTCGCCCCGCCCGTGGTATCAACTTGGACCAATCTGCTCCTAGCTGACCTATAAAGGCGTGAGCATCGAGAACGTCGTCATAGCTGATTGGTGCACGATTATGGAGTTTTTCGATATCTTTTTTGGTCCAATCGTGCGGAACTTTGGGACGCTCTTTTTGATTTCGCGGAGCTGTGCCGACAATTGCGACACCTAGCGGTTTGCTGCATGTATGGCACGTGACACGCACCACCAATACACCGGGCTCCTCGCGCAGTAACTGTATTCCTTCAGACGCAAATGGGTGTGCACAAAAACGACAGAACTTCTGTTGGAAGTATTCCTGGATTGCCTGGAATCCCCCAGCTTGGTACTGACCCATGGATGACCGCCGCTTCTAGTAGTTTGGTATCGAGTGATACCATGATTTGCTAACCAAACAGACCACAATGTGAGTGGGAATCGAGCCTTCCGCGAAGGAAGACGGGATGCCCCGTGAAGAAAATTATACTAAAGGCCAGATCTCTTTGAGGATGAAAACGAAAAATTTTCTGTGCAAAAAAAGCGAAAAATTCTGATAAACACGGACGCTACAATAAAGCCCTGATGGTCTTGTGGTTGCCCGGTAAGGAATCAGAGAGTATCAGAAGGTATCAGAAAGTAAATGGATAGCAACGACGTTAGCAGGGAGAACGAGTGATGGCGCATATTGAGGAAATATCCGCGATGGAAATTTTGGACTCTCGGGGTTACCCGACAGTCGAAGTAACCGTCGTGCTTGCTAATGGTGCTGCTGGACGTGCAGCGGTTCCATCTGGTGCTTCGACAGGCAGCTTCGAAGCGGTGGAGTTGCGTGACAAAGATCCGAAACGCTTTCATGGCAAAGGCGTACTGAAAGCTATCAACAATGTCAACGAAGTGATAGCTAAAGGACTCGCCGGTGCTAATGCGTTTGATCAAGCGAGTATAGACCTCGAGTTGCAGAGACTCGACGGTACTGACAACAAATCCAATTTGGGTGCAAACGCAACTCTTGGTGTCAGCTTGGCCGTGGCAAAGGCCGCCGCTAATGCAGTGGGCATGCCGCTCTTCCGCTATGTCGGTGGTGTATCTGCTTCGATTCTTCCTGTACCAATGATGAATATTCTCAATGGTGGCAAGCATGCTGAAGATGGTGTCGATTTCCAGGAATTCATGATCGCTCCGGTAGGCGCATCGACCTTTTCCGAAGCATTGCGTTGGGGCTCGGAAGTTTATCACGCACTAAAAGCGGTGCTTCACAAAAAAGGATTGAGCACCGGGGTTGGTGACGAAGGTGGTTTTGCTCCTTCTCTGAAAACCAACGAAGCCGCGCTTGAACTCATCGTTGAGGCGATCCAAGCTGTTGGTTTGAAACCAGGAGATCAAGTTGCACTTGCACTAGATCCTGCTTCAACTGAATTTTTTGAGAAGGGTGAATATCGACTTGCTACGGAGAACAAGTCTCTGAGCGGCAAGAAGATGGTTGAGTTTTACGAAAAACTTTGCAGCTCTTATCCAATCATCAGCATTGAAGATGGATTGGCTGAAGACGATTGGGACAGCTGGAAGCTGATGACCGAAAAGCTAGGTCACAAGGTGCAATTGGTAGGCGACGATCTATTCGTCACTAATACGACTCGCATATCTCGTGGTATCGAAAGTGGTGTCGCTAATGCAATCTTGATCAAGCCGAATCAGATCGGCACTCTGACTGAAACTTTGAAAGCGATCGAGTTGGGACGTGAACATGGCTACGCCAGCATGATGAGCCATAGATCCGGAGAGACCGAAGATGCCACCATTGCAGATCTGGCAGTTGCATGCAGTACTGGTCAAATCAAAACCGGTGCACCATGCCGTTCTGAGCGCACCGCAAAGTATAATCAACTCCTGCGCATTGAACGCGACCTCGGACGCTCTGCCGTCTTCCGCGGTAAAGAATCGTTCGCACAGTTCCGGACCGATGGCAAAAACACAGTACCTGCAACAGTTAAGTAAACACGGTTAAGCGATCATGGATAAGTGATCACGCTAACTGATCGCAGTTAAGTGTTTACGGGATATTGAAAGTACAAAAACGATCGGTCTGAATGACCGATCGTTTTTTACGCCTACACTTTTAAATGAACTTACTTCTTCTCTTTCAGGTTTTTGCACATGCCATCTGCATCTGAAATTCTGTAGAGAACTGACGTTGTCCGGTATCTTCCGACATACTGACCGTCAATATATTGATCGATATAGCTTTTGGATATCATTTGGTTTTCGGAGACACGAGTGAAGTCGTCTCTCGAACGTGCAGCCCAAGCTCCTTGCACTCCGTCGGCCCAGTAATAATTGGTGCGGTCGACGCGGGCCTTATCGGCGCTAAAGCTGACCTGGCTGGCTTCGGCTTCTGTCCAGCCTGGTTGTGCCCACGATGCGACAGTACGTCCATCTGGCGCATGTTTGAAAGATATTTCAGAAATACTTTTTTGACCCGGCAGAATAGTGGATACGCCTGAGTCGACAACCGTCGTTTCGCAGCGCCAGATTCCGGCAAAAGTCGCTGGGAATGAGTTAGGTATAGAAGAAACGCTGAGCTTATGTTCACTTACAGAGACGGTAGGTTGGCTGACAGCCATCTCTTCGGCATGTCCGTGCAACATAGTGGCTGCAGAAGCAGCAGTAAAAACACCAGTAACGGCGAAAGCGACCGTCAAAGACATAGCGCTAGTCAAAACTGTCTGAATCTTACGATTGAGTCTCAGTACAGCGCGAAGTTTGAAGGTATGCCTGGTTGCCATAAGATTGCCTAGTGTTTCGAAAAATGAGTTCTCTACACTCTCTACTTTCCACATCATATGTCTGGATTAACCCATCAGTACGAAAGTTCCGGGTTCGATCAGAATTATTAAGATTTCCTCTTGGCAATTCTTTGAGAGAATGAAGATTACAGGTGGTAGACTGTGCCTTCTGTGATAAAGGATTTTCCGCTCAGGCATTGCTGTCTGGGAGCGGAAAGCGAGCTAAAAAGGAGTGAAATGTCCGTGGCTAACCAAACAGTTCCCGCGTGCGAAGTAAAAGACCTCAACCTGAAAGGTGAGGGCAAGGCAAGGATCGAATGGTCCGAACGCGACATGCCTGTGCTCAGACAAATTCGTGAGCGCTTTAAAAAGGAACAGCCGTTCAAAGGCCTCCGCGTTTCTTGCTGCGCTCACATCACCACCGAAACCGCTAACTTGGCACTGACCCTGCAAGCCGGGGGAGCCGATGCAATTCTCATCGCGTCCAACCCGCTTTCCACACAAGATGATGTAGCTGCAGCTCTGGTCGGTGAATACGGTATCTCCACATACGCCATCAAGGGCGAAGATATTCCGACATATCACAAGCATATACAAATTGCTCTCGACCACAAACCGCAGTTCATCATCGACGACGGTTCGGATTTGGTCGCGACGCTTGTAAAAGAACGTCCCGATCAAATTAAAGACGTCATCGGTTCGACTGAAGAAACCACCACTGGTATCACTCGTTTGAGAGCGATGGAAAAAGACGGTCAGCTGAAATTCCCTGCTATCGCCGTCAATGATGCACAGACCAAGCATATGTTTGACAACCGCTACGGTACAGGTCAGTCAACACTCGATGGTATTATCCGCGCCACCAACAGATTGGTTGCAGGCAGAAATGTTGTGGTGCTCGGTTATGGATGGTGCGGTAAAGGCTGCGCTATGAGAGCCAAAGGATTAGGCGCCAACGTAATCGTCACCGAAGTTGATCCTATTAAAGCGATCGAAGCTGTTATGGATGGCTTCCGTGTAATGCCGATCAGCGAAGCTGCTCCGCTCGGCGATCTATTTATAACCGTGACCGGAAACAGACACGTCATTGATGGTCCTCACTTCGAGACCATGAAGGATGGCGCGATTATATGCAACTCGGGTCACTTCGATATAGAACTGAATCTGGTGGCATTGGAAAAACAAGCTAAGTCGAAACGCCCGGTGCGCGGATATATGGATGAGTTCGTTCTGAAGAACGGCAATCATATCTATGTGCTGGCCGAAGGACGTCTCGTCAATCTCGCTTGCGCCGAAGGTCACCCTGCCAGCGTTATGGATATGAGTTTCGCAAATCAGGCTCTTGCTCTAGAGTATCTAGTCAAGAATAAAGGTAAGTTGGAACCGAAGGTTCATACTCTTCCTGCCGCTGTTGATCAAGAGATCGCAACTTTGAAGTTGAATTCTCTTGGCGTATCAATCGACAAACTCACGCCTGAAATGACGAAATACATGAATTCGTGGGACGCCGGTACGTAAGAATGACCCTGGGTTTTTCTCGCGAAATATTCATCTGCAGAGTTGAACCGCAAAATTGAACTCAAGAGTTCAATGACAAAATTCAAGAGCCGCCATCTTTATAGTTGGCGGCTCTTTTGATTCTTATAAAAACCAGTTTTTAAGAGGATCTTCGAATGTTCGATCTGGTCGTCTAATTGATTTTTTGGAACATGTATCCGATACCGCGCGCGGTGAGGATCAAATCCGGGTTGGATGAATCCTCTTCTAATTTAGAACGCAAACGGCTGATGTGAACGTCAACTACACGAGTGTCGATTCTGTGATCAGGTGGATACGCCCAAACTTGTTGCAGAATTTCGCTTCTCGAATAAGGCTTGCCGGAGTTGGTGACAAGCAATTCCAGAAGGCTGAATTCCATACCAGTCAAGCGGATGCGTTCGTTCTTTCTGGTCACTTGACGCTTATTTAAATCAATTTTCAGATTGCCGATCGTGATTACATTAGAGCTCTTGGATTGGCTCGTATCTTGATGGCGCTCAACCGTACGGCGCAATACTGCTTTTATACGTGCTTCCAATTCGCTCGGACTGAAAGGCTTGACCACATAGTCGTCAGCACCAATTTCCAGACCTTGTATTCTATTGGAAACATCAGCAACTGCAGTAAGCATGATGATTGGCGTATCAGAAGTCTTGCGAATTTCGCGGCAGACTTCATAGCCATCCAGCTTGGGAAGCATCACGTCTAGTATCACGAGATCCGGTTGGAAACTGTTGAATTGCTCTAGTGCTTCTTGACCATCGGCTGCGGTAGCTACGTTGTAGCCTGCCAATTTAAGCCGTGTTTCAAGGATTCGTCTGATCGAAGCCTCGTCATCTACAACGAGGACCTTTTCCTGTTCGCTGCTGTTCTCAACCACTTATGTGTCTCTCTGAATTGGTAAACCGGGTCTGCTGGAATGCAGGCTCAATAGTCAACAGGAGCGTCCAATATTTTTTGTCTAATTGACCGGCGTGAATGCAAAAGGCCGCCGGATATACCGCCCTGCCATTCGTGAGTATATAACATTTAGCTGATCGCTGGTGAGGTGATTATCATCGAGGCCGATCCGCATATCGCACACACTTCGAATCTGCCAGCCTGTCTGCGCTTTGATGTCATGCCAAGAGTGCCGAAAATAGGGAGTTTTTACGTAGATTTTGCAAACACTTACGTGCATCCTACATGTGGTGGCAGAGGTGGCTTTCCTACCCATCCTTGCAGCGTTTCGTGCAGCTTGACATTCCAGTGGTGCGCCACCATCTGCGGTTGTCAATGTCATCAAGCAACATCATTTTAAGAGGACTAAAAGCCTGCATTCATCTTGCTTTCGCTGGATAATTTAAATTGAAGTTTTTGCACGAAAAAACGCCCTTAACGCCATGAAAAAAGATTCGTGCAACCCCCCCCGCCACGTGTTAAGCTTCTAGCCGAGTAGGTATAGTACTAGCTACTAACAACGACGGCTCCCGAAAAAAATCGGCACAGGGAGCGGGACTTGAAAGAGGGAGAGTGTATGAAGAAGCCCCAGTTGAGCTTGGCACTAAGCGTTTCGGTAGCGCTTGCGCAGGCGAGTTTACTAACGGCGCAGGCGGCGCCTTCGGCCAGCATCTGGCAGAAGATGTCCCAAGCACCGGCGAAGAGTGCTGTGCACGCACCAGTGCAAGCAACCGCGAAAGCGAAGGTCGCGACACGTACTAATAAAGTGTCGACGCCAGCCGCAAAAAATCAAAATGTTGCTTTAAAGACGACCGCCAACGCTGACGGTCAAGCAATGCTTTTCTTGATGGGCAAGAACAAGCAGACCGGCGGAAGCGTAGCTCCTGCTGCTGCTCTCACCATACATCCTCAAGTGTCGCAAGACGCAGCTGCTGAAGTTAGCACTGCCGGTGACACCAGTGAAGAAAATTTGGTAGCGGTCAATAACGCCGCCGGCGAACTGCCACAAGCAGCAGCTCCGGCAGTAGCTTCCAAATCCTTATTCACGATGCTCGCTCCGGATCGTCCGGCTGTAGCTCAGGGTGATGTACAGGTGACGCCGATACCACCTGTGGTTACAGGCACCGTTGACCTCGAAGAATTTAAATCAACCAACATTCTCGACCTCAAAGTTTCGCAGTCCCGCACTTTCAAGTTGAAGAACAAAATTGTCCGTACCTCTATAAGCGATCCTTCGATTGCTGAACCAGTAGTTGTATCGGAAAACCAAATTGTTCTTCTCGGTAAAGCTCCTGGTGGCGCGACCCTGGTTCTCTGGGATGACGCTGGCAACTCTGCCGCTATCGACCTTCGCGTCGCTCGCGACTACAACCAGTTGCAAGCAACTTTGAGAGAAGTTGATCCTCGCATCATCGTCAAAGCATTCTCAGTCGGCGGCAGTGATCGCGTGATTCTGCTAGGCGATGTTGACAATGCCGAATCAATTATTAGAGCGTTCGGCGCGGCCAACATATATATGGATGACCGCGGCATGAACATTCAGGTTGCCAATAGCCGCATCTTGAACGCAAGACCGGGCGAATTGGCTAACACTGGTACCGGCGGTACTGGTGGTCAAGCTGGTCAGTTGGCTCAGCTGGCTTCCGTCGACAAATATGTTTACTTCCCGAACTTGAATAACAACGTTGCTCGTGCTCAAGCGATCACCAGTGACGGTGGACGCGTAACTAGCTTGGTCAAAGTTCGCAAGACTCCACTTATCGCATTGCACGTCAGCTTCATGGAGTTGAACTCCACCGCTGTTAGAGAATTGGCAATGCAGTTAGGTGTCGGCGTAACCAGCAACACGTTCTCGTTTGCAGTAGGCGGTAATAACTCGACTGGCAACTCGATTCTCGGCACATTGCCTGGTTTCAACCAAACTGGAATCACAGGTGTAAATGCATTGCAGTCTGCAGGCGGTACAACTGTTCCGATTAACTATGGTTGGGGCAACCAAGCACTGACATTCATCAGTAGTAACTCTGCTTCTCCAGAAGCGACAACCGCATTGGGTCAAGGTATACCGCTGTCGCCAACTGCTTTGCTGCAAGGCGCAAACCTTTTTGGTACACCTGGTGGTTCTCAGTTCATCTCGTCTGATCAAGCGAACGTTTTTACTGCCTTGTCTAACTTCGCAGTAGGCGACAGAACTAGAGTTTCAATCAACCCGACCTTCCAAGGCGTAATCGGCCACTCCAGAGCAAGATTGCTAGCGGAGCCAACGCTCGTATCAATTTCCGGCGAACGTGCTTCGTTCCTCGCTGGTGGTGAAATTCCGATTCTGCAATCGTTGGCTGCAGCCGGTGCCGCACAACAATCAGTTGTATTCGAACCATTCGGCGTTCGCCTCAACTGCATTCCGGTTCTCATGGAAAGCGGCTCAATCAACCTTCAAGTATCACCAGAAGTTAGACTGCTGAACCCAGCGCTCGGTATCTCGATTCCGTTCACAACTACATCTATCATTCCTGGTTTCACCACCAGAAAGACTCAGACGATTGTTGAAATGAAGCCGGGTCAAGAGTTGTATATCTCTGGATTGCTCAGCAGCAACAACGGTCGCGATATCACCAAAACTCCTATCTACGGCGAAATCCCGGTACTGGGCGCTCTTTACAGATCAAAGGCGTTCTCAAAGAACGAAAGCGAACTGGTTATTGCAATCAGACCCGAAATCATCTTGCCAGGAACCCCTGGACAGCTGAAGTTGCCGGAAGAAATTGGTCGTGTTGAAGGACCTCGCGATATCAACATGTTCCAAGTTGAACCGACAATCATCGACGAAAGACATTACTCGTCCGGTCGCGCGGAGCGTCACCAAAAGACATCTCCGACATTGCCTGAAGGCGCACCGATTCCGGATAGCAATTAGGCACGGGAGAGAAATAAACAATGCAAGGTATTTTGAGGCAGAAAAAAAGGGAGAGTGTTATGAAGAAGCCCCAGTTGTGCTTTGCTCTTAGCGTGTCACTCGCGCTAGCGCAAGCGCCAATGCTCCCGGGACTGGCAGCTCCGGCATCTGGAAACATTTGGCAAAAGATGTCTGGTGCTCAGACGGTTGCTCAACCGGCTAAGGCTAAGACTACAGTCGTCAAAGCCAGACAGGCAGCCAAACCAGTTGTCCAGGCGCAAGCTGTGAAGCCCGTTGCCGCTGACGGTCAAGCGATGCTCTTCTTGCTGAAAGGCAAAGGTGCTGCAGTTTCCGCTCCGGCGCCAGGTGCAGCTTTGACCATCCACCCGCAAGTTGCTGATACCCCAGCAGTTGCGGCTGAGACGACAGTTCCTTCTAATGACTTGGTGTCCGGCATCCCTGCCGAAAGCACAGCGTCGCCAGAAGAGCGTACCAGCGAAATTCCGACACCTGAGATCAATAACATTGCTCCTCAGACTCTCGGTGACAACGCTGTAACCAGACTCTCACCTGACGCACTGGTAGCCCAGGGCTCCGATGCTCCCGTAGTCGCCACCCCGATACCGCCGGTGGTGACTGGAACCATCGATATGGAAGAGTTCAAGTCGACCAACATTATCGATTTGAAGGTCTCTCAATCGCGTACTTTTAAATCCCGCAATAAGATCGTTCGTACCTCTATCAGCGATCCTTCTATTGCAGAACCGGTCGTTGTAGCTGAAAACCAAATCGTTCTTCTCGGCAAGAGCCCGGGTGGAGCAACTATGGTTCTCTGGGATGATGCCGGCAACTCGATCGCAGTCGACCTGCGCGTAAGCCGCGACTACTCGCAATTACAAGCAACCTTGCGCGAAATTGATCCGCGTATCGTTGTAAAAGCATTCTCTGTAGGCGGCAGTGACAGAACCCTCTTACTGGGTGACGTTGACCACGCTGAGTCCATCATCAGAGCATTCATGGCTGCTAACGCTTTCATGGATGATAGAGGCATGGTTGTACAAGCTGCAAACAGTCGCCTAATCAACCAACGCGTCGGTGAAATCGCTCTCGGAGCCGGTGGCGCAACTGGCGGACAAACCGGTCAGTTGGCTCAGTTGAGTTCTGTTGATAAGTACACGTTCTTCTCGAACCTGAACAACAACATCGCTCGCGCTCAATACATCACCAGCGACGGAGGCAGAGTTACAAGCTTCGTCAAAGTACGTAAAGTGCCTCTGATTGTTCTCCACTGCTCGTTCATGGAGATGAACTCCAGTGCAGCAAGAGCGCTGGCAGTTCAGTTGGGTATCAGCATGGGTACTAACACCTTCGGCTTCGGTATCGGCGGTAGCCCAGCAACATCCAACATTGTTCAAAGTAACCCCGGCGTGACTACGACTGTTGTTACTTCGACTCCGGTGACCGGTGGCGTCGGCTCTCCTCAGCAAGCTTATGCAGTTAGCCCCGTCTTCTTCAGTTCGGGTACCACGTTGACTGCTCAGCCTTATCAAGGAACGAGCAGCCTTCTGACCAACTTCAATACTTCCGGTATTGGTCTCGGTATCTTGAACTCTGTTCCGCAGCTTCTGTCGCAAGCAGTATTGCTTGGTTCTCCTGGTTCTACTAGCTTCTCGCAAGCTCAGAATGGATTGGGTAACCTCTTCCAGATGATGAGTAATTTCGCGACTAACGATAAGACTCGTTTCGGTATCAACCCGACAGTTCAAGGGATTATTTCTCAGAGCAGAGCTAGAATCCTCACCGAGCCAACCCTCGTAACTATGTCCGGTGAACGTGCTGCGTTCCTCGCCGGCGGCGAAATTCCAATCTTGCAATCTATCGCCACCGCTGGTACGTCGCAGTTCTCGGTAACCTTCGAACCGTTCGGTATCCGCTTGAACATGATCCCTGTGCTCATGGAAAACGGAAACATCAACCTCGAAGTTTCTCCTGAAGAGCGTCTGATTTCGAACCAAACCGGTTTGGGTCTGACCTTCGTAGGCGGTCAAGGTACGATTCCTGCATTCACCACAAGAAAGGCTCAAACCATTGTTGAGATGAAGCCGGGTCAAGAACTGTTTATCTCTGGTTTGATTTCGGCAAACACCGGTCGTCAAATCAACAAAACTCCAGTCCTCGGCGAAGTGCCTGTGCTCGGTGCTCTGTACCGTTCGAAAGCCTTCACCAAAAACGAATCCGAACTCGTAGTTGCAGTACGTCCGGAAATCATCCTTCCTGGAACGCCTGGACAACTCAAGCTTCCTGAAGAAGTGGGCAGAGTCGAAGGACCGCGCGACGTCAACATGTTCCAAGTTGAACCGACCGTCATCGACGAACGTCACTACACCTCGGGTCGCGCAGAAAGAAGACAAAAGACTTCTCCCACATTGCCTGAAGGCGCTCCAATTCCGGATAGCCAATAGTCAATCGGGTAGTCAGAAAATCGAAGGCGGCGGGATGCAAGTCCCGCCGTTTTTCTTTTGTTGTATCCTGCGTTAGCGTTGCGGCTTCTGCTCAAACAAAAAACTCAGCGGCACATTGCTGCTGAGCTTTCAATTCAATTTATTGGTGAGGCAGGCGGTTAGCGCTTCTTCGTTGGCTTCTTCTCGAAGCGACGGCGCGTAGCCTCTGCTAAATAAGTTGCGGACTCTTCGGGAAACTCTTCGAAGAAAATGTCGAGCACCCAATTCACCGAGTTGCGAATGAATTGCTCGCGTCCTTCGACAGGCGAGTAGAGATTTGCCAAGCCTGACTTGTCGACAATCTTGAGAAGTCCCTTCTCTGACAGACGAACCATCGTCGTCATCACTGTTGTATAGGCGATGTCACGCTTGAGACGCAAAATGTTGAAGACGTCTCTTACTGTAATTGTCGGATCGGCTTTGTCCCAAACCAATTCCATAATTTCGCATTCCAAATCGCCAAGGAATTTGCGAAGACCCTTCTGATTGAACCTGAAGGAGGCGTTTTCGTCGTGTATTCTCATCCGACCGACTTTTGCTAGACTTTTAGACCACTGTGCACGAAACCAATCGTAACATAGCAAGCGCATATTGGGGATAGACGCGATTTTAGGCGAAATGGTGTAAAACCACTATTACTCAGCTTTTCCGGTATCTCCTATGGGCTGTAGCAAATAGTAATATTTTCGGATATTGCACCATTTTTTGTGAAACGACTGCATAGCGGTTGTAATCAACCGTCGATAATAAGTCTGAGCAAATCTAGTAAACAGGAAGCAAAATGGCAGACAAGAAAAAACCGGTTGTATTTCTCGATCGCGACGGAACACTCAATGTCGAGATCGGATATATCCGCAAGGTTGAAGACCTGCAGTTGATTGAAGGCGCAGGGCAAGCTGTGAAGAAGCTCAATGACAAAGGCGTTGCAGCGGTACTTGTCACCAACCAAACCGGTGCTGCTCGCGGTTATTACCCGGAGAATCACATTCTTTCACTCAATGAGCGCTTGATCATGTTGCTCAAAAATGAAGGCGCGTTCCTTGACGATGTTTACTATTGCCCGCACTTAGAAGAAGGTGAAGTAAAGGAATTCAGCTTTGCTTGCGACTGCAGAAAGCCGGCACGTGGCATGGTTGATAAGGCGCTAGCCGATCACCCGGAGTTTGATGCAGAGCGCTCTTTCGTTGTTGGTGATAAAGCAACCGATGTCGAGCTGGCTCACAATTGCGGCGCTAAAGGCGTGCTTGTGAGAACAGGTTATGGTGAGGCTGTTCTCAAAGGTGAGTATCAAAACAAAGTGGATGCCGACTTCGAAGCCGGTTCTATCGTCGAGGCGGTCGACTGGATTTTGAAACAGCTTGATTAGGCCTTATTTGCTCTCACGCCGCTCTAGCCGCGCATCTTCAAACTTGAGCGCAGCAGCGTGCTGATTTCGTTGATCAAGCTGGGCATGTCGAAGGGCTTCGGCAGGTAAAGATCTGCACCGGCCTCCAGAGCCAGTGATTGGTCAGGATGGGATGTAGCCATGACGAGCCAGATGCTCTTCAATTCGTCATCGTCTTTCAAAGTTCTGCACAAAGACCAACCGTCCATTTGACGGTCGGATAAATTCGACTCCAAAAGAATCAAGTCGGGATGCTCATGGCGAGCCAGTTCAAGAGCGTCATCCGCAGACGAGGTCACTTGCACCACGTAGCCTTCGAGTGTTAATGAGTCCTGCAGCAATAGAGCCATTGGTCCATCAGGTTCAACCACAAGAATGCGAGACTGATGACCAGATGATGTTCCGACTTCTTCTTCTAAGTCGTCATCAGGCTGTGGCTGCGGCATGCTGTCGGTAACCCAGGTGGAGCCTGAATATTGCTTGGAAAGATAGCGGTAGTCACGTGCTGATGTGAGAACATCGACATAACTTTGATAACGTCGTTTGGTACTGGAAACAATTCCGATAGCAATCGAGATGAGAGGAATTCTTCTTCTGATGCCGCCTCTGCCTGTCGAAATCAGATAGCCTCTTTCGATGTCTCCCTTTGGATAAAATCGGCGGCTGATGCTGTCGAATTGCTGGCAAATCTTTTCTGCTTTTCTCTCCGGATTGTCCGGCTTGACGATCATAAAGAAGTCGTCTGCCTCGATGTGACCTACGAAGTCATCATCATCAGCAACGTCGGTAAGAACCGCACCCAAAGCTTTGATGAGCTGATCGCCTGCTAAGTCGCCATAGGTTTCGTTATAAACACGAATCTTATTCAAGTCGATAGACATCGCCGACCATGGCTTATCCGAAACCATACATTGTTCGAGCATGCGTCTGATCAAGTTGGGCCCGGGCAATTGGCTCAACGGGTTGGACATTTCTTCCTGGCGTCGTCTCAAGTGAGCCAAAACCCGGATGGCAAGCTCATTTTTGTCAATCGGATCACCGAGCACATCGTCCGCTCCGTAGCGGAATGCGCTGATTCTTTCATTGACGTCGGAAGACGCATGCAACAGTACTAGCACCGGCCGTGGTTGCACAACCGTTGCTCTGATTTGTTGGCAGTAGAGCCTGCCATCACCTTCCGGCATTTGCGCAGCCAGAAGAATCAAGTCAGGGTGGATGAAAGAAAGCAATTCATTGGCTTCTTCAAATGAGGTGACAGCGTGAACTTTTGCACCTGTCTTCTCGAGAATTGATGAATAGTCAGCGGCCTGGCGCGGTTGGTGAATGATAAGGATGATTGGAGTAGGCAGCAGCATGTCAGTCGCGACCTCTTGCTGCTTGCATTTCTAATGATGCGGCCGGCAGCTGCACCGTGAATGTGGTGCAACCAGGAACACTGGTGACTTTGATCTGCCCGCCTAATGCCACTACCAGCGAACGTGTGATGTACAGACCCAAGCCTGTTCCTTCGGTCTGCCTTGTTAGCGGATTGTCGAGGCGCGAGAACTTCGAGAAGATCTCAGGCAAATGCTCTTGTGGAATGCCACCACCTTGGTCGGCAACTGAGAACTCAACCATCTCAGGAGTTCCAGGCACGTCTCTGGCTACTACCGTAACTGTTGTTTCCGCGGGCGAATACTTGATCGCGTTGTCGATCAAGTTGGTCAAAATCTGTTCCAATCTATCTGCGTCTGCCCAAACAAGTGGAAGTCCAGCCGGAATCACTTCGTTGATCTTGTGATTGCGAGCCTTTTCCGACAAGATGTGCGTCACTCTCTGAATGGCTTCGCGCAGATCAATCGCACGGACAGTAAGCTGTAATTTTTTAGATTCCAATCGTGAAACCGCGAGCAAGTCTTCAACAAGCCGCGTCAGGCGGTCTGCTTGTTGTTTGATGATGTCGATGTAGCGGCGCTGCTGCGTAATGTCGAGGCGATCACCAGCGCGCAAAATAGTATCGGCAAAGCCTTTGATAGATGTAAGCGGCGTGCGCAATTCGTGGCTGACTGTGCTCACGAATTCAGTCTGGGCTTGCTGCACCGTATGACTTTGGACCACGTACAAGACAGTCAGGCTGCCGACTTCCTTATCGTCTTTGTCCGTGATCGGCAGATAGCTTGCCGGCACTGTCATATCGACACCGTTCTTGCCATATGCAGTTGCAAATTTCCAATTGCTTGGCTCGGGCGTGGCGTTCTTATCGAAGGTGCCACCAGCTGCGATGGCAGCAAGCGGATTACTGCCGGGAGCAAGCGTGCCTCCTACTCCAGCACCTACCGAAGAAACCTCTTTATCTTTCAGGGACGCTTCATCGAAGATGGCAAAAAGCTTTTGTCCTGCGACTTCATTTGTTTCGCGCCCAAGAAATTTAGCTGCTGACGGATTGCAATAGGAGATTACTCCTTTCAGATCGGTCACGATATAACCATCTGCGGAGTGTTCGGTGAGGCAACGGTAGATGTCTTCAGTCTTAATGCTCAACGCTGAGACTCAGGAGACTTGGGTTTAGATTTCACGCGAATTTGGCGCCGGACGCCTTAAATCCTAAGTTAACATCAGAAAGACAGGGGGAGATGCATTACAACCTATCCTTAAGGTTTAGGACTGTAAACACCCGTGCCACCCAAAAATCCCCAAAGCCAGACCTGCCAAAGCTTAAGAGAAATGAAGCAGATTGAGGGTTTTGCCCCAGGCTATAGAGCAGCCGTTTGAGGAACTCCTGCCTTCATTGCCGTTTTCTTCGGACTCTTAGGCTTTGTCTTCTTCGGCTGCGCCTTCTTCGTTTTCATCTTCTTCGGCGTTTTTGGCTGCGCCGTCTTCGTTATTTCCGCTATTCTCACTAATGCCGCCGCCATTCTCGGCGCCATACTCGCCGCCACTTTTCTCGCTACGTGACGCGTTCACGAGTTGCAGCAATTCGTTGAGGCGGTCCATATCGGTCAAATAAAGGTAACCAAGCAGCGCCTCGAATGCCGTAGCTTTGCGATAGAGAGCCTGTTCGGAGCGGCGATACGCTGCTGGTTTCATATTTCTGGCGCGCCTTACCAGGTCGCGCTCTTCATCCTTCAGTGCGTCGGTCAGCATGTGGAGCGCTTTGGCTTGCCCTTTATAGGAAACGACCCCAGCAGTGCGCTTGTGCATTTCCTTGGCGCTTGAAGCCGTAAGGACCTCTTTCTCTCGCACAAACAAGTGAAACACTGCGTCACCGACGTGCGCCAGTTGCCGCAGCGGAATGTCTGCCGCTTGCGATTGACTCAGCTTCGTGCCTGAAAGCATGACGCTTAGGTCTTATCGTTGGAGCTTTTGCCTTTTAAGTTCTCGCCGAGGACCTGTAAAGCAAAGCTGGGCAACGATGACATCATACGTTTTGCGCGCCACGGTTCGCAGAGCAATCTGTAAAACCACTCCAGATGGCATTTTTGGAATATTTCTGGGGCGCGTTTTACCGTGCCTGTCCATACGTCAAAACTTCCACCGACGCCAATCATCACTGCTCGCGGGAAAGAATGTTGCCACTTGTCGATGAAATACTCTTGCTTTGGCACGCCCAAAGCCACAAGAATCAGCTCAGGCTCTTGCGGGAGCAATTCGTCCACAATTTCCGGTTCTTGATCTCTGGTGAAATAACCGTCTTGTGCGCCGACGATTTTGATGCTAGGGAAGTCTTCTTGAAGCTTTGCCTTCAATTGCACCATCACTTCTGGCTTACCACCAATCAGCGCTATGCGCCGTCCTTCGCGGCAGGCAACCTCCAAAGTCTTTCTAGCAAGTTGAATACCGGGCAGGCGTGAAGACTGTTGTCCAGCCAGTTTTAGTGCCCAAACAACACCTGAGCCGTCTGGGATAATCAGATGAGCGTGGCGAATTATTCTGTCCAGCTCAGCGTTTTTCTGCGCCTGCACAACCATCTCCGCATTCAGCGTGACAATGTGCATTCCTCTTTCGCCCTGCCATGCAGCCTGAACAACGCTTATCGCGCTGTCTTCGTTGACTACATCAACTGGATATCCGAGAACTTTGTGTCGTGATCTGTAAGTTGCTAACAAGGTTGACATTACGTGCGGTGCCATCTTTTCGATTTTACTTCCTAAGCGATTAGAAGTTGCAAGGGCTCTTGTTGGTCAGCCCACAAGATCACAAAAGCTCGACTATTTTTTGATGTCTAAAATTTTAGCTAGTAGCTGGAAGTTCCTGCAAGCCAATTTTTTTGCACTTTCGGCATTTTCCTTCGCTTGCAGATGAAGCTTTCCAAGGTCTTGAAGACCAGCTGATGCGGAATCGAGCCACTTTTTCTCCAGCTCTGCGTCTCCTTGCTCCTTTGGCAAAATTAAGATTGGCTGACCAAATTGGCGTAGCACATGCTCGACTTTTGCATCGTACGTGAGCCCAATAACCGGAATTCCTTCCTTGAGGGCGAAGATGAGCGCATGTAGTCTCATGGCAACGACAAGATTGAACTGGCGCATCAGGCTCACCCATTGGCTAGGGCGCTCCAGTGCCGAAGTATCCAACATCAGTCCATTTCTTCCTGCCTTCTTCCAGCTTTCCAGAAATGGCTCTAGCTGAGGCAAATCTTGTTCTTTCTGTAAAGGTAGGAGCACGAGAGCGGCATCCGCGGGCAATGTTTTGAGTAAGACAGAAAGCAAAATTTCTCTTCTGCTGTCTGAAAAGTTGTGGCTATTGCGCAATGAAAGCCCGACGACAAGTCCATTTGTAGGTCTTACACTGTCGATTTGACTGCGAACACTCTCCGGCAGCTCTGTTTCATCAAGGGTCCAGACGGGGTCAGCGGTAAGTTCTGCTTTTACGTTCCAGCTTTCCAGCATTGCCAATGAGGCTTTGTCACGCACCGTAACGTCTTGCGAAAGCCTGGCGGCTAGCCGGGTCGCCACCTTTCCTGTTGATGAATTAAGTGGACCCAGACCCTGCGCAAAAATCATCGGGTGAGCACCAAACGCCCGCGCCAGCGCGATTTGTCCACCGTAGTAAATTGTGGACCCTGGCGAGTTTGTGTCTTGAAAGAGACCGCCGCCGCCGCTGATGAAGAGCTTTGCCTTGGGCAGCAACTCAACCAGGGACGCCAGCTTCCACCTGCTGACCGCCTCAACGCCATAGGTGGCACGATGCTTTTCCGGATCGTTGGACAAAACAACGATTTTGTTTTTGGAAACCGTTTTCTCCAGTTCGCGAATTATAGATTCGAGGATTGCCTCATCACCGAGGTTTCCAAAGCCGTAATAGCCTGAAATTAGTACCAGTGATCTGCCTGAGGCTTTTTGGCTGTTCGTCATGCTTTCCTAATTCTTCATCGCAATGAAGAAGATAGCAGATAGAATATCTTGATTCCGAAGAATTCGCGCGAGAAGTTTTCCGAAAAAATTATGGATAGCAAGTTGAGAGCGAATGTGGCTAGTTCGAAAAAACAGAAAGGTGCTGCCGAAATTCAGTCGCCGTCGGAATTAACGAACGCTCTTTCATCAAAAGGCGATAAGCTCTACCTGCTTCCTGGAGCCTCACGCGACTTGCCATCGCAATTCGATGCAGGCGAGCGCGAAGTGAATTTTGTCACGTTGGCGAAGCACAAAGAGATTATCGAGTATTCAACATCTGACCAGGTGATTTCGATTAGCCTGGGAATGACGGTTGGCGAGCTGGATGAGTTAACTGCGAAGAACAAACAATTTTTGCCGCTTTCTTGCAATCACGAGAGCACATTGTTTGATGTGATAAACAGCGGTGATGGCGGGCTTTGGGAACACGCTTTCGGCGGACCCCGCGATCTTGTAATGGGACTTCATGCTGTTTTACCTGATGGCAAAACGATTAAAACGGGCGGCAAAGTCGTAAAGAATGTCACCGGATACGATACTACAAAGATATTTGTCGGCGGACGAATGTATTTTGGTATTCCAATTGCAGCTCACTTGCGGCTCTATGCCAGACCAGAGTGGACGCATACTATGGAACTGGCAGCCAGTTCTGTTTTACAACTTCTCGACCAGGCATCTGTTTTCATGCAATCGGATATTCCGATCACAACGCTAGTAATTTCAGGTTCCAGAGATGGCGGCGCAAGAATGTTTGTGCAGCTGACGGGGCATAAGATTGTTGCGGATGAGCTTGTAAAGCCACTAAAGGCTATTGCCGCAAAAGCACTCTCGATTAGCGAGACTTCTTCTGCGTTCGATTCACGCGAAGAAGAACTTCTCCAACACTGCCAAGCCAACATAAATGCGGTCGAAATTTCCGCCTCGATTTCGCAGATGCGTTTGATTCTTTCGCTGCTTTCAGACGTGATTGCAGGAAAGACTGAAATCAAGATTCGCCCGGGCACAGGGCGCTTTCTCATATGCTGCGGTTCTGCCGAAGAAAGGTCTGCCGTTCTCGATCATCTGCGCGACGCTTTAGAAAAAGAAAGTCTATCGCTTGTTGCCGCCTATGCCGATGAATCTCTGGAGCGCAAAATTGAGAGAATCGGCATCACCGAGGAAGGCAGCAGCAATCAGGCTATCGTTCGTTCGCTCAAATTGCGTTTTGATCAAAAACGAATTTTGAACCCGCTGGTTTCTTGGTAATGTTCATTTTGAACAAGCCGCAACCAGGCGACTGCTTCAGGCCTACAGTACAATTAAGCTGTTTAATTAGAGGCGTTTTTGGCTTTACCGGATAATCAAGTAATCTCTCCTGCGACAGGCAAGCTGGACGCCGATTTGCTTTCCGCTTGCATTCATTGCGGACTCTGCTTGCCGGCATGTCCTACCTATCTAGCAACCGGTCGTGAGTCCGAGTCTCCCCGCGGACGTATATATCTTTTGTCGCTGGTCGAAAAAGGTGAGATGCCCTTTGCAGGCGAGGCCGCTGAGCACATCGAATCGTGCCTTGGCTGTTTGGGTTGCCAGACTGCGTGCCCATCGGGTGTGCGGTATGAGGAGATTTTGAATCAGGCGCGGCCGTATCTCAAGCGGGAGCGCCCTAAGTTTTTGCGAGCTCTCTTACGTTTTGGCTTCAGCGAAATTTTGCCTAACTACTGGATTTTGAAATTTGGCGCAAGTGTGTTTCGCCTTTTCCAGCAAATGTTTCCGAAACGCAAGCGAAAGGATGACCCTCAGAGCGTTTTAGCTGGAATGACTTCGTCTCCATTTATCAACCGGCTGAAAGCATATGCCGCATTTGTGCCTAAGGTTCCTAAGTTCAAACCGCATCCGCGTCGACGAGAAGCGAAGGTCGCTAGTGGAGAAACCATGCAGCTTTTCAGCGGATGTGTCATGGATGTTTTATACAATCCGGTCAATCACGCTACCGCCAAACTGCTAAATATGCAGGGTTGTCCGGTCGAACGTAATGAGCAAACCTGTTGCGGCGCATTGGCTTACCATGCGGGTGAAGTCGATATTGCAAGGACTTTGGCTAAGGAAAACATAGAGAAATTCAAGACCACCGACGGCAAAATTATTGTCACTTCTGCTGGTTGCGGAGCGATGTTGAAAGAGTATTCGCACCTCTTCGCAGCTGATGACCCGTGGCATTCAAGGGCTGAAGAGTTTTCGAAACGTGTTTTCGATGTGGTAGAAGTTGTTTCTCCAGATGTAATTTCTGCTCAAGACTCAAAGGAAGCAAACGCTACCCAGCTAAAGCTTCCTGCGGCGTCTGTGGCTTACCATGCGGCTTGCCACCTGGCTCACGCGCAGGGTGTCCGCAATGAGCCCAAAGAAATCTTGCTGCAGCTCCAGCAGAAGCTGGCTGAGCAAGGCAAGAATATGAAGCTGGTAGAACTACGTGAAGCCGAGCATTGCTGCGGTAGCGCGGGGATTTACAACGTGATCAATACTGAACTCAGTCTGGAAGTTCTCAATCGGAAGATGGAAAACATCGCCGATACGAACGCTGAAGTCGTGGTGACGACCAATCCAGGGTGCTTGCTGCAACTCAATGCCGGTGCTGAATTATCCAATTCCCCAGTGAAAGTCATGCACCTTGCCGAGTTTGTCGCTAGCGCTTATCCCGATTAGCTGTGCGATCTAGCAAGTGCCCATATCCAAACGACTTTCCTTGCTTGTGCGCCGTTCTACACCAGAGCGTTGATCCGTTAATGGCTGAAACCTCTGCTTGCGGTAAACTTTTGACAAGCTCGCGGCTCTTTGCCGTTTGCAAAGCGAGAACTCGACTGAAAAACCGGATGGATATCATTGTGGCGTCGGATCTATATACGAATACGGCTCGCATTTTAATCATCGAAGAGAGTGCAATGCTTCGCCAGCATTCATTGAATATGGTTGAAGAGCTTGGGCTCATTGCACAGGCTGTCGGAGAAATAGAGGAGGCTCTAAAACGTCTCCACGAGAAGGATTTCGACATCGTCCTTGTCGAAGTCAAAGCGCCGGAACAACACGCTGTTCAGCGAATCGAGGCACTGCGCCGTGCCACTGCTAATTTGAAGAAGAAGGTGCCGGTCGTTGCCATGTCATCAGGTTTGAAACGCGGTCCGCTGCTGGCGGGCGGTGCCGACGACATTCTCATGCGCCCCTTCATGACAGGCGAATTGGAAGCAGTTATTGACCGCTGGTTGAGCCCGGGAGTGATTTCATAAGAGCTGTTTGGTCCGAGTTTTTGTGTTCTCAGGGAGCGAAATTCTGGCGCGTACATCGAGGCCTCACGCCGGTTGCAAGGGCTGTTGTCAGGCGTCTGAGCCAGGTTAGCTTACGGTAATGCTGTTTATTTGCTGAAAAGCACGCTGAAATGCGGAGTTTTGCCCGATTATAATGATGTCGGCCAAAAGAAGGCGCCGCCAGAGTATATACATGGCGCCGGACCAAGAGGACTCTAATTGATGACTGCCATGGTGGCGCATAGAAAAGTCGAGCTGTTCGAGGGCGATTTGCCGGACGAGCGCTTTGCTCATTACATGAAGAAAGCGTATATCGCTGTAGACACCGAGACGCGTGGACTCAACATTTCAAGAGATCGCTTGTGTCTCGTGCAAATCTGCGACGACGAAGGCATAGTTAGTTTTGTCCGCTACAAGGACAAAGACAGCTTTCCAAAAGAGAGCAACGTAAAGAAGCTGATGGAAGCGCCCAATGTGATCAAGCTGTTTCACTATGCGCGCTTTGATGTGTCAGTTATGAAGCATTATCTGGGCTGCCAGACCAAGCCGATTTTTTGCACAAAAATCGCGTCGAAATTGGTCCGCACCTACACTGACAGACATAGCCTCAAAGATTTAGTCAGTGAGCTTTTGCAAATTGAATTGGACAAAACCAATCAATCGAGCGATTGGGCACGTCACGATCTCTCCGAGTCGCAAATGGAATATGCAGCCAACGACGTTCGAGTGCTGCCGCCCATCTACGACAAAATTCTTGGGATGCTAAAACGCGAAGAGCGCGAAGAATTAGCGCAACGTTGTTTTGAAGCAGTGCAAGTAGTCTGCGATTTGGACTTGAAGGGTTTTTCACACGTCTTTGAACACTAGGCAAATTGGAGTTGGTTTCATGGAAAAGCTGATCTACGAGAAGTCGAGCCCCGGCAGAAGAGCACTGGTCATTGAAAAATCCGGTGTGAAAGAGAAGAAGGCGAGTGACCTGATTCCAGCAAAGTTTGTGCGTAAGGAATCGGCCAAGCTGGCTGAAGTCAGCGAATTGGAAGCGGTCCGCCACTTCGTTCGTCTCTCGCATCTCAACCATGCAATCGACAAGGGTTTTTACCCTCTTGGTTCTTGCACCATGAAGTACAACCCGAAAATTAACGATGCGATGGCGGCCTTGGAAGGCTTCCGCGAACTACATCCGATGCAGCCTGAAGATCAAATTCAAGGCGCGCTCGAATTGATTTATAACTTGGAGCGCAGTATCTCTGAAGTCGTAGGTCTGCCAGCAGTCACATTGCAACCGGCAGCTGGAGCCCATGGCGAGATGACCGGCTTGCTCCTCATTAGAGCGTACTTCCGAGCAAAAGGCGACACGGCTCGCAACAAGGTTATCGTTCCCGACACCGCGCACGGTACCAACCCCGCGACCGCTGCACTTTGCGGTTTTGAAGTTGTTGAAATCAAATCGAATGAGCGTGGGCTCGTCGATATCGATGCTCTGAAGGCTGCTCTGGGTCCGGATGTTGCAGCAATTATGTTGACCAATCCAAATACCCTTGGTCTCTTCGAAGAAGAAATTGACGTTTGCCAAAAACTCGTCCACGACGCCGGCGGACTTCTCTATTACGATGGTGCCAACTTGAACGCCATCATGGGTCTTGTACGCCCAGGCGACATGGGATTTGATGTCTGCCACTTGAACCTGCACAAAACCTTCTCCACTCCGCACGGCGGCGGTGGACCCGGCGGTTGTGCTGTTGCATGCCGCAAAGAGTTGGAGCCGTTCCTTCCGAAGCCGGTTATCGTCAAAGATGGCGAGCGCTTCCATTTTGATTGGAATCGCCCGCAGTCGATTGGCAAAGTCAAAGGATTCTACGGCAACTTCGGAATTCTGGTCCGCGCCTATTCATACATTCTTGCCCACGGCAAAGAGGGTTTGGCGCAGGTTTCCAAAGATGCGATTTTGAACGCCAACTATTTGAAAAACAAACTCAAAGGCCGCTTCACAGTGGCTTATCCGCAAGCTTGCATGCACGAGTTCGTTCTTTCCGGCAATCAACAGAAAGAGCGCGGTGTCTCAACCACAAATATGGCTAAGCGCTTGCTCGATTATGGCGTTCATGCTCCGACTGTCTACTTCCCGCTAGTCGTGCCGGAAGCGATGATGATCGAGCCGACAGAGACCGAAACTAAAGAGACGCTCGACGAGTTCATTGAAATCCTCACTAAGATCGATGATGAGTCAAAGAGCGAGCCGGATACTGTGCGCAACGCTCCCCATACGACACCAGTCGGTCGTTTGGACGAGGCGCTTGCCGCACGTAAGCCAAACCTCTGCTGGACTCCCGGCTGCGATTAGAAGTTGTTCGCGCCCTCTGCACGTATTCGATTTTTGAGTGCCTTCATGTACTCCGAAAAAATCTTGGTTTTTCGGAGTGGATGGAGAAAACTAAACCCTCTATTTATGAGGGTTTTCGGCTTCGCGCGAAAAGTTTGAACGCGGGCGCTTGTGAGTCGGCGCTGTGAAAACCGGTCCTGGTAAGGCTTTTGCCTTTTGTCATGTACTCCGAAAAATCTGGATTTTTCGGAGTGCATGGAACGGGTTGAAATGACCATCCCCTTCCAAGATCTCGAGAAAGCTTCGCGAAGATTATAGTAAGTGTTTGAAGCGCACGGTGAATTTGAGATACGCAATCTTTTCTTGAAGGCGCTCTATCTCTCTTTTGGTGCCTTTGATTGGTGTCAGGCAGACGAGTGCGGTCAGATTGATAAAAAGCATAGGCGTAATTGCCATCATGAGCTTGCTCATGTCGTCGCCGTGGAACTCGGTGTAGCACTTCATCGCCAAACCGAAACCGATTAGACTCAATGTGACGAAAATCGCCCAATGCATAATCAAGAAGATGCGTTCGCGCATTAGAAGAACTAGCAGTGTGCTCAATTCTCTTGTGACCTTTGGATCCGCCGTGTGGCGTGTCTTGGGTCTGGCGAACGAGGGTGTTTGAGAGCCGCCAGGCGCGTTGTTGCGTGTTGACTGGGCCGTTTCCATCTGGGGACGATGCATCGACGCTCCGCATTCACCGCAGAATCGCGCGCTGCCTTCAAGCGGCGACGAGCAAGTCGCGCATCTAGTGCTTGTGCGGGTTGCGGTTTGAGCGTTGAATGACATGCGAATCTCCGCGCGCAAAGGAAGGCAGCAGATTCCAAATGGCACAACCAGTGGTGGGGTTGGCAATGCCAAATCTAAAGGAATTGTACAAACATAGAGGCAAAAGCGTTGCGTCTATAGGATGAAACTTCAGTAAGAAACACCGATCACGCGGGAATCTTTCAACATTTTGATTCACCCTCTTGCGGTTAGAGTTAGGTACAGCAGAAAAAATCAAGAAAGCGAATAACCTTCACTTTAGACTGTCCAATGAACTAACCGTATAAATCGGCGAGAAGCTAGTTTGAGAGAAACTATCAAAGTTCCAGAACACATCATGCCTGTCGTCAAAGCGATCGAGTTTATCGAAGAACGGCTTGACCAGCCGCTCGACGTGAAGCAAGTGTCAGGACATATTGGTTTTTCGGAATACTACTTCCATCGTATGTTTCTCAGCGTGCTGGGTGAATCAGTCGCTGAGTATGTGCGAAAACGTCGTTTATCAGAGGCTGCGCGCAGAATGCTCGATAAGGACGAAAAACTTATTGAACTCGCTCTGGCGTGCGGATACGACAGCCAGGAGGCCTTTACACGAGCTTTCAAAGCCATGTTCGGCATGACTCCTGGTGTATTTCGTAAGCGCGGCAGAATGTCTCTGGAGAAAAAACCGGCGACTCTCGACATGATGATGCATTTGGAGGAAGGTGGATTGACTATGCAGCCTGAAATTGTGGAACACAAAGAAGAATTGGTAATCGGCATGGGAAGCAGCTTTGCCGAGAATCCGTTTTGGCAGATAAATAAGCTTTGGGATAAATTCAATCAGCGAGAAAATGAAATTCCTAACTTGAAGGGCAGCTACGCGATTGGCGTATGCATGCCGAAGCATGACGATTTGCCTGTGAAAGACGGCGATACCTTCGTATACATCGCCGGTCGACCCGTCTCTTCACTGGATGAAGTGCCGCAAGGCATGGTGGCGGTGAAACTTCCTCGGCGCAAATACGCGAAGTTTACTCACAAAGGTCAGCTGACAAACCTTCCTCATACGGTCAATTACATATGGGGAACATGGCTGCCCAAGAGCGAGTACAAGCACGCTCACAGTCCGGACTTCGAACTTTATGACGAGCGCTTTGACGTCAAAACACTCTCAGGCGAAATAGATATCTTTGTTCCAATTGAGTGAGAATCAGCGTCCCATCACGTGATTGAATTCCATCTGCGCGCGCAGGAATTGCAGCCGCTGCTGAAGCCTGTAGATTTCGCGCTTTGTGCCTCTGATTGGAATCATTGCTACAAAACCGACGCAATTGACGAATAAGAATGGCGTGAATGCGATGATCAATTTTGTCATCTCATCGCCGTTGAATTCTGTGTACGCCTTGAGCGAAAGCCAGAATCCGAACAGGTTTACACACAGAAGCACAATAGTGTTCAGGGTCAGCAAGAACCGCTCTCTTAAAAGAGCGGACATAATTGAATTGATTTCTGCTCTCACCTTAGGCGTCAAGTCTGCAAATTGAGCGCGCGCAAAACTAGGCAGTTCGCTCTGGGCGTGACCGAGCTTGGGCTCTTCGTATGGTCCATGTTTTTTCTGCGCGGCAGCCATCACAGTGCCACATTGCCCGCAGAATTTCGCTTGCGATTCTATCTGCTCGTGGCACTGTCCGCATCTAAGCACGCGGAAAGCATTTGCCAGTTCGGCTCTGTTAATGGAAGAAGCGCTAGTCACGGCTCTGTGACCCGTTGGAGAGGAGTATTAGTAGATGAGTCCATAATATGCCTGTCGCAAAAAAAGTGTGCGTAATTTAATCGTCACCACTGGCTGTTAGTGGGGATCTTACGTAGTTGCCGTGGCTTCCTGGGATGCCGACAGTTCGAATTCGACTGAATCTAAACGAGAGTGCGCAGTCGTGCTGCGGCTCTTATGAGCTTGATTGCTCCGCCTGGATTGAACTTACCTTCGGTGAATACTTCTTTCATCACGACTTGCGAAATCATGCTGCTGTCTCTCATAGCGATGCGCTGTGCAAAAGGCATCGCCGCATCGACGAAATTGAAATCTGGATTGATAACGAGCGCAACCCCTTCCAGTGTGAGCAAAGCCCGCATCACGTAAGTGAATTCAGTGGGCAGCTTAAATGGATAGCGATAGCAGACATCCGAAAAATCAAATAGCACTTTGCGGAACTGAACGCGATTCAAGCCTTCAGAAAAACGCGAATTGATAATTGGCGTGAGTTCGGCTGCAAGCGCCTCGCGGTCTACATCTTCTTGCAAGAAGCCCATACCGATGAAATCGTCTACGAGCGCCAAATAGTCTCTTTGGATGACGTGAATAAACGAATTTACGAGGTGTTGCTTCAACTCATGGCTCAAGCGGCCGACCATACCGAAATCGAAGATTCCGATTCGTCCGTCCGGCATAACACGCATGTTGCCCGGGTGCGGGTCGGCGTGAAAGAATCCGTCTTCCAGTAATTGTTTGAGATAGAAATTGGCGCCGATTTTTGTCAGCTCGGCTCTGTTGAAGCCTTGCTTTTCGAGCGATTCTACATCTGTAACGCGCGTGCCGGGGACAAACTCGATAGTCAGTACACGTCTGCCGGTAAGGCGCCAGACGATGCGCGGAATGTAGATGTTGGGGTGATTGCGGAAATTATGCCGGAATCTGTCGGCATTTCTACCTTCTCGAATGTAGTCGATTTCCTCGAATGTCGTGCGAGCAAATTCGTCGTTGACTGAAGGCCAATCCGTATGACGGCAGAGGCTGGGGTATTTCATAACTTCGTCGGCAACTGCACCCAAAACCTGCACATCGTGCGCCAGTCTTTGAGTGAGATCAGGACGCTGAACTTTTACGACGACCGAGCGACCGTCTTTAAGAGTGGCTCTGTATGCGACTGAAAGAGACGCTGCGGCAATCGGCTCGCAATCAAAGTGAGCATAAAGCTGTTCGGGTGGTGCGCCCAATTCACGAATGATTGTCGCTCTTGCGATTTCGTAAGGGATTGGCGCTACTTCTTCTTGCAGCTTCGCCAATTCGAGCATAGCGGGCAGCGGAAGCAAATCAGCTCTAGTTGAAAGTGTTTGCCCGATTTTAATGAATGTCGGACCCAGTGCATGAAGCTGCTTCAGGAGCCAGGCGCCCAGCAGTCTGTACTCTTCATATTTCTCGTCGCTCAAAACAGCGCTTTCGACGTCCGAGCCCTCTTTAGAGGTACGTTCGAATTCGTCCATGTGATAGCGTGCAAAACCGTGCACTGCTCGAATGATCACCCAAACGATCGGGAAGACTCTCAAGGCTTCTTTCCAGCCTTGAAGCTTGTAGATTCGTACGAAGACGCGGACTGTGGATTTGATCAAGGACCACTTTGTTACGTCGCGGAAACTCTCTCTGACCGGATTGAAATTGCGCTCGGCTGCCGACGCAATCGATGGCGCCGGAGCGGGAGCCGCCTCGACCTTGGTGGCGACTTCTGGAGGTTTTTCTTGTACTTGAGCTTTCACTTAGGCGACGACTTCACTAGATACCCTTGACCTCTAGTGTAATGGCTCTTTCTTCGTTGTCAGC
Source organism: Candidatus Melainabacteria bacterium 17Bon1m (assembly GCA_032128875.1). Taxonomy (GTDB): domain Bacteria; phylum Cyanobacteriota; class Vampirovibrionia; order Obscuribacterales; family Obscuribacteraceae; genus QKMZ01. Next base: position 337,748 of record JAVLKG010000002.1, read on the forward strand.
AGCTAGAAGACATAAATTAAAGTTCTACTGACCAGCTTAAAACCCGCTCACCATCAGGCTCACATGGGAAGGTTGCTGGTCTCGGTCGGCAAGAGGAGCTGGAAGGGCTCGTAGGTAGACCATTTTGAGCAATTCTTCACTTGTTGCATACCGTTACTTCAGGGCGTTTTGAAGTTGAGCCGTGTCGGTTTAACTTCCAGTCAAGATGACAGGGCGGGCGCAAGAATGCGACAGAACACCCAGCCAGTGGCTGTTTTCAGGGCTGATTGTGAAATGGCTCTGAGTACGGCGCGACTTGTACAAATCTAACGGCGATTGATAGCTTCGTATTGCTTGGAGATGATCTCCCGAACGCCCTTCTCCGCAAGCGACATCAAGTCGGCGAGCTTTGTGGAATCGTACGGCTTGGTCTCCGCAGTCATCTGCAATTCGAGAATCTTTCCCGATTCAGTTAGCACGATGTTGCCATCCATCTCAGCTTGCGAATCTTCAGAATAGTTGGGGTCGAGCAGTAGCTGACCTTTGACCTGGCAAACGCTGACCGCAGCCAGATGCTCGGTCAAGGGAAGCTCGTCCCACAGCCCTTCTTTGCGCAATTTCGTCAGGGCATCATGCAGAGCCAAAAAGCCTCCGCATATGCTGGCCACGCGGGTTCCGCCATCGGCTTGGAAGACGTCGCAGTCGATCGTGATCGTGCGTTCGCCCAGTGCGCGCCGGTCTACAACCGTTCTCAAACAACGTCCAATCAAACGTTGAATTTCATTGGTTCGGCCGGAAGGCTGTCCTCTGGTCACTTCCCGCGCAGATCGCACGAGCGTCGAACCCGGCAAAAGAGAGTATTCAGCCGTTATCCAGCCTTCGCCCTTGCCGATGAGGAAGGCGGGAACGCGCTCCTCAATCTTTGCAGTAGTAAAAACCTTGGTATCACCAAACTCCACCAGCACCGAACCATCGGCGTTTTTGGTGAAGTTACGGGTGAACTTTACTTGTCTGAGCTGATCCCATTGTCTATTGTCGCGCCGCCGGAACATTCATTGCTCGCTTTCTTATTAGTGATTCCGCATCTCAGCACTTTTGGCGCTGGGACATTTTTCCTGGCACGCGAGTCATTATCGGTTATTGGCAAGACGAAATCAGGTTCGCAGACGGCTAAATCTAAGTTGTCTGACTTCGGCTGTTCCTTTAAGAATGAACTGTTTGCCCGGAACGACTTTCAGGTCGGTAAAACTGAACTGTATGTCATCTGATCTTTTACCCCAGTTCGACAGTCCGTTCACCTTATTGACGAGTAACTTGGCAATTTCGGGGCTCAAAGCTTGGCCATTCGTGCTCACTTCGGTGTCCTGCATCTCAACCCAGCCGTCCTTGAGACCCAGTTTTGCCTTAATCGCGACCGGAATTGGTACGCCTACCTGACCAATACCGACTTTTGTAACCAGATTCATATTTACTGAATTGGCTTTAGCCAGTTTGATGTCGCCCTGGGTAAGGCTAAAACCTATATTTCCACCCATCTGACCCAGGAGATTGGCGAGCATGCCACCCGACTTAGTGGCTGAATAGGACAGCCTGTCCAGCGTACGCGGCGAATTGATGAAGCGGTTCAGACTATCCTGAGAGATGGTCGCTGTTACTTGCGCCTGTGCTGGAGTAGTAAAGCGGAGGATCTTGTGATTGAGCAGGATGCCGGTATCGAAATTCAGATCGCCTGCGGTCGACAAAACCAAATTGTCGATGGTGAAGTCCTGGAAGGTGCCGCCATTTACAGTAATGTCGAGTTGCTTGAGTACGCCTTCATTAAGATCCAGATTGCGAGCGGTTAGGTGTAACTGTTTTGCTGCGCCGTCGAAAAACTGGCCGTCTTCCATGTCGATATCGAGCTTGCCGAAGCGACCTGAATTGATATCAACGAATGATATCGGTGGTGCCATGATCGGCCCCTGATTGTTCAGCGCCGGCTGCCCAAGTGCCTGGTTGCCGGTTGCTTTGCCGAAGGCATCTTTGATCGCCTGTGCCGGACTGATGCCTTGCTGGGGTTGTGATTGCTGCTGTTGAACTGAATTAGCGCCCGGAAATGCTTCACCGGCATTTTGAGCCCGAGCCGTATCTATATTGAATGCGAGGGTTGCAAACGCAGCTAATGCTAATGAGACTGCCAGAGGTCTTTTGAATCTGTTCTGTCTCGAATTCCGCGAACCGTTGCTGGAGTGCATTGTTTGTTTCCCTCAAATGTTTAGGCAACTGCGCAGTAAATGATATCTGAACGCATATCAAAAGGCGCAAGTTTGAAATCTATAGTATGCGTCTGTGTATCTATGTATCTAATTGCGTATAAGGATGTTTTCGCAAACTCGCTCAAACGCGAACATAGACTGAAAAGACAATCGATTAAAAGTTTTGTTCCGCAAAAGTAAAGCCACCACGAGAACTAGTCTGGTGGTGGCAAATACATTTGTTACCGGTCAACCGGAGACGATTGCAAGACTACGGGGTGGTTGTGCCTGTAGTGGTGCTATCAGTCGTTGTAGCGGTTGTGGTGGTGGTAGTGGTGGTGGCGGTGCTAGCTGCATCCGGGGTGGTGGTTGCAGTTGTGGTCGCATCCGGTGTCGTGGTCGAGGTCGTGGTGCTCGTCGTCGACGTACTATCGGTGGAACCGCCGCAAGCTGACAGGGAAGCCACTAGTACCAAACTGGCTGCTGCCAAAGCGATATTTCTGTAAGTCATAAAACTGAATCGTCTCCTTTTAGCTGACTACGTTATCTCGAGGACTCTTCAAAGGGGCAATAGTAATACATTTGCCAACCTGAAACGGCCGAATTCTAACAGGTAAATAGTAGCTGATCAAATTCAATTCGTGTGTTGTAAATTCGCTTGAAAACGCTAAATCATTTGCAGCACTGGCGTTTGCGCTGACTGCTCCGATGTCATTATTTGGAAAGAATTGTGTCGCTTGACTTCAAACTTTATTGTCGCGAATAGATAAACTCGATGCCATTCTTTGACGCCAATTCACGTTGCCTTCCCTTGGTGCTTCTTTGATGCAATTTAACTGTTGACGTTTTTATTGCGTTATTAAAGAGTGCCCATTCATTTGTTCCGGCTTTTCAATGCCCATTAATTTCAATACAGTAGGCGCGACATCGGCAAGGGTTCCGTCTTCCAAATGCCATTTGTTATTTGCGGTTCCGTTCGACTTTCCGTTTTTGCCGGAAAAATCCGCCACCACAAATGGTACCGGATTGGTTGTGTGAGCCGTATGCGGCTCGCCGGTATTCAAGTCAATCATCTGCTCTACATTGCCGTGATCGGCCGTCACTAATAAGATGCCGCCGGCTTCTTGTGTCGCCTGAAGAAGCTCACCAAAAGCGCGGTCGACGGAGTCCACAGCTAATACACCAGCTTCCAAAATTCCGGTGTGCCCAACCATGTCCGGATTGGCAAAATTAAGGACAATAAAAGGATACTCTCCACTTCTGATTGACTGGCATGCCAATTCGCAAACTTTCGGTGTTTGCATTTCCGGAGCACGATCGTAAGTCGCTACCTTGAGTGAAGGCACCAAAATCCTGCTCTCGCCTGGCTCTTCTCTCTCTCGTCCGCCATTGAAAAAATACGTGACGTGCGCATACTTTTCCGTCTCAGCAATGTGCAACTGTTTCAAACTCTTGCACGAGAGAAGTTCTGGCAGTGTCATCGTGATATCAGATGCAGGCAGCGTTTCCGGCGAAAATGCGATGGGCAATTTCAATGAGGAATCATATTCAGTCATGCATGCGTAATAAATCTCAGGCACTACAGGACGCGGGAAATCATCGAAGTCTTTCTGCGTCATCACTCTGCTTATCTGACGCACTCTGTCCGGGCGGAAGTTGAAGCAAATCATCGCGTCGCCGCTTTTCACTGGGCGCGGCGTAATTATTGTTGCGTCAACAAATTCGTCGCCTTTGTCTTTTTCGTATGAATTGCGCACGGCGTCTTGTGCGCTGGCTGCAGTCAGTCCTTCACCTAAGACAATTGCTCGCCAGAATTTTTCCACGCGATCCCAGCGTTTGTCCCGGTCCATCGCATAATATCTGCCGCAAACCACGCCGATTTTACCCACCCCGTGCAATTTTTCTTCAAGCTCGCGCATGAAGCGCAATGCTGATCTGGGAGGCGTGTCTCTGCCGTCCAGGATTGGATGCACGATCAATTCTTTTACGTTGCGGCGCTTGGCCAATTCGATCAGACCATCCAGATGATCTGGGCTGGAATGAACGCATCCGTCGGATACAAGCCCGAAAACATGCAGAGCGCCGTTATGCTCCTGCGCGTATTCAATCGCATTGGTAAAGACTGGGTTGCTGAAGAATGAACCATCTTGAATTGTGCGGCTGATGATGGTCAGTTTTTGTGTTACCGACCTGCCCGAGCCGATTGTCAAATGTCCGACTTCGGAATTGCCCATCAGACCTTTCGGCAAACCTACAGCTTCGCCTGATGCATCCAGCCTGCTGTTGGGAAATTCAGTGAGCAATCGCGCGTAATTTGGCGTTTTTGCAAGCTTTACCGAATTGCCTTTCGTTTCCGGCGAAATTCCCCAACCGTCCAAAACTAAAAGAGTTACAGGTCCCAACTTTCGCCTCACTTATTGACGAGTGCAAAGAAAAATAGCGGCATTAAGCCAATTTGGTCTTGCGCGAAGGCAAAGCCAGGCGCAGCGCTTCCGCCTAATCGTACTGCACGGACCGGCGTAAAAGTGTTATCGATAAAATATATATGGACTCGCGGATAAGATTTATTTGTGTTTTCTGTGTATCTTTGGAAGCTGTTTGGAAGTCACAACAACTTTTGAAAAACACATAGAGCTATGTCTGACGTAGCCAGTCAAGACAATACAAAATCCGGTTCTGCGACTTCTGCGTCCAACGCGGCAAACACGTCTCAGTGGATAGCGGAAGTAAGCCACGAACTGCGTTTGCCAATTGCTAACGTGAGTTTGCTGGTGGAAACGCTCCTGGACGGCGGGCTGGAAGATCCTCAAGTAGCGCGACGCATGCTTGAACGCGCCAAGCAGGAATGTGACAGGCTGCAGAGCCTCGTCAACGATTTATTGTCTGTGGAAAAGCTCTCAGAGAGCCGCGAACAGATCGCCAGAGAATGGGTAGATCTGGCAAATCGTGCGCAGTACGCGCTCGAGTCCACGCAGAAATTGGCAAAAGCCGGAGCTGTCAAAGTCAACATCAAAATCGCGCCTGGCTTTCGCGTATATGCAAATGCCCCCCAGGTCGATCAGGTTTTGCTCAATCTCTTGGAAAATGCGATTAAATTCACGCCTGAAGGCGGAGTCGTCACAATCAAATCAGGCGGCCCGGGCTGTTTTTCCGTCAGCGATACCGGCATCGGTATGCCTGAGGCGGAAATTCCCAAGATTTTTGCCCGCTTTTACAGAATCGACCGTTCTCGCGGTAAAGGTTCGACCGGTCTAGGCTTGTCTATCGTTAAGCATATTGTTGATTTACACGATGCTAAGATAAATGTTCAATCTAAAGAGGGGGAGGGCTCCACATTTTCCCTGGAGTTCCCCGGTCCACGCTTGGGCGGCGGAGGCTAGGAAAAACAAATGAGCAAAGCGCCCTTAAAAGTTATGTTGATTGATGATGACGAGACAATTCTCGACACTCTTCAATTTAATTTGAAGCGCCATGGTTTTGAAACCTACGCTTTCAAAAACGGCAAGCACGCGTTGGCTGAGTTTGACGAAAGAAATCCTTCGCTTGTAATCATCGATTGGATGCTTCCGGACCTGGTCGGACCAGAAATTTGCAAGCTGATTCGTGCGCGCACAACAGATGTTCCAATCTTGATGCTCACCGGGCGCGCTCGTCCAGATGATGTTGCAGAAGGATTGTCCAGTGGTGCCGACGATTATCTGTCGAAGCCTTTCAGCGTTGTAGAGCTGATGGCGCGCATTCAGGCATTGCTGAGACGCAGCTTGAAAGATACGGCCGCCGGCAAAGGTTCTGGCAAAATAACGGTTGGTGAGTTGGTTCTCGATGATGACGCCAAATTGGTCACGCATAAAGGGAAAGCCGTTGACCTCTCGCCGAAAGAATTTTCGCTGCTCAAAGTATTGATGAAAAATGTTGGCAAAACTCTATCGACGGAGACTTTGCTCAATAAAGTTTGGGGCGCGGACTTCCAGGGCGACACAAAAACTGTCGCGGTGCATGTTCGCTGGCTCCGGCAAAAGCTTGAAGGAGACCCTAAAAATCCAACTATATTGGAAACGGTTCATCGCTCTGGTTATCGTTTGAATGAAACCGGATAAGGCACCGTAGGCGGTGCGCCAGGTATGGAGTTGTGAACGTAATAGTCGAAGTTGTTCTGATTTTAGAGGAAAGAAAGAGTGACAGCCGAATCGATAACCTTACTGAAGGAAGACGTGCTATCTCTGGGACGAATGGTTGATAACACCGTGGATATGGTGACCAATCTTCTCAAAAAAGATGATTCAGCTCGGCTTGAAGACGTCGAGAATCAGGAGAAGCAGATCAATGAGTGGTCGCAAGAGATTGAAGAGAAGTGCCTTGAACTTCTTATCGAGAAGGATAATCTCAGCGCCAAAGATGTGCGAACCTTGGTAAGCTGCACGCTTATTGTGTCCAAGCTAGAGCGTCTGGGCGACCATGCCAATCGAGTTGCGCGTATAGCTTCGTGGGCGAGAGAAGAAGAAATCGAAGTTCCTGACGAGCTGCCGCAAATGAGCGCAGTTGTGCATCATATGATGCAAGACGCATTGCTCACATTTGTCACCAACGATTTGAACAAAGTCACAGAAGTACTTCAGCAAGACAGCCAGGTCAACTACCTTCACGATGTGATGTCGAAGCGTTTGCTGTCCAAGTTGGGAGAGCAAGAGCAAGCCAGTGCTCATATGGGCGCACAGTTTTTATTCTGTGCTCGATTCATTGAACGGATGGGCGATCTCTGCACTTCCGTAGCAAAGCGCGTACACTTTATAAATACGGGCAAGCGTCTTTCGTCGCGCAGTCCGGCTCCGGACAGAGGGTAGAGACGTGCCTGTAATTGTTGTCGCCGGCGAAGAAGAATTTGAAGTATCGAGGAAGGTCGCGGACTATAAAGCGAAATTGCTCGATCCACAGTGGGCTCAATTCAATTTTTCTCGGCTGGAAAATTGCGATTTGACTGAAATTATCGATGCCGCTGCCACATTGCCTTTCGGCATGGGCAACAAAGTTATTCTCATCGACAGGTGTGAGCTGTTTACCAAAAAACGCGGTAAAGATAAGGACAGCAAGAAGGAAGAAGCGTCTGCTTCCAGCAAAGACAAACAGCTAGAGCAACTTACCGCCGCTTTGAAAAATGTCGCTGCCAATACCTATATAATATTTTCTTGCCCTTATAATTTCGACTCCACACTGAAGACCTCCAAGGCTGTAAAGCCCGTCTGCACGCTGGAAGAATATCCTAAAGAGAAGTATTACACCGGCTCTGAAAACCCTAAGCTGAGCACCTGGTGCAATAAGGAAGCTAAGCGGTTCGGCGCCACCATAGACGATGCTGCAATTTATTATCTGCTGGACAGTTTTGAAGCAGATCTGAGAAGCGTTTCTGCCGAAATTCAAAAAGCGGCGGTAAGCATATTGCCCGCAACGCACATAACTCAGGCTACAGTTGTTTCTCTCAGCCCCCACCATTCGCACGTTTTCACTCTTGCAGAAGAATGGATAAGTGGAAAAACAGGACAAGCGCTCGTCAGCTGTCAGGAAATCTTGTCTCGCCAGAGCGGCATGCCTGTGATTGCGCTTTTGCAGACATTCCTCAGTAAGTGGATTCACATGCGGGCGCTGGTTGACAGTATCAATTCGTCCTTGCCAGGTGGACCCGGTCTTAACCGGCGCGAGTTGCCGATGTCCGACATGGCAAAGAGAATTGCCACTGAATTAGGACAACGCTCGACATTTATTGTCGAGCGCGATTTGCGCAACATCGCCAAACATTCTCTCGATTCGCTGGTTGCGAAGCGCGAGCGTTTGACGCAAATCGAATATCTTGTGAAAACCGGTCAAATGCCGGAATCACAAGCACTAGAATCTTTCATTGCCAGTTAAAACAGTAGCAACTGACGATTGTCATCGAAAGTTCATCAATAGAAACTCGAAACACAAGGGAGCCGAAAAAAAGCATGCATGGCGAAAGATATGACGTCGATGAAATGACCTCCCGCGACATGTGGCGGATTTTTCGCATCATGTCCGAATTGGTGGAAGGCTTTGATGAATTGTCTAAGATACCGCCGGCGGTGTCCATTTTCGGAAGTAAAAACAGCAAGCCAGGCGACAAAGAGTATGAATTGTGTCGAACAATCGCGCAAAAGCTTGCCGAAAGAAACTTTGCCGTAATTACTGGCGGCGGACCGGGCATCATGGAAGCCGGTAATAAAGGCGCTTTTGAAGCGGGTGGCGTCTCCGTAGGTCTGGGTATCGATATTCCTGGTGAAGGGAAAGACAATCGGTTTCAGACCGTGCCTCTCAACTTTCACTACTTTTTTGTTCGCAAGGTGATGTTTGTCAAATACGCCGTCGCCTTCATCATGATGCCGGGTGGGCTTGGTTCTCTCGACGAACTCTTTGAAGCCGCCACATTGATGCAGACAGGAAAAATCAAACGATTTCCTCTCTACCTTGTCGGTAGTGACTTCTGGAAGCCCATGATGGATTGGCTTAGCGGCCCGGTGCTTGCCAAAGGTTTTGTCAAACAACAAGATCTTGAATTGATGACAATCATTGATGATGTCGATGAATTGATAGAGGCTATTTCGTACTGCAGAATTGATTTAGAACCGGGTGTGAAAGCTATGCCGGTAAATCCTCCGGCGCCGCCTCAAAAATCGCTTTAGCGCGCATTTATTAAAACCATCTCTATAAAGCTTGCACTTTGCTACTCGCCTAATTAAGGAATGTGGTAAAAGTTGGTGCCTTTAAGGATCTTCCAAATATAATCCGCTATTGAGCCACTTTTCAGAGGCCCGCACTTCCGGCAACGGAAAACGAAAAAGTTTGCGCCTCTGATTGAAGTGTCTGAGTAAAGTTGGGAGGAAGGTCCTTGAAGATTGCTGTTTGCGTAAAAGCGGTTCCTGATACGGATGCCAAGATCGCCATAGCCGGCGATAAGAAGAACATCGATTTCGCTGGTGTTCGCATCATCACAAGCCCGTACGATGAGTTTGCTATTGAAGAAGCACTCAAGTTGAAAGAGAAGCATGGTGGCGAAACGACAGTTTTCTCTGTCGGTGGAGCTGAAGCTACAGATGTTTTGCGCGATAGCTTGGCACGCGGTATCGATACTGCGGTACATATCCAAGATGAAGAATTCGCCAATCTCGGACCGCTCGGCACTGCTAAGGTTTTGGCAGCAGCCATCAAAGACGGTGGATTTGACGCCATCTTCTGCGGTCAGCAAGGCGTAGGCGGTGACAATAACCAGGTCCCCGCAATGCTTGCAGAGTTGCTCAATTTGCCGCAGGCAACAATCATCGTCAAATTGGAAATTGACGGCAACAAATTCAAAGCTGAAAGAGAAATCGAAGGCGCTCACGAATTCGTCGAAGGAAGCCTGCCGGCTGTATTCAGCACACAGAAAGGTTTGAATGAGCCTCGTTACCCCTCAATCAAAGGTGTGATGGCTGCCCGCCGTAAAGAAATCGCAGTGAAAAACGCAGAAGCCCTCGGCATCAAAGGCAAGTTCGCTGCCGAAAATCGCAAGATCAAAGTCAAAGAGATGATGCTGCCGAAAGAAAGACCGGTTGGCCGCAAGCTAGATGGCGATGTAGATGCGCAGGTCAAACAACTGCTCGATCTTTTGAGAACAGAAGCGCGAGTTATCTAGCGCAATTTGGGTGACTGTAATGGTCACTTCACAACGGGTTTTCTTACAGAAAAGTTTTTTCAGGAGAAAGAGAGATGGCAGAGGGAATTCTAGTTTTCATCGAACAGCGCAATGGACAAATTCGCAAAGCGAGTTTGGAAGCGCTTTCTGAAGCATATCGCCAAATATCCACGGTAGGCGGCAACGTCACCGCGCTTATCGTCGGCAAAGATGTAAAAACATTGGCAGGCAATCTGCCGAAGTATCATCCGCATAAAGTCCTCGTGGCTGACAGTGCCGACCTCGAAAATTACTCGACCGAAGGTTATGCAGCCGCTCTGGTTGAAGGCATCAAAAGCGTTTCGCCGAAGTACGTATTTGCGGCCAACACCAACATGGCCAAAGATTTGATACCACGCGTAGCGGCACGCCAAGATGCACCATGTGTATCCGACGTTACCGAGTTCGAGATCGAAGGCAATAACTTGCAGCCCAAGCGCCCTCAATACTCTGGCAAAGCATACACAGTGTATGAGTTCAACTCAGACTTGGCTTTCATGACTTTGAGACCGAACGTTTTTGCTGTTCAAGAAAGCAGCAACAACGTCAACTGCCCAATCGAAGATCTCGCAGTAAGCGTCGGCGACGTAAGAGCCAAAGTCACTGAAACCCACGCTTCAGCTGGCAACAAAATTGAACTCAGCGAAGCTTCAATTGTTGTAGCCGGTGGACGTGGAATCAAAGGACCGGAAAATTGGCCTGTTCTGCAAAATCTCTGCGATTCGCTCGGAGCCGCTTTGGGTGCATCGAGAGCTGTTGTTGACGCTGGTTGGATCGACCACCAGCATCAAGTCGGACAAACCGGTAAGACGGTCAGCCCGCAGCTCTACATCGCTTGCGGAATCTCAGGTGCCATTCAGCACTTGGCCGGAATGAATTCTTCGAAAGTAATTGTTGCCATCAACAACAATCCGGACGCTGAAATCTTCAAGCATGCCACTTATGGCATTGTCGGAGATTGCCTCGAAGTCGTTCCGAAACTGACCGAAGAAATCAAAAAACTGAACGCTAACTAATATCAGCGCAGGCGTGAATTTTTTATGCCCCTTCCTGTTACAGGAAGGGGCATTTTTCTTCTGATCCCAAGATAGAGCACCCGTTTGCCTTTTGCGCTATGAGATCAATTACAGGTAGTCAACAGAGTTTGTTGTTATTATGCGCGCGGGACTAAGTGAAAAATTCGTTTTCTGGTTGACAACTATTCAATCAACCGTGGCGCCACCGATTGCATGATTTTTAGCAGCCTCAATTACTTGTTCTTTCTGCCGATTGTCTTCGCGGCCTATTGGCTCACGTCCGGCACGTTAAGACGAGTTATTCTCTTGGTTGCCAGCTATGTCTTCTACATGAGCTGGCTGCCTTCTTATGGGCTTTTGCTGTTTTTTCTCACAGCCGCTAACTACCTCTTAGGGCTGGCTATCGAGAAGCATCGAGATAAGAAGTCACTCCTGCTTTTGTCTATTGCAGTCAACTTGGGCTGTCTTGCTTTCTTCAAATACGCAAACTTCCTTTGTCAGTCGCTATTTGAACTCCTAAAGTCCACCCATGGATTTTTCGGTCTGCTGCAAACACCGAGTGCATCGCCACTTCTGGACATCGTTTTGCCATTGGGCATTTCATTCTTCGCATTTGAGTTCATTCACTACACAGTTGATGTGCGTGCTGGTGGAAAAGCGATCAAGAGTCCGATCGACTTTGCGCTTTTTGCCGCATTTTTTCCGTCGCAAATCTCAGGTCCCATCAAGCGCTATCAGCAGTTTGACGAACAACTGAATGCTCCGAAGAAATTGAGTCAGGAAGACCTTCTTGAAGGTCTGGGGATGATCTTGCGGGGACTCTTCAAGAAAGTCGCTCTTGCCGATAACCTGGCTGCGATTACCCATGTTGGAGTCAATCAGGTTGCACAACTCGGCACCGTCGATTCATGGGTTTTGATGTTTGCCTTTCTGCTGCAAGTCTACTTCGACTTCTCAGGCTACACTGACATGGGCATAGGCTCAGCCCGCTTGCTCGGATTTCATTTGCCCAACAATTTTGACCTTCCCTACATTGCGTCCAAAAATCTGATCGACTTTTGGCAACGCTGGCACATCACTTTGACCACATGGTTGAGAGACTATGTCCAAACACCGCTCACTGGTTTTCGTGCGTCGCGTTTGCGTTTCAACATCGCCACTTTAGTGACAATGACCATCTGCGGGCTATGGCATGGCGCCGCCTGGCACTTTGTTGCATGGGGTTTTGTGCATGGCGTTTTGCTGGTTTTGACACGCGAGTATTTGCAGATTGTGAAAGGCAGTCAAACTCTGAAGAAAATTCACAGCAAGAAGTGGATGACGCCGGTTGCTTGTATGAGCACGTTTATCACCATACATTTCACGCAGTCGCTTTTTCTGGCTAAAACTACTGCCGACGCGCTGACAATCATGAAGAGTATGGTTTACCCTTCGGCATCAACGCTTAATCTTGCCGAATCATTTTGGTGTTCGCCGGCACTGGCCGGTTTGATTTTGTACTCCCTGTGGGGACTTTCGTTTGTTGAAATTCCCTGGCTGCCCTTGACGAAAATTCGCTTTGTACGGTCATTTTTGACGGCTTCCCCGGCGCGCCAATACGCGCTGTATTTCTGCGTATTTGCAGCCGCGATTGCATTTTGTCCTGCGTATCCCAGTCCCTTTATTTACTTCCAGTTCTAGGCTTGCCAAAAATGACACAAGCGACAATTGAGAAAACTGAAGTACCAAGCTCCGCGCCAGTCGCGAGGGATGAAAGCCGAAAAGGTATTGGAACGGTTGCCTTCAAGAAGTTTCGTGCTTTCGGTGAATTTTGCGTGTTTTTGGTCGTCGGCTTGCTAATGCTGGAGCTGATTTTTAAATGCGCTGGCATTTGCGATGAAGAGAATTACCTGGTCGATAAACGCGTAGGTTGGGTGCCGGTTCCAAATCGAAGTTCTACTTACAGGACTGAAGGCTATTCTCGTTACACGATAAATTCGCTCGGTATGCGTGACAAAGAGCGAACGATCGCCAAACCTCCAAACACGTTTCGAATTGCTGTAATGGGTTGTTCTGTCACCGAAGGCAAGGAAGTCTTTGTTGACCAAACATACTGCAGTCTTTTAGAGAAGCAATTGAATCAACAAGGGCCGGTTAAGTACGAAGTGCTCAATTTCGCAGTTGCTGGCTACAATTTAGGTCAAGAGTACTTACGGTTGAAGCATTTTGCATTGCAGTTCAAACCGGACCTGGTTGTGTTTACCGTGCGTCCAAACGCCCTTTTGTATATGGGAGGTAAAGCGGAAAGTGGTTTATTCGGCTCTCCTCCTTTGTTTGCTCTTCAGGCTAATGGCGAGTTGCTTGAAGATCATCATGTCCAAGAGCATTGGCTCAGCACTCGTGAGGGAAAACGAGCACAAAAGACCGTTTGGCTCAGCACGCACAGTAGGCTGTATAAATTGATTGGTAAATGCGCCTATAACCTTGAGGAGTATCGCAAGAAATTAGGTCGAAAGCCTGTTGCGTTGAAGAAGGACGCAGATGATAATGCAGAAGTGAAAAAGCGTATGGAAAATGCGCAACTTTATTTGAGTAAAGTTGCAGGCGCTTTGGTCGCAGATGCAAAAGCCATTTGCGATAAAGAACAAGCCGAATTCATGGTGCTTTATTTGCCATTTGGAAGCAAATATAGATCCCCTTTGGAAGGGACGCTGATTGAAAACTTTTGCAAGAAGCATAATGTCAAATTCGCCGACTGCAACCCTGATTTCGATCAACTACAACTGACTTCGAGAAAGGAGCTGTATTTGAGAGCTCATCCGTCAAGATTCGGTCACGAAAAAATAGCCGAGTATCTCAAGTCATACTTAGAGCGCAATGGTTTATTAAAGACTGGTGTTAGCGCCACTCAAAACGTTTTGCAATGAAGAATCCAAAGGTTTCCAATGACTAACACAAAACAAAATTCAACTGATACTCAGGACAAAATCAAGCAATACCTTATTAGCAATAGCCTTGCGGAATTCGATGCAGGTGTGACGGAAAATTCAGATCTATTCAAAGAAGGATTTCTCGATTCATTTGGATATATCGAACTGGTCAAGTTTTTGGAGAAATCGTTCGGCATCCGCTTTACTGACGAAGAGTTAGTGTCCAACAGGCTAAATACGCTGAAAAATATTACAGACATGGTGCAAGGCAAGATCGATGCCCGTTAAAACGGAGAACAAGTTGTGTGTGCGTTGCGTACTGCCGGAGAATTTTCCCGGTGTTCGCTTCAACGACGAAGGCGTGTGTATCCATTGCCAGCAGGCGCCGAGCGCAGATGATGTTTTAGAAAACGTAGCACGGCTTCATGGCGAGATGGTCTCCGCTATCGAGACAAATAGGGGTGGTCGTGACTATGATTGCATTGTCGCTTACAGTGGTGGCAAAGATTCAAGCTACACCCTGAAAGTTCTTACGGAAAACTTCGGGCTCAAATGTCTGGCTGTCACTGTCGATAACGGATTCATGTCCGAGCAGGCGCGAGTCAACGCAAAGGCTGTCACCGAGTCCCTTGGTGTCGACTATCAATTGTTTGCGCCGGCGTGGGACTTCATGTCGAGAATGTACAAGCAGAGTGTCGACAATTCTGAGTTGCATTCCAAGGCTGCAATTAAGCGTGCTAGTGCAGTCTGCAATTCTTGTATCGGACTTGTAAACGTCTACATGATCCGCCTGGCGCTTATGCACGGCGTGAAGCTTATAGCTGGTGGCTACATCGGGGGGCAGGTCCCGAAGGATACAGCGATTCTCGAGCTTAATCTCGATTTCTATTTGAAGACGCGCGAAGCGACCATGGAGCGCTATGAAAGTTCGTTCGGCGAAGACACAAGAAAGTATTTCGATGTGCCTCAAGAGCTGCTTCAGAGTTCGCAAATGAGTAAACTGACCATCCTCAATCCGATGCTTGCTCTCAATGTGGGAGAAGAGGAGATTATCGCGCAACTGGCGCCTCTGGGCTGGAAGCAAACTATTGACACGGGTGTCAATTCGAGCAATTGCCGTCTCAACGATTTTGGAATTGCCATGCACTACAACACGCATGGTTTCAATCCATACGTGTTTGAAATCTCTGAGCAAGTGCGGCATGGTCTCATGACGCGCGAAGTTGCACTAAAGAAAGCTCTTTCTATTCCTTCGCTGAATGATGTGCAGTGGCAGGCGAAAAAGCTGGGCGTTGAGATTGCATGTGCGGAATAGCAGGACTTTATTCTGTTAATCGCAGCAGTGATGAGTATCCCTCTATCATTGTCGATATGCTCAGTCGTATCAAGCATCGAGGACCCGATGAAAGTGGATATTTCTTCGACGACAATGCTGTAATTGGTTCGGTCCGTCTGCGCATAATCGATTTGCACACAGGGTCTCAGCCTCTGACTGACAGCAGTGGAAGGTTTTGGATCGCGTATAACGGTGAGATCTATAATTATTTAGAGCTGAAAGAACAGCTTAAGGCGCGTGGACATAGTTTCAAAACTGAGTCGGACACTGAAGTACTGCTGCTCTCGTATATTGAGTGGGGACTCGATGCCTTCAAGCGTTTCAATGGTGGCTTTAGTGTCGCTATTTATGACACCCTGAAGAAAGAACTTGTACTTGCCAGGGACCGTTATGGAAAGCGCCCTCTGTATTATGCAACTGCGGGCAATACCACCGTTTTTGCCTCCGAGATGAAAGCCTTTCTTGGAAATCCTGATGTTTCCTTCGCCTGGGATAACGAGCAGCTTTCGCCCATTTTTTCGCACTGGGTGCCGGTAGAGTATCAAACAGGTTTCAAAAATATTGCCCAGATTCCTTCAGCCAGCTACATGGTTATAAACGAATCTGGCAGTCGTGTTGAGACTTACGATATTTTGGATTTGCAGGTTGAAGAGTTCAAAGGTACTGAGGAAGAAGCCGTCGAGATAACTCGTGAAAAACTGCGTGAGGCTGTCCGCCTGCGTCTTCAGAGCGACGTGGAAGTCGGGGTCTATCTAAGCGGTGGTCTAGATTCCTCTATAACTTCTTTGTTGGCAAAACAACTCAACCCGCTGCCGGTTCGATCATTTTCGGTCGCATTCACTGATGAGAATTTTGACGAATCTCAATATCAAGAAGAGACGAGCAAATTTATTGGTACAAAACATACCTCACTGCGTGTGACGCATGAAGACATTGCACGTGACTTTCCGCTCGCTGTCTATCATTCAGAAGTTCCACTTTTTCGCTCTGCCCTGGTTCCGCTATACACGCTTTCAAAAATGGTGCGAGAACATGGAATAAAAGTTGTCCTTACAGGCGAGGGATCTGATGAAACATTTCTTGGATATGACATATTCAAGGAGACAAATCTTCTCGACCGCTGGATGAAGGGCGCAGATGAGTCTGAGCGCGAGCAGCTTGTAGCAGGGCTTTATCCGTATCTCAAGCACTATAACAAAGACAATTTTAGAGCGATATCCGGTACTTACTCGAGATATGCACAACCCGGTGAAGCGAAATATTTCGGGCATTCGATTCGCTTCGGTAATTCGCGTTTGGCTCTCAAGTTTCTCAAAGACGGTAACGATCCTGATAATTTCTTGTCTGACTTTGTAAGTGCGCATTCTCGAGAATATGACGCCTTGAGCCCTATCGCAAAGACGCAGTGGCTCGAGTTTAAAACGCTGTTGGGCGGCTACCTGCTTTCCTCTCAAGGTGATCGCATGGCTTTGGCAAACGGCGTTGAAAATCGTTGTCCCTTCCTCGATCCAAATCTAGTTGCCTGGGCGTTTGGTTTGCCGGTCGAATATCGATTGAAAGGCGGTCTTGGCGAAAAGAACATCTTGAAAAAGGCCTTCGAGAAGGAGTTGCCGCCGTCAGTCATCACGCGCTCCAAACAACCTTTTGTTGCTCCAGATGCGGTCGTCTTTCTTTCAAAGTCACCACCGGAATACGTCGAGAGTGTCTTATCGGTAGATGAGCTAAAAAAAATCGATTCGCTCGATCACGGATTTTGTCAAAAGTTCGTTGATAAGCTGCGAAATTCAGAGCCCGGGCGCATTGCGCCTCGAGAGAATCAAGCATTCTTACTTCTGCTCTCTATGGCTCTTCTCGACAAATACTATGTACGCAGAGAATATCGAGATATCTCTCCGTTTGAAAAAATCGAGAATATTACGATTGCCGTTGATGGGCGTCAGGCACCAAGGGCGGTATCAAAACTTTAGTTGCTTCGTGCGTCTTTTGTTGGAGCTGTAGCCGGTGTTGGAGCCGCTGGCGCTGGAGTTTCTGCCGGCGGTTTTTTTTCTGTGTCCGACTGCGTGTAATTGCGCGTGTACAAGTTTGTTCCAACTGGCGATAAATGATGCTTGCCGTCTTTGTGTTTTTCCTGCAACAGGCTTTTTAGATTTTCTGCGCTTCGTTGAACTTCTGTCGGCGTCCTTTTGTAATATCCGCCTTGGTTTGACTCATATTGCCTGCTGAGTCCGTCTAAATACCGCGCCAGTTCAGGAGGAACATCACCCCTCTTAGGACCCATCCACCAGGGCGCGCTTCCGCCAGCCTGGCGCCTGCCAGAATTTTGCATTCCTTGCCCTGCCTGTTTGTCCAATGTTGCCAGCGCGCGTTCCATCGCAGGATCTAACCGTGGTGCCGCTTGCTCGGACGCTCTCTTTGTCAGCCCTTGCCCCTGTGCATCTACGTCGAGGTAATCCAGAGCCTGTTTGGCGAACTTCCCTACTTGTCCGGTCGGATCAAGTGCATAAGCAATGCGAAACTCTCTAACAGCAGACTCCATCTGCTTCAAATGCACGCAGCAATTGCCCATGTAGTAGTGCAGAGTCGGGTTGTTGAACTCGGTTGGCATCGCAGCGCCGAGATTTCCTGCGGCGGCGGCGAAGTCGCCATTACGATAATCTTGAACACCCTGCAAGAGAAACTTGTTGACGGCGAGTGCCGGAGCCAGGCCTGACGCCGCGAAGAGAAAGCAGCCAGCAAGCAAAGCCCGCGAGGCTTTCTTTCGTATTGCTTTTTCGCTGCCGGCTTTCATTAATTGGCTCCGAATGCTTCTCTCATCTTACATGCCCAGTTCATATTATTCTGTGATGAAGTTGGAAATTGTCGTTCTAGAAATGATAAGGATGCCCAGGCAAGAGTTAAAGCCTGTGCCTGGTGCCCATCTAACCGTGCCCGAAACTTGAGTGTATTTCTCACAGTCTGGGTTGCCGCCAATAATTTGTGGCCAACAATAGTTTGGTTCGTCACGTTGTTCGTTTTCATTGACGATGAGCTTTGCTTCGCCATCAATCGTAGTCTGCGAGTTCATCCATGATTCAGGAAGCGGTTGCCCCGGAATAATGGGAGCGATCCTTATTTTGGGATCTGTTTTGTCCTGACTGCCATACACCGGATAGATGATGTACTCAGGAGCTGGAGGAACAGATTGCAGCATTGCATTGAGTTCTCCCATCGTAAAGTCGTGTTTGATTTCTTTGATTCGTTGCAGCATCCTTTCATATTGCTCTTTGTGATTGCCTGGGAGCGCATTCATAGAACCAAGCAAGGTGCCTGATTTGTATTCGTTGCCTAACGACGCATAGCCATTCAAAATGCGGTTGTTTTTCAGTTGATAGCCTTTAATTCCGAACACTGTCTTAGGTTCAAAACCATACGGAGTTTTAGGCGCAGCCTCTTTCTCTTTGACTTTCCAATAAGCAAAATTTGACATTAAGATCTTGATGTATGCATGCGGAATCGCCAGTCTGTACTCGTGCATCGGGTTTGCGACACTCGACGCTGATGCGCTTAAAGAAGCCTTTGTGCCTAGGTTTATGCCGTTGGCGCGAAATGCATTTGGGACAGGATTGCCTGGTACCGGATTTGTGCGCGCATCGTTGGCATTGAAATTACTGTCCGTAGTGAGGTGCGGCATTTCATTGGGAACGAATGATGCGAACGTGAAATTCTTGTTGTTGGCGTTGAATGGCATATATCCTTTCACATGACCGCCGCTGGAAGGTGCCACACCCGCGCCTTTGGGAATCTGTTTCTCATCGAATTTCAGATTGCTGGCGGCGCCTCGGTCCACCATGGCGACGTCCCATCCAGGTCCGTCAACTGTTTTTAAATCTGAGTTGGCACCAAGTAATTTTGCCCTGCGAAGATTGGCAATGTCGTTGAAGAACGAGTCCAACTTTTGTTTGCATGTCACTGTCTCGACCAAGGTGTCATTGCATTGCTGCGCTATACGATAGGCTTGATCGGCATTCTGGGCGGTGTATGAATTCGCCAGTCCTTCTTTTTGAATCGCTTCTGCGTTGGCGTTGATTAAATACGCTTTGCCCCAGATGCGGTTGATATTGCTCATTCCGACTAATCCGCCTTTGTCTGCGACGTCGGAGAATTGATCGGAGATGGGCACTCTCAGTTTTGCAACTTGTTTGGAAACGTTGAGAGCGGCGGCGTCAACAGCATTTCGAACTTCTCGGGAGCCGCTATTGAGTGTGTAAAACTGGAAGGCGACGAAGACGAGGATAATCAGAAATCCTGCACTCACAACAACAAGAACGAGAGAAACACCGCGTTCTTCACGTTTTGTTTTTTTGACTAATCTTGAGTTTGCAGTTTTCATCTTCATATCCTAGTTGGGTGCCGGAGTTGAGACGATGGGCTCGATTGAGCTAGCGCGGCATTTTATTTCTTCGTAACCAGGCAGTGGAACTGGTAATTTTAGTTGCATCAATGTTGCGACCGATACCAAGCCTTTTGCTGGATCGTATTGAACGTCATCGACCATGACTGCTTGAACCATCCATACAGGCGTGCAGTGCTTCACAACATCTTCCGCGACTGTTTGCGCGCTGTCCTGCGTGGTTGCTTTGGCTGCACCACGGGCAGCCGCTTCAGCGAGGTGCTCATTGCTGTCGACTGCAGACATGAAGGCGACTACGTCTACTGCTGCAAGACCGATTGGGATGAGAATGATAAAGCCGGTCAGTGTTTCTACCAAGCTGGATGCTCGGTTCGATCTAGCCGAGTATTGAGAAAGCCTCGCATACTTTCGTGTAGTGGTCCGGTTTTTAGCGGAACATATCATTTGGGTTCTCCAAAAGTTTAGTCCGCGCGACTTTCATTTCTACTGGGGCACCGAGTGCCGGTATTTTCGCCAGAAATGGGATTTTCAGTAGAGGTTCGATTGATACGTTTGTGGTCACAGTTACGTAAACTGCAACCTCGCTGAGCTTGTAGTCTACTTTTGTCACTGGAGGTCCGGAGAGGCGCGCAAGCCCACCCATTGCAGAGCCTGCCCATTTGTTAGGGATGCCTGCAATGACTTCTCCTCTGTCTGAAACAGCCAGGCTTTTGGCGGACTTGGACGCTTCGCGAAGCTGAATGTCATTGAGCGTCATGACCGAGTAATAGCTGATGCCGAAGTAGATGACATCGATAAGCGGAAAGAGCGCAAACATGAGCAGCAAGAACAACGCTGGTCCTGCCTCGCTCAATGCTGTTCCGCGGCGCCTGCGCGAAACTGATAGCTGCCGCCTTTTGAAGACGCAGGAGGTTTCGCAAGACCTGAGGCGAGCGCTCACCAAATAGTTCTCCCCGGCTTTCGAACTAGTGACCCATCAGACGGCTTACAAGAAAGTGAGAATTGCCTAATAATTATAACAGAGCTTATACATTAGCTCTGTAAAGGTAGTGTGTGCTGGTTATGGAACTCTGAAGGGTATTGTTGGAGAGCTTTTTGAGCCAGTTGTGATTTTTAGCTATTCAAAACGCTTTGTCCGGGTGGCAGAAGGGCACAGTAGGCGACATCCTGCCCTAAATTCTTGACTGAAACTTGATGGAGAGCGACTGCATCATCCAGGTTACGCGCGCGTCCGCCTAATGCAGATACTGCAAGAGGATCTTGCAGCAGCTTGGGTGCGACAATCCAAATGATTTCATCGACAAGACCTTCATCAATCATGTTGCCCGCAAGACTGCCTCCACCTTCGCAAAGTACTGTGTTGATGCCTCTTTTCACTATCTGGCGCAGTCCTTCCTCAAGATCGAGGACGATTGATTCTCGATTTTGCTCTTTGTCATCTTCTCTGCGCAGGGGGACACCAGCCGCCAATTGAGAGACCTTTACGGTGGGCTTTGAGATTTCATACGGCACGCCAATCAGCTCAACAAGCGGGAGATCGACAAGTTGTCGGTCGGCTCGATCTTCTCTAGTGATAACTAGAGTTCGTGCGCTGGTTTTATGCGTGTAAATTTTGGATTCAAATGACACCGTCAAATCTTTGTCCACGAGCACTTTTACAGGGTCTCTGCTGTTTTCTATATCGCGCACGTTCAAGGTCGGATTGTCGATCAGCGCTGTATTAGTGCCAACCAAAACAGCGTCAAACACGTTGCGTAATTGGTGCACATAGTGTCGAGCTTCCGCGCCTGTAATCCATCTGCTACCGCCATGACGGTCGGCGATTTTTGCATCAAGGGTGGTGGCAAGTTTTAAACAAACCCAAGGCAAACCAGTCTTGATTCGTTTTATAAATCCGCGATTTAGAACCTTGCATTCGGCTTCTAGAACACCTGAAACGACTTCAATTCCTGCATCTTTAAGTGCCTGGATCCCACCCCCGGCAACGACAGGATTTGGATCGACCATTCCGCAGATTACTGTTCTTACTCCGCTGGCGATAACTTTATCGCTGCAAGGAGGAGTTTTTCCATGGTGGCAGCAAGGCTCCAGATTCACATAAAGTGTGCCGTCCTTAGCCTTTTCACCAGCTTCATTCAGAGCATGTACTTCTGCATGCGGCTGTCCGTGTTTTTGATGATAACCACGTCCAACAACATTTCCGGCTTTGTCTAGAACAACTGCACCGACCATCGGATTTGGAGATGTTCGTCCGTGTGCGCGCGCTGCCAGTTCGAGGCATTCGCGCATAAAACTCTCATGAATTTCAGGAGAAGAAGACTTCGGCAACTCCATAGAGCTCCATATCGAGGGACTTTATCTTGCCTACGCCCTCGCTGATCGGAACATCGACTACATGATTGCCTTGCAATGCAACCATGCGACCGAACTTCTTTTCGTGAACCAGGTCTGTTGCCTTCACACCAAATCTGGTGGCAAGCACTCGGTCGAAAGCGGTTGGCGAACCACCACGCTGAATGTGACCAAGAACGGTTGCCCGTGTCTCATATCCAGTTTCTTCTTCAATCATTTTGGCAAGCCTTTCGCCGATACCCGTGCGCTTGTTGCCGTTGATCGTTACTGGCGGGACTTCCTCATCCCCTTCCAGTCTAGCGCCTTCGGCTACTACCAAAATTGAATAGTCTCTGCCTCTGGCATGGCGCTTCTTGATTGATTCTGCGATTTCTTTCAACTTGATTGGTTTTTCCGGAACCAGCACGAAGTCGGCACCACCTGCAATACCGCCATAACAGGCGATCCATCCTGCATTGCCGCCCATTACTTCGCAAACCAGCACGCGGTTGTGTGACTCTGCTGTGGTATGAAGCCTGTCGATGGCTTCCATTACCACGTTAACGGCAGTGTCGAAGCCGAAAGTAAAATCAGTCGAGTTTAAATCGTTATCGATTGTTTTAGGAACACAAACGATCTTGATACCGTGCTTAGAACTCAGCTCTTCTGCAATATTGAGCGTTTCGTCTCCACCAATGGCAATCAGAGCGTCCAGGCGATGTTTTTCCATCTGCTCGGCAATTTTTTCAGGACCGCGTTCGGTCTTGAAAGGATTGGCGCGCGATGTTCTGAGTATCGTTCCGCCTCTATGAATAAGTCCGCCGGTGCCTTGCAGGGTCAAAGGCATAACCATGCCTTCCATGGGACCGCGCCAGCCTTCGAGAAATCCCACGACCTCTGAGCCGTGTTCCATCACAGAACGCCTTACGATGGCTCGGACCACGGCATTCAAGCCGGGGCAATCTCCTCCACCAGTAAGGATTCCTATCCGCATAGTTCAGGCCCACATAAGTGACACGCCAAGAGCAGCTCACAGATGAGCTGATTTCAAGCGACACAAACACGGTAAGTATAGCGGTATTGTCAGCGGCCCTGGCCTTTGATTGATTTTGGGGCGTCCTAAATCAGAGCGAAAATGACAGAAACCTGCACGGACAAGGGAAAAAGGCTGGTTAAGCTCTGTGAAACACCGGATTTCATGTAGGCTAAACCGCAGATTTGACCTTTCTGAAATCTGGGACTTGGCGCCGATTACTGTCAGCATTTTTAAGCTTTTTAGAACTTCGAGGCGATTCTCGCCAGAAGGATTTACATTTATAGGATGCCAGAGCCGGTAATTGGGCTGGTTGCGCTCTTGTAAACGAGTGAAGCACAGCTGCCTGCCGAGTCTGCGAGTTCGAATTAATGGTGCACAGCGCCCCGGATACAAGAACGCACACCCGCACAAAGAGTGATTGCGCTCCCAATTGGAGGAACAGGACTTGAATTTATATGAGTGGGAAGCCAAGAAGATTTTCCAGGAGCACGGCATTCCGGTTCCGCCGTCTCATCGCATCACAAAGCCGGAAGAATTGAGAAAGGTTCACCTGGGTTATCCACTCACTCTCAAGGTGCAAGTGCAATCGGGTGGTCGCGGTAAAGCCGGCGGCATCCAATTCGCTCAAGATTTGAAAGATGGTGAAACCAAAGCCAAAGACCTGCTCAAGATGGTCATCAACGGCTCGAAGACAGAAAGTCTTCTCATCGAACCCAGATTGAAAATTGCTCGCGAAATTTACTTATCTGTGACCCTCGACAGAAGCCGCGGTTGCGCAATCTTCATCGCCTCGGCTGAAGGCGGTATCGAAATCGAATCGTCGACCAATGTCGTCACAATGCCGATTCCGTATCCTTATCACGACTATGTTGGTCGCGACCTGGCCAAACAAATCGGCTTGACCGGCAACTTGCTTAATAAGTTTGCCGACCTCGCCAATAGGCTCTACAAGCTCTTTGAGTCGAAAGATTTGGAGCTTGCTGAAATCAATCCGCTCATCGTTACTGACGGTGATGAAGTTCTCGCGCTCGACGGCAAAATCACCATCTGCGACGACGCTTTGGGTCGCCACAAGTGTTTCGCCGGCTGGCAAGAAACCCACATGCTCGACTTGTCCGACAGAGAAAAGCGCTCGAAGCGCGCTGGACTCAATCTCGTTGAGCTCGATGGCAACATCGGTATCCTCTGCAACGGCGCTGGCTTGACCATGGCGACCATGGACCTCGTCAAAGCTTTCGGCGGACAGCCAGGCAACTTCCTGGATGCCGGCGGTGGATCTGACACTGAGAAAACCCTTGAAGCACTGGAAATCGTGCACGACAACCCGAAGTGCGACGTCATTCTGGTCAACATCTTGGGCGGTATCACTGCTTGCGACGAAGTTGCACAAGCTCTCGTTGCATTTATGAAGCGCCATCCTGAGCGCAAATTGATCGTTCGTCTTCGTGGCAACAACCAAGATGTCGCTGAAAAAATGCTCGCCGAATCTGGTCTGAAGCTTTATCCGGAACTCGAAGCCGCTGTGAAGCAAGCCGTTGAGCAATCCAAAGTTCCAGCCGGCGCTAAGCGCTAATTTTAAGGAGATACACAAAGTGATTCTGATTAACAAAGACACGAAAGTCATCGTCCAGGGCGCTACAGGCAAGATGGGTTCTGCCCACACCAAGCGCATGATCGCTTACGGCACCAAGGTTGTCGGCGGCGTAACCCCTGGCAAAGGCGGCACCAAAATCGAAGGCATTCCGGTGTTCGACACCGTTAAAGAAGCTTTCCAGGCTACCGGCGCCACCACCTCGGTCATCTTCGTTCCTCCCTTTCTGGCGCTCGATGCCGGTTCGGAAGCACTCGATGCCGGTGCCGAATTGATCGTTCTCATCACCGAAGGCATTCCTCCGCAAGATGCCGCCAAGCTCGTCGCTCAGGTGAAGGCTAAAGGCGCCAAGCTGATCGGACCCAACTGCCCAGGCGTTATCACTCCTGGCGAGTGCTTGATCGGTATCCTCCCCGGCTCGATCTTCAAATCCGGACCGGTCGGCATGGTCAGCCGTTCTGGAACCCTCACCTACGAAATCGCGCTTGCCTTGACCGAAAGCGGTCTCGGTCAGTCGACCTGCGTCGGTGTCGGTGGCGACCCGATCAAGGGCATGGGTTACGAAGAAGCTCTCAGCCTCTTCAAAGACGATGCGAAGACCGAAGTGATTGTTCTCATCGGTGAAATCGGTGGAACCGCTGAAGAAGAAGCAGCTGCCTATATCAAAGCCAACGTGAAGAAGCCGGTAGTGGCTTACATTGCTGGTCAGACCGCACCTCCCGGAAAGCGCATGGGTCACGCCGGCGCGATCATCTCGGGCGGAAAGGGCACCGCTCAATCGAAGATCGAAGCCTTCGAAAAGGCTGGAATCAAGGTAGCGAAGACCCCTTCGGAAGTTGCGAAGTTCGTTGCTGAAGCGACCAAGCAAGTAGCCCGCGCGTAATGAATTGAATACGCAGGCTGTGTATACATAGCCTGTTGCAAAAGCGTTCTCCTCCGGGGGGACGCTTTTTCGCGCAGTGTGAATCGTATTTGCCTTTAGACAACCATGACGAAGTCGCCATACGAAGACAATAATCTGTCGCCAGTGACGAGCTTTGCAGGTTCCAATTTACTTTGAGTGAGGAGCATTCGGTCGAAAGGATCTCGGTGCAGGTGAGGCAATTCGCTCAATGCTATGCAATGCTCGACCAAGATGGGAAGCACGTCGAACTGACATTCTTCCACATGATCTTTCAGAGCTGGCAATGAAATTGAGATCTTGCCGAGTGACTTCTTCACACTTATTTCCCAAAACGATACGGCGCTGACAATTACTCGGTTGTGCGGATCGAGAATCATTTTTGCTACATCGCGGGTGAGGCGTTTATCGTTTGACATAGCCCAGAGTAAGACATTCGTGTCTAGAAGTAGTTGCACTACTATCCTTCGAACTCTTCAATAATTGACTCAGGCAGCGGCGCGTCGAAGTCTGCCGACATACGAATTTTTCCTTTCATCAGACCTAGTTTTCGACTTGAGGCCCCTTGATTGAATGGCACCAATTTTGCAACTGGTTTTCCGGCTTTGCTGATGATGATTTCTTGTCCGTCCAGAACTTTCTCAACCAGCTTGGAGAAATGAGTTTTTGCTTGGTGGATGTTTACTTGTTCCATACGTCACACAAAATTACGCACCTACTAGACTAGACTAAGTTTAGTCTATCATTTCGTGCCATGTTGGCGCGCTTGGCGTGACAGTGTGCTTTTCGCGCGTTGCGGGTGGAAAGTGAGCCTTGGCTTGTTAAATCCTTCGACTTCTTCCGATTTTCAAGCTTTGCCCTTTGCCCCTGCCAGGATCGCTAAGGCAGATAACATAAGCTCTCACTTTTATATCTCTTGGGAAAAGGGCACATATTAAATGGTGATCTGATCAAAAAAGTGTTTGACGGTCCGTTTAACGTCGCACTCTCGGTCTAAAATGTCAGAAGAGAGTCGGTAGAGAAACCGAATCAAGAATTCGAAGATTTCCAAACCAAGCTAACTGGAGACCTGCATGGACAACGGAGACCGCACCCAAACTACGCCGGTGACCAAACCGAAAAGAGCGCTCGTGCTACCCGGCGGTGGCGGACGAGGTGCCTACCAGGTCGGTGTCGTAAAGGCGCTGTACGAAAAGGGTCTCAAATTCGACATGGCTTTCGGCACATCTATCGGCGGCATTAATGCTGCTATCGTTGCCCAGGGCGGTATCGAGCGTCTGGAAGAACTCTGGTGCCAGATTCGCGCCAATGATATTTTCAGGCTGCCGTCGCCCCATCAAATGGGTCGTATGCTTCTCGGTCATAAGCTTGGATTGCTGGACAATTCGCCTCTGGAAGAAGTCCTTCGCAAAGAGGTCAATCTTCCCAAATTGCGCGCGACGAACATGCAAATCGGCTGGTGTGCGACTGATCTTTGCAGTCTTGAAACCAAGCTTTTCATGATGGACGACATTATGTCGACCAACGAACTCATTGATGTTTTGATGGCGACATCGGCTATTCCAATGGCTTTCCCGCCTCGTCACATTAATGGGCATGGGCTTTGGGTCGATGGCGGTTTGGTTAGAAACACGCCAATGGAAACAGCTATTCAAATGGGCGCTGACGAAGTCTACATGGTGCTTTTGCACCCTGAGAAGATAAACGTCTGCCCGACCAACATGTTCGAAGTAATCGTTCGCTGCTTAGACATTGTTCTTGATGCTTCTGCCCGCAAAGAGATTCAAACAGCAGAGTTGTACAACCGGCTGGTTGCCGAGGGCAATATCGAATCCAAAGGCAGAAAGAATGTGGACATCAGGGTCTTTCAACCGAAGCGCGCAGTCAACACGACGCTGCTGGAAATCGATCCGCATCGCTCGCGTAAGCTGATTACTCAAGGCTACGAGGAAGCGATGGAGATGATGGCTGACTACAAGCCGGGTGAAAAGGATAAAGAAGTAGAAGCATCCCTTGCTTCTTGATGCCAGCGTGACGCATCATAATGATTGCGGTATGGCGAATGTTCCACACGCGGCACCGCAAGTAGTGGCATAGCTTATTGACCAATGATTGAGCAAATGAGCCGCTGAAGGATACCTCCCTAGGCGACGATTCCACTGGAGTCTCGGATGGCTACATGCACAGGTCTTTCGTAGGGCCGACGCCAAGCGTCGCCCGGTTCAAAACTAATATCCGAAGCCGTTCTTGCGAAGGTGGATCATCGGCTCTTCTTCAGTGAGCTGTTCGCCATCGATTGCTTCAGCAATGAGAAGTTGGTGATCCGTTGCAGGAGCATAGGACATAACCTTGCAGGTAATGTATGAAACGCTGTTCGCAAGCACCGGATGCTCAGTTCCATCTTTGAGCGCGATGCCTTCGAATCTATCCATGCCTTCTTGAAACGGCTTAGCGAAGCTTTTGTACACGTCCATGTTTGCTTTGGACATGACGTTTACAACGAAAGTGTCGCCCGGTTTTAGAACATCGAGCAAAGGTCTCTTGTTGTTGACCGCAACGACCACGACTGGGGCGTCGAAACCACCCTGCATCACAAAGGTGGAAAGCATTCCATCTTTCTTGCCATCCTTGGTGAAACTAACAAGAAAAACGCCTGACGCAATGCGACCGAGTGCTTTTCCCAGACCTTCTTTTTGTGCTGTTTCCGTAGTCACCGCCGTCTCTCCTGTCTGATTGATGAACGAACATTATATAAGCCTTTTGCACGGCAATCTGCCGTCCCTTCAGTTTCGATTAACATCTGCGGACCTTTGGCTTTTGGGGAAAAACGTATGCACAAGCCAGGCGCAATGCGCAATGTTGAAAAGAGGTGTGCGTAGAACCCTTAGGAGTTAGGCTCGTTGGAGTCCTTGAGCGGAGGCTCCTTCAGCCCGGCTGCGACTAATTCTTCATCAACGATTTCGCTTTCAACAACCGGTGCAACTGGTGCTGCTGCCGTTGCAGAATACTTTCCATTGGTGGACGAGCCTGTGGCGCTAAGTGACGGTTTTGAACCTACCTTTTTGATCGGTTGTTTCCTTCCGTGGCGCATGTGCCAGAGCATGATTGATTTTGCCAGTTTGTCGGAATCGTGATGCCCAATGGCTTTTTGACTGAGCAAATTGCGTTTGATAACAACAACACCAAGTTCGCGCAGACGATCATTATCGAGCGTGACTGGTTTGATGTCGGCAGGTAATTTGCCTTCGAAGTCCGGAGTTTGATCATTGACGAGTACAGCTTCCATCAGCCTGTAGCCTAGATTGCTGGGCGTTGCTGAATGCGAAAGAATTGCTTCGACGTGATCGCCAACCGAATAACCAGTGGTTTCGCCGAGCTGAGTCAAAACATTGGTGACATAAATCTTGTCAGCATTCGAATCACGGATCGCTTGGGGAATGCCTTCAACCAGCAGGTTTGGAATGATTGATGTATAGAGGCTGCCGGGTCCAAGAATGATCAAGTCGGCGGCGTGAATAGCTTCAATTGCTTCAGGTGTCGCTTTCGGTTTTGCAGGCTTGAGTGAGAGTGTCTTGATGCGTCCGCCTGCTTCAGTGATGTGCGACTCGCCTTCGACTACCGAGCCATCAGCCATCTCAGCGACGAGCGAGAAGTTTACCAATGTAGATGGCAGCACCTGTCCGCAACTATTCAGAACGCGGCTTGCCACTCTGGTAGCTTCCAACATGTCACCGTTGGTAATGGCACATACTGCTGTGAGAAAAAGATTTCCAAATGAGTGACCTTCGAGTCCACCCCCTGATTCGAACCTGTAACGGAAGAGGTCGGTAACCAGACCTTCTTCATCTGCCAGTGCGGTGATGCAGTTTCTCAAATCGCCCGGTGGAAGCACGCCAAGCTCTTGCCTCAAACGACCGGACGAACCACCGTCGTCTCCAACGGTGACGATAGCAGTGATGTTATTTGTGAACATCTTTATGCCGCGCAAGAGGTTCGACAGACCAGTGCCGCCGCCTATCACAACAACGCGCGGACCTTTGGCGAGGTGGCGTTTTCTGTACAAAACATCTGGGATGGATTCGCGTTCGTTAGGTACATACGCACCAACGACCGAAAGCGTCATTCTATAGATCGCAATACAAACGATAAGGGCGCCACCAATGATAACGACGAATCCGCTTCGTTTGTGGGGAACAAGATCTGCGGCTGTTTCCAACGTTTCGCGGATAAGCATCGACGTGACATGTACTGGGTGATAACCCAGATAGAGAAATATGCCAACGACTATTACTGCAATGCCAGCCAGAATGATTAGAATCCAGCGTTTTAAGCCGGGCAACATCATGCGAGCCATGCGTGAGTTTAAAGTTCTGCTCACGACGCACCGTCCTTTCCAGCATCTGAATGTCTATGTCTGACACCATTGGCAGTGACATGGGCTACTTCTTCGAGCTCGCGGTGGCTGACACGCACGTGTGCTTCGGGAATGCCTGCAGCCAGTGATTTGGCTACGTTTTCGGCAATGGTCGTAGAGCGGTGCTGACCGCCGGTGCATCCGAACGCAATAGTGAAGTGTCTTACTTTTGCATCGGTAAATTGCGGAATGATTTTGAAACAGAGATCAAGAATTGATGTGAGAAACTCTTGTGCTGGTTCTTGCTCCAAGACGTAGTCCTGAACTGGTTTGTCCAGCCCTGTAAGCGGTCGCAATTCTTCTACCCAGTATGGATTTTTCAGAAAACGGACGTCAAACACGGCATTGGCGCTGGGTGCGTCGCCCCGTTTGTACCCGAACGACATTACCGTCACTTCAAGGCGTTCAGTATCAGCGCCGTTGGTGTCGTTATGCTTCATTACTTCCGTTTCCGGCGATTTCCCTCTCATGATTCACCGTGTTTCTCATGCATCTGAAGTATAGGGCGACTATTGAGTCCTTTGCAAATCGCCCGTATTTGTCTTAATTTCGGGCTTTTCGCTGGTTTCGTACAAAGTGTGCAGCTTTTCCACCCACTGTGAGGTGTGCTGTGAGCTAAGCATCTTATCTAGACCATATGCAGAGCAAGTCTCTGCGGTCCATCCGTCGGAAAATGTGATGCGGGCGATTGCATGCTTACAATACATACAACTTATCTGGCTGCCATTTTGACTTGTCGCCCAAACCGCTTTAGCATCGCCGATTTGCATTCGTGAAAGGTAGGTATCCGGCTTGGACATGCCCAATTTCAAGCCGAGCATACGCAGCATGTGTCCGCAGTTTCTCGCCACATCAGCTGGTTGCGCTACCAGTCCTTGGAAGAAGTGTGACGGCTTGAGAAACATAATAAACCTGACTACATGACCAAAGCACGCTGGATTGCCAGCTGTCTAAGCGTGAGCAATTTAACCGACGACCGGCGTGTGGTCCTTGATTTTGATGGTCTGTCCGGAATTGGCCAGTTCGCTTTCCAACGCTTCGACGTCGCCAGCAATGAAGCCATTTTTCACCAGCTCTAGATCAGCTGCAATCGGAGAAACAGCTTTGTTGATGAACAGTTCGCCATCGAGGTGGTCGATTTCGTGCTGAATGGCGCGGCAGAGCAAGTCGCCCTCAGCTGTCATTTTGACGTCCTTGCCGGCTAAGTTTTGGTATTTGACGACGATTTTGTGAAAACGTCTGACTTCGAAAAAAACATTGGGGAAGCTCAGGCAGCCTTCCAGACCGACCAGTGAACCTTCCTTTTCGACAATTTGCGGGTTGATGAAGACAATCGGTTGATTCGGCTCGTCTTCATTGGATACATCGATGACCATAATTCGCTTCGAAACGCCAATCTGGGGCGCTGCCAGCCCGACTCCATTTTCGTCGTACATGGTCTCAAGCATGTCGTTAGCCAGCTTGCGAACCGAAGAGTCAAAGGTAGTGACCTTCTTAGCCTTCTGCAATAAAACTTGCTCAGGGTAATACCTCAACCGCAGCTTAGCCATCTAAAGGTGTCCTCCTCGCTCCCGCCATCGGGGCCTGGTCCGTGAAACCGTGCCCTATTGGGCGTCTCCAAAGAATATTACCATACACCAGTAAATATTCTTGACTACTTTCTGTCTTGATTCTCGCATGAATTTCGCCCGAAAGACCGCCGGGAGCCATAGTATTGAGCGTTTTTTGACCTTTACTTCATCTGTAGCTTTAGACCGGCGCACATGAGAAAGACTGCATGTGCGGCTTGAGCGACGATTTGATTGGTTTCTCCAAGCAAATCTCGATAGGACCGGGCCAGTGCATTTTCCGGGACGATGCCAGAGCCCACCTCGTTTGTCACTGCAACGAATTTTATTTCTGAGCGCTTTTCGACCGCCGACAAAACCTTTTCAATCTCTTCAAGCACCTGCTTGCGTGCTTCTGGAAAGCGCGTCCCTTCACCGTTTGTTTTTAAAAGGATGTTTGATACCAGCAGAGAAAGGCAATCTATGATGCACGTTTGCTTGTTTTGCGAGAGGGACAAAATGGCAGCGCTTAAATTGAAGGGCGCTTCGACCGTTGTCCACGTGTCAGGCCTTCTCGAGCGGTGAAGATCAATTCGCATTACAGTTTCTGGGTCATCATGCATCTCTTCCATGGTCGCTAGATATACGACCGGCATGTTTGATTCTTTGCCAAGCTGCTCTGCAAGCAAAGATTTGCCGGAGCGCGCCCCACCAGTAATCAAAGTCAGATTGCTTAAACCTTGTATTTTTGCGGTATTAGACAATTTTTCAAATTCTCCCGGTCAAGCTTTGCTTTGAAACCGCTGACTTTTGTTATCTTTGAGTTGAGCATTTAGTATGCCTGCCCGCTAGTTTTCTTGTCTATTTTCACTGCTCTTACGTTACAGAAATCCAGATAGTGGCCAACAAAAGCCGGACCAGCCGCTCTAATTCAGTCGCAGGCGAAAGCGTCAATTCTCAACGTGCGCTCAATGAGATGTACCAGCATTTCATGGCTGGATATGTGCGCCGCATTAACGAAGCTACTCTCAATGTCACCATTGGCGGCGTCAGGATTGGGTCAGCAAAATACACGCGACTGGCTCAAATCAATTTGAAATCACGCATCATTACGTTCTCCCGTCATGCTATCGAAAATGTGCCTGAGCGCGGGCGGAGATACTTGGTATTGCACGAGTTGTCACATGTGCTGGAGGCAAGCCACAACAAGAAATTCTGGGCTTATGTCGAGCGCTACGAGCCTGAATATCAAAAGATTGGCAAAGAACTCGATAGAGCGTTTAAGCGCAATGTACGTGCCGACATTGAAACGTTGGCGGCAGAACAGCAACTGAGTGGCATGACCACACAAGAAAAGCTCGAACAACTTAAGGGCATTGCCACGCCTCGCCTGATGGGAGGTCTGGCCAAGGGCAAGGACAGAGTTCTTGATGTCAACAACGAATCGGTGCTCATCACGGGGCAGGCCGCACTTGCTCAGTATGAAGCCGATGACGACGATGAATCCTACATCTGCATGGAAGACGAGTTCGGCATGTATGACGAAGGCGGAATCGTGACCGGCGGCTCAGCCTTTGGCGGCAACTATGAAGAAATTGACGAATCTGACTTCAGTTGAAGGGAGCCGTTTTCAGTGACTGGTTGCAAAGCGCACGGTGCAGGGGCGCCAGTGTTAAGCCGCTTGTAAAGGTATAGGCTTGCTATAGGGATGCTTTCAGATGCCCAAAAGCATATCCTGCTGCCAATTTCTGCCACTTCGACATACTAATTTATTATCAGGAACACTGCTCAAAGCCTCACGGTGGCGTGACAGAAGCGTTAGAATGACGTTGTCTGTCGCCGGAATGGTCCAGTGAAGTTGGGCATTTTGCTCCTGAATTCACTGAGTCGACAGAGATGGTTCGGTGCGAGTAGCGCAATTAGTCAGCTCGCATAACAAGGAAAATAAATCCGCCAATGAGTAGAAGAAGAGTTGTGGTGACTGGCATCGGTGGCGTTACGCCTATTGGCGTTGGCCGCGAAGACATGTGGAAAGCTTTGCTTAATGGCGAAAGCGGCGTCAAGAGAATTAGCCAGTTCGATCCCGATGAGATCGGTTTGGACGTCAAAATTGCAGCCGAAGTCAAAGGCTTCAATATTGCTGATTTCTTCCCGGACAAACGCAAAGTCGGCTCGATGTTGAAAGAGATGGATCGTGTCACTCTTTTTTCGATGGTGGCCGCTAAACAAGCTTTGGAAGATGCCAAACTTGAAATCAAAAACACTATTGCCGAGCGCGTTGGAACCTACATCGGAACCGGCGTTGGCGGTTTGATCACAACAACCGGTGACCATATCAAGCTGATGGCTGGTGGACCGAAAAAGATTGGTCTTCGCTCGATTATTCGTTTAATGCCCAACGCTTCGTCGGGACAAGTTGCCATCGAATATGGTGCGAAGGGCAGAGCTAAAAATGACAGCACTGCGTGCGCTAGTGGTCTTGATTCGTTGCTCGACGCTTTTATGTACATCCAGAGCAATCGTGCCGACGTCATGATTTCCGGTGGTTCTGAGGCCTGTATCAACCAATTCAGTGTTGCTTCCTTTAACAACATGATGGCTCTGTCCAAGCGCAATGATGATCCTGAAAGTGCATCGCGTCCGTTCACCAGCGACAGAGATGGATTTGTAATCGGCGAAGGCTCCGTTGTTCTCATTCTTGAAGAGCTCGAGCATGCTCTCAAGCGCAACGCGACAATCTATGCAGAAATCGTCGGCGGTGGTGCATCTTGCGATGCTACCCACATCGTTGCTCCGGACGAATTCGGTGAAGGAGCAGCCAGAGCGATTAGTGAAGCACTAAGAGACGCAGAACTCGACCCGACGGCAATTGATTACATCAATGCTCACGGAACATCGACTCCGTTAAATGATGAGAGAGAAACTCTCGCCATCAAGAAAGTATTCAAAGAGCATGCTTACAAGGTTGCTGTATCGAGCACAAAGTCCATGGTCGGTCACTTGCTCGGAGGCGCTGGCGCAATCGGTGCGGCCGCTACTGCGTTGACGTTGTTCGATCAGAAGATCCATCCAACGATCAATTACAACACTCCCGATCCGAAATGCGATCTCGACTATGTGCCAAATGTTTTCCGTCAAGCACCAGTCAAACACGCTATTTGCGAGGCTCTCGGATTTGGCGGACACAACACTGTTTTGGTGATGAAGTCCTACGCTTAGCCGCGTGACGGGTTTTTCGTCCTAGACAGTAGCGCTAGGAGAATTTTCGTCCTGATTTGCTTGCTGTTGTTGCTGTTGCGCTGCAGATGCCGCCAAAGCCATGCTGGCTGGATCTACACGCCCTGCACCGGATTGCGCAGCGGCGCCGCCAAAACCGGCCTGATCATTTTCCGGTTGCTCTTCCAGGTGGGAGAAATTGCCGTAGACATGCTTGCCGCCAGGCTCGGCTGCGGTCAATTTGCGACCGGTATTCCAGCTGACGACATTCTGCCAGGCTTTGGACGCGCCGGAAGTGTAAGCGGCTGCCAGTGAATTTGGTCCGGAAGTGCCATATGGGTTGGCTCTCAGACTGCTCTGGTTGTAAGCCATGTTATTGCTCATGTCTTTAATCTTGTTGATATCGAAGTTAGTCGTTGCCGGCTTTCTCTTGGACGAATCATCAAGATTATTGGTCGAGTTGGCGCGCACCCGTGACGGTGTGGCGACGAATACTTGCTGGCTAGAGTCGGCAACAGTCGACGGAGCGCCTGGTCCGCGAGTCGGCCCCATGGGATTGCCGTACTGCACCTGGTTTTCGTGTTCTTTCTTGACGCGCAGTTGACCGACTGTGAGCGCTTCTTTTTGGCGAGTCCAGACTGCTTGAGCCTCCGGATTCTCGGCTGTGCGCTCGGCGATGATTTGCTTGATCTGCTCTCTTAGTGCGTCGATTTGAGCTTGATCTTTGCCGCGGATGTAGTCGGCAACTTTGGCTGCCAGCTCGGCACGGGATCTTTCGCGATCAGCCTCGGTGCGAGCGGCGATTTCTTTCTCCATCAAAGCAGCCATTACATATGGAGCGTTGACTTCGTCGTAAATGTAATCTTGAGCTTTTTCTTTCAGAGCAAAACCGCCGACGCCCAAAAGTCCGACGCCTGCTGCAGTGGTGAGAATATCTTTGACCAGTTTGTGGCGCAGTGATTCTTGAGCCAAGTTGGGATTGGCGAGCAAAGCTGCTTTGTCTTGGGTCAAACCTCTGACGCTGAATTTGACCTGGTTGTCCATGATGTTGCGGTTGAAACGCTCCGCAGCGTCGAGCAATTGACCTTTGTTTGTTTCCAAACCGGCAATTGGTCTGACGTTGAAAGATCCGGCTTTGACTTGGGAAATCAGTGACTGACCGCCGTCCATGCCGCCAAATGCACGTTGGGCAAGGGTGTTCTTTCCGTAATAGCCTTGCTCGCTAACCAGGCGTGCAGCCCAGTGATCGAGAATGCTTTCGCGCAACTTGAGCAGTTGTCCTTGCACCGCAGGCGGTGACACTTCGTACATGTTGGCGATGCTGTTGAGAGCATTTTTGTACGAAGCTACTTTGCCTGAGTTGGCAGCGTCCATGTAGGCCTTGAACTGCGATTCAAACGCCGATG
Source organism: Candidatus Melainabacteria bacterium 17Bon1m (assembly GCA_032128875.1). Classification (GTDB taxonomy): domain Bacteria; phylum Cyanobacteriota; class Vampirovibrionia; order Obscuribacterales; family Obscuribacteraceae; genus QKMZ01. Next base: position 373,771 of record JAVLKG010000002.1, read on the forward strand.
CTCTGGCGTTTTGCATTGTTTGGGCAGTTCTTTCGAAACCTTCGACAGTTTGTCTGAGAGTTTGCAGATTGCGTGCTTCGACTTCGCCGAGAGCAACGGCAGGTTTGAAGTCATTGAGTTTCTTGGCGGCTGCATTGACGTCGGCAATAGCGCCATCACCATTGGTGAATTTTCTCAGTGCGGAATTGAACTCGGTTGCCAGTTTGTTGACTTCAGAGTCCGTTTTGAAACCGAGGCGAGCCGCTTCATCAGCTGCATTCGGAAGTCTGCGGGCGGCGTTGATGGCATCGTCGGCGACAGCCAGCTTGCGTGCATCGGCAATGGCTGAAGCTTTGGATTCGACCATGGCGGCTGTGCCTTTGCCCAGCTCATCCAATTGAGTCGACGACTTCTTCACGAAGCTCATCATGTCGCTTTCTTTGACTGTGCCTCTGGCTACATCGTCTGAAAGCGATTTGATTACGTTGAGACGCTCGCTGACGTGATTGAACTTGCCGGCTTGGCTTTCCAACTGTTCGGCTTTGGCAATGAGCCTTGCTCTCGATTCTGACGTTGCCGGCATGGTTTCGGCCAATTCGCGAACTTCTTTGGCTAGTTGCTTGCCGCCCTGGCTGGACATAAAGCTGGTTTGCTTCGCCACATCGTCGAGCTTGGGTGCCAGGTTTTCGACAACGTTAGACATCGAGCGCGAGCTGTTTTCGATGTTGGTCAATTTGCGGACGTTGGCAGCTTCATCTCCGAGGACTTTAGCGTCGGTGCTCAGTCTTTCGGCGACGTTGGTCACCTTTGTTTCCGCCGCAGCTACTCTGCCTTCGGTCTTGATGGCAGCTTGCTCCATCCGTATGACCATGTTTTGCATGTTGTCGATCTGCGTTTGATTCTTCTGAATCACTCTTGCCAGATCGTCGCCGATGCCGTCGGTTGCTGCGCGTCTGGCAGCAGCTCTGATTTCTTCGAGAGCTTTGAATTCGTTGCTGGAGCGCTGCGCTACGAGCTCGACATTGTCGAGAGCGTTGGTCAATTTTGTCAGTTGTTTGTTGTCGCCGGCTTTGACCGCATCATCAAGAACATTACGGAAGCCCGGTTGAAGCTGTTCCAACTTAGCCAAGCCTTGCTCTGATTCTCTGACTGCTGCTGCAATTGCGTCACGGTCGCCGGAGCGAACAGCGGTGCGCAGTCTGTCGATAGCCTTGAACTCATCGGCTTGCCTTACTGCCGCTTCCATGATGTCGGTGGTGGCGGTGATGCCGTTGGTTGCTTGTCTTGATTTGACTACGCTGGTTTCGATGGCTTGCAGCCTACTTGTCCGCTCTGCTGAGCTGGCGAAATTGTCGAGTGCTTGCGGAAGTTTTACTTCAGCCGCCCGTACTTCTTTAGCAGCATTGCCCAGTCTTTCGATATCATCGGCTGACTTGGTTGAGGCCTTGAAGGCTGTAACTGCTTCTTCGAAATTGCGCAGGGATTGAACTTTTGCAGCATCGCTGCCTACTTGTGTCTGTAATGTCTTGAGCGCTTGAACTGCTTCGTCTGCACCTTTGCCCAGGTCTACGACACCACCTTTGATGGCAAGGGTGCGAGTCGCATCGGTCGCGGCATCGGCAATTTTGCTGCCGTTGACTGTAAGTGTTTCGGTAGCGCCCGGCACTGCACGCTCCAGCACTCTGGAATTCTTTTGGATTACCAAAGCCAATTCGTCGGCTGTGACATTGCCTTTCATAGCGCCGTTGAAGGCGGTTTGAACTTCTTCGATTGCTTTCAAATTGGTTGGATTGCCGGCCCATTTGCGTGCGGCTTCTTCCAAAACCGGCGCCGATTCTGCAATGCTTCTTTCGAGAGTCAGTGCGGGACGAGCTTTCTCTGCTGCTTCAACGACTTTGCTTGTTTGAGCAGTGACGTTGTCGCTGACGCGAGCAACTTGAGCCAGTGCTTCCTCAACGTTGCCGCCTGCTTTGGTCGCCAATGATTTTTCGTTGTTGGCGAGATTTCTCAGGGCTGCAGTCAATTCTTCTGTGCTACCGCTGCGACCGGCAACGAAGTCTGCCACTGCCTGTTCGACTTTGGCTACTTGCTGCGGGCTGGTGGCCTTGAGCGGAGCCAGAACATTGTCTAGTTCGGAAGTGGCTGCCTTAACCGGCTTGACCAGATCATCCATGTGAGTGAAAAGTCTGGTTGCATTGACGCTTTCGGTAAGATTTCCAGCTTGTCTGGTGATTTCTTTCAAGGTATCTGCCGAGACGTTGCCTGTTTGTTTCAGCTTATCTACGGCTTGGGCGAATTCTTCCGGACGGATAGCACCGTTGGCGAGTTTATTGGCAGCGACTTTTACTTCATCGAGTGCTTGCGCTTGCAGCGAACCGGACTGCGGTGCTTCTTTCTGAATCGCTTGCTCTATTTTTGTGGCTGCTTGTCTGGCGTCGTCTGCGTAGGTCTCGAATCTGGTCAGAAGTCTGCGTCCGACGGATGCTCCTTCCAGTTTTGCTACATCAGCAACAAGTCCTTCGACGAGTTGTGGGTTCAGACCAGGGGCATCACTCTTTAAAGCTTTAACAGCAGATATAAGTTCGTCAGATTTATTGCCGCCACGGGCAACATCATTTACGAGAGTCTGGATGTTTTGCAGAGCTTTTGCTTCTGGCGAATTCTTGCCGACACCGACAGTGAGGCTTTCGATCTTGGTGCCTATGTTCTTGGCGGCATTGTCGACTGTCATGCCGAATGCTTCAACGGTTCCGGCGCGCTCCATGCTGCGAAGCAATTGGTTGCTTTGACCGGTCAATTCTTGCAGTTGCGGTCCTTTGAGGTGCGCGGCACTGTTTTCGACGGCTTGGGTAAATCTCGCCTGCGCTCCGGCTTCGCCTTTGAACATAGCAGCAGCAGCATTTTCCACTTCCTTCAAAGCGGTGGTTGCGGCAACGTCGGTCTTCTCTGTCGCTGTAAGCATGCGAGTAAGCGAGCTGGAGAAATTTCTCGACTCAGTCAGCGCGGCTGTTTTGCTTGCGTCAGTGAAAGCGGCAGATGTGATATTTGCCGGTCTTACATTCGGGTAGAAGCCATGTAGCGACTTGATCAAGCTGCTTTCGCCGGCGGCGACTTCAGTGCCGATGCCTACTGTTGTCGCTTTTGGACCTCTAAATGCAGCGGTTTCACCAAGATTGGTGGAGCGCGCCACGATGTTCTCGGTTACGGAAGTTGTTTGTCCTGCTTCTCGGAAGAAAGTATGGCTCTTGCTAGTGCCGGTTTCGGTAACGCGACCGACGGTTCTGCCGACATTTGCCAACTCGTCGGTGGCTGCGGCAACGTTGTCGCCCAGGGACAGTGCGCGGGTAGCCAGTGTGCCGCCACGCAATTCATTGGCAATTCCAACTGTACCTTTAGTGGTCAGCGCCGTACCGCCACCCAAGGTGATCAAGAAACTTGTACCGGTACCCAACATGCGGGCTTTGTCGTCTGCCGTGCCTGTTGACCAGTCAGTGGCCATTTTATTTGTAAGAGTGCCCCAGTTCTTTCTGCCTTGCTCGGAGAAGGGGTTCAATGCCGGTGCAGCATGAGCTACATCAGTAGCAGTTCTGGTGAAGGCTGCCGTGATGCTGTGGCCTTCGGACAGGGCAGAAATTCCACCCTGGTCGGCTTCTCGTGCTAGGGTCGCCTTATCCTTCTTAAATATGGTCGTGACTTGGTCGGCAAGACCGGTGACCGTAGCGCCCAAGAAATTGGTGGTGACGCTGCCAGCGGTCGACGTATCAGTCTTAGGCAGAGTCTGCTGAGTCTTCAGCATTTGGTCCGCATTGGTAAGCGCTTCGTTGAAACTGCTGCTTACTACGGAATTAAAATTCAAGCCGGAAGTTTTTGGGGCTTCAGTTTCGGTTTCGGACGCGTTAGCGGCCAGGAGATTGTTATCTCCTCCGTTAGCGCCAGTGTTTAAACCGAATCTATTGCTCATTGCTGCCCTAAATGCCTCTACGGTGTTGCCTTTTCAGGTTTTTTTATCGTAGTTTCGGCGTCTTCAGCACACCAGGAATGTGGTGACTTTGAACGCATGTATCCGAGGTGGCAAGGAAATTTGACAGTTCGAGGGGAACTTTTAACCCAGAATAGTGCCAACAGTGCCCAACTTTGATGGGGAAAATACGCATGTCAGGAGGTGGACCCCCAGGAGCGGATCAGATTTAATATAAATACTGATCTATACCTATAGATTCCCTCGAAAGTACCCCTTTTAAACCCATGACAACCCTGAAAGGGCGCTCGCGGGTGGCTAAAGAGAAGACAAAAGGACCGGAAACAACCTTGAGCTTCCTCGAAAACATAGACAACATCCTGGAAAAGGACCCTGCGGCCCGCAGCAGACTGGAAGTAATTCTCTGCTACCCTGGATTTCACGCCATCGTGGCCCACAAATTGTCCAATTTCCTCTGGCGTCGAGGTCTGACAACGCCCGCCCGCTGCGTCTCTCAAGCAGCGCGCGTGCTGACCGGTATTGAAATACACCCAGGAGCGACAATCGGGCGGCGCGTCTTTATAGATCACGGCATGGGTGTAGTCGTTGGAGAAACAACAATCATCGGCGATGACGTGGTTATTTATCAGGGCGTAACCCTGGGAGCCGGCGCAGCTGCACGTATGGGCTCTGCCAGTCGGGGAAAAAAACGCCATCCTACCTTGTGTAACGGGGTGGTCGTTGGTTCTGGAGCTGAGATTCAGGGCGACATTGTCGTCGGAGACAATGTCCGAGTGGCATCCGGGTCTATCGTTTTGAAGGACGTGCCTCCCAACTCGGTGGTCGTAGGTGTCCCTGGGCGCGTCATTTATCGCGATGGCGTCAAAGTAACCAGCGAGTCGGTTCCGGATATCGAAGCCGAGGCGATTAAGAGTCTTAAGCGCCGATTGGAAAAATTGGAGCACATGCTGGCTGCGTCCCCTGACCTCAATAAAGAGTCTTTTGAAGTGCCGAGCGACGATTTTTCAACCGGCGACCTCAAAGATATGGACGTTGTCGACGACGGCGCCGACCCCGTCGATGTATTTCTTCACGGAGCCGGCATTTAATCACGCCCGACCATTGTGGCAAAAACCGCTTTTTAAGTGGGTAGAATAAAGGTGTCTAGTTGAATGTGCGGTTTTCGTCCTTTGAAACCGATCTGAGGGGCAAACTGGGTTTGGCGATCGCACAGAGACAAAATGCAAAACCAAATGCATTCGTTAAGGAAAATGGATATACGATCCGGTAACTAGCGGAAAGGAACGATTACCGCATGGCAGAAAGCGAGCTTGAAAAAGCATTCTCGACACTGGCGCAAGCCTTCACTGTGACTGAGACTGAGTTGACCGAAGAGATTACGGTCATCGAACAGCAGATAACCAATCTCAAGGATAGAATTGCGCAGCTTAACGGAAAGCAGCAAACGCTTGCTCACGATAAGTCATCTATCCAGGAAATGTTCAGTCGTTATTGCGCCACCGAAGGTGGTGCAGGGCAGCCAAAGGTAGAGTTCTAAAACGGTCTGGAAACAGCGTCTGCCTGTAGTCTGAAATTTATAAGTCTCCACTGGAGAATGATTTCCGATTGCCGGCCGTGATCCAAATGTCTGAAGTAATGTCACTTGACCGTTAAGAGTCTCGAGCAATGTCCGGCAACTGTCCATTATGTGGTGCACCCTTAAACCTCGGGCTCAACTTTTGTGTTGTTTGCGGCAGACGTGCAATAGGTAGTGAATCCAGCAAAATCGTAGGTCTCAAGGCTGCTACGAGAGCCTCAGACCTGACGCAGAAAATTGACATCAGTGACGGCAGATTCAACAAAACCGCCAAGAAAAAAACACCACTCAGATTTCGCAAGGTGCGCGGGCTGGGCACTCAGGTCTTCTATGTTTTTCTCGGTGTTTCCCTGTTTTTCTGCGCCATAAGATACGTTCTGGAACCGGCGAGTTTTACTGGTCATGTTCAGCGCACTGTGCACATGATCTTGGACAAAAATCCTGTACAGCACGTGCAGGGAATGCTTGGCATTAAGCCTGAAGCAAAGAAAAAGCCGCCAGAGAAGCCACCCGCCAAACAGACCAAGAAGGTCAAAAAGAAAAAGCCGCGCGGTCACAGAAACCGAGTCTCCCACAAGCATCAAACATAAGGAGCGACGCGCTTTTCTAGGAGCTGCTTTCCTTGTCCATGAGCGCAATTATGCCCATGTCGAATAGAATTTCCAGCTCTTCCAGAGTCCAGCTCTTTTTTACTTTTGGTGAATGATGCAGGCTTGCCCGGATAACTTTTCCTCCGGCGCCTGTCACTTCATAGACATATTCTTTTTCGTAGTAAGGCGGTGCCTTGACTTTTAGAAGCTGTCCCTTTTTGAGTTCTGGCAGCATGATTCTTTCTATTTCGACACTTGAGCAAGTGCCTTTCGCCCAATTTCCGCCATTTGCTTCTGGCTGGTACCGCCAGTAATTTGATACGTTTTTGCGTCGCGCATCAGTTTTTCTACGGGATATTCTCTCGAATATCCGTACCCTCCGAAGATTTGCACGGCATCCGTAGCAATGCGCATCGCGGCTTCTTGCGCGAAAACTTTGGCAATAGCGGCCGTGTCAAAATCGTCCTCGCCCTGATCAACAAGCTGGCAGCCCTTGTACATAAGCAGTTTGGATGCCTCGATGTCCTTAGCCATGTCGGACATCATGAAAGCGATCGCCTGGTGATCGCCAATTGGTCTGCCGAACGTTTTTCTCTCTTTGGAATAAGCTATCGAATGAGAAAGAGCGGCGCGAGATATGCCAATGGCGCTCGCTGCAAACAAGAGATAGGCTCGAGGCATTACGAATGACATGATTTTTTCGGCACCGCCAGGAGTGCCGATCAAGTGATCAGCAGTTACTTTCACATCTTTCAGTTCAAGGTCCGCGGTGCCCAAGCACTTGCGGCCCAGTCTGTTTACAGTCTTACCTACTTTTACTCCGGCTGCGTTTTTCTCGACAATTACAAGAGAAGGTTTGCTTGATTCATCAATAGCCATTGCAACAAACCAGTCGCAGTAAGCTCCTGTAACTACGCGAACAGCTCCATTCAGTTGAAAATCAGAACCGCTGGCCTTTAATTTTGGCAATCTCTCTTCACTGCAGGTGGTATCAAGCATACTTTCTGCAAAACCGGCAAAGGAAAGTTTTTCCAAAAGCGGCTGGATGTATTTTTTGACCCTTTCTGCGTTGTTTTCGGCTATCAAAGGCAAGATAGCAATAGCGCTTGCTTCGGCGTAACCGGCTATAGAACTGCAACCGGTGGCAAGTTCTTCTTGAATGAGCGCCGTTTCGAAAAAAGCAAGAGCCAATCCGCCTGCGCTTTCGGGCGCCATAGTGTTGGTCAAGCCGGCTTCGAATGCTTTATTCAATACTTCCAGAGGGGCTTCGCCGCTTTCATCGAAGTGGGCGGCTTGAGGCGCAACTTCTCTTATCGAAAAATCACGGGCAAGCTTTTGAAACTCTTTTTGCTCTTCAGTTAAATTGAATTCAGACATCACTACGCCTATGAAGAAAATGTGACGGGAAGGCGGCCTTGAGTGGCGCGACCGAACAGAAAGGCTATTCTAGTTCTTCTGAGGCTGTATCTCAATGTGAGAGCGCCGACAGCGCACCCTTTTTTGCTGGCGATAGTGGCATTTTCCGCTCTGGATAAACTTGGCTTTATACAAAAGTGAAAAGGCTTCTCTTGACCAGTCCTCTTAGGGTAGTCATGATTACGAGGAACAGCACGCGCTTGTCAACAGGTGGCTGTTTTTCGATAGGTCTCTAAAACAAACTCACATGTCGGTTTTAATCGCTCCATCAATTTTGTCCGCGGATTTTGCCAACCTGGGCGCTGACATAAAGCGCGCCGAGGATGCGAAGGCCGACTGGATTCACGTCGACGTAATGGACGGCCACTTTGTCCCCAACCTGACAATTGGCGCTCCTGTGGTGAAAAGCTTGCGGAAGGCAACTAAGTTGCCGTTTGATGTTCACCTCATGATCACCGACCCTGACCAATATCTCCAGGACTTCGCCGATGCCGGTGCTGACTACATAACCGTGCACTCAGAAGCCTGCGTTCATTTACAGCGTACTCTTTCACATATTCGCAGTCTGGGCAAAAAGGCTGGCGTTGCACTTAATCCGGCTACTCCTGCCGAACATTTGAAATATGTGCTCGAGGACATCGACCTTGTCCTCGTTATGTCTGTCAATCCGGGCTTTGGCGGGCAGAAATTCCTGGCTTCGGTTTTGCCGAAAATTGCCAGAGTAAGGGAAATGTTCAATGAAATCGGCCGCAAAGACGTAAGAATTTCGGTTGATGGTGGTATCAATCCCGATACCGCAAAGGAAGCTATTGATCACGGTGCAGACGTGTTGGTAGCAGGCAAAAGTGTTTATGGCGCAGCCGATATGAAGGCTGCAATCTCGCAAATCAGACAAGAGACCGTCTCAGTAAAGTGAAGGAGCTAAATATGGCTGGCGTGAACTGTTTAAACATGGCAAAAGCGACCCTCGTTTGGGTGGCGGCAATTGCCTGCATTACTCCTGCAGAAGCTAGAGGCGATGACTTCATTATGGATACCGATTGCATCGGTAAGAGCAACAATGGAGTTGTTACTTCAGATCAATTCTTGGAACTGGGAGTGCCGACTTCTAACGCTCTGCGTCTGGAAGGTGAGCAGTCTATGCGTATCGGCAATCTGGACAGAGCCCTCACTGTACTGCAGCGTTCTGTGGAGATGGCTCCGATGGATATCGACGGACGTATTCTTTACGGAGAAGCGCTGGAGAAAAAACTGTTGAAGCAGAAAAAGCGCGACCCAAAACTCTATAATTTCATCGTCAAGCAATGGCTTTATGTTGCGAAGAAAGCAGAATTTGCAGATCAGCAAATGATTGGCATCAACCACCTTATGGGCTTGACCGGTACTCGTCCGGGACGTTGGGAAAAAGAGCCGAAATTCCTTGCACGCGTGCTCGTTCCAGAAGATGCGGCAGTAAAAATTGGCGGCTCAGGTCAAGCAGCTGCAGCTAAGAAGAAGAAAGACGAAGACATGTAATTTCGCTTTGTTCTTTGAGAACACTTGTTTAAGACCGGCTTTATTGAGAGCCGGTCTTTTTCTTTGCCGCCCATTTGATCATGTTCTTGATCATTCTAACGATTCCGTATATCGTCGAAACTATCCCTATGATCATCCACGTCCATGGCGAGTGTTGTTTGACCAGATGGGTATGTACGTGTGCCATTTGTTGCGTTGATGACTCGGAAAAAACTGACACGTACGGTGACTTTTGGGCGGTCAATTGCTCGCGTGCCTTATTCATCTCCGATGTCAGCGTCTCGACCGGAATAAACGTTCCTACAAGCAGAACAAATCCGATAATCACGTTCAAAACACCGAATACCAGCCACGGCCAGCTGGGTTTCCAGAAAAACAATAGTGGAAAAAAACCGATCAAAAGAAGCGCGTCGGGCACCCACATCAATGGGTTATCTGCAGGAATTACAAAAGCCAGTGCAAATCCGAGAATCCAGAGCACTGCCGAAACAATGCCCGCAATTTTGCTTGCCGACATCTTTTTAGATGTTTCTGCGACTTGCGTCACTGTCGTCTCCCCACTTAGCTTCCATCGCTTCGATCATCGAGCCGAAGTCAAATGGTACATCTCCTTTGGTTTTGATCGTTTGAGCAACAAACCCGGCAAATTCAACTTTATCAAAATCTCCCAGAGATTTTTCTCGCCAAATTTTGTTCAATACAAGAGTGCGTTTCACTTCGGGAGGAAACTGTTCTTTCTTTAGCGGTTCGAACTCTATAAGAGAAGGAGCGCTTTCTCCTGTCATTGACTGGAGATATCGGTTCAAAAGCTGCACGAAACGCGTAATTTCGAAGGTGTCTTCGAATTCGCCCGATGGAAGGCTGAATATCAAATCATTGTTTTGCAGATGCTGCGAAATTATCTCGAATTGACTCTCAGCGTCGCCATCAAGCAGGCATGCTATTGGTAGCAGCGTTGCTTCCCGAAACGAGAGAAAGCGCTTCGTTACTTGATTTGCACCGCCGCCTGATATCATTAGTATGCGATAGTCGGCAAAATCAAAGCCATATAGTTGCGCAAAAATAGGAACAAGAATCGCTTCCGTTTGACCTTCTACCAGCAAAAGCTTCTCCGGCAGAAATTCAGGCGGTAAGTCAGGTCGCATCTCGTTTAGATGTTCATCAAAAATTTCTAGAATCGTTTGAACTACGCCACCACTTACAGTGCCAGTCTCGAGTTCTAACTGACTTTCGATTCGATTGGCAACGGTAAACAAAAATGAGATTACGGCTGATTCTTCGCTTTGAGATTCAGAAAATTCTTCCTGCAGATCAGATAACACAGATGCCAAAAACTCTACCGATATGGCTGCCCAGCATATTTTATCCTCGGTCCAAGCGAGTGCCAATTTCATGTGGTCATACAAGCACCGGTCGATTTGCTTCAGTACGACGCAAGGATTGAAGTTTTGAAATTGCTTGTTGTTTGAAAGAACATTCGCAACGCGCTTGAAGCATATTGAGTCGAAAATGTCGGCATCAGTAATTGCAAATGCGAGTGCCGCAAGTTTGAATGACAGTTTTGGTTCAAAGAGTTGCTCATTGTGCGCGCCAAACTCTTTGAAGAACCTTTCACGTTTCATCGCTTTTCGAAGACGTGATTCGGGCTCATCAAAGGAGAGCCAATGTGCAATTGTTCGCTCTTTGTGAAGGGTTCTGTTAAGCAAAACGTCTCAACTGTGAGTTTGATTAGAAACCGCAAATCCCTGGACAGCGCCTGTTTTCGGTAATCCAGGATGGACTTACGGCAGCATCGTACCATGTTCGCGTTTGTTGTTCGTGTTTACCCCCTTCTTATCGGCTCTTTATTGAATTAGTCTATAAATCTTCCTTCCGCCAAAGGGCATCGGAATAATGTCTGTCGCCGTAGACGACACAACTGAACAGCGCGCGGATGACGTCATTATCCGTGGTTCGACTTGGGCAGCCATCTGGCACATGTCCTGGCCGCTCCTTTTGAACATGTGCACTATTTCAATTGCCAGCTTTGCAGATGTTTGGGTCGCCGGGCAACTTGGTTCATCCACGCAGGCTGCAATTGGTATTTGCGGTCAAATCGGGTTTTTCATGATCATGCTGGCGGTTGCACTTTCCGCTGGGACAACCGCTTTGGTCAGTCGTTTTTGGGGTGCCGGAGACTTCAAGGGGGCAGTTGAAGCTGCCCGTTATTCACTTGTCTTCGCTTTCATTTTCGGCTGTGTGTCCGGCGGCATCGGGCTGCTCGTCGCCCGCCCCCTGGTTCGGCTCCTGGGTGCCTCCCCAGAGGTTGAAGAACAAGGATGGCAGTATTTGAGGCTCGACTTGCTCAGCCACATTCCGTTTACCGTCCTCTGGGTGTCGAATTCAATCTTCAGAGCCAAGGGCGACGCCCGCGTGCCTATGATGACCTGGATATTGATGACGACATTGATTTGCTCGCTAGATGTCGGGCTCTGTCTTGGCCCTATCAAAATGGGTGTTGCAGGAATCGGGCTTTCCTGGCTGATTGCCGGTACTGTAGGAGTGATTTTTTCCACTTTCATTCTTTCCAAATCAGAATTGAAAGAGTGTCTCTCTTTCAAAGGCAAGTTCGACAAAGCTCAATCAAAGGAGTGGCTCGGCAGGCTCTTGCGTATTGGAATTCCTGCCTGCATTCAAGACCTTTCCTGGGTGGGTGGCAACTTCCTTCTGCTATTCATTTTGTCCCATACTCAAGATCCGACGTCTGCTCAAGCGGCATGGGGTGTAGGTTTGCGCGTCGAAGAAATGATCGGTGGCATGCCGATTTATGCACTTTCGATGGCCGTAGGCACGATAGTTGGTCAAAACCTCGGCGCCAAGCAGCCTGACAGAGCAGTTAGAGCAGGTTGGCAAGTCGCCGCAATGGGCGCTGGCTTTAACCTGCTTGTGGCAATCTTGCTATATACATTTGCTCGCGAAATCGCCGGCATCATGAGTATTGACGCCAAAGTAATTCATTACACAAGCGATTATTTCCGCTGGGTGGGAATTTGCCAGCCGTTTGTTGCACTGTGGTTGATTCTCTTCGGAGCAATGCAGGGCGCTGGTTACACGCGCTGGCCAATGATTGCCAGCACATTGGTTCTAACAGTTTTCAGGCTTCCATTAGCCTGGTATCTGAGCGTCAATCTTAATTGGGGACCAACCGGTACTTGGGCAGCTGTTTCTGTCTCGGTTTTTATTATCGGAGCACTTGCCATCTGGCGCTTCAACACTGGCGTTTGGAAAGAGCAAAAAGTATAAAGCGTTTGGTTGTTCAATTTTGGGATTGAACTTTTTGCCTCGCCGCTACGTATAGAAATGAAGGCAGGAAAATTCAGAGGGGGTGAGAGACATCCCCGCTGAGCATTCTTGCCTGAGCGTGACTAGAGTAGGAGGTGTTTATGCTTACAATCCAAAGTCAAGTACAGGCGCTGGAGAACACAACAAATGATGTTGCTGCAGACGGGTCTATAGTAAATTTTGAAACTCCAGATAAAACAAAGCCCAGGAAGAAAAGCTACAAAAATCGAGTTGCCTACGCATTGCCTCAATTAAAACTATGCCTCGTCGGCGAGCCGTCCAGAGCTAGAAAGTTGATTGCTATTCAAGCGCCAGAAGATGTAGCCCGTTTTCTCAACCCTCTGAGATATGCGGCAGAGGAGCATTTTGTCAGTATTCATTTGAACGCCAGACACGAAGTGTTGGGTCTTCATGAGGTTTCGCACGGCTCATTGTCAGCCTCTCTTGTCCACCCTCGCGAGGTCTTCAAGGCAGCTATACTCGCCAATAGCTATGCAATCATCGTTTGTCACAATCATCCTTCCGGCTCGAAAGTGGTACCAAGCAAGGAAGACCTTGAGACAACCGGGCAGCTTTTCAGCGCCGGAAAGCTTCTAGGTGTGACATTGATCGATCACCTTATCGTTGGTCCGGGACTGAAGAAAAATACCGTTTACAGCATTAGAGAGCATTATCCCGAGCTTTGGAAGACTTCTTGAAGCGTTTGGGTACCACAAAGTAAAGCAAAGCAAAACGGCCTAAACCCTTAACCTGAGTGGGGTTTTAGACGTGAATATGAGAAGCCTCAGGATTCCGAATTGCGGTTGTGATATCGTGAACCTGCGACTTTGGCAGACTGGTACACATGAATCGCGCAGAAAAACGAAAATCCATCAAGGTTCAGGTTGGCAATCAGTACATCGGCGGTGACGCCGAAGTGCTTGTGCAGTCAATGACAAATACACCGACCGAAGATCCTGAGGCGACTGCAAATCAGGTAAGAGAACTTTATGACGCCGGATCTGAAATAGTTCGCATTACTGTCAATACAAGAGAAGCTGCAAAGCAGGTTCCTTTCATCGTTTCACGCCTTGAAAAAATGGGTGTGGACGTTCCACTCGTTGGCGACTTCCACTACAACGGTCATATACTTCTGACGGAGTTTCAAGACTGCGCTCGTTTGCTTGCGAAGTATCGTGTTAATCCCGGCAATGTTGGTCGGGGAGAAAAGCACGACGAAAATTTCAAAGCGATGATCGACTGCGCCATCAAGTACGAAAAGCCGGTGCGCATTGGCGTCAATTGGGGCTCACTCGATCAAGACTTGCTCAAGCGCATGATGGACGAGAACGCCGCTCTGAAAGAACCTCAGGACGCGCACGAAGTTCTTATCGAAGCCATCGTTGAAAGTGCTGTGCAATCCGCGGCTAAAGCAGTTGAGTATGGTTTGCCGAAAAACCGCATAGTGCTTAGCGCAAAAGTTTCTGAAGTGCCGGATATGATCGAGGTCTACCGGCGATTGGCTTCGCGCACAGATCTGGCTCTGCACCTTGGACTCACTGAAGCAGGCATGGCGATGAAAGGTATGGTCGCATCGAGTGCTGCGCTATCGGTTTTGCTATTCGAAGGCATAGGCGATACCATTCGTGTCAGTCTCACGCCCGAGCCCGGCGCTGACCGCGCCAAAGAAGTGCATGTTTGCCAGCAGATTTTGCAATCTTTGCATATTCGCAGTTTCAAACCACAAGTCACTGCCTGCCCAGGTTGCGGCAGAACAACAAGTACTGTCTTTCAAGAATTGGCAAAAGAAATTGAAGAACATCTTTCCAGTAGAAGGAAAGAGTGGCAAGAACTTTATCCTGCTTCGAAAGACTTGAAGGTCGCCGTTATGGGCTGCATCGTCAACGGACCCGGCGAATCACGCCACGCCGACATCGGCATCTCTTTGCCAGGCACTGGTGAAGAGCCTCGCGCTCCTGTTTATGTCGACGGTGAGCATAAGACGACGCTTTCCGGTCCCAATCTCGCCAATGATTTCATCAACCTGGTCGATGATTACGTGAAGAAGAGCTTCGCCAAAACCAACAACTAGTGCTTGATGATGACGGTTGGAAGTGTTCGCTGAAGCCGTTCGAAGTCTTCCTTTGTCCACGCGTCGGTGGTTAAACTTAGCTCTCTGAGTTTTTTGAAACGCTTAAATGAATCAATGCATTTCGGTGATAGGTCGCAGAAGTAGAGAAAAAGGCTTTCGACGTTGGCTGGTAATAATGGGATACATTCATCGGTGAATTTTGAACTGCCTCGCACATCGAGAATGCTCAAATCTAAGCAATGAGTTAGTCCGCGGATTGCGCTCGAGTCTACGTCGCAATCGCGCATTATCAACCTGTGTATTTTTTTTGATTTCCCTAATTCCTCAGTAATCAAATTTACGCCGCGCATGTCCTTCAGTGCGAGTACTTTTAGCTTGCTCAGAATTTGAGGCTCTGCGACTTCATTACTCTGCAGGTTGATTTTAGACAGCCATAGCTCCTCGAGGTTTGGCAGTGCTTTTAGTCTATTGAAATTTTCAGGACGAATCGTTGTGTTGTCCAAAGACAGAGTCGAAATGCTTTTGAGTTTTACAACATAAGGAATCATGTGATCTACGGACAGCAATTTCTTGTCCATGAATGGCGCTTGGTCTTCCGGAAAATAGAGGTCAAGAAAACTGACTTCGTCTTCTCTAAATCGATTTAGAAATTGAGGATACTCGCGTATTTTATCGACTGGCCGAAATACAACCGGTTCGAATTTTGGTGGACTCTGGATATCGCCGACAGCCAGCATCGTGGGTAAATTTGCGAATCCAAAAGTGCCAATTGGCTCGGGTGGAAAATGAAAAACTCTCCTTCCTGTTTTGTCTTTTAATTCGGAAAATTTCGCTGGATTATTTGCGTACTCTGCATAAATGGTGCTGCTGGACTTTTCTATTCCTTTCTTCGACTCTTCCAAGGTTTGCTCGACACTCTCTTTCAGTCTCTCTTTCGTTTTTCCGCTGAATTCCGGGCGCTTTACGGTAAAAGTGTTTTGATAGCCCGGAAGAAAATAGCCGATTGCTATTCCTGCACCAAGTATCAAAACTCCTAGCAATCTTGCTTGTTTTCTGTCTAACTTCCAGTCGACTTCATGAATTGGCGGCGGCAGCGAGTTTATAACTGTACTGCTGGGAATTGAATCGAATGCCGCCAGGTGCGATGTCACTATCTGGGCTGACTGATAACGTTCACTTACGTTCTTTTCGAGAAGTTTATTGACTATTTGCTCAATTCTCTCGGGAAACTCAATTCCCATCGACGCTTCTTTCAATGTGAGGGGCGCTTCTGATTGATGTTTCATCATCGTTGACAGAGCTGTGTCTCCTACAAGTGGAGGCGCACCGGTAAGTGCTTCATAGATGACGCAACCCATCGAATACAAATCAGTTCGGTGATCGATAGCACTGCCCATGCATTGCTCGGGGCTCATGTATAAAGGGCTGCCGAATATTTCTCCTGTTTTGGTTAGTGTCTGCTGATTGAAGTCGTCTCTTCCAGTCAACTTCGCAATGCCAAAATCGACGAGCTTAACTATTGAACCCGAGGTGGTTTCATTGCCTGGCTCTTGAAGCATGATATTGCTCGGTTTTATGTCCCGATGAATAATTCCTTTGGAGTGAGCGTAGCCCAGCGCAAACCCAACCTGAACGAATATTTTGAGCACTTTCTCCAACGGTAGGCGACCGCGCGTCTTTAAAAGCTCAGCCAGCGACTGTCCTTGTACGAGATCCATAATGAAATACGGTTGTCCATTTGGAAGCAGACCGGACTCATGCACTTTGACCAAATTAGGATGATCGAGACGATTGGTTGCATTGATCTCGTTTTCAAATCGCTTCCATGATGCGTCGTTTGACTGTTGTTTGTTCAGAAATTTAAGAGCATAGAAGCGTTTGGTTCTAATGTCCTCTACTTTGTAGACGCTACCCATTCCGCCACTTCCAAGCAGCTCAATGAGCTTATAGCGTTCTTGAATGAGGGCGCCATCTTTGACATCAAGCCATTCAAGATGGGCGGATTCACCCATCCGATGTACTTCTTGGCTTGGTTGCTGAGAATCAGGGGTTTTGCTCATTTGATACTCGCGCTGGTTTTAACCGCCCTGTATGTTTTTCTTCTTCTGTAATCGCAAACTCGACTTCCAAATTTTGATTGCTGCTGAGCAGCTTATGAATATCGAAAGAAGAGAAAGATTCTCTGTCAACAATGAGCAGTCTTAAATTTTTCAGATGCTTAAAGTAGGGGAAAGAAGCGCTCGTAACTTTGCATTTGCTGATGTCTAGCAGCCTTAGAGTGTTTGGCAGTTTCTTGATTGTTTCATCAGTAATTTTCGTGCCTCTCAATTCCAATTCTGTCAGCATCGGCATTGTTGCAAATGCTTCTGCGTCTTTATCTGTAATTGCGCACCTGCTCAGGCACAGATTGCGGATCTCTTTCGAACCTTTCAATCTTTCAATAACTGGGGTGACGCTTTCGTCTGTCACTAGTTTGAAATATTCGAGTTTTTTGAAGCCTTTGAATTTTGCAATTTCCGCCGCGCTCAGTTTGATGTGAGAAAGGCTCAAGACCTTCAAGTTCGCAAAGGTGTTAACGCATTGCCAACCTTTTGGACTGACTTCCGTTGCATTCATGTGCAGTTCTTTCAACGTCCGAAGGTGCGTAGCTTGGGAGAGTAAATTGTCGGTGCTTGAATAATCGATAGTATCGATATTTATATCGGAGTACTGATTCTTGAGGCTTAGCCATTCAATTTCGTCCTCGCGAAATTTCTTGAAGAGCTTTGGATGAGACTTGAAAATCCCATTGGGAGTAAAGGCAAGATGAGCTGATATAGGAAATTCTATGCTTCCTTTTGCCTTTTGAGGTTTGCCATATGTTTCACCGATTACACCAAGAGAAAAATCAGGGAAGTGGAAGATTCGAATCTTCCTTTTACCGTCGAGCGTTGCAAAATATCCTGCTTCCTTTTCCATCGCAGACAGCCTGGCGTGGCACATTTTGAAATGAGCAGGGGAGTATTCGTCGACAATGTCGCCGCCTTCATGCTTGATTTGCATATTTGGCGTTGGCGTGCGGGATAAGGCGTTGTCGGCATAAAGACGAACTTTTGGTATCTCGGGGGCGGGACGCGGTATACGCGTGCCAATGAAGGCCCCGACCAGAAGAATCCCTAGGTAAATTGACAGCAGTTTGAACACGTAAAACGGGCGGATTTTTGTTTCGACTTTCGGTTCGACTTTGTCAAATACTGGAAAAGTGGTGTCCAGTCCGGAGTCGAAATTCACCAAATCCGAAGTAAAGGCTTGTGCTGTTTGATATCTGTCGTGAACTTCTTTCTTGAGCAGTCTGGCGATAATTCTTTCTATCTGCTCCGGATATTCGATACCTAGCGAAGCTTCTTTGAGTGGCAATGCGTCTTCCGATTGATGCTTCATCATCGTAGATAGTGCGCTGTCTCCCATGAGTGGCGGCGCACCGGTCAATGATTCGTAGAAAACACACCCGAGAGAATAGAGGTCTGAGCGGTGATCGACTCCGGCTCCCATGCACTGCTCTGGGCTCATGTACAGAGGGCTTCCAAATATCTCTCCTGTTTTCGTCAAGGTCATTTGCGTACAATCGTCTTTGCCTGTGAGTTTTGCAATTCCGAAATCAACAACTTTGACTATGGCACCAATCGTAGTATCGTCTTTGTTTTTCTCCAGCATTATGTTGCTGGGTTTGATGTCGCGGTGAATAACGCCGTTTGCGTGTGCATAGCTCAAAGCAAATCCGACTTGTATGAAGACTTTTACTGCTTGGCTTACAGACAATCTGCCTCTGGTCTTTAGAATGTCCGCAAGTGATTCACCTTGCACGAGATCCATTATGAAAAACGGCTGGCCGTCAGGTAAGAGCCCCCATTCATAAACCTTGATCAGGTTCGGATGGTCGAGCTTGTTTGACGTTTTTGCTTCAATGTCAAAACGCCTCCAGGTTGCTTCATTGGTGTGCTGCTTGTGCAAAAACTTAAGCGCATAGTTAAGTGCTGTTTCCAGGCTTTCTACCTTATAGACACTGCCCATGCCACCGCGTCCGAGCATTTCGATAACCTTGTATCGCTCCAGAATAACGATGCCTGGCGCAAATTCCAAGACAGCAGGTGCTTCGGCGCTCAACGCCAGCGTCGCTTCTTGCGAATTGCTGTTGCCGTTAGGATGCTGGTTATGTGCCGGATCTTTCATTTCTCGCCCGTCAATTGAGCTGAGAAGAGGCTCTTTTCCAAATTACATTTTTCGGAGCCAGCTTTTTCTCGAAGTGTTGAACTTGTGCGGGGGTGAATATCTTGTCTGATAAGCGAATTGACAAAAGTTTCGGCATGCTCTTTAGAGTCGGAATGACTTTGGTTGTGACAGGACAAGATTCAAGGTCAATATGCAAAAGGTTTTTCAGTCCTTGCAACTTCTTGATTGCCTCGTCGGTTACGAAATGATTATTGGTCAAGTCAAGGCGTTGCAGCGTTGGCATTTGACCTAGCAAAGAAATGTCGTCGGGTGTTAGCTCACAATTATTGAGTTCGAGAATTTCTATTTGATTTGCTGCTTTGAGTTTTTGCAAAACAGAGGTTATACCTGTTATGAAGCCACAATTGAGCTGTTTCAGCTGCGCCAGATTCGACAAGGTCGTGATGTCTTTTCCGGTAAGATTTGTGCCCTTTAGATTCAGATATTTCAAATTTCGGATCTTCGATATCTGTCGCAAATTGTCTTTGTCACAGGCGCTACTCTCTAAGCCCAGATATTCGAGATTGGTATAACTTTCAACCGGTTTGAGAATTGCTGCCAGGTTGTTCTGGACGCCCGTCAGCTTGAATCCTCCCAGCTCATCCGGGCGGAATTTCGAAAAAATAATTGGAGAAGCGGATATTGCTTGATCGAAATCAATATAGAGAGGCTTGAAACTTTCGTATACTTTTACGCCCGTGGCATGTCCACCAACATTCGGCAACATATTGAAGCTCCAATCTTCGTTATGCAGAACTCCCAAAGTTTCACTTGTTGGAAAACGGAATATTCTCTTCTTTCCATCGTTTAGTAGTGTGGAAAACGGCTTTGAATCTAGGTTCATTAAGCCATTTTTCACAGACTCTAGATCTACAAGCGGTGAGCCTTCCGCTCTGTCTTTCTCTTTGGATTCCTTTGGTGTTTTTACCGCCGTCTCTTGAGGTGAAGAGGTTTCACCTCGATAGACATAACCAAGAAAAAAGCCTGCTGCGATCATTGCCACAGAGCAAATTCCCAGAATGATATGATTGTCGTGTCTTTTGACTGGACTTATTCTTTTCTCTGTCCCTATAAGAGTTTGGCGGGAATCATTCGCAACATTTTCATTGAACGATTGTCCTTGCTCGATAGCGACCAGATCTGCAGTAAGCATGTTGGCACTTTGATATCGCTTCGCCGGATCCTTTTCCAAAAGTTTTGAAACAACAAACTCTATGGATTCCGGAAATTCCAGCCCCAGGGATGCTTGCCTCAGTGTAAGCGGAGCCTCGTTTTGATGCTTCATCATCGTTGACAGAGCATTCTCGCCCACCATCGGCGGTGCTCCTGTCAAAGATTCAAACATTACACACCCCATCGAGTAGAGGTCTGACCTGTGATCTACTGCTGTTCCCCTGCACTGTTCAGGGCTCATATACAAGGGGCTTCCAAAAATCTCCCCAGTGCGTGTCAGAGTCTGCTGATTATATTCGTCCTGACCGGTGAGCTTTGCTATTCCAAAATCTACGACTTTGACTGTGCCTCCTAGGGAGCCGGAAGCGTTTTTCACCAGCATGATGTTTGATGGTTTGATATCGCGATGTATCACGCCATTTGCGTGTGCATAGGCAAGGGCAAAACCAACCTGGATAAAGATCTTCAGTACTTGTTGAAGGGAGAGGGTTCCGCGCGCTGTAAGCTCCTGCGCAAGCGTCGTTCCATTAACGAGGTCCATTACGAAGTAAGGCTGACCGTCTGCGAGCAAACCCGAATCGTGAACGCGGATCAGGTTTGGATGGTCGAGTTTGTTGGCCGCGCGCGCCTCGTTTTCAAAACGACGCCAAATTGCGTCGTTGCCTTGTTTGTGATTCAAACATTTTAAAGCGTAGTAAGTCTCTAGTGCCAAGTGTTTCACCTTGAACACACTGCCCATGCCGCCGGTTCCAAGATGTTCTACAACGACAAACTTTTGCATTATGACATTGCCTGGTGCCAACAAAACAGGCGAATCATAAGCGTTGAGCCCTGGTGCTCCGGTAGTTTTATCCTGACCGGCAAGGTCTTGTGGAGTATGCGGAGTGTTTGGGCTCATGGAACTGTGAAGGTCTCTAACACGTAATTGAGCTGTACTTGTCCCCCGGATTCCTTTTGAAGTGGCCGCACTGCTAAATTGGGAATCTCTTCGCGAAGTCTTTTAAGACGTTCTCTCGAGAAATTGAAATTACTGATTACTACTTCTGCTCTAATAGACTTGATTTCTTGCAGCGCTTTTTCTGAAATCGGTATGCCTTCCAAATTGAGGTACTTGAGATGCTTTAGTGATGAGAGTGCTTTTAGACCCTCACCAGTCATCTCCTTATTGAACTTTATGTCGAGGTTTATAAGGTTGTTTAATTTGCTTAGTGCGCTCAAGTCTTTAGGTTTTAGCCCACATCGTTTTAACCGGAGGCTAGAAATATTTTTGCTGTTTTTCAGCGCTTCGACTAACTTTGATCCTCCGCTGGCGGAGTTCACGTTTATGCAAGTAAGGTTATTCAAATTTTGCATATGAGCCAACTCATCAGCGTCAATTTGGCTGCCGCAGAAAGAAACAAGTTGAAGCTTGGGAAGTCTACCTATCTGCAAGATGTCTTGATTGTCGATCCAGGTGCCGTCAAGGTCGAGATAGGTCAAATTTTGCTGTTGCGGAAGCACTCGCAGCAGTTCTTTACCGCCGCGGTGCGCATTCTGCAATATCAGAGCGCCGAGTTCGCCAGGTCTGAATTTTTCCAGCATCTTCGGATAGATGAAGAGTTGCGCTGAGCCCGCAAATGCAAGGGGACCGGCCGGAACTTTCTGTTCGCCTTTTGCATGGGCGACGAAGACAGGATATTGATCACCTTTTGATCTTCCGATGAGGCCGATGTCGACGTTTGGGAAATTGCACAAAATTTCTTTGCCGCTCGGTTTTGTGAAATAGGCTTTTCCTGTATTCATATACGGATCGGCGCCTTTCGGGGAGCCTCCATCCATAATCTCCATGAATTCACCAGGAATGCCAACCGTATTTTCTTCAATTGATTTGACTGGAATTGGTGTCTTTGGCGCAGCTGTTTGCGAAGGCAGAGTACTGTTGCCTGTCAGATAACCCAGTGCATACGAGCCTAGAATAATTAGTGAACAGACGATATTGCGTGTGCTGAATAGTTGGTTTGCGTCTGATGCAAGCTTGCCCTTTTGTGCTGTTGTAAGCAGTGGTTGACGTCGAGATTCATCGGTCTCATGCAGTGTTTGCTGAATATTGACTAAAGTTGCTGTCAGCAGTTGTGCATTCGAATAACGTTTGTCAGGATCCTTTTCCAACAGCTTCGCCACCACTTCTTCGATGGATGTGGGAAACTCAATGCCCATCGAGGCCTCTTTCAAGCTGAGTGGTTTTTCCGATTGATGTTTCATCATCGTAGAAAGTGCGTTCTCGCCTATCAAAGGAGGCGCACCAGTTAGAGCCTCATAAATTACGCAACCCAAGGAATAAAGATCCGACCTGCGGTCGACAGCAATTCCCATGCATTGCTCTGGGCTCATGTATAGAGGACTTCCGAATATTTCTCCTGTCCTCGTCAATGTTTGTTGGTTGAGTTCTTCTTCTGCGCTCCATTTAGCGATGCCGAGGTCGACCAATTTGACACTCGAGCATAAGCTTCCTGCCGTGTTTTCTATCAGCATGATATTGCTTGGTTTTAAATCACGGTGAATCAAACCGTTTTCGTGTGCATACGCAAGTGCAAAACCTACTTGAATGAAAATATTCAAGGTCTGAGCAAGGGAAAGGCGACCTTTCATCTTGAGATGATCGGCAAGAGTCATACCAGGCACATATTCCATTACGAGAAACGGCTGGCCGTCAGCTGTAAGACCAGAATCGTGCACCTTGATCAAGTTTGGGTGGTCGAGACGATTAGCCGCTCTAGCTTCGATCTCGAAGCGACGTGCGCTTGATTCGCTGGCGTGAGTATCGAGAACTTTTAGAGCATAATCCGTCTGCAAAATGACATGGCGGACGTGATAAACGCTGCCCATACCGCCGCGTCCCAGTAGACTCAAGACTTGATAGCGATCTTGAATAATCGAATCTGTTTCAAGAGGCGCGCCTGCTTTCGGCTGCGCATGAACAAGTTCAATTGTTCGGTCGTCAATCCCTGCTTGTCCTGCCTGGCTACTCGTCATCCGGTCCTCGAAAACTCGGTTGCAAATTAGTTGCTGGCGGGTGCCTTGTGCACGGTTGGCAGCGTCTGAGCTCCAGTATCAGGAGTCAGAACAAGGGACGTACGCGGCCGACAGTATGAGTAACCCTGTGGTTTTATTCCCTAGACAGTGACCTTCTAGACAGACTTGGCTCGTATCGCCTCATTTCCCAGTTAAAAACTGGGATTGTCAAGCGATCGCTCGAGATTTTGTGGGATAGAATTAGACAACTTTCACTATTTGCGCGCGGAAGTCCCATAGCTCAAGGCCTAGTTGCCTTCGGCGGATTTGTCGCGCCTACCTCCCTGGCTAAGGTGATGTTTATGGTTGACACTGGCTTAATTATTAAGTCCGACAGAGAAGGGCAACCTGCGCTCTTTTTCAAGACCGATGCTCGCGAAATCCTTCCACCTCAAACGCACGCAGAGCGCATGGAATGGGTTCGTTCATCATTCTCTCGCTTCTACACTCAAATTGAAGAGAATGATTATGCCTATCAAGTCAAGACTGCTGCGGCTTTGACCCGTTTCTAGAGCCGATCTGATTCATTGCGTCATGTTGCAGCTTAAAGCCAAGCTGCAAGCCATAAAATAGCGTATTTGCTTTGACTGCCATATAATGTTCAATCCGCTTGCAACTTTGGTTTGCAGGCGAAAGAGGCTTGTATGGCTGGCAATTCAACTTTGGACGAAAAAGCTGCTCGACGTGTTTTCGTCGAAACTTTCGGCTGCCAAATGAATAAAGCCGACTCGGAAAACATGCTTGGTCTTTTGAGCGAGATTGGCTATGAGCAAACACTCGATTCCAAGCAAGCCGATCTTTTGATTTTAAATACATGTGCAATTCGAGAAGGTGCCGAAGATAAGGTCTTCAGTTACCTGGGTGCATGGGGCAAGCAAAAGAGAAAACGCCCTGAATTAATGATTGCCGTGGGCGGTTGCGTCGCTCAAGAAAAAGGCGGCTCGATTCTCACTCGGATGCCTTACATCGATATTGTTTTTGGCACGCATAATCTCAATCGGCTACCAGACCTTGTTTTGAAAGCCAGGAATGAGAAAAAGAGCGTTGTAGAAATTGTTCAAGAACTGCCGGAAGATTTGCCCGAATTGCCTGTCATCAGACAAAGTGATTTTTCCGCATGGGTTTCTGTGATTTATGGTTGTGACTACAACTGCACCTATTGCATCGTGCCTTATGTTCGTGGCCGCGAGAAAAGCAGAACCGCAGAAGCGATTGAAAAGGAAATCGAAGAATTGACGGCTGCAGGTTACCTTGAGGTGACTTTGCTCGGACAAAATGTCACCGCTTATGGTCATGACCTCGATCCAAAAATTCACTTGGGAGATTTGATCCGGCGCCTGGAAAAATATAAAGATCTGAAGAGAATCCGCTTCCTGACTGGACACCCTCGCGATCTTCAAGACGGCATTATCGATGCTGTTTACGAAGTTGAAAGTGCGTGTGAGTATTTCCATATTCCCATTCAAGCCGGAAGCGATCGTACATTGCGTCGCATGGCACGCGGATATCAAGTCGATTTCTACAAGCGGCTTATAGAGAAGATTCGCAATAAGATGCCAGAAGCTTCAATTACCAGCGATTTGATTGTCGGTTTTCCTGGTGAAACAGAGCAAGAGTTCATGGATACTGTCAATCTCGTAGAAGAGATTCAGTTCGACTCCTGCAACACCGCAGCGTATTCACCAAGACCCCATACGCATTCTGCTTCATGGGCTGATCAACTTCCGGAACATGAGAAGTATGAGCGCTTGCGTTTTCTGAATTCTGTCGTCGGTGATGTTTCGCACAAGATCAACAAACGCTACGTAGGAAGACGCGAAGAAGTTCTCGTTGAGGGCGAAAGCCAGCGTGATGCAACTCGTTTGACGGGTAGAACACGCACGAATAAAGTAGTCAATTTTGAAGGCGATAAGTCACTGAAAGGAAAGCTTGTCGACGTCGAGATTCAGTCCGCAAATCCATGGGCACTGCGCGGCTCTCTTTGTGCTGCTGCAGTCCATGTAGTTAAGTGATTTCATTTTAGTAGGAAGGGAGAGTTAGTTTTAAAGCCATGTCTGAGTCAAAATCAACGACAGCCGCTCAACTCAATCATGTAATCCGCGAATTTGTTGCGGATGACTTGGCGGCACTCAAGAATTGTTTCGTCGAGCTGCAAGAGTTCGAGCGCGAATTGGTAAGTCATCGTCTGCCCGGTGAGGAAATTGCCGACCGTTATATTCAAGCTTTGCTGCAACGAAAGAAAGATGGTTCTGCCGAAATTTTTGTAGCAGAAGTAGACGGAAAGGCAGTTGGGTTTTTAAGTGTCCTCCTCAGTGAAAAGCTGGATGCGGACTTGAATGAGCCCATTGAACTTGCTTACTTGTCCGATATCGTCATCTTGAAAGAATTTCGCAAAGGCGGCATCGGCGAATCTCTGGTGAAGCGCGCCGAGCAATATGCGGTCGCCAAGAAAGCCATGTACCTTTCGGCCAATGTTTTGGCAAACAATAAAGGTGGCCGTGCCCTTTATGGCAAAGCTGGATTCAACGAGTATGAGCTTCTCATGCTTAAGAAATTGCCGACGCCGTAGAAATTTAGATTCTCAGAAGTCGGAAATATTCCTGCAAGTCCATTCTGGAAATGCCTGCGTTTTCCGGCGCCCAGTGCTCGTCATAAGCTTTTGAAATTGCCTCGATGTTTCGCAGCAGAAAAATGAGGAAAGACTTTTCGCGCCATCCGGTTAATTCGTCTGTTGCTGCATTTTGCAACTCCTGGCGGCTGAGAAACCCGTCGCCGTCTTGATCCATGCTGTCAAAAGTTTTTAAGGCATATTCGTGGATATCTTGAAACGTTTGACTCAGGTTGATCCCGCCTGACGGAATCGGTACTTTTTTCCAGGCATCTGCGCGCGGTGCCGCCTCACAGGTGCCATCCTCGCGTACTTCGATTTGTTCGAAATACTCTTGCAAATCAACTCGCGAGATACCGCGCTTTTCCACTGCCCATTCTTCTTCGTAAGCAGCGCAGATGTCCTCGATGCGGCGAATGAGAAACAGTAAAAATGACTTTTCTCGCCATCCGGCGGTCGGATCTGTAAATGCATTGGATAGCTCAGTTTGGGTAACGAAACCGTCGCCATCAAGGTCGAGGCTGTCGTACGCTCCATAAGCGAACACTTTTATGTCGTTGAGTGAAGTCTTGATACAGATACCGTCCTGGGATCTCAGCCAGGCTGTCTGTGATTGCTCGGCTTGTTGCTGCGATGTGCCTGTCACTAGCTGACCCTCAATAAACGCTCAGGTGTTCTTCTATTATCGGTACTTGCCCGTTAGCAAGGCCTGATAAACAGCTCGTAAACCCGCGTCCTGCGCTCGCTGTATCCCCATAAAGGGTTATAATAGCGGTCGTTATGCAAGACCAGGCACCTGTTAAGACGGCAATTAATGCCGAGGAAATTAAGTCCGCTTCCACTTTGTTGAAGGCGGGGCAGCTTGTCGCATTTCCTACAGAGACCGTCTATGGGCTTGGCTGCGATGCCGCCAATGTAGAGGCTCTGGCCAGGCTCTATCGTGTTAAAGGACGACCAGGCACCCACCCTGTGATTGTTCACCTGGCTTCAGTAGAGCAGCTCAAAGATTGGGCACAAACAGTTCCGGCCGAAGCTCTGGCATTGGCGAAGAAGTTTTGGCCAGGGCCTATGACTCTCATTTTGAAGAAATCGGATAAAGTGCTGCCCGAGGTGAGCGGAGGCCAAGACACTGTTGGTCTTAGAATCCCTTCTCATCCCGTGGCGCTTGCTCTCTTGAAGGAATTCAAATCCGGGATTGCCGCCCCTTCTGCTAATAGACACGGCAGAATCAGCCCCACCACAGCCGCACATGTGAAGTCTGAGCTCGGAGATCTCGTCGCTAAAGTGCTTGATGGCGGAAATTGTACGGTCGGAATTGAGTCGACAATCGTTGATCTTTCCAGTGACAAACCACGCATTTTAAGACCTGGAATGATCACGCTCGAGGCCATTGAAGCTGCCCTGAACGAAGCTAAGCAGAAAGAGAAAAAATCCAGCTCAAAGAAGAGACCAGCGACTGAATCAAAGTCTTCTACTGCTTCGGAAAATACTGTTATTCCTCGAGCTCCTGGTTCTATGTCCAGTCATTACGCGCCAACAACTGGATTGAAACTGTTTGCTCATCATAATCTTCCACGCGCTATCGCTACATCTGAAAGCCTCTCTATGAAGATTTCCGTGATGGCATTTTCAGCTCCCATCGTCTCTTCCTGTGTAATTACATGGAAGCAGCTGTCTGAAGATCCTAACGAATGCGCCCGCCAGCTTTATGCATACATGCGGGAGTTGGATACCTCTGGTGCCGACTACATTGTCGTAGAGGAGCCGCCGGAGCTGCCTGAATGGATGGGGATTTTGGACCGCTTGCGCAGAGCTGCTAACGGATAGATATTTGCATTTGGTTATCGAACAACGCGAGGTTTTACAGAGAGTCCGATGGCAGATATAGACAAGAAACTGGAAGGCAACGTCGAAGGCGACTTTTTTGTTGATTCGACTTGCCAGAACATGGATATCTGTCGGCAGATAGCTCCGGAAAACTTCACTTACTGGCAAGATTATGCAGTTGTGAGCAAACAGCCAGAGGGTGCAAAAGAAACAAAGCAGGCACTGCAGGCGGTGCTTTGTTGTCCTTATGGCTCAATCGGGACGAGTAATAAAACCGGACTCGCTGACGCAATGCAAGATTTCCCGATTCAGATCGAGAATGAAGTTTATTTTTGCGGATTCAATTCGCCCAAGACTTCCGGTGGCAACAGTTATTTCATACAACACAAAGGGGGCAATTGGCTTGTCACCGCTCCTAAGTTTCAAGCACAGCTAGTGAAGAAGCTGGAGAATATGGGCGGTGTAGCATATATCTTTCTGTCCCATCGAGACGATGCCGGCGATGCTGAAAAATTTGCTCAGCACTTCAAGGCAAAACGAATTATCCACAGGCATGAATTAGAAGCTCAGCCGCACGCTGAGGAGGTTTTGAACGAGACAGAGACATACGATTTTCAGCCTGAATTCACTGTTGTTCCATCTCCTGGCCATACAGAAGGTCACATGATGTTGATCTATAAGAACAAATATTTGTTCTCCGGAGATTCTCTTTATTACGATCGCAAAGAAACAAGGCTGGAAATTTGGAATCCGCTCTGGACCTGGTATTCATTTGAAGAGCAGATCATGTCTATGGAGAAGCTCTTGAATCGTGAATTCGAATGGCTTTTACCGGCCCACGGTCAGCGTGTCCATCTGGATAAGTCTCAAATGAAACAGCAACTCCAGGATGCAATTGACCGAGCCTGGCAATTACCGGACCCGGAAGCTGCGAGTTCACTGCGCGTTCAGATATTAGAGCAGTACGCTGATGAGCTGCGCACCGGAAAACAACCCGAATATGCCAAACTCATTCAAGCCAAGGCAGATTGGCTGAGAACACTCATCAAATAGATGAAGCAGTAGAATGGATGTATGAGTGAGAAACAAGAAGCTAATACATCATCCGATTCCAGCATGGAAGAAAGTTCTTCTTTCGAGCCTGTTACAGCCGCAGACCCGGCAGTACAATCTGGAAGCGCCGTTGTCGCTGCAGGAGCAAATGCGGTATCGAAGTTTCCCCTCACCGACAAGACCGATAAGGTAAAACCACCTCTAACACTGGAAGAGAAAAGGAAGGTATGGATCCGCCGCATCATAGGTGCGATTTTGTTCTTTTCGATTTTAGGATGTTTGGCTCTGCTTGCAGCGGCGCAAGCAGTCACGTTCTTGTTCAAAACGATCCTTAGCCCTTAGATTCTTAGGCTTCATTTGCTTTTATATCGTTAGCTGTTGATCGCGTTAGTTTCCAGAGCGACCGGGCATTTGCCGGTGGCGCCCATTCTTCGCACCAGCATAACCGCGAGTTCTTCCATTGCTTTATCGGAAGGGTCGAATGTGCACATATAAGTTGCGGCTCTTGAAACAGCCAGGCAGTCGTAGGGAATATCAGCGGCAATGCCGATGAAATTGGACGTGCTGTGCTCCAGCGCTTTTGCAAGTTCTAATTGACCGCGGTTTAAGCCGGCGCGGAAAGTGACCAGCACAACGTTCTTTTCTTTGGCTTGTATCAATAGCTTTTCAATCTCGGCCTTATCCGGATCGACCGTATATCTGATTTCTTCAAGCGCCGGTTTCATTCCGTTGAATTTCAATTGCTCCTGAAGAAACTTTCCGAGCGGCAGCGGATAGCGTGGATGGTTTGGAACGATAACTGTAACGGGGTTTTCTGTGATGTTCTGAAACTCGCCTTGCAACAGCGTTATCGCGCTTTGGTAAATTGAGGAAATGCGAGCATTGTCGTCCTCCAGCCAACCTTTCAATTGGGCAACTCGAGACTTTGGATCAATGCTAGGTTTTTCGTTGTTCGCAAAAAGCTTTTCGATGCGCTCATTTGCCTGGCGAATTCTTTCCTCTTTCAATCGACCTGAACGAACTGCGTCGATAATATGCTGATGTGCATTTTTCAATTCGGCTGCCGACGAGCAAAGCAGCAAGACGTCGCAGCCGGCTTCTACAGCTAATAGAGCCGATTCTGCTAAGCCGTATTTATTGGTAATTGCTTTCATCATCATGTCGTCAGTGAAAATTAGACCGTCAAAGCCGAGCTCTTTTCGCAGTACATCTTGCAAAAGTTTAGAGGACAGCGTAGCTGGCAAAGGCTCCTTTTCATAAGCTGTCAGCCAAACGTGGCCAGCTAGAAGAGCAGGGGCCAGCTGCGCGCAATTCTTGAATGGTTTCAATTCCAATTCTTGTACTGATTGTTTGGCACGGTCAATCACCGCCAGCTCCGAATGCGAGTCTTGACCGGTATCTCCGTGACCTGGATAGTGTTTTATGACCGGAATTACACCTTCCTGCATAAACGCTTCCAGCATTGCTTTGGCAAAGCGTGAAACGGTTGCTGTATCGCAAGAGAAGGCGCGAGTGCCAATAATGGGATTGAGCGGATTACTTGCTACATCGACTACCGGCGAAAGCACGCAGTTGACTCCGAGTGCTCGCAACTGTTTACCGTTGACTACGGCGGCTGTCTCAGCATATTTTTCATTGTCGGTTGCAGCCAGCGCCATAAGAGAAGGCAGTGGTGACAAAACATCGTCAAAGCGCTGGACCGCGCCACCTTCTTGGTCTACACAAATGATTGGATTGAAGATAGAACTGCGGGAAATTTTTGCTACGAGTTCTGACAACTGAGTCAAATTCTCTACGTTGTCTTTGAAAATGCAGATACCACCCGCGGTGCCGTCTTTGAGGAGTTGTTCGTACTCACCATCCAAAGTCTTAGCGGGAAGTCGCCCGACAAGCATCCGTCCTACAGCTTTTTCAAGACTTTCGTCGGCGGGCACTTTTTGTTTATACCGTACTGATCAGTTGGTAGACTTCCACCGGTTTTTGCCGGCCTTTTACAGAGAATTGATTGACGTAATTGAACTGGAAGCGCTCACGTGCCAGGTCGTGAGTTACACCATCGACCCAAATTTCGCCTGCGTGGTCGCTGGTAATCAGCTTTTCTAATCGAAAGACGATATTGGCTGTGTCGCCAGTGATAGCTTGTCCGGCTCCTGATTGACCGAGCGTACCGGCTGCGACTGGTCCGGTCGCCAGGGCTATATCGACAACGAGCGGATGCTTTTTGAAGGGCCAAAAATTCGTGTCTTTTGCCAATCTGGCAGTGATAGTACGCATTTGCAAAGCTGTAAGACAGGCTTGGTAGGCTTGTAGCGCCGCGCCTTCTTTCGAATCGTCGCCGCTCCAGTAAGCCATGATCGCATCTCCGGCGATTTTTTCGAGCTGTCCGTAATGTCTGTGTATTTCTTCGTTTAGTGCGTCAAAAACCATTTTCTGAGCGCGCATGACGAGATCTGGCTCGGAAGCATAGGTTTCCATGAGCCCGCTGAAATCGACAATGTCGCCAACCAGAATTGTGGCGTTGATTAAGTGAATGCGGAATTGAGTTTTGTCTTGCTCATCTCTGTCCTCATCCATCTCTCTGGCAGCGTTGAAAGGTGGACTGACAAGCAGGTCGTACTGAGCAATTTTGACTTTGTCGCCGCTATGCAGAATGTATTCTTTGCCCGGTGTAAGACGCGTGCCGTTCAGCGAGGTGCCATTAGTCGAGCCGTTGTCAACTAGCGTCCAGCCTTCCTGTGTGCAACGGATTTCGGCGTGCTGACCGGAAACTTCCGGAAATGGCAAAACCAATCGGCGTTTGTCGCCGGCGCCAGGTTTTCGACCTATCGAAAGGACCTCGCCTTCAACAAGGTCTAGCGACCAGCCGTCCGGTGATTCTGGCAGCACCGTAATGGAGCCGGAAGTCGAATTTTTCCCAACTGAAGACAATTCCGCGGAAACCCTTTTAGATAGCCAAGTAGATAGCTAAAGGCTCTATAAATACGTTGTTTATTATAACGATGGTCAAGTTGTTCTAACCGTCTCAAATGAGAGACGGCTAGAATTCTCAATACTTGATTTCACCCGGCCGCCTATTTGGCGCCCACCGCCTTAGGCAAATGCTTTTTTAGGGCGTCGACCTTATCAAGGCGTTCCCATGGGGCATCAATGTCCGTACGACCGAAGTGACCGTATGCGGCTGTCTTGCGGAAGAAATGACCGCTTCTCTCTTTCGGCAACTCGTTCAGTTTGAGCGCGCGAATGATCGCTGCTGGACGCAGGTCGAAAACTTCCTTGACGATTTCAGTGATTTTTTCGTCGGCAATTTTGCCTGTACCGAAGGTGGTCACGTGGACGGATACTGGGCGTGCAACGCCGATTGCGTAGGCAATCTGCACTTCACAACGGGAGGCAATGCCGGCTCCGACGATATTTTTCGCGACCCAGCGCACTGCATACGCTGCCGAGCGGTCGACTTTTGTCGGATCTTTGCCCGAGAATGCGCCGCCGCCGTGGCGAGCATAGCCGCCGTAGGTGTCGACAATAATCTTTCGCCCTGTCAAACCGGCGTCACCGTGTGGTCCACCGATTACGAAGCGACCGGACGGATTGATCAAGTAGCGAGTTTCATCATCAGGCTTGACGTTGAGGTCTTGGAAAACCGGCTGAATTACGTATGCTTTCAAATCAGTAGCTATGCGCTTTTGCAGGTCTTCGTTTTGAGAAATGCCGTCGATTTCGGGATCGTGCTGAGTTGAAATGACGATTGAATCAATGCGAACAGGCTTGTCGCCGTCATATTCGACAGTGACTTGAGTCTTACCGTCTGGTCTCAGGTAAGGAAGAGTGCCTTCGTGGCGAACTTCGGAGAGTCTGCGCGCGATGCGGTGAGCCACAGAGATTGGCAAAGGCATCAATTCCGGTGTTTCATCGCAGGCATAACCGAACATCATGCCCTGATCGCCGGCGCCGATTTCGTCTTCTTTCTCGGAAGAACCTTCATTTCTATGCTCCAGGGCTTTCGTCACGCCTGAAGAAATATCCGGCGATTGTTTGTTTATCGCTGTAAGAACTGCACAAGAGTGGGCATCGAAGCCGCCGCCGTGCTCTCCTGCATAGCCAATTTCTTCAATTACGCCGCGTACGAGCTTTTGATAATCGATGTTTGCGTTTGCCGTGATTTCGCCTGTCACCAAAACCAAACCGGTCGATACGGCGCATTCAGCCGCTACGCGTCCCTTTGGGTCCTGTGCCAAGATTGCATCGAGGATTGCATCGGAAATTTGGTCGCAGACTTTGTCAGGATGACCTTCTGTGACGGATTCCGAAGTGAATAGATATCTGGTAGACAAGGCTGTATCTCCTTTGGATATGGCAGTGAAGGTATTTCGAGCCGCTCTAAAATGCAGAGCCTGGCTCAATGCCGGGCAACGGCGCCCGTCTGCTTCACCAGCCGTGCCATGTTTTTTCTCAAAGCGGGCAAATAAAGCCGTTCTTGAGAACAAGGCAACTGTCATGCTAGCACCTTTCCATATCTGTACTAGAGAAAGGAATTAAAGATGCCGCAAAGATGAAGACGATGACTGGCCGGCTGTCGTTCCAGGCAGCTCAAGTCTTAACGTAGGTGTAGCAAATCTGAGCGAGAACGGCAAAGCATGCCAGATCTGTTGGATAGCAGTGATACCATATAAGGGCCTTGGCGAAACCCCCTATAGAACGTAGATATATCCAACCCCCGGAACACGTTTGTTCGCCAGCGCGTCAATGCAATCAATCGTCGAGAGGAGTCGCCATGGCGACAGGCTACAGCCAAAAAAGCGATAGAGACCTTGTACTGGCTTGCCAGAGGCGTGAGCCCGCGGCATTCGAGGAGCTGGTCAAGCGTCACCAACGCACTGTTTATGCCCTTCTTTACCAATTGGCACCCGATTGGACAGATACGGCAGATCTTGCCCAAGAAGTGTTTATCAGGGTTTGGAGAAATATCAACAACCTGAGAAATCCATCTTCGTTTCGCTCGTGGCTGACACAGATTGTCACCAACATCTTCTATGACGAGTTGCGTAAGCGTCCTCGTAAGTTGCCAACCGTATCTATGGATGAAGGCATTGACGACGAGGAGGGAAGTGACGGCGCAACCCGCGATATTGCCGACACATCCGCCCTCCCCGATGAAAATGTTCTAAGCAAAGAAGTCAACGAAGTCATCCGCGCGGCCATGATGCAACTCCCGGAACAGTTTCGGACGAGTATCGTCTTAAGGGAAGTGGAGGGTCTCAGTTACGAGGAAATTGCGGTTCTAACAAAGACAGAGATGGGAACCGTAAAGTCGCGAATCGCGAGAGCCAGATTAAAGCTGCAAGAGATGCTTAAACCGTATCTCGAGAACAGCAACTCGCAAGCTGAAATATCGGGGTGATCGGGGTAATGGTCGAGTCTTGTGAAAAGTACAGAATGGAGTTGTCGGCGCTGTTAGACGAACAGCTTGACAAACAGCTCAAGACCGAAGTGGAGGGGCACCTTTCCGGCTGTAATGATTGCAGTCAGGAATTGGACACACTGAAGTCTCTATGCCAATTGATGTCCAATCAATTCGAGCCGGATAATCTGGAAATGCCAGATCTCTGGGCGAAGATGAAAGACCAGGTGCCGACTGTGTGCCAGGTGATGGACGAAGATTTATCGGCGTATTTGGACGGCGAATTGCCGGCACCGGCTCAAGAAGGTGTCAATGTACATCTAAAGGAATGTCCGGACTGCCTCGCCAAATTCAAAACGCTCAATACAACCAATCAATTTATTTCGAAGGGATTGGAATTACCGACGGACCATAAAGTAGATCTGTGGCCGGCGGTTAAGTCGAGACTAAATGAAGACTGTGCTCTTATTCATACGGAGCTGTCTCCATATATCGATCAGGAAGTCGCAACTTTGCGACATCGCGCCATCACCACGCACCTTACTGATTGTCAGGGGTGCAGAGATGAGTTCAACAGATTATCTAGTGTTGGCGATGCGATAAGAGAACACTATAAGCCGGATATCCCGGAAGATTTTGATCTCTGGCCTGGTATCAAGTCTCAACTGCAAGTGGTGCCTTTCACACCGAGGGCTAACAACAATCAGCAGAAGAGCAAGCCTGGTATGCGTCGTGCATATTGGATGAGCGCCGCAGCTGCAGTGGTTTTGGGTATCATTGGTTTTGGTAGTTTTTGGCTAATGTCTCCATCAACTTCTTCAATAAAGACTGTCAGTGCAGAAGACTACTTGATAGAATCGGCACTGACAGAACCAGCCGGCAGTGCTGAGGCGGTCCTCTATGAGTACTAAGATGGGTATTGAGGTGGGTGGTCAGAACCGGTCTATGTACAAAGTCGCAAAGAAAGTAGTTTTGGTGATCGGCATCCAATCTGCATTGGTCTTGCCTGCATTCGCAGACGAGAGCTGCTGTGTTGATTGGAGCAAGCTAAATCTTTCACCACAACAAACGCAGCAAGTGCAGCAACTGGAAACCCAGTGGCAGCAAGACTATAGTCAAATCAAACCGGCTATTGCGGACGAGCAGCGCAAACTTCAGCGTTTACTCGAATCGCATAATGCTGATCCTGTTGAACTGATGGCAGTACAGCAGTCTTTGACTCGTAAAAAAGAACAGCTCAATCAAGCTGCAACCGCAAATTATTTGCGCAAAAGACAGGTGTTGAACGAAAATCAACAACATCAGTTGGAGCAAATGATTCGGCAGCGCATCATCGCCAAGCAAAAGGAAATGCATCCTAATATGCAAAGCAATGATATGCCGGGACGTCTGCAAAACTTGATGCAACGCGTATTGCAAACTAATCCACCGGATAAGCCCTAATTTTCAGGGACCAAACCGGCATAGAGGCGCTCACTGAGCGCCTTTTTTTGTGCGTAAAAACGCCAGATGGAAGTTTTCCTTTGGTATCGAATGTGGTGTCGCCTGTCTGAGAGTTATTTCCCCAGTCCTCCAACCATGGGACCAAAATCTCCCAGGTACACTCATTGTTTGCACTTTCATTGAAGAGTAATAAGAACCATTTCGACACAAGAATTGAATTATGGGGAAGAACAACCGCTAGCTCATGGCTCAGTTTCTTAAAAAGGTTAAGGTTTAGCCTTTGACGTTTCATAAGTAGAGCCAGTCAGGCTAGCCGGATGGTAGCCTAGGGGTCTTTGCTGTTAAAAGGAGACTGAAAAGGTGATTTCCGAAAGGCTGGCAAGCCTTGTTGAGCGTGCGATTGACAGGGCTACAAAAGATGGAAAGTTGGGACCGCTCACGGGCTGTCCGATTCCGGTTTTGGTCGAGCGTCCGCGCCTTCCAGAGCATGGCGACCTCGCTGTCGGAACTGCACTTAAGCTTGCCGGACAGGCAAAAATGCCACCTATTAAGATTGCTGAGATTATTGCCGAGTACATAGAAAAGGATGAGGAAGCCGGCAAGCACAACATAGAGCGTTTGGCAGTCGCTCCTCCTGGATTTATCAATTTCCATCTTTCCACGGGCTGGCTGGAAGCCGCTTTGAGCAATATTCATGTAAAGGGCGAACAGTTCGGCGCGCTGAATATCGGCGAAGGGAAAAAAGTCCTGGTTGAGTATGTTTCCGCCAACCCTACAGGCGATCTCCACATAGGTCATGGTCGTGGAGCAGTTTATGGCAGCTGTTTGTCTAATCTTTTTGCGTTTGTAGGTTTTTCTGTAGAACAAGAGTTTTACGTAAATGATGCCGGGGTTCAGATTTCTCAGCTTGGAGAATGCGCTTGGGCTCTTTATCAGAGGCTCCAAGGGCGCGATGTACCTTATCCGGAAGAAGGCTATCCGGAAAATTCTTTGATGCATTTCCTCGAGCCTATCGTAAAAGAGTACGGCGATAAGTATTTGAGTTGCGACAGCGAAGAAGGGCCAAAGAAGCTTGGTGAAATAACCAAAATGACCATCATGGAGTCGCAAAGAAAGCTCTTGTCGCGACTGCACGTCAACTTCAATACTTGGTTTTCAGAAACTTCGCTGCATACATCTGATGCTGTTTCGTCCGTGCTTAAAGAGTTCGAGAAGAAGCAGAAGAGTTATGAGTCGGAAGGCGCACTGTGGCTCAAAGCTAAGGAGCTTGGTGATGAAAGAGACAGGGTCTTGCGCAAAAGCACAGGTGCAACAACTTATCTGGCTAATGATGCTGCTTATCACCTGGACAAATTCAATCGCGGTTTCGATCAGCTCATAAACATTTGGGGCGCAGACCATCACGGTCAAGTGCCGGGTCTGAAAGCTGTTGTAAAAGCGCTTGATCTGGACGCCGACAAGCTCGAGATTATTCTTACCCAGATCGTCAATTTGAGCCGTGAAGGGCAGATGGTGAGGATGTCGAAACGCGCAGGCACTGTCGTCACC
The DNA here is from genome assembly GCA_032128875.1 of Candidatus Melainabacteria bacterium 17Bon1m. Lineage (GTDB taxonomy): Bacteria > Cyanobacteriota > Vampirovibrionia > Obscuribacterales > Obscuribacteraceae > QKMZ01. The sequence continues at coordinate 410,567 of JAVLKG010000002.1, forward strand.
CTGGAAGAAGTTATGGATGAGGTCGGTGTCGATGCGACTCGCTATTATCTGGCTGAGTCCAATCCGCAAAATCCTATCAATTTTGATTTGGAGTTGGCTAAGCGCACATCCAGAGAGAATCCGGCGTTTTATATTCAGTATGCACATGCACGCTGTTGTGCAATTTTACGGCGTGCAACTGAGGAGCAAGTCAATCAAGAGTCTGGTGTGACCGAGAAGCCTGTTCTTACACAAGAACAGTTAGAAGCGTACAAAGTCGATTATAAAAATAGCCCGCAAGCGTTTAGAGCCGCCTTTGAGCCTGGACATGAGGTCTACCAGCACCAGAAGGCGCTGGTGCAAAAACTAGACTCATTTCCAGATGAGGTGAAAGAAGCAGCGCTTTCGCGACTACCCGGCAGATTGGCTCGATATGCATACGATGTGGCCAATGATTTGCAAAAGTTCTACGAAGTATCGCGCGTTATCACTGATGATTTATCGGTCACGAAAGCCAGGCTGGGACTGATTCTTGCAACTAAGCAGGTGCTGGCGAATGCGCTCAAAATAATTGGTGTGTCGGCGCCGGAGCGCATGTGATCTCGGTTAATACCAGTCACTAATAAAATCAGCGGATCTATGGACGCATTAATTCACTTCTGAGGCGGGCACAAAAGCCCGTCAAATGCTTCCGTGTACGGCAGTCGGGTGCTAGGCTAGAAATAGGACATACCATCACGCTTATTTGGGATCCGGCATAGCCGTATTAGCTTAGGGGACTTTTGATGGACATGGAAGATAAGTTCAGCCTGGAGCTGACTCAAGAAGAAGGGGTTCTTCTTCTGACCAGTGCTAGGCTTTTGGATAAGCTAGTTGCGGGCGTCACAATTCATTCAAAAGATCGAGATGAGCTCATCAAAGACATAATAGAGAAGCTGGCGCAAAAGGTTGCACCGGCTCTTTCTGTAATGTCTGACGAGCTTGCCGATGCCATAGTGGACTCTGTTCTCGGGTGTGATGGCGAAGATGATCTCGATTTTGATTTAGCTCTTATTGAGAGCGAGATGAATGCAGAGCAGCTTGATCTGCAGGTAATGAATTTCCCTATGTATGCGACTGACGAGACTTTGCCGAAATTAGAAAAGGCGCTTGTCGATCATAGAATGGTGAAGGCTGAATACTATAGTTTTGCCAGAGAGTCCGTAGACAGAATTACCCTCAACCCGTTGACCATCTTAAAGGAAGAAGGGCTCTGGCGGGTGATCGCATACTGTCACGAGCGCAAAGAAGTTTTGCTTTTCCGCGTTGACAGAATAAAGCAATTGAAAGAAACGGCACAGCATTTTGAAACTCCAAAGGACTTCTCACAGCGAAAAGCTCAGCGCTACGCCACATACTGCTGAACCTATTAATTGCTCTATTGGTTTACTGGTTCATTGATTTATTGAAATTTTGAATTAGTCATTTCAAGCTGATAAACTCTGAACCTTCGGAGCGTTGTTTGAAACGGGTTTATCATGACTTTCGCCAGCAGAATAAAAGAAACGAGCGGCAAGATTGCCGTCGGCAGTGACCATGCCGGTTTTGTCTTGAAAGAGAAAATCAAGAAATTACTGACAGGAAAGTCAATTGATTTCATTGATTTCGGGACATTTTCTCAGGACTCCTGTGACTATCCTGACTACGCACGGAAAGCCGCGAATGCTGTCGTCTCAGGCGAAGCAATTTGCGGAATACTTTGCTGTGGTTCGGGAGTGGGAATTTCAATCGTCGCCAACAAAGTGAGAGGCATACGGGCTGCACTGTTGCACGAGCCTGAAACCGCAGCACTCTGCAGGCAGCATAACGACGCCAACATACTCTGTATGGCCGGTCGCACCATGAATGAAGCGCTTCTGGAACCTACTCTTGAAGCTTTTCTGAACACTGAATTCGAAGGCGGGCGTCACGCTCGGCGCGTCGATAAGATCGAAGAGCCGCGTAAAGGTGAACAAGCCGGTAGTTGGTCGAAATAGAACAGATTACGAATTAAGAGGCGCAGAGTATGCGCCTCTTAAGGTTTTAACGACGCTTGCAGCGCCAAGGTTTCAATTACTTCTTGCGGCTTTTTCCTGAACCAGTGGCTACGAGCTGTTTTTCACGGTCTCTTTCCGTTGCCATCTCTCGGCGCCAGACAGCAAATGCACGTGGAATCAGATTGCCTTGATTGTCGTAGGCTGGTCCGATCAACGCTGTGTCAGGCATTCTGGACAGCCATTCTCTTTCAAAACGACTTAGAACTGACGTGAATCCTACGTCCCCCAGAGCTTCCGCAATAGGAATGCAATTGCTTCTGCCCTCGCTGGTATTCAGGAGAAGAGCTATGCATGAGGCTCTGCGTGATCTTTCCGTGGGTTCTTGATAGGAAAGATCCATATTATATGAATTGCCAACCAGCAAGTAACTCTTGCCCGGCCATGCGTCGGTCTTCTTGTACGGTGTCACATCAATATGATTGAGCAATTGCGTATAACGCTCTCTCGCTCTGGCTTCTTCGCGTTCGTCATTTTCGTCTGCAATACGCGTCAACTTCACCAGAAGACGATTTGAATCTTCCTTCGATGGCATAGAAGAGTTCTCCGAAATCTTTATTCAGTCACTCAATATTCATGCACCTTCAAGTGCGTGACTAAACTTCAAAAAAACAATTTGGAACGCAATTAAGATGAATTCTCAAACCCATGTAAATTCAAATATCTTGATGATATCTCTGTGGCATAATCACTAGGACTGATTTTGGAGATTGCTGGATCTAGCAATGCGAATAGTAGTTGCACCGTGTGCATACAAAGGTACGTTCTCGCCGACGATGGTGGCGCGGGCGATGGCAGAGGGAGTCAGGCACGCGGTACCCGATGCCGTAATTGAAATGATTCCGATAGCTGACGGCGGCGATGGAACCATCGAAGCGCTCTACGCGGGAGCGGGTGGAAAAGTCGAGGAGATGCCGGTCAAGGGAGCACTCGGCGAGCCGGCAACGGCTGTTTGGCTGTCGTTGCCGGACTTGGCTGTAATTGAATTAGCGAGCGCCTGCGGTATAGCAAAGCTGACAGGCAGAACCTTAAAGCCCCTGGAAGCAAACACTTACGGACTCGGGCAAATAATCAGAGCTGTAGTAGAACTGCATCGCTACAAAAGGATCGTTATCGCTGTTGGCGGCAGTGCCTCCACAGATGGTGGCGCAGGTGCGCTCACTGCATGTGGTGCTAGATTTTTTGACGCTCAAGGTAATGAGATCGCTCTAGGTGGCGGTAATTTAGGAAAGATTGCTCGTGCCGATGTTGCTCATCTGAAAGACTGGGTGCGGGATGTGCGCTTAGAAGTGGCGACCGATGTGCACAATCCTTTGACCGGTCCTGATGGCGCGGCGAGAATTTTTGCACCGCAAAAAGGAGCTATAGATTCGGATATTGAATTGCTTGAAAGCAACTTGATTCACTTCGCCGAAGTGCTGGGAGCGGCCACGGGCAATGCTGATTCGAGAGCTCCTGGAACCGGGGCGGCAGGCGGCACAGCGTTTGGTTTAGCAACCGCTCTTGATGCAAAAATTGTCTCTGGCTTTGCGTTTGTGAAAGAGGTTTTGAACCTCGAGAGCAAACTAGAGAAAGCTGATTTGATTATCACCGGTGAAGGCAAGCTAGATGGGCAGACTATTTCCGGTAAGGCGATCGGGGAGCTGCTCAAGCTATCAAAGTCGCTGCGACACCCTTTAGTTGCCGTGCCTGCTATCGTTGCAAGAGACACAGACGGACTAAACGGTTTTAAGGCGATCGTTGCGGCCTCGCATGACGACAAGCTTGCCTCCTTCGATGACATCGCTCGTGCGACTGCTGAAGCTGTCCGTCAATGCAAACAACCCGGTTGATTCTTTTTCAAGACTTGCTTACTTAGCCTTTCTGAACATATCAACGATGTCTGTCGGAACCATAGTCGACGACACTACAGCGTTCTTGTCTGCCGGTAAATTAGCGGCTGGCAATGGTTGATAGTTCGAAGGAGCCTGTGCTTGGTAGGCAGCCGGTTGAATTTGGCTTTGCAGATTTGCCTGAGGCATGCCTTGCGGTGCTCCGGCTTGTGGCTGAACCATCGGTTGTTCTTGCATTTGCGGCATCTCTTGAACGTGTTGAACATTTTGGACTGGTGCGGCTTGCGCTTCCATTCCGTTGCCGCCTGCCAGTGCTTGCTGTGCGTCACCGGTAGGCACTTGAGTTGCCGATTGAAGTGTTTGTTGACCGGCTGCTTGCGCGGTCTGACTGCCAGCACCAGCTGCGCCTTGAGCCAAGGTGTCTGCGCCATCCATGCCTGGAATGGTCAGTTCCTGACCAGGCAAGATCAGTCTCGGATTGTCGCCGATAATTGAAGCATTTGCTTGATACAGCTCGTTCCATCTGCTGCCGTCGCCGAGCAAATCTTGTGAAATCTGCCAGAGGCTGTCGCCGGATTTCACTACATAGTTGCTTGCGCCGTGGGCTGCAACATCTTGTCCCGGCAGGTTGATAGTTGTGCCCGGACGGATGAGATCAGGATTGCTGCCCAAGATGTCTTTATTTGCATTGAAGATGTCTTGCCATTTCATCGCATCACCGAGTTGATCCTTGGCGATGTTCCAGAGGCAGTCTCCAGCGCGAATGGTGTAAGTCGACGGTGCGGCGGGCGCTCCCACTGCTTGATCGCCTGTAAGACCGGTTGCATCTTGCGGCTGTGCTTGATTGACTGCATCTTGCGGAGCCTGTTGAGACATGCTTGATGAATCGGTTTGACTGATTTTGTTGTCAGCGATTTGCTGCGGTTTGAAATCTTGAACTGGCTTGGCCACCGGTTTTGCAATTTGATGGCTGACAGCCGGCTTGTGATATTCGACGCCAGGAAGGCTGCGGTGCGAGATACCGTCGGCTCCGTGTCCGGCGTGTGCTCCACCAGCTTTCAATTGGTGACCTTGGTGATCCATTACAGGTTTTGCAGACTGAGCCGCATGACCAGCGTTTGACGTGGCGTTTGCTGCAGGATGTGCTGATTTGGCGCTGTCCTTCAGCGAGTCGAAAGTCAGTTGCTTAGCTTTGAGTCCTTCCATTTTGATGGACGGTTTGGCCACGCTTTGCGGAGTATTCCATTGCGAAGCGGCATCGCTTGCCGACTGAACACCTTTGTCCATGCCGCCCAGAGTCGGTCGGAAACTTTCTGAGTTGTTGTTGTATGCAAGAAGATTGTTGTTGGATGCAGTTGAATCCATAGAAGATTGGGCGGCATCCAGGGATGACGCATCTGTGCCGGTGCCCTGACCCATTCTGTAGCTGACATTATTGTCTGCGCTCGGCATAGAAACATCGCGCATACTGCCCGATGCACTCAGTCCGTTTCCAGACGAACCCATTCCATATGATTGATTACCGACATTCAAGGAAGAAGGCAGATTGTTGGACAACGGTACGGATTGAGAAAGATTATGACTGCCTGCGCCATTAGCGAGAGTAGGCTGCGAGTTGGTCGGCATGAAATTCGATTTTGCCGAAGCCAGACCTGACGAAGCTTGCAATTTGTCGGAGAAAAGTCTTTGTGTTCCGCCCAGGTGCGATGCTAACTTTCCGTCGGACAATTGTGGTCCGGAAAGCATTTCGCCGTAGGCGCCGCCTTCTTGTCCTGAGAATTTGGAGCTCCACTCGAATTGTGGTTTGTTGAGATCGAGACCGCCGGCGACATTCAGCTTGTTGACGGCAAAATGTTCAGGCGAAACATTCAAATGCGGCGCGCTGGCAAATTTGCTCGTCAGGGAATCGAATCCCATGTTGCCCATAAAATTATGTGCGCCCATTCCTCCCATGGTCTGGAAGATCGGCGCGTTTTGCGGCAAGAAAGATAGATTGATTGCTGAGTGTTCCAATCCGGGCATTCCAGGCATGTTGGACATGCCGACTTTCATTTGCGATCCCAGAGAACCTAAATGAGCGAAGAGTGTGTGATCAAACAAGCCAGCCAGTGGCGAGCTTCCTAAGAAGAATTGACCCAGGGCTTCGAAGAAAGAATTCATCAAGCCCATGGCGCCTGGCATACGCATGATCAATTGAATGATTGGCGAGATTGGCTCATTGGCACCGGCCAGAGCTGCAACCATCGGTGTTGCATCCATAGGAGGCGGAGCCATTGCCGCTAAGGCTTGTGCTTCCATGCCGGTTGGAGCAGGAACTGCACCTGTAAATTCAATGCCTGAAGGAAGCGCTGCGGCAGTTGTTGCATCCATAGGCGGATGGAACGAAACCTGCATTCTGCTCAAATCAACTTGTCCCAGACCGCTGCCCATTCCGGCTTCAGCGCCAGCACTGAGGCTGCCTTTCAAAAGCTCGTGTCCGGCTGCTCCGGCGAGATCGCCGCCGCCTGCTGGACTTGAGAATGATTGTGGTCGGAAGTTGAGTGACATTTGTACTGCTCTTCGTAAGCTGGCTCAAATGTACAACTGGGTGGGGGGGCAAGTAAATACGCTTTGTGGGAAGGCTCCCACCTCTAGCCGATTTTCGTGGTGGAATTACGAAAGAATTTTTCAATTGGCTGTCCAAAATGTCATTTTCAGCACGCAATGCCGGTCCGATCTCATATGAGTGTTCAAGCGGTTAAAATCATGCGTACAGAAACACGCAAATTACTGCGGTTTTAACTGATTTTGTTCAACAGGCAGGGCAGGGAGATTGACATGAAAATGACCAAGAGTGCGCGTTTGTATATACACGGGGCAAACCGCTTGTCTAACGCATCAATCGCCTTGCTCGGCTCATTACTTGTCTCTGGCGCATTCTCGGGCGTTTCGGCGCTGGCCGCGGACCCCACGGATAAGCGATTTGCCACTCTTAAACCCGCTGACTCTGCAACAGCAGGTGCGGCACCGGCAGTTCCTGTCGTACCGGTCGTCAGCCCCGCTTTACAGCAAGCGTTGGCAGCATATAGCCAAAGCCCTGACCAGGCGGGCTTCGACCGCATGGTCAATGTTATGAAAGATGCCCTTTGCCTGCCTCCACTGCGCGATGCAGATGCTTCGGTTGTGATTAAAAACCACCCTCAACTGGCTGATCTCGGCGCCCGTGCCATTGATGCCGGCGGAGCCAAAGTTTGGGCGTTCAATAAGTGCCCATTTGCGCAGACCTGCATTATCTTGACCGGACACCCCGGTAGTCCTGCTGGCCCAGCAAAGCCAGCTATTCCAGCTGCCTATCGCGCACAGTTGCTTTCTATGCCGCCAAACATCTCCATTTGGAGCGCAAAAATCGTCACAAAATCCAATCCAGCGCCGGTGAAAGTCGTCAAAGTCGGCAAGGGGCGCAACGCCAAACTTGTGAAGCAAGCGGCTCCGGCAGCACCAGTAGCTGCTGTTCAAGGCGCCCCCGGTGCTCCCAAATACCTGGTAATCGCCGGCAATGACCGTTCTACCGGATTAATCACTTTGTATGGACTGAGACCGACGGATGCCGGTTGGATAGCTGCTCCAGATCTTTTCACATCTGTGCCTCCCTTCCTGCTCTCGAGCGTGCAGGGGAAGGCTTCTTTCTCAGGCTCGGATATTGTTCTGGCAATCGCGTCCAATAAGCCGCCGGTTGAAAAAGCTGCAGCCGGCAAAGCGACTGGTCCTGCTTCAGGAAGCTACAAAATTGTTCTCAAATTTGTAAACAGCAAATATTTGCTCGAGGGTAAGGCGCCGGACGAGGGCCCAGCAATGGTGATTCACCAGTTTCTCCAAGCCGTTAAAGACGGCAAGCAAGACGTCGCTAAAGCCTGGTTGGCGGACGACCATCTGGCTTCCATTCCCAAATATTTGGGTCTCTACGGCAAGACCGATCAGGTCTACAAGCTTGTGGCTATGTCCAACCCTATGGGCGGCGGTTCGCGTTTCCGAGTAGTAACCTTTGGAAAAGACGATCTCATCCTTGACGTTGGGACCATTAGGAAGACTCTTTACGGCAAACCAGCTTCTTATGTAGCTATTAAAGCTCTATTTGTAGCCCCGCCGGATCCGTTCGCGAAAAAGCTTGTCGGGGTAACGCCGAATTTTGAGCGAATTGGCGACCCTGCACCTTCTTCAGATGCTGCGACCAATAAAATTGAGCAAAAACAATAAAAGAAGAGTCTTACTTAGTAAGAGATCTTGAAAAAAGAGCTGTCATTATGGGCATATAAAGGCTGAACTGCCTGATTGCAATAGGTCATCTCCGTGTCGTCATCGTCCGACACTCCATTTCAAACCCTTCCTTCTCGTGATGATCAACCATCTGACGAGAAGACTTACTTTGCGCCCTCACTTTCGTTTTTAACCTATTCCTATCGCGAGACTCTCTTTGCGGAATTCGAGAGGCTGGTGGAAGCAGCAAAGCAGTTCGACGGTTTGATCATCGACCTGATGCAAACTGGTTTTTCTGTGCCTCTTGATGAATTGGTCAAGTTCAGCCTCTATGCAAAACGGTTGTTGAAACCGCAGGGCGTTTTGCTCTTCGTCAAAGCTGACGGAGCGATTACTCTGACCAAAGATGACCCGGGCGGCGGTTTGACGTTTAACGTATACGACAGCCCCTTCGGCATTTTTGCGCGGCACCCCATGCTGGCTGATTATGTTTGCGCCACTGTGTCAGGTATCGACAGGCGACGTCTGCGCGGTGGCGGAAGCACTTTGGCGAACCACATTCTCTACACTTCGACACCTGTTCTCACCGACGCAGGCCGCAAAGCAAAGGAGGGATTCAATCTTCCGGCGCCGCAAAGCTGGGTTTTGCAAATGATCGACGATTACTCGTCTGTCGAGGCAATTACTCGTACTCTCGAAGAACGCCATCATTTGCCGGCTGACGAGACCCTGCGCATGCTTCAGGAATTGGAAGCGGAAGACATTATCTTTCCGGTTTTCTCGCGCATTCAGTTTCTCTCCAATTGCTACCACAACAGAAAACCTTTCAGGCTCGGGCGTTACATGGTTGCAGCCGGTATTCTCAGTGAGTCTCAATTGCAAGAACTTCTGGAAAGACAAGAAGAAGAGGGCTGGGGCAAAGGGCAGAAGACATTCCTCGGGCTGCTTGCTGTTCGGCTTGGTTTCTTAAATACGCGCGAATTGGAAGTTTTGCTCGACGACCAATACCTTTACGGTGGCTATCACAAGAAGGCCGACTCTGAAGGTCAATCCGGTCGCAACGTAGAGACCATGCGGGATTCGATGATTGGTTCACTGGGCGCGATCGAGGCGCACGGTTTGCTTCAATCTTTGTCGACTGCTCAAAAGACGGGCTTGCTCACTGTGGAGAACCGAGACAAGGCGCTCGTTGTTTCATTTACCAACGGCAAACCGATTGCCGCCAAAATGAACCGTTTGAAGGGCATAGAAGCCATTACAGAGTTTGTTACTAGTTGGACTGAGGGTATTTTCGTATTCCGCGACAAAGGCACCTCACAGGAGCTCGAGGAGACCTGCGAGCTGAATCGATCTTTGGACAGGATGCTGCTCGATTCAATGCTTTACAAAGACCAAGTCAATCAAATTCTGGCTCAATTGCCGACAGGGCGAAACACCATTCTCGAGCGGGTTTGGAATTTCGAGACTCTCTGGAACAAGCTGTCCACCAAGCCTTTGAAATATCTCGATGAGAGTACTGTCACCGATCGCGACAAGCAGGCGATTCAGCAGCTTGCTAATTTGATCGATGGACTCTCGACTCTCGATGAGGTGATAAAGTCGTTCGACATGTGGCCCGGTTATGCCATCATCAAGTCGGTTCACCTGCTTATTGAGCAGCGTCTGGTGAATGTGCAGCAAGCCAGCCTTTTCCGTCCTCTTTCAGTCTTCCAGCGCATTGTCAGTGAGTTGCAAAAAACTATCGGCAGAGACGACAACAAAGCGCTCTTGCAGGCCAGTCTGCATTATGTTCATGGTGATTCCCCTGCAGCATCCCGTTTCCACATCGATCACGAGGGACGGGTGAGCGTCAACCTTGCTCAGGTCAAAACCTCGGGTACGCCGGTGTCCGCAGTTTTACTCGAACTTCGTCGCTGGATGGAGGCGTACCTTGCGTACTGCAGGCGCCAGATCGATCCGCATATTGTCGACAATGCGGTCGCCAAGATAGTCAACGGCCAGCCGCCGCAGTAAAACGTTTCAAAGCCCCATCTAGGCTTTTAGAAACAGTACAATAACGCTCTTGTTTCAAGAAGAACCAAAGAGGAAGTCCTCGTGAAGTACAAATTGGAATCGGCTTCGCTTTCGCAATGCCAGAGCGATTTGGTTTGTGTATTTGTTTATTCAAATGAAAGTATTGCCGACGTTTTGAAAGATGTCGATCCTGCTTTTGGTCGCAAGCTTAAGCCTTTTGTGGACATGGTCTCCACGCATGCGACTGAGGATGGTTTCAAAGGAAAAGCCAATCAAGTGCTTGTACTTCCGACATTCGGAAATCTGACAGCCAGAAGAATTTGTTTTCTTGGAGTTGGAGAAGGCAAAGATTTCACCAATGCCAATGCCAGGAAAGCCGCGGCTACACTTGTAAGACGTTTGCCCGGTGAAAGCTTTCAAGGCGAGATATCGATTTATTTCCGCCATGGTGCAGCAGGCAAAACTACAGCTAAAAAAACTGCGGTAAAACGTCAAGCAAAAACTTCCGCCGCTTCGAAATCCGCAGAGCATGGGGATGATGCAGAGATCGCTCAAGCGATTGTCGAAGGTATTCACCTGGCGTCTTACTCTTTCAAAAAGTATAAGTCGAGCAAAAATGGCGACAATAAGAAAGAAAAAACAGCCCAGACCCTCGGCTTCAGTGGTCTGTCACTGTCTGCAAAAGCGCTCGCAGATGTTTGTGCGAAGGGAGAATCGATCGCCGAATCTACCAACTTCGCACGCCGCCTAATTGCCGAGCCACCGTGCTTTATGACACCCAGTCGGCTGGCTGACGAAGCTCGTGCCGTCGGAAAGGAATTCGGTCTCACTGTCAAAGTTTTTGATGCCAAAGAAATCGAGAAGATGTCTATGGGCTCTTTTCTTGGTGTCGCCCGTGGTGCCAAAGAACCGCCTAAATTCATTGTCATTTCTTATGATGTTCCGAAAGCAAAACGAAAAGTTGCTATTGTCGGCAAAGGCATAACCTTTGATTCAGGCGGGCTTTCGCTCAAGCCGGCCCAGAGCATGGAACATATGAAATATGACATGTCTGGTGCTGCCGCCGTCATCGCGACAATGCGTGTAGTCGGTAAATTCAAACCGAATTTTTCCGTAATGGCAGTGGTCGCCGCTACAGAAAACATGCCTGGAGACAATGCTTTGCACCCGGGCGATGTGATCAAGGCAATGAACGGCAAAACCATTGAAGTAAACAACACTGACGCTGAAGGTCGGTTGATTCTCGCCGATGCCCTTACTTACGCTGTTAAGCAAGGTGCCGACGAGTTGATTGATATTGCTACTTTGACAGGCGCAGTAGTTACGGCCTTGGGTCGTGTCGCAGCCGGAATCATGGGTTCTGATCAGAATCTGGTCAACCAGCTCATTGAAAGTGGTGCGCGCGGTGGAGAAAAACTCTGGCAATTGCCGCTTTATGATGAATATCAGGAAAGCTTGAAGAGTGATATCGCTGATTTGAAAAACGCAGGTGCTCGCGGCGAGGCTGGAACGGCCAGCGCCGCTATGTTCCTCAAAGAGTTCACTGGAGGCAAGTCATGGGCGCATTTAGATATTGCCGGTCCAGGCTGGCTGGATCGAGATAGAGAAGAATGCAACAAAGGCGGCACCGGATTTGGTGTACGCACTCTTTGCCGATATTTGATCGGATAGCTGATTTAGCTAGGTAGAAACAACCTGCGTGATGCTGCGCATTAGCGGTATGAGCGCATCGGTGTCACGTCCGTCGCTAAGGGTCACCAGAAGTCCTCCGCCAAAATCTGCGATTACCAGGAAGCCGCGCGGTGTGCGAGCGACGACCTGATGGACGCGATTGTGGCCGATCTTCTTAATTGCAGTTTCTGTATTCATGTACACGGCAAGCGCCCAGATGCCGATGGAATCGGCTTCTATGTCCTGTGGCATAGTGTTGGCGATGAGCAAACCGTCATGCCCGATGATGATCGATCCGACAACATCAGGCGTGCCACCGATGTGGTGAAGTAGTCCTTGAATTTCGGAAGCGGCTTCCAAAGTAAGGATCTTCATCTTGGTGTCGGAAAGATCCGAAGCAGTCAATTTGCCAATCTTTTCCAGGTCTTTTTGGTCAAGCAAGAATTTGCCTATCGATGCAATTCTTCCGCTGCCGGTATCGCCGCCCTGATCTGGCTTGGCATCCAACCTTCCCAAACCTTCGATTTTGGGAGGAGGAACCGCCGCACCCATTGGATCTTGAACGGCAACGTCGCTCAGTGCTTGAACCGCTGCGGCTACATTCACTCTTTGCTGACCTGCGTTTACTTGCGTATCTTGATCTTGAACTCCGAGATTGTCGGAGAAGATCTGATTCATCATGTTGTCGTCGACGCTAAAGAGACCAGCCTGAGCCTGAGGTGCTTGCGGCGGTGGTGCTCCAAACGGTGCGGGAGCCTGAGCCGGGGCGCCAAACGGTGCCGGTGCCGGAGCGCCAAATGGCGCTGGAGCCGGAGCGCCAAATGGCGCTGGAGCTTGCTGAGCTTGAGGCATTTGCGGCGGCTGCGGTGCTTGAGCTGGTGCTCCGAATGGAGCGCCAAAAGGTGCAGGAGCGGCAGCTTGCTGAGGAACACCGAAAGGCTGAGGCGGCGCAGCTTGACCAAATTGATCAAGTGCCTGAGGCGGCGCTCCGAAAGGAGCTGGAGCTGCTTGTTGTGGTGGCACTCCGAACGGCTGTTGTGCAAATGGCGCGGACGGTGCCTGTTGTTGCATGGGTTGTTGCATTTGCTGCTGCTGCTGCATCTGTTGCTGCATGTCTTGCTGCATTTGAGGTTGCATCTGCTGTTGCATTTGAGCTTGTGCAGGCATTTGCTGTTCGCCGGTTCCACCAACAGGCTTAGCCATTTCTTGTACTCCAAGGTTTTTGGAGAACAAGTCGTCCATGGCAGTATCGTCTAAATTGAAAAGTCCGTTCGATTTGTTTTCCGGTGCCGCCGGTGCTGCGGCAAAAGGCGCCGGTGCTGCGGCGACAGGAGCTTGACCGTTCGGCGGTATAGCCGCCGGGAAGCCGCCTGATGCACTGGGCTGTCCCCAGCCTGTAGCCGGAGGACCACCGGATGCGGTGGCAACGTTTTTCGACATTACAGGAACGATTTTCGGTTGACCCGCTCCACCAGTTGCCGGTTGCGGCATGGCAAAGGGATTGGCAGGAGCCGGTGCAGCAGGTGCACCAAATGGCGCTGGCGGCGCCGATGCTGCTGGAGCAAATGGTTGTGGTGCAGCTTCCGGCTGTCCGAACGGAGCAGGCGGTGGTGCGCCAAAAGGTTGGACCGGTTCTGGAGTTTGCGCCGCAAATGGCATCGGAGCCGGTGCCGGCGTAGCAAACGGCTGAGGTGCTTCAGGCGCGCCAAATGGAGCCGGCGGCGGTGCGCCGAATGGAGCAGGTGGTGCACCAAATGGAGCAGGTGCGCTTGGTGTCGCAAACGGCATAGGAGCTTCTTGAGCCGGTGCACCAAACGGTGCCGGTGGTGGTGCAGGCGCTGCAAAAGGTTGCGGCTCCGGTGCTTGCTGAGCAAATGCTGGTGCTTGCGGCTCCGGCATTGCAGGCGCAAAGGGCTGAGGATTAGAGTCTTGTCCAGGCACCGGAGGCGGGTTGAAGGGCTGACCCCATGGGTTGGCTACCGGCTCGGGAGGTGCAATCGGCAGCGACTTCATGATCGCCGGTTGTGGCGGACCTTCTTGCTTCGGCACTGCTGCCTGCGGTGAGCTTTCATTGATGCCAAGGTGCTCTGAGAATATTTTTTCGATTTCGTTATCGTCGACATTGAATAATGCGCCGCCGATTCCTGCTGCCGGTGCTTGCGGTGGTGCAGGCATTGCAGGCTGCGGAACTGGTTGTCCAGGAACAAATGCTGGTGGATTGATATTCAATCGCGAAGGCGAGCCACCTGACTGTGGCATTGCCGGTTCTGGCGGAACTCCAAATGGTTGAGCGAAAGGCTGAGGAGGAGCTGCATCAGCTTGAGGCTGTCTGTGCAATTGATCTTGTGCTTCCACGACCGGCAAATCCCAACTTGATGCTGTGATGCCTTGGTCAGCTGGAGAACCAAACGGATTTGGTGGTGCCGGCGGTGCCATTGGTGCTGGAGCCGGTGCTGCTTGCGGAGCAGGAGGCGGCGAGCCCCAAGGTGTCGGAGCTGCTGGCTGCGGTGAAAGCGGCTCACCGACAGGTTGCGCTGTAGTTGGGGTCAGTTGCTGGGTGCGTTCTTGAATAGGAACATCCCAGCGCGGAGGGGGCGGCGAAAGTTCAGGAGCTTGCTGTTGCGAGCGATCTTGAATTGGGGTATCCCAACGATTGTCGCCTGTTGCTTTTGCTGCCGGAGCTGCCATCGGAGAGGGCATTGGCGGTGCTGCTGGTGCTGCCGCCATCGCTTCTTGCTTCATGCGCTCCTGAATTGGCATATCCCAGCGAGACTCTTCAGAGTTTTGTCCTGGAGCCGCTTGTCCTTCAGCAAGAACATTGGACAGCCTATCCATAATTGAATCTTTTGGTATGCCTGTGCCGGCCACACCAGCTGGTGCGCTGGGCATAGCAGGGGCTTGCGGAGCCGCGCCCGCGCCAAATCCACCCGGTGCCGAAGCGCCCGGCAGAGGAGGAGCTGCACCAGGAACTGGTACTCCCCACGGATTGTTTGCTGGAGCTGGCGCAGGAGCTGCTTGCTCCTGTGCTCGATTTTGAATTGGTTGATCCCAGCGATTTGCATCGGCCGCCGGTTGCGCACCTCTGTCCTGAATGGGTGTATCCCAGCGGTTTTGTGCTCCACCGGGCGGCGGAGGTGGTGGCATCTGCGGTGCGGCTGCTCCCGGTGCCGGTGTTGCGCCCCAACCTTTGGGAGTTGCAGGAGCATTGGAAACAAGTGCGTCAGAACCCGGTGTGAATGCTCTCCACGTGCCGGTTTCAATTTGTTCTGCGTCTACAGACCAAGCATTGCCTGGCTTGGGAGCTGCCGCCGGAGCCTGAGCTGGTGCGGGTGCTGGTTGAGCCGGTTCTGGTTCGGGCGTTCTTGCTTGTTCTGCGCCCCAAGCGTTTCCGCCACCAGGCTGACCCCAGCCGCCTCCCGGCTGTCCGCCGGCAGGTGCACCCCAACTGTCGTTCGGTTTTTGAGCTATCTGACCCCAGCTGCTGCCGGAACTTCCTTGATTTCCCCAGGCGCCGGCCGCTGCTGGTGCAGCTTCGGCAGTAGGCGCTGCCGCTGCAGGCGCTGAAACTGCGGCATTGGCACCGGAATTTGGATCGTTTCCGGGCGGGTTGCCCCAGGCTTGTGGTTGCGCAGGTGGTGTTGCCCAACTATCCGGAACTGCGTTTTGACTTCCGCTTGGCGCGCCTTGTCCCCAGCCATTTGCGTTTCCGCCCCATGCTGAGTTTGCACTGCCGGCCTGTCCGCCTGCTTCAACTGCTGGTGCACCCCATGGATTACTGTCCGGTGCTTTTGCGGCAGGTGCAGCCTGAGACGGTGCGGGCGCAGCGGTTTCAGGAGTAGGAGGTGAACTCCATCCGCCCGGATTGCCACCACTCCAACTGTCTGCACCACTTGGGGGCGCACCCCATGCGCCGGGAGCAGCCGGTGCGGGTGCGGGCGCTGCGGCTTGTGGAGACTGTAACGGCTTATTCCAGGGCTGGTCGGGAGAGTCCATATTGGGCATTCCACCCGGCATTCCGAAATTCGGCGCCTGTGTCGGCGGTGCAAATTGATTGGAAGCAGCGGCCTCGTCGGGATCATCCCAGGCGCCACCTTGTGGCGGTGGTCCCCAATCGCCTTCCTGACCATTCGCCCCTTTAGGAGCCTCATTGCCCCAGTTCGGATCGCCCCATGCGCCCGCCCCTGTAACGCCTTGACCAGGCGCTTTCAGTCCGGGCATGGGTGGCTGTCCACCTGCAGGACCACCGGGGACTCCGCCACCAGGCGGTCCACCCCAATTAGAAGCTTCTTGTGTTGGGCTTGTTGGCTTGCCCCAATTACCGGCAAGGTTTGCTCCACCTTCGCCCATTGCATTTGGTGCCGGCATTGGTGGTGGCATTTGCGGCATTCCAGGCATAGGCATGGATTGCGACGAAGACATTGGCGCGCCCATTCCAGGAGGCGTCAAACTGGGATTTGATTGACCGGGCAAACCGGTCGGACCATTAAGCTGCTGGCGATTTGGCAAGCCTGGCGGCTTCATCCAATTAGGCTCTTCTTCCTGCTGGCGACCACTGCCTTCCGGACCGAGTTCGTCCTCGACGCTTATCGGTTCGTGCTCGCCGGTTGCTCTTTGCGATTCGGCGATCTTCCTTCTTATAGATTCTGCAAGTGTCAGCGGCTGATCATCTGTAAGTTGATTCGGTCCGGCCATGCCGAACTTTTCACCGAGCGATCTTGTAGTCGACTGAGCTTCACGGCTGTCCATAATAGGCTCGGACATGCCTTTGGCGATTGCTTTGAGTCGAGTTGCCGTACCGGAGTGATCTTCAGGCGGCCGGCCTTTTGCTTGCGGCGGCGCCATTTGAGGAGGAATTGAATTGGAGTCTTCAAACTGAGTGATCGGCTGATTCATCGGCTGCGAGCGATGCGGATATCGGCTGCCGCCGGCAGGCTCCATGTCCATATCCATTCCTGGAGGCATGGTGTCTTTCTTGCCTCGACCACCCTTCTGCTCTTTTTCAGCTTTAGGCGCTTTTTCTTTGCCCTTGAACATATTGCCGAACATCGCGAAGGGTGAGGCTTTCTGTTCCGGCAAATCTTCCAGAATTGCGCGGGCGAGCATCTCTGGCTGAGGCGGCGTCAAGTCATCAGGTAACTGAACATCATCGGCAGCAAGGAGAACTTGTTGAATTTGGTGATGAAATTTAGCGCACGATTCGCACGTTTCCAAGTGAGCAGACAGCATACGCTCGTCCTGCGCCTGCAGATCCATGTCGAATCGTTGTTGAATTAAGTGTCGGAATCGACTGCAATTCATTATCAGTTACCGCGCTCTCTAAAAGAACTATCCCCTGCCAAGGCATTTAACTATTTGCACTCGTGCTCTATAGAGCCACGCCTGAATGGTTTCTTTCGGCTGGTGCAAAACCGAACCCATTTGTTCATACGTAAGATCGAGTTGGTGGCGCAGCATGAAAACCTTTTGCTGCTCCTCGGACAATGTGCTCAGGCAACGTCGTACCCTTTGCGTTCCGAGAATGACCGTCGTTTCCCAGTCCATATTGCCAGATCCATCGGAAGCCGGGTCTGTACGAGCACCAGGTGGCAACGGACCAGTGTATTGCGAGTGATACTCGGCGCAAGCGTCAACGATAAAATTTGACACCCAGTACCAGAGAGGCATATTCACCTTCTTTGGGTCCGTGTGTTTCAGCGATGCAAAAGCATTGCGGAAAGCCATTATGGTTAGTTGAGTCGCTGTTTCTGGATTGCCTGTTGCCATGTAAGCGATGGCGTAAAAACGTTCTTGGTGATTCCAGACGAAATCGTTGCGCTGCTCTTTGTTGCCTTTCTTCAATTCGAAGAGGACTCCGGCAGCCGCTTGGTTGAAATTATTCCGAGAGGGAAGGATAGGCATCTTTTTCTATGACAAGACCGCTGAAAATGCGAATACTGAAACAATAGCCAACAAAATGTCTGTAGCGGGACGTCAGGAGGGTTTTTCTTGATCGCAACACGCGGCCGCGAATACTCCCAACCAGCAACTCTATGACCCAAAAAAAGGGCGAGCTGCCGACCGCCAAGTAGCCACTTTTCCAGTTTACCTGATTCGGGCGGGACTCAGGAAGGATTTTGTGGGATAACTGGTGGGCTCAAAAACGCTTACGGACTGAAAAAACCTCCGTTGACAGGCGATAACGACTCATACCGCTAACATATGATGTACCACGTTACGCGCGTTAGTATCTTCATTCTGATAATTAGGAAGCTTGCTCGATGCCATTACCGGAAACGCATACTATTGAAATCAAGGTTCGCAACGCCGCTGCCTATACTTTGAACAATGTTGTTGCGACAGCAAGAAGCTGTTCGCCACAGGATTTGAAGATTGCTGCAGCGAATGTGGACTTGGTTGACGAGTCCGGTAAAGTGCCGCCAGAAGTGACCGATTTCGTAAATTATGTTATGACAGATCTCTTCACACTTTTGCACCGAAGTGGGCTTTACAACAGGCAAAGAGCCTTCTGGGAATCAATTGCTCGCGCCGTCAAGATTACTGTCCATCCGGTCACACAAGGCTTTTTCAAGAAAGAAGCCTTGCCAATGTACGATGTGCATTTTGAGGATGCCTCAGGTGGCACCACGCTCTTAGCATTTGTCGTTCTGAATCACGCTCAGTGGAACGTGCCTAAGTACGCTACTGCGTATTTCAAAGAATTGATGCACAGGGCTCAGCAAGCAGACAAAAAGAGACCGGTCATGAAATCCATTATGGTCGTCGCGCCCAAACCGTTTTCAGAAGAGCTTTATAAATACGTAGATAAAATTTTGGGCGGACCAAATCTCGATCCGGTCTCGAGATTCGAATCGGTTTTGCAATCGCCATTAACTGTCCACCTGAACTTGTTTGAGTATGGTGTGTCGGCAGGCGATGCTCAAACAAGAGATAACTCGCAGATGGAGCCTGCAGGGCAAGATTCTGATGAAGAGGAAAACTCTGTCAAATCGCCTTCATATGATCCTGCTGAAATTGACGACCCCAATGTAATTGGCGATGAAAGCCTTCTTCATCCGGAAGATATGAAAGTTCGGCCAGGCCGATTCATCTTCAAGATGATTCTGCCGGATGTTGAGAAGGCGCGTAAGAAATAAATCCTCTCTTTTTTCAAAGAGTTTATAGAGGAATATTTCCGTGTTTTCTCTTCGGTCTTTCAATGCGCTTGTTTTTCTGCACTTCCAAGGCGGCATGCAGATATCGTCTCGTTTCTGACGGCATGATCACATCGTCTACATAGCCAAGCTCTGCAGCTACATAAGGATTGGCAAATCGTTCTCTGTACTCTGCAACGAGCTCTTTGTGTTTGGCAGGTGCATCGTTTTTGAGCTTGTCCAATTCTTTTCTGTACAAAAGATTGACCGCTCCATCAGCCCCCATAACTGCAATTTCCGCTGTGGGCCAGGCGAAATTGAAATCACCGCCTACGTTTTTCGAGCCCATTACGTCGAATGCACCGCCATATGCTTTGCGAGTGATTACGGTGAGTTTGGGAACAGTTGCTTCGCAGTACGCGTAAAGCAGCTTGGCTCCATGCCTGATAATGCCATGATGCTCTTGAGTGCGACCAGGCAAATAACCCGGCACATCGACAAAAGTAATTAATGGAATGTTGAATGCATCGAGGAAACGCACGAATCGAGCGCCTTTGATTGATGCATTGATGTCCAGCGTTCCTGCTAACTTCTTTGGCTGGTTGGCGACAATTCCTACTGTTTCACCATGCAGTCGGGCGAAGCCTGTGATTAAGTTAGTAGCGTAAAGTGGCGCTATTTCAAAGAAATCGCCATTATCGAAGATGTTGGTGATTACGTCGTGCATGTCATATGGCTTGGCAGGATCATGTGGCACAACGCTGTCGAGAGAAATCATGTTTGCTGGTTCGGCATCCTGACCGGGTTCTACAAAGGGCGGCGGTTCAAGATTGTTGAGCGGCAAATAGGAGAGCAGTTTTCTCACCATCCAGAAAGATTCTTCTTCGTCCTCTGCCAGCAGTTGTGCAACACCGCTTTTCTCGTTGTGCACGCGTGCTCCACCCAGTTCGTCAAAGGTGACATCTTCACCAGTGACGGTGCGCACGATTTCAGGACCGGTGATAAACATATAGCTGGCTTTGTCTACCATGATAGTGAAGTCCGTGACGGCTGGGCTGTAAACCGCGCCGCCTGCGCAGGGTCCGTAAATCACAGAAATCTGTGGAATCACTCCTGAAGAATTGACGTTTCGATAAAAGATATCTGCGTAGCCCGCCAGTGAAGCTACACCCTCTTGAATGCGCGCTCCGCCGCTTTCGTTCAGACCGATGACTGGGCAACCTGCTTGCTTGGCCAGGTCCATCACTTTACAGACTTTGCGGGCGAAGACTTCACCGAGCGCGCCACCAAGGAAGGTGGCATCATGCGCGAAAATGTAGACTGGGCGCCCATCGATTTTTCCTTGCCCGGTGACAACGCCATCGCCCACGACCTTCTTTTCATCGAGCCCAAAGTGGTCGCAGTGGTGGACTGCATAGCGATCTAGTTCGATGAAGGAGCTTTCGTCAAGCAAGCTGGCGATGCGCTCTCTTGCATGCATGGTGCCTTTGTCGTGACGTTTTTTCAAAGTCGCTTCGCTGACGGCAACTGCTTCTGCGCGTTTTTCAATCAGGCGCTCGTTGGGCGTTTTTGCTGTTTTGCTCTTCGTTTCCATTGTCTTTGCCGTCCGTTTTAGTGATTTTGAAATGTCGTCATTTAACCACACTCATAGTGGTGTAGAGAAGGAACTGATGAACGATAGTTAGATAGATGGTCATTGTGCAAACGTCCAGAATGCTTGTGATGAAGGGACCGCTGGCGTGTGCCGGGTCGATGCCCAACTTTTGAAAGACCATGGGCATGAGTGTTCCAATCAATACTCCGCAGGTCATTGTGACAAACAGCGAGCATCCGACAACGAATCCGAGAGCCGGATTGACGCTGTGAAACATCAAGCTCATCAGTGTCGTAGCGATGCCGCAAAGTATGCCAAGTAGCATTCCGACGCGGGCTTCGTGGAAAACGTGTTTGATGATCACTCGCCAGGCGAGTTTTTCCATGCCGGTTCCGCGCAAAGTAATACAAGTGCTCTGTGTGGCAACCGAGCCTGTGACGCCAGAAAGCAGTGGCATAAAAGAAGCTGCCGCGACAGTTTCCTTGATCACGCTGTCAAAATGAGTAATTACAGAAACCGAACCAGCCTCAATTCCAAGTGTAATCAAAAGCCACGGCAAGCGTGCACCGACGGCGCGACGAACGCTCAAACTCAGCTGTTCGCCCAGGTCTCCTGCTTCGCCTGTGATACCGGACGCTTGAAACAAGTCTTCTGTCGACTCTTCCCACAATACGTCGATGACATCATCGGCGGTGATAATCCCTCTGAGTTTGCCCGATTCATCGACGACGGGCAAAGTCAGTAAGTCGTATCGGCTTAGTTTTTCGGCTGCTTCTTCTTGGTCGGTGGTGGTCAAAACTTTGATGACATTGTCGTCCATCAAGCTTTCGACCAGCGCCTCAGGAGGCGCCATCAGCAGTTCTTTCAAGGTTACGCAACCGGCAAGCTTTTCTTCTTCAGAAACGACATAGACGTCGTAAATGTCGTCTTCCAGCTCTGCGTATGTTTCTCTCAAGTATGAGATTGCCTGATCAGCAGTCAATTTCCCTTCTACCGCCAGATAGTCGGTAGACATGATCCCCCCTGCCGAATCTTCCTCGAAGCCCATCAGCTCTTGGATGTCTTCTTTGGCTTCTGTGTCCGTCATCTGGTTGATGATTTGTTGGACCTTTTCTTTGGGCAGTTCTGCCAGCAAGTCGGCCGCATCGTCAGGACTCATTCTGGTGATGATCGGAACGACGCCGATATCGCCAAGATCCTTAAGCAGATTTCCTTGGGTCTCAGGCTCCAGTTCTGCCAGCACAGCCGAGGCATTGTCCAGGTCCAAAAGGCGGAAGCACGAAAGTCTATGACTGTTGTCCAGATCGGTCAGCCATTCAGCAATGTCGGCTGGATGCTCCTCATTGAGAAGCATCCTAAGTTTTTGGCGCTGACCGTCATCGACCAGAGCGCTTAGTTCTTCCGGCGCCAGACGCGCTTTCTCGCTCATGCTCTTCCAGTTGAATCTTGGGTGAGACTTATCGAGTAGCAAAACTCGCGGATGCGATTGCATCCACCAATAACCCTATCAAGATGAGAGCTAAGGTTTAAGACAAGCCTTCTAAGCTGGGCGCAAGAATATTACCCGCCTTAGCAAAAAGCGGCTTTTGCAGTCATTTTCTCTCTGAGCTTTTGTTTATCAATCTTCAAGATAGCCGGCCAACTTAGAAGACCAGGCAGGTTGCCGCAGTTTTCTAAATGCTTTGTGCTCAATCTGACGAACGCGCTCGCGGGTGATATTGAAAAGGCGGCCGACTTCTTCCAAAGTTCTTTGTCTGCCGTCTTCCAGACCGTAACGCAGATGCATGATGTCCCGCTCGCGCGGTGTCAATTGGCTGAGCATGCGGTTCAAGTCCTGGCGCATCAATTCTTCTTCTGTTGTCATGTCCGGACGCGAAGTGATGTTGTCTTCGATCAAGTCGCCCAGATAGGTCTCTTCATCTCTATTGAGCGGCATTTCCATGGAGACTGGTTCTCTATCCGCCTGGATGATTTCCGTGATCTTATTTACGGACAATTCCATGGCACTGGACAATTCCGACTCTGTGGGCTTGCGGCCCAGTTCTTGAGAAAGTCGGGCAGAGGTTTTCTTCAATTTGTTGATTGATTCGACCATGTGCACCGGCACTCTGATGGTTCTTGATTTATCAGCCAGACCGCGGCTGATTGCTTGCCTGATCCACCAGGTGGCATAAGTGCTGAATTTGAAACCTTTGGTGTGATCGAATTTCTCGGCAGCTCTGATGAGCCCGAGATTACCTTCCTGAATTAAGTCTTGGAACGGCAGACCACGATTTACATATTTTTTTGCGATGGAAATTACAAGACGCAAGTTGGCTTGAATGAGCTTCTTCTTGGCGTCCAAATCGCCGGCGGCAATGCGTCTGGCAAGCTCGATTTCCTCATCGGGCTTGATCATTTTTACGCGACCGATTTCACGAAGATAGAGTCTTACAGAGTCTTCAGTAAATCCATCAGGACCTGTCGGCTCCTTCTCTTCCGGCTCCTCTTCCTGTGCAGCAACGGCTGCCGGCCCTTGCTGAGCATCATCCTCTTCAAAGGCTTCTTGCCAATCGTCAGCTACTTCATCGCGAACTTTAGACGCCAATCTCGTGAACTCCTACTGGTAAAAACTTGCGAGTGAACTCGGCAAACGCCACACACTGGATATTTACCCAATCTACTTGTAAATCTCGCGGTCTGCCTACTTCTTTAGCAGTCAAGAGGTAGATTAACTTTTGTAAATTTGGACGAAGTCGTTGTTAGATTCTGCATTCTGGCAGAGAAGCGTCACACAGTTAGCGGATTTGTCGCTGGTTCGCCTGATGGCCAGCCGCTTGCATAAGTTTGCCCTTATATACAAATGTTATACGGGCGGGCGAGGCTGCCCTAACCAGGCACTTTCAGTAGCTGCAAGTAGCTTGAAAACTTTTCTATGCAGATTCTAAAGGCAGAAATCTTTGGAAAGCATTGAGCCCTGCTCCCCGACCTATATAGTCGTGCTATATTCACTTTTCGCCCATTCTTATCAAAGTGGGCAGTTATGCCTGGAAAGGCCGGAGAAACAACATGACCAAGAAATACAACGCTCGCGAAAAGAAGCAACGCCGTTTGGCCAAAGAGCGCCGTAAAAAAGAACGCATTAAAGAAGTAATCGCCAAGGCTGCCGAAAGGAAGAGCTAGATTGGCTTCTACCAAGCGCATAATGTCCGGCATGCGTCCTACTGGGCGCTTGCACCTCGGACACTACTTTGGGGCGCTACTTAACTGGGTCGATTTTCAGAGTCGCTACGAGTCGTACTATTCAATCGTCGACTGGCATGCTCTAACTACCAAGTATCAAGACAGCGCCTCCGTTCCTGCCAATGTCTTCGAGATTACTCTCGATTGGCTGGCTGTCGGCATCGATCCTGAGCAAGCGACGATTTACGTGCAATCTGCCATCCCGGAGATTGCTGAAATTCATTTATTGCTTTCAATGATCACCCCCCACAATTGGGTGGAGCGGGAGCCGACCTTGAAAGACATGGTTCGGATGCTGGCTCAAGACGAATCGGAAGCGCGAGAAAAGGCCACTTACGGCTTGCTCGGATATCCGGTTTTGATGTCTGCAGACATTTTGACATTTAAGGGAGAACTAGTCCCTGTCGGCAAAGATCAAGAGTCGCATTTGGAGTTTGCGCGCGACGTTGCTCGTCGATTCAATAACACTTACGGCGCTGACTTCTTCCCAGAGCCGAAGCCTGAGTTCACTGTAACGCCACTGCTTAAGGGCATGGACGGTATGAAAATGGGCAAGTCTTATGGCAATGACATCAAAATTGCTGATACCGCCGATGAAACCATAAAAAGAGTAAGAACTATGGTGACGGATCGCACGCGTATCGCCAAAGCCGACCCCGGACATACTGATTTGTGCGAAGTTCCTTGGCCCTGGTACAAGGCACTTGCGAATGAAGAGCTCCGCGCCACCGTCAAAGACGAGTGCGAGAATGCAAAAATAGGTTGTGTAGATTGCAAGAAGCGCCTCGGTGGGCTGATTAACGATCGCTTTGCAGAGTTCCGAGAAAAACGCGCGAACCTTGCAAATGATCCCGAAAGAGTCTTTAAAATTATCGATTTCGGTAATACAAAGGCGAGAAAAGTGGCATCTGAAACGCTTTCTCAAATGCGCGAAGTAATGGGAATGATCGATTGGAATGACAGCCAGAAGACTTGGTCCAAACTGATGAAGACTAAGGTCTAAATTTTGCCTCGAGGGCAATCTCTTGTATGACTCACTGGATTCAATAATTGATGAGTCTATTGAAAGACAGGATGCCAGTGTTCGGAGGTTCGACAAATAACTTGTCGCAAACACCGACGGTATGGAAAGAACGATTGGATACGCTCTCGCTTTTGCAGGGGCTTTGGCTGGTTTTCGTTTCGGTCTGGATACCGATTTCCATCAGCGCTGTTTGGATTGGCATAATTGTCGGTGCAGTTTTTTGGACTGCGACAAGCGCGATTGCATTGAAGATTGTTCTTGACGATATGCCTAAAGATGGCAGTGTCAAGCCATTTTCTTATGTCGGGAAAAAACTCATGGCAATTATCGGCCTGGATGATTTGCCTTTCTTTGTTTCGATGGGCCTCTTCACTTTAGTGATTGTCTTTGCTGCATTTTGTGTGCCACTACTTGATGGAAAAACTTTCGGTGATGGGATGCGCGTTGCCACTCGAACTCTTGTTTCTCTAAAAGCCCTAATCATTTATCCGTGGGTATATCAGGTTCTTCGTCGTTGTCCTTCCGTAAAAGCCGCTGCCGTCTCAGCGCTATTACTCGTCAGCTCATTGTCTTGCTTGTATGCTCCCGTCGAGCCATATGTGAAATCGTTTCTTCGCAATATCACGGACAATCCACCGAGCGACCCATTCCTTCTGTTTCTCCACCATATGACGGATGGTTTCGTCAGATGGGTGACAGGATCTCGCGTCGATTTTTTGCAAGGCACCGGTTTTCTCGAGCAACCGATGGCATTTGCAGGACAAATGCAAACCGTGATGATGATGGCTCTGGCTCTCCTTCTTTGTAATGGCTACAAGAGTTTGCCTGGCATCTTCGGCAAGAAGTCTACAGCTATTGCAATCACCATTTGTATTGCTGTGGGAATCATTTTCGGCGCCGAACGCAGCGCCTGGCTCGGTGTTTTTATTGGTGTAATCGTGGTTTGTGCAAGCGTTTCCAGAAAAACTGTGATTGCTTCTCTCATAAGCTTGTTCGTTATCGGCGGATTGTCTTATCTCGCCGTACCGATCGTAAAGAATCGAGTCGACGTCCTTCTCAATGGAAAAGATCCAAGCGTAGCTGCTCGTTTCGCTATCTGGGATTCCACTATTGATAGGTTCAAGCAAAAACCGATATTCGGCAGTTCACTGATTCGCTTCGGCGTCATTCACGCAAAAGGTGCAATGCCCGACAAAGGATACTTTGATCATGCTCACAGCAATTACCTGCACATGCTGGCCGCCACAGGGGTAGTGGGATTTGCGGCGTACATGTATTTGCTCTTTTCGATTTTTTCCACAACCGCAAAATTGTCCAGGGCGAAAACAACTGATGGCCTTTGCCAGGCAGATGTAGAAAAATTGAAATTCGAGCGCTCGATTGCCATAGGCTTGCTGGCTGCAAGCGCCTCTCTTGCCGTGTCTGGACTGTTCGAATTCAATTTCGGTACAGGACACGTGCGACTGACTTACTTCTACTGGCTGGCTTTTCTCAGCCTGAGCAACTGCAGAGCAATGTCAGAAGAAAGAATTTAATTGCTAGTCCTGTGGCAATTTTTAGTCTATACGCAACCACGAAAAGCTCGGTGCGCCAACCATATAAGAACCATCTTGCATGGAAACCATGGTGAAGCCCGGATTGCGCTTTACTTTGATGCCGGAAGCATATTCGACAAACACGATCTCACCTTCAGCGTCAGTATTGATTGTTGTTCCGTCGGGCATTGATTGCTCTTTGGCTATGCCGCTGTCCGGGCGCAATTGCTTGTACTTGGGAGCAGCGAATGTATTTAGAGAGGCGACAGAATTTATCATGCGCAACACCGAATCCTATGTGCCAAAGGAGAGGAGCGAATAAGTTGTGAATGGCGTTTGGGTACTTTCAGATTAGGGACAATTTGTGACAGTACTATTACAAAATCGCCTTCAAAATAAATTTTGTCGATTTTCTTTCAAAAAGTTTTGAAATCCAGCCCGAAAAGTCGGAAATTGTCGAATCTCGTCGACTGGCTCGTTTCTTCAGGTTTTCCGATTGCCTATACAGTGGTTTGCAGCCAGGCTCTGGACTGATATCGCCAGGCAGTCAGTATTCCCATGACGGCAACAGAGAGGGTCATAGACAGCCAGGCGCCATCCGGGCCCATATTCATATTGATGGCGAAGAAGTAAGCCACAGGCAAGCGTATCGCCCAGTTCGCAATATAGGAAATGATCATCGGGGTTTTGGTGTCGCCCGCACCTTGAAGTGCAGAACTGAGCACCATCGCCAGAGCAAGAAAGGGTCCGCCATAAGCGTTGTACCGAATGTACGAAGCAGTGATTGCAGCAGTGGCGCGATCTCGAGTCATGATGGCGGATAAGTGTTCCGAAAAAATGACCAGGAGCGCGCAACTGGTCAGCATCATGCCCAAGCCGATATAAGTGACGTGCCAACCCGCTCTAAAAGCGCGTTCTTCTTGTTTTGCTCCCAGGTTTTGTCCCACTATCGATGCCACCGCCAAACTGAGCGCCATAAGAGGCATGAAGACCAGCCCTTCAACTCTAATTCCGATCGTCCAGGCCGCCAGTGCTTCTGTCGGTTTTTCCAGACATCTCAATATAAAGAAGATAACGAATGTCGATAATCCCCATCCCAATCGCTGTAACGCGGCTGGTATGCCGATTTTTACGATGCGTTGGAGAACAGAAGGAATAAAAGGAAACATGTAGGACGTGCATCCTTTTAAAGGCGAACGCAGAAGAAAGCTGATGGCCACACACGCTCCGACGCTAGTGCCGATCACGCCCGACCAAGCGACGCCCGCGACTCCCAGACCGGCAACCGGCCAGCTGTGCAAGACGGTCAGGTAATCACCGGCAATATTCACTGCCGTTGAGACCAGCATTATGATGAGCGTCGTGCGCGAATCACCTATGGCACGGAAAGCCGAATTGATGATGTTGAGCAAACTGAATGGAATCAAGTAGAGACAATATATAGATAGATATTGAGCGCCGATGTCCGCGACTTCAGGAGAGCGGCTGAATAATCCGACAATCTTGTGGGCGCCGAGTTTAGCCATGATAAGGAGCGCTAGCCCGGTGAGAATAGCGAACACTAAAGACTGACCGGTCGCTCTGGCTGCCTCTTCTTGATCTTTGGCTCCGGTGGCGCGCGAAACCAGCGCCTGCGTGCCAACTCCTGTGGACATGATGAAAATCATGAGAATGAAGAGCACTTGCTCTGAGACGCCGACTGCCGCCTGAGCCGAGCTTCCCAGGTATCCTGCCACGTGCATATCGGCAAGACCGACAAGGGAACTGGAAATTGTGGTTACCATCAATGGCCAGGACATCGACCAGATTGCCTTCATAAGGCTTCCAGTCGCCAAATTCGCCGTCAGAGTGGTCTTTTCTTCAGGCTTGCTTTCCTTTTCCTTCCGCTCCGCATCGTCTAAAGCGGTCATTTGGGGGTTTCCTCGACGCCAAATTGGTTACCTGCTATATTCTTCCAGATTCAAGACCCGGCAAGTGGCTGAGGAGATAAGGCTTATGAAACTGCGCAGCAGCGTTTACGGTTGGAAATCCGTTTGGATGGAGTTTGCCGACGAGCATCAAGGCTCATTTGACGACGGTCAAAAGGTTTTCGTAATGCGTGTTCCGGTGCCGGGCAAGCCATGGAATATCACCTTTCACATGCATGAAAAGGGTGTCGGTGGTGCTGTAAGCGACAACAGTTCTGCTTTTCTTCCGTTTAAAGCGAAAGGAGCATTCAGCTTCGATCTTCATAATCGTAGTCTGGTTGGTGATGCGAGCAAAGTATTCGGCGCTCAGGACATCGAAATCGGCGAAGATGAATTTGATCGCGAATACATAATAAAAGGATCTGACGAAAATCTCGTCAAACGAATTTTCGCCAGTGCGCGCATTCAAGAGCTTATTAAGTTGCAGCCGCACATCAAACTATTTATTCAGGATGAGCCGAAAGAATTGGCTGAACATGGCAGTGTGCCTCCTGGCATCCATGTGCTCGCATTCAAAGACAAAGCGGCAATCAATAGCTATGAGCGCTTGTCGCTGGTATACGACTTGATGTTGGCTGTGTTGGAAGAAATGCTTGCCTGTGACGTTGCATCGCCGCAGGATCCCAGCTTTGACATCTAGGCTTTTTGCTTAAAGTCTACTTTGTATATTCTTCAGGCATCACCTGGAAAGGTGATGTCGCCTTGATTTCACGTGAAATATGATCATTTTCACGGGTTATTTCACAAGATTCTCACAACCACTGGGAAGAATAAAAGCAGAGCGATATTCGCTCAAAGGATCTGGAGGCCTACCCAGAACCGGCAAATTTTGCACCACTGCGTTTATGAGGGTGAACCTTACTAAATTCAGTACTATTTCAGTCCTAAATCAGGGTTCTAGACTAGTGGTCAAAATCGGATGCTGGGGGAAACATCGAAAGGGAGCTTTGACTTATGACCGAAATTGATGACAATGACACATCCGACTCGGTCCGTCTTGCCGAGCTTTTGACAGAAGCTGGCTATATAAGCCAGAAAGATATCGATGAGGCGATGCAGATCGGGAAAGAAACCGGCATGCGTGTTGGGCGCGTGCTCATAGTGTCCGGCTGGCTATCAGAAAACCAATTGGTGGCCGCAGTGAAGGCGCAAACTCTTGTGAATAACGGCAAAATCAGCCGTGGCGCGGCGGTTAGGGCCTTGAAAATTGCAGACGAGAAAGAGCTCTCTTTCGACAGTGCTCTTCAGAAAATGACCGCAACCAGACTGCAGGCCCTGGTTAAGGTAGATACCCGTTCTTGAGCGGGATTTAGAACGATTTTCGGCGATCAAAAGCGCTTCGTGAGGCTAAATTTCACGAAGCGTTTTTTCTTTTTGCATGTATAAAAACCGGCACCATATACGGTGACTATAACTTTCCGCGTCAATGAATTGGCCTAACGAAGCTCTGGATCTGTAATGCTCATCGACTCTTTGCTGAGCGGCTTGCGTGCACCGGTATGTACAGCACGCTCGGTGCCTTTCACGACCCCGCTCACCATGCCTGTTGCTACTCCGTATGGAACAGAAAGTGCGGCACCGAACAAGCGTGCGGTCAGGTCAGGTCTTCTTCCGTCCCAGGTCAAATCCTGCGAGACCTGAGCATTCATGCGCTTTGTCTCACTGGCCATTGTTTTGGCGGCTCTATAAGGAACGCCGACCATAATCCCGCACATGACGCCTGCAGCTTTTTTGGGGGCTGATATGGCGTTCGAAAGACCTCCTGCGCTCTTGGGATTTTCGTCCGGAACGTCCCTGGCACTATCAGAATCTTTGGACGCAATTTGTTTTTTCTCTTGCGATCCTCTTCTGAAAAGCGAGAGCTTGCCGGTTTTCTTGGGCAACACTTCTTCGTTGTCTTGGATTTCCATCCTTATGGGGCGCGGCGGCTCCGCTTGTACTTTGGGTTTTGCGCTCGCCGGTTCTTCGTCGAATAAGACATCATCTAGCGCTGTGGCCGGTCCTGCTGCGAAGAGCGATACTAGCGCCGCCAGAATGAGCGACTGATTCGTCAGGCAAGTGGCTGGTCTAATGCGCATGATTTTCCAAAGGGGCGTATGAAAGCGAAGGCTATTCGGCAAATTATAGCCGCTTCCTTGCAACCGCTATTGTAATAGCTTTTAACTAATCAACCGGGCAGTGATTCCCGGGCTTGTCAGGAGATTGAAGCTTTGACTTTCTTTCCGAAGTGGTCGGTCAGTCTTCTCAGTGTTGGAGAAATGTCGTCTTCGGAGATTCTCGCGTCAATTAGATATAGAGAATCGCTGTTGTTCGCATCTTTCAATGCTTGTTTGAACTCTTCGGGTGTTTGCGCTGTCACGCCTTTACCGCCAAGTGCTTTGGCTAAAAGAGCGTAATCCCATCTCTGCAAATCATAGTAGTCGCGCTTTTGATCGATGAATCGAAGCATTGCGTAGCTGGCATTATTGAAGAGGATAACAATCGGATTGATTCCAAGTTTGATGGCAGTGCTGATTTCCATACCGGTCATTTGGAAACCACCATCACCGACGAGGATGATGGAGCGGCGCTTAGGATTGGCAATCTGTGCCCCAATGCCGGCTGGAACACCGAAGCCCATGCTGGAATAGTATCCAGGGGCAATGAAGATGTCTGTCTTCAAGCTCATGCCCGCATACAAGCAGTCTCCAACGTCAGAAACCACGGCAAACTTCTCGCTCATCATGTCGTTTAGCTGATTGATCATGTGAGCAACCGTGAGATTTTTGTCTCCGTTTTTCGGCTCGATCAATTCCGGCTCAATGGAAGGCAGGCTGAATCTGAGAGTCGGCTTCACTTTGGATGTCGTAAGGTCGATCAATTGATCGATGAGCGATCTGAGATTGACGCCGTTATAAGTGTGATGTCCTGCTGTTACTTCATGTGCTGTGCACTGGATGAGAGCCTTGGCAGGCAGTTTTGCTGTGTATCCGGCAGTTTCCATTTCCGTAAGGACTGTCCCCAGCGAAAGAATCAAGTCGGCTGACTCCACGTATTCTTTTACTTTGGGATTGCCGAATTGTCCGAAATAGTTTCCGGCAAAGCACGGGTGAGACTCTGGGAATGAGGCTTTTCCAAGTATTGATGTAACAACTGGAATGTTCAGAGCCTCGGCAAGTGCCACCACTTTGTCTTTCAGGTTGAAGCGTCTGACTTCGACACCAACAAAAAGAACCGGTTGCTGTGCCTCTTTTAGACGGTCGATGATTTCGTGAACTGCTTCTTCGAGCGCAGCAGAAGGCGCTTCCATTGCACTCGGTGCGCTTTCTTGAATGTCCAGCTCGTAATTGACCATGTCCCGTGGAATTTCGATGTATCCGGGGCGGGAGTATTTTGTGGTGGTTTCAAAAACCCTATCGATTTCGTCTTGGGCTGTAGCCGGGTTGGCAAGCAGAGCCTGTGATTCAGTCACTTCTTTGAAGACATTGAACTGGGTGTCGAAGTTCTTGACGCAGTGGTGGAGCTGCGGCTTTTGGCTTCTGTAGCGGGTTTCGGGGCTGCCTGAAATAATGAGCAGCGGTGATTCTTCGGCGTAAGCGAGACCGACAGAGTTGATCATATTTAAGCCGCCGGCACCGTAGGTAACAAGACCTACGCCCAGACCTTTCAAGCGAGCATAGGCATCTGCTGCATAGCCAACCGAAGGCTCGTGCGTCATGACCACTGTTTTTAGCTTGGTCTTTTCCTGGGCTGCATAAAGCGGCAGAATGAAATCACCTGGAATGCCAAACGTCGTGTCGACGCCAGAATCCTTGATGCGGTCGAAAAGATACTCTGCCAGTTTGCGTTTTGTCATGACATCCACCGTGGCTGCTTTCGAAAGCGTGATGCTTTCATGCGGCAGCAAATCTAGTAACAGGCGGAATTGTAGCGCGATGAGACTGCAGAAGCCTGCTTTCAATCATTTCTTCTTCATTTCCTATTTGTAATTTGAATGACTGCGATTTGGGATAATCAGGAAGTACTAAATTTGGATACGCGATGAAACCGGCACCGAAAACTCAGTTTGTCTTTGAAGAAAAGGAAGTCTTCAAAAGGCATTGGTTCAAGCACTTTTCTCGCATTTGCATTTCGCTCATCATCGTGGCGTTGAACGTATGCATGGTGATGAGCAGCGTCGATCGCATGCTGCATGGCGGAAGCATGCCCATCCATATGGAGTTGCTTAGTTTCTTGTTTTTGGCATTCATCGACATAACCATGTTCGTTCCGATGGTTTTAGAAGCCAATGAAGTGATCGCCACTCCCAGCCATCTGACACTAAAACTTCTCTATTTCAAGAAAACGCTGGCATGGAGCCAGATCAGCGAGTTCAAAACGTGGAATTTCCTGGTTTATGCAGGCGTAAAGTCCGGCAGATGTTTTTATTTGATTAACAGGCGAGAGATAAAAGGTTTTGACAAACTGGCGAAGATCATTGCGGAGCGCGTTCCTTTGATAGAAAAGAAGGAGTAAAACGCTCCTTATATACTGTACGCTGGCCTCTAGGCAGTCTCACCAGCGATTGGAAACGGTAATGGCACAGAAGAAGATACGCGTTTTAATTGGCAAACCCGGCTTAGATGGGCACGATCGTGGTGCGAAAGTAGTCGCCCGGGCTCTTAGAGATGCCGGGATGGAAGTCGTCTACACCGGTTTGCATCGCTCGCCTGAAGAGATTGTCGAAACGGCGATTCAGGAAGACGTTGATGCTATCGGGCTGAGCGTACTCTCCGGAGCGCACATGACGCTATTGCCTCGTGTAGTTGAACTGCTCAAGCAGCAGAAAGTCGATGACATTCTAGTTTTCGGCGGTGGAGTTATACCGGAGGAGGATAGGCAACTGCTTCTTTCTCAAGGCATTAAAGAGGTATTCGTGCCCGGTAACGCTACCCAGCGAACTATTGAGTTTTTAAAAGAGCATTTTGCTGAGCGCAACGGCGCTCACAAGGTTTCTTAAATAAATCCTAATTACATCCTGTCTATTATCTTGCTCCACCCGGGTATACCTACTTAGGAGCAGACATGCTTCATTAATTATTCGGTTTTTTGATAAAAATTGCTGAATTATCTCTTGAAGACCGTGTTATACTCCTACAACGTGAGCACTCCCTATATTTGGAGAGTTCGATTAGATGAGACCAGACGAGAGCAGCAAATTCAACGAAGAAAAGCGCGTTGATTTCGACAATGCAACCACCAGCTGGGAGTCCAGACTGTTGTTTGCAGCGAGATTAATGTTCAAGCCTACTTCTGAAGCTGAATTGAGAGCAGATTGCGCCAGTGCGCAACGCAACGATTTTGTTGTGTTGAATGCCACACGCGGTTTGACTCGCGACCAAGCAATGGAAGACGCGTACGCTTAATTAGTCGAATTTGAACATATTGTCAAAAGGGTTCGAAAGAGCCCATTTTGTGTTGCGTGGATTCTTTTTAGAAACGCTTTTACCTACTGGTACAATGAAAGGCAGTTGGTTGCTGGGTTCTTACTAGTAGGGATTGAATGTCCCAGAAGACAGTCAATTATAGGAAGGGCGACGTCGTCCTGGTGTCGTTTCCGTACACCACGGATGAGGGTACGACTCAGACTAAGCGCCGTCCGGCGGTCTTAATCTCCAACGACTACAACAATTCAAGACTTGATGATGTGCTTCTGGTTCCATTGACCAGCAACACCACCAGAGCTGCTCGCGAGCCTACCCAAGTCGTAGTAATGATGAACACTCCGGAAGGACAAGCCGGAGGGCTTCGACTGGACAGTGTTATCGACTGCACAGTTATAGCTACCATTCCAAAGACATTGCTGGTAAACAAGATTGGCGCTTTTCCTCAGGAAACCATGGAAAGAGTCGACCAATGCTTGATGATTGCAATGGCAATCGGTCGCCCAATCTACAAGGAAAAGCCAGGCGGTCCGGACGAAGACATTCCGGAAAGCGCCTAGCCCGATTGCCATGGCAATCGGGCGTCCGATCTACTAAGTAAGAAGCCGCCGGGCACTAAAGGAGAACTCCAGAATCAAGGTCGAACCATGCGAATGTGTTCGCCTTTTTGTTGACAGCCATACTTTTGTATGTATAATGCATATATGGGATTTTGCAGCGCCCTGGTGCGTGACCGCCTGAAGAGGGCTAACGGTCCTTAGCCAATTCAGTTCGCTGGTCCAGTGCGGATCCTATGCGCGAGTGTCACCCGGGGCCCTCGCGCAAACCAAATTGCAGTCTTGCGCGCTTTTGCGTGCAAGTATTCGCACTGGAAACTTCACAGCCGGTTCAGGCTGTCGTGATTGTCACCTTTTCGCCGCTGCTGACGTTAAGCAGCGCTTGCGCGCTTGCTTCTTTTGCCGCGATTTCCAAATAGCCGTGGCTGCCGCAAAGCACTTGAGCGTCGCCATCATCTATGGTGTCATAGCTGCCGGCCGCCAATTTCAACGATCGGCTGCCGATGCGTATTTCCTTTATTTGAGGTTTTGTTTCTGCACAAACATTCGTGATGAGATTTCCATACCGGTCAATATAGACAATCGTGCCTTCAATCTCACCAGCTTCGACTTTTGGCTCCAGTCCTTCAATTACTGTAAGCGTGCTTTTGTCTACTTCTACAGCAAGATCTCTCAGGGCTATGCCGCTCAACAAACGTGCCGCAACCGGTGCAAAAACATCGCGGGCATGAAAAGTTTTGGAAACAGAATTGAGAAAGAATTGCGGTTTTTCCAGTGCATAAGCCTTTTTAGCTCCGGCAATAAAAGGCGTAGTCAAACCATTATCCGGCGCAAGGATAATGCAATCAGGCAATTCAAGCGCGATTCGTCTCTGTTTTGTACCGACGCGCGGGTCAATGACGGCGATATGAATGGTGCCTGCCTTGAAATACGGCACGCTTATTTTTAGCGACCAGGCGCCGGCAAGAATATCGAATGGCGGAATCTCATGATTGAGATCCACTATTTGAGCTTGCGGAAAACGGCTCAGGATGATGCCTTTCACCACACCCACGTACGGATCTTTAAGACCGAAGTCAGTTGTAAGAGTTACGATTCTGGAAGCATCATCAGTCATTAGTGCGCAATCACAGTGGCAGTCGCGAACTCGTGCTCATGGCTAACCGAAACTTCGAATTTAGTGAGATTCTGTCGGGCTGCCACTTCTAAAGCTCTACCGTGCAACTTGAGAGTGGGCTTGCCGGAACGTTCGCGGACAATTTCTACTTCTTTCCAGCCGACACCGTACCAGCCTGTTCCAAGGGCTTTTACTGTTGCTTCCTTAGCTGCAAAGCGACCCGCCAAGCGCTGAAACATGTGATGCCGGGCACTATTCACATGTTGTTCTTCGGCTTCGGTCAGAATGCGTTTTAGTAATTTATTCCCAAAACGCTCATAGGAGGCGCGAATCCGACTGACAGAACAAATGTCGGTGCCGATCTTGATGTTAAGGTCAGCCATGTTATTCTCCTTGCCCGTCTAGCTCTCTACGAACGGCTTTCTTTGTCGCCACGCGTCCCATAAAGGTAGACGATTTCTGGTTTCGAAAGTGATTCATGCAATTGTGTGACCGTCTTTTTCAAGGTCGGATGCTGGAAGTCAGGTGCGATTTCCAGAAGCGGCACCAGCGCATACGCCCGGAATGGAACATTTGGATGAGGCACCCGTAGTTCTTCTTCCTCGACGATTGTGTTTCCGAAAAAGAGAATATCCAAATCGATGACTCGTCTGCGTTTTTCGCCAGGCACGCAGTCTTTCAAGGTCTCTTCTTTTCCGTGCATGATGGCCAGACGTTTTTCGATATCAAGAACAGCGTCCAGAAGCGCTTTGCAGGAGAGCGTCGTTTCTACTGAAGCTACCGCGTTGACGAACCACTTGTCGTATTCAACACCAATCGGCTCGGTTTCATAAAGGCTCGAGCACTCAAGAACCTTGATTCCGCTGACGTCTTTCAGCATTTGCATTGACTGCTGCACGAAGCCAAGACGGTCTCCCTCGTTAGAGCCCAGACCAATGAAAGCCTGCGTACGCTTCGGATTGCCCCGAAATTTCAGTTTGTCGGACACCTTTGAGACCTCAGTATGCTTTGTTTAAAGCGCACACATTATATACAAAAGGCGCGGTGAGTGTAGAATCTCATAAAAAAAGAGGGCGTTTTCAATATGCGCATTGCCTGAATTCCAGGTGCCACGCGGATATAATAAGCGCCAGGTAAAACAAGTCAGGTGAATCGGCCGTTTGTGCTGGTGTGCACAAAGGTCGAAGGAGAAAAAATGAACATTCCTCCCGATCGCAAGAAGATTTTTCAAGCCATTGAAGATAGCCCGGTGGCTTACAATCCAACCGTCATCGAAACGACGGCGCGAGGCGAGCGCTCGTTCGATATTTTTTCTCGACTTTTAAGAGAGCGGATCATCTTCCTGGGACAGGGCGTCGATGACGTTGTCGCCTCAATTATCGTGGCTCAGTTGCTGCTTCTGGAAGGTGAAGATCCGGAAAAAGACATTCGTCTCTACATCAACTGTCCAGGTGGAAGCATCACTTCCGGCTTTGCAATTTACGACACTATGATGCACATCAGAAGCGACGTGTCGACAATCTGCTTGGGTCAAGCCGCCGCGATGGGAGCCTTCCTTCTGTCATCCGGAGCCAAAGGGAAGCGGCTTGCATTGCCGCATTCGCGTGTTCTAATGCGTCAGCCGATGGGCGGAGCGGAAGGACAAGCTTCAGATATTGAAATTCAAGCAAAAGAAATTCTGCGCAAGAAGAAATTGCTTGTAGAGCTGTTCGCGAAGAATACTGGACAAAGCCAGAAGCAAATCGAGAAAGATAACGACCGCGACAACATCATGACTCCTGAGGAAGCCAAAGAATATGGCATCATCGATGAAGTTGTAGCGCGTGAGATGGTCACGACATAAGGTTCAACAAACTCGAATTACTTCTTACTGTCGTTCTCTGTGGCTTCAGGTGGGACCGGCTCGCCTGGCGCAAACTCTGTTTTACGTCCGCCGCCATCTGAGTAGAGTTCTTCTTTTCGCTTATCTTCTGCAGTTTGTTGAGCATCGCTCGATTGTTCCAAACTTTCCTTTTCTGCGTGGCAATTTGCATCTTCATTGCATGGTCTTTCGCCGTTGCTCATGTCAGTCTCCTCGTATGCTTCCAATTCTGATAGAAGGAAGACCGTAGCCGGCTATCGTTGTTCCCAGGCGAAGATTTATTGAACGAATTAACTCCCTCAGCCCCCGTATTCTCCGCATTTCGCGCCACACTTATGCCACACATTAAGAGCAAGAGTAGGTCATGTCGGATTCACGAGGTAATCAGCA
Source organism: Candidatus Melainabacteria bacterium 17Bon1m (assembly GCA_032128875.1). GTDB lineage: Bacteria > Cyanobacteriota > Vampirovibrionia > Obscuribacterales > Obscuribacteraceae > QKMZ01. The sequence continues at coordinate 448,166 of JAVLKG010000002.1, forward strand.
ATGGGGCGCGATTGGATTGACGATAGAGCTGCAAGCATGGCTCGAGACCTGGATAGAGGAAACGGTGAGCGAGTGGCAGATCAACTGCGAGAAGACGCTTCTCGGCTGAACCAGCGCGATTTCATGAATCTAGTGCATCAGACACAGCGATACGATCGCAACGGCGTCGGCGACGATTTGGTAATCACACCGATTCCGGGCTACAACGGCGGCGGAAAAGAAATATCCGTGCGCGTTCGCGAAACTGATAGGCACGGACGCCCTGTACTGGTAAACGAACCTGTTGCCCGTATCGAGCCACCGCCGCCTCCTGCTCCTGGACGTTATCCGCAAGAGCAACAAGGTGTAGATCCTGCCTCCGTCTTGCTCGGAACAGCAATTGGCATTGGATTAACGACTATCCTGCGAAACAATCACGATCGCCATCGACGTTAACTAGTTGAATATTGCTTTTAGAACAGTCTGAGTGTCGGCCAGTGTGGAGAATAAATGATCGGGACATTGTGCCTCGAGCTCTTCCCTTGTGGTTCTGCCTGAGTTAACCGCAAGACTTACTGCTCCATAATGCTTTGCACAGAGCACATCAAAGATACTGTCGCCGATAACGACAATTTCTCGGGGCTCGAATGTAGTCTTGAAGTGTTGATCGGCTCTCAGTTTTGCGACATGCGGCAAATCGAGTCGGCTGGCCGAATCGGAGCCGTATGCACCCAAAGGAAAGTGATGATTGAGTTTAAAGCGCTCTAGTTTCATGCGAGCGCCACGTTCGACATTGCCGGTCAGCAAACCCAGATACGCGTTTTCCATCATGGACAGAGCTGCCAGAATGTCTTCTACGCCTTCGTGTACGATGTAGTGTTTGGTTTCGCTGATTTCAGTGGCCAGATGAACCAGATATTCTTCAATCATCGATGGAATGGCAGACTCAATTTCTTTTCTATCGATACCCGCCTGCGACATAATCTCAGTCAAGATTTGCGGATCCGTCTTGCCGGACATGGATAATTTTATGGTGGCAGGATCGATATCGTAGCGGTCTTTGAGCACCTTGCTGATAGCGCGGCGACCCGCTCCATCTGACGTGATCATAGTTTCGTCGATATCAAATAAAACTAGTCTCTTCTGCATTATTCTGCAGGCTTTGCATTGCCCGTGGTGTCAACAATAGATGGTGGCGCCGGCAGTGCCTGAGAAGCTTCTGACTCTTCGCCCTCGTAAATGCGAATTTGATCGCGTCCACTGTTCTTCGCCACGTAAAGTGCCTTGTCTGCTCTTTCTACGAGCTCTGCAGCACTGCTTGCTTGTTTGGGAAAAGAAGCCGCACCGATAGAGCAGGAGATTCTTCCGAGCCCGGGCACATGGCAGTTTCTAATTTGACTGCAGATACGATCACCGATTAAAGCTGCTTCAAACAGCGATGTTTCAGGCAAAATGACTCCAAACTCTTCCCCGCCGTAGCGTGCCGGCGTGTCTCCAGATCGCAGGATTGTTTTGAGTATAGATGCAACCTGGCGGATGGCCGCGTCGCCGACCGGGTGGCCGTAGGTGTCGTTGATGACCTTGAGTTTGTCCAGGTCGACCATAAGCAGCGAGCAAGACGTGCCTTTTCTCTTTGCGAGATTGAGGTCTTCCTGCAGACGGTTTTTGAAATAAACGTGGTTGTATAGCGTCGTCAGACCATCTGTAATCGCCTGGTGTTTGACTGTGGCGAAAAGATGAGCGTGTTCGATCGCAACTGCGACCTGGTCGGCAATGGCAGCAACTAAACGCACTTCAGTAGGCGTCCACTCCCTGGTGTTCTCGGTTTGATGAACAATGAGCAAACCGACCAATCTATTTTCACTGACGAGCGGAGCTGCAATTAAAGAGCGCGTTCCGTTTTGATCGAGGAAGTGGCGGAACGGCATGGCACGTGAATCCATGTCGATGTCCGTAATCACGGCTATCGGAGCTTCTTGAAGTGTGGTTGCATCCGGCGGCACCTGGATTAGTTCGCCGTCGTCGGTTTCTACAAAAGTCGCGTAGCCCTTGCTCAATCTGTCTAAGTCTATACCGAGAATTGTGTTGCGGCCCGTGACCGGCTCCGCTCTGAGTTCTGCTGGAATCAAAGGTTCTATTTGATCGTGCTCGGAATTCGGACTGAGAGCTTCGCCAGTTTTTGCCTGGAATGCCTGCATTGTCGATGCCAGAAGATTGGCAGCACGAGTGGATTTTATTGTAGGCGTATGGGAGACGCGGAAGTCCATTTGATCAGGATAGAGGCTGACGCCTTTAACGCTTTCCAGATGCCCTGCATGGCATTCATGTGTGACCACCAGCGGACCTTCGTTTCTGGGTTGAGCAATTTGCACACGCTCGACTCCCAGTGCCTTCAGCAGCTCTCCTGTGACCGTATTCAATATCGTGTCGAGATCAAGAGAACTTCTTACGGAGCGGACAATATGATTGATCAAGACTTCCTGCTCAGCCATTTGCTTGGTACGGTTGTACAAGCGGGCGTGTTGCATAGCCAATGTGACCTGGCGCGCGATAGCTTCTACTAGTTCGAGCTCATAGTCCGTCCAAACACGAAGTCTGTCGCACTGATGTACGAGGATGATGCCCAGAGGACCTTCGTTGGTCGTAATTGGGCAGGCGATGAGCGAGCGAACCGATTTCCAATCTTGCGACTGTTCTTCTGTCGCATTTTCAAACAGCGGTGTATTCACGCCATCATCAAGGACATCCAGCGAGAGAATCGAGCCTTGTTGCAGAATCAGTTTGAGAACACTGTGTTTTGTAATCAATATAGATTTGTTTGCGAGCTCTGTTCCGCCTTTCTTCGGATCAGTCCAAACATAGTCGAACATCAGCTCGTCATCGGACGTATCGAGCGTGCAATGCGTATCTACAAGCGCCAGGCAGCAGCGGCTGGAACCAAGTGCTTGGCCCAATTCGCGCACCGTAGTATTCAAAATTTGGTCGAGATCAAGTGACTTACGAATGGATTCTGAAACTTGATCGGTCATGTTCTTCATGTCCTGGTTCAATTCCAGGCGTGAGGCCATCTGGTTAAACGCGCGGGCTAACAGTCCGAATTCGTCGCGGGCAGGAACATTGACGCGTTTTGTGAAATCGCCGTGTCCGATCGCCAGTGATTCTTTGACCAGCAATCTGATGGTGCGCGTAAAGTGCAGCGTCGCCCAAAATGCCAGACCGACGGAAATGAGCACGCACGAGGCCGCAATTGCAGTGAGGAGAACCAGCCAATCATGTGCCTGTCCATAGATTTCGCTGACAGGCACACCAACGACCAACAGCCAATTCGTAGTCGGGACATGATCGAAAGCATATGCGCGTGTAACTGGGTCGGCGATTCCAACGGCTTCGTAACTGCCTCGCTGTGCTTTAGACCCCGCTGTCACCGATTTGGCCTTGGAAAAATCTTTGCCTTGCCAGTATTCATTTTGCAGAGTGCGAGCGATAACACGCTTTTGGCTGTCCACGACTGCAATTACAGTGTCGCTGTCGTCGCTCAATCCGTGGAACAAGCTAAGCACCGAATCAAGGTCAACAGATGCGAGCATCACGCCTTGATCTTTGATCGGCACAACTACCAGCACAGAAGGGTCACCACAGACCGGTGAATGTGTATAACCGCTGATTGCCGGGATTCCCGACTTTTCTACAGTGGCAATGAATTCTTTTGTCGTTGAATCAAGCGTGACTGCTGTTGTTCTTGCTTTGACTCCGTATTGACCTCGCTCGGCGGCAGCAATCAGTTTGCCGTCCTTGAGCAGAGCCAAATCGTGCCATTGTTTTTCAGCCTTGAGCGCTGTTTCGAAAATCTTCTGAGTGGCGTCTACCTTGCCCCCACGTAGGGCTGCAAGTTGAGCAATCGCACCGGCCGTATCGATTTGTGTTTGAGTCCACTGATGCAGGCTGCGAACCGCAATGGCGGCCTGGAAAGTGGTGGCACGAGAGGCTTCGAGCCTGAGTGTCTGGTAAGACTTATATAAGGTGAAGCTGCCGATGGCGATTAACGGCGCAGCCACTCCAAGACACAAGAGGAGCATTCTTGTGCGGATACTACAGGGGTTGGATAGCGATCTCAGCACTGCCAGACCTGCGTTTTACGGAGTGGAATAATATCGGGTGCCGTTTGGTTGATATCCCATGGAGCCAAGGATTCCAGTGAGATTATAAGTGTTATTTAAAAGAGTAAAAGAGTCTATTTGTTTTAGAAATGACGTTTTTACTAAAACGGGTGGGGAAAATACGTATTGAATTAGGTTAATTTCTACGGCTCGAGCCAGCCAGAGCTCGTTCTTGAGCAGTTTCCTTCTCGGCAGTGAGCAAACACTCGAAAGCTTTATCGGTGTCGAGCGGAACTTTGTTTTCCAAATCGAGAGTGAGCCCCATCCGCATAGCTAAAAGGATTTCCTCGCCGGCTTTCTCCTTATTGCCCTGGCGCAGATAGACATCAACTTTCACCATCCGTGCCACCAGGCATTGCTCATCGAATTCCAATGCGCGCTCTGAAAGATTGATGGCATCAACTAGCTCACCATCCGCAAACGCAGCACAGGCGGCGGCTGCGAGCAATGTACCTTTGAGTTCGCCATCTACATTCGGGTAGTTTGATGTAAGCAAAAATGCTTGTCTGGATTTTTTGTATTCCCGACGACGATAGGTAAGAATACCTTCAAGAAAGTTTGCATAGAGCGGATGGCGATATTCAGATTTCAGCCTGCCGAGCAAGCGCTTTGCCTGGCGGCGTAATCCGGCTCGATCATATAGAAGTCCAACACGGAAGGCCAGACGTGCGCTTTCGGGGCTGGCATGCCAGGTAGAAATTGCTCTTCTCAGCTCGTCAGAAGCCGCAGGTCTGGTCAGCTCTGAAAACCAGAGACGTACTCTAGCGGTACGCATCATCCACACATAAATCGCGCCCAGAACGACGTGCACCGTAACCAGTGGCATGCGAGCAGCGATCGGAGCCATGGACATTGCCGCGCTCCACTTGGTGCCGCCAAATCCAACCAGAGCAAGTATTGGCTCTGCAATGAAGTTGAGACCAAGTACGAATGCCGCGGTATACCCAATCACTGTAGATAAGAATGGGTGCGGTCTGAAAAGCAGTGCCGGCAACAACAGAAGCGCCAGAATGCACTGAATGATCTCGCCTGCAAACAATGAAGGGATGACGAAACGTTCGGAGGTCAAACCGGCAGGAATCGCTTCATACCAGATAAATCCATACGTAAAGCTCTTGATGAAGCCACCAAGAAACTCGGTCGTCACAGTCGTCGCTCGCATATCGAGAAAAACGAAAAGCGGGAAGATGACAAACACGACGAGCCGCCAGGCAAAGGCCCGGTCTTCATCGTTCAAATCTTCTTTTGCCAGCCGGTATCGTTCAGTCCACAAGCGATACAGCGTACTTGCCGCTATGACGGTTGTGAGAAGCGCTACGCACCACAGGTAAACCTGATTCATATGAGTTGCTTGTAATGTCTAGCCGGGGTTTCCAAATTGGCTTGTCATTATAAGTAAGCTCAAGTCGTCAAGTCTGAAATCTATTCACTCCTTGGCAACGTTTCCTTGCTTTGCGATTGCTAATTCTCTCGGTATCAGGTCAGGGAGTGCCAGATCCAGCCATTTTCTTTCTTGTGCAGAATAGAGATCAACTTCTGCTCGATCGTAAAGACCAGCTTTATTAAGTAAAACGGCTCTGTGAAAAAGACCGTCGCCCACATCCGGCAAAACCTTAATAGCCATTGTGTAGGCCCATACGGCGTTTCCCCACCTCTCGGTATTTGCCAGCTTAGACTGAGGCACGCGTAGTAGGCGCTCGTCCTCTGCTAGTCCGATGGCAATGAATGCCTTGCCTCGCAAAAGGGGTTCGGCCGCGAGGTTCTCTGCCAATTTTTTGAAACAGCCGATAGCCTGGTCCGTTTTTCCTTGGGCGTGGCGGACCCACCCTTCTAATAAATGTGTATCGGGCAGGCTCGGGTCGGCAGCGAAGGCATCCTTGACGCAAGTGAGCGCTTGATGGTCCAGCCCTGCCGTATAAAAGGACCAACCTACTTCCAGAATGTGCTCTGCCGTCGGTACGCGTTCTGCTTTCGCTTGTACGAAATGATGTTTTCTTGCCCACGAAGGATTGGTCTTTTCTGCAAACCACAATCTCAGTCGCTGGGAGTAAACACAATAGACCATCACCCCAACCGTAAGCAGGTGTGAAATTCCTATCGCTATCACAGCGCCCCTCTCCGGGTTGCTGTAGATAATGCGCCAGTCTCCGTAGAACCCAAAAATCGACATTATGGTGTAGAAGATGAGCGTTTCACCGATGGACCAGAGCGCAGAATAGGTGCAAAGTGCCACCACCCATGGTGTCTTTGCCATGACTGCAATCCACAAGAAAATCAATCCTGTCAAAACTTGCATGGCGTTTCCGGCCAAGAAAATCGTCAGATATTGAGCGGAATTGAAGCTGCCATCAGGTGTTACAGACCCCCAGAGAATTCCATAATGGAAGTCTCTGACTGTTCCACCTAGCAGTAAAATGGCAGCGACGTGGCCAAGTTCGTGAATCATTACCACCGCAGGCAGTATCAATAACATTGAAGCCTGTTTTAAAATATGGCGATCAACTGCTGTCAGCTGATCGTCTATAATTCCAGCCCAGCCTCTTTTTAGAAGGATAGCCGTGTAGATCATGATTGGAATCATGAGCCAAACAGTTAGGTCATGCTCGTAGAGCCAATTCATGCCTTACTTGCCGAAAAATTTGACCAGGATAATCGAGAGTCCGTAGAGTGCTATCAGGGCCGCCATAGTAACAAGCATCGAAAACGCCGTCGGGTCCGGGGTTACAACCGCAGCCAGTATGCCGGCTCCGAAAATTGCGTAACGCCAAAATTTGAGCAGATGCTTTGAGGTAATCAGACCGGTGAAAGAAAGTGCGCAAATTACCAGCGGCAATTGGAAGCATAGTCCCATATAAAGTAGGAAAGAGCTTACCAATGAGACATAGAAATCCAGGCGCTGATGGACTTGAATCACACCTTCGCCAAAGCTGGCAAAGAAGTGAAGCATGCTCGGCAATACTAAGAAATAAGCGAAAGCAACCCCCGTAAAGAAGAGAAGCGGGCTGCAGATGACGATCGGCAAGACGACCTTCTTTTCCGTCTTCGTCAATCCTGGAGCGATAAAACGACAAATCTCGTTGAGAATGAAAGGGGCGGCAATGACAATGCCTGTGTAAAAGCTCACCTTTAAATAGACAATAATCGGCTCTTCCAGAGAAAGTGCCTGAAATGGAATATTGCCCGCTGGAGCTTTGAGTATCCTCAAAATATCCTTGCCAAAATAAAGCGCAATGGAAACACCGATGAGAACTGCAAAGAACGAACGGATAATCCCCATCCTGAGTTCTTCCAGATGCTCTATGACGGACATCACATGTCCTTCGCCATCCTTAGGAGCGGTGTCTGTATTTCCGGAATCTACTGAGTCCGACATCAGCGACAGCGCGCTGCCTTCGTCGTCCCGGATGGATTCAGCAACCAACGCAGTGCTCTGCGCCTCCGTCGATACGGCCTCGACGGGGGACTGCTGCTCTAGGTTCTCTTGATGTAGATCAGAGGTCACTTGCGTAAACGTCACAGGTTATAGAAGCTAATGATAGTGCGCGTCTCGGCAATCGTCCACAGAGACGGTTCATTTGTTTAACTACGGCTTCTTTGGGGCTTGCCAGTCCCCCTGACATGTTGTCGAAGAGATTACTTGTTGAAGCCACGTTTTGAAGCAATGAAGCCTAGCGCTACTCCGGCTGCGATGGCGACATTCAGCGACTCAGAGCGCTCACTGATTGGAATGGCAATGATTCTGTCTGCCTTACACATATTTTCGTCCGTCAAGCCGTTTCCTTCATTGCCCAGCAGCAGCGCCAGTTTGTCCGGAAAGTCCGCTGTCCAGAGATTTTCCTTCGCCTTTTGATCCATCGCGAAGCTTGTGATTTGATGAGCCTTTAGCTGTTTTATTACAGCATCAAAAAGCACGTCGGCGGCAATCGGTAAAGCGAACAAAGCACCCATCGCAGAACGAACGACTTTCGGACTAAATGGATCGACTGTTCCCTTTGTGAGCACGACGGCAGTGGCTCCAAATGCCAATCCAGCGCGCATGATTGTCCCTAGATTACCCGGGTCTTGCACCGTATCTGCCACTATTATGAAAGCATTTTCCTGGTTCAAAACTTCTTCCAACTCATACCTTTTGATATGGGCTGTTGCCAAAATCCCTTGCGGTGTCTCAGTTGTAGCCAGTTGTGAGAAGAGAGAATCTTCTACGACGACAATTTCGTCTATCGCCAGGTTCGGCATGCCACTCATGCCGTTTTGCAAATAGGTGTTGCTAACGATTATGTCTTCGATTTCAATGCCATTGGAAAAGGCTTCCTGCAGCAGCTTTGCACCTTCCAATAGAAACATTCCACTTTCTTTGCGCCCTTTACGGTCGTGCAGAGATCTCACTGTCTTTAGCAGTGGATTGGCGGTACTGGCTATTTCTTTTACTTTCACTTGGGTGTTCTAAAAGAGTGAAGGGCGACGCCATGCGCCGCCCTCACGAGATTCTAAACGTTCCGGCATTGCCAGAACATCACTATTTCTTACGACCGACAGCGGCTTTGGCTGCGTCTACGAGACCAGCAAATGCCTTTTCATCGGTAACTGCCATGTGTGCCAAAACCTTGCGGTTGAGGTTGATGCCTTCTTTTTGCAGACCGTGCATGAAGAGCGAATAGCTCAGTCCATTGGCGCGGGTGCCGGCGTTGATGCGGGTGATCCAGAGGCGTCTGAAATCACGTTTGCGCTTTCTTCTGTCAGCAAATGCATTGCGCCATGCGCGCATGATTGCTTGGTTGGCGGCGATGAAAAGTCTCGATTTCGAGCCGCGAAAACCTTTTGCGTACTTGAGGATTTTCTTGTGCCGTTTTTGCAGCACATTCCCACGTTTTACTCTTGCCATCTTTATCTCCTTCTTGGCCCACTAATGGGCTCAGGGTTTGTGTGGTTCCTTCGGAATGTGCTTCTTGGCAATGCCAAGCGCGAAACCAGCCATCGGAGAGGAGACTTCCTTATGCAAGGCGCTCGCTCATTCGAAGGAATGCGAACATGTACAAGGACTTCTTAGCGAAGATACTTGGTGTACGGGAAGCACTCCAGGATGTTGTCTTCCTGGGTCTTATCGAGAGGAGCCCATCCTCTCAATTTTCTCTTGACATTTGCCGACATCCATTCGTTGATGTGGCGCTTGCCGGCTTGGCGGCGCAGGACTTTGCCAGTACCGGTTATTTTGAACCGGCGGGCAGCCGCCTTATTGGTCTTCATCTTAGGCATTGCCAGTGACCCTTTTCGTTTCTTATTGGTGGATACGAATTACGTTTTGCCGGGTTCGGCTAACGTTTCACCATCTCAAAGACAGTGAATTAAACCCCAGTTTTGGGGTCCGGCTTTTCCGCAAGCAAAGGTTGCCCCTGCGGCGGAATTGCAGAGAGGTCCATGATAACAGACTTGTCTCCAATTATGGCTGCCTGTCAATCATTGCTAAATGTTTTAGCAATCGAAAGTTCCAGAAGCCCTGGTTAACTATGGGCCTGCTTTGGGCGGCTCTGGTTTTTCCAGTGGTTGCGGCTTACCGCGCTGCGGAATTGCAGAAAGGATCATGATGACGCTCTTTCCTTCCAAGCGTGGCTCTCTATCAATGATTGCCAGCTCTTTCAGCTCGTTCGAAAAACGGTTCATCAAGTCGATAGCCATCCTGCTGTGCTGCATTTCGCGACCGCGCAACATGATGACGACCTTGATCTTATCGCCCTCATTGAGGAATTTCTGCGCGTTTCGAAGCTTCACGTTGTAGTCGTGTTCTTCGATTTTGTAGCGCATCTTTATCTCTTTGACATCGACGATATGATGCTTTTTCTTGGTTTCGCGCTCTTTCTTTTGTTGGTCGAATTTGAATCGGCCGTAGTCCATAATCCGGGCTACGGGCGGATTGGCATCGGGCTGAACAAGGAAAAGGTCGAGACCACGTTCGCGCGCTGTGTTCAGCGCCTCACGTGTGGGAACGATGCCCAGCTGGTTGCCTTCTTCGTCAATTAGGCGTACCTCTCTGTCCCTTATGCGCTCATTCAAAAGCGGCATGTCGCGTCTGGGATCGTTGGGGCGGCGTACATCACCTTTGTCTATGCTCAAGCGTTCTCCTCAAGATTGGGACCGATTATTAATAGTTGCCATCTGGCAAACGAAAAAACTGCCGAAGGTGGGACTTGAACCCACAAGCCCTTGCGAGCACTACGCCCTGAACGTAGCGTGTTTGCCATTTCACCACTTCGGCGCGTGCCAACGATTCTACACCAAATTACAACTGGTTAATTCGTTGGCGCTTTGACTATTCAGGGACCTTAACCGTCAGCGGTATAAGCCATGAGGGCGATGTCTCTGGCGCGCTTGATGGCGACTGTCAGGCTTCTTTGGTGCGATGCGCAGTTACCGGAAATGCGTCTCGGGAGGATTTTGCCTCTTTCGGTGACGAATTTTTTCAAGCGGTTCGGATCTTTGTAATCAATATGTTCGACCTTATCGGCGCAGAATCCGCAAGTCTTGCGGCGGCGGGGCGGTCCATCTTGATTCATGCGTGACATTTCATTCTTCCTTTATCTATAAGTTGTGGGTTGTAGGGGCGTTACATGCGCCCGAAAAAGCGGGAGTTAGTTAGAACGGAATCTCGTCGTCGGATGCAAAGATTGCGTCCAGATCGTCGGTGTCGCCTGCAGGCTTAGCCTTTTGGCCGCCTTTCACTCCAGCTTTCGCCAGATTTGCTTCTCCCTTCTCTTCTGAGAATGAGCCTTGTGAGCCGGTCAGGTTGGAAAGATTCTCAACGCTGACAGCATCCACTTCCACTTCACGACGTTTTTGACCGTCTTGTGATTGGTAGTTGTTGATTTGCAGTCTTCCGTCAACGGCAACCAGGTCGCCTTTTTTGACTTCGGTCGAGCAACGCTCGGCTAGATCACGCCAGGTAATCACTTTGACTGGTGTGGTTTCGACTTGTCCGTCTCTGGGAGGAGATTCGACAGCGATCGAAAATTCTGTAACTGCTACGTTTGTTGATGGTGTGAAACGCTTCTCGGGAGCACGGATTACACGTCCGGAGACAACAATTTTGCTTAGGCTCATCAGCTAGTCCTCAATTGAGACTTGGATAGACGCATTCAAAACAACGGAAACTAGGACATCACCGGTGTTTGCGATTCTTCAAAGACAACGACCAGGAAACGGATGATGTCTTCGGAAAGGGTCATCATGCGCTTAATCGTGGCGAGTTGATCTGTCTTTACCGTGAAGACTGAGTAGACGTAGTATCCGTCTCTCATTTTGTTTACTTCATAAGCCAGGCGGCGGCGACCTTTCTTCTCGGTCAGCTCGACGTTTCCACCCAAATTCTTGATGTATTCGTCCACTGCTGCGGACACTTTATCGACTGCTTCTTCGTCGATGTTCGGACGGACAATGTAAGTAACTTCGTACTTTTCTTGCTTTTCTTTGCGTGACAAGTTGAATCCCCCTTATGGTCATGCGCGTCCTGCTTTGCAGGCAAGGTGAGGCAATATAAACCGGCACAAGCCGGACCGGTAATTCTAGCATGCACTGTGGTGAGCGCCCGGTGCGCTGCTGCTTTGAGCGACTGAAACTATTGCGTAATCGTCACATAGGCAGCATTTCTTGCTATCAACTAAACTTTTGATCATGGCGCATTCTTGAACTCTTTGCTTGTCAGGTCAAAGAGATTACAATTTATCCGGAAAGCATGAGGCAATCGGCAGTGGCAGCCCGTTTTCGCAACCTAATTCTGATCTCTCTTCTCTGCTTTGCGCAAGAAGCTGCGTTGGCACAGGGTTTGCAGAATATGCCCTCCTCCCAAATCATGAACACCCCGCAAGGCAATTTCCCGATAACACCAAAGGGAATGAATGGCAGTGTCGGTTCTAGCATTTGGAATTCTGTCGGCTCTCGAGTTCCAATCGGCACTCTTCTGTCGGGCATTCTTGAAGATGATCTTTCTTCTGGTAAAAATCAGCGTGGGGATGTTTTTTCCATCCGTCTTGAAGATGGCTATTTCAGAAATGGGGTAGAGGTTGTTCCGCGTCATTCAAGAATTGTCGGCTCCATCGTCAGTGTCGTGCCATCAGCACTCACTGGTCATGGGCATCCCGGCAATTTGCAAGTGAACTTACAGACAATCGTTTTTCCTGATGGAAGCAATACACCGATAAGCGGCTTTATCGTTCATAACCCCAACATGGATGAATCGCAAAATCCGAGAAAGACAAATGCTGCAGATGCAGCAGCATATTATCCAAAGGCTGCGATCAATTCTCTGGGCATGGTTGGCAGAACTTTGAGCGGTCGTTTGATTGGCTACAAGCCGGGCTTTAGACAGAGAGGCGCAGACTTCAGAATGGAGAAGGGCGAGATTTTAGCCGTGCGTTTGAATCGTTCGCTCGATCTTGGTCACATGTCACCTCCGCCAACGGGTTTTGCTCCCAGCAATTTACCTTCGCCGGGATTGACCTCACCGACGGTGCCTGCTCTGAAATCAGGTCAGCCTCTATTGCCTGGTCCTGCAACAATTAGTGGTCCGAATGCTGTTATGGGCGGACCGCAGCCTGCTGCCAATGCTGCTCCAGGTCTTGCGCCAACGAGTGCTCCGAACCAGATATTCAACAATCCGGTTGGACCCAAGCCCGGTTTGAACATGCCGGATCCATTTTAGATTTTGTACTTGCTGCTTTTGCGTCATCGGCAAGTATTTTTGGCAATAAAAAGGGAGGCAGTTCTGCCTCCCTTTTTGAATGTCTAGCGATTGTCTAGTCGTCTGACGATGTCGGAGCGGAGCTGGCCATGCCTCCCCCACCCTTCTGTTGTTGGGTGGCAGCTTTGTATTCAGCTAAATGACGCCATCCTTGATGAAGAATCAGTTGATATGCATAGATTTGCTCCAACCACCTTCTTTCGCCTTCCGGCAGATCCGGGCGCTCCAGGCGGCGTTTGAGCGAACCTGTGATGTTGCGGGTTTCTTCGATTGCCTTTCTGTAATTTCTTACTGTGCGCTGCAGACCTTGCGCAACCACTTGTGATTGCGATGAAGGCTGAGAAACATAAGCGGCAGCTGCTGCCGGTTCTCTCTCCGCTCTGTCGGTTCTGTCGCTTCTATCGGCCCTGTCTGTTCTATCGGGACGGTCGCGGTCTCTATCTCTATCGCGATCTCTTTGAGGCGCGCGTTTTGGCTCTTCAACATAACGATCGGTTTCAGCTGCTACACCGTTGGCATCGTTGCGTTGTGCTTGACGGCTTGCCGCTTGTTGCGCCAATGGATGCTGAATGACATTTTTGTGGCGCTCTGCTCCACCACGTCTTCTCTCTTTGCGCTTCGCTCTGTAGCAATCGAGGCAATCACGCAGACGCGGATTCATATGTTCAAAAACTTTGCCGCAGGTTTGGCAGGTAAGCGAATGTTTTGGCTTTCCTTCTCCCGAATCGCCTTCGGCCGGTGCGCTATCAGCATCACCTTCGACTTCAGGTTTTTCATCTTCCTCAGCGATCTCTTCCTCTTCCTTGTCTTCAGGAGGAGCTTCTTTTTTGGAGATGCGCTTGGCTGGACGCTTGTTGTCCTTCTCTTTCTCTTTCTCTTTTTCTTTTTCTTTAGAGCGAGCGGCTGGTTTTTCCTCTTCTTCTTCCTCTACTTCCGGTTCTGCCTTCACTCTGGTTGCAGTCTTGGCTTTCGCCTTACCTTTTGCAGGTTTGCGCTCGGAAGTGCGCATTTCCTCTAGCTTTTCCAGCACTTGAGGATTTGTCAGACCTTCTTCTTTGAGTTCGCGAACCTTTTGCAATTCTTCCATTGCAACATCAGGAAGAACTTTGATGCCGTTTTCGTCAGACGTGGTTTCTATATTGAACTCTGTGATGTACCGCCTGATAGTTACTGACGTAACGTTGAGATCCTTGGCGGCCTGGGCAATCTTAGTGCCCTCTACCTTGGCGTTTCGACTCATTAAGCTGTGACCTTGAAATAAGTATCGACTTTGAATTGAGGCAGTTCTTCGGATATCGATGCATCGCTAGCATCAAATCAGAGAGTCCGGGATCGACCCATTAGCTCTTAGCTTTTAGCTCTCGTAGCTCTCAGCGAACCTTTGCCTTTGAGCAGTAAGACTCTGGCGCGGCTCACAAAGACTGGCTTTGTTATCGCCTTTTGTTGCTCGCACACCCGTAGGTCGCCTCTGAGCAACTGACCCTAAGTTTATCTCTATATATGCCGGAGGTTACTGTTCAGGAATTAAATTTCATCCATCTTTGCATTTGAGGGCGAAAAATCGACCGGACCTTCACTGACAAAAGCCCCCTGGGCTTGGTCATAGGCCTTGCGCAGGTGACCACGGCTGACGTGCGTATAAAGCTGGGTTGTGACGATATTGGCGTGCCCGAGCAGTTCTTGCACTGAGCGCAGGTCGGCTCCATTTTCAATCAAATGGGTGGCAAAGCTGTGTCTGAGCGTGTGAGGGGAGAGTGATTTTTCAACTCCGGCTTTTTTTGCCAAACGCTTAACAACTTGCCACACTACCAGGCGCGACAGGCGATTTCCGAGCCTATCTCTGAATAGGGGGCGAACCACATGTTTCACTTGTGTCAGTGCTCTTGTTTTTCTGGGTGTTTCAGGTCCCGCATCTGTCGCTCTCGATTTCGTATCGCCGGGCGTACTGTCCAAATCCTTGAGCTCATTCATATAGTCCTGAACGCAGGCCAGAGCCTGGCGCCCGATTGGGACAATTCTCTCTTTCGAGCCTTTGCCTAAACAGCGAACATAACTCTGCGACAGATTAACGTCTTTGACGTCGAGGCCGACTAGCTCTGAAACCCGCAGACCTGCTCCGTAGAGCAATTCAATGATCAGCTTGTCGCGACTAGATTGCGCCGCTTCAATCATTCTTTCGACTTCGTCCTTGCTCAAAACGGCAGGCAATTTCTTTGCTCTCACTGGATTGTGCATCGCCTCGAGTGGATCCTCGGCGACGACTCCAGTGGTTTTTTGCCAGGCAAACCAGCCTCTTAAGCTTGCAATGGCTCTTATGATCGAGCTGGTCTTTTGACCTCTTTGTCGCAAGTAACCTATGTACTGTTGTAAATCCTGCCGGCTCGTCGATTGTTTTTGTCTCGTCTTTTGCCAATTGATGAACGACAGCAAATCGCGCTGGTAAGCCATTTGCGTATTTACCGACAAAGATTTTTCCGAGCGGACAAAATCAATGTAGCGGTTTAGACAGGCGTTGATACGTCTGTCTTCGGGTGTGCCAGGTGGCACCGAATGTGGTGGCGCCGAATGCATCGTGCCTCACCTTTCGCCGTGGACGGAAAGAGCAATTCGAATATTCGAATTGCTAAATATGTATTAGTGGAGATCGTATGTCTGAGATATATCATACTCGTGCTTCGTCAAGAGTCAAGCAAAATCGCAATTTTGCGAGCACCATATAGGGTGGCGCCACTTTATCGGCCCTTGTCACCAAATCAGGTGGCTAATAAATTTGCCTGCGCCACCGTATTAGGTGCAAGACTGCCACTAAAGATATGAGTCACTTAGACTAATTGGCCCTTGCTTCAAGCAGCTTGGCGTCTATACCCGGCACCGGGTGAGCTGATTGAAGGGGTTTGCTTGGAAGCCACTTGAAAGACTTTTCGATTGATTGAGCAAGCAATTGTGGTTCGTTCAGTGAAGCCGACATTTTGAAAGTGAAAGTGCGCGGCTTATCTCCTGCGATATCGCCGAGAACAGGCAAAGATGGCAATTTCTCCAGTTTATTGAAAGTAACCGCATTGAGAAATTTTTGAATCGTCATGCCGCGAGTGACATGTCCGATTGGTCCTCTCAATACACTTGTCGTTACCCTAGGAAGGGTGCCGGCAATTTCCATGTTCACTTTTCCGTCAACAAGGTTGGCTGTGCCGCCGCCCCAAAGTCGCATGTCCTCGCCGTTGTACTTGAGTTCTGTGAAAGCCAGCATGCCTTTGGTAATTGCATAGCTTCCCATCAATTCTTTAAACTCACCAGTTCGTACTGGAACAACACTCTGCAATAGATTATTCAGGTTGAAACCGAGCACACCCGATTGCAGCAAATTGGCTTGAGTCAGACGTGCCTGAAGGTGACCAAAGCGTGCAAGGACGCCGTTTTTGACGTGAAACTTGCCGTTGCCGTTGAGATTTCGAATCATTTCGTCTTTGTCTGAGCCTTGCGACTTCAGTAACAGCTCACCATCAGCGGTACCGGTAAGCTCACCAGGATGCCCGAACAAACCTGTCGCAATGACACTAAGGTCGACATTCTTAAAGTCAGATCTCGAGCCGAATTTCTGCGTTTCAGGATCAACCCAGGCATTGAGATTGACTGACCCATTGCCTGCTTTCAGCTTCATGTTGGCTAGCCTGATCTTAGGCAGTTTGTCTTCCCCTGATGATGGCTTAAAGCTCATTTCACCCGAGACATCTGTCACTTTTATAGCTTTCAGCTGCAATTCTTTCATCTCAACATGCGCGTTTATAGGCGATGCTTGAGAGCGCGGATCATATGGATCGCGGCTCTGCATACGCCCTGTCGCATGGGTAATATTCAGCTTCGGCACGCCGACATCGACGAGATCAAAATTGCCATTGATCTTAGGGTTGGACATCGGACCGTTTATTGCACCGTCGACGCTTATTGTGCCGGTAACAGAGCTGTCCGCTAATTGGGGCGCCAGTCCAGCCAGAAGCCGTTTTGCCGGCAGCGGATTCGGTGTGACAATGGCCAGGTTGATTATTTGTTCGTTGAGCAGATTTGCGTTGTTATCGTCTTTGACCTTAATCTCTCCTTTGAAATTCAAGACTGAGTCATTGACGAATAAGTGTGCATCATTAACAGTTACGCCTTTGGGATGAATCGTGACAGCGCCGTCCAGCGACATTTGCTCGTCTGACGGCTGGTGCAACACACCAAAAGGTCCATATAGTTTCACGTTACTCTTGCGATTGGCTCGTCCAGAGAAGCTCACTTTCATTTCGTCTTTGGTGCCGTTTGCTTTGAGGCGAACATCAAGCGGTCCCTGACAGGAGAATTTCAACTGGCTGGCTTTCTTTGCCGGTGAAAACGTAGCGATCAAATTATTGATTTCGGCAGAGTTTAACGAACCGCGAATATCGCAATTCAAACTCGGTGTCGCAGAGCGGAATTGTCTTACGTACCCGTCCGCCTGAAATTCACTACCATTCATCCAACCGGCAATATCTTGCAAAAGCAGGTCGTCTTTGGCGGTGGCCAAAACCCCGCTCAGGCGATCAACACCAATCTTTTCGTCTTCAACTCTAAAGCCGACACCCATCAAACCAATAACGCCATCGAAGCGCGGCAGCGCACTATTGGGAGCATCTTTCAGTAAAAGATCCCCGTAGATTTTTCCGTGTAATTTGGCGACGGAATATGTATCGAGCATCTTCTGATAGTCTTTGCGCACTTGCTCAGGTACTACCTGCGAATGAATCCAGGCGTCGAAGTCGGCAAGATCAAGTCCTTGCGATTTGATCCTTCCGTCGACAAATTCCGCCTGACCAGGCACGCCCTTGATGTGCGCTGAAACCTGCGCAGACCCGCCCCTGGTTGTGAGCGTCATGTCCTTCAGTGTGAGCAAATCGCCGGTTAAATTGAGAGAGCCGCCGCTGGCTTTGATAAAGCTTTTCGCATCGCTCAACTCCAAGCGTACATCCTCTGGTATCGCTGTTCCGGAGGCGATTGGAGATTTGAGCGAGCCCGTGATCTTTAGATTTGCATCTCTTACTCGCCCTGATGCTTTCATACCTGTCATTTGCGGGACTTGCATCTTGAAAGTCGTTAAAGCGAGTGTCAATTTTGCAAGGTCGATTTTCTTCCCAGCAACCGCGATATTAAGCCCACCGCCTTTGATTGGCACTCGCCCCGTGAGGTTGAATGTGCCACCGTCCATGATGCCGGTTAGATGGTCGAATACAAAGTCGTTATCCGTAATTCCAATTTTGCCGTTCAGCTTGGTGATATTCAGCGAGCCGTCGCTGAAGAAAAAGTCGGCATTGCGCAGATTGAGCGAAATGTCCTGTCTTGTCGTGTTTCCACTGCGCTGGAGTTTTGCTTTCAAGTCTGCCAGTCCGCGCAGCTGCAGTTTTGTTTTTGCCGGAACAGTGATGCGGGCGCTCATCTCTTTCATCGCTTCTCGCGAAGCGTTCATGTTTGCAGAAAACTTACCTAAATCGATACCGTTTCCTTCCAGTGCGTAGTTGGAAACTCTATTCTTAAGCTCTGTCTCTCCGCTGATTTTCACTTTGCCGCCAACGATTTCTGTTTGGGCAGAGCGAACTACCAGCTTTTGACCAGGGATAAGATGAATATCGCCTTCTAAGGCAGATGCATTTGGAACGCCTGCATATATAGCGAATTTCGCATTTTCAGGAGCCGCCTCCTGCAAAATATCGCGCAAGAGCAATCCGCCCGCATTGAACTTGCTTTCAATTTCGGTGTGATTGTCTATGTTTTGAATGTTTACTATTACCTCCGCCCTTCCGGTCAGACGCTCAGGATTGATACCGTCCAAAAGCATGAGAGGCGACTGCAATGATTTGCCTTTGCCGGAAGGTGCGCCTAGCAACTTATTCAAGACTTGCAGGTCATCCACTTTTCCGGTCAACTTAGTCGAATATCCGCCCTTCTTTCCTTTGGGACGATCGAAATGACCGTTGGAGACAAGATTCATGCCGGGCAATTTAAGTGTCAGTTCTTCCCATGCAATCTTGTTTTTGTCGATAATTACTCTTCCATCTGACTTCGCGTGTGGCGTTGTGATTGTTCCTAATTGTGGATCATGCAGAACCAGACCCTCTGCCTGCATATTGGCTGTGAGTTTGATACCCTTGTCGAGGGTCCCGTTCCCTTTTACTGTGACGTCAAACAAGCCGCTGAGATCGCGCGTTTTGACTTGTACGGCGTCTTCGGGTTTCATAATAAATGATGCCAATCTCAGTGCATCATCAGGATTAATGCGCCTGGCCAGGAGTGCAATCGTATAGTGATTGCTCTTCCAATCTTCAATGGCGCCTACGCCCAGACCTTCCAGTTGAACCTGCGTCTTGTAGTAAGGTTGCTTGAGTTCAAACGACAAGAAAAACGGCTTGCTGACCTTCTTCTTTGGCCAGACGAATTTGAGTTGCACATTGTCGAGATTGATACTGCTTCTGTATGCAGGTGGCGCTGCCATGTCCGTCAGGTGCAGACGTCCATCGTCGATTTGAATAATGCGAACATCTGGCCCAAATTTGATCAGGTCCGCGAAATTCCAATCGCCGCTGGTCTCACGCGTGAACCAAAATTCGGGCTTGCGAAAGTCCAAGTGATGAAGTTCCACATCGCCTTTCAGTAAGGGGCGAAAAGCAACACCTATTTCGGTGCGTTGCGCGCGCAAAAATGGCGCATCGTCCAATTCATCCACTTCAACTTTGTTGGTGGCAATGGCTAAGCCGTTAAATCCGATACGCCAACTGATATGACCTAGTCTTACTTTTCTGTGGAAAAGCTGGGAAAGTGCACTTTCAAACTGAGGCTTGTACCAGTCAGCGTTCAATGCCAGAGCAACGACCGCAATTAAGGCAATTGAAAGAACCCAGAAAGCCATGAATTTAAGGGCAAGTTTGCGTGTTGCGGATTTCTCCGCACTGGTCATGGGTGCTTGCTTGTCTTCTTGGCTGGGTTTTGTGTTCAGGGTAATCAACTTCTTAGGCTGGTTTGAGAGGGGCAAGGTGCAGATAGAACTACTTGCCTGAAGCTTTGAGCCTGTTGAGACCCAGGAAAGTAGAGGCTGCCCATATATCGGCTCCTGAATCTTGCTGAATCTCAGGGGATTCTTTGGATGATAATCTTGAAGATAATCGGTGAACTCGTATAGAAGTGACGATCATAACGGTCTGCTGTTCCCCTTTATGTCGGGTGGCTATATTGGCAGAAGCTTTTTCTCGAAACCGCGCTGTATTCAGCGTTTCTTTGTTAACTTTCGTCATTGGCAGCAGTGCTTTTGCTGATCCGGCAAATGTCACTTCGGAAAAAGGCTCAAACGGCAGCCCTACTAGAATCAAACGTGACCGCAAAGTCGAGAGAAAGAAGCCATCAGGCTACCATAACCGTGTATGGTCGCCAAGTAGAGATGCCGGTGATGAGAGTTATTTACTCGTAGCGGAAGAACCGAAAACCGATGAAGAGAAGACAGGGCGCCAGTTTGAAGCAACACAACTACCGAAAATTTTATCCATTTTGAAAACGGGCAATTTCGCAAAAGCTCAGCAAATGCTGGTTGAGCTTGCCAAATCAATGCCTGTTGATTCTCAAGCGCGATATCTTTACCAGCGCCTAGCTCAGCGTTGTGAAGAACGCCGCGATGCCGAGTATTGGTACAGGTATGACATCAAAGAAATGCGGCAATCTGGCAGCAGGCAGTCGATTGCGGAATTGCCGAGTAATTCTTCGTCGGCAATTTCTACCGCTGCTTTATCCAATGATTCAGTGCATACTCTGAGAAAAGAGGCATGGATGCTTCTCAGCACGGAAGATCGTAAGTAGAGGCGACAGATTTTATAAGACCATCTGTCCA
This sequence comes from Candidatus Melainabacteria bacterium 17Bon1m, assembly GCA_032128875.1. Taxonomy (GTDB): domain Bacteria; phylum Cyanobacteriota; class Vampirovibrionia; order Obscuribacterales; family Obscuribacteraceae; genus QKMZ01. The sequence goes on from JAVLKG010000002.1 coordinate 468,912, forward strand.
TCATTTGTCGGATGAAAAAGCAGCCGAAGCTGGCAAACAGGTTGATTCTGCGCCTCTTCGGGTACAGTTAAGGTAGTCCGGCTTAGGAATTTAGCGTGCCTCAACTAAGTGCCGAGGAATTAGATAATGCTTGCTGGCCTATATTCCAGCGGCTCATGCATGAGCTGGGCGATCGCTACGAAAATTGGCTGGTTGTTATCGAGCCTAATTCTTCCGATTATTTTCTCGGACAAGATGATCACGAAGTATTAGCCCGTGCCAGAAAGAGACATCCGCACGGTTCGTTTTTTGCTTATCGTCTCAACAAAGACCCGGTCATAGATACACTTTGAGTTTGAAAATGGTGGCATACAGTGAAGAAGGCTCTATGAGCCTCACGGAGCGTAAGAAGGTGAATAGGTCTGTGCGCGGTCGCATTGACGAATCCGGAAAAGTTCTGTTGCCGATCATACTTGTTGCCTCTGATGGTCTGGAGATCGAAGTCGAAGCACTGATCAATTTGCAGTTTGGCGGCGCCATGGTTATTCCTGAAGATTTGACTGCGCCATTGGGATGGCGCTGTCTTGGAGCACGCAGAGTGCAAGCTGGCAGCGAAGTGGTGCGCATGAATCACTATATAGGCATGATGTCTTTAGGTGGCGAATTAAAAAACGTCGTCGTCTTAGGCGGTGCAAAGACGCATCCGGTCCTGGGCCAGCGCCTCATGTCAGGGCGCAAGCTAACCGTAGATTTTCAAAACGGAACTGTTGTTCTGGAATGATCAGCAAAGGTGGTTTTCGTAGGCATAGCGTACGAGAGCCGCACGGCTGCTCAAGTTCAACTTCTTTCGCAGGCGAGAAACGTGCACTTCTGTGGTCCCTTCAGTAATGTGCAATGCCTCCGCGATTTCCCTGTTTGATAGTCCCTGAGCCACTTTTCTCAAGACTTCAATTTCGCGTGTGGAAAGCTTGACCCGCACTTTTTCACGACTCTCTTGCCGCTCTGTAAGGTCGCGGGTTGAGTTAACCACTGAGTTCAGCTGTGTGCAGAGATCGGTCAGTTTGTTTATGGAATTGCTCTGAGTTTCGAAATCTTGGTAAAGACGCGCCTGGCTGATCGCGATAGAGAGCTGGTTGGCAATTCTCGACAGTAAGCTGATTTCCGCTTGTGTAAACAATCTGGCTTCATCGCATTGATCGAGGTGAACAAGCCCCATTAGGCGCCCACGATAAACAAGCGGCACCATAATCATCGAAAGAATGCCGTGATGTATCAAGTCGGCTTTCACATCGGTAGCGAATGGAAACGTATCTTCCTGCATAACCACGAGAGGACGCCGCTCTCCCACATCGAGAAGCAAATCGTGATAGCGCTGAAATAAAACGCTCTTTTCAGAAATTGCATTCGCTTGCGCCACTGTAACCTGACGTGCTATGCGCATAGCCGACGTTGGATCGGACGACAAACAGATGATTGCTCGTGAAACTTTAAACTCATCAGCCAGGCTTTGCGCTGCTCGATCGATGATTTCTTCCAAATCAAGCGAGCCGTGAATATTCACGATCAATCGATTGAGAAGTGCTTCATCTCTGGATATACGCTCGACACGCTGATACATCTCTCGCAAATTCTCCAGAAGCAATGCTCTCTGGATATTGGTAGTGATCATTCGTGGCAGAAATTTTTGGTACTCGGCGATCTTAGGCAAATAATCGCTCGCACCGGCCATCAACACTTTCAATGCCTTGTCCGGACTATCTGCTGCAGTCATAGCGATGATTGGGCAGTTAGGGTTGATTTGATGGATGTCACGGATCAAATCATCGCCGCTCATGTCGGGAACTTCGTAGTCCATGACAACGAGGTCGAAATGGCTGGATGCCATTACCTCACGAACTTCGCCGCCTGTGGATATGCCTTTAACCCCATATAAGGGTGATTGGGACAATATGGCATCTCGGCAGAGCTTAAACTGTGCCTCGTTGTTTTCTATAAGCAGTACCAGACGCTCTCTAGTTTCCGCCATTTCTTAGCGTCCCTGTATCCTTTGGGGCTCCTATCCCGCCATCTGTGGACTTTCCCTATACATATAATGCTCAGGAAATGCTTTCGGATTAACCTGCCGAAGATAGGGGAGGGGATAAACAATTATTGCCCAACCCATAATCTAAGGGTGGATCGAAACTGCTATAAAAGCAATAGTGCTGGTTGCAAAGTGCCAGGCGCCGATATCTGACACCGTACATTCAATCCTGTTAGCGTCTTTCGACCCTCACAAAAGCCCCCCAGATCCAGGTTTGGCGCTTACAAATTGAATTAGCGAGGTCCCAAAAGAGCAGCCATCCCCTCCGGCTGCTCTTTTATTTTGGAATTTTTGCCACGGGCAGCTAATTTCGGACGATTCCAAAAAAATCAACCTGTCAATAGATAGTTTTGGCCAACCACCAAATTAGGCAGTTGGCCAAAAAATGGCCACTATGAGCGCTTTTGCTGCTTTTGGCGCGTTTGCTAGTTTTTGCCTTTGCCGGTCATTTTTACCGGTTGTCTGCCGCGCTGAACGTAGACGTTGATCAATTCGCTATAAGGAATTTCTTTGGCTTGCGAAAGGTCGCAGGAATATGGAACAGCTTCCGGATTGAAGTCGATGCGTTGAGTACGTTCGTTGTTGGCATCGAAGAATTCTCCTGATATCTCGAACTCGCCTTCAGGAAAAGTGGCGAAGGACGGATTTAGAAAATAGCCAACCGGCTGGCCGTGAGTAGAGAAAACTTGAACCTTGACTTCGGACATTAGTGGAAGACCTCCAGATGTCAGACCTCTTGTCTGTCTGCACGCTCCTTTTATAGTCTGCGCAGGAAGAAATTTGGGAAGTGTAAGAAGAAAAATTCGTTAAAAAAAGGCCGCAAGTCGTGGCCCTCATCTTCCACTGTGGTTTAGTAGTGATGAGAGCCGTGAGGTTCTCACAGACAAGAAGCTATGAGGAGTTTGCCAAAATGTCCTACACCATAGTTGCTGACGTCTGCGAAGGTATTGGTGATTGTATTCCTGTATGTCCAGTAGAGTGCATCCACTGGGTAGAAGGCAAAGTCAATACTAAGTCGACGAAGTACACATACATTGACGACAGCACCTGCATTGATTGCGGTGCCTGTTTGTCGGTTTGCCCTATTGAAGGTGCAATTCTTGATGAGTGGAAGCCCGAGCTGCAAAAGCCCTAAGCTTCTTCCCGTCAAAATGTAAGACTCGCGCCCACTCGAAAGAATGGGCGCGTTCTGCTTTAACTGGCTCTTTCTGCGCGATACCGCGTGACTACTTCCTAACCTTTGTAATTGAATTTTTCAGGCTTTTCAAAAAACGAAGCTGCCAGCTCGCGCATTTTGTCCATTCGCGTTTGCAAAAGGTTGGTAAATGCCAGACTCTCTTCCTCGGATATGCCTTTCGGTATATCTATTGGATGTCCGTATATGTGCACCATCGGAGTGCACCACCAGGGAGCCATGAAGTTGTCCCATGAATCCATCCAGTAATTTTTGCGCGTGTGTGTGACGAAAGGAATGATCGGCAGCCCTGTAATTTCAGCCAAACGCACTAGTCCAGGTTTTACTTCATAACGTGGACCGCGCGGGCCATCTACCATCATTGCCAGCCTGCTGTTTGCTTTTGCTGCTGACTTCATCTCGAGGGCTCCACGAACCCCGCCGTGAGCCGGCGAACCCCTGGCGGTAGAAAAACCTATCTCTTTAAGAGCGCGGGCAATTATCTCGCCGTCTCGGCTATTGCTAATCAGGATGGTCAAGTTGTTGTTCGGACGCAAACTCGGCAGTCCAACCATACGCCCGTGATAGATAGCAAAAATGGCCGGCTTTGATTGGTCTTCGACTTGGCCATCTACCGAACCATTCTCAATCCAGAGATTGTCAAGGTAGGGTCGGGTCTCGGGCGGATAAAAAGATGTATTTGGATAAGTAGAAGTTGAGAAAAGAGTGCCGGTTTTGCAGACGCCAACCAGGACAGATCGCCTGAATCCGTCCAACAGTGGGTACTTTAGAAAGATGTCCCGGAGCCGAATCTTCAAAGTGCTGATTATATCCTGCTTAAGAAGAAGGCCTTAACGATACAAAAAAGGTCATAAAGTGCTCAAAAGCATGACTGGCGCATGCACTGTGATATTATCTACTACTGCCAAGAAATAGATCATAGGAAAAACACAAGAATAAGGGCGAACAGGCAATGGCACTTGTAGCAGAACATAAAGTTGAAATCGTAGAATCACATCGCCGTTCAGGCAAAGACACCGGCTCGCCGGAAGTGCAAGTTGCACTTTTGACAGAGCGTATTAATCAATTGACCGACCATTTGAGAACTCATCCCAAGGATTTTCACAGCCGCCGCGGCCTCCTTATGATGGTAGGTAAGCGCAGAAGGCTTCTTCAGTACTTGAGTCGTGAAGCACACGATCGCTACAGAAGCCTGATCGAAAAGCTGGGATTGAGACGCTAAGTTCTAAAAAGGCGAGCTTTAGGGCTCGCCCTTTTTTTCGCTATGGATCTTTAATTACTGGAATCGGACAAAGATTCAATTAGAGGATCCGCAGAAGCACGGCATTTTTGATCCCAGGCAATGACCGCATAGATTTGCAGTCTTTGTTCAGCCAAAAGCGAAAAGAGTAACTAGAAATCTCCGCCGAGTATTCGATCTGGCTTTTTAAGCCGGTCGAACTTTTGGCATTTAGAGCTTTATTTAGACGTAAAAACAGAAGAAGTAGAAGGAAAAGAAAAAATGGATGTTCAGACACTTTCACCGGATGCAGTCAAATCGTTTGAAATTGAAATCGACGGCAAACAAATAGTCATAAAAACCGGTCGAATGGCAAGACAGGCCTCAGGTTCTGTAGAAATTTACTGCGGCGACACGATGTTGCTGGTCACCGCTACAGAGAGCAAAAATGTGCGCGAAGGAATCGATTACTTCCCGCTTTTGGTCGACTACGAAGAAAAGCTCTATGCGGTCGGTCGCATTCCAGGCAGTTTTGGCCGTCGCGAAGGCAAGGCTCCGGACAAGGCAATTTTGATCAGCCGTCTTATCGACAGACCGATTCGCCCGCTTTTCCAAGAAGGCTATCGCAACGATGTTCAAATTGTCGCCACGGTGATGTCTGCCGATCAAGAGAATCCGACTGACACTTACGCAATGCTTGGCGCCTCTGTTGCACTCGGTCTTGCCGGTCTGCCATTCAATGGACCGATTGGTGCTGTTCGTGTCGGCAGAGTAGAAGGCAAGCTAGTGGCTAACCCGACATATAGCCAGCTCGACGAATCGGACTTGGATCTGGTCGTTGCCGGAACCGAAAATTCAATCATGATGGTAGAAGCCGGTGCTAAGTTTGTCAGCGAAAAAGACGTCCTTGCCGCTATCGACTATGCTCACCAACATATCAAACGCCAGGTAGAAGCGCAGCACAAATTCTTGCGTCAGCTCGGCATAGAGAAAAAGCCGTTTGAAGCTCCTGCTGAAATTACAGCACTCAAAGATTTGATTCGCGAGAAAACAACCGAGTCATTGAAAGAGTCAATGCAAGGCGTCACTGAAAAGTCCGTAAGAAGCGCTCTTATTGATGCTTCCAAAAAGGCTGTCGTCGAAGCAATCGCCGAACTTCCGGAAGACCATGAGCTAAAAACCGTATCCTCGGGCAAAATCGCCGAGTACTTAGAACTGTACGAAGCAGAATTGATGCGTGCTCAAGTACTTGATACAGGCAAGCGTGCCGACGGCAGACGCTGCGATGAAATTCGTCCTATCACAGTGGAAGCTGGCATATTGCCTCGCACTCACGGCACTGGACTTTTCACACGTGGAACAACGCAAGCTCTTTCGATTGCCACACTAGGTATCGCCGGTGATGCGCAAAGATTGGATTCAATCGATCCGCAAACCGAAAAGAGATACATGCACCACTATAATTTCCCAGGCTTTTCTGTCGGTGAAGTTAAGCCGATGCGTGGACCAGGAAGAAGAGAAATCGGTCACGGCGCACTGGCTGAGCGCGCCATCATCCCGGCACTTCCTTCTCATGAAGACTTCCCTTACACATTGCGTGTAGTTTCTGAAGTAATTGAGTCCAATGGTTCGACCAGTATGGCTTCTACTTGTGGCTCTTCTCTGGCTCTCATGGATGCCGGCGTTCCGTTGAAAGAAACCATCGGCGGAATCGCGATGGGTCTAATTCTGGAAGGTGATCGCTTCGCGATTCTCTCGGACATTCAAGGTCTGGAAGATTTCCTTGGTGACATGGATTTCAAGGTCGCAGGCAGCAAAGAAGGCATTACTGCTCTGCAAATGGACATCAAGATTGAAGGCATCTCCCTGGACATCATGAGAGTTGCTCTCGATCAAGCTAAGCGCGGACGCAATCACATCATCTCCAAAATGGAAGAAGTATTGCCGAAGGCGCGTGTCGAATTGTCCAAGTGGGCACCACGCATCATCACCATTCACATTCATCCTGAAGATATCGGCACGGTCATTGGACCCGGCGGCAAGATGATCCGTAAGATCATTGAGGAAACCGGTGCCACCATCGACATCGAAGATGACGGCACGGTTCTCATCGGCAGCGTAGAAGCTGCTGGTGGCGAAGCTGCTCGCGACAAGATTCTCAATCTCGTAAAGCGCATCGAAGTAGGTCAAATCTACTGCGGGCGAGTGACCAGAATCATCCCGATGGGCTGTTTCGTTGAGTTGCTTCCAGGCAAAGAAGGTATGGTGCACATCTCCCAACTTGAGAACCGTCGTGTTGAAAAGGTTGAAGATGTAGTATCCATCGGTCAGCGCGTTATCGCCAAAGTAAGAGAAATTGACGACCGCAATCGCGTCAACCTGACAATCAAGGGTGTAAGCGAAGAAGAGCGCGCTGAATGCGAAGCTAAGAACCCGACAATCTAGGGCTCGAAAGAACCCAAACACCAAAATAAAGAATGGGGACTGACGTTTCTTACAGCCTACTGAAAGATCCGGACGGTAAAGAGTTGCGGACTCTTCGTTCGCCGCCGATTCGTCAGCGGTTTAATCCGCTCAAGCCGAAAACGCTTGGGCGGATTTTTCGCCTCAGTCTTTCTGTCTTACTTCTTGTTTGCTTTCTGAGCGAATCGACCGTTGCGGTTCAAGCACGCTCCAGGCGAGCCGTTACTGGCCGCTCCAGGCATTCTGCCGGCGGATCATTTAGAACGGGCCGATTTGTAAGCAGCAGCAGATCCAAACGCTCGTCGAGATCCTCTCTTTCTCGATCATCTAGTCGAAAGGGTGGCAAAGCACATCCTCTGTCCGCCAGGACGCCTTCGCATCACGGTCCGACAGCTGCACAAGTTAGGCGTCAGGAAACTTCCGGCTCTAACGATTTAGAGAAAAGAACAGATCTCGAGCGTGCGTATCGAACATATGATCAAGGTTTGTCAGAGTGGCTGGCCGGAAACTACGGACAGGCCGCTAAGTATCTGAATGAATCCTATGATCTCTATAGCGATTTTCATGGCTCTCGTGATGTTCTAGATTCAATCTACCTTTATGATCTCGGCCAAGCGGCTGAGGCAGCCGGTGATATTTCGTTGGCAAAAAACAGTTATCAGCGTTCGTTACGCAGGCGTCCTGACTTTTGTGATTGCTGTATTCGTCTGACTGCCTTATTGACTAAGAACGGCGAGACCGCGCTGGCTCTTGTTTATGCACGTCGATTGGCGGACAAAAATCCTCAAGATCCTCGCTCACAATTCTTGCTTGCCACTATGCTCGACAAAGCTGGATTTACAGAAGAAGGAAAAATTGCTCGGTCAAACTTCAATTTATTGATGAAGGGTGGGACTTTGCCTAATTCAGCTACGTCATCTACTTCCTCTTCTTCAAGTGCCTCAACCTCAACGCCGAAAAATCAAGAGGAGCAAAGCGTTACAGACTCTCCTTCCAGTAAATTTCAAGGTCCGGCATCCGAATCTACGAAGTCTGAGCAAGAAGAGAAAGTAGAAAAAGATGAGGGCGTAGTCGAAAGCGGTTCAGCTAAAAACTCAAATTCGTCCGGCAAAGAAAATGGAGCGACTGGCGGAGCTCTTAGAAAGCCGGATTCCGAGAGCGAAGGCAAATAAACAATCTCTTCTTGATTGCTTCTTTCTTTTGAATTTAAGTCGTGAAATTTTGATATGTCCGATCGAACTTCTCTTCAGTGATCCGACTGTCGTATTTTTACATATGCGTATCTCCTCATGAAAAGCCGGTTTCAGCAAGAAAAATGAGGGTGCTTGCGCACCCTCATCAAAGTCTTTCAATTAAGATCTTTGAGATCTTATCTGTCTACTTTTTCTTTGAACTCTTTACCAGGAGCAAAGGCCGGTACTTTCTTCGCCGGTACTTTGATCTTTTCGCCCGGTTTTTGCGGGTTGTTGGTTTCGCGAGCGTTGCGGCTTCTGCGTTCAAATGTGCCGAAACCAACGAGGGTTACGCGATTTCCGCGAGCAACTTCTTCGGTTACAACATCGGTAAAGGCCGCCAAAAATTCTTCTACAGCTTTCTTTGTAGTCGTTGTGCGGGCGGCGATTTCTGCAGCGAGTTCTGCTTTGTTCACTGAGTCTCCTCCTGTGCCTATCCTGGGTCTACGAGCTAGTAATCAACTCTACGTAGAGGGCAAGAATACAGCACCTATCACCCTTAGACAAGATAGGCGCGCATAAAATGTCGCACTTGATAAACGTTTTTGCCTTTTTGTTTTTTTTCTCGGATGTCGAGATGCACTTTCTAACCTACTTTTCGACATTCATTCGTGCAGTTGTAAGGAAAGTTTTTGCGCTATATAAGTATCTGTGATTTCTATTCTTGCTTCACGCGGTAGTCCGTAAGCGCTTGGTACGCAAGGGTTTTCAGGTTTAATTCTCGGCGACTTTCAAAATGTTTTTTACTTCTGAAAGATAAAATCCGTTCGCCGCCCAGAAAAAAGCACACCAATTTCGATCTTTTTGTGGCAGGACTTTTTTTCGCTCAAAAAAATATTGCCGAAATGTTTCACTGGGCGGCAGATTCCGCAACATTAAGCTGCAAATTTCATGGAGCGTCTTTAAAAGAGGCATTTTTTACTGCAACTTCCGGCAAAAAGTTCGCTCAGGCTGCGTGAAATGCTAGCTAAAATGGGAACAACTATAATACTGATCATATAGCTGTTCATACTAGGAAATCCAATTTGGGACGAAGATCCGCAAGCTCAACTGCAGTCGATTCGCGCACGGCAGCCTTTGCCGCAGCAAACGCGGCTGAAGCTAAGAAGGGAAAGGGAACTGTTGTACTTGATGTAAGACAGGTGACCGTTCTGGCGGAGTATTTTGTTATCACTGGAGGGGACTCACCAAGTCAAGTCAGGGCTATTGTTGAGGCGGTGGACGAAACGCTGGAACCCTTGGGATGTAAAGCTCTGGGGATTGAAGGCAAATCAGAGTCCAGATGGGTGCTTCTTGACTATGGCGACGTAATTGTCCATGTGTTGCACGAAAAGGAAAGAGGGTATTACAAGCTAGAGCAGTTTTGGAATCAAGCTCTTATGGTTGATCGCTCGGAGTGGGAACAAGAAGAGTAAGAAACCACGAGCCGCACGGCTCAAAAACGACTGAAGTCCGATAGTTAAATGGTTTAGGCTGATTTAGTATCTTGGGGGTTGCGGTTACCTATGAGTTTCAGGACCAGATTACAAGGGTTTGTAGAAAACCGGCAAAAAATACAAATCTGGTACGGAATGGGCTGCCATAACACGGTGACCGGAAGAGTCCTTTCGGTTGACCATGATCACATCGACGTCGAGTCGTACTCGCATGAAAGCGACGGGCAGATTCACATTCGCCGTATCCTCGTGCCGCTTCATCTCATTCTCCATATTGATATAACCTCGGCAGAGATGGCTGAGGAAGAAGACAATTTTTCGTTGCCTGTAGAAAAGGAATCGAAACAAACAGCTGCTGCGCCGCAGATGTCAGTCATCGACTTGCCGGATGCGCCCAGAGGCTATGGCGTCAAAGTGCTGTCTCAGCTCAACGCTTCATATTCCAACCGCTTTTCACGCATGGCATCCGGTCCTGGAGGCGTTTATTTCGCATGCGACGGCAGTGTGTGGTTCGTCGACAACTCCGGCCAATTGACCGAGTACGCTCGCATTCGCGGCAACAGCACCATCTCAGGGTTGCGCTTTGATCGCAAAGGCGTTTTGTATGTAGCCACTATTCAAGGAACGGTATATCGGATCGACCCCAATAAGTCCGGACGTATTCTGGCTCAGTTGGACGGCAGTCTGACTGGCGGCGGAACCTTCCTTTCCGATTTGGCAATCGGAACGAGAGATGAGATATACGTTTCAAATTTCCCATCCAACACCGGCGGTATTTTCAAAATTGATCGTACCGGCGAATATGAAGTTCTTGTTGGTGGTCCAGGACATGGAACACAGGGGCTACTTCTGGATTCTGATGGCTTCTTGTGGTGCCTTGAGCACGCTACAGGTTCTGTCGTAAAACGCTCACTGGATGGTCGTGAAGTTGCGCGCATTCAAGTAGCTGAGCCGGAAAGCTTCAATTTCGCCGACGGATATGACGGTAACTTGTCCATGGACAGCCTGGGCCGGATATACGTCACAGCCGGACGTGCAGGTTCGGTCTTCCGCGTAAATCGCGAAGGCAGAAGCGAAACTTTCCTCGTTGGGCTCGTCAATCCGACCGGTGTCGCATTCGGCGGAGACGGAGCACTCTTTGTTCTGGAAGCAGGAAGATCCAGAGTTCTCAGGGTTGCTGCTCTGGAAAAGGGTGATCGTGCCACCTCGGCGACGGCGCTCAGCTAATTTGTCAGAGTTGTTTAGCAATAACGGTCCAACGATAAGCGTTGGACCGTTTTCTTTAGCTATGATTTTTTCGCCCTATCGTCCGCTGGAGACCAAACCCTTGCCGGATTGTCCCTTGGCTGCAGGCTGGCTTGCTTTCTCTTCTTTGTACAGTCTCTCGATAATTGCCTTGTAGTTTTGAGCAACAACATTGCGCTTGATTTTCAATGTGGCTGTCAATTCGCCTGCTTCTACCGAAAGGTCGTTAGCCAGAACATGGAAATTGCTCACTTTCTCGTAGTCAGCGAGCGACTTCGAGCGCTCGGCAATTTCTTTCTTCAGCATGTTGGTGACTTGCGGCATTTCGACAAGCTCTGCGTAGCTGTTGAAACTCCAGCCTTCGTCAGAGGCGTGCTGAGTCAACGCTTGTTCGTCAAGCACGATGAGTGCAACCAACTGCTTGCGCTTGTCGCCGAAAACCACAGCCTGATTGACAAAAGAGACTGTTTTCAGAACCGCTTCAATTTTTTGAGGAGCGATATTTTTGCCGGACGAATTGACAATGATGTCTTTCTTGCGGTCGGTAATCTTCAAATACCCGTCACCGTCGATGATACCAATGTCGCCGGTGCGGAACCAGCCATCGACGAAAGCATCTTTGGTGGCTTCTTCCAGCCCGTAATAGCCTTTAAAAATTGAAGCGCCACGAAGAAGAATTTCACCATCATCGGCGATGATCATTTCAACACTAGGCAGACTCGGTCCGACTGTGCCGATTTTCTTCCTCTCTACCAGGTTGACGCAAGCTGGTGCTGCGGTTTCGGTCAAGCCATAACCTTCTATGGTTGTGATACCAATAGAGTTGAAAAACTCAATCGTATGACCAGTCGCAGGAGCTCCTCCCGAAACAACCAGACGCAGACTGGGGCAGATCCTTTCTCTCAGTTTGCGGAAGACAGTCTTTTCAGCCAGCCAGTGTTTGGCTCTCAATGCAACACGTGGTGCCACGCCACTGGCTTCTGCGTCGACAACTTCAGCGCCGACTTTCAACGCCCAGTCGATAAGCCGTTTGGCGTTGCCAGAGGCTCCCTCGATACCGCTTCTGACTTTTGCGTAAATTTTGTCCAGCACGCGCGGCACTGTCAAAATCATGGTCGGTTTGACTTCTGCCATGTTCTTCGCCATGGTCTCTATGCCCTCTGCATAAGCACAGACGCCGCCCGAGTAAATCCAATAGTACTCGCCGCAAACACGCTCGAAGACGTGGGACATAGGCAAATACGACAGGTAGACGTCGTTTTCGTCAATCGGAATTACGCCTTTCAAATCGTCAAGGACGCTGACGATATTGCCGTGAGTCAGGGGAACGCCTTTGGGTGTTCCGGTGGTACCGGAGGTGTAGATGATTGTAGCCATGTCTTCAAAGCAAATTTTTGCCATTCGCTCAGTGACTACTTCAGGATTTTGCTCCAGTTCTGTAAGACCTTTCTGTCTCAGTTCTTCCAGACCTATTACAAAGTCCGGGCTGATGTCATTTTCTGCAACAAACTCGCTCAAGGAGCGGCCTTTGTTTAATTGCGATACGAGAACAACTGTCTTCAAAGTCTCTTGTTTTGATGCAAGAACTTTCTTGAGCAGTGCTTCGCCATGGACAAAAACGACTTTCGCACCGGAATTACTCAGGATAAAGTCGATGTCAGCCTGCGAGCTGGTCGGATAAATAGGAACAGTAACTGCGCCACTGGATATGGTGGCAAGGTCGGCAGCAGCCCATAAATGGGAAGTCTGTGAAAGAATGGCGACGCGATCGCCGGCTTCGATGCCTCTGGCAACCAGCCCAGCAGCCATTTCCTTAACTAGACGGGCCAGGGCGGTCCAAGTCATGGATTTGTAGGGAGACTTGTTTTCCTTGTAGCGTACAGCTTCCCTTTCGCAAAGAAGTTCTGCTCTTTCAAAAAACGTCGTAGCTAGGCTCTTGTTCACGGCCAGACCTCTCAATTCAGCGCCACCGGGCACAATTAGACAAATAAGTGAGACGCCCTTATTTTACTTCGGGTTCCCAATAGGCGGACGGTTTGTGAGAAATCTATACTGATCTATGAGCTATTGTGAACCTCTCTTAATCTTTCTCAGACTGCGTTTCGCTTGTTTTCGGCAAGCTTTCGAACGGCAAATTGGTACCACATTCGGTGCCGCGCCCCTGATTGGCATGGAGTGGTCCGCTTTCTATCTGACAAGTTGTGGTTGAAACTATGTGAGAATCAGCTTTTCAGGTGATGTTTCTGTAGTCCAATTATTGACTTTGTCGGCCAACTCATCAATAACCGGGTCAAACATCAAATCATGCCAAGCATCCTTGAACACGTGTTTTTGCTTGGAAGGCGCATTGAGACGCTCGAAAACAGCGTCGTTAACCTTGTTGTTGACAATTTTTTCATTGCCAGCCGTCAGCATTAATACTGGGCAAGGCGCTGATTTGACGCGGTTTTGCACATCTTGAGAAAGCATGAGCAACTCGAATAGCATTTTGGCCGGAAGCTTGAAACGTCTCTCTGCGTCAGCATCTATCCATTTGCGCACGCCAACGTCTCTGGTGACTTGATCCGGCGCATAAGGCAAAGCCAGTTCAGTTTCCGGTGAGACCATTGCTGTCCACACTGAGTGAATGCGGAAAAGCAGGTCGAAAGTCTGTGGATTCCCATCAAAACCTGGCGAAAAAAGCACAAGACCATCAGGCTTAATGCGATTGGCGACTTTGAGCGCAACCAGCGCGCCCATGCTGTTTCCCATCAAATATATCGGTTTGTCGCCCACTTTCTCGCGCACGTAATTGTAGGCTGTGACTGTGTCGTCAAGCCATTGGTGAAATGAGGAAAAGTTTTCTTTGCGTCTTTTGCCGAAGCCTACATGATCGGGCGCAACAGCAAACATTCGTCTTACTTTCAAGCGGCGGCCAAGGGCTTCGAACCAGCCGCTGTGTGCGCCCAGTCCGTGGATGAGGAGAGCTGCCGCACGGCATTCGGAGGCGGTCCCCCAGGTTCTTCCCGTTATCGGCGTGGCCGAGCCTTCTCCATCGCCTCTGGCGATTTCAATGGTGGATGCTGTCGGAGTCAGATTTATATCAGTGGTCATCTTGCACGTTATTATAACTTTGATGAGTCTCGCATATGCGTTTTATCTCAATTGAGAAGCATTAGATGTCCAATGTTGATGCACATGAAAAGTCCGGCGCGCACCAGACCACATCCAGTGGTTTTAAGAAGTGGCGCGTCGTTATCTTTGTTCTTATAGGTGCAGCAATAGTTGCTCTCTTGATTTTTTTCGGAAAGCCCGAAAGAACACCTTTTGAACAAGCAGTGGACTTAATAAAATCGGGCAAATCGGCCTTTGCCGTTCCTATATTGGAGAAGCTGTCGCGCGAACGCCCCGATGATGCCAACATTTATCCTTATCTGGCCCAGGGATATTTGACTACTGATCGGCCCGCTGAAGGTCGCCTTGCCCTGGATACCGCACTGCGACTGCGTATAGCAGGAAGACAATTGGCACCCGTGGTCAGTGCTTATGCCAGCTACTACACGACAAAGGGGCATTTTGCTGAAGCAGAAAAGCTCTTTAATTCAGCTTCTTCAGTGATGGGTGCGCATGATGGTGCCGACGAGCGAGCTCGTTTGTATCTGGCCTGGGCTGAAGAGAATTTGCGAAACACTGACCTGGAGGCAGCCGTTGCACACTTGAAGCAGGCGAATTCTCATGCTGAAGAGGTCAGCGAACCGCTGCGCTCTTTGATTCCGCATCGTTTGAGCGATTGCTACCGCCAGCTTGCCGCATTAGCCGAAACCAAAGAGAAAGACCAGAGGAAAGCAGCTTCTTTGCTTGAAACAGCTCTCAAAGTATCAGACGAGCCCATTACACGCATGAATCTTGCCTTGTTATACCGGCAGTTGGGCAACACGCAAGGTGCAATTCAAAATTACGATCTGGTATCGAAGGCTGATCCGAACAACCTGGAAGCTCGCCATCACCTCATTACTTTGCTGTGCGAAAAGAACGATTTTCAAGCGGCTCAGACTGCGCTCATTGACCTCACTGACAAAGAGCGTAGTGTGGAAAATTATGTCCTTCTTGCCAGCCTTGATCTCAAACTGAACAACTACCCGGGGGCCGTGCGCGCATTGGAAGACGCTTTGGACCTCGGTGACAAGCCCGAACTGTTGAAACAGCTTGAGAGTGTGCTTTTGGATTGGAGTCAAAAGCTCTTAAAAGAAGGCAAGAGAGAAGAAGCTGCATCCGTTAAGGTTCGAGCCGACCGGGTAGCAGAGCAGCTTTCCTTGCTCATCGGCAAGCCGGAAGACAAGGAAAAACCTACCGAAGATGAGAGCAGCCTTGCGCAGAAGCCCGATGAATACTTCGAGAAGGTTCCTCCCATTGCTCTGAGTTCCAGCCGTATTTGGCTGGCGAGGGGCAGTTTTACTCCTGAAGGGGAAATCCGTATCCGCAACATTAGTGGCAGACCGGTCAAAGACCTGGCGTTGAAAGTTGTGTTTTTCGATCATTCTTCCAAGCGCGCTGCCGGCTCAGTCACTTTGCCGGTTGCGTCGCCGTCGTCACCCCCAATGGAGACCGGCGGCACTCGCACAGTTTATTTTTCTTCTCCTGCAACGGTAAAAGCGGAGCATCGTCTCGCTGTCGTCATATACTGGCGAGGGCGGCTGCTTAAGGAATATCCCGTAGTAAAGCAGTAGCTTGCCTAAAAGGGCATATCCGTCTTACGTGCATATATATAAGTAGGTCTCCCGGAGCTTGCTAAATGACCCAAGAACCAGCCGCCCCAGCAAATTGCCGTCATGAGTACGTGACAATCTACCAGCGCCGATTGAAAGGGCTGGACCGGCGGCTAGTTGCCACGCGCGCCTATCTTCCAGTCGGATTCAAAATGGCCGACTTCGGACATCTAAGTGAAGGCAGTTATTGTTTTTGCTCTCGCTGCCGCACCCGATTGTTTCCCAAGCGTTCTCAGGCAGAAAAACTCAAAGCTCGGGAACTGTTGGCTGCATCCAAGGCTCAAAAGGAATTGGACGCACAAGCTGCTTTTGCTGATGACGAAACCATGCTCGACAACGAAAACTTAGACGAAACCGAAAACGACGGATCTTCGTCTGCTGAGGTCCAGGTTGAAGAACTTGAAATTGAAGCCGTCGACGTTGAAGATATTCAGGCTGAAGGTGTCAAAATCAATGATGATGAGGAATCAACTTGTCTGGTTGATGACGCGGACGATTAATTGAAAGGTGGAGCTACTAACCAATGCTCCAAGAGATAAGGGTTTCTGAAGGAAGTCGATTTTCTATTCCTAAGAACGAGGTTAAGCAGAAATGAAACGTTTGATTGATAAGTTAATTGCTGCAGTAGTTTTATTGCCGCCTCTGTATATGCTCGTGCGCTTTGTTCGCTGGTCGATGAACCAGGATTATCCAAAGACGCAGGAAGAAGACATTTAGTTCGTACAGCAGTCGGAAAGGTTGAATGGCTCAATACATCGCCAGAATTATCCGTGCAATTGTCGTTGGAGCCTTAGGCTTTGGCGGTGGCATCGGGCTGCTGATTATCATCATTTTCTTGACCGTCAAAGGTGATCAAAACGCTTTTGAATATGGCGTTAAGTGGGGGTTCGAGATCGGGATGGTATTTGCCATTCTGATGGTGGCAGTGTTATTACCACTGGATCTTTTTTTGAGGATGAACAGAGCAAAAGGCGAACACAGCCAGCTCTGGGAATTGGAACAGTCCAGAGAATTGATTTTCGAAGGGTCCAGCAAAGAAGCGATGGCTGCTTGCCGCAAGGCACTGCTGATGGTGCCATACGTACATCAAGTTTCTGATGATACCGAGCATTTGACTGCGCGCGCTTCGACTGGCGCAAGTTGGCGCTCACCGGGTGAAGACCTTGAAGTAGAAATCAATCCTATTTCCGAGAACAAGTGGCAAGTTAAGTGCATCAGCCGCTCGCGCTCGAAGAACGTTGTTTTCGATTATGCGAAGAATTTTGAGAATGTAGAGACCTGGTTTAAAGGCATTCAAGAACCAAACGATCCACCGCCTCAGACCCCGCCGAAAACTGTTGCCTAGGCTTGTTTACTTGCCGGCAGTCGTTAGTTCCGGCGCAAAGTCTGTCTGCAAGAACGACTGCAGAAAAAGTTGCTCGCAATCGTTTCTCAACTCATTCAAGTCTTTTGCTGTGTCTATTGCTTTCCAGAATGATTGAGTAGGATAGGCTTTTAGAAGACCTTGCTCTGCCAGCAGCGGGAATGTACCGACTTCGTGGTCGCCTTTGTCCGGCAGCTCATCTACGATTTCTGGTTCCAAAACATAGATGCCGGCATTTACCCAAAGCGGTAATTCCGGTTTTTCTTTGAACGCCGAAACGTTCATGCTTTCATCAATTTCGATGATGCCGTAATCGCATTTGAGCGGCACTGTGACAATCGTGGCCAGAGGTTTGTGTTTTCTATGGTAGCGGACGACCGATGAAAGGGCGAGATTCGTGATGATATCGCCGTTCATTGCCAGCACCGGTTCGTTTTTAGGTACAGAGCCGTGTTTGAGGGCTTGCTTTAGTGCTCCACCTCGTCCCAGTGGGGTTTCCTCAATCAAATAATTGATCTCGACTGAATGGCTGCTTCCGTCTCCAAAATAGTCTTGAATCAACTCATGCTTATATCCGCAGCACAGAGTCATTTTCTTGAATCCATGCAGGATCAGAAGTTTGATTTGAAGCGAGAGTAACGGGTTGCCTAAGACCGGAATCATGCATTTAGGCTTGTCTTCGGTGAAAGGTCTTAGCCTTTCACCTTTGCCGCCGCAAAGAATGATGACATGTTCCATTAGGCGCCACCTAAAGATGCCAGTAGATTATCCCACAGCGCCATGCGCCTTTGATTTGAGCGTTCTCAGATGAGGTTGCCCACCTCGCACGTTGCCCATCTGGATCGTTGCTAAGCGCTCAATTGCCGCGCAGTAGGTGTTCTTTGGGTGGCATCTGCCCGTCCTCAAAGTGTTTGAAAACGCCGAGATCCAATTTGAAACTATCAGGGCGTACCGAAATGTCTCCGGAGAATGGATAGCCGAAAACAAAAACTAGAAAAATGTTCAACGCCAAAGTCATCGCGACCAGGATGGTCATTAAGACTTGAGTCTTTAAACTTTCGACGGCGAAGAAGTAAGTGAAGATCAAAGTGAAAACTCCACCTACGATAAGTACAATCCACATCACTGGGGCGACACCGTGAGATGCGCTTACTAAGCGAGTTCTGCGGCTTTCCGTCACTTCACAGATTTCAGATATTAGTTGCTGCTGAAGCGCCTCCTCGCGCGGTGTTTTCGGATCGAAGGTAGTGATTTCCTTCCAAAGTCCCCATGTGTTCTTAAATGCCTCAGGGCTGTATCCTCCTTTCTCAAGGAGAGGCCATTCGTCTTTAATGACGATTTCCGCATAGTCTCTGCAATGCGTTCGAATAGATATCTGCAGATCTTTAGGCAAACCGTGTGCAGCAAGAAAAATGTTGCAGAGGTGCGTCGCCTCGTTGTCGACGATTACCCGAAGATCTTGTTGATGTTGCATTGCGTCGACCACGACAAAACCAAGCAACACGGCATATAGAGTGCCGATTACAGAAAGAAGATGACCGGCAACTTCATGATGTGTAATTAGCTGCTGGACTCCAACTTTCTTTCTCACCAGAAGCATTCCTGCTACAGCGAGCGCCGTGGTGAAAACTATGAAGAGTCCACCAGCTAGATAAGAGTTCACGATATACGCCTTTAGAGTCCGAGGAAATCCGGTCCGCTGCCTTGAGAGGTCGGCTTAACGCGAAGGTTTACCTCCGGACAGACGATTTCACAAGTGCGGCAGTGTACGCAGTTTTCCAAAGACATTCCGTGTCTTTTCACCTGGTCGATAATGTCGACGCGGTGTACTTCGGCTGTACAGTCGGCAACGCAAGGTGTTGTCTTGCCGAAGCCATCGTATTTGGAGATACACTTCACGCACACGTCGGCATTGAATTCGTCGATGTGTTGGTTGCCTTCGTGATACTTCGTCCCGGCGAAGAATACAGCGTCAGCGCGAGAGTAAATAGTTGCTTTCTCGTACTGCGGCTCTTCGAATTTCGGTGGGACGAATTCGGGAATGATGTGCTTCCAGTCGGGCTCATACTTGATAGGACCAATATCGAATTTACCTTCGATGAGTCCAAGCGATCTAATACCGTCTTTGGGAGCTTTGAATGGGTTTTTGAAACCGATTTTGAGCATGCCGATCCACGGTGTGGACTTGTCGATGCTCTTCACCATTTCAGGCAAGTATTGACCCAACAAACGCGGGTTTTCTTGGAATGCATAACGGAAATAACGATTGTTGAAAGACTCTTTGACGACAAAGCTGTCTTTCAAACGTGCGTCATACGCTTCAAGAGCGCTCTCAGAGCTGTCACCCTTCATCAAGGCGTCAAATACAACTTGTGCACCCACATAACCGCACTCCATAGCGCGGTCAATGCCGGCTAGATTTTTTACGTCGAGCACGCCAAGAGCATCGCCTAGAAGCAAGCCGCCATTGAAGTGAAACTTCTTGGGCAAGCTGTAATAGCCGCCTTCAGGCAGCAATGCAGCACCGTATTTGAGCAGTTTGCCACCCTTGATCATGTCTTGAATCCATGGGTGTTTTTTATACTCTTGCAGTTTCAGCTGCGGATTCATGTTTGGATCCGGGCTGTCCAGACTGATGACCATTCCAATAGTCAGTTTGTTGTCTTTCATACCGTAGACGAAGCCACCACCGAAGGTGCCATCGAGGAGAGGCCATCCCAAGGTGTGCCAAACTTTTCCTGCGTAATCGCCCTCAACTTGCCAGACTTCTTTTACGCCTACAGACCAGATTTGCGGGCAATCTCTCAATTTGAAATGGTCGATTACGTCGCGTGAGATAAATCCTTTGTCGCCAAAACATGTGTATTTGGCGTAAACATAATCGTCTTCAGATTTCGGATCTTCAGAAACAGCCACGCCGGCTACGCGTCCATCTTCGAAAACAACTTTATGAGCGGAAAAGCCAGTATAAGGATCGACACTGACATTGGTCACTTCTTTCGCTTTTTCCATGACCTGATTGGCGAGCCAGCCGGTCACGTAGCTCAAAGTCAGTACCAAATAGCCTCTCTTGTCGAAAGACTTCGGATACATCTTAGGTGGCATGTCCCATTTCTTTTGAAGGGAAAGAACCGACATATTTGATTCGGTGCATTCCGCTTCGATGGGAAAGTTCTTTTCTTTGTAGTCCGGGAAGACTTTCTTCAAAACATGCGGATTAGAAACGGCGCCGCTCAAAATGTTCGAGCCAAAATCCTTTCCCTTTTCGAGAATTGCAATCGTGAATTCCTTGCCGCTCTCTTTGGCAAGTTCAAGAAATCGATAAGCGAGCGTCAAATTGGATGGACTGCCGCCTACCAAAAGAAGATCGTACTCAATGCGCGCTGACAACTGCTTCTACCTCTCGTCCGGACTGTACTGCCTTAAACTGTTTGATCAACTCAGGCAAAACCTGATAGACATCGCCCACGATTCCGTGATGCGCAAATTTGAAAATTGGTGCATCCGCATCTTTATTGATGGCCAAAATCATTGTTGATTTAGACATGCCGACACGGTGTTGAATGGCTCCGGAAATACCGCAAGCGATGTAGAGCTTTGGCCTTACGGTTTTGCCTGTTTGACCGACCTGGTGCTGATACGGGATCCAGCCAAGGTCAACCACCTTTCTGGAAGCACCAACTGCCGAATTCGGAAAACATTTTGCCAGTTCATAAAGAAGGTTGAAGCCTTCTTTTGTACCCATACCGTAGCCACCACTGATGATGACATCAGCTTCGGTTAGTTTTACGCCTTTCGCGATTTCTCTGACCGTATCGGCAACGCTAAGACGGCTATCTTCTTCCTTGAATTCGACATTCAATTTGATGATTTCGCCTTTGCGGTTGGTATCGCTTTTAAGTGGAATCATCACGCCCGGGCGGGTAGTTGCCATCTGCGGGTTCTTCCATGGTCCGAGAATTCTTGCTTTGAGACTTTCGCCGAAGCTTGGACGAATCGCATAAAGGCAATTTGGATACAAACCAATTTTGCTGGGATCGACTTTACTTTTGTGCTCGTAAGGCCCGATGTCCAACTCAGTACAGTCTGCGGTCAAACCAGTATCGAAATGCGCTGCAATGCGTGGTGCCAAGTCGCGACCAGTCGTTGTAGACCCTAACAAGCAGGTGTGTGGAGGCTCAGGAAGTGACTCGAGGAAATCGCAAACAACACGTCTGTACGGCAACGTACGATAGCATTCCAACTCTGGATGATCGGCAACATAGACTCTGTCAGCGCCATGTTCGATCAACTTTTGTGGAATGTCGCCGAGATTGTGTCCCATGACGATGGAAATCAGCGGTTTTTCCATTTTGTCGGCAAGCAGTCTTCCTGCGCCGAGAAGCTCAAGAGTGACAGGTTGCAATTCGCCCAGAATATGCTCGGCTACTACCAGCACTTCTCCTTTAGGGCAATACTGCGAAACGTCTACTTCGGCGACGACTGGGGCTTCTTCTGTCATTTTGTTATTCCGGTGTTTGGGATTCTATTTTTTCGGACGAAAATTTGTTTTTAAATCCTGTGCTTATGAAGCAACCAGATAGTCCTTGATGTTCGAGCTCTTGAGTAATTCTTGAACAAGTTCTTCAGGTGAATGACCTTGGTGAACAACACAGCTTCCACCAATTTCACCGACCTTTTCAGTGGCGGCAACGATTGTCGGAGAGCCCTTCAGACCACAACGCTCAATATCGGCACCGACCAAATCGAGATCGATTGTTTTGATGAATTTGCCTAATTCTTCCGGATTGCGCTGCAACTGCTGCACTCTGTAAGTTCCGGCAAAAGACTTATATTCGAGCGGATGATAGGAATTCGCAACGGTGACTAGTACCGGCGGGTCGACTACAACCTTCTGGTACCCGCCTTCAATAATGCGTCGTGCATGAAGTTTTTCATTCTCAATCGAGAAATCTTCACAGTAAGTGACCTGTGGAAGGTTCAATCTTTCCGCCAGCTGCGGTCCGACTTGAGCCGTATCACCGTCAGTTGTTTGCAAGCCACAGAAAATGAAGTCGAATTTGCCTACATAGTTGATTACTTTGTAAAGCGCATAAGCGGTCGCCAAAGTGTCTGAAGCTGCCAGCCGGCGGTCTGAAAGGAGAAATCCGCGATCTACGCCGTGTTCCAGAGCTTCCAGGAGGATTTCTACTGCCGGGGGCGGGCCCATAGAAATTGCTGTGACAGTGCCGCCGTATTTCTTTTTGACATGTAAGGCTGCTTGCAGTGCATATCGATCAAACGGGTTCAGCATTCGTTTGGCGCGCGCCCGGTCAATTGTGCCGTCCGGGTTGATACCCGCTTTAGAACCCTGGTCGGGCACCTGCTTGACCATCACAAAGATGTTGTACGACCGTGCCATTAACTGCTTGAGCCTCCTCGATTTTTCAGCTATTTACAACGAGCTGAATCTATATCCGTGTTAGCCAGACTTCTGGGGCGCTAACTCGGTCCGGCTATTTTAGCCGCCAATGACTATTTCAATAGCTTTTCTAAATAAGGAGCTTAACTGTAATTGTTTTTTCTCTTTTGACACGCGGAATGGCACGAAAATCATTACGAAATCGGGTCGTCGGTGGAAAATTTGCCAGCCGATATCGGCTCGATATTTCAGTATCATTATGTTCTTTCAAGCAATTCCCAATAAAAGGTGAAAACCAGATGTCTTTTCGCGTTCCCAAAACCTTCACCTGGCTTGCTTTTAGCCTTCTTTTGATGACAAGCGGAGGCGCGCCTGCTTTGCCGGCATTGGCCCAAGAAGAAACAAAGCCCGCGCAGGAAGAAGCCAAGTCCATGCAAGAAGAAGGAAAAGCGACTGGCGATGAAGGCAAAGCCGCGCTGGAAGACAAGACCGCAAAAGACGGCAGCCCCGAGCCGGTAGCCAAAAACGTCAAGAGTGATGGAAAGGAAGCTTTTGCAAGCTCGCCGGTTAAACAGACAAAGAAAGATAAGAAATCGCCATCCGAGCCCGCCAAAGTTGTGGCGAAAGAAACAGCCAAAGCGCCTCGCGCAGCGAAGTCTAAAGAAGCCTCCGACAAAGGTGATGCTCGCAAGTATTACCTCACGCTTATAGACAATTACTTCGATGGTGTTTTCAAACTAGAGCCGCATTATGCAACCGAGCTAGGAATACACGAATACGATTCTTTGCTGCCGGACATGAGTCCGGAAGGAATGAAAAAGCAGAATCGTTTTTACAGAGACTATCTCAAAAAGTTCGAAGCACTCGACACATCTCCTCTTTCCGAGAAAGATCGACTGGACCTGGCACTTGTTGTCAGTCAGATCAAAGACAAACTTTTGGAAAACGAAGAGATTGCCAGTTACACACGCAATCCTGCCACTTACAGTGAATTGGCTTGTGCCTCTGTTTTCGCTTTAATGAAACGCAATTTTGCCGAGCCGGCGGAGCGACTGAAGAGCGTCATTGCCAGAGAAAAAGCGATCCCGGAAATGCTGAAGGTGGGGCGCTCGAACATAAAAGTAGAAGCTGTGCCGAAAGTTTATGCCGAAATCGATCTCGAACAATTACCTGGCATCATCTCGTTTTTCGAAAAGGATGTGCCGAGTGCGTTTGATTCGGTAAAGAATGCGTCTCTCAATCAAGAGTTTGCGGATTCTAATAAGGCTGTAATTGCTGCCCTGAAGGCGCATGAAACATATGTGCGCAAGGAAATACTTCCGAAAGCCAAGGGGAATTATTCGCTTGGAAGCGAACTTTATAAGAAGAAGCTTCTGTATCAAGAGATGGTGGATGAGCCGATCGACGTCTTGTACCAACGCGGTATGACCGAACTGCGCCGTTTGCAAAAGGATTTTGCTCGCACTGCACATGCGCTTGATCCCAATCGCTCAGCGCTGAAAGTCTTCGAAGGCGTTTCTTCCAAACATCCTGAGCCAGCCGAGCTAATTGATTCAGTCAAGAAAGTATTGGAAGATTTGCGACGCTTTTGCGTGGAGAAGCCGATTTTGACTATACCTTCAGAGGATCGCGCCTCTGTTGCCGAAACACCTCCATTCGCTCGCGCACTTTCTTTTGCTTCAATGGACACGCCTGGTCCATTCGAAAAGAAAGCCAAAGAAGCCTATTATTTCGTCACTTTGCCTGAAAAAGATTGGCCGGCCAAACGTGTCGAAGAACACATGCGCAGCTTCAGCTTTCAGGATGTGCTCAATACGAGCGTGCACGAAGCTTACCCGGGACACTATGTTCAATTTCTCTGGGTCAATACCAACCCTTCGAAAGTTCGTAAATTGAGTGGTTGCGGCTCCAATGTAGAGGGATGGGCGCACTACTGCGAGCAGATGATGGTTGATGAAGGTCTGGGCTCCGGAGATCTCAAACTGCGATTAGCTCAATTGCACGACGCTCTTCTGCGCTGCTGCCGCTATTTAGTGGCGATAAAAATGCACACAGATAAGATGTCGGTGGAGGAAGCCACCGACTTCTTTGTGAGAGAAGGCTTTCAGGAAAGAGCCAATGGTGAGCGTGAGGCTAAGCGGGGAACAAGTGACCCCACATATCTCGTCTACACCCTGGGTAAACTTCAGATTATTGCTTTGAGAGATGAGTACAAAAAAATGAAAGGACAGGAGTACTCTCTGAAAGCATTTCATGACGCCTTTTTATCAACCGGATGTCCGCCCATAAAGCTCGTGAGAGCAGAGCTTTTGAACGATTATTCTGCGTTTCCTGCCGCAACAAAAAATTCGAAGGCGACTAAAAAGAAATAGGCAGATGTTGCATTTTCTCTTGCAATGAAAGGACTCAAATTGCTGGAAGACATAAGAATAGCTGGGTCTCACACAAAGAACGCGCGGAGGGCGCACCAATAATGAAGAATGAAATCAAGAGTTCGAATGTGAGAACCAGATTTGCAAATATTTTTGCACTGGCGACTGTTGCTATTACCGGGCTGAACCTATTTGGGGTGGCGCCGCAAGCTCAGGCTCAAGGCAATGCGCCAGGTGCTAGTGCCGACAAGAAGTTGATTGCGGTCAATGACTTGATGTGGAGCACTAGTTTGGCTACCAGCCTTGCTCAAGGAAAGCTAAAGAGGAAGTACGTTCTGGCCGACATCTACACGGATTGGTGCGGTTGGTGCAAGCGCTTGGATCGCGACACTTTCTCCAATCCACAGATGATGTCTTATTTGAATACGAAATGGGTTTGCGCCAAAATCAACGCCGAAGGCTCGGCAGAAGGCAAAGAAGTGGCCAGCAAATATAGAGTGAGCGGATTCCCGTGTGCTCTTGTATTTGACCCGTCGGGCAAATTCATTGGCAAGCTCAGTGGTTATTTCAAACCCGATGACTATCAGAAAGCACTCGAAGACTTGATCAAAAACCCGCCGTCCGACCCTTACGCGGAATAAGTCGAGGCAATACGACTCTCGGGCTATGAACCTTTGTACTGGCTGAACTGGCTGTACTGGCGAGTAACCCTGGCGCAAGCCGCAATTGAACCTTAGCTAATGTTAACGGGCTTGCCAGTCAATCCTGACCTTGACTGGCAGGTGTGGCATAATCTTTGGTCAGTTCAAGGGCGTGCTTTGAGGCATCGTCCCTTCGTGCCAAACAATGTGGCACCACAATTTTGATTTTCAGGAGAACTACCCATGTCTCAGGCTACGGAAAGCAAAGAGCTTACACGCAATGAAAACGGTATGCTCAAAGGCAAGAAAGGCATCATTTTTGGTGTGGCAAACGACCACAGTTTGGCATGGGCGTGTGCAAAAGCGCTCTACAGTGAAGGTGCGGAACTGGCATTTACCTACCAAGCCGAAGCACTCGAGCGTCGTATCAAACCGCTAGCAGAAAGCGTCGGCAGCAAATTCGTCGACATGTGCGATCTGGGCAAAGACGAAGACATCAAGGCTACTTTTGAAAAACTAGGCAAGCACTGGGACAAAATCGATTTTGTTGTTCATGCTGTTGCCTTTGCTAACAAAAAGGACTTAGAAGGACACTTCGTCGACACTACGCGTGAGGGGTTTGCGCTGGCGCTTGATGTGAGCGCTTATACCCTGACTGCAGTCACTCGTGCGGCATTGCCAATGATGACTGACGGCGGCAGCGTCGTGACGCTCACATATTATGGTGCAGAAAAGGTTGTTCAAAATTACAACGTAATGGGTGTTGCTAAAGCCGCATTGGAAGCTAGCGTTAGATATCTGGCCGCCGACTTGGGCGAAAAGAACATTCGTGTTAATTCGATTTCTGCCGGTCCGGTAAGAACACTTGCCGCCATGGGCATCGCTGGTTTCAGAGATATGCTCAAATTCGTTGAACAACGCGCACCACTCAAACGCAATGTTCAAGCTGAGGAAGTCGGCAAGACTGCTCTCTACCTCACCAGCGACCTGGCATCTGGCGTCACCGGTGAGTGCATTCACGTCGATTGCGGATACAGCATCATCGCTCTGTAATTCCCGGAGGGTTGATGTCGAAGGATAAGATAGTACTTGTCCTTCTGCTAATTATTGCCGCCGCATCCTTTTGCGGCGGCATATTTCTTCTGGAGAAAGTAGAGAAGGACGGCTGGTTTCAAGGTCAATCCACCTGGCTTTTCCTGAACAAGAAATTTCGCGTGCTTCTTTCGGAAAACGAAAAGAAGGGCGATCAATCATCCTCGGACGCGCAAGCTATGCGCGCTCGATTGCTGCACAATGTCGGCATCACGTGCGGATACACCGATCAATGGTCCGATGCGCTCAAGCTCTTGAATCAATCTCTCGATTTCAAAATGAAGAGCAAATCGGTCAATCCTGATTCACTCATTCAGTCGATCGAGTCGCTAGGAAAAGCATATTTTCTCACTGGCAATTACGACAATGCTAAAACAGCACTTGATTTTGCTGCGCGCGATTGGGTTCGCGAAAATGGTGAAGACTGCAAGCCGTACGCTCGATGCCTGAGTTTCACCGGACGCGTGCATTTAGCGATGGGAGATCACAAGTCGGCAGAAAATTGCTTTGAGAAAGCGCGCCTCATCTTCAAAAAAGAAGATGATCGCAGCTCCACTGTGCGTGTGTTGTTGCTTCTGGCGGAAAGTGCGATCGCTCGCGGTGATTACAAGCGCGCAGAAAGATGCATCAATGATTCGATTCCGCTTTTAATGATTGATTTTGGTGATGGCTATAGTTCTTACTTCAATGACGAAGTTGCGCTCTTGAAGCTGCTGCAAGGACAGTTGCGTATAAAAACATCCGACGCCCTTGATACATCACAACTAAGTGAAGCGATCAGGCTCATTGAAGAAGCGCTTAGCGAGGCAGAAGTTTCATTCGGTAATGATGATGTTTATACGCAGAAATTTCGCCTGGCGTTGGCTGATGCCTATCTAAGCCAGGGTGATAAGAAAGGTTGCCTTGAGCAAGTTCAGAAAATTGAGGCGAGTTTTGAAAAAATAGGCTTGCCTAAACATCCTTTCCTCAAGAGTGTGTATGAGACTCACATAAAGGCTCTGGGAAGCGATGCTAAAAGTCTGAGTGATGATCTTTCTCGACGGCTGAGCGGCGTGAGGTATGTATCAACAGAAGAGGCTAAGAAAGCAGCAGACGCGCTCGGGGCCAGATTGAATCCGTCACCTAAATTTCTTTCCGGGCGCAACTATTCTGATTCGTGGATGCTGCCGCTGACATTCTTGATTGTTGCGTGGGCGTTTTCCGGTATGTTTGCTTGCTCTTTTGCATGTGCAGCCGTTGCCGCGCGCAAGGATTATGGTGCTTCTCTCTGGTTTATCCTTGGGGCCATCTTCAATTTATTTGCTTACTTAATCATTTCGGCATTGCCAACGCGCAATACGATCACTAAAGAACTTGGCTGCGACTTTGCGTTGATAAATGATGCTCGCAACGGTGTTTTCTTGCTTGCTATGACGCCGCTATTTACTATCCTTGGAGCTTCAATTTTTTACTATCCGGCTCCGATTCGGGACATTTTTGTTGCCGTGTTCTTAGCTTTTGTCGTGTGTCTTGCGCTGTTTCCTGCGATCTGGTGCTTTGCTGTTGCGAAAAGCAAAGGACGCAAGCCGTGGCTGTGGGCGCTAATAGGTACATTGAGCGGAATTTTTGGATTGGTTTCTTTGTTGTTGTTGAAACCAGGCGATGATGTTGTAGTTGACGAAGAAGAGATCACCAACACTCAGTCAGAGATTGTGATGTTGTTTGTGTCTGCAGTCCACCTTGGACTTTTTCTCTGCATAGTCTTGAACATTTACTATTCCTGGATGCTTCATGTGGAGCTTTAGTAGACATTTGCATCTCTCGAAAAATAAAAGGACAACACAGATGTGTTGTCCTTGAGAGGGGGTGGAACAGGCGTTGAAACTTTTTAGCGAATCGTAAAAAGGGTTGGCTGCTGTTTATTCACATTGTGTGACCGCATACATTGTTTGAAGAGCGCAAGTGGCGCCCCCGCAGCGGCGAATGAAGTCGCGCGCCAGTTCTCTAATAGAATCCATGCTCTTGAAATTTGGCATGAAACCGAATTTGATCGATCGAGAATTCGCCAGAATATGTCGGACAAATCGAAGGCCTGGTTCGGTGATATCGATGTTTTCCGGTCCACCACTGCCTTGAACAATGGTGCGTACAATCGACGCTTCAGCGACGAAAGAAGTAACTAGATCAACAGGAGCCGGAATTACCGGATCAAAGTTGATCTCATCGTTAGAAGTTGCGTCGTTGTTCATGGAGGTCTCCCGAGTTCAATAATAAAGAAATTGTTGCGGTCACCCTTGTAATCTAATCACCGCCCCCGTGCTTGGCAACTAAACTAACGCTAAGGGACAATATCTACGGACTATTGAACCTATAGCCACCTCATATGAACTCGCCAAAAAACCGCATGTACTGTCCGTTTTCAACGACTGGAAATGGATGAGGACAGGAGGTTTCGATATGTTTAGCCCGTAAATATGCGGATTTTAAGCATCGTGTATGAATCATCGCTCACCTGTCGAACTGGCATCATGTTGTAAGTCCAAATCAAGTTCGAGAACGGTGCCAGTTGGCGCTTTTTCAGCTTGCGGCAAACAGTTCAGCAAGCCCAAGCGAAACTGCTTTCCCGTACCGTCTAAGCGTTCAATCTGACATAATTACTGCTGCTGTACTCGCAGTGGCTGGGCGTTTTGCCTGCTATTGCTTCTTTACTGCCAGAGGACAACTGATGCTTACGAGCCCTGAAACCCAACAGACTAAGGAGACCGCAAAGACTTCGATGAAATGCCTTATAAAGGAAGACTTGAATAAAGACGGTCTCACATTGAAGAGTGACATGCCGTCACCAAAGCTTGGTCTCGATGAAGTGAAGATCAAGGTTCTTGCTACATCTGTATGCGGGACTGACAAGAGCATCTACCATTCGGCGCAAAGCGAAGGCATTCGCAATGAGATGCAGCGATATTTGGAAGGCAAATACGATCCGATTATCGTTGGTCATGAATTTTGCGGTGTTGTTGAGGAAGTCGGCGAAGCAGCAAAAAACAGCGGTTTACATGTCCCTGATCATTTGAAAATCGAGAAGGGCGATTATGTAACTGCTGAAATGCACCTGTCCTGTGGTCACTGCTTCTTGTGCAGAACAGGAAACGAACATATTTGTACGCAAGTAAAAGTCAAAGGGGTGCACTTAGATGGATGCTTCGCTCAGCATGTCGTAGTGCCCTACAAAAATGTCATCCTTCTAAATAAGGGTGGTGACACTTCTCAAATTCCTCCCACCATTGGAGCGATGCTCGATGCATTCGGCAATGCTGTCCACACTGTCTATGAAGCGGACGTGAGGGGCAAATCGGTGGCTATTTTGGGTGCCGGACCGTTGGGTTTGATGGCTGCATTCCTTTGCCACGATTTTGGCGCTTCGCGGATCTATATAACAGAAGCGATGGATACAGAGCACAGGTTCAAACTGGCTGAATCATTTGGTGCCGATGCCTGCTTTGACGTCTCTAAGGGGTCTAAAGACTTATACGAGTCAGTCAGAAAGCATGAAACCGGCTCCAATGGCGTCGACGTGGTACTGGAAATGTCCGGCTCCCCAGCCGCCTACAATGATGCTTTTCAGATTGTTCGCAATGGGGGCACAGTCCTCCTTCTCGGAATTACGCGCAAGCCTTTGAACGATTTCGATATTGCCAATGGAGTTATATGGAAGGGCGTCACGGTAAAGGGCATATTCGGAAGAAAAATGTTTGACACCTGGGAGACAATGCTCAGACTGATGAAGTCGGAGCGGTTGGACTTGAAGAGCAAGCTGGCTCGCATTCTCTTCGAGCGCACATACGCGTTGGATGATTACCGGTCTGCATTCGATTTGCTCTCAAAAGGCGAGGCAATGAAGCTCGTATTCACTCCTGAAAAGTAATCACGGAAATTTCGTTGGGCACTAGTTTCTTTGAAGGAACGTTGAAATGGCTAAAGAGAATGTAGCGGTGAAGCAAAAGTTCGGCGTTGAAAAACTCTATTCGGTTCTTGGACAAGAGCTTGAGAAAGCGCATGAAAACAAGACCTTCAAGTATGAAGTACCTATCGAGGGAAAACAGTCCGGTGTTGTGAAAGTCGATGGCAAAGAGTGCGTAATGCTTGCCTCGAATAATTACCTGGGATTAGCTAATCATCCTCGTATTTTAGAAGCAGCAAAAAAGGGATTGGAAGAGCATGGATTCGGAATGGCGTCTGTGCGATTCATTTGCGGAGCGCAAAAAATCCATTTTGAATTAGAAGAGCGAATTGCCCAATTCCTCGGTTGCGAAGCTGCGATCTTGCATTCTTCTTGTTTTGCTGCCAATGAGGCGTTCTTTACCGGGCTAATGTCGAATGACTATGGTCAGAAAGACTATCGCGACATTATCTATAGCGATCAGCTTAATCATGCTTCGATTATCGACGGAATCAGATTGTGCAGAATCGCGACGAAAACCACCGATTTAAAAGCATACAAACACAATGATATTTCTCAGCTGAAGCACTTCCTCGGCGAACCTGATGCGGACCAGTACCGCATTGGAGTTATTGTCACGGACGGCGTATTCAGTATGGAAGGCGAATATGCACCACTTAAAGAGTTTGTTGATTTGGCGAAGAAAAACGACGTTCTTCTGTTTGTAGACGAATCACATTCAACAGGTGTGCTTGGAAAAACTGGGCGTGGAACTCCTGAAGAATGCGGAGTCCATGGCAAAATCGATATTATCTCCGGCACGCTTGGAAAAGCATTGGGTGGCGCTGCCGGCGGTTTCCTCACTGGCAAGAAAGAACTGATTGAATATTTGCGCCAGAAATCTAGACCTTACACATTTTCCAACACTCTTCCACCGCCGGTGGTGACAGCTGCAATCGAAGCGTTCAAAATGCTGGAAGAAGATTCTTCGTTGGTCGTGAAACTCCGTGAAAATACGGAGTACTTTCGCAAAGAAATTGTGCGAGCTGGTTTTACCATCTTGGAGGGCATTCATGCAATTGTGCCCGTGATGGTCGGCGAGGCTGCTATTGCCCAGGATATGAGCGCTGAACTTTTGAAGGAGGGCGTGTATGTTCGTGGTCTCTGGTATCCAGTCGTTCCACAAGGTGAAGCACGTCTGCGCGTCCAGATTTCTGCTTCTCACGAGCGCAAAGATTTAGATCGTGCACTTGCAGCTTTCGAGAAAGTCGGCAAAAAGCTCGGTGTCTTGAAATAGCAGCGTATTAAACTTTAAGCGCCAGGCACGTGTTTCTTTTCAGAGAGCAGCGCGGTGCCCATAATTTCTTTTACGCCCATCTCTCCAATCATTTGACCAAGCAACGACTCCGAACATGCCAGCAAAACTGGATTGCGTGTCATCAGAGCTATCTGATAGTTGTCTATGGCCATGTGCGCTTCTTCACCAATGACTTTGCAGCGGCTCTCAAAACGTTTGTCTAAATAGAGTTCTTTCAGCAACTTGCATGACTCTGGTCCGCCTGTCGCCATGACGTAGCTAAGCAGAGCAACCTTTGCTCCCGGACCTATAAAGCTTGGTGTCAGAGCTGCAATACCGAGTCCCGTTTGCAAGACTTGTGAAGTCACCATCGAAAGACGGCTTTTGTGGTTGTATTTATGAACTCTTTTCTTGATCTCTTTAACCACTGGATCTTCTTCAATCGAAGCTTTGAAGATTTGATTTTGTTTCGTCTGCTTTTGTGCGACATCCCAGATCTTTTGTTCGTAAACTGATTCGGGTACTTCAAAGTTTTCTTGAAACCCTGTGAGCATCTTCACTGTCTTTTGTGCTTCTTCTTCTCCAACGAGTTCTTTTAGCGACTTGATTCCGGCGTCAGTGATTTCCTGACCCCTTCCTCTATCCTGCATGCCAATGCCCATTGCCATTTGGAACATGCAAGTCGTCACTTTCAAATGTGTATCATCGATGTTCTTTTGTCGTGCAAATTCGGCAGATGCGCGGCTCTTCATTTTTAGCTTTTCGCCCAAAATAATGTCGCCAGCTTCAGCCGAAGGCCCAAATCCTCTGTAGGGGATCATGTAGTCGAAGGCATCTTTCGTCTCGGCAATAACAATCTGACTCTTTTTTCGGTAGTGCGAAACCGCCATATCAATCGATTTTGTCTTTTCATCACGCGCAAGGGCACTCTCAAGCAGTCGGTCTATTTGCGAGCCAACATGCTGATACGGATCTGCGGTGCTGATTGAGCCTGTTAATTCCTTCGGCTGTTCAACCTGCGCTTGCGGCTGTACTGCAATACTTTGCTTTGTGACCTTCGATGTTTTTCTAGTTAAAAGAGACAGTGGTCCATCAATTGGAACTGCCCAACCAGAAGCTAGAGGTTCCGAAGCTTCACCTTGATTCGTTTCGAATCCGGTCGATAGTGTCGACTCAGTGCTTAGCTGTCTGTTATTTGTTAATGGACCGTGATAAGGCGTTGCTAATCTCTTGGCATCATTGCTGGCTGAAGAAGCAAGGGTAGCTACTGGATTCAGGAAGGCGGCAATTAAAGAGAGGCAGAGGGACGTTTTCCAGGCTCTCTGATGCATTTGCGACTTACGGGAAAGATGCGCCGCTGTACCTG
Source organism: Candidatus Melainabacteria bacterium 17Bon1m (assembly GCA_032128875.1). Taxonomy (GTDB): domain Bacteria; phylum Cyanobacteriota; class Vampirovibrionia; order Obscuribacterales; family Obscuribacteraceae; genus QKMZ01. Next base: position 501,957 of record JAVLKG010000002.1, read on the forward strand.
TAGGGATTCCTTTCGGACTCATAAAAGAAGGCTCCTGGAGACATTCGTGAGGAATGTCATGCTATTGGCAGCCCTCAAGAGTACCAGACTTTCTCTTGAAGTCTCGAAAGGCGCAAGCAATGTCTCGTAAAACCTTTCTTAGAGATATCAAGACGATCTCAAATCATTACGAAACCAGCAGGCGTGTTTGCTTCTGATTGTGTGAAGGGTAGCACCATATCTGGTGCACAGCGCGAATGCTTGGCGAACGTCTAGCGAAAAGCTTGCGCTTCCCAGCGTTCTCCCAACGTGGTTTCGCCTTCCAGATAAGGGCCTGAATAAGAGCCTTCATTCAAAATACTGACGTTCGCTCTAAAGGTCAGTTCTTTGCTTGTTTTTGCTCCTTTCGCCTTTTCGTATTTGCGCACGAATTGAAGCTTGGGAAACGAGTACCAGCCCTTGAGTGTGAATTTCTCTTTTGTCTCTTCGTCGAATCCGTGACCTCTCACGTTTCCGGCCTCTTGCTCGATATACATAGTCGAATGGATTGTTTTGCCGTGATAGAGAAATCCCATGTTCCACTTACCGGACAAGTGAGGAGCCTTGCTGGGATCGGCAGATTGTTGCGGTGGCGGGCCTTGGTCTGGAGGAGGACCTTGCGGCTGGCCTTGATCGGGCGGCATTTGCTGTTGCATCTGCTGATTTGGCATTTGCTGTTGGCCCTGAGCTGGCGGCGGCGACGGGTCGGAAATCGCTGAGGTCTGTGCCTCCCATTTACCTTCAATGATTTTGCCGTTAAAAGCAGTTACGTACTCGCCTTCCATGTACGGACCTTTGTAGCCCATGGCATCCACCATGCGCATCTTGCCGTTGTATTCGATTGGAGCGCCCTTGCCTGTTGAATATTTCTTGTAAAAACGGACTTCTCCGCTACCGGTGACTTTCCCTTCGGTGATATTGAAAGGCGAACTATTGTGGTCGTCCGAACCTGTACCTTGAAAGTTGTTGCCAGTCTGCGTGATACGGGCGCTGGCGGTCATTGGCTTATTGCTGACGGTGTAGTTTATCTTCCAGTATCCGGCGATATTGGGAGCATTGCTGGGGGCCGAGCCACCGCCCTGCTGCGCCTGACCCCCACCTTGTCCATCTTTCGGTTTGCCAGGAAGAGAAATGTTGGCGCATCCGCCAAGAATGAACGAAAGGGACAGCGCCAATGATAGACGGCTTGCTTGGAGCAGTCTTTTGGAAATGCTGGGATCGCTTGCTACGCAAGTGGCTTTTGAAAATTCTTTTTGAATCATTCGTTTTTAGAACCGGAATAGTAAGGAGGCAAATCGCTAGCCTGGTGGTAGTTTTGTGCCTCAGCATCTCTCTGATGCTTTCTAGTACGAATTCTAGCGTTCTTTCGCCACCTGAAATGCCCTAGAACACACTCCTAAACTGCATAAAAGGATAGAAATGTATCGTTTTTGGGTATTTTTAATCTTGGATGGGAATTCCACCATGGACACGCCATATTTAATGTTTCAGAATACTGACAACTTACTATGTGACTCCCCAGTCGCACATTTCTAAATCCTTAACGACGCACGGGACCATTCCATGGCCGCCAACGCAGCTAAAGCTGATGAAAAGGATGTCGCAAAAAGCGGCACTCAGCAGCCTGACGCCGCGAAAAAGGAAGGCGAAGACGACGATAAGGTCGAGGGCCAGGAGAGTGAGGAGCAGTCAACTGAGGACACCTGGGCAAAGTGTGTTTCTGACCCAGCCTGGTGGGACATAGGCGGACAGTGCAAGAAAGTCGGACAAATTGCAGAAGGTGCTTGGGATGGCATGATTTCCAGCATCTGGCCCGAAGACAAGCCTAAAGAACAGCCGAAAGTCACACCGGCTGTTGCAACTACTACTGATGCCGCCACGCCCGATGCAGCCAAGGCTGAGAAGCGCGGCTTTTTTGGTGCAATTGCAGATGGCGCTGGAGCACTGTGGAGCGGCGCTAAGGCGCTCGCTGATGGAGTTGGTAACGTGGTCAGCGATGCCTGGAAGGGCGTTTTTGGTCAAGACGCGCAGATGGAAATTACTGACGCGGACAAGAATGGCAAAACAGACAAAGTAACCGTAACGCAGAAAGACGGCGACGTCATTACGACCGACATTGACAGAACAACCATCAAAAAGCCGGACGGTACTCTTGTCACACGCGACAGAGGCGTCACCACAGTAGAGAAAGATGGAATCTCTATTACTCGTGACCGCAACGGTAATGAAACGTTCAAGTTAAAGGACGGAACGACTGGTCGCGTCAGTGAGAACGGTGACATGAGCGTAGAGCTCAAAGCATTGCGTGAAAAAATCACCAAGGACGGTGTATACGGCGAAATTGAAACAGCCAACCGTTTTAATAAGGTTACCTACTTTAATACTCATCTTCGATACAGCCAATTGAGCCGCGAACAGAGAGACCGGGACGTCGTCAATGCCGGCGATCAGTCTGTCATGCGCGTAGATAAAGAGAATGGCATTCACGTTGTGCAAGGTACGACTGCAGAAGGAGACAAACGAGCATTCTTTACTAAGGAAGGCAGTCAGGACATCGTTCAGATTGGTGTCGTGGACGGACAGCGTGTCTTCCGTGTTGGCAGACTTGGTGCCGACGGCAAGCCCGATCCCAGCTCGTTTAAGTCAATGCGCGAAGGCGCTGAACTGCCTGATTGGTTCAAAGGTTTCGGACGCAGAAAATGTCACGGACGCGATCCCGTAAACGCGAACGAACTTATGGATGCCGCGGGCGTGAAAGTTGAGAACGGAAATGTCACCGTCACTCACGAAAACATGAAGATCGGACCTGCAGCTAATGGTGGCGCTACAGTTGAAGTGCGCAGAGGCGATGGTCCGAACGACATTGTCAGACTAGAAAACGTCAACGGCAAACAGAAAGTCGATGATGTCGCGAACAAACAGACCACAGAGTGGGATGGTGCCAATCACCAGTATTCGCAAAAGAATGACGGCAAAGAACAAATCAGCTACAACCCCGAAGAAAGACATTTAAAGGTCTACGACGAGAAAGGCAATTTGTTCGCCGACAGTACTCGCGGTGGAACTACATATGCGGACGGCTCGCACGTCGGAGCCGACGGTTCGTACACATCGAGCAGCGGCACCAAATACTTCAGTCATGAATACCAACAAGTTCAGACAGCCACTAACGCATCTGTCCAGGCTATAGCAGGCGCTGACGGACATATTGGTTCTTTCAAAGCTGCCCTGGGCAAGCCTGGTGTTGCAGTCGACATGGGAGAACTGACTGGCAGTATGGGTAACCTAACAACGGCTTTAGCTTTGTGCCTGAAGAGTGGAAATTTCACCCATCTGGCTGGAATTCTCAGCAGAATGGGAGAAGTTCAAAGCCTTATGGCTCTTGGAATTCAGCACAATGCTGATGTTCAAACAATCAAGGCGGCAGTTCCAAACGCAACAGAGACGCAAATCGCTTCCACCAAGCCTGCGCCCAATGATGTTTCCGTACACCAGCTCCAAGAGTTGAATCGTCGCGCCACTGCCTAAAGCTCTTGACTGGCAAGCTTTAGGGTCGCTTTATTGTGGTTCTTGACTCATAGTCATTTCTCGTCTGCTAACATTTGATAGTCAGCCAGCTGGGAGTTTGCCGTGGCAATTCCAATGAACACTCCTGTGACCGTTTTGCTCATCAGTGGTGAGCAAGTCGAAGGCGAGGTCGCCATGGCGGATCAAAACACCTATCTCTGCCTTCGCAGAGAAAATGAGACTCTCTATTTACCCTGGTCTGCCATCAAGTGTGTCAGGGGACCTGTGCTGCCGGAGCGCTCACCTTTAGGGGCTGCAAGATTTCCACCACAGACTTAGCGCTGCGTCTGCGTTGTCTTTCATTGCATGACCGCACGTTGAGGGATTTTCTCAGGTTTTTCCCTCAACATTCTTGTCTGTCAGAGCCTATTTAAAAGCCGGCTCGATTCCATTGGCTGTGAGCCACTTTTCTATTCTGTTCAACATGATCTTCTCTCTAAACTGATCGAAGCGTTGCAGCTCTTCTGGATATTTTTCTAGGATCTTTCTGAACGCGCTGACTTTGTGCGGGCTTTCGAATGCAATAGGCAAAATGCTCTTCAAATCAGGCTTCTCGACTGTATTGAGGAATTCGTTTAGATCTTCGAGTAAATCTTCTTTGGAGAGTTTTGGCACGTAGAGAAAGCGCGTTGAGTTTCTCTCGATATCATCGGTAAGGTCTCTAAGTTCGATCAAGTTTCGGTTAACCATGCGGGTTTCGCCCTCGATCTTGTCGAGATAATAGGAATTGTCCTGTGAGTCGTCGAGCCACGCAAAGATAATGTCTTTGGTAACTACTCTCAGTTTGTCCAAACCAAAAACTCCTTTATTGACCTTTGTCAACCAAAAGCCAGATTCTATCACTGAAATTACCTACTGGTTTCCCTTCTGCATCGACTGCTGCAACTCTAATTCCGTAAATGCCAGTCTTTTCGAATTTGTCCAAGCCGAGTCTTACATTGCCCGACGTTCCACTCAAATCCTGTTTGAAAGCGACTGCCTCTGGGATTTCACCGCCTTCTGTCTGAAGTCTAAATTGATTTTTGGGAGAAGAAAATAGTATTGCTTTAGTACCACCTGTGATGGCGGAAATGTCATAACTTAAATTGACTTCCCTTTGACTTTTGTCGATGTGGTACAAACCTAGCTCAGCACTGTCTGGATAGTTAAAACACAGATCAGCGAAGCGATTAGGTAAATGAGCATTTCCGCTTACTTCATGTATTGAGTCAATATTTTCTGCAAACTTGAGCTTCGCAAACAAGCTCTTGCCTGCTTCAGTTTCTGTTCCTTGTTTGACGATTCCCACCTCTTGCACCTCGACTGTAGCGCTCGAGGGAAAGCCTATCATCATCTGCGTAATGGGTCCGTTTGCTGCCCAGCCCGTCGAACGCAACGAAAGATAGTATCGGTGAAACTCATTGTCATTCATTTTTGCCCGGGCAATGGCGCGGCGATCTTCTTTCTCGTATTGACCAGTCTGCATCGTCATCCAGTGTAGTTCTACATTCGGATTGCTTGGCACAACCGGAGTGGTTATTCTCGCATCGACATAGAATGCGTCTCCATCTAATGGACTTAAAACCCGTGAAAATAGACTTATTCCAGGTTCATGCTCAGAGTTGCTTGTGATTTTGAGAATGTTTTGCTGTTCATCCAGGCTGACGGTTTTCCAAAACTGCAATGGAGGATTGAGCGCGCTGCCTAACTCTTTTGCATTTAAGACGAATGGCGGGTTGTTGGTTTTTGGGTCAACTTCTACTTGTACAAGCGAGCTGAATGTTCCGTCCCAGCGGGTCGTGCTGCCGAGGAATTTACCAGCCGCCAGAGAATCCTTAAGCGGTCCACCTGACACGGTAGGAGCACGCAGAAGACCATTGAATGCATCCAGAACTACTGGACGGAATGGAGAAATAATTGGCATGAAAGCGAGGCTTCGAGGTAAGTCTTTAGCTAGGCAGTAAGCTGCTTTTTCTTTTGCACAGACAATTTTTGCGGACTTCTGAATCTTTTGCAGGAGCCTTGATGCACTCTTATAACTCTGGGTTTGGGCAAATGAGTGACGACACGACACTATGATGAAAGTCAGACAAACAGCCACGGCCGGCGCGGCGGCCCACAATCGTTTTTCATTCAGCGCCGATGCCAGACCGAAGCATAGTATTGGAATCAAAAGTGCCATGCCAGCTTGAGCGTGCGCTAAATAGCGATGTCCATAGAAATCATCGCCAACTACTGATTGATTGCCACCAATCATCAAACCAAAAAACACCCACGCGGCTGCTGTAAGAACTGCGACGCGATACTTTGGAAGTTTGAATAGACCATATGCTGAAAGCGCGGCCGCAAGCCCGAAAATAATATAGAGAATGACGTATTCCAGACTATATTTCTTCCAGAGAGTGCGGTTGATGGGAAACATCAACGTCAGCAACATGCTACGGATTCCGTCAGGAAACATTGCTAAAAGCGAACCAATCGGATCTGTGCCTCTAAAAATTTCGAGCGCCATAAGTGTGATCGACACGAGAAAAAGCGTGCCAAGAGTTGCGAAAAAGCGCTTTCTACCTATTGTCGCGGTGTCTTTCCATAGAGTTCGATATTGATCTCTAGCTTGTGTATCCAAAGCAAAATTGAGCAATTCGAACATCGCAACAATCTTTATCAAGTACCAGCTTTTGGTATATGCGAGATACGAACATACAAAAAATACGATGGCAAGAATGCTGTTCAGTTTTGCTTTGTTTTCACGACCCGCTTTTACGATCGGATGCGCAGATAGATAGCAGTTGAACGAAAGCGCGAAAAAGAGAATAGAAAGTTCGATTCCTGAGGCGCCAATGAAGTTTACTAGTTCTGCGCTTAACGGATGGACTGCAAAAATGATTGCTGCAAAAGCAGAGATAAGAATAGAAACAATGTTAGAACGCCAAGTCCACGCTGTTAAACTGCCGGTATCTGTGAGTTTTCGCGCCACCAAATATAGCGCCACGCTACAGCCTGCATGGATAATCATCGACGCAAGTTTTGCTAGTCCAGCCCCGGATTGAGACAAGAAGACACATGTGAGGCTCGCCAACGGTCCAAAGGCATCTTGAGCGCTGGGACCGTTCCATGCAAAATAATTACCCCAGCCGCCTGCAGCAGAGCCGGCAATGAGAGCTTTTGTCCAAGCTGCAATGAATTGTTCGTCAAGAAGGTACTGACTGCCTAGTGCAGGCATAAACGCTATCAGTGTAGCCAGGAATGACAACACCGCAATGCCGATACAGAGTGATTTTTCTTGCATTTTGCTGCTCAGTCTATCGCATCATTGATTTATAAGCTAATTGCTCTTTTATGCTGCATAATTTCTTTTATGGGCGGAGAAGCAATACTGCATATCCCTGAGGGTATTAATTTCGACTGCACCGGTTGTGGAAACTGTTGCTTTTCATGGCCTGTGCCTCTGACTGACGATGATTTGAAGCGCATTTGTTCCCTTGAAATACAAGGACATCACAAAGAGCCAGTTAATGTAATCAAAGCAGGAGTGGCTGGCGGTTCTGGACAGCGCGCGTTCACAAGTGCCCTGGGCAAGCGTGCAGATGGAAAGTGTCAGTATTTGTCGCCTGACAACCGCTGCGAGATTCATAATCAGTTTGGCGAGGAAGCCAAACCTTCAATGTGTCGCTTGTTTCCTTACACTTTTACGCCGACGCCTACTGGCGTCTGGGCTGCCGCCAGTTTCGCATCGACAGGTGTGCTTTATAACAGTGGACGTCCGCTCACTAGTCAGAAAGAGCACTTGATGAGAACTTACGAGTTGTTTCAATCGCTCTACCCAGATTTAGCACCGGATTGGACAAGCTTGCAGCTGGTCGACGGGCAGTCGCTCAGTTTTGATGAGTATCTCAAGGTTGAAACTGGTTTGCTCTCAGCACTATCTGAAAACAGCGCTGCTGCAATTTCTTCTTCTTCCGAATGGCGTACCGAAAAAATCCTTTCTGGTTTAGCCAAACAAGCATCCACTCAAATCAAGCAAAAGCGTGATTTAGACAAGGTTCCCGGGCTAGAAACCAAGCCGCGTACCATTGACTCTCTTTTGGTAAGTTCATTGCTGAGTGCCTATTTCCCAGATGATGTTTATAGGGAAAACGCTTGTGAGATAGACACTGCGCAACTTGCTCGCAGTCTCGTTATGCCACCAGCAAAGGTGCAACTTCAGTTCGATGGCAGACTTGTAAATTTCAGTGATTTGAACAATTACACTCTTGGTCGTCTCAATGAACAAGCAGAAAGCTTGCTCCGACGTTTTGCCTATTTGAAGGTCTTTTCAAAATTGTATTTTGGTCCTGGTTTTGCTGGTCTCAGTCTGATTGCAGGACTGAATCATCTTTCAGTGATCGTTTCACTGGTGCGTATCGTTATTAAATTACATAACTACACGAGCAATACAAAGGGCTCAGAGATTGCCTTTGAAGAAGTCGCGGAGTGTGTCCGGATGCTGGAAAGAAGGCTAACGGTAGCCAGCTATTCTCGAGAGACTAAGACGATGCTCGAGGTGCTTCTTTCCAGCTCTGAGAGAGCTGAACGTATAGCGATGCTTGCTTCTTAAAAGGAGAAAGAAGAAATTACGCAGTCTGTTCTGGCGAAAGAGTTTTCACAAACGTTTCGGTCGCTTCGGTATCGAAACTATAGACTCTACTTTGTCGGACAGTTGCTTTCGTTGTCTGGAACCTGGATGCAACAAGTTGCACTGAGTTGGCTTGTCTACAGGCTTACGCAGTCCGCATTCATGCTTGGGGTTGTTGAAAGCGCTGTGTTATTTCCCGTCATGCTTTTTGGCTTGTTGGGAGGATCTGTTGCAGACAAGCGAGACAGAAGAAGAGTGCTCATAATCTGTCAACTTATTTCAATGTTGCAAGCATTGATGTTGGCACTTTTGACTTTCAACAACCAAATTCAAGTTTGGCATTGTGTTGCGCTGGCACTTCTTTTGGGCACTGTTAACGCTTTTGAAATACCAACTCGACAGTCTTTCTTACCGGAGCTTATCGACAGAAAAGATTTGGTCAACGCTATTAGTCTAAATTCGTCTATCTTCAATGGCGCTCGCATTATTGGCCCGGCGATTGCCGGAATGGCGATACCGTTGGTCGGCGAGGCGTCGTGTTTTTTCCTCAATGCTGCAAGTTATATGTGGACTCTTCTTGCATACTCGTTGATTTCAATTGATAACGCTCAGAAAGAAGAAAACGCAGACGAGAAGAAGCCCATTGCTGAAGGTATAGATTTCATTCTGAATTCGCCAACCATTTTGCGCCTTATATTCCTGGGTGGCGTGATTAGTTTATGCGGCATGAATTACAACGTACTGATGCCTGTATTTGCATCCGAGATTTTACATGGTGATGTGCGTACTCTGGCAATGCTGAGAGCCGGCGCAGGGCTTGGGGCCTTTTGTGCCGCTCTAATGCTTGCTAATCGCGGCAAAGGCGACTTTCTCAAAGTCAATCTTGGTTTTGCGTCAATATTTTTCGGTCTGAGCCTACTCGCATTTTCTTGGTCGAAGCAGTATTGGATTTGCCAATCGGTGATAGTGCTTGTTGGATTCTTTCTTACTTCCCAGCTGAGCGGAGGTCACTCGTTGATTCAACTTGCTGTCAAAGATGAGCTTAGAGGTCGGGTATTAAGCCTGTACTTGATTGTGATGATGGGATTTTCGCCGCTGGGTAGTTTGGTTATCGGCTGGTCCGCCCATCGTTTTGGCGCACCACCTGTAGTATCGGTGTGTGCCTCCATTTGCATTCTGGCAGGACTAATCTATACAGTATGGACGAGGAGCGACAAAGGAGTTTCATATTCACTAGCCGCTGAATCGTCAAAACAAGAGCAAGTGTGAGCAAGCTAAAGTAAGCGTGAAGGGTTGAAACGACCTTCAGCGGCGGTGGAACATTACATTAGTGTGGAATGATACTCTTAAGCATTAAGAGCAAAGATGAGCTTATATGGCTGAAAACGGCGATGACAATGTAGTGAAAGCTTCCGGACATTCTGAGGCGGATGCTGAGTCCGGCTGGGATTACAGCGCTTCGTCCGGTCCGAAAGATGGGACGAACGGCGCTGAGATTGTTGGTGGTCAGCCTGGAAGCAAGGACGAGTCCGGATTTTCGCTCAGTAGCAAATTGCTGATTAGCATTCTTGTCGTTAATACATTTGGAGTTGGTATATGGATAGGCTCACAGTTCATGTCTCGTGACGACATTGAGAGCCCTAGAAAACCGACCACCGGTCAAGTAGAAACACACGAAACCGAGCTGCCTGTAGCCATTCCCCATAAGAATATTATTCGAAATTTGGGCGAGTCCACTGTTGCCGACATAGCTGAGAAAGTGGCGCCCGCCGTGGTTGCCATTGAAGTCACTGGCAGAAATAGTGCAGAAAAGACGCTGGCGGCGGCTATAGACGCCCCCACTCCGCAGTTCTTCTTTGGTCCACGCATGCGCCTGGAGCAAACGCCACAGCCTTTTGTTGATGGGCAGGAAAAACGTTCTGCCGGCTCCGGAGTGATTATTAGAGAAGACGGCTATATTCTCACAAACAGTCACGTGGCCCGAAATGACAGTCTGATAAAGGTCACCCTTAACGACAAGCGTGAATTTCAGGGGCAGTTGGTCGGCAAGGACAATTTCACCGATCTGGCGCTCGTCAAAATCAATGCCACTGGTCTTCCAATCGCGCGGTTGGGCACCAGCAAGCACATACGACCGGGGGAGTGGGCAATAGCCATCGGTAACCCCTTTGGATTCGAGCACACCGTGACGCTCGGAATTGTAAGCGCCATCGGCAGGTCTGTTGCTGATTTAAATCACCACGTCGAACTCATTCAGACAGATGCGGCTATTAATCCAGGTAATTCAGGCGGACCGCTGCTTAACCTGGGTGGTGACGTAATTGGCATCAATACGGCCATTCGATATGACGCTCAAAACATAGGTTTTGCAATTCCGGTCGACGTGGCCAGAGAAGTTGCGACTGGATTACTTTCTCCGTATCACGCGATAAGCAGACCGTATTTAGGGATTTACATGAGAGACCTCGATCCTAAGGTGAGAGAAGCTCTTTCTATTCCCAAAGATGTCCGTGGCGTGCTTGTCCGCAAAGTGGCGGCTGGCGGACCTTCCAATCGGGCAAAGCTGGCGCCCGGAGACCTCATTCAAAAGGTCAATGGAGTGCTGGTTGCCTCGTCAAAGGATATGCGCGAGATCATAAAAGCCTGCAAGCCCGGAGACGTGCTTAAAGTATCGTTTACGAGGAAAGGTACTGTCTCTGAGACGGAGCTCACGGTAGGCGACTATTCCAAGGAAGTTGTCGACGATTAATGCTGGACGCATGAGTTTTGACTTCCGAATTTGATTTCCGAATCTAATTTCCAAATCTGCCTTCCAAATCTGACTTCCGAAGCTGACCTTATGATTCGGGACTTTTGATTCTGGACTTCTAAATCTAGAACTCCGAATTAAGGTTGCCGGTGGTATTTTCCCCAATGCGTGCCTTCTACCGCTCACATAGTATGCAGGTATCTTTTGGCGACCTTTTCCGAATCAATAACAACGTAGCTTCAGGCAAACCTGTGGCAGAGCATTCCTGCGAATTACAAGCAGCGTAAATGGCTCCTTTTGTGGAGAATTGGCTTATATGCCCGGTGGCGATTTCAGAGATAGTGTCTTGCAAGCTTCTGCTAAAGCCGAGGCGGTCAGCGAAGATGCAACAGAGCAAAAGCCACAAAAGAGTAGTGGTGATGCCTTCTCTGACTTTGCGGCCGGCGCTTGGTCTTCGTTTAAGTATTCGCTCGTTCAGGCCCCTCTGACCGGTGCAACACAATTAATAGATAAGGCCGCCGGAACTAATTGGGAGCAAAGCACCAAACTTTTTGATAAGCCCGCACATGCCGAATTCGGGTCTGCGGGTTGGGTAGGAGAAGCCGTTGGAGGCACAGCCGGAGCCGCCTTGCCATTTATTCTCATGGCTCGCGTCGCTGGTCCAGGCGCCGCGGCAAAAATGGAACAGTCTGCAGCATACGGTATTGCCAGCAAAGAAGCTGTTTTTCCTGTACTCAAATCTATAGGGGCCGGCGTAGCCTATAACGGAATATTCACTCCTGTAGAACAGGGCGAAGATTTCCTTTCCGCTCGCGCCAGAAACATGGCAGTTGGTGGACTGACATGGGGCAGTTTGACCGCAACAAGTATCGGGTTGAAAGGGCTTGGTTTGCGTTCTTTCAACCAGACTGCAATAGCTGAAGCGCAAGGATTAGCACCAGCTGCGAAATATACCGAGGGCGTATTTGCAAATAATACAGTCCGAACCGTCTTGAAAAATGATGTATTCAATGGAGCAGCCGGTGGTATTGTCGGCGGTATCGTAGACGTCCAAGGGCGCTCTCTGCTTTCTGGTCACGGACTGGCATCTGCTGGTGATACCATGCAAGGCGCAGCAACGTTTGCGCTGGGCGGCGCCCTTATGGGCGGTACCAATATTCTCTATGAAAAGGTTCGACCCACAAGTGGCGACAAAAGATATAGAACTCTTGAAGACATTACAAAGGTCGCTGATTCCACGCGGGATCCAAGCGCTCCACCGCGATATTACTATGACAATCTTGCCGCGCAGGAAGGAAACGTCATGGGTGGGCGACACGAGCAAATGTCGGCTCTCAAAGGTATGATCGAACAAAGCCGTCTACCGCAAGGCGAACAAGGCAAAGTCTTACGAGCTCACCAAGATTTAGTGACAGGCCTAGAAGCTGTGCATGACCATGGTCCTGTCGGAGTGATGTACGGCTCTGCTCGCACCAAATCAGATACTTTTGCTTATCAAAGAGGAAGACTCACTTCGGCACTTGTTGCGAAAGAGGGCTATCCAATGATGACCGGCGGGGGACCCGGAATGATGGAAGCTGGCAATCGCGGCGCTTATGAAGCCGGTGGCCGCTCAATCGGGGTTTCGCTGGAATTGCCGCACGAACCAATCGGCAACGGCTATCAAACAACAATTCTAAGTGCTAAGGACTTCGGTCCTCGCAAAGAAATTCTGCGCACTCACGATTTTGCTGTCGTTGAAAAAGGTGGCATCGGTTCTGTCGACGAGATGGCCGAGCTTCTTACTCACTTGCAGACAGGTATGAAGCAAAGAACTCCCGTCTACATAATGTACGAGAAGCCTTACAAGCATTTTGATAGCATGATGCGCGAGATGGAAAAACAAGGTCTCATCTCCAAGGGCGACCGCGAATTATATAAAATAGTCAAATCTCCATATGAGATAGCTGCAGACTTGCGTGCCAGACGAGAAGCCGGTTTGCTGCGCCCGGGAACTAACAAGCCGATGATTAGTCAACCGATCGGTTCTTAAGACACAGATCTCAGGAAATAGAAAAATGACCCTAACTCAAAAGAAATGCATTCCGTGCAACGGCGGAACGCCTCAGTTGACCTCGGCCCAGAGAGCTGAGCTTCTCAAAGAAATTAGTGGATGGAACGTTGAAGACGAAAAGAAACTGGTCAAGGCTTTCTCATTCGACGATTTCAATGGGGCCATGAGGCTGGCTAACAAGTGTTGGGAAGTCGCTGAATCCGAGGGGCACCATCCCGATCTCTTTGTCGCCTGGGGCAAATTGAAAGTTGAAATCTGGACGCATGCCGTTGGCGGGCTTACCGAGAGTGACTTCATTCTTGCCGCAAAGATAGACGAAGCGGCAAAGTGATTGAGCTGCAATTAGTCTATGGCATTTGCGCTATGGGAAAAGTTTGTAGCAGAGTGCTGACAACCCAAACAACACAAATATGATCGCCCATATCCATTGTGGCGAAGCGGCTCCGCTTCCCTTCATCTCTTTGGAGCGTGAAGAGTTTCGCATCGCCTGTGATGTGCCGGTCTGTTTTTGCGCTGCTACCGAATCTTCGGAGGACGCTGCAGCAGCCGCTGCAGGCGCCGTTTTGCCCCCACCTTTTGCAGAACTTATGATAGCTGCTACATCGTCATCTTCATCGTCATCAGACAGAGCCGCTGCAAGACCAGGAGGTATCGCATCTTTTGCCGGCTCTTTTGCAGCCGGAGCGGCTGCCGCTGGCGCTGCATGAAGCTGTTCTGCTTTCAGCACGACTCTTTTGACTACATCGGGAAGCTGATCTTTCCACGTTTGTGAATCGAGGAAGTCCGTCGCGCCTAATTGCATGGAAGTTTTTATCAAACCGCCATCAAGCGTTTCATTGCTCACCAAAAACTGAATTTTTGGATGCTGTTCTCTTAAGTCTCCCAGCATGGTCAGCGCCTTCATGGGCTCCGGCGCCAACTCAATCCAAACCAGTTTTGGAGAAAGCGCGGTGATTTGTTTCGCCGCACTTTGACGATTCACTGTACCTATGAGTCGCAGCTCTTTGTGAGCTCCGATCAATGCCTCAATTTGCTTGGCCTTGTCTTCTCCTGCCTCGCAAATGATCAATGTAGGTAACGACACTATCTACCTCGAATCTAGTTATTACGTTAGAGAGAAACCACTTAGGACTCCGCTTGTTTCCATGATTTTGCGGCGCACATCTTCGGCCCCGATCGAGCCTAGTTCAAGGTCTTTGAAAATGCACAGCAGTTGCATGGAAGTCATCAAGCAAAGATTTTTCTTCTTGGCGAACTCAGCCAGCGCGTCAGTGAAATCGGGCTCAGTTCTTTCGCTTGGCGGTCTATTCGACCAGGTGCAAGCAACCAACAAGCCTTTTGGTTCACTTTCATGCTCGCCCCAGTAATTGATTACCGACTCACCGAGGAGAGCCAAGTCAGTACGCTTCGCTTGCGCATTGCTCTTCACTACGTGAGTGAGAACGTCTGCTTTTTCCCCGAGGTTCAACCACAATTCATTGGCATTGTTCGGTGAAACTGTCGCTGTCCAGCCGATTTTGCCGAATGCCTTCTGGCAAGCGGAAACCAGACCTGTTCCATCAGCCGACAAAAGCGAATTCTTAACGCCGTCAAGAAGGGAGATTCTCGATTCGATGGTGCTAATGCGATTTTGAATCTGACGAATTTGCTCGTTGAGATCGTTTCTCTCAGACTTGAGTTCATTCAGCCCAGGAAAGGAATACTGCAAGCACCAATCTGGTGCTCCGACTGCGGTGTTTTCTTCCAATTGTGTCGTCATTGTCCTTGCCTGTGATGAGAGTGGAGATTCAACTGGAGTTTCCGGCTTGGGCGGCGGAGGAGGAGCTGGTGGAGGTGGTGGCGGCGGAGGTGGCGGCGGCGGTGGCGGCTCCGGTTCCCTAGGGGGCGGAGGTGGTGGCGGCGGCGGTGCCTCGAACCTAATAGGCTCCGGCTCTATGACCGGTGGCGGCGGCGGAGGAAGCGGTGGTGGTGGTGGCGGTGGTGGAGGAGGCGGAGGAGGCGGCGGCGGCGGTGGTGGCAGAGGCGGTGCTTCCGGCTCGTCCATTTGCGTCAACGAATCGCCCAACGTGATTGGAGCATGCGTTCCGGTCGAAGTAGTCTCCGACGGCTCTTCTTCACGTGGTGCCTGTGGTTGTGTCGCTTGTCCCGAGACTTTGAGTGACTCGAGTTGGGCCATCAAACTGTTTGCTTTGCCAGTAGCGTCCAACGCTTCTACCGGCGTGGGCGGAGGAGGAGGCGGAGGAGGTGGGGGTGGTGGTAGCGGCTCCGGGATGGGCGGAGGAGGAGGTGGAGGAGGAGGTGGAGGAGGAGGAGGAGGTGGTGGTGGTGGCGGCGGTGGTGGTGGCGGAGGTGGTGGCGGCGGCGCCGGAGGTTCTGGTTCCGGTCCACTTAAAAGCGCTCCAAGAGATGCCTTCACAGGCGCTTCCGTTTTTGCAGCCTCTGCCTTAACCGAGTTAAGAATGTCTTCAGCGCTCATTGCCGCAGAGTTCGCAGTTAAATCGATTGTTTCCGGAGACAAGCTTTCTATGCTTGTTGCAGGTAATTTGTCGTAGGTCGCCATCGGTGAATTGTATTCGCCCGACGTCAGAGTCAGAGGCGGCACTGAAGATGCTACAGGAGTCGGTTCTGGTAAAGTTGCCGTGCTCGATTCTGCAGATTTTTGCGCCAACATAGCACCCAAGCCTGAGCCGCCTGCTGGAGCGGGTGCAGGTTCTTGAATTTGTGGGCTTTCCAACCTTGGCAGTTGAGTGCTCGAGGTACTTGCTTTGTTGGCGACAAATTTGTGAGGATCCGGCGCCGTTGCTTGTGCTTGATGTTCGACCGAAGCTGCAACCAGAGCTGCTGTTTCGTCTTTGACGTACTGGGATATGTCCTCACCTTCACGCTTGGAATACCAGAGGTTCAAGCAGTGAATTAGAGTCCGGTCGAAATCCGGCGAATAAGGAGCGGGCAAGAAAATGATCCTTCCGCCCTTGTCTCCGGCATATAAATGTGCGGAGATGCATTTCTTCGGACCGGCAGTTGCAAGAACGTTGTAGCCTTCCGTCAAGAAATCGGTGCGTATTATGGTGCTCCACTCCACGCCCGGTTGTGCAAGATATGAAGCGAATTCCGATTCATTGCCTTCATCGGTCAATTCCACGTTTCGACCGTGAGAGACGGCACTCATATGCCTGGTGTTTCTTTCAGTCGATTTATCTGGTGCCAGACTGAGCAGCCAGACATAGTTGTCCATCGCTGTAGTCTTTCCTTGAATAAGGAATGGGCGGGCTAAGAAATAAACCAGAATGCCGCCCTTTTCGAGAAACTTCACCAGTTGCTCGGTGCGGCTGTTAATTTCGTCTGAGATCGCTTCCAGCAGCGCGTCATTGGTGGTGTTGACCGAAGTCAGTCCTTCAGTCTGCGCGCTTTCGACCTGCCGAACCATGTCCGGGTCACGATCGAAAAGGTGCAGCGTGCTCACCGGATTGACGATGATCGCCGTGTAGTAATCGAGTGGTTTGGCGCGCCCGGACGTGAGGAAAGACTCTTCGCCGAAGCCAGGGCAATTCAGCCTGAGAATCCTATCCTTCTCAATGGATTTCATTATTGGTACCTTTCAAGAATCTTCTCAAGAGACTTTTCACCGCTTACTCGATTCGTTATACCCACTAATTAAAAAGCGATCAAAGTCATATCGTTGCCAAGCATGACCGTCGCAGCTTTTCTTAATGTCAAGCCAAACTTCTTGGTGCAATGAGCTCCTCAAGTTCGACTTCATCCATGCTGTTCAGGACCAGGTCAGCGTGTGCAAAATCCTGGTGCCTAGTAGCCTGGCACGGAATAGCAATGCACATCATACCCGCTGCCTTAGCCGCACAAACCCCATTGAATGTATCTTCGATTACCAGACACTCGGAGGGTTGGACGCCCAGTCTTTGAGCCGCCAAAAGGAAAACATCGGGCGCCGGCTTGCCGTTTGGAACTTCGTCACCGGAGCAGAGGTGTCCGAAGTACTTGCGCGTGCCTGTGATTTCTACAACAAGCTCGATCGTCGGCATCGTCGCAGAGGAGGCAATTACGCGTGGAACGTTCAATCTGTGAGCATTCTCCAGCGTTTTAAGCACGCCAGGTTGGATTGTGAGTTGCTCCACGAAGAGTTTGTGAAGCATCTCTTCCTTCTTTGCGACAAACTCAAGCGGGGTCATCTCGAGTTTATGTCGCTCGAGTAAATGTTTTGCACAATCCACGTCTTTCATACCGAGGAATTTGTGGTTGTCTTCTTCAAGAAACGTCAGTCCAAAATTGGCAAGAAATCGCTGATAAGCGAGCAAATGTAATGGCTCTGAATCAATGAGTACTCCGTCCATATCAAAGACGATTGCGCGTACGCCCTTAATAGTCGATTTGCCATTGGGTATCGAAGACATTGATGTTTCCTCTTGATTGACGCAAATATATCAAATGGGGACGGTTTGTATATCCCGTCCCCATCGTCTAATTTCTTGCTTTTGTTCGCTTGTAAAACTTAATTCGACTGGTGCGAATCAGTTAGAGCTTAGTGCGAATCGAGCTCGTCACCCATGCTGTAGGTTTCGAGGCTGAAGGGTTTTTCCCAACCGTGGTTGATGGAGTTTCTGCCGCCGGAGTACATGCCTTCTGCGGTTCCAACTACCATTCCGAACGGGACGCCCATGAGAGAAGCCATGCCCAACGGAATCATGTGCTCTTTGCCACCGATGTTATCGGCGAACTTTTCTGAGAATTCAACACTACGGGAGCCTGTGCGGCGCACGATAGCTACCGGAATTCCCACAACCATGCCGGTGCCGATGGCAGCCATGCGTACAGGCAACATGAGAGTTTGCTTCGCCATGGACCCTTCACTTTCTGCAAAAGCAGGAGTATTAAGGGTGAGGGCGAGAAGCGCCAAAAGTCCGATCTTCTTAATCACAACGTATCCTCCAAAGCTGGCCGTTGCGGGGTTTCCGCAGTTTGCTCCCGACTCCCTTCTAATGTGACTCTTGGTAACTAGGGGTCATAGTAAGCGTAAGACGAAGTCATAATAACACCGTCTTAGTACAGACTCTGTTGGTGTACTGTAAAATCATGCCCGGCTGCAAAGGGCGCCGGACGGCTAAAGTAAGCCTTGTTTTTTACATGAGCAATTCAAATTCCACTTATCACCGCAAGGGCTTCGGCCTCAAAGACGAGATTCACGGCGAGCTCAAGGCTGCCTACGAATCGGCTTTGATTGCTGAGCTGAGAGAAAATAACAACACTCTGGTCCGTTACGGCTTAACCATCAAGCTCGCTTCGGCGTTCGGATTTTGCTGGGGCGTCGACCGAGCCGTTTCGATGGCTTACGAGACCCGCCGTCATTTCCCGGACAAACGCATCTGGATTACAAACGAGATCATTCACAACCCGGTAGTCAATCAAAATCTTCGCGAGATGCAAATCGATTTCGTTGAGGTCAAATCTGACGGGACCAAAGACTTCTCCCATGTGAAAGAAGGCGAAGTTGTTATTTTGCCTGCTTTCGGTGCATCCGTAGAAGAGATGGATTTGCTCGAATCGAAAAAATGCGAAATCGTTGACACCACCTGCCCGTGGGTATCAAGGGTGTGGAATCGAGTCGCTAAGTACGAGCAAGGAGAATTTACTGCGATTATTCACGGTAAATACAATCACGAAGAAACAATCGCGACTTCATCGAGAGCCCGTCACTATCTGATTGTTCAAAACATGTCCGAAGCCAATTGGGTGGCTGAATATATTTTGAATGGCGGCAAGAAAGAAGAATTCCTCGAGCGGTTTAAATCGGCTCATTCTAAAGAATTCGATCCTGACGAGCGCCTGGTGAGAATTGGCGTAGCCAACCAAACCACAATGCTCAAGGGCGAAACAGAACAAATCGGCAAACTGTTTGAGCGCACGATGCTCTCAAAGTACGGTCCGGAGCAATTGGACAAACATTTCTTGAGCCCCGGCGACACCATATGTGATGCCACGCAAGAGCGGCAGGATGCCATGCTCAATCTCATTGAAGAGAAACTTGATTTAGTTCTCGTGATTGGCGGCTTCAATTCCTCGAATACCGGCCATTTGCATGAAATAGCCGATCACAGAAAAATCCGTTCGTATCATATTGATGGACCCTCTTGCATAGGACCCGGCAATCAGATTAAGCACAAGCCGCAAAATTCAGTCGAATGCATAGTAGAGAACAATTGGCTTCCGGATGGCGATCTGACTATAGGAGTTACTGCTGGCGCATCTACTCCTGACCAGGTTGTAGCGGAAGTTTTAGAAGCAGTATTTGCGATGCGCGGAGGCGCGAAGTGACATCTCCAGCCCTCAGCGATAAACTTGCCTCGGCTCCTTTCATGCAGGCGCTCAGACGTGAGAAGTCTGATTACACGCCGGTCTGGCTGATGCGCCAAGCCGGACGTTTTATGCCGGAATATCGCGAAGTTCGCTCGAAAACAGGTTTTCTTGAACTTTGCCACAATCCACAGCTTTGCGCTGAAGTGACTGTAATGGCCGTCGACTTGTTGAAGGTTGATGCCGCGATCATTTTCTCTGATATTTTGCTTCCGCTGCAGTCTTTAGGTTGCGGATTGGAATTTGTCAAAGGCGATGGACCGGTCATTCATAATCCAGTTCGTACTATTGACGATGTGGAAAAATTGCCTGCCATCGATTGCAAAGACAGCCTTTCGTATGTCCTCGAAGCAGTTAGAACTACCCGCCGAGAACTTCCGGAAAACATTCCCCTGATAGGTTTTGCAGGAGCGCCATTTACGCTGGCTTCGTATTTGATTGAAGGCGGATCTTCGCGTAATTTCGAGAAAACCAAGCGCTTTATGTACACGCAAAGGCGTGCCTGGGACAAACTCATGCAGCATCTTTCCAAGATAATTACCGACCATCTCAACAATCAAATTGACGCAGGCGCGCAAGCTGTGCAGATTTTCGACAGTTGGGTTGGTTGTCTTGGCCAATCCGATTACACTGAATTCGTGCTGCCACATGTCGCACGCACCATATCCGGTATTAAGAAGGGCGCTCCGGTAATTCACTTCGGAACGGGCACATCAGCTTTGCTCGAACTTTTGAGACAGGCCGGTGGAGACGTTATCGGCATTGACTGGAGAATCGAGTTGGCATCGGCCTGGCAAAAGGTGGGCTACGACAGGGCCGTTCAAGGCAATCTGGATCCGGTTGTGCTCTTTGCTGATAAAGATGAAATCAAAAGGCGCGCTGCGAATGTTCTCAAACAGGCTGACGGCAGACCGGGGCACGTTTTCAATCTCGGTCACGGAGTGCTTCCTGAAACACCATATGAAAATGTGAAATATCTGGTAGAGATAGTTCACGAACTCGGTCGCAAATGACATCGCTTGCCAAGAAAGTTGTCATCATAGGTGGTGGCATATCAGGATTATCCGCAGCATTTCGATTGACGCAACTATGCGGTGATGAACCAATCGAAGTAACCCTAATCGAGGCTAGCTCCCGCTTTGGTGGCGTAATAAGAACTCAATTTGTCGACAATTGTCTGATTGAGCATGGTCCCGATAATATGTTGACTGCTAAGCCGTGGGGTGTAAATCTCATGAAAGAGCTTGGCATGGAAAAACAAATCGTCGAGACCGATGAAGCAAATCGTCGTGCTTTCATTGCTGCAAAAGACGGTCTTCTTCCCATGCCTGAAGGTTTTCGTTTAATAGCACCAGCAAGCATTGCCGCACTTGCCGCGTCTCCTTGTTTGAGTCTTGCAGGAAAGCTGAGAGCTGTATGTGAGACTCTAGTTCCACGCCACGAAAAATTGTCATCTGGTAGTTTGCCGGATGATTTTGACGAGAGTCTTAGCAGTTTCGTGACCCGGCGGTTGGGAAAAGAAGCGCTCGATAAGCTGGCTCAGCCATTGTTTTCCGGCATTTATACGGCTGATCCAGAAACCCTCAGCATGCGTGCTACCATGCCGCAATTTCTCGAATATGAAGCACAGTATGGCAGCGTTATTCGTGGTCTGAAGTCCTCGGGCAAAGAGAATGGCAAAGCTGAAGCCGTTCGATACAGTATGTTTATCGCTCCGCAAAGAGGCATGGGGTCAATTGTCGACGCGCTGGTCGATGAATTGAAGCGCCATAATAATGTCTCGCTCCGGACTGAAACACGTGTCACTGATCTGAATTTTTCTACCTGCGAAAAACAATGGGCTGTAAAACTTGCCGATCAATCAACCATCAACGCAGATGCAGTCCTTCTCTGTCTGCCAGCGCATGGAGCTGCAAAATTATTGCGCGAGACAAATGCTGAAATCAGTGAACTCTTAGCGTTTATAAACTATGCATCGTCTGCAGTCGTCAACTTTATTGTCGAGCGTGAACGGGTTCTGCACCCCTTAGATGGCTTTGGTTTTGTTGTGCCTGCCGAACTTGGAAAACACGTTCTTGCCGGCAGTTTTTCCAGCGTGAAGTTTAAAAATCGGGCGCCGGAAGGTCTGACTGTATTGCGAGCATTCGTGGGCGGAGCTCTATTTCCTGAGATGCTGATGCTGTCGGATGCGGAAATACGCGATCGAGCGTTTGAAGATTTGAGCTTTTATTTGTCTATCAGTCCACCGGCTCGCGGTTTGCCCTACAAGCATGCCTCAGTGACACGGTGGAATAATTCTATGCCGCAGTATAAAGTCGGACATCGAAACACTGTGCGGGCGATTGAGAAGCAGATTGAAACTCTCAGCGGCGTTTTCCTTTGTGGCGCAGCCTATGAGGGCGTCGGTATCCCGGACTGTATTCGCAGTGCAGACAAAGCTGCCGAATCTGTTTATCTTTCTCTCTTCGCTACTGTTTCATAATCGGCCATTTAATGATTATTGACCGGCCCAGATTGGGCAAAGAACTTTTGGTTCTGTCTTAACGAGCGACATGCTCGCTGGAATTATGCCTTTCTAGATCGATGGAGTCTGATGGAATCTGTAATTCGCAAAGATAAGGATGCCGCCAAGCGACCGCCCAAGCATAAGATTGCTACGGTAGATAGCGGCTGTAATCTTTGCGGGTCATTTCGCCCAGCTCTCTACACGAGAGGCAAGGAGCATGAATACACCAATACAACCGACGATGTGTTCACCATCGTAAGCTGCACTAGCTGCAAGCTTATCTATATGGACCCACGCCCTGATTTCCGGGAATTGGGTACCATATATCCGCCCAACTATTACTCATACAATCAAGACATTCTGCGGCGCAAAGCTAATCCGCGTTCAATATTGAGCAGTCTTCGCTACAAGGGCTTTCGTGCCAAAGTAGAAAAGTCCCTCAAGCTGGCGGGACTGGAAGAGAAGGGCCAAGTCAAAATACTCGACATTGGCTGTGGTGATGGGCATTTGCTTAACCTCTATCGCGAAGCTTATGGCGACAAAGTTGAGACGCATGGTGTCGACTTCAACTTAGAGGCGGTAGTTTTAGCCTCAGCGGCTGGGCACCTCACGTATAAGGGCAGGTTCGAGGATGCTCAGATAGGTGAAAACCAATTCGACCTTGTTGTCGCCAGCCATGTGATCGAGCATGTCTCGGACCCGGTCTGGTTTACCGAGAAAGTCTCACAAGTCTTGAAGCCTGGTGGTGTTTTCTGGTTTGAAACGCCCAACATTGGCTCTATCGATGCAAAATGGTTCAAAGAAGGGCATTGGGGTGGTTATCACTTCCCGCGTCATTGGTTTTTCTTCACGCCTGAGACAATCAAAATGTTGGCTGAGAAAACGCGTTTTACCCTTGAATCCATCGACTACGTGCCAAATGCCATTTTCTGGTTTTGGACTTTTCACAGTCTCATGGTCGCGAAGAGTGAAAAGCTAAGACCACTGGCTGACTTTCTCTTTCCGCCCATCGATTTTCAAAAGGACTCGCTGGCCAATTTCCTGAGAATCTGCCTTTTCTCGGTGGTCGACGTTTTGATAAAGCGTCGCACCGGGCAGACTTCAAATATGATCGTGGTTTTCCGGAAGCCTCAGTTTTAACCGACAGCCAGTGAGCTTGGATAAAACACCAGTAACAGGGTCGCAATTCAGTGATTCGTCTTCTGCGGCGAACGGTGAAACTTTGACCATGCCGGTTTGCCCGTCTTGCGGCATGAAGCTTGCTCACGGAACGATCAAATGTCCTAACGACGGCACGGAAGTAGTGACAAAGTACAAATCCGGCGATTGCCTGAGCGAGAAGTATCAATTTCTCGAATCAGTCGGCTCGGGCGGCATGGGCATCATTTACAAGGCCAATCATCTGGCTTTGAATCGCATCGTAGCCATCAAACTTCTGCACCCATATTTGTTGAATCCCGACACTATTATGCGATTCCAGCGCGAAGCTCGCACTGCTAGTAAACTTCGTCATCCCAATTTGATCGAAGTACAAGATGTGGGCAGCACTGACGAAGGTCAGCCCTACATGGTCATGGACTTCATTAGCGGCAAGTCCCTGTCTGATCTTATACGCGAGAAGGGGCGCCTCACGGTAGAGGAGACGATACGGATTTTTATTCAGATCTGCAATGGACTCGCTTATGCGCATAAGCAGAATATTCTTCATCGCGATTTGAAGCCCAGCAATGTGATGCTTGTCACTGATGAGCACGGCGTAACAGTAGCGAAGATTTTAGACTTTGGTATTGCAAAAGTATTGGAAGAAGGCGAGAACAAAGGCGCCACTTTGACAAAGACAGGCGATGTGTTCGGCAGCCCGCTCTACATGAGCCCGGAGCAGGGGTCCGGTGGAAAAGTCGATCGGCGCTCCGATTGTTATTCTCTCGGGTGTATGCTTTTTGAGTGCCTGACAGGCACGCCACCTTTTGTCGGCAAGAGCATAATAGAGACATTGATGGGTCACGCGCAACAGCGCCCACCCAGTCTAAAAGAAGCTACTCTTGGCTCAGATTTTCCGGAAGAGCTCAATGCTCTTGTTTTGAAGCTGCTTGCTAAGGCTCCTGATGACAGGTATCAGTCTGTCGTAGAGGTACGCGAAGACTTGCAAGCTATCCTCGATTCATTGGCTCATGCTCATACTGACACACTTGATTCCGTCTCAAAGAGCGAATTGCGAAAAAAGGCGGGAAGTGACGGCACCGTATCTGATGGCAGGAAGAGTTTCTGGGTCACTGCCAGTGGAAAAGACTTGACTATTCTGCTTTTATCTTTGGCCGTGATCGTTTTGGTTGGCAAAGACATTTGGATCTCATACAGTGAGCAAAAAGACAGCACTTTGCCTACGGTTGAAGCAGACAATAAGTACAAGGTGAATTTCGAGTCTTTTGCAAACGATACCTCAAATGAAGTGCAGCGGACTCTGGATTTGCATCCAAGCGCAGACGTCTTTGAATTACGCGGAGTTGACATTGATGATTCATCTCTGGCTGTGTTGAAAAACAACCAGCAAATTCAGAAGCTCGATTTAGAATCTACAGGCTTGAAAGGCACTGGACTTGCTGTTTGTCAGACTCTGCCCAATTTGGAAAAGCTGAACGTTTCTGCAAATCCATTGACTGACGAAGGAGTGATGGTAATAAGCCAGCTTCGCCAAGTAAAAAATCTTGAGATGAAAGGGATAACACTGTCTCCGTTGGCCATGAGCTACATCGGAAAAATGAAGAATCTGACCAAGTTGGAATTGGATGAGGATGACCTTCAGGATAAGAATCTCGCTTACTTGTCGAACATGCCCGCGCTTGAGGAGTTGTCGCTAAACGATCAGAAGAAAATGAGCGACAGGAATTTGCTTGTGCTGAGAAATCTTCCGGCTTTAAAAATGTTGGATGTCAGCGGAACAAAAGCGACGGGAAAAGGTCTCGTTCATCCTAACGAATACCCTCATCTGGAGAAGGTTTCGCTCACTGATAATAAACTTTCTGAAGAAGGTTTTCGTGCGCTTGGAAAATTGAAGAATTTGCAAGAACTGGATCTTCGTCGATCGACTTTCGATGCAAATTGGATCAAGTTTTTGAAAACTTGTCCAAGGCTGAATAAGTTGAAGGTGGCGGGCGAAGTAGACATGGGAACAATTGAGCGCTTGCTGCCCCATGTGAAAATCAATCCGGAGTAATATGCAAAAAATGCTGCTCACCGGCAGCATTCTTCTTTTACTCTTTTTCTTTTCTATCAAAAATCGGCGCTTTTGGAGTCAGACCGTTGGTCCGACTCTTTTGATTTTCAGTTCTTTCTCGGCTTAGCGCCGTATTACCGGAAGAACAAGCAACGCAACCAGAGTCCAACTCAGACAATGATAAATATGCCCATCCCTTGGCAGCCTAAACGCAATTGAGGGTTTTGAAGATTAACATGCTCTCAGCTTTGCGGCTCAGGCACTATTAGGTTTGCGCGCAGTCAAAGACATATTAGATGTTGTTCCGGTCATTGCTTTCAAAACGACGTCCAGCAAAGTGAACGCGGATACGAATATCAGATTTTTCAAGCTGTTTTTCTGAAATTCAGTAGGTGGAAAGATCCAGTCTGAAAATCTGCTGAAACTTCCTTCCCTATCTCGATCTACTGAGCCAATGAGCGAATGCATTGTCCAGTTCCAGAAAGCCGGTGCCGGATGAAATTGCGTTTGTTCGACGATAAAACCGCGTTCTTCAATCATTTTTTTCAAAGTGTTCGGACTGTAAAAGATCCAGTGCCTGGGAAAGTGATATCCGCCCCAGTGGCGGTTCTTGAATAGCTTTGCGTCGGCGGCTTCGATGTTGGGTGTCTCGACAAGGAAGATGCCTCCAGGCTTGAGCACTTCAAATGCTTTTTGAGCGAAAAGTTTTGGATCGGCAACGTGTTCTATCACGTGTGTGGCAACTACAAGATCGAAGTAGGCTGCCGGGACATCGGCTTCTTCAAAGCGCCCTGCATAAACTGTATGACCGGCTTGTCGCGCCAGTTCTACAGCCTTTTCATCGAAATCTACACCATAAGTCTCGACATTCACGCTCCGTACTTGTTTGTACCAATTGAGCGCACGCCCGTCTGCGCAACCGATATCCAGCACTTTGACGGTAGAATTCGGACCGCACATCGATACAGCCTTCTCCAGGCGGTTCAGATAAACGTGCCGCCGGGCTTTGTAGAGAAGGGAATCGGTGTTCTCAGTGGCTTTTTGCGCTAAATGGTAGGCGTAATAATCGTTGGGATAGATTGTGGATAGTTCGGATACATCCGGGCGAGGATTGAGATAGACGAGTCCGCAATCCGTGCACTTGACCACGCGAAATACATCGGAAGTAGTGTTTTTGTACTCATGTTCTGTGCCCTCAGTAACCAGAGTGGAGTTATTACTGCCGCAGTTGTTGCAGCAGACCTCCACTTTCTTGATTGCTGTTTTCATGGCACTTTGCATTTCTTGCTCTTAGCCAAGCCCAAAGGCGGCTTAATTTGTGTTTGCGGCGCTCCAGCTACAATTTTTACGATAGCAGGCTTCAAGATTCAACTTATGGCGCCCCGCTTGCTGCATAATTCTAAGAACGGTATCCCTATAAAAGCGCAGAAACTACCCTATGCCACGTAAGCAAGCGCCAGCGCAGGAAGAAAAGCAGAGCCGTTCCGGCTCGTGGGTGCAGGTCGAAGGCGGCCCGATTTTGGCTTGCATAGACATGGGTACCAACTCATTTCACATGATTGTCTGCCAGGCCAGCCCTGAGCGTGACCATTTCGAAGTGATTACCAAGGTAAAAGAGGCGGTGCCCTTCTTCAGACGGTCGCTCACTGCTCACTATATCGACGAAGTAGCGTTGCATTCGGCGATAAGCATTTTGAAAGTAATGCGCAAAAAGGCTTATGAAAAGGGTGCCAACAGCATTGTAGCCGTGGCAACATCGGCAGTGCGGGAATCTCGCAACGGTGCTGAAGTACTGAGCAAAATCAAAGAAGAATTGGAAATAGATGCGCGTATGATCTCCGGAAAGGAAGAGGCGCGCCTGATTTACCTCGGTGTGTTGTGGAGCATGCCGAAGCTGAAAGGACAATTCGGTATCGTCGATATCGGCGGCGGGTCTACCGAAGTGATCATGGGTGATCGGCATGGCATCGGCTTTGCTGAATCCTACAAACTTGGTGCTGCTCGTCTTACTCAACGATTTTTCAAGAAAGGGCAACCGACGCAAGAGACACTGCGCGAACTGCACGATGAAGTGAGGGGCGTGCTGCGCCCTGCTGCTGCAAGGCTCAACGAACTTGGTGGAGTACAGCAACTGATCGGTACATCAGGTACTGTTCAATCGCTTGCGAAAATCGATCGTGCGCGTCAAGGCAAACCCGGACATGAACTGCAGGGCTGGAAAATCTCTCAAAAACGCCTTGAAGAGATAGTCTTACTTATCGAAGAGAGTTCTATCAAGCAAGAGAAAATCAAAGGTGTAAGTTCTGATCGAAGCCAGACTATTCTTGCAGGCGCAATTGTTTTGCTTGAAACCATGCGTTCTTTCAATGTATCTGAAGTCATAGTTTGCACCGCAGCACTAAGAGAAGGCTGTGTTGTCGATCGATTTTTGCAGACCGGTTGGTTGGATGGCGGATTGAAAGAACATCGCGATCCGCGCTCAACATCAGTGCATCAACTCATGGACAAGTATCATGTGCCATACGATCACGCCGAGCAAGTAGCGAGAATCGCCTCTGACATTTTTATTCAAACGCGCGGCATTCTGCATGAATACACACCATATGTAGGACATCTCCTCTGGTCCGCATCAATGTTGCACGACATTGGGATGTTTATTGGAAGAAACGGGCACCACAAGCATTCGTATTATTTGATCAAGCATTCTGGACTGCTAGGACACTCAGAAGAGGAAGTCGGCATCATTGCAGCGATTGCTCGTTATCACAGAGGCAGCGAACCGAAAGATTCGCATGAGGCGTTCTATACTGTCACGCCTGAAAATAGAAAGGTGCTGACCGATATGGCAGCAATTTTGCGTGTCGCCGAAGCTCTAGATCGCAGTCACAAACAGGTTATTGAGCGAGTCACAGTGGCAATGCAACCGTTTCAAAAAGGCGGCTATGAGAAAAAACTGTTATCGCTTATCGTGAAATTGAAATCCGGCGAAAATTGCTATTCGGAAAGTTGGGCATTGCTCGAGAAGAAAGAGTTTTTCGAGAATCAGTTTCAAGTCCGGCTCAGTCTGCAGGTTCAAGCCGAAGCAGGCTATGCGGTTAAGTCGAACAAATAGAGAATTAGTGATACAGGTTTTGGAATGAAAAAAATTGCAATCGCGACAATGGCTCTTGCCGCATTTAGTCCTGCATTAGCTCAGACTTCGAGTTCTCCGAATTCTCTACCGCCACCAGCAAGCTCCCTCGGCGCTACCAACCCGCCTGTCAGTGTCCAGCAGACCAAGTCATTTGAATTGTTTCGTCAGGGACAAAACGATTTCATTCAGAAGAATTACTCAGAGGCTGAAAGCAATTGGAAGAAGGCGATCGAGTTGGCGCCAACTGAAAATGACAATAAAAGTAAAGCCGAGTGCATGTGCGGACTGGCAATTGTCTATACGAAGCAAGGCCGCATCACTGATGCCAAAAAAGCGAGCGACGAAGCAATTCAATTCATAACAAGTTCGTTCGGCGCAGACGATCCACGCCTGGCACTATTGAAAAGACTATCGGAAGGTGCCAGCAACAAGTGCGTAGCGCCTTCCGTCGATGAGTCAGGGTCTGAATGGATGAAGAATATCGAAGCCGGAACAGCAGCCATGAACTCGGGTAATTTCAGCGATGCGGTGTCTAGCTTTGAAGCTGCGCTGGCTATAGTCGACAAGACTCAGCCTGATTCAGGAGTAGCTGCTGCAACTCTGTCACCCTTAGTCGCTGCCTATTTGAAGTCCGGAGATCTGAAGAAGGCAGAAGCGACAATCAATAGAGCGCTACCCCTGTGTAAGAAGTATTTCCCGGACAAGCCAAAGTTGACCGAAGCACTGCAAAGTGAATTGGCTTCCCTGAAAGCCAAGCAGTCTAAACCGTAGAGATTAACGGAACCGGCTTATTGTGCGCCTGCGCCTGAGCGTTGTGCGAGGCGATTTTTCTCTGCCAATTCGCGAACGTGTGCAAGTCTTCTTTCCATTTTCTTTTGGGTGATGCCGTTCATCATCATTTTCGGTACTGGCAAACCAGTGTCGATGTGCGAAGACAGTTCGAGCGTAGTCGATTTGCCGTCTGCTGAAGGGGTTAGTACCCAGCTGCCTTCCATCGATTTGAACTTGTCTGATTTGACCATTTGATAGTCGATGCGACGATTAGGAATTTCCTGCGTGTTTATCAAGCAGGTCGCCGAACCAATCATTGGCAGTGCAGTAAATTTCTGCTCCAATTGTGACTCGTTGACGCCTTGTCTCATGATTTTGCTGTATGCAAGTTCTGGGTCAACCTTTCTCTGCTCGTGAACAGCGTTGAATACGACATCAGGCGGCGCCTTAATGACGATAGATGCTTTTACTCTCGACTTACCGCTATTCAAGTTTGGTTTTGGTGTCTCTGCTTGAACAGCTTGAGCGGTCGATTGTTTTTCTTGCTGTGCTGCAGATTCCTTTTTGACTTTGGAAATTCTGTCTCCGAAGACGCCTGGAAGCAGCCGACTTGTCTTGCCCTCATTCTTATCGTCTGAAGACTTATCTTCGTTTTTTGCTTCCTTTTCTTTCTTCTCTTTCTTTTCCTTCTTTGTTTCGGCCTTGGATTCAGTTTTAGACTCAGGCACCGTATTTGGTGACGGCTTGGCCGCGATTGCTGTAGGTTTTTTTGCTGGTGCCGCTATTTGCTCTGCAGAATCTAGATCTTGGATGTGCGACTTATATGCAGGAGTTGCTTTTGTATTTACATGTGCAACTTCGTAGTCTGCACTTTCTTCGAGAGTTGGCTGTTGCACGCGTGCCGGTGGTGCTTTTACTGCAACCGGCTCTGCTTGTCTTTGAACTTGCTGAGCAACTTGATGCTCTATATGTTGTTCTTCTCTGGCAAGCGTCTTAAGCACTGCCGCTTGAGCCGTCAAGGTTTCGTGCAATGAATTCTGTTTTTGTTCGATAACAGTGGTGCGTTTATTCATCTGCAGTTGCAGCTGAGTCATTTGCGCCTGCAATTGCGTCAATTGCTGCTGAATCTGATAGAGCTGTGCTTGCAGCGTTTGCGGAGAATTAGCATCCTTATCTTCGCTACCGAACAGTCCTTTAGCTTGCGCGGAAGAACCAAGGATGGTGCAAAGGACTAAAGATATGGCAACTGCAATAGTTTGCCGTTTGAGCGATGCTCTCAAATCGTTCTTAATCACGTGCGTCTCTCTTTCTACGGATACGATAAAAAGCGAAAAAACCTGTATCGGTGGCGCTTTTAGCACATCGGCAAAGCTTATCATGACAAGTGGGGGATTTGAAGAGGAGTAAGACTAAAAGAAAGTCATACACTTGTCATGAGTTTCGCGAGTCTGTCTAATGCTCAGTCTCGCACTAAAAAATTGACGGCTGCTTGATAACTGTTTTGGCCGGCAAGCAGATTCGGAAATTGGCGAGAAAGCTTACACGCCTATTGGAATGAACTTCGGCACAAGTCTGCGCCATTTCATCTTTTCTGCGTATTCGCGGTAGCCGTCGCCCAAGCTTTCGAGCAAGATCTTTTCTTCGTATTTGGCGCGATTCAGCCACAAAGGTGCGACTACACAAACGGTAAAAAGCACCAGCGGGACAGATGTTGAAGCCAGCGAAGCGCCGAGCAGCGATTGAATGATTCCGGAATAGGCTGGGTGCATGACGAATTTCAGCAATCCGTCGCTTTTCACTTTGTGATCTTCAAGAATTTCGGCGTCAGTGGTGAAAGCTTCCCCAAGAGAAATCCAACCGCCGATCATGAAAATCAAACCGCTTATCAAAACGAGAATTCCCAACCAGGAAATGATCATCGTAATGCCGGTAGGTTCGCCCTGACCGAGCGTGATCAACGGATGCGCCCAATCTGCTTTTATAACGTCGGAGTACATCAAAAATGCAGGAATTAAAGCGAAGATCGTTGCTACCGAAGCATATTGAGGTGCGCGTTGAATGATGAAGTTCTTTTCGTATTTAACTCCGGTTCCGCGGCGAATGAAGGCTTTGGTAAGAACCGGCGCTGCAATTACCGCACCCACTGATACCAAGGCTACGGTCACCAATGTTGGGACGTTGAAACTCACTTAGTTATCTCCCTCTAAAGAGAATCGATTGCCGGGCAATCCGAAATCGTTTTGAAATTTTGCCTGGAACTTTCTGAAGACAGCTTGCCATCTTTAGTCGTATCACTGTACAGGCAGGTAGCTCTCTGCGTCAACGAAAACACATTTGAACAATCGAGACTCCATCGTGATTTGTTTGAAACACGAGTTGACTGACGTCAGTTGCATTTATTTGTTTCATTGGCAATTGTTCATTGCCGAAAGAATTAGCGAGCGTCTTCGAGTAATTGCTCGTCGGACTCAAGCGGGCATTTCCAGAGTCTGTAGAGTGCATTGAGCACTGTTTGAGCGGGCTGTGGCAATTCGTCACCAGGTGCCACTTCGATATCGTCCAGCATACGTCTCATCCAGAGTGCGTGACGAGTATGCGGACGTGAGTGATGTCTCAGCCATTCCAAGCCGTCCTCAACTTCTTCTTTCGTATATTCAGAAGCATGATCGGCGAAATACTTTTCAAAAATTTCGAGAGTCTGGCGTGCATACGCTGTTGCGGCCAACTCTGCCGTTACTACTGCCAGTACTCCGTCTTTATGATTTGGGCTTTCGCACCATCTGCGCATAACCTGGCAAAGATGATGGCTTGCTTCGTTCAAAAGATCAGTCTTCAATTGTTCGTCCGTAATGCCTGCCAGGTGGCACTGTTTGACGTACATCTGCTGGTAGGTCAGCTCTTCATCAGCTAATTGGTTGAACAGCTTTTTGCCGGCGTCCATGTTATCGGGCAGACAATCTCTGACAAGCGAGATATTGCGCGGCAACTCCCTGATAAATGGCCAGAGGCTCAAACAGATTTCGCTTCCCAGAGGGATGACCGTTTCGTCTTGGATGCCGCCACTAAAGGGACTTGTTTTGCATCCGAGCGTTATTCTTTCGATAAGGGTTGGCATCCACCCCGATTTACGCGACATATTAGATTCCAATAACCTATAAAACCCCAGTCATATACTTTACTACGCAAATTAGACAGTCCTATGTAATCTAACTAATGAATGTTAAGCACCGGTGAGAAATCCCCTAAAAGTCTGCAGAACTGCGTTATCAGGGGGATGTAGAGATCTCAAGCAGTGTTAAACTCAGGCGCTGGCGCACATTTGCGGATTTTTACGAACTTAATTTCGATATTCGAGCCAGAATATATATTTTGGTTTTCAAATCTTAGGGAATTCCCCCAGCTCAATGCCTTCAGTCGACAGCAGTCAAGAAAAGCAGACGGCACAGGCCGAAGAAAAGGTTGTTTCACCTTTGCCCTTGCCCATGCAGAGTCTGGCAACGGGAGAAAAGCTGCAGAGCAGAACGGATAGCTCGGTCGAAATCGTCAATGTTCGTGGTGCGAACCTGCAATTGCGTAAATTTCTCCCTCAAGATTCATCGCTGAATTTTGCTCCCGAACAACCAGCCAAAATCAACGAGAATAAACCAGTCGCTCTCTACTTGCACGGCATTGAAGGCCATGCCGAATGGTTCGCTAATACTGCTTCTGTGCTCAATCAAGCCGGCATTTCGGTCTATGCGCCGGACAGGCGCGGAGCCGGTCTTAATTTCTTCGAGCGCGGGCACGTGGAAAATGCCCAAGTGTTGATCGAAGACGTTGAGTTTTTCCTGAGCCTGGTTGCCGAAAGACACCCCGGGGCGCCGCTCTTTCTTATCGGGAACTGCTGGGGAGCGAAATTGGCCGCTATTGTTGCTTCTGAAACACACAAATGGTCGACCAAAAGCGCAGAACATCCCGCAAAACCTGAACTTACGGGCCTGGTCTTAATTTGCCCGGCAATAAAAACCAAGCCCGACCTGAAATTCTCTGACAAACTGTCGATTGCAGCTGCTTTGATCGCAGGAAAAGACGCCCTCAAACAACAGCTGCCGATTCCTCTCACCACTTTGATGTTTACCGACAATCATCTCTTTCTCGACTATATCGATAAAGACCCTCTACGACTGACGTCTGCTAGTAAAGCCTTTTACTTTGCCAGTTTTCTTCTCAGTCTAAAGTCCGCTCGAATCGCGCCATCCATCAAGATTCCCACCCTGATTCTCCAGTCAGATAACGATGCGATTGTCGATGTTCCCGGCATCGAAAGTTGGTTTTCCAAAATTGCAACTGCCGATAAGAGATACAAAAAATACGACGGCGCTGCGCACAGTATGGATTTCGATAAGCGGCAATTTATGGATTATGCTCGCGACCTTACCGAATGGATAGAGGAGATCGGCACCCAAAGTCAAAAGCAGGGTGTCTTGCAATGATCAAAATCACTGATATTCAAGTATCGACTGTCCTTCTGCCGTTTCGATTTGCGTTTAAACACAGCCTGGCTTCGCGCTCATTTTCGACCAACGTCATCGTCAAAGTGAAGATGGAAGACACCGCAACGGGTGCCACTGTATTTGGTTTGGGCGAAAGCGTTCCTAGAGACTACGTCACCGGTGAAACCTGCGAAACCGCACTAGCTGAGATTAAGAGCAACTTTGCTCCCAGATTTCTCAACCAGAATCTCGATCAAGAACGCAAAGCGACTGAATCAGTAAGGCGAATGATAGAAGAGGTCGCTGCCTCTCTCAATGTCTACGGACGCAGAGTGGGAGCCTCTTTCTGCGCCCTGGAACTGGCACTTCTTGATGCTGCCGCCAAAATTGAGGGTGTTTCTATTAGCCAGTGGTTGGCTGCCGAAAACGGCCGAGACGCTGTTGAATCAATTGATTACGGTGGCGTCATTCCTTTTGGAAAACGCAAAGTGCTCGCCGCATTGCTTTACTTTTATAAGTTCTACGGATACAAAACCGTCAAATTGAAAGTCGGCGACGATCCAGACCTCGATCTCTTTACAGTCCGAAAAGCACGCGAACTTCTGGGATCCTCCACCGTCATTAGAGTTGATGCGAATTGCGCCTGGGACTTCGACAGCACAGTTGATTTTTCTCAAAAGGCGCAGGGCTACAACATAGCCTCTATTGAGCAACCGGTGCCCTTCGACCGGCTGGACGAATTGGTCGAGCTGACAAAGGTTTTGAAGGAAGAAATAGTCGTTGACGAATCATTGTGTACAGTGCAAGAGGCTCAAGACCTGGCGACAAAAAGAGCGTGTGGCGGTTTCAACATAAGAATTTCCAAGGTTGGTGGTCTTTTGGCTGCTCAGAAAATAATTGACATTGCCCACAAGAATGGAATTAGCATCCATCTTGGCGCTCAGGTTGGCGAGAGCGGTATTTTGACGGCGGCCGGAAGAGCTTTGGCATGCGCGAATCAGAAATTTGAAAATTACGAAGGCGCCGCTAATTTTTTCCTCCTCAAAGAAGATCTGACAAAAGAAAATATGACCGCCGGTTTTGGCGGCAGAGGCAAAATGCCTAACGGTAAAGGTATTGGCGTGACGGTAAACGAGCAAAATTTAAATCGGTTTGAAGTGAAGCTTCAATCTGCCGATGCGAGTTCCGCTGCCCTTGAGGCGACAGGGAGAGGTCTTCATGTTTAAACGTCCCAGTTTGATTCATATGGGTCAGTTATATAGGCGCGCGACGCACATTCGGCGTTTTTTCAACGCTGTCAAAAATCCTCAAGAAGTGCAAGCGCAGAAATTGCTCGGCTATATTCGCGCCAATGAAAATAGCGCCTTCGGCAAAGCAAATAATTTCGACAAGATACGCACCGTCGAAGACTATCAACGCTATGTTCGCCCCTGCAAATATGAAGATCTTCAGCCATATATCGATAAGGTTCGCGCCGGTGCTACCAATCAATTGACGCGCGAAAATCCATTTATGTTTGCCACTACCAGTGGCACCACTGCCCTTCCGAAATTCATTCCTATAACGGCAACGCATATTCGCGATTACACGCATGCGTTTCAAGTGCACAACTATCACTTGATTCAAGATTATCCGCGCGCCGCGGACGGTCGATTTCTTTTAATCACAAGCAATGATGAAGAAGGGCGCACCGAATCTAACATTCCCTATGGTGCTGTTTCCGGCATGTTGAATCGCCGGCAACCGGAGATCATCCGCAAGCATTTTGCTACTCCATACGAACTTTGCAAAATCAAAAATGTCGATGCCAAATACTATTTGATGTTGCGCTCTGCTCTCGGATTGGATGTAACGGCGGTGATTTGCTGCAATCCATCTAGTTTGCTTTTGCTGGCAGATCAAATGAAAGAGCACGCAGCAGATTTGGTCGCCGACCTCTTTGACGGCACGGTCAAAAACACATACAGACCCCCTGCTGAATACAGCGATGCCTTTGCGAAATTCTTCGTACCCAACAAAGAACGTGCTCGCCAACTCGACAAAATGCTTGAGAAAGACGGCTTGCTCCTGCCTCGCACTGTCTGGTCGAATTTGGAAATTCTGGTGTCCTGGAAAGGTGGACCGATGGCTTTCTATTTGGACAAGCTTCCTGAAATGTATGGAAATATGCCGGTCCGTGATTTCGGTTATATGGCAAGCGAGGGGCGCGGATCCATTCCGATTACCAGCGAAGGCTCAGGTGGCGTTTTGGCTATTACTAGCCACTTCTATGAATTCGTAGAGGAAGACGCGCACGAACAGCCCAATCCGAAATTCCTGCTTGCGCATCAACTGAAAAAGGGTGGACGTTATTTCATCTACTTCACCACCGGCGCCGGTCTATATCGGTACAACATCAATGATTTGGTGGAAGTTGTAGATTTTGAGGGCAATGCACCGATTATTCGATTTGTTCAAAAGGGCATGGGTGTCAGCTCAATAACTGGGGAAAAACTCACCGAAGAGCAGGTTTTGGTTGCACTGACGATGGCAAAAACTCAGTTGGGCTTGAGCGAAGTCGAACATTGCACGGTGGAAGTAGAACTCGGCTCACCGCCTTTCTACGTGGCATTCGCAGAGACGAGTTCTGAGTTGCCGGACTCCGTGAAAAATCAGTTTATTCGTATATTTGATGATTCACTCAAAAATCAAAATCCAGAGTATCAAGATAAGCGGTCAACCAAACGGCTTGGATTGCCGGTCATGCGCACTCTGCCCTCGGGGACTTACATGAAATTGAGACAACAACGCGTGCTGCAGGGGGCACCTGAAGCGCAGGTTAAAATACCTCTCTTGAGTGCGCACAGCTCCTTTACCGGGCAGTTGGCGCAAATCCAAGTCTCATAACAAGGAAAGGAAAATTCAATGACTGGAAAAGTAAAGGTGGCGATAACGGGAGCCTCTGGGCTCGTAGGAAGTCACCTGGCAGAGCATCTCGTTCTGAGCGGATACGATGTTGTTGCTATGTCGCGGAATGCTTCAAGTGAAAAGTGTTTGACTGCAATTACCGGTCCTGGCAAATTGACTTTGCTAAATGTTGATGTGAATGATGAAAACGCATTGCAACACGCTTTTACCGGCTGTGATGTTGTCGTCCATGCGGCAGGCACCGTTGATCCTTACGGCTCGCGCCAGACAATTTTCAAAACCAATGTTGAAGGCACTCGCAACGCCATGTCTGCCGCTCGCAATCGCGGGGTAAAGCAGTTTATCTTTGTCAGCAGCCTGTCTGTAATTACAGGTCAAGGTGACCAGTTCGATGTCGATGAAACTGCCGAGCTCAAACCTTGCGGCGAGTCGTATGCCGATTCGAAAGTAGAAGCCGAAAGGCTGGTGATGAGCGAGCCTGAAACCTCTTCGATGAAAGTTACGTCAGTGCGTCCCGGCTTTATATATGGGCCCAGAGAGAAAGCCTGGATGCCTCGCTTGATCAATTCAATTGGCACAGGTAAGGCAATGTTGATTGGTGGTGGCGTCAAAGAAACCAACGTCATCTATGTCGGTAATCTGAGCAAAGCGATTGAAAATGCCTTTCTCAATCCAAAAGCGTACGGACAAGTATTCAATTTGACCGATGGGGAAAAGGTCACCAAAAAAGAACTCTTTGATGCGATTGCTGATGGGTTGGGGCTTCCTAGAGTATCGAAACAGATACCTGTTCCAGTTGCGCGCTTTGCCTGCGAGTTGATTTCCTCTTTTGCGCCTCTTTTGCC
This sequence comes from Candidatus Melainabacteria bacterium 17Bon1m, assembly GCA_032128875.1. GTDB lineage: Bacteria > Cyanobacteriota > Vampirovibrionia > Obscuribacterales > Obscuribacteraceae > QKMZ01. The sequence goes on from JAVLKG010000002.1 coordinate 539,152, forward strand.
AGTGGAAAAGCAGCGCGGACTGGCACGCTTTTCGCGAGCAGCATTCCGCCTGGCCGGAGTGAATCAGGGCTTTTCGGTCAAGAAGGCAGAACGAGACCTAAACTATGTCAATCGCACCTCATTTAAGGAAGGCATGGCCAAGACTCTGGAATACTTCAAAGCTGAGCGCCAGGGTGCGCAAAAAGAGGTTGCAACGCGCAGATGATGAATGCCAAAGAGTTTGTAATCGACTATATAGGCAGGCACAAACACCCTGTTAATGCTTGCTTGCACTTGGTCGGTGTGCCGTCGGCGTTTTACGGCATGTTTTTATTTGTAACCGGCAAATTTGCCTGGGGTTCTGCACTCATTGTCCTTGGCTATTTTCTTCAATACCTTGGTCACAAAGCGCAGGGAAATGAAGTTGGCGAAGTTACTCTTATAAAACACCTATGGAAAAAAGTTTCCGCACCGCGGAGTTGAACAGATGAACGAAATATTGACGCAGCCCAATGAATTGAAATCGCGATTCGATCTCGCCGGTCGAGGCCCTATTGTTGTCGATGGTGCGACCGGTTATCTCGGCAGTCACCTTGTCGCTGCACTTGCCGCATCCGGAGCCGATATTCGCTGCTTGGTGCATAAAGGCAGCAAAGCGGAGGATGTGCAGGTTCTCAAAAATTTGGGCGCTAAGGTTTTTGTTGGCGAACTAACAGGTAATGATGAGCAAGTCACCAGCGCATTTAAAGATGCGCGAGTCGGCGTTCATCTGATTGGCAGCATCGCGCCCAAGAAGGGGCTCAGCCACGATCTTCTCCATGTCGTTATGACCGATTCATTTATTGAAAAGTCTAAAGCAGGCGGAGTGGAAAATGCACTCATGGTCACCGCACTTGGTACCAAAGCAAATGCTCCCAGCACTTATCATGCCACCAAATGGTTGGCAGAAGAAAGCCTGCGTAAGAGTGGTTTGAATTCAACTATCCTGCGCCCGTCGCTGCTTGTGGGACGTCAGGTTGGACGAAGAAACAGTAAACTGGTCGATCGACTGCTTAAGGTTATTGCTGAGAAAAAAGCGGTGCCTCTGGTTAATGGTGGCGCAAACAAGTTGCAGCCGCTCTTCATCGGCGATATGGCAATGGCTGCAGTTGCGTCGATTGATAAGCTGACCGGTGCAAATGGCGAAGTATCCGGCGGCGTCAATGACCACGGCTCAAAAGATCCGATTGAGCTGGGAGGCAACGAAATATTGCCCATGCGCGACTTTGTAAAACAGCTGATGGCCGTGCTTCACGTCGATAAATCAATAGTTACCCTTCCGTACCCGATTGCAATGGCGGCGGCTACTGTCTGTCAGTTGATTCAAGAAGTTCCAGTGCTTTCGTGCGATCAGGTCAAGCTGTCAATGCGGGATAATATCTGCACCGATAATCGAATTGAGGAGCTTCTGGGTGCGAAGCCTGTGCCCTTGAGTACCGCTCTTCAGGTCTATGCGTCTAAGTAGGAATAAATGGAAGCTCAGGGTCCCTTGAAAATTTTAGTCACCGGCGCAAGCGGTTTTATTGGCACCAGCCTGGTGCCGAAGCTTGTGGCATTAGGACATAAAGTTCGCACCATGGGGCGCAGTAGCTCGTGCCCCAAGGACTTTCAAGGATTGGCTTTGGAGCACAAGCGCGGGGATGTTACCAATCCTGAGCAGGTGCAGGACGCGGTTGCCGGCTGCGACGTTGTCTATCACCTGGCTGGTCTTGTCTCTTACAAGAAAAGGGATTTGAATCGGCAGTATGCGGTCAATGTGCTCGGAACGCGTAATGTCCTTGATGCATGCTTGCGCAATAACGTGAAGCGCGTCATTCATACAAGCTCTGTTGCTGCTATGGGCATACCTGAAGAAGGACAGATTGCCGATGAAGAGTTCGAGTACAACCTGCATGGACTAGGACTTTCTTACTGCGACACCAAGCATGAAGCAGAGCTGGAAGTAAATTCTTTCGTCCGGCAGGGCTTACCTGTCATTATGCTCAACCCCGGTATCATATTTGGTGAAGGCGATACTCATCCTCATCATCACGTGATCTTCGGCGCCATGGCTAAAGGATGGGCGGTAGGCGTGCCGCCTGGCGGTGTGCCGTTCTCAGACATCAATGATGTCGTAGACGCTCATATCAACGCGCTTACGCAAGGGCGCACAGGCGAGAGATATGTGCTTGTCAGTGCAAACCTGACTATGAAAGAAGCAGGCACGATTTTTTCTAAAATCTTCGGGACGAGAGCACCTATGCTGGAAATCCCTGGTCCTTTGCTGGTTGGTTTAGGAACAGCAGTAGAAACGATATTTCCTCTCTTCGGACTCAATCCGGCGCTATCCAGACAGGTTGCCTGGCTCAGTCAGCATAAAATCTTCTTTTCTTCGAAGAAGGCAGAAGAGGAGCTGAATTTCCACGCCACTCCATTTTCAGAAACGATTAAAAGAACCACGCCCTATTACCTGGGCAAATCTTCAAATGGAAAAGATGGGGCGCGAACATCTGTAAGAGTTTAATACAGGCTCTTTCGTTCGATCACATCAAATTGGCGAGCACTAAATATGGTGCTAACGCGCTCTTTCAATCTACCGTGTTTCACCGACTGTGCGGGACTGTGTTTGTCCTTGCGTTCCTGTTTGTACAGGTGTAACGGTGCCGGGTGCAGCCGTTGTTGTTGCCGATGTGGCTTCCTGAATGCGACGCAGAGACAGCTTTTGTTCTTGCACGTTCTGATACAAAATTCTGTAATAGCGCGAAAGCATTTCGGTCTTCGCTGCCTTATAACCAGTCAGACATTCAGCAAACGCTTCATCGTACTTGCCGACCGAACTAAGTGTCTTGATCAAGCTGGCCCGGGCAGGGTCGTAATTAGCATTGCTCTTGAGTGCTTCTCTAAAGCAGGCTTCGGCATCATTGAGCCTACCCATTTTCGAATACGCTTCACCCAGCGTGTAATTGTCGAAAGGAGTAGCTTTTGCCATCTTCTGAATGATTATCAGCTGGTACATAGCCTCTTGAAGCGAGCCATGGCGCAAAAGGGCAAAAGCGAGGTAGCGGCGGGCGGACACACTGTCCGGATCGGCTGTTACTGCTGCTGCCAAAATGCGAATGGCACCTTCATAGTTGCCTTTGCGCATTTGCTCATAACCTTTTTGCAAATACTGTCCGACAGTAGCGCTTACGACTTTGGTTCTTGCCTGCGGCTTTGCCGGTGCCGAAGCAGTGGCTTGAGCTACATTCGATGAGATGCCGGTCGCTACGATAATCGCCCCGAGGGTAAACATCGCTGTCTTTCTGCCTGACATCAAAAGCTCTCCTTGCCGATTCCGAACTTGTTTTAAAACGCCATAGACGTTCCTAGCCAAATAGTAACACCATGAAAACATTGTGATTCAGTTTTCGGCCCAGTCCTGCCAATTTTGGCAATCAACGAATCAGCTTGGCGGACAAAGCCATGTACCAATCATGTTTGCCAGGAGGTTAAAAGGACCTCTTTGGAACTTGGTAATGCCACAGTTTGAATTGCAACTATGGCTACGATAAAGAATGGAAATTAGCTTAAGCCGTGCAGCAAAACTGCCCTAAATACGTCTCGGCATTGTGCCATAAAAATAGATCGCAATGCGAAACTACAATATCTACGCTCCGGGAGGCGGCTCGTTAGATGGTGTCTGATCTTGCAGATTGTCGGGCGTGATATCGGGACGATCGATCGGTTTTACTTCCGGAACAGGCGTCAGCTCAAGTCTGCGAATCGCCAGGCGCAACTTATAGAGATAGGCTCTCTTCTTTTCGTCCGGAGTATCGGCAATAAGTTCGGCTAGAGTCTTGTAAGCAGTCTTGAAGTCACGCTGCATCGCTTTGGCTCTGACGATGCCACAACTTGCCCAGAAAAGCTCAGGATTTAGTTTTAGAGCGTCAGTGAATGCTTCTTCGGCTTGAACGTAACTTCCGGCGATCAAATAGACTTCACCGAATGTGCACCAGTCAACAGCTCCGGGCGGTGACAAGCGTGTCAAGAGGATGAGCTGATCCAGCGCATCTTCTGCAGAACCTGCACACAGGAGTGCATATGCCAGGCAGCGTCTTGCCAGAGGATCGTTGTTGTTCTGCTTGACTGCTTCCCGGAATGTTGTGATTGCGCCTCTGTAATCAGCCTTTTTCAGCTGTTCGTAGCCCTTTTTCACAATCTGGGGAATTTCAGGAGCCTTGGTCTGTGCCGGTACCGCAAACGCGGGGGTGGCGGTGTTAATAGCAAGAAGCGTCGCCGCGATCCTCAAGACCATATCGACTTTTCTCACCCGCAGACTCATATCAGCTCTCCCGACTCGACTCAGAACAGATCACTAGAAGCATCTTAACACCTGTCGTGCTCCGTATCACACTCAAAGACCGTTCTATGTGAGCTTTACATCTTATCTTTGACTGTTGTCACGGCTGACTATATCCCAAAGATAACCAACAGTTAGAAATTGGTTGATTGGCTTCTCGCCCTCCGGCAGTTCAAGGAGACATCAGTCTTGAGTGCTGCCGTAACTCTCATTAGACGTCAAATGCTGCTTGAGGCGGATCAATATTCCTTTGAGTAGGTCCGCTTCTCGCTTACTCGGATGCGTTCTTTGCCAGAGCTGTCTGAATTCAGTTTGCACCAGTTGGCGGTTGTATGTGCGCGAGAAATTCACAGAATCGGAAATCTGCCCGAACAGCTCGAGCAACTCATCGTCTATCGCGCCTGTTGAGAGTTCCGTTGCATTGTTTGGCCAACTTGATCTAGGAAAATTATTTCCCAACCGCGAGATCTCATACCCAATAACGCAAGCCGCTTGAGCCAGATTTAGAGACGGCAATGCTTCGGAGGTTGGGATCGTGATTATATGGTGGCAGCGGTTCAAATCCTCTTGACGCAAGCCATCCCGTTCATCGCCAAGTACAAAGGCCACTTTGTTTTCCTTTGCCGCATCCAAAACAGTTTGTGAAATCTCCGCAAGAGGAACCGGTATTAGTTTTCTCTGTTTTCCGGATGTAGTTCCTATCGCAACCGCGATGTCTTTCAGAGCGTCTTCCAGTGATTCGAATACTGAAGCTCCTTTCAAAATATCGAAGGCACCGACTGCCATTTTCCTAGCTTCTGCATCTTTGTAATTCTTTGGAGGTGACACCAAACGCAGATCGCTCAATGCGAAATTCTTCATGGCGCGCGCCACTGCACCAATGTTTCCCAGGTATACAGGTTTGACGATTATAAAGACGACATTTTCTAAAACAGAGTGACTACCGATTTCTTCGTTCGCGCTTTCAGTCATTGTTCTTTAATTCCACAACGCGTTCGTGAAGCAAGTTTTTGATCTCATCAACCGAAAGATCGCGTAGTTCTTTTACTTCCAAGGGCTTTCCGATGGCGACGCGGATGGCTGCAGGACGGGGAGTCTTCTTTCCCTTTGGCCATGCTTCAAATCCGCCTGTGATGGCAAAAGGAACAATGGGGCATTGCGCGTCCTTCTGCAATCTGGCCACCCCTGATTGAAATTCTCCAATGCTTCCGTCGCGTGTCAACTTTCCTTCCGGGAAAATGAGGACGCTTTCCCCCTTTGATAAACACGCTTCTGCCGATTTAAGAGCGTCGGATCCTTGCCCTCGTTTAAGTGGAATGGCGCCAAGTGTCGCCGCCAAATGACCAATCACCGGCCATTTCATGGCATCATCCATAACAAGAAAGCGCGTTCTTCTCTCAAAAATTGCGCCCACAATCAAAGGGTCCAACCAACCAGTATGATTGCCGGCCAAGATAACCGTTCTTCTGCGTCCCCAGTGGCTGACACCAGATGCGGTATCATCAAGCTGGTGCGACTTGTCGATGATTTGGAATTGGAAAAAAACTTTCAAAAGCGCTCTGGCAAAGAGGCGGCAGAGCAAAAATACAAGATCATTCCAGACAAATGCCATCAAGAGAGCAAAAATCAGAGCGGTAATGGAGAGAACTCTCAGCGCCGGTAAAAGCGAAACCGAAGGCAAAATGCGTTCCATATAAATTGCCGCGAAAAGCAGCGGCAACAGTTGCAGGGATACTCTCAATCCCAATGCTCGTCCACGATACTGTCGGGGGAAAATACTCTGACACAGCGTGTCCAGCAAAGACTGCGATTTGCTGGCTGTATAACCAAGTGCAAAAACCCCAAGCTGGGCGATCATCAACCTGCCTGTAGACGCCGTGATCACTGCTGCAATCGATGAGACTGCCAGAACTATCGCCAATCCTTCAGTTAGTTTTGTCAGCCCGCCCCGTTTCACAATTTGATTTGCAGCCAAGCCGCCGCACATCAAACCTAATGCCAGCGCCGGCAAAAGGTCGGTCATCAGAGGAAAGCTAAGCCGATGCCCTTGCCAGGCAAAAAGCGTCAGGCAGACAAAAAATGCCAGGGAGAACGTGCCCACCCCGGCGCTGACAAAGAGAGTTTTTGCGGCGCGTTGGTGACGTTTTAAATACAGCCAGAAAGACATTTCCGCTGGTTTTTCTTTGCGCTTGAATGCAGCGTTGCAGATGTCTTCGACTTTGCTTCCTGCAAAATAAGCAAGGACGTACAAGACAACTGACGCTCTAAGTAAAGTCCAGGGAAACTCCGCACCTGTGGCTAACCATATAAGTGTAGAGGACATGATCGCTGCTGCCAGACTTGCCCAGAATAATGAATTCAGGCGCACCAGCGGTGCCAGGAAACTTTCCTTGCCATTACTTTCAACGGATAATTTCACCACGCGTGGTGTCACCTTCAACCGGCAAATATCGAATACTGCCGAGGCCGAACTGAGAGCCACAATAAGTGAACCAACGATTAGACAACGCTGTACCTCGTCTAACATTTGCGGCAGCAGCATGGAGAGACCAAGCAATATCGCGCCGCGAACAAGAAGTGACTGGTTGAGCAGACGGAAAGGACTGAATTTGTCCGCCAGAATGCCGGCCGGAAATGAGAAAAGAATGCAAGGCAAAAGCAAGAGACATGAGGAAAGCCCGAGCAATTCTCCTTGCGGTCCAAAAAGAATAATCAAAGAAAAGAGGCTGAGCATCGACAACTTGTCGGCAGTCTCAGACAAAAAATTGGTGGCGATGAAACAGCGCCGGGCAATTTTTTCATCCCGCTCTGGCGAGAGATTGGATTCCATGCTCAAAGCAGCCAAATTCGGGCTTTCGACCGATTTTGCCTTGCTGGTGCTGCGATTTGACTCATAACTGGTCGAACTTAGCAGTTTTTGCCCTCGTCTGTAGATCGCATATAAAACAGCTATCCACCGTGTTATTGCTGTTTTGTGACAGATCAATCTTACTTTCTAACCTGCACTGCTCGTCAAATGAAACAAGAATCAGAGGATGCGGATTTCGGGTGAAAGCGGATGTTGCAGCAAAAAAATGACTTCTTGTTAACAGCGGGCGAACATTCAAAGAACGTGAGACAATCAACTTTCTATAGGCTTGCGAGACTGTGAAAATGGCGCCGATTGCGGCACGTACCTTGCTTACTACGCTTTTAGCTATCCTGACCTCGATGCCTGCCGCCTGCCTGGCTGACGAGCTCGCGCCTTCAGCACAGTCGTCTGAGACGGCATCGTCTCCAGCTGCAATGTCCGCCTCAGGTTCCAAGCAAGATGATACCGACCCTCCATCGGATAAGGGCGAGGGCCACTCGAAGTCGAAAAAGAAGAAGTCCGGCTCGAAAGCAGAGTCCCGCTCGAAAGAGAAGTCCTCGAATAATGAGAGTGACTCGAATGAGAAATCATCAACAAAAGCAGAAGGCGGTTCTGAAAAGACTCCTGACAATTCGAAAGGCAAGAACAAGACCAAAACGGTAAGACGCGGCACGCCGCCGTGTTTGTCCTGGGTTGACTATGAACAGCCAGTGCGCGCTGTTCTGCTTTGTGTTCACGGACTGGGTCTGCACAACGGCACCTACGATGCATTCGGCAATCGCATGTCAAAAATGGGCTTTGCCGTCTACGCCATTGACGTTAGAGGCTTTGGTTCCTGGATGGCTGCTCAGGGCAGAGAGAAGGTAGATTTCGACGGTTGCATGGAAGATGTGAAAAGCACTCTCAAAGTGGTCCATAGAGCCCATCCAGGGCTTCCTGTTTTCATATTGGGCGAATCGATGGGCGGCGCTATTGCCTTACGAGCCTGCGCTCAGTTTCCAGAACTCGTTGATGGCTTGATTTCATCAGTACCTGCCGGCGATCGTTTCAAGCAAGGACAGACAAAACTGACCGTTGCTTTTCATTTGATTGCAGATCCGAATACTCCTTTTGATATAGGCACTTCGGTTATCAAGCAAGCGACTGCTAAACCTGAATTGCGCGATTCGTGGGGAAATAACCCTCTTTCAAGGTTGAAAGTCTCCGCAAATGAGTTGATTCAATTCCAAAACTTTATGAATCAAAATCACAAGTACGCAGTGTTGATCAAGGACCGCCCTGTTCTTTTCGTACAAGGTTGTGATGACAAATTGGTTCGCCCGGAAGGCACGGTTGAACTCTACAACCGCCTGGCAACCAAAGACCGGCAAATAGAATTAATCCCGAAAGCCGAGCACCTAATTTTCGAGGAAGGCCAGTTTACGGATCGGGAGGTGGAGATTGTCAACAAATGGTTGACTTCACACCTCAATTCGACAAAAGTCGCTCCCCAGGACTCCGGCGCACAGGCAGTTCCAAACAAGACTGACGGTGAAAAGACCGACACTTCCAAAAAAGAGATTGGAGCAAATTAGTCGAGCGAACTAGACGGTATCCCGGAAAAGACAAGACAATATATGTCTGTATGTGAGGTTATGGCGTTATGTTGCGTACTAGTACCAAGTTAATCAGTGCGATATCGGCAGCGGTTTTTTTGACAGGCATGTTTTATTCGCAAGCGTCGGCTGTCCCGGCACCGGCAGCCAGTCCGTATACCCGTTGTATGGCGCAGGGAAAGAATTGTGTCACTAAAGGCGACCTGAAGAACGCAATCACGCACTTTCAAATTGCCGTCAAGGAAAATCCGAACAGCTGCGAAGCACACCTGTTGTTGGGCCAAAGCTATTGCAAAGTAAAACAATTCGTCAAAGCAAAAGACGAGTTGAGGCGTGCGATCAGGCTTGGCAAAGGAAATAAGAATGCACAGTTAGCAAACCAGGCGCTGATGCAATTACCGAAGAATATCCTCAGTCCGAAAACCGGAGCAGAAACTCGCATGATAGCTTCGATGCTCGGTCTTTCTCGTGTTCGTGGTGCAGGAGGCGAATCGAAACCAACCGTTATCGATTTTTATGCTTCATGGTGCCAGCCGTGCAAACAGACGAATACAGCTTTGGATAAGTTCAAAGAATCATACGGTGATCGAGTTTCCTTTATGCGTGTTGATGTGGATGATCCAAACAATGAGCGCATCATCGATCAGTATGAAGTGAGTCCAATTCCGACGCTCGTGTTTCTCAACACCGAAGGCGAAGTGGTTTCATTCACGATCGGATTTTCAGGTGAAAAAGGTATCGATGACGGTATCAAAAAAATCTTGACAAAAGGATAAAGAGTGGCGAAGCAAACAACCCAAGTCGAACAAGAGAATTATTGGCTGGAGGCAAGGAAGCGCCCGCAAGGTGCTGCACTTGCCTTTAGTGATTCTGCGAACCTACCTTTTGAATGCACATACCACAAGTGCAGTATTGCCGGCGTTTCTGTTGTGAGAATAGATGCGTGGCCCGAGGGTGAGAAAGGAGTCAAAGGAGTACCTTTCTCTTTTGCTCTCGATATAGAGGCTGAAGAAGACGGCGGCACTGGTGGTTTTGACAGGTCCGATGAAACAGAGGAGATTTCTTTCTTCTCCTCAGGAGAAGCCGGAAGGCTTGATTGGCAGGACGGTGCGGAATCCGATTTGGAAGCAGTCTTTCCTTTTGGCTTGAAGTTTCAGCGCACAGCAAAGAGCCGCTTCAATTTTATTTTTGATCTGCCGGATGACACTCGTTGCTACGGGCTGGGAGAAAGACTTTCCGGTTTGAACCGCCGCGGTGCCGTGCATACGCTCATAAATACAGATAATTCGAAGCATCTGCCGTCTATGGATGCTATGTACAAATCCTTGCCTCTGCTTTTTCTCTGGCACCAGGGACAGTGGCACGCCGCATTTTTAGATTCGCCGGCTTGTCAAAAGTGGGACCTTGATTCAAGTATGAGCGGTGAAGCTCTCATCACGCTACTTAGCCGTCGAGGTTGGCAGCTCTACTTGTTTGGGCAAGCGCCCCTCAAAGATCTGGTAGCTGCGTATACGGTGTTGACGGGAAGGTCGAAATTACCCCCTCTTTGGGCTCTGGGACACCAGCAGTCCCGATGGAGTTATCCTGACGAGCAAACAGTGCGAGGCATCGCGCATGAGTTTCGCAGCCGATCGATTCCCTGCGATACGATCGTTCTTGATATTGATTACATGGATGATTACCGGGTTTTCACAACCTCCGACGAGCGTTTTCCGAATATGAAAAAGCTCGTCAGCGATCTTGGACAGCAGAATTTCAAAGTCATAACGATAGTTGATCCAGGGGTGAAGAAAGACTCTAAGTATTCCGTATTCAATGACGGAAAGAAGCAGGATTGTTTCGTCAAGAAGGCAGACGGAAAGATCTATACCGGAAATGTTTGGCCCGGAGTTTCTGCCTTTCCTGATTTCCTGCGTCCTGAGGTCCGTCGATGGTGGGGTGCCCAGCACGGCTTCTATACTGACTTGGGAATCAAAGGCATTTGGACGGACATGAATGAGCCGGCCATTTTTGATGCTAATGAACCGCTCGACGGTATCACTGATGAATTGCCGGAAGATAAAGATCAGCTTTTCATGCAGATGTCGCCGGAAGGCGAGGTTGGGCATATGGAAGTGCGCAACCTGTACGGAATGCAGATGAGCCGTGCAACATGGCAGGCGCTGAAGGCACTTCGTCCAAAGGAGCGCCCTTTCGTTCTTACGCGTGCTGGCTATGCCGGTATGCAAAGATATTCCGCTGTTTGGTTGGGCGACAACAATTCCTGGTGGGAACACTTGCAGATGAGCATCCCGATGCTCGTAAGCGTAGGATTGTGCGGCGTTCCCTTTGCGGGCGTCGACATTGGTGGTTTCGCATTTGATACCACCGGTGAATTGCTCGCACGCTGGTATTCAGCTGGACTCTTCTATCCGTTTTTCAGAAATCACTGTGCATTGAGCGGGCGTTTGCAAGAGCCATGGCACTTCGGTGAAAGAGTTGAGAAAGCAGTTAAGAAGTTTATCGAGTTTCATTACAGGCTTTTGCCCTATCTGCAGGGGCTATTTTTCGAGCACATGATCAACGGCTCGCCGATTATGCGTCCATTGGCATTTCATGCCGAGGATGATGAACACGCACTTGATATAGACGATCAGTTCTTTTTCGGAAAAGACATCTTGGTGGCGCCTATTGTGCATCGTGCTAAGCGGTCTCGTCCTGTGTATCTGCCTGCCGGTAATTGGTATCGTTTGGAAGGTGGGGCTGACGCCAAGCCGTATGCGGGAAATCGAACATACGAGGTTGCTTTTGGTTTTGACGAAGTGCCGGCCTTTGTAAGAGAAGGAAGCATAATTCCTCTTGCAGATTTAAGAATGACTGCAGAAGAAACCCGAACGGCACCTGTCACTTTCGTGGTTTTCGGCGAAAAGGCCGAAGGCAGTTATTTGGAAGAGGATGGTATCAGCTTTGATTATGAAGCTGGCCAGTTCAATCTTTTCCAAATGCAGTATCGCCAGGGGAAAATGGAGTGTCAGCCTCTATCCCTCGGCTACGGTATAAGTGGGCGCGAATTTTACTATTCGCTCAAGGATGTCAGCCCTGAGGCACAAAAGCACAAATTCGAGTTGTCCTACTGAGCCTACTTTTGAGGGCTTTCAAGGGCATTGTTAAGAGCCCTTAACAAGCCAAGAGCCAAAATAGGTTAGACTTTGCGCGTCCCTCGCTACGCACTTGCGCAAGAAAAACACTATGAATTCGTGGAACGCAACTTCAGCTTCTTCAAAGCTGCCAATGTCCCAGGGCGACTATAAAAATGTGGCTGAAATTCTTGCTTGGCAGGCTGAAGCTCAACCGCAAAAGGTAGCCGTTCGCTACCAGGGCACCAGTTATTCGTATGGACGAATTTATGCGACCAGTCTCGATATAGTCTCTGCGCTTTTCAGAGTCGGTGTCGTATCCGCAGACAAAGTTGGGGTCATTTTCCCCAATCACCCCGACTTCATCGCAGCCTTCTTCGCTGTAAGTTCTCTCGGTGGAACGGTTGTTCCAATTAACCCGCTTTTGAAAGCCGAAGAGATCAAACACATTCTTTCCGACTCCCAAGCAAAAGTGCTTATCGTGCACGAATCGACTGCGGGTGAGGTTGCCGATGCGGTTGAAAATTTACCGAATCTCGAGCATGTTTTTGTTCTTACCTACGGTGATAAGGGCGGTTACACTGCCGTTGAGCTGAGTGAGAAAGCTGCTGCTCGCGTCAAAATGACTCAGCTGTGCATGTCTTACGTTTCAGAATCAGCAAGCTGTTCGAGCTTTTTCGGCAAGATAGCGAAAGTCGATCCTGAAGTGGATCTGGCTGTTTTGGTCTATACATCCGGTACTACCGGCAAGCCCAAAGGGGCAATGCTTACCCACAAAAACTTGCTCGGGGCAGTTACGGCTGCTCATGCGGCTTTTCCAGTAAACTCCGAAGATCGTTTGCTTGGTGCCTTGCCTTTGTGCCACATATACGGATTGACTGTGGTGATGCTTGGGACGATGCATAAGGGCGGCTCGCTTGCCTTGATCGAGAAATTTGATGTCGTTCCCGCGCTTAAGACGATCGAAGAAGAGCGAGTAACGGTTCTACCCGCGGTGCCAACCATGTATCAATACATGATTATGCATCTGGAAAAACAGACCTTCGATCTCTCTTCTTTGAGACTTTGCCTTGCAGGCGGCGCGCCGCTGTCCAAGACTGTTTTCGATTCCCTCTCTCGTTTTGTGAAAGCACCACTTGTTGAAGGATACGGACTTACTGAAGTCAGTTGCGTGGCAACTCTGAATCCTGTGGATGGTGTCAACGTCCACGGATCTGTTGGACCCGCAATTCCGACAGTGTCCATCGGAATCTTTGACAAAGATGGAAAAGAGTTGCCGCCCGGCATTGAGAATGTCGGTGAGATCGCAATCAAAGGTCCCAATGTAATGCGCGGCTACTACGGAGCGCCTGAGAAGTCCGCCGAAGTATTGAAGGACGGCTGGTTTTTCACCGGTGACCTTGGTTATCTGGATGAGAATAAGTATCTGTGGATTGTCGGTCGCGCTAAGGAATTGATTATCCGCGGCGGGCAAAACATCTACCCGCGCGAAGTAGAGAGCGTTATCGCAAAATTGAAAGGCGTCGTAGATGTGGCTGTAATTGGTGTTCCTGAGCCAATCATGGGTGAGCGAGTCAAAGCAGTAGTCGTACTCGATAAGGACGCTGAAGTCACTGAAGAGCAAGTGAAAGAGTTTTGCCAAAAACGTTTGGCAGACTACAAAGTTCCGCGCGTTGTCGAGTTCATCGACAAGATGCCTCGTAATTCGACAGGCAAGATTTTGAAGTCGCAGCTGGTAAAGAAGTAAAACTCAGCCCTGTTTTAGCGAAAAATCACTCGATTGAGTGAGAGTCACACTTTAGTGTGATCTTGGCTTCTTGTTTGTCTGGAAAGGCTCAGCTGGCCATTTGTTCGGGACTCTTGCGCCGATGAGTGTCAGGAAATTGGCAATAAAGAGACTTGTCTGTCTTTGATAAAATAGGATTTAGCTTGTAGAAGCTATTGGTTCTCAAAAACGGCCTCCCGTCAGACCTGCTCTGCATTTTTGATATTTCGTGGACAAAGTTTTGCCCACAGGAGTCCATTTGTCGCACAGGGGTGGTTATTCTACCTGTCACTTCCGCAGTGTTTCAATTTTTTATGCCGGGTAACTATACTTACACGGAGTAGTTGCTCTGCTTTTTACATAGGAGTCCAAGCGCCATGCAATCGCCGATCAGGCAAGACACCGTAAGCGTCTTCATCGCAGAAGACCATGAGATAACGCGCGTCGGGTTGCGATTGACGCTTGAGCAGATATCGGGATTCAAGGTCGTTGGAGAAGCCAATGATGGGCGCGTAGCCGTAGACAACGTAGTCAGCGTAAAACCTGACGTCGTGCTGATGGATATCGGTCTTCCCACAATGGACGGCATCGAGGCCACGAAGAAGGTAAAAGAACTGGCGCCTGACAGCAAAGTGATTATGCTCACCTCGCACGATAGTGACCGCGACGTTTTTGCGGCATTGGCGGCTGGTGCAGATGGCTATTGTTTGAAGGAAGTATCCGGCAATCAGCTGGCGATGGCCATTAGGTGTGTTGCGGATGGCGCTGCTTGGCTCGATCCCGGAGTCGCAAGCCGGGTGCTGAAAGCCTGTGCCGTGGGCGGAAACGTTCCTCAGGCGGCGGTAAGCATGTCGCAAAAACCTCAATCAAATGGCCAGCAAACTTTGTCTCAAAGAGAGTTGGACGTGTTGAAACTGGTTGTAGATGGACTGAGCAACCAGGAAATCGCCGACAAGCTAGTCGTAAGCGTGGAGACCGTAAAAACTCACATGCGACACATTATGGAAAAAATGGCTGTTTCAGATCGAACACAAGCCGCTGTAAAAGCCATGCGCGAAGGCTTGGTTTAAACACAGCAACGCCCTGTTTTTCCTTTATGCGCCTGAACGTTTGTCTGTTTCTTACTTAATGAGTGTGCATTTCTCTTGCCATTTGCTGCAGGCGGAAAATGCGCTCTTGTGTGGGCGGGTGTGTAGACATTAAGTTGAACAGCCAATTTTGTGGAAAAGGATTGGCAATATACAGGGATGAATAAGCTGGATTACTATCAGTCATCGGTCTGACTTGCGCACCACGTTCGATTTTCGCCAGCGCATCCGCCAATTCAAGGGGCTTGCCGCACATCTCGGCACCAGTCGCATCAGCTTCATACTCACGAGATCTGGAGATTGCCAAATTTATGAGTGTTGCAGCAATCGGTGCAAAGATTGCTGCGACAAGCATGACTATCGGATTCGGACCGTCATCGTCTCTCGAACCTACAAAGTAAATTCCATTTTGCGCAACCATTGTGACCACGCCGGCAAGCACCGCAGCGATTGTAGTGAGAAGTACATCTCGGTTTTTTACGTGACCCAACTCGTGAGCCAGTACGCCTTCCAATTCGCTTTCGGAAAGCATTTTGAGAATTCCTGCGGTGACAGCGACAGCAGAGTGTTCTGGGTCGCGCCCAGTGGCGAAGGCGTTAGGTGAATCTGTAGGAATCAAATATATAGGGGGCACTGGTATTCCCGCTTTGGCTGCCAACCTTTCAATGATCTCGTAGAGCACTGGCGCTTGCTCTCTGGCGATCGGCTGTGCTCCGTGGGCTGCCAATGCAATTTTGTCGGAAAACCAATAGCTGCCGACATTCATTACGCAGGCGAAAACAAAGGCAATCATCATGCCGGATTTGCCGCCAAATATACCGCCCACTAGCACAATCAAAGCGGTGAGAACGCCCATGAAAACTAAGGTCTTCAGTGTATTGACGAAATGCATAATCGGTTACCTATTGCCCCTAGGTGAGTAGCCACATAACTACATTCACTTTATGCAGCAGAAAAGTAAAATTCCCCGTTGATAGCGATTTCTTAAACATCTTGCACCCTGGCGCTCTATAATCGTCAACCTGTCGAAAGACTTGTTGCAGAAGGAATGAAGATGGCTGAAACACGCAAAGAAAGAGACTCGATGGGCGAGATGGAAGTTCCTGCCGATGCCTATTACGGAGCGAGCACTCAGCGAGCCGTAATCAACTTCCCAATTAGTGACCTTCGATTTTCAAGAACGTTTGTCAGGGCTCTTGGCCTGATAAAGAGATTTGCTGCAGAAGCCAATCTTGAGTTTGGTGACCTGGCAGAAAAGAACGCACAAGCGATCTCAAAAGCGGCACAAGAGGTTGCCGACGGTCAGTTCGACACACATTTTGTCGTCGATGTTTTTCAAACGGGCTCCGGCACTTCGACAAATATGAATGCAAATGAAGTAATTGCCAATCGTGCCATGGAAATTTTGGGCGGTAAGCTCGGAGACCGCCATCTCGTCCATCCTAATGATCACGTCAACTTTGGTATGTCTTCTAATGATTGCATTCCTACTGCAATTCATATCGCCGCCTTGATCGATATCAAAGAGAGCCTGAGACCCGCACTAGAAGAGTTGAATGCATCACTCAAGAAAAAATCTGATGAGTTCATGCCAGTAATCAAAACCGGCCGAACCCACTTGCAAGACGCAACACCGATTCGGCTAGGACAGGAGTTTCTCGGATATGCAGGGCAAGTAGAACGCGCACTTGAGCGCCTTGATTACTCTGTTTCCAGACTATCCGAAGTTGCACTTGGTGGTACTGCTGTTGGTACCGGAATCAACAGCCGTCCCGAGTTTCCTTCAAAAGTGTTGGGCAAAATTTCAAAGGTTATTGGGATTGAACTTAAGGAATCAGACAATCATTTCCAAGCTCAAAGCACCATTGATGAAGTCGTTGACTGTTCTGGGCAGCTGAAGACGATTGCAGTAAGTTTGCTCAAAATTGCAAACGATATTCGCTGGCTCGGATGTGGTCCACGAGGGGGAATTGGCGAGATTGCATTGCCCGAGGTTCAACCGGGTTCGTCCATTATGCCGGGTAAGGTCAATCCTGTAATCGCGGAATCTCTGACAATGGTTTGTGCGCAAGTAATTGGAAATGATGCCACCATTGCAGTCGCCGGAGCTTCTGGAAATTTCGAGTTGAACGTGATGATGCCGGTGGCTGCGTACAACTTATTACAGTCGATAAATCTGTTGGCGACAGCATCCTCGAATTTCAGCAGACAATGCATAGATGGATTAACAGCAACAGACAAGGGTCCTCACTTTGTTGAGCAAGGCTTGGCATTGTGTACGGCACTTGTTCCTGCAATTGGATATGATGCGTCTGCAAACATATCCAAGATAGCGTTTAAGACTGGAAAAACGGTACGAGAAGTAGCGCTTCAGGAGACTAAGCTCTCGAAGGAAGAACTTGATGCACTACTTGATCCATTTAAAATGACGGCACCTGGATTGTGATGAACTTGGAGGAACTGCTTCTATGAATCTGAGATATGTGATTGCATTGTCCTTTTCGCTTGCCTTTACATTTTCCCTTGCTTCTTCACTTCCCGCCTTCTCACAATCAACACCGGCGTCTCCGGCTGCGGCTGCTATTGATCCGGCTAAGCTCACCTTGCCAGACCCGGCAGAGTGTTTAAGGCGTGTTCGCGGATTCGAACCTACATTGCTCAACTTGAAGCAAACTTGCAAAGGAACGATCAATGCAATTATTCCTGACGCTGCCGCCTATGAGAAAACGTTGCCTCCGATTGATAAAGTCATCGCCGACAAAGACGCTAAGAACCTCAGGAATTACGGCGGTTTGAGCGAAGCGTTTTTCTACAACGACAACGCTGAAAAAGGAAAAGAGCTGTTTTCTAAATTCGAAGCAAATGCCGAAAGCATATTAGGCGCTGAGGACACTTTTCTTGGACTCGTAAAAGGTGACATCGGCCTCTACTATTATTTTCAAAACGATTTTGCCAATGCAGAAACGTACATACTAGACGCTGTATCGAAGCTAGAACCGCATTTAAATGCAGCTAACTCAAACAATGTTTTGAGCTCATACATGGCATTGTGCTTGATTTACGACAAGGCTGGAAAACAAGATAAAGCACTTGCGTATGCAACCAAAGCTGTTGATCTTTCAATAAAGCAAAGACAAGCACCAGTAAAGTAACAGAATAAGTTGAGCGTGCTGTGCTTATCGGCGATTGCTCAATAGCATGACACTGATTTACGACAGTTGCGGCCAAAGAGAAGATGCTAGTTTGACTACTAAATGCAGATGAGTACTGTGTTTATGGCTCATGCACCAGCAATTTGTACGTTCCTAACGAATTAACCTCCGATTTATTCATTTGCGACTAAGATATGCGGATGTTGTAAATGCGTCACATACGCGCGAGGATTTTTCTATGACTACTTTTAGAGAGGCAGCGGATGCCGGGTATCTCAAGTTGGTCGCACTTTGGGACAAGGGTAAAGCGTTTAACCCTCCCACGGAGGGTGGTGGCGGACGCTTTTGGATGGCAGGCAATACCGTTCAAGTAGCAGTCGACTATCTTGTACAAACGCAGCAAAGCGACAAACTCGGCTATATGTCTGACGCGATTTCATTCTTTGAAACTTGGGTGAAGGGTAACGATCCAGATCCGAAGAATTGGAAGAACAACGGAACTTGGATCGACGATTACGGATGGTGGGGTATCGCTCTCATCAAAGCGTATGAATTCTCTGGCGTTTTAGGTTATGACAACGATCCTGTTTTGAAAGGAAAGATCGAGAAACACGTGAAAGATTGCTGGACTGCAATGCATGCAGCTTGGGATCCAACGCGCGTTCCCAATGATGATCCAAGGATAAACATCGTTGGAGGCATCAACAACTCAATCCAGGGTGTAAGCGACAAAGTTAAGTTGGCTGGAAGAAACTGCGTCACTAATGAAGTTTATTGGCTCTTGAGTCTATTGATGGCAAGAGTAATGAACGATAAGAGCTATCTCGATCCAGCCACCGATGCATCTGCTTGGTTTACTGCTGCCATAAATGCCAACATTCTCAGCCGAGTGGACATGATCAATGGTCAAGAAGATTACACCAATTTGGTATTGGAGCGATTCAAAGGTGTGCCAAATTACACAGATCCCAAAGTAGATAACTTGGTCTGGACTGGAGATCAAGGACTCTTCATTGGCGCTAGCATTGAAAACGTTGCCCAAAATCGCTCGGATCAACCCGGATTGCTGGCGGCTTACAACATTGCCGATTCGGTGAAGCAACGCATGACGCTAAAAAATCAGGTGGTACACGAAGAACTGTTCAAGATTGCAGATTATCGAATGGATTATGCGGGCGGTAAGGGCGTATTCATGCGTAATCTGCAAGTGCTGAATGTCATCGACCATAAAGAGTCCAATGGACAATACGATCCCATCATCAAAGCAAATGCTTCGGCTGTTTGGAATAATCGTCTACCAGATCAGAGATTCCGTTATTACTGGAATGCTGAGCTTCCAGAACCTGATGTCGCTACTTGGAAATACAACAAGACAATTGTGGATGCGGTTCTGCATGCTTCAGGTCTGAGTGCGCTGACTGCAGCATTGCCTTGGTTTGCTGACCAGCAAATTCAGCCAGTTGCTGTGGCTGGTGCGGTAGGCGGCTAGCTAAATCAGATTGATAACATGAGGATTGGTGGTTTCATCAATCCTCGTTGTTTTCTGATCTGTCTGAATTTATCGTCTGCCTGATTTGTGAGCACTCAATCGTAGTGGCGCATCTCGCTTCGGTCATCTACGCCCCCAGGATTTGATGCGCTTGCTTTTTTGCCTACATAGTCGAACGTGTATTCGATGTCGATCGTCGGTGGAGAGCCAGAGCCAAGTTTTGGCAGTGGACTTATTGCAGAAATAGTTTTCATCGCAGAATCATCACATGCTTTGTTGCCGGAAGATTTAGCGACTCTCGGGTTTGATGTTTTTCCTGATTTATCAACAGTGAAGTGAACTACAACTTTCATTGGTTTCAAACCGGCCGGCGGGCGCCAAGCATTTCTGATTTTGCTTTGAATTGCAGCCATGTAGCGAGCTCCGTCGAATGGCTCTATTACTACATCGTCGCTTGGATTTGGAGCGGAGTTTTTTGAATGAGTTGTGGATTGCGTTGGTGTCTGTTTTGCCGAAGTTTTCGATGTTTCAGGTGGGGAGTTTTCATTTGCTTCTTCTGTCTCTTGCGCCTCTTCATCCTCTTTCCTTTCGCTATACCTAGACTTGGGCGGATGTTTTACTGCATCGATAAAGGCAAGCGTGACGCATCCGCCGAACATAGTGAGGCAAATCAAAACAGCAACTATGCCTGTTGATTGTCGAACAAAACGTGTTGAATTGCGCCGCTTTGCCTTAGCAATTTGCTTGAGGATGTCTGCGTTGTTTGTTGCTTCTGCAATTGCTGTGAGAAACAGTTCGTCTCCGCAAATGAGTGTGTCGCCAGTTTGATGCGCTTGCAAAACGATTTTGTCTTCGGCCGAGCCGCCAACTCTGACTTCCCATTCGGTCAGTGGGACAGAGATTGGTTCGTTGTCATTTTCTTCCAGATAAATAATTATCATGTCGTCTTGGAAGGAAACGGTAGCAGGAATAGATTCTCCCGTACCGCGCTCATAGAGTCGCGCCAGGAAGTTCATCTGCCGGTCGCCTAACTGTCTGCTGCCCATTTATCCCCACAAGCATGCTCCTTGGAATATTCCCAGTTACTAGCAAAGCTCTTACGTTTAAGAATCTAATTTTCTGTTTGACTTGGCTTTACCACGGGTAAGTGGGACAAGTCACCTGGGAGCTAGTCAAATGCAATACGACGTCTTGCACGAGGGGTCTAACGCCGTACTTCTGGTTTCGTTGAAACGCGGCGAATCGGTGAGAGCGGAATCGGGCGCAATGGTAGCCAAATCGCCGAAACTCCATATCCGCGGAAAAATGTGGGGCGGTTTTTTTGGAGCATTGCAGCGCTCTGTATTGGGTGGAGAAACATTCTTCTTTCAAGAAATTTCTGCTGAAGACGGCAACGGTGATGTGTTATTGGCACCAAGTTTGATCGGTGATGTGAAAGTCATTTCGCTTCAGGACGGTCAGGATTATTATGTGCAAAATGGCTGTTTATTGGCTGCATTAGAGCACGTGGAGATGGGCACGAAGGCACAGAAGTTGACCGCCGGTTTATTCTCCGGTGCGGGTTTTTTCGTCCTTCATCTCAAAGGCAGCGGACATTTTGTCATCAGCGCATTTGGCGCAATTATGGAAATACCTATTCCCGCCGGTCAGGAATATATCGTCGACAACGGGCATGTCGTCGCCTGGTCTGGAGACACTGAGTATCACATGGTTAAAGCTGGAAAAACATGGTTTAGCAGCATGACGAGCGGTGAGGGGCTTGCATGTAAATTTCAAGGACCTGGAAAGGTTTGGATTCAAACGCGCAATCCTCGATCGTTTGGAGCCTGGATCGGTCAGTTTGTAAGAGCACGGGGCGGACTGCTTTCTCTTATCGGATAAACAGAAACAGTTGTGGAAAGTTATCAGGCACGATTTTATGATTCTTCCAGCAGTGCGCCGGACCAAGTGCGAGTGCAGGTTGGCAGCGGAAAGATCAGTGTTGTGGGCACCGCATTTTGTATACCCTTCGAAGAGCTTACTTTGCAAGTCGGCGGGCACGATGGTGACAGGTTTAAACTCGTTTGCGAGCGTCAGAGTGTTGCAATCGTTTCGGAAGATCGCAATTTGCTAACTGCAATTGCTAATGCTGCAGGTGGAACTGAGCTTGGCAAACAAGCTGCTCTAGCAGATCGCAAGATCGTTAAAAGAAGCTCGAACAAAGCTCGCTACTGGACAATTGTCGCGGGTTCTATCGCCGCACTGGGAATAGCGGGATACTTGCTGCTCGACCCGTTGTCAGCCGCGGTTGCGACCATGATCGATCCATCATTCGAAATTAAGTTGGGCGAAATGCTCGCTCAGACGGACAAGCTCGATAAGAAATCTGAGAGTTACAAGCGCGTTGCAAATATAGGTCAGAAGCTTGTTGCTCAACTGGATAAGTGTCCCTACAAGTTTCAGTTCTACGTGAAGAAGGACAAGGAGATTAATGCTTGTGCATATCCCGGTGGCATTCTTATTGTCAATTCTGCGCTTATCGAAGAGGCTAAGAGTGATGATGAATTGGCTGGTGTTATCTCGCATGAAATCGGACACGTGATCCACCGCCACACGTTGAAGCAAGCACTGCATAATTGCGGATTGATCACTTGCCTCAGTATCATCTCAGGGGGCGTGGGAGATAACGAGAAAATTGAAGCAGCATTTGCATTGGCACAGAAGTTGGAATCACTAAATTTCAGCAGAACACAAGAAACTGACGCCGACTTGACTGGTTTAGCGTTAGAAGTAAAAGCAGGCTATAGCGGTGATGGACTGGTTGAATTTTTCAAGCTTTTAGAGAAACAAGAGAAGGCGCTGGGAAAAGGGGCTGCACCGCTTTTTGCTATGTTGTCTACGCACCCAATGAGCGCTGAGAGAGTTGCAAGAATCGAAACAGAATTGAAGCGTCTTAAGGCAGAGAATAGCAAGGATAAAGAAGCATCCGGTGGAAACACTGACGGCGGAAAGTGATGTGTTTGTGCTTTGGAGCTAGCCGACGTGAATGAGCGGGCGGCGTTTTGAATCGTGTTCTGCTGAGCGCAGAATTTCTCGTGTTAGAGGAGCTGTTTCACCCTCGCCCAAGAAAATGTATTTCACGATGTAAGAAATCGGGTGACCTTCAGTCCATCCGAGATAGGCGTGAGGAACTTTGTGCGTACGATCACGGATGTAGAGAAGCAACGCCGCAAGAGCGTTAGGAACCGCTGATGAGGTGCATCTCAAAACCTGGTATCCGTTAATCACCTGACCGCTGACTTCAAGGCATTCATCGATAAACTCAGAGGTGTCGTCTGTCTTCACCTCAAAGAAGATGAAGTCACCTTCGGGATGTTGGATACTGTGAACGTGTCGTGCCCACTCTTCTTTGACACCATAATTGATATCATCCGGGCGGTGGGCAAGAATACGAATTTCCCCCCAGTGTTTTTCTGTCGCTTCGTCTATGAATTTTTCAGCTTGTTCATCGAGTTTGACTGAAGAAATGCGCAATTCTGTCGAGCGTATGGCACGAGAGATGAGCGAGCTGGCAAGAATTGCAACGATGAAGAAAGATGCGATTTGCAAGCCTTCTGTGTTCTGCAGCGTGTTGGCGCAAAGTGTATAGATGAATATTGCGCTGATAAGAATAAAACAGATTCTAATCAGCCAGTTGCGTTTCCACATTGAGAATGTGGCGGCAATAGCTGCTGACGTCATCAACACAAGAACACCGGTCGCGTATGCTCCGGCTTGAGCATCGACGTTTGCTTTGAACATAATTGTCACTGCTGCTTCGACGATGAAGAAGAAAATCACCAGTGGACGAGTGGCGAGTGCCCAGTCAGGCGCCATGCCGTAGCGCGGCAAGTATTTTGGTACAAGCGTAAGCAAGCCGGCGATAGCAGACGCGCCGGCAAACCAGAGAATGGAGATGGTAGATAAGTCATAGATACTGCCGACCAAGTGACCGCAATACTTGTGGCATAGATACGAAAGTGCGCGGCCGTTTGCTTCGCCGCCTTCGGCAAACAATTCAGGTGGAATGAGCAGCGAAGTGGTGATACTACTTAAGGTCAGGTAAAAGCACATAATAATGGCAGCAGTTGCCAAAAGCTTTTTGGAATTCTTGATTCGACCCTGGGGATGTTTGGGATCGTCGTGTGGAAGCCCTTTTACAAGCGGCATGACGGCGACGCCGGTTTCAAATCCTGAAAGACCCAGCGCCAGTTTGGGGAACAAAAGCATCGAGACGAGGAACATCTCAAGCGGCGAATGGTATCGATTCATAAGCGACTGCCATGCGTCGTCAAAAACATGTGGATTGTCCATCAAATGCTGACCGGCCGCAAACAGTACATATGCGTTGAGACTAAGATAAATAGCTACAATGACGGCAGCAACTCCAATTGCTTCACGAAATCCTTTCAAGAAGACACCGGAGAGCAAACTGAGCAAAAGAAGCGTCACTAAGACACGATCTTTGTTATGCATCCAGACTGGAATGACTGGACTTTCGATAATGTGAGCAGTTGCGTCGGCTGCTGAAAGTGTAATCGTAATGATGAATGCTGTTGCGGCAAAACCGAGCAATATAAGGACTACTGTTTTTCCTCGCCAGCCCCCCAGCAAACGCTCCAGCATTGAAACGGAGCCCTGTCCATGAGGGCTTTCTGATGCAACAACAAAATAAGTCGGTAGTGCTGCTGCCAGCGTCATGAGCACAAGAACTAGTGTCGCCAGTGGTGACAGTAAGCCGGCAGCAAGAAATGCGATACCGGGCTGATATCCCAAGGTGGAAAAGTAATCCACCCCAGTAAGGCACATAACTTTCCACCAACTGTCTTGATGGGCGGGCTCGGCCGTATTGGCCTTGGCGCCTTTCATCAGCCATTTGGAGAATTCGGTAGTCTGTTTTTTAGTCACAGGGGTGAGTCGATCTATTGAACGAATCCGAATCTAACTTTACTTCTAGCCATTCCACGTTTCAATCCCGGGCGCATCAATTCTTTCAGACAAGGGCAAGACTTAACTTCGAGCACTTTTCAAGTAAATAAACCTAAGTTTGTGGGGTCGCATTGATCACACATGCATGGACGCCCGTGTTGGTTTCAATCTCTCGAGCAAACTCGCGAGCTTGTGTTGGATCTTGACCTGTACCTAGGAAGATCTTTTTGAACTTGCGGTAACGCTTCAATTGGATCATTCCGTCGATCAAAGTCTCCGGCAAAACTTTCACTGTCAAAATCAAATCGCGGTCTTTGAATTTTGGTGCCACCTGTTGCGATACCACTCTTTGCAACAATTCAAAAACTACGCCTCGTCGTGCAGCTTCTTCTTCAGCATGGAATATGACTACTTCTTTTTCTCCAGGTTCCTCATGTTCGAGGAGGTCAAGTAGAAGTACGGTAAGATTTCTCGCTTTTGCTCCGGCAGTGCAAAGAACGTAGGTAGGAAGGTTGACGGGCAGATCGTCAACATTTTGGAATTTACCAAGCCCTAGGCGCAAGTCAGGTAAATGCTGCAATCGACCTTCTAAAACACCGAGCCTGTAAAATGCGGTAACCATAAGAACAATGAGGAAGATTGAAAGACCTAACATTCTTGCGGTTGATGAATATATGAAAAGAGTTACTTCCGCAAAAGAAAGTGCGATCAAACCAAGTACAGCCGGCACAGGCATGCTCCAGTCGCCTAGATGCCATATCCATCGAGTCCGGTAAGGCGAGCGAGCAACTTTCAGCGGCATTCTTGCTCTCAGTAAGATTACTCCGAAGCAGAAAGACATCATCACGCCAAGAAAAGCCATTCCATAGACTTCGCCCAGCACGTTAACTTCGCCAGGAAGCAGGCAAATCATCACAATTGTTACCAGCATGAAAGATAGTGCGCAATTTGGATAACCCTGAAAGAATGGCAAGCGTTCTCGAGTTTTGTTGAGTGGCCACGGCGCATTGTCAGCCCATCGTCTCAAAAAGAAGCCTGGGAGATTTCCTTGTTTTGCCATTGTGGTGCATAGCCCTATGCAGCCAGCATAGGCGGTATTAACCGCTGCAAACAGAATCAAGCAAGCGTCCAAAACCAAAATAATCAAACCACTTTGACCAAACTCGATAAATGCTAATCCGCTTAGCAGGCTGTTCGAATAGGTATTCATCTGTTCTGGAGTCAGAAGAATAATGCAGAGGTAAGAAGTAAGAGGTGCAGTAATACCCACCAAGGAAACAACTACCAGATACACCTTACGCAGTGTGAGCCAGGTAGGCGTCTTTAGCTGCTCCACAATTTGCGCTGCAGCTTCAAACCCTGTGATGCCTAGAAACGCCGCAGCGAAGCCTCTATACATGTCCTGTGTGGAAATCGTCGGTAGTCCTTCAAAAACACGGGCAAAATTTGCCCCGCTCGAGAAAGCAATGAATAGCCCATAGAAATCCATCACTAGCAAAAGACCGAAGTGGAATGCAGCTATTCCCAGAACAATTTTTGCCGGCTCTTTGATCCCAACAATGTTTAGAAGTCCAAAAAATACAACGGGAATTGAAGCAACTGCGACAACATTTTGAACTGGCCAATTAACGATGTTATCGAAAGAATCTAGGTAGTATGCCCCCGAAATTGCACTGACAGCAGCAGTAGCCAGGTAGGAGAGTATTGAAAGGGCTCCTACTACCATAGCCATCCGCCTTCCGACAGTCTGTAGAACCATCATGTATGCACCCCCGTTAAAGGGGCTAGCGGCACAGCCTTCCTCATACGTGACCTTGAATAGCCACATGAGAATACAGACGACTAATATCATCAGAGGCGCTGCATATCCAACCAGAGGACGAATTATCCCTGTCGAATAGAAAACGGACGTGCCAATATCCGCACCGACAATGGCTGCTGCTAGCCACCAGCTAAGCAGTTCGTCCTTGTGGTGGGTTACCTGTTGCGATGCAGCGGGCTGTGTGCTTGGTGCTGTAGACGGTTCTTGCAAAGCTGTTACCGGAGACTCGTCGGCTCAAAAGCCGTTATGAACAGTTGCGATTATATTGCAAGCATTTTGAAAACCAACAGATATGGCCTTTAATTCGCTTGATAACGTTGTACTTCTAAATATAGCTCTATAAAATCTTTGATTAAGCGAAAAACGCTGAAACCGCCAACCTGTGAGCGACGTGCGTCTTTTGATCTTACTTTTGCTTTTGGAGAATGAATTGCTTGACATGGCGATGCTTTCAGGCTACATGCACGCAGGGACGGAGGTTTTCGTCCTTTTCAGCCAGTCTCAAAATCTCGCGAGTTATTGAAGCTGTTTCACCTTCACCCAAGAATACGAATTTCATTACATACAAAAGCGGGGCGCCTTCCGTCCAGCCGAGATAGATATGTGGTTTTTTACCTGTAAGGTCGCGCAGGTATAGAAGAACGGCTGAAAGTGCATTGGGTACGGCTACCGCATTACAAGTCAGCACGCTGTAGCCATTTCGTTTTTCACCCTTTACTTCAAGTACGTCTTCAATAAATTCAGATGCATCGCCAAGCAAGACTTCGATGAAGATCACGCCATCGCCGCTAATGTTATGTTTGTCGGATATTTCCTTGAGTTTGCCAGCATAATCAAAATTCCCCGGATGATGAGCAACCAGGCGAATTGTGCCGGGCAATTTCTGTCCTAACTCACCTGTGCTCAAAGACGAACTGCCTACTCCCATTGCTTCCTGCAAAATTGCCTCTGCTTGTTCGTCCACAACGACTTTCTTGATTCGCAGTTCAGTTGAGCGTCGCAAGCGAGACATGAAAGAGACAAAGATAATTGCCCAGATGAAGAAGCTGGCGATATGCAGACCTTCAGGCCGTTCGATAACGTTTGCCAGGGTAGTGTAAATGAAAAGTATTGTGATGGCTATTAGCATTAAGCGTCTTGCCACTGAGGTTTTCCAGTCTGTCAAAGTGACTGCGACGGCAGCAGAAGCCATAAGAACCAAAACACCTGTGGCATATGCAGCGCCTTGTGCATCTACAGACGCGCGGAAATAGTGTGTGACAGCAATACTGACGACAAAGAGCACAAGTACAAGAGGGCGCATTGCGCGAGCCCAGTCAGGCGCCATCCCGTATCGAGGTAGATAGCGCGGGACAAGATTGATCAAACCAGCCATAGCCGACGCGCCGGCAAACCAAAGAATTGCAATTGTGCTTAAGTCATAGACTGTTCCAAAAATGTCGCCAAGATAATGATGAGCCAGATACGCAAGTGCGCGCCCATTAGCTTTTCCGCCGTCTTGAAATTCTGCTGCAGGAATAAGAATTGTCGTTATCAGAGAAGTGGTGATAAGGAAGAAGCTCATCACTACAGCTGCTGTGGAAAGCAATGTGCGGGTGTTTTTGATTCTGCCGGTTGGTGTGTTTTCTGTGTCGTCGCTATTGCCCTGCACAAGCGGCATTACCGCAACGCCGGTTTCGAAGCCGGAAAGTCCAAGTGCCAGTTTTGGAAAGAGAAGGAGACTGACCATGAACATTTTGGGAATGGAAGGATACTGAGAGGTAAGATTGCTGAGCCAGTCGGTGACTGGTTTTTGATTCTGTAAAACGTCATAACCGCAAACACTGACGACGATCAAATTAAGAGCAAGGTATATGCCGACAAGTATGATGGCAACGCCGATTGCTTCTCGAAAACCAATCAAAAAGATGCCGGCTAGAACTAGCAAGAGGCCGTCTGTGACAAGGAGAGGACTGAGACCAAAACCCTTCATGAAAACGTTTTCCACAACGTGCTGTGCCGCATCGGCTGCAGAAAGAGTGATGGTAATTATGAAATCTGTTGCCGCAAAACCAATGAGGACAAGAACTGCAGCTTTACCCCTCCATCCTGGTAGCAAGTGCTCCAGCATCGCGACCGAGCCTTGACCGTGCGGCGAAACCTCAGCTACTCGTCTGTATATCGGCAACGCCGCAAAGAGTGTGAAAAGAACGAGTACCAGAGTGGCGAGAGGAGAAAGATAAGATGCCGCCAGAAAAGCAATGCCAGGTTGGTAACCGAGAGTGGAAAAATAGTCCACGCCGGTAAGGCACATTACCTGCCACCAGGGTGCTTTTGTGCTTTCGCCTTCGTCTTTCTTCGAAAGTCCCTTGAACAGCCACTTGCGGGCGTTCTTAATGGTTGGCGACTGGCTTTCTGTCATGTTGGAAAATTTCCTTTCTAAGTTTCTTTATCTACCCAATGCAGTCAGCAACCATGCTTTTCGCCGATTTTATCTGTTGTCAGGGTTCTTCAGGTCCTAGAAACACGTTACTATTCACCTTTTGATTGATACTGGAGAGATGCTTTGATAAGTAAGACCGAAAAGGCTATGAAGTGGTCTTCGCTAATCGGCGGGCGCGATGAGGACGATAAGTCGTCTTCGAAGCAAACAGCCAAGCAGATAATCACTCAGATGTCCGAGAGATTGCTGAGCGAACTCGGTCAAGAACCTGATTTGGTCATCGCCTTTGTCTCTCACCATTATTCGCGCAACTTCGAGAAAATTCCCGGATATATCAAGGACAAATTGAAGCCGAAGGCGCTTATTGGCTGCTCTGCCGGTGGCTTGATTGGTGGTGGTGAGGAAGTTGAGCATGACAAAGGCATCGCTCTTGCAGGAGCCGTAATGCCCGGCGTAAATCTCTCCACTTTCCACGTTTTCAATGAGCAATTGCCGGATGGTGATGCTCCGCCATCTGAGTGGGAAAAGATAGTCGGCATTGATAACAGTGTTGAGCCGTCATTCATTCTGCTGCCGGACCCTTTCACGTTCAGAATCGAGACGATGGTGCAAGGGCTCGATTATGCTTTTGCCAATAGCGTGAAGGTTGGCGGAATGGCTAGTGGAGCAAACGAACCTGGCCGAAATGCGCTTTTTCTCAACGGCGATGTTTACACTGAAGGCATGGTAGGTCTCGCTGTTTCCGGCAATGTCACCGTTGACACTGTGGTGGCGCAAGGTTGCCGGCCTATTGGAAAACCGCTCACAGTCACGGCTTGCCAGGGCAATATACTTTTAGAATTGGATGGCGAGCCGGCAATTCACAAGCTGAAAAGTGTGCTTGAAGATCTCCCGCCGCATGATCAAGAACTTGCGCGCAACTCGCTTTTTCTTGGAGTTGTGATGAATGAGTTTAAGACTGATTTCAAATGCGGTGACTTCCTAATTCGTAATCTGGTCGGACTTGTACCTGAAGCCGGAGCAATTGTAGTCGGAGAATTGCTCAGGCAGGGACGTACAGTTCAGTTTCATTTGCGTGATGCTGCAACATCATCCGAAGACCTTCGTCTGATGCTGAAAAACTATTGCGATCGCACGCGTTTAAGCGGTGCCGGTGCCCAAGCGCAAGGGGCGCTTCTTTTCTCCTGCCTTGGACGGGGCAAATATTTGTACGGAACCAAAAACCACGACAGCGACATTTTCCGTGAGTATGTCGGCGAGGTGCCCTTAACAGGTTTTTTCTGTAATGGCGAAATTGGACCCGTGGGAGGAACCACTTTCCTGCACGGTTATACTTCCTCCTTCGGGTTATTTCGAGCGAAGGACAGCGCAGGTTCTTTATAATCTTAAGCGAGAACGGGGAGGATGAATAATGTCACTACTTAAGGTCGCTTCGAGTTTTAGCTCAAAGTCTTGCTCGCAGTTCAAAAAAATTGCACTTCTAGTTCTTGTCTGCGGACTTACAATTACCACTGCTGCGACTGCCGCACCGGCAAATAGAGCACCCGCCAAAGCTTCATCAAAAGCTCCAGCAAGCAAACCACACGTGGATAATTCAGGTCCATTGACCGGTTATTTCAATCGCACGAGGTTGCGAGTGCAAAATAACTGGCAGGTTCCTGATGGCAAGAATACTGTCGTTCTGACCGCCACCATCAATGCAGACGGCAGCACATCCGATGTTGTAGCGACCGGGCACCCGAAAGACGGGCAAGCAGAAGTCAGCGCTACCGATGCTTTCAACAAGTCGCTCCCTTTGGAAGCGCTGCCTGCAGGAGTGACGTCAGCGAAAATAACGATTAACTTCGAGTATTCATATGATCCGCACGGTGACGGCTTCCACAAAGTGTCCGGTCAGATTTCCCAAACTGGTTCGCAACAAGCTCAACCAGCAAGTACCGCCGCTCCAGCCGAAGGCGGAGCAAAATTCTAGTTAGAAACACCTTCGTTTTAGCCAAACAACACGGATGAGCAATGTCAGGTTTTCGCTTCTTCTCAAAGAAAAAGACTCCTGGCAGTAAAGTTCGCGAGGCGCGTTATGCTGGTTCGTGGTACAACGATGACCCGCTTAAGTTGAATCAGCAGTTAGAAGAGTACCTCCAATCAGCTAGTGGTGCTCTTTCCAGGCGCTCTGCTCATGCTCAATTTCAAGAACCGGAATTGAATTTATTGAGAGATGATGGCAATCTTTTAGCTATTGTAAGTCCGCATGCCGGTTATATGTTCTCGGGCCAAACAGCAGCGTTTGGTTATTCTCGTGCTCAAATGCAAGAGAAACAATTTCAGAAAATCCAGCGAGTTTTTCTTCTAGGACCTAGCCATTACACAGGTTTTGAGGGCGCTGCTTTGAGCGACGCCACGGCATTTCAAACCCCGTTAGGAAATCTTCCGGTTGATCTGAAAACGGTCGAGGCGCTTTGCGATTTTCCTCTTTTTCGCTTTATGCCGGAGGTCCATCGCAAAGAACATTCTCTTGAGCTGCAGCTGCCTTTGATTTACAAAGCGTTTGGACCGATCGAAATTGTTCCGATCGTAATCGGCCAACTCGAAGACGAAATGGAAACCCGTTTGATTGGCGGCGCTCTAAAGCGTTTTCTCAAAGAAGATGACATTGTTGTCGTCAGCTCTGACTTTTGCCATGTCGGCCCGCGTTACCAGTATCAACCATTTACCGCCAATATCAAAGAAAATGTATATCGGCTAGACAAAGAAGCATTTACGTACATAAACCGCCTCGATCTTGAGGGTTTTATCGACTTCCGAGAGCGAACTGGTGCCACCATATGTGGTTTTTACCCACTTTGCGTTTTAATGTCGATATTGCCTGACAATAGTGGCGGCACTGTTTTGAATTACGCAACTTCACAAGACTCACTCGTCGAGGATGACGAGAATTCAGTGAGCTACATGGCTATCGCATTAGGCGGGCAATCTGGTAAAAACTGCCGCTGGCTGCCGGATGACGAGATTCCCGAAAGCAATGCTCCGCTCACTTCTGAAGAGCGTCAGGCACTGCTTATGGTGGCACGAGAAAGCATTGCGGCTGCCGCTTCAAAAAAAACACAACCAAATAATGCTGAACTGAAAAAAACATTCCCGCGCTTTGCTCACCCTCGCGGGGTTTTTGTCACGCTCTTCAAAAAGACGGACAATCCGTCCAACCCCGAAGAACGGCGCGAACTGAGAGGTTGTATAGGTCATATTTGGCCGGTTCGCCCGCTGGTCGATGCCGTTTGTGAAAATGCAACTGGAGCTGCGATGCGCGATTATCGCTTTCTGCCGGTCACCGCGGACGATTTGGACAGCTTGGAAATTGAAATTAGTGTCTTGACGCCATTGAAGAGAATCGCCACCTATGATGAGATAGTAATAGGTAGAGATGGCGTCGTCCTCTATAAGAATGGAAGTCAGGCAGTCTTTCTGCCACATGTGGCAGAGCAATTCGGCTGGAATCTCGAGCAGACTCTTACACAGCTTTCCTTGAAAGCCGGACTGGGAGAGACAGCATGGAAGCAAGGAGCCAGATTCGACATATTCCAAACGGAGTCTTTTGAAGAGCACGAAGAGGGGTAGAAAGATACGGGGGATTCGATTCGTTGCTGAGTCAGACATCCACCAAAAGGGGGACATGTGGGCTACGATTTGCCGGTTGGCCAGAAAGTAAGGGTCGTTCTAGCAGAAGACGATGAACCGACCAGATTCTGGTTGAAGTTGACTCTTCAGCAATCCCAAACTTTTGAGGTTGTCGGACAGGCCGGCGATGGACGCTCTGCTGTGGCTATCACCAATGAGAATAAACCCGACCTGGTTTTGATGGATATCGGCATGCCGATTATGGACGGTGTTGAAGCGGCGCGTCTGGTCAAAGAAGCTCTGCCCGAAACCAAAGTGATCATGTTCACCTCGCATGATACCGACGATTCTGTATTTGCAGCTCTTTCTGCCGGTGCAGACGGATATTGCTTGAAAACGCTCACCGCTGAGCAACTGCTCAAAGCTGTATCCAGTGTTATGGATGGTGCGGCTTGGCTCGACCCGGGTATTGCCAGAAAAGTTTTGCGGGCGGCATCACATAGTGTCACCCCAAAAGACGGCGAATTGGAATCGGAGAAATCCGAAAGTGCTGCTGGGCCAGTTGCGAGCGACACTGGTAAGGATGCGCCTAAGGATCAAAAAGACACCAGAGACTCAAAAGACACACCAGGACCAAATCCATTTGCACTGTCCCAGCGTGAAATGGAAGTTTTGCAGCTACTTGTCGAAGGACTGAGCAATCAGGAGATTGCGGACAAATTGTGCTTGGGCACTGAGACTATCAAAACCCATATGCGTCACATTATGCGCAAGCTGTCGGTTTCAGATAGAACGCAGGCGGCAATCAAGGCAATGCGCCAGGGCATTGTTTAATCTGCCAGAGATTGCATAAACACCGGGGCTGCTTATCCGAACAGTTTTGCAGCCAGCAAGAGCTGCTGAACAATGCACTGAATGGCGGTGAAAATCAAAAAAACAAGAGTGTGGTCTTGATTGGCGAACCGCGACAGTTCGGCTTCGATGGAGGGAATTGCTTGTCCCTTTTCGGGCTGATTTAGAAGCGCATCAGGAATGATTAAGCGCGGATTTGTCCGCCACAATCCGTAGCTGAATAATTCTTCCGTCGTGGTGTCGACTACAGCCAATCTCAGACCTGGCAAAGACAATTTCTTACAATGCTCGCCAATCATCAAGGCTAATTCGGGATTGGTCTTGGCAATATCTTCAAGAGCGACAAAGCGAGCTTTGAAATAACGTCGCTCCGCCCAATCCAGCACCATAGGCAGTAGCATGACGAAAAGAACGTTCCAGCAGAGCGTTAAAATTGCAGACCCTCTTGCACCAATCTCACCGATCGCAACACAGCGTGCCACCGGGAAGGCTAAACCTACGCCGACGATAAACGTGGTCAGGTAATAGATGCCTAAGACGGTTGATGGTTTGAGTGGTTTTGCAGTATTTGCCATGATTTTTTGCCGGACTTACTCCGGCATCATAGATAGGTCTCTTGCTACTCTTGTTCCACCTTGAACTGCCAATCAAACTGTCAATATCCTCATGACAACTAGGTCGCGGCTATAATTGGACTGTTGGGGAGCGGACACGAAGGGCGGAAACTTTTGAAGGGCAAAGCACTCCTCGAATGCAAGCATTTCGCTGCTGAATGGTTGCGGGCGTTTGAAATTAAGAGAGCGGGGGGCAATATTCAGCGATTGGACGAACTCGCCGATTTTAATGACGACGAAGTTCTCCGGCGCGGGTTATGGATGATTTCCATTGTGGGCGGCCCGGTTGTCTATCTTCTTTTGCCTTTCGTGTTGTCTATCCTGCAAACCTTTATCTGGGCGCAGTTGACGATCGTGCTTTGGACGCTTCTGAAAATCGCCATGGGTTTAATCTTTGCGATCTTCGCTTTGGCTGTGTATTTCACTTTCCTGCAAGACAGGGGATCAATCGGATAAATGATTCAGGTTAAGACTCTCGATGACATTGTGATGGAGGCTCAGCGGCAATCCATCAATCTGGTGCGATTTATATACGCCGACTTGAGCAGCATCATAAGAGGAAAGGCGACGCGCGCAGCTCATCTTAAGGAGAGGCTGGAAAGCGGAATTGGACTGGTCAAAGGAACGCTGGCGATGAATATGCTCGACCAGCTTCAGACTGATACCGGTTTTGGTGCCAGTGGCGAAATCCGCTTGATCCCAGATCCCGACACCTGGACAGTGCTGCCTTACGCTGAGCGGCAGGCGGCTGTAATTTGTGATTTGATGGAACTCGACCACACACCATGGGAGCTTTGTCCGCGCGCTGTCCTGAAGCGTCAAATTCAAAAGGCGAAGGATATGGGTGTAAGTTTTCAGGTCGCCTTCGAACCGGAATTCATGCTCGGCACCACTAGTGACGGCACGTTTCAACCGCTTGATCGCAGCTTGTGTTTTTCTACCGAGGGAATGAACCGAGCGTCACGCTTTATCAATAATTTTATTGACGCGCTCGCCAAACAAAATATTGAGACCGAGCAATATTATCCGGAACTCGGACATGGTCAGCATGAAGTCAGCATTACTCACATGCCGGCTTTGAAAGCTTGCGACAGGCAGATTTATTACAGAGAAACATTGAAGGGCGTTGCTCTTGATATGGGGATGGAAGCATACCTTGCGCCAAAACCATTCGAGAACCAGCCCGGAAACGGCTGCCATTTACACTTGTCCGCTTGGGATATCTATGGTGAGCGCAATTTATTGTTTGCCGACAGTGGACTCTCTCTTTTCGGAATGAAATTTGTTGCCGGCATACTCGAACACCTTCCGGCCCTTGTGGCATTGACTGCACCGTCGGTAAACTCTTACCGCCGTTTGAAGCCGAGTTCATGGGCGTCGGCGTATACCTGTTGGGGTTTTGAGAATCGAGAAG
Source organism: Candidatus Melainabacteria bacterium 17Bon1m (assembly GCA_032128875.1). Classification (GTDB taxonomy): domain Bacteria; phylum Cyanobacteriota; class Vampirovibrionia; order Obscuribacterales; family Obscuribacteraceae; genus QKMZ01. The sequence continues at coordinate 574,227 of JAVLKG010000002.1, forward strand.
CCGCAGTAAGAGTACCCTCTGTTTACTGGGGGCACGAAATGGCCACGACTAATATTGAAATAAAATGCGTTGACTCGACTGCGAATCCATACATAGCGTTGGCAGGGATAATTGCCGCCGGTTTGGACGGAGTAGAAAGAAACCTTCAGCCACCAGATCCTGTATTCACGGATCCTGCCACCATGACTCCTGAAGAGCAGGATAAGAATAAAATTCGCAGACTGCCTACTAGCCTCATGGATGCGGTTTTAGAGCTGGAACAAGACAAGCTTCTTGTCGGTGTTTTGGGTTCTCGCTTAGCTGATACATATGCGGCAGTGAAGACCTCTGAATGTGGTGCTTTTGATGCGGCTAATCCGGAGTTCGAAATGACCCATCACCGAAATCGCTATTAACAAAGGAGACAGTGTGAGCGAGCTTCCGGGCATAGATTTGCGAAGTGCGATCATTATCGATCAGCACGCGCACTCTTTGGTCAACGATTTCGTTCAGTTCGAGGCGGTCGACCTGCGCCGTTGTTTTACCGAAAGCCGTACCATGGATATGTTGCAAAACCATGTTCAGAACTCGCTGTCATACATTGATATGATCCGCAAATTGGAATTTCTGTTGGACGTAAGCGGTGAGAAACAGCTTATTGAGCTTCGTCAAACGATGAGAGAATTCGACCTGGTGAATAGTTTGTTTGACGATGTTTCACTCGGCGCTTTCATTATTGATGACGGCTATTCATCAGGTAAGGCAATGCCGCTGCAGAAGTTTAGCCAACTAACAGACCGTCCTGTTTTTCGCTGCCTGCGTATTGAAAGTTTTATCGAAAAGGCTCTGTCGATGTCGTCGAGTTTTGGCGAACTAGAATCAAAGTTTCTATCCTTATTGTCTGAGCCTTCGGATGTGCCAGTCGTTGCACTAAAAACTATTCTGGCTTATCGAGGCGGACTGCGTTTTCTAGATACCACTAAAGAACTTGCTCAAGAGGAATTCTCACCATTAAAGGAAGGGGCTAAAGAGCGCTCCAGCGAACCTGGAAAATCCGGTGCAAGCAAGCCTTCCGTTCGAATAGAAAAATGCAATCTGTACCACTATCTGGTGCTGCGAGCGTTCGAGTTTGCTGGTGACAGAAAGATTCCAGTTCAGATTCATACAGGCTTGGGAGATTCCGATGAGGATCTCTCTGAAAGCAATCCGCTTCATTTGAGAAGCCTTTTCGAAGATAAGCATTTCTCTTCAGTCAAATTTGTCTTGCTGCATTGTTATCCATTCGTCAAAGAAGCGGCTTATTTTGCGTCTCTTTATTCAAATGTCTATATGGATTTGTCGCTCGCTTGTTTTCTCGTCTCGGCTAACATCGAATCGATTTTGATGGATGCAGTCTCTCTTGCACCCGTTTCAAAAATTTTGAGTGGAACAGATGGTCACACCGTGCCGGAAACTTACTGGTACGGTGCGCTTTCATTGAAACGCGGTTTGTCTAGAGTACTCACAAAACTCGTACGTGAAGATTTCTTGGAACCCGCTCAGGCAATGAAAATTGCTGGCGATATTCTTCACGAAAACGCGCAAAGGCTTTATAGATTGGAAGGTCTGGCATAGTCCCGGTTCTCAAAAGACACCAAATGCAGTGTCTTTTGGACGAATAGTTGCAAGAGGGTTATACAGGATAGGTGACCTTGGTTAGCTCTTCAGAAACTTTCCAGAGCTTCCTTTGCAGGTCTTCGTTGTGCGAAAGTTTATTTGAATCAACGCGAGTTGCATTACCTTTGGCACCACCAAAACCGTCTGGTCCAAAATATTCGCCGCCGGAGACGAGCTTGTCCGTTGCCGCCATTAACATCGGCTGCGCGCCTGCGCGTGCGTCTTGGCTGAAGAGAGGTTCGAACATCGCGAAAAGAGCACGGACCCATGCCTTTGTGACCGCGTGAACTTGAAGTCCGGTGCGTGACCAGCCTGGGTGGGCTGCAACAGAAATCGTTCTAGAGTTTGCTTTATCCAAGCGGCGTTGCAGCTCGTATGCGAAAAGGAGATTGGCAATTTTTGATTGAGCGTATGCCAAATTTGCGATATAGAGTTTTTTGCTCTGGAGATCATCGAAATTGATTCTGCCGCGCAAGTGCGCGGTGCTGCTTAGTGTAACGACTCGAGAACCGGCAGTCGCCATCAGGTTGGGCAGGATAAGACCTGTAAAGGCAAAATGCCCAAGGTGATTTGTGCCGAACTGTAATTCGAAACCATCTTCTGTAATTGTGTATGGTGGCACCATCACGCCGGCATTGTTTATGAGTACGTCAATGTTTGGAAATTCTGAACGCAGTTTGTCCGCGCATTCATGTACTGACTTGAGAGAGCTTAGGTCGAGCTTGATTGGAAAGATGTTTTTATTACTGTGTTTAGCCTTTAGCTTTTCTGCGCACTCTTTGGTGCGTTCTAAACTTCTGCTCGCGAGGACAACAGTGGCACCGTGTTCAGCAAGAGCATCGGCTGACTCGAAACCAATGCCGTTGGTGGCACCGGTAATGACAAAGACTCGACCCGTTTGATCGCCAATCTTCGATTCGCACCATTCCTTTAGAATGTTTCCAGACTTCGTCACTTTCGCTTCGCATGATTGTCCGGACATTGTTGAACCTCGGATCTGGATTGTATTGAAAGATTTGTCGTAACTGGACTTTGTGTGATCGCAGAGCACACTCATAGAATTTGAAATTTTAATGAAGAAGGCGACGCATTGCGCCGCCATATATCTTCTAGATTGCTGGTTTCATCGATGTCGTATTGTCCGAAATTAGGGCGCATGCAATGCGCCCCCACGAAAAACACCGAAGATTACATCAAGCCCTTCATCACTTCGTCCAGGACTTCTTTGCCTGGTCTGAGTTGTTCGTTCGGAATGTTGACGATTGGTGTGTCGACAACATGCATAACGTCGGTGAAGTTCTCTTTCTTCTCGTCGATGTAGAGCAAGCCCGTGAGGAATTGCTTCTCTTTGGCTGCTTGAGCGATCGTCTCAACTGCCAATGCTCTGTTGGTGGCATCGTAGTTGCGTTCGGTCTTCTTCAAGCGCAGGTGCGAACCGTCATGCAATTCGATGTCGGTGACAGTTCCTGGTTCGTAGTCGACTGTGATTTGCTCGTAGAACGGAATGTAGCCGAGCTCGTGGAGCGGCGTTTCCATTTCCTTTGCGTACTTGTAGCTCTTGGTCGAGCCTTCGTGGTTGTTGAAGGTGACGCATGGGCTGATGACGTCGAGGACGGCTGTTCCTTTGTGGGAAGCAGCGGCTTTGAGCAAAGCGACCAATTGTTTGGGGTCGCCTGCGAAAGAGCGAGCAACGAATCCGCAGCCGAGCTCAATGGCAAGTCCGCAAAGATCGATAGGCGGAAGTTCGTTCAACACACCGGTCTTCAGCTTGGAGCCGAGGTCAGCGGTGGCAGAGAATTGTCCTTTTGTAAGACCATAAACGCCGTTGTTTTCGACGATGTAAATCATCGGCACGTTACGTCTGACCAGGTGGCAGAACTGACCAAGACCGATCGATGCGGTGTCGCCGTCGCCGGAGACGCCGATGAGGCGGAGGTCTTTGTTTGCCAGGCTGACGCCTGTGGCGACCGACGGCATTCTTCCGTGCGTGGAGTTGAATCCGTGAGCGCGGTTCAAGAAATAAGCCGGTGTCTTACTGGAGCAGCCGATACCACTCAGTTTTGCAACGTTGTGGGGCTCAATGCCCAGTTCGTAAAACGCCTTGATGATCTGACTTGTTATAGCGTCGTGTCCGCAGCCGTCGCAGAGAGTGGAAGGGCTACCTTTGTAGTCCGCCAAGGTCAGACCGATGCGGTTTGTGCTTTGGGGTTTGGGTGTAGATGCAACCATGTCTCTTACTTCTCCTGGCTTTGGATGGAGTCGGTGACGAAACGAGCGTCAAGCGGCAAGCCATCGTAATGTCTGATAGAACGAATCTTCGTTGCGAGTTCCGGATATTCGGAAACGATGATGTCTTTCAACTGACCATCGCGGTTTTGCTCGACGATGTAGGTGCGTTCGTGCGATTCGATGAATGCTTTTACGTCGTCGGTAAGCGGCAATGCTCTCAAGCGCAGGTAGCTGGTTTCAACATTTGCTGCTTTGAGTTGATCGCGCGACTCGCCGATTGCCGGATCTGAAGAACCGAATGCAATGATGCCCAGTTTTGCTTTGGCATTCTTGTCGATGATTGGTTGCGGGATGTGTTTCTTAGCCGTTTCCAATTTCTTGAGCAAGCGATCCATGAGCTTGACATAGTCATCAGGACGCTCTGTGTATCCGGCTTTTTCGTTGTGACCGGAGCCACGAGTGAAGTAAGCTGCGTTCGGATGATTGGTGCCGGGCAAGGTGCGGAAAGGAATTCCGTCACCGTCGACATCTTTATAGCGAGCAAATTCTTTGCCTGCCTCCAGCATCTCGGCGGTCATGATTTTGCCTCTGTCCATCGGAGTCTTCGGGTATTCGAAGGGATCCGACATCCAGTTGTTCATGCCGAGATCGAGATCGGAAAGAACGAAAACAGGTTGTTGGAAGCGCTCTGCAAGGTCGAACGCATCGTGTGCGAATTGATAGCACTCTGCTACAGAGCCAGGCAGCATCACGAGATGTTTGGTGTCGCCGTGCGAGAGGTAGTAGGCGCTGATCAAATCAGCTTGCGATGTTCTTGTCGGCATACCGGTTGAAGGACCGACACGCTGAACGTCGAAGATGACGACCGGGATTTCAGTGAAATATCCGTAGCCTGCGAATTCAGCCATCAGCGAGATGCCGGGACCGGAAGTGGAGGTCATAGCGCGAGCGCCAGCCCAACCTGCTCCCAGAGCCATACCGATTGCAGCCAATTCATCTTCTGCTTGAACAATATTGAAGGTTGCTTTACCTGATTCTTTGTCGACACGATATTTCTTCATGTAGTCGATCAGTGATTCGGTCAAGCTGGACGACGGAGTGATCGGGTACCAGGCAGCAACCTGAATACCAGCGAACATGCAACCGAGAGCAGATGCGGCGTTGCCATCGATAATTATCTTGCCGGCGGTCTTGTCCATTTTTTCAACGTAGAAAGGATCATCTTTTTTGATGTTCTCTTTCGCCCATTCACGACCGGTGTCGGATGCCTTGATGTTCAAGTCGGCAGCAGACTGCTTTTTCTTGAACTGGCGGCGAATGGCATTCTCGATTTCGGATTGTTCGATATTGAGAAGTTCAGCTACAACGCCTACATAAATCATGTTGGTGACGAGCTTTCTCAACTTGATGTTTTCTGTTGCTTTGGCAGCCAGCTCAGTGAATGGCACTGGGTAGTGCTTTACGTCGGAGCGTACGGCAGTCAAATTCAATTCTTGCGGGCTGACGCATACGGCGCCCGGCTTGAGATTTTTGACGTCTTCCATGGCGGTTTGTGGATTCATCGCCACGAGAATGTCGATTTCTTTCTTTCTGGCAATATAGCCATCTTTGTTTACGCGGATGGTAAACCATGTCGGCAAGCCGGCAATATTCGACGGAAACAGGTTCTTGCCACTGACCGGGATGCCCATCTGGAAGATGGAGCGCATCAGCACGGAATTCGAAGATTGGCTTCCAGAACCGTTTACAGTTGCAACTTCAATTGAGAAGTCGTTAACAATTCGCCCGCTCTCTACTTTCTGAGCGGCGTTCGCTTCAAGTGTTTTCACCGTTTGAGTACCCTAAAAGGACGCAAATACAGTTGAAATTTTAACAACGGAAGCGCGCTGCCGGCTCGTTTCAAAAGGAATCAATAAGAATCTATATATAGGACCTGACTAAGCTAAGAGTTTGAGGCAGCTCTTTCCTTGTCAAGCGCCTGCTGCTCAAAGTGTCCGTCAGAAACATGAACATCTAAAAGGAAGGGACCCTGGGTTTCGAACATATGCTGCAAGGCCGGCTCCAGTTCGGACATCATGCTGATTTGACCGGCAGGAACCCTCATAGAAGTCGCCAGATCCCTGAAGGAGACCGGCGGATTGTCTAGTTGAACTCGAAGCGGGCTGCCCGGAGTCGAAAGCAATTGCAGGTTGTATGTGCTTCTTCCGAGGTTGTTGATGACGATGTATTTGGTATGCAGACCGTAATGAGCGGCTGTCCATAAGGCTTGAGGTGCAACCATAGCGCTCAAGTCCGAAGTCAATGCAATCACCTGGTGGTCTGGACTCGCCCACTGGATGCCGAGACTGGCCCCTAAGCCGTAGCCTTGGACACCGGAATTCAGTGAGAAAAATGAAGAGCTGCTCTCTAAATTGAGCACCTGTACCGGGTCGCAAAGGTCGTTGACGAGGTCGCTGACAATCACCGACTTCTGTGGCCTGACCGCATCGATCATGCGCAAAAGCCACAGCAGCGAAATTGGAGCATTTTGTCCAGGATAGGAAAGCTTCTCTTCCAGGTCCTGTTTGCGTTTTGAAACCCAGGCAATGGTGTTATGCGCCCGCCGTTTTGTCACATCTACCCATGAGTTATTCGATACCATCTGGATTTCGGCTCGAATTCTGGAAAGCGTTTCTCCGATATCAGCTACGGCCGCCAGGTGGCAAGGCAGTGTCTTACCGGCTAAACCTGGTTCTACGTTAATCTGAATCACCGAAGCATTTTGCGGAATCAGCGGTGGTTCGTGGACTTTTGCCGGTATACGCGTTTGCATACCCAGGACCAAAATGACGTCAAACGGCGAAAGCAGCTGATTTGCCTGAGTTAGATCCAGTGGCAAAACTCCGCAGAATTGTGGATGCCTGTTCGGGAAGTTGACTCCTGTGGGCATCGGCTCGCAGAAAGCCGCGCATCCTAGCACTTCCACAAGGCTGACTGCTTCTTTTCGAGCGCGATATTGCGAAACTTCGTTGCCGAAAATGATGCAAGGATTTTGGGCTGAAACGAGCGCCTTGGCCGCTTTCTTGAGAAAGGCCGGATCGGCAGAGCCCAGAGGGCTTATCTGTGGCGGCACAATTGCTTGTCCGGCCGAAGGTCTGAGCAGCAAGTTATGCGGAAGGCTGATTACAACTGGCCCCTTGGGCGGAGAATTTGCCTCATGAAAAGCTCGCCGGATCAATCTTGGAATCTCAGCGTGAGTTTTCAGTTCGCAAGCCCATTTTGCCAGAGGCTTTGCCATTTCAAGAAGATCGGCTGCAAGCGGAGGCTCGTCGGAAAGAATTTGAGAATCCTGCTGGTCTACAAGAACGACCAGAGGAACGCGTGCTTTGAGCGACGTATAAAGCGCCGTCTGAACACTGGCCATGCCAGGTGCAGCCAAAACAGCCATGACGCCCGGGCGTCCCGATGCTTGCGCATAACCAATGGCCATCGACCCCGCCACCTCGTCATGAAGAGCGGACAAGAAGTGAATATCGGAGCGCATCTCGTAAGTCGCCGTGATTACGGGCGATTCGGCGGAAGCGAGCGAGCCGAATATAAAACGTGTTCCCTCAGCTTGAAGTTGATCAAGCAATAAATGACTTGCCAGGTGGTCGGACATCGAAAAACTCCGCGAGGTTGAGCACATTCAAGCCCTGTCATGGAAAACATACCCAGAGTGAGGGAAATTTGAGACACCCGAAAGGGTGACTATAAATCGTTTTCCACGAAAGCTTTAGATGCTTATTCAAAGTCACTTATAGTCGCCTAGAGGTGATCGAGCTCGACAAGCGGGCAGGGCGCGGTTAGATGGAGATCTGCTAGTTTGTCATCGAAGGGCAAAATCATTCCTCTTCCCCAGGAGCGATCGTAATAATTGAGCTGGCCCTTGTAACCAGTTGGCAAAATCTCATCCAATCCGCATTTTTTTATCAGCTGCTTGAGGTTGAAGCTGGGCGCAAAGTCGTTTGCCAAACCCTCCCAAGCCCTAATTCTCATCAGCTTTTCCTTCAGTGCATGAACCAATAGACCTGCCCAAATTGGTTCGCGGAATTCTTGCGGTGCGACAATTTCCAATATGCGCAGCACGCCACCTGCGCTTTCTGTGATCGCGTAGCCACCGGGCCTGCCATTCTCTGAAACTTTCGTGATGTTTAATGCCGGCCATGCCAAACGTGAGTGGCTGTGCAAAAACATTTCGCGCATCAGCTTATAGCTGAAATAATTGCGATCCCTAACGATGCCATACGGCTGTCTCGATAGCCACTGCATGTAGTGGCGTGCTGTAAAGTCGAGATGTTCAGGAAGAAGTTTTTCGTGAAGGAGCTCAAATGACTTGCCGTCAAGTGTGAGGTTTATTCGAGCGTTCTTTGGACTGTCAATCTTTGTACTGCCATTCTGTGTACTGCCATTTTGTGTCTCGTAATTCTGTGTATCGTAATTCTGTGCCCCGCCATCATTGAGATCTGCGCCACAGTCGTCTTCGCAGGAAATATGTGAAGGAAACGCAGGTTTTCCTTTGAGGAACGGAAGGTGTATCAGTAGGTCGGCTGCTCCAATTTCTTCAAATCCGAAGCGCGCATAAAACTCGCAGTCGATATCGGAAAACAAAATCATTCCCTGATAGCTTTCGCTTTCAGCAAGCTCCGCTGCGGCTTCCATGAGTTCTGTTGCATAGCCCATGTGTCGGCAATCGAGCTGAGTGTAAACAGCTCCAATGCCGGCTAACTTATAAGATAGTCCGCGCGCCTTCAGCTCAATAGTCGAAAATTTCATGCTTGAAACGATTTTGCCTTTTCGTTTCAGCGTAAAGTGTCTCAGGTTACGCCGCGCCCAAGGATGATTGGCTTGCTTGAACTGATATTCCAGATAATCTCGTCTGGACAGACCGGGCGACCAAATCTTGAATGTTTCTCGGAAAACCGGAAGCAGTGTTTGCCAGTCAGCGGGTTCAAGCTTCATTTTTGCTCAGCTGCAATTTCCTTTACTGATTTTACTCATGATTTGTATTGCAGCGTGTTCGGATTTCATCGCTGCCCCTAATGACAAGTGTTTGAAGTGGAAGCGGTGCCGTACAATTATTGATTCGTCTAAGTATTGGATTCGTCCGTAAGGCAGTTAGATGTCCGGCTCCGTTTCAAACAACGGCTGCGCCAGTAAGGGCGGCGCCTTGACTGTGTATCTGGGTCATATTGTTGACCCGATAGACGAAGACAACTATCGTGACATCCCTGAAGGCGCTTTGGTCGTTTCTTCAGATGGTCGGATTGAGGCTGTTGGCAACTGGTCCGAGCTTGAAAGCCAATATTCTGCAAATGCTGGAATCAATGCGCGAATACTTAATTGCGGGCAGAAGCTGATAATGCCGGGCATGATCGACATGCACATTCATTTGCCGCAAGTAACGCAAATTGGCAAATCCGGAGACACTCTTCTCAGTTGGTTGGAGAAGTACATTTTTCCTGCTGAGTCGAGGTTTAGTGATCTTAGTTATGCAGAAAAAATTGCCGCCTGGTTTTTTGATCAGTTAGCATGCAACGGCACCACGCTTGCCGTTGTCTTTGCCACTATTCATAAAGAAGCGACTGATGCCGCGTTTTCAATTGCGGCCGCTAAGGGCATGCGCGCCATCATGGGCAAAGTTATGATGGATAGAAACGCGCCTGCAGCCTTACTTGAGGACCGTAAAAATTCCATCAGCGATTCGGAAAATCTAGCTGCTAAGTGGCATGGTCACGACGATGGCAGATTGCTTTATGCGTTCACGCCTCGCTTTGCAATCACGGCTACTGATGAACTTTTAAAAGAATGCGGAAGGCTCTGGCAGAGCAATCCGGGTACTTACATGCACACCCATCTTTCGGAGTCTATCGAAGAAGTTAAAAAGGTATCTTCACTATTTCCGGACTCTAGAAGTTATCTGGATGTTTACGATCGTAGCGGATTATGCGGTTCTCGATCTATTTTTGCGCATTCCATTCATTTGGATGATGAGAATTTGAACCTATTGCATAGAAAGAAATGCGCACTTGCTCATTGTCCTTCATCGAATTTCTTTCTCAAAAGCGGAATTTTTCCAATAGAAAGAGTCAAAGCGGCAGGTGTTCAATTCGGCTTGGGATCAGACGTTGCAGCCGGTCCGCAAATGTCGATATTCGGTGTGATGAAGGATGCTAACTTCATTCAGCCTCAGATTTGGATTTCACCTCGCGAACTTTTCTATAGAGCAACAAGAGGTGGAGCAAAAGCATTGCAGTTGGATGATCGGCTTGGTTCTCTCGAAGCCGGCAAAGATGCCGATTTCATAATCGTGGATCCAACATTGAAAAATGCGTGTCCGAGGGACATTCTCGAGCATGAAACCGACGATATCCTTTCGACGCTTGTTTTCTTGGGTGACGATAGAATGATCGACGCTACCTATATAAGGGGGCGACAGGTGTTTAAGAGAGAGGAAGAGGCGAACGAGAGTTCTGAACTACACAAAGTCAGGGGTGGCAAACAATGACTACGGAAACGGCAACGGCGGGAATCAAAGAAATCTATTCTGCCGAGACGATAAAAGCTCGTATTAAAGAGCTCGGTAAGGAAATCAGCAACGACTTTCGCACTCTGGAAAAGCCAGTCGTAATTGGCGTAATGAAGGGCGCCTTTTGCTTTCTAGCCGATCTTGTCCGGGAGATAAACATCGAATCGCCTCTGCAAATTGAGTTTGTGCGGCTCTCCAGCTATGGTTCCGGCACGGAAAGCTCAGGAAATGTCCAGGCTCCTTATCTCGATTTGCCGAACATCAAGCGCCGCCACATCATCGTAGTCGAGGACATTATTGACTCAGGGCGGACTGCAAAGTTCTTTCTCGAGTATTTACGCGACCAGTTTGACCCCGCGACCCTCAAGTTAGCCGCGTTTTTGGATAAGCCATCACGACGCGTAGTCCCCATTGAGCCGGACTATACGGGTTTCCGGATTGAAGACCTGTTTGTCGTGGGCTATGGCCTCGATTATGCAGAGAATTATCGCGAACTCCCCTTTTTGGGGGAGATGGGAAATGGCGAAGCGTGAGATACTGAAAGAGTCGGTAGCGTAGGCTTGCCTTAATTCGCCAGCCTGTTATTCTCTTAAACAGGGATTGTGCCGACTTTAAGGAGTCACGGCCGTGGATTCGACCGAAAAAACTGTCGATAAGAAGAGCGAAAGCCCTATGTGGGACAAAGCTGCGTCCTTGCTCATGGTGACGGCGGCTGCTTTATTGATTGGCAATGTAGCGGTTCTCTGGCTGGCTAGTGCCTATAACGAAAAGGCTTGTCTGGCTGCAGTCTACGAGGCCGGCAAGGCTTGTCTGGCCGGTCACGATCAAAGACGCATAATGCGCGCTGCCTACCTGGGATTGTCGCAGTCCCCAAATGGACTGTTCTTTATAGAGCACCCCCACTTCACTGAATATCATTGTGAAGAGGTTCAAGGCGGCAAAAAGCTGACCATCCAAACATCCACATTTGTAAGATTGCCGGCTCCCATGCTTGTAGTCATGTCAAAAGACAATATTTCGGATGACGGACGCCTGGCAATTCACAAACGCTATCAACTCGACATTCCAGACAGCGCACAAAACTAGAATTTGTTAGAGAGCTTCTAGAAATCCACTTCAGACTTTTCAGGTCTTTGCGTTCTCTATGGTCTTGGTTTTTTGCTTTTCTTTTTGCAGTTAGCAGACTGCAGGATTACTTTGGTCTTGCCGTACTGAAATGAGCTGGAATATCCATCAATCCAGAATTCTATTGTTTTGATATTGTCGGAAGTGACACTTGGGTTCAAGCTTTTATTCAAGTCATTTCTATTTAGTGAAAGTGTTTTACCAAAGGCATTTGCTTTCACTTCTGCCACCTCAATTGGTTGAGGCCGTTTAGTATATTCGTCTCCCTTCATGTAAACACCGCAAGCCAGTCGCTGAATAACCCCCTTGCTTGCAAGACGGGACAAAGCAACGTCAATTGTTTTTCTCTTGCCACAATCTAGTATCTCTGTGATGGTAAACATCTTGCCATCGTTCAGAGAATTTATAAATCGACGCAGGCGCGCTGCAGTGCTCATTGTCCAACCTCTTCTAAACAGTCTCAATATAAGAGACGAGTTTCGCCTGCAAAAAGTTCAATACTCATAAATTCCATTTTTCCATCGACCATCGGTTGAAATGCGTCTTTTAAAATGGAAGACTTTTCAGATTTTTCTTCCATAAATCAAGTTCGCAAAGCCCCATATGAGTAGGCTTTGTGAAACTCGTCCAAAGTTGGAATTTGATTGTGATGTTTGGAGCGTTCAGAAACAGGCATTCTTCGATTTGAGATTATGGAAGATTTTTCTAGATTTTTCTTCCACATCTGAAATGCCAAAATGAAGTGGTGTCAGCAAGAATAAAGGGCCACCACTGGCGGTGATGGCTCCTTTTGAATACTTGGCAGTTTGGTTCTGCAATATTGGTTTGCAATTCGGTTTTCGCTCAGACTTTGAGCTTAGCCGGGATTCTCCGACTTGGATTCGGTGCTTACTTTGCCTGAGACATCGTAGACATCAACCGGTCCAAAGATTTGCAGCTCGGGCTTGATCACTTTTGCGTCACCAACTACGGTGATTGCAATGTGCCCCAAATCAATGTGTTTTCTCGCGACGTTGCGTACATCATCTGCACTGACAGTCATAATCTTGTCTGTGTAGGTTTCAAGATAGTCACGTGGCAGATCATAGAGCTGACCTTCGAGCAGTCTTTGTGCAAGACCGCCTTGCGTTTCAAGACCCAGTTGGAATGAGCCTGTCAAATATTTCTTAGCTTCATTCAACTCTTTGTCAGAAACCTTCAGGTTTCTAATGCGCGAAAGCTCGTAGATAAATTCTTGAAGAGATGGCGCTGTCACTTCGGTTCTTACCGAAGCTTCCGCTCCGAATGAGCCGGGGTCTTTTCCTGCGGCAACGCCGGAATATGCACCATAAGTGAAGGACTTAGCTTCTCTGAGGTTGAGGAATAATCTCGAGTTTGCTGCACCGCCAAGAATCTGGTTGGTTAGCACCATCGCGTAATAATCAGGGTCTGAGCGTTTAATGCCTATGTTTCCCAACTTTATGTTTGATTGGACTGAGCCAGGTCGGTCAACCAGGTAGATGCGTTGCTCAGTCCTCGTCGGTACAGCCTGTCCTTCGTTTTTAGCAATGTGACCAGGCTTCCATTGTTCGCTGAAGTCTTTGCTGATAAGCGGGCGGATCTTGGCGGAATCGAAATCGCCGATGATTACGATGGCTGATTCATTCGGTAAGTAATTTGCTTTGTGAAAAGCTTCGAGATCTGCGCGCGTAATTGATTTTACGGATTCCGGTGTCGGCGCAATGCTTGAATAAGGATGCTCGCCGAAGATTACTTTGGCAAACCGCTCTTCCAGGAGGAAATCCGGATTGCTTCGCTTCATGGCCAACTCTTGAATAAGGTTGGTTTTCTTTAGATCGAATTCGGCTTGTGGGAAAGTCGGATTAAAGAGAATGTCTTCGAATACTGCAATCAGCCGATCTGTGTACTTAGAAAGTACGGAGCTGCTGACGATGGTGAAGTCGTTGTCGGCACCAGCCTTAAGACCACCACCAATGAAGTCGACTTCATCGGCTATCTGTTTGCTTGTTTTCTTTTTCGTGCCTTCCGTGAGCATATCGGCTGTCAAAGAGGCGACGCCTCTTTTCTTTACCGGGTCGAGCGAAGAGCCGATTTTTAGGCCGAGAGCTATTGTCACCAGTGGATAGCGATGGTCTTCAACGAGCTGGACTGAAAGCCCATTGGCCAGTTTGAATGATTCAATTTTCGGCAAACGAAATGCACGTGGTGCAGGTGCCTCAGGTGGTTTCTTTCTCCATGCCTCGGAGGCTGCTGCTGTAGATGCAGCGGAAGAATCCTCTGCCCAGGCTGAGATGCATGGTGCCTGCATACTCATTGCGATGAGAAGACTGGTTGCTAATGCTTTTACTCTCATTACTCTCTCCTAGTTCGTCCTTAAAAGTAGCTTGTTCGAATTTTTGAATTCAGTTTTTCAATTCTTTCGACCGTCTACTTTTTGGACTCCTCCAATTCTTTCTTCTCTGGTGGTGTCTTTCCTGCATCCGGTGCGGGAGTGTCTTTTGTGGCATCAGCACTTCCTGGAGTTGTTGCTTCGGTTTTTCCTGGAGTTGCTGACTCGACCTTTTCCGGAGCTGTCGTGTTTTTGTCAGGCTGCGGTGCACTGCCTGCCTCGGCATCGACCTTTGCAGGAGCGGGCTTTTCCTCCTTGCCTTCTTTGGGTTCGATGTCTACGACGCAGACTATGTCTTTGTTGAACATTGATTTGGCAACACGCTGAACATCTTTGGCAGACACGTTCATATAGGCTTCGAGATCTTTGTCGATCAGTTTAGGATCGCCAAAGAATAGAGTGTATTCACCAAGATGTTCGGCTCTTCCAAGGCTGCGCTGCAATGAAGTATGCGCGTTTGCAAACAGCGTTCGCAAAATCTGGTTCTTTGCTTTCTCCAGTTCTTCCGGAGCGACTGGTTTGTTCTTTAAATTGTCCAGTTCTTCGAAAAGCACCTGACGTGCGCGTTCGGGAGTATTGCCCGGCTTCAATACGACGAAAGCTTCGAAACCCGATGGTCCGCGACGTTCGTCATACCCAGCGTCAGCTTTGAGTGCGATTTTTTCGCCTTTCACCATTCGCTGATAAAGTCGTGATGATTCGCCGGCTGAGAGCAGTTTTTCTATAACTCCCAAAACATAATAGTCGGGCTCTCTTCTTCCTGGTGCGCGCCAACCGATCCAGAAAGCCGGCAGGTTTGCGTGTTTGTCTTCGACCTTTGCGTACTTGGATTTGGTCATTGGACCTTCCGCTACATCCGGCTTGGGAGGAGCCTCTTGTCTTGGAATAGTGGCAAAGTATTTTTCGACTAGCGGCTTCATCTCGTTGCTGTTGAAGTCACCAACTACAACAAGAACTGCATTGTTCGGCGCATAGTAGGTTTTGAAAAATGCACGCACATCATCGAGACTGGATTCTTCGAGATCTTTGAAGTAGCCGATCGTCGGGTGGCCGTTTACCCAGTTGTCGAAAAGCATCTCGTCAAACTTGATGGATGCAGGGACATAAGGTTGATTGTCGTAGTTGAGTCGTTTTTCTTCTTTGACTGTCTCCAACTGATTCTGGAAATTTTCCGGAGTCAGTTTTAGCGAGCGCATGCGGTCTGATTCCAACCACAATGCCAGCTCTGCTTGATTGCTCGGAAGCTTTTCGAAGTAGTTGGTGAAGTCCGGGTGGGTCGAACCGTTCAAGCTGCCGCCTGCGCTCTCCACGTACTTGAAGTGCTCGGTTTTGCCTACGTTTTCGGAACCCTCGAACATCATGTGCTCGAAAAGATGGGCAAATCCCGAGCGGCCTTTCTTCTCGTTGCGCGCACCGACATCATAAAGAATGGCGACTGCCACTACCGGCACTGAATGGTCTTCTGAGAAAACAACGCGCAACCCGTTTTCCAATTTGAAATCAGCGCTTACCGGAATGAGAGGTTTTCTCAATTCCAAGCTCGCTTTGGTCGCTGTCTTTGTAGCGACTTTTGCTGCAATTCTTATCGCTTTGTTAGACCGCTTTGCGAGTCTTCTTGCACCTCTTGTGGTGCTACCTGGACGTTTGTTTGCCGCTGCCTTTGTTGCATGCGACTGAGATTTTGTTGCACTCTTTGCTAACGACGCCAACGTCGCTGATTGCCCACCTATTAATAGACTCAATCCGACCATCACGGTGATACCTTTTTTCACCGGATTGAAGGGGGAGATATTAGCTATCTTCGTCATCATCAGCTCCAAGCAAGACCGAAGTCCAAAAAATCGAAACTACCAAAATGGAAAGTATTGCCGAACCCACGCAGACTTTATCCGGTAGCCCGTAACGCTTCATCATCAGATACGTCGCCGCGGACAGTATCAGTGCTAAAACGGCTACCAGATGGTTGACTGTAAGTGTCGGCATTCGCGAATACTTTTGCTACCACTTCCATTGAGCCTTGGATGAGGGGCGACCTCAGTTCCTGGCACAAGGGAAAAGCATAACAGGTACCAGCCTTCCAACCCTTAAAAGGGTCTGGATTGCAAAGTTTTCGCCGTAACGCGGTAAATGACGTCCTCTCGAACGCTTGTCCCGCTGCTCAGGTGGCTGCCTATGCTCTTGCCGCAGCTCCAGAGTCCCTGCAACTAGGCCGCTTAGATGCGAGCGTGCGAAAGAGTTTCCGCACACTTGCAGCCCTTTCTTTCCGGCTTGATCTCTTCAATAAGATTGACCAGAAGCGACTGGAGTTTGGTGATGTTTTCACCAAAAACTTTCACTACTTCGCTGTGCGAAACCGGCTCTACATCACCTACAAGACCGGAGTCGTAGTCTGTAATCAAAGCTATATTGACGACGCACAATTCAAGTTCGCGGGCCAGGTGCGCTTCAGGATACTGGGTCATATTGATTACTTCCCAACCCATTGAAGTAAACCATCTCGACTCCGCTTTGGTCGAAAACCGAGGACCCTGGATGACGACAACCGTTCCTTTTTCGTGCATGGTGATGCCGGCTTTGCGCCCGGCAGCAATTGCTTGCAGGCGAAGTTCAGGGCAATATGGATCAGCCGCAGATACGTGTGTGGCGATAGGACCGTCGTAAAAGGTGTCTATGCGACCGGAGGTGCGGTCTACATATTGATCGCTGACGACAAAGCTGCCCGGAGCCACATTTGTCTGTAGCGACCCGGCCGCGCAGGGCGAGATGATTCTCGTCACTCCCAGGGACTTCATCGCGTATAAATTGGCTCTGTAGTTGATTTTGTGTGGCGGGATCTGGTGACTGGCGCCGTGTCTTGGAAGAAATGCCACCTTCTTGCCTGCCATGGTGCCAATAACTAATTTGTCGGAGGGGGAGCCGTATGGGGTTTCAACGGCCCGCTCTTCGTATTTATCGAAGAGTTTGTAGAAGCCAGAACCACCAAAAACGCCGATGTCTGCAACTTTTTCTTTTTTGTCGGTCACTTGAGTCTTTGCTCCAATCTCAAATCAGGGGAAACCACATGGCAAGTCGAATTTCAACAAGGTAGCCTATAGTATCACCCCCGAGTTGGGGGGCTGAAGCGACCAAAAACCCGCTGTAACGAGGCTGGAATCCGCCGTATATGTCTAAAAAATCGCGCTAGCGGGTATATAACCAGGACTGAATGTGCCCCTGGGCAAGGTTTTGCCGGAAAGGATAAAGTAAATTACCGGCAATATCGCAGCAAACTAGACAGAAACAACGCACTCGCATTGCACATACCATCGGAAAGCAAAGTCATGGAAACAGTACGGAAGCATCTATTTTTTTTCTCGTTATCCGCTTTAGTAACACTGATTGGCTCTTTTCCGTTTCTTCAAGCATCCGCCAACGAGAGACAATTAGTTGCCTATCCGTTTGACGCAACCAAGACACTTGGACGCGCAAAGGTTGATGATAAGGCGGATCCGGAGCAGATTTACTATAAAGTTTGGCGCCTGATCAAAGAAGATTACGTTGACGACCGATTCAACGGACAGGATTGGGACATCTGGCGCCACCGCTACGACGGTAAGTTGAAGACGACCGACGACGCTCATAAAGCGATCGAAACAATGCTAGCCAGCCTTGGTGACCGATATACTCGTTTCCTCGATAACGATGCATTCGATGACGAGAATTCTCAGATTCATGCTGAGCTTTGCGGCATCGGCATTCAGATCGGTTTGGACAAAGTGCAGAACATCATAATCATCGCCCCGATTGAAGACACTCCGGCTCAGAAGGCCGGTTTGCAGTCTTCCGATGAGATCGTCGAGATTGATGGAGTTTCAACCAAAGGATATTCAGTAGAAGAAGCCGCCAAGCATATTCGAGGCAATATCAACACCAAAGTAAATCTGACCATCATGCGCCACAAGCACCGCCTCAAAGTGGCAGTTGTACGCGCGAAAATTCCGATCAAAGCTGTTCAGACTGTCAAAATGCTTGACGGTGATATCGGCTATATCCGCTTGTCTAGCTTCATTTCACAGCAAGCAAACCGCGAAATGAGAGAGGCAATCACCAAGCTTACGCCTTCTAAAGCCTTGATTCTCGACCTTAGAGAAAATCCGGGTGGATTGCTCACTAATGCTATCGAGATCGCAAACATGTTCCTTGATCACGGCAACATCGTTTCTACTGTCGATCGCGATGGATACAAAACCGCCCAAACGGCCGACGGAAATCAGCTCTGCAAAAAACCGCTCTGCATCTTGATTAACAAAGGCAGTGCCTCTGCATCCGAGATCACATCCGGTGCGCTGAAAGATAATGGCAGAGCCATTCTTGTCGGACAGAGGTCGTTCGGAAAAGGGCTTGTACAGGGCATAAATCGTCTCGAGGACGGCAGTGGCGTCAATATCACTATCGCTAAATACCTGACTCCTGCTGATATCGACATCAACAAGAAAGGCATTACACCAGACCAGGTTGTAGAGCTTTCCGAAGATGACCTCAAGACAGGAAAAGGCTGCTGGTGGAATGACCCCGAAGGACCGCAGGTTAAGAGACAACCGGAAGACTTCAAAGACAAGCAATTGAAGGCCGCTTTCGATCTTCTCAAAGTCAAGGTAAGCCAATCCGGAGCGGTTGCAATCGGCCACTAGGTAAAGCTTCTGCGCAACCACCCTTTAGTGTCTTTTCGTGGACCGAAATAGGTACTATAGTTGCGTAATGCCTGAGAAGAAAAATACCGATAAAGTTCCAGCAATGCGTTCTGGCGAACTAGAATCTGCAGCGCAGTTCAAACGCGAATTCGCATTTGGTGTGGCGGTTTTCGGCACCGAAGCCGGTTGTGGAAAAACGATTTTCATGACCGGTCTTTCAGCAGCCTTACGTGATGAAGGATTTCCGACAAGAGCTATAAAACCATTTGTTCTCAGTTCTAGACGAGATGCTGAAAACGAGTTGGCATTTATCAGCTCAATTACCCACACTCCAGTCAACTATCCCGTTGTCATCATGGATAAGTCCTCGGCAGTGCAAGAAGGCAACTGGCAACAGGCTGCCAATATGACGAGGTCTGGTCAGCATCTGACTTTTGTGGAATTGCCCAACTCTCCGGCAACGCCTATTTTGTATGAACACACGAGCGCAGGCACTATCGGCTCAGGCTGGAAAGATGCAGCCTCTTTCGCATGCGATCTTGGACTGCCGTGCATTTTGATCGCAAAACACAACAAAGATGCTCTTGAGAAGATAATGCTGGCCGCGAGTTATCTGCGCTCCAAAGACGCTAAATTGGTTGGCGTCGGCACCGTCGAAACCACTGAGTACGGCGCCGCCAACGAACTCAAATTGACAAAGTCGGAACTGGAATTGGCGATTATGAATAGTGCCAAAACCCATTATTTAGGCGCCATCGAATACAGCCCTTCAATCAGCGTTCCGCGCGTTAATCAGGGCAACTTGATTAAGGTCACGTCCGCCGGCGTTGATCTCCTGCATGTACTGAGAAGCCTCGGCGCACCGGCATCGCTTTCCAAAAGCTAACTCGTCTAAATTCCGTTCCTTAAAGATATAGAAGCAAATGGCTGTAAGCTCCCCGGGTCATGCCAAACTTTCTTTTGCGCCCGAATTCCGGAATTCAGGAGCTTGACCTCCTGTTTTGGGAGCAGTGGGTCGGTCCGGGCGTCTGAGCCAACGCTGTTTGTCGGCGCTCCCAAGTTCGGTTGGCTGCGCTTTTACCCTGGAGTTCGCATTGGAGAACACCGAATCAGCCGTCAACGAGACAAAAAAACTGGCAGCAGATGCCAGAGAACTTGTTGTGTTCACCCTTTCAGATTCCTCCGGCGAGACTGCTGAAGCCGTGGGACGAGCCGCACTGGTGCAGTTTCCACCCGGACGCGCTTCTATCTACCGGCTGCCGCAAGTAAAGAGCTGCCAGCAATTGGCAGGACTTGTTCGTGAATGCGCGAACGGGCGTGCGGTCATCGCCTACACGCTCGTTTTGCCGGAATACAGAGAAACGCTCGAAGCCGAAGCTGCGAAGTTCAGCATACCGACTGTGGATTTGCTTGGTCCTCTAATTTCTCGCATTGCCAGTATTACTCAAACCTCGCCCCTTTCTCAGCCCGGTCGTTTGCACCTCTTGGACGAGAGTTATTTCAAGCGTATCGAGGCGGTTGATTTTGCAATTCGATTTGATGATGGCAAAAACCCTGATGGAATCAAGCAAGCCGACATTGTGTTGGTCGGTGTTTCGCGAACCAGCAAAACACCCAATTGCATGTACTTGGCTCACCATTACGGTTTGAAGGCAGCGAACGTTCCTCTCGTCTTCGGCGTTGATCCACCTTTGGCACTTTTCCAGATCAATCCAAAGAAGATTTTTGGATTAGCGATCGACCCTTATTTGTTGCAGGAGATACGGACTACAAGAGCGATTGTGCTTGGAATGCGCGGTGAAAATGACTACGCCGATCCGGATCGCATTCGCCAAGAAGTTCGCTACGCCAAAAAGATTTTCCGCGAACTTAAGTGCCACGTAATTGATGTTTCTGCAAAAGCAATCGAAGAAACGTCCAGCGAAATTTTCCTTCAATTGAGGCAGTAGCCTGCATCGGTAAACATTCAAAGTATCCAATCAAACGAATCACAAGGTCCGTTGCAATAAGGGAGAAAACAAAATGGTAAGCACCACAGGACAGTCAGTAGACTTGAAGCGAGTCTTCCTTTTCCCTGATGCCTACAAGGCACTCAACCAGCTGGGCAGCCAAAAAATGCGCGAGACTCTTGGCGGCAAAGGCGCTGGTCTTGCTGAGATGACTTCCTCCGGTGTGAATGTTCCTCCTGGTTTGACGATCACAACCAATGTTTGCCGCGAATACTATGAAAACAACAAAAAGATGCCTGACGGACTCTTCGCGGAGGTCATGGACGCGCTCAAAGACGTTGAAGCAAAAGTCGACAGAAGATTGGGTGATTTAGAAAAACCGCTTCTCTTGTCGGTTCGATCCGGCGCCAAATTCTCCATGCCCGGAATGATGGACACTATTTTGAATCTTGGTCTTAACGATAAGACCGTTGAATCACTGGCAAAGCTCACCAACAATCCACGTTTTGCTTACGACAGCTACCGCCGTTTTATTCAAATGTTCAGCAACGTAGTGCTCGACGTTCACAAAGATAAGTTCGAAGACCTGCTTGAAGACATGAAAGATGAAATTGGAAAGTCTCTTGATACCGAATTGACTGCAGACGATTGGAAAAAACTCGTTGTCGAGTACAAAGCTCTGGTCAAGAAAGAGAGTGGCAGCGACTTCCCTCAAGACACCGCAAAACAGCTGGAAGGCGCTATCGAGGCTGTGTTCCGTTCTTGGAACAATAGCCGTGCCATCTATTACCGCAATCTAAATAAGATCGATCACAATCTCGGAACCGCCGTCAACGTTCAAGCCATGGTTTTTGGAAACCTGAATGACGAATCAGCGACCGGAGTTTGCTTCACCCGCAATCCATCTACCGGTGAGAAACTTCTCTACGGCGAATATCTAGTAAACGCGCAAGGCGAGGACGTTGTTGCAGGCACACGCACACCTAAGAAAATTGTAGAGATGCAAAAGGAAATGCCCAAGGTTTTCGAGGAGCTCCTTGCTACAACTGCCAGACTCGAAAAACATTACCTTGAAATGCAAGACATCGAATTTACGATTGAAAGTGGAAGGCTTTTCATTCTTCAAACCAGAACCGGCAAGCGAACCGCAGCCGCAGCAGTCAAAGTTGCTGTGGACATGGCTGAAGAAGGTATCATCTCTCGCGATGAGGCTCTCACGCGCGTTGAGCCGACGCAGTTGAACCAATTATTGCTTCCATCTTTCATTCCTGCCGATAAAGAGAAGGCGAAGAAAGAGGGGCGTTTGCTCGCGACTGGTTTGAACGCAAGTCCTGGTGCAGCAATTGGCCGCATCGCTTTCGATCCGGACGTTGTCGAAAGCGCGACTCAAAAGGGAGACAAAGTAATTCTCGTCCGAATCGAGACTTGCCCCGATGACATTCACGGCATTGTTCCAGCGCAAGGCGTTGTCACCAGCCGCGGTGGTATGACCTCGCACGCAGCCGTAGTTGCGCGCGGCATGGGCAAGCCCTGCGTGGCAGGTTGTGAGTCGCTAAAGATAAATCTCGAAAAGGGCGAAATGCAGGTTGGTGGCAAAACACTCAAAGCTGGCGATTTGATTTCGATTGACGGTTCGACAGGTGAGATTTTCGAAGGCGCAATCACAACGCAAGATCCAAAGTTTTCTGAAGAGTTCGGTCGTCTTCTGAATTGGGCGGATGAAAAACGCGTCCTCAGGGTTCGCACAAACGCCGACACCCCTGAAGATGCAAGGCTCGCTCGCGAATTTGGTGCAGAAGGAATTGGATTGTGCAGAACCGAGCACATGTTCATGGCTGCTGACCGTCTGCCGGCGATGAAAGAGATGATCATCGCGTCAGATGTGGATGAAAGAAAAGCTGCACTTGCGAAGTTGCTTCCGATGCAAATCGAAGATTTTAAAGGCATCTTCAAGGCGATGAAGGGCTTGCCCGTAACTATCCGTTTGCTCGATCCCCCGCTTCATGAGTTCCTCCCCAAGCACGAAGACTTAGTCGAAGAGATCGCCAACCTCAAGGCTAAAGGTGTTAAAGGTGCAGAACTCCGCGAGAAGGAAGTAATGCTCCAGAAAGTGAATGAGCTCAAGGAATCGAATCCGATGCTCGGTTTTCGCGGCTGCAGGCTCGGTCTCATCTACCCCGAAATCAACACCATGCAGGTAGAAGCCATCTTCACAGCAGCCATCGAAGTTCAAAAAGAAGGTCATGAGGTTTTTCCTGAGATCATGATTCCTCTGATTGGTCATCCGAATGAACTGAAATTCGCCAGACAACACCTTGAGTCAGTGGCGAAACAGGTTATGGATAAGCTGAAGACCGAAGTTAAGTACAAATTCGGCACCATGATTGAAGTTCCGAGAGCTTGTGTTGCAGCTGATTTGATCGCCGAGCATGCTGAGTTCTTCAGCTTCGGCACAAACGATTTGACGCAAATGACTTTCGGATATTCACGTGATGATGCTGAAGGTAAATTCCTTCAGAAATACCTGGAAGGTATCACCGTAGATGGTGTGCAACAGAAAGTCATGCAACACAATCCGTTCGAAGTTCTCGATCGTGGTGGCGTTGGCAAACTCATGAAGATTGCCGTTGAATACGGTCTGCAAACAAGAGCAGATCTGAAGCTCGGCATCTGCGGAGAGCACGGCGGAGAGCCATCTTCGATAGCTTTCGCTCACGAGATTGGACTGGCATATGTAAGCTGCTCTCCATTCCGCGTACCCGTAGCCAGACTCGCAGCTGCACAAGCAACCGTGGTAGGGAAAGAACGCGATAAATAAGCTGGCGTTTACAAGTCAGCGTTTGCAATTGTAGGGGCGACGCCATGCGTCGACCGGTTTTACTTAGCTGCTTTGTTTCACTGCAGTTTCAATCGTTGTCTTTAAATCCTTGGCGGCTTTAACGTCGTGAATAACAAATAGTTTGACGCCATGATGGATGCGTGGCTTCATCTCCGGTTTCTTGAGATTACGTGCCTCATATTTACCGGACTCTTTCAACAAAATCTCAATATCATTGTTGTCTCCGCGTGGTTTGGAGACGAACACTTTATCGACATCCTTGAGCCAACCGTAGTGTACTGAAATGCCCGGACGAACACGCATAAAGCGTTTCGTAGTAATAGCGTCAATAACTTTGTAGACCTTTCTGAAAAGCAAAAGGAAGCAAAGCCATACCATGACAAAGAGTATTGCATTGCCCAAGGTTGGCGGCTGATGATGTTTCACATAAATGTCGAAACCTATGACGAGCAAAACCACAGCGAGCAGGGCTTTCGTCATTGTCATCATTCGCGGCACAGGGTCTTCCAGCCTAGCGAATAAGAGTTTCTCATCAGGCATAAGTTCTTTCAGAACCATCGATTCCGAGAGTTGGTCGATTCCGCCCTGCTTTTGAACCTCGGTCACCTAAATCCTCCGACAACAACTTGGACAAAGACTGCCCTGATTGTAGTCTAATCAGTTTAATCTGCAAGGCAGGCGCGGTCTTAAGCCTGTCAGTTGTTCCCTTTAATCAACAGTTACAGAAGTGTTGGTTTTGAGACCGGAAAACGTCACTGGCTTATAAACTGAACGCTTCAGAGGGCGTTTTGTAACTATATAGATGAATCGGCTGACGACATTCAAAATATCCAGGTTTTTTGCTTTTCTCCCGGTGGTTCTTTACCTCTGTGGACTTGTCTGCTCTTCCGCAGCGATCGCGCAGAGTGCTACTTATAGCGTTTCAAATCTAAGCAGGAACGAACAGAATATCGAAAAACCCTTAAAGGCTAAGCGTTGTGTTAAGTCTATAAAGGTTGGAAAGATTCGTCGTAGTTATGTTGTAAACACACCGCAGGGTTATGGAGATAAACCAGCTCCGCTGGTGTTAGTTCTGCATGGTGCGATGGCAAATACCTTTGCAATGGCATGGGACACTCGCATGACAGAGAAGGCGAACGAACATGGTTTCATCGTTGTTTATCCGCGCGGAATTGGAATCGCAAAAACATTGATGACTTGGAATGCCGGCGATTGCTGTGGCATCGCAAAGCTGAGAAACATTGACGATATAGCGTTCTTGAAGGTATTGATCAAACAGTTACGCGAAGATTATAACGTCGATGGCGATCGCATCTACATAGCTGGCGCTTCAAATGGTGGCATGATGGCATACAAAGCAGCAATTGAACTTTCAGATCAGATTGCTGCAATTGCTACTGCGAACGGAACGATGATGACCAGCGAGCTGAAGCCTGGAGAGCCGGTGAGCATACTCGCATTTCACGGAACAAAAGACCACATTGTTCCATATCAAGGCGGACCTGGAGGCTTACCATTTTGGAAAATAATTGGGACGAAAGCCGCTGACAATGTGAAGTTCTGGGCTGAGCGTGATAAGTGCTCTGCGACTGCTGTGCGAGAAAGCGTTGGCAATTACGTCAAAGAAAGTTACCGCAATGGTGCTAATGGCACCGAAGTCTGCGTATACATCGTAAATGGCGGTAAGCACAATTGGCCTGGCGGACGTGGGACCATCATAAGCAGCGATTCAGCAATGAGCAAACTCGATGCAACAGACATCATATGCAAGTTTTTCTTGGCTCATCCCAAATTGCGAACTACGGCAAGCGCTCGTAAAGAGTAGTTTCACTGATAACCGGAACCAGAGTTAAAACTGGAAGTAGATAAACTTCGGCGTGATGTCCGGAGAAAATGCGATAAGCAGGCAAATCGCGACCGTGAGATAAACCACCTTCAGCGGGCGGTTGAAAGGCATGATGCCGCCGATGCAGTCTTTGTTCTCGCGGAATTTCGTGCAAATGAGCTGTCCGGCGAGGATAGCCAAAAGAAGGAGCGGCAGGAAGAAGTAGACACCTGGCTGATCGACGTTAGGCAAGGTAACTTGCCAGAATTTCAGATTGGGTAGCTGGTCTAGGAGAAGCAAACGCTTGATGATGCCCACACCAATCGGCACATTGTCTGCGCGGAAGATAACTTCAGTGAGGCAGACGCTGTGGAATGTGAGGAAAATGGCAAAAGCGTGGAAGATTTTGTTGGCAGTCAAAGTCTTGAGTATCTGCGACTTTTCAACAAGATTGCGCCACTCGCGATGCAGAACCAGCAACACGCCATGCAATGTCCCAAATAAAATATAGTGCGTAGCTGCTCCGTGCCAAAGACCGCACAGAGTGAAGGTGATGAGGATATTTCTGTAAGTCATCCACTTGCCGGCACGGCTGCCGCCCAGTGGGATGAAGAGATAATCTTTGAGCCAGGTGGAAAGCGAGATGTGCCACCGTCTCCAATACTCTGTGATTGACTCGGCCATATACGGCAAGTCAAAGTTTTTCGGCACCTTAAATCCAAGAAGCTGCGCAGAACCTCTGGCAATATCAGTGTAGCCGGAGAAGTCGAAATAGACTTGGAAGGCGAAAGCATAGGTGGCAAGCCACATGTCGAATGTAGTGAAGTTGTTAGGATTCGCATATGCAGTTTGCACGACGATAGCCAGGTTGTCCGCAAAAATTACTTTTTTCATCAAACCGAAAACAATTAGTTCAATGGCTTCGTCAAACTGTGACATCGACAGTTTGGTCTTCACTTCAAGCTGCTGCATGAAGTCCTGATAGCGTTTGATGGGGCCCGCTATTTGTGTTGGGAAAAAACTGGCGAAGAGCGCGAATTGCCACGGTGATTTAACTGGCGCACTGCCTTTATAAACGTCCGTCAAATAGTGGATGAATTCAAACGCGAAGAACGAGATGCCCAGTGGCAGAATGATTTGGAAAGGAATTGGCATCAATTCCTGATTCGAGAATGCGAGCGCAGAATTTGCGACATCACGCACAAAGTACGCATATTTGAAGAAGCCCAGGAGCAACAGATTCGCAGCAATTGCGATGGTGAATAGCAGCTTTTTTTTCGTCTCGGCTCTAGCAATCCAAAGCCCCATGAAATAGTTGATTGCAGTCATGGCAGCGATAAGCAATCCGTATTCCGGCTTCCAAGCCATATAAAAAATGTAACTGGCTAAGAGCAGAAGCGCGGTGCGAAAACGATATGGCACCATCCAGAAAAGGGCTACTACAATCGGCAAAAATACTAGGTAGGTAAAGCTGTTGAATAGCATTACATCTCACCTCGTGCCTTGCCGGCGATTTGAGAATCTTGACGGGTTAGCGCTGCGCTTAGGCGAGTGTCTTTGCCGATTTCCTTGGCAACAAAGTCCATGACCTTTCTGCCACCTGATGCATCCATGTGGCAGGAATCGGTGAAATCTTTGATGTTGAACGCGCCCGTAGCCTGAAGATCCAGGTATGCAACTTTTTCTTCTTTCGCAAACGATTCGACCCTTTTCACCAGAGCATCGTGTACACCCTTGGGAAGAATGGTCAAAGCTGGGTCAGGAAGTGCGACATTGACGATAAGTGGTTCGATGCCTTTTTCTTTGCAGAGGTCGATACATTTCTTCAGCCATGCCATTTTGATTTTGCAGCGCTCCGGCGTCGCAAATCGATAACGCTTTCTGAAATTGTTGGAATTATCGTTGTAGTAGTCTATGCCAACCGGCTGAGCAAGCCATATTCCAGGCGCGACTTCATCTTGGTAGATGGCGTCTTTTACGTCGCCTTTTTCTTTAGAAGTGATCGGTTTTGCAGACAATGGCCCTAGGTAATCGGACATCCTGTTGCGCACTGTTCCTACCACAGAACCCTGCACATCATGTTTGCGCCCGGCTAAATACAATCCTTCATTGACTAAGAACTCAGTGCGCTGCCACGGTTTGGGCATTGCCAAATCCAGCAAATCACGTGTTTGAGTAAACTTGCTCAAATACTTATAGTGCGTGGATGAGACTGCACAGTAGAAGTCGTCGTCGGTCATATCCAAAGGTGTCAAACCAAGGACAACTACTTTGGGGGTTTTTCCTTCCTTAAAGAGTGTGCGGATGATCATGTAGTCGTCTGACACCATCGCACCAGGCAGCGCAAAATTGAAACAGCTGAGATTGAGACCAGGAAGGTGTTTCTTAATTGCATCTTCGAAATAGTGGCTGCGTCGTTCTACGACAATGTCCACTTTGCGATTGAGGTGTTCAGCCTCCAACATCCACAGTGGATTCATAAAAATAGATGAACCGAGAAGCACTACATCCGGTGCCGACTTCTCTTGTAAGTAATCTTGAGTAGTCCAATAAGCCCAGTGTTTAGCAGACGGAATGGTATTTGGGTCTACGCGCCCAAATGGATCCTTTAGCGCCAAAAACACGTTGATTGCAACGACCAAGAGCAAAGCAATTAGAACTGGGCTCTGCCTGAAGGCTGCGGCTGTTTTTTTAATTGGAGACAGTGCGGACAAGGTTTACGAGATTCCTTCTATTGGCAAAATGCACACGGCATTACAGCGTGAGGCATTATAGCTTGACAGCTAAAAGCCTTCGTTTGCATTAGCTAATAGTTGTCCTCCGAGGTGCTATAAACGAGCTAGGACTGGGAAATCACCTAGTATTCAATTGAAATATATGGTTCTTAAGTGACCGCTGCTCGATTGCGGGAGTCTGACAAGAATCAAAAAAGCCGCAAAAGCCGGCTACCTGGGGTTAATGGGACAAATCAATAAGATTTTAGGGGCAGGGAGCCTCTTGTGAACGTCAATTCGATTGCTTTAGAAATCACCGTCATTTTGGTGCTGATTCTCATCAATGGAGTCTTTGCGCTCTCGGAGATGGCACTGGTTAGTTGCCGCCGCCCTCTGCTGCTCAAACTCGCAGAGGAAGACAAGCCAGGAGCCAAAGCAGCGCTGGCTTTGACCGATTCACCCAACACCTTTCTTTCGACAATTCAAATAGGCATTACACTCGTTGCCATTCTTGCCGGTGCTTTCGGCGGAGCTACCTTGGCTGACGAGCTTTCCGACCAGCTAGAAGGAATAGAGCATCTTCGCCCGTATGCCGATTCGATAGCGTTTGCGATCGTTGTCGTATGCACTACTTATCTGTCGCTCATTGCTGGTGAGTTAGTGCCAAAGCGTATTGCGCTTTCCAATCCCGAAGGAATTTCTTGCATCATTGCGCCGTTCATGAAATTTCTGTCTCACTTTGCCTCGCCGGTGGTTAAATTCCTCTCGCTTTCGACCAACCTTGCTGCTGGTGTCTTTGGTGTCGAAGATGACAAAGCACGAGAGGTGTCAGAACGCGAAATTCAGGCCATGGTCGACGAAGGTGCACGAGTCGGAGTATTTCAAGAAACCGAGCACGACCTTTTGTGCGGGGTTTTCGGACTGGATGAGCGAAAAGTATCGGCAGTAATGACGCCGGTTACAGAGCTTATTTGGCTCGATGTAGATGCGCCGCAAGAAGAAGTTATGTCTCGGGTATTTGCCCACCCGCACACCAAGTTTCCAGTGGCACGGGGCTCTCTGGATAACTTCCTCGGAGTGGTCAGAGCGCGCGAACTGCTCACAATTTGGGCTCGCGAAGGCAAAATTGACTTGGAAAAACTCATCCGCAAACCGCTCATGATGCCCGACACCAAGAGTGCACTCAATGCACTGGCTGATTTCCGCCGAGACAAAGTGAGCGGAGCGATGGTGGTTGACGAACATGGCAGTCTGCGTGGGCTGGTGACCGTTTCCGACATCCTGAGTTCGATTGTGGGCGATGTGCAAATTTCAGACGAAACTGTTTCTTACCTCACTGTCGTTACGCGCGATGACGGAGGTTTTTTGGTGGACGGTATGCTGCCTATTGCCGAGTTCAAAAAGCGCCTGTCGGCAACCGAGTTACCCGACCAGCACTCTGGCAAGTATGAAACAGTGGCCGGACTAATAGTTCATCTCTTAGGTCATGTACCGGCCACTGGTGAAGTCGCCACCTGGAACGATTTGCGGTTCGAAGTCATTGATATGGACGGTTTTAAGATCGATAAAGTCGCCGTTTCTTACCACAAGGCGTCGTGAGAAAGCTTTCCCCAGCTTTGGTATGATGGGTTAAGAGGGCTCTAATTTAGCAACAGGCCACATGGACGACACAGTCGACACCTTGCTGCGCATGCTTCCTGAAAAAGAGCAGGAGATGGGGAGTGAAAGCACCCAGCTCGCTGACTACTTAACAGTGCTTGCGTTGACTCTTTACCATGAAAGCCGCTTCCCGGAAGCGGAGAATATGTTTCACCGCGCCTTGTCCATCAGAGAAAAGGTATTGGCGGTAGATCACGCTGATATTGGCGTATCGCTCAACCATTTGGGCATGGTAATGCTGGCACAGGGGCACTTTTCCGAGGCTGAGCCTCTTTTCCGCCGGGCACTGACGATCCAAGAAAGAGCGCTGGGATTTGAACATATAAGTTTGGCGGCTGGATTGAACAATCTGGCCGAGCTATATCGCATTTTGGGAAGGCCTGAGCCTGCTGAAAAACTCTATCGTCGCGCTTTGACAATACGTGAGCGACATCTTGGGTCTGACCATCCGGAAGTGGCTGAGGTTCTAAATAATCTGGGATTGCTCTATTACGACTTGGGGCGCAATGCTGATGCAGAACCGCTCTACAGGCGTGTTTTGGCGATTCAGGAAAAGTATTTGGGCAAGGATCATCCCATCGTTGCGACCACTCTGTCTAATTTGGCTGCGCTTTTTACCGACAAAGATTCGTTCGATAAGGCTGAACCCCTGCACATTCGTGCGCTATCAATTAGAGAGCGAATATTGAGTACTGAACATCCAAAAGTGGCGGAAAGCTTGAACAATCTTGGCTGGCTGTACCATCAGCGTGGCAACTATTCGCGAGCGGAATCTATGTACTCACGTGCGATCCAGATTTGGGAACGCTCCTTGGGACCTGAGCATTCGAATGTCGCCGCATGTCTTGAGAATTATGCCGATTTGATGCGCAAGACCGATCGCGAAATCGACGCGGTAGCTTTGGAGCAACGCGTCTACGTCATTCGCAGAAAAAACGCCCATTAGTTGAAAGAGGCGCTAGAATCTAGGGCGGTTATTCCGTCTACGTCTTTGCGTGCAAACCTATGATCCCGACTAAAGCAAGCGAAAGAGAATCGTTCACTCTCACTAAAGTTGAAATTGAAGGCATCCCAAACGCGCATATATTGGAGAGCGACTCAATAGATAGTTTGCTGGTGGCACCCGGGCGTCACTTGCTTGGTTATCGGCGCCAATTGGCTGCTTTCACTGCGACCGTCACTTGGATTGATGCGCTCCATGCGGCAAAGGAATTGCCGGAAAATTTAAACGAACTCTGCACCGTAACCGTGATGGCTGAGGGATGTGGTCACAACCTTCCGACGGCAGTCGGGTGTGCTCTCGATGGCGCTCATTATCGCGGTGACAATTGGATTGGTGTCAGCCGTTTTGCATTACCTAATAAAGAAGGGCAAGACTACACAGACTTCGATGCGAAAGTAACGTACATGCGCATGCACTCTGCAGCGCCTGTTTGGTTGATGCTGGATACAATCGCTACCGGCGCTACATTGATAAAAGGTCTGACTGCGACTTTTGAAAACTGCAAAAAGCCGAAGCGCATTTTGCTGGCTGCGACTTGCGGCTCGGTTGTCGGAACCCGTAAGATCGTCGAATTTCTGCAGTCGGAAAAAATTGAGGTGCACGTGACCTTTTGGGGGGCGGCTTTCGGACTCTGGAATGATGGGACAGGATTGCCGTGGTGCCACCCTGATACGATCATTTCTGGCACCACGCGCGGTGTGACAAATCGTCAGATTGCCGGAAGACTTTTCAATGAAATTCCCGGCTTCTGTGCAGTCGGAGATTGCTCAGCCAACTTCTTCGATGTTGAAGACGCTAAGCGAGTATTAAAGGAAGAAGAGTACAAATTCTCCTGGCGCCTGCCGACATTGTGACTTCTGCTCACTCGTAGGAGAGCCGCATGCGGCTCCCTGGCAGGGAAGCGCATGCGCTTCCCCTACGAGAATTGATTAAGGTCTTCTCTGAGCTCTGATGCTTTCAAATAGCGCTTCGGAGCTGACAGAGCTGTTGATTTCGCAACAATTTCGTCGATGCTATCGCTTAACCCTTCAATTTGTTTTTTTGGGTGAGAACAGGTTATTGGTTCTGGATCTTCACCCGTCAGTAGGTAGAACAGCGTTGCACCCATGGAATAAATGTCGCTTTGTGTTGTCGGTTTGCCACGGAATTGCTCTGGTGAAATAAAGCAGTGTTTTCCAACTACCGTGCCAGTTGCAGTGGACTCCTGCTGCTGTGCGACGTTAAAATCCACAAGTTTCAAAACACCATCTTTGGAAAGGATGAGATTGTCTGGCGTGAAATCTCTATGCACCACAGGTGGTTCAAGACCATGAAGATATTCGAGCATGTCGCACATTTGCAATGCGAGCGAACGTACTTCTGTTTCAGTAAGTCGTCCACTTTCGGAAACCTTTTGCCGCAACGACTGTCCGTCAATGCGCTCAAGAACCAGATATCCTCTATGATCTTCGATAAAGAAGTCGATCAGTTTTACGATGCGATCGTGATTGAGTTTGCTCAAAATCTCAGCTTCATTCTGCATTTTCTCCACAGATTGTCTGCGAACATTTACATCCACATAAACTGGAAGGATAAACTCTTTCAATACAACCGCATGGTTATTGTCGATTTCTCTTGCTCCGTAGGCAGTGCCTTGCCCTCCGACACCCAGACGACCGAGAATTTCATATTGTGAATCTCTAAGCAAGGCGCCCTCATGCAGAGGGGTTAAACGCTCGCGTTTTGGGGGTTGTGAAAGAGCTTGCAGCCAAAGTTCTGTATAACCGTGAGTATGCGGTTCAGACAGCATGTCGGACAGTTCTGGCGCACGCGATGCGTGTGGTGCCCACCTATTAATTGCATCCATAAGTGATTGTCGCGAATCAATGGAAGGCAATGCGCCGTATTTTATTTTGAGTGGTTCACCATCAATCGGAGTAAAACAAAGGAGGCTATCCTGTGGTGATGTCTTATTTGGAGGCCACTCAACGCTGATACGCTGCAGGTTTTGCCAATTGAGAGACTTGTGATACCACTCGCTGCGACGTTTCCAAACGAGGGAAATTCCCTTTCCATTTAGGACGACATGTGTCGGATGTCTCAAATACATGTACAAAAGCATGAAAATAGCAAGAGCCATCATAATGGTCATCCACAGAATGATCATCACGTTTGATCCAGCGGCGCTTGCGGCAGCAGCCGCTGCAGTCCCGGTGCCCGGTAAACCTGCAATCAATGTTTGAGTAATCCACTCAATTACTTTGCCGGGACCACCGAAGCCAAAGAACGTCACAACAAGGGTCGTAGCGAACCATGTCTTAGGAGCGCTCCATGCAGAGAATCTATGCGCAAGCCACTTCTCCGTGCTCGCAAACGGTTTGTACGGTAATACAACTTCTTGCGTATCTAGGACTTCATTCTTCTCTACCGGAATTAAGCTTTTCGCTGCAAGGTCGGCTTCAATTTTTGAGACTTCTTTATTGAAGGCGACCTCGAACTTATTTGCGAGTTCATCCGGTACGTCAGTTTCTTTCGATTCCGGCGTTTCTTGCTTAGGGTCTAGATTCTCTGTTTCTGTCATTGTCCCGGCTCGTGTCCGTTTTTACCATTGGATTCTTTATTGCTGTTTTTGCCGTTGTCTTTGCCAATACTAGTATCAGTGCCGGTGCCGATTGTCACACGCAAATCTGCGAAGCTCTCTGCCACCGCAACGGCAGATTGCGGACGATCAGATTCTTCCATACTTGTTAGTTTGTAGATCAATTCGTTGAGCGCATCGGGTACGTCAGGTCTGAGTTCTTTCGGGTTTGATTCCGATAGAGGCTCTGGATCTTTTGCTGTAAGAAGATAATGCAGTGTTCCACCGAGAGCATAAATGTCGCTCAGAGTGCTGGCCTTGCCGCGCAGTTGTTCTGGCGCCATGTATGCTTGTTTTCCGACTAGAGTTCCGGTTGCTGTACCGACAAATTCGTTCGCTGCACCAAAGTCGATCAGTTTTACAGAACCGTTTTCATTCAAAACAATATTTTCTGGTGTCAAATCACGGTGAACGATCGGCGGTGCCTGTTCGTGTAAATACTTGAGAATGCCTGCGATCTCGTGCGCCCATTTCACAACATGGACAGTTGCTTGCGGCCCATTCTGTTTCACGAGTTGTCGTAAGTCTTGCCCGCGTACATATTCAAGCAAGAGATAATGTCTTCCTTCTTCGTGGAAGTGGTCAAAAACTTTTGCTATCTGGTCATGATCCAAACGAATGAGAAATTGCGCTTCGCGAGCGAACAGCTCCATCGCTTTGTCGCGTGCTTTCTCCTCGGTGCCTTCTGGTATCACAGCTTCCTTGACGATAACCATGTCTTTCTCGTTTAGCTGCGCAAGATAGATAGCAGACAATCCGCCGAATGCAAGCTGCTTTACTATCTTGATTCTGCCGTTCTGTAACCTGCGATCTGGTTCTAGCGGCACGAATGCTGTAGCGCTAAACCGTCTGCTCAATTCTTCTTCCCACATCTGGGTGTAGCTGAGTTTGTCTATGCCGAGATTTTCATTCTGCAACTGATCGTGAAATGCGATTAGCTCCGGCGCTCTGCGGCATTGAGCACCCCAAACTTCCAGCGACAAGAGCAAACGTTCTAAATCACTACGCTTCAGACTCTTCAAAGGAATATTAACGTGACCGCCTGAATTGAAATGAAGGTCTAACTTTCCTTGAGGTAGTTTTTCCTTTGATTGGTTTTGCGTATCAGAAATCTGCAAGCGAGCTTCCGATAGATCCGACCAAAGTCTTTCTCTTCGAAATTTGAGCATTGGAAGAAACAGCAAAGGAAACGAAAATCCTTCTTTGCTGACCAGAAGGCGATCATCTTCGCATATTGCCGCGATAACAATGGAGACGAAAGGAATAGCCATTAAAACCGTTAGAACAACCGCAGAAATCAACGGTGGAACGGCTTGGGCTTGCAAAAGCATGGAAATGAAAAATCCCAGGCAAAATGGGACCACGATTGCCCATAGAGGCATTAGCGCGCCCATGATGAACAAACCTACGCGCTGAGGAGTGCTTTTGTACTCAATTACGACTTCAAGCTCTGACACTGAAAACCTGCAGGGAGCTACAAAGACTTTAAACCCAACTATATTCTTCTTATTCTAGCCAAGAGCGAAAAAAAGAAATCGGATTTCGGCAGGTTTTAACGGAAGATCAGTTCTTTTCAGGGATTTCACTAGAATCTACAAGTTCGCTGGGTAAGCGTTTGGCAATTGCAAAAACTGCCGGAGGGCAGACTCCTGCCAGCCTCTCGAAAATCTTGCCCGGATGGGTAAGAATGATTTCCTGGCTGCCGCCCTTTTCCATAGCCCTAACGATCTCTGCTGAGCATTCCTCTGAAGTAATTGAAAGGAAACTGCGCATTATGAAGCCTTGCAGATCCTTCTTACTGCCGATGGACGTAGGGTTTTTCAGTTTGGAGACGTTGTTTTTGTCAAAAAACTCGGTGCGTACCCAGCCGGGGCAAACAGTGATTATGTCGATGTTTTTTGGCGCTAATTCCGCAGCCATTCCTTCGGACATACCGGTGAGCGCGAACTTGCTAGCTGCATAGCAAACGCTGCCAGGAAAAGAGATCTTTCCGGCTACA
The DNA here is from genome assembly GCA_032128875.1 of Candidatus Melainabacteria bacterium 17Bon1m. GTDB lineage: Bacteria > Cyanobacteriota > Vampirovibrionia > Obscuribacterales > Obscuribacteraceae > QKMZ01. The sequence continues at coordinate 609,427 of JAVLKG010000002.1, forward strand.
GAGCTGATGTTGACTATTTTGCCTCTTCCAGCATTTACGAAGTGCGGTAAAACTCCGTACGTAAGGCGCAGTGGGGCGAAGAAATTGACAGCAAAAACACGCTCCCAATCCTCGACACGAAGTTTCATTATGGTGCCGGGCTTTGCAAGACCAGCGTTATTAACCAACACGTCGACGCCGCCAAAGTGCTCCAGGCAAGAGTTTACGGCTGCATCCGTCACCCACTGTTCGCTGACATCGCCTACTACCTTTATAGCTTTGCCGCCGAATTCTTCGACCGCCTTGCAGGTGGCTTCTAACTGTTCTTCCGAACGGGCATTGAGGACTAATCTGGCTTGATACTTCCTTGCCAGCTCCAACGCCATGGCTTTTCCGATACCGGAAGAGGCGCCTGTAATGATGCCTTTGAATTGCCCGCTCAGACCGCGCTTAGATGCCATTGCCCTACCTCGTTATACAGACTCTGACTCAGAGTTGCTGTTCAGTAAAATTCTCGACGCTCAATTATAGAGCGTCTCCATTCTCACAAAGTTTTCACAGGTCGCATTTACGATGAAATTGAGGGGATATGGGTTTTTGGTGGGTTTCTAACGAACTGTTATGAATAGCGCGCTTCTGTCCGAATGTTTGCGGGAGCTAAGCGCCAAGCTGGATTCGCGGGACATTTTACTGTCCGACGCTATCCTGAAGGCGCTTAAAATTCTGCGTATTTTTTATAGCAACGAAAAGTTGCAATTCTTCAATCGTGAATTGCTTGGCTATTTGCAGGAGGAAATGGCAGATATTGAAGCAAGTAAAAAGCGAAAAGAGGATGGATTAGTTGTTGAAGAACAGCTAGTCGCGTATAGGTATTTGACCGGCTTCTGGGTGGAAGAGGCAATTCTGAAACGTGGTGTGAAAACCATTGCGTGTTTGCATACTCAGAAAACAACGCTATTCTGCAATTACGGTGTCGGTGAGATCGAACAAGTAATGGCAAAATTGCATTGCGATGATCAAAACTATATCGGGATAAAACTGTCCGAGAGTTCCACACGCGTCTTTCTTTGTCGAGCCAGTCAGATTTATCGCTTGTATAGCTCTATTCGCCATCAGGTGAAACTGAAGATCGACGAATTAGTGATAGAGCTTCAGCTAATTAAGTGAAGTTAGTATCCCGAAATTTCTCAAAGAGAATTGGGTATTTAGCCTTAAGTTCTTCTGGACCTTCTAGGAGTTGTTTTGCATCAATTTCTGGCGTTTCTCGGTAGATACTAGATATTGCTTCAAGTGCCGCATCTTCATCCATTCTTTTTTCTAGCGTCTCATGCACTAGGTAAGAAAACGTTTCTCCTGTAATTAGATATTGCGTGCGAGAAAATGATGCGAGATATTCAGGATCTGAAAGCGTTCGTTCATAAACATCTCGCCCAAAGACAATCAGCGCTCTGCGGAAATCAGAAAAGTCATCATCCCCCATCCCGTTCTGGATGATGTATCCAGCGTTCCAAAGATCTGAAACGTAAGAAGCCTGGTAATAGTCTTCAAACTTGTTGGCAAATTGAAGTAGTTCAACATCAGTGAGTTTGTCCAGCGCCCTTAGGAGTTGGCTTTTGTGCTGTTCAATTGAATATTCTGATTCATGGGGGAGCGAATCTTCGATCAATTTCCAGAACCAATTTTCGTCTCTGATTACTTCTTTCAAGTCGTTCCCTTTGCCGCAGAGATCACGCTAATAAAATCAACGCTTCGATTCCGTAGAGCGCCATGAGTTCGGAGAATATGGGATTGTAATCTTCTTCTTTCAAAACCTCTGTCAATGCGGTAATTGGACGCTTTTCAGAGAGGCGTTTTCTTGTTTCTTCCATTCGCTTTTCACCATATTCGGTGGCGATTTGAGTATTTCTTATTTTCCAGCTTCTCAACAAGAAGAGGAGGGCTCTTAAACAGGGAAAAGCAAGAAAGACGCTGACATAGATTAGTTCTTGAGCGTTTTTGAATCCAAATACTGTCAGCCAGAGAAAGCCTCCAATGAAGATGATCGTTGAGGCCCCGAGTGCGACGAGCGTAAGCGCAATCATCATAGCTTTTCTTGCTGTCTGGAGAACTCTTAGGCGCCAACTATCTCTGTTCAAAACAATTGCGAGCGTTTCAAATTCTGTGAGATATGGAAGAAATTCTCGCACGGCGAAAATTGCGGTGATGAAAAAAGCAGAGATTGCAGCAGAGCCAGTCATTACCGCTGCGGCGAATAGCATTAGTGGAATTCCTGATGCAGTGCCCACTATTGCCAGTGAAAATAAAAACACGGAAGGAAAGATTGAGATCCCCATAAGCGCAATTTGTGATGCCGCTTTGAGCCTTTGCTCTTCACGTACCAAGTAATTGTTCGCCACTAAGTAATCTCTCAACGAAGTGGCAAATGCGTTCTGATAACCAGCAGAAATAAAATCGGCGAGCAACCGCATTACGCCGGCCATCGAGAAATAGCGCTTCAATTGTCTTGGATCGGCGATGATGTCTTTGACGACAAGCTTGAGAGACTTGGTGATGAAAAGATAGAGGCTATAGATTTTTTTGACAAAACCCACAGGGTTAGTTTTAAAGTCGGGTGGCAGATATGGATCTGCTTTTTTGATCGCCCACTCTTTTGCAGTTTCTTTTGCAAGAGTCCACATTTTTTTTTCGTACTCTGCGGGCTCTGGAATTGATGCACCTAATTGCAACTTGGCTGCTCGTTGCAAAAGATCCACGCCCATTACAAGAACCGCATGGTTGGTATCTCCGCCTCTTAGCATGTAGCCGATTTCGACAGGTCTGAGCTCCGAATTCTGGCTGGTTGCTGACGTTGGAATCAGAGTAGTAGCAGAACTGATCGATGCTCCTTCTTTTTTCATTCGCCCTTCGATAGTTGCTGACAGCCAACTGGTCAGCGAAATTACTGCCAAGGAAAATCCGAATGCGTAGAGATAAAGAATGTCGGGCGTCATTTTGGTAGAGAAAGACGAGTTTTGTCTTTTATACCCTCAGTGTAGACCAGCACAATCCACAGTGGGATCGTGCTGGAGACGACGCTTTGGCGGGAATAAACTTGTCTAGCCTGCCATGGTTGCCGGTACATATACCGGTGCCATGGGAGCGACGCGCTTTTGAGCGGCCTTGCGGATGCATTCTGTCAATTCGCTGAGCACTAATTTTGGATTGATGTACCCATCGAGATCTTTACCTAGGGCTGACTCCATTGGAGCGATTTCGCTTTCGTGCATTACCAGAATGGATGGATGCGTTGTAGTTGCCTTGATTTTGGAGGTAATGGCCGGCTGATCTTGGGCCAGCAAGCTGAAGTCGAGAAGGACTACTTCCGGCTGGTGGAAAGTTGTGCATGCAGCGAGTTTGTCGCCACTGCAAGTGGTGCCCACTACTTCCAAATCTGTATATTGCTCCAACCACAAGAGCAGAGAGACGAGCTTTGCGCCGTCCGGCTGAGCTATGAGCAGTTTGGTGCGGGGATTCATGGTTCACTCCAAGGGGGATGCGCAGGGAAGGGATGGAGAGGAAATACGCAAGGTTCGACCGGGACTTACGAAGTAAGTTCCCGAGCCGTTCTTAACTAGAACACACGAACGAAAATCTAAAGACAACCTAAATATTGATACAAGTGTATACCTTTATCTAGCGTTTTAGAACATCTAAGTAGTACCAGCCCATATTGACCCGGAAGTACTCTAGATGCACATACACTCGTATTTTGACCGAGCTGCCAAGTGAAATTGTAGAGAGAAAGTTAATGCGTTTTGAATCACGGACGAGCCAGTGATACCGCGCGTTCTGTCGATGTGAAGGGGGCGGATGCGACACTTTGCGTCCTCCACGCACCCTTCTCAAACGTGATGTGGTGCAGAAAAGCGGAATTGTTAGGAGTGGTGAAATCGGACCGGACATGCCCGCCGCGCGTTTCTTGTCTAAGTGCACAGGCTTTTGCGATTAGCTTTGCAACAAGTAGCATGTTGGCCGATTCACGTTCATATCTATCAATGCCTGTTTTGTATATAGATATGGCGTCGAGTTGCTCTTGGAGTTGGGTCAGCCCTTTCGCTTCGCGCACCAGTCCTGCGCCTTTGTACATCATGGATTTAAGAGCGTGCCTGTTGGTTGGTACGGCAAACGGACGGCAGTGTGCAAACCATGCCTCCGTGAGCTTGGCATTCTTCTTATATGGAATCGCTTTGAAAGACTGCGAGTTGATGTGCTTGGCGAGGCTCATTGCCATGACGCCAGCTTCAAGAAGTGAATTGCTCGCCAGTCTGTTGGCTCCGTGAAGTCCGGTCGCGGCGCATTCGCCGAGCGCATAGAGCCCGACTAGACTGGTTTGTCCTTTTGCGTCTGTGGCGATTCCGCCCATGTAGTAGTGCGCCGCCGGGCAAACTGGAACAAGTTCTTTGGTTGGGTCGACGCCAAGTTTTCGAAGGGTATCGACGATATTGGGAAACTTAGATTCAATTTCTTCAGCTGTGCCGATTGTTCTCATATCCAGAAAAACGCTGTCCAGGTTTCTGTTTAGCATTGTTTGATGGATAGCCTTTGCAACAGTGTCACGAGTTGCCAGTTCGCCGTCCTTATCGAAGTCGAATGCAAAACGCTGATTGCGATCATCGACAAGTATCGCGCCCTGTCCTCTGACTGCCTCAGATACCAGAAAAGCTGGTTGGCCTTCTTTGCAAAATGCTGTTGGATGAAATTGAACAAACTCTAAGTCGGAGAGCTTTGCGCCGGCTCGAGCGGCCAGAGCGATACCATCCCCGGTGGCAATGGAAGGGTTAGTCGTGCGCGTAAAAATTTGTCCTGCTCCGCCGGTCGCCAGAACAATATCTGTAGCTGCGACAGAGACGACGCCTTGATCTGTGAGGATAAGTGCTCCGGTCGCTACGCGAGGCGCAAGTGGCGTTGCCTGGAAGTGAAGGATATCGAGGGCGAAGGCGTCTTCTAAAATGACAGGTCGATTGAGATCGTGCTCGTCTGCTGCCCTAGCCTTAATTGCGGCGGCAAGACCTTCAGCGATTGTCTTTCCAGTAGTGTCTTTTGAATGCAAAACTCGGGCGCTGGTGTGTCCGCCTTCCAAGTGCAAAGATGGCGCGCCAGTTGATGTCTTGTCGAAGTGAACACCAAGACTCGAAAGTTTTTCGACGAGTGCCGCGCCGCCGTTGATTATTTGCTCGGCGACTGCGGCATCTGTGAGACCAGCTCCAGACTTGAGCGTGTCCTTCAGGTGCGCTTGTCGTGAATCTGTGACACTGTCTTTGAGAACAGCTGCCAGACCGCCTTGCGCGTAACGAGTATTTGATTCAAGAAGCTTGCCTTTGGTGGCGATGAGCACTCTTCTGCCCGCTGCAACGAGTTCGTTAGCGAGCAAGAGGCCGGCTAGTCCTGAGCCGATAATGACGGCGTCAACTTTTATTGTCTTGAGTTCAGGCATATGCGTACTCCTTGTACTTGCCTGTTTGTATAAAAACGTGCGGTTTCGGAATGTTGGAAAGCCTTTCGGCGTTTTCTATTACCCGATCGCCACCATTCTCTCGATTGATAGTCGCGCTTTTGCGGCTACATCTTCACGAACAGTTACTTGGAACTGGTCGTTGACGAGCGCTGCATGCAGTTTTTCAAGAGTGATCATCTTCATGAACTGACAACTCATTTCGTCAGCAATCGGAATGAATTCTTTGTCCGGATTTTCTTTTTTCAGCCGGTGCAGAATGCCTTCCTCAGTAGCCACTACGAATTGCTTGGCCGGCGACTGGCAGGCTCTCGTGATCATGCCTTCTGTCGAAGCGACTTTGAGTTGGTCGCCTTTGTCCTGTCTCGATACTCGATCCAGATATGGTGTCAGGCAGCCGCATTCGGGGTGAACGAGGAGCTCAGCTTCCGGGTAGGCTTTCATTTTTTCGTCAATAGAGCGAGTGGGAATCGCTGCGTGCACATGGCATTCGCCCATCCAGATGTGCATATTCTCGCGACCCGTCATGCGTTTAACCCATGAGCCGAGGAAAACATCCGGTAAAAATAGAATTTCTTTGTCCTTGTCGATCGAATTGACGACTTGCAGCGCATTGCCGGAAGTGCAGCAATAATCCGACTCCGCTTTTATAGCGGCGGTGGTATTGACGTAAGAGACGACGACTGCGCCTGGGTGCTCTGCTTTCCATTTGAGCAGTCCATCCAGCGTCACTGAGGCTGCTAGCGAGCAACCTGCTTCCAAATCCGGAATGAGGACGCGCTTATTTGGACACAGAATGGCAGCTGTTTCCGCCATAAAATGTACGCCGCAGAACACAATCATGTCGCTTTTCGTTGCAGCGGCCTGTCGCGATAGACCAAGCGAATCACCGACGAAATCGGCGATGTCCTGAATGATCGGGATCTGATAGTTGTGGGCAAGAATCACCGCGTTGCGCTTCTTTCTGAGCTCGTTGATCTCTTGAATGAGTTGTTGATTGCGCTTTGAGCTGGTGAGTTCTACGTTGTTCATTGTCGTTGTCATATGCCTATCTCAACCTCGAGGCTGATGTCTATTGATTTGACCGAGTGGGTCAAGCTGCCGACAGATATGAAGTCGACACCTGCAATTAAGTAGCGGTCTAAAGTGTCCAGAGTGATACCTCCGGAAACTTCGATCTGTGCACGCTTTTGAATTAGTTCTACACAGCGGACGATTTCAGCAGGGGGCATATTGTCGAGCATGATGATGTCGCAAGAGCTGTCCAGTGCTTCTTGGACTTCCGAAAGAGTGGTGGTTTCTACTTCGATTCGCTTTCCTTTGTATAGGGAGCGTGCTGCTGCAACGGCTTGAGAGATGCCGCCGGCGCAGGCAATGTGATTGTCTTTGATCAAAATCTGGTCATAAAGTCCGATGCGATGGTTGGTGCCGCCGCCGAGCCGCACGGCCAATTTGTCGAAAACACGCAGGCCTGGGACTGTCTTGCGAGTATCAAGAATTTGAATGCCAAACGGTTTTGCCTTTTGGCTGTAGAGGCGGGCGGTGGTGGCTATGCCGCACATTCGTTGCATGAGATTGAGCGCCGTGCGCTCGGCTGTCAGGATTGAGCGCGCGTTGCCGTTTATTGTCGCGACCGTGAGGGGAGAGTCTTCGATAAAAGTGCCTTCGCTGACCAGGGCAGTGAATTGGAGCGTAGGATCGACTGTTTTGAACACCAAATCTGCGACCGCCAGCCCGCAAATGACAGCATGGTCCTCTTTGACGATGAGAGTCGCCGTCGCAGTCTTGTCGGCAGGAATTGTCGAAGTCGAGGTGACATCGCCTTCTTGTCCGAGATCTTCGAGCAGAGCGAAGTCGATTGCTCTTTGGGCCAATTCTAGCGAGTAAAAGCTGGCGTCCGTTGCTGGCTTGGAAGGGTTGGTTTGGGCATCCCTCGGATTGGAGTGGAGCTCAGTCTGCAGCTTGTCTTGAATAGTAGTGGTGGCGGAAACGGTCATTTTGTGGCTCTTTTGGGGATTTGTGACTTGGTTACGATTTCTTAATCGTTCAAGTAATTGTTAATTCTACGTTGTACCATTTATCTCTTGATTTGTCTATATATATTCTAGCGCTTGTGGATATTCTGCAATGATTGCCAAGTTTCAATGGTTTCGGGCTTTTGCTACTTCTGACGCGAACCTGTATCAAATGTTCCACTCACAGCAACTGGAATAACAAGTAAGCGTGATAATAACGTTTGCTGCGTCTTCATTGGGAGAATAGCCATCCTTAAACCCACAAAACACGCAGTATTTAGGTGATTAGAAAGTAATATTGGCAGTAATATATGAGTGGGCTGGCAACGCGGGACTGTGCCAGCAGCGTTTCTAAATCTTTCTGCGACTCAATGTGGGGACGTTGCGTGAGTAAGGCGCTTAATTTCTATTTTTTCGCAGCTGCCACGGCAGTGGCTGCTGCTCTGCTTCTAGGCAGTTATGCCCTGGCGGAGTCAGACGTTTATTTCAACTTGAAGCGCACCAGAGACGCACTTTTGGCTCAGCGCCAGGAATTGCTTAACGCACAACAGGCTGTTCAACAGCAGATGGGCGAGCTGCAAAAACGCAATGATCGTATCGATGCTTATCTTCGTGATAATGACAATTCCCTCCGTGACGTGGAAGGGGCCCTTCGTACAACCAAGTAGGTGAGCGCCATGCGCACGCAAAAAACAGCACTTCTATCTTTTATTTCTGCCGGTTTGGCCCTTGCAAGTCTCGTGTTGCCGATTTCTGCGGCATACGCCGATGATGCCGAGAAGCCAAAGGTCAGCTGCGTTGAGCCGCATGCCGGCTGTTCAGAGTCTGCGAAAATCATCGAAGACTTGAAGCAAATCGTGCACGCACTGAATACCGGCGACGTCGACAAAGCTGCTGAGTACTACGATGACCAATGCACAAGCATTGATAAGAAAACTCACAAGCTAATTAGCGGAAAGCAAGCGGTCATCGCGGATCTCAAGAAAAGATTGGAAGATCACAATCCCAATTCTCAAGAGCCGCTCAAATCGATCACTATCGACCACCCATATGCATTTGTTCACGGGGATACAGCAACCGTCAATTTCGTGGCTTACAAAGAGTTCGGCGGGGAACATCCATATAAGATGGAGTCTCATTGCACTGATATATTTGTTAAGCGCGGCGAAAAGTGGAAAAAGTTGCACTATGTGAGCAACTGGAAACGGGTAAAGTAGTGGGGCCGAGTATTTCAGCTTTTAAAAGTTTGGGCTTTGCAGTCAGATGATGGTTACTGAGTGGGAAAAATATAAAGACTCTGCAGAGCAACTTGTGCAGATGGGCCGCTATTCGGAAGCAGAAAGCTTTTGGATGCAGGCGGTAAAGGCTGCAGACAACTTTGTCGAGAACGATCCACGCACCACTTATACCCTAGATAGACTGGGTGATTGCTTCATCAAACAGCAGCGCTACGCTGAAGCAGAGCAGGTCTTCACTATGGCGCTCGAAATCAGAAAAGCGGTCCTTGGTCCCACGCATTTGGATGTCGGCAAAAGCTTGAGCCAGATTGTCGATCTGATGCAAATCGAGCAGAAATTCTCTGAAGCTGAGCCTCTGCAACTGGAAATTCTCTCTATCTATGAGACCAATTTTGGTGCAGAACACCCGGGCGTTGCGACTATTGTTCTCAATCTGGCTCAGTTCTACCATGGTTTGAAACGCTACAACGAAGCAGAATTGTTCTACAAACGCGCCCTGGCCATCAAGCAAAAGCTCTATGGATACCGCAGTCCGGAAGTAAAAGGCTTGACTGAAAGGTATGCAGCCATGCTCAATGAATGCGATCGGTCACAAGAAGCAGAATCGTTGGTTGAGGAAGTTTCCGGCACCGCCTCTGGTGTCTGGCGCGCCATTAACGCAAAGCGCGAGGAAGAGGTTAAGAGTCGCGGCGATAAAATGAAGCGCAGCGGATTCTTCGACCGATTCAAGAAAGATCGCTAAATTTCAAAGATTCAACTGCCAATAATGTTTGCCTTCTGCCCATTGCGATGGCGCAGGTGGGCGATTTGGGCATAAATATAAGGTACGAACGGTTTAATCGACGGTCCGGCGCCTGATTTCGCTGGGTTCAGGAGTTTTCTGGAATAACGATGCCAGAAGCAGAATCAATTCACAAGGCATACGACAAGGTCCTCGAGCGCACAGGCCGTCTTTTCGATCAGCAGCGCAAGAAGAATTTCGTGATGCAAGACCGGTGGTTTGCTGGTTTGCTTCTTTGTGAATGGATTGCCGGTATGTTGCTGTCACTGACCGTATCTAGTCAGCTCTGGGCACAGGTTGATAAAACTGTGGTTTCGCAATTTCCGGTCGCGACACTGCTTGGATCGTCCATTATCGCTTTTCCGATTTTCATGGCGATAAAATTTCCCGGACATTCCTTTACCCGTCATTCGATAGCCATCGCTCAGATGCTGATGTCTGGTCTTCTTATTCAATTGACGGCCGGTCGCATGGAGACACACTTTCACATCTTCGGCTCTCTGGCTATTCTGGCTTTTTATCGAGACTGGAGAATACTTATAACTGCTTCTGCAGTGGCACTATTGGATCAGCACTTTCGAGGAATTTACTGGCCTCATTCTGTGTATGGTGTCGAATATGCAAGCCCGTGGCGAGTGCTTGAGCATGGCGGCTGGATTGCCTTTGAAGATCTTTTCCTGGTTCGATCGATAATCACCAGTACAAAAGAGCTATGGGACAACTGCCAGAGACAGTCTGAACTAGAAGCGACAAATGTCATTGTTGAAGCTCGGGTTGAAGAGCGAACCCGTGAATTGAAAGTGACAGAAGAACGATTTCGTCTTTTGAGTTCTGCCTCACCAATTGGAATCGTGCTCACAGATGCATCCGGTGATTGCCTCTACGTCAATCGAAGGTGGGAAGACCTGTCCGGCATCCTGCATGATGCGTGCCTCGACAAAGGATGGCTTGAATGCATCCATCCTGACGACAAAGACACAATGATTGAAAAATGGATGGATTCCATTGGAGAGTCAAACGAACACGTCACAGAGTTTCGTGTAGAACGTGAAGATAAGCCGATTTCCTGGCTACACTCACGGGTTACCTCCATCGGTGACTCAGAGGGAATTTCGCGGGGATACATCTGGACATTTGAAGACATCACTGAAAGAAAGAATGCAGAAGCTAATCTTCTCATGCAATATGCAATTACTGACGCGCTCGCCGAATCTTCAGATCTGTCCGATGCCTCTCCCAAGCTTTTGAAAGCTATCTGCAACAATCGTCAGTGGTCGCTCGCTATTTTGTGGATGCTAGATGCGCAAGATGACGTGCTTCGCTACGAAGGAAGTTGGTGCGCAGATGAGCCGGCGTTGAAACAGCTTGTTGAAAATTCCCGGCGAATGACTTTTGGTCGTGGTGAAGGTGCCCTGGGGATTCCTCTCGTCAGTGGGCAGCCGTTTATTGCACAGTCGGTCGCTGAATCGAATTTGCAAGGGCGCATGGAAGCACTGCCAGAACGATTTGGATATATGTCCTTTCCCGTGACTGAAGACGAGCAGGTCTTCGGTGTTCTCGAATTTATGAGCGATGAACCGATTAAACCAGACGGAGAATTTTTCCTGATGTTGAATTCGGTGGCGACGCAAATCAATCAGTTCGCCGAGCAAATGTCAGCAGAGATGCGTCTGAAAGATTCCGATGCTCGAATTCGTGCAATGTTGGAAAGTGCGATTGATGGCATTGTTACTTTTGATTTGAGTGGTATCGTCGAACTGGTGAACCCGGCTTTTGAAAGAATTTTGGGCTTCGATGCTGACGATGTGTTGGGCAAAGCGATAGCAGAAATCGTGCCTGGTGAAACAACCGTTGATCGCATCGCGGACCGGAAAATTAGCACCATCCAGAATGTGCTGGATGACTTGAAAGCTCATAACTACAGTGACAGAGAATTGATAGTCAGAAGATCGGACGGAACTTTGATTCCGGTTGAATTCCGTGTCAGTGAAGTAGTGCTTGGTACGAGAAATTTCTATTCTGGCATCATACGTGATATCACAGAGAGAAAAGAAGTCGAACTTAGAGTTAGCGAGTTCTATTCTACTGTTTCGCACGAGCTGCGTACGCCCTTAACATCAATCCGTGGCGCTCTCGGTTTGATGGAAGGCGGAGTTGTCGGAGAGATTCCAGAGGAAGCGCTAGAACTAGTGACCATCGCCAGGGTCAGCTGCGATCGATTGATACGCCTAATCAATGACATTCTTGATTTGCGTAAGATCGAGGCTGGCAAGTTGGAGTTGAAGTTGGAGTCACTCGATTCCGAATCAATGGTGAAGGCAACAGCCGATTCACTTAGAATGATGTGCGAAGAATACGGCGTTTCAATCGCTGTACACGTGAATGACAAACGACCGGTGAAGGGCGATCACGATCGGGTCGTGCAAATTCTCACCAATCTCGTTTCTAATGCAGTGAAATTTTCCGGACCTGAAGGCAAGTTAGACGTCAGAGTTGTTGGTGGCACCAATGGTGCGGTGCGATTCGAGGTCGAAGACAATGGACCTGGTATTCCCGAGAGTCAAATGCATAGACTGTTCGGGAAATTTCAGCAATTGGACTCTTCTGATACTCGAGCACAAGGCGGAACAGGGCTTGGCCTGGCAATCTCCAAGGCACTTGTAGAAAAGCACAATGGACGAATCGGTGTTAAGAGTATCGAGAAAAAAGGTTCTACTTTCTGGTTTGAAATTCCGGCAGATCAGACTGCCGAATCAAACTAATGCCGATTTTAAAAACCGGTGTCGCCTTTATTAGGTGTCGGTCCCGATGGCAGAACAAATTGGTCGTCTTTTTTGCCTGCTGATTGATCAGCTTGCGCGGGTGCATTTGCATTTTTGATCATTGCAAAAACAGGCGCGAGCTGGCGACCAGGACAAGCGCGTTCGAAGCCTTCTAGCGCCGCTTTAGCATCATCAATTTTACCTTCGCGAAAACGACTCAGCGCGAGGTAAAGCTTGGCCAAGTGCCAATCGGGTGCGCGACCAATGACTTTAGCGAAATCTTGCGATGCATTGGCGTAGTCGGCACTCGCCAGACCAATCATTCCGGATTGAAGCAGCAAGTATGGATCGTTGGGTGTTGTCGATAGCAGGTTTTTTACTTCAGACATCGCTTGATCCGCTTTCCCTTTTCTTGCAAGGGAAACGCGACGCGACTCTCGCTTCGGCAAATCCACAAATCTCGCTTCTATCAGACTTTCATTGTCGAAATAATCGCGCACAAAAGGATCGAAGTGAAAATCGTGTTGCGGTAAATAGCCAATTGCCACCATGTCGAAATTAGGTTTTCCCTTCTTTCCGGTACTGGTGATGCGACTGGCAGTGGATAACTGCTTTGCTGCTTTCTGCGCATTGCCTTCAAGAAAGTCCATCTCCGCCAGTATAAGAGCAACCTGCTTTGCAGAAGCCGCTTGCCCTGCGGCAGATCGCGCAATAGGAAAATTGCCGTTGAGGTAGTGAAGCAACGTCAACCCTCTGTAAGCGGCCTGAGCATAACTCGATCTCTTTGCACATTCACGAAGACTGTTTTCGGCTTCTTCGATTTTTCCATCGCGTAATTGTGCGTAACCAATATCAGTATAGATTTGCACGACATCTGGATGCGATTGAAGCAGCTTGCCCCAAACTCCCACCGCTTGCTCGTAGCGGCGAGAAAGAAAATGGCTGAATCCGACCGTCAAATAGGTTTCTCTCGCCTTATTGTCCAGCGTGTATGACTGTTTTAAGGCATCGAGCGCTTCTTGATAGCGCCCTTTCATGTTGAGCGACATGCCCAGAAGCATGAAAGGCAATGGATCGGTCGGGTCAGCCCGAGTGGCATCCGTGAGGAGCGGTATCGCTAAATCTACTTTGCTCAAAACCAACTGATTCAATGCAGCAGAGGCTAATCTTTGGGATTTTTCTCTCGCTTGTGTATTCCAGTGCTGTGTTTGAGCGAACGAAAACGGAGCGCAGGAAAGAACAAGTAGCAGCGATGCTGCCAGGCAGTTTTTTACTCTTGTGGATTTGAAAACTTCGTTGAGCGACGTCATTTAAGTGCCTCTGTCAAAACATGAAGACGGGCTTGTCTGGTAGCTTTTCAAACTCTTCAAGTGAGAATGTGTACAGTCTAGCCGGGCGATAAGAGCCTTCCTGGGAAGTCTCATTTAGTTCTTGAAGAACACCTGTGTTGAGAAACTTTTTGCGGAAATTCCTGTTATCTACAGCCTTTCCGAGTACTGCTTCGTATACGGACTGTAAGTCCCTCAACGTGAATTTTTCCGGAAGCAGCATAAAAGCGGCAGGTGAATACTCGAGTTTGTACTTCACTCTCTGACGAGCATATGAAATTATGCTGGCGTGATCGAATGCTAGTTCAGGCAATTCGTTTACTTTCCACCAGGCTACTCCACGCGCTTTGGAGCCGGCCTTCAACTCCAGACCTTCTTGTCTAAGTAGTGCTAAGTAAGATGCCGTCACTGTTCTGCCGCGAGGATCACGTCCTTTGTCGCCGAAAGTATAGAGCTGTTCCAAGTAAACGTCTCCAACATTCGTTTCTTCGAGCAGCTCGCGTGCAGCCGCTTGATCCAGTGTTTGATCGTTTTCATCAAGTGATCCACCCGGCAACGCCCAGAGTGACTTGTAGGGCTCGAATTTCCTCTTGACGAGAAGCACTTCCAATGCGCCTTGCTCAACCGCAAAGGCCACCGTGTCGACTGTAACTTTGATTGTTTCTGTAGCCATCCGGCAGGAATTATGCTCTCTAAAGTTACCTGAAAACCTACCCAATCATACACGTTAAGAGGCTTGGCGCGTTTGTTTGCTAGCCTTGTTTTCCGAGAACGAAGTCCAAACCTTCAGTATAGAATTCCGCCGGCGGAATTCCATGCCCGGAATCAACTTCTAGAATTTTGGTTTCGAGATTTCGTTTTTCAAGCGCGTTATAGAGTTCTTTTTGAAAAGACGGGGGCACGATAGTGTCTTTGGTCGCGCTGATCAGAGCGAACCGCGTTTGCCCTTTCAATTGATCTATGTTCGGCAGAAAACTTTGTTTTGCATAGCGATCCGGAACCATCTCTGGTGTTCCACCAAAAGCATTTGTCAGCGCGTGAGGAATGCTTCTGTTCTTTGTTTCTTTGAAAAGCAAAGCCAGATCTCCTGCACCCTCACAACTAACCGCTCCAACAATTTTCGCTTTTACGTCTTCAGGCGCAAGGGCAGTGTAAGTAAGCGCAGTGCAGCCGCCCATTGATGTGCCCATGATGACGATGCGATTGACGGGATATCGCTGCATTAACTCACGAATGTTTTGAGTTATGTCGGCTAAGGCTGCGTCATTTCCCCATGACCAGGCACGCCGATAATTCAGAGATGAAAAAATAATCGTGGGATGGGTGTCTCCAATGCGTTTTGCAATTGGTTGCGCATCTGGTGACACGAATGGTTCAAGAAATGTTGAGCCCATTCCGTGCAAATAAATGATCAGATCGAAACCTTGTTCAGGTTTTGGTGCGCGTGGTGCCAGCACTGCAAAACTGTCTTCCTGTCCGTCGAAGTGACTTACAAAAGTCGATTTGTTTACCAGATCTGTATTTAAAATCTCATTGACTTTGCTTTGACCTCTAACCAACGCAGCATTTTGAGCGATCAAGTTTTTCTCTCTTTTGACATGCTTCAAATGAGCAGCCGTTTGCAAAAACCAAACGAAGAAAAAGATGCCCACCAGGTTGAGCAACATCGAAACGAAAAGTGCGATAAGTATCAGGCGTGGCTTATTCATTGTTATCTATTAGCTGACTTCTGGATTCTACCGCCTTGTTTCAGTAATTGCTTGCTTTGAGGTAAACCTCTCTATGCTTGGGAATAATGGCCTGGAGGTGAAGAATGGCAATAGGAAAGCCAATCGGAACATTATTCGCCGTATGCGCGGTTTGGGCGGCGTATCCTTTAGTTGGGCTTGCCGGCAATATAGAGGAGGCCCGCCAAATGAATTTGCGAGCCGCCGATTTTATGGCAGAAGGTAAATTGGCAGAGGCTGCAGCGAAATATCGCCAGGCTATTCAACTAAATCCGCAGTCGGCCGGCTATCACAGCAATTTGGCATTAGTGCTGAAAGATTTGAACCAACTGCCGGCCGCCGAGCAAGAAGCTCGG
Organism: Candidatus Melainabacteria bacterium 17Bon1m; assembly: GCA_032128875.1. GTDB lineage: Bacteria > Cyanobacteriota > Vampirovibrionia > Obscuribacterales > Obscuribacteraceae > QKMZ01. Next base: position 625,104 of record JAVLKG010000002.1, read on the forward strand.
CTGGCAGTCAAGCTGAACGGTAAAAAGCCCTCGTATAAATACAATTTGGGTGTTATTTTGCAGCGCCAGGAAAAGTACGCCGAAGCCGAAACTTACTTTGCGGAAGTTGTTAGAAGTAATGCCTTGGATGCGGATTTCCGTTATCGCCATGCCCAGGTTCTGTTCAAGCTTGATAAATTTCAAGAGGCACAGGACGAAATGAAAATGGCGCTTCTGGTAAAACCGAATGAGCGTGATTACCACTTACTTCTTGGGGATGCTTATTACAAGCTTGGAAAGAAGGAAGAGGCATTATCCGAATACAGACGGTTGATGGACGGACAAAGCGAAGAGGACTTGACGCCCGATTTGAAAGCCAGAATTAACTACTTAAAACAGGTCTTGAATACTCGTTAGGCTCATATTTGCTACTGTAATGTGAGATTTGTTCGCAAGAGATCTATTTATGCTTCAGTGAGTTATGCCCGAGCAAGAAAAACCAAAAATAGATGACAAGACTCAGGAGCAGTTGGCAAAGCTAGCGCTCGTTCAGCGTCAACTTACGGTTGTTGCACTGTCTTTTGCAGCGCTGTATTTGTGTTGTCAGGTGGCGTCTTACTTCGCTGATATCTTGCGAATTCTCGGCATATCGATTTTGCTCTCGTACTTATTCATCAATGTCGTCGACTGGTTGGAAAAGTATGTTCATTCCAGAGCGGGCGCAATTTTTATCGTTTACTTTGTCCTTGGCGTTACGGCTATTGTTGCTGCCGTGCTCGTAGTTCCGGCCATGATCTATCAGGTCGCGCAGTTGGGAGAAACAATCTTCCAGCAAATTCCTCAGATCGTAGACAAACTGATTGCTGCGTTGCATCCATTGGAAGAGAAATTGCATGCGGCAAAAATTGAAGTGAAGGCGATGGACATTCTGTCTACTTTTGCCTCTAATCTTCCGAAGCCGGATTCGTCACAAATTCTTTCGCGCATCCAAGATATGGCTTTTTCCACCATGACGATTTTCATGTATGGATTGAGCGTTTTGGTTGTGTCTTTCTATTTTTTACTTGACGGACACCGTATCAGAGATTCGATTATCAAGCTCTTTCCAAGGCGGATCCAGCATCGCTGTCATCTTATGGCACAGCAGATGGATAGCAGTCTGCAGGCGTTTTTCCGCGGACAGATTGTGCTTGGGCTGTTGTTCGGTGGCATCATGATCGGCGTGTATTTTGCGTTAGGAATACATTACGCGCTTATTTTGGGTGTCTTTCTAGCGGTATGGGAAATCGTACCTGTAATTGGTCCGCCGATAGGATTTATTCCCGCCGCTGTCGTTGTAGCAATTGATGGAATGGATACTTTTCAGGTAAATCGTTTTGCACAAATTCTGATTTTGTTTGCTGTCTTCAACGGGTTTCAGTGGTTAAAAGATAATCTGGTGGCGCCTCGGTATATCGGCAATGTGATCGGTTTGCATCCTGTCATGGTTTTTATCGCGATTATGATTGGGGCTCGATTGGATGGCATGCTTGGAATTATTTTTTCCTTGCCGGCCGCATGCGTGCTGAATGTGTTTTTCAATAATTTGTATGTGGAAAAGGAAACACAAGATGCAGCCGAGGAAGGAAACGCGAGTATTCTGCCTGAGCCGAAAGTTATAAGAGCTCAAGTGGGCAGTGGCAGCGAGGTTCATTCAGATTCTTAGGATTCGAAAGGAAAGACAGTGCGGCAGCGCTGATTTGGGTTAATAGCTCTTTTGTAGACTAATGAATCCCAGGTGTGATGCGGGGTTTCATCGACTTTTCAGGAGTCGATTTGGCTCTTGCTTTGCCTGTTGAAACGTGGTATACATATGTATGGTATCGAAAAAACGTAGCAGTACAGCAAGTCGGGGCGCACCTGGCTTGTTTGTATGGGATTAGCCGTATCTAGAAGAAACTACAAAAATGGGCAGTCAAGTCAGTGTTTTTGCATTAAAGCAGCAATTAGAGCAGCTTTTCCCAGGGAAGTGGTTCTCTGCCGAAAAGAGGCATAAAGCGCTTTTGACTGGAGTTGCAGAGGTCGATGCAAAACTGGTCAATGGACTTTTGCGCAGACGTATTACTGAGTGGGCTGGAAGCATCTCATCAGGTAAAACGACACTGCTTCGCAAGGCTGTGGCAAATTGGTGTTCTGCAGGATTGCATGTCGCCTACATAGATCCATCCGGCCGTCTTTCTGCGGAAGATTGGGCTTTTGTTGGCGATGGTAATTTTGCATCAGCATCTACTCCCAGCCTTGTTACTTCCAAAGGAAAGTTTTGGGTTGTTCGCAATTTGACTGTAAATCCAGAATTAAATTCTATGTGGGCGGCAGAGCAATTATTGCAGTCTCAAGTATTTGATGTGGTTATTTTTGACAGTGAGAATTTGCGTATTACAAGTCGAATGCATGCGCGTCTAAAACGTGCTCTCGACAGATCAAAAGCTGCATTGATTGTTCTTCGCGATAACAATCGAGTAAGTAATTTTTCTAATAGTTGGGGCTTTCATACCCAGTTGAATTTTTCATGGGATTTGCCCATCGATTCACAAGATGGATTGTCTGGCTGTGCTGCTTTTATGCCAGCTATTAAAGGAAATGTTCTCAGGGATGGACTCTCTCAAGCTATAGAGGTGCGGGGAAAATCAAATGTCTCGAATAGCCTGTTTACGCATTCCCCGATTCCCGATCGCCGCACAGCTAAAGTATGACCCTTCTTTGAAGAACAAACCGCTGGTTCTTGTAACTGGCGCAGAGGGGCGAAAGACTCTCAGTCAAAAAGTTGTAGCCTGTTCGATTCAAGCAAGCAAGGAATATATACAGCCTGGAATGCGGCTTTCTGAAGCGCGTGCCATTTGTGGTGATTTGATTTCATTGCAATACGACACAAAATTATATGAAGAAGCGCAAACAGAAATTGCCAGATTGCTCATCAATCTTTCACCACGTGTTTCGGCTTTAGAGCCAGGAATATTTTTACTTGATGCTTCCGGACTTTCACATCTTGGTGGTGAAAGTCGATTAGCGACCAATGCGCTTAAGATTTTGAGCAAGCTAAGTTATGTAGAAGCACGAGTTGGGATTGCAGACAGTGCTTTTTCTGCTTCGATTGCTACTCGCCTCAAAGGGCGCCGCTGGCACATGGTGCCTCAAGGTAAGGACAAATTATTTATAGCTCCAATGCCTGTTGAGTATCTTCCGCTTGGACAAGAGTCCGTAGATATTTTGAAGGACTTGGGCATCAAAACAATTGGTGATTTTGCCGCTCTTTCAATTACTTCTGTTGCGGAACGATTTAGCGAAGAAGGCAGAAAAGCGCATGAACTTGCACTTGGCTTAGATCACAGAAGACCTACATTGCCTCAAGTTTTCAAAGACCGACAGTGCTCAATGGAAATTGGTGCACCAATTGAATCTCTTAATCAGACTTTATTTATTTTGAAGTCTCTTATCGATCGATTGTCTTCTGATTTGAAAAGAGATGGTTTATGCGCAGAAGAGCTTTTAATCAGTTTTTTTAACGAAAATGATTTGTTTGATGAGCGACCAATCAAGCTAATTGCTCCGACCAATAGTGCCAAGTTTCTTGTTGAAGTGATCAAACTTTCTCTTGAAACAACAAAGCTTCAAAGAGAATTTACTGGAGTGCGGATTTCTGTTCAGCGTTATTGCGATGAGACATGGCAGCAGTCGCACCTCTCCGTTTCTGCAAATGCCAATGAGCAACTAGAGCTAAATGAGCCTTCTATGCTGCTTTTACAGAGACTCACGACTCGTCTGGGTGAAGGAAAGGTCGTGCAGCCTCAAGCAAGTGATGGATATGCACTTACAGGAAGCGGGTGTTGGACTCCTGTTATCGATACGAAAGCTAGAAGTATAAAGAGGACGGTTGCCGAAACATACAAGCAGGCAGTCAATCCTGTCGATGTTGACTATATTTTAAAACGAGCTGGTGCTGCCGGTTTGGTTTCAAATTTGGTTTTGAAAAAACCGCATGAGCCTGTCAAAGTGATGGTGGAATTAAAGGACGAGCAACCAGTTTCACTGGCATATGCAGGCAACTGGTATCGCATTTCTTTAATCACCACTCCGGAATGTTTGTCTGGCTTTTGGTGGGATAAATTGATTCGCAATTCATATTATGTGGCAATGATTCAACCTTCTCAAAGATCGCAAATCAGCGAAAGCTTGGTTGTTCTTCTCGCCAAAGAGCACCTCAAAGATACCTGGCAAATTGAAGGGGTCTATGACTGAAGATGCCAGCTTGTGACGTCTTTTGGGATTAATCTTAGTGCTGACCAAAAAGCCATGCCTTGCGTATAGATACACATGGGCAATTAGGCTTTCATCCAAAAATGACGTTACCATTAGAGCAGCTTACGCCTGCTCTTGCACCTCCGCGCAACGAAACCAGTGAGCGTCTTTATCAGGATGCTCGTGATTACGGGCGTTTTGAATCTCCGCGCTCAACCACCCTGGCTTTCGAACCGCAGTTGCAAGGCTTTCCAAAATCGGATTTGCTTCTGGCAAGTTTTGAAATTCCTGCTGCGCCTGTTGCCGGTGATAGAAAGACCTTCACTAAGGCTATTGATGGTCTCAGCGCTGAGCGTCGCGAGCGTTTTTACAATCGCATGGAAGCGTTTGAAACGCGTGCCCGCGCCGAACGTCTCGCTCCCGAGCAAATCGATGCGACTTACCGGCAGATCAACCGTTTAATTTCAACTCGCACCAATACGCTCACCGACGAGCAACGCCTCAATATTGCCGAACAAGTAATGTCCATGACCGCTGATCCGACAACAATAGATCAAGGGGTGCATGACACTTGCGGTGCCGCCGTCATTGAAGTAAGAACCTATATACGACACCCTGAGAAAGCCATCAAGCTTGTTGCAGACGCCGCGTTAAATGCAGAGGTTCTGACTAAAAACGGTGTTGCCTTGCCTATTGATACTACTCCGCACGATACCTCGAAATTGGATGCTCCTAAATCAGGACAGAGAAGTCATGCCAGCGAACTCTTTCAGGTGGCGGCCATAAATCTGGTCATCAACGACGGGCTAGGAAAGAAGGAAGGCAGCCTTGCATATCGTCAAAATGACAGAAGACCCGAGACAGTCAATCTCGGAGAAATGGTCGTCGATTTTTCTTTTCATCCGCCGCGGGAAAAGAAATTCGAGGGATTATATGTGGCTGATGTTTTGCGAATGAATCGATTGGTGACGGGAGAGGACGAGCCGGAATTGGTCTTGTGGAAAGCAAATACTCTGGGCGGTAAGCAGTATGGAAAACCATTTACCAATGAAACCGAGATGGAAAGCGCGCTTCTAGAAGCCAAAATGAATGGCAAACTGCCTGCTGTGATCTACGTCTACAGCGGCAATGATCCCCTCTGGCAAGATGCTCCCAACATCAATGATGGAGGCCGTGGCGACGGACATTACATAAACGTCACGGACATAACTCTCGGCAAACAACCTTCAGTTGAAATAGACAGCACCTGGTGGAGGCGCGCAGACCATTTGAAGAGCACCGGCTCGTCTGTGAAGCTCTCGGATCTCTACCTCTCTTCTCTGCCTCCAAAGGATGCTGAAGCCCAATTGCGCCAGGAGTTGTCCGCTGCTGTAAAAGCTGGAAAGCCTGATGCTGCGCGGCAAATCGCATTGGCTCGTCAGGAGTGGGTCAATGGAAAAATCGATACAAATGGGCTGGAAAGCTCGCTTCGTGAGCTTCTTCTCTATGCCGATATGCGCTGGCAGAACGAAAAGCGCGCCGGAAAGCTGAACACCGACGAGCAGTCTCGTGCGTTAACCAAGGCTATGGAAGCTGTCGATCGCTTGCCTTACGCCAATAAGGTAAGAATGCTGGAAACCCTCAAGAATAAAGGCATTATTGATAGTACTGAATACGTGTCTGCATTGGTTGCCACTTCAAACGAAATGACCGAGCAGCGAATGATGATGACTTTTGCCGGCGAGCACGATCCGCAGAGGGAATTAGGCTTCCGCCGCGCCCAGGACGAGCTTTCTCAGCGTTTTGACGCTTTGAGCCCCGATGTTCGCCGTATGGTCGACGAGCAGTTGCGCCGTGGACAGAATGCTGACAATACCGGCTTCTACGCCTCCCGTGCAAAAGAAAGGCGTGACCGGCGGAAATTATAAGGAATATATGCGCGGGCCTAGCGCTCCTTGAAACTTTCAGACCTGGCCCATGTCTCTAAAATGGATAAAGTTTTCATCCTGTTATGAGCCAGATCGCGGTCTATTGCTTGATATGCGGCTGTCAAGTCTGGTAATTTTGGGTTTAACCGACTGCAGAGTAAAAAATGCCCAGGTTTGTGGATGCATTGCCAACCGATCGTCAACTTCTCAGCCTCTTTGTGCCGCTGGGAATATTGGGTCGCATTCTTGCTTGTTTGTTCAACCCGACCTGCTATTCCCGCATAGATTTAGAAGAGTTCAAACAGATTTGCAATTATCTTGGTCCCAAGTCCCTGCCACTCATCGTCGTCACCGCTATCTTCATTTCACTGGCACTTACAATCGAGACGATTCTCGAGACGACCAGATACGGGGCGCAAGATAGTTCGGGCGCTGCCATTTCTATAGGTTTGCTGCGCGAACTCGGTCCTCTCACGGTTAGCATTTTCTGGGCCGCTCGAGTGACTGTGCTTTTGTCCTACAACGCAAAGTTGTATGTGGATGCCAACGGCTCCAAGGACTTTATTGAAGTGTTTGTATTTCCGCGCTTTCTTGCCGGACTAATCATGGCAATTCCTCTGGCCAGTTTCGGCTTGGTCTTTGGCTTCGCCACAGCTGCTTTCTATGCGCCGACTATTGGAGTCAGCTCGTGGCAAGAATTTTTAGAGATAGCCCGCGTTTCCATCCACGAGAAAGATATCGTGGTCTACTTTGTCAAACTTGTGTTGCTCAATCCAATTATCGCTGTCATCGTCGGCAGTGCATGCGGACTTTATTCAAATGAAGATGGTGGTACTACCGCTTCCCATGCGGTTTCTAAAATGTTCATCTACGCGGTAATCGCCAATTTCGTTTTCACTTACTTTATGTTCCCCATCTAAAAGGAAGAATAGGCGCCTCAATGTCAATCACTACCGATTCCAACTCGGCAATTCGCGATGGACGCCTGGGCGTTTTTGTTCTCATCGCCATCATTTTTTTGATGGGTTCATATCTGTGGTTCAAGGCTGTTTCGCCCTGGAATCCACAACAAAGATTTGAAGTCCGTTTTCATGAAATCGCAGCTCTCAATGATAATGCGCCGATTCTTGTAAATGGCGTCCGCGTCGGGTCTGTTGAAAGTATTCATTTGAAGGGCAAAGACTCAGTGCATGTAAAAATGCAGATCAACAAATCGAAGATCACCATTCCCGAAGGTGCGACGTTCAAAATCTTGAGTAATAACGTAGTCGGCGTTAAGTACGTCGACATCTCGCTGCCGAGGAGCGATCCGAATAAGCCACAGCCTCGTCCTCTTGATGAAACGATGGAGGTTGTTGGGCAAGATCCGGGTCGACCGGAAGTGATTATCGATGAATTGACCGCTAGTCTGAGCAAAATCAGTTTTGACAAACTGGAGAAGAAGGTTGCGGAGAATTTCGATGATCTTTCGATTGCCACAAAAAACATTTCCAAAGCTTCAGAGAAATTAGGACCGGTTGCCGACAAGACAATCCTTATGGAAGATAAGGTGGGTGTCCTTGCTGACGAAGTGAGAACAACCTCGAAGCGAATCAACAAGATTATCGAAAACCCGCAGTTTGTTGCTGACATAAAAGAGACAGCTAAGCGAGCGCGCGATGTCGCAGCTTCTATTGAAAGGACGATGAATCAGGTCGACTCCTTACTTGCCGATAGAGAATTGCGCAACGACGTCAAAGAATCGCTGGCTCGTTTGAACGATGCGACGAAGCATGTTCAAAGTGGATTGGAAACTTTCGAAAAAATCGCTCAGGACAAAGACGTTCGCAGTGACTTGAAGGCGATTATGGTCGATGCTCGGCAAACGCTGGATAAGGTCTATCGCATGGTCAACAGTCCTGGATTTGGAGACGATCTCAAAGGTACTCTCAAGAACACAAATCAGGCTCTGGAAAACATCAATACTGTCACGCTTCAGGTCAATCAGATTTTGAGTAAGCGACATCCTTTGCTGCACATGATTTTTGGTGCTCCCGGCAAATTGGATGTGAAGGCGCGTCTTCACAAGAAGGAAGGCGACAGCAAGGATAAAGACAAAGGCACGAACGCGAAGAATTCCAACGATTCGTCGCATTCGAAAGAGGCTTCTTCTTCGACTCCGCCAACTACGCCCGTCGTAGATGAGATAGACAAGCAAGCTCCAGCCAACGATTGAACGTTTTTCGTTTCGACATCTGTTGGATATTGTATTGTCAGCCATACGAAAGTATGGTATCTTGAGAGATCTAGAACCTTTTAAACAATATTGAGTTGTGAATCTTTCTCGAAAGGCTTGCAGTAGCTAAAGCCGAGCCTTCGCATGTTTATGTTTGAAAGTTTCTAGACCTGGAAATCCCTGAAGAATTACATCTAAAAGTTGCCGTGACTGCTGGATATCAAAGATATGCCGAGCTGCATTGTCATTCGTCATTTTCTTTTCTGGATGGTGCGTCCAACCCGGAAGAGTTGGTCATGCGTGCAAAAGAACTCGGCTTGGCTGCTCTTGCAATAACAGACCATGATGATTTTGGAGGAATAGTCAGATTTGCATACTCTGCCAGAGAACTCGAATTTCCTGTCATCATAGGGTGTGAGGTAACGATTGAAGATGACTCGCATCTGATCCTTCTCGTTGAAAACGAGCGAGGATATCGAAATCTCAGTTATCTCCTCACGCAGGCACGCATGCAAAAAGCACGCGGCAAACCTCGTGTTTCATACCAGCATTTAGAAGAGCGATCGGAAGGGCTGATAGCCCTCTCCGGCTGTCCTCATGGACGCATACCTTCAGCCTTATTTCTTGAACGAGTTGAAGAAGCGAAAGACATTGCAGGTCAGCTCAAAGAAATATTTCAAGATCGTTTTTACCTTGAAGTATGGAATCATTTACTAAACCAAGAAGCTGTTATTGCCAAAAAGCTTTTGGATTTGTCAAATTCTTTGGCAATACCGTGGGTGGTGACAAACAATGTTCACTACGCATCGCCGGAAGGGCGAATGGTGCATGATGTTCTTACTTGCATAAAACATGATGTTACTCTCGCCCAGGCAGGTAGAAGATTAAGGGCCAATGGTTGTTTCTACCTGAAGTCCCCGGAAGAGATGGCTTATTTATGGCGCCATGATCTTACCGGAATAAACAATACACTTCGTATCGCAGATAGATGCCAGTTTCGCCTTGGTGCATTCAAACCGCCACTGCCAGTCTTTGATTTGGAGGATGGCACCACTCATAATGGCATCTTAGAAAAACTTGTTTGGGAAGGTGCAAAGATCAGATATCCAGATCTGACAGAAAAGCACCTTAAACAAATAAATTACGAATTGAGCATGATTACGAATTTGGGGTTGGCTCCATATTTTTTGATCATGTGGGACATCGTCAATTTTGCCCGTAAAAACGGCATTGCTGTTCAAGGGCGTGGCTCTGCGGCAAATTCGGCTGTGTGCTATTGCTTGATGATTACAGCTGTCGATCCGATTGGTATGGATTTACTCTTCGAACGATTTCTTTCTTCTGGTCGCAATGAACCCCCGGATATTGATGTCGATATTGCTCACCAGGAAAGAGAAAAAGTAATTCAGTATGTTTATGAAAAGTATGGACGAGAACACGCTGCAATGGTCTGCGAAGTAATAACTTATCGCGGGCGTTCTGCAGTGAGAGATGCTGCCAGGGTGCTGGGTTTTTCTCAAGAACAAGCTGATTCGCTTTCGGTAGAAGCAAGACATATGGAAGCTCACGAAGCAGCGTTGAACTTGAGAGCCGGTGGTGCGGAAAGAGCAGGATTGGATCAAAAGGATAAACGAGTTCAGCAACTGATTCGTGTTGTTTCAGGACTGCATCAATTGCCTCGTCATAGATCTATTCACGTGGGTGGTTTTGTTCTTTGTGGAACTGCACTTGGTGAAGTGGTGCCTATTGAGCCTGCGGCGATGGATGCGCGAACTGTCATTCAATGGGACAAAGATGATATTGATTTGATGGGCTTGATCAAAATTGATCTACTAGGTTTGGGAATGCTGACTCTTCTTCAAGAAGGGTTGAGGCATGTTCATAAATATCGTGGATTGGATATTGATATTGGTCGCCTAGATATGAGTGATCCTGCGATTTACGAGATGCTGACTCAAGCCGATACCGTCGGTGTGTTTCAAGTCGAATCTCGCGCTCAGATGAATATTCTCCCGCGCATCAAGCCAAAGTGCTTCTACGATATTATTGTTTCCATTGCTATTGTGCGACCTGGTCCGATTCAAGGAAATATTGTTCATCCATATTTACGACGACGTCGAGGCGATGAGCAGGTCACTTATCTTCATCCGACTTTAGAGCCGATATTGAAGCGGACATTAGGAGTGCCGCTGTTTCAAGAGCAAGGCATGAAGCTGGCTGTCGTTGCCGCCGGATTTACTGCTGCACAGGCAGATCATTTGAGGCGCGTGATGAGTCATAAGCGCTCTCTGGAAAAGATGGCATTACTTTGTGATGATCTTGCTGCAGGAATGAAAAAAAATGATTTTTCACCAGAAGCGATTGAAACAATCACACATCAATTGAGAGCATTTGCAAATTACGGATTTCCTGAAAGTCATGCTGCTTCCTTTTCCCTTTTAGTCTACGCATCTGCATACTTGAAGAAGTATTTCCCGACGGAATTTTACTGTGCGATTTTGAACGCTCAACCGATGGGTTTTTACAGCCCCGCTACTCTGATACGAGATGCAATTAACCATGGTGTTGAAGTGCTTAGTGTGGATTTGGCAAAAAGCGATTGGGATTGCACAATCGAAATAATTGAACAGAAGGAAGGATTTGGTGCTTTTGGATTTGCCAATGCGAATAAAGTTAAACAAGCCAATCAAGCCAATCAAGCTCCTAATGCAGTTGAAGTTTTGGAGCAAAAGAAAACTCAGAAGCTGGCACTGCGTATTGGGCTGAGGTTTGTACATGGCTTAGGTAACAAGTCTATGCAGGCATTGAAAGCGGTTCATGCTGCTGGAGGAAAGTTCACATCAATGGAAGATGTTTTGCAGAGAAGCGGCTTAGGACCAAGTGATTTGAAACAACTTGCACGTGCCGGAGCATTTGAAAGCCTATATCCCGGACGTCGAAAAGCGTTATGGGAAGTGCTTTCCAGATTGAATAATCCACCTCCTACACCTTTGCTCGATCTTCTAGAGACAAAGCCGGTAGAGGATGTACCGGAAATGTCTAGCCTAGAAGAGATAGTTGCTGATTTTAGAACTTTAGGACTTTCTACAGGTCCTCATCCGATGTCGTTCTACAGAGAATGGGCTCAAAAATTTGGAATCAAATCTTGCCAGGAATTGGGTGTGTCAGAGCACAGCAAAGTTATGTCTGTAGCAGGCGGAGTAATTTGCAGGCAAAGACCGGAAACTGCAAAGGGGTTCGTTTTTATCACTCTTGAAGATGAGACTGGCGTCGCAAATATCATCGTCAACCCAAAAGTTTTTGCTGAATTTCGACATTTGATAATGCGAACTTCTTTTATGTTAGTGAAAGGCAAATTACAGCTAGAAGATGGCGTAGCTAACATCCTTGCGGAAAAGTTCGAACCGCTTCCGCTTTTGCCTGGAAATCCTATTTTGCCTACCCGAGATTTCCATTAAACGTGCCCTGTCTGCCGTTCGGAGCTTTCGCTTAAGTTAAGAAGCCGTAATCTTTGGAGCGCTTGAAAACCCGCCGCTCTGCTGCAGCACACGCGATGTGCAGCATATTGTGCTATTACTTAAAAGAAAGTGGCTAGCCATAAGGGTCATCAAAGTTTATCCTTTAAGTTACCTCTATTAAATGGCTGGAAAGAGCGTTGGCGTCCTATGTCCGCAGATTTAAACAAACGACCTACAGTTGACGAAAAGGACTATTGGGAGACTCTGTACAGGGTCAAGCGCACGCCGTGGGAACTCAATCAGATTTCCCCGCCGCTGCGAACCTTTTTGGACTCACCCTATAAAGTCCCGCCCGGTCGAATCGCTGTTCCTGGTTGTGGAACAGGTCACGATTGCATGTTGTTTGCCAGCCGTGGATTCGAAGTAACCGCAATAGACTTTGCACCGTCAGCACTCCAATCGACCACTGAAAAGTTTATACAAGCCGGAATTCTGAATTCCAAAGGTTTTGTTCTCGATAAAGATGTTTTCGACATGCACGACTATGACGGGCATTTCGATTATGTTCTCGACCACACATTCTTTTGTTCGATACATCCGTCTCGACGCAGACAGTACGCTTACGTCGTACGTGACCTTTTGAAGCCGACGGGCAAATTGATTTCACTTTTCTGGTTGGTTGAACGACGTGGTGGCGGTGCGCCTTTTTCCACTACAAATGACGATATCTTCGCTGTCTTCAAAGACATCTTTGCCTTCGACATCGTTTTCGAACCGCCTGATTCAGTGGATTCGAGAAAAGGCAAAGAAATCTTTTGCTTGATGTCGGTGAAGAAGTAAGTATCCCTTCTTTTGTAGGGGAGTCGCATGCGACTCCCTGTCAGGGAAGCGCATGCGCTTCCCCTACAAAAATAAACCGATTAGAACAAGCCTTCGCGCATCGCTTTTACTGCGGCTTCTGTTCTGTCTGAGACGGTCAATTTTTCCATGATATGGCGCATGTGAGTCTTCACAGTTTCAAGACCCAGTTCTAACTGGTCGGCAATTTTTTGATTGCTCAAACCTTGAGCGACCAAGCGCAAGACCTCGATTTCTCTAGGCGAGAGTCTCGTGTTTGTACGCTCTCTTGTGCGTGTTCGTGTGCCGGTGGCCGTTGAACCGCCATTTCCTTGAGCATTCGCCGGCTTGTCTGATGCGTATGCGCAAAGAACTCTGTTTGCAATGCCTGGATCGAGCCAGACTGCGCCTTCTGCTACGCTGCGCACCACTGTTCCCAGCTGAGCGCTGGAGATGTTTTTCAAACAATATCCATTAGCGCCAGCGCTAAGTGCTGCGAAGATCTCTTGATCGCTCTGATGGGAGGTGAGCATGATCACTCTTGTCTCCGGCAATTCCTTGCGAATGCGTCGTGTCGCTTCGATGCCGTCGACATGAGGAAGTTCAATATCCATTAGCACTACATCCGGTTTCAACTCCATGACAGTCTTCAAGCCTTCACGACCGTCTTCGGATTCGGCTATTACACTTAATCCCGGCACCTGCTCCAGTCCCATCTTCAGACCAATACGAGTAAACTCGTGGTCTTCGACGATAACTATACGGATGGTGGACTCAGATAAATTTTGCATTTTCCTTAACCTATCAGTGTGTTGTTGCTTGCAGATCGTTATCGTGCTGCTTGTTCGATTTTCCTTCCGGTTTTTGAACCGGTAACTTGATGTAGAAGGTGGTCAATTGACCTGGGTCGCTCTCGCACCAGATTTCGCCGTTATGGGCTTCCACGATTTTCTTGCACAGGTAAAGGCCCAGGCCCCAGCTGTGTTTGTATGTTTTTTCAGGTGATTTGTGCCAGTAACGTCTGAATAGTTTTGGGATATCCTCCGGCTGAATGCCAGCTCCTGGGTTGGTGATACTAAACAGAACATGTCCAGGCAAGTTGCGTGCGGCTACCTTTATGTTGCTTCCTTTGGGCGAATACTTGATCGCGTTTTCGAGCAAGTTTGTGAATACCCTGCGAATTGCAGTGTGGTCTGCCCAAACTTTTTTCAGATTGGTTGGAATCTCGACTTTTACCGACAAGTCATGATCTTTGATGATCGCGGACATGTGATCCAGGCAAGATTCAACAGTAATACCGAGATTTATTGTGTCGAAGAAATGCGGCTGTGCATTTGCTTCATAGCGATAGACGTCCAGCAATTGTTGGATCATCTTGAGCAAATTGCCATTGTTTTCACGCAGCTTGGTGACGAGCATTATGAGAGAGTCGTCCAGCCTTCCGGCTGTAGACTTCATCAAGAGCTCGATCGCTCTATCGGTCGCTATGACTGGAGTTTGCAAGTCGTGTGTGAGTGTAGCCACGAAGTCTTCTCTGTAACGAGCATGCTCGACGCGCTCGGAAACATCTACCGCAATGAGAACTGCACCGATAATGCTTTGGTCCTCGCTCTCGACAGGCCAAATGGCCAGGTCAAAGTACCCTAGACAGCCCGGTTCCTCAGAAGTTCCATTCTTGGCAACCGCGGAAATGCCATTTGTTTTTGACTCTAAGCCATCAAGGTCCTGATCGTGATTGACGCAAAACTCTCTCTCGAAGTACTTCTTGCCCTCGTTGAGAGCATCTCGGAAGGGATCTTTTGGCAACCATGGGAAGGCGTCGAAAATATTTTTATTTTGCAGTGAGCTCGAATCTTGTTCTGCTAATGAAGCAAAAGTCGCATTGACTTCCTTAATCAGGAAATCATTGCCGATATGCACGATACCAACCGGAGCGTGTTCCAAAATCTTTTGAGTGACGCGATGCTCTTCTTTGACTTTGAATGTTTCGGCCTCATGTAAGCGCTTCGTTTCAACGAGCTTCGCCTCGTGCTCTCGTTTTTCATGGGCGAGAATTACCTCTGCCTGACGCTTCACTTCTTCGCGCATCAAATACAGATTTACGAAGACAGATACTTTGGATTTGAGCACATCTTTCGAATAAGGCTTGATTATGTAGTCGACCGCCCCTAGAGAATACCCTCTGCTCGCCTCCGCTTCTTCGCGATACATGGCAGTAATAAATATAATTGGAATGTGTTTTGTTTTTTCTCGGAGTCGGATCAAACGTGCCGTTTCAAAACCGTCGATATCCGGCATTTGTACATCTAAAAGCACCAGCGCATAGTCGTCGGCAAGCAAGCACTTCAGCGCTTCTGCGCCGGATTTTGCAGCCACTAATTCAAGGCGCGAGTCACCTAGCGCCGCAGTCAATGCGGACAGGTTGAGTTGATTGTCATCGACAAGCAATATTTTAACTTGGTCCGTTTTCGCCATCTTGGCTCCTTCTGGATCGAAAGTCTTTTTCATTTGGGCGGGATCTTGTTTTGATCACCCAACTGTCGACCAGGTTTTTCAGCCGCTCGAGAGTAGCTGGTTTGCTGAGGTAATCGTCCATGCCTGCCTGCAGGCATCGCTCTCTGTCGCCTTCCATCGCTTGCGCGGTAAGACCGATGATGGGGGTATGTCTTCCAATTTCGGACTCCGTGTGTCTGATGATGCCGGTGGCTTCAAAGCCGTCCACGTCAGGCATTTGGCAGTCCATCAATATAAGTGAGTATGGAGTTTTCAATGCGGCATCCACCGCTTCGCGTCCGTTGTTGACCGTGTGGCCGACATAGCCTAATTGTTTGAGTTGAAGAACAGTAACCAACTGACTGGTCTTATTGTCGTCGGCAACAAGGATCAGTTTGACTGTATCCGGAGCTTTCGCGGCATCGTTTGTTGTTAAAGCTGGCGCCGCTTTGAGATTTTGATGGCTTCTAAAAGCTGCGCGCCGCTTGCTTTCGCTCGAATCACTATCCGGTTGACCGCCCGTTGCCAGCGGTGAGCGATCGAGACTCACGATGAAAGTAAACGTCGAGCCTTTGCCCATAGTGCTGTCTACTTCGATGGTTCCGCCCATCATATCGACCAATCTCTTTGATATGGAAAGACCAAGCCCCGTGCCACCATATCGGCGCGTTGTCGCGCCATCCACTTGCGTAAACGGACGGAACAGCAACTGCTTGTCTCGGTCGGACAAGCCGATTCCGGTATCGCTAACGGACAAGCTTATCGTGACTGATTGTTGATTTTGCGTGACAAGGGCTACTTTGAGATAAATTCCGCCTTTTGAGGTGAACTTGATTGCGTTGGACAGTAAATTGATCAGAACTTGACGTATTCGAATGGAATCGCCGCGCAGAACATTTGGAATTGTTGGATCAATTTCAGTTTTTAGATATATTCCTTTTTCCGATGCTGCATTTTGCAGCAACTCAATGGTGCCTTCAACGGTGGCACCAAGCTCGAAATCATGAACATCGAGATTGAGCTTTCCGGCTTCGATTTTTGAGAAATCGAGAATATCGTTGATGATTGTGAGAAGTGCAAGCCCTGAGTCTCGGATCAATGTGGCGAGGTCTTGTTGCTCGGGATCAAGTTTTGTTTTGAGCAGCAACTCGGCAAGACCGATGACACCACTCATCGGTGTCCGTATTTCATGACTCATATTGGCTAGAAATTCGCCTTTCAGCTTATTTGCTTGCATCAATTCCTGGCTTTGTCGCTCGAGAATTCTCGACTTGCGATACAGCTCTACGAAAACGGCAACCTTTGAACGCAGAATCTCCGGGGAAATCGGTTTCAACATGTAATCGACCGCACCATAGGAATAGCCGATCTGAGCTTGAGTCGGCGCGGATTCGGTACCGGTCAAAAAGATGATCGGTGTGTTGCGAGAGCGTTCGCGTTGCTGGATCAACTTAGCGGTTTCAAAACCGTCGACATCCGGCATTTGCACATCAAGAAGGATAAGCGAGAACTCCTGCTTGAGCATGCATCGCAGCGCTTCCCTTCCTGAATGCGCTTTAGTAAAGCGAATGCCTGGACCTTGCAGCATTGCTTCAAGGGCCATCAAGTTTTCTTCTTTGTCATCGACAAGAAGAATATGAGTTGAGGCATCCGTGATTTCAATCATTTTTCTGATTCCATTATCAGGGGTGTGATTCCACACCCCTGATTACCATTTATTTAGCGGTACAACCACACTCTCAAGAGTGAGAGCAGTCTGTCCGTATCAACCGGCTTGGCAATGTAGTCAGAAGCTCCGGAGTCCAGGCACTTCTCGCGGTCTCCTTTCATCGCTTTTGCAGTAAGAGCAATGATTGGCAAGGTCTTGAACTTCGGCATCTCGCGAATTGCCATAGTCGTCTCGTAGCCGTCCATGCCTGGGAGCATGATGTCCATCAAAACAACTGATATGTCTGGCGTATTGTCGAGAATTTCCAGTGCTTCTTTGCCGCTTTCAGCATAGAGCACGTTCATCTCTTGCCGTTCGAGAATGCTGGTCAATGCGAAGATATTGCGTACGTCGTCATCGACGATGAGCACTTTTCTTCCAACAAGAACAGGATCAGTTTGATGCACCTCCTCGAGCATCTTACGTTTGTACTCAGGCAGATTGGCTTCGACTCTGTGCAAGAAGAGTGAAGTTTCATCGAGCAGTCTTTCAGGCGATTGAACGTCTTTTACGACCACTGTGTTGGTTAACTTCTTAATTTCCATTTCTTGCTTTGGTGTCAGTTCCTGCCCGGTGTAAATGACGACGGGCATGTCAGGCATTTGAAGTTCTTTCTGCACTTTGCGGATGAATTCAATACCTGCCATGTCAGCTAGTTCCAATCCGAGAACAACACAATCAAAGGCGCCGTCCTTCAGCTTGTTGACTGCTTCTTCACCAGTATCTGCCGTTGCAATTTCAACATCATCGCCCTGAATCAATTCGACAAGAGCATCACGGTGTTCGTGATTGTTGTCGACGATAAGCAGAGATTTACGCTCGCGC
The DNA here is from genome assembly GCA_032128875.1 of Candidatus Melainabacteria bacterium 17Bon1m. Taxonomy (GTDB): domain Bacteria; phylum Cyanobacteriota; class Vampirovibrionia; order Obscuribacterales; family Obscuribacteraceae; genus QKMZ01. The sequence goes on from JAVLKG010000002.1 coordinate 642,801, forward strand.
TCGATAAATCCTCTTATGTTGCTGAGCGCATCGACGATGCTGTCCTTGCTGACTGGTTTTTCAAGATAGCCTATGGCACCTTGTCTCAAACCACGCCAGCGTTGCGAATCAACTGAGATAACGTGCACTGGAATGTGTCTGGTGTTGGGATCGTGCTTGATTCTATCCAGCACTGTCCAACCATCCATATCAGGCAAGTTGAGGTCGAGAGTGATTGCCTCAGGCTTGTATTTCTTGGCTAATGCCAGAGCGGTTTCACCATCCTGAGCAACAATGCCCTTGAACTCTTTCTCGTGAACAAGATCGACCATCAGGCTGGCGAAATTCGGATCATCTTCAACAATGAGCACGGTGCGATCGCCTGCTTCGATTGCGTCGCGATCGTCATTGACTGTGAGCTCATGACGCGGCATTGTTTGCGTCATCGCTTCATAGAGAATCTCCGGTTCGCGATCTTTGGTTGCGTTTTGACCTTGAGTCTTTTGCGCATAGACCTTTGCTGCTTCCGGCAGGTAGGTCTTAGGAATGTACAGAGTGAATACGCTGCCTTCGTCAGGAGTGCTTATGACGCGAATTTCACCTCCGAGCAATGTGGCGATTTCGCGGCTGATTGCGAGCCCTAAGCCTGTGCCGCCGAACTTACGGCTAGTTGTGCCGTCAGCCTGGTGGAAGGCTTCGAAGATGATACCTTGCTTGTCGAATGGGATGCCGATACCTGTGTCTGAAACAGTGAATGCAATCACTGAATCAGCCATATTCAGCACTTCCATGTCAGGCGACCAACCGGATTCGACGGTTTTGATATTGAGTGCCACGCTTCCCTTTTCCGTGAACTTGATGGCGTTGGAAAGGAGGTTCTTCAATACCTGGTGCAGACGCTTCCAGTCTGTGTAGACAAGTTTTGGAGCGTTCTCGTCGACGGCGACTGAGAATTCCAATTTCTTGTCTTCGGCAATTTGGCGGAATCCTCTGTCCATGTCGTTGCGAATGTCGGACACAAAGATGTCGGACAGTTCGACGGTCATGGTTCCAGATTCAATCTTAGACAGATCGAGGATGTCGCTGATCAATCCCAACAAATCTGTTCCGGATGAATAGATTGTGTTGGCGAAATCAATTTGTTTCTCCGTCAAGTTGCCTTCTACGTTTTCGGCAAGTAGCTTGGAGAGAATCAAGAGTGAATTGAGCGGTGTGCGCAGTTCGTGCGACATGTTTGCAAGGAACTCGGACTTGTACTTGGAAGTAAGAGCAAGCTGTTTTGCTTTTTCTTCCAGTGAGAGTCGAGCTTGTTCGATTTCTCTGTTCTTGCGTTCGACCTCTTTGTTCTGCATTTGCAGCAATCGAGCTTTTTCTTGCAATTCTTCGTTTGTTTGTTGCAGCTCTTCTTGTTGCTCTGTGAGCAGGTTTTCTGATTCCTTGAGGTTCTTCGCTTGTTGTTCCAATCGTTGGTTGGTTTCTGTAAGCTCTTGTTGCTGTGCTTGCAGTTCTTGCGCCAATGACTGGGACTGAGCCAGAAGGTTTTCTGTTCTGGAGTTGGCTTCGATGGTGTTCAGCACGATACCGATTGATTCGGTGAGCTGATCCAAGAACGCCAAGTGGATGTCGCTGAATCGTTGGAAAGATGCCAGCTCGATTACCGCTCGTACTTCACCTTCAAACAGTACCGGCAGAACAACGATGTTTAGCGGTGTTCCTTCGCCCAGTCCGGAGTTGATTCTGACGTAATCATTTGGCGCGTCGTGAACAAGAATTCTTTGTTTTTCGATAGCGCACTGGCCGACCAGTCCTTCACGCATTCGGAATCGATCAGATAGATTCTTTCTTTCTCTGTACGCGTAACTACCGATCAACTTCAGCACTTGTTCATTTTCTTCTTCGTCATCGACTTCGTTGAGGTAGAACACACCGTGTTGCGCGGTTACCAGTGGTGCCAACTCAGACAAGATCAAGTTTGACACTGTGAGCAAGTCTCTTTGACCTTGTAGCATTCGAGTGAATTTCGCCAAGTTGGTCTTGAGCCAGTCTTGTTCCGTGTTCTTCTGTGTCGTGTCCTTCAGGTTCCAGATCATTTCGTTGATGTTGTCTTTCAACGCCGCAACTTCGCCTTGCGCTTCTACGGTAATCGATCGGGTCAAGTCACCCTTCGTCACGGCGGTTGCTACTTCTGCGATAGCCCGTACCTGTCCGGTCAAGTTCGCAGCGAGCTGGTTGACGTTGTCTGTGAGATCCCTCCACGTACCGGCGGCACCAGGCACCCTTGCCTGACCACCGAGTTTTCCTTCAACACCTACTTCCCGGGCAACTGTAGTTACCTGGTCTGCGAATGTCGCCAGAGTGTCGATCATCTCGTTGATGGTGTCTGACAGAGCCGCGATTTCGCCTTTGGCTTGCAAGGCTAGTTTTCGTTTCAAGTTGCCGACGGCTACCGCGGTTACAACGCCCGCAATACCCCGCACCTGCTCTGTGAGGTTACCTGCCATGGAGTTTACGTTATCGGTTAGATCTTTCCAAATACCGCCCACCCCTTGTACGTCCGCTTGTCCTCCGAGTTTTCCTTCGGTTCCTACTTCCCGGGCTACCCGTGTAACTTCTGCCGCGAAAGACGAGAGCTGGTCAACCATGGTGTTGATTGTGTTTTTCAGCTCTAAGATTTCGCCCTTAACGTCTACAGTAATCTTCTTGGACAAGTCGCCTCGGGCTACAGATGTCGTAACGTCTGCGATGTTACGCACCTGAGATGTGAGGTTCGACGCCATGTAATTTACGTTGTCCGTCAAATCCTTCCAGGTGCCGGACACACCTTTTACATCCGCCTGACCACCGAGTTTTCCTTCCGTACCTACTTCTCTTGCAACCCGTGTTACTTCTGATGCGAATGATGAGAGCTGGTCAACCATGGTGTTGATTGTGTTTTTCAACTCCAAGATTTCGCCTTTAACGTCTACAGTGATCTTCTTCGAAAGGTCACCGTTCGCAACCGCAGTCGTTACGTCCGCGATGTTACGTACTTGCGACGTGAGGTTGGACGCCATGTAATTTACCGAGTCGGTCAAATCTTTCCAGGTACCGGACACACCTTTAACGTCCGCCTGACCACCGAGTTTTCCTTCCGTACCTACTTCTCTTGCAACCCGTGTTACTTCTGCCGCGAATGATGAGAGCTGGTCCACCATGGTGTTGATGGTGTCTTTCAGCTCCAAGATTTCGCCTTTTACGTCTACGGTAATCTTCTTCGAAAGGTCACCGTTCGCAACTGCGGTCGTAACGTTCGCGATGTTCCGCACCTGAGCTGTCAGGTTGCCTGCCATGTAATTTACTGAGTCAGTCAAATCCTTCCAGGTACCGGCGACCCCTTTTACTTTCGCCTGACCGCCGAGTTTTCCTTCCGTACCTACTTCTCTTGCAACCCGTGTTACTTCGGATGCGAAGGAGGACAGCTGATCCACCATTGTGTTGATTGTGATCTTCAACTCCAAGATTTCGCCTTTAACGTCTACGGTGATCTTCTTCGAAAGGTCACCGTTGGCAACTGCGGTCGTAACGTTCGCGATGTTCCGCACCTGAGCTGTCAGGTTGCCTGCCATCGAATTTACGTTATCGGTCAAATCCTTCCAGGTGCCGCTGACGCCTTTTACAATCGCCTGACCGCCTAGCTTTCCTTCAGTACCTACTTCCCGGGCAACCCGTGTTACTTCGGATGCGAAAGAGGACAGCTGGTCCACCATGGTGTTGATGGTGTTTTTGAGCTCCAAGATTTCGCCCTTTACGTCTACCGTAATTTTCTTGGAGAGGTCGCCGTTTGCAACGGCGGTTGTTACTTCTGCGATGTTCCGCACCTGTGCTGTCAGGTTACTTGCCATCGAGTTTACTGAGTCAGTCAAGTCTTTCCACGTTCCGCTTACGCCTTTGACCTGAGCCTGACCGCCGAGTTTTCCTTCGGTACCTACTTCTCTTGCAACCCGTGTTACTTCTGATGCGAATGACGAAAGCTGGTCAACCATTGTGTTGATCGTTTTCGCTGTTCGGAGGAACTCCCCTTTGAGTGGCGCTCCATCGATTTCGAGTGACATGGTTTGGCTGAGGTCGCCTTTTGCTACCGCCCCGATAACCCGGGCAACTTCTGTCGTGGGCCGCACCATGTCTGATACCAGAAGGTTGACTGAGTCCATGCAATCAGCCCAGCCCCCGGACACATCACCAAGTGACGCGCGGTGACCGATCTTACCTTCCTTACCAACAACGGTTGAGACTCGCTGTAGCTCGCGCACCATGCGCTCATTCAGCTCCGCCGCGTCGTTGAAAGCTACCGCTATTTCCCCGGCAATGCCGGTCTGGTCGAGCGGCAATCTAACTGAAAAGTCACCGCGAGACAGCATTCGCAGTGCCTTTAGTAATTGCTTCGCATCGATCACTTCTTTCTCAAGTGTCGCCGGCGACAATTTCTTGCTGCCGTTCGTGTCTGTGGAAGCACGAGATTTGGTTGTTGGCATGGGCGGTTTTTCCGTATGTTGTTTTTGAGGGCGAACTATGGGCGTTTTGCGGATTTAACAGTGAAATTAACAAAAATTGCCAAGCGGAAAGAGCGCGGGACGTCTCCCGCGATATATAAAGGACTTCTTTTTATGTTCCACGATTGCATCGTATCGCGCTCACTCCATGTGGGCATCGCGCAACGTCGGTATGACGCGTCAGGTGAGACTAGTCACGCGGGATAAAGTTCCCACGTATTTATTGAGTTTCCAGACTTTAATGGTGGGAAGTGTACAGATTCCCGAATATTAAATCTGCCATTTAATCTTAGGTAAAACGCGGCAGAGCCCAGGCTGGAGCTGCAATTTGGTCTGAGAACGAACAGTATGGAGCATGCACTCGTTCGGGGTCTGACCAAACACCCTCCCTTGGAATCTGTCTGATTCGGTGGCCTCTCGGGACGAAAGTGACCCTAAAAAGTGTGATTTGAACCTGCAGTAGTTTCTGTGCCTGAGTTTCCGTTGATTGCGAGCGCCTGGCGGACTTTTCGGTTCATGCTCAGAGACTTGGCGACCATGTCCATGAATTTTGCGCCGCCCTGCGCGTTTAGGTGGGCAGTATCTTGGAAGTCGGAATCATGGAAGATCCAGTGGCTGTTCAGATCGATGAATGAAAACTCGCCACGCTGCGCGCGCGCATTCATTTCCGTCATGTACTTCTCGTACATTCCTTTCGGCATCAAAGACATGTTTTTCTCAGTGAGAGGCATGTTTGCCACCACTACTTTCACATTGTTGGCTTTTGCGTCTGACAGCAATTTATCGAAAAATGCAATTTGATTTTGGAACAATTTTTCGTTCGGTGAAGCGAAGCGTTTTTTATACTCTCGAGTGTTATCTTTCCACGGAATTACCTGATGTGGTGGCAGTACGAAATTGCCTTCTGTGACCGTTGCATTACCGAGAATATTGCCATCACCTTTTTCGTCGGTACCTTTCGCATCGAAGTTCGAAATCGGAATTCCTGACAGCGCACTCTTGCCTGCTTCATTAAGTGGCTTGGAGAAGTAGGTCTGCAATTCCAATCGCTTGTCGGAAAGATAATTGATGTTGTTGTAAAACGCTTCTGCTGCGGCTTGTGGGGAAACAGTCAGAAGGTGCCGAACATCATTTGTTTTGTCGAAGTGACGAAAAAATTGGTAGGTAGGTGTGGAAGTTGCTGAATCAACACCACTGTCGATAAAGTCTCTGAGGGTCAGACCCAGTAGTATCACTTTTGGTGCCCGCTCGCCATTGAAAAGTGAGTGCTCTGTGAAATACTGGTCGGAAATCATCGCGCCTGGCAAGGCAAAGTTGAAACACGAAATTCCTTTTGGTGCGCCAACTTCTTGCAGCTTATTTTCCAGGAAAACAGAGTGAGGATGCTTTACTGCGTCGATATTCTTGTTGAGAAAATCTGCGTCAATTAGTGATGTGGGAATCATCATCAATGACGAACCCATTACCACCACATCTGGTGCCTTAGGTTCTGCCAAATAGGATTTGGTGCGCCACCATTCCCAGGACAAACGCACGGGCAATTCGGTCGGCTTAACCTGTAGGTTAGGTTTGATGACCGAAAGTGCAATGTTGATTCCAGCGAAGGCGATCAGGGCGCAAACAATCGGACGTCCGGGGATAACGGACAGCCATGATTTCTTATCCTGCTTTTCTTCTGACATTTTCTCGCTTTCGCAAAATGGGTGAGGCTTTTCGCCGCCCGGCTCATAATTGTAAAGGTGATTGGGCTCCCCGTAGCCGACATTAACCATTAGTTAGGTGCCAAATCTGGAAAGCCTAGCTATTTGGGGCTCTCGGCTTATACTGTCGGTAATAATGAGCATTTGCTTATGTGTATGCCTCTAGTACTCAAGGGCGAAGCCAGTGATTCGGATTTGAGTCGCGAAACGCTGCGCCAGTGAGGATTTTCGTGTCCTCCACAATTCCTCCATATTCTCCATCCTCAATACATCCTCTTTAAATAGGATTTCTACATGGCGAAGCAGCCCCCGCGTTAAGCGCCTTGCGCCTTTTCCGTCCTCTGAGGATTGAGTTGATGCAAATGAAATTTGAGTTCTTTGGCAGCAATGGTAAAACTCCAGGTTTTGCACGTCGTGTCTCTGCGCTTTTGGCAATTTCCGCACTTATGTTGGGTCAAAAGTGTTTTTCCGCGAACGAATCAGATACCTACCGCAACTGGCAAGCGACAGCAAAAACTACTCAGTTAGGGCAGCAGCTTCTGAGCATGATGAACGCAGTCTCGCGATCGATAAGCGTCAATCCGGCCGACAAATATTCTCTATTTCGCCGAGCATATCTGTATGGAACGATTGGATGCACTGAATCAGCCTTGACTGATTTGACTCGAGTCATTGCAATCGATCCGAGCTTTGCTGCTGCCTACACCGAGCGAGCAAATTGCTACATGGATTTGAAGAACTACGAGCGCGCATTATTCGATCTAAATCGCGCGATTGTATTGGATCCACGATCTGGTGATGCTCTTTATACTCGTGGTCGTTTGATGCTCCTAATGAATAAGCCGAGCCTTGCTCTCAATGATTTACGCCGCAGCCAGAGTAGTGAGTGTAAGTTTGCGCCTGCCTTACCGGGTGAACTGCCGGCTAATCACTATGACGCAACCGACTATTATCTTGGTGTTGCCTACGAGGCAATGGATAAAAAGGATGATGCAATCAGGCATTTTCAAGCATCACTGAAAACTCCGCGACTGGGATCAGTTGGCTTCATCCATCGTTATGCGGATCAACCGCTTGATGCGAAGTACAGAGTGAGTATGTTGGAAAACGGGTATTGAACTGGAAACTCATAATTCTTGCACTATATATGATGCTCTTTATGAGTGTTCCAGCCGTTGCTTGCAATGAGAATACGAAGTTACAAACAAAATCTGCTTGCCAAAAGCAATCAGTAACCAAAAGACTTTTGGCGAGCAGAATATTTGTACCGACGCAGAAGGGACAGGTAGGAACCAACAAAACTAGAAATGCAAAATTGGCTGCAGGCAGAAACAATACTTCGAGTCCATGGAAATTGTTGACGTCCTTGTACTCAGAAGAATCAGCCACCAAGCCAGCTGTCAGTTTTTGTAGCGCAAAAATCGAAAGAAAGTCCCTTCGATCAAAAGGTTCAAATTGCAGAAAGAATCCATGGCGTAAATTGAGCGAACTCTTTTCGTACTGAAGAATTTTTGTGTTGTTTGAACCTTTTCGACAATTTATTCATTTCCGGCTTTCGCTTCGTAACGGTAGCCGACACCGTATACGGCGTGAATCAATTCCTGCCCTGGAAGAGCTTTTGCCAACTTCTTTCTGACGTTCTTAACATGGCTGTCGATCACTCTATCGAATACCATTTGTTCTTGCTGATAGCAAAGTTCCAACAACTGATTTCTCGAAAATACGCGTCCAGGTTTTGACACAAAGAGCTTGAGCAAGCGAAACTCTGTTGGCGTCAAATCGAGGACAATGCCATTGACTGTGATTCTGCCCTGGTCATCGTCTATCTTGAAGAGTTTGGACTCTGGCTCTGCACCACCAGCCGCACGCGATCTTCTGAAGACTGCTTTCACGCGAGCGACTACTTCTCGCGGGCTAAATGGCTTGCAAATGTAATCATCTGCGCCGAGTTCAAGACCTAGTAATCTGTCTAATTCGTCAATTCGCGCGCTGACAATTATGATTGGGACAAGTGAAAACTTTCGAATCTCTTTGCAAATTTCCAGACCATCTCCGCCTGGCAGCATCACATCCAGAAGAATAAGTGATGGCGGATTTTTGCGAACCAATTCGACGATTTTATCACCGCGATCCTGATGCTCGACGTCGAAACCATTTTGGCGAAGGTAGTCGGTGAGGATTTCGGCTATGCGCCTCTCATCCTCGACGATCAAAATTCTTTCCTTCTTTTCCGGCGCTTCAACCACCACGAAGCCCTCTTGCAGTCGGCAGAACTACTTCTATTCTTATTCCACCAAGGTCGGATTTAGACGCGGTAATGCTGCCTGAGTGTGCTTCAATGATCGTTTTACAAATTGCCAGACCCAATCCTGAGCCACCAAGCTCTCGGCTTCTTGATGCTTCTACTCTGAAAAAACGATCAAAGATTTTTGGAATAAGTTCTTCTGGAATGCCGGGCGGCGAATCGTCAAATCTCATCACAACCGCACTTGGTGATTTTTCCATCGATAATTTGAGTTTCCCGCCTTTGTCCGTGTACCTAAGCGAGTTTTCTAGCAGGTTGATAAAGACCTGGCGCATGCGATTGTTATCTGCATAGACAGTGCATGATTCGTTGAGGATAGCGCTTTTATCAATAGTCAGTCCTTTCTCGGCAAAGCGCTCTTCGAAGATTTCCGCGACATCTTGCAATGTCGAGGCGACATCAATCGGAATGAATGAGTGTTTTAGATTGCCAACATCGAATCGTGCCAACCAATGCAAGTCATCGACTAGTTTGCTTAGACCCATAATCTCTGCGTGTAACACCTGCAAAGTCTTTGGCGTTACTTCTTGCACGCCGTCTTGAAAGGCTTCCACCTGGGCGCGCAATATTGCAATCGGTGTGCGTAATTCATGCGATGTATCTGCCATCCATTGCTTGTGGTTTTGGTCTTGATTGTTGAGAGATGCGGCCAGACTATTGAGTTCGTTTCCCAACTGACCGAATTCGTCAGAACGCAGATGTTCAATTCTTGTATTCACATCACCATCGACAAGCTTTCTCGTGCCTTCAGATATGGTGCGCACTCCCTCGGTCAAGTCTTTGGTTAGGAAATAGGTCGCAGCAAAAGTAACTGCAGAAACTCCAATACCAACTAAAAACAATTCGAAAGTTTGCTTATTGTCGAACTCTTGCCGAAGCTGTACGAGCTTCATTAAGTCATTCACCGAATGGAGCGCCTTTTCGTTGTATGCACTGATGTCCGGCCATAGTCCGAACGAAGCATAGATTACAAGTATTAGAAGAGTCGACAAAGAAACCGCAATTGCGGCAAACAGAAGTTTTTTTTCTACGTTGAGGTGCATGTTGTCAAACGTTGGCAGTCCACAGAGCATTCTTCTCTGGTATGCCATTATCTTCCCGCAAACCATAACCGGCAAGGGCTGCTTTGAGAATAGATTTTCCATTAACCTTCAGCTCCAGACCGACGACTCCCAGCGATTCGCACATTCGAGCCTCCGTCTCAATCGTCCAATTGACTAATCCGAAGAGGAGTTTTGTTTTGTTTTCCCCCTTTTGGATCCATGTGTGTGATTCTGGATCCCAGTCGCGCCGATAACTAAAACGCAAACCTGGCTCAAAAGTTTTCAAAAGAGACCACAAGAATTTTGATGGGCCACTTGCAGGCAAAAGCCTTTTGGGCAGAAGGTCCTCCCATACGACTACACCCTCAACGAGCGGTGTAAGCCCAAGCGACATGATAAATGCGTCTAAAAGCAAATCTCCGGAACCTTGTCGATTGAAACACGCAAATAAGTCGTCAGAGCATAAGAAAGAAACGGTGGCATTGTTCTTCCCTTGCAAGTAAAACTGACCGTTCAAATCTAGGTTCACCTCTATTCTGCGCACTTCGTCGCCTATTTCAAATTCATGTCGACAACCGACCGATAATCGCAGGGCGCGTTTTAATGCCGCATTGCAAGTAGGTTGACTAACCGATTGCAGCTCGTCAGGCTGGCAGAATAGCGAGAATGATCTCTTGTCGTTATTTGCATTTGCTGAATGAATCACGCCGGAAAGATGAAACGGAACAGTTCGACTGCCAAGCACAAATGTTTCTTGCACGTGCATGTGTAAATGCGGCTGCGGCGAGCGGCCAGAGTTTCCCACCATAGCAAGAACCTGTCCGGGTGCCACCCAAGAGTTGAGAGCGACCTTTACGCTGTCTTTCTGCAGATGTGCGAGTAAGACATATGCTCCGGTAGTGATCTGAATGAGAATGAAGTTTCCCCAGTTATTAACAGTGTCTACCTCACCGACAATGTTATCGGAGAGTGACGAAACGAATGCCACCACTCGCCCAAAACATGGTGACAAAACAGGCTTGCCATAAGCATAATAGTCTTCTAAATTGCGACCGTTGTCTTTGTAGCTCATCCCGTCCGCGGTTACGAAAAAGTCTAAAGCATGTTTCCACGCGGCCTGATGCGTATAGCTTCCGTCAAAGCCTTGATAAATACTCCACGAGCCGGAGAATGGAGCTTTTAATGAGATGCTGGTATCACTTAAACCTCTTGCGAGAGCTAAGCTCTTTTCTTCGATCGTCTTTTCCGGAAGCGCTGGTAAACGCAGCCAGAAATTGGTCCAGGGTCCGCCACGATAAGGCGCTAATGCAATCAGCACACCATATGTGGTGAGGACGAAAGGAGTTGCAAGAGCAGGTAACGATTCAATTGATAGTAGGCGCTCTACGCTCATTGACAATATTGCGCACAGTCCTGAAGCAACGAGAGCTACTGTTATGCTGCGTCTGCCGGGTGTTGTGTAGAGTCCGCCAATAACTGCACCAGTGAGCACCGCATTCATCTGTGCAATCAAGAAGGATATGGTGCCGGGGTAAAAACCTAAACCAATTAAAACCAGATGTGAAATGGCGCAAGTTGCTGCTGCAATAAATGCAAGACAGGGAGAACCAATAAAAAACGCCAGGAACACAAGCAATCCACCAGTTGCGGTTCCATGAAAGTAAACGGAACCTAGTGGAGATAAGAATTTCAATGGGGTTTCTGTAAGCGGTAAACAGTCAAATACGATATTTGGCAGCGATGCTGGAATGCAAACCGTTGCCATCATAGGCAGCAACAAAAATGCGCACACTACATACGGCAGACCCAGCAATGGCAATCTAAAGTAGTGGCAGATTGTATCTCTCAAAATTGCACTTACGGCTACGATCAGCACGCAACCGACCGCAAGGAATACCATTACTTTTGCATCAACGAAGTATGTCGAACCCAGCAGCATTCCTAAAAGGATGCCATTTACGATTTCGACAGACTCATCCCATTTAGGAAGCTCGAGCAATTGTCTGATAAGAATTACCGTCGCACCGCCAAGGGCGCCCATCAATCCAACCACTGGATTGAGCATAGTCGTTGTGAACAGCAATAAGTTCGTAGCTGGTTCTCTTAGCGCAAAAAAGGCACCATATCCAGACAGCAAACGTTTTAGAATTTCTACAACAGCTCGTATCAATATCTAACTCCTGCGAGCGCTTGTGCCACCGTTAAGCATCCGAGCCATCGCCGATGTGTCGGGAAAAGGCATTGAAAGATGTTCTGGCAGTCTGTCTTGTTGCATCATGACTGACAAGTCTTCACACATTCTGATGACTGAGCATTCACCGTTTTCGTGAACCAATACAACGTTTGGGCGATACTCAATAAATTGCATCCATTGAGTATTGTTGTACGCACCTACGGGACTGAAGACTAAGTTGTCTCCTTGTGAAAGTGGTGGCAGCTGAACGCTGTGTCGCATTACATCGATGTTCATGCAGAGCGGGCCGTAGAGCACCGTGTCCGCCACTGTCCCTTCTGAAGGTTTTGTTGTGTGTACCTGGTGGTTGTACCAATAAGCGGTAAACAGCAAGTTTGTTCCGGCATCGAGAATTGCTGCACGTCGCCCGTCTAACAAACGCTTCGTTCCGACGACGCTGCATATCAGCGACTGCGCATCATCGATGATGGCGCGACCACTTTCGAATATTAGTCTCGGTAATTCGCGTCCGATTTGACGTCTGTATTGCGTTCCTTCCAGAAGTGCAGTGCAAATAGCATCGGCGTATTCGTTGATGGATGGGACTACTTGCTCCGGAGGCAGATAAACACTTTGAAGTGCATTTTGAGACGCGAAGCCTCCACCGATGTCTATGGTATCAATGCAAAAGTCTTCATTACTTTCCAGCTCGCGCATGAATTTGCACATGATACGAACTTGTTCTGCATAAGCGCGAGGTTCTAAAATAAAGGTTCCGATGTGGCTGTGCAGACCTGTAAGATTTAGGTGGCTGCTGAGCGCAATCATTTTTGCTGCCTGATGAGCTTGCCCACTTTCTATATTGAAGCCAAACCGGCTCCATGGCTCAGTGTAGCCAGTGTCGAAGTTGAGCCGCAGAACCACAGGCACAACCTTGTCCTGCTCTTTTGCAACGTTCTCGATCAACTGTAATTCGTCAAGATGGTCGACGTGGATTTGTGCACCTTCGGCGACCGCGCGTTCGATGATGAATTTGGGCTTGTTTGGACCATTGAAAATGATTTTGTTGGCTGGAACACCTAGGGCCCGCGCCTTCTCATATTCGAATGCAGAAACAACTTCTGCCCATGACCCTTCTTGGTGCATTATGTTGCAGACGGCGCTGATGTAGTTGGTTTTGTACGACCACCCGTGGACAACAGATCCATATCGCCTCTCAAATGCTTTTTTTGTATTCCTCAAATTGGTGCGTATCTGTTTTTCTGATGTAACAAATAAAGGTGAACCAAATCGTCTCAGTAACTCGACTACGGGAACACCGTATACTGATGATTTGCTGTTGTCGTGCAAGCGAGCCCTGCCAAACTTATTGATCTCGCCCATTCGGTGCGGCTGAATGAAAGGCGGTTCCCACACAAGTTTTTTTGTGTCGTTGTTCATGTTTGAAAAATTGCTCCAATATTTTTTTTGAAATTTTAGGCAGACCGAATTATTTGGTCTTGCACCATTTGCGGTGCTAGTCTGCCTTCAGTTAATACTGTCTCAAATTCAGGCAGCGTTACAATGAGTTCTTGTGCGTGCCGGATGAAGAATGTCCCTGAGGTTGGCTCTGACAATTCCAGCTGGGTAGCTCCAGAAAGCAGCTTCAATACTGCAACCGGTAGATTTCTTCCAACGGCGTGACTTAAATAAATCCAGGAAGGAAATCTTGGGTTTATTTCTATAAGGTAGATTTTGCCGTCATAGCCTTTGATTACTTCGACCTCTAGCGGCCCTCGCCAACTCAGTGCACCAACAATCTTTTCTGCGACCTTTGTCAGTCCATCGTCAACGATACTTACACCTGCCCAAGCCTTTCCTTTCTCTGTCAACGCCTTCTTCCGCATGGTTACAGCGCCAAGCATGTTTCCTTTTCCGTCGCCTACTGCCGCTAAATTGAGTTCATCGCCGATTACAAGTTTTTGCACCAAAACCGGATAACCCCAAGTTGATACCAGTTTTGCAAAAATCGTTTTTGCTTCGAATGCTGAATGCACGACATAGGCATCATAGAAAAGCCCTTTCACGATGAGTGGATATTTCCATCCTTCTTTTTCGCAACTGTCGAAAAATGAAGGATTACTCAAAGCCTTACTTTCTGGGGCGTGTACATCTATTGATTCACAGAAGGTTCTCAGATGATTCTTCGCACGCAGATTGAATTGATCTCGAGTCGGAATCAACATAGAAATTCCCATCAATTGCAATTCGCTTTTTAGGCGCCCAAAATTCTGTAGTTCAGAATCCAGGCACGGAATAATTGCATCGAGTCCTTCCGCTCGATGAATTTGCGCGAGGCGATACAGCAGCGCTTCTTCTCCCTCTGACGGGTACGGAATCAGGTAACTGTTGTTACATAGATGCCGGGCATAAAGCCCGGCATCCAGTGCGTCGTATCCCAACCCAATAATCGAACCTTTAAATTGAGGGTGTTCTTGAATGCATCGTGCAACCGCGCAGCCCGGACCCGGGTTTTCCGCCCGAGCATTGATGCCTGTCACTGCCACTTTACAGTTTTGCCAACTCTTGCCCTTCTGGCGCGTTGCCTTCATAGATATCTCCCAAGTTGCAGTATGAATGCTTCAACGCTGCTGGATGCAATTTCTGCAGGAATACCGCAGCGGTCTGCCAGTGAATTAGAGGCAACGTCCAGCGTACTGCCGCGCTTGAGCAAATCGAGCACTATCAAGCCAGTCGGGTTAACCGAGAAACTTTGTCCTGTCTGCGGGTCAAAAATAAAACCTGTTTCGCTAACAGCCAGTTGCGAGAGTCGCTCTCTCGACGGCACTTTCCCGCCTGTGCGACTCAGCAGTTCTTCCATCACCAGTTTTACCTCCAGTGAAAGTGAAGCGCCTTCCACACTCGCATCTTAGTAGGCGAGCATGGAGAGAGGATGGAAAATATGGAGGGATTGTGGAGGCGGTGGTTTGATGTCGGAAACTGCGTTAACCCGCTGGTACTTCGGCGGTGTTTGCAGGTTTGTCTTTCAGTGCCAGAAACAGTGCGACTAGCCCTGCTCCCGGCACTATGAAGCCGGCTGCATTAATAACCAGGATTATCCATTTTTTGGAAGTATTTCCCTTAAGAGCCAACAGAGTCGGTAGGAAGAAAGAGCCGATATACATAAGGAAGTAGAACATTGCGAACGCATAGCCAAGCGGCTCGCTGCCTGTGAGGATGATGATGCCCGGCGCAGCGACTGCAGCTATGCCGCCAATTACTCCGACCGCCAGCATGAGCTTAACCAGTCCCCACTTCTTGACGCAGGCAGCCAAAATTGCGCCGGTTATAAGCATCAGTGCCGAGCATACGCCTAAAAGCTCGGCTACCCAGCCAAGAGCTTCTTTCTTTTTGGAAGGGTCACTCAGGTCTTTAATTAGTGATTGAGTGGCTTTGTCAGCCTCTGAGGCATTCTCTGCTTCTGATGAGTCCTCTGTTCCAGAAGACTTCTCGGTCCCAGAAACTTTTTCTGTTCCAGAAGTCTTTGCTGGTTCAGAAGCGTTCTCCGGTTTTGCCGCATTTTCGGTGGTAGGGCTGGTAGCTTCTTTTGACTTTTCTGAGGCAGTCGGAGGTTCAGCGCAAACCGGCGACGGCAGAAAAACAAAGCCGGCTAAGCATAAGCAAACAAACATCCGTAAAAACAGTGCCATATATTTAGCTCCAAGCTCGCCCACAATCGAGAATATAGCACTGCTGGGCTCTATTTTTTGAACCGGTTTGACGACAATTGTGTCCACGTGAGACTTTGGAATTTGACTGATTCAATTGAACTTTTTCAGTGGATTCGTCGTCTCTATAAAAGGACAACAAAATAGACGCGTTGGTCTGCTTGCAGGTCCGTAGTGGGGAGAAACTATCATCCTGCTGGTGGACTAGCGCGTCTAAATTTTAAAGGGTCGTTCGTCAGTTGGAACGTCGCGACAGGGGTTTTCCCTATGGAATTTAGGAACCTCCGTGGCTACAGTGGACCTGCGCACTTTTGCGTTTTTGTTCAACTTAGTAGTTTTTCAAACTGCTAAAACCCTTACCAGGAAAAATTAAATGTATTGGAGAATCGGCATTGCCTTGATGCTGAGCGCGCTTGCGTTTGGAATTTGGATTGCCTCACTGCAGCCCGGCACTGGCAGAGATGAGTTCTTTTGGCAATGTATGGCAAGCAACGACCATATCTTTCGGAGATTTTGGCCGCAATTTCTTTGGCTTACAATCCCGAGCTTGCTGTTGGCGGTGTGGCCATTTGCTATCTCTGTACCCGGCGTAAAAAGCAGTTTCAATAAAGCGTCTCAACTTAAGGCGTCCTTTTGGTTGTTTCTCGCCTTTGCATCTATTCCCCGCTTTTTCCCATGGTTAGCAATTGTCTTGCCTCAGCTAATTGCACAAGTATTTGCAGATCACTTCCCTCAGATCTACCACCACGGCACAACGTTTTGCGCGGTATGTGATCATACTCTCGCCGAGGATTTGAACATGATACTGCTGCCTTGTATGCAGGCAGTTTTGTGGGCTGCAGGTGTTGCGACAGGCGTGCTTCAACTTTTGAAATCATCGAAGCCTGTTTCGAGGCTTAATTCAGCGAAAAGCTATTTGCCTGGCCTCAGCTATGCATGCCTTTTGATGGCTGTGGTCGTCGCCGATATAACCCAACGATATGTATGGGCTGAAGAGTGCATACACCAGGGATTTCACTGATGGCGGCCGGTGTTACGGCTGGTGGCATATGCAATAGACACCAAAGTCGAGTAAATCAAACCTGCCGTGACCATTTTGAAGCTGAGTCCAAGAGCTCTGGTGGCTCTTGCGATGATGGTGGCAGATCTTTTCAAACGAATTCTTTCTAGCTGAGACTACTAGAAGTGTATCAGGTTGTCCGAGTAGTAGGAGTGCAAATCTCTGGCATTGGACCAAAGAATTGAGCCTTTGTTTTCTTGATTTTTAGTGCGCGCTGCGCTGCAATGCGGCCGCCTCTGATTGCTGACTCGGCTGCAGGTAGTCCGTGATAGCTGGAGTGCGCAAATGAGTAGCTGTTGGTTTGCGCGGCCAGGATCTTTTTCATTCTTTTGAAATAGTCCGGACCCGTCACGGCCATTGCATGCCCCCAGCGTGTGAGCTGTACTGTTTCAAGAGAGGCATCGAACTCTTTTCCGAGGATGCCTGCCAACTGTTTTCGCAATTGGAGTGAGAACCTATCGCGGTCTCCTTCGAGCAATAAGCCTCGCCCTTCGGAGCCGGCAAGATAAGGTTGGTAAACGGTCAATACCTGACCCATCTCTTTTCTGTAGTGACCGTTCAGGTCATATGCAGTGTTGGCGATAGTTATATCTGGGAATGAGTATTTAGACGGCAGCCAGTTGTCGAAACTGCTATTGAACACCTTCTTGTTGAGAATGAAATTGCCGACCAGATAACTTCCATATCGGACCGCATACATTTGCGCTTTTTCTGGAACCTTGAGATTGACCATGCGAGTAGCAATCATTGGGGAAACAGCGATGATCGCGTGTTTGCAATTAACGCGGTGAAGATTTCCTGCCTTATCTTGGTAAACAACAGAAGCTCCATCATCCTTCAACGTTACATTCCAGACAAATGCATCTGTCACCATTCTTTGAGGCGTTTTTTGTTTAATGCTATTTGCAATCGCGCGTGTCAAGGCCGGGTTTCCGCCTTCGAGCAAGTAGCTTGGTATTACCAAGTCTTCAAGCACCGACAGACCTGCAAGAGCAGAGAGGTTGTTTGCGCCTCCGCAGGCCGAGGATTTCATAAATCCCTCGATCAAATCCATGAAAGGGGCACTGTATCCAGTGAGCATTGTTGAGAGCAAAACTTTGTCCAGTTTTTCTAATTCTGGTGTCAGCTCGGAAACGTACATAGTGGCATTTCCCATTTTTGACCAAACTGATTTCATTTCTGATCTCAGTCTTTTGAAATCTTTGTAGATTGCGTTGGTTCCACCATCGATGCCCTTGAGGAAACGCGCACCGTCCCACCACGCATTCTTTTCCGTGCCGATCTTAACCGGCTTCAGTTTCATATCAGCGATGATTTGACCGACGTCCCCATCGATGTCAGTTAGGTATTGCGAGCCGTATGAATACCAGAGTCCGCGAGAATTAGAGCCGCGCGCGTTGCCACCAGTTTCTTGATACTGTTCCAACAATAGATAGTCATGGTCTTTGAGATGATGCGCCGCAGTCAGCGCTGCCATGCCACCACCGATGATGACGAAGTCAATGTTTCGCTCGCTTGCTTTAGGAAACCTCGGAATTTCAGAGTTTCTCAAACGATGGCCGAAAGTGAAGTCGTCGCCGGTCCAAGGAAGCAACTTAACGTCTGACTTTAGTTTGACTTCGCCCGCCAGCGCCTGCGAGCCTTGCAACATCGAAATTCCGCCCGATGCGCCCAGTCCACATAGCAAAACTGCGAGTTGTTGGAGAAACTCGCGCCTTGTCGTTTGTTCGTCGAAAGTCAAAACCTGCCCCTTGGCTAGCCGTCTGCTCGCGCCGCCCACCCGGGCCCGGACGCTTTCTGAAGGACATTATATTCATTTTGGAAAAGTGTGCCGTCTCTTTCATGCCCCATTTAGTGGTTATTTCGCCGTTTCAAGGTTTGAAAGGGGGTTCAAATGAGCACGCCAATCTAAAACAATGTGGACAGTTTATCTATATATACGGCCTCTCGCTTTAGAATTTTCGCTTGCCGTCTTCTGCCGGGAACGCCTGGCTGGACTGAGTCAAACGGAGACGCGCTTGTGACGGCTATCGTTTCAAAGAAGGACGAACACAGGATGGGTACGGATTTGAAGGAAGCAAAGAGTCAACCAAACCAAGACTCTACTAAAAGCGGCGCGCTCGAAGAGCAAATTGCCCGCATCAAGAAAGGTGGAGCTCCCAAATACCACCAGAAGCTGAAGGAAGACAAAAAGCTGTTCGCACGCGAGCGCTTGGCACTTCTGCTTGATCCAGGCTTTGAAATTGAAGATGCACGCTTTGCCAATGGACGCGAAGCTGACTTGCCGGCAGACGGCGTTGTGACAGGTATTGGACAAATAGAAGGCAAGACTGTTTGCTTCATGGCCAATGACTCGACCGTGAAGGCGGGCTCATGGGGATGGCGCACGGTTGAGAAAATCATCCGCATTCAAGAGACAGCCGCAAAACTCAGAGTTCCATTGATTTACCTCGTAGACTCAGCTGGTGCACGCATCACCGATCAAATCGAGATGTTCCCGGGACGTCGTGGCGCCGGAAAAATCTTCCACAACCAAGTTTCTATGAGCGGAATGATTCCGCAAATCTGCTTGCTATTTGGACCGTCTGCTGCAGGCGGCGCATACATCCCAGCATTCTGCGACATTGTCGTCATGGTCGATGGCAACGCTTCGATGTATTTGGGCTCACCCCGAATGGCTGAAATGGTCATCGGAGAGAAGGTGACGCTTGAAGAAATGGGTGGCGCGCGCATGCACTGCTCAGTGAGCGGATGCGGAGATGTGCTCGCGAAGACCGAGGAAGAAGCGATTCAGATGTGCAAAGACTATTTGCGCTTCATGCCCGCGAACTGCAACGAAAAGGTTGCGCTTCTCCCGTCGCAAGAACCAGTCGCTGGAAAGCGCTCTCTCGAAGAAATCATTCCCGAGAAAGAAAGCGTTCCTTTCGATGTTTACGAAGCAATCGATACTCTCATCGATGCAGGCACTTTCTTCGAAATCAAGAAATTGTTTGCTGCCGAGCTGGTCACAGGCTTCGCTAGAATTGGCGGTCGCGCAGTAGGTATTCTCGCCAACCAACCGAAGGTAAAGGGCGGTGTCTTGTTCGTCGATTCATCGGACAAAGCGGCGCGTTTCATCTGGTTGTGCAACGCATTCAACATTCCTCTGCTATTCCTCGCTGATGTTCCAGGCTTCATGATTGGAACAAAAGTTGAGCGCGCAGGCATGATTCGCTCAGGCGCAAAGATGATCTCTGCTGTTTCTTCCGCAGACGTTCCGAAGATTTCGGTCATCCTGAGAAAGGCATATGGTGCGGGTCTCTACGCAATGTGCGGACCAGCATTCGAACCGGATGCTTGCCTCGCATTACCGACAGCTTGGATTGCGGTAATGGGTCCGGAAGCTGCCGTAAATGCTGTCTACTTCAACAAGATTCAAGAACTTCCTGAAGCTGAAAGACCTGCGTTCGTCGAGCAAAAGCGCGCCGAGTACAGAGAAGATGTAGACATCTACAAACTTGCTGCAGAAATGATTGTTGATGACATGGTTACACCGACAAGTCTTCGTGGTGAGCTGATCAATCGTTTCAATGCCTACGCAACGAAAGAATTGAATCTGCCCAAGAAGAAGCACAGCGTGTTGCCTGTTTAGTCTGTGGCACTGATCAAATCGCAGAGCTAATGGTTACAGTCAATCCAGGATCTTCATTCCCAGAGCAAGAATATGCTCAGCTGGATCGCAATGCGGTCGAGCAGCTTGTTCTGGGAATTGATTCTGAGTCGGTTAGAGAACAACTTGAGAGTGCTGAAGACATCGATGAATTGGCTTTGCTGCCAATTGCTGAACTTATAATCAAGCTTCTTGTCGAAAAAACAGAGCTTGAAGCAGCACTGGTTACAAATAAGTTTCTAAAGGTAATCATTGAAAGCCACTCGGTATTTTCCGGAACCATTTGGCAGAATGTGCTCTTTACGGTGATACCATCTGCAGTGGTTCTGGAAAAGTTCGACTATCTCGATGAATTCATTGATAACGAGCTGGCTGATCCAGTTACACGCAGTGGCATGTTGGCTGTAGCCGCGCATGTATGTTTGTCAAAACATCACTACGATCGCGCAAAAAGTTATTTGCAGAAAGCGAAACAGGCGGTTGCCGCTGATCCTTTAGTGTCGACCTACTCTATAGACGAACTGATTACCTACGCTGACGCGCAGCAAAGCAGTGACAATGCAGACCATTCCTGTGGAGAGCATCATTCTTCAATGCTGCCTGAGACACAGAACGTATTGCGTAAGTGGCAATTAAAACTGGGCGGCAAAGAGCAGGACGCTCCCTGGTCTAACAAGGACGATCTCGCCTTTCTCTTCCAGCGTTTCCGACCAGACGGCGAAGGAATTGAAGAGTTCTGCGCCGACATGAATTGCGAAGCAATTGCGCCTCGTCTGCTAGAGATGTTTCGCGCAACTGCAGATAGCTACAAAACCGGAAATTCAGTGGACGCATATTTTGTTGTTCGCGATGTGCCAAGCTCCTCTGACGAAGAACTTAAGACTCTTGCAATTGCGTACATCGAGAGTTTGAAACAAATAAGTCCAGGTTCTGAGAATGACGAAGCAGATGATGATGATGATGAATTTGTTTCGATGGAAACGTATTTTGAATCGACGCCAACTATCGAAATTGCGCGTGGAGAGAAAGCTCCGCTAGAAAGTAGCGACATTGAGATTTCCGTCTATCTAGCGCTCAATGATTACTTCGCTTCGTTTGCGCTCAGTAAGGAAGCTTCCTTACTCACTGAAGCTTTGTATACCATGTCGAACAACTACAACCTTGCCAATTATGTCTTGTGGCCTATGGTTCAACGAAATCAAGATAAATCGCTGGAAGATCCATACAGCAAATACTTTGAACTATGGCGCCGAGGTGTGAACCCGTTTTTTGAAGACGATCACAAATGTGTACTCTACACTGTGTCCTGACGCGTAAGCTCTGTGATCATCTACGCGTAATCGTCAGTGCGTAGTCATGTTATACGCCTAAATTGTTCGCGTGATCTTTTCGCGTGATCTTGTTCTCCTAGTCTTCTTTCTCTACTCGTTTTTCAGTCGGGGTCTTCTTTGGACCCTCTAGAACTTTGCTTTCCTTGACTCGTGCTTTTTCAGCCTTGACTGCAGGTGTTTCTGGCTGCTCTTCCACTTTCTCACCGGCTGGCTTAACCCCGTGGCATTCTATTTTTGACTGTTCTTGCAGCGCTTTGGCATAGTCTTTCTTTTCTTCTGCATTACCGCATCCGCAAGAGGATTTTGACTCGGTTTCTTTTCCGGCATCCCCTATTTTCAATTCTTCCATTTCTCGTTCTTCCGTTTTATCCATGCTTTACTGCCTCATCTATTCACTGCTCTCAATACTGGTTGGAACGACTGAAATCAAACCCTGGAATTCGCTCCAATCTAGTAGGGCAGCCCGTGCGGCTAAAGGTTCCAGACCATTGCCCTCCAAGCCCTTAAGGATTCCTGAATGCCCCAACTGGTGGGATTATGAGGAATTGGTGAATTTGTAACAATGTTGTCAAGAAAAGTGGTAACTTGGGCGCATAGAGAACAAATCGGATCGAGACGACGAAAGTGCAAACCACAATCCGCAGTTACAGCAGACGAATAAGAACAAGAGTGAAAGCTTTGAGCTTGAAGCTGTAATCCAGTCTCAATTCCTTTTGGGTTCTATGAACTCATGCCCTAAATACAATTGCTCCGGCGCAACGAATGCGCCGGACGGCGGATGTCATCGAGAGTCGATGGCATCGCGCAAACTTGGAGATTCTAAAAATGGATAATAGTGCACATAAAGCGATAGGTACGATGGTAGGTGGCTTGGTCGTCACCGGCGTTGTTCTAGCAATTCCATTGTTCACTGGTTTTTGGGTATCTGTTGATGCTGGCCACGTAGGCGTTCTGAAAACAATGGGTGCTGTTAACTCGCAAGAGCTACCTCCCGGTTTTCACTTTAAGACGCCCCTGATGGATGACGTGGTTCAACTCGATACGAGATTGAAATCGTTTGAAGTAAGAGCAGCAGCAGCATCTAAAGACTTGCAGACTATTGAAACGACAATTTCTGTTCAACACAGTATTTCCCCAACAATGGCAGCCGAATGCTATCAAACTGTCGGTGATCTCGACAAGATCGACTTGACGGTAGTAGCGCCGGCGGTGCAAGAAAGTTTAAAAGCTATTACTGCTAAATACACTGCCGAAGAGCTAGTTACGAAACGCGAACAGGTAAAGCAACTGGTCACAGACGCAATTAGGGCCTACATCGGACATACGCTATCTGAAAAGAAATTGGATGGTGCTGTGAGTGTAGCCAACGTTGCGATCACTGATTTTGATTTCTCGAAGGAGTTCAACCTGTCAATCGAAGCCAAAGTAAAAGCTGAACAACAAGCTTTGCAAGCTAAGAATGAAAAGGAAAGACGAATCACGGAAGCTGAAGCAGCAGCAAGAGAAAAAGAGTTGGCGGCAGACGCTGCAGCCTATCAAATTAAGAAGGAAAGTATTGAACGAGCCGCAGCTATCCAACGTGAAGCCAACGCCCTTTCACAAAATCCCAACCTTGTAGGTCTGAGAGCTGTTGAAAAATGGGACGGCGAATTGCCAACATTCTCTGGTGGTGGACCTATGCCTTTTATCAGCTTGCCGACACCTGAAAGACGACACGTAGCAGACAGCAAGACCAAACAAGTCCACTAATAGTTTCAACGAAACGCAAACCCAAAGACATACCTGAGAGGGCAAACGGAGCAGTCGAAAGGCTGCTCTGTAATATGAGCGCCTTCTTTTGCAATTTAATTTAGTTTGCCTTCTCGGCCTTTGACTGTTCGATTGCGCATTACGCGTTCGTTAATTACGTTCATTCGAGCTTTATTTCCAAAATAGAAGTCGAGAATGTCGTCGATGGCCTCTTGCGCGCTTTGCCAAACGTTTTTAAAATCTCCTTCCCCCATAACTGGAACATGTTCTTGATTCAGTACGACCCATCCTTCCTTTGTGTGTCGCAGCAAGACCTCTGGTGCGTCAATTTGCATATCACCAATGGCACCGTTGTAACCTTCCACGCTGTTTCCATGTACCGCTGAAGGCTTGGCGATCCACACGCCCTCAGCTAGAACATGACCAGACGGAAATGGGTCAGACACATATAAATCCTGAGCACGCAGTTGTTGTAAGTATTTTTCGTCTATCTTGGACATGTTTTTCTCTCACTACCAAATGATTATATTGAACTACCTCTGCATGTATTGGGTAGTCCAAACTCGGTTAAACTCGTCGATATCCATTTCGTATTTCGTACCTTCGTAAGTATCATGAATTCGCAGTCTACCAGTTGATTCGTTCTTGAGCTGGACCATCAGCAAATGCCAATCCTCTCCATCGTATAACTTAGCAGCCCAAGGACCTCTTTTGCACTCACCTTCAATTGCTGCTTTCATTTGGTCTAGAGGGACGCTAAGTGCCTTGCCATTAATATGCTCAGCTAAATCACGCATCGCTGCCCTTGGAGGAAATAGTTTGATCAATGTTTCTTCATCGATGTTTCTATCTGATAGAAGTGCTGCTACCGCATTGCCGCACGACTCGTTTGTGATTTGGCGCGGTAAATTTTTGGAAAAGACTTCTCCCACTGCTTTCCATAAAAAAGGTCGACGTGGGGTTTCGCCTTTGAGTCTTAGTCGGCGACAGTCCTCCGGACCCGCCCATTCAGCTTTGTCGTTTTTAAGTAACTCCTCAGTATACGCAATGTCTTCCTCAGGAATATCCCAGGGCGGAGGACCATCTCCAAACAATGGTTGATCGCGTTCGTTACCTAGATTGTCACTTCCTGTTTTTGACTTTTCATTTTCGGTCTTTTTTCCACCAGCTCTTTCCCCTGCAGATTCGTTGTGATATTCACTCCTTGCATACTGAAGTTTGCCTCTTTCATCTCTGCTGATTTGATTTGTGATGGCAGTGACTGATTTCTGAGTTCGATCAGTTGAGGTTTCTAATTCCTTGCTTGTATTTTGCACAACTTCCAAAGCGTCATTATTTTTGATCGTTCCTTTACGCGTGATCGCATAATCAGCTTTATTTGCATCGTTGAAATTAGTCAGGCACTCGGTGAATTTCTGAGCTAAAGTCCGTAAAGATTGTTGGTTTTCGGCTAAGCCCCTGAATAACTCTGCATGATGTTCCAAGTTTTTTGCAACTGTGTTTGCGACTGCGGTTGCAGGGGTTAAATTTTCTCCGACCCTAGTGACGTTCACTCCCTGCACAAGCTCGCGCAATGCTGAAGTTTCTTCGACTGCTTTGGTCAATGAGCCAACAAGCTCATTTTCCCCAATCTTTGCGGCACTTCCTAGTCCGGCACTATCTATAAGAATTACGATGTTTAAAACCGCTTCCGTAGCAATCGCACTCTGTGTTTCAGGATCGGCAGTAGCAAATTTTTCAATCTCGTGACTGATCTTTTCCGGTAACGCCTTTGCTAACGCGCGTGTCATTGCCGCACCATTGGGATCGTATTCAATACCAAAAAGTGGTGAGGTTGGATTGAATGTAGTACTAAGTTGATTAATCACACGTGCTGTTGTCAGCGTTCCTTCTACTGTCTTGTGAAGCATCTCGGTTGCTTCTTTATCAGGATAAAGATCGGGACAAAGTCTTGCCAATGGCGTGGATTCATAATTCGCCGCTCCAGCCATTCGTACTGCATTGCCAACGCCGGCCATTGTATTAACAACGAAGTTTAGCGTGCCGTGGACTATCCCAACCCCGCGCTTTAATTCGTTAATTTCTGCACGAACGAGTGCTCTGAGAATCTCTTGTTTCAGATCTCCGGTGGGACTCTCGTGTTTTTTGCTAGTTCTTTCGTTTATTTCCTGTTGAAACTCGAGTTGTGCAAAGGAGTCAATTGGTTCCGTGCTCTCTCCGAGTTCTTTGCTGGCAGCCCTCATTTCTTGGAGATACGAGGCTAGTTGTCTTTTCTCGATAGGTAAGTCAGGATCCGATTTTATTGATTCAAGGATCTTCGTATCAACTCCATGTTTCCCCGGCTCCCGTGACAACTCGTTTGGTCCCACAGTGTCATCGTTCTGCCGTTGCTGACCGAACTCACCTCGACTGAACCATTTGTCTACTTCTTTTTGAATGCTTCTTTTCTCTTCTTCAGTTTTTGCGCTGTTGAGTCTCTCCAAGAATCTTGAGGCGCTGAGTTCTCCCCTTTGAGCTAATGCTTGCAGCTCTTCGTTACTAATGGATTTTTTGTTTGCCTCGTATCTTTCAATGTCCTTTTCTGTCCCACCTTTCTGTCGTGATACAGACATCTTTTCATGTCCGTGTTCATCCCGAATTACGACCTCAATACTCTCACCGTGGCCGCCCGCTGATCCGTCGTGCCGGTTCTTGTTTGAATCAAGAGCTTTATTCCGTTCTTCTTTTGAACTCTCCCTTGCTTGTATTGCATCCTCTGAATGCTCAAGATGATCTTTCGGCTTTTCGTTGAATTCAACTTTGCCTTTGAGCAGCAATTTCTCTTGGTCGTGATTGCCTTTGTTTTGTGACATAAAGATGACCTGAAACTACTACATTATTCCCAAAACTCGTCCTTCTGATTAGATTACTTAAGCGCGCTGGCAAAAGATCCGGTTCTTATCATTTATAATCCCCCATCAGGTCGTCATCCAGAGACTTGATGGCTTTTGATTGCTCTTCCGCGCCCTTCTTATTTCCGACAATTTTGTAAACCTTTAGCAAACCTACATGAGCTTGTCTCATATCAGGAGAATGCTTCAGAATCTCATTGAAGTCTGCAATTGCTTTTTCATATTGTTTGGTTTCCACATAGGCTTGTGCTCTGTGTTCTAAGAGAGTCCAGTTGGAAAAGTTTCCTTTTTTGAGGGCGATTATGCGCGAGCTATCTTCAATGACTTTTGGCCAATGCTTCAGCTTGCGTGCTATCTCCAAACGCCGTGATCGCACAATGTCATCGTTGGGACGCTTAATTACAAGCAGGTCCAATTCCTTCTCTGCTTGGTCCGCCTTTCCAACCAATCTAAGTATCTTTGCTCTGGACAAACGACAATCAGATTCTTGATCTCCTTTTGCAAGTTTGACACCTTGATTTGCACACTCAAGTGCTTCATCATTGCGTTGCAAATCTGCCAAAATTTCCGCTTTCGTCTTCCAGCTATAAGGATTTTTTGGATTGAGTTTGAGTGCCTTTTCTACGCATGGGAGAGCTTCCTCGACTTCATCCATTCGCTCTAAAATCAGGGCTTTGCATTCCCAAAAGTATGCTCGTTTTGGGTCAAGCCTGATTGCCTGGTTGATGTGCTGGAGAGATGCTTCACGCGTTGATAGGTTTTCAAACTCAATCATTGCTCTCTGTCGTAGTTGCTCTGCTTTATCATCAGCGGCATACGTTAGAGGTGTTTGCAACAACAAAGTTGCAGCGATTGCTAATGCCAGTTTTGTCTTCAAGTAAATGTCGTGGCAACGCATAATGGCACTTATAGGCGCTAAGTCCTATATTTTAACTGTAATTCTGTTATCTGTGAAACAATATTCGGGCGTATTTCAAGCTGGATGCATACCAATGTCTGAGTTTTTCTTTCGGAATCTCAAAAAGACTTATCCCACCGTTGCTTCTGCAAAGGGAGTGCGAATTACCGACGCCGACGGCCGCACATATCTTGATGCTTGCAGCGGAGCTGTTGTGTCAAACATTGGGCACGGCGTTGCTGAAATAAATGAAGCGATCAATACTCAGCTCAAAAAAGTCGCTTTTGCGCACACGACGCAGTTTGTATCGGAAGCTGGACTGGAACTAGCGAAGAGGGTGGTGGACTTAACATCGCCAGAATTCAGAAGTGGTGCGCGTACGTATTTTATGTCCGGCGGTTCAGAGGCTGTGGAAACCGCCATCAAAATGGCGCGTAGTTATTTCGTGCATAGAGGGGAGAATAAGAGAACCATTTGTTTTTCACGTTGGCAGAGTTATCACGGAAGTACATTTGGTGCGCTTTCTGCGACGGGACATCCAGCTCGTCGTAAGCCCTATATTCCTTTGCTTCGTGAGCCTTCGCACGTTGGTGCGGATTATCGTTATAGATGCAAGTGCGGGTTTGGACCTAGTCCTTGTTCAAGTGATGAATGTTCTATCGCTGCGGCAAATGAGTTAGAAGCTGCGATTATTAGCGCTGGTCCAGAAACTGTAATGGCATTTCTAGCAGAACCAATCGTTGGGGCGACATTGGGAGCTGCCGTTCCTGGTCTTGCTTATTTCCCTCGAATTCGGGAGATTTGCAATAAATATGGTGTTCTTCTCATCGCAGATGAAGTGATGACTGGTCTCGGCAGAACAGGCACCACATTTGGTATGAATCACTTTAATGTGGTACCGGACATGATTGTATTAGGAAAGGGAATGGCTGCTGGATACCAGCCACTAGCAGCGGTGCTTGCTTCCGGCAAAGTTGTTAAAGCTTTTGAAGATAGCAACGGTATTTTTGAACACGGTTTTACGTACAGTGCTCATCCTGTTTCATGCGCGGCAGGTCTAGCGGCAATTGAATATGTTCTAAAGCACAACTTGATTGAAAGAGTTGCGGAAAAGGAATCTGAGTTTTTCAAGCGCGCAGAGAAACTTCTCGAAACCGGAATAATTGGCGACATTAGGGGAAAGGGCTTCATGATGGGTATCGAGTTCGTGAAAAACCTAGAAACGAAACAACCCTTTCCGGCCAACATTCGAATCTCTCAGTTTGTCGCGCAAGAGGCTATGAAAAATGGACTGCTTGTTTATCCAGGTTCTGGCTTCCTAGATGGAGAGCTTGGTGACCATATTATGGTGGCACCACCTTTCACAACAACAGATGAAGAACTCGACGAGATGTTTGAACTTCTAGGAGAAACACTGAATAAAGTTGCGCAACACATAGGCGGTGTTACGTAACGCTAGTGCCTTCAGTTTAGGTTTGAGAGAGAACCGGGCGATGCATGGCATCGCCCCATGCGTTTGCATATGGCATCGCCCGGTTCCATTCGCGTTTTACCCGCGCTTATTCTTCGTCTCTTTCTCTGCAAGTTTTGCAGCTTTGTCGCGAAGCTTGGCAATATTTTGGCGCATCTTCTCTGCTTCCTTAATCGGCTGATTAGGATTGAGAGACATGTAGTTGTGATATTGCTCAGCGGACTCCATCAACATCGTTGAATTAGCCTTCTGCATTTTCTCCAGCGATCTCGCCAAACCGAGTCGAGCATCTGCAAGCGTCGGATTTGTGCTGACTGCATGGCGGTATCTGTCGATTGCACCGTCAAGTTGATTTTTCTTGAAAAGTTCGTCGGCAACTATGACGTCGTCTTTCGATACTTTTCTCAAACGAGCGACTTCGTCCAATCCGCGCTGTGCGCGTTCTGGCGCCCCAGATAAAGTGATGGCTTTCTTGTAGGCCGCCTCCGCATTATCGAGGTCTTTATTCAACATCGCAACGTCGGCTACTGCGAATGCTTGCTTCGGATCGTTTACGCTGTTTACCACCGTCTTCATCATATCGGTTGCTTTTTGAAACTCACCTTGCGCCATTAGCGCTTCAGCATAGGCAAGCTTCTCGCCATTGTTTTGCGGGTCTCCCATTTTACTGAGGTCAGGTTTTGCACCAGCCAGCGACATCAATTTTGCCTGAGCGAGGCGCAGCTCGAAATCATCTGGGCTGAGTTTGATAGCTTCATCAAGACTCTTCAATGCAGCCTCATAGTCGTTGGAGGCAAGAAGTGCTCCAACTGCCGCTTTCTGTGCCTTGATGTAGAGACCCTGGCTTAAACCTTTTACAGCTTGTGGATTATTTGGGCTCATCTGGAGAATGGTTCTAAAACCCTTGATTGCATCATCTGCCTTCTCGAGTTTCAAACAAATTTCTGCAATGCGTTGGCGCAAATCGATATCGTAGGGAATCTGCGACAAACCCGAACGCAGGTCGGCGAGCGCCAATTCGAGATCGCTTCTGCTTTCGCGAATGTCTGCGATTTTGAGGTAAGGCTGTGCATTTTCCGGCTTGATCAAAATTGAGAGTTGATATTCCTTTATTGCTGCAACCTGATTTCCTTGTTGTGCATAGGCATCACCAAGAGCCATGCGAACCGGCCAACTGTTGGGGAACTGGTAGAGAGAAGTATTCAGTTCTTTAATGGCATCGTCGACTTGCCCTTGTTTCAAATAAACAGAACCAAGACCGAAGTGGGCGGTTGAATTGCTTGAGCTAATATTGATAGCGCGTTTGAAGTTTTCTGCAGCTTCCGCGAGGCTGCCTTGATCGAGTTTAATTGTTCCGAGCGTCGACAAAGCTTGCGAATGTTGTGGGTCAAGACTTACTGCCGTGCGCAATTCTTGTGCGGCGTCTTCAATGCGCCCTTGTTCTTTATATACTTGCCCGAGCGTGAAGTGTGCTTCTCCGGATGCGGGTGCCAAAGCGGTTGCCCGTCTTGCGTAGTCTTCAGCCTGACGCAAATAAGAATCGCGGTTGTCTCTGATAGTGCCCGATGAAGATTGCAGGCGGTTCAAAATGACGTTGGCTTTTCCCGCGAACGCCAATGCATTATTAGGATCCGACTTCAAAACACGGTCGAGCATGTCGTCCGCGCCGTCCAATTTGAATTGTTTTGCAAGCGCTGTGCCCAAACCAACTGTTGCCGCAAGATCAGCAGGATTGTTGACGAGCAGTTCTCGGAACATTTCCTCCGCCTCTGCATAACGTCCTTGGGACATTAGTTGTTCGGCGGGAATGATGTCAGACTTGATCTTGCCGGTGAGGATTTGGTTTTGGTTGGGAGGTGGAGTGGTTGATGTGGCAGGCTGGGTTATCCCAGGCAATTGAGCGCCAGCGGTATGAGGGTAGAAAACGATCAGCCCGGATACTGCTAGAAGTCCGAAAAGGCTCAAACTTCCTGCTTTTCTGATGGCGGTCATGCAATTCCTCCTTGCAAAGTCACCAAATTCCTTATTTCAGAACGCTTCTTCAAGCGACAGGCTCGGCGTTTGCACGCAGAGCACAAGGCGAAGGTAACAGACCTTCGGTCCTGAAGTATTAGAAGGAGGGGTTTTACTTCGGATTTGAGGATAAGTCGATACAAGATTCTTAATGAAACCTTGCGACCTATTGACAAATCCCGAAATCTTGCCGCACACTACATAGGTTGATTCATCAGGTGCTCAAGAGACAGATGCAGCTTATGCAAGCCCAACAAGTTATATCCCGACGCCGCCCAGGTCTCTTTTAAGGCCCGGCGCAGATATGGCTTAGCTGATTTAGCACCATTTTCGAGTTTAGCCCCGGGTCCAAGGACCAGGGGTTTTTTGTTTTAGGGCTTGTTCAAGATGGATACACAGATGAAGAAGATTGCGGTTGTCGGAGCTACAGGTTACACAGGTCAGGAGTTGATCAGAATTCTGGTTCAGCATCCCAATGTGAAAGTGCACACTGCAGTTTCTTCCACCAACAGCGGCAAGTCGTATGCGTCGGTTTATCCAGGGCTGTCAAAATTGGCCGATTTCACTTGCAGTGCTGATGACATTGATACGTTGTCTTCGCAAGTCGATCTGATTTTCCTTGCATTGCCTCATGGACTTGCGGCCAAAATGGTCAGCAAGGATGTGTTAGAGAAATGCGCGATTGTTGATCTCGGAGCTGATTTCCGGTTGAAGAATGCCGGAGATTATGATGAATGGTACGAGTTCACTCACCCAAATCCTCAATTGCTCGATTGTTCTGCTTATGGACTGCCAGAGTTGAACAGAGAAAAAATCAAATCTGCAAAGTTGATTGCTAATCCTGGTTGCTATGCAACCTGTTCAATTCTCTCATTGGCACCACTACTTAACGCTGGGCTGATTGATGAGTCCACAGTCATAGTTGATGCAAAGTCTGGAGTCTCTGGTGCGGGAAGAAGTCTTTCGCTGGGAGTCCACTTCGACGAGTGTAATGAGTCCATCAAGGCTTACAAACTCGGTAGCCATCGGCACACTCCCGAGATCGAGCAAGCTCTGAATCCTTACGCGAAGAGTTCGCTGGCCATCTCGTTTACGCCACATTTGGTTCCTATGAACAGAGGAATTCTATGTACTACATATGGATCTTTAAAGAAAAAGATGTCAGATAAAGATCTCTTTGATCTCTATAGTGAATTCTATGAAGATGAGCAATTCATCAGGATCTTCGATCCGCAATCAGGCGAGTATAAATATCCAGAGACGCGTTGGGTTAAAGGATCTAACTATTGTGATATCGGACTCAGCGTCGATAAGAGAACCAGCAGAGCGATAGTCGTCGGGGCCCTAGATAATCTCGTGAAAGGCGCAGCAGGACAGGCAGTTCAAAACATGAACATCCACTTTGGCTGGCAAGAATCTACAGGTTTAACTCACGCTCCAATTTTTCCGGCGTAACAAATTTTGCAGATATCCCAGAATTATTGACAGAAAAAATCCACAGCGTGTATATTTGAATCTCAAGGAAATTTTTGACATGCAATTCAGCAAATCTCTCAGACACAACCGACGATTCCCCCGACGCCGCGCCAACGCGCTTGGGGATTGCTCGCATACGTTGATTTAATACAACACTGCAAGAGATCTATATTCCCCGAGTGCCCCCATCAAGGACTCGGGGATTTTTCTATGCATCTGTTTTTTGTTTGAGGAGATCCGAAATGAATTCATTCACCACCATCATCGATGCGCATGCCTTGGCTGTTCAGGGCAAGGTGGTAGAAGCCCCTTTCAGCGGAAGCGTCACCAGCGCAAAAGGCTTTAAGGCAGCCGGTGCTCACATCGGTGTAAAACGCAAAAGAAAAGATCTTGCTTTGATCTATAGCGAAGTTCCAGCAACTGTCGCCTGCATGTTCACTACCAACGTGATGAAAGCTGCGCCGATTCTGTGGAACCAGAGTGTTGTAGCTAAATCTCAAACAGTTCGTGGCATCGTCATCAACAGCGGCAACGCCAACTCTTGCACTGGCAAAGAAGGCCTGGAAAACGCAGAGATTATGGCTGCCACTTACGCTGATTGCATTGGTGTGAAGCCTGAGGAAATTCTTGTTTGCTCCACAGGTGTCATCGGCGTTCAACTTCCCATGGAAATCATCACGAAGGGCATCATCAACACGGCGACGTCCCTAGAGCACTCCAAGCTGGCTGGACAATTAGCAGCCGAAGCGATTATGACCACAGACACTTATACGAAACAGATCTCCGTAGAGTTCGAAGTCGGCGGGAAGAAGGTAGTACTTGGCGCGATGGCAAAAGGCAGCGGCATGATTCACCCGAACATGGCGACGATGCTTAGCTTTATCACGACCGACCTGGATATTGCCCCGCACATGCTGGAGAAAGCACTGAAAGACAGTGGTGCCGATACCTATAACATGATTTCGGTTGACGGTGATACCAGCACGAATGACATGGTGGCAATCATGGCGAACGGACTGGCCGGCAATGAAACTATCGTCAGCGAGGATGCCGGCTACTTCACCTTTTGCGAAGTGTTGAAGCAGGTAAACACACATCTGGCGAAAATCATTGTTCAAGACGGCGAGGGTGCAACCAAATTCTTGGAAGCCCAAGTGACATCTGTCGGATTGAAAGAAGATGCCAGACTGCTTGCACGTTCCATCGTTTCTTCCAGTCTGGTAAAAACAGCGTTCTTCGGAGAGGACGCGAATTGGGGCAGAATCATCTGCGCAATGGGATACAGCGGCGCGAAATTTGATCCGGCTCACGTTTCAATTTCTCTGGAAAGCGCAGGCGGGATATTAGAACTCTTGAAACATGGCGAGCCGGTCTGCGTCAATGAAATTCTTGCGAAGCAAATTCTTGCCGAGAAGAACATCATCATTCATGTGAACATGAATACCGGAATCGAGGAAGCTACCGCGTGGGGTTGCGATCTCAGTTATGACTACGTGCGGATTAATGGCTCTTACAGAACTTAGGTGACCGAAATGACACTGGCAACTTTTAAAGGCACGATATTACAGGAAAACTTTGATGCCCTCCCGAATTCTACTTTCGGGTTGAGTACAGATGGTGATCCGATTGTTGTCGTAAAATTTGGCGGCAACGCCATTATGAATCCCAAAGTCCTCGATCAGCTGATTGAGGATACTTGCTCGCTCATCAGCAAAGGTGTACGTGTTGTTCTCGTACATGGTGGTGGCACCGCTGTCAATGATGCTCTTAAATCCGTTGGGAAGGAAACGCAGAAGATTGGCGGTTTGCGAGTCACAGACGATCAGACATTGGAAATCGCTGTTGATGTTTTCACAGGCATCAATGAAAAGCTGACCGATAAGTTTTTGGCAAAAGGAGCGCAAGCACTCAGCTTTTGCTCCAAAACTATCAATCCTTTTCTCAGCAAGAAAATGGAATTTCAAGATCCCCAAGGCAATGATGTCGACCTCGGCTGGGTCGGTGAAATTGTCGATGTCGATGCCACCAAGCTTGATCGGTGGTTGTGGGCAGGCTGGATGCCTGTGATTTCGCCTTTCGGCAAAGATAAGAATGGGCAGCTCTACAACCTCAACGCAGATCACGCTGCGTTGGCTGTAGCGACATATCTGAATGCCGACGCCCTGATTTTCCTTACGGACGTTCCGGGAGTTTTGCGCGACGTGCAAGACCCTACTACCAGAATCAGCCACCTCACCCCAGCGCAGGCGCAAGTCTGTCTGGAAGAAGGGACGATTTCCGGAGGGATGCTTCCAAAAATCAAAAGCTGCTTGAAATGCCTAGACAATGGCGTTGAGAAAATCGCCATTTTGAACAGCTTTGCGCCTCACGCATTGCTCAAAGGGTTTTCCGCACCTGAGAAATATGGAACAGTCCTGACACGAGCGAGTTAAACCTCGTAGCTTAAAATCGAGCAAATAGGGCAACACTGCACAATTCAACAGTGCTTTCAAACGCGCCTAGCCATACCATGACGGCATTGAAGCCGGGAGTATGGCGATGCCACGATTTGAAAAATCTGAGAACAAAACTGATGGTGCCCTAGGAGCATTTGACAGAGCTTCGGATAAATCTTCAGGCGATGAGAATTCGGGCGATAAAACAGCGCGCGGTTTTGATTGGTTCGGCGCGAATTTTGTTAACCCGCTGGTCAACACACTTTGTGTGGAACCTGCCAATGCGATCACTCAGACGGTAGAGAGAGCGGCCGGACAGTCGCCTTTTCATCGTGTAGAGCCTCTGCCTGTCCCTGACACTTCTAAACGACCGATCTCAACCGAATTGGTTAGTCAGAGTGTAGCGTGTGCGATTGGATCTGTCGGACCTTATGCTCTAGCAGGAATGCTTGCCGGCAATGCCATGCGGTGTGCTGGTGCTGCTCTGAAAACTGAAGGAGCGATTGCAACCTTTGCGCAAAATGACAAGGTTGCTCAGATCGTAGGAGCTGGCGTTTACGATGGAATGAAGGAAACTCGTCAGGGCGAGACTCACTTGCGTAATGGAATAGCTGGCGCTGCCAGCTTTGCGGTATTGGAATACTCGCGTGTAGATCCTCGTGCTAGCTTGATTGGCCGCTCCCTTGATCGATTCAGTTCGGGTTTTGTAGGCTCGCTTACTCATGTAGCTATTTCGCGCCCCGATGCTTTTTCCCTGAAGGCTCCTTCTGATATCAATATTTCGTCGAGCCTTTTGACGGGCGCTTTTATAAATGTTTTGCTCCCTGGCACTCAGCAGGGCTTACGGATGTTGCAAGAGAAAGCATCTTTGAGAATGGGTCGCGGCATTCCGATCGACAGATATCTGGTGTCGAACAGTTCTCATGTCAATGCAGAAACAATAAACGCTCGCGCCGAATTTACTTCTGCCACCACGAAAGAATTGTTTGAGCAAAACCGCTGGGCAAGAATTGAACCTGATTCAAAATTTGATTGTTACTTGCCAAAGCGAGATATGGTTTCACTAACGAGTGGTAGCTCTCGTGAAACGCTTTTGCATGAGCTTCACCACCGCAAAGAAGCTTTGGCTGGAATTGCAGAACCAGGATTTGTTCAAGCTGCCGCCTACTTAAATAAAGACGTGAATCGAGCCTGGCAAATCTTTGCTCGGGTACGTCGCGCTCAAGAAATTCGAGCTGAAATCGCAGGCCGCCAAGAAGTCAACGCTTCGGGGCTAACGAGTAAGGCAGAATTCGTCAATGAACTTAAGAGAACGCTTCCTTCGGCCCGCTTTGCCGGCGGTGACTCATACATACAGCTTTGGCGTCGAGAGTTCCAGGCGTTTTTGCGCTCTGGCGGAAAGTTTCGACCTGAAGCCGATTACTCAAAGTGTCGTTTTAACAAGGAAATCAGAGATGAGGCCAACAGGCTTTATGTGCGTTTAGCGGGTCGAGAACCGAATGCCGGCAATGCCATCGATGGTGTGATTGAAAGGCATTCTCTAAATGACGAGCAAGTTCTAAGCGTTTTTAAACACGTAAATGAATTTCTCAAGCCTAAGTACAGCACTGCCGTTCAGCTTCCGTTGCCCTTTCTTGCGATGCAAACTTTGCGTTTGGTTGCCCGACCGGAAAAGGTCAAGCAGGGATTTCATCCGACTTGCGGACCCGCAGCTCTTGAGTATGCAACTTATGTGAAACATCCTGAGAATGCTGCGAGTTTGATTTCGCAAGTAGCGCTAACCGGTAAATACAAGTGTGCGGATGGTACTTCAATAACGCTTGACCTATTGAATGTAATACCTGAGAGGACAAAGACTAGAAGTTTTGCGAATCAATTGTTTCAGACTACCTCTGTGAACGTGCACTGGCAGAGAAAAACTAGTCTCGAACCATGGCTGTACTCAGGTGATGGAATTGACAATAGTATTACGGCTGGTGCCATTCGATATGAAAGGCAGCCGCACAACTCATCTAGTCCAGACTTGTATCGGCTCATGGACTATAGCAAAAAGCCGGTACGGCCACTTCAGGACAGATTGGCACCGGAGTTGCGCAATGATATGGCTGATCCTTTGATGGACTGCAACAGTCTGAATGATATCAATGGGCAGATAAATGGTGGCACGCATGGTGACATCGCCTTGCCTTGGGACCTGCACTCTCAGCAAGTTTTGGAAAGAACACTGAGAGAAAGACACCTGACAGGTCGGCTGCCTGTCTTGACCGTCATAGACTGCAGGCATCCACTTTTTCGTCATGGAATGGAGGATCCGCTTCCTGATGTTGGTTGGCACATTGTGGCGGTTCGAGGATATGACCCTGCCACAAAAACGGCGTCAATATTCAATCCGTGGGGGCACATTCTCAATGGTATAAGCACACGCGATTTGTACAAGGCAAACAAAGAATTTAAAATCTCAACTGAGAACAAGAGCCTGTAATATAAATGAATCGAGAGAGTCGTCTGCACGTGATTTGACGAACCCACGGATTCTTCAGGAACTTCCCTTTGGCTGACATCGAAAATATTGGACGAATAAAGCGTATGACGTTGCCCAACGGGTGGACTCCTACGCGGCAGGTGCTAGGACAGTTCGGCAATAGCTATCTGTATCATTATGGACGTTCTGACACGCCGGAGCTTCAACTTTCGATCTTTTACCGCGGGATGAATGTTTCGTCTCTCTCGGGAAAAACATTCGAGCGGATTTTGAAGAAGGAACCTCATGAACTGAGCTCAGAAGCTATATTGAGCATTACTGAGGTTTTGGGAAGCTGCGCGCAGCCGGATCTCTATGATCTAGAACGCGCCAGCAGCAAATCACTTTCTGATTCAAATGTAATTGATGTAGAAGGACGCTTTCCCGAGGTCGGCCTTGAGAATCGCACCATTTTTATCAATGGTGGCAATGATGGTTGCGTGGTGCTGGAAATTATTTTCTCTGCGCCAAAGAAGGTTTTTCTCAAACACGCGCCTGAAATTGAGCGCTGCTTGCAGTCTATCGAATGGAAATAGCTACGTCCTAAAACTGTCTTGGATGACCGAAGCGGCTGGTGACGGATTCTGCGGTGCTGTACAAATAGCCGCTAGAATTGGTATCGCTGAGAATAGCAGGAGCCATGTGTGTCGGCTGGGCCGCCTGGTAATGCTGAACCATTTTCGGTGGCTGCGTATTTTGTTGCGCTTTCACTGCGGACATTGCATTGCCGACGTGTCCGAAGATAAACATAATAGTCATCAAGCCCAAGCCGCCAGCGGCGACTAGTCCTCCGCAGATGAGCTCTTCGTATTCTTCGAGATTCACTTACGCTGTCCCTTCTGTTAGCGAAATAGTGATCGAGATTTCCGGGTTGCCGACGAGACTCTTGTCTCTGGGCAGGTTGCCTAAACTGCATTGCCTGCCGAATTCACCAATGCCCAACGCGAGCCAGTGACGAAGACCATGATAAAGCCGATGCCTGCTGGCGTATAGCCTTTGCAACGTTACCTAACTGAAAATTATCATAATGTTGAAGAATGGCTTGGGTTGCGGGAGAAAACCAGATTGAGCCAAGTGCGGTATGAGGAGCTAAAATAGACTCTATGATTAAACTTCCTGCACGCATTTTAGTTGTTGTTGCCCTTGCTGGGCTGGTCTACGGCGTTTTTAGTGTGTCTAGAATGAACTCTTCGCCTGCTCAAGATGTGGCTCCGCCGGGATGCAGCGAGGGGGGCGAACCTGGGTCGTCAGAACCAGGAGCGGCCGGTGGAAGTCCAGGATCGGTGGGCGGCAACCCCGGATCGTCGGGCGGAAGTACTGGTGCGGGCGCAAACTCCGGAGCGATGCCCGGAAACTCTGGCTCGGCGGGTGCCGGTTCTTCAGACTCAGGTGGTTCGGGAGATCCGGATGGAACTGTTAGCAGTGTGGTAAACCCCAATGAGGGCGCCTTCGAATGGACGCTCGAGCGCATGCTTTTAGCGACGCCGATGCCCATGACTGGCGAAGAACGCTCGTTTCTTTTCAAACATCCGCCACTCGAGCAGCTCCTAAGCTGGAAGCAAGCGGATTTTGACCAATATATTGCTGATCCTCTAGGGCTCAAACACGCAGCCGAAGAGGGGGTGCGCTGGCGCGGACTATCCGCAATGCTGAAGAGACAAGCCACTGCCGGTGCCAGGTTTTTCGGTGACAAAGACGAAGCACCAATTTTTCATAGCTCGTCAGATTTTCGCGGTGCAGAATTCGAGAATTTCGATTTTGACCAATTTTCTCTTGGTTTGAAGAAAGACCCGATTGGCGCATTTATCAAAATGCGACAATGGCGTCAGGAAATAAAGATCCGTGCCGCTCTTGTCGAATCCATGCGCAAGAAAGCCGCCCAACAAGGGAAGACAGAAGAGTTCGAAAAGGCGATCGATGATAGTGGTTCGAACTAGCTAACCAGCATGGTCCATTCCATGATGACGATAATGGTTACTGCAATTGCGGTAAAAGCAATCCAGCCTGCCATGCGCCCCGGTGATGTTCTCAAAGCGAGGAAAGCCAGACCGGCAATTGCCATGTTGGCGAGCGCGATTAGTTTGCTCTCTGTTGGATAAAGCGTCATAGCCTGGAACACTTTGTGCATCACATCTGGTGCCAGCTCATATATAGCTGCGACACCAAGCATCATGCCTCCGACGATAGTGGCTGGGTTTTGAAAAACGCGACCAAGTTCTTGCATCTCTTCTTCTACAGACATCGCCTGCAGAACTACTTTGTCTTCCTGCGCCGAAGCAACCGCACTGGTATCACCTTCGAGGTTCCAGTTGATTGTTTGTATATCGCGTTCTTTGATTGCCACCATTTGCCATGCCCTTCAAGAGAAAGCTGCCAAACAAATTCACATGCTAAGTGCGAACTCTGTCTGGTTTATAGCTAACTATCGCCGCCAAATCTATGCCTGGCAACACCATACTATGAAGTCAAGAGGAAGCAAAGGGGTTGAGAGCCTATCTGAAAGGAGATTAATCGCTGAGACCCGGATATACAGCTGTTTTTGATTAGAGAAGTGTCATGTTCGCCGAAGCCTACCCCTGTCTGTACACGCGTTGTTCACTCGCCGCGAGCAAAATACCATTGGCAGAATCTGCGAGGGTAGCGTGAGCCCAATTGCTAAACCCTCGCAGTGATGCCACTTATCCCTGTATCATGATTGCCTGAAAGCGAGCAGTCCCGCACGCATTGGGACACAGGAGTCAGTCGAAGTGGCTTACTATTTGGCACCGATATCTTTGGGTTTGGGCGACCTGATGGTCTCGCTTCCGGCTCTCCAGGCGTTGATCGCCACTGGTGAACCTACTTACCTGGTCAGTCGCTCACCTATGCAAGAAGGTCTGGAAGGGCGCATCTGCGGTTTGGCCGGCATGATACGCGAGATCGAATTTGATCCATCGGCGCTCTCGCCAGAAGACATTTTCTACAACCTGCGCGATCATCCACTCCAAACTGACTATATCTGGGGTGCAGGCGAGTTTGAACTGCGTTATCCGGGCTATAAAATCACCGAAGTTTTGAAAGGCATCTGCGCCGACTTCGGTATTGAGGCAGACTACTCAAAGCTCTTGCAATTACCTTTCAAAAAGCGTGAGGAGGTCGATAACGCCGTTGTTTTCGTGCCTGGTTCTGCAGGCATCGTGAAGTGCTGGCCTGCTTTTCATTGGTTGGAGTTAGCTGATCGGCTGAAGAAGCGTGGTATCAAATGTGCAGTTGTCGGCGAGCCTGAGCATTCTCCTGTCGTGCATGAATGTGTGGAGGGTGGACTAGCTCATATTCCAACACCGACTCTTGCCGAGGCTCTCGATGTTCTAAGCTCTGCTCGTTGTGTTGTTGCCGTTGATACTGGTTTGATGCACTTGGCGTTGCAACAAGGAGTGCCGACAGTTTCTCTCTTCAGATACAACGTTATGTTCCAGCGCGACTACCCTCATGTTCGCAGTTTGAGCGCACCTCGCTGTCCGCAAGAATGCACAGATGTTGAGTACAGCGGAACACCGCATAAAATCGTCAGTTACGAGTCATTTGAGCCAGACGAAAAGCGCCTTTACTGGGAAACTTGGCAATGTTCAAAGCAAAATTGGAAGGAGAGATGCATGGCATCGATTTTGCCAGAACACGTCCAAGCGGCAATTGAGGATGTCGCTTCGCTGGTTCAAGTTAGTTAGAGGACAGGGGGAGTACTTTGTCTGACAGCAGTTCTATTCATGACTTAGTAGTTGTTGGAGGCGGGCCCGCCGGTATCAGTTGTGCGCTGGAGTGTCACGAAAATGCACTTGATGTTGTTGTGCTGGAACGTGAAAAACGTGTCGGCGGGCAGCTTCCTCAAATACCTAGTCCTGTTTATAACTATGCTGCCGGTTTTTTTGAAAACGGCGAACAAATGCGCGACCAGATGGAAAAGGTTGCACAAATGTTTCTCACTGACCGCGTGAAGACTGGATGCGATGTCTTGAGTGTAAATCTGGCCAAAAAGGAAGTTACAACCAGCCAAGGAACTTACAAGGGAAAGACTATCCTTCTTTCCACCGGATATCGTGTAAGACGCCTTGAGATGCCTATTTCCGATGAGTATGCAGGTGATGTTCTCTACCGAAGTGGTATTCATCGCGAAGAGCTAAAAGGCAAAGAGGTCGTGATAATTGGCAGTGGAGATAGCGCCGTCTTCACCGCTCTAGATTTGACTGAATACTGCTCTCACATCACAGTGTTGGCTCGCAGCAACATGTTTAAGGCGCGACCGGATATAGTGGCACGAATGCGCGACAGCAAAATAATTGAAGTGCATACTAATTCGGTTGTTACTTCACTGCGTGGTAATGGAAAACTTGAATCGATTATTGTGTCGAGTAAATCGGCTGAAATTGAGGTCAAATGCTCTAAGCTCATTGCGAAACTAGGTTACTTGCCTAATACCGAGCTGTTCAGCGATCAATTAGAAAGTTCTCGTGGACACATAATTGTTAACTCGCAATTTGCCACTTCAATTGATGGCGTTTTTGCCGCAGGTGATATTGCCCAGCCCGGCTATGATCGTGTTGCTTTTGCCGTAGGAAGCGGTGTTATGGCAGCCCGTTCAATCAGAGCCTTTCTTGGACAGACACCATAGATTGCCTCAAGAATTAGATGCTGTTCACAGATTGGTCACTCGTGACGTTGTATTGTAAAAGAGCAATATCTGCATAACGAGTACGAACATGGAAGCTACAGTAACAGTTTTGCCTTGCACATTGAGAAGAAAGCCTGAGGATTCGCCGGCGACAAAATTCGCATCGGCGGTCCCGGAAGACAGTCTTGCGCGCGAAGTTGATCTGGCGAAGATCGAAACAGCTGTTGAAATGATTCTCGAAGCGATCGGTGAGAATCCAAAACGCGCTGGTCTGATCGACACGCCTCAGCGTGTAGCACGCCTGTATCAAGAGCTGTGCTACTCGACTGGTATCGATGCCTCGTCAGAGATTAGCTGCAAATTTCAGGAAGAAACCGAAGGTCTGGTTCTCGTAAAAGACATCGAATTCACAAGCCTGTGTGAACATCATCTGGTTCCATTTACGGGCCGAGCACATGTTGCTTACCTGCCTACAAATGGTGTCATAACGGGTCTGTCCAAACTCGCAAGAGTAGTTGAATTGACCGCTCGTCGTCTGCAAGTTCAAGAACGGATGACCGAGGAGATAGCTGACGCCGTCGCTAAAGGGATTGATGCGCAAGCCGTGTGTGTTTGCGTTGAAGCTGAACACATGTGTATGTCGATTCGCGGTATCAAAAAGCCTGGTGCCAAAACAGTCACTACTGCCTTCCGCGGTCTATTCAAAGAAGACCAGGCAATGCGCAGCGAAGTGCTTTCCTACTTGAAATAACAGACTTCAATCCGTAACTGGAAATTGTTTTTGTTTATGCTTCCACTCCCCATTGAAGCAGGTGTTTTACGCTGCCGACATCTTGCACGAAGTCAACATAATGAGTAGAGCCGTTTTCAGTAATTTGAATCTTTTCGTTGTCGACTGCAAGCAGCTTGACTCCATGCATGCGTAGCACGTCACCTTGCGTTCTTGCAAAGTTGAATGCGAATTCTACTTGCTGATCCGGTGGAAGCTTGTCGAAGTATTCAGATAACTGCGCAAAATTGCGTTGGAAATCTAGCGCTGGATCATGATGGTCGGCGTTGTTCCAGCGAAGATCGTCACCGTCGCGTCCTCCCAGACCGGCAGCTACTTTCGAATTCCAGAAGTTTGGAACCTGCCCGTCATTCGCTTTTGTACGCATAAATTTGGTAAGGTCGATTTCTTTTGGAATTCCGTAGTGAGCTTTGAACTCTTCTTGGCTTAGCGCAACATCAGCGCCTTCAACTCGGAAGTGATCTGCAGGAGCGTTGGGACTAGTGACTACGCGTGATGGTTGCCGAACTTCCTGACGCTGATTTTGAACCTCAGTTGGTTTTGTCCAACCCATATCATTATTGTTGCTTGCATAATCACTGTTTTGCTGCTGGCGGTCGGCGCGAATCATGCGATCGTTGTCTTTGTTAGCCATGACAAAATAGGCCATGTCACTGTAAGAAATCTCTTTGTGGCCATCCATGCGCGAGATTTGCTTGAAGTTGTTCTTGATCAGCATAAGGTCTGCCAACTCTTGCTGCGGAATAAGATGGCCAACGCGCTCAATATAGTTTTTCAGTTCTTTTTCGCTGATGCGGTCGTTGTGCTTGCCACTATTGATGAAAGGACCATGTTTATCGAGAGTCGACATCAACTCTCTCGACGTGCGGAACAAGTCGACATTTTCTTGTTGTCCATATTCCCTGTCTGCGCGATAACCTCGGTCCCGAAAGTTTTCTCTGCCGCCAAAGTTTTCTCTGCCGCCAAAGTGTCCTCTGCCTCCACGGTCGAAGCGATCGTTTGCAGAGTCGATAGAAAAATCGATAGAGAAATCATCCCTTATTTCGGGTTGTCTTCTCCAAAAGTTGCGGTCAACGCCACCGCGTCCAAACGTTTGTTGTATAACATCAGCAAAAACGTTTTCGACAGCCTCGTGAGGAGCGAATCCCCTGTTCAGTTCCTGAATAGGATCATGTTCGCGTAATGTCGAGTGAATCTCTTCGACGGCGCGTATAGGGTCTGGCCTGAAGTTTGGCGAAGAAACCATGAGGTGGGCTCCTTGTATCTAGGGTGTTAGTAAATGTTCGCCTGGGAGGAACTTTTTAGAGCTGCGAAGCTCAATAACCAGCAAACGAGGAAATTGGTTTGCACACCACAGTTATAAAGGGGGCGAGGCGGCAAGATGTTACCGACTTGTGAACATCCTCGATATGGTAAATTTCTACAGCGAAAGGTTCGCCTGACGAGGTTTTGCGCTCTTTGAGTCCAAAACCATACTTAGTTCTTTCTGGAGGGACTTGAGATGGTACTTGTGAATTCAACAATGAGAGAACTTGGGTCTTCTGCTCCGGACTTTTCCCTTCCCAGCGTGACTGACGGTAAAAGCTATAGCTTGAGCTCTTTTGCGGATAAGAAGGCACTCCTTATCATTTTTGCTTGCCGTCATTGCCCATATGTCGTTCACATTAAGGACGAGCTGGCTAAGTTGGGCAATGATTATGCCAATGAAGATATTGCAATCGTCGCCATCTCATCAAATGATGCTGAGAATCACAAGGATGACGCGCCGGACAAACTGAAAGAGTTCGCGCAGGAATTAAAACTGACCTATCCTTTCCTGTATGACGAATCTCAGGCAGTTGCAAAAGACTACACTGCTGCTTGCACGCCTGATTTCTTTCTCTACGATGAAAAGCGCAAACTTGCTTACAGAGGGCAACTAGATGGTTCTCGTCCAGGCAATAGCATCCCCGTGACTGGTGAAGATTTGCGCGCCGCTATAGATTGCGTATTGAAGGGCAATCCTGTTTCGGCTGACCAGAAGCCGAGTGCCGGTTGCAATATTAAGTGGAAAGCCGGAAACGCGCCTGCTTACTTCGGTTAGAGACAATTGGCAGCAAATATTCTTTGGCGCCTCTCCTCAAACAAAATAAAAATCTTGACATGCGGAAACTATTAGGTCTGTGACACAGTCACCGACTCGTGCGACTATTACCTATGACCGAAGAATGAGTTTTATGGCTCTCGCATCTGGAGGTGCGGAAAGCTGCCTTAATGAATTTCGCCCGGATTCCCCAAAAAAATGCGT
This sequence comes from Candidatus Melainabacteria bacterium 17Bon1m, assembly GCA_032128875.1. Taxonomy (GTDB): domain Bacteria; phylum Cyanobacteriota; class Vampirovibrionia; order Obscuribacterales; family Obscuribacteraceae; genus QKMZ01. Next base: position 687,453 of record JAVLKG010000002.1, read on the forward strand.
TGAGCAACTGCACAAAGCCGAAACATTCTTTTGTTTTCATGGCGGCAAGTGTTCAGACAATGTTGGCGATTCTTCTGACTTACACGATACTTTCAAGTTGTGGATTTCTGCAACACAGAGAAGCCATTAAGGTCGACTACGAAGTCCAAGTCACTGATCCCAGCGTCAAGCGACTGACCGAGGTAACTTCAAGCATCAGGCTTGTAGCTAGCGGTGAGTTTACTCCTGGCACTTATACGATCGGGAAAACTCCCGTTTCTATTCCGCCGAACACAAGCTTTGAATTGAAGTTGGCAATGCCTGTCACCGATCCAAAGGTTATTTCGGCTCACGACGCTACAGGGACATTTACTGTCAGCCGCCCCATCAGTGTTATGGCTGTGCCTGTACCGCTGACAATTTCCCTCTACAAAGGCACCGTCAGTGGTGAAGTCGATCTCGTTCGCGGTCTGGCTGCCTTCTTTATCAACTTACTCCAAGTTGGTGTTATTAGTGGTGATACGCACCAGATGATACACAGCATGAAGATTCATAAGGCTGAAATGGATCTTCGTCCTGGAGCCGTTTTGCGCTTTGGTCCGAAGGCGGTAATTGTTGGTCCTGATTCATTTGTCTCGTTGACTGATGTATCTGTGGATCGACTTCTAAACTATCAAGCGAAGTGCAAAATCAACGTCAACTTTGCCAAAAATTGTAAATGGATGGGTAAACGAGTTGATACCGAATTTGATGGCGGTAAGGCTTATGTTGAGGGACGAGCGATAAGACGTGGTAACCAGCTTACTCTGTCAATTGTGCCAGAATCTGAGAAACCGTCTGAGATTGTGATGAGGACTTGCAAGTTTAGCTTTGGCAAATTCAAGCGATGCCACGCTATCAGTGATGAATGCGTGCTGCACTTGAAAGAATATTCTTTGCGGCACACAACCGGTAGTGAAGAAGACAGCATGCACCTTCTTTCCGCTATGGATTTGAAAGGCACGAATCTCAGACTGAAAACCGACATTCATCAAACGGATGCATACTTTCCGGACACAGTTCCTGCCATGTTGCAGGTTGATTTGACGCCTGGCAGCGATGCTTCCACCCACTTCTCGACAGAGGGCGATGCCATTGCAGAGTCCGGAACAATTACAATCTCCAAAAAATCGACTCACTTAACTCTGTATTTGGGTAATACCAAAATCGGGAAGGTTTCTTACGATAAATTTGGTTCTCTTGCATTCGTTCTCGAAAAGGGAACCTCAAAGCTGAAGCAGTTGGATTGGCAGGGTAATAAGAGCAAGTTCACACTCACAACCGCTAGCGATTCGACGCTCACTTTGCCGAGCAGCATGCTTTTGGAAAAAACCGAAAGCACAGAGCCGACAAAATTGAAGTTGCCTCTTGTTGTCGAGTTCGGCGAAGGAGAGTTGCGCACGCCCAAGAGTGTTATTCAACTTGCCGACTTGAACGGAAAACTCTTTCTCAATGTCGACAAAGAAGTACAGCTCAATAGCTCCGTAGACTTCACGATTCAGCACTCTAAACTTCTTGGTGCAGAGGAAGTTGACGTAAAAGTTAGAGGCATTGACCTTTCAATGGTTCAAAACCGCGCTAACTTGCACCTGAATTCTTGCAATTTAGTACTGCCGGAGAAGGCGCTTGCAGAAGCAATTTCAAAACGAATTCCCGATCACCTCAACTTGGATTTGGATAAAACTATTTCAGAAGATAAGCGTTGGCGTTATCGAAACGCGAAGGCTAAGGCGGTGAGGATTGACGATCTTGTTATATCTGATATGAAGGCAAAAGGCTCTGGTTCTCTCTCTTTCACCGCCACTGGTAATGCTGTAATAGAAGGCACCGTTGAAAAAGGAAACATCATTCTCAAAACGGATAATTGGAAAGAATGTCCCTGGACCTTGGAAGCTGAATTGACTGGAGAAGGTTCTGTCAAATATGCGATTGTTGGTGACACAGATTCTTCAAGAAGCCGGGTCAAATATGATTTGACCATGGATTTACCTTTGCCGGCGAACATGCGCTTGGACTGGAGCAAAGTTACGAGCGGTTTGCTTAGAATCGCTGAGCGAAAAATCATCGTTAAGCGGCTGCGAAAAGTCACAGTCCCGGTTTCCCACAAGGGAGAGATTGACTTGTTCGAGGCAGGCGACTCGCGCTGGAAGAATTTCAAGCTGACGAAAGTGGCGATCAAAACCAAAGGCGACGATATTAACATCGATTTCACTGCGGACGCGGTGTTCTAGAGTCAATATTAGACCTGCCGATTAAAGGGCATAAGAGTTAGCATCCTGACTCTATGGACTTAGATATGTACTGGCGCTTCTTTTTTTCCTTGTTTTTCTGCACATTCTGCGTCTTCGATGTGTTGTCGCCCGCAGTGTGTCCTTCTGTAGCGGCTGCAGATATCAAAGAATCGTCGGATGGTATTGACTCCTCTGTGACTAAGCCACTTTTTGACGAAGTGTCAAAGCTTGTCAAAATGTTTTATCCCAATGCAAAAGTTAGTCAGGTCGGAACGAAAATCCATTTCGAGTTTAAGGCGGCGCCACAGATTTCGACCAGAACTCATCTAACCGTAATTGGTCCCAAGCAAGGCGGTATTCTCGGAGATGTCGAGGTCAAGAAAGGTTCTTCGACCATTCATGAACAGATCCAAAACGAGTATTACTATCAGACGATTTTGCTTGCTCCATATTCCGCTCATCACGATTGCCATCTTCAAGTAAAACTCTCTTACCCTCCTGAGACCAGCCCAGATTTCGTAGATAGGTTTAAGGGGGTGATAAAGGACTTTGACGACTCTTTGCCTGCAGCACCAAAAGTTGCAGGGCAGAAGGAAAATAGTTCTACTGATGTTGATGTCTCTGCAAGTAGTGCGATTTCAACAACTGTTTCTGCCAGTGCTGCTCCAATAATTCCGGTTTTACCGCAGGCTTCCCAAGTTTTTCAAAAACCGAAAGATACGCAACGCAAGTTGTTTTTTTGGAAAGCAAAACGTGGCTCTGATGTTGTCTATCTTCTGGGTACTATTCATGCGGCTCCCTCTACTTTGTATCCGCTTCCTCGCGAAATCGAATCAGCGTTTGATTCGAGTCGTTGTCTGCTTGTAGAAGTGAATATCGAGAAAGCAAAAATCGATCCGGAAAAGATTCAACAACTAGTAAATACTTCTGGTAAATACACAGCTCCAGATAAGTTGAGCAAACATCTATCGCCAGGCACCAAGCGTGTCTTCGAAGCCTATCTCAGTTGGGCCGGTGAGTCATGGGCTATGTACGAACAGTATAAGCCATGGTACACGCGAGAATTGATTTCTGTTCCGCGGCGTGGCGAGTTGTCTAAGATGAAGAAAGCTTATGGCATTGACTTGCATTTTCTTCAGAAAGCGGCCGCACAGAAAAAGCCTGTTGAGGATTTTGAAACCGTTGAATTTCAGCTAGCGCTCGACTCCAAACTCTCAGAGGATGTCCAAGACAAGCTTTTGCAAGTTACACTTCTCGAATTGAAAGACACCGAAAGGACTATGGCCTCAATCTTTGACGCGTGGAAATCCGGCGATATGGAGAAGATGGAAAAGGTAGCAGTACATGAATCCGTCGACAATCCCGACCTCATACCTTTCACCATGGCACTTCTAAATAACCGAAATGTCGCTATGGCGGCAAAAATCGACCCTTTCCTTAAAACCAAGGGCAGCCCGCTCTTTGTGGCAGTAGGATCTGCGCACATGGTCGGAGAATCAGGGCTGGTTAACCTTCTGAAGAAAAAGGGATTCGAGGTTGAACAAGTCACGGTAGTTCCGGTGGAGCAGAAGGCTCGCTAGCGGAAGATTCGGTAGCGCAAGCCCTTGAGGCACAAGGGTTTGCGGCTCCTGTTTATAAATAATGGGGCAGTGGCACCTTACATATAAGTGCCCTAGTTATGAGTGCAAAAATGCCTAGTCCCAAACCGACTGGTCGGGTGTTTAGCCTGCGCGAGCAAATCATTGCAGTAATCACGTCGCTTTTGGTTTCGTCACTTGCACCTGCTGCGCTGGCTGAAGAGAATACTTCTACCAGCGAGCCAGCGAACAAGTCAGCCCCATCGGCTGCTTCTACGAGTGATAGTGATGTTTCTAAAACATTCAATGAAGTCGAAACCCTGGTCAAAGAGTTTTATCCGAAAGCAAAAATTGTTCGCACTGAAAATAACCTGCATTTTGAATATAAAGCACGTGGGCTGACCGGAACTCAGTCTGGGTTAAAAGAGTTGTCTCCCGACTCAGGTGGCATTGCTGGCGATGTTGTGGTTAAGCCAGGTAGGTACGCCGGCCACGAACGCAACCCCAGTGAAACCAATCTGATACTCCATATGGTTTACTTCACGGCACCATATTCGGAACCAGCCGATCGCCATTTTTTTACTCGATTAAGTTACCCACCAGATGCATCGATTGAATTTCTAAGCCGCTTCAAAACGATGATTGATGAGCAGAAAAAGGGAGCACAGGAGATTGCGGTTAAGGTTGCACCACCTGCCCCAGCGGTTTCCGAATCAAAAACCAGTAGCACCTCAGGAGATCTTGCGAGCACGCCACAGGCAAAACCTTCAACAGAGCCAAAAGTGAGTTTTGGTTCGCGCAAACTTTCCAAATACTCATATCCCGAAGGACGCTTTAAGATCCTGTTGCCGGGAAATCCCAATTGCAGATACGGCAATGTCTTGGGAATGCGTTCCGTCGATTACAACTACCCGGAGAGCCAAGGTGCATATTTGGTTTCTTACTTAATCGCCCCAGGGGTAATCGACGAGTCCAAAGTAAGCGTTTTGCTTGATGCTGTGTGTACCAGTTTGACGAAGAGCACGAGGAGCGCAGAGCTGAGAAGGAATGCCATCACACTTCAAGGCTTTCAAGGCAGGCAGCTAGAGCTTGTTCCAAAAGAAGGGAAAGAGATACTGCAGCGATTTCGTTTGTATGTCGTTCGCAGGTTTGTCTATATCATTGGTGTCGCCGGTAACAAGCCCTGGGTCGACTCACCTGCTGCTGCGGAATACTTGAATTCGCTCGAAGTGGTGCCGGAGTTGACAGCCGCTGAGCAGCACGCGGCAAGTGTACGAGCGTTCGAGAGAAAGCAGGAAGATAGCAGAAAGACTTTTGATGAGCGTTTTGCGAAATCCCGATTGGATTCTCAAGAAGCTGCTTCGCGCGCGCGAAAAGACTTTGAGCGCTCACAGGCTGATTTCAAATATCGTCGGTACTAGTTTAAGCGCGCTTTTGAATTGATTCTGCTGCTTCGATAAGAGGCTCAAGTTTTTCATGCCTGAGCATGTATCCGTAATTGCCTATTGCTGGCGCAAAAATGGAATCAATACGTTCGTGATGCACTATCAAGTCTTTGTGTTTTTCAACAGCTTCATCGTGATTAAGTGCGTATGGAATGTGATCCTTGCGACCCACATAAATCACAAAGTACTTGCGCTCGCCCAACGGTTTTGAAATACCGTGAACCTGCATTTGAGCCCAGGCATCATAGCAATCGAAATCGAAAATGAAATTGAACATGTCCAGTGTCAATCCGCCTGGCGGGCGCATGTTCACTTCAAGTGGAACGACTGCATTGTCTTTGAGGAAAAATTCGAAGTGGAAGAATCTTCCCCTCACATCGAATGCTTTGAGAATAGCCTTGCCTGCGTTCTCGAGAAACGGTTCTATTTCGCGCACGCAGTAATAGTAGATGTCGGAATTTTCGTTGACTGCATCCATGACGCCTTTGTTGTAGCGCAATGAGGACGAGAAAATCAGTTCGCCGTTTTGGTCGACCAACCCGTCATAGCTGACAATTTGACCAGTGACGAATTCTTCCAGGATGTAGTCTGTATTTGGCTTTCCGCGCAAGAAAACATTAATGCAATCTTCGCCTTCCAGCTTGAATGTTGCCGCCGCACCTACACCGTTGTCTGGTTTTGCGATGACCGGAAATCCAACTTCTTTGATGAAGTCACGCACTTCCTGCTCTGTCTTGCATACTCTGCCGCGTGCAGGATTGAGATTTGCTTGTTTGAAAATCCGCTTCATCTCGGACTTCTTTTTGACGTTGTAGATCTGGTCCATATTGATGCCGGGAATGTTGAAGTCGGTGCGTAAGCGCGCTTCTGTTTCCAGCCAATATTCATTGTGCGAATCAAGATGATGCAATTTGCCGTAGCGATGAGTGAAGTAGCCCATCGCACGTGTCAGCTGATCTTGGTCGTGCATGTCGTCGACTTTGTAGTATTCAGTCAGGTTGCATTTCAGATCATGGCTGAGCGACTCGAATGGCACGTCTGAAAGTCCCAATACCGTTGCTCCGGCATTCTTAAGTCTGGAGGCAAAGTTTTGAAAGTTGGGTGGAAAATGCGGGCTGAGAAATACTGAGTTCATAAGTTCCAAATTGACCTATTTGTTTCTTCTGTCGCTTAATTGCATTCGCGTTTTGCGGCACGCAGGTTGTTATGTTGGCCTGTTGGCCGACACGTCGCCCTTTAATCTCAGCCGATTTTATCGCAATGAGACGTCCCAGTAAGCCCTCTGGGTACACAAATCGCATAGAATAACTGCACTTGGAATCTGCATCGCCCGTGGCCATGCTACAATCCGCCGACGGAAACCTCAAAAAAGGCGAGGACACAGGTGTTGCGAGAATATCACAAATGGCATAGTCCCACGTTGAATCGGGACATGGAACTCCTCCAGTTCGGCCATGCCGGCGCTCGAGTAATTGTATTTCCGACATCCTGCGGCAGATTTTTCGACTGGGAAAATCGTGGCATGCTCAATGCAATTTCCCGCCATATTGATGAAGGTTGGGTTCAAGTTTTTTGCGTTGACGGAGTTGACACTGAAAGTTGGTTCAACACATGGGTCAATCCTACTGACAGAGCCCGACGTCACCTCCAGTATCAAGAGTATGTGATCAACGAAGTTCTTCCATTTACTAAATCGAAAAACGACAACGATTTCGTCATTGCAATGGGAGCTAGTTTTGGTGCCTATCATTCCTACAGTATTGCTATGAGATATCCGTGGAGTTTCAATCGCGTTCTTGGAATGAGTGGTGTGTATGACGTACGAGAATGGACCAACAATGAGATGAATGATGTCATCGCCCAAGGCAGTCCTTGTGAGTATATGCTCCAGTTGCACGATGGCCATCACATAGACCAAATCAGAAAGCTCGATTTGATAATTCCTGTTGGAAGGCAAGATCCGCTATTTGGAAACAACAGGTGGTTCTCGCAGATTCTTTGGGATAAAGGAATTTGGCATGCCTTCAGAGAATGGGATGGTTTTGGTCACGACTGGCCATATTGGTACGACATGATCCAGCACTATATAGGCGGAGCTGAATCGAGAGGCTAGGTCGCCCAAAACCTAGACGGTGAGCTAATTTCAAAATTGAAAAGAGCAGCAAGGTTTGTGAAAGCTTGCTGCTTTTCGCATCTGGGGTGATACCACTTTTGCATTAATTACTAAAGAAAAATGGTAAGCTGTGCAACTTATACAGGTGTCCGTCGTCTCACTCACAAATTCAAATTCGAAAACGAAGCTTTCAAAGTATGTGCCGCGTTTTCGGTCTGAGTTCGCTCGATCAAAATATATCTGGAGGATTCACTATGTTCGCCCTTCCTCTAAAACTGCTTTCGACGGCACTCTCGCTTCTACTTATATGCAGCTCCGTAGCGGTTCCGGCATTCGCTCAAGATGGAAGCAATGTGCCCACCCTGGAAACAGCTTCCCCCTCTTCTCAAGAAACCACAGCATCCGTCGACTCCAATTTCATAGTCATTCCGGTAAACACAGACTCTGATGCTGCGCCGGAAAAAGTAATTGTTCTGCCCCGTGATTCGGAATTTCTCACTGGTGAAGTTCAACAATCGCGTATGCTCGCTGTCAAGGAAGTCATTGTTCCTGACAGCGTCCAGACGGCTGCTATCACTCTTGTTGAGGATGCTCCGACTGGCATCATGGTTGTCGACAATGACGAAGAAAAGCTCACCGCAGAGGAAAAGCTCGAGTTCAAAGAAATTGCGGATTCTCCGGACAAGACCTTTATCGATGCCGGTGCTCGCTTCCCCGTATACATGTCGAGCACGCTGACAAGCAAAACCGCAAAAGTCGGTGATCCTGTTGAGGGTCGTCTGAAAATCGATCTCAAGATTGGCGGTAAATTGGTGGCGCCGAAAGGGTCACTCGTGATCGGTCACATCACGCGTGTCTTTCCTGCTCGAAAAATGATCGCTGCGGAGCTCGTTCCAAACAAGCGTTGGATGCGCATGGCGGGCTCTCTTTCGTTTGACTTCGATGAAATTGTCACACCTGCCGGCGAGCATTTGCCGCTGGTGGCAGCACCGGCAAGACAAGCCCGCATTATCAAGAATATGAATGAAGGAAGAGTGCTTGGCGTCAATCACAACAACGAGATCGCTTCGCCGCTTTCCACCCAGGTAAAACACCAGGCGCTTCACCTGGCAATTCGTGCTGGTGCAGCGGCTGGCGGTGTTTTCAGTTTTGGTATTGTACCTGCGGCCTACGGCATCATGGGTGCGATCAATCCGTCGTTTGCTTTCATGCAACCGGTTGGAAAGAATATGCGCCATCGTCGTCTCAAGGGATTTGCACTTGGAGTCGTCACCGGATTGCCTGGTGGTTTCTTGATTGCAGACAGCATCATTCGTGGTCCTGAGGCAATCGTCAAACCAGGCGATATGTTCTACGCTGAGTTCCAGCAAAAGTTCACCGGCGAAGCTGCTACATCTGCAGAGCTGCTGCCAGGTGTGAAGACAAAAGTCCACGGCGAACAGATCAAGACTGACAAGAAGAAGTAGCGATCACCGTACGGGAGCCGCATGCGGCTCCCTGTCAGGGCTGCGCATGCGCAGCCCGTACTCTGGTAGAAGAGTCACTTCGCGCTTAATAACCGCGGTAAGCCTGACCTCTGGCAACTGCTTTGACACCAGGAACATTGTCTAGTGAACCATATCTCTTCACGGCATATCTAACGCCGGCGATAACGTTGTCCACCGGATTCAAGATGTTGTCGTGACCGGCCAACTTGTGCGAATTGAATGTTGGTCCGATGGTTTGCATCAAGCCCTTGGACGGAGTGCCCTTGCGAGCATTCGAATCCCAGTTGTTGACGACATCGGCTCTCCAATTCGATTCACGTTGGATGATCAAGTTGATCGCAGCCAAGTTTGCCGGAGTTGGTTCAACACGTTTGCCGTTGCCTTGTGCGGCGGCTTTGTTGATTTCTTCCAGAGCTTGATTGATGATCTGGGCTCGCTCGCCTGTCGGTACTGTTCCAACCACACGCTCGCCATTCGAAGACGATGTTTGTTGACGCATAGTCGACACATCGTAGAGTTTTTGACCGGCATCCATGAGTTGTCTGGCTTCCGGTGTCGAAAGATCAGCTTGTGTGATCTCGCCAGGAGATTTACCTGACATGAAGGCAGCGGTGATGGCGCCCGGGTTTTCGCCCAGTTGTTGTTTGAAGCCATCCGTTATGGAGGTCGCCATGTGCTCTTGCAGATCCTTAGGCAAGAGCGACTTCATTTCGTCTTTGCCTGGTGCTTCGCCTTTGTCCATCTTGTCGGCCATGCCTTTCAGCTTGGCTACGGATGCGGCATTGAAGCCCTTAGGCAATTTTCCTTGCTTGATCAATTCTGCAATTTTCTCGGGATCCGGCGGATCGCCAAGATCGAGTCCAGCCAGCCAATTGTTGATTTGCCTGCCGGAGAAACCATAGCGGCCTACTCTTGGATTACCATCAGGGTGGCGACGCACGGTTTCGTAAGGTGCCTTTTCATCCGGCTTGAACAAACCAGCGATTGCATCCTTGGTTGCCATTGTCTTTTCTGATTCATTCAATTGGCGTGGAACATCACGAGAATTGAATGAGCCGATGCGATCGGTCGACTCGCGCGGCATGTTTACGCCGTCCGAACCGCCCATGCGGTTGGCCTGTCCAACGGCAGCTCGCGTTTCCGGAGTCATATTTTGCTCGGCCGCAGGCGGTTTGAGCTTGTTAGCTCGCTCCGTCGATGAGGAAACTGCATCGTCTTTGTCGTTGAGTTCAACGCCATTTTGAGCGGCATCTGGATATTTGTTTCTGATGCGGTCGGACAAGTAGCGGACCAACTCATCGGCAGCTCTCTTCTGTTGAGCAGTCGGGTTAAGGTCGCCGGGTTCACGCTCAAGGACAACTTGAATTTCTTTGGAGTTGAACTTTTCCGGGTCGCCGCGCATCTCTACTTCGCCGTTCTTCTTCACTACGAAGTGCGGCTTTTGGCTTTCCGGATTCTGCAAGTCTTGCATGGCCACCGAAATCTTCGGCGTTGCCTTGTCAGTTTCCGGACGCGTTTCAAATTGTCTATCACCATCGGGGCTGGTTCTATCCGAAAAACCAACACCCGGTACCTTCGCCAGTTCCTTCGGAGCTCTCTTTTGGTCAAAACGACGCATGTTCGTTTCGCCGGGCAACGGCGCTATCGCGTCCGGTGCTCCAGTTCCGTCCCATACCTTTGCCGTTCCACCTGAGAATTGAAAATTATCACCACTACTCAAACCGTGGCGGGTCGCTAGATGGTGGTGCGCAAAATCGCGCAGGGGTGACGAGCCGCCGTCGTTGCCGGGGCTGGCGTCAAATCGTTCTTGTCTTTCTGGGCGTGGTGCCATATGTATGACTCGTTTTCAGAAGAGCTGAAATCCTGCCTCTCCTGGTTCTATGGTAAACAGACCCTGTTTCCATTATGCCAGAGGGCTTGCCCCAGCGGGGCATCTAGGTTTTTCGAAGGCTATCAGCTAAGTGGATACACTGATGAGGAAGGTAGGTTTATGTTACGGATACTGCCTTTCCAGACAAATGGGGGAATTACGAAGCGGACATTAAATCTAAGTACCTCTCCTCACCCTTAATCCTTACCAGTGAAAGGTTTCGGGGTTATTAAATGGGCGAGGATGAAAGGTTTACCCGGCAGACCGCTGGGCTATCCGGAAATTGACCTATATATAGGTAGGCGCTGAAGCTGCTAAAACCAGAACTGGCTACTGTTTGATTACCTTTGCGTCCTTCATGACGAACTGGACTCTTTCCAGCACTGACACGTCAGCTTCCTTTGCCATCCGCTCCGGGAGCTTCAGCTGTTTCAGTTTCGGCTAGATTGGCGATGACTTTCAAGGGGTCAAGCGAACCGTCGTCAGGTTTTTTGAAATCAATCTTCGCCGGTGGCTCGGATTTTTGGTGGCTTGCATTCTCTTCGTTCTTGCTCTTATCCGAAGGCACGCACGTAACCTTGATTTCGTCACCTTCCGCAGTGACTTTAGCTATGCCGCCATGTTCCAACTTACCGAAGAGAATTTCTTCAGCCAGCGGCTCACGAATTTGTTGTTGAATCAATCTGTTCATCGGGCGAGCGCCAAACAGTTTGTCAAAGCCGTGATCGGCGAACCACTTACGAGCAGGCTCATCGAGCTCTATCTCAACATTTTTCTCATACAGTTGAGCACGCACTTCGTTGACGAATTTATCGACAACACGCGAAATGTCTGAATAGGTCAACTGATTGAATACAATCCACGCATCCAGTCTGTTTCTAAATTCAGGGCTGAATGTTCTTTCGACTGCACTCTTGCCTTTGCCGTGTGAGATAGAGATTTTAGATTGAGAGAACGTCGCTTGCTTCTCTTGCTCGTCGCTGATTTTGCCTTTGAATCCTATGTCTTCTGCGGTCATCTCACGAGCACCAGCATTTGTGGTCATGATCAAAATCACATTTCGGAAATCTGCTTTCTTACCATTGTTGTCGGTAAGTGAAGCATGATCCATCACTTGCAAAAGAATGTTGTAAATATCAGGATGCGCTTTCTCAATCTCATCCAAAACAAGCACTGTATGTGGTGTCTTGTTGATGGCATCGGTGAGAAGTCCGCCTTGATCAAAACCTACATAGCCGGGAGGTGCGCCAATCAAACGGGAAACGGTGTGTTTTTCCATGTACTCGCTCATATCGAATCGGAGGAAATTAACACCCATAACTTTGGCAAGCTGTTTTGCCAGTTCTGTCTTACCAACCCCAGTGGGACCGGAGAATAAGAAAGAACCGATGGGCTTTGTCGGATGACTCAACCCTGCGCGTGAAAGCTTAATGGCTTTGACGACTTGTTTTACAGCATGGTCCTGACCGAAAAGGACGCTCTTCAATTCCTTTTCCAAGACTTGAAGTTTTTCCTTGTCAGAGCCGGAAACCGACTTCGGAGGAATCTTCGCCATCGAAGCTATGACGAGTTCAACATCATGCACGGTAATTACTTTCGATGGTCGTTCTTTCTCATCCATCAATTTCACTGCAGCGCCGACTTCATCCATAACGTCGATAGCCTTATCCGGCATGAAGCTGTCGTTGACGTGCTTGCCGGCCAGTTCTGCCGCTTGCTGAATGGCTTCGTCTGTATATGTGACGCCATGATGCTCTTCGTAATATGACTTCAGTCCGGTCAGAATCTTAATTGTGTCCTCGACCGAAGGTTCTGAGATATCTACTTTCTGGAATCGTCTTGCCAGAGCTTTATCTTTATCGAACGCTTGCTTGAATTCTGGATAAGTGGTGGCACCGATACAGCGAAGTTCGCCGGATGCTAACGCGGGTTTCAAAATATTGGAAGCATCCATGCTTCCGCCGCTGACAGCGCCAGCACCAACGATGGTGTGAATTTCGTCGATGAATAGAATCACGCCAGGAATGTCTTGCAACGCCTTAATAACTGATTTTAGGCGCTGTTCGAATTGCCCACGAAAACGTGTGCCGGCCAAAAGTGCTCCCATGTCCAGCGAATAAACCTGGCAATCTTTGAGGGCGTTTGGCACTTCGCCTCTCTGAATCTTGAGCGCGAGACCTTCGGCTATTGCTGTTTTTCCAACACCAGGATCTCCGACATACACAGGATTGTTTTTACGGCGTCTGCACAAAATTTGGATGGTGCGTTTGACTTCGTTTTCTCTTCCAATTAAAGGGTCGATTTTTGCCTTAGCTGCCCGCTCGATAAGATTGGTCGTATAGGCTTCCAGTGGATCGCTCACGGCTCTTCCAGAGTCGTCATCATCACCCCCTCAAGTGAAGCCCTCACCTTCGGTGGCAGGATCTTTTTCAATTCTTTTGCCGTCCTCTACTTTTGAGATACCGTGCGAAATATAGGAAAGAACATCAAGACGAGTAATTCCTTCCTTCTCCAGCAAGAAAACTGCATGCGAGCGCTTTTCCTGGAACATTGCAGCCAGTACATTGCCGCTATCGATGGTTGTCTGAGCAGAAGATTCAGCCTGCATATAGGCGCGAGTCAGAACACGTTCGAGGGCTGCAGTGTAAGAGGGCATAGCGTCGATGCCGTTGGGAAGCTGTTCCATATTCTCATTGAGAAATTCTTCCAACTCTTTGCGAATTTCCTTTACGCTGCCACCACAGGCGCGGATGATGTCGCACGCTCCTTTATCCTCCAAAAGAGCAAGGAGCAAATGCTCCAAAGTTAGATACTCATGCCTCCGCTTCGCTGCTTCCGAGAGCGCTAGGTTGAGAGTGTCTTGTAATTCCTTGGAGATCATTTGATTACTCTTCTTCTGTTGTGCATAGAAGCGGAAACTCATTTAGTTGGGCTAGTTCAGCAACTTTGCTGCATTTTGCTTCCGCTATTTCAAACGGGTAAACGCCCGCAACTCCGAGACCCTGCTGGTGTACCGCTAACATTATCTTAACCGCGTCATTTTCATTTTTGTGGAAAACGTCCTTGAGAATAAAAACGACAAATTCCATTGTGGTGAAGTCGTCGTTATGTAGCAATACCTTATATAGCTTGGGGCGTTTTGGTTTTGTCTTTTGGTCCTTCTGAACATCAAGATCGTCGTCTAGGTCCTGACCCGGCAACCCCTTTGCCATTGCTGTATTCCTGCTCCAAAGATTAAACGCGGCTGTCCACTACATACCCATGATAAACCGCATGAGAACCGTTGGCGCAACCGGCGCCTGTAGGGTTTTTCGGGGTTTCCTTCACGGCACAGTAACCTTGAAGTGCCTTATGAGCCTGCAGAATACGGCGTTGACGCTCCTCTCGATTTGAGGTATCTTGAAATCAAGATACTTGAAATCAAGGAATTTAGAATTGCCATGTCCGAGTTTGAAACAGACGGAAAGGGCTCAGAGCCAGATGGAACCAAGGTTTGGATTTCTCTCTGGAAATCGGGGCGTTCTATCGAATCTTATGCTTTGGCAAGCATCGCCAGTCTGGGCATGAGTCTTACGGATTTTGCCGTACTGGAAGTGCTCCTTCATAAAGGTCCATTGCCGGTCAACACAATCGGAAAGAAGGTTCTGCTCACAAGCGGATCAATCACTACAGCCGTTGATCGCTTGGAAGAAAAGGGATTAGTCGAAAGGCTCGATTCACCGTCGGACAGACGGGTACGAATTGTCAGTCTTACAAAAGAAGGAACGCGGCAAATAAAGGTAGCTTTTGCAGAACATCAAAAGCACCTTGACCTGGCGGTGTCTCCGCTCACAAAAGACGAGCAGCGCCAGCTTGTAGAACTATTGAAAAAACTGGGACAGGGTGCCGATTCTTTGAATATTTCGAAAGTCTAAAAATCAGCGAAGGATTTGAAGATGGGGCCATCAACGCCTCGAACAGCTTAGTAGCAGAGCACTTGTTTGCTACAAGAAACATAGGTGGAATCATGAAAAGTACAAATAATGTCAAATTGGAAAAAGCACAATCTACTCAATCGCGATCGGTAAAAGGCATCATAACCTCGATTGCAACAAGGGAAGGAGCGGGCTTTGCCGTTCGAAGGCCTTTTCCCACTCAATCACTCAGCCTTGTTGATCCGTTCCTCCTGCTCGATCATATGGAGCCCGTTACGCTTGCTCCAGGTGCTGCAAAAGGAGCACCTGATCACCCTCACCGAGGGTTTGAAACGGTAACCTACATGCTTGAAGGTCACTTCGTGCATCGTGACTCAGCCGGTAATTCCGGCGTGATCGGACCAGGCGACGTCCAGTGGATGACCGCTGGACAGGGCGTCGTGCACTCAGAGATGCCTGACGATGAGTTAGTTGAAAATGGTGGCAGGCTGCATGGTTTTCAAATCTGGGTCAACTTGCCTGCAAAGGAGAAGCTTCTTGCTCCTCGCTATCAGGACATTCCATCTGCGCGCATTCCGATTGCGGAAAGCGAAGACGGAAAGATCTGGGTGAAAGTAATTGCTGGTCAATCGATGGGAAAAGAAGCCGTTATTGACACGCGGACACCTATTACTTTCTTGCATGCAAAGCTGAAGCCTGGTGCAAAGTTGGTGCAGCCGATTTCGACTCAATACAACACCTTTGCTTATGTCATCGAAGGTAAGGGATTCTTTGGCAACGAACAACTTCCAGCAGAGGCAGATCAACTAGTATTATTCGCCAATGATGGTGAAACTGTTTCAATCGAAACTGGTGTGCATCAAGAATTGAGCGTTTTGATACTGGGCGGCTTACCTTTGAATGAGCCTATCGCAAGATACGGACCGTTTGTGATGAACACTCAATCAGAGATTGTGCAAGCGCTGAAGGACTATCAAGCAGGACGCATGGGTGTGATCAACTAGGTAACGAGGAACTAGGAACTAGGAACTAGGAACCAGGTAACTAGTAACTATTAACAACTAGAGAACTAGAGATTCGAATCTAGAAAAGCCCCGGTACCCAGCGCGATTTGACGCGCGCCATGTAGGCTTTATATCCGGGCAATCCATCAACAAGAATCTTTTCCTCAAGAAAAGATCGATAGGCAAAATCGATCATCATCACAACAGTCGGAATAAATCCTAGCCATGATCCAAGCATCAAAGATTGCCCAATAAAGCCGAGGCTAGCGAACGAATATCCGGGGTGCCGGATCACACGATATGGCCCGGTCGTAATTACTTGTTGATTGCGATCGGGCTGTAATCGAATTGCCGACGAAAAGTAAACGTTGGTTTTCATCGTCCAAAATACACCGGCCCAACCAGCGGCGTTCATCAATGTTCCGACTATTTGAGCCACGAGTGGAACACTATTTGCGCAGTGCCACCGACCTACATCGAGCGCAGGAAGCACAAGTGAACAAACATAGAGCAGCGTAACGATTAGGCGGCCAAATCGATCTTCATCTTTCCCCTGTGGTTTCATACGTTCATTCAAAAGTGCAGGGTCCAACGCGTAAATGCTGAACACTGCCACAACAAATTGCGCAGCAAAGGCGATCCAATAAAAGGGAAGCGCGGCTGTTCCTGCAATGGCAAAGGTCCCGGCTGCCGTTAGCGCGACCATCAGTGCGGATAGTATGACCGCTTTGGGACGATTGAATTTCGAAGAATTGGCTTTCAATGTTTGTCGCTCTACGTGATTGTATGTAGTTCGACGGCTTGTGCCGCGAGGCGTTCCTGGTTTTGCGCCCTAGTAAATGTTTCTTAGTGTACGAAGTCCGTGCAGGCTTCACCGGCTAAACAAGGACGTCTCCGCCACTTTAGCAGACAGTACGTGAACTGAATCTGAATACCATACGAGAGGAATAGGACGATCCTTGGCTCGCTAATCGATACGGTATTGAAAACCCATTAAATAGATTGAAGTCGCTTCCGGTTGTAGTAAGCTTGGTGCGACGTCAATCTTTTTGTGAGTTTTATGAAAAACAAAATTCGCTCCATGGCATCCTTAAGCTTCGCGCTAGTTGTTTCAGTACTCGGATCATTTTCCGCCAGTTGCGAACCAGCGCGGGCAGGAGATATTCCCGCTCCGTTCATCGTCGGTGGACCTTCAAACTCTGATTCTCAGCTGGTTTTGAAAGGCGTAAACGATGCATTTAATTCAAAATCACCAAAGATGGCCGATGCAGGTGAAATAGTTCGTGCAAAGTCCAAAAATCTTGTCCTTTGGCCTGCAAAAGAGTCTGATATCGAATGTGATACCACACTCTTTGATAAGTCCCCGGAAGGGGGCGAGTCTAAATTTTGGGTTCAGAAAAAACCATATGAAGGTAAGAGATTTATCGTTCGTCAAAAGCCCTTCAATTGGCAAGGCGACAATTTCAATGTTGTGCTGACCACTACAAGCGATACACCGGCAGAGATCTACAAGAAGTTCGACTCGGGCGAAATGAATGAACTTCCTAACGGATATTCGAGCGTGACATGTGATACATGGCAGCGTCCATGGATTTTTAGAAATCCTGCGTCGGGAAAATTGTTGGATGTCGATACGGCGCATCCTGCCGATTGCTTAGCGGACTGGACTGTCTATGAGTCGACGAAAGACGGCAAAAGAAAAGAGCTTTGCAAAATTAGGTTCAGAAAACAATCGGAGAAGATCGCAGAGCTTTTGCCGAAAGGTCCGTTACGTGAATTCAGCACTTTGCTCGACAATATAATCGGAAAGGCAAAGGAAAATGAAGGGACCATGCAGCAGACCTCTCGCTTGCGTAATGAAGTTGCGAGAATGTGGGGTAATTTGCTTTTTCGCCCTTGGGCTATGAATCAGCCACAAAATTCCAAGGCTCAAGTTGAAGGACATTTGAAACGTTGGCAAAGAGGTGCGCGTGCCTACAAAACTCAATATATTCGTCTGCAAGCGCTATATCCTCAAGCACAAGCTGCTTTGACTCGCTACTACGAGCAAGTATTTAGAATGCCGAATGCGGGTGCTTCGAAGCTGGCGGCTAAAAATCTGGATATTGCATATCGTAGTCATTTCAGTCTCTAGAAGACTTCTATGATGCTTTCGAATATTGCCATTGGAAAATTCCAGCGGCAAGTGTATGCTAGCGCCAAGCCGATTTAACATGCGTCCCCTCATCGGATTAAAGAGTAACTATGAAATTTGCTTTTCTAACAATAATTGCGCTTCTGATTTCCCTTGTTTCGATTCCTGCCGATGCGAAGGGCAAAGTCTGGACCATCGAGGACAGACAAGCGCAGCTGATGAAAGACATTAATGAAGGACAGAAGGGTCAGCAACTGACTAAGAAAGAAGCAGATCGCCTGCGCAGTGATCTTGCCGACGTTGCACGCAAGAAAAAGAAAATGAAGGGCAAATCTGACAACGGCAAGCTCACCGATGACAACAAGAAAGTCTTGGAAGGCGATTTGAATAGCATCAGCGATGCGATTCACAAGTACAAACTTGAAAAGCGTGCTAAGTAAGCGCTTTTTCTAGTTCCACCTTTTCTCAACAAGAAAACAAAAGAAATGGCGCACCGCAAGGCACGCCATTTTTGTTTGTTTCGTTACCTGATCTCAGCTTGCCGCGTTTATTCGTGAGCTGTCACACCAGGGCTTTTCGAGCGTGATTCATTCTTCAGCCAGACGAGCAGCATCTGGGAAAGTTGATCCGTAAGTTGATTTTCCTCGAGAAGCAAGTGCTCTCCATCACCAATCACCATCAGCAACTTATCCTGCGTTGTCAAAGCATTGAAAAGCTCAATAGTGCCTTCTGGCTTCACCAGCTTATCTTTGAAACCGGCAATCAGAAGAACTGGCATCTTCTCTATGAGAGCAGCGGCGTCGAAATTGCCTTTCATGAATTCGTCGAATTGCTTGAGTTCTTTCGGGGTCAACTCCATGCGGTTGCCCCTATCGGCAAGCATTCTCTTTTGCAAATTGCGGTTGGCGGTTGCGCGCTCGACGACGGTTGTGCCTACGTCCATAGGTTTGTTCTTGTCTTCAATGTAGCGCAGGCCTACATGCATCTTGGTTGTCAGGCTGCCATAACGCTCGCTGGAGGGGACTGAGGAAATCAGACCATTAACCAGATCGGGATAGCGAGAGGCGGCGCGCATCGCTATGGCGCCTCCCATTGATTCTCCGACCAGGAAGATCGGTACGCCGGGATAGGCTTTGCGGACGTTCTTTAGAGCGGCTTCGATGTCATTGAGGCAGGCGTCGAAGTCGACTTTGTTGCCTTCGCGCTTATTAAGCCAGGCGCCAAAACCTCTTACGTCCACGGCATAAACTGCAAAACCATGTGAAGCCATTACCCTGCCGAATTCGTCAAACGATTGGCTGTTGAAGCCCAGTCCGTGAACGCAGAGAAGCACTTCTCGTGGTCTATCAATAGGAATCCATGAGCGATGCGGAACTTTGATTTTCGCGCTCCACGCCGGTACAACCGTTTTGCGCGCGGGAGGCGCTGCCTCCGCGAAAGTACTGCTTGTAGCCAACAAGCTCGGGGCAAGTGTAGCGGCTTGCACAAGAATGGTAAGGGCAATGCCTTTGGTAAAACGTCCCAGCATGATTCGTTTCCTTAAAACAGTCATCGAAATGAGCCCACATTATGTCAGGCGCCCGGCTGTAATTGCATCCCCCGAAGTCGATTCGGCTCTGGAGAAAGTGGGATTTTTGTGTCGCCAAATGACATCATCTGTCAGTAGATTGTCCAGGCGGTAGCCGTCCATGCGAGAATAAGCGAATAATGCAGTCCATCAACTGGCAGTTATTCGTTGCAGGTCAGCCCGTGCAGCCGGGCGTAAATTTGCGCGTCAACGAAAAGTGGCAAAACAACCACGGCGCGTACTTGGTTCTACAGCCTTTTGAAAGTGAAAAGACATCGATATTCTGCGTTCGGTACAACGTAAATATCGGCGGCAAAGATTATCTACTTTTGGAAAACGCAAATTCACCAGAAGGTGATCTGACCGTCGTGAGATGTTTTGGACCAGATAGATTTGGTGCGATGGACCCTGACCGATTTTCGAGCTTGCGAAACGCACTCATTGATTTCCTGAATAGCGAAAGGCCAACTGAGCTGGAAGTGCTGGACAAACTGTTGGGCGGTTTAGAGGTGCGCTGATGGTGCAGGGTCGCGTGGCACAAAGTGTTTTAAATTGCGCGTTGCTGTTTGCATTTTGCGCGGCCGTTTTATCCGTGCAAAACATTTCGGCATTGGCAGAATGCAGCTCGGGTATAGCACCAAAAGTTTCAACTTCTGTGCAAACGGTTTCGCCCGCTGAACAAATGTTCGAACGGGCAGACTGGGTGTTCAACAATGCTGAGCAAGTTCACTACGGACATCGTAAAGTCAGCGCAACCAATCAGGTTAAGCGTTTTAGCAATGGTCGATGCGAAGCTGACACAGATTGTTCTGGTTTTGTCAGTTATCTGCTCTCCGATTTTCCAAAACATTATGACTCGATCCGCAAATTGCAACCGGACAGATCCTATCCTCAAGCAAAGACCTATGTTCAGTTTTTTACTGATTTGAAAACAGATGCAGCGACGGACGGTTGGGTGAAAGTCGCCAGCACAGATGATTTGCGTCGTGGTGATTTAATCGCATGGAAGAAACCTCAACCAGCGGACGGCGTTAAGAGGAAAACAAATACAGGACACATCGCGATTGTGATTGATAGACCAGGTGCGGTTGAAGAGACGCAAATCAACGGACAAACGTATCGCTATCAAAGCATAAATGTAATTGATAGCTCTTCTGTAAAACATTTTCAACCCGAAATACTGCCACCACTTTCTTCAATGCCTCATCGCGACGGCATCGGGAAAGGTGTGGTTCGCATTCTTTTGGATGATACCAATCGACCGATTGGATGCTGGGAAGGAACCTATTGGTACGAAGGCAATAAAGATATAAGGAAACCGACTCTCACGAATTCAATTGCGTTTGCGCGCATGGTGGCAGATAGTAACTGAGCAGGGAAGGATAGAGGTTATGTTCAAAGACATCGTTTCGCAAGCAACGCCATTCATCGATCGCTGGCTGCAGTTTCGTTATGACCGTTTGGAATTGCCTGGGTTTGTTGTCGCGATACAGATCGACGGCAAGATTGAATTCCAGAGAGCTTACGGTTTTGCAGATTTGGAAAAGCGCGAACCGATGACGACCGAGCATGTTTTTCGAATTGCATCGCATAGCAAGACCTTTGCTGCTACTGCAATCATGCAGCTTGCCGAAGAAAAGCTTTTGCATATCGATGAACCAGTTGCGAAGTATGTCCCCTGGATTCGTGATCATAAAGATCACCGTATGGAGAAGGTGACGATTCGCCAACTGATGTCCCACAGCGCCGGTATGATCAGAGATGGACGGGATGCGAATTTCTGGCAACTGACAAATAGTTTTCACGATCTGGCTGCTTTCAAAAAAGCTCTTATGAGCTGCGACCTTGTTTTTGATACCAACAAGCAAATGAAGTATTCAAACTTCGGGTATGCACTGCTCGGATGTGTCATTGAGGAAGTATATGGCATGCCCTTCGGAAGCTATGTTCAAGCAAAAATCTTGCATCCGCTGGGTTTGTCTAACACTACTCCTGAAGTGACTGCAGAAATGCTTTCCAGGCTTGTAGTCGGTTATTCGCGGCGCGGCAGAGAGAAGCAACGCCAACCGCTGGAGAAAAACATCGACACAAAGCAAATGGCTGCAGCCACTGGATTTTGTTCTACAGCCGCGGACTTGTGCAAATATTTCGATGCACATTTTGTTGACTCGAAAAAACTCTTGAATGACGAATCGAAGAAAGAAATGCAACGCACGCAGTGGCGTCTCAAAAACTCTCACATTGGTGAAGAGTATGGATTAGGCTTTCAAATCGAATCGATCCTAGATAGAAAAGTATACGGTCATGGTGGTGCATTTCCTGGGCAGCGTACAAAGACCATCTGCGATCCTAACGAGCGATTGGTCATTACAGTATTGACCAATTGCATTGATGGTGAGGCTTCCTTCATCGCTCGCGGGCTTTACACAGTGCTCGATCACTTTTACGGCAGTGCATTACGTGCTGATAGTGACACGATTGAGAAATTGCGCAAGTTCGAAGGAATTTATACAAGTCTCTGGGGCGATTTGGCCATCGTCGAATCCGGTAGAAACCTCATCGGAGTCGATCCCAATACATGGTTTCCATTCGGGCGTGACCAGGATATTCAAGTGCTGGAATTGGCGGGCGACAACAAGCTCAGAATTGCGAACGCGAATGGCTATTACAGCGAAGGCGAACATGCAGAATTCGACTTCGACTTCAACGGAAACGTTATTTCTATAGACTATGCCGGCTACAACATGCTGCCGGAAGCCGAATATACCAACGAGCTTGTGAAGCCTAAGGTCGCTACCTGATGCCAGACTTAATTGAAAACATGGAAAGTGCCAGCTAAAGACAATTACCTGGAGAAGAGACTGATAAGGAGTTATACTTCAGTCTTCGAAATATATACAGGTTGACATTATGTTGAGAAAAATACTCTCGTTAGCTCTGGTAGCTGCACTTGGATTTTCCGCTGCAGCAAGTCCGGTTTTCGCCGGTGTCAGCGCGGTTGGTGAGTTGAAGAACACCCCACAGAATCATCCTGGACTCATATTGGACCAGTTTTACCTGGGGTGCCTTTCCCACGCCTCCTATTTGATCGGTGATCCGGTCAGCAAGACTGCTGTCGTTGTGGACCCTCAGCGTGACATCAGCCAATATGTCGAAGAGGCAAGCAAGCAAGGCTTGAAAATCACGCATGTTTTCCTGACCCATGTGCATGCCGATTTTGTTGCTGGGCATTTGGAGCTGCAACGAAAAGTCGGTGCCAAGATTTGCCTAGGCTCGAAAACGAAGGCTAGCTTTCCATTCACGAAATTGAAAGATGGCGATGTTGTTGATCTCGGCAGCATTCAGTTGAAGGTTTTAGATACACCGGGTCACACTCCTGAAGCGATTTCATTGCTCGTTTTCAATTCCAAAGTCGATAAGGTCAAACCGTACGCCGTGTTGACTGGAGATTGTCTCTTCATCGGCGATGTTGGTCGACCGGACTTGCTAGCTTCGCAGGGTGTCAGCGCTCAAGAACTCGCAGGCTTGCTCTACGATTCGACTCGCGAAAAACTCATGAAATTGCCGGATGAAACTCTCGTATACCCTGCTCATGGTGCAGGCTCTCTTTGTGGCAAAAACTTGAGCAAAGAAACCGTCTCTTCAATCGGAGAAGAGAAGAAAACCAACTACGCGTTGCAACCGATGACGAAGGAAAAGTTCATTTCGCTCATTACTGAGGACCAACCGAAGACACCTCAATATTTTGGTTATGACGCGACGTACAACCTGACCAAGCACAAAACTCTCGATGAGGTTTTGGAAAAGTCACTAAAACCTTTGACTGTTGATGAAGCGATTCAGCAGCGCAATGGTGGTGCTCATTTGTTGGATGGCCGTGAATCAGATGAATTTGCCAAACGGCATGTCGTCGATGCAATCAGCATTCCAATGAAAGGGCATTATGCAACTTGGGCCGGGACATTCCTCGACCACAATAAGCCGGTGGTTATCATTTCCGACCCAGGTAAAGAGCGTGAGGCTGCTATGCGCTTGGGACGAATTGGTTTTGACAATGTTGTCGGTTATGTGAAGGGCGGAATCGGCGCATTCGAAAAACGCGACGATTTGGTGGCATCGAATGTTCGTGTGACACCCGATGCGCTCGCAATGCAAATGAAGTCTGATAAACCACCAATGGTTGTTGATGTGCGCAACGATGCCGAATGGAACTCAGCCAGAATTGAAGGCTCTGTGCACATGCCATTGATCGGTTTGCTGGACAAAGTTGACAGCTTGCCTCGCGATCGCGAACTCATCATTTTGTGCGCGACTGGAAACCGTTCGTCAACGGCAGCGAGTTTATTGAGTCAGAAAGGAGTTACGCACGTAACTGATCTTGCAGGTGGAATAGAGGCCTGGCAGAAGCAGCAACTGCCGGTTAAACAAGCGGTAAGCTGCACAAAAGCTCCGGAAGCAATTGCCCCAACAGATGAGAACACCTCAAAACGAGACGCAAAAACAAGCAACTGATCTGCAAGAGGGCAATCACGTAAGCAGGAGAAAATTCTTGCTTCTGGCGGCAACTGTGGCGGCTGGCGGTTTGACGTCCGCATGTTCTAATCTTGCCGACGAAGATGCTCACAAGGGCGCAATCATCAAAGTGCGAGATGGTTTATCCGTAGCGCGCTTTCCTGAGAAAGAAGAGCTGATTTTGTTGACGGACCGCCCTCCTCAGCTCGAGACACCGCTTTTCTATTTTCGACAGGACCTCACTCCTAATGAAGCGTTTTTTGTGCGCTGGCACTTCTCTGGAATACCAACTTCGGTCGATTTGAGAACCTTCAAATTGACTGTTGGTGGCCATGTGCAAAAAACATTGTCATTGTCAGTCGATGACCTGAGAAAGCAATTCGAGCCTGTCTCTCTAGTAGCTGTAAATCAGTGTTCTGGAAACTCGCGCAGCTTCTTTTCGCCGCAGGTACCAGGTGGACAATGGGGACATGGTGCCGTTGGTAATGCCAGATGGACTGGTGTTCGCCTCAAAGACCTATTAAATAGGGCTGGCGTAAAACCTCAGGCAATGCAAGTGACATTCGCAGGTTTGGATGAACCACCGCTCTATAGTATGCACAAGTTCGTCAAAGCTCTCGAGATTGATCATGCCATTGGTGATGAGGTTTTAGTCGCGTATGAGATGAACGGCGAACCATTGCCTATGCTAAATGGTTTTCCCCTGCGCCTGGTGGTGCCAGGTTGGTATGCCACTTATTGGGTTAAGTCATTGGCGAAGATCGAGGTGTTACCGAGTAAGTTTGACGGCTTTTGGATGGAGAAGGCCTATCGAATTCCAAAGAACGAGAATGCTAACGAAACACCCGAAAATCTCGCGAAGGACACTATTCCTATCAATCGCATGAATGTTCGATCTATTCTCGTACGTCCTGATTTCACGGATGTGGTTCGTGTCGGCAAGCAGTTTGAAATTGAAGGAATAGCATTCGATGGTGGAAGCGGAATTTCGAAAGTCGAAGTTTCGGTCGATGGTGGTGCATCCTGGTCTGTCGCACAACTAGACAATTCCGACAATGGTAAGTTTTCATTCAAACGCTGGAGAATGTCATGGACGCCCACTTCTACCGGCAGCTATAAAGTTTTGACACGTGCTACTTCGGGCGATGGAAAAGTTCAGGGCCCGCAATTCTGGAATAAGAGCGGCTACATGCGCAACGGCATTGAGCAAAATGAGGTCGCGGTTGTATAGCCTGATGAAAATTATAAGAATGCCTGTTTTCGTGATCTTGATACTGTCCGCAGTACTTTATATGGTGTCATCTTTTTTTGCGACGCCATCAGTTAAGGCTGATAATGCTGATTCGCAAAGTAAGCCTTCGGCAATCAAAGTCACTGGCAAAACTATAGAGCTTCCTCACCTGCCGCCAGATTTCCCTCCGGGCAACGGACGCGAACTGTTCATTTCGCGTTGTGGAGTTTGTCATTCACTGCGATACATAACCATGCAGCCTAACTTTCCTGAGAAAACTTGGGCGAAAGAAGTGGACAAAATGATCAAAACCTACGGCGCCCATATCGATAAAAAGGAAGCCAAGGAAATTATCGAATACCTAAATTCAATCAAAGGAAAGGCGCCTAGCGCAGAAAAGCATTAATGGCAGAAACTCCGGCAGACATCAAATATTCGGACAAGGGCAGTGGCAATAAAACGCCCGTTGTGCTTGCTGTCATCGTTGCAATTGTCGCTGCTGGTGTTTCTATATGGGGAGTCTCCAGCACTGGACTAATGGCAGGAGTACCTGAAAGCGCGAATACTCTGCCGGCACCGCCTACGGTTGCGCTGCCATCAGATAAAGGCGAGAAAGAGCGCCTGCTAAGGCTTGGTGCCCAAGTCCATCAGGAAAGTTGCGCCGGCTGCCACGCTGTGGATACCAAACTTATCGGTCCATCTTATCTGGATGTCTGCAAGTTGTATGGTGAATCCATGGACGTCAAAGGAACTCCATCTCCTGGCGTTACCGATCAGATTGATGTAGTTGCAATAAGTGGCATAAGCTTTGCTACCTCGCATCCAAAGAATAATTTATGGGATGGGTATCAAAGCGGGCCGGATATAACTTTGACTGCTGATCAGCGCCGTGCTGTCGCTGTTTGGATTTTCAATCTCTCCAATGAAAAGGAGGGCCGCGATGACTGAGTCTTCAGAAAATTCGAAGTCATCGATTGCAGTTGCTGTGCCGAGAATCGAATTCGGACTGGTCAAAGCACACGCGATCGCCGCTATGGTCACTGTTTTGATCTCTGTTACCTTTGGCGTAATTGTTTCTCTGAAATTGCATACGCCTGATTTTGCCAGCGCCAGCCCTTTTTTGACTTGGGGGCGATTGCGCTATAACCACACACAGGGCATCTTCTTTGGATGGCTAGGCAACGCTTTTTTAATGTTCCTCTATTATGCGGTTCCGATGCTATCGATGCGTCCGGTTTTGAGTCGAAAGCTCGGCTGGATGTTGTTTGCTCTCTGGAATTTCGCAGTTGTCCTACCCGGCTGGCTGCTGGTCATGGCCGGGGTCAGTCAACCGTTGGAATGGGGCGAATTTCCGCTAATTGTCGACGTCTTCGTCGTGCTTGCATTCATCGCATCTGTCGTGCAATTTGCAATACCACTTTTGAAAACGAAGCTTTCTTCACTATATGTCAGCGGCTGGTACATTCTGGGCGGTCTGATATTTACACTCTTCGCTTATCCGATTGGTAATGTCATTCCTCAGATTGCTCCTGGTGCGCAAGGCGCTGCTTTTAGCGGGCTCTGGATTCACGATGCGATCGGTTTGTATGTGACTCCTCTAGCTCTAGCAATGGCATTTTTCGTTGTGCCCCTTGTGACGAAAAAGCCGCTATACAGCCACTTCCTTTCTATGCTCGGCTTCTGGCTGCTTTTCTTTGTTTATCCACTTAACGGAACCCACCATTACGTTTTCTCCGCCATTCCAATGGATGCCCAGAAGGGAGCAATTGTCGCTTCGGTTTACTTGGGAATGGATGTGATTCTGGTTGTGACCAACCTTCTTCTTTCGATGCGAGGTTGTTCCAAACTTCTGAAAGAAGACCTTTCCTTACGGTTTGTTTGGATGGGCACGATTCTCTATTTGATTGTCAGTCTGCAAGGCTCCATGCAGGCATTGATGCCCTTTAATCGTTTGATTCACTTCAGCGACTGGGTTATTGGACATTCACATTTGGCTATGCTCGGTTTTGCAACCTTCACCGCTATCGGTGGCATGACGTATGTTTGGCAGCGGGTTCCGAATGCACGGTTTAACCGTCGTGCGCTCAATCACGCTTATTGGCTATTGCTGATAGGCATGATAATGATGGTGTCGCTTTTGACGATCGCCGGTCTGGCCGAAGCAAAGGTCTGGCAGACATCACTTCCTTGGATGGAATCGATTCGAGCGGCAAAACCGCATTGGCTTCATCGCACATTCTCAGCCATTTTGGTGATTGGCGGTTTCATTTCCCTTTTCACTTCTTTCTTCACAGGTGCGAGAAACGAAATAACCTCAGCATCTGCATCCGCGAGTTCGCAAGAAAAGGCGGAAATTGATAGCGCTCCCACTCGCGGCCCGAAACGTTTGGGAATGGCATATGCTGCCGCCGGAATTGGTGGCATAGGATTTTTTCTCCTGTCGTTTACTGCCCTTGCTGTGATCCCTGGCATGGCTTTACAGAATGAAATTGCGCGAACCAAGCCTTCGACAATGTTGAAGCCCACTGAGCAAGAACAGCGCGGCCGTATAGTTTATGCACGAGAAGGATGCGCTTACTGTCATACACAGCAGATTCGCACTGTTCCACAAGATGTAGATCGCTTTGGTGCTCCCACTCGCGCCTGGGAAAATCGGTACGACTACCCGCAATTGTGGGGAACTCGAAGAATTGGCCCCGATTTGTCGCGCGAGACAAATATTCGCTCTGATGACTGGCAATTGACTCATTTATACAATCCGCGCTCGATTGTTCCTGATTCGGTAATGCCATCTTTTCCATGGTTATTTGACGGCTCGCCTGCAAAGCCGAAAGCCGAAGCTGATGATCTGCTTGCATACATAAAGTCACTAGGCAAAGCTCGCCAGCTGTCGGGAAATGATCCAAAGCAATTCACTCTTGCTCCTAATTGCGAATGTCCTGATGACGTCAAAAAAATTGAAACTACTCCTGTGCCACTGAATGCAAGCGGATCTGTACGCACCGTTGGAGTACTACCGTTTGAAGTGACACTGCCCAGCGATGCTGCAAAACGTGCTGATCTACAGCGGAAGGGTGCAGTTTTGTTTGCTAAGAATTGCCAGGGGTGTCACGGTGAAATGGGTGATGGACAGGGACCGGCTGCTGAAGGGTTGTTTCCCAAACCCGCTGGTCTAATTGAGGCGAACTACACTACAAAGCACCTGGTTTCTGTGTTGATGAATGGTATTCCTGGAACTTCAATGCCTGCATGGAGAGATTTGCCTCGCGCTGATATAGAGGCGCTGGTTGCGCATCTTAAGACTTTGCCCGAGCGACCTGTTTATGTGACCTCTGCTGAAGAGATGGCGAGCAAGGAAGTTCAGGCAGGCAAGAAGATTTACGAGCAAAAGTGCGTTTCTTGCCATGGTATTGAAGGTGATGGCAAAGGTCCAGCCTCTGCGACACTAGATCGACCACCGGCAAACTTCAAAGAAGTACAACCGGAGCCTGATGATTTGCTCAACGTGCTCGAGGTAGGTGTTCCTGGCACCAGTATGCCACCATGGAAGGACCAGCTGACCGAGCAGGAAAGGGACTACCTTTCGCGTTATGTTCAAGCCTTTTATGTAGAGGAGACCAAGAAATGATTTACGCTCTTCTGATACTGATGACGGTGCTAGTTGGCATTTATGTTGTTGCCTGGTTTGTCAGTCCCTCTCTGCGTGATCTTTTGGAGAAACCAAATCAAGGTTTGCTGAACAATAGTGAAAAGTTTGAACAGAACAAAAATTGCAAAGGCGCGTTGAAATGAAATTTGAAGATAAGCTCGAAATTCAAGAACTAACTTCTCGTTATGCCAACGCGATGGATGATGCCGATTTGGATTCCTGGATAGCTACCTGGGACGCCAACGGATTGTGGAAAGGCGGACTTGGGGATTTCCAGGGGACAGATAAACTAAAAGAGCTCTTTGCGGCTCTTGGCGAGCGGATTAAAAACCGTAGGCATGTAATGACGAATTTCGTAATTGTAGGCGACGATGCACAGGCAGAGCAGCGTTGTTATATGCTCGTTTTTGATCGCGTTAATGAAGCGCGCTTGATCGCGTCCGGCGTTTACAATGACCGCCTAATTAAGTCAGGTGGTGCGTGGAAGTTTTTAGAGCGCCGAGTCGCTCTTGACCCAAGTTTTCGTCCGTAATGCCAAAGGTTCGAGCCCCAAAGGAATTCATCATGCTGAAACAGATTTTTATTGCCCTTAGCTCTGTTGTCATGCTGGCTGGACCCAGCTTTGCTAACGACATCGAAGTTCAGGAAAAAATTCGCATGAAGAGTGGCGAATGGATGGCTGAGATGCGGCAAGTCGACAAACTTAAGGCTCAGAAGAAGTGGGATGAAGCTGAAGCTGTGATTCGCAACATCATGGCTGAAAGGCAAGAGTTAAAACTCAATCTCAGCGGTGAGAAAAGATCGCTCGCTGAGTTGTACACCGCCGCAGGCAAACTTTCTGAAGCCGAGAAGATGTACAAGGAGCAAATCTCCGATCGTGAAACACACGATGGCATTGATGATTTCATTCTTGTCCCAGTTTTGAATCAGTATGCTGAGTTCTTGCGTGCTCATGGTCGAGCGAAGGAAGCTGTTCCATTAGAGCAACGTGCCAAAGGCATTGAAGCTGACATTAACAAACCACCTAAAAAGCAAATTGCCGCCATCATGGGTGATACCAAATTGAGCAGCAACGACAAGTACAGCAAACTGTGCGATTTGGGCAAAAGATTTCTCGACAGCGATAATGCCACCAAAGCTTCTTTTGCATTCACAGAAGCAATCAAGGTAAATCCGTATAAGCCAAGAGCTTACAAAATGCGTGCTCAAACTTATTACCAAACAGAAAAGTTGCAGGCAGCTCTCGAGGACTTGAATAACGCGCTAAAAGCTGACGCAAAAGATGCCGAAGCTTTGTTCGACCGCGGTCGCTTGTACCAGAGTTTGAACAAGCCGTTGAAAGCACTGAAAGACTTTGATGCGTCTATTGCTCTGCGACCCGGCGATGTAGATACACTGGGTTATCGTGCGAAACAATTCGCAGCACTCGGACGTATCGACAATGCAATTGCCGACTACTCCTCTGCGATTAAGGCACAACCCCGGACACACTGGGCTTTTATCCAACGTTCTTTGCTTTACCGCGATTATAAGAAGGACACCGCTCAAGCTCTCAAGGATATCGACAATGCCATTGCCCTTGCGCCGAAGAACATAGATGACTGGGAATTGAGAGCTGAAACTCTCATGAAAGCCAAGCGCGTGAAAGAAGCAATCGCCGACGCGACCAAAATGATTGAAATCGAGCCAGATAGCACTCAGGGCTACTCAATGAGGTCTCGAATCTACAAGGCAATAGAAGGACCGAAGTCCAAGAATGCTGCGGCAGACCTGGCTACCATCGAGAAGATGAGAAAAACGGCGCCATAGTCCAGGGGAACAGACCCTGTATATATCCGTCTAGATCCCCATTGGTTTGTTCTCCTGTTTTATGAGAAGATGACCTGGGTCTCCTAACAGGAAAGGACGAGATGATGAACAGGTTTGCGATTGCTTCGTTGGTGATTTTGATTGCTGCTTTGAGTAACATCCCGGCTGCGGAAGCTGGTGCTGTCACTAAAGGCATCAAGAAAGGCTATAACGCCACAGCCAACGGCGTAAAGAAGAGTGTTCGAGTCACGGAAGGTGGTGTTAAGAAGGGCGTTAAGGTGACGGTCGGCGGCACGAAGAAAGGGCTAAAGACGACCGATCAAGCACTTAAGAAATCTTGGCGCAGCACCACAAAGTTCGTAAAGAAGGTATTTTGATCGGAACAACTGCTGTTAGTGCTCCAATCTCAAGGACCCAGGCTACCTGGGAACGCCGGCGTCTAGCCGGCTTTTTCTTTGGATGCACTTTAGCAATATTCTGTGCTTTGTCACTTTCCGGCACATCAGCCTTGGCAAAAGCGAAACAGAGCGCTAAAGCGCCAGATGCAGAATCCATGCCAATGGCTGCGCCACCAATTCAGCGTGGAGAGGTTTCTACAAGTTCGACCGCGCCTTTTTCTCTAAATGCATCGAAAACGCAAGAGAACACGACTATCCCACGTCCGGCGTTCAATCTCAACGCTACGAAGTTTACCCAGGGCGCAGAGCAAACAGATACCCAATTAATGCCAGGTGCGCCAAAGTTTGATGTTTCCGCCTTTCAGCAAGCCCCGCTTGCAGGCAATGCACAGAAGCAGGCACCGCTTACCGGTGGAGTTCAGGCACTTAAGCTGCTAGCTAATTACGACATCGAGTTGATTGTCGATGAGTCGCTTTCGATGAGGAGGATGGATTGCCCCGGTGGCTTGTCGCGATGGAATTGGTGTGGCATGCAAGCTGGCCAATTGGCGAAACAGCTTGCACCTTATGTCCGCAATGGTTTTACTCTGACTACCTTCGCTGGTGGTTACGAAGTCTATGATCATTCAACACCTGAAAATGTGATGCACCTCTTTCAGAATCCAATGTTCAGCCTTGGCACGAGAATGTCGCAACCTCTGGCAGACAGGCTCAACAATTTTTTCAGTAAGCGACAGAGCATAGGAAGACCGCTTCTGCTTGCAGTAATTACAGATGGTGTGCCTGCGCCTAAGCGTGAGCCATTTCTGGTGGCAGATGTTTTGATCAATGCCACTAAAAAGATGCGCGATGCAAAAGATGTGACGGTTGTGTTCTTCCAAATTGGCGGGGCAGATTTTAAAGGGCAGCGGTTTCTCAATTATTTAGACAATGGTCTGGTGGCAGATGGTGCACGTTTTGATATCGTAAAAAATGTTCCGATGGAGCGTTTGGCTCAAATCGGTTTGGCACAATCTCTGGTAAATTCGATTCAAGAGTTCGCTGCGCAAAATAAACAAGCTCCGAACCTTCGTTAACTGACAGCAAGTTTAATAGTCAATTGGATGAGAAATGAAGATTTGGGTGGATGCTGATGCTTGTCCGGGTGCGGTGCGGGACATAGTTATTGCTGCATCACACAAGCGGAAGATTCCAGCTTCATTCGTCGCTAACAAGCAGCTTTCCTTGCCGATTTCGGATTTGATTGCGTTTGTTCTTGTCGGAAACGCTCCTGACGCGGCGGATGCTTACATTGTGGAGCAAGCCCAGAAAGGGGATCTTGTTATTACGCAGGACATCCCGCTTGCGCATCCGCTTGTACATAAGCAAATCGTAGTGATTAGCCCGCGTGGTTTGGTTTTTGACGAAGACAACATTGGTGAAAGGCTGTCTGTTAGAGACATGCTGCAGGATATGCGCGATGTTGGAATAGTGACGGGCGGACCTAAACAATTTGGTGATAAGGAAAAACGGGAATTCGCGTCCAGCTTTGATAGAGAACTAACGAAACTTCTTAAAAAAGTGTAGATTAGTATTCTCATGAATATTCAAGAAATTGAGATTTCCGGCTACCGATCTGTTGACGACCTGAAATTAGAGCTGAGCAACGTGACAGTTCTTGTGGGTCCGAACGGTTGTGGAAAGAGCAATATCTATCAGTCTATAAACCTCATCGCGGCAGCTGCGACCGGTCAGTTTGCGCGTCGGATTGCAGAGGAAGGCGGCATGCAGTCCATCCTCTGGGCGGGTGGCAGAAGCAAGAACGAGAAGCCGAGAACCAGATTGAGCGTGAATTTTGATCAACTGTCATATTCAATTGAGTTCGGCGTAATTCCCGTTAGCGATAGGATATCAGTACCGTTTTTCAAATTAGATCCGGATATCAAGGAAGAATCTGTAGAGATAAAATCTGGTTCTCGTAAGGTAAATCTGCTGAAGCGAAAGCGATTAATTATTACGGCGAAGGATATTGATGGCGAAGAACTGGCGTTCTCCGACACTGTGACAGAGAGTGAATCTGTTCTATCAGAACTCAGAGAGCCACAAAGATTTCCAGAGTTAGTAAATCTGAGATCTCAATTTCTTCGTTGGCGTTTCTATCACGACTTCAGGACAGATCTGCAGTCTCCAATACGTGATCCTCAAGTCGCCACACTAACGCCAATTCTTAGCCACGATGGTCGAGATTTGGCTGCTACCCTTGCAACAATTCGGTCAATCGGCAATGTGGAAAAGCTTCGTTATTCCGTACAGAAGGCTTTTCCGGGTAGCTCTATTGTCATTGAAGAAGAAGAGGGTGCTCTCCACCTAAGCATGAGCTTTCCAGGTATATCGAGAAATCTTGAGGCGCGTGAGCTGTCAGATGGAATACTCCAATACCTTTGTTTGCTTGCTGCCCTTTTGACTCCGCGTCCAGCACCATTTATGGTGCTCAATGAACCGGAAACGAGTATCCATTATGACTTGCTGAAACCGATGGCAGATCTAATTGTCGCGGCATCGGAGAACTCACAAATATTGCTAACAACACATTCTAAAGAACTCGCACGATCGCTTCGACTGAAGGGCGCTACCGTTTATGAGCTGGAAAAGATTGACGGTGCGACAACTCTTAAAGGCACGCGAAAAATAAAAACGCATGAGCAAAAAATGCGTGGATGGCTTGGAGCAGAAACCGAAATGGAAGATCCTTGAGGTAAAAGTGAGTCTCGCAGAATTTTCTATTCAGAACTATCGTTCCATTAAGCATGCATGGCTCAAGCTTGATCGAATGAACGTTATTGTTGGCCCGAACGGTTCTGGGAAGAGCAATCTTTACCGCGCTATATATTTGCTCGCTTCAACAGCCTCTGGAAGGTTGGCTCGCAACGTTGCAGAAGAAGGCGGAATGTCTTCTGTCCTTTGGTCAGGAGAACGTAGTAGCGATTCGAAAAAGGTGGAGTTGTCTGTCAAGTTAGACAACCTTCAATACGATCTGACCTTCGCTGCATTATCTGCTGCGCTTGGTGGTGGCAAGGACTCAGTATTCAAGAACGATGTTGAAATTCTAAAAGAGGAAATCAACATTAGAAGCGGACAAAAGCGAACTTGTATTTTAAAACGCAATAAAGCTGCTATCTATCTTATCGATGCAAAGGGTGTGAAAGTTGATTACACCATGCGCGTACCAGCGAACGAATCGATTCTGTTCGGAATAAGAGAACCGCACCGGTTTCCACAGCTATCCGCACTGCGGCAAGAGTTTTTGAGCTGGCGGTTCTATCACCATTTTCGCACTGATAAAGAATCTCCACTTCGAAGACCTCAACTCGCTGTGATGACTCCCCGAATGGCTCACGATGGCAGCGATTTCGTTTCAGCAATTGCCACAATTCTTCAGTGGGGTGATAAGAATGGATTGTTGAATAGTTTGGACGATGCCTTCCCTGGTTCTGATCTGGCAATATCCGAATCAGCTTCGGGCTTGCGAGTTCTCTTCAAATCAGCCGATTTGCGAAGGGCCTTTCAGACTCACGAACTGTCAGATGGAACATTGCAATACTTGTGTTTGCTCGCTGCTTTGTATAGCTTAGATCCACCATCTGTGTTGGTGCTCAACGAACCAGAAACGAGTCTTCATCCAGATCTCAGCGAGCCGCTGGCACGACTTTTAGTAGCTGCTTCTCACCGCTCGCAAGTTTGGATAACGACACATTCTCGTGATCTTGCTGATGCAATTGTTGAACTCAGTGGCTATTCTCCGATTGAGTTGGAGAAAGTTGAAGGTGAAACTAAGCTGATGGGTGTCAGCATGGGACGTTTTAGAGAATCGTTTCAGCTGTCGGAAGACGATGACTGATTCCAGGTAAGAAATTAAGAAGCGATTGAAAAAAATTAGGGCGCGTGCAACGCGCCCCCACGATTATTGCCTGCACAATTTATTGCAACACGTTGCTAGTTATTTGCAACACGTTGCTAGGCCGATTTCGACAAATCGATCTTCTCGTGCTCTGTGCCTTCTTCTTTGTATTCTTCGCCGGTTACCGCGGCTTTGATGAATCCAAACAATTGCACGATTGAATACGATGGTGCATCCCAGTATTCTGCATATTCAGGAGTGACACGCATCACTGCGATCATTGGATCATCAGGACCTTTTGGAAACCAGGCTTTCATCAATGGATTCCAGAGTTCATGTACTTTTTTCGTGTCGCGATATGTTTGACCGTATCCGGAAATAGATACATACCGCTGAGATCCAACATCCATGTAGGCTAGGTTGACTTGCTCTTGTTGACTAACCTCAGCGACTTTTGCGGTGTTTGTATATGTCAAAAACCACAGCGCGTCATCAACATTCACTTCATGCGTCGCCATCGGACGGCTGCGCAATTGACCATCCGCACTAATGGTTGTGAGCATCGCTACTTTGATGTCTTTGATGAGTTCCTGCAATTTCTTTTTGGAATCTTCATCATAGTAATTCTGACCTTTCATTCTGTTACTCCTTTGCTCGCATCGTTGCGCGTTGCTCTGGTTTCAACAGAATGACTGGTGAATTTGATGAGGGTTCCTGATGATTAAGGTTGAACTACGCTTGGCTCTGTTGGAGGTGGCGGAGTGTATCCGCCCACAGGCTGGCTGATCACAGGCTGTTGTGGCGTGAACGGCTGCGGCTGTGGTTGTGGTTGAGTTACTGGAGTGCCAGGAAGTGATGAACTGGGAGAGCCGGTTGTCGTTGAGGTTGAATTACCAATGTTGTTGAAATCTGGAGGCGCAGTCTTGCTCATCATTTGGAAACCAAAGAATGCAAGCGCGATCACAACAACCAGAGCTGCAATCATCATATATCCGGTATTGTTGTTCGCTGGCAAATCACGATTTTGGAATTGATAATTCGCATTAGGGTCTTGCACAGGCAGACCGGATGCAGACGATGATGTCATTGCCGATTGATAGGTGTTGTAATTCTTCATCCACTGCGGCTGTTCCCCTGGTGGCTTTGCAGGTGCCGAAGGTGGGCGAGATCCCGGGGTTGGAATAGCGTTGAGGTCGGTCGCGCTGACGCTCGCGGAATTACCCATTCCTGGTGTAGGAATCGCATTCAACTGATCAGCAAAACTCAAGGAGCCACCGGCCGCGGCCGCTGCAGCCGCTGGAGCAGCGGGAGCCTCAGGTGCTTTGGCCGCTGCGCCCGGAGTTGGGATTGCATCTAGCTGACTCTTTGTAATTGAGGCCGCGGACTTTTGTCCGGGGGTTGGAATAGCATTTAGTTGATCAGCAATACTTGATTCTGGTTTCGCCGCTGACGGAGCCGGAACTGGAGCTGGCGCTGCTTTTGCGCCCGGCGTCGGAATAGCGTCCAGCGCGGATTTCATATTTTGCTGGCTGCTGGCGGGTTTGGGCGCCGGAACGGAAGGTGGGGCAGGCTTTGCTGCCGCGGCGGCGGGGGAGCCCGGCGCCTTAATGGCATCAAGCTGTGCTTTCATACTTGCGCCTGTGTCCGCGTGACCCTTGCAATGTGCTTCTGGGGATGCCGGATCGGCGACTTTGGATTTCCCACAAATGGAACAGAGATTTGCGTCAGTCATAGGTTGAACTCAAAATCGGGGCGATTATTAACTATGTCAAAACATTATATACGGTAGGTTGTACCCGATTTTTTAGCCCATTCATCATGCCCAAGATGCTTACAGGCTGAGACTTTCA
Organism: Candidatus Melainabacteria bacterium 17Bon1m; assembly: GCA_032128875.1. Classification (GTDB taxonomy): domain Bacteria; phylum Cyanobacteriota; class Vampirovibrionia; order Obscuribacterales; family Obscuribacteraceae; genus QKMZ01. The sequence continues at coordinate 724,139 of JAVLKG010000002.1, forward strand.
GGTTTTGTCACGAGGGATACGGATTGCCATATGTGCACTTTTGCCAATTGCACGCGTTTTTCCAGGCGGAAAACCATCTAAGGCCGATAAAATCGTTGCTTGCAGAATTTTGCAATTCAGGAAAAAAACAAGGACAAGTTCATGACAAGTACGATGCAAACTAAGAACCGACAGTTTCGCCTTAAATCAAGACCAAGCGGTCGGGTGACAAACGACAATTTTGATTTTGTCGAAGAAACAATTCCTGAATTGGCTAAAGACCAGATTTTGGTGCGCACCATTTATCTTTCACTCGATCCTACAAATAGAATCTGGATGAGTGACATGGAGCAGTATTTGCCGCCGGTACAGATTGGCGATGTTATGCGCGGACTTGGGATTGGCAAAGTTGTTCAATCGAAGAATCCTAAATTCAAAGAAGGGTCGTATGTAAGTGGCGTGCTAGGGTGGCAGGAATATGTCGTGTCAGATGGCAGAGGCGCTTGGCCGCTGACGGTTTTGCCAAAGTTGCCTGGTTTATCTTTGGAAATTATGGCTGGCGCTGCTGGTATGACCGGACTCACTGCTTTTTTCGGATTGTTTGAAATCGGCAAGCCTAAAGAAGGGGAGACGCTGGTTGTCTCCGCCGCAGCCGGTGCCGTCGGTAGCATTGTCGGACAGCTCGGTAAAATTAGCGGACTGAGAGTTGTTGGTATTGCCGGTGGTGAGGAGAAGTGCAGATGGCTCAAGGATGAACTGAAGTTTGATGCCGCTATCGACTACAAAAATCCTAATTGGAAGCAACATCTTGAGGAAGCGACTCCTAATGGAGTCGACATCAACTTTGAAAACGTCGGTGGCGAAATAATGGAAGCCGTCTATAAGCGGATGAACTTGCATAGCCGTTTTGTGTTGTGTGGGCTGATTTCCGGATATAACGATACCGATGACAGTAAGTCTCGACTCAGCATTGCACGCGCGCTCATGCAACGTATCAAGATCGAAGGATTCATAATTACTGACTATGTCCAACGCTTTCAGGAAGCTGCGACCAAGTTGGTTATGTGGATGGCCGCAGGGAAAATCAAGCACAAAGAAACAATTATCGACGGACTAGATAAAGCTCCTGAATCGTTGAATCTCTTGTTTGACGGCGGCAATGTCGGAAAGCTCTTGATCAAAGTATCGGAGCCTTAAGTAATGACTGTGAAACGTGGAGCGCAAATCCCTTGAAAGGGGGTGCGCACTTTCGCGGAAAGCATTAATATAGTCACAGTTGTCGTTGAAGTCGCCTTCTCGGAGAAGCACCATGGGAAAAGAGCAAAAGCAGAAGAAAGAAGTGAAAAAGAAGCCGGCTAAGACTCAGAAAGAGAAAAAGGCCGCAAAACAAGAGAAGAAGCGGTCCGGCTCGTAGTTCAACCGCATTCAGGTTTCAAAGCCATAAGCTAGCGCCAGGGTGCGGCTTATGGCTTTTTAGTCGACAAGAGGAACGCGAAGCTGTTAGACCGTGTTCTCAAAGATCAAATTGCATTAGAATAGCCTGCTGAATCGTTTGGTTACCTTTGGTTTCCTGTATCTCAAATGCCTGGCGCAGCAATAATGTGGATTCGAGATGGCGTTCTGGTCAACAGAATGCACCTAAATCCCGTCGCGTTTGCCTTTGCTTATTGGTTTTTCACTCCTCCTGAAAAGCGTTCGCGACTGACGATTGAGCGCTTGATCAATTTCGGTTTTACCAAATCGGGCTTTTCTTGCGCCGATAAAATGTTTCTTTTCAATCAAGAGAACGATGACGCATTGACCGATGTTGACGCTGCTGCCAGCTTCTACAACGAGCTTGCGACGGTAGCTGCCGAGTCGTGCTCCTATTTCGATGGCGCTATTGAATTGCTTGGAGATTTGCAGAAGGCGGGTGTTTACAGCTACATCACATCGGCAGTTGAGCAGGAAGTTCTCGACAAATGGGCCCAAAGTCCCCAAGGTAAATTGATTAGTCCGAAGTTGATGGAAATCTTGGGAAGACGCCCGAATTTTTTTAAAGGGACCGATCACTTCGAATACGTCAGTGACACGGTAAAACCTGATTGTATTTACTACGTGGCGGATGCTGTTTCGGAATTGCTAACGGTGCTTGCTAACAAGGAACGATTCAAGATTGTTTCGATCGGTTTTTCTTATTGCATAGATAAACCGCAAGTGATGGAAGCCGTTAGATTGGTGAAGCAGACCTTGAGCAGTTTTTCTCCTGGTGCTATTCCATATCCTGAAGATTTAGAAGTGGACGAGACTAAACTGCAAGTTCCGGAAGAATACCAACTTGCGGATTCGCTTAGAGGTGCGGGTGCCGATCACGTTGCGGGGGGCGATGCGAACGAGATCTTTGCCAACCTCAGGCAGTATTTCGTGGACAGCGGTTTGCTAAAGCAATAAGCACTGCGACAAAGCATTTTGTGCGTCTTTCTGTCTAGGACAGGCTTTTGCGATGTTTTACTAGCGCTCCGGTAGGTGCCGAGGAGCGTTTAATCTTCGTGACCAACTTCTGACCGCAGATTTCCATAGAGTGCAAGCACCCCTCAACTAGCTGCCGCAGACATCACTCACTGTGATTTCCAGCACATGGCGTTGAGATTCGACTGTCCGGATACGCCTTCCGAAGCGCAGTCTTCAATAAATAATTTACGGAGAGGAAACCTTAATGACATACGAAAGCCAAGGCCATCGCGGTGGAGAAGTCCCAACACAGCCAGCGCCGCAATTGAATTTGCTCGATCTGAACAGTAATCGTAATCTCAATCGTAACGACAACGCCAACAGCAATCGTAACGACAACGTCAACAGCAATCGCAACGATAACATCAACAGTAATCGCAATGACAATACGTTGATAAATGCGCCGCGCCAGGATGTTCGAGTCAACACCGGTCCAAATACATCAGATTCGCGCTCCAATGCCGTATCTGGCTCCAACTCCAGTGCCGATGCTCGTGGAGGCAATGCTCAAATCAACGACAACCGTTCTGAAAATGTCAAATATTATGGTGGCAGCGCTACCGCGCCGAATGTGTACGCAAGCGGATTTTGCAGTGAAGGTGGAAGCACCGGTGTATATGTTCTTGGATTTGGAGTAAGTGGTGGCAAAACCACTCTCAACCAAGAGTGCCTGAAGAAAGAGGATTTCCAGCGCACCATGCAGCAGGTTTGCAAAGCCAGCGACGAACACGCGATGGTTGCCCTTCAAAGTTTTCAATTAGAATTGCAAGCCGGTAATCAACTCGGCACCAACCCATACGCACCGGGTGTTGGCGCGGGTGCACGTAGAATTGCCAACGCAAAAGCAGAAGTGTCACTGCAGTTGGATAGCGTATGTTCCACTCTGGCTAACAGCGCCGATGCCACCATGGACTCGATGAAGAAGCTTGGTCTGGACAAGCCGATTATCATTCCAGGTCAAGCCAGCAACGCTGCTGAACAGCGAATGCTTGACGAAGCTGTAGCTCAAAAGCTCGAAGAGTTCAATAACCGAGTCACAAAGGTAGAACAGAGATCCACCGAGGTCAATGTCACTACAATCAATGTGTTGCCTGAGCCACCAAAACCGGTGCATCGTCCTCAACCAGCCAAGCCAAAACCCGTAGCACCAGCCGCGGAAGATTGCCCTCCTGGTGCAAAAAAGAAGTAACTGGCGAAACTTGAGGAATTCCCGATGAGAGCTATGGAGTATTCTGGTGCCGATTTTGATCGGCATCAGTTGGATGAAAGAAACAGCGAACCAAACGGTCTTGGTATCGAAGCACTTCGCCTGTTGGATCAAAAAGCGGCGCGTAATATAAACACGTCAGATGGTTGGGCGCCGGCATCTGTTCTTGATTCTTCTGGAAAGAAAGTGTATGCGAGCTGGGCTGCTGAAATTCTCGATGCAAAACAGTACACGGTCAGAGCAGGGGACAGTCTCTATCAGATTGCCAGGCGCTCTCTAGGTGTAACTGGAAATCCCGATGCGACCCAATCTGAAATCAAACGCGAGATGCATCGCATCACCGAATTGAATAAGAAAGAGTTTCCGGAACTGCGAAAAGGTCGGGTTGCCGAAGGGGCTACGCTAGTTTTAGAAGCACCAAAAGTATTGCCTGCGGCGCAAGCAGACACATCTGCAACCCGCACCGATCTACCGTCCGATTCGTTGCCTCAGGCTCGTAATGGAGATTGCGCTCCGCGAGCCAGAGTCGAGGTGAAAAATGCTGTGGTTCATGCAGAGAAATGCGACAACTTTGAACTCTTCGAAAATGGAATTGCAGTCGTAAGACCGGGTGCTGATGTTATAGTCAATTCTGGTGGACGAGCTTTCGTATTCGGCGGCAGAGTATCGGCTCGTGTCGGCTCGAGTGTCATTGCTGTCGGCGGAGATGTCGATGCACAGCCGGGTTCCAGAGTTAGATATGTGACCGATACGCGAGCGACATTCAGGTAAGAGGCTCGCAAATTCCTGAGTTTTTCTCTTTGCATACTAGCGATCTCCTGATACGCTTTTGCCATGCAAGAAACTATTCATGAATTCAAGCCATATATTGCGTCGGAAGAAAACGTCAAAGAGCTAACACCAAGAGCAATCATTCTTGGATGTATGTTCGGAGTTTTGTTCGGAGCTGCATCTGTTTATCTCGCATTAAAAGCGGGTCTCACTGTATCTGCATCGATTCCCGTCGCGGTCCTTGCAATATCGCTTGGGCGCAAGTTGCTCAAGACGACAATTCTTGAAAACAACATCATTCAAACTACCGCTTCTGCCGGCGAGTCGATAGCATCGGGCGTCGTTTTTACCTTGACTGGGTTTCTCTTCCTGAGTGTTACCGACAAAGGCGAAAGTGTCGGCGCACCATTTTTCGATTACTGGACCATCTTCATTCTTGCCGCGCTTGGTGGCATTCTCGGAACGTTGATGATGATTCCTCTCAGGCGGTCTTTGATCGTCAAAGAGCACGGCAATCTCCCATATCCCGAAGGCACCGCTTGCGGCTCTGTATTGATAGCGGGCGAAAAGGGTGGCAGCTCTGCTAAGACTGCATATTTGGGACTCGGATTCGCAATGTTGTACGCATTCTTTCAACACGTGCTTCACGTAATTGCCGAAACCCCGACTTACGTTACTAAACAAACCAACAAGTTTTTCCCCTCCGCCACCGTCAACGGCGAAATCACACCCGAATATATGGGAGTGGGATATATCGTCGGATTTAGAATTGCCGGATGTTTAGTGGCTGGTGGCGTGCTCGCATGGCTTGGTTTGATACCGCTTCTGGCGAGCATTGTGCCAATGGACACGATTGCGCAGCAGTTGGTAAAGCTCGGCAACTTGCAGAGTCTGTCTGCAGTAGGTGGTCCAGGAAATTGGGACCCCAACACGCATACGTTTGCAAACACTGCGGAGGCGGTTTATCGCGCATATGTTCGTCAGATTGGTGCTGGTGCGGTTGCTGCCGGTGGTTTCTTCACTCTTTTGAAAACAATTCCTACCATCATCTCTTCTTTCCGAGACAGTTTGGGCTCCTTCAAATCTGATGGCAGCGCAGGAGCTGTTTCACGTGTGGACAATGATTTGTCCATCAAAACAGTACTCATCGGCTCGGTGGTTCTTGTTGCTTTGATGGTGGCACTACCTCAAATACCAGGCGATTCAATTGTGCAAAAACTGCTCATTGGCGTGCTGGTAATTATCTTTGGATTCTTCTTTGTCACGGTATCAAGCAGAATCGTCGGCTTAATCGGATCAAGCTCTAACCCGATTTCCGGTATGACAATTGCCACACTCATGGCGACTTCGCTTGTCTTCATCGGATTTGGATTGACCGGTCATTTGTATGAACCGATGGTCCTTGTCGTTGGAGGTATCGTGTGTATTGCAGCAGCCAATGGTGGCGCTACGTCACAGGATTTGAAGACAGGTTACATCGTTGGTGCCACTCCGAGAAATCAGCAGATCTGTTTATTTATCGGTGCTGTTGTTGCATCTATTGTGATTGGTTTAACTGTCAAAATGCTCGATCACCCTTCGCCCGATATGGTGGCAAAAGGTATTGTTCACGCAATCGGCAGCGACAAGTTTCCCGCACCTCAAGGCACTTTGATGGCGACACTCATCAAAGGAATGTTGTCGTTCAATCTTGATTGGAACTTTGTTTTAGTCGGTGTGTTTCTTGCCACCACAATGGAGCTTTGTGGTGTCAATGCGTTGAACTTTGCAGTTGGTGCATACCTGCCCTTATCTACAACGCTTCCCATTTTCGTTGGTGGTGTGATAAAGAAATTTGTTGAGATTTCGGCGAAACGAAAAGGCGTGGAATCTGCTGATGATGAGTTAGGGAGCGGAAGCTTATTCGCGACGGGGCTGGTCGCCGGTGGTGCACTTGCAGGCGTAATCGTTGCACTACTGTCGATACCAGAGCCAATCTACAAGTTTTTGCAGTCTGTAAGTTGTGAGCACACGCTGACCAGCATGCTTGGAGATCAAGGCTACCAGCTTGCAGGTGTGATCTTCTTTACGCTTATGGGGCTGACTTTGTATCGCGTAGCGACCAAGGGTGAAGAGCCGCCCGCAGAGAACAAAACGGACGAAGCTCTAGCTACCAGATGAACTGAGCTTTTTGGTCGCCGCTTACGTATTGAAAGCCGAATTGCTCGACTTCGCTAGGATCGCAGTTGAAGAATTCAACTACATGCACATCCTTTTTCGATACCGGGAGTGGCGCTCCGACTGCACGGAAGAGTTCGATTGTTCTCTTTGTGTCGAGAACTACCTGGGTCGAGCGGCGTGAGTCGCCGTAAAAGGTAACGGAAGCCAGCCAGCCTTCGGCTTGGCGCTTGATTTGGACGATTCCACGAGTGCCTACTTTGGTTGCCGTGATCATGATTGACTCCAGTCTCAGGATACAGAAGAGATTCCAGAAAAAATTGCCCGCCACGAGCAAAGGCTGGTCCTCTACTACCTGGCAAAGAGGGGCAATCATAAGCTACAAACCACTGCCCGTATACATTTATGCGCTGTAGGTGCTTGACAAACTTAATATTCTTGCGCCTGACGGGCGCCTAAGTTTGTGGGACGCGAATGCTTGTAAAGAGCTTGAAAGGCTTTTAGCTCAAACGTTTTGCGGGACCGCGTCCAGTAGCCCGATTGAGACTGACAAGCAGTATCTCTTTGCAACCGGGGCGAGGTCTGGTTCTCTCCGGATGTTACCTATCTGTCTTGGGAAGCACTTCACTCTTCACGGCTTCGACAAAGGTTGCAATGTCTTTTTCGTCCCAAGATTCGTAGAACTTCCCGTTTGTCGTTTCCGCAAGACGAGTTAACTGTTCTCTTGCTTGGATACCGTCGGCACTTTTCTTAAGTCCTATACCGATGCAGAAGAATCTTAGATCTTGGAGGTTCTTCGACACTTGCCTCACGTACGCTACAGGATTTCCGCCGCACGTATCAGCCGAATCAGCAACAATCAGAATGTTTTTTCTTCCAGTAAAACGACTTGTATCCAGCTCTACGGCGCGCCGAATTGCATATTCTAGTGGTGAGAGTCCGCCGACACTGAGGCTCCGCGTAAATATGGCAACGTCTCTTCGATTTTCTTTTGCGGGTGGAATGACCAGTTTTGATTGTTTGCAGTCTGAAAAGGGGTCGGCTAAATATTCGTTTCCATAGACCCTCAGACCCAAGTAAGTCGACTTTGGAAACTTAACCGCGAGTTGAAAAAGCACATTCTTGGCTAAATCCATCTTGGAGATTTTTCTTGATGCTGCCACTTCCACTGCGGTTAGTCCTGGCGGATTGAGTTTTGTCGCCATGCTGGAAGAACAATCAACCATCACAAGCAGGACGTCCGCGTCTATTGGTTGTTTACTTGCCTCCTGGTACATTACTTCCAGGTCTGAAAGATTCATCTCAGAATTTTTTGCTGACTCTTTAGTGCCGACTTGTAGCATTCTTGAATTGAATTTCCCGTCGTTCTTCGTCCTTCTCTCTTCGGTTTTTACACTTAAATATTGGACGATGTTCAGCCTGTCGAGCAGTGACATCGAAGAGTCTCTTTTGACTCCGGGCAAAAATAGAAGCTCAAGTCTCTTCACTCTGGTTTCGGCAGTATCAGCTGCGAAATCTCTTCGAAACACCTTTGTTTCAAGATTCGATAGCTGACTTTCTAGCTCATCCGCAAATACGCTGGTGAATGAAGTTAGCAAAAACGCTACTAGTACGAAGAGCCACGTGCGTCGGATCTTCGATATGTTCTTCATCTTATGCGTCTGGCATAACTGAGTGGACGCACGTTACGGCGAGCGAGCCGTCACCAACTGCAAAGCCAACTCGTTTTGTAGATCCGGAGCGAATATCTCCAGCTGCAAGCAAGCGAGGTACTGATGTTTCTAAAGCGCATGGCATACGATCTTTCAGAGGCCACTTGCCTGATTGTCCAGCATCTGAGCCAGTCAGGATAAATCCGTTTTCGTCACGCGCAACATCGTCCGGCAGCCATGTAGCTCCTGGCTCTGCGCCGATGAAGACGAAGACCGCTTTCACATCGAGCTTGCTTTCCTTGCCGTCTTTGTCGACTAAATCGACGTTATCGATTAAGTATTCGCCACCATTGACTCTCGAGATTCTGGCGTTCTCGTGGACTTTTATATTTTTTGTTGCGTGAATTCGTTGGCAAAGATACTCGGACATGCTCGGTCCGAACTTTCCACGGCAAAGCACATGCACAGTCCTGGAAGGACAGCATTCCGCGAGATACATAGCTGCTTGTCCTGCTGAGTTGCCAGCGCCGACAACTGCGACATCCTGTGTATCGTGAAGCATCACCTCTACGTTCGTACACGCGTAATAGACGCCCGCACGCTCATAATTTGCTGCATTGATTGCGTCAAGTTTTCTCCACGTCACGCCAGTTGCGATGAGCACTGTCTTTGCAGCGATTACTGCGCCGCAATCTAGAATGAGCTCGTGAGGATCTCTTGCTGTCTTACCTGCTCTGAATTGTTCTACACGGGTTGGCGCGATTAATTGCGCACCAAATTTGACCATTTGCAAAACACCGCGCATAGCCAATTCTGTTCCCGACAATCCGGACGGGAAGCCGATGAAGTTTTCAATTTTGGAAGAGCCACCGGCTTGCCCGCCTGGTCCGAGCTTATCCAAGACGAGGGTGTTCAAGCCTTCAGAAGCGGCATAAACAGCTGCTGCAAGACCCGCAGGACCGGCGCCGACAATAGCCAAATCAACACTCTGGCTTGGGCATTCATGCCAAAGACCGCACTCGTGTGCCATTTCTTGAATGTCGGGGCGAACCAAAATACTGCCGTCTGGCTTTTGAACAATTGGGAATTCACCAAATCGCTGGATGGCGGCCTTGCCGATATCGGAGTCTTTGTCGTACCAGGTGAAGGGCACAAAATTTTTGTGCATGAATTCCCGCAAGAGCGTGGTATCACTGCAAAGTCCACAGCCAATAACCTTAAAGCCGATCTTGCCGGTTTGATTCAACAGCTCTCTGCGCATCTGAAACGCGACTAACAGTTTTTCCGAGAGATGCGGAATTTTGATCATCACTTCTTTAAGACGATCACGGTGCACGCGCAACAAGTGAGTTTTTCCGCGGGCAATGCCTGTGACTATAGGGGGACGGCGGATGATCATGTCGATATCGCCAGAAAATCCACCAACTTCATGAACCGCGACGACTTTGTGGTCATCGCTGGGATTTTGAATTTCGAGGGCGCCCGACTTAACGACGAAAAGATCAGCATCGGCTTGTCCAGCTCGGAAAGCTTGTTCGCCATCTTCCAGGTAAGTGCAAACTGCCATTGGTTCTAGCAGGCGCAGTTCTTCTTCGGTTAATTTGGGAAATGCATGTTCTAGAGTCGCGGTAACCATGGTTTCACCCCAAAGGCAGTGGACGCGGCGTGTACATTTGCCGTCAGGAGGCTTTCTAGCCGCGCATCATTCAGCATTATGACAGACCTGGCGCCGCACCGTACGGACCTTTAAGTATCCTATTGGTTACTTGAATGCTGCCGCTCACCTGTGCGTTTGCCGAACGTACGTTGATTATGTGGCTGTTATTGGAATTTCTGGTGCTTTTGTTGCTCAAAAGCTTCTCTTGATAAGTAGATGTCTCACGCATCTCTAGTTATGATATGGAGCTGTCTTTGTGTATTTTTGAACGTCATATCAGGAGATATCGCATGCTCAGTCCGTTAGCAGGCAAGCCCGCCCCTCGCGAATTGCTCGTCAATGTGCCCCGCCTCATTACCACTTATTACAGTGAAAAGCCGGATGTTAACGTCGCGAGCGAGAAGGTGGCGTTTGGAACCTCCGGACACCGCGGATCAGCATTCAAACGCGCATTTAATGAGGAGCATATTTTGGCGATTACGCAGGCTATCTGCGTTTATCGCAAAGAGCAGGGCATTACCGGGCCGCTTTATTTGGGCATCGATACGCACGCTTTGTCAGAACCTGCTTTCGCCAGCGCGTTGGAAGTGCTTGCTGCCAACGAAGTCAACGTCATGATCGACAAAGATCTCGGCTATACTCCAACGCCCGCAATCTCGTTGGCGATTTTAGCCTACAACAAAGGGCGTACAAGCGGTTTGGCTGACGGCATTGTGGTGACTCCTTCACACAATCCTCCGCAAGATGGCGGATTTAAGTACAATCCGCCCAACGGTGGCCCCGCTGACACGAACATTACCGGCTGGATTGAGAAGAAGGCTAACGAGTATCTTTCAAAAGATCTGGCTGGTGTAAAACGGGTTGGCTTCCGCCAAGCAATGGCTGCCGCCACGACACACAAGTTTGACTACACAGACCTGTACGTGCGCGAACTTGCTTCTGTTGTCGACCTCCAGGCGATTCAAAAGTCTGGTATCAAAGCCGGTGTTGACCCGCTCGGCGGCGCAGGCGTGCACTACTGGGAAAAGCTGATCGAAGTGCATAAACTTCCGATCGAGGTCGTCAACCATGTTGTTGACCCCACATTCTCATTCATGACTGTCGATTGGGACGGTAAGATTCGCATGGATTGTTCATCACCATATGCGATGGCAGGATTGATCCAGCACAGCAAGCGCTTTGACATTGCTTTTGCAAATGATACCGATCACGATCGTCATGGTATCGTCACGCCCAATGGTTTGATGAACCCCAACCATTTTCTCTCTGTGGCAATCGATTATCTCTTCCAAAACAGAAAAGAGTGGAGCAAAGACGCTGCCATCGGAAAGACGGTCGTAAGCACAAGCCTTATCGATCGTATTGCGCAGCGATTGGGAAGAAAACTTGTTGAAGTGCCGGTTGGATTCAAGTGGTTTGTCGATGGCTTAATTGACGGATCGTTCGGGTTTGGCGGTGAGGAAAGTGCAGGAGCGTGCTTCCTTCGCATGGATGGAAGCGTCTGGACTACGGATAAGGACGGCATCATTCTCGCGCTGCTGGCTGCAGAGATCACTGCAGTTACGGGCAAAGATCCGGGCAAGCACTACGAAGCTCTGACAAAGGAATTCGGCAATCCTTATTACGCGAGAATCGACGCCCCTGCAACTCCGGATCAAAAGGCGAAATTGAAAAAGCTTTCACCAGATGATGTTAAAGCCAAAGAGTTCGCAGGAGAGCCTATTGTCGGCAAGTTTACCGCTGCGCCAGGCAACAATGAAGACATTGGCGGTCTGAAAGTGACTACGGAAAACGGCTGGTTTGCAGCTCGTCCTTCCGGAACTGAAGATGTGTATAAGATTTACGCAGAGAGCTTTAAGAGTGAAGAACATTTGAAGCAAATTCAGTCTGAAGCTCAAGAACTTGTGACGCAGGTCTTGTCCCCCACAGCACAAAAAGCCTGAGCGCTTCATCTAAATCCGAGTGTTCTTCTATATAGAAGTACCTCGGTATGAATATTAAATCTCTAAGCTCCGAGATTCCTAAACCTGGAACCCTCGGGGCTTTTTGTAGTCTACTTCGCAGAAGCCAGCACAGGGGGTAATCCCCAGGGTTAAGGGGTTGATGACCATGGGAATTAAGCTCGATCCGCAATACCTCAAGAGGTATAAGGAAATCGCGGGATTGTTGATGAAGTACGGCAATTCCGACCTGGTGAAAAATGCCGGCTTAGAAGAAGCATTAAAGGACGATGAAAACCTTTCAAAGCAAGTGAAGGGTACTGCTGAAGAGTTGGCTGCCGATCTGGAGAGACTGGGTCCTGCTTATGTAAAACTCGGTCAGATCCTCTCGACTCGTGGCGATCTTTTGCCGCCACCGTATTTGCTCGCGTTATCCAGACTGCAGGATAATTGCGAGCCCTTTAGCTTTGCCGAAGTAGAGAAAATCATTGTAAGCGAACTCGGAGTCAAAATCTCGAAGGCGTTTTCTGAGTTCAATTCCGAACCTCTGGCTGCCGCTTCTCTTGGGCAAATTCACAAAGCAAAAATGCGCGATGGCCGCGAAGTGGCAGTGAAGGTCCAGAGACCCTGCATTCGCGAACAAATACTGCAAGATCTTGAAATATTCGCTGACGTCGCCGAATTCTACGTTCTCCATACGGAGTTAGGAAAGAAGTACGAATTCGATGTGATGGTTGATGAGTTTCGCAAGTCGCTTTTGGGCGAACTCGACTATCGACAAGAAGCGCAGAATCTGGAAACTCTAAGACGCATCGTTGAAGAGTTCGAAATGATTAAGGTGCCTTTTGCGATTGACGCTTTCACCACGACGAAAGTGTTGACGATGGAATTTATCAAAGGGAAGAAAGTTACAGACATAACTAACCTTGAACGGACCGAATTGAATGGAACTCCGCTTGCCGAGCAAATCTTCGCAGCGTATTTGAAGCAGATTCTCGTTGCAGGCTTTTTTCATGCGGATCCCCATCCGGGCAACGTTCTTCTAACTGAGGATGAAAAGCAAATTGCCCTAATCGATCTGGGTATGGTCGCACGTCTTACTCCAAGAATTCAAAAGCAATTGCTGCAGCTCGTTATCGCGATTAGTGAAGGCCGCGCGGATTCAGTCGCCAATATTGCAGTCGAAATTGGAGAGCCCAAACCTAAATTTGACGAGATTCAATTCCGTCACAAAGTTTCTGAACTGGTTCAAACCGACCTTGATGCAAACATCGCCCGGATGAAGGTTGGACACGTTATCGTGGGTATTACGAAAGCGGCTGGTGAAACAGGTATCCGAGTACCAGCTGAATTGACAATGCTTGGCAAAGCGATGCTTCACCTTGATGAAGTTGGCCGTTCGTTGGATCCTAACTTTGATCCAAACGCTTCAGTGCGGAGAAACGCAGGGCACATTCTCGAGCAGCGTTTGGTCAACGAAATCTCTCCCGGAAACTTGCTTAACACCTTAATCGAAGCAAAAGATGGGTTTGAAAAATTCCCTCGGAATATTAATAAGATCATGGATCTGGTCGCACAGAATCAATTGTCAGTGAAAGTTATCGACGAGCCGCTTCTGGTTGACTCGTTTCAAAAGGTCGCCAACAGAATCACCCTCGGTCTGGTTCTCGCTGCTTTGATTATCGGAGCTTCTAATTTGATGAAAGTTCCTAGTGGCTTTACTCTGTTTGGTTATCCTGGATTGGCAATTCTTCTCTTTCTGATGGCTGCTGGTGGCGGTTTTGCCCTGGCAATTCAGATTGCCTTCTACGACCAAAAACCGCAAAAACTCGGTGATCCTGACGTGGTTAGCCCGCTGGTCCGGCGCTAGAATAGTTTGGTTTAGTCGTCGCAAGAACGCTTAATTAATGGAATGAAACTTCAAGCAATGCTCTATCCTTGTTTGCACGAATGCACCTATAGAAAACGAAGTGTGTGTAAGGAGGAGTGATGACAGCAGATGTTTACGAATTCACTGCGAAATCCTTGGACGGCAAGGATATTGATCTGGCGCAGTACAAGGGCGATGTACTCCTGATTGTCAACACTGCAAGTCAGTGCGGCTTTACCGGACAATATGCAGGTTTGGAAGAACTGCATAAAACGTATGCCGGAAAAGGACTCAAGGTTCTTGGCTTTCCTTGCAATCAGTTCGGTGCTCAAGAGCCTGGCGGTTCTTCTGAAATTGGCGCTTTCTGCCAGAAGAATTATGGCGTCGAGTTTCAGATGTTTGAGAAAATTGATGTTAATGGCAATGATGCGCACCCTTTGTACAAATATTTGACCTCATCCGCGCCGGGTGTTCTTGGTACGGAAAACATCAAATGGAATTTCACGAAGTTTTTGGTTGGGCGAGATGGCAAAGTGTTTAAGCGCTACGCTCCGCAAGTCGAACCCAAGGATATGGGCAAAGATATTGAGCAACTGCTGGCGAAGTAGTTGCTAACGGTCTGCCTGTAGATTTAGCTGTTGTCAGAATCAAGAGCAAAGCGTTTTGTCACTGCTATTTGTGCAGTTTGTCCACAAACTTGCGCATTCTTGCAAGTGCCAGTTCTATTTTATCTACACTGGTGGCATAAGAGCAACGAATGTGTCCATCTCCTCCGGCACCAAAAGCGGTGCCGGGAACAACCGCGACGCGTTCTTCCAGCAGCAGTCTTTCTGCGAATTGCTCTGCCGTGAGTCCGGTGGATTCGATCGACGGGAATGCGTAGAAGGCTCCGAGCGGCATATGGCACGTCAAGCCAAGTTTATTCAAGCCGTCCACAATCAATCGACGCCTTTGTCTGTAGTGAGCGACCATGTCTTCGACTTCTCTTTCTGCATGCTTGAGCGCTTCCACCGCAGCAATCTGTCCAGTTATTGGCGCGCACAACATTGTGTAGGAGTGAATCTTCATCATCATTTTAAGAATGTGCTCTGGTGCACAGGCGTATGCAATTCTCCACCCGGTCATTGCATGTGCTTTAGAAAAACCATTTAGAAGAATGGTGATTTCTCTTGCCCCCGGCACAGATGCGACGCAAGTGTGAATCCCTTCGTAAGTCAAGCGGTCGTAGATTTCGTCGGATATGACATACAATCCACGTTCTCGTGCGAAATTGATAATCTCGACGATTTGCTCTTTGCTGAGAACTGCTCCCGTGGGATTTGACGGATAACCTAAAAGAATGGCTTTGGTGCGCTCTGTACATGCGGCTTTCAATTGTTCGGCCGTAACTGCGAATTTTGCGTCAGAACGTGTCTCGACTCCAACAGGAATACCACCAGCAAGAGAAACACATGGACGATAAGACACATAGCATGGCTCAGGAATCAGGACTTCGTCGCCAGGATTCAGCAAGACACGCATCGCTAAATCGAGTCCTTCCGACACGCCTACTGTGACGAGAATTTCCCCTTCAGGGTTGTATTCGATTTTATAGCGCTTACTGAGATAGCGTGAAATTTCCCTGCGCAACTCCAGCAGACCATAGTTGGACGTGTACGTTGTTTGTCCTCGCTCTAATGAGTAAATAGCAGCTTCGCGGACTGACCAAGGCGTTACAAAATCCGGTTCACCGACGCCGAGCGATACTACATCCTGCATCGATGCAGCTATATCGAAAAATCTTCTGATTCCTGAAAAAGGAACCTCGAGTGCTTTCTTAGAAAGAGGTTTGAGCGAAAGACTCTGGCTCATGTATCACCTAAGGCGAAACTACAAGTCTTTGATCTTGTTCTGAATCAAAAAACAACGCACCATCTTCTTTGTATCGTTTCAAGAGAAAGTGAGATGTGGTACCGGTAACACCGTCAATGGTGGCAAGCTTCTCGGCAACGAAGGTGGCCAGTTCGCGAAGGTTTGGTGCTTCGACAACAACGCGCAAATCGCTGCCGCCAGAAACCAACCAGACACTTTGCACTTGTGCGAAGCGTGCAATTCGGCAAGCTATAGCATCAAATCCTACATCGCGAGCAGGGGTGACTTTCACATCGATGAATGCGACTACCTTTTCACAACCGGTTTTTTCCCAGTCGATGACGGTGTAATAAGTTTTGATGACACCGCTCTGTTCGTATTCGCGAACCGTTTTTTCGACATCTTGCACTGACTTTCCGGTCATCTTCGCGATTGTGTCGAAAGACGTGCGCGCATCTCTTGCGAGGATAGTTAGAATTTCGTCTGGAACTTCGTTTGGCATGCGGGAAGTCTACCATAAGGTATTGCGCTGCAGGGTTGTGAAGAGACTGCTAAAATCATTAGTGCGTTCATCTGAAAAGTGCCAAATTTGGACTGTTCCTCCAGTCTTGGTTTCTGGTGAGGTTTTGTGGAAAACGAGCAAGAGCAAATAAGCAGTGCTGCTTCCCGGGGGCAGGTCTATACCATAGGACATTCCAATCACTCAATTGAAACCTTTCTTGAGCTTCTTGAAAGATATGAGATTGAAGTGTTGGTAGATGTTCGAACCAATCCGTTTTCGCGTTTTTCTCGCCAATTTAGTCATGATCCGCTTAAGTCTGCCATTCAAGATGCTGGTCTGAAGTATCTGCATTTGGGTAAAGAATTGGGCGGCAAGCCAAAAGAACCGGAGTTTTATGATGCCGAGGGGCACATTGATTATGCTCGCATTGCACAATCTCAGAGGTTTTCCGAAGGCATTGAGCGGCTTACGGCAGGGTGCGCAAAGTACCGCGTCGTGATTATGTGCGCCGAGGAGAACCCCTCTGAGTGTCATAGAAGACGCTTGATTGGACCAGTTCTTGCGCAGCATGGCATTGAAGAAATGCACATTAGGGGCAATGGAGAGCTGATTTTGGAAAGCGAGCTAAAGCAAGATGAGGACGACCTTTCCAAGGACTCCGAGCAGCTTACATTGTTCGCCCAGCCAGCTCCTCAAAGGCCGTGGCGCTCATTGCGCCCAGTGAAAGGCAAGCGTATGACCGAGGATTGAGGCGGCATGTCTGTTACATCTGAAATTGAATGGACCGATGCGACCTGGAATCCGGTGACCGGTTGCACAAAAATCAGCCCCGGCTGCGCGAATTGCTATGCCGAGACATTTGCCGAGCGTTTTCGCGGTGTTCCAGGACATCCATATGAGCAGGGGTTCGACTTACGTATGTGGCCTGACCGGCTTGTTTTGCCACTTTCCTGGAAAAGGCCGAAGCGTATTTTTGTGAACTCCATGAGCGATTTGTTTCACAAAGACGTCCCGGTCGAGTACGTGAAGCAGGTGTTTGAGGTGATGAAAAAGGCTGATTGGCATCAGTTTCAGATCCTGACTAAGCGCCACGAGCGACTTTTAGAATTGAGCCCGCAATTGGAATGGGCGCCGAACATTTGGATGGGGGTGAGTGTCGAGAGCAAGGACTATGTTCACCGCATCGACTATCTGCGGCAAACTGGTGCTCATATCAAGTTTTTGTCGGTTGAACCGCTGCTCGGCCCCATTGACGATATGAATCTCGAAGGCATCGATTGGGTGATTGTGGGCGGTGAATCCGGGCGCCGCGTAAGACCGTTACAGCCTGAGTGGGTTGGGCTTATTCGCGATCAGTGTCAATCAGCCGGTGTTGCTTTCTTCTTCAAACAATGGGGTGGTCATAATAAGAAGAAGGCGGGGCGAATTTTTGAAGGGCGCACTTGGGATGATATGCCGAGCAGGACTCGATGATATGCTTTACGGTCGGCGCCTCGTTGTAAAACTTTGCGGAGAGACTATATGCATAAGCGACACGCTCCAGCCCGATTTGCGATACTGGCGGGTGCTTTGATTTTGGGAATTTTTCAGGCTTCGCCTGCCGTCTGTGCGAAGGATAAGGAAAATCCCGGTGCTTCACTGCCGATGCCATCAACCGTTAAACCGACTACTGAGTATCCGAAACCGAATCTGAGCTCTGAGGAACTTGAACGGCGAGGGCAAGAAATTGATGAGAAACGTCGTGAGTTGGATCGCGAACGTCGCGCTCTCGAAGAAAAGCGGCTAAATCTGCAAGAGCCGCAACAAAAGATTGATGAGATCAGGTACAAACTTCAAGAAGAAAGATTGAATTTAGACAAGCAAAGGTCGGAATTAGATCGCTTGCGTGCGGAGCTTGATGAAAGGTGGAGACAGACGGACTTTCAACGTTTGCCGCTGGATAAGCAGCGATTGGAGATCGATGTTGCAGGTCGTAAGCTCGAATTGCAGAGGCTAGAACTTGATCGTCAACGCATTGCTGTTGAAGAACAGAAAAGAGCTTTGAGAGAAAAGCAGCAATAGTTTAGCGGTATAAATCCGGGCGATGCATGGCATCCATCCTCTTCCGCTCTGCAATTTGCATTACACCATAGTCAACAAATCTGTTGGGCAGTTCCAGATTTTGATGGCTCTGGTTTCTCTTTCATGCGTTAAAACTGAGATCGTGCTTGTGTCAAGCATGAAATGCTTGCCCTCTTGCGGAAGAAGCTTGAGCCAGGTTGCAGTGAGAATTCGCAAGATGTGTCCGTGAGCAAAAAGCGCGACTTTTCCGCCGATACCATCAGCGGTATCTATAACATTCTTGCAGCGCTTAGCAGCCTCATCTAAAGTTTCTCCAGCCGGGCATGGATGTGTCCAGACAGTCCAGCCAGGAACTTCTTTGCGAATCTGATCGCTGGTGAGCCCTTCATAACTTCCGTAGTGAAACTCTTGAAGATCGTCACAGATCTTGGTTTCTTTCATGCCCGCAAGCTCAGCCGTTTCACGTGCTCGTGAAAGAGGGCTAACCAAAACACCCGAGAAGTCAATGTGACTGATAGCGCTTTTGAGCGCTCTGGCCTGGTCTCTTCCCACATCCGTGAGGGGAATATCGGTGCGGCCGGTATGTTGTCCCAGTCGTGCCCATTCGGTTTGCCCATGCCGAAAGATGTAGAGTGTTACAGGCTTTTTCTCGTTGTTCATTGGGCTCCTGAGGGCAAAAGGTGCTCCCTATAGCTATCTATGAGATGGCAGCGCTAGTTTACTATGCACTATGGGTTGTAAAATAGGAGGCTATGCAAATAGTCAATATCGCAGCTTACAAGTTCGTCGGCATCCCCGACCCTGCTGCCTGGCAACCAGTACTCAAAGAACGATGCGATGCTCTCCACTTGAAGGGCACAGTTTTGCTCGCGACCGAAGGAATCAATCTTTTCCTTGCGGGTAGCCGTGATGCAATAGACGAGTTTTTGAAATTTCTGCAAACCGACGAGTTTTTTGGCGGACGCTTCACCGAACTCGAGGTAAAGGAAAGCTTTTCCACAAATCAGCCTTTCCGCAAAATGGTGGTGCGCATTGCAGCGGAGATCATCACAATGCGCCATCCAATGATTCAGCCAGAATCGCGACGCGCACCACACGTAGATGCTCATACGCTTAAGAAGTGGCTTGATCAGGGGCGTGACGACGAAGGACGCGAACTCATTCTCTTAGATACTCGCAATGACTTTGAAGTCGAAATGGGCACTTTTGAAAATGCGCTTGACCTTCATATCGAAAAGTTTAGCGATTTCCCCGAAGCAATTTCGTCCACAATGGATAAAGCTGTCAATGGACTCAACGATAAAACGATCGTGTCTTTCTGCACTGGTGGTATTCGCTGCGAAAAGGCTGCCTTGTATCTAGAGGAAAAAGGACATCCAAAAGTGTTGCAGCTTGACGGTGGCATCCTGCGCTATTTCGAAGAAGTTGGTGGCGCACACTGGCAAGGCGAGTGTTTTGTGTTTGATGAGAGAGTTTCGCTCGATCCTGGCCTTAAGGCGAGTGGAAAAACTCTCGCAGATCGCCGTGAGAAGAAAGCAAAAAATTAGGAGTTGAATCAATGGTGCATCGCGTGAATAGCATGCTGTTATCTTTGGCTTTGCTCGTGTTTTCGGCGTGGTCGATACCTTCAGTGTCTGCGAAGGAACCCAGCGCACCTGCCCTCACCGTCGGCTATCGAAGCACTTCCAAGTCCGCTAAAGAAATTGCCGCTCTGGTGGCGCGTCAAGAAAAAGCATGGAACAAAGGAGATTTGGACGCGTTTCTCAATGACTATTTGAGATCATCTCAAGTGACCTATGTCTCCAATGGAAATGTAAAACGTGGATACGACGCCATTCGTGAGCACTATTTGAAACGCTATGGTAACAGCAAGGCTTCAATGGGACAGTTGCGACTTTCTGATCTCGAAGTCACTGATATCGGCGACAAACATGTTTTGTGTATAGGAAAATTCACTGTTTTCCATCATGCGCATGTTCCAATCTACGGCAGATTTAGCTTGATCTTCGTTAAGAGCAAAGGCGAATGGAAGATTATGTATGACCACAGCTCTCAATAAGAACTAGCGCTTTTCCTGCGTAACTACTTCCTTTTTGCTCTCAGGATTCTTCTTAGACAGTGCCGAGCGGAATAGTTCAATCGTCGAGCGCTTAATGTGATTGATCGTCTGTGCCAGCGGGTTTAGACCAAGTACGCGATAAACGTCATAAAGCCTGATAAGGAAAAAGCGCGTCTTCATTGCGCAATATACTTTGTCTTCTCTGGCGCCTTCCAGCTCTGGTCTGTACTTGAGTTTGTGTCTGGCTAGATTTTTGAAGTTGTATAAGAAGTTGGCACGCTCGAACGCATATTTAAAGTGCGCTTTCAATAACTTGCTGTGCTTAAACTCTTGCGAATCGTCGACTTTGGCTAGAGGCGAGAGACCAAGCGATAGGTCGCGTTTGCCCTCTTGCTTGAATTTATCGATTGCTTCCAAAATGATGAAGTCGACAATCGAGTATGTTCTTTCCAGATTTGTCCGTAAGTGGTTGGCGATGTATCCGACTACTTTTCCATCTTCATACATGGGATCGAAGATGACAAATCCCACTACTTCATTATCTTTGATGGCAACGAATTTTCTCACATCAATTTCGTCCACGAAAACAACAGGACGAACAATGAATTGCATTTCGTTGTCGCTGATGACTTTCTCTTTCATCCAGCCATCGCTGATTTTCTTGAACGATTTCAGCATGGCATCATCAACGGTGTCAATCTCAACTACAGTAAGATTGTCTTTCTTTGCGCCGTTCCGTGCGTTTCTCAATTGCTGTTTTTTGTTTCCAACTGTATTGAACTTTTGAATTTCAATGACTGTTTCAACGCCTAATTCGTTAACGGAAAATCCCATTTCGTTGAGAATTTTGCCTGTGTCATGCGAGATATGAAGGAAAACAGGATCACTCTTCTCTTTCAAGAACTCTTCGATAAGTGCTTTCATGTTTTCCTTGCTGCAAATTGGATCAGCAAGAACGCAAACGGAATTCGGACCATCACGCAAAGGGGTGTAAGCGACATAACCTAGCTCCGGATGCATGAAATACTGCAATCCCTTTTGCAGTGACGAATACGCGAGCGATCCGTATCCATGCCGTTGCAGCTTTTCAATGCGGAATTTCGCAGTCTCAGTGCTGTGTTTTAGCGCACTCATTGCGGTTTGGAGCTTTTCCTGATTCGCTTTCATAGCTTTCAAGGTCATGCCCAGCTGACCTCTAGTGAATTTCAAGGTCGGCGGTGACGCTACTGCTGCTTTCTTCTTCTCGTCCACTTGGTGAAACTCCCTCTTCGGTTGTCGCTTGAACTGTTGCAGTGTCATCCCGCCGATTACACGGACAAACCAACCGGCGCCCTGAATGCTCGACGTTTATTACTGTAAGCCCCTTCACTACTATACAACAGGTGAATGTTCGGATTGCCCAGCGGTTGGCGACCCTGCTGGTTGTTAAGAGGCGGCACGCGCCGCTTCATTTATACTGTGTGCGACCCGATTGAAAGATTCTTTGCATCCCGGAAAGCTTGATTAGACGAGGCTTGAGGATTTTTCACTGTTTCGGAATACAATTAATGGATTCCGGCAGCGTTTTTCTGGAATGGTTTCCGAACTCCCTAACCTTTGCGTTGAATACCCATGTCTCGCTTTACTGCCAGAATCAAGTTTTTGATAGTGTCCGCAGCCGTCGCAGCCAGCGCGACTTGTTCCCTATGTTACAGTCCGGGAGCTTTCGCTCAGGATGCCGTCTGGTCATCTATGTACGACGTGGCTGCTAAAGCTTTCGAAGATGATGATTTGGCGCGAGCCGAAAAGTTGACGCTTGAAACAGTCGAAGAAGCTGAGTCACTTCCTAAAGATGGAAATCAGCTCGTCAAAACACTTGCACTTCTCCAGAAGATTTACGCGGCTGAAAAGAAGCAAGTCGAAGCAGATAAGATTGCCGCGCGCATAGAATCGCTTGGCGGATGCAAAGAACCTCCCAAACGCGCTGTTCGCAGAGCGACTCCTAAGATTGAAGAAAAGCCTAGGGATGAGGAGCAAACGTCAGAGGGCTCTGATGAAAAAGTGAGCGCAAAAGCGGAAGAAAAAGCAACCTTGAAGGCGGAAGACAAAACGTCCGCGAAAGCTGAAGAGAAAACTTTGGCAAAGTCCGATGAGAAAGCATCATCAAAAGCTGACGAAGAGACGGAAGCTCCTAAGAAGAGTGAGACTTCGAAAAAATTAGCCGAGAGCAAAACAGATAAAGGCAACGAAAGCAAAGGACTCAAACGAGGGACACAAGCTGACCCTCTGCAGTTTGAAGTTTCCACAAAGCCTGATGGAAAGAAAGAAGAAGCACCTGCAAAAACGTCCACGAAGGGTGATGAGCCGGAGCTAAACATCGAGCGAGAATTGAGAGATTCGCAAGTTGCGTCTTCTGCTACCAGTCAAGTAAAGACTGAGGGCAACGCGCAGATCTATAAATTGAAAGAAGTGATGAAGCTTGAAGGGCACATGGGATGGAGCAAATGTGTCGATATTTCACCTGACGCAACTCAAGCCCTTTCCGGAAGCGCCGACAATACGATGAGACTTTGGGATCTCACTACAGGAAAAGAGATTCAGAAGTTCGAAGGGCATGATGAACCCGTCAATAGCGTCGCGTTTTCTCCATCCGCTGACCGAGCTTTATCGGGTAGCAGTGACAAGACAGTTCGTCTCTGGGATCTCGAGGCCGGAACTGTAATCAGAAAATTTCTCGGTCACGAAAACATCGTCACTTGTGTGGCATTTGCACCAACCGGAACTTTGATTGCATCAGGTAGTTATGACGGTACTGTGCGTATATGGGATACGCAAACAGGCAAAGAAGTGAGCAGAATGGAAGGCAGTCTTGGAACAGTTAAGTGCCTTGCGTTTGCTCCTGACGCTGACGAAATCATATCTGGTGGCACAGACAAATTGCTGACGTTGTGGAATGTGAAAAGCGGTAAGAAGATCAGAACCTTTTCTGGACACTCTGCCGAAGTTGCAACTTGTGCAATCTCAGATGACGGCAGCCGAGTAGTTTCGGCGGGGCGCGATACGACAGTTAGAGTTTGGGATACGGACTCTGGCGAAGAGCTGAAGTCTATGACCGGTCATACGAATTGGGTCGTCAAAACTCGATTCATTGCAGTCGATAAGGCGATTTCGGGTGGTCTCGACAAGACTTTTAGAATTTGGGATATCGACGAAGGACGGGAGGAAAGAATCTTCAACCTCCAGCACTTCGGTATGTGGAGTCTGGGATTCTCAGAACTTGGTGACAAAGCAATCACGGGAAGCGATGACTTCACCTTGCGCGTCTGGCAGATGAAGTAAGCGACCTAAATGCTAGCGGGCTAGCGACCTCGTTTTCCCTTTCTTGGTGGCGCCGGCTTGGCAGATTTTCCTTGTTCGCCAACTGAAGCAGTGGCGCTTTGTTTTGGATCGTCTGGAAGATCGATGCTGCCAATTCCTTTGCTAGGATGCGCTGGCGGAACGCCGATGATCAACTCATCACCTTCCCATTTGCTCTTCATGACGGGATTTTGCAACACTCCGCGATCTCGCATAACTTCTCGTTGAACTTCTTCATTCAAGTAGGTAAATGCGTCGCCAAGTCTGGTCATTTTGCCGTTTTTTCTCAAACCTTCGATCAAGTGCTTTGTAAACACACTTCCTTGATATCGCTTCGACTCCCATGACCGTTGTTCTGGGCTGCTGGACGAAAGTACTAATTGACCTGTGCCTTGTACGATGGATTCAACGTTGACGTTTGCAGCACGGCCCAAACCTTTGGCGCTGGGTGCTGCGTTGCCGCTGTGGCATGCATCAAGAAGAACCATAACGCGGTCGCAATGCACACGCTCTTTGATGATGCGTGATAGATCTTGCATTGCGATGCCGGTTACATACAAATCGTTGACGTCGGTATCGTGTGCCACCAAGTAGTTGACACCACCAACGTCGAGACTCGACGGACTGCCGTGGCTCGAAAAGTAGATAACGACAAGATCGTCAGGCTCAGCTACACGAGGCAACCATTTGTTGCCGAGCAGGGAGAGAATATTTGCACGAGTCGCAGTACTGTCTGTGAGCAACTGCACATGGTCCGGTGCGAAGTTTTTCTCCGTAACCAGAAAGTCGTAAAAGTCTTTCGCATCTTTTGCGCAATAGTGCAAGTTGATGCTGGAGTCTTTGAAATTGCTTATTCCGACGATGAGAGCCCATTTGTCACGAATAGGCTTGTTGTTGGAATTCTTTTGCGACGATCCGATTGCCGCGGAAGCCGCTTCTTCCACATTGCGGGTGACAACAACCGGCTCTTGTGATGCACCTTGCTGCTGTTGCTGTGCAAGTTCTTCTGCTTGTTGCGCCGCACGTTTTCTCTTCTTGAATGATTCGATAGCTCGTTCGGCTTTGCGTGAAAGATCGCCGGTAAACGCACGTTCGTTCATGCCAGTCACGGCTCTAGCCATGCGAGTATCGACAAGTATGGCGCCGGCTTCTTCTTGATTGGAAGAGTTGATCAGTACCTTCGCACAGTCTTCGAGATTGAAGATGGCGAACTTTCCTGTACCGTCCGCGCTGTTTTTGAGTTTGCCTAAGGCAGTTCGGAATAACGCTTCAGCTTTTGTTGCCTGTCGTTTTTTCAAGTAAACGCGACCCAGCATCATGTAGCTGTAGTACAGCTTCGGATCGTTCTTGCTCATTTGCTTTTCTTTGATCGCTAGTGCGCGTTTTTCCATTGCTTCAGCTGTATCGCTGTTGTTATCGCCAAGTTCGATCAACGCTGACTGTTCTAGGAGATCTGCCAGTGCAATATCTTTTTCGCCTTTCGCTTCTTTGGCACTAATTGCCTCTTGAAGCTGCTGTTTTTTGTTCGCCACATATTGAGCGCCAAAATTCTTCGCCTCGCCTATGTCCGAAACTGCACCACTGCTGTCGCCGATTGCCATTCGGGCCATTGCCCGAGTGTAAAAACCTTCGGCAGTTTTCTCGCCGTTTAGCGCAGCATCGAGATCTTTCTGTGCGCTGATGTATTCGCCCTGCGCAACGTATGCCGCCGCGCGATCCATGAGCGCCGGACTGTATTTCGGATTTTGGCGAATCGCTTCACTGAGGTCTACGATTGCACCCTTCGCATCGCCCTTGCTGAGCTTCAAATGTCCCAGATGATAACGGGTAGTTGCTTCATCAGCTTTCCATGCCGATGCTTCTTGTAAGTCAGCGATAGCTTTGTCGGTTTCGCCCAACTGTGCATAAGCGAGTCCGCGTTGTAGGAAGTATTCTCCGTTTTTGCGGCTACCTTTCAAATTTTTACTGTAATAGGCAATCACCTGCTTGAAGTTTTCCTCGGCAGAGCCTTTGCTGCCCTTTTTCATTTGCACTTCCGCAAGCTGGAATCGCAATGCAGTGGCGCCGGACTTGTTCTTTTTGAGGAGGTACTCATAATCTTCGATAGCGCCATCCAGATCATTGGACAGCGCTCGGCAATCTGCACGTTCCTTAATTGCATCGAACGAACCTGGATCGAGCTTCAATGCTGTCGAGTAATCGTTAATAGCCTTTTGGTAATCGCCGATCTTCTTGTACGCGGCGGCTCGGTTCATAAGTGCAGAAGAGTTCTTCGGGCTCAATCGCAAAGCTTGCGAATAGTCTTCGACCGCCGGCGCATAATCATTTTGCTTGGCGTGGAGTTCGCCGCGCTTGATGAAAGATTCAACCACGTTGGGGTTAATCTTGATTGCCTGGTCATAATCAGCCAGGGCTCCCTCATAGTCTTTCAGCTCAGACCGCGCGGCTGCCCTGTTTAGGTAGGCTTCATAGACATTCGGATTGTCCCGAAGTACCAGTGTAAATGACGCGACGGCGCTCTCATAGTCTTTTTTGACCATCTGGTACAGCCCGCGGGTCAAATCCTTCTGATAAGTCTTTGAGTCCGAGAATGCCGGCTGTGTCGTAGCGGTAAATCCGGTTACGATAAAAACGCTCAAAGCCAAAGCTGTTGCGCCTATTCGGTAGAAGTCCTTCACTTTATTGCCCCACACTGAAGGTATCGAATGAATTGCTTTGCGTACGCTGGTACGCGAGACTCCAGCTTTTTATTCCCTAAAAAGCACTCCTGGCAAACAGAATACTTAGGCCTACGGGCTTTCTGCTCTTTTTAGGGAGGGGAAGAGGCAGGCGCAGCCGAAAGTCGTGAGCGCGCCGACGAAAATTCGGAAGGGGAAGGCGATTTGGGGAATCTGAAAACTAGCTTTAATCGACAAGCAATGACAGATCAGGTCGGGCAACCCTGAAAGAACCGCGACGGCTGCAAATCCGACCCCCATGGCAATGAGATTCCCGACATCATTGCCCCTGCTCTTGGTCAATAAGCCTACTAGAAAAATTCCCAGCAATGAGCCATAGGTATAACCAAATATGCCGAGGACGATTGGAATTATCCGCGACTCTGGATGTTCGATGACAAAGTAAGCAGTTGCACTGGCGACGACGATCATTAGGGCAGCAAAAACATAGGTAAATCGACGAACAACTTGCACAGCCTCGCTTTCTTCTTCCTCTTCTTCTGTTTTTTTGCCTGCTGAAACTCCTTCAGAAGCTGGATCTTTGGTCCCATTAGCTGCGCCTGAATTCGAACTCGATGATTTGTGCCAGTCGCGTGTGTAGCTGGTGGCGAGTGCGTTCAATGCCGCGCTCAGGGAGCCCATAGAAGTGGCAAAAATTCCTGCAATAAGCAGACCGCGAAGTCCGACGGGAAGGTCTTGCAAAATAAAGTATGCGAAAACCTCGTTTGTCTTTGCCGGTAAGTTTGGATCGTGGTGAGCTTGAAAAAACAGGCTCATTAGAATGCCAATTGTCAGGAATATGAAACCAATCGGCAAATCTGCGATGCCGGAAAGCACAAGGGACAATCGACTTTTCTTATAGTCCGGTGCAGTAAGCATACGCTGAACCATATCTTGATCAGTTCCGTGCGTAGCAAGAGTGGTAAATGTCATGCCGACGAGCGCGGCCCAAATGGTGTACTCAGACGTAAGAATGTCGAGCAAATTGTTCGAAAACGATTCACCACTAGTAGTGCCACTGGTAATCAGCGCTAATTTGCCACTATTAATCAGGGCATTAAGGGTATCTAGTTTTCCGAGATTTTTAAGCTCGCTAAGCAGCACTAAGATTGCACCAATGGCGCCAGAAAACATGACTGTTGACTGAATGCAATCCGTCCAGATAACTGCTTTGATACCACCCATAGAGGTGTAGATAGCTGTAAGGACCGTAATTAGGATTATCGAACCCATGTATATTGCGAGCTGCTCGCCGTGGGTGGGTTGAGCACCGCGCACAATAGTAAATCCGACTGCAAGGACGATTGCAGCAACATAGAGTCTCGCTCCCGATGCGAGAGTTCTTGTGATAAGGAAGATCGCTGAGGCTGCCTTGCGGGTTTTTTCTCCAAAACGCCATTGAAGAAATTCGTAAATTGAAAACACCTTCAATTCATAGAAAGGTTTGATGAAAAGAAACGCCACGACTATGCGGCCGATAATGGTGCCAAATACTAGTTGCAAAAACGTGTAATTGAGAAGCTTGTATCCTTCACCTGGCGTACCAAGAAAAGTGGCAGCACTTGTCTCAGCTGCAATGATTGAAGCTAGTACGGCCCACCACGGAATCGATCTGCCGCCAAGCGCGAAAGACTCTAAGCTCTTTTCTTTCTCTGCAAATCTCAAGCCGACAAACATGACCGCGGCAAAGTACGCCAGGATTACTGCGATGTCGATTGCAATTTGAAATCCTGAATTCATCGTTCCGGATAGATCTATACGCCCACGTGTACAATCATTTTACCGAGTGTGAGCACGAGAACAGCGCTTTTCTTTTCCAGATGAACGTTCTAATTAGTAAGATGCATGAGATGCCGTCGCATGATTGCTTATGTTGTCGGATTATCTGGGCAATTTCAGGAGATGGTCGGATACCTGCCATTCTTCGACGTAAATCTTCTCGAATGCGTTCGAAAAAGCGTTTACGGATAGGGTGGTCGAACCATCAGAATTGCGATGTGTTGGGTCGGAGAAATTATCTGCGCTATTGTCCCTCAGCGGATCGCTGACCGTCACGCGACCATTCTTATGGTCGAAATTGACGATTCCGCAAACTGCGCTTTTTGAGATAAACCGATTTCCGATCATTCTTGGGCTGTTTCGTTCGCCCACAGCAATCATGGTGCGACGTTGTTTGAACGCGTCGCGCATGACTATGTTCAATTCTGTGAGCTGCATATCTGTGGTGCTGATCCACCGACCGCCTTGTCCACTCAACAGCCTGCAAATACGTTCAACCGCTTCTAAATGGTCGACATCTGATGCATTTCTCTTTTGGGATTCGTATTGTTTAAAAGCGTTTTCGATCACAGCCATCCAGAAGCCATATTTACTTCCGTGCACGTACTCGGCAAGACATTTGCTGGTTGGAGCGCTGACGATAATCGCGGCTTGTTCGCCGGGAAAAGCGACTTTGAATTTGCCGTCTACCGTTTGGCTAATCATACGAAGAATTATATGTGGACATTGAACGATCATTGATTCAAAGACTGAGTAGAAGACATTTAGCAGCGGGTCGCTTACGCTACGCTGTATAGCTTGCGGCAAAATACTGTCTATCGGATTGGAAGGATCAACGAAAAGTGTGCGCGTTGTAGTCTCTCCCTCGTGCCAACATTCGTCCGAGCCCCACCCTGCGATCTTGATCTGACCCTGGATTTGTTTTTTATATCCAGCTTTGAAGTGTTGAACGAAATCAGTGCGGTTAAGGTAACTTGCTTTAGAGATGAGCAATGAGTTTTTACTTTCGAACTGATTACGCATTTCCTCATACATGGTTTGCAAGACTACTTTGGAAACACCATCGCGTTGGTGGCGCTTGTCATATGCCAATCGAACTTGATCTAGCGTAACAGTGCCTGTTTCTGATGTGCTCAATTCGTCGAAAAGAGTCTGCACCAATTTCACTGCATGTGGTGGCGCTTCGCATCTAGACTCTTGCTCTTTTTTCGTTGTTTCATCAAATGCCAAAATGTCGTCAATTGTTATGCCTGTTCCTTGACGGCAAAGAGCATGGCGCCTGCTTGCGCAAATGGCATCAAAGTGAGATTGCATCATTGATATCAATTGGATTGCATCGGGCTCATTCCAAATTTGGCGTGCTGCTAGTTCGAGTTCTTCCTTGCTCAAACTAGAGTCTTGGTTTTTGTCGATACTTCTGAAGATCGCGAAAAGCGTGCGCTTTAAATCAAAGCCATGAGTAAACGGCGTCAACACAACAATGCGCCCACTGAGCGTACATGTTTGAATTACGCCTGCTGCACTGATGACTTGGTATGTTCCATCTGGAATCACAACCATCGACATCTCGCAAGTTTGTCCTTCTGCGGATTTCCATGTAGAGATATTTTGATGATCCGGGTGCGAAATGCGAACCCATTCCACTCCATCCCTATCGAGCACGCGAACCAGTCTTTCTGATTCGTCGTATTCGAATTCAGCAACACTTCTGTCAGGGTACTGTATGCGGTGCGGTTTGATATTCCAGCGTCCAAATGAAATCACAGCACCACTTTCGTCTATGGCAGTCCGTGAAATTGTTTGTGGAGCAGCTTGAGAAACTGTCGTCGGAGTATTTATCGTGGATGTTGGCTGCGAACTAGCTTCGATTGCAGGTGGAAAACTCATTTCGATTGCAGGTGGAAAACTCATTTCGATTGCAGGTGGCAAACTGATTTCGCTTGTCGGTGGCAAACTAGTTTCGATTGCCGGTGACGTACTTGTCGTGCTCGCCGAAAAATCGAAATTAAAAGTCGACTCGAAAACAGGCTGGAAAAATTCGTAGACAAATTCGCCTGGTGCCAATTCTTTTTTGTCTTGGTTGTCTTGCGATGACACTTGTGCTGGTTGATTCATTGTGTAATATCCACCGCCGTTGGCTGGTGAGCCACCGCGGTAAGAGGTGTTTGCAGAGAGGGAGAGATTGTTTTTACAACGTATCACGACAAGTAAGTGAATTAGCAGTTCTTAACAACGTGCTAATTATCACTAAAGTTGCTGCGCGAAAGTTTTTCGCTATTGTTGTTCAACGACGAATCATGCTGATTGATCTATATAAGTAGGTTCAATAGAAAGAACTACGCGACGGCTGTTCCGCCATTTTGCTTCTTGAAGTTTTCTACAACGCCTTTTACGGTTGCGACATACTGGCGCTCGTTGTTACCGTCGCTCGACGGTGCGTATACGCTGATTACCTGGGACATCGTTTCCAGTCCCCGTTTTTGTACATAGCTTTCGTCGATCAGGCGCGCCCAGTCGCGAGCACCCTCTGCCCATGTTTCGTACTTGCGGAAAGTTCCGTCCGACTGGTGGGATTCAGGGGATGTACCTTTGATGTTTCCTAAGCTGTGATTGCCGTTTGCGCGACCATATTTACCGCAAGTCGATTCTTGCAAGAAGAAACCGACCGCAACTGCCGGGTCAATGCCACGATTGGTGCAAGCATCATAGAGTGCTTGTGAAAAACCCTCTTCCTTCGCAGCCGGCGAACCCATCTTTGTAAGAAATTCTTGAATTTGATCAACCGTGCATGAGGGCGGCCCTTTGATAGCTAAGTCGCCTGCGACCGGCGCTGGAATTGCAGAACGGTCGATCGGTCCGCCTGTATTATCCAGGCTGCCGTCTCTGTAGCCACCTTGAGGTGCAGAGCCGATATTGCTGTTGCCGACGCGCTCTCCACCGCCTGGGCTACCGCCTCCCGGTCCACCACCACCAGGGCTGGCGATTGGTTGCGGCATTTCGCGTGGTGCTGCAGCTTGTTGAACTGGGGCTTCTTGTTGAATTTGCGGCATTTCTACTTTGGGTTGAGCCTGCTGCTGGGGCGCCGGCACATCCACATCCGCCGTCTGAGCCGTGTGCAGCATGCCTTTCAGGAATTCAGGTATGCCGGTGGCGCCAGGATTGGCCTTTTGCCAGTAGAAGATCTTTTCTTGAACTGCGGCCACTTGCAATTGTTGCGCAACCTTCTTAGCCGCTTCCAAACCTTGTTTACTGTCGACCTGTACGGTTATTGATCCATCGGGGTTCGGCGTCGTTTTGGCGGGGTTTTTGACCATTTTGCCGTCATCGCCCAAGATGTAATCCGGGACTTGTCCGCTGGCTGCGGTGACGAATTTGACGTTCTTGTCGCCTGCTGTCCACTCGCTGATTTGCGACCACGCAGAGGCGTCGATGCCGGCTGGTGGCGGCGGAGCGTCTATTGGACGAATGAATAAAGAGCTCGGGAAAGACTCCGAAACGCTTGGTTTTGCAAATGAGGTACTTTGCAAATCGCCCTGAAATGCAGCAGTAGCAGTATTTGCAGCCAAAGAGTCGGTTGCAGTTACAGAACTGATTGATGCGTCAAAATTGGAATTAGCGACCACTACACGTGCCTCGTAGGACTGGCCTGCGTCGAATCTGTATAGGAAGCTTAAGGGGCTATTTTGAGGGAGTATAGATCTGGCCTATTGCCATGTCTATCGTAGAAATCCCATGGGCTGATGCTTCCGGGTGTCCGTCGCCAGTTACCGTCGGCCGGTTCTAGAGTAGGCTCCAAATATCACTTTTGTGTGATCTTCTGAGGTGCATGAACTGGCAGTTGTTGATTTCGCCGTAAGGCAGCTCGAGATGACGGGCGACTCTGTGCCAAACTCCCCCGTGGGCAACGATAAGGACTGGTCCCGGGTGAGAAAGTGAGATGTCTAAACCCTTTTTGACGCGGGAGGCGAATTCGTCATTACTCTCGCCGCCGGGCGGATTTCCGACTCTAAAGTCCAGTTCGTGCCAGGAGCGGCGCTCCCATTCTCCTAAGAACCACTCTTTCAACTCTTCGACTACGACAACGGGCGCTTTGATCACTTCGTTGATGATTTCGGCTGTTTGACGGGCTCTGATCATTGGGCTTACGCAAATCGTCTTTACTGCGCGCAGATGCTCAACGGCTTCGCTTTCAGCTAGAGCGCGAGCTTGAGACATGCCGGTCGCGTTTAGTTCAATGTCCCAACCTGCTCCCGCCGCAAGTTCAGCTAGATTGGCGTCGGTTTGTCCATGCCTGACGAAGAAGAATTTCTCCTCCAAAATCTCACGGATTATGGGTTCATCTTGTTCGATTTGCTGTGACATGGAACGTCTCCGCTGTTGGACCGTACAAGACTACCAGAAAAGCCGAAAAACGCCCGCCCGCCGCCTGCTTAACTTTGCTTTCAGAAAACTTTCAAGAAGCGTAGTTTTCCCAATGACATTTGCTTTCGCCGGCCTTATGCTGCCAATGTCCAACTTCGGATGCCCCCTTCTCACAGAACCCCGTCGCAAGCGAGGGGTTGACTTGTGGCACTAATTTTTTGCGAGGCAAAAATCATGGGCGGACAAGACTCAGTAGTCGGTCGTAACCAGCCAACATTGGTGGATGCCGCTAACAATGCCCAAGATGCGCAAGCTGAAGATGCAAGCCTGGCGCTGGCACAAGCAGCAGGCCTCGGCGGTGGTCAACTTGCTGCCGACACAACTGCTGCACCCGAGTCGAAAATTTCCCGATATGCGCAAGTCACTGCTGAGGGCGTAAAAAATTTACCTGCTGGTATTGGTCATTCACTTTGGCACAACGTCACTCATCCGGTCGACACACTGGAGATGGTGGCAAGTTCGGCGGCACTAGGGGCGGTGCTAAAAACAGGACTGCCGGAGAAGGGACCGGCAGGATTGATCGCCGGAACATTGATCGGCGGTTATTTCTTATACACTGCAGCAGAGCCGATTACCAATGCTTATAAGAAAGCAGGCGAAGCAAAAACGATGGGCGACTTGCATGCAGCCGGTCGTCAACTTGGCGATGCTGGCGGTGAGTTCATCGTCAATACCGGTATTTCCATCGGAGGTTATCGTCTCGGAGCAGGTGCAACAAATCGCGTCTTGATGGGCGAGCGCTTCGACGGATTTATGGAATCGAAGCATAATTTTTGGACTGGTGTGGATTCAAAACTCAGCACTAAATGGAATGCATGGAAAGGGAATGTTCCGGTTGTCGGTGACAGTTTGCCGACGGCCAACACCGTAAGTTTACAACCGAAGATAAACATCGTTGGCGATCGCTCGCAGTTGCTTTTCACCGAACGTACTCCTGCAAAAGGAAGTGTTTTAGGTGAAGTGGATCCCGCTCAAAAAATAGATGTGTCTGTTTCTGCAATGACAAAAGGTTCATCGTTTTTGATGGACAGGCATATAAACAGAATCTCTCGCGGCTCGACTCCTTTGACTGATGCTCAGATTGAGGCGAAGTTTGGTGCAAAACCGGAGTCGGTTGAAGCCATTAAGAAAATGGCCGCCGAGCATAATTTGGAAGTGAAGGACATCAACACAGTTACCGGTCGAATGGTGCTCAGTGGTGACGTCGCTTCAATGGAGCAGGCTTTCGGCACTAAACTACAAATGATGGAGCACGAAAGCGGAGTTCTATTTAGAGGACGAACAGGTTCTCTTTCGGTCCCGAATGAGTACGCTCCACATATTCGCAGCGTACTTGGGCTAGACAATAGACCGCAATTTCACACCAATTATGTTCGTTTGAATCCAATCAACGAAAATGGACATGGCATTATCTCATCCGGAACTGCTGCTGAAGCTGGTGGCGAGGTAGTTTCCAAACCAGGTACAGCGACGAAGCCCGGACAACCTAGCGGTTTTATTCCCCACGAAGTTATAGAGATGGGTAAGGATGCTGCTAAAGCGCCTGAGTCACGACCGGTAACGCCCCAAGAAATAATGCAAGCCTACAATGCACCAGAAGGTTTTACCGGAGAAGGTATGACCACTGGTTTTCTTTCTCTTGGTGGAACTTTGCCTAAGGGCTGGGAGACTTATCTCAAGTCAAAAGGTATAGATCCCAACACCGTAAAAATCAGGACTACGAGCGATGTTCCTTTGGAGTCAGATCCTAAGGGAGCAAACGGCGAAAATGCGCTTGATCTTTTCATTCACAAAGAACCTCTGCCTAAAGCCGAAACCGTTATGATTACTGCAGAGAACAATGATGCAGGCATGCCCATTGGCATCTTGCGCGCAGCTTTTCCAAACCCTGGCGAAAAACAAGTCTCGCACTTCAGTATTAGTTGGGGAATGTCGGAAGATGCTTGGACACGCCAAGCTTTGAAATCTACTGAAGATGCTGCCAGACGAGCTGCTTTGAAGGGCACCACTGTAACAGTCGCTGCTGGCGACGACGGTGCCGGCGATAGATCACCAACTAGAAAGCAGCAGGTGGATGTACCTGCCGGACTTGCTAATGTCACCGCAGCCGGTGGCACGCGACTGTGGCTGAATGCAGATGGGTCGTGGGCTAAGGAAGAAGTTTGGCGTGGTAGCGGTGCCACAGGTGGCGGACGCTCAATGAAGACTCCCAGACCGGAGTATCAAAATGGCTTGAACATGCCTTCCAATTTAAATGGCTCAAAATTCGACGGTAGAGGTGTGCCTGACGCTTCCGCCGTTGCGGATCCGCGATCTGGCATTTTGACCTACACAGATTTCGGTGTTGATGCTATTGGTGGAACAAGCGCTTCTGCACCAGAACTCGCTGTAGTTGCAGCGATGATCTCTAAGCTGACAGGCAGACCGACAGGTTTTTGGAATCCGGAGTTATATAGACTAGGAAAGGAAAAGCCTGGTGTGTTTCGAGATGTGACTGTTGGAGATAATACCGATGGTGGTATCAAAGGTTACCCGGCTACTAAAGGCTGGGATGCGTCCACCGGATGGGGAACACCTCATATTCAAAATTATATCGATACACGAAACAGTTTGTTCAACCAAACGCTGCGTGCTAGATCTTTTAGCGCAATGAGACAAGACTTGGTGAACAATAACACCGGATTGCCATTCTGGGTTGTGCCTTATCAATCGGGTCCGGTGACTACGTCTGATTCCAACAGATAAACAACCTTTGCATTGCCGCCAAGTATCCTTTTGGCGAGTTAGTGCAGTTTTGCACGCGGTTTTTGTGCGCGCTTGTATATCTCGATGTTATATAAGGCTTGGACTTTAGCTAGCTTTTCATTAGCCGGCCGCTATATGCTGTTTTTACACAAAAATATTGGCGTATATTTCACGGAATGCGCACGGTCTCTGGGTTACAATCTCCGGCATGAACACTGAAAAACCGCCTAAACGTTTGGATGAAAGGGAAGAGTACACTCGAAGCGATGCACTGAAATCACTTCGGTTACCACCTTCCGAACCATTTCGCACATATGCTTCTCGTTTGAAGGACGCATTGGCGCGTGACGATAAGAAGGAAGTCCAAAACGTTTGCAAATTGTTGATTGACGAGCTTAGCGTCGCGTATGGCGTTGAGAAGCCTACCGTGAAAATTCTCAGCGTACGACCCAGGGAAGAGGGGAAAGATTGGGTTTTTGAAACGTTTGGAGATTACGATCCTGAAACACTACGGATCAGGTTGTGGATGCGAACGGCAGTACAGAAGAAACCAACTTCGTATGGCGTTTTGCTAAGCACTTTGTGTCACGAGTTTTGTCATCATCTGGACATGGTGCAGCTCGATTTCCCAAATACTTTTCACACGCGCGGCTTCTATGATCGAGTAGGACTTTTGTACCATCACATACAAAACACACCGGTCCGGCAAATCGTTTGGCAGGAGCATAAAGATGGCTCGCACAGTATTGATTGGGGCCGTACAATGAAGGGTGCACCAAAAGCACTGGTGTAGGAAAGTGTGGGGTCGCAAAGCCTGTGGGATCGCATTGCATGCGACTAGATTTCGAGTGTCCGTCCGTTTGTGAATTTGCATGTCGAAAGACGATGATTGTGACGTGGGTTGCAATCATCGCCTTTCATTGACCGATATTGCGCACGCGGCCGAAGCCGCTTGTGCTTTATCGCATCGCTTTTTATTTATCCTTTGGGAAGCGCACGCGCTTTCCTGTCAGGGTTGAGTTTACTCAGCAGTCGAAGGTGCTGGAGCTTCAGGAGCCGGTGCTGGTGCAGGTGCCGGTGCTGGAGCAGGAGTCGGGACTAATACTGGCTTCTCTACCGGTACTGTATTTGTAGTAGCGGTGTCAGTCGTCGTATTACGTTCAATTACTGTTGAAGTTCCGCCGTTACTGAAGGCGTAAATACCATAACCGATGGCTGCAACAAGAGCGATACCGAGTATTGTTCCGACGATTGCGCTGCCGGAGTTGTCTGTCTCAACGGTAGTGGTAGTGGGTGGCGACGGAGGTGTAATAATCGTTGTCATAAAAATTCTCCTAGTCCCGCGGGGGGGTTGTGTCCTCAATCTAGTAACCGTTCACGGGCTTAGCCCCTTCGGCGATCGGTCTGAAAGTGAAGACTGTGGACCCCCTGAAGAGTTCCTACCTGTTTCATTCCTTAAAAATTCCGCAAGACGGGAACCCTGAAAACGCTCTTCACGAGAGCATCTATGCAGAATGGAAATCCTTATTATGGTGAAGCTGTAAACGCCGTTGTTTACTTGCTTATCCTCGGCGTGGAACTGCGACCGTTTTCTTGAAAAGGTTGGGTGCTTTTAGACGAGAGCACATTGCCTCGAAAGAAGGTGTTTGACCTCTCCATTCAAGTTCTTCGATATTATGGAAAACCGGTGCATCAGTTCTTAATGTCGCCAGTTTCCTAAATAGCAGTGCTTCCTCCCATGAACTGAAAAGCGTGTTGGCGAGTTTCGCACTGCCTCGAATAGAAGAATTCCAATCTTTTGGATCTTTCGGGATATCCTCTAAATGCGGGTACACCGACAAAACTGATGCCGCACCTTTGGCTCCCCAACCCGGCAGTCCTGGATAACCGTCAGATGTGTCTCCAACCAACGCGAGATAATCAGGAATCGATTCTGCTCTGACACCAAATTTAGTGACAACGCCTTGTGCGTTTCTTATCTCATTTTTTCTGCGGTCGAGCTGTACGATCTTATCTCCGACTACACATTGACTAAGATCCTTATCAGGTGTGCAGATTATTACTGTGTCAACGCTTTTCTCTTTTGCTGCTTTTACCGCAGCCGCAGCGAGAGCATCATCTGCTTCAAATTCAACCATTGCCCACACTAAAACCCCCATCGCTCCAAGTGCTTCTTCGAGCAGATTGAATTGAGACCAGAGATCTTCTGGTATCCCTTCTCCGGTTTTATAGTGCGGATATAGGTCGTTTCTAAAAGATTCAATCACATGGTCCGTCGCAACTCCAATGTGAGTCACACCTTTTTCTAAGAGAGACAGAATCGAGTTGAGCACGCCTCTGACTGCGCCGATTTCGTTGCCGTCTGCATCCGTGGCGCCGGGCACAGCAAAATAGTGCCTGAATAATTCGTATGTGCCGTCGACAAGATAGACGTCCATCGAGAATTCCTTTTATCTAAACCGAATGCATTTATATAACGTCCGAGCCTGGCGAAAGCGCCGAAGCGAGCTAGCGCCAAAGCGCCCATTCGCCCAAGCGCCAAAGATACCACAGGGTCGTTTCCGCGTTTGCTTTTCAAGTGTACGGCTTTGTTGACATCTGGAAAGCGTTGCCAGCGTTGAAATTTCTTGGCTTTAGCCTGTAGTATTGCGATCCACTCGCCACCGTACGTTGGACCGGACCGTAGAGGCAGGCTTCAAACCATGAGCTCAATCACTGATTGTTTATTGATTGTTGGACTGACAACGGTGCTTTCAGTCGCCGGACTCTTACTTGTGCGCAAGAAATTTTCCCGCGAGCAGTTCGAGTCTTGCCACGAAGTCGGCGGCTTTTTGCTCTCGGTGGTCGGCACTTTGTATGCGATTTTAGTGGGATTGATTGTCGTCAACTCACAAGGCAAAGTTGATGCTGCCAGTCAAATGGCCGTCGCTGAAGCGAACATGCTCTCGAATATGTATCACCTGTCGAACACCTTCAAGGAGCCGACAAGAAGCAAGATTCATCAGCATATCTATGATTATGCGGTGGCAGCCGTCAGTCAGGACTGGTCGCTTGTAGAAGAAGGTTTGGAGAAGGAAGCGACTATACCTCCGTATCAGGCACTCTGGAAGGAAGTGACACATTACGTTCCACATGAGGACAATGAGTCTCAATGCTACGCAACCATGTTGGGAAACATGCAAGAGCTTTCCGAAGCACGCAAGTACAGAATGGTTGCTGCTAGAGGTGGACTTTCTCCTGTGCTTTGGTCGGTACTGATCGCTGGTGGGGCGATGATTGTTTTATTCACTTATTTTTTCTACG
Source organism: Candidatus Melainabacteria bacterium 17Bon1m (assembly GCA_032128875.1). Taxonomy (GTDB): domain Bacteria; phylum Cyanobacteriota; class Vampirovibrionia; order Obscuribacterales; family Obscuribacteraceae; genus QKMZ01. The sequence continues at coordinate 762,637 of JAVLKG010000002.1, forward strand.
TTCAGAGTTTGCTTGCTCAAACAATCATGACTATTTTCGTAGCAGTCTTTCTTTCGCTGAATGTCTATCTGATCTACATTTGCCAAAATCCATATCGCCCTGAGCTTGGTGCGAAAGAAGCAGGATTTGGATTTAGTTTTACACCTAATTGGTTTAAAGACCGACCGAGTGTTCCACATATAGAATCAAACATTCCAGAGAAGATCGAGCAGAAAGCAACCGAGACCACGGAAGTGAAACAGTGAAATTAAAATTCCACGCAGCATCGTTGGTAGTGTCCCTGTCCATGGGGTTGGCTCCGGTCTATGCTCAGCCAATGAGCCCACCTGGCGGAGGCAACCCGTTTCCTCCAGGGCAGCCAGACGGCGTAGCCACTCCCCAGTACTCCGCGCCAGTTGATCCCGATTTGCAAGACCGATTGCAGAAAGTCGATGCAATGGTGGTCGATCGTATGCAAGCGTTAAACATGCCTGCTTACTGTCTGACGATAATAAAAAACGGCAGAGTGGTTTTTCAAAAACCCTATGGCTATTCGAATATAGAGACAAAAGAGCCGACTACCAATGACACCATATTTGGTCTCGCCTCGCTCACAAAAACATTCACATCTCTCACTCTTCTCTCACTTGTAGACAAAGGACTCGTGGGATTGGACGATCCACTCTCGAAATACATCGATGGGTTGACTAATGATTACAAACCGCTGACTATCAGGCAGCTAGCATCGATGACTGCTGGCGTTCCATCTAAAGTATCACAGGAAGTGGATTGGCGAAATCAGCTGGATATTTTGGATCACACACCACTGGTTTCTGCGCCGGGTTCTGCATACCTCTATTCTAATTTCAGTTATCGATTGCTTGGTTCTGTGATTGAAAAAGTCACTGGGCAACCCTATCTGCAAGTTGTTGAGTCAACTATTTGTGCGCCTTTGAACATGAAGAGCACAGGCACCGTCATGCTTTTGCGTCCGACAGGAAGAGTCGCTCAGGCCTATGGCGACAATATGGGTCAGGGGCCGCTCCGACCCATTGAGTACAAAAGTCCTGCGATTGCATTTTCGGCTGGTATGCTAGCCACCACATCAAACGACTTGATCAAATATGTGACCGCGTTGATGTCGCATCAAATCATCTCGCCGGCGGGCTATAAGACAATGTGGGATTACCGCCCACCGTTGACTACCGGGCAACCCTCAAAATGGGCATTTGGTTGGGCGAAAGCCTACAACAAAAACATGAATGCGATGACACTTTCTATGAATGGTGGCACACCAGGAATTGCATCGACAATTATCATTTTGCCAGAGTCCAATTCAGCCGTGATTGCGCTGTGCAATCTTCGCAAACCGCCGGTTTATCAAGTCGCACGAACAGCTGCTGCAATAGCCTTTGGAAGTGGCGCACAGCCGGCCGGAGAGGAAGAGGAGCATCCTGGACAGGGCGCTGACTAAATTTGAGCCAGGCGGTTGGTCCAAGTCCGGCGAAGACTACGACTATAGGCTGACCCAGCTAACGCTATGGTAAGACCACGGCTCCCGCTATCGTCAGACCCCGGCTCCCGCTATCGTCAGACCCAGCTCACGCTATGGTCTTTTATGCTCGCGGCAAATGTGGAAGTAACCACGTGTGAATGGCTCGAACTGCAGACTTTCATCTAGTGAGACATCAAGGTATGCGACCAGCTTTTTCAACGCGTCTTCTCCTGCATGATTGCAGAGTGATAGTCCGTTGCTTACAGCAGAACCTTCATAGCTGCGAAGATCACCGATTCGGTTCGCTTCGATGTAGACAAAAACTGTGTTCGGAAATTTCTCACTGAAAGAGAGCAGCTCTGCCTTCATCGAATTTGCTATGCGTTGGTGCTCTTCTTCCTGCGCAGCGTTGAATACAAGCGGATAGCAACGATCTGCACCGGGGTCGGCTATACCGACACCTTGGAATGGCTTGTCAATGGTGCGGGTCAGGCAACCCCGCCACTTGCGGCGCGCAGAGTCGAGGATTGCGGGATCACCCTTTGCAAAGATGGCTGTGCAATGGTAGGTCATTGGGCAATTATGCCAGAGATGACAACTTTGACTACGTCCGGGAGTACTTGAGAAGCGCAAGGAAAAATGGCGAAAACTCTGATATCATGCGCGCCTATGAGCAATTCAGCTAAAACAGTAACAATTGAAGAATGTAAGACTGACAACGGCATTTTTTGTCGCCAGACGTATACCTCAACGTCGCAAGAATATTTGGTTCTTGTAATGGGTTATGGTGGCAGTTTGCGAATTTGGCCCGCTAGTTTTGTCAACAGATTGGCGGAGCGATTCAAGGTCGTTAGTTATGACAATCGGGGCACCGGACTCAGTGTCGTGCCGCAAATTCCCGAAGAGTACACCGTTAAGGTGATGTCTGATGATTTGTTTGACGTAACTACCACTTTGGGTATCAAGTCACACCACTTACTTGGATATAGCATGGGCGGCTGCATGGCATTGCAATATGCTCATGACCATCAGGATTTTGTGAAATCTCTTTTCTTGATGTCCAGTACTGCTGGTGGTGCACTTTTTGCAAAGCCTGATAAAGCTGTTTCAACAGCACTCGCCAATCCTGAGGGTAAAACGCTCTGGGACATTTATATGTCCACTTTTAGCTTGATGTACGCTCCTGAAGTTTTAGAACGTTGCATGCCAACTATAAAGGCTATCTATGATGTTTCCAAAGATTGCCCTACCCGACCGATTGCTCTCGCCGGTCACTCTAACGCCTTCAAGGGTTTTGACGGATCAAGTTATTTGGAAAAATTGAGAATTCCCACTACCATTCTTAGCGGAAAGAATGATCGTTTGATGCCGCTGCAAAACTCACAAAATCTTGCGGACAAACTGCCGAATGCAAAGTTGGTTTTGCTCGATGATTGCGAACACGGACCACACATTCAAAACGAAGATGAAGTCGTTGAACTGATCCTGAACTCGGCAGGAAAATCTTAGCGCTTTCTACTTAGAGTTTTAAACCTTCGGTAAGGCTGGCAACAGAAACTGCACCGATGTCTCTAAGCAGTTGTGCTTGAGCCACATTGAAGTCTACAACGGCGCGAGCCTTGTTGACGCTTGCTTGCGTTAAATCTCGCTGCGCGTTCAATACGTCAATATTTAGACCGATGCCGGCGGACATTCTCTTCTTGGCTATTCGCAATTCTTCTTCGGCAGCGAGAACTTGGACAGTTGCGCGATCGATTTTCTTATCTGATGCAGCGCTGTTGTTGTAGGAAGTCCTGACTTCATCGAATACATTCAAGAACGTTTTCTTAGCTTGTACTGCGGCTTGTCGAGCTTCCCAGCGAGCACGTTGCATGTTTGCTAAATCTTTGGTGCCTAAGCCACCAAGCTGCCATTTGATGCCCAGATTGATGTTGTAAATCGGGTCGAGATTTCCACCGGTGCCAACACCTACGATTGAACCACCCATTGAAACGTTGGGCTGCATTGGAGCTGCCGCGACGACAATCGCGCGTTTTGCGGCGAGGCGAAGTTCTTCGTATTGTTTTAATTCTGGACGTGCGTCTATTGCTCTCAACAACAGTTTTTCAACTGGTATCGATTTTGGTATCAGTCTTCTTTTCTTGAGGTGTTTTTCGCACGATTCCAGATCTTGAGAAAAACTCGTATTGAGAACGTGCGCAAGTTGAATTGCCGATTGGCGCCTTTGGTTTTGTTGCTCTACCAAATTTTGTTCGTCACTGGCAAGTTGTGCTTGCGACTGCAATACATCGAGCCCAGTCGCGGTGCCTGCCCTTTCTTGAGCTTGATTTAGTCGAACCTGCTCGATCGAAATTGCCACTGCCCGTGTGCGAATAGCGAGCAATGCTTCTTGCAGCAGCAAATCATAGTGTCTTTTGGTGGCACTCAGTAAAGTGTCGTTGACGTTTGCCGACAAACCGGCTCTTGAAGCGAACCAACGGTGACGCTGTTGCAAGGTGCTGAAAACAACGCTGCCGCCTCTGTAGAGGTTGTATGAAAAGCCTGCTTGCAATAATTGAATGTTTGTAGGTAGTTTTGCCTTACCACCATCAACTCTGTTGCCTGCGGTCGTAGCAGGCGTTGAACCGAATAACGAGGATGGAATACTGCCGTTGATCCCAAACAGGTTATATCCGCCGTTCAGATTGGGAAGAAAACCGGTGGCAGCCGATAGATATGAATAGCGATCAACTTTCGAGCGAACGAAACCTTCTTCAATGTCCAGGTTATGTTGGAGCGCAGCTTCAAGCGTGTCTTTCAAGCTAACCTTTTCAATGTAGCGAGCATCCAGGGAAAATGGATTGAGGTTTTCCTCCAGAGGAATCAACGCATCGAGCGAAGGACGCTCAATCAAAACGCCAGTTTCATCACTTTCTTGTGCTGCACCCGGTTCTTTGATGCGCTCAAGTGGTGTTTCGACTTTATCGACAGTCCCTTGTCCTATTGGTCTTACAGTCTGAGTTGCCCTAAGTTCGATCACATATTTTGGCGGCTTTTTCTGCTCTGCATTTGGTACGACTGTCTTTAGCGGCTTTTTGAGATCTTTCAAAGCATCTTTGTTGTCTTTGCCAGCATCAATTGTGGCTGCTACCGAGGGATGTCCAATGACAATACACGCGATGATAGGAACCGCTGCTATAGCGGAGTTCGCTAATTTCGACTTACCTGACATATCTACCTTCTAACCAGCTCAACCTAGTTTATCAGCGCTGCAATACGAAGCGCGATGTGCGTAACCAAAAAACGGTACTCAGTTTGCAATTTTCACGGAGGGAACTACCGACATTCCCGGCGCCAGAAGGTCGTCGTAACCTTTAAGCGATTCCTTATCAAAGACAATCTTGACCTGTACTCGCTGGACCACTTTCGTGAAGTTGCCGGTAGCATTGTCCGGAGGGAGCAAAGCGAATTGTGCTCCTGATGCCGGGGAGATTGACTCAACTTTGCCGGTTAAATGTGCGTTGGGATAAGCGTCAATTTTGATCTCGACTTTTTGCCCTGGACGCATTTTTTCAAGTTGCGTTTCTTTGAAGTTTGCCACCACCCATTTTTCATCGGAAACAATGCTCATGAGCGCTTGACCGCGTTCAATCTGTTGTCCGACTTCTACCGTTCGGTGTCCGACATGACCTGTTATTGGCGCCAAAACACTTGTGTAAGAGAGCTGTGTTACCGCATGATTCACTTCGCTTTTAGCCTTGTCAGCAGCGGCCTCCTGGACATTCAAGTTGCGCTTGGTCATCTCCATTTGGGCTGCTGCAGCTGCGGCATTTTGTGAGGCGCCTTTGGCTCGAATCACATCAGCTTGGGCGTCGGCGACTGCTTGAGTTGCAGCTTGGACACGTGCCTTTGATTGTTTATAACCTTCTTGGGCCGCTTGCAAATTTGCTTCTGCTACTTCCTTATCTTGTTTTGCTCGCTCGAAGCTTTGAGCTGTGGCAGCGCGATCTTGTACAAGTGTTTTGTACCGCTCGTAGTCCGCTATACACCGAGTCAATTCTGCCTGACGTTGTTTGATCTCGGTTGCAGCAAGTGCAACTCCGAGTTTTGTCTCTGACAGCAATGCCTTTGCTTTATCCACGCCGGCAGTTGCACTGGCGACTGCTGACTCCGCTTCGAATTTACGTGCGGCGGCTTGACGCTCGTTGGCTACGATGTTTGATTGCACTTCGAATGTTTTAAATTCCGCCTGAGCGGCTGCGGCTTTTGCGGTCGCCAGACTAATTTCTAAATCCTTTGGGTCGATACGCAGCAAGACGTCGCCTTGCTTCACGTGTTGATTATCGTCAACGAGCAACTGAGACACCGTTCCGCTGACTTTCGAGCTTAACTGGTGAACTCTTCCCGTGATGAATGCGTCGTCCGTCTCAACGTAAGAAGAAGCATGTTGCCACCAAGCAAAGCCGCCAATTCCTGCGCCAATAAGAACAACTGTCGCCAAACCAATTGCCAGCGGATTTTTCTTCTTTTTCACCGGCTTATTCAATTCCGGTTGCTTTGGTATTGGTCCTACTAATTCAGGGTGGGGTTTGATTCCCGCCGTCGGGGTTTGTTTGGTCTCAATCTCGTTCATGGTTTCCGTGCCTGCAGCCAATTCAGGTTCTCCCTATGCATAGTGCATGACGTTGTAATTATTGACCAAGTTTCAATTTTGGTCAATAATCCGCAATTAATGTTTAATGCATTTCCACGTTCGCCTTTCTCCGTCCAGACCCAAGCAGGAAGCAGAATGGAATCATGCAACCTGTGAAAACCGCCAGCAGCCAGGCGATGTCGCCAAAAGAAAGGGCTGCAGCCTGAGTATCGACTTGACTGCTCATGACCGCTAACGCTCGCGCCTTTGCGTCCGGCAGAGCCCATCCCTGGCGGCTGAACATTTCTGTAAGTGCAGACAGGCGGTTCATAGCCTCGGTTCCATAAGGTGTGATTTTTTCAACCAGAACCGCACGGTGAAAGTCTTCGCGACGAGTTAGGACGGTAGCGAGCATAGCAATTCCAACTCCGCCACCAAGTGTACGCACAAGGCTGAGTAGCGACGCGGCCGTTTGAATGTCTTCAGGTGGGCAATCACCGACAGCAGCAATAGTCAAAGGAAGGAAAACGAGCACTAGCCCAAAGCCTCGAATAAGACTGGCGGTAAGAAAATGCTCCCAACCCCAGCTTAGAGTGAGGGGTACGAGAAACCAGTTGGATAAGCTTAAGCAGGCGATGCCGACGAATACCATCAAGCGCGCATCAATTTTTCCAATCATGGCACCCACGACTGGAAACATAAATCCGGTGACAATGGACGCCGGAACCTGTAATAGTCCTGCTTGCAATGCTGTGTATCCCAACATGACCTGGGCGAAGTTTGGAATTACATAATTAATTCCGAAGAGTACAAAGCCGATCACACCCTGGAAAAGCAATCCAATAGCGACTGAGCGAAATCGAACGATGCGCAGATTGACGGCTGGGTATTTCGTCCTCAACTCGTGTGCGAAAAACACGATCGCACCAATTGCAGTGGCGACCGTGCACCAAATTATCAATTTAGAAGAGAACCAATCTTCGTCCTGACCCTTCTCTAGAACATATTGAAGTGAGCCAAGCATGACGCTCAAAGACATGATTCCGAGCCAGTCGACGCGAACCGCCGGAGCGTCTTGCTCGCGAGGTTTGTCTTGTGGGATAAATGCCTGACACAATGCCGTGGCAATGATTCCGATTGGAATGTTGATGAAGAATATCCATCGCCAATTGTAATTGTCTGTAAGCCAGCCGCCCAAAGTTGGTCCAACCACTGGTCCAACAATTACACAAATGCCGAATATCGCCTGGACAAGTCCTTGTTTCTCGGGCGGAAAAGCTTCAAAAAGAAACGCTTGAGCTTTGGCTAGCAATCCACCGCCAAATAGTCCCTGCATAACGCGTGCAAGGACAAGAGTCAAAAGATCATTTGAAATTCCACAAAGAACAGATGCGACGGTAAAGCCGATCATAGAGAAAATGAAATAGCGCTTCTTGCCGAACATGTCACCAAACATGACAGCAAGTGGCATTGTAATGACGTTAGCGATCGAATACGAAGTGACAACCCAGGCGGCTTCGCTTGTGGTGGCACCGAGGTTGCCTTGTATGTGAGGCAAGGCCACGTTGGTAATACTTGTATCGATTACCTCGATCAGTGCTGCGATTGCAACACCGACGAGAAACAACCAGCGGACGATCTCGCCATTTTCATCGACCCGGCGTTGAAGAGCTTCTTGGAGATATGTAGCCATTTACTTTGATTCGCGTAGACCGTCGACCACTATGTTGAGAAGCAGTTTTGAACTTGCCTCCAACTCATCGCGAGTCATACGTTTTTCGGATTCCGTGTAGTTGTTGAAGTATGGAGGAAATAAACTCGACACAGCCATCAAGAATGCAATTGCAGTTGCATCGTTGGCCTTTTTCTGACTTATCTCTCCGGCTTCCGCTGCTTTCTTGAGGAATTTCAACACGCGTTCGCGCTTGCGAACATAGAAAGCACTAAATCTTGGCTTGAACTGAAGCGATGTATAAAGCAGCGCTTCAGGCGTGTGAATGTCACGCGTTACATAGTCATAGACCATCAGCGCGCACATTTGAAATGTTTCTTTCAACGATTCGAGTGGAGAGCCAGTGATGTTTTCGGTGCGCTCGTCCATTAAGCCTTGAATTTTAGTGGCATATTTTTCAACCACGCGCATCAGAATTTCTTCTTTTGTTCGAAATTCAAGATATACAGATCCTTTTCCTATACCAAGGTGTTTTGCAATATCCTCGATACTTGTCCGTTCGTAGCCGTATCTGGAAAACAGCTCTACAGCTGCTTCCTCGATGAGTTCCGCCCGGTTGTGAATGGATTTGGTTCGCGCCATTTTTGCCTCCGCGATCCATTCTTGACCAATTTGCGATTTTAGTCAATTATTCGTTTGTAATTTTTCGCGGCAATGTAATAGTGAAAATTGATCCGGCTCCTTCTTCGCTTTGAACAGAGATTGTTCCGCCGTGCCGTTCAACAATTGTTTTGCAAAGGTAGAGACCAAGCCCCGAGCCATCAATGCGCCGCCGGCTGCGTTCTCCTTGGAAGTACTTCTTAAATAGATTCTTTTGATCAGTCTTTGAGATGCCAATTCCAGTGTCCGCAATTGATATAGACAATTCTGATTCGGATTTTTTGCTGGTTAGAATGATCATTCCGCCTTTCGGGGTGAATTTGACCGCATTACTTATGAGGTTGTGAAAAACACGCTTGATTGCGGTTCTTTCAACAGGAAGTATTTCCGGCTGACGTGAAAGTTGGTCGATTAATTGAATATTGTTGTGGCTCGCCAATGCACCTAATTCATTGACTGTCGCGCGAACCACTTCTATGACATCGGTTGATTCGATCATGCGGGGAACATTTTCCCCGTCGTTTCGTTGTACTTCAATTAGGTTTTGAATCATGTCCAACATCGAGCGATTGCCGCGCTTCAGCACCTCGAGTATGTTCTCCAGATCTCGGTCCAGAGTTCCGGCCGCTCCTTGGAGCAAGGCTTCGAATGTTTTCTCTGCTCCGATTAAAGGTGATTTGAGATCATGCACGAGTGCTGCAACCACCTCATGGACAGTTTCTGACTTCAAGTGGTCCTGTTCCATTGAGCTGACACAAACGCCGTTTGTCACGCCATTTGAATCTGTCACAGGCCAGATTGCGACAGTCCAATTAGGTGCCGGACCCGGTTTTGGTTTTGCCAAAACTACGCTGGCGCATGTGACGTGCAGTTTTGACTTTGCTTGAAGGACATCTTCCAGCATTTCTTGTGTGATTGACGGAACTATGTCAGAGAGTCTTTGACCAACAATGTCATCGAATGAACCAAGCTGCTCATACGCTATTGGATTCACCTTTTCGATGCGAAACTCGCGATCTAATTTCCATATTGCAATTGGTGAGTTGAAGTGAGTATCAACTTGCGACTTCTCAGAGGGCATTCTAAGGGCGCTGAGCTGGTCGCTGGAATGAACGGTTTCGTTGATGTCAGTGCAGTAGCCGGTGAATCCGCACAATCTTCCATCGTCTCCGTATTCCGGTGAGCCCGAATCAAGAACTTGTCGGAAGGTACCATCCGCGCGCCTCATTCGGTATTCAATATGGAATGGTTGACGTGTCGCAACGGCGCTCTGTATCAACGTGCAAACGCGCTCACGATCTTCAGGATGGATGATTTTTTTCCAGCCGTCGCCTTCGACGTCTCTGTAAGATACACCTATGAATTTCAGCCATCTATTTGAGAAGAAGATTCGCTTGCCAGTGTGGTCGCTGAGCCAGACCATTTTAGGAATTTGATTTGTCAGCCGAGATAACAACGCCAGTTTTATGTCTGAAACCGACGAGTCGGCACAAAATCTTATCTTTTCCATTCTTGAGTCGCCTGGAGTCGAAGGGCGAAATCGCCACATGGCTTTACCCCTCTTATTCGACTGTATAGCGCAATCGTCTCGGCGTATATCACCCAAAGCGGTCATTTGTAGCCACTATTGTCAATTTTTTCTCAACCGAAAGGCTGATTTGTTCGAAGGCGTTTTGAAGGTTTAACAAAAATCCCTTAGTGCGGCGGGAACTCTCAGCCCTGCTCCGCGTCACGACTATGTCCGAGTGGGCCGGAATCGTCCAAAACTGAAAAATTTCGACTCTCCCACTCATAGGGCAAGCGTGATGAATAACTTGCATTTTAATAAGAACATTGAAAGCGGAATGCTGTCTGCCTTGAAAGATTTGGCTGCACCCCATCCTGCTGAAGTAAGTGCGCAGCAATTTGTTCATAGGCAAACACTCGTCGATTTCGGCGAAATTCGTAATCGGATTGAGGTAGCCTGCGATGAATTTGAACTGCAAGAGAAGCCAATGAGCCTCATGCTAATCGCGGTCGATGGTATTGATAAGCTGATTGAAAACTACGGAGAATACACTGCAAATCATGTTCGAGATTTTGTAGCTGCCTCTCTTTTTAGTATCTCTAGAGATGTCTATGGCGCGCGCAATCACTTCACTGTGGGTGAATATGTACAGGGGCGTTTGCTGATGCTGTTGCCTGAGATGGTTGGAGCAAACGCTCTCGAGTTTGCCGATGAGCTTCGCAAGGGCGTTTGCGCGACAGAGTTTAACTGGCAAAGCGAGCAATTGTGCATAACCGTCAGTATCGGCCTTGTCCACAAGCCTGGGCACAACGGCAATCACGATATGATGATTCTGCAGGCAGACCATGCCTGTTCTGAAGTTATCAAAATCGGCGGCAATCGAGTATCGCTGGCTAGAGCTGCTTGCCGTCTGCGCATAGTCACAGAATAAGCGATTAGCTTCATCAAAGTCCGCGCCCGTGGTCGTTTCATGAGACGATCACCAGTTAGAGTTACAGACAAACTGACTCGCATATCGCTCTTGCGAACGACGATTTTTGCCAGGCAAACAACTATTATTTTGATGAATCGAGACGAAGCCGCGGGGCTTTTTCAAGATCTTTGTCTTCTATAGAACAAAGCCGTCCGCCAGGAAGCGCGGACGGAGCAAACGTGTGTCCGATGCAACCCCCTGTCTGCTGGAATCCCCTGTCCGCTGGAATCCCCTAAAACCTTGCAAATTGCATGGCTAGAGAATACTAGGCGATCGAGGAAAAATCATGTCTTCTCCAATTTCGGTTCTTGTCGTTGAAGATCACGGGCTGTTCAGAACAGGAATTCGTGTAAGTTGCAACCGAGACAAAAATATTACTGTTACTGGAGAGGCGTCAAACGGGTCAGAGGCTGTTGAGCAGGTAGAAAAACTCAATCCTGATGTTGTGTTGATGGATGTGAATATGCCGCTGATGGATGGCATCGAATCTACTCGCTTGATCAAGAATAAGAACCAAAATACTAAAGTCATTATGCTTACGTCACACGAAAGCCAGGGTGTACTGCAATCGGCTGTGTCGGCGGGAGCCAGCGGCTATTGTTTGAAAGACGTTGACTCTGAGATTCTTTGCTCGGTCATCAAGGCGGTACACCGTGGAGAAGTGTGGATTGATCCGACGGTTAAGAAGAACGCTGAAGACCAAGTAAATACACTTAAAGCGTCCGGTTCAACGCGACCTTCTGAGTCTTCCAGTGTAGGTCTTTTCGGAAGCGCGCCTGTTAATGCAAACGATCTGCTCGTCAATCGATATGAAAATCTTGGTCTGCTTGGTCAAGGTGGAATGAGCCTTGTGTACAAAGCTAGGCACAAAATGTTGGACAAGATTGTCGCGGTGAAGGTTTTGGCAAATCACTTGAGCCATATCGAAGCTTTTTCTGCGCGATTCATTCAAGAAGCGAGAGTCGCAAGTCGCTTATCTCATCCGAACATCGCTTCTGTTTTTGACTTTGGTATCACCTCTGACTCGAATGCTTTTCTTGTTATGGAATTCGCTGATGGACCATCTCTGTCTCATCATCTCGGCAATAATGGTCGCGTAGACGAAGCAACAGCAATGATGATTTTCAAACAATTAAGAGATGCGCTTGGATACGCGCACGAGCAAGGCGTCATTCACCGCGATATAAAACCCGCAAACACTATCCTCACCAATGGCAATGGCAACTTTCCGCACGTCAAATTAATCGACTTTGGTCTTGCGAAGCTTTCAAACATTGAAAATCCGAAGCTCACCATTAATGGAGAGGTAATTGGCAGTCCACTGTATATGAGCCCAGAGCAGTGCAAAGGGATGGCTGTCGACAATCGCTCGGATATTTATTCTCTGGGGTGTTTGATGCATGAAGTAATTACCGGCTATCCACCATTCCGAGGCGAAACTGCTTTGGATACCTTCCGAATGCATGTGCAAGATGAGTATGAAGAACCATCCGCAAATGTTTGTTCTGAGCACCTGAGAGAAATATTGCGCAAATGCTTGAGTAAACGCCCTGAGGACAGGTTCAGTAGCCTTAACGATATTGTGCTCTAAATCCGATAAGTCTTGCAGCACATTGCCTTCGAGAAATGACTTGAAATGAGTGACCAAATTTTGCAGTTGAAAAGTATTGAGTCTTCAGGCTGGGAGTGCAATAAAGGCATTTGACAGCTGTAAGCAGTCTTTGTCTTGCATAGAACAAAACAGATCACCATCACTTCTTTTCTCTTCGCGATTATTTTTCTAATCGCGCGCCCAGTAACTGCCCAGGGCTGAGCGAGATCAATGCTGGTGCCGGGGGCAGCAGGGACATCAGGGGAAATCAAACCAGGTCATGGGACTTTGTCCCTTGGCTATAGAAACGTGTATGCAAATCAATATTTTCTCAACGCTCACATCGATTCGAATGAGACAAGAGCAGAGCGGCCCACGCGCCTTTGGAATACGTTAGATTTGACGGGCACGTATCAACTTACCCGTCGTGTCAATTTGCAGGCTACGCTGCCCCTTCAATGGAATCAAGCATCATTGCTGATTCCGCTTAACGAAGGTCCGTTGGCACAGAGTTTTCGTCAGCGTCTAAGTACAGCTGGAGTCGGCGATATCTTGCTGATGGAGCGAACTTGGCTGTTTGACCCGGAAAATGTGAAGAGAGGGAATGTTTCTTTTGGACTTGGCTTAAAACTTCCAACAGGAAATTACCGTGGCAACAACAATTGGCCTGGTCTTGGCCCCGGCGTCTGGAACAACAAACCTGCGCCTCTCACAATATTGGTTGGCGATGGTGGCGTTGATGTCCTGGCAGAGATACTTGCATATCGCATTGTGAAATTCCCCGTGCGAAAGACGAATCTATTTGCTGTCGGAAGTTATTTGATTACACCACGTGGAACAACTGGTGTGCCTTCTCAAAATTTCTTGTTCGGACCTCCAATTTCGACAAGCCCTCTGACGCAGAACTCTTTAGTAAATACGGTGCCTGATTCTTATTCTCTTCGAGCAGGCATGATTGTCCCTTCGCCATGGAAAGACAATAAGTATTTGAAACCATTTTCTGGATTAATCGCATATCGATGGGATGGCAGTCCCCAACGAGATTTCATTGGCAACAGTAAAGGATTTCGCCAACCGGGATTTTTTATGGCTGTGGAATTAGGTTTGTTCTACCAAAAGGGTCGTCATCTTGTGCAGGCGACCACTCCAATTTCTTTTCTTAGATACGGTTCCTTTAACAGCGGTGGCGAATTGCAAAACAGTCCTGCGCCACGAACCACTGCATTCTCTCCGGCATCACTGGCGGTGCGCTATACGTATTTTTATTAATTACGTTCTTATTGCGTTGAACTTGACTGTTGATGTTTTCTCTAAAAGTATTTGATAATTCTGAAAACACGATCAACGTGATCTTTTACTTCTGTTTTTGAAGCTGTGCGTCCAAGCTGTTCTCCAGAGCTTGCACGAATGGCAGCGGCTATTTCGGATGCTTTGGTAAATGCGGCATTATTTGCGGCAGAATCTCCAGTTGCTGTTCCAATATTGGCGGCGCCAATGGTGCCGTCCGGATTTGCTGGTGTAGCCAAACGTTTGTCCAAGAGAAACGCCTGATCAGCTGTGCCGGTAGTGGATGAAATTCGCAAGTCTCTCGAGACATTGTTGAGCGCTTGACTCAGAATCGGTGCGACAGACGAAGGTTCTACACCAGTCTTGCGAATACTGTCCATTCCTTCGTTGAACAATTTATTCATATCGTCAGGTTTCGCGAAAGCGATTTTGTTGGCGGCATCGACTGCTGCATTCACTACTGGATCTCTACCGTTTGGACCTAGCTGACCCTTAAGTTTTGCCGCTTGCTCTTGTTCGCTCGGCAAGTTTGCCGGACGTTCTCTGGCGCCAACATCTTTGGTTGGTGCAAAGAGTCCTGCACTCTCTTGCGTCGCCAGAATGTTTCCAATATCATTGCCAACTTTTTCTTGTTGGTCCTTAGGCACATCTGAAAGAACCTTGTCTATTGCGCCTTTGACTGCCGGCGCTGCATTGAACGCTCTATTGTCCGCTGTGAAATTCTCCGGCATTTCTACAATGCTGGCCCTGCCTACGATCTTTTCATTATTCGGATCGCTTTTATCAAATAGCAGACCCATTGGTGGCTGGTTGGCTGTTCGCAGGTTTGACCCCTGATCACTAAGCGCGACACCGATGGCTTTGTTGAACGTTTCGCGTTGTTCGGGCGCAACACCTCTCATCGCCTCATCATATTTCTTCTGGCGATCGTCTGGGCTGGCGGAGGTCAAATTTCTTGCGGTATCAATCGCGTTGCCGTAAAACTTGTCTTGTTGCGCAGGGTCCATTGCGCTGATGTTGCTATCTCCAACACGCGACTTAACGGAATCGATTTCCTTGCGGCGCTCCGCACTTATGGGAGCTTCTTTGTTGGCGTCTTGGGCAGCGAACCGTCCTTCCACCTTTTGTGGAGTGCCGTCTCCTTCAACCGCAGAGTCAAAGAACTGCACATCATTGAGGATGTTTTGATTGACAAGTGTTTGACTTTCGGTCGCAAGATCCGGTCGTTGAGGGTTGTCGACGCCAATGCCCGGTACGGCTTCGGACGTGACATTTTCGCTTACAGGAACGACATCTAAAGCACGGTCGGTGCTGTTGTCCGTAACTGCGGGCGCAGGAGTAGAAGGTGCGTCAGTGGGAGGCACTTAGAATCTTTTGAGAGAGGGGTCTGGTAATGGCATTTCGCCACCGTAAACATACCTGAGCACGCGTGATTAGATTGTGAAGTCTCAAGACCCTCACCAGGGCGTCTTCTCCAGTCGTGGACAGCCTGAAATTCATCCCTTGGACGAGGCGAATACCAGCGTTATTCATG
This sequence comes from Candidatus Melainabacteria bacterium 17Bon1m, assembly GCA_032128875.1. GTDB lineage: Bacteria > Cyanobacteriota > Vampirovibrionia > Obscuribacterales > Obscuribacteraceae > QKMZ01. The sequence continues at coordinate 777,947 of JAVLKG010000002.1, forward strand.
ATTTGAATTGCCGCAAAATTGAGTCTTTAGCGCACTGACACGCAGAGCCAATCTTCAAATTTTGTAGGGGTGCGACGAGCATTGTCTTCAGGAACAAGCGAACGTTCGTCCAGTTGCATTCCATAATAGTTTGCATCAGGTCGCGCCACGATTTCGCGTTTGTCGTGTTTTGCTTCCATGTATTTCTTGACGAAGTCAGACAGGGGCGCGCGATCCGGACCACCAATTTCAATGGTGGCGTTGGCTGGTTTTGCTATTGCAACTTCTGCCATGACTGCCGAAACGTCTGCGGCAGCAATTGGCTGCAACCCTCCAGTGGAGAGATGCACTTTGCCATCGCCACCGACGCCAAAGTCTGCGATGCCACCGAGAAACTCAAAAAACTGTGTTGCTTGCACAATTGTGTAAGGCACTTTGCCCTCTTTGATCAAATCTTCTTGGGCCTGTTTTGCTCGGAAATAACCGCTTTGTTGTAATCGTGCTGTACCAACTACTGATAGAGCAATGTGATGTTTTACACCTGCATTGATTTCTGCTGCCAGAATATTTGCAGTGGATTTCTTGAAAAACTCCATGACGTCGTCATCAGCCCAGGATGGCGAATTCATAACGTCTACTACAGCATCTGCACCTTTGAAGGCTTCGGCTAACCCTTGTCCGGTGACTGCATTAATGCCTGTCTTGGTCGATGCCACTACGACCTCGTGTCCCTGATTCTTCAGAATCTCGACTGTTTTGGTCCCAATCAGACCGTTGCCACCGAGTACGACAATTTTCATGGCTAAAACTCCCTTAGTGCGTCTCCCTTTATGTCCCCATAATTGGGAGATCCATCTTCGTCAGAATTCCATTCCAAGTTGGAATGACCAAGCTTCATGATGTACCACGGGATAACGCAACTAAGGGGTGCAAAATGCTCATTATACGCGCCATCTTGTTTGTTCGTGTCCAAACAAGACGAAGTTTTAATTCGCTGAATTAGCAGCCTGTCGACTTCTAATCATTCACAACAAAAAATCGTTCTCAAGTGTGGGAACTAAAGGTATTTTGCCTGGTCTGCGCGGACAGTTGCGGAATTTGACGACGGTCTGCGAAAGCAAACGACTAGGTTCGTAAGCAATCATGGTTCGCGTTGTTCGTGTTGCCGCTCAACTTTTAAAAGTTGTTGATTAGCAAATTAGGAGGAAGTATGCGAAATATCGCAGTTTTAGGGTGTCTACTTGTCGCTCTAAACGGCATGGCAGTAGATGCAAAAGAAGCACCGAAAGCCGATAACAGTGCACAAAATGTCGGTGCAGAGCGTAAAGATGCAGTAACTGCTGAAAAGCAAGACAACAAGAAGAATGATGTCGAAGTCTTGGCTCAAATTCGCAAAGCAGTCGTTGACGACAACAGTCTCTCAATGAATGCAAAAAACGCCAAAATTCTCTTCAAAAATGGTCTCGTTACTTTGAAGGGACCTGTGGACAGCGATGCTGAGAAAGCACGCGTAGAAGAGCTGGCTAAGAGCTGCTCCAGCGTTTCTTCTGTAAAGAACATGCTGACCGTAGCTCCAAAAAAATAGCCAACAGAAGTAGGCAACATTTGAATTGAACCGTAGATAGATCGCACATAAAACATTGGAGAATGAAATGAAACAATCAGTTTGTGGAATCGTAAAGACCAATTTGGAAGCAGAAAACCTCGTAAACGCTCTTCGCGCTAATGGTTTTGTCGATAATGAAATTTCGGCACTCTTCCCAGATCAAGAAGGTTCTAAGGATTTTGCTCACAAGAACGAAACCAAAGCTCCTGAAGGCACCGTTGCTGGTGCTGGCACCGGTGGTCTCGTTGGTGGTGTATTTGGTCTTTTGGCTGGTATTGGCGCAATCGCTATTCCCGGCGTAGGACCGCTCATCGCTGCAGGTCCAATCATGGCTACCTTGAGTGGTGCAGCCGTAGGTGCTACCGTTGGCGGTATCGCCGGCGCACTAGTCGGAATGGGAATTCCTGAGTACGAAGCAAAAATGTACGAAGGCAAAATCCGTGAAGGTAACATCCTTCTCGCTGTTCACTGCAACAATAACGATGAGTTGAAGAGAGCAGAAGAAGTATTCAAACAATACAAAGTCTGCGATATCCACCGCGTAGGCGAAGCCTCTGTTAAGAAATCTGCTTAATTGAGAGACAACCAAATGAAAGGGCTCGGAGCAATCCGGGCTCTTTCAGCTATGACACTCTAATGAGTGAGACTTTTGTTTTGTACACTCGGCGATTTGGCGTTTAGGAGGAGGGAATTAGATGAACAGCAAAAATCAAGAAGCTGGTAAAAAAACAGGTAAGAAAATGAGCGACGAGGAAAAGAAAGAAGTTCTTCAAGACCTTGACTCTGACGGAACAGCTGTTGAAGTTGCTGAGGCTATGATTGCAATCGACCCATCGAAGGCAACAAAAGAAGCTGCCGACAAATTGTTGAAAGAAGCTGACGAGAGTTCTAGCTAAATATTAAGTGCAATGTTATTGATCGATGAGTCATTCAACATGAATAATTCTAGATGCTGTCCAATACTTGTTCTTCAAGTTGCCCAAGATTGGCACCCAACGCTTCCAAAATCTTCATAGCATCACAGTCTTTCTTTCGAAGTACCGCAAGAAGCAAATGCTCCGCACCGATATAATTATGACCATGGCTTTGCGCCGCGTCCCAAGAAGCTTCCAAAGTACGCTTTGCTTCATCCGTAAACGGAATTTCGACTTTCAGCGGACTCTTACCGCGCCCCCTGGCTTTCTCCAGCTCTATTCGGGCTTCTTTCAATTTTAAACCAGAGGTGTTAAGTGCCTTTACCGCTGGTTCTGAATCTAGTCTAAGCAGTCCTAGGAGTAAATGTTCGGAGGAAACGCAATTATGACCCAGCCTCCGGCACTCTTCTTGCGCCAGCATGATTGTTTTTATCGCTGCTTGAGTGAATCTTTCGAACATCTGAGTGCCTCGCCGAGGTGCTATGTATAGCTAATGCCTTGAAAGCCTGCCAAGTTAGAGAATCTATCATATCCAATCGGTTACCTTGGTAAAATGTATGGTTAACGGGCTTCCCGTTCCGGTTGTCGTTTGGATGATAACTTTGGGTGTCTGAGTCTTACGTTGACTATCTCTATCGCTATCCATTTGCCTCTTCCCTGGCGGCGGCAACGACTGGCAATGAGCTGAAGCTGGCAGCTTCAGAGCAGCAGAAAGCATTTCCGCATTTTTTTGAAGGTTCTTTACTTCAGCCCAGGGCGACAGCGCTTATGCTGTTCATTCTCTCTAGAATCGTCAGTACGAGATTTTATATTCCTCCAAATTTGCTTAAGCGTATGTTGTTGGAGCGAGATCCTGTAATAACCTGCGGAGCCGAAATGCTCCGTTTTGAAGGATTTAGCGCATGTTGTAGTGCATACGCTAGGGTCGATATTTCCCCTGATGCATATAGGGGACGGATCGTTAGCCATGGCACTACGAACGTCGACTTTAATACAGTGATGCGTTCTGCACTAGCAGTGGTGCGTGACGATGACAGAGTTTCAATGTCCATAGGGGCTGATGGCTTGGAACTCAAGCACGGTTTCAATAAAATTGAAGAGAAGAAGGTACAACTTCCAACGCGTTGGATAAAAGGTTTCGTTGAAGTCCAAGCGTATCAGTCAAGAATGGAGAAGCGATTTTCTGTCGGCAGGGTTGAATCCATTCGTTTTCTTCGTTCTCTACCGTCAAGTACCAATGTGAAATCCAGTTTCTATGTAATTCCTTCAGGGAAAGGACTCCGCATAAGCCAGCGAAATGATGGTTCTGGTGTTCGAGTCGGTGGTACTGAGCGACTCCTGCTGCTCAAAGATTTAGTACCTCTCTCAGACGGATTGACAGTTTTTGCAAGACCTGACGGAGAAGCTTCAGAGTGGAGGCTTGATTGTGCTGGTGTAACCTTTTGCTTGACCATTTCTTCTGAACCGTCTCGCGGATTTTCCGGAGAAGGGCAGGTCCTCAACGAACTAACATTTACTGACACGGAAAAACTTAGCTCTGTTCGCTCAACATTGAAATGGCAATCTTGTGTTGATATTGGCGAAATTGCAAGACTCAATGGATTGAATGAAGATGCTGTTAGACAGACTTTGAGCGCGCTGGGCTCACGCGGATTGGTCGGTTTTGATCTTGGAAGAGGTGCGTATTTCCATAGAGAGTTGCCTTTCGATATGGAACTTATCGACGACATGCACCCTCGTCTCAAGAATGCTCGGAAGTTAGTTGACAAGGATGACGTGAAATTGAAATCTAGCGATCTAGAGTCGTTACAGTTTGAAGTACGGGGGACTGATGTGCAGCACACTGTAAAAATCTTCTCTACACATTCGCAGTGCACCTGTCCTTGGTATTCTAAGTATCAAGGCTTGCGAGGTCCGTGCAAGCATATTCTTGCTGCGCAAATTGTGGTGGATGGATTGCCTGAATCAGAGGCAAACAGATAGGTTGCTGCTCTGAGAGATTCAATAGTGCCGACTCAACTACAAATATTTGATGAGATCATTTCTGCCGGCAATCATGATGGACTGCGCGCGTTCTTTTCGGGCTTAGATCAACAGGAGCGAAGTGCATTTGCTGCCAAAGCTATCGCGTGGTACAGGAAGGCTCGAAATGGAAAAGTGGTTCAGAGGGAGCCAAATGTCTGGGGGTGGGAGCGAGACTATCCAAATGATGTTGAAGTTGCTAGCGCTACCGCTGTTCTGGTAACTGCAGCACCTGAACAACTTTCAAAAATTGATTGGAGTTTAAGCTCAGAGTCATTTGATTTTGACTTTGTCCTTAAAATGCGTCCTCCCGCACTTCAACACTTCGGTGAGGTCTTGGTGAAGGATGGACAGCATTTTGAATTGGTTAGAAAAATGATGGAGTGTGGCCTCTGTTGTAAGCCAGAAAGTGAAAACTACATAATTGGATTGATGGCAGAAGGTAGGGGTTTGCACAAGACGCACGAAAAAGATTCGTCGCTCAAATTATGGCTGCTCGACAATCCTGATTTGCTTGAGGTAGATATTTGGCGATTATTTGAAGTGGAAGGCGACAAAGAAACCAGCTTGAGGCAAGTGGATGCTTATACATCTCAGCAAAATTCATGGGCAGAAACACTAAGTCAACTTTCGCAAGAAAATTTCCTTTCGCGAGAGCGTCTGTTAAAAGCGAGTCTTGAGGCACTAGGACGTGGCTTCAATCAATACAAGTCGTTATGGTATTCGCAGTTTCATGAATACATGCAACCGACAGTTGAAGAAAGAGTACGTCTCGAAGGTGACTATGCATTGCTCTTGGGTAGCACATCACCGAGTACAGTGACATTTGCTCTGAAGGCGTTGAAAGTAATCGAAACTAATAACGGACTTAGTAGAAATATACTTAGTAAGGCTCTACCGCAAGTAATGAATGTAAAGGCTAAAAGCACAATTACTGCTGCCATTTCTTTCCTTGAGAACGCAGTGAAACGTGATTCTACTTTTTCAGAGGCGGCGGCCCTAATCTGTATGGACGCGCTTCAGCATGAGTCACCTGAACTTCAGAAACAGGTGCTCAAATTTCTTGAGCGCCACGGAAATCGAGATTGTCCAAAATTTCGAAACAAGATTGCACTATATGCGCACGGGATGTCGCCACTTGTAGTGGCACAATTTGAAACTCTTACTCAGAGCAAAATTGACACATGGGCTCAAGCTAGTACGCAAGGTTCTGAGCGTTATTCATTTCAGCCAAATTCGTCCGAAAGTTGGCCGCTAGGTTACGTTGACCCGGTTGTGCCGATTCTTAAGGCTGACGAGTTTATTGAAACCGCCTTATATTGTCTTGAACATCCCTACGACGCTTTTCAGCTAGAGCGAATTTTTCAAGCCGTATCGACATTGCGCTTGCGTGAGGACTCTGAATTTGAGAAGCAATTCGCTCCAGTTATGATTAGGGCTAAGAAGCTTCGGCAGAACACTGAGTGGCATAAACAGCCCGGTGCGCTTATCGCGGATTTCTTGTATCAATGGTTGACGCTGAGCATTTTGGATAATGTTGAACTAGTGGTTCCAGATGCGCATGCTGTTCTTCTCCTGATGCGGAGGAGGTTGACAAAAATTCTAGAGCGAGCTAAGCAAAGTAGATATTTACCTTTGCTGAGCAGTCCTTGTTTTGTCGGCGGATGGATTGACTCGCGGACGTTTGAATCGAGATTGGCTGCTTGGAATGCGGCTGGTGAAACCCCAGACGTATACGATCAGATGTTGGCTTTGTTTAGAATGCCTGCTTCTGAGCGGCGACCTAACTATGAATTTGGATCAATTGGCAACAAGCTAAAAGCTGGGTTGGAGAAATGGGAAGACATACGACGAGGACCGGATCTCTATGATAGGAGACAACCCCTGACTGTTAGCTATTACCGTGATCTTCATGAGCTAGAAACCGCAGTCAATATCGGTGATGGCTGTATCTTTAGTCACATGTCTAGCTTTACTGCGGCTCGGTGGGCAACAAATCTTTTTCCATCTATGAGAGAGTCGATTTTGAGTTTGGGCGTAAACTGGGGCGTTCTTCTGTTAGATGAAGTAGGTTCAAGTGATCGTGGAATAAGAGCTTTCTTTGAAATGCTTGGAGAACCTGGCGCTCCTCTGGAAAGGCAAGCATATGTGATGATGCTTGTAGGTTTGTTAATGAAAGATCCAGAGTTTGCGGCATTTAGCCGAGATGCAGTGATCCAAGCAATAGATGAAAAAAGGCTTGATCCTGAACAGATGGGAAAACGCGTTGCGCAATTTCTGCATTCCGATCGTGCAAAACCAAAAAGGTTGGCGTCGTCAATGCGCGAAATTGCACGAGTAAGTTCCGTTCATTCTGATGCTATGCTTCGCTTGATTTGTTGTTCCTTTCATGGTGATTCGAAGAATCTTCATAAGGACGCTTCGGCAATTCTGGAGTTGCTGTTGGAGCTATTAACCGCGTCAGGTAGTCGTATTGAGAATGAAGATATGCTGAATTATTTGAGTTCTCTTAAAGCTGGTGGCAAAACTGCAAGACTGGTCAAATCTCTGCTCACATATTTCTAACCTCATATACCGGGTATGTCCTTCGAAGCCTAATGTCAAGAGGCTTGCTGTAAATTTCATTGTTGGAAATGAAAAGTGCTCTTCGTTTGTAATCTGCGAAAAGGGCTGCCTGTGCATTATTCGCGACGAAGTCTTTCAGCCGAAACCACATTTATTCTCATAATGGGAACATGTTTTTGCTACCATCGTCAGCTGAAACAGTGCCACCACTATCAGTACTATACCGAGAAGAGCCTATTTGGAAGCCTATGAATTTTGATTTTACCGTTAACCTTGTTTGGTGGATTTTGGCGAGCTGCGGTCTCGTCTCGTTCATCGAGCACCAAGTTCATCAACAGTTGATGCATAAGCAAAACTTTTTGAGTAAGAGAGATAAAGGCTTCGAGCACGTTTTTAAGTCTCATGCAATTGTTCACCACGGACATTATTCATCGACGTTTACTGATGAGCCGGTTGCTCCCGGCGAAGACAAGGAAATTCGATTGAATGTTCACAAGGCTCCGATCAAAACACTTCCGTTTACCATTTTGATCGCATTGATTTCGTGGCAGTGGGCTATTGTCTTCGTTGTAACTGTATGCGTACATCATTGGGTGTGGAACAAAATACATCTGGAGATGCACAAGCCAGAAGGAAAGGAATTCAGCACCTGGTCGCCATATCTCTTTTTAGCAAGGCACCACTATCTCCATCATGTGCACCCAAACAAAAACTTCAACGTCGTTTTTCCATTTGCTGACTATATTCTTGGAACGAATGCAGTCGCTACTCCCAGCGAAAGGTTAGACATGCACAGGTTGGGCTTGTTGCCAATGAATACCGCGGAAGTGTTTTGTTTGCAGCGAGCGGCAACAAAGGACCAGATACGCAAGCTTTGACTTGGGTAAGAGCCGTGCTTTCTTTTTCGCCCCAGGTTGTCTTTAGTTTGACTCTTTAAGAGGCAAATTTATAGTAAAGGTTGTGCCATTTGACGAAGAACTCACAAAGTCGATCTTACCGTTGTGTGCTTCTACTATCCTCTTACATGTATAAAGCCCGAAGCCTCTTCCCAGGTAATACTGTTTTCCGCGGTCACCCAACCAAAACCGTTTGAAAAGGTCATGTTGTACTTCTTCAGGAATGCCGCTGCCCGTATCAGCAATCTTAATAACAGCGTCACCCTCCTCTTTCGTGAGAGAAATAGTAATTTTGCCGAATGAAGGTGTAAAAGTTATTGCATTCGACACAAGATTGGAGAAGAGCGTTCGAAGCCAGTCTTCATTAGCTTCTACTTTTAAAGGCTCAGCTGTGTCACCAGATATAGTGCAGGTGATATTTGAAGCTTCTGCAATGGATTTAAAATTGATGTGTATTTCCGATAGCAGATCATTAAGACAGACAGTGCTGACAGATAAATTGTCTTGAATCACGTGTTGATCTAAATCGATGATTTTACCGAGGGTCTGCAGCATTTGATGCGTGCTGGAATGGAGCACATCGTTGACGTCCGTTGAGGCTGTACCGTTTTTGTCTTTACCGAGGTGTTCACACAGCTTAGCCAGACCAATTGCCGAAGTACGCAAGTCGTGAGTTAAGTGTGCAAGCAAGTCCTTGCGAAATTGGTTTAACGTCGAAGAAGTAACTTGTTGCTTTTCAAGCTCGGTTTTCGATGTTTGGGCTTCCTGTTGCCATTGTATTTTTTCTAAAGCAACTGCCGTTATATCTGCGAGAGTTTGCAATAGAGACAGCTCTTCAGCGGTAGAATCGTGGTCGTCTGACCAATATGTACCGATAGCAGCAATGGGCTCTTCTCGACGCACAGGGGTCATAACTAGGCTTTTGACGAAGGTTGGCTTGTAAGCATCTTGAGGAATTCGTTCGTCTTTGTATATATCCGGGATAGCAACCTGCTCCTTTTTTAGCATCGACCACCCGCTAATGCAGCTTTCTACTGGAAACTTCATTCCTTTCCAAAGCGGCGAAATTGCGTCTTCGTCGTAGTAAAAACACTGCTTTGCTTCACCAAGGTCGAGCAGAACAAAGGTCGCTCCATGTGCGCCGGCGATAGTTCGAGCTGTTGATTTGACTATACTTGCGACGCTCTGTAGCGAGTTGGCGAAAGCGAGCTGTTTTACCGCCTCCATTAGTGAATTCCCAGCGGAATTAAATACCTTTATGTCGTTAATTGCGGTTTCCATGCGGGAATGCCAACCTGTTTGTCTCATTAAGAACAATCATTGGATCCCCTCGAATTTTTTGTCAAGACTCCTTGAGGTGACGATTGATAAACCATTGATGATCAACGGCTTGAAAGAAATAGGAAGTGCAGACATTTTTGAGCGTTGTCAATGTGGCAAAATATCGCTATTGCTTGGTTTTGAGAGACCGGTTGCAGTGCTAAGCCGCAGTGAAACGCACAGAGAAACTCTATAACCTTCACGCTCACTGGAGGCGTTTAACTGCGCTTCTGATTTGCTGTACGTTCTTGATGCCTCCTTGCTTTGCAATTCAGGCAAGAAAAATTACCAATAAGCTCGAACCGATGCACACAGCGGAAATACTAGGTGTGCGTGCAGAGGTCGAGCGATTGTTGTATCTGAAGAACAATCCTGGTTCGAACGCAGAAGAGACTATCTATTTGCGAACAATACTGCTGCGACGGATTCTTCGCGGTGTGCTTGAAGTCAGGCAGTATTGCAATATGCTCGAACTAGAGCGTGCTTATGCCTATGACATTATGCAAAAGGAGCAGAGGAGACAGGCTTTCGTCGGTCAACTATTTACTCTTGCCAGTTTTTCGCAGCTGGCGACTTTCTATACGATGGAACCATATATGCGAATGCGTGAGCAGTTTGTTACCTCTGCAGTATTTACAACAGTGAGTGGTTCCTTAAATACCGGAATTTCGACATTGTCGCGCCTTCATGGTTTTGTTGCAAAAGCCAGTAATGTATCACCACCGGCGGTGCTAGGTAATTTAGTAACCGGTGGTCCGGTAGATACGCGGAGCATGCCGCAATTACTAGATCGATACTTCGATTTTCGTCTGCCTGGAGCAAAAGAATCACGGCGGGACGAACTTTTCGCTCACTGGCTCAATCAATATAAAATAGATGCGTCCAATCCGGAAAATCTTTGTACGCTGGCTGGAAAAAAGAAAGCAAGTCTTGGCCTGCTTCGGTCTCGTGTACTGCTTTTGTGGTCATTGCGAACAGCTGTTATTCAATTTGACCACGACTTACTTGCTCTTCTCAGATTGATTGGAGAACCAATGGAGGCGGTCCCTACAGCCGCCAGCGGCTACAGTGGCGACAATAGCGAAGTGGTGAGGTTTCTCGGGATTGGGCCTCACATCGAAGAGTTGAATCGGCTGAAGCAGGGCGGGCAGGATACTCAAAGAATCAACGAACTCGAGGTTTTTGTATTGCAAAAAACGCTCGAGGGCACTCTGGAGATTCAAGCTGCAGCTGATAAGGTCGATGAGGATCTTTACTATAACTATCACATTGTTCTTTCTGATCTTGAAAGCAGCCGCGCGAGGTCATTGCAATTAAACTCTGATGCCAACTTTCTTCAGTCAGGAATTCTGGGTATTGTTGCAGGGAAGCTCTACTTGAGCAGACATACTTTTGCCGGCGATCAGATGTTTGTTATTTCAGGCAGCAATGGCACGGCACTTACATTGCTTGCGGCTTTACAGCAACATGGTTTTTGGAGAAAGTCCGACACTGGACCAAATTCACTTGCGCAGCTCCTAAACTTGCATCCACAAGAAGACTATAAATTCTCCAGCTTTGTCACTCGGCTTCTTAACTCCCCACCACCCGGATCTGTTGACGGAAAGTCTCGACTGGAGCTCCTAAACGAGTCTTGGAGGAAGAGCCATGTCACCACTCTTAAGCTTGATTCCTCTAAAAATCAGCGTGCGGTAGCCGCGATGCCACCACACAAGTATGACACCATCAAAATTGTAAAAAACAGAATCAATCTTCTTCATTCACTAATGAAGGAGCTTGAATCCTTTCAAAACCAAACTCTCTCGGTGCTAAACAGCACAGATGCTAAGGAAATCTCGCCTGCTGTTCATGCAAACATTGACGATACTGGTTTGAGCAAACATGCATCGGAAGCCGCGAGACTACTTGGAATTGAAGAGCAAGTTAAGCAATTGCTTGCATTGAAAGCGGCGGGAAAATTGCAAGCCTATGATGATAGTGGTACCAAGTTGCAACTGCAAATTTTGAGAAGAGTTCAAACGACCGGTTTGCAACTGAGGGTTCTTTCTGCTCAGTTTGATCGCGAGATCATTGCAGAACGCCAAGCCCTCGATCGTGTAACCAGAGAAAGAGATCTCACTGTGGCGCTTCTAAACGATGCCAATTTCTTGCAGCTCGGGATACTTGCGACAATCATTGATGGCCCTCTGGGCATCACTAAGAAAAAGAAGCTCAATCTCTATGGCGATCGTCTTAATATTGTTTCTGGACTAACTGTTGGTGGTCTGGCGGGGTTGTCGCTTGTCGCGCAAAGAGGTGGATTCCGCCATACCAAATCTGGTCCTAATCTCCTCGGACAGACCTTCGGACTACCAACTCCAGAATCCGAACAACTTCCTGCTGTCCTCAGCAGTTATATGAATTCTGTTCCTCCCTTAAGCGAGAGCGGGTTGACGAGGCGCGAGCAATTAATTTCATACTGGAAATCCACGAAGATTTTACCGATCAGTATCTCGAAACCAGCAACGGTTGAAAGAGTTTCTGGTTATGGTTCTCGGCATCACAGATGGTGCGAAACGATCAAACTTATGAGCGCCAGAATATCAATGTTGTTTGATCTAAGAGCCATGGTTGATCGATTGAACGTTGGTTTGGTTGAACTCCTCAAGGCAATCGATTGAACAGAAGCTCAAACAGAGTGGAATGATTCACTTTGGGAATAAACAACATACGTCTGTAAAAGGCAGTCGGCAACGAGTTTATGATGGCGTCACTCTAATTGACGACTGCAATCCCCCGAAAGACTGATTTCAAGGAAAGATTTATGCACAAACGCGATGTGAATGTTATCCGCAACTTGAGAAAAACTGTTTTTGCGATGGCATTGTCGGTCTCGCTGGTGGCAGCTACCGGTGCGATGGCATTCGATCAGCACAAACATCTTACTGTAGCCGGCAATGATATAAGTTGTTCTGACAAAATACTGCAACGCATTTCAGATCATCCGTGCAAGTTGCCAGATGGAAGCTTCTACGCGCCTGCCACACTAAGCACCATGCAATGGGGTTTTTTGCCGAACAAAAACTCAAAACCTATCCTGTCAGTGCCTTCGGACAGCGTAGTTACTTTTGATAACTTGTCTTCGGAAGGGATGGTTGAAGATCAGGGGCGAGACCCTGTTAAGTTTTTCGGCAAGTTTGGTGTGGCAGAATCTGATGTACTCAAAGATGCAGTGGAGATTTGTGCCTCAAATGTCGAACACAATATGGTGACGGATGGTCCTCACATAATCATTGGTCCAATTGCGGTTGATGGTGCACAGCCCGGAGATGTACTCAAAGTAGAGATGATTTCCATGGAACCGAGAGTGCCTTACGGCATAGTGGGAAATCGACATGGGAAAGGGGCGCTGCCAGGAGAGTATCCACAAAACGATGGTCCAAAGCCAGGTGCGAATAAAGAGCACCCAGAACTCTTCGGAAGCGTGTTCTCGTTTATTCCAATAAAGTCGATTACCGGCAAAATGTTTGGCACTCTGAAGACCACATCAGGGAATGAAATACGTTTCCCAATACAACCATTCATGGGCACCATGGGAGTGGCTCCAAACACTGCGGAAAAAGTCAGCTCTATTCCGCCATCGTCATTTGGAGGAAACTTAGACCTCAAGGATTTGACTGTTGGCTCTTCGCTGTATTTACCGATCCAAGTTGAAGGCGGAATGTTTTTCATGGGTGACCCGCATTTCAATCAAGGTGATGGTGAGGTCGCGCTAACTGCTCTGGAAGCATCACTCAGAACCAAGGTGAAGCTGAAGCTTCTCAAGGCAGGCGATCCTAATATCCCAATCAAAGATATGAAAGATCCCTTTGCTGAGACGCCCGATTACTGGATGCCTATTGGTTTAGACTCAGATCTCGATACTGCACTGAAGAAGACAGTTCGCACCGCTATCAAATTTTTGTCTGAGAAGATGAAGATGGACAACGCGACTGCGCTGTCGTACTTAAGTGCTGCCACGGACTTTGAAATCACTCAGGTTGTAGATGAAACAAAAGGAGTGCACGCGCACATAAGTAAGAGAGATTTCGAAGACGTGACAAAGCTCGAAGAAAAACGTTGAAGCAGAGATAGAGATTTGTCTCCATCGTAGAAGTAGACGACACCAACCAATCCCCTAAGTGCTCACACTTTTGGGAGACTAACTCCGTTCGATATTCTTTGTCTTTCTATGCTGTGACAGAAGCTTTGCGGCTTTCGATGGGCACGTAGGCGCGCTCGTCAGGACCGGTGTAAATCTGTCTTGGGCGTGCGATCTTTTGACTTTCGTCAGTGATCATTTCTTCCCACTGTGCTAGCCAGCCGGGCATGCGACCAAGTGCAAAAAGCACGGTGAAGTAATCGGTCGGATAGCCCATTGCTTGATAGATCAAGCCGGAATAGAAGTCTACGTTAGGATAGAGTTTGCGTGAGATGAAGTAGTCTTCTTCCAATGCGATGCGCTCCAACTCAAGCGCAATTTCGAGTTTTGGATTGAGACCGGTCTGCTCGAACACTTCATAAGCGACTTTCTTGATCAACTTCGCGCGCGGGTCGTATGACTTGTAGACGCGATGTCCGAAGCCCATGAGACGCCCCTTGCCTTCTTTGACTCTGTTCAAGAAATCAGGAATATTTTTCTTCGAGCCGATTTCATCGAGCATTTTGATTACGGCTTCATTAGCGCCACCATGCAGTGGACCATAGAGAGCGGCAATACCTGCGGAAACAGAAGAGAATAGATCTACGTGTGAAGAACCAACGGCGCGCACCGCACTGGTGGAGCAGTTCTGTTCGTGATCAGCATGCAGTATCAATAGAATTTCGAGAGCTCGTTGCAGCACTTTATTTGGTTTGTGCTGACCGCCGATGCTGAAAGTCATGTTGACGAAATTGCCTACATAATCAAGATCGTTGTCCGGGAAAACGAATGGAAGTCCGCGTGAATGGCGGAATGCGAATGCTGCAATTGTAGGAGCTTTCGCCAGGAGACGAACTCGTTGCAGAAAGCGGTTATCCGGATCTTTTATGTTCTTCGCTTCTGGGTAGAACGTGGAGAGTGCGCTAACAGCACCAAGCAACATGCCCATGGGATGCGCGTCGTAACGGAATCCTTCGAGGAACTTGGTGATGTTGGTGTGAACATAAGTGTGATACTTGATCAGCTCTGTCCATTGATCGAGCTGCTGTTGATCAGGCAACTCACCTTTGTTGAGCAGATAAGCAATTTCAAGAAAAGAAGACTTTTCAGCCAATTGCTCGATCGGATAACCGCGGTATCGCAAGATGCCTTTGTCGCCATCGATAAATGTGATGGCGCTGCGGCAGGCGGCAGTGCTCATGAAGGATGGGTCGTAGGTCATCAGACCGAAATCATCCTCAGCTGTTTTGATTTGTCTGAGGTCGTTCGCTCGGATTGTATTGTCGGTAATCGGTAACTCGTATTTCTTACCCGTACGATTGTCCGTAATCGTCAGTGTTTCGTTAGACACAGTCAGCTCCTCCAAATGACGCCGAATAATCTAGGGCATCGATACTTCGTTTAAGTAAAACCTTCAATTGCATTGACCTGAGACTATTAGCTTCTGTCCCGGACGAGGCTCAGGTTGAGCATCTCTCTGATGAGCATCAGCTCCCGTGGCATTCGTTCGTTCATTCGTTCGAACAATTCATCATGAGATTCCAATTCCCGATGCCACAGTTCTTTGTCGATGTGCATCAACTCGTCAAACTGTTCTTGGCTAAAATTCTCGATTCCAGTCCAGTCGATGTCCTTATGACGTGGCATGAATCCAAGGAAGGTCTGTGCCGCGCCAGCTTTGCCATGAACGCGATCCGAAATCCACTTCAGAACACGCATGTTCTCGCCAAAACCTGGCCAAATGATTTTGCCTTTGTCATCGGTGCGGAACCAATTTACGCAGAAGACGCGCGGTGGGTTTTGCACCATGTGTCCCATTCTGAGCCAATGATCGAAGTAATCACCCATGTGATAACCGCAGAATGGCAACATAGCCATCGGGTCGCGACGTACTTCGCCTACTTTGCCGACCGCGGCTGCGGTGGTTTCAGAACCCATCGTTGCCGCCATGTAAACGCCGAAATCCCAATTGATCGATTGGAATGTCAGAGGAATTACTGACGGACGACGTCCACCGAAAACGAATGCACTGATTGGAACTCCTTCCAGGTTGTCCCACTGATCATCCAGTGATGGGCACTGGTCAATCGGCACGGTGAAGCGGCTGTTTGGATGAGCTGCTTTTCTACCGCAGTCCGGAGTCCAATTCCGGCCTTGCCAGTCAATCAACTCCGCTGGCGGTTCATCGGTGAGACCTTCCCACCAGACGTCACCGTCCGGCGTGAGGGCGACGTTTGTAAAGATGCAATTTTTGCCCAGCGTGGCAAGAGCATTCGGATTTGTTTTTGCCGACGTGCCTGGTGCTACGCCAAAGAAGCCTGCTTCAGGATTGATCGCATAGAACTTACCATCTTTGCCCGGTCTGATCCAGGCAATGTCATCGCCAACAGTCGTGACTTCCCACCCTTTGAAACTGTTCGGGGGGATGAGCATGGCGAAGTTCGTCTTGCCACAAGCGCTTGGGAAGGCAGCGGCTACGTAGCATTTTTCGCCAGTGGGGGATTTAACGCCCAAAATAAGCATGTGCTCTGCCAGCCATCCTTCTTTTCTTCCAAGGGATGAAGCGATGCGCAAGGCGAGGCACTTCTTGCCGAGCAGGGCATTGCCGCCATAACCCGAGCCGTAGGACCAAATCTCTTTGGTTTCTGGGAAGTGGCAGATGTACTTGTGTTCTGGATTGCACGGCCAGGCGACATCTTTCTCGCCCGGGTCCAGCGGGTGACCGACGCTGTGCATGCAAGGTACAAAGGAGCCATCCTTGTCCAGAATCTCAACGACCTTCTTGCCCATGCGTGTCATGTGTTTCATATTGACAGCGACATAAGGTGAATCGGTAATCTCTACGCCGATTTGAGCAAGAGGTGAGCCGAGCGGTCCCATGCTGAAAGGCACGACGTACATAGTGCGCCCGCGCATCGAACCCTTGAAAAAGTCCTTCAATATGATCTTGGCTGTTTCGGGCTCCATCCAATTATTGTTCGGTCCCGAGTCTTCCTTGCGAGTAGTGCAGACGAAGGTTCTGTCTTCGACACGGGCAACATCAGAGGGGGCGGAGCGGGCGAGGTAGCTGTTTGGACGTAGCTTCTCATTCAGGCGGATGAAAGTACCGGCGTCTACCATCTCTTGGCAAAGGCGGTTGTACTCTTCGTCACTGCCGTCACACCAATAAACACGGTCTGGTTGGCACAGCGCCACAGCCGCGTTGACCCAATCAAGCAATTTTTGATGTTTGACTGGATAACCGGGTTCTGTAGGGGCGGATTTCTTGCTAACCGAGTCGACAGCTGTCATGTTTCTGCTCCTTTTAATGAAGGAACACGATCTTACTATGCCGAGGGCGTTTAGCCGGTATCGGCAAGGGTTTTTTCAAAATTTGGGATTCGGTACTTCCAAAGCGAAATGGCCACTCTTGCGGACCCGATTTGCAACACCCCGATTTGGAGGTTTTGTTCCCTGAGCATTCTGACGGAGAAAAAGTGTGCTCCAAGCATGTTGAAGGAAAAAGTGAATATTGCCAAAACCGAGTCAGGCGAGATAACTACTCTGCCTGCGCGCCTTCTGATTTGGAAACATCCGCCTGCGTTACTTGAGATTTGTCCTCAGTCGTCTTCGCGGATGCTTCCTGCGTTTGCTGCATGCCTTTTACTACACCGTCCATCCAGCCGAGCACCCCAAGGGTCAAATCGTCTTTGAATTGTCCAGCTTCAAAAATCAGATGCTCTGTGTTTCCTATGATCACAATACTTTTGTTTGGTGTTGAAAGCGCATCAAATAAATCCAGTGTTCCACTTTCTTTCACCAATTTGTCATTGTGACCTTGAAACAAAATCACAGGCTTTTGCGCGATTTTCTTCGCGGCGTCGAAATTTTCATTCATGAATTTGTTGAACTGAAGAAGCTCTTCGGCCGAAAGATTCAACCGCGCGAATGGATCGTTAAGCCATTCGTTTCGCAGCGCCTCACTGCCGGTCGCCTGATGTACAACCGACTTTCCAACCGCAATTGGTTTGGTTTTGTCAAGCAAAAGCTCGGTCCCAACTTTTAGTGCGGTGCCGATTGTCTTATGGCGAGCTCCGGACGGAACAGAGCAAATCAACCCATCCACTATGTCTGGTGCTTCTGACACTACGCGCAGTGCAATAGCGCCGCCCATAGATTCGCCCAGGATGAATAAAGGATATTTAGCATAGTCGGCGCGCAACTTCGCCGTTACTTGTTTTAGATCCTGCACGCACTCGTTTAGAGAGACTTTCTCCAAACCACTGGCGTCCACATAGGTTCCAAAACCGCGTACATCAAATGCAACGGTGATTACGCCTTCTCTAGCTACGCGCTTTGCAAATGATTCAAAAGACTTGTGGTGCAAACCAAGACCATGAACACAGACGAGTACAAACCTTGTCGGAACATCCGGGTCCATCCAGACATATCCGGGAGCCTCAGACTGCTTAAATTGTCTGCGCCATGGGGTGAAGATCATTGCTGGCGCAAGCGTGACCTTTGAAGCGTACGAACTGTTTTTGCCATCAATCGGATCTGGTGGCACTACTCCGGCGACTGCACCAAAAACACCAGCATTAATTCGTTGCACCACATCTGGTGCAACTTTTCCGTTTTTCTCTTTTACGTAATCGGCGAAAATACGTTTTGCATTGGTATCGCGAAAAATGTAAATCGCTCGCTCATAGCACTTCTTAGCTTCGTCAGTTCTCTTTAGTTTTTCCAGCGCAAGCGACATTTGCAGAATCGCCCAGCCTGCATCAATGTCATCGGGTCCATAGAAGTGACGACAAAATCGATAAAGCTCATCGTAGTATTTCAAGCTCGCCTGATAATCACCTTGATGCCACTTGACCCCAGCCATGCCTGCCAGCGCGATTCTGGCAATGATGCTCATATCGGCTGGAATGAGCTTATCCAGGGTTTGCTGATAGAGCTGTTCTGCTTCTTTTAATTCCCCTTTTCCAAACTTGCCCTCGGCCATGCCAAGCTTGATCATTGAAGTTGTATAGGATTTACCGTTATTCAACTTGTCGGCTTTGGCGCTCAACTTGTATGTTTCATCGTGGTTTTTGCGGTAATAGCAAGCAGCAAGATCCATCAATGAATCTGAATCTTCTCGTGACTTCACAAGTTCTTCAAAAATTTGTTTGCCCTTCGCAGCCGTCTTTGGTGATTGAAGATAGATAACTGCTAAATCACGAAGTCGCCCTTGATCTTTCGGATTAGCCTTCACCTCAGCTTCCAGAGTTTTCAGTTCGTAGTCGCTGTAAGTTCTCGGTCTAGCGTCATTGTTTGAATTGGAAGAAACGGAACCTGCTTGAGAGTTTGTCTGCGAAACTTCAGTTTGAGACTTTACACTTGAGTCTTCAGCCGAGTCATCGCTGGTTTGAGCCAACGAGTAGGATGAGTTGAAAACTGAGCTCAAAAACGAAATCGCACAGCAGACGACGAAACTGTTGCGTGTGTGAATGTTCATCGCTAGTCTCCCTAAGGCTTGCTGAGTGCTCGTCTAAGGACTATCACCGTCTGGTCATGACCTTGCGGCTCCCTGTATACCATAAAGAGCGTCAGGCCGGCTTTGGGTTCAAAATTAAAAGCTGGCTTCTGGAAGTAGGAATCTATCGTTCACGAAAGTCTGGGCGTGAACAAAGCAGTCCCAATAATCGACTATTTCCCTCCCTACTTCGCCTAATTTTCAGGGCGCTGTCAGTAGATGCAATACCCCCCCTGAGAGGCGAATATGAAAGTACTTAGCACCGCGATTTTTTTGATTTGTGCATTGTTTTTTTGCATGCAGGCACGCCCTGTTTCAGGCTTTGAAATAGCGCGTAACGCCTACCAGGCTGAGTACAAACTCACTAGCAGCGTGGGCACGAGCCAGCACCTTTTGGCATTTGACGGCAATGGGCATGGTCGCTCTGAAATAGGTGGAAATGGCACCAAGAACGTCTCGATTATCGATTACAACCAAAGGAAAGTTCTTATTTTGATGGCTGGCATGAAGTCTGCAATGACCATTCCTCTCACTGATGCACAGTTGTCTGCCATGGGATCAATTACCGAGAAAATGAAAGCAGGAGCTAAGCCGCTCGGATTCAAAACAATTGCAGGGCACCCATGCACCGGCACGCGATACAACCTGGAAGGCGGTGCCGTGGAAGAACTCTGGAACGGCAATGACATTGGGGGCGTGCGAGTTTATAGCAAGGTCATCGCGCCTGGAGCGGGAGTAAGTGAGGCTCTCCTTGTCAAATTCAACCCATCAGCCCCCCCGGCAAGCCTTTTCACCATTCCGGCTGGCTACTCAGTCAACTAAGGAAGCACAAATGAATTTCGCAAACCATACTTCAAAGATTCTCTTACTGTCACTCTCAGTCGCTGTGCTATCTGGATGCAGTTTTAACGAAGAAGGTGTACTAAAGAACAGAATAACTGTGCTTGAAGCAGAAAACAGAGCGCTTAAGCGCGAGTTGGAAACGGAGCGACAAAAGGTGATAGCGGACAGAAGTCCTAGCTCTGATGCATCCGTTTTCACAGATTTAGGAAGTGCTCCCACTGCAGATATGATTTCTGAGCTAGCGCGTCTTAACGTTTTTTCTGGTGAGGGTAGTACTTTCAGACCCGGTCAAACTATAACTCGTGCCGAGTATTGCCACTGGCTTTTCAATGCCTATAATGCGCTTGTGCCAGAGGAAAAACAGATCAGATTCAATCCTTCTGCACCACAAACATTCTCAGATTGTCCGCCTGAGCATCCGCTCTATAAGTATGTCCAAGCTTTAGCAGGCGCCGGCTATTCAATAGGATACGAAGACGATACATTCCACCCGGATCAGTCGCTAACCAGAGAAGAGATGCTCGGAATCAAGTTAGGTGTCGACGTTGGAAAGAAGTTGGATCCGTGGCGTTCGCAAATGGAGGCAGTATGGAAATTCAGCGATGGCAAAGAAGTCGCTGAGAGATTTACTGGTTATGTTCATCAAGACTTCTACGTCTCTGGTCCTCACGGTAGCAACATCCAGAGGGCTTTTGGCAAAATAGGCGCCTTCCATCCGAAGCAAGCAGTATTGCGTGGAGAAGCCGCCGCCACTCTGTGGCAATTCGGTCAGTTTGGATTTACTCAGCCCACAACTGCCGCAGCATCAATAAAGCTCAAAGCAGAGCATTCCTAATCATCGTCGGTAATTTCGCGGTGGCGAGACAGGAGAATTTCCACGAACAAACGAAGCGATCTTCAGGCTTGGCTTTATAATGTTGCCGATCACGGACGCGAAAAGAAACATACGGCGAACCGCGCCTGCGACCAAATGAATGCGGTAATCAATTACGGTACACGTAAAGACCTGAAGCGATGAATGCTCGATTGACGCAGGACTCGGTCAGGCAAGCGCTGATCTTGACTCAAGCTGCTTTGGCGAATCCGAAAGAGATGTTCAAAAACACTGACAATGTTATCCCTCTGGACGGGGCTGGCGCCTAGATTGTCGCCTTACGACAGTGTGGAAATCACGCTATTCATGGAAAGGCGCTTGTTATAAGCTCTTATTATGAGAACTATTGTCTTTGTTGCTATGTTTTGCTTTTGCTCAGGGCTTGTCTGCGGATGGGCACCGGTGTTTCGAGAAGACGTGTCCTCTAGGTTGGCAGAAGCAATTCTGAAAGATGAAACCTACGTTGGTTATTGCGAACGCGGCATTAAGAAGCTGGATCGGGGCGACTATAGTGCCGCTATCTTGGACTTCAACCAATCAATTCGACTAAATCCACGGCACGGCAGAGCATTTCATAATCGCGGTAATGCAGAAGAGTATCTTCACGACTACAAAAGTGCATTAAGGGACTTCGCTCGTGCCATCGAGCTAAACTATCAGAACGCATACTACAATCGCGCTGCGCTTCGCTCAAAGTTAGGCGACAAGCGTGGCGCAGTCGCTGATTTGACGCAGTGCATCTTGCACAAGAACTTGTTGATTGATAGTCATGCTTGTCGAGGCTGGGAACTTGAGTTATTGGGCGATAAAAAAGCTGCCATGGATGACTTTCTGTATGTTCAGAAAAGCAAACCTGTTGAAGCCTCAGAATTTGGAAATCGAGCATGGGTATTGGCTCATCTTGGCGATCATATCGGCGCGATTAAAGATTTCGATTTGGCTCTCAAACTTAACCCAGAGAGTAGTTGGGCTTTTGATAAAAGAGGCTTATCAAAGCAAGCGCTAGGAAACAGTGTCGGAGCAGTGCAAGACTTTGAAGAGGCTGTGCGTTTGAGTCCCCATTTTGCATTTGCTCACTATGATCTTGGCGCAGAAAGGTTGAACTCACATGATTACCGAAGCGCGTTGAGTGAATTCAATAGGGCAATCGCTTGCGATTCAGATGTCGCCATTTTTTATTCTGGACGCGCAGTTGCATATGCCCATCTGGAAAAATTACAGGCTGCAAAAGCTGACTATCTCAAGAGGCTCAAACTTGACCCCGCGAACCCCTCGCATCCATTGCAGTGGCTTGCTGAGACACAATTTGAACTTGGCGAGTTTCGAGAAGCGCTGGTCACCTACAATAAAGCAATATTTGCTGATCCGAAAAAAGCATGCCTTTGGGCACATCGAGGAAGATGTAAAAGCGCACTTAAGGACGACACCGGCGGTTTGTCTGACTTCAATCGTGCAATTGGAATTGATCCGAATTACTCTTGGGCTTATCAGTGTCGTGCTATTGCGAATGAGAACTTGAATGACAAGAAAGGCGCGTTATCCGATTACAATGAGTGTATTCGCTTGGATAAAAATGCAATGCACGCATACATTTATCGCGCCCATTTGCGGGCTGAACTGGGAGACCCTCATGGTGCTTGTGATGACTACTGTTCGGCGATTCAAACAGGTGCCCCAGCAATCCCTTTGGTTATCCAGAGCCTTTTTCAATAGGAACTCAGGATGAGTTCAACAAATTTCAATTGTGCCGCGGCCGTGTGTCTTGCATTAATCGCTTGTTGTTTGTTTGCCTCTGATGGGCGCGCAAATATGGGTCGAATTTCCGATGGAGGTTCCGCTCACCTTCTGGGAGACAGTTCTACGGTGACCATGGAAAACGAGGTCATCAATATTTCTGTTGGTAAGGATCTTATTAAAGCCGACTGTCAATTCACGTTTGTAAATCACGGACCAAAATGCACTGTCCGAATGGGTTTTCCTGATCAGGTTTTGAAATGGAATGACAAAGCGCAGAACGAACCAGTAGGTGGCTTTCTCTCCTACAAGACTTATATTGACGGAGTGGAGGCAAACACGGAGTATGTTCGCGCTGAGCAACAAGACAAGCATGGTGAATATAACTCATGGCACGCAAATGTTGTCACCTTTGAGGAAAATGGTACACACCAGATTCGAAACGTTTACTCTACGCGTCCTAGTGTGCGACCAGTCACTCACAAACTCGGCGCCAAACTAGTTAATTACACCCTACATACGGGATCGTCTTGGAACGGGCCGATAAAAAGTTCTGTTGTTGGCTTCACTTTTGACAAGGATGCTGCATCCGAGCCACTGAAACCTGTGGATATGAATTCTTTAGACGAGGAAGAAAATGGTCTGCTGGATTGGAAACATGCCTCTCGAGGCACACTTTTGTACGAAGCATCAAAGTCTCCAACTGTGAGAGGAGCCACCATTCGTTTTGCATTTAGAAATCTGAAGCCATCAGAAAAGGATGATATTTCTATTCTTTATGGACGAGTAAGCGAGCGCGAAGCTGAGGAATTCGACAATATGGTGCACAAGGAAACCCAGTTGCAATACTCGAAGTGATCTCAGCACTTGTTCAGCCCATTTTTTGATTGTTTTCCATGTAGATTCAGTCCTGTTGCGTTTCACTACATCACCTGTAAATAAGGCGGGTTGCTCGTCTACGTGTTGTTGATGTTGTTTGATCTTCTTTGATAAGAAAGTCTCTTCATTTATGAATGTTGACCCGATGCCACCAAAAGCGGTGATTCATGAACATCATTTCTTTAGATTGTCGCGATCCGGTGATTTCGGCAGTTTCTTGAAACTTACCCGAAACCGGCATTCAACAATAATCAATCGTTGTGTATGCGCAACCGTCCACCAATAGACGAATCGAAGGCTTCATGACCTTCTTCAGAGGTGATGAAAGTGATGGAAACCGCATAGCAGACCAAGCAAAATCGAATATGATGGTTGTAATCATATGAGGGTAAGGTCCACATGGTCGGATTTAGACCAGCGAGAAGGAGAGACCGTAGAACTCTAGTCATTATTGCTAGTGTATTTCTTGCCTTTTTCGCCTATTACCTCGCTGCTCAGTATCAGGTCTTTTCTGAACGAGTGCGGCTTCTACATGCCTTAGCAGTCAAGCGAGATAAGCGTTCTATTCAAAAGGGACTGGCACAGATTTACGAAGATGCCGGTCTCTTTGGAGATGCAATTTCCTGTTACAGAAAGTCCTTGCCGCGTGAGTGGAGCAAGGGAATTGCTGATCACGACCTGTTTCCAGCTTGGGAGAGTCTAGAGAGACAGGTGCCATTTGATCCAAACCTACACATTGGATTTGGCGAATTTTTTGAGAGTCAAGGTATGCGCAAACAGGCGGCACTCGAGTATTGGCAGGCAATGATGGTTTCGCCCGGGCATCAAAATGTTGAAGCTGAAAGAAAGCTTGTCTCCGTGGCACTGCTGAAAACTGGTCAAGCTCGACCCACAACATTTGACCTCACTAAATTAGATAATTATGACCGGTGGTTTGATCGAGACCTCGTTTCCAATTGGCGCCCACCAGCACACAAAGGCTTTCTTCTAACACGTTGTAGTATTCAACCAAGCAACTGCAATGTGGTGGAGGTGACCGGACCAAGCGGTTCTATTTTGCATGATTATTCAGCAGTGACATTTCTGCGCTCAAAAGCTTGTCGTGATAGGCTACAAACCAACGACTGTTGTTTTATTAGCTACAGTGTGGCATTGATGTCAGACGGGGACGCCAAATTTGTAAACTGCTATGTCTATGGATTCGAATGCAACATCGTAGAAACGAGCCAATGGGAAATCTGGGAGTGGCAAGCCAGAAAATTGCTCCGCACGATCAATAGACGTCTTGGAATTCACAGTATTTAAACCTAGTGTACAGCCAGACGAATCGAAAACTTCATAGCTATTCGAATCGGAAGTAAAACACTTCCCTATCTCATTTTTCCGCGGCGTGTGACTTTGGATTCGTTATTAATGTCGTTGCGTCGACCCACAATTGATTATGAATTCCGATTCCACGAATGCGGTAGCCAATGAGAATTCCATTGTCCCCAGATCGAAGGTCGAGGTGGTAAATGTTTTCCTCCTCGCCGCAAAAACTTCGAGCATCGAACGTGTAGAACTCATAGTCGGTCTTTTTATGAAGTCTGGGCTTTCCCCAGAAGGCCTTGGCGTCACTTAGCGTAAGTGGTGCCCAGCCCTGGTTTAGCTTCACAAATGTAATTTACGTCTTGTGATTCTCAAAACTTGACCTGAAAAGTTGGGAATTCGTTGGGATATTGTTGGGACGAGAATTTGGCCGTTTTTATCCCCACTTTTGACAAAACACGAGGGGGTTAGTTGGAAGGCAAGCCTAGATTCACTGTTGAGGCTTTGACAAGGGTCAAATGTCGGAGTTGGTTAAAGTGGTTCCTTGTAAAGGACCAAAAAGTTCAGGGTCTGAAACTTCGTGCGATGCCGACGGGTTTTAATACATGGTCATTCTTTTGGTGGAAGTTCCGATTTTGTTCTTTTGCTCGTGCCTGCTACGGCTGGCATATCAGAAGCTTTGTTTTCAGGTTTTGATTTTTCGATGTTGTACAACATTCCACCTGCAGGAGCGGAGGGATCAGAAACACCTTCCTTCAAAATGACTTTGAACTCCTTGCCGTTCAGTCTAGCTGGATTGTGCAATTCGCTTTCTTTTGTTTTTAAACACTCAATGATGATGGTCTGTGAATCTTTCCACCGAATGTTTACACCGTATGAGTTGTCGTTGCGACTTGCTCCATAGAGATTTGCTATCTGCAAGTTTCCTTCAGGTTCCGGTGAATTTTGATTTGCTTCTGATCTTGCTGCGCAAAGATAAATCCAGTAGCCAAATGAAGTTGTAGCACCACCATTTCGTTCAAACACGACACATTCGTATTTTTTGTCAGGCGATAATGAACGTGCGACTTCATCATGGCTAACTATGTCTGCGCATCCGAACGCGAGAGTGTTAGCAAGAAGGCTGGCGAAGAAAAGTATCGATTTATCCAGAACCACAGATCTCAGAATTTTACGATTCAGAATGATCATCGCTTGAATCAACTATTCAGAAGGCTCGTCCGCGTACGCAAATCGGTATGTCACGTTCGTTTAATAGCTCAATTGCTTGGACTTTATTGTCGTCAGAAGCGTCTAAAAGCTTAATCGAGTCATCGGTTAGATGAACTTCAACTGGGCCGCCTGGCGAGGTTATAACTGACTTGATTCTCTTTCGATTTGGAGACCAATTCACAATGTGTTTGAATTCGGCAAAAGTAAGAGTTGCATTGTTGTGTTGCGATCCCCAAATGAGGCCAAATAATGCGGACAACAGCATGAATGTCGCAGTTATTGCCAAAATTGTCGATTTCCGCCTGGGGTCGTTGATCATTGCGGTGCCAACTTCTCATCTTTTGCATAACTGTTCAATCAGTCATCATTCAGTTTGACACAAAAGTAAGATTCTGGCTTGCCTGGTTCTTAAAACGCTAGGCGATTTAGAGAGAGTCTCGTCGCTATGAGGCTTTCGAGTCATTTCTCTGGGGGTAGTTTTCGAGCCATTCATAGGACACCTTTTTGCTCTTTTCCATAAGGGCTTGGTATGTTTATCTTTGAGCGGTTCTTTTCTGTTTCCCATTTTCCAGGCTGCCGCCACCAGGTACATAATGCGACCTGTGGCATGAAGTCCTTTCAAGTTGAGTTTGACCAAGCGATCTTCCATCTTGTTTAGTTTTGCCATTATGTCTCGCTCGGCAGGATGCATGAAGGCTTGGTCCATGTGTTTCAAGTATGTCTCAATCACTTCGCGACTATATGCGTGCGACGCAATTCCTGCCAAGACTCGTGATAAAAACCAGGAGGCACGACCATGAATCTCATGTGGCTTTCACTTCGCAGTTTTAGAGTCGCTATATCGCGTCCCCAAAGGTCGGTGAGTCCAAGTTGCAAATTAATGCGCTCAATCCTCTTCTGGCCTTCTGGAGAAGAAAGCATCACCCTATATTGCGCATAGGGCAATTCGACTGCTGTCCGACCAGGATCAAAGAAGGCACGAACTGACAAAGGTATGAAGAGCAAGATCAGAAGCAGAGTAAACCTCTGCAAATTGCTGGTGGAGACTGTTAGGAAAGCACTGTGTGGCATGGTCTAAAGTTCCCAGAACTAGTAGCAAGAGAATCCAACAAATGTCGGAATCCCCAACTTTTCGACTGCATCATAGATTTTTCGGCCTTGTCCTTCGGCGAATACTAATCGCCGTTGTTTACTCTCAATTTTCAACTGCACATAGACAACATTGCCGAGATATCGTCGAGAAATTGAACTTCCCCGATTTTGGCCTGGGCTTCTTCTTTTGAGACAAGCATGGATTGCAATTCACTGAAAGAGAGTCGAGGTGTCAATAAATCATTCACGAATCCTTGGTAGATGCAGATTCCTGCATAGAGATAGCAGGTGACGTTGTTCCTCGAAAGCGGTTAACCCATTCGCCCGGTATAAAGTAGGCACAAACTAGCACAATGCAAATGATTGCAGTGGTAATGAATCTGCTCAGGCTCAGTGGCAAGATCATTTGAAAACTCCATTCTCTGGAGTTCACTATGACAGCGTGCCCGGCCATGAACACTCGGCAACACGCACCAACTTTGGATTTGTGGTTTGCAGGCACGCTTATAGTGGGCATCTTACGGACACTCATGTGGTCCTGCTTTTGTCGCCACCCGGAGAACCATGAGATGATGAAATGAGGCATGCGCTAAGAGGCGTAACTTTGAGATTTTTTTGCTACCTAGCTGTAGTGTTTGTTCTAGGGTGTGTAAGACCAGCGTTGGGAGAGCCCACCCTAAGCGAGCTACTGGCGGAAGACGGGCCACGTAATTGGTCGCATGTTTTGGCAGCCGTATCGTCTGTGGTTTCTCTGGCTCTCGCTGGTGTATTTGTTTGTCGTACCAAAAGGTCAGCCGGGCTCAAGGCCATGGTGGCTGTCTGTATTGTCATCGCGGGACCGATGATTTGCCATTTGGCTTACTTTTGGCTATGCCAGCTCTTGGGTAAACCAGATTGTTGTTTATGATCTGCTCCAAATTTTTTGGACGGGACTTTTACCTGGTTTATGGTTCTGCGGCAGTGTGGGAAGCACGCTGTTCAGGGTATTAGGAGGCTACCTTAGCATGCGGTGTAAAATAGAGAGAAACGGCGCCAGTGCCTGCGACATTACTATTTGGAGTATGCCTTTCATTTGAGTAAATTTGGACAAGCTGAAGTTGCCTTATCCCAATTAGTTGGCCTTCCGTTTTTGTACGCTGGTGCGGCCGGCACTCTACTTTGGGTTCATTTCGGAGACGAAGTTGAGATTCCAGATATGCGTGGGGGGGCACGCACCGTCGGAGCCTGGGCCCTGCATATTGATTGTCCATGGCGCATTACAGGATTAGACGGCGTTTTAACTGGTTCTGGTGACTATTGGGAGCCTCCTGCACTTGGAGAGGACGGTCGTGACGAAAATTTTGATGCTTACAACGATAGAACACGTTTTGATGTTCAAATTCGAAACTTCGTTTCCGAGTTTCGTGGTGCGTGCGTAAAAAACATTGCTGTTGATTCTGCCGGTGGATTTCGGCTCTCGATTGGGCGTTGGAACTCCCTTGAGGCGTTTCCGGTAAATTCACAAGATATAGAGTGCTGGAGGCTTTTTCAGCCTGGTAATTCAACAGACCATTTCGTGGTAACAGGCATCGGAACAAGTGGACCTTGCACTGCTAGGAGTGAGACACATAATCAGGTGTATGCCCAAGAAGATAAAGAGATTTGATTCTGATGATGTGAAAGCGCTAAAGCCTTGGTTACGCTTTCGACCAGACACGCTCTTTGATACAGAGCACCTTCTGCTTGCAATCGTAACTGAGAGGCCAAATTGCTTTGCCACGAAATTTCTTATTGAATTTGGATTTGACGCTGAAAAAGCGCAGGAGTATCTGAATGACATTAAAAGACTGCACGGAGAGCGGGATTATTCCTATTGGTGCGCGTGGGAGATAAACGCATTCTTGATTTACCAGCATGCAAGGGTTTTGGCAGGCAGACTTCAGAGCCCATCAGTTGATACAGAGCATCTTTTGTTGATGATGCTGCATCGCCATAGATGCGGAGCGTATCGATTCTTGGGAATACTCGGTATTCATCGGCAAAGACTTCAGAACAAATTGGTTCAGCATCTGAAGGAGCAAGCTGTTCTAAAAACTTAGTAAGGTAGGATGGGAGTGTTTTCAGAGGCAGACAAGTGTCAACATCGGAACCTTCAAAGACTTCGCTAATTATGAGAGCGCATGAAGGCGGCAAGCTTAGCCGCAAGCAGGCGATTCTTCTCGAACAGAAGATCGCAGCCGATCCAGAGGACTTGGATTCACGCGTCAGTTTGCTTGGCTATTATCATCGGTCGACCATTCTTACGTGGTCTGGATTTCTATTCTCATCGCTCCATGGTAAATCAATTCACCAAGATAAGTACTTGCAGCTGATTAGGTGGTTTGTCGAGAATCATCCAACAGGGAGCGAAGCAGGTCTTCCTGAGATGTATCCGCCGTTTGGTTTTGAGGTCTCATTCGCCAACACGTTACGAGAACTTTGGTTGAAGAATATTGATGAGTTTCCCGAAAATGCAAGAGTTCTAGGCAATGCGGCATCATTCTTTCATCATACAGATCAAGAACTCAGCGAGAATTTGGTTCGCAAAGCAAAAGATCTTCAACCAGATAATCCCTATTGGGACGGTAGGCTCTCACAATTGGACAGTATTAGAGCGGTTGGTAGGCCGGAACTCGTTCATTCGGCACTCGCGGAAAAAGAAGCAGAGATTGATAAGAGCGAACGAGTCAATCCATATGATCTTGGCGCCCTAGCGCAGCTGGCTTTTGCAGCGGGCGATGATGATAAGGCTATATCTGCAGCGCAACGCTTGCTTTCTGTGGGGAAAGAACGGAATGATAAACGCAGCGATTATGGAAATGCAGTGCACGATGGCAATTGTATTCTAGGCCTAGTTGCCTTTAGGAGAGGTGATGTAATTTCTGCAAAGGAATTTCTGTTGAATGCGTCAAAGTCTCTGGGTTCGCCATCGCTCGATACATTCGGACCAGAGATGGATCTTGCTCAAGATTTGCTTAACCATGGAGAGAGACGCGTGGTTGTTAAGTATCTTTGGGGCTGTCACAGATTCTGGAACGGTATTCTATCGACACCGTTAGTTTTACTTTGGATAACCGCCATCACTTTTGGAATAAGACCGAGGCTGAATAATGTAGGAAATCTCCCTGAATCTATGAACAAATCAGTGACTCAATAGGTTTTTTCAAAATGTATTCGATACAAAATGACGTAGCAGTTGAAATTGACGACGTGCCTTTGCCTGACTCCGGTGCACCACTCCCACATTTGTATGCGACTGAAAGTGAAATTCAGATTGCATATTATGTGTCCGAAAGCGACTCTCGATGGAAGGTGCGACAAGTAAAGTTATGGTCAGACTCAGATGAACTTGTCGCAGAAGATTGCTTTGCTGTTGTGACCTGCAATGCGATTTACGCGCATTTTTTTGGTCCTCCGAACGATGAGGCTTTCTCAGGGCACCCGCTGTCTGAAAAAGGTCTTCATCCATATGGTGTTTTTGAAGTAAGAGAGTCTTCTTGGATTCAAGCGTTGGCGAAAATGAACTCTACACATCAGAGTCACAGCCCGGAAGTATTCAGTCAGTATCGACACTTTATTATCTCGTTTCACGACTCTACGTTTGAGTGTGTTGGACAGTCGTTGTCGTTCGAAATTTTCAATGGGGACGTCTCAGAAGTCTTTCTTGAAATATTGAGACGAGGATCTGACTTGAGAACGACATGATCTTGGATGATCAACAACTGTTTTTTTAGCTCGCTGGAACCGGCGACAGCAGTACTATATGTGGACCAAATAAGGTTCGATAAAGGATGATGAGGAATGCCGCAACGATGCAGCTTAGACCCAACCCGATTCTGTTAGGTCGCTTGCGCATGTTGCGTCCCAACAGACCAACAAGGACTAAACTGAGTCCACCGCCGAATGCGGCAAATTCAAAGAGCACCGTAGATAATCCCAGATGTTCTTCTTTCACTGCCAAAACCAGCGCGATGATAGGCAGTATTGCGCACCACTTGTTCAATTTCATGGTTGCGCTCACCCGTGAAGTGCAAATAGAGACGAGTTTATCCTAAGGTAGAGAGCAAGTGAGCGGATGTTGTTACTCAGATTGCATGCTTTAACGCTACTCTTGGGAAGCTCACTCAAATTCTTGCGCAAGCTGTTGAAGTTTTTCCAAATGCTGCTTTTGTGCTTCGTGAGTCCGAATTGCATATGCAATGCTTTCTTCCTTATGATTGTCAGACCTCTCCTTGGCTCTTCTTTCCCATGTATCTACAGCTTGTATTGTACGCTTCAGTAAATTGGCGAGATGCTTGTCCCGTAGTTCTTTCGAATTTTTCAAAGCGTCAAGCTGATGTTTTATCTTGCAGTCGTCGTAATGCTCTCTTGCCGCAATGCTGACTATGGGATCTTCAGCATCGCGTTCTAACCTATAGCGAATTTGAAAAGCCCAATCATTGTCTACACCGCATAGACTCTCGTGCGCGTCGAGATACTCAATGACGGCATCTCTCTCTCTTGCAGTCGCAAGATCTTTGGCAAGATCGAGACTTGGTCCAAACGATCTTGTCTGTGGCGTTCCAATGTCGATGGATGATAGATGCAAATGACGTTTTGCTGCGTCTATGTCACCATTCTTAAATGCGATCCGTCCAAGAACTGTATGCGCTTCATTCCACGCGTTTCCATAATTCCAATTGTCGCGATATTTCTCGCAAAGCTCGATTAGTCTGTTGGCGTATTTAGTGGCCTTTTCGAATTCTTTAGCGTCAAAGGCTCTTGAAGGCAGATCCGACATCTCACAGAAGAGATCTTCAGAGTCAGGACCTTGACAGAGTTTTTCCAACTCATCGAAAGCCTCTGATTCATGACCGTCCCAAAGCGAATATAGGTGTGATAGCCGTGACCTAAATTCTTCATTGCTGGGCGATAATTTTATCGCTGCTTTTAGGCACTGTTCTGCTAGTTCTTTGTCCTTGATAATGAAATAGCTTGCGGCATTTGCTTGCACCTTTGCATTACGTGAATATTTCCTCAATTGATAAATCCATAACGACTTAATCTGCTGATAGTCATCGTCCCAGCCATGTATTTGACAATAAGGAGTGCCCGCAATTGCATGTGCAGGATCGTTTTCAACCAACCACCTAATGTGGCGAAGCCTCTGAGCTTTTGCTTCTGCCCCCGGACCCCCATAGCGTCCAAGAAGAAGAATTCGCTTGTTTAGATCATGTGGATTATCTTGCAGTTGCTTTTCTATCTCTTTTGTCTCTTGGGTGGTCAGTCGCTGACCCGCCATCGCGATCTCCAAGCACCGATTGAATTGCACCGCAGGAATGAAACCTCCGAGCAAGTCTGTCGCTGAGTTTTTCAATGTGCTTCGGAGTTTACGAAAGAGATCTGACATGAAAACTAGGTCCCAGCTTCTTGCAGCTTTGTGACCATTTTAACTTTTCCTGCCCGAGCCTGCTAACAAGTTCAAGACCATGGTTGTGTACCAGGTGACATTGCAACATGCATGTCGCTACATCGATGGACTTTCCCAAATATCCACCGACAAAGTTGGGATTGTTGGGACGAACTTTTTGCGATCTTGAAAAGTATTGGGCGGTAAGAGACTCGAACTCCTAACCCCCTCGGTGTAAACGAGGTGCTCCACCATTGAGCTAACCGCCCTTGCGCTGGTAGTTTAGCACGACGGCTTTATCAAGAGCCCTGCTGGGCGCCCCTTGTTGCAACGAATGAAGAAAATTTGCCGATTTTGCCCGTTTTTCAGGCTCAGCATCGGTTTACAGTTCTTTCAAATGTTCCAGGGTTTTTCCTGTTTACAACCCTCCGTCAGATTCGGACAATTGGGTTTCTGATTTTGCCGGTCGTTAAAACATGAACAAATCCGCCCTATCGGTTCTGCTGTCGGTTGTCTATTTCCTTATTGCAACGATTGCTGTGCTTCAGTTCCATCCAGCGAACTGGATTGTGTGCATCTTCAAGCCGGTCCTCTTTCTTGCTTGCTTTGCAATAACGTTGTTCGGGCTTTGTGCTTTTATCCATCCCGAATCAAAGAATGTTAGTGGCTCGCCGTATCTCAGTCCTCGCACCTCCAAATCTGTCAGGTTAGTAGGTTATTTGCTGACTCTGCCGATGATTCTGTATGGAATCTGTGGGGAAGTATTCGCCGCCCCGGTGAGTACTTCCGCTGCCTGGTGCAACACCGTGTTTGCCTATGCAGATTTGAAAACAAAACTGGAAGGCATGGGAGAGAACCAAAAGTATCTACGTCGAGTTTCTCGCGCGCTCGTTAAAGCGGGAGCAAAGTTTGGACCTGGAAGCAAATCTAAATGGGCAACTGAAGACAACTAGTTAGGCGCACTATTTAGTCTAAGTCTTCTGTTCGCTCTTTCGTTTATAGCCTCGCTCATGGTGGCTGATGATTGATATAAACTCAATTGCTAAGGGTGCGAAAATTCAACGCCGGATCATTTGGTTTGGCAGTACTGAATTTTTGCTGGCGACGCTGGCTCTGTTTCAAATCCATCCGCAAAATCCATTGCATGATGGAATCCGCATTCTTGCGATGTTTATTTTTGGATTTACTTCGTCTTTTGGATATCGACTGCTTTTAACCAAAGGCGCCATCAACGAAAACTCAAACGTCCCTGTGCTGCAATCGCCTACGCGCGAACTCTTGCGAATTGGAGTTTCGCTAATTACGCTGCCGGCGATTATTTATGTAGGCTGGGGCGAATTTCTTGTCGCGATGGATTCGCAATTTTGCAAATCATACGTGAACAAAGTCATTGAGTACTCTGGATACAAACGTCAGTTTGAGGGTGAAAAAGCTGCTGATGCATTTGTGTTGCGAGCGGCGCAAGCAGAAGGTCGGCGCGCAGAACACTTTGAATTGACACATCAGCGTTCGATCCCGAATTACGAAACGTATGTAGAACTAATGAGGCGCTATACAAAGAATCCAAATTTTGGATTAGGTGTGATTGCCAGAATTTACGACAAATATGGTGACACACAGAAAGCTGAAAATCTCTATTCCGAGAACCACTACCGGTATCACGTTTCAACACCGCAAACACCATCTGAATTTGCACTTCTTGAAGCACGCTTGCTCGATGTTTTGAGATACATACCTGAGAAAGAGGCGATGCAGAAGGTTTGGTGGATGCCGAAAGTAATCGTTGACAAAAATGCATCTGCGCTAAAACTCGGCCAAACGTGGCTGTCTTTCGACTTCCGCTCGAACATCTATGATCTGAGGGGGGTGGATCGTCCGATTGGATTCGAAGAGAATCGTGATTTTCCAATTATGAGTAAAGAAGATGTGGAATGGTTGCTTGCCACCATTGGAAAGGAGGGTGTAGCGAAGAATCTTCCGAGCCTTTTGCCATTGTGTCCCGAATGGAAAACGTCGGACTATGTGTTCGAATACGGTGTGATACCACCGATTGCTTTTGACGCTCAACGACTTCCTGATGTTTTTTTGAACAGGAATAAGGAGAATAAGGCACCACTATCGTGGCGTGTTCCTCAATCGTTGGCTGCAAGTTTGCCGCATGAAGAAGTGATTATGCCGAGTAGTGAATGTAAAAGGCTTTTTGCGCTCGCTGGAGATCCTGATGGATTCCAGCAAAGAATCGATGAAGGTCATATCTACTTTCTTGACCGCCCGATTACATATGAAGAAGCGAAGTTATCCGAGCGTGCGTACTATAAAAAGGTAATTCGTTTGAGTTCGAATGACTCACTTGCGAATTCGAATGGAGCGCGTGCGATTTCAAAAGAGACTGGTGCGAATTCGACGAAGTGAATTGAATCTATGCGCGAATTCTGCTGCGCGTCATACATATAAATAGATGCCTCTGTAGTGAATTCGTGTTGTCAAGCAGTGGTTTAATGCGGCTTCGGATAAAAACTCTTGTTTTCCGGGCACATTAGTAGGGCGGGACCTTATGTCCGGTTTCTAAAAACCCATCGTCATCGTGCTCGACGCGCGGGGATATGGTATCGGCTCACGCACATCTAGGGGGGCTTCTAGTTCGCTGGAAGCAAAGGTAAACAATATGGCTAACGAGACATTTGACTACGATGATTTCGAATTGAGCACGAACGGCGAAGCGAGTTCTGGAGGCACAGCCACTATGACTGCCGATCCTGATCAAGATCTTGATTTGGAAACCAGCTCCGATGAAGTCGGAACTGCGCTTTCCATGCTAATTAGAGAATCAACGGAAGCCGCACAGCAAGCTCAAGCGCAAGCTGAAGCACAGGCTGCGGCAACATATGAAGAATCGGCCGACGCGAATTATGACGAGCCCGAGTTCGATACTCTGGGCACCGAAGCAATTAATTATGGTACTTCTGCGGCAGAAGAAATGGAGCAGACTCCGGAAGTGACTCCTGGATATCCGCCAGCAGAAGGCATGTACATGTCTAATAACATCGCAGCGCTTATGACACCCGAACCGGTTGCACAAGCTCCTGTGGTTCCTCAAATAGCTCCAGCACCGGCTCTTGCACCAGTTGCAAGTGCTCCGGCACCGGCGCCTGTTCCGACCCCAACACCCACACCCACAGTTCAACCCGCTCCCTCTCCCGTTCTTGCACAAGCAGCTCCTACTCCCGCTGCAATCTCGCCCTCTCCTTCCCCTGCACCTGCACCGGCACCTACCCCAGCACCAGCTTTGGCGCCGGCTCCGACTCCAGCTCCAGCACCGGTTGCTGCAGCTCCAGCTCCAGCACCCACGGTCACCCCAGCACCCACCCCAACACCGGTCAGGAATATGCAAACACTAGAACACATGCAGACAGCAGCCCAAGCTAATCACCTTTATAAAGCGAGTGAATTCATTCGCAACTGGGTGTTGGCAAATCCCGATGATGACCAGGTGTTGCAAGCGGGCTTCAATTGGGTCCAAAAGCATGAAGGATCAGAGCACATAGGCTCAGCCATCAAAGGTTTGCTCGAGGTTGGATATAACCAACCAGTGTTCACACTCATTACCGTTCGTTGGTTGACAGACTACTCTGAGCACAATCTCGCTCCTCAAATTGTTCAGTTATTGAGTCTCTAAGCTCTCTTCTGATTAAACTTAAACGACGACGTCCCCTTACCTTGACGTCGTCGTTTTTGCATGGCAAGATTTTAGTAGTGAAAACGGTTTTCATTTGCCCACACGGGTGGCGAAAACTGTAATTTGTTGCCTGGCTTGGGTTTGCTGGCATTTTTTTGCTTGCTCACCCACCCGATTTAGAAGGTTAATGGTTAACCATTTACCTTCCAGTCAAGGGGTTCGATTGAACGGGAGAGTTGCAAGTATGTCTTTTCGATATATAAAGGCTATCTCTTTGATGTCCGCGGTATGTCTTTTGGTGTTTGCTTCGCTTTCTACTGTTCGCCCTGTTTTGGCATCTCAACTTTTCAAGATCGGCACTTCTGAAGTTGCGATATACGCAGACGCGCTTGCAGTCGAGTGTCCGCAACCGGAAATTCCGCCCAGCCTCCATGAAGAGTGCTACAAATCCTGCTGCCTGGCTCGTTTTTGTATCAATCATGAAGGCAAACACGAAGTCTCACTCATCTCATCGTCAGGCTCTGACGAGGTCGACGAAATCGCGCTCTCAACTTTGCGCCGCTGGAAGTTCAAGCCTGCTATGCTAAATGGCAAGCCAGTTCAGTCGGTGAGAAAGATAAGAGTCGAGTTCGAGGTTGAATGAACGTTCAAAGTTCGCACGGGCATAGTCATAACAAAGGTGCGCAAAGTCTGAGGCTAACAAAGGGAGCGAAGAAGGTTCTCGAGGTTCTAGAACGCACAGACGAATTAAGCAGTGCGCAAGATATCCACAGCGCCTTGCGTAATGAAGAAGACAGCCCGCCTGGATTGACGACGGTTTATAGATCTCTTGAATCACTCGTACAACTGGGACTGGTTCAGTCTGTCGATTTTGGTGACGGCGAACGTCGATATGAGATGGTAAAACCAGGGGAGCATCATCATCACCTGGTTTGCGAGAAATGCCGCAACAGTGTGCACCTTGATCAGTGTCTTGTTCAGCAACTGGAAGAGTCTATTCAAGCCAAATACAAGTTCGAAGTTCGCGGTCATATCTTGGAGATCTTCGGACTTTGTGAACAGTGTCAGCAGGCGATGGCTCCTGCCGGCAAGAAATAGAAGGGCTCTGAAATTTATAGAAGCTAAGCCTGCCAAGTTGGCAGGCTTTCTTATAGCTGTCTAATCAAAAATGAAAACGATTTCCATTTACAAAATCGGTCAGGTATCGTTCAATGTATTCAGTGCAAAAGCCGCCGGAAGTATTCGCTGCTTTTAGCTTTGCGCTGTCCACAACCGCGGCACCCTCCGTTCTACTCCCGGTAACCCAGAAAGGATGCAGTCATGTCTGCATTTCTCGTTTTTGCGCGCACCTCTGCCCTCACGCTCGTTGCGCTTAGCACGATAAGCTTTCCTGCTTACGCTCAGGCAGACGCGCCGGTATTGCGCGACACTCCGATTCCGCCTCCTGCGACCCAAGCGCCAGCTGCATCGCCGACGGTCACTCCAGCTGCATCGCGGGCTGACGCTCCGGCTGAGGCACCTGCGAAATCAACACAGTCTGCACCATCTTCTAAGTCTTCATCTATTGCTCCTGAAGTAATTGTCGAACCTCCGGCGAAAGGCAAGAGCACCATATACGGTGTGGTCAAAGATGACGCGACACGCAAGCCTCTTGGAAAAGTGCGCATTGTTTTGGCAGGCAAAGACGAAGAACACAAACGCCACCATTTAGAAACCGGCCCCGATGGCACCTATTCATTTAGAGACATAGATCCAGGCAGCTGGACTCTCACCTTTTCGCACAATGAAATGTTGTCGCACACCGAAGAGATAACGATTGCGGCTGATCAATCTAAAGGCGTCAACATTGTTCTTGAAGATTTAGAGCCCGTTGACGTTATGCGTGTCACCGGCAAACGTACACTTATCCATCCGGAGAAAATCGGCAGTTCCACAACCATTCCCCGCCGAGTACTGGAAGAGTATCGCTCCGGCAATGATTTGCGCCAATTGGTCGAGAGCACACCAGGCGTCATTGCAGACACTTACGGCAATATAATCACGCGCGGTGAACACAATTCGATCAACTACGAATTAGATGGCGTTGTGCTTCCGGAAGCCGCTGGAGTTCTCCAGCAATCGCAACCCGCGACGCCACGCTCTCTGCAGTCCATGCAAGTTGACATTGGTGGCTACGAAGCACATGACGGCGGTGGACCGCTCGGCGCTATCGTCCGCATGAAGTCGAGAAATATCGAAGCAAAGCCGAAATTATTGGTTGGTGGTCAAATTGGCGGACCAATGGCCGGCAATGTCTACTACGACACTACAGGAGCATTCAGTGCCGATCCTCGCAGTAAGTTGCATCGTCTGCGCTGGGAATCGTCCGGTCAATTCATTGGCACGTCTTATCGTTTGGTTCCATATACAAAACAGTATTCGTTTAACCAGGGTATGGACATCAATACGCTCTCGAAGCTTGAGTACAAGCCAAACGAGCGAGATACCTTCCGTTTGACTGCGGGGATCAACCAGAGTTTTATGCGCGTTCCGCTGCCTCAAACTTCTGCTTCGCTCGGCGTGAAACAGAAGCAAACGGACATGCAAAACTTCATTATTGCTGCGTGGCGCCGCACTGGCCGTCGTTTTTACGATGAAGCCAATATTGCATTGACTAACGCTTTTTACAGAGAGACATTTGCAAGTCGCGGGCTCGCTTTCGATCCTCTGCCGGTTGTTAATGGTGAGGAGCCGGCAATCAACAGCGTTCAGCCTACCGCAAAGCGATTTAACTATGTTTTCTCCGCGCAAGGAAATCTCAAAAAGGCGGTAAAAACTCATCATCTTGAAACCGGTTTTTACTCGGAAATTCGTCCTGTGCAAACAAGCTACGGAGCGATTTATAGAAACGCTAATCTGCTCGCTTCAGCCCAATCGGATGGCGCTTTGCCTTATGGCGCGGTCATCAATCCATTTACTTTCGAGGTTGGCGGGCCCAATATTACCGGCGGTATCACGAAGTTTAACGGCTTTCGTTATCTTCAAAGCGGTTGGTTCCAAGATGCGTGGAAGCCGAAAGAAGGTTTTCTCAAGCGACTAACAGTCAACGCTGGCGTTCGTGCCGATGTTTATCATGGAGTTTTCGGCAACACAATGAAAGTTGCTGAGACCATGCTGACTGTCCCTGGTGTCGAACCGTTCGACTTAAACCCATTCAAAAGACAAACAGTGACTGATGCTCAGGCGAGTGGACGATTTGGCGCATCATTTGTAATAACACCAAATGCGGTGCTGAGAGGTTCATTCTCTAACATCTTCACGCCTCCTCCCGTAGATGTTTTCGTCACTGCTCCGATCATCGCTGATGGACAAACCAATGGCATCTACAACGGTACAATCCGCCCGCTGAGAGCGACGCGCGGAAATCTGGTCGACGTCAGTTTGGAAAACCAATTTGGACCAAGACTTGTCACCAGAACTAACCTGTATTACAAGAAACTGAACAACTTCGGTGATTCAGGCGTCATTCAGAACACGCCGCTATACAACCGTCTTCAACTTTCTGCGCAAGAATCATACGGCGTGGAATCTAGGCTGGAACTCAAGCCCGCCCGTGACGGATATGGCTTCAACGGCTTTGTGTCGAGCACAGTTCAAGTCGCTTACTTGCGAGGAAGCGGCGCTGTGACG
Source organism: Candidatus Melainabacteria bacterium 17Bon1m (assembly GCA_032128875.1). GTDB lineage: Bacteria > Cyanobacteriota > Vampirovibrionia > Obscuribacterales > Obscuribacteraceae > QKMZ01. The sequence continues at coordinate 817,599 of JAVLKG010000002.1, forward strand.
GGTGGAATTTATGAATTCGAGGAAGGTCCGCGCGCCAAATATCCCGACCATGACCGGCGTTATTCATTGACGGCAGCATATGGCTATCGCTCAAAGCGCGGCTGGTGGGTGCTTGCGGACGTGCAAACACTTTCGGGTCTGCCCAATCGCCTTGACCCTGAATTGTTCGGTCCGCAACCGAAACGCACACCTCGCATCACTCTTCTGGGTTTGAGCACGGGCTATAACACGCCAAAATCAGTGCGCGTTAATCGTTTAATCCCTTCTAGTTTTGACGTTAGAATCGACAACATCCTTAATGAACGCAAGCCGACAAACCTCGGTAGTCCATTCCAGGGAACGCGCTTCCTGCTACCGTTTCGGCTACTTTGCGGTGCAAACTGGCAGGTCTGAAAACCTGATGATAAGATAGAAATACAAATGAATATCGTTTTCATCTGGCAGAATGCAGAAGTAACAGGTGTTTTGAGCTGCGGGTAATCTGAAATCTCTGATCCGGCACAGCGCGAAAAGTCAGCCCTGGAGGGTAAAGAGTTGGTTGTGGAAGTCCACTCCAGCGCAGACTGCTGTGGTGGGCACACGCACGAGCAAAAGCGGGACTCGAAGAACGAAATTATGCAGGAGCCAAAGATGGAAGCTGTGAACCAAACCAAGTCATCCGGATGTTGCGGCGAGAAGGGGCAGAAGCACAGCCACGGGCATAATCACAGTCAAGGTCTTAATCACAGTCATGGACACGGCCCTGAAAACGGACGCAACGGTGGCGAACGCAAAGCGCCTGCCGGCGGTACGAGCGTATTTTCTACAGTCTTGGGTGATGAAGTGGTCGTCACCGCCGAAGAGAGCAAGGCGCACCAGGAGCATCATAAGCGAGTACAGACCACGCTTCTTTTGGACAATCTTGGCATTTTTGCCTCGACTTTATGCCTCATCCACTGCATGGCGATGCCGTTCTTGATTGCCTTTCTTCCCTTCTTGGGACTGCAGTTTCTCGAAGGAGAGCTAGCTCACCGCATTATCGCGTTGTTCGTCTTCGGCTTTGCGATCTTTGCTATCGGTCCTGGATACATGCAGCATCGTCGCAAGCAAGTTTTGGTCGCTACGATTTTTGGTTTGAGTTTAGTCGCCGGTGCGCTTCTTGTTGCGGGTCCAATCTTTGGTGAGCAATACGAGCTGCCTTTCATCACTACAGGTAACTTGATTTTGGTCGTTACACACTTGCGCAACAGGAAGCTTTGCCAATGTGTTCACTAGAATATTTGCTGACCAACAGTCACAGCCGTCCGATTTCTGTTGGCTTGTACATTAGCGTTCCGCTGCTTTTGCGCAGTCTGGCTATTCGCTATTTCAATTAACTGGAATTTTCAATCAATAGGATATTTTCGCCGCTCGCCTGTCACCACCAGTGGTGGCTACTCTGCGTCTTTTTTGAGCGCGAGCTTTTTCTTGGTGCTCTGCAATCTATTGATTCCATCGCGATCTGTCATGATCAGTAGTCTATCGCCGACGGAAAGAATCTTTGAGGGAGGCGGGTTCCAATCGAGTTCGCCGCCTGCTTTCTCGTGCATGAGAACCGTGACTTCGTTTTTGTATCGTACGTCATCAATCGTTTCTCCAACGAGTGTGCTGTTCGCTTCCACCGTGAGCTGGTAGGCGTTGATGGTAAGACCTCCGAATTCGAAGGAGTCGATGATGTTTTCACTGATCGCCGCTTGAGCAAAGAGGCGTCCTGAGCGTGCGGATGAGCTGTAGACGCCGTGAATCCCGAGACTCTTTTGAACTTTCTTCGCCAGCTTCTGGTCGAACATCCGAATGATGATTTTGATATCCGGGTTATATTCGCGAGCGGTCAAGGCTGTTTCCAGATTGACCATGTCGTCATTTGTGACGCAGATGACTGCCTTTGCCTTCGCCAGATTGGCGTTTTCCAGTAAGCGCGTGTCTCGGGCGTCACCAAACAAAACAGGTATGTCACTGCCGGCGACTTCGTGTGCAAAGCGTGATTCTTTGTCGGCTTCAATGACGACTATCATCTCGTCGAATTGCTTGAGGTGCTGGACGACCCGCACCCCGACGTTGCCCAAACCACAGATTACGATGTGGTTTTCGAAATTAGCAGCGAGCATTTTTTGCCACTCCGTTGAGTATCGTTTTCTTTGTATCAAGATGTTGCCGAGGTGCACGACACCCTCAGCGATAACCAGCAAACCGAGCAAAGGCAGGAAGAAGAAAAGCGGCGCCACTCTCCAGTCGTCCGAATAGTTGAGCGGTGTCTCGAAAAACATCATCAACCAGGTGCAGTACGCGGTTTGCAGCCACGACATACTGTGGTGCGGCAGGTCTTCTTTTGGGTAATAAAGGAACAGGAGCGTATTGGAGATCGCGAATGTGGTCACCAAAAGGTAGAAAAAACCGTGAAACTCCTTCCACAAAACCCGAATGAAAAGTACGAAGCGTTTCGCCTTCTTATTGAGCTCGGAAGATGAAACCGTTGGCACAAACACCGTCGACACTGAAAAATGGGAACTTCTGGGCTTCCTGACCGTCACGTTTTTTTGTAAGTATAGCGGACGCCCATTTTAAATTAGCCCATTTTAATTGTTTCTCGGAATCCTTGAACAGTTTTCAAACTTTACACATGTAAAGTAGCTGGCGTGTTATTATTTTTCGGCTGTTAACTGGTGAATCACATGCAAGTCACCCCTGCCAGTTTATCGTTCAAGGTTAGAACCTTCTCTTTAGTGCTCGCGCTAATGGTGTTTGGTGCACCGCATGTGGTGCTCGCCGCAGATAAAGTTGGTGTGGCTACTGACGCGGTGAATGTCGCTGCTGATGCAGTTCATGTAGGTGCTGATGCGGTTCGTGTAGGTGCTGATGCAGTTCGGGTAGCACCGCCTGCTCCAGTTGTCCATGTGATGAACTTCGAGCAAGTCTCTCCCGCTTTGATGCGTGGCGGAGCTCCCTCGGCTCAAGCGTTGAAGGAACTCAAAGCTGCCGGCGTCAAAACAATCGTCAATTTGCGAGGCGAGGGCGGAGCGTCCAAAAAGGAAGAGCGCGCGGCCAAAGAAATCGGTCTCGATTACTACAACATTCCTATGGGTTATACCGAACCCAACTTGGCGAAAGTCTCAAGTGTTCTCGACATTATGCGCGATCCTGCAAAGCAGCCGGTTTATCTGCACTGCATGCACGGCGCTGACAGAACAGGCATGATGGTCGGCATTAACAGAATACTTTCAGATGGATGGCGATTCGATAAAGTCTATTCGGAAATGCGCGGGCATCACTTCAAGCCGTTTCTCATCCCGATGAGACGCACCGTGCAAGCCTTTGCCAACGGAAAATATACATACGTAGAACGGCAAGGTGTAAGCATTGCGGGTGTTTCGCCAAAATCTTCCAGCGCGAAGATGGCAGCCGAAAAGCCTTTGTAATCTAGCTTTAGGTTCAGTTGTTGCCCTTAGCTTTTACGTCGTTCCAAAGTGCTTGTTCGTCGTAAGTGTCTGCGTTGGACACTTCGTTGGGCCCGAATTCTCGGATAACTGAATTGCGCCTGTTTTGCTCAAGCGACATCATGCCCGGATCTAGGTCATACAGCCTATAGAGCGGATCCAGCGAAGTATGCATCTGCGCCAGAATGCTTTCCACTTCCGTGCCAATCAGCTGAAACGCCGCCTTGGCTTGCGGGGTGCTTGCATGTGTATCTATATCGTCAGCCAGGCGAACTAAACGGTCGGTTTCCTTGACCAACTTCGTAAGCAGCTGCAGAACAGAAATATCTGTCGTGCGGTTATCTTCGATCATCGGCACTTCCTCTTCTCCTATTAAATCACCTGTGGACAAAGGACAACAGCACTTAATTGAAGTACTGAGAACTTCTCTGAATATTTGACCGGTGCATTTAATTCTGCGATCATAGCCGCCAGTGAGGCATTTAAGCCGTAACAGGCGGCGTTTGCGCGCCACACTCTATTTGAGCTTGCCCAAGAATTCTTCACGAATAACGGATGATTGAATCCACCCATACCGCGGTAAATACGCCCCTCCTTGAAATCCAGGGCTTGAAGACTGTCTTCCCGACTGAAAATGGGTTGGCGGTTGCTGTTGACGATCTTGGCTTTTCGGTGCAAAAGGGCTCTGTGCTTGGCATCGTCGGCGAGTCCGGCTGCGGCAAGTCAATTACATCGCTTTCTGTGCTTCGGCTTGTGCCGCCACCGGGACGGATTGTGTCCGGAAAAATACTTTTTGAAGGTCGTGACCTCTTGACCTTGAGTGAGGCGCAGATGCGCACGGTGCGCGGCAATCAGATAGCGCTGATCCCGCAAGATCCGATGACATCGCTCAATCCCGTCTATACGGTGGGAGAGCAAATTATGGAGGCGATTGAGCTGCATCAGAAAGTCGGTAAAAAAGAAGCCAGGCAGCGTGCCATCGAAGTGCTCGATCAGGTTCGTATTCCGCAAGCTGCATCGCGTATTGATGACTATCCGCATCACTTTTCCGGTGGAATGCGTCAGCGCGTCATGATTGCTATGGCACTGTCCTGCAATCCAAAATTGCTGATTGCGGACGAACCAACTACGGCGCTGGATGTGACTGTGCAAGCGCAAATCTTGGAACTGCTGCGAACTATTCAGCGCGAACACGGTATGTCGATTCTTTTAATCACTCACGATCTTGGTGTGGTGGCTGAGATGTGCGACAACGTTGCGGTGATGTACGCGGGCTCAGTTGTTGAAATGACCGGTGTGAACGAGCTTTTCAAAAACCCCCTTCATCCGTATACGATCGGATTGATGAATTCCTTGCCGCGCCCCGGACACAAGCGACTGACACCTATTCAAGGCCAGCCGCCCAGCTTGGTGGATTTACCTAAGGGTTGTCGCTTTGCCGATCGCTGCCTTTTGGTCGAGCCGAAGAGCCGTGAGGCTGTTCCGCCGCTCGAAGAAAAAGCGCCAGGACATTTTGTCCGCTGCGCAGTTGTTACAGGACCCACTACTGACGTTCGACTACTTCCACAAGAGGTGCATTGAGATGGCCAGCCAGAGCGCGACCAAAACGAAAAAGACAGCCCCGGCACCCGAGAGAAAGAAAGTTATGGCACCAAAAGATATTTTCCGCATCCCAACAACCGCGCAAATTAGACGGCTCGAGTCCGACTGGATCGCTAAATGCGATCCCAACTGGGGACAGGTTCTTATGGAAGTCGCGGGACGCGGTGCGGCCGAAGCTGCCTTTGAAGTTTGGGAGCAACGTAACGAAACGCAGAAGGGCTCAGTCGCTATCTTTTGTGGGCGTGGAAATAATGGCGGCGACGGTTTGGTAGTCGCCCGTTACCTGCATCTCTGGGGTGTCCCGGTTCACGTTTGGGTTGTGGGAAACACCAAAGGCCGCGGCGCTCAAGCAGACCAGGCGATGACAACTGTTGAGAGCAGCACAAATAGAGATATCTTGAAAAAGATGGGCGTCGAAGTGCGTTCGTTTTCTTCCGATCTTTCCTCGAATTTTTTCGACACGTCTGACGGCAAACAGTTGTCGTCGAGCGTCACGGTAATTGTCGACGCACTCTTAGGAACAGGAATCGATCGAGATGTAGATGCTGTCTTCATGCATGCCATCGAGATGATCAATGGCAGCGATGCCACTGTTATCGCGGTCGATCTTCCATCCGGCATTCATTCTGATACCGGGCAAGTTATGGGCGCTGCTGTAAGAGCGCACGCCACTATTACTTTTGGAAACGTAAAACCTGCATTGATCAATCACCCAGGCGCGGAGTATGCCGGCGAACTGCGTGTCATCGATATTGGATTGCCAGAAGCTGCGCTCGAGAAGCCGACTATTCATTTGACGTCGGTGGAATTGGTAAACGACTTGTTGCCGAAGCGTCCAGCTAATTCGCACAAAGGCTCGTTCGGTTATCTTCTCACCATCGCAGGCAGTCTGGGGATGTCCGGCGCGACAATGCTTGCCACCGAGAGTTCTCTCAAGGTTGGAACAGGCCTATGCGTTTTGGCTACGCCATCATCTCTGGTGCCGCACCTGCCTCCCAAGGAAGTCATCTATCGTCCGATTGCGGAGACAGATGAAACTACAATCGCGCCGAAAGCACTTTGGGATCTGGAAAAGGACCTTGATAAAGCGACAGCAGTGGTGCTTGGACCAGGACTTTCTACCAATGAAGAAACCGTTTCCTTTGTTCAGAAGTTCATGTCAAAGGTAATGGATCGCTCCACTGAAGTTCCGTGCTTAATTGATGCCGACGGTCTGAATTGCATTGCTGAAAACACAAAGGTTTTCCCTGAAGATGCAAAACATATTGTCATAACGCCGCATCCAAAGGAGCTGGCGCGTTTGCTTGATGAATCAACCTCTGAGATTCAAAAGGATCGTATCGCTTCGGCTACTAAGGCTGCCGCCGAATTCGGCTGCATTGTCGTTCTCAAAGGAGCGCACTCAGTAATTGCAGATCCTGATGGAAACGTCTTTATCAATCCAACCGGCAACCCAGGAATGTCTACAGCCGGATGCGGTGATGTCCTTTCCGGCATTATCGGCGGACTTTTGGCTCAAGGCGTAGAACCCTTTGATGCTGCAGTTGCCGGTGTCTATTTGCACGGACGTGCAGGCGACATCGCCGCGCACTCCCTCGGCGAAGCCTCTGTGACCGCCGGAAATATCGTAGAAAGTATCCCCGATGCATTGCTGAGCATCCACGACGAACTTGTCAGCGACCTGGAAGCGATGTTCGAGCCCATGTGAGTCGGCAGCACTTTGCAGGGGGCAGAAACTTTTGACCAAGGCGACTTTCCATTAGAAGGTTAATCGTTATCGGTTTACCTTCCAAAAAAAAGAAGTTAAACCGATAACGGTTTTCCTTCCACTGAACCGGAAGTTTATTCGTTAACGATTAAACTTCTGCGAAATTGTCGAGCGCCTGGCTCAATTTTGGCGAAATTTATAGCCCACACCGTGGACGTTTTCGATATGGGAAGGTTGTCCTTCAGAGTCGATTTTTCTGCGTAGTCTGAGCACCGATGTTCTGACTGTTTCACCTGACGCACCAGCTTCCGACTTCCATACCAGATTGATGAGCGCGTCTGTCGAATGAACGACTCCGGGTTTGCGCATAAGCACTTCGAGCAAGGAGAATTCTTGCGGAAACAGTTTTACAAGCTCGCCATTTTTCCAAAGCTCATGTTTGGCAACATCCAGTTCCAAATCGCCACTGCTGAGAACCTCGCTAACCATTTGCGATGGGCGGCGCATCAATGCTCTTAGCCTTGCAGATAGTTCTCGAATCTGGAAAGGTTTTGTCAGATAGTCATCGGCGCCGCCGTCTAGTCCTTGCTCTTTATCAGACATGTCTGATCTGCCTGTGAGCATCAGAATGGGGGTTGTGCCTCCGCCTTTGCGGAATTCCTTTATCAAATCGATACCGACGCCGTCCGGCAAGCCCCAGTCAAGAACGACAGCGTCATAGGTATAGCTTGAAAGCATGGCTTTTCCATCGGCATAGGTCGAAACCACGTCTACCTTGTGGTGTTCGTGAGTGAGCCATTTTTCGATAACGTCTGCCTGGTGGTCGTCGTCTTCAACGACTAAGATTTTCGTCATAGCAAGATTGTCAGCATCCGGTATTGGTGACACCTGGCGCCATTTTAGCACTATAATTGGATGCAAAGAAAAGCTGCAAATGAGCGCCCCGTCTGGCGGCGAGGTTTAAAGAGTGAAGTGGAAGCTGACACTAAGGCAAAAGGGTCTGCTCGTCGTTGCATTTTTGCTTGGCTTCGAACTGGTTCTTCTTGGCGGCTTCAGTTATTTACTGCATGATGCCCAAATGCAAATTGACCGTTTGCAGCATGCTCAGCAAGTCATTTCCAGTTTGCAAAGGCTTTCGACTCTGAGAGAAAAGTCTACAAATGGATTGATAGTTCAAATTCAGTTTTACAAAGATCCACCCGGAACACGTCGCTACTACGAGACTTTTCAAAAGCATGTAGATGGAGTGCCGGGAGAATTAGCGACCCTGCACGAGCTACTCAAAGATGATTCAGTGAATCGGTTCAAAGCGGAGGAACTCGAACGCGTTTGTCGCGCGGGCATGGATGCAATTCAGGAAGAGCGAAAGATCTACTCGATGAAGGAGTCCCTGCAGGAGAAAATCATCATCGCACGCTTGTCCAGCGTCATGTTTCATGCATCACGACTGACAGACAATTTAGTCGACTACTACACGAAAATCGAAAAGGATATTTCGCCAATTGAAGAACAGTCACGCGCGCGCTTGGAGCAAGCGGTATGGGCGATTATGGTTCTGAACATTGGACTCGCGATCGCAGTAGGGCAATTATTTGTGCGTGGTATCACAAGACGCCTGGCAGTCCTGACGGAGAACAGTCACAAGCTGGCAGCCGGAATACCTCTTAATCCGGCAATGGTTGGATATGACGAAATCGCCGTTCTCGACAATGTTTTCCATCGAATGGCTGGAACTTTGGCAGAATCTGCAAGGAAAGAGCGCGCGATTATCGAGCATGCCGTTGACGTGATTTGTTCGATTGACTCAGACCTCAAATTTCTCGCTGTAAATCCTGCAGCAGAGACTGTTCTTGGCTATAAACCAGAAGAGATGATTGGAACGCGTTGCGTCGAATATGTGCTTGCTGAGGAGAAAGAAAAGACGACTGCGGCGCTGAAAAATATTATTCGAGATCAAGCCGTTCATCAGCTTGAGACTCGTCTGGTCCAAAAAAATGGCTCTGTGATCGATGTACTTTGGTCTATGCAATGGTCGGCGGAAGAACATGCGCTGTTTTGTGTTGTCCACGATATTTCCGGAAGCAAGGAAATCGAGCGCATGAAACAAGAGTTCATTTCGATGGTCAGCCATGATCTGCGCACGCCACTTTCTGCAATTCAGGGCTCTATTGAGCTTTTCAAAGAAGGCATGTACGACTCCAAGGATGAAGCGGGTAAGAGTGCCCTGCAAAAAATGTATCTGAGCACTAATCGCCTTTTGAGTCTGGTCAACGATCTTCTCGATATCGAAAAGTTGGAAGCGGGCAAAATGGTCAAAGATTTGAGACGTACTGACCTCAATGAAGTGATCAAAAAATCGATTGGTTCAGTCGCAGGATTTGCGGAGGTGCATGAAGTCACTATCTCTTATCGCGAACAAGAGATTTTCGTCCTGGCGGATGAAGATCGTCTCGTCCAAGCCGTAGTCAACCTGCTGTCCAATGCAATCAAGTTTTCACGAACTCCGTCAACGGTCTGCGTCGAAACAGAGATCATAAAGGACGAAGATTCCGGTGATATTCAGCCTTGCTGTGAAGTGCGCATCGTCGACTTCGGGCGCGGAATCAGCGAAGACAAGGTGAAGTCCCTTTTTCAGCGCTATAGCCAAGCAGAGAAAAGCGACAATAAGCGCGGCGTCGGAACAGGCTTGGGGTTAGCAATTTCCAAAGCGATTGTCGAATGTCACAACGGAACAATCGGTGTCAGTAGCAAAGTGGATGAAGGGTCCACCTTCTGGTTTCGAATTCCTTTGTTTGATGGTCCCGAAAGCCAGTCTGGCTCCAGACCTGTGGCTGTAAAGATGCAGTCGGGCAATTAACCGATAGAAGGTTAACCGATAACGATTTACCTTCTATGGCATGGTTGTCATTAATTTGTCATTACCGTCGAGATAGATTCAGGGTACCCCCGGACACATAAAAGCGAGCTACTGGCGCCGGCTAGTGTCGGGCTTTCCCCTTCTAATCAGGCGAGAATGCCATGGAATGCAACGACGGTTTTGAGATAAAGGTTGGCGAAACGTGTGTGCCGGCGCTTTTGTTTGACCCGCAGCTGATGTGCCGAGTAGAGGAGGCGGACAAACGCCCTTCGCCGTTTCTCCCAAGCTGTCAAATTGTGGAAACTTGCTCTCCTTCTACAGCTGCTAATCAGTGCACGCAGATAGTACCCGAGCGCAATAATGCAGAATGCACCGTAAAAGAATCTTCGGATACTTGGGGCAGAAAGCGTGTTGATGAGACTAACTGCGGTCAATCTCAGCCGTACAAAATTACGATCACGCCGCCAGGCAGCAAGCCGATCGAGTTTAATTTTAACGGCGAGGAGTATCGTGCTCCGTATAAGAATGAGAAAGGCGAGAACATCGGATACATCGCATATTCCTTGCCTAAGGAATACATCTACTACCATAACGATAAAGCGAAAACATCATTTCTCGACATGAAAGACGGTACGCATGTAGTAAAGAAAATTCGCTCTGACTCGGATTATGTCACTACATTTACTCATGACGGAAAAACGTTTTTTACTCAAAAGGCGTCCTCTAAAGGCAGAACAGATATGGCGACTTATGCCGATGGAAGTGTTCGCGTTGCACAATACGACGGTGACGAGAAACTGACGAAGCAGACGATTACGCACAAGGACGGAACAGTAACTTCACTTGTCAGAGCGAAAGATGGATCTCTTGAAGGCACGCGCAGAGATAAGCACAATAGAGTTATCGAGGATGTCGTGATGGTCTCCGACTATCCGATGCACAAGCCGGGAAGCGATGATCCAGATGCAGATTATCTGGTCTTTCGTAATCGCAAAGACGGAGAAATGAGAGCTGTCGCGATGCCGACTGATATCAAATACGACCGCAATGCGCAGTTTCAACCGCTTTCTTACGATTCTAACCTTGGCACCTTGTCGCTGGTAAACAAAGACGGCAATACGATAGTTGAGTCCAGTCAAGGACGGACCGAAGTGCGTGCAAAGAACGGCACTGTTATTGGTTCGACAGTCAGCGGCGAATTGTCCTTTTCTTGGCCGGATGGAGATGCCAGCGGAAAGAAAGCATTGGTCGTTCGACCGGATCTTTGTGGCGCGCAATTGAATCAAGATGATACTGTTGATCGCTGGTGTCGTGAAATTGAAGATAAAGCGCTCAATGAAAAATTGGAGCCTACGGAAAAGGCGTTTCTGAAGGCGCATGCCGACGTAGTCGACACTCGGGACTTCCTAGAAATTCACCGTCGTTTTCGTGGCGACGAAACTAAACTGCGCAATTTCTATTCCAAGTTGTCTGAAATAGATACGGTTACAGGATTGAGTCAGAAAGAGAAGAATGCACTCTGCAAAAATCTGATGCATCATGTTGCTCACCCTGAGGAAGTAGTGCAAGGACGTTCTCCAACGTGCAACGTCGCTGTACTGCAGATCGAGATGGCAAAAGAGCGTCCGACTGAATATGCGGATTTTGTGATTGATGCACTTAAGGCAGATGGAAAACCTTATAAGGCGATTGGTGGCAAGACTGTTCGTTTTGACGAAGCCAATCTGAAGATGACCGACTTGAGTGGTAGAGACCTTGCCAGTCGTGTATTCCAAACTGCCGCACTGCAACTAAATTTCTATCCAGGCGTATTCAAAAACACCGTTGATGGCACGGGCAAGCATGGGCGCGCACAAAAGGAATTTGATGGTCTCAACACCGCAAATATCGCTGAGCTTCGTTATCAGCTGACCGGCGAAGAAACCGGTGAATGCTGGATTTCATCAGCAGAGGATTTGGAAAAGGCATTGCAGGTAAATGGTGGCAAACCCGTTGTTATCCGAGTGAACGGAGACCAACCTCCGTTTACCAAAGAGGAAGACAAATCCGACAAAAAAGGTTCCGGCTCTCACGTCGTTATTTTGAATAGCGTTGAAAGTGGAACACCCAAGCAAGCAAAAATCAGCAATCCATGGGGACCAAAAGCCGGTCCGGACGGCAATGGCTTGACCATGTCGATTGACGATCTCTTCAAAAATATGCAGTTTGATACTGAAACAGAATTTGGCATATTGCTCTTGCCAGGAAAGCGCGGAACAACCGGCACAATCGTCAATGGAAAATATGAGCCGCTTTAACTGAATTGTCATCAAATTGTAACTCTTAGGCTCATATACTCAATACATCAGAGGCGCATGCACTGCGGTGTTTGCTTCACTGATGACGATGCGGTTCTCACCGCCCCTTTGAAGAAACGCCAATTCTCAAGGAATAAAACATTCGGCAGAGCGGTTTGCCTGCGAACACATCGCTTTGCCGAATTACCAAATTTTTGTACGGGACAGCCGAGAAAGGAGGGTTTAACAACCCTCCTTTCGCCATGGTGATGATAGTGGAAGCTCTGATTCCAATTTGGGCCGCTACGATACGGCTGATTCCAAATAAGTCAGCGTACCCTTGCCAGCGTCCAGCCTGACTCGTACGCCAATTGGTGCTGTTAACGACCTGGCTGATTGACCAAGCGGCATTCCGAAACAACACGGCTTGTTCACAACTTTCATTCTGTCGCCGAAAAGATCTTCTATCGAGTACATGTTGAAGCATTCTTCCGTGCGGCAGTTCTCGAAGTCTCCCAGAGCGACCGCTGAGGCGTCGTTGAGTGCACCGGCAAGATATAGGTTGGTAAACCAGCGATCAAGTATGCCGTGATCTTCGTTTATGTCTTCCAAAAACAAAACCGCGTTCTTAAATGATGGCTGATATGGAGTGCCCATGAGAGAACCCAGAGCGGTCAAGTTTCCGCCCAGGAGAGGTCCTTCGGCTGCACCGTCTACTGCAGCGTACGAATATGCGATTTGAAATTTGTCGTCGGGAATGCGTGCCTTTGATTTTGAGGAACCATCGAACGCTGATTCTAAGGCCCAATAGTTTGACTGCACTGCCGGCAAATTCTCTTTGGAGGTGACTGCCAGCTTCATTGCATCAAAGGATTGTTGGCTGGAAATTCGATCCATATTTGGCGCGTGAAACGTAACCACCCCTGTCATCGCATGAGCAGCGAGAAGAATATGGCAGTTGTCGTCGCTTCCGGCAATTACCTTGGGGTTTCTCTTCAGCAGTTCCCAATTGATTTTGTCAACCAAATGCAAGGCGCCATAACCGCCTGTAATGCAGAAAATACCGGCGATACTGTCGTCGCTGAGCGCATCACTAAAATCAGACAAGCGTTCGTCATCGGTGCCAGCCATTGCGCCATAAATCTTCAAAACGTTTTTGCCAACTACCGGTTTGAATCCCATTTTCTCAACGATTGCTCTAGCTCTGTTTACTGCAGCCGGATTGTGAGGGCGTCCACTAGGTGAAAGGAGAGCAACTTTGTCGCCTGTCTTCAACGCCTTGGGTTTGATTGCGCGTTGGGCTTGTGATTTTGATGCAATGGTGGCATTTTCTTCTTTGCCCGCAGTTTTTCCTTGTGCCACCTTATTCATTCCTTGTGAAAAAATTGTCGCTGATATTAGTGCCTTAGTGCCGCTGTGAATCAGACTTCGCCTGGACAGCAGTTTATGAGTATTTGTGTTTTCGGGGCCGGCTCTGTGAGACACTTCTCGTTACCCTTAAAGAGTTGCGCTCTCTTCGATTTTGAATCGAACACCATTATCCGTTGCCTCAAGGGATGCCATCACCCCTAGTGGTATGGTGAATTTTTCTTTGCTGTGACCAAAACGCAGTCCATAGATAACAGGTATTCCTAGCCCGCTGAGACGCTGCTCGAGGATTCGATCTAGGCTGAAATTGAGCGGAAAACTGTTTCTTCCGCTGCCGCCGGGATTGCAATTGGTGCATTCTCCTACAACAATTCCGGCTGCCTTTTCCAGCTTTCCTGCCAGGTGAAGCTGATAAAGCATGCGATCGATTTCGTGAGGTTCTGCGTCCAGATCTTCAAGGAACAATATCTTTCCTTCCGTATCAATTTCATATGGCGTGCCCATCAACTGCCGAATAAGCGTCATGCAGCCGCCGGTCAATCGCCCGCGCGCTTTTCCTTTAGCAATGACAAAGCGTGTGGGCGGACCTTCCGGATTCCAGAGTTCCTTTTCTTCCTTGTCCGTGACCACTCCGATCGGCTTGTTGTTCATCACCGCTTTTAGATAATTGTGATAGGTGTAAGAACCTTCAAAGAAGCCGCCCATCATTGGTCCGTGAAAAGTTACGAGTCCTGTCTTCTGATGAATTGCGATAAGAAAAGAAGTGATGTCTGAGTAGCCGACTATTATCTTCGGGTTTTTTGCTATCAAGTCATAATCGATCCCGTTGAGTAGTCTTGCGGCTCCATTTCCGCCGCGCATCGGCATCACAGCTTTGACTTCAGGATCAGCCCACATGGCGTTGAAGTCGGCGATTCGATTCTCGTCACTTCCTGCAAAGTCACTATAACTGTCGAACAGATGCTTGCCGACCTTATACTTGAGCCCTACTTTTTTCAGCCACTGGTAAGTGTATTCAATCTCTGATTCGTTTTCTAAGGGGCTGGCTGGCGCGACAATGCCTACAGTGTCGCCTTTTACCAAGTGTTTTGGTTTTATGATGTTGGCTGCACTGGATGTCGGCATTCCATTTTTTTGCTCATGTCTACTGTTTTTGCCTGAGCTATTCGCTCTTTCAGACTTGTTCTTGACTGTGTTTTGGATCTTGTCCTTGTCGTTCTCTTTTTCGTTCGATTTGGCGTCAGCCTTATTTCCTGTGATGCCGACCATAAGAGCAGTGGCAATTCCCGAGAGAAGGTCACGCCTCGGTAGGCGCTCACCGTTCATAACAGATGACGAAAACGGCAGGTTTTGAGAAAGCTCCATGCTACATACCCGACTAAAAGGGCGACAGCGAGATTTTAGCATTGTATAAGTTTTGCCGGCATCCCCTGTAAGTCTTTGCTGGCGGACCTTTACGAGCAGAATTATTGGTTTTGACTGGCTTGTTCGCTCGATAGCAAAGTGATATCATTTTGCTAGCGGTTCGATATTAATTCCGCAGCGAGGACATCGAAAATGACACAAGAAAAACTCCACTGGCACTTAAGTGGTATCGCCGCATGGCTAGGCTTATTTGTCTTGCTGGCAATTATAGTTTTCAGCATTGCATCGATCGCAAACATCATCTCCGGCTTTGCCACTCTGTCCATCAAGGATCCAAGCTTGTTGTATTTGCCGGTCGCGGTGCTTGTGGTGTCGTGTTGGCTTCTGGGCGGATTTACAGTCATTCAACCGAACGAAGCGCTGGTGCTGGTTTTTGTAGGTAATTACAATGGCACGGTGAAGAACAACGGCCTTGTACTGGTGAATCCTCTTTGTTCAAGAAAGCGCATCAGTCTCAAGTTGCAAAATTTGCATAGCGATATCCTTAAGGTCAATGACAAAAAGGGCAATCCCATAGAAATCGGTGCGGTTATCGTTTGGCAGGTTGCCGAGCCTTCTAAAGCAATTTTCGATGTGGATAACTACGCTTTTTTCGTCAAAATTCAAAGCGAAGCAGCAGTGCGTCATCTAGCCAGCTCGTATGCGTACGACAGCGATGATGACCAGCACACTTTGCGCAGCAGTATTGACGAAGTTTCTCAGGCTCTGCGTGATGAATTGAACCAACGTCTTGCCATCGCTGGTATCTCTATTCGCGAGGCTCGCATCGCACACCTTGCGTATGCCCCTGAAATTGCCAATGCCATGCTCAAACGCCAGCAAGCCGAAGCTATAATTTCTGCAAGGCGTGCCATCGTCACTGGTGCAGTAAACATCGTGTCCGATGCATTGAAAGAACTGACTGCAGCGCAAGTCGTCAACCTTGATGACGAACGCAGGGCTGCCATGGTCAGTAACTTGCTTGTCGTTCTGTGCAGTGATACTCAGGCTCAGCCGATCGTGAATGCTGGTTCGCTGTATTAAAAGAGATCTCTGAATTATCCGATTCTCCGTATAAAGCATAACCACTAAACGACTGGACGAGCGAGCAACCGAGCAGCCCGATAGCCAAAAGAAAATAGAGGATTCCCGTGTCTCGAAAATCATTTCTTCTGCGAATAGATCAAAAGCTCTACGACGAAATCGAATCGTGGGCACAGCAAGAAATGCGCAGTGTCAACGGGCAAATTGAGTACATACTTCGCCAGGCGACCCTTAAGTACAAGGGAAAGGGCGGCATCCTCGATTTGAGAACCGGGCAGAAAGAGATGAATGACACCCTGGATTGAGTGGGTTTCCTGGGTGCCGCGGTATGCGTTAGTCTCGGAAATCTTGCCAAGCAGTCCTGTTTTTGCTGGCTTATCGACATTAAACGTCCGCGCAGGTGGCATCAGTACACCGCAAAAGCCTGTCGACTGTATATCTTGCATCTTTTTAGGCAGACGGATTTCACATCGTAAGTTATAGTTATCAGTTCTGACTCTAGATTTTGAGTCAAGAACTTCTCATAACGGTAGCTCTCAGTCAAAAGTGTCATGACTTCAACAATGTCCAAAACAGACGGTCTTCCAGCACACCTTGCAAAGCACCTGTCGCTGTTTTCAAACGATCAAAAGAAGTGGCTTGCCAAGTCCGCTGCCTTTGCCGATTCGATTTCGATGGAGGAGACCAAGCGCTCGGACACTGAGAATACTTTCCGTCGCGATCTTTTCGAAGCCGCATGCAAAGACGGTCTGGGCGCGCTGCCCTTTCCTTCGACTTACGGCGGCTCAGGTGGTGACTACTTGAGTTTTGTTCTTGTTAATGAAGAGTTCGCGCGCCGTTGCGTTCCGGTGATGAGCTCTCTGGGCGTGCACGTACTCTGCCAGGAGCCTGTCTACAAGCACGGCACCGAAGAGCAGAAGCAAAAGTATTTGCCCAATTCTGCCAATGGAAAGTATTTGGCTGCATTCGGTTTGACCGAGCCTAATGCCGGTTCCGACACAGCTGCAATCGCCACCACTGCAAAACTTTCAGGTGACGAGTACATCTTGAATGGGACCAAAACGTTTATTACCAGTGGTGCTTCAGCCGATTATTTCATCGTGATGTCCAGGCTTCTCAATGAAGATGGCAGTAAGGAAGGTTCGCCAGGTATTACCGCTTTCATCGTCGAGAAAGATTTCAAAGGATTTGAAATCGGTCAGAAGTTCGACATGCTGGGAATGCGTGGATATTCGACATGCGAGCTTGTTTTCAGTGATTGTCGCGTTCCTAAGGCAAATATTCTAGGAGCACCTGGAGACGGACGGAAGGTGGCATTGGGCAGTCTCGCCAAAGGTCGAGTAACTATTGCTGCCCAGGCTACGGGTTGGGCGCAAGGTGCTCTGGATGCGGCGTTGAAGGTAGTGTCTGCATCAGGTGGAGCGGATAATGGACAGCTCGACTATTTGATAGGGAGCCTGGTTCTTCTTGTAGAGTCCGCTCGTGCGCTCACTTATCAGGCGGCACGCAGCGTGGATTCCGGAGAGGCTGATGTAACGCTGGCAGCAATGGCCAAAATTCAAGCTACTGACGCTGCGATGAAAGTGGCAACGGAAGCAATCTCTCTGGCTCAGCAGAGGGGTCTCGAGTCTGATCTATTGTTAGAGCGCATTTTCCGTGATGCTAAAGCTGGACAAATATACGAGGGCACTAATCAGATTCAGCGTATGCTGATTGCTAGAAGCTTGCTGAAGTAAAAGCGAGCATTTTCTGAAGAACCAATGTGATGGAAAAAACACCTGAAACACATGCAGCAGATATTCAACGCAGCGAAGCTGCTGCAGCTTATACTGCGGCATACAGCGGGCCTATTTCAGGAGAGTTGATTCCTGCCCAGTATAAAGTCGGCGCAGTTTTGGTTTTGATCGCGCTGGCGGTTCCTGTTTTTATGCAACCGAATTTGGTATCAGCGGCCAAAGTGCTGATGTTCTATTTCATGCTATCTGTCGGCTTAGTCTGCCTGGCTGTCTTCTTTTTCCAGGGCTGGATTCTGGATAAGCTTAGATTGGCTGAAGATATCGCCGACATGGTTCAAGATGAAGCGACTGTTCAATTGACTATGGTGAATCACAAGCTGGCCGATTTGAATTATCGTTTTGTTGAAAAACATGATGCATCCACAAGTGAGATGTTGCCTGACTTTCTGAAGAATCTCACGCCTTTTGCAATGCTGTTTTTGAATAAAGAAAAGAGCATGATGCGCTGGGCGACTTTGGGCATGAAATTTGCTAAGAGCGCGATGGATCTATATAAAGCCCGCGAGAATGACTCGAATAGGCATGTCTCACGTGACTATAGAACGCGTGATATTACATGACCTCAAATATTTCCCAGGGCGTTCAGTCCGAGCCAGCTTTTAATTTCGAAGCGTATGTCAGTGCGCGTAAATCTCTTATAGAAGAACGTCTGGATCGCTATCTCACATCCGATAAGGGTGGCGTTCTCTGGGAATCTATGCGCTATTCCGTCCTTTCGGGTGGTAAGCGTCTGAGAGCTATTCTTTGCCTGGCGGTTGCAGAGGCAATGGCGTCCAGCCGACTTGATGTTCAACTGGGACCTCAAGGCAGTCTGGCAGCAAGCCATGAAATACAGAAATTGGACCTCGCCGATATTATTGAAATTGCCCTGCCTTGCGCGTGCGCAATTGAGATGGTGCACGCGATGAGCTTGATTCACGATGACCTGCCTGCGCTTGACAATGATGATTTGAGGCGTGGCAAACCTACAAATCACAAGGTTTACGGAGAAGCTGTCGCCTTGCTTGCAGGTGATGCGCTGTTAATGTTGGCAAATCAGATCCTTATAGAAGAAACTCCTCGCAGTGTGGATTCCGACACGCTGTTGTCAGTAGTCTCTGAATTGGCTCGTGCAACCGGTCCTGATGGCATGGTCGGCGGCCAGGTTGCCGACATGATTTATACCGGTGTGCCCGGAAGAGACGGTACTGGTGGCGGTAAAGATATGTTGCAAAGGGGCGAGATTGCAACAGAATTTCAAGATAGTGTCGATGGGCAGGCGGTTCTCACTGCCAATGTTATGGAAGAGATACATAGAGCTAAAACCGGTGCGCTTATTAGGTTTTCCGTCTGGTCCGGTGCGCGCCTGGTAGGGGCTCCGCTTGACAGGCTTGATAATTTGGCGCTGTACGGAGAGGTCCTGGGCCTTGCCTTCCAGATTGCCGACGACCTTTTAGACGTGACCGGCGATGCTGCTACTCTGGGTAAGACACCCGGGAAGGATGAAGCTGCCGACAAAGCAACTTTCGTACGTCTCTTCGGCGTCGATGGAGCGCGCGAACGATTGAAAGGTTTGGAAGAAACAGGATTGCGGCTTGTTGAGGAGTGCTGTACTGACAAGAGCGGTGTCCCGGCTCTTAAAGCGCTTCTCCAGTATGCTATTCACAGGTCGAATTAACGGAGTCTTTCACTGTCTATGGATTTTTTGTCAGTACCGCTTTCTTGGCTCGCAGCACTTTATGCGCAAGCTTCTCCCGGTACACAAGCCGCCGTTCAAGGCGCAATGCAAGGAGCGGTGCAAAACCCGCCTCACGATCAGCGTGGTTGGCAAGTGATAGTCGTCACTGTGGTGTGCAGTTGCATCGCGCAGTTGGCTAAGATTGTCACTAAGCTGGTGCGCACAGGCCATCTCGATTTGAGATTGATCGCCAAAACCGGTGGCATGCCGTCCAGTCACAGCTGCTGCACCGTTGGAATGGCAGTTTCGGTGGGACTTATCGAAGGTTTCAATTCAGTTTCATTCGCTATCGCTTTGGCCTTTGCGATGATCGTTATGTATGACGCGGCAGGCGTAAGACGCACAGTAGGACTGCAAGCGAAGGTTTTGAATCAGATCATGACTGAGCTGTTTTCGGAGCATCCGAAGCTCTCATCCGAGCGCATTAAGGAATTTCTAGGACACACGCCGGTCGAGGTATTGGTCGGTGCAGCCCTCGGAGCGGTCATTGCAGTAGTATTCAATAGCTGGTCTCTGAGCGCGTTTCCACGAGTTTGATCAAAGCGCCGCTGTGTCTAAAACGCTGCGCTTTATTAAAAACATGTGATACATGACTACTGCTCTATTCCGGTAAAGTTGCACTATAATCAAGGTCTTGGAAAGGGTTGCCAGGAAAACTCTTAGAAAACCTCAAATGAGGAAAACGCTAAGAGGAGGGAGCTGGAGGTTATTTCCTCTAGTTTGTCATGCGCTCATTTTGAGTGTTGAACCTGGAAGAGTTTTCAAGAAGTCCGTTGAACGCGTTCTCTAATATGCGCGGTAATCGACGGAGTGCGTTGGGAGGTAGCAAAAGCTACGGGTTACAGGCAGCAACGCTGTCGTAAAACAAAAAGCGAAGCTGCCGTTTAAAAGTAAAAGCAAGCTAGAACTTGCGATACCAGTCGGGTTCCGATTTTCTCAGAAAAGGAGGAAAGGCAGAACAATTAGTCGAAGCATAGTGCTCTCGTTATTGCTGCTGCCGAAAAGTCAATGAACACAACGGTGCAAACAAACACTTCTGTGAAGACAACGTCCCCTCGCCGTTCCCGTTTCCCCGGCAAGGAATCAGGGTCGGTTTCATTCAACTTGACCGCTCTTGGCCGTCAACTGTTGAAGGAACAAGCGGCGTCTGCAGGCGTGTCAAACGGCGATTACGTCGAAATGCTCATCCGTGAGCGCGCTGGCATGAACCCCCTCAGACTTCCTGCTTCCGCTAAGCAGACAGGTCCTAAAGGTGGCGCCAAATCGTTCTTCTTCGGAAAGAATAGAGGTACAACAACCGCAGTATGTGTCACACCTATGGCACACAGACTGCTCGATGAACAAGTAGCTGCTTCTCGCATGAGCCGCGGCGACTATATCGAGTATCTGCTGCGCGAAAAAGCAGGCTTGCTCGATGAAAGCATCAAAGCCGCTGTAGCCGCTGCTCAAGCACAAGCAGCACAAGCTCCTGCAGCTCCGATCGCTCAACCGCAAACCTCTTTTGCCCCCCCGGTACAAGAGCCGGTCGCTGTAGAACCAACTCCATACGTTCAACCGTTCCAAACACCGGTTACGAACGACTGGGGATTCAACAGCTAACCTTGTAAATCCAACAGTACGTTCCTCCTTTCGTTTCTTGGAAGGTCCCTGCTTTGACGCAGGGACCTTTCCTTTTTGATATTTGGACTTGGTTGTCCAGAAGTTTGAAACTGCTAGGTCTCAGCAATCTGAGGAGACTGCAAAATCTCAGCAATCTGAGGAGACTGCAAAGTCTCGGCAATCTGAGGAGACTGCAAAGTCTCGGCAATCTGAGGAGACTGCAAAGTCTCCCCCATCTGAGGAGACTTCAAAGTCTTCCCAGTTAAGGAACCTATTAATCTCCCGACGCTCCGATACTGCGGGTATTCGATTTGTCACCCGACTTGGTTTCGCATTGATCAAAACTGCGCGTCTCTACGGCTTGTACGCTAGAGTTTTCGGCGGATGCCGCGGTACTAGCATCGCCGCCCCTTAGTTTTGCATCATATATGCCACCATTCGATTTTGACATTTTTTCTGACCGCACCGCCTGTGGTTGCGTAAGTCTTTTGCCGTTGGTGGATGTGAAAACGCTCATCATCTGCCGATTTTGCGCTATCGGTCTAGCTGCCAATTTGATGTCGTCGGACCATTTGAACTCGTTCAGCTTAGAGAGATCCAAGTATTGATTGTGCTGCCCGACGAAGTCTTTCATCATCGAAAATCTCACGGCAAAAGGGATTTCTGCCTTACTCAGCCCTTCTGCCCTTCTAAGGCCTTCTGTCTTTTCTTTTGCGTGAACCGCCGTCTCGTCTTGTTTTTGCCAGACGCTTGATTCATTGTCTGCCAGTGCCACCACATTTAGTGAAGCAATTAATCCCACAGCGGCCACTGCAGACAAAAAAAGATTGGAAAGCAAACGCCCATCCTTATGGAGCGTGAAAAACGGCTGAATGGGCGAAACGCGTTTTTCCGCCGGGTGCCCCCATCTCGAGCGGCGGTAGCTTGTCTGAATCTTTCCGTCAGCCGAATATTCTGCTTTGAGCTTTCCTACCCACCAAAGAACGAGTGGATCTGGTTGCTCTTTGCCGAGGCCGCGTCTAGTCTCATACGGCTGACCGGTGCTACCGCCGCTTTTGCCGAACTCTATATAAGGATTGTTTTGCCCTGAACTCATATCGCAACTCCTCTTCGCCAGTGGCTTTCGGAGCTCCGGCTGTAAATACAGACTATCGGAAATAAACATGCGCTTATATAGGCCCATACCTGAGCCCGAAGCGCTTCGCCCCCTGAGTCCGTGCCAGGGTTATTACTGAGTTTTTTGGTCAGCTTGCGCTTGTGCTATTGCATTTTCACTGGAGTAGGCGCGGCGCCGGCAATCGGAGCAGGCATTTGCGACTTCACTTTGTGGGAGGCGTAAGAAAGAATCGCTTCCACCTGGCTCAAATAACTGGCTATGTACTGAGCTCTGAAACCGCGTTGAATAAATGCCTCCAGGCGCAGCCAGTTCTTTATTGTCGAATGCAAGCTGGTGACGTCTTTCAGCACCGATTCGATCTCGTCAGACGAAGCTGTCGCATTCAATTGATGCAAAGAACGCTGGATACCGTCTATTTGAGTGAGTACGTCGTTGGTGCTGGCCTGGTCGGAAAGAATGTGCGTGCGAGGGTCTTGCAGATAGCGATTGACCATTGCTGCAAAATCATCGACGAGCAGGCGGCTGGCTTTGAGCGGTTCGGCTTGCGGCGTTAGCAGCGGCTGCTTTCTGTAAGGTCCGACTTTGAGCACGTTGAGCTTTTTGTCATCCAGGTGAGCGACCGCGAACATAGTCGTACCCAGGGTGCCCGTCTCTCTGGCTGAGTCCAGTTGCTCGATGAGACCGGCAGTATCCAACTGGCGAATGGAGAGTCCAGGATAGACAAGTGCTTTGTCGGCTGTAGATTCGCGAACGTAGGATGCCGCGGTCGTCAAATCTTTGGGGTCTTTGACATATGTCATCGGATTGAGCGTGTCGACCCAGCCGTTTGCCACCCAAGTCTCCCATTCTTGTTGAATGGCAGCAACTCTCAGGCGGCGCGGCATACCGTAGACGGCGGCGGAAATTTTGATATCCGGCTTGAACTTTCTGAGGGTGGTAGAAACGTCTTTGACGAAGTTGTTGATGTTCTGAACCTTCCAGGCGATCCAGATTTGACGGGTATTGTCGTCCAAATGGTCGAGAGACAGCCCCGTTTCTTGCTCGAAGCGCTGACGCCCTTGCCAGTCGTAGCCCATTTCCGTTCCTTTGTTGTTGAACGGGTAACGGATGTAATCGAGCTGAATACCGTCAACTTTATAGTTGGTGACGACTTCCATGATCAGGTCTTTTGGATACTGGCGAGCTTCTGGAACTGCCGGGTCAAGCCAGAATTCAGTTTGCCTGGGCGGCACAAACTGTCCATCTTTGTAAGCAAGAGCTTGATTGAAATCACGAGTTGAAAGAACCGGACCTGGATATTCTGCGTCTTTGCCGATGATTGGATTGTGGCGGGTATTGCCGACAGCGAAGATCCAGAGCCAGGAATGCAATTCCATTCCGCGTTTGTGTGCTTCTTTCACTGCAACTGCCAGAGGATCCCAGCCGACCATGGCTGGATTTTGTGCGACCAATTTGCTGGGGAACATGGCGAATCCAGCGTTGTTCGTCTCGAAATAAACGATGTTTATTCCGCAGGCTTTCAGCTTATCGAAGAGCTGAGCCAACGCTGCAGGAGAACGCATCGATACGATGGTGCCGCGATCAAGCCATACTGAGCGAGCTTCGACTGGACGCACCGGCATGGCCTGAGCAAAGGACATGGAGAAGTCTTGTCGAGCTTGCGAAAGGTGCGAGTCTGCTTCGAAGAATTTGCGCTGAGAATACGCTTCTTTGAAGGCGTTGACGTGGGAAACACCGGAGTCGTAGAACTGCTGAATCAGTTTAAATGGTACGGCAAGTTCGGCTTGTTTGGCGGTTTTGATTGTTTCTTCAGTGCGCTTAGTCAGATATTCCAGTTCTTGGCTGATGCTTTGATAGTCGGCGTAGCTGATTTGCACTGCAGCTGTTTGCGTGATGCCAGGGACAAGTTCTTCAAGAGCCAAAGAGATCAAATTTGAGTTGGCCGTGATTTCACCTTGTAGTCCGGGTGCCCAGGTAAGAAATACACAACCGCCTTTGCGAACGATTGCAGGAGCCACTTCCTTTCCGGTGCTGTCCGTCCATTTAGCGAGTTGCTGAGCACCTTCTGTAAGGGCAACATCGGACCTAACTGTGCCGATGGCAAATTCTTCTGATACCGCAAATGGTGTACGAGGCCATTCAACCTTTTGCTTGTCGCTCAAATTGTTTTGCTTGCTGATGGTGACGCCAGCTAATCCGTCGATGGCGACGCCGTTAGGTTGCGGCATTCCATTGGCATCAGTGACGACAAGTTTGCCGCCGCCGCGGACAAATTCCGTGATAGCGTTAAGACCTTCGGGGGTAAGGTCTACCGAAAGCGGCATGATAATAAGCTTATAGCCACTCAGTTTTGCGCCGCCGGCCATGAGGTCTGCATCGCTCAATTCGTCAAAGCGAACATTGGCATTTTCGAGAGCGTGCCTGAACTGCAGATAGTCATCATCAAAGGTGCCCAAGTGCATGTCCTGGTAGCTTTGAGAGTTGCGAGCGCTTTTCACTACGCCAATCGGCGAGGCTGCCAAAGCAGGTGGAGCCTGCAAGAGCAGAAACACACTCAAAGTAAGAACGCATCGAAAAATGGGATGCGCAATCAGTTTGAGAGCATGTTTTGCTACTTCATTTGCCGTCACTTCGTAACCTCCATCAACTGCTTTTCTAAATTGGCTTTCTGTATAAGCTTTTTGATTATGCGGAATTCTTTTGCCGAATTCTTTTCTTGATCCGAATTCGCTTTATTTGTTGCGCATTTCCTTCATGACCCTGTCGATCTGGCGCTTCGTATCGCGCTTTGTAATCGATTCGCGTTTGTCGTAGAGCTGCTTTCCTCTTACTACGGCAAGATCGACTTTTGCCCAGTTGCCTTTGAAAAACAATTTCAATGGAATCAGAGTCAATCCTTTTTCCTGCGTCTTCTGTTTTAGCTTGACTATTTGCATGCGATGCATGAGCAGTCTTCTTTTGCGCAGAGGCTCATGGTTGAACCGATTACCATGATCGTAAGGTGCAATGTGGCAATGATGCAGCCACACTTGTCCGTCTTCAATGCGAGCAAAAGCATCTGTGAGATTGGCTTTGCCATTCCTCATAGATTTGACTTCCGTGCCCTGCAATTCTATGCCTGCCTCAAAGACTTCGATGATTTCGTATTCGTGCCGCGCACGACGATTGTCGGCAATTATTTTTACCGACTTTCCTTCGCGTTCAATTGGCGCGGCATTCTTTTTCATCAGTATCGAAGGGATATACGCGTGAGTCCGGTAATTAACGAGTCAAACATTCAGTATAAAACGTTGACAGGCTGCGGATCCGCTCATTTTCAAAAGCTGTGCATTAAACGTGACAGAGTGAATAAACCCAGTATTTAGCCGGATAGCAGCGCCACTGAACGATTTCGAACCCGAGCGCTTTTCAACCTGCTGCAATCAGATATCTATCCAGAAGGTAAACCGTTATCTGTTTACCTTCTAATTCATTACTAGTGAGGGGTGAGACAGGGGCTGTGCTTGACAATCGGATGTTATGATTTTAAGGATGATGCGGATACGCGTCGTATATATGACTGCTGCAGTTGCAGGCGCGAATACTAATGATCAAGATAGGACCACTCTTTGCCACTGATACCGCGCAGACGCGTGCCCTCTTGCGCCATCAGAACGAACCAATGCCGTTCGAAAGCTTTTGTGCTGAAGATGCCCTCGCTCTCAGGGGTTTCACTTTCTTTCAGCACTGGATGCCATGCAATTTGCACATTGCTCCCATGGCTTATATAGCTAAAGAAGATGGCATAGTTCTAGCTCTTATTTCTATTAGTTCAGTCGGCAAATCCAGAGCCTGCTGGCGCATAGAGCATCTTGTGGTCCATCCAAACCATCGTGGTCGGGGAATCGCTCAAGAACTTTTGCGCTATGCGTTTGCTACTTTTGCCAGTCAAGGAGCGGCTCATTTCGTTGCTGAAGTTTCAGATCAAAATTCCGCAGCGCTGTCCTTGCTCGGAAATACCGGGTTTAGACGCTGCTACCGCGTCACCCATTATCAGGTTCCTGTTGATTTCGAAGTGCCAGGATTGTCTTCAAAGCCAGACGCAGACGAGGCTTCGCCATTTCGTCTGGCAATTCCTCAAGATCGCCAGGGTCTATATCATCTTTTTCAAGAGTGCTTGCCGCCTGATTTGAGGCTTACTTACGAATATGTGCCGGATGACTTTTATGTGAGCGAAGTACCCACAGAGAGTTTTGACAAGCTTACGCGCAAGCTTATCAACCGCAAGATTTGGTATTGGGTTTCTCAAGATCCTGATCGCAAGAGTTTGACAGCGGCCGTGCGCGTACTTGCTCATAGAGAGGGCGACTTCCACCTGGAATTTGCTGTGCACCCGGGCTGGGCGCATACTGCCGAAGATACGATCAACTTTACTTTAGGCATCATGCGGCGTCTTAATATGCGCGGCGTCATATCTATAAAAGGTTTTGACTACCAACCGCATGTAGTAAAAGCGATCGAAAAACTTGGATTGGAGCGGACCGGCACCTTTTCTTTAATGGCTCGCGACCACTGGGTCCGCGCCAAGCAAAAGCGCGTCGTCCGCAAAGAGGCGCCGATTACTTTGCCGAGTCCAGGTATCAATCTGCCTTTGCCCGCTGAAAGAAGGTTGTTGCCAGCGGATTTGCGTATCTTCTCCACCGACCCTCGTTTGTTCAAGGATAAGAACGATAGCTTATAATCCGCTCATCAAGCAGCTTTCAAAGGGCCAGTCTCGGGCATGTTTTGCAAAGAATTCGCTCCAGGCTCTTAAACTAAAGTAAAGGCCGAAGGCGAAGCAGTATTAGATCTGATACTCTGGCTAAATCGCTGTCTGTCTCGGCAGTTCGAACCTTTTTGCCCTGCAAATTGCAGTCTTGAAGAGTCGGAAGCCCAACAGGCTCGCGTTGACATCGCACGGGCGTTGCCTTTATTATTGCCAACCGCCTAAGCGAACTGCCCCAGCATTACTGGGGGCAGACACTGTAATCAAGTTCTATTTTCAGGAGATTTGTGGTGCCTACCATCAATCAGCTCATCCGGAGAGAGCGGAAGAAAGTCACTTATAAGACGAAATCACCCGCGTTGAAATCATGCCCGCAACGTCGCGGCGTCTGCACGCAGGTGAAGACGACTACTCCTAAGAAGCCGAATTCGGCTCTTCGGAAGATCGCTCGTGTCCGCCTCACCAACAGTATGGAAATCACTGCATACATTCCAGGTATCGGTCATAACCTGCAAGAGCACTCTGTCGTCTTGGTAAGAGGCGGTCGGGTTAAAGATCTTCCGGGCGTTCGCTACCACATCGTCAGAGGCGCGCTGGACACCGCTGGTGTCAAAGACCGCATGCAAGGTCGTTCCAAGTACGGCGCTAAGCGCCCGAAAGCTGGAGCTGCCGCAGCCGCTAAGAAGAAATAGTTTTTCAGTCGTTATAGACCAGGATAAGCAAGAACAGGACCCGAAAGTATGTCACGCAGATCAGCAGCACAAAAGAGAATTCCTCCGGCCGATTCGGAATTCAACAGTCAGCTCGTTATGCGCTTCGTTCATCGCATGATGCAGCGCGGCAAAAAGAGCACCGCTCAAAAGGCTTTCTATTCTTCTTTGGAACTCATCAAAGAGCGTACCAAACTTGAGCCTCTCGATGTTTTCAACAAAGCCGTCAAAAACGTGACGCCGCTTGTTGAAGTGAAGGCTCGCCGTGTTGGCGGTTCTACCTATCAGGTGCCGATCGAAGTCAAACAAGCTCGCGGTGTTGCACTGGCTACTCAGTGGATCATCACCAATTCCAGAAAGCGCGGCGGCAGAAGCTTTGCAGAGCGTTTGTCGGCGGAACTGATTGACGCCTCCAACGGAGCCGGCAACTCAGTGAAGAAGAAAGACGAAACGCACAAGATGGCAGAAGCCAACAAGGCGTTCGCTCATTACCGCTATTAATCGGTAAGTCTCCTTATATAGGTAGGCCCCAAGCCTCATTCATAAGATGGTCTTAACGATGGGCATCAACACTGATGCTTAAGCGGTAATTGTCCCCAAGAGCGTTTCGGTGTTCTTGGGGGCAAAGAACTATTGAGTCAATCGCCATTGAGACGTTGGGCAAAATAGTTTTTTTCGGGTTAGAGTTCGGGGTAGAAGATCTTTCCGCTGATCCGTCGGCAGGGAGAGCTTAAGATTCGACAGCCGATGCATTAAGTGCAGACGCTTTCGAATTGTCTGTTGGAAACCAGCTTTACATGCGGGTTTAGGCTGAATATCTCCAATATTCACCTTTTCAATTGTAAAGATCGGCAAGGAATTGAAAGAATCTTTGTTGAAGGTTTTTCTGGAAATATAAGAAGTCATGATAAGGTGCAAAAGGTTTTCAGGGGAATATGACTCGGTCGAGCCGAGCCGTGTCCTCTGCAGCGCCAAAATAGACTTGGCAAAATCCAGGCAGAACATAAGAATACGGCGGAAGGAAACATGGAAGTCGCAACTCGTTCGGACGAAAGGAAACCCACTACCGTGATGACCAGGACAATCCCATTACGTGATATCCGTAATATGGGTATCGCGGCTCACATCGATGCTGGTAAGACAACTACCACCGAGAGAATTCTCTTTTACTCCGGTCTTATCCACCGGGTTGGAGAAGTCCACGAAGGTACGACTGTTACCGATTGGATGGAGCAAGAAAAAGAGCGCGGCATCACAATTACCGCCGCTGCAATTAGTTCCAAGTGGAAAGGCAAACATATCAACTTGATTGATACGCCTGGACACGTTGATTTCACCGTCGAAGTTGAGCGCTCCATGCGAGTTCTCGACGGAGTCGTTATTGTTCTTTGTGCCGTTGCCGGCGTTCAGCCGCAAACCGGTACCGTCTGGAAGCAAGCCAACCGTTACGAAGTACCGCGTATGGTCTTCGTCAACAAGATGGATCGCAACGGCGCCGACTACTTCCGCGTGGTTAAGCAAATTCAAGAGCAATTGCCTGGTTTGCACTCCACCTGGACGAACGGTCACCCGCTGCAAATTCCGATTGGTTCGGAAGTAGATTTCAAAGGCATCATCGATCTCATCGACCGCAAAGCATTCATGTATGCCGAGGACGATCCGATGGGCAAACTGGCTCGTGAAGATGCCATACCTGCCGACATGGCCGAAGAAGCCGAAGAATGGCGTACAAAACTCGTCGAAGCGATCGTCGAAACCGACGACAAATTGATGGAGAAGTACTTGGAAGGCGAACAGCCGACCGCCGACGAACTTAAGGCTGCTTTGAGACAAGCCGTAATCAACAACAGAATCGTTCCGATTTTGGTTGGTTCTGCATTCAAGAACAAAGGCGTTCAGCCACTTCTCGATGCGATCGTCGACTACTTGCCGTCGCCTGAAGAAACTCCGCCTATCAAAGGCTGGACTCCAGATGGCGAAGAAGCAGAGCGCACTTGCAACGACGAACCGTTTGCCGGTCTTGCTTTCAAAGTCATGACCGATCCTTTCGTGGGCAAACTGACTTTCGTCCGCGTATACAGTGGCACTCTGGCTGCAGGCTCTTACGTGCAAAACACGACCAAGGGCAAGAAAGAGCGCATCTCGCGTCTCATCCAGTTGCAAGCTGACCAACGTACTGACGTTCAATCGGCAAGCGCAGGTGACATCGTTGCTGTAGTCGGTCTCAAAGACACGACCACTGGCGATACTCTTGCGGTTGATACTCATCCGATCATTCTTGAATCGATGAAGTTCCCAGAGCCGGTAATCTCGGTTGCTATCGAACCTAAGACCAAGCAAGACTCCGACAAGTTGGGCAATTCACTTGCTCGTCTTGCCGAAGAAGATCCGACTTTCAAGGTCAAAGTCGACCACGAAACCGGTCAAACAATCATCGCTGGTATGGGCGAATTGCACTTGGAAATCATCGTCGACAGATTGTTGCGTGAATTCAAAGTGGAAGCCAACGTTGGTAAGCCGCAAGTTGCCTACCGCGAAACCATTCGCAATCATGTCAAGCAAGAAGGCAAATTCGTTCGTCAATCTGGCGGTCGTGGTCAATACGGTCACGTCGTTATCGAGCTCGATCCATTGCCGGCTGGCACTGGTTTCGAATTCGTCAACAAGATTGTCGGTGGTGTCATTCCTAAGGAATACATTCCTGCGGTTGAAAACGGCATCAGAGAAGCTCTGGCAGGTGGTGTGTTGGCTGGCTACCCAGTCATCGACTTCAGAGCGACGCTCGTATTCGGTTCGTACCACGAAGTTGACTCGTCAGAAATGGCGTTCAAAATCGCCGGTTCGATGGCCTTCAAAGAGGGCTTCATGAAGGGTAAACCGGTTCTGCTGGAGCCTGTAATGAAAGTCGAAGTGGAAGTGCCGGAAGAGTACATGGGCGATGTCATCGGCGACATATCCGGTCGTCGCGGCAGAGTCGAAGGTATGGACACCCTCGATAAGCTCTCCAAAGTGAAAGCAGTTGTTCCGCTGTCCGAAATGTTCGGTTACGCAACCGACATCCGTAACAAGACACGCGGTCAAGGAACCTTCACTATGGAATTTGCTCACTACGATGAAGTCCCGCATAGCATCTCGGACGGCATCGTAACGGCAAAATCAGCCAAGTAGGATGACCCTAGAAGGTAAACCGTTAACGGTTTAACTTCCAAGCAAGTATCAAGGCAGCCGGTAAAATCGGCTGCCTTTTGCTTTATAGGAATTGATCTTGATTTCTTGATGCCGGCTTGAACTGGCAGCGCTTTTCAATGGTATAAAATTTCCTCCAGGACCCAGCGAGATGGTCCACCTTGGCATCGCCAATAAGCCTTTGTTTCTCAGGAGTTTTCGATGAAGTATCTGCACGGTGGTTACATCTTGTTCTGTGACCAGGCCGAACATGCAGACAATGGACGGGTGAACGCCCAGGGGCTCTTTGACGTCTTTGTCGGTGAGTTGCCGCTGAAAATGGATTGCCAGATGGTAATCGGCTTTGGTACGCCGTTTGAAAGAAGGCAGTACAAAGGTCTGGTTGTTATCGAGAATCCCGAAGGCCATGAAATTTTCCGCAAAGAGTTTCAAGCCAACGATCCCAACGACATTTATAAAGGGCACTACATCGTCACGCCCGAAGTGACCATAGACAAAGAAGGAATGTGGACTGCCAAATGCGTTCTGCGCAATTACAAAGACGAAACTATGTGGGATGTTTCCAGGCAGTTCTGGTCAATGGTTGAAGGCTCCGCGCCTCCCGATCCATAAATTACAAATTCTCCACTGCGTTCAAGTGCGTTCAAGTTCTTGAGCAGGCTTAATAGCTTGCTCAGGCTTTAGTCATCGGTCTGGTCAGTCATAGCTGAAGTTTCAGTCAGGACCACAAGATTCGGTAATAGCTTAAGCTTGAACGACCGGCAAAGTTTCGAATCGCTTGCCCAATACATCAACGCTGTCTGCCCCCAACCAGCTTTCCAAAACGGTGGCGTATACGGTGCGGAAGTCTACTGTATGTTTGAGATCGCCTGCATCAAGACTAGTCAAACTGGGCGCTTCTCCGTAAATTCCGCCTTTGACCGATGAACCTACCAAGAAAAGCGGTTCTGCAGTGCCGTGATCAGTACCTTTGCCACTATTTTCCTGAACTCTTCTGCCGAATTCGGAAAATACCAGAGTCAAAACATTGTCCTCTAAACCATGTTCTTTCAGGTCGCTCTGAAATGCAAGAAGCGCATCGGACAGTTGTTTCAGCAGCCCAGCCTGTGCTCTTTGTTGATTAGCGTGCGTGTCGAATCCGTCCAAACTGACTGTAAAAACCGGAGCGCTGACTCCACCAGTAATCATCTGCGAGATGAATTTCAGTCCATCGCCTAACTTTCCATTCGGATACTTGATGTTGCTCTTGTAGTTTTTCACGATCTTGAACAGACTGTCTGAGGCTTGATCCGCTTCCAATCCCGCTTTTCTCAGCATCTCGGCATGCGGTCGTTTGCTCTCGAAACTCTCATAGATGTTTTTGAACGCTTCAATTTGTTGGTCTCGATCTTTTCTAAAGTGTGGATCGCTCTTGAAGCGAAACTCGTAAATGTTATTTACTGAAGGTACAACTATCTTTTTTGCATATAGTGTTTTGGGAAGCATTGGATCGACATTTATTGCCGGCAGTGCAATGTTGCTTTGCCCTGCGTAAGCAAGATCAAGATAACGTCCTAACCAACCTGTATCTCCGATTTTTTCCGGCTCGGCCGTTTGCCAAATTTCAATAGAGCGAAAATGTGAACGATTGGGACTACCGTATCCAGCTCCTTCGATTATGGCCAGTTTTCCGTCGCTGAAAAGCTCACGCATTCCTGTCATTGAAGGATGCAAGCCAATTTGATCATTGAGTTTCAAAACATCTTTCTGTGAAATTGCTATTTGAGGGCGGGCGTCGTAGTATGCACCCTGCCCGTACGGAACAACCGTGTTCAATCCGTCATTACCACCGCTCAGCTGTATCAGTACGAGCTGCTTTTGACCTTTCCGGACCGAAGCTTGGGCTTGCAGTTGGAATATCTCCTCGGCTGAGAGCATCAAACCAAGCATGCCCAGTCCACCTTGAATAAACTTTCTTCTTGATAAAGTCATGGAATTACCTCAAGTCAGTTGATAGGTGGGCAGGGTCATAATTAAATGGACTAACCCTCTCAGTTTGGCATCGAGTGTACGGTCGTCTTCAATCATACTCACCTTTTTGCCGTCGAGATCGCTGGAGACATATTCAACCAGTCTCTGGCGTGTCTGTTTTGGAACATCTCCGTCGACCAATAAGTCGACGAAGTAATTGACCATTTCAAGCGCATTAGTCAAACCGAATCTGTGCACCAACTCTGTGGGCGTGTATGTTTTTAGCAATTCGTCAAAACGGGATGTCGTTATACGTGCAGCGAAATTGAAGCGCTCCATCATGGTGTCACTAGAAATCCATGACTCTCCGCCATCCCAGCCCTTAACCGATGGCGGGTGAAAGAGATCTTGCCCCATTGCACCCATTAGTTGTGGCAGATCGTTATCGAGGTTTTCTAGTTGCAGTGTTTTTATCGAACCAACAACCAGTTCAGCCGGGCTCTTGATCTTGGCATGATAGGCTCTCTCACTTTGAAATGTTTTGTCCTCAAAAATGGATCGAAGCATTGCCGCCAGCGAAAAATTGTTTTCTCTAAATGATGATGCAACTCGCTCAACATAAGACTTGTCCGGGTTATCGTATGCAAAGAACGTGATTAACTTGCGCGCTAGAAATCTGCTCGTTTCAGGTCTTTTCACAAGGATTGATACGATGTCCTCTCCGTTCAAATTCCCGCTGACAGAAAGAACGGTTTTCTTGCTGAAATCGTGCTGACCTTTATTGAAATAGAATCCGTCCGGCCTTGTTTGCCAGCCAGTAAAGGCTCGTGCTGCTTCTTTGATGTCTGTCTCTGTATAGTTGCCTATGCCGACAGTAAACAATTCCATTACTTCGCGAGCAAAATTCTCGTTTGGCTTGCCTTTGCGATTCTGCTGATTGTCCAGCCAAATTATCATAGCCGGATCTTTCGCCATTGCTATCAGCAAGTCATGGAAATTGCCGAGCGCATACTTACGCATCAACATGTTCTGTACATACATTGCATGCGGGTTTCGCACCTTTCTATCTGATGTCGCGAAATGACCATGCAGAAAAAGAGTCATTTTTTCTTCGAGCGGTCGCCTTGAATAGATCATGCGATAGAGCCACCAGCGGCGCAAATCATTTGGATTAGTAAAATCGAAAGATTGTTCTTTGATCGCCTTTTCCAAAAGTGTGTTGTCGACCTGCTTTGGATTGAGCAATTCGTTTAATGCGCCGTCATATCCAAGCGATTTGTAATACTGCAATTCCTTGGGCGTATAGCCGAAGCCCGCTCTGCGCAAAAGCTGGGCAATCCACATCGATTCTTTTTTAGATTGCGTTCTTATTGGCGCGCGAGTATTTGACACTAAAAATCTCGTTGCTAGATCGGAGCTCAACTTATTTTTTCTCGCTTCCTGTTTGTTGCATAAGGTCCTCAGGTAGTTCGCCGCTTTTGAGCTTATCCAGTTCTTCCAATTGAGCGGGACTGAGTTTTGCCTGAATTTCCTCCCAGATTGAAAGTCTTTTGCTCCTTAGTTTTTGCAACATATTGCGCGCTTTCAGCAGCAACTCAAATTCGTCAGATTTAGTCATCATATCCATTTGAGGCTCTTCTTTGCTCAACATTCTTTCAATCAGTTTGGCGGACATTTTTTTGCGCAGCTCATTAAACTCTTGATTCAAGGGCGTGAGTTCGGCACGCCCTTTTTCGTAAGCTTTGACGACTGCCTCGCGCTGTTTTCCGTTTAGCGAGCCGATCAGTCTTACCTGCTCTAAATCCGGCGTTCCGGCTTGAATAAATATGCGTATTTCGTCTGCCGGTCTGGAATTTATTTTGTACTTGGGCAACACTTCGGCAATATTTGCAGGACCGGAGAAAATAGTTTCTTCGGCGTTTGGTGGACTGAATTTCTGGCTCGAATTCGCCGTTTTCTCAAGCGCAAAACAGTCGGTTTGTGCTGAGAAAAATAGACTGACAGTAATCAATGCGGCTTGCCCGATTTGTTTTGTCATCGCTTCTAACCTTGCGGTCGGTTGCCTGACGATACGGTTTCTCCGGAGTCGCTAAGCAGCTCACGACAGCGTTTTAGCATAATGCTGGTCGGCAGATCTGAAGGCACCATTTTCAATATGGTTGAGAATAACTGCTCCGCTTCTTTGATGTCTCCTTCGTCGAAACTTTGCCTTGCGTTTCGGTAGATTGCTATAGCTTCTTCCATAGCTGCAGGCAATGAGCCTCGAGTGGTCAGCAGCTCATAAAGCGATTGTTTATCGCCCGAACCACTTAGAATGATGCTGTCGATTTGTCTCACTTCAAGAGTATCTTCGACGAGGTGTGCTGTTCCTGAACCTAAGATAAAACTTGTTCCGTACGTGTTATTTAGTGCTTCTAGTGCCAGCGCCTGTTCAACCGGGTCGCCCATGACGCTGTATTGCGCGAACTGAGTATCTCGAGAACCCGCATCGATGGTTCCACAAAAGGCTTCACCGGTTTCGATACCGCAAGATGAGCGCAAAGCAAGGGAGGCTAGATCGTCCGTTTGTGTTTCGCAGTAATTGTTTATTTTGTCTTTGATTGATAGCGCGCACTGCGCCGCTTGCCTGGCTTGCTCATTGCCAGCCAAAGGCAACGGTGCCCCCCAAAAGGCAATTACTCCGTAGGAGGCAATTCTGTCGACTATTCCGCGATGTTCAAAAACCTCATTCACCATAATGCCAAGGCAATCATTGAAGATTTGAAATATTCTGTCCGGTGGAAGTGGATCGACCTGATCCATGAAGTCGCGTACGCGGCAAACCATAACGGTTACCTGACAGCGCTTTCCATCGAGTCCAAGTTCGGCTAGCTGCGCTCGGTCTATCTGGTGAGCAATGTGTTTTGCAGTCATTGAGCGGAATAGTCGCGTGTGCCTTCGTCGCTCCCTAAAGAAATAAAAGTTTTGATCGGCCAGAACCAGCAGCCAACAGGGAATAACAACTGCTGTTATCGGCACTACAGTTGGTATCACTTGCCCGAAGTTGAGAAACAGGAAGAACGAAATTGCAAACCAACCCAGAGAAATTCCGGCAATCGAAAGGAAGCTTCCCAACGGTCGACCAACAAGTATTCCAAGTACTTGTCCACATGCGAGCGCAGCTATAAGAACTGCGATGATTATTTTCCATCGTGAATTTGGAGGCAGGCATTTGCCGCTTACTAGATTTGAAATGATATTGGCCTGAATTTCAATAGCCGGCATGCGATTATCAAATTCGGACACTGGTGTCGCAAAGCTTGATTCGTAAATCGGTGATTGTCGCGGTTGGTTACTGCCTGTGTCCATAAAGCTGCTTTCACCAAAGCCGATTAAAACGACTTTGTGTAAAAACGGGCTGTTGGTTGTACCGCTGGAAGTATCATTTGTTTTTGCAATAGTGGCTGACGATTGAAAATGTTTTTGCCAATCAAGTGCTCGCCATAATGGAATTGTAGTAAAACTGCCTTTGCCGCCTGCATAGTTGATACGGAATTCTGCAGGAAAAATTTTGTCTTTGAGAAAGACACGGTCGTGCCCTTGATCGACCATCGATCTTGCACCCAGAAATTTTTCAGCCACTCTTAGCGCAAATGATTTGTAGAAAGCTGTTGAATGACCGAATTTTTCAAAAACCAAAAAGGCTTTTCGAACTAGACCATCTCGGTCTACAGGGATGTACGCGTTACCCAAGCAGGCTCCGTCAGCGCCCAATGCCACGACGAATTGTTCGTAAGGCGCGTGTACTCGCGGCTTTGATTTATTCCCTGTGCCACCCTCCAGCGTATCGACATTAGTGGAGACGACAATGTTTTTCACTCTCTTGAAGACGTCGCGCAGGATCTCATCTTCTTTTTCAATGGCTCGGCTTTCCGTTTGGTTTAAACGATTTGATTCGCCAGATGGTTCTTCCAAATCGACATCGAAACCAATTACCTCAGCGCCACCTTTCGTAAGTTGATCTATGGCACGGGCAAATAAAGTTCGATTCCACGGCTGCTTGGAATTCAGTCCCAAGCGTCTTGCAGATTCAGGGTCAAGCGTAACTAGAACAACTGAGTTTGTTTCCTGTGCGCGCTTTTCTTTATAGGACTCAAGACCGTCTCTGAAGCGAATAAAGTGATCGGTTACTGAATTTTCGAGTGTTATTAACGAGTCTGAAAGAAAAGGAACGTTGAAGAATTCGATTGAAAGAACCGCAATTCCCACAAAAAAACAGACAGCCAGCGCGCGCCAAGAGAGGTCCTTCGACGAAACGCCGACAACTTTCGACACCTTTTTTGCCAAACCATCTTTCATCTGGAACCTTTGCCAGAAGATATCAGCGGGAGGCCTTTCCCGGGTAATTGGACATATTCCCTGTTTTGAAGCCTATTAAGTAGCCAAGCAATTAATAAGCTCTTCTGATAGCCGAGCCTGTCAAGTGAAAAATCGCCATTGAACGCTTGGACAAGGCTGTAGAAGTTAAAGGGTTAACGATTTAACTTCTACAGCTCTGCGTCCTTGACAATTGAAAAGCGCCGCAAGGAAAGCCGGCAGACTTTTAGACGGCGTCCGATAACTGCTCGAAGGCTAGATTTAGGTAGTAAAAAATGGACAGTACTGGATTCGAACCAGTGACCCCCACTATGTCAAAGTGGTGCGCTACCAACTGCGCCAACTGTCCACGGGAAAACCTTGGAAGAGACATTCTATCGTGCTCGGTGCCAGAGGTAAACCGCTGCCGTTACTCTTAGACACTTGAGATAAATTACAGCCAGACCGCTGCAATCCAGGGTTTTCTTGAATTAAATTGGAGGCGGCACCCAGATTTGAACTGGGGGTGAAGGTTTTGCAGACCCTTGCCTTACCACTTGGCTATGCCGCCGCAACCAGTAAAAGCTTATCGTAG
This sequence comes from Candidatus Melainabacteria bacterium 17Bon1m, assembly GCA_032128875.1. Lineage (GTDB taxonomy): Bacteria > Cyanobacteriota > Vampirovibrionia > Obscuribacterales > Obscuribacteraceae > QKMZ01. Next base: position 855,059 of record JAVLKG010000002.1, read on the forward strand.
ACGGTCTGTTTCCAGCTTGTCAAAAAAGGCCAAACTTTTCCAAAGTTTGTAAGCGGGAATGAAGCCTGTATCATACGACTTGGCTGAATGCTGTTTCGAACGGCAGCGGCTTCATTTGCGCTGAAGGAGAATCGGCTTGCTTGAACTGTTGCTCAGACGATGTCTGCAAGCAGTTCCGCTGCTGGCTATCTTATCAATTGTCACATTCGCTGCTGTCCTGAGCCTTCCGGGAGACCCGGTAGATGTGCTTGTTGGCAATGCTCAGAAAGATATGGATCCCCAAGAAATACAAGTATTAAGGCAGGAATTCGGTCTCGATAAATCACCAGTTGAGCAATATTTACTCTGGCTATCGAATGGTGTGTTCAAGGGGAATTTAGGCAGGTCGTATAAAGACGGTCGGCCTGTTGTGACGATCATTCAGGAGCGACTCCCTTCGACAATACGATTAGTCGCAACGGCTCTTATTCTCGCTTTTGCAGTAGGGATGTTTTGGGGGCTGGCGATGGTAGCACTCAAGCAGTCGCAGCTTGGAAAGTGGGTCGAGGCGGTCCTTTTCGTTACCGCGCTAATTTTGTACTCGGCTCCGGGATTTTGGATTGGTTTTATTGCCCTGACGATGGCTGGACGAATCAGTGCATTTGGTGATGTTCCTCTATTGGCTGTTCATGCCGCTGGCTCTCCACCTCTGAATCCGATGGTCGCGTTTTCAGCGCTTAGTTATGTTTTGCTGCCGGCGTTCGTTTTGTCGCTTAGGCGAATGGCGAAAATCGCACTTTTCGTCCGAACGGCTACTCTGAATGAATTAGCCGAAGAGTATGTGACAACGGCACTAGGCAAAGGTCTTTCTCGAGTGCGCGTCTTGACCAGACATGTTCTGAGAAACAGTCTGGCTCCGATTATTAATCTGGCAGGACTTTCCCTTCCGTCATTGTTAGGCGGGTCGGTATTGATTGAAACAGTGTTTGCCTGGCCTGGCATGGGCAGACTGGCTGTCGAATCTACATTCGGAAGAGACTATCCGATGATTCTGGCTCTTGTGATGATGTACGGTGCTCTAGTTATTTTTTCCAATATGGCTGCAGATGTTCTTGAGCTAATGACTGATCCTCGCAGGCGTGATGCCTATCTTTCAGAGATTGAAGGAGCCAGAGCCTGATGTCGCAAGCCAGATTTGCTATCTCCGATCCGCGCCACAGCTCAATTCGTATGTGGGTTGGTGCACTTTTAATCGCTTTGGTGTTCTCATCTGCTCTTTTGGCTCCATTAATTGCACCGTCGAAGACATTACTCTGGCCTGTGCCTGTGAATTTGGAGGCGATCAACTTGCCGCCGTTCAGCCAAGGTCATGTGCTGGGCACGGACTTGCTGGGGCGGGATATTCTTGCCGAAGCGCTCTGGGGCGCTCGTATGTCTTTGGTAATAGGAATAGTGGCAGCTGTGACTGCCGTTACATTTGGTGGCGTATGGGGTGCTCTATCGGCTTTCCTTGGCGGGCCAATCGACACTCTAATGATGCGCTGCGTTGACGGTTTATTAGCGATTCCAAATATAGTTTTGCTGCTGACAATAAACACCATTCTTTCGGCTGGTTCGTTTTGCTCCTTTCCTGATTGGTCTTTGCGTTTTCTGAAAGTAACTTCTTTCTCAAGTGGCTATTTGCCGCTATTCACTGTCATTGTTGTAATCAGTGCAACTACTTGGTTAGAAGCTGCGCGAATAAGCCGATCAAAGATACAGTCGATTCTTCTGGAAGAGTATATATACTCGGCAAAAGCGCTCGGAATCGGAGTTCTACGCATGCTCTTTCGGCATTTACTGCCAAATGCGGCGCCAGTTCTACTTGTCGAGGCAACTCTTCTTGTTTCAGATGCAATTTTGATGGAAGCCGGATTAAGCTTCCTGGGGCTGGGATTGGGGCCGTCGACACCAAGCTGGGGCAGCATGTTAACGTCTGCTCAGTCGAGTTTGATTGAAGGGAACTGGTGGGCCGTTATGGTGCCGGGGGTGTTAATCACTACAACTGTAGTAGGAGTAAATCTTGTCGGAGAGGGCATCCTGGAAGGACAGGGCGGCAAAAGGCAGGCTGCGTGAGTGTTGTGAAAGGTTGATTCCATTCGGATACAATTACAGTCAGCCTAGAATTGAACGTTTAGTAGTAAGGAGCAAGTTTCTCGCGATGAAAAAATGTCTTGCCGAAAAGGCGAAGGTTCGCAAGCTTGCCATTCTGGTTTTGCCACTGGCAGTTTTTTGCCTCACTGCTTGTGGAAACAGCAAAGATGTTACCTACAAATCCGGCGGAATGACACACACGATCGCCCAGGGCGAAGGGTCAATTCCCGACGAATTCAAAGCTCTAATCTATCCAGATGCGCAGGCAACAGGCTCTGTGTCTGCAGATGGAAACGATCAAGAGCAGTCGAAATTCGTTATGTTGCAGGCAAAGGCTACAGCTGAAGACGTCAGCAAGTGGTACCAAGAACAGCTGCAAAACAATGGATGGACGGTTGGAAATGTTCAAAACAGCGCCGATGTAATTAGCATCAGCGCTCAAAAGAAAGACATTGAAATGAACGTCATGATTGATGAAGACCAAGGTAAGACCACAATAAATCTCTCGCTGGCAAAAACAGTGGATCAGGTGCCTGACGAATCAGAAACTGAGAATTTTGTACCGAATAAAGCAGCGCCACCAACGGACTAACTCAGCGAGGAAAAATGCCTCACGATAATGCACCACTTGCCGAAGTGATCTCTTCGTCCATTACTGGTGTGGTGGCACAGTGTTTGATGTCTTCCGACAAGGACGGGATGCCCGATACGCCCAAGCCACGTTTTGGCAGTTTCTTGAAAATCCGTACTGTTAGTAATCTAGATGTTTTAACTGTTGTGCATAATGTCATAACAGGCTCTCCTGATGCTGTGCACCAACCCTGGGCACTAGGGCTTTCACGCGAACAGTTACGAGAAGAGCAACCGCATATTTTTTCTCTTTTGCGAACGGAAGTTCATGCAGTTGTTGTCGGTTACATCGAAGGCGGCCATGTATTTCAGCATTTGCCGCCTGTACCACCCGAGGTGCATGATTTTGTGTATTTAGCCAGCGATGAAGAAATTCGTCAGGTTACGGAAGGCTTTGATTTCCTGCGATTGATTGCGACAGTCACAACAGTTCCACAGGATGAGCTGGCTGCAGCGAGTATTCGCGAAGCACATAAGGCACATGGGAATGACTATTCATTTCTAGTTGAAGCGGGACAAGCGCTATCGCATGTTTTCAAAAACGATTTCGATCGACTCGTAACGATCTTACGCAAGATTCGCCCGGGAACACCTGCTCGCTCGTAGCGCGAAATGGAGCATTGAGGTTTAGAAGGTTAACCGTTATCGGTTAACCTTCCAAACCTCTTCTTTTGGGGCCGAAAATTTTGTTGTCAGTATTAGATTTGTTTTGAACTTTTTGTCCGTAGGACTCGTATTCAAATGTATGAGTTCGAGGGAACGGATATGAGTGTTAAGCGTCCAGCCGATATTGCATATGAACTTGCACAAGCAGCGTTACCTGCTCTAGTGGCTGAGTTTGGACCGGAAGCGAAAGCAAAATCCATAGTGCTTGGAAAGCTTGCGCAGAGAGAAGTTATTGTTTGTGCTCATTGCAGAGCCGAAAACAAAATTCCGTCGGAAGAAATCCGGATGTTTTTGTGCTGCGAATGCCGAAAGCAGATTTGGGTTACTGCAGACACGAATTTCCGCAGAGTGCGCTTGTTCTTTGTACGTCTCGGCATTATGCGATTGCAGGAAATGGGAATCTGTATCAACGCCAATCAGGCGTCCAAATTGTTCGGTGTTTCTTACAACACGGTCAGCGGATTTTACAAGAAATTGGGAATCTCTGTAATTTCTTTGATGCCAGATCGCTCCGTGGAAGTCCCGACCAGCTTTAGCATCTCCGTTGTCTGCAGGCGTACAAGACAAACACAGGCAGAGAAAGCACCTTTTGAAGAAGAGTTTGAAATGCAAAAAAACGCTGCTGAATCCCCGGATTCGCCATTTCAAATGAGTATTGATACTTTGAATTCCACACTCTCTGAATTGGAATTACAGATTCTGGAAATGCTAAAAGACAAGACAGTTTCGTTAGAAGAGTTAAATGCAGAAATAAAGGACAGTAGTGCTTCTATATCGAGCGCGCTGACAATGCTCGAGTTGAGTGGACATATTAAGGCAAGCTTTGGCAATAAATTTTCGCTCGCCAATTCTCTATCCTTGAAAAATCTGGATTGTGGCGAAAAGGAAAAGGCGATCGCCGAAAGCTTCAATCAGTTCATAAAGGACTACTTTCAGGGAATCGGAAGAAAAAATCTCCAAGTTTATTCTTCGTTCAATTGGTTCGCATTTGATCGAAATTTCTGGTCAATCAACCGCCTGAGAGACTTTTTCATTACGTTTCCATATATTCCACATGAGGAGATTCTTGATTTTGTAACTCCACTAAGCTTCAAGATCATTCCGCGGTTTGATAGTTCGTAAAACAATGATTGGAAGTGCAGCAGAGGTAGAGGTTAAGCCTTCACCGTGTCAGTTTCGCCGTACTTCAAATAGATCCAGATTGCGGCAGCGACAATTATGATGAGCAGTGTTGAAACTGCGCATCCAAACGCCCAATCTCTGACTGCAAGAAATTGGTTCTGAATCAAATTGCCTATAAACATCGTTTTGCCACCTCCGAGTAAGTCAGGAGTGACATAGTCTCCTAATGCCGGAACGAAAACCATGATGCTACCTGCGATTAGTCCTCTTGAACTTAGAGGCACAGTGACCTTGAAAAAGGTTTGAAAAGGAGTTGCACCTAAATCAGATGCAGCTTCTATCAGCCTAACATCGAGTTTTTCCAATGCTGCATACACAGGAAGGACCATGTACGGCAGATAGTTGTAAACCATCCCTAAAAGGACTGCGTATGGCGAGTAGAGAAGAAAGGGAGGATTTATCCAGCCGAATGCCGACAAAATATCAGACAAAATTCCAGTTGGGCGAAGAATCGTTATCCATGCATAAATGCGCAGTAAGAATGAAGTCCAAAGCGGCAACACGAATAAAGTCATAAGCAGACTTTTGTATTTTGTCGGCACCGAAAATGCCATCCATGTTGCCGTTAAAGTGCCTAAGACCAAACAAATGACAGTCGTCATTGCTGCCAGTGTCATCGACCTCATGAGCGTTTGTAGGTAAGGTCCGGAAAAAAAGCGCATGTAATTGTCAAAATTAAGGCCGGATAGTGCAACTCTTCCTAGATCATCACGGTGCCCGACACTAAAGACGAGAAGAATGACCAGCGGGACGACCATAAAAACAGTCAGCCACAATCCGGCAGGCAAAAGTATCAGGCGCGCTTTCAAAAGTCCCTGCCAGCTTTACGTTTTGCCATTATTACCCCTGTCTTCCCCATCACCGGGGCAAGGCCTGATATCTTACCGTATATAGGCTTTAAGCCTTTAAGTCGACCTGGCGGAGGGTGTGGTTATGTCGCAGGGAAAAGAGCGTCTGTTTCTCAGGCAGTGGATTGGTGAGAACGTTTCCGTTGTCACGCGTGAACAATGGAAATACTCAGGTCAATTGACCAATATAGTTTTTGACGGCACCCGGCTTATGTATATTACGCTGGATGACAAGCAGTGCCTGAATTTCGACCATATTGTAGAGATTAGCCTTCAGGGCGAATAGGACGTGTCCCTTGAGAGTGCTTTTCTTAGGAACGCCCGAGTTTGCAGTTCCCACCTTAAACGAACTAATCGCCTTTCCAAAGACTGAGGTGGTTGGAGTTGTCTGCCAGCCGGACAGACCGGCTGGGCGCGGCAATAAAGTTCATGTTCCGCCCGTCAAAGAAGTGGCCCTGAAGCATGGCATACCCGTTTTGCAGCCTATCAAATTGGCTAAAGAACCTGAAGTCGTTCAGGCTATGCGCGATCTCGATCCCGACTTAATTGTCATGGTTGCATTCGGGCAAATTCTCAAGAAAGAAGTTCTCGAACTTCCCAAAAAAGGGGTTATGAATTTGCATGGCTCCTTGCTTCCCAAGCTGCGAGGCGCCGCGCCGATCAATTGGTCGATTATGAATGGTGATACTGTGGCCGGTATCACAACCATGTTTACCGATGTCGGCGTTGATACGGGTCCAATGCTTTTGAAAGCCGAGGTGCCGCTTACCGACGAAATGACCTCTATTGATTTAGCTCATGAGTTGTCTACAGTTGGAGCCAAGCTAGTCATTACAACTATCGAGAAAATGTTGGATGGCAGCCTGGTTGCAGAACCACAAGACGACAGCCAACATACTTATGCACCCATTCTTACCAAAGATATGGGCGTCATCGACTGGAAGTGGGACGCCAGAAAAATTCACAATAGAGTGCGCGGTCTTCAGCCGTGGCCAGGCACCGTTGCTACATTCAAAGGAACCCAACTGAAAGTCTGGAAAACTAGAGTCAAAGCTGGCTTACATGGTACAGCGCAACCAGGAACGCTTTTGATAGAAAATGGGCAACTATTGGTATGCTGCTCGGAAAACGGCTCAGAACGCCTCGAATTGATAGAAGTGCAACCGGCAAATAAAAACAAAATGTCTGCACAGTCATGGGCAAACGGCATTCACATCAAGAGTGGCGAGGAGCGTTTCGACTAATGGCAGAAGATTCTGAAGATTCATCAAAGTCGCAAGATTCATCGAAGTCGCAGGATTCGTCAAAGTCGTCCCGTTCTCGCTCACGCATTGGTCCCAAAAAAGCAGCTCGAATTGCCGCAGGCGAAGACTTGAAAAAGGGTGGCAAGAAAGACGGACAAATAAGCGGACAAAAAAACACCGAAAAGGGGTTTTCCAAGGTTGGAAGTGCACAAAAGCGCGGTCAAACAGGCAAGTCAGAAGCAAACGCTCAAGGCATGGCTTCGCGAAAACTTGCATTAGAAACTTTGATAAAAATCGAAAAAGACGGTGCCTATGCTAACTTGGCTCTGTCTGCAGGTTTTGAAAGGCAGCAATTGAGCGAGAAAGACCGCGCCTTTGTTACTGCTCTGGTTCAAGGTGTTCTTCGAAATCAGAATCTCCTCGATCAAAAAATTCAAACTGTCAGCAAAGAACCACTGGAGAAAATGCCACCACTGTTGCGCAATTTATTGCGAATGGCTATTTTTCAGCTGGAGAATCTTAGCGAAACCCCTCAGCATGCTGTTCTCGATACCTCGAACAAATTGGCTCGCGCACTCGGTCACGAAGGACTTGTAAGGTATACGAACGGTGTCTTGCGTGGCTATCTGCGCAAGACCGTGGACAATACAGAAGAGACAACGTCAAATGACGCTCAATCACTGAGCATTAAGTATTCTCTGCCTGTGTGGCTGATCCAAAAATGGATCGACTTCTATGGACCGCAGGAAGCTCAAGCTTTGCTCGATTGGTCCCAAAAGGAGCCCGGGCTAACTGTTCGAGTTTCTGACGTCAACGTTGAGCCTAAGACAATGCTCGACATCATGAATAAGAATGGTTTTGCCGCGAGGGAAGGGCACCTGGTTCCTTCTTGTCTGATTTTTGAGGGCAAAGAAGGTGGCAAATCTTTTAGTGGCTCACCGCAAAAGTTGCCGGGATACGATGACGGATTATTTGTTGTCCAAGACGAAGCTGCAGCTTTTGTTTCTTTGGTTGTCGCTCCTCAAAAAGGCGAGACGATCGTTGATCTGTGCGCGGCTCCCGGCGGAAAAACAGTGCATTTGGCTGAGATGTTGGAAAACACAGGGCGCGTTGTTGCAGTCGACAAACACGAGTCAAGGTTGAAACTCGTCAAAGAGGCACGGCTAAAACAAGGATTGAAAAATCTCGAAACTGTCGCAGCTGATGGAAGAGAATTCACTCTCAATAAGCTTGTCGACAGAGTTTTGCTCGATGCACCCTGTAGCGGCACCGGAGTTATTAATCGCCGCACTGATATCCGCACCAATCGAAAACAATCTGATATCGAGGAGCTCAATACATTACAGAAAGAATTGCTTGCTAATGCAGCGAAGATGGTAAAACCGGGTGGAGTGCTCGTTTACTCAACTTGCTCTCTAGAGCCAGAGGAGAATATTCAGGTTGTCGAATGGTTTCTCAATGAACACTCGAACTTTCAAGGTTCTTCATTGCTGCCGTTCTTAAGTGCGGAAATTCAGGAAAAGTGGTTTGCAAAGGAAAACGAAGAATCACTCCCGCCTGTTTCAACAAAAGCGGCTGCTGAAAAGGGCTATATACAGCTGATTCCAACGCGTCATGGAGTAGCTGGATTTTTCGTATGTCGGCTGGAAAGAAAGCCCGATTGAAGGCACTCATAACGCAATCGAGAAAGTCCAGATTCTTGAAATTCTTCACTCATTGCTCAGCGACGGTAACTAAGAGTGAGCGGGAAACGCACGAACGCTCGTAGGTCCGAAAAATGTGATTCAACACCGATACGTGGTAGGAAATAAGGGGGCCTGTACTTCCTCATAAAAGGAGCAAGACTTTGGACTTTCTGGTTGATGCGGGCATCTTCTGTGCCGTCGCTTATGTTCTGGCCTCTATAAAAATAGTCAAAGAGTACGACCGGCTTGTAATCTTTAGGTTCGGTAAGGCCATCGGTACCAAAGGTCCGGGCATAACTATGGTTTGGCCGATTGCCGATAGTTACAAGAAGGCCGATCTGCGCATCATTACCATGTCTATTCCGATGCAAGAAATCATCACCAAAGACAACGTTTCCGTTCGCACAGCTGCAGTCTGCTTCTTTCAGGTCGTTGATCCTTTTAAAGCGGTGACGAAAATCGAAGATCCCATTGAAGCCACACGTCAGATTGCGCAAACGACTTTGCGAAGCGTGTTGGGACAACATGAGCTTGACGAACTCCTCAGTGCCAGAGACTCAATCAACGCTCAACTCTCCGCGATTATCGACCGGCAGACAGAGGGCTGGGGGATCAAGGTCAATTCAGTAGAAGTGAAGGACGTGGAAATTCCAGAGGGGATGCAGCGCGCAATGGCTCGGCAGGCGGAAGCCGAAAGAGAAAGACGAGCCAAGGTTGTCGCTGCTGAGGGTGAACACCAGGCTGCGGAAAAACTTGCGCAAGCCGCCAAGCTTATTGCTGCACAACCCGGTGCAATGCAATTGCGACAACTTCAAACAATGGTGGAAGTTTCTGCAGAGAAAAATTCCACACTTATATTTCCGATTCCCATCGAGTTTATGTCCGGCATTCAAACTACTCAAAGCCAGCCGACAGATGGTGAAAGCCTTGACGTGTCCGCGGCAAATAGACAGATTGAAAACGAGCCGCGGTAAGACGTTCGCTTGAGCGTACTTTTTATTGGCTGGGTAAAAAGAGGGCTATTTGTCTTTGAGAAACTCGACGAGAGTAGTTTCCTTTGGCCTCGTCATAATCCACACACAGGCCTCTGTGATTGCCTCTTTGAGCGGCGCGTCATGGGCTTCGCTGACATCTGCCTCAAATATCAGTTTGTAAGGCGCAATGTTCTCGCCGTACCAAACGAATACCTTTGGCTGATTTCCACGGCTAAAGTTAATTAGTAAGTGATCTAGGTCCTGAGGAGGTGTAACATCAAAACCTCGCTTGAACTCTGTCACCGTGTCTACTGCAAAAGGAACATCGAGTCCGGCGTTCCATTTAGCAAACAGTCCACCTTGCGAACATGCCCGACCGCGCAGAATTACTAGCCCGCAGTTCGATTTTCCACCTTGTGAGTCGGAAGCGTCTTTGCGTCTGTACGAGAGCCAACCTTTCCAATCCTTTGGAATTGGGTCAGTCAGCTTTATACCTACTTCTTGTTCAATTGCTTGCAGGCAAAGTTCGCATTCGTACGGTAAATCAGTAAGTCCGGCCGCGCACTCTTGCTTAGCTAAAAGTTCTGATTCTAATTCTAATAATTTGTGATTGAACATTCTTTCTTCGACTGCCTGTGCGCCTGCGATCTATATGCCCAACTTAGAACGGTGTGGCAGGCAGCAACTCGCGCATCGCCAAAACAACTGACATTATTAGCATTATCACTCCAAAGCCGCGCCGCAGAAATGAGTCCTTCAGCTTGAGTGCTAGAGCGCTTCCTAGAAGAGAGCCAGGAATTGAGCCTGCGATCATCAGCAAAGCAAGTGTCAGGTTTACATGCATAAGAGCAAAGTGCGATAGTGTGCCTGGAATGGAAACAGCTGCAATAACGATAAGTGATGTTCCAAAAGCTGCTTTGACGCTGAAACGATAGAAATAGAGCAGGCAAGGGACCATTAGAAATCCACCGCCCACTCCGAAGAAACCTGCAAACAGCCCGGCCGCCAGTCCGACTGCGAATGGACCGATGCCTTTAGCCGGCACCGGCTCGGAATTGGGCTTCGCAGCAGCATCCCCGCCTTCCTTTTCGCGAGACTCTTTCTCTCTTTGTCTTTTTAGATTCTCACCAATTGAAAACGAAAGGTCGATGCCTGCAATACACACAAGCAGTGCAAATAGCAGCATTAGAATCTGCCCTTCCACCCATTGAGTGGCGGCGGCACCGGCTATGGTGCCTAGAACCGCAGTTGGTGCTAATTTGGCCGCCATATCTCGGTCGAACTGTTTTCTTTTGATGTAGTTAAGCGCGCCCGCTACGGATGTGGGAATAATCAGCGCCATTGTGGTTCCGACTGCCACATGCGGGTCTATGTCGAGAAACATGCGCACCAGAGGTGTGCAGAGGATGCCGCCTCCTACGCCGAAACAACCCGACATTAGTCCGGTTAAAAAACCAATGACGACAGCTTTTGCAATGAAAGCGAGTTCTACGATCACATGTAAGTCGAGAGCAATTTCCCTAAATCAGGATTCTCGCCTATCATGCGGTGAAACATCGGATTGCGAGCCAAAAGTTTGGAAATCTTACGGTCTCTTTTGACCGCACGGTAGATCCCTTCAGGGTCACGTGCGATAACTTTGTCGCACTGCGGGTTGAGCGCAAGCCTGCGGGCAACGTCTTTCCATCGTGTCAGCCGTCTGCACAGATAGTGATCCGCTTCGGCAATTTCTCCAAGGCGCGGATGTTTAGCCAAAAGCATTGCGGCCGCGTGAAAATCGGTGATTGACTCAATCAAATCCGGGTTGGACATTGCAGCACGATCGAGCCAGTGATATTTAGCCATTGCAATGGCTGCGCTTCTGTCTCTTCTGATTCGATTTGGTCTGATTGACTTTGCCGAATTGTTTGTTGCTAGGCCCGGACGCAGTTGCGTATTCGGGTCATTAGACGAAACGTCTGCAAAAGAAGCTGAAGCGCAGGCAAAAAGGACAGGCGTGACTAGCGATATTGCCTTAAAAAACGACGATCTGCTGTAAATCATCTCAACCTCAAGGGGTTTTTAGAATCCGACTTACTGACCGGTTGAGGCAAGTAAGCCATCAATATTTTAACCATTTGTCGACCTATAGGGGATAGTAATTTGGCTCTAAATCACGCGCAGATCTGCGCTTCGACCCTTCAAAGCCCCCGCTGCGGGCACCTTTGGGTACAATACCTTAGGGAAGGATCTTGCAAAACTAGAATTTATGAGACTTTCCGTTGCGCGTAATTGCTAGCAAAGCATATGCAACAGGCATCCCCAGCTCATTTGACCCTCAGGAGACCGGCAGCGGTGAGTACGGTGAGCAACCAGGGACCTACAGGCAGTCAGCCTGAGAAGGTCGAAAACAAGGGACAACCGGAGGTCGCCCGAGATAAGCCGGACGATGGGCTTTCGCTTGGGGATATGGTCGCTCGTGGTGATCGTTTGCAGGCTGCCCAACAAGGTCAAATAAGGGACCATGGTATTACCGAAGAGCAAAAACTTGAACAGCTGAATAACCAGCTTACTCCTCATATTTCAGGCAAACCGGGCAGGGGGGCACTTTCCCGGGGCTTGGGGCTGTCTGAGGAATTAGGGCGGGAGCTTTCTCGAGAGGCTGGTTCGCAGCCATACAGGGACAGAGTTTTGAAGGGCGAGACAAATTTGCCTGTGCGCGAGTTTACGTGGTCAAATCAGCGCCAGATGGACCAGTCTGCCAATGCAGGGCTCGGTATACCGCTGGGTTTAAAACAGTTTTTCCAGTTGCGAAAGTCGGAATATCAAACTCCGCCTGAAAAATCGGACTCGCAGACAAATGTCAAGGTTGAGAATTTTTTGAACCAAACTCCTGTTAAGGATAACGATAAACGCTCACCGGCTGAAGAGAAGGAGCTGGAGCAGTCTAGAGAAGCTTTGAAGTCCGCCGTCAGCCCCGAAGACACACTATCAAAAGCGCTTCATCTAGCAAGGCTTTATCAGCATTTGCGCTATATTGATGAGGCTAAAAAAGCCACTGAATTAGCTCTGGGAATTGATCCCGACAATATGGTGGCACGACAAATGTTCAAGGAACTAGAACGGATGCATCCAGTAGATATAGGCGTCGCCACACTTCCAATCACTGTGCCAAATGCTGTGACTAAGTCGGCATTGCGCAAGCGAATTCTCGGACTTTCTGGCGGTAAAGTTGCTGTCGTCGGTGATCTGCTTATCGACGAATTGATGGAAGGTAAGCCTGAGAGAATTTCGCGCGAAGCTCCAGTTCTGATTCTCGAGCATGTCGATACCGTTCATATTCCAGGTGGTGCAGCCAACACGGCGAGCAACGTTGTTGCGCTCGGTGGTGAGTGCATGGCGGTTGGAGTATGCGGAGCCGATGAGTATTGCGAGAAATTGTCGAATATGCTCGACAGATATCGCATTCGACACAGTTTGGTAAAAGACATAACCAGACCCACGACAGTAAAGACAAGAATTTTGTCCAAGTCGCATTCATTGATGCAGCAGCTTCTGCGCCTTGATCGAATCTCTCACAATCCGATTAGCTCGATTATCGAAAAGATATTGATTCAACAAATTGAAGAAGCTGTTGTCGGATATAAGGCTGTCATTCTTTCGGATTACAAAGCTGGCGTCATCACCGATGGTGTCATCAAGTCATTGCGTGCTTATGCTGAAAGAGAAAAGGTTTTGCTTATAGTTGATGCTCAGGGGGATTTCACTCGCTTCCAGGGTGCCACGTTGTTGACTCCCAATCAGCCTGACACAGAGGGCTTCTTAGGCTATCGCATTGATTCCGATTCGGTTGAAAAGGCGGGCAAAGAAATGCTCGAAAAAACTGGAGCTGAAGCTGTTTTGATAACTCGCGGTGCAGAAGGCATGGCGCTTTTCGAAAGAGGCAAGCAATATGCTGAAATGCCTGTATTCAATCGCAGCGATGTATTTGATGTGACTGGTGCGGGTGATACCGTAGTTGCCACTATGGCTCTTGCTCTGGTATCCGGGGCCAGCTACGTTGAAGCCACTGCCCTGGGCAATCTTGCTGCAGGCATCGTAGTTAGAAAATCAGGAACGGCAACGACCAACCAGAAAGAAATGCTCGAAACACTTGAGCAGCTGAATATACCTGAGTAAGACTGAGAAAAACGTCGAAACGTCGAAACGTCGAAACGAAGATACAGAGAATCATAGAAACGTAGAAACGTAGAAACGTGGAACTGCCGGCGAGCTAAGAGTTCGTGGGGACGAAAACAGGCTACGCCAGCGAGCTCTTCACTATTTGAGCAAATAACGGGAATTGTCCGTGTTTTGGTTGCAGGTTCAGAGATTCAAGAACGCTTGCGCGCATTTCTTCCGGCAAACCACTGAGCTTTAGTTGGAAGTGACTGACGAGTTCTTCTTGGGCTTTCAAGAAAGATTCATCGATTGCACATGCCGACAATTCGTTGTGGCTGACGTTCATGATTTCTGTTGCTTGCATTACTGAGTGAAGCTCCGGATTTTTGTGGCTGATGGAAAACGAGTCGTTTTGCTCGATAGGTTTCGATTCACCTAATGAATAGCTTTGCAAACCTTCGGCTTGGTCTTGCGCGAAATCCTCAACGGTCTCGAAATCATTTGAATTAGTAACGTTCTCGAAAGGTGGCATGTTCGACTCCGAGGTTTGTGGTTCGCGTGTTTGTGTCTATCTGTTTGCCGACACTTTTGGACAAGGGTCTTCGTATTTCCCGCAGTATGATTTAATTGCTCAAACGCCCGTGTCCGAATCCGCCAAGAGGTATATACAGTGGCTCTCCTGCCGCGCGCTCGCGCCAATTTCATCGACTTTACCGCCATAGCCTTGCTTTGCGCCGCCGGACTTGGTTTCGGTCTTGCGAAAGCCGGTCACGCTGGAGTTAATCAGGTGATCACAGGTACACCTGATGTAGAGATAGACGTATATATCACTGGATTAAAAACCAAGGATCTCAACCTGTTTAAGGTGGGAGAACCCTCAGCGATCACTATCCGCAACCAGCCAGTCAAACCGCCGATGACAATCACAAAGGTAGAGCACACACCAAAACAAGTTGCTTTTCTTGCTCAGGACGGAAAGAAAGCCGTTTCATTCGACGATCCAGCCAACCCAATCGCTCACGATTTCACCGTTACTGTAAAAGACAAGGCTGAAGAAACCGACGATGGATATGTGATTCGCGGAAACAAGATTAAGGTCGGTAATCAGATTGAGCTTGAATGGAAGAAATATAGAGTGCAAGGCGTTGTTGTAGACGTTCGTCCGATCGCTCCAGCTGCGAAGTAATTTCATCGATGCAACACGTTCTTGATTCCATTTCTTGCGCGCTTTCTCTTGAGCCGCAAGACAGTAAATTGAGAAAGGCTCTTCAGGAGTCGTTTCTCGCCAATTTAATTGCGATGCCGTTTCGGCTTGCTGCTCAAACGTTTTCTAAAGTGGCAAACATGGCCAAGGTCGGAAGCTTGCTTCAATTGTTGGCTTTCGTTTTCACAGCCGTGATGATTTTTAGCCTCTGGTTGCCGATGTTTGCGTCTGACAAAGAGACTCTGGCATACATATCACTCGGCTCGCTAATTCTATATATAGGTGGAAGTCTGCTGGGCGGAAAAGAAAAACGGCAAGCCTCCGCTGTAGATGCACTTGTAGTGCTATTTCTCGGGATCAATCTGGTAGCTGCCTGTGCTTCAAGGTATTTCAGCGAAAGTTTGCCCGGTCTGGCGAAGCTAGTTATCTATGTCTCCAGCTACTTCTTATTTTCTGCCGTAGCGAATACTCCCCGTCGCCGATTGATCTTGATGTGTGCTGCAGTGGCTGGCGGTCTTGTTGCTGCGACCTACGGACTTTACCAATACAAAATAGGCGTTGCTCCGTTGGCCACATGGGAAGATCCTTCGGTCGAATCGCAAGCGACACGAATCTACTCGACTCTGGGAAACCCGAATTTGCTGGCTGGTTACTTGATTCCGTTGGTTGCGGTTTCGTCGGCCATGTTCATCGGGGCAATTGAGAGCAAAAGGTGGCTGTTCGCTCTTTTGGCGGGACCTTCAGCCCTAATTCTCATTGCAGCTACTGTGTTGACCGGCAGTAGAGGTGGATTTATGGGAATAGCTGCCGCACTTGCAGCCTTATTCCTGCTCTCGGCCGGATGGTGTTGGGCCAAATATCCAAAAGCTCGCCCGGCAATTGTTGTTTTGGCAATCGCATTGCCGGTAATTGCTGTTGCCTGCGTCTTTCTTGTGCCTAGTATGCAGCAACGAGTCCTTTCGATATTTGCCGGCTGGCAGCATTCATCAAATGCTTTCCGCTTGCATGTTTATCAATCTTCGCTTGAGATGTTCAAAGACAACTGGTGGATCGGAGTCGGTCCCGGCAATAAAGCTTTTCGCCTCGCTTACGGTCTATATATGAATAGTCGATTTGACGCTTTGGGCACTTATTGTGTCCCGCTCGAGATCGCCGTCGAAGCCGGAATTTTCGCGCTTATTGTATTTGCTGCATTTTTTGTCTCTCTTCTTGGACGAGCTCATATTGCCTTCTACAGTCGAACCATCGGCTGGGAGCGCTGGCTTTGCGCCGGAATGGCTGCTGCTCTTTTCGGAATAGCAATGATGGGTATGGTCGACACCGTCTTTTATAGACCCCAGGTCCACTTCATCTTCTGGCTGCTTGCTGGATGCCTTGTCTCCGCCGCCCTCCAGGCCCGTTCTCGCGACAATCAGGCAATTTCATAACGGTTTAGAAGGTTAACGGTTATCGATTAACCTTCTGAGATTGAATGGGTAGACAAGCAGATTAGCCTCGGTTAATCCAATTCCGGGTACATCTATATATAGGCGAGCGGGTTGACTTGATATCGTTAGATACAAAACAGCCAGATGAAGCCTGAAGATTAAATCCTAAGAAAAATTCATTAAGCAGCGCTTATTTTATATTGTTTCTTGACCTCAAGGGTAAGAAATATGAGGTAGCGCTAATGTACCTGTGTCCAGTTCCCGGTCTTTGCTAGTTACGCAAAACACCAGCTAATGATTCGGTGAGCCCTGTAAAGAGACGAAACCTTGACAGCCTAGCAACATTAACGGACAATAATGAATAGGATTTTACTATTTCGCCAGGGTCAGTCGAAACCCCAACAATCCAAAAATCGGCTGGTCCAACTAAAAAACACTTACCGGCTATGCTGCCGGTCCTTCTTCGGAGGAGAACAAAGCAATGAAATTACGTAGACGACGAGGAGCTACGTTAGGGTTGGTGGCAGTCATCGTACTGTTCATCGCCATTCTAGGAATCGGCTTCTTCTTCCTGTCCAAAATCATGGGCGGTGGAAGAGAAGTTGCTAACGCTACCGACGCCGGCGCCATGAACGTTGCTAAGCGCGCTTTGATGGAACCAACCGTCAATGCTCCCGCTAACGACGAATTCGATGGTCTCGGTGTCGACACCGCAACCGGTATTCCTAACAACTCCGGACAAATCAACTTGCTCGCGTACAACCGCGCAGTAGGCAGAGCTCTCTTGGTTGCTCTTAACGCAAGAGCGATCGGACCTGCTTCCAGCAAGCTCGCCGGTGATGTTATCGATAAATTGGAAACACTCGGTAAGAACCTGCAAACCCAATTGAACGGCGGCGGTATGTTGCCCGGTTACTTTGACACCATGGCTAAAGCCCAGAACGTCAAAATGATGGGACCGACCTCGGACGTCAAATTGAGCATGAACATTCAACCGGCTTGGATGATCACCCAAGACGGCGATGGCATGCAAAAGACCAACGTCTACATCAATAAGCAAGTTGTAGACATGATGGGCAACCCGACGGTGAGCAACCTCTACACTGCCACCACCGTCAATTCTGCTCAGATCAAGTCGAAAGGTTCTTGGCCACAAGGCGCTTTCTCAAGCTCGAGTGGACACAACTTCATCAGAGCTTATGACAAGAACATGACCCTCAGCAATTACCTTGATAAAGCGATTCTTGGTGCTGCTGTAGGTCCTCAAGACAGAGCCCACTTGGTGCACCTCGGACAGTTCGATAACTGCTCGAATGCAATCGGATACGCTCCCCCCAATTCCTGGAAGACTCAATCGCAGTCTCAAAATACAAACAAAGGTCAAGGCAACTTCGGTGGTGCAGTAGCATGCGCAGTCGTAGGCTCCTTGAACGCAGAGTACGAAGCCGCCATTCCGCGTGGCTACGTAAGAATCTTGAACTATGTTTCCGCAGCTAACTTGCCTGGTGCAGTTCCTGTATCTGGACAAGACGTTAACGGTGGCACAAGCATTTTCAATAACGAATTCTGGAATGGTACCGGCGGCTCTGGACCAACATCCTATGCAGCCAATGGTGCTCTTTTCACTGACAGAAACGGTGCAGGTAATCTTGCTGACTGGCAAGCTTATGTAGCAACCATCAACTCATCCTTGGCAGTGTCACCTCCGCAAAATACCGGATCTAACACCGATAGAGATGAATTGGGTGGATTGCGCTCAGCTTGGCCGTCGGGTTTTAACGGCACCACCGCTGAATTGGGTCAAATGACTCAAATCAGATACAACAAACCATCGCCTGCTCTCAACCAGTTCGCAACCAAAGGTCAAGTTATCAGCGAACTTAAGAACGGCGGTAGATCTGGAACTTGCGATCAAAACAACTTCGCTTCCGATTCCGACGGCGCTACTGCTGCAGATCTCTTCTGCCGTGCTAGCAATGACGGTGGTAGTGGATTCGTTACTGACGCATCGGTCAACTATGGACGCGGTATCGCAGGTGGCGGCGGCGGTGGAAACATGGCCCAAGGCATGAACGGTATCGAGTACCTCAAAGCCAGAGTTGTTGAAGCCTTCGGTTCCGGTGCACGTTGCGCACGTAACGTCACTGTAGCTGGCGACAAGAAAGCCGGTATGAAAGTGTACGACCGTCCGAGAGAAACTCCGAGCAAGGCATACAACACACCTGCGGTTGATGTTCAGTTCGCTAACGTAGGCAGCCCGTACGAACTCTTGATGCACACCACCAAGAGCGGAACGAACGGATACTGCAATGGTACAAACGACGTAATTGGTTACATCCATCAACGTGCTAAGGAAATTCTCCCTACCGTTGAACGTGCTGAAGTAGAAGCTCTGATGAAGAGCCAAGATCTCCCACCAGGTGCGACGATGTTTATCTTCTTGCCGCAAGGCAGTAACAAACTCGCTATGCAGCCTACAGTGCCGAAGACACATGCAGGCTCGGAAGATCCGTTCAACATCAAAGCTGAAGGAACAATGCCTAACTACTGCGCTTCCACTCCTGACAACCAAATCCGTAACTACGATTTGAACTCCAAGGACGGCGTAGCAGGCAACGGAAAAGGTGACACTGGTATTCACGACCAACCGTACACCCAATTCAAAGGAACCGATTTCAGCTCGACTGACATCGTTGAATGGAAACCAAGTTGTGGTGCTCATAACTTCCTCGGCGAACTCTCGTTCCGCAACGAGACAACCGGTGGTGGTGAGTTCTGCAAACCTAACTAGAACGCAAACCAACTGGACTGATTGAGCTGGACTCGATCACCCGATAGATAAAGCGCCCACCCTCTTGAATCGTGTAAGATTCTAATTGGGTGGGCACTTCTTTATATGTAGTGCGTCATTTCGCCTATTCAATTAATAGCGGTTTTCTATCATTTAGTTCGAGGGGAGGATAATGTCGTGTCTGTAGAAACAT
Source organism: Candidatus Melainabacteria bacterium 17Bon1m (assembly GCA_032128875.1). Classification (GTDB taxonomy): domain Bacteria; phylum Cyanobacteriota; class Vampirovibrionia; order Obscuribacterales; family Obscuribacteraceae; genus QKMZ01. The sequence goes on from JAVLKG010000002.1 coordinate 874,155, forward strand.
GCAAGCCCAGACGAGCTTGGAGTCTTCTGATTGCCTCTGCCCTTTTGCTTTCTTTTGCCGTCGGACAGCAGATTTCAAGTGCGCAAAACACGGCGCCGGCGTATCGCACCAAGCCATACCAACTCAATCCCGAGGACAATCACAAACTCGATCAACTGAAAGATAAGGTTGATCTGCCGGACCTACCTTCCTTCACCGGCAAAGCCAAATTCGTAACCGGAACTGTAGAGCAGGGCTCCAAAGGCGGACCGCGCTACTCAATGGTGTTTGAGGCGGAAGAGCCTCAGAATCAAGTAATTGACTGGTACGACAACGTTTTTCGCATGTATAAATGGAACAACATTCAGAAAGCGACCAGCTCTGTATCAGCTTCTCACAAAGATGGTCACTTCGCTTCGGTAAGTACAGATGCTGTGGTTAAGACTGGTGCTAGTAATGCCAGAATCCACAGCAGTTTTACAGTACATTATCAGATGGCGGTTCGCTAAAGCGCTTGTTTGCGACGCTTGAGTTACCCAGCGAGTGGTTTGAATTCTAGACCTGTGAATTGGTCTATTGCACTTGCATTGGCCGCGATGTTTTTCTTCTATAGCTCCATCGATCAGTGCGCTAGAGCCAGTACAAATTCTCTCAAGCTTGGTCCGCTGGCGGTAATGCCTGACGGTTCTCCGCTTTATCTCAATCGCACCCAGGCTTTCAATTATTTGTCTAAAGAAGATGTACTAAGACAGCGCATTAACGCGGTCATGTCCGTGTCGTCACTCGTCAACACTCCGTATACGCCTACGTCCGCTGTATTTGATGAAATAGTTGACGGCAAGCCGTGGTGGGGAATGGCAGGTCAATACATCTGGGGCGAAGGCCAACGAAGTATTGAGGGACCATCAGAAGAGTCGCGTTTCATTCTCAATCCGTATCTCCTGGTTGCTGCAAACCCATGGACGGCTAAGATTTGGAATCAAGAACAAATCACTGAAGACGATTTGAACAATCAAGACTTTCCGTATACTTGGACGCCGCAAGAACTCCGCTATTGGCCTCGTAAGAAGATGGCACAGGTGATTTATGATGTCACCGCATTTAATGGCAAACTGAAGTCGATGAGTAATAAATTGGACAGCACAGAACCAAACTTGCGCTTTGGTCTGGTGGCATATAATGCGCGAGACTTTGGATACGGTTTTCTCTTCCTCTCGCCTCAACATTCGCTGAATGTTGAAAATTCCTACAGGGGAAATTATCCGATTGAGATCAAGCAATACATCCATAGCGGAGACAGTTCCAAATTTCCGGGCGGCTGCAACAATATGAGCCCTGCTATGGACGAGATAGACAAGCTGACGATAAAGCAGTTGCCCGCGCGCGCCGTTGTCTATCTCTGGAAAACTAGACCGCCGCTAGCAACTGATCCAGCCGACTTCACTTTTGTTCTGGATTTCAAATAACCTGGTATCAGATACAGTGCGCGTGCATTATCGGATACCGGACTTGGAAATTTGCCTTTTGGAGTTTCATTTTCAGGTTACTGAGGTTTTCAGTAAGAAGACTTCAGGGTTAACCCTAGGGCGAACGATTATCTCTTGACGCTATTCTGATTCTACTGACCGTTGGACTCGTTGCGTCCCGAGAAAGATTAACCAATCACCGACGGTTAGTTGCCGAAACAAATCAAAAGAGGGGATGAGCCGCAAGCGAGTCCCTTCTTTAGTTTTTAATGCTTGCAGCTTGGCGATCGGCCGGATAATTCTCGGTCTTAAACAAAGGCCACAACCCTGGCCGGCGCGGCACTTGCACCTACCAGAGGAATCGGGAAAAACGCTACCTTAAACCCATGTGGGGGAAGCTTATCCAAATTGGCCAATTGCTGGATGACATACACCTCGACATCCCTATAAGCAAAATGGGCGTCCCAGATTTGCGATTTGTCTTTGGTCTCTTGGTAGGCCTCGACCATTTTAGGAAACGGTCTGTCCCATCCCAACGCATCTGTGCCACCAATTTTGGCACCACGCTCTGCTAAAAACAGCGCTGACTCGCGAATCATTCCAGGATAGTTATAGCGAACAGGGTCAGTAAGCGGAAACTTGTCGTGATCGGTGCGAATAAGCACAGCATCACCGCCTTTAATTTGATATTGAACTTTATCGAGCGCTCGTTTTATATCGTCGACAGTAATGGCTTCCCCGGTGCCTTTCTTATGAGTCATATCCAGCACGACTGCATCGCAATAGAGGTCTTCCAACGGAATCTGATCGACTGTTTTTGCTGGGGCACCACCGCAGGTGCTGCCGTAATGCAATGGCGCATCCACATGAGTTCCCAGGTGACTTGATAAAGTGACCATCTCCTCAGCCCAGCCTTCTCCGTTTGGCAGGTCACTTTTTGGACAAGCAAACAGCTCGCACATGATATCGGCGCCACGATCGTTTCCGACGAAATCAACTTCTGGCGAAATAATTCTGAAAAGTGGTTGCAGCGGCGGCGGAAATGCGTTTTTGTCTATAGTGACAAGCGGTCTGGTCAAGTCGATGAGTTTTGCCATCAGAAAATCGTTTCCTGGTTAAGGAGCTGGACAACTTGGAAAACCGAAAAAATCGGAAATTCAAACAAGAAGCAGATTTTCGCACTCCTACACATAGCCAGTCAGCGCTGTTTAATTAAGTTAGACTAGCTGTTGGAATCTATTCCAGCGCAATTCCTGTCCCACCGGCATTTGTCCAGTGCTTGACGACTTTTATCGGTTCAGATTTATGTCAAATTCCTCCACATTCTCCCTCTCACAGGCTCAGGCATTGCTTCCTCGCTTGCGCGAGCAACTCTCCAAAGCCAATGACGAACTCGACTCCATTAGCATTAAGATTGCGGCTGCCTCTCAAGAGTGTGAAGAAGCCGAAATAGCTCTCATGGCGGTTAAAACGAAAAACGGAGAGGTCGCAGACCTGACTGCCTTGCGAGACGCAAGACAGCGTTATGAGTCTTCAATTGATAGCCTTACGTCGGCTAAACGTGAGTATCTAGAGTGTTTCGAGCGCTGGATGGTCGAGATTACGGAGTGCGGCGTCATTCTTCGCGATATCCGCTCAGGTTTACTCGATTTTCCCGCCAAGAAGGGCGCCGTCGACTACTTCCTTTGCTGGCGATTAGGCGAGCGCGATATTGACTATTGGCATCTTGAAAATGACGGATTTCAGGGGCGTCGCCCGCTTGCCGTTTTAGATGAGTACTTCTAATTCGGAATGGCATATGATCTGTATGTCTGATGCGTGACCCTGGGCTATCGGTTGTGGTGTTGTCCGGGCATAATTAAATACGCTTTGAGATATTCACGATGCCTCCTGACGAAGAGCCGGAAACACGCGAACCAAAAGAAAAGGAGCCGCAGGCGAATGACGGCAGTCCGAAAGAGTCTGCGCGTCGAATGACTTTTCATCTGTTTGGCGCAGGTAAGTCTGGTTCGGAAGTTGTCGTTGAGCGCGATAGCGACACAACGGAAAAGGATTTGAGAAACAGCAAGGCATCAGCTTCTTCTGCCAGCAGACGAAAGTTGATTTCAATCGACGAGCTGAAACAACTTGCAGAGAGTGGTGGCACCGACGCTCGCTTTGCTCAAGACCTTCTTGCAAATGTCGTCCACTGGCAGAAAATGCCTGAAGGTGAAGACAAAAACGCATACGCAAAAAAACAGCAAATCACAGCAATGGGTATGCTTGGTCGCGCGATTCTAGAGTTAGAGCCGCAAGAAGAATCTCAACAACAGTCGCAAGCAAACCAACAGCAGCAACAACTTCAGAGGAAACAGCAGGAAAAGCTGCCGGACAAAACTGCGGACACAACTGCGGAAAAATCGGCGGAGAAACCTGCATCAGCAGTGAATCCGAACATTGTTGAGACAAAGGCAGTATTTCTCGAGACGGCAGATTTACGAGCTCTTCGAGAAGAAGATCTGGCTCTCGGACGAAAGGGCGGTCCGGCAGAACACTTCCTTGCATTGCTGGACAACTTCAGAAAGATTTTGAAACCAGGACAAGAGCAAGATGCCGCAGTTCGGCGCGTCAAGCGAATGGCAATTTCACTTCTATCCGGGCGATTGAAAGAGCTGCAGACCAAGAAAGTCACCGCAGGTGATACTGGAGCTGTTAATCAGTATGCGGCTGGGTCCGACGAAGATAAACAGTTCATCCTCGCTCTCAAGGAAAAGGTGCGTGGTGAAACTCATCAACACAAAATTCCAGCTCAATTTTATGAACGGCGCCAAACTGTTCAAGAATGGGCTAAGGAATTAGAGTCACATGTTGAAAAATTGAACGAGCTCAATCGCTCTGCTGATGTTGCTGAGCACCAAGAGCAGCCAGTCGGTCTCAATGCTGCTATGAGTCGTGCCAATTCAAAGAAGAAGGCGGTTATACATAGCGAAACCGAGATTCGAAAAGCATTGGCCATGATGCCGGAAAGAGAAATCAAAGATCTGCAAAGCAAAGACGAGTATAAGCAAATTGTCAGTGACCTCCTGTACAGCGCCAATATTTCTTCCGCAACAAGGCAAGCTGCGCAGATTTTCTTGACTCCGGGGTGGCAAAAGTCTCCGGAGTCGGTTCGACAGTTAGCTGTAATTGCACTTAAGGACAATAGTTTTGAACTGCTTAAATCTACGTGCAGATATTGCACTGCTGACGTACGCCAAGGTTTTCGCCAAACCGCTGAAGCAGCAGAAGCTCATAAGGTTTTTTCGATGTATGGGAAGCACCTCAACGAAGTTCTCCAGTATGGCCAAGAATCACTGACTACCCAGCTTGGAACAGCTGAAGGATTTGCTTATGGCTGGTTTGGTCTGGCGAACAAAGAGGAGATCAAGAAATTCGTTGATAAGGCTTCTTCGGAGGATCGCCACCGCTATCTGCTGGGCGAAAAGCTCGCTGAGCGTGCGAACCTTGACGCGGAAGAAAAGCAAGCAGTTAGCTTTTACAAGGAAGTAGATGCGGCTTTACGCGCGGCAACCAATCCAGTTATAAATTCGAAGCAATACGATTTGCTGCGCAATAAGTTGGTTGGGGGCGAGGAGATTTACGCTGCCCTCAGAGAGCTGCATAAAGACGAATACTTTGGTCTTGTTCGCTCGAATGATATGAAGGGCATGAGACGTGCCGTAGAACTGCTGTCACTTAAGGACTGGACAAGTTTGCGCGACAATCCCGGGCGATTTGCCGATCTCGATATGCGACTCAGGAAGTTCCTCAACAAACAAGAGCACCATGAAATTATGGGCATGCTCAGGGCGAAGGTTGGCGATAAGGACAAGGATAATCTTACTTTTGAAGAATCGCAGAAGCGAGGCAGAGTGCCGATCGAGATTTCGCTACTCGGTTCTGACCCGGAAAAGTGGAATTTCGTTTGGACCACACAAAACACAAATCAATTCGAGAAGCTTCAGACAATCTTGCAGATGTCGCAATTAGAACTGAATTCATATTTGAAAGACAAGGGCAATCCAAAATATTTGGATACGCTCGTCGACGCCCAGTTGGATGGTGACTGCAAGTTGATTGCTGAACGCACCTTGAAACTTGCATTGCAAACAGCAAAGCTGGAATTAGACGAAATCAGCAGTGCGCTTATTGCAAGACTCTCCGGCGAGCCAATGTCAGAGCAAATGAAAAAGTTCGAGCTGATTTTGACGCGACCGGGCGTAATGGCTCGACTCCGATCTCCTCAAGACGCAGAGACTAAATCCTTGCGCAGCGCTCTAGATTTTATGGTTAAGGAATTCGTTGAAGCAATGAAACGCCTTGATCTGAACGTTGGCAAAGTCAATTCTCTCACTGCTGCCGAGTATTCTAAAAGGATTTTTGAGAGTGGAGCGCTACCGATTGATTTGCGCCTTCTCCTTTCTGATGATTGCAGTCTATCGTTAAGTGAATTGATGAGACTCACTCCTGAGGAAAAAAAAATTCTCACTGCGGAGCCTCAAGCCGGAGGCAACGCGTTTTTGCAAAAAAAGGTGTTTACCACCTACGAGCAACAGAAGTTCGCTGTCCATCTATTCTCCTCTTCAAGGAAGGAGCCTTCTGAGGTCGATTTTATGCGCGCTGCCATAATCGGTTTTTCCGAGGACAAAGGCAAGCTCATTTTACGTCTTTCATCAATGAGCCCTTCCGAGCTGACCAAGACAACCAAGGCCTACCATGAAGAGTACAATTCTTCACTGGCGCATGATTTCTTTGTTGCAGCGGTTGGTCGTCATCGCACACAAGTGCAAGAAATTTTTGCGCAAGAGCTAACCGGTATGATGGTCCCTTCGGGTGCGCTGAAAGCATCTGCGGCACTTCGTGAGTTTTGCAAATCACAGCGAACAGCGTTAGCTGAGCTGCCTGATGAAGAGCAGGAAATATTTGAAGAGCTGGCTTTCAATTATGCGTTGTGTCGAGAGATCAATTTGCTTTCGGTAAAGTCAGGGTTTTCCAGCTTAACTGCGGTCGTTCCATTGCGCGAAGCGATCACACTTTTGTCAGCTAGTCTGGCTGGACAGACCAATCTGACGGGGGCGGCTGGTCGGTCTCCTCGTCCTTCGGCACCAGCGAAAAACACAAAACTGTCACTTGTAAAATCGATAATGGGCGAAGATTTTGATCATTCCCTCTTCGTTGATGTAGCAGCAAAACGTCCTATTCAACTCGATCTATTAGCCCTCAATGAATCAATCTCATGCAATTTGCTGTGTTTGAAAATTCAAGAGCACGCATGTAAACATTTTGATGAGGGTAAGGGAAAGCGATTCTTGCAGATGATGGACGTACTACAAAAGCGGATAGCTAACACACCCGCAAGACTGTCATTCTGGAATGAATTTAGGTTGTTGTTCTTAGGGGACGAAAAGACACAGGCTTCAAGTTCGGCTGTCACCACATCAGATCGACTCTGGCTTGCTGAGCAGGTCTTATGTGATTGCGCATTTCCGAATAATGTGAAGCCGGGAATTGGCAACGATACAAATACACTGGCCATTGCGTGCAATCTTCTTTGCGATAACAAGCCTTCCACGTATGTTTCTCTGATCACCAAGTCGGCGATTGATGACTACTTTGAGACCAACGACGGCACGGCGGTGATACCAAGCGATTATGGTAGTTTCTGTGATGATCTTGACGTAATTGAGTTGAGAGCGCGAGCCTGCGCCAGTGATTATAGTGATCTGGTTGGAACAACCGATAGACCTCTGCGGAATTTGGCTGGGAAAATTGCTCAGACAGTATTGGCAAACATATATTGGAAGCGGCACGCAGTCTCGATACCAGTAATTGAGGAAAACGGTGTTTGGAGATTGTCACCTGACGATGAGCAATATCCTGCCACCCAGTTTAATGCTGGTGAGGTCTCATTTATGTCCACTGAAAGTGGGCACGAGCTGCACATTTTACGGGGCAGCGAGAAGAAGATTCTGCATGAGTACATGAATGACAGAACACCGGTTTTAGTGCCCAGTCGCAGCCCGAGAATCGACCCGGATTTTCTTCCGGATATCTACAATCAAGTTGCTTTAAACCAGAGAGCCGAACCTCAATTACTGAATACTGTAGACAATTCGGAGGCGACTCGTGCTTTTTAAAACAAACGGCGCTTTGGAAAGAATGCATGTTTTTGGCGCATGGCGCCCGGTTTTTATCATCAATGACTCCAGGCGGATGAACAGCGTCTGGGGAACTGAGACATCGTTCTTGTTGCCGCATGAAGAGCATGATGACGTTTTTATGGGAGTTTACTTTTCGGGCGATTGCAGCGACGAAAGTTTGGGCTCGTTGCGTCGAACAGAAATTTATGACCGCGCTTTGCACTTGCGCGGTGACGGCAAAGAGCTTAAGCGAATTCTTGTATTAGCCGGACGCCAGCTCATCGCTCACTCTCACATTCAGTGTAATTCGCTTTCAACTGCTGATTTCAACGGACGAAGGGCGGTCATCGTTGAACAAGAATGGCTGTCGACTCGACAGACCTCATATCAGATGTTCGTCGACACCTTAGGCGATGGACGAGTCATCTACAACCTCACGTACGTGGCGCCTAAGAATGTTTACTCTAAGTTTTTCGAACAAGCCAAAGCTTCTTTCGAGACATCTTTGTGGCGTACTGATTTCAATTCACGCGACGCATTGCGCTTGCTTCAGGATGGTTCGACAGACGATTGAACCTGAAATTCCATAGACGGCATCAAATGCGCGCTCCGGTAATACCAGACAAGGATGCCCATGAGGCAGCAGTTCAGAATGAAAAATCCTACTCCAAGAATTTCATGACCAAATGGAATGAATGCAGGAATTTCAGTCAATAAATAAATACAAAAACTAATTAGAGGATAGAGCACCATGATGCGGCTCCAAACAATTGCAGCCGCCGGCAACCCTGTGGTCTCGAAAAAGCTTCTCATTGGCACTACCGCGACTGCGGCGGCGAATATCACGAGGTCATAAATATGCGTATGCGGGCTGCTCAGAATGCACATCATTAGCGTCATGGCTATGGCGATGCGAATCTTTGTTTGCGATGCTTTTGATTCCTTTGATTGCTTTGATTCTTTAGCGACAAATTTGAGCCAGAGGACTAGCATTGCTAAAAACGTAATCGCAAAAACAATCGTGGAAATGTTTAAAGCCAAATCGAGGTCCATCAATAGGCTGAGCGGACCTCTGATTGAAACCATCCAGGTTGGGAAAACGGCCGGGTCTGTTTTCTCTGTCTGATGCAAAAGGGCAGGATAATCCATTATTGTTTTTACGCCAAATATGAGCGCCGAAACCACTACAAGCAACGCACCACCTACAGCGGCGGAAATAAGAACTTTCCACCGTTGCATTGCAATCACTGGTATGACGAGAAAAACAGCATACTGGGGTTTGATTGACATCAGCGCAAGTCCGACACCGCAGGCTGCATCGTTGCCGCGAAACCAACTGTAGAGCATGAATGCGGCCGCCGCCAAAATGAAGGCGCTGTTTTGCCCGTCGTCCATGAGGTGCTCATATGGATAACTGCCGCCAACACCAAGCAAAAAGAGCACGCAAAACAATGTGGAGTACCCATTTTGCTTGAGTATTTTCCACAACCAGAAGCCACTTAACGAGAGCCCAGCAAGACACCAGGCGATGTAAGAAATCAAAATCGGCATAGTGGAAAAAGGCGCAAGCATGGCAAAAAACCACGGCACTGATTGTCCCAAAGGAATATGATCGACGCTTATCTTGGCACCAAGAGTCTCGGTAAGCGTCTTGTTGTAAGCAGCTAGTTGAGTCGCAAATTGATAGATCTGAGAGCGCGCATCAGAAAGAACAATCTTTCCGGCTGAATAAAAGGCTACGTAGTCGATGAATGAGAACGAATTTTGACCATTGGCTCGAAAGAAGTGGATATTCAGGGATATCTTGAGAACAATGCGGTAGAGAAAACCGATTGCAATGCACGCGACAAGCGACAGATAGCCAAAGCAGAGCCGGTTTCGCATTGGTTTACTTAACATCGCACCGCCCTTTCAGTCATTTATCAGCCTGCCGGTCGCTGTTTCGACACTTGGCTTGCCCCGTCACTGCTATTATTTAGAGGATTAGACAGCAGTTGTCTATCAGGCTTGGCAACCCGGTCGCTATTACGAATACTGGCCGCCGAATCCCCTATTGCGGTTTTTATGAAAGCAAACAAGTACGTCTACAGCGGCATCTTTTTGGCATCACTTGCCACATTGATGTACGAGTTGTTGCTCACTCGAATCTTCAGCGTTACCACGTGGTATCACTTCGCCTTCCTCGCAATTTCAATGGCGATGTTCGGTACCACAATGGGCGCGATTATCGTTTATCTTGCTCCCAATAAGTTCACGCCTGAGAACACGAGTAAGTATCAAGCGCAATCGATTCTCGCATTCGCCATAAGCTGTATCCTCGCGATCGTCATCCATATTTCAGTCCCAGCTTTTCTGCCGCTCGATCCTTCTATAGTCATCGTAGCTTCGCTGTTCATCGCTGTTCCATTTCTTCTTGTTGCTTTCACCCTCAGCAGCATTTGTATTTCGCTCACCCTGACGAGATACCCAGAGCAAACTCACAAGCTTTACGCTGCAGACTTTATTGGTGCAGCTGTGGGATGCGTACTTCTAGTTGTTAGTTTGAATGTAATTGACGGTATCACTGCTGTTTATCTGATAGGCTTTGTTGCCGCTTTATCTGCAATCTGTTTTTCTCTCAATGCCGAGAATCAGAAACTCAAATTGATTGCCGCAGCCGTTGCTCTTGCAACTGCCGGATATGTTGGTGTCAATGCATATCTTGCCAATCAAGAGAAGCCGGTAATCAGTTTGACCTGGTCAAAAGGCGAAAAGGAAAAACTCGTACATTTTGAAAAGTGGAATACGTTTTCACGTATTCGAGTTTTCGGAGAGCCTGATGCTTATCGACGCCCTTTGGAGTTCGGCTACAGCAAACTTTTGCCAGATGTGAAAATCCGTCAACTCTGGCTGGATATGGACGGTTGCGCTGCTGCGATTCTTTATAAATTCAACGGCAATCTCAAAGAATTCGAATTCTTCAAATATGATATTTCCAACTTTGCTTATGAATTGATTCATGACGGTAATGCACTGGTCATCGGTGTAGGCGGCGGAAAAGATATTCTTGCTGCTCTGGCGCTGGGACAGAAGACAGTTACCGGCGTCGAAATCAATAACAACACCGTTGCCACTATAACAGGCAGGTACGGCGATTACATCGGGCACTTGGACAACATGCCCGGGGTGAAACTCGTGTGCGATGAAGCACGCAGTTACATTACGCGCTCGAAAGAAAAATACGATTCAATACAAGCGACTCTAGTTGATACTTGGGCGGCAAGTTCAAGCGGTGCCTATGCACTCACCGAAAGCTCGCTATACACGGTTGATGCTTGGGAAACATTCATAAATCATCTCAGCGATCGTGGCATTCTGACGATGACTCGATGGTACAGCCATTATGTACCGTCTGAGATTTACCGCCTTGTCGGTGTCGGCAATGCAGCTCTGAAAGGGGTCGGTATAGAGAATCCGAGAGCTCACATTGTGCTTGTTCGCTTGATGAACTCAGAACTTGGTGACTCTCTCCATGCCGAAGACGGTTTGGGCACCATCTTGGTCAGTCGTAGCCCGTTTACTGACGAGCAGCTCGCTTTGGTTGAAGCGCGCTGTAAGGAACTTGGATTTGAGGTTGCTCTAACACCCAAGTTTGCTATCGATCCAAATCTTGCACTTGCTGCGGAAGGTAAAACTGGTGAGATTGAAAAAACAGTTCCGTATAACTTGAAGCCATCGACCGATGATTGTCCGTTCTTCTTCCAAACACTCAATCCTTCGCAAGTCTTCAACAAAACCATCTATGCAGGCGGCAGAACGGCGAACAACATCAATTCTGCTGTTGCGCTTTTGTTGGTTTTAGTAACTGTCACATTCTTTACCTTCTACTGCTTCCGCCTCCCGATTTTGAGAACCAAAGACAAATCGCAGCTCAAAGGTTCGCTGCCGATATTCGCTTATTTCTTCTCGATTGGTATCGGCTTTATGCTAATCGAATTGTCGCAAGTTCAGCGCTTTTCGATTACTCTGGGACACCCGATTTACGCACTGGCGGTTGTTCTTTTCACCCTCTTCCTTGCCACTGGTTTGGGAAGTGTATCCTTCGGCAAACTGTGTGAACTGACTAATAACCGTTTGCATTTACTTCTTGCTTCTGTTCTCGTCGTTACGGCAATTTTTGGTTTGGCGACTCCCGCACTCGTTCATGCGCTCGCGCCAGAGTCCACTCCTGTGCGAATTGCAGCCAGTATCGCCAGCCTCTTTCCGGTTGGTTTCGTGCTCGGACTGGGTTTTCCGGCCGGGATGCGTTTAGGTTTCAAACACAGCCAGGTTTTGACACCATGGCTGTGGGGGATCAATGGAGCCGCGTCTGTTCTCGGTTCGGTACTATCAGTGGTGATTTCGATGTTCCTTGGAATATCAGTAAGTTACTGGTGCGGATTCATTTTCTATGCAATAGCACTTTACTGCTGCATGCAATTGGAAAAGAGAGAGTCTACTGAGTCTGCCGGGTAATTCTATTTCTCGCTGCCGCCACCGAGCTTCGCGTCAAATTCATTGGCGATGCCTTTTTCGTTATGTACTGCATCTGAGTTGGTCCATGGACCCTTCCAGGGAAATTCCGGAATTGCAACAGACAGATCTTCTCTCACATGTTCATCCCAAAATATTTTCACATTAGGCTTGCGCTTTTTAAGTTTGGCTTCGAAGGCACGCTGCTGCGCGTCTGTCCATTGAACTTTCACTATTTCCAATTCTTTCAAGTCCGTAATTTCGCAGAGCGCATCGACGCACTTTGGCGTAATGCTGGTTCCTCGAAGAACAATGACTTGCAGCTGCTTCATCTGCTTCAAATGTTCGATACCAGCATCTGTAACTTTGGTGTTGCAGGCTACATTCAAGATTTTCAGCGATTTGTTTCTGCTCAAAACGGCAAGGTCATCATCGGTAACATCACAACTGTCCGCCACCAGCATTCTCAGGTTGTTTAGATTGGCCGCCTCACGAACTACGAGTCGCCCGTTCTTTATATCGATGATGTCGAGAAAATTGAGATTCGGAAGACACTTCAATGTAAGTATGTCTTGACCCTTTACCCTCTCGCAAAAGCCAAAAGTAATTCCCCGCAAGGCTGGTAGTGAATCGATGTATTTAAGCTCATCCGAGCTAAATGTGGATTTCCCAACGTTCAAAAACTTAAGCCCGGTAAAACGAGGAATCACAGAAAAAACTTCTGCCCCACCCTTATTGCGCACGCCACCAAAATCAAGTAACCCAAAGTCATTAGGGCCAAAACCATTCCAATACCGCGGGTTTGCAATCAAGTCTTCGCCGGCTTGAAAGCCGATCAAACGTCCCGGCGGAATTGCAACCTTAAGCCAGGTCTTTCGCTCGTACCTCTCGTCAAAAGCGAGTAAGCCGAGTTTTTTCATGCCCGCAGGAAAATGGAAATAGCGCGTAGTTCCGTTGGATTTAAGAAACGGCTCTATGTGTTCTACTACCGGAGCGATCTTTTCTTTATTAGAAGGCTTGGTTACTGTTTCTGTTTCTGGCTTCCTCGTCAACGAATTTGTTGCAAAACCAAGTGAGAAACAGACGATTGCTGTGCCTGCCAAAATCGCTATGTTTCGACCTGTTTGTTTTTTCGCTGGAGCCGCGCTCTCGCGTGGCAAAAACTGCGTTGTTTGTCCTTGCTTGCTGAGAGCAGCCCTTTGAATCTCAAGTTGCTGGGTCTTTGGATCGTCGAGGCTCTGTGACAATGGAATCAAATCCAACGCTAATGCATTGCCGGTTTGATATCTGCGATTAGGATCTTTCTCTAAAAGCTTCGCGACGATTTGTTCCACTTCCGGCGGAAAGTTCGCTCCCAGAGATGCTTCTTTCAACGAAAGCGGTATTTCAGTCTGATGTTTCATCATTGTGCTTAGCGCATTTTCGCCTATGAAAGGCGGAGCGCCCGTGAGCAAGTCGTAAAATACACATCCAATGGAGTAAAGGTCTGATCGGTGATCGACCATGGTGCCTGTGCACTGTTCAGGACTCATGTACAAAGGGCTGCCAAAAATTTCACCGGTCTTCGTTAATGTCTGCTGATTAAACTCATCAATACCAGTCAGTTTTGCAATACCGAAATCGACAAGTTTGATGCCTTCCTTTCCACCTTCCGTTTCCGGCGGCGTCACCATAATGTTGGTCGGCTTCAAATCTCGGTGAATAATGCCTTGGTCATGTGCGTACTGAATTGCAAATGCAACCTGGATCATAATTTCGATGACTCTTTTAACAGGCAAAGATCCTGTGCTTTTGGTCAGATCTGAAAGAGTAGTTCCTTCCACAAGGTCCATGAGAATGAATGGACGACCGTCCGGCATCAAATCAAATTCATGCACTTTGATCAGATTAGGATGGTCCAGCTTGCTGGCGGCCTTTGCTTCATTTTGAAAACGGCGCCAACTGACGTCGTTTGCCTGCTGCTTGTTAAGGCACTTCAAAGCAAATTGCCTGCCTAGAAATAAGTGGTCAACACGGTAGACGCTGCCCATTCCGCCCGATCCGAGCAAATCGACGATTTTGAACTTTCCCATGATTGTTTCGCCGGGATGCATCGCCAGCGGTGCATCCGTCGATGCAGACTGTGCCGAGACATCTTCTTTTGTGTGGTCGAAGTCGGTCATATGAAACATTAACGGGGACAATATCCATTTTAGGCCAAAAATCATGCCGCCAAACCGAAAGCCGTTTATCTGCCGTCAATTCCGGTGTATTCTGCCCCGCGAAATGGCCAGAGTCGCCAATTTTGCGTTTCCGCATCCTTGGCGACCCAGCATCCCCAGTCTACACTTTATGCGTTTCGTCCGCCCCATCTGAGCGCTTGTTGGTCGCTCTGACTCAGTTTATTGTTGTTTGCGGCGACTCTCACTTCTGTCATGGTGATTCTTCCGTCGTGGTTGCGGTCTATAAGCTTGCGGTTTCTTTCTACCGCTTGGTCAAATTGTGCCAGGTGTTCTTGCTGTTCCCCCGCTCTGCGCTCACCTCTGACTCGGCCTTCAATGTCGCCACGGCTTACGCGACCATTGCCGTCCCAATCCATTGTCGAAAAGTTTTGGTAAATGTCTTTCAGTGCTCGCGCTTCATTGCTGCTCAATTTCGTGCCTAATCTGTTTGCGATTTCGTCTCTAGAGAGTCGATTGTCATTGTTGGCGTCGGCTCTGTCGACCAGTCCACGAACTCCACCATCAAGCTCAATTTCGCTCTGTGATTGTCCTTCTTCTTTCATTGCGACGATTTTCTTCGCCTTGATTACTTTGTCGTCTTTGCTAGAGCTGGCGATTTCGATAGCTGGCAGATAGGACGCTGAGGTGTCTGAAACGCACATTGCATAAGCAGGTTTGCTTCCTTCGTGTTGAAGAATGTTTTGAATTGACGTGCGCAGTTCAGCTGCGTCCATACGGGAACTTTGGTTCTCTCTGATTACGTATGCATCACGTTCGCTCATGGGTGTCGGGCCTCTCTAGTAAGAATCTGGGGGTGTAAGAGGCGAATTGCGCTGCCTCGTGACTCCTACTTTAGGGGGCACCTGTGATAGAGAGGCGACGAAACGGTGACAGAACTGTGACAGCCCCCAAGAGCGGCTGAAAGTGTTTTATTCTTACACAAAGGAGCTATGGAGCAGTTGTTTTCTCTGGACCGACAGTTAATCCTGAGTCCATATGGAAATTGACTCCACCCTCGCTGCGGAAACCCGTGATTGAGAAGCCATTGGATGTTTTCTTCAATCCGAAGTCTGCCTTACCACGTCCGGTGGGAAGCGATTTTATATTGACCTGATGGATAAAACTCGGCATAAACGGTCGTTTTATATTGAGCTGCCCTTGAGCACCTTCGACGTCAATTCCTATGCATGCTTCTAGCATTTGAAACAAACAGCCGGACGCCCATGCCTGGGGCACACAAGATACAGGATATGAAACTGGAGGGGCTCCTTTAGCCCGCGTGAATCCGCAGAAGAGTTCTGGTAAGCGATTGTCCCCGAACGCCGTCCCTGCATCGAAGAGTCCAGAGAAAATGCGTCCGGCGTCTTCTTTGTGGTCGTTTTCTGCAAGCCCGGAGGCGATGATCGCATTGTCGTGGGGCCAGATAGAGCCGTTGTGATAGCTAACAGGATTGTAGGCAACTTCATTGCTTGAAAGAGTGCGGATACCCCAACCGTTGAAAAGGTGGCTTTCCATCAAGGTTTTGCAAACAGCTTCCTTCTTGTCGTCAGCTACTATTCCACTTATTAAAAGCTGACCTGGGTTTGATGCTACGACATCACATTGCTTTCCGCCAGCTGATAAAGCCATCGCATAATAGTTTTTGCTAGGCATCCAGAATGCGGCATTAAAGTCCTGCTTCAGCTTTTGCGCGCTTGCTTCCAATTGTTTGTGTTTGTCCACCTTGCCAAACATTCCGTAAATAAACCCAGCGTCTACAAGAGCTTTGTATAAATAGCCCTGGACTTCACAGGCTGCAATTGGTGCGTTCGCGAGCTTGCCGTCAGAGTACATCATTGAGTTGCCGGAGTCTTTCCAACACTGGTTAGCTAGTGCTCCTTCGCCACCATAAGTCAGAAAGCCTTTGCTGGAAGCATCGAGCAAATAAGCGACAGCGCGATCTAAATTAGGCAATAGTTTGTTGACTGTATCCATGTCTCCAGTGCACTGCAAATACTTGCGCATAAGCATTACCCAAAGCGGAGTGGCGTCGATCGTTCCGTAGTAAGGATGGAATGGAACTATGCCCTTGGTAGCAAGTTCGCCCGTCCTCAATTCGTGCATGATCTTGCCTGGCGCCTCATCTGTTTCTGCATTCCTTTTTGAACCTTGATATGCAGCTAACATCAACAAGATTTCTTTGGATGTATTTGGCATAAATAAAACTGTCTGCAATCCGGTAATCGCTTGGTCTCGCCCGAACGGCACCGCGTACCATGGAAGTCCGGCAGTAAGAGCGGTTCCGCCCTTTACGGGCTGGCGCAAGAGATAAAGATCAAGATATGCCTGATTCAGCATTTTGTTGAATTCAATATTGTCGGTCGTGATTTGTCCGCAATCAGAAAACCACTTCTGAAACGAGTTGTTTGCCTGTTCGAGCCTTGCATCATAAGACCAGGTTTGGCACTCTTTCTCACTTACACTAGAATCTTTTGAGAGAGAGGAAATTGTCAGCTCTGACGAACTTGATTGTCCAGGCTTCAATTTCACAGTCCAATTAAAACCGCCTGTGGACATGACTGCAGCTGGCTGAGATGCCAAATTCAGTTCGGTATAAACATTATCCACCGGGTATCCATAACGTAGATAGGCACCGATTGTGGTATCAATGCTTCTAGGTTTTTCCTTTGACTGAAATCCCCTGACTTCAAACATATCTTTGAAGTCTGCATTTGTGCAAATTGAAATTACTGCACTGATTTCTTCTGTTGAATAATTTGTAATTGTGATGCGTTCACTAACTCCTTGATACATAGCTACTTCGCGCCGCAGCACAATTGATCGGTCTGCATCTTTTTTATTTTGCCTAATTCCATAGATGAAAGTTCCACAAAAACCTTTCACATCTTTGGATAACAATTCCGGAGCCTGACCATTCAAAACATATCTGAGTTTGCTAAGCGTTCTTGTGTCATCTCGGTAGAGTCCATAGGCCGAGTTATCACCTCCAGGAATCATTCCTGATTCGTCTAGAACATACATGAGCGCATCGTGCTTCATTACTATGCGTGGCTCACTCAGCGGATCAAGGGTTTTCTCCGGATCCTTTCCACAAGCGCTTTCATGTATTTGAACTGTGGTCTTTTGTACTGAATTATCTGCGAATGCAGGTTGACGCCACGTAATCAACGCTGTGAAGATCAAAATGATGGCAAACACTTGTCGGAAAAAATAAGACTCTCTATGCAAGAGGAAGTGTGAATTTGAATATGCTGCCTTCACCAATTTTGCTCTCCACCCAAATTTTGCCGCCATGTAGTTGAACAAAGGCTCTGCAAATTGCCAATCCCAAACCGGAGCCTTTCTCCTGGTTGTTTTCAGAACGACGTTCAACTTGTTGGAACTTTTCAAAAATATTCTCCAGCTTGTCTTCCGGAATGCCTTCGCCTTCGTCTCGGACGGCAATCACTGCAAAATTACCATCTCCAGTTTGACTGTCCTTATTTGCCGAAAGCGTTATTTTTCCGCCTTTAGGCGAGAATTTTACGGCATTGCCGACCAGATTATTGAGTATACGATCTATTCGCTCCTCATCTCCCATCACAATCAGATCTGTTTCAACAAAATCCAGTTTTACGTCCTTTGATTCGGCAAAGACTGTAAGACTGGCGACACAGGCATCAAAACACTCGTTAAGTGAAACTTTTGCCTTCTCAATATGCATCTGACCACTGTCAGCTTTTTCAACGTCCAGCAGATCATTCACGAGAGTAAGGAGACGATCTACATTTCGACCGCCCGCGTTTATGAAGTCATTGCCCTTTTCATCAAGCTTGCCGTGTTTTCCAGTTTCTAAGAACGTAAAAATGTGCCGAAGAGTCGATAGCGGCGTGCGCAAGTCATGAGTGACCATAGCCATAACTTCCTGCTTCAGAGTCTCTGCTTTTCGACGCTCTGTAATGTCGTGAATCACACAGAAAGTTGCATCTTCTTCTTTTGAGAAGTGCGCTGAGAGCAGCACGTGGACAATGGTCCCGTCATCCCGTTTCATTCTTAGCTCAACCGGACTTGAATCACCTTGTGTTTTCAAATTTGCAAATAGTTGAAGAACATTTTCGCGACTATCGGCAACGTAATCAGCAAAGTGTGTACCTAGTAAGTTTTCTGGCGCGCGATGTAAAACTGCTTGGCTGGCTGGATTCGCGGCAGAGAATTTTCCATTCGAATCAATTGAACAAATGAAATCTCTGGCATTGTCTATGATTGCTCTCTCTTTCTTCGCCGCTTCTTTTAGTGTCGTTGCCATACTGTGAAAAGTTTTGTCTACTGCTGCAATTTCGTCGTTGCCACCGATAGGAGTATGCAATGGTACATCAGCAGCCAGTCTGAAACTATTCTCGTTAAGGATGCTCAGTCGATTTGCGATCGTTCTCGTCAAGTAAATTGCCACTGCGATGGCAATAATGGTGTCAGCAACGGCGATCAGAATCATCAACTGTTTCGACAACTCTCTCAATCTCGCCTGCTCTACAGCATCGATTTCGGCAAGTTTCTTTTGTTGCGCTGCGTGCTCCAAAAGCCCGCCACCAAGAATTGATTTGACGTCTTTGCGTACGTCTTTCCAAAGTTTCTTACGTAGTTTTTGAATTTGCTCCGGACCATCTTCGGGTATTTCCTCGAGACGTCTGATAAGCCCAAAAGTCTTATACGCTGCTTGCTCGGATGCAACAACACATTCGTAGAGCTTCGCATCATGCTGAACACTGTCTTTCAGTTGTTTGTAATGAACCTCATGCCGGCGATGCAGACTCTGCAGTTTTTCATCGCCAGTTGTTACATGGCGCAGCGGATTGTCGCGCCCAAATTCGCCGATGTACTCATAAACATCCTGTGAAAGAACATTAATTGCGTCCGATATCTTTTTCGCGTTGATAGACTCGAGAAGGAGCACTTCGGCATCATTCTCCAGTTTCGCGACCCAGAACAAAGTGGCCAACTGCAGCACCAACGGCACAAGAACCAGGGCCAGTACCTTTGTCGATAGCGATAATCGTGGACGTCGCATGCGAAGTAGCGGATCACAATGGGTATACTCAGTATTATTACCATTGTCAATGTATGCGAAACGATGGCAAAGATACTGCTTGTCGAAGACGATCAAGATCTCTCCATGATGGTGAAAGCCGGACTGGAAGGGGAAAGGCACGTAGTTGAATGCGCTTTTGACGGCGATGAAGCTATGCATCTGTTGCAGAGCGAAGAATATGATCTTGTAGTCCTTGATTGGCAATTGCCAAAGCTTTCCGGGATCGATGTCCTGAAAAAACTTCGTCAGATGGGAAAATCTGTTTCAGTGATAATGCTCACCGGAAAGTCTGCAATCGACCACAAAGAAGAAGGCATTGATACCGGCGCTGATGATTATCTGACCAAGCCTTTTGATATGAGGGAACTCCATGCGCGCCTGCGAGCACTACTGCGACGTCCAGGTGGCGCTACTGGAGTGACCGGAAACACTCTAGTCGCGGGTGATTTGGAGCTTGACCCAGTTAAGTATCGCCTCAAAAGAAGCGGGAAGGATGTGCACCTCACCCCTAAAGATTTTGCCCTGCTCGAGTTTTTCCTGCGCAACCCCGATCATGTTTTCAGTGTGCAGACAATTCTTTCTCGTGTTTGGAGCTATGAATCCGATGCTTCACCTGAAGGACTACGAGCGGCAATCCGTCGAATTCGCAAAGCTGTGGATATCACCGACGATCCGAATGAGTCGATAATTGAAAACGTTGCAAGAGTCGGCTACAGACTGCGAAAACCAAATTAGTTATTTACTTGGGTTGTAGTCGTATGCAATTGACTGCTGCAAGCGGAGTTTTGATTCTTCAGTCTGACCGAGCGCACCAAGGGCCTTGCCGAGCCAATAATAGGCAGAACCTGTCGTCTCTTCCAGTGCGATTGATTTGCGAGCTGCTTCTACGGCATCGGCATGTCGGCCCAGTCTTTCGTATATCTCGGCAAGACGGCTATAGTAAAAGGTATTTTTGTCGGGAATTGTTTTGCATTCGTTTAAGGCAGTTTGAAAATCACCTACAGCTAAGGACGCATCGATAAGGCCGTTCGTAACAGATGATTTGTTTTCTTTATTCTTGATTGCAGTAAAGCATCTTATGGCACTGGCGTAGTCTTTCATTCCCAGATAGCTGTACGCGCGCTCTTTCTGCAATGTCATATCACCAGGCTTCTTCTTCAGCTTTTGTTCTACTGCGGCAATTTCCTGCGCGTAAATGTCTTTTGCTTTAGCTGCTTGGCCTGCCTCTTCGTAAACGCTTGCGAGCCAATTATTGATCCAGGCTGATTTTCTCTTTTTGAGTTTTTCAATGACGAATTCAAAGTCATTCATCGCTTTTACTCTATCATTCAGATCCAGATAAATGCGTGCGCGCGATAATCGCCAGTCTTCTTCTTCCGGTTCTTGTGCAATCAGTTCATCCAGATAAGCGATGTGTTTCTTCTGCGCATCTGCCAAACCAGCACTATCACCTAGTGCCCTTGCAGTCGATGCTGAATAGTCGTATGCACTTTCTTCTTTTGATGTGTCATTTAACCAGGCATTCGCTGCATCATTGGCTTCTCTAATTCTTCCTTTTGCAATCAAAAGATCAATCAAATCGGAAAACGGTGACTCTTCTGCTGAGTCGTTCGCATTTGAAGAAAATGAACTACTCTCCTCTGGATATTTTGTGGATTCTTGAAACTCAAAGATTGCCTTGTCCAGCTCTTTCCTTTTCTTAAGCACCCGGCCAAGGGCATTGTGTACCCGACGTTTGTCGTAATCAAAGGTCAGCGATTTTTCATAGTCTTTTTGAGCTTCTGAAAGTTTGTCTTTCCAGTGGTATGCAATTCCCCGCTGGTAGTACAAACTTCCATCATTTTTCTCAAGTTCGATAGCTTTATCTAAATCGCGGATCGCATCATCATATTCATTCTTGTGAGTGTGTAGCTGCCCGCGATAGCTGAGGCACAGATAGTCTTTTGGGTCCAACTCAATTGCTTTGTTGAAATCAGACATCGCCTCATCTTTTCTGTCCAGCCACCAGCGAATGAGACCCCTCTCTCTGTACAAGTTTGCACGGTGAGGGTACTTCTTTATCTGTGCTGTAAAAAGTTTTTCTGACGCCTTCCAGGCGTCTTCACTTGAAAATTTAGGATGTGCCCAACTAGGTATGAGCTTGTCCATGTCCTTCGGAGGACTTTTGGACAGCTGAAAGCAAATCGCCGTTATACCGCCGATCACGATAAATATGGCGCAGCCTAGCCAGACACCGAGCTTCTGGCCGAAGGTTAGCTTTGAAAACATCAGCTATCCGAATTAGAATTCGGCGACAAGTCCGAAACAGGCGATCATGATGATGAAACCGAAGTAGAGCAGAAGGAACCACATCCAGCGAATGTTCAGCTCGATGTCGGACATTTTCTCTTTCTTTTCTACTGCCATGACTTCAATCCTTTGATTCTTTGATTCTGAGACCTTGGGAGCTGTTATTTGGCTTCCGGTGCGGCGAGATTGTTCAATGTCGCGATGAATTCTTTCGACTCTGAGATAAAGCGCTGACGTTGCGGTTTTGCCAGCCAGAGAGCCAGAATGCGACGTCTGTCGGTGCCTTTCTTGAGGGTCGGAGGACGATCGCCGAGAAGGCGTTCGCGAATCATGCGGTTGCCTTCGCGATAGTAGCAATCGCCGATTTGGCAGCCAGTAACAACAACACCGTCGGCACCAGCCTTGATGGCATTTTCAATCATCAGTGGTTGAATCATGCCTGAGCAAGGGAATTTGACTACTTTCATGCCGGGCACTTCAGTGCAGCTGCCTGAATCGTCAACGATGCCGCTTAAGTCGCAGGCGCGTTCGCAGATAAGTGTGATTACTTTCTTAGCATCAGACATTGGTGTTACCCTTTCGCCTCCAGAAGAGCCTTAATCTTCGCGTTCACTTCCGCATCCGGAAGATCTGGCAAATCGATTGCATCAAACGCGCAAGCGCCGACGCATACGCCGCAGCCTGAGCAGCGGAAATCTTTTACTGTCGCCAACAATTTGAATCTGGAACCAGCTGGTGCAGGCACCATTTCAATCGCTTGGTACGGGCAGTCTTTGTAGCAGAGTGAGCAGCCTGTGCACTTGTTAAGCACAACTTCAGCTGTTTCGATCGCTGGTTGTTTCGGAATCATCAACCACGGTGCAGCCGTGATTGCGACGGTGCCGAGAATCATCACTGCCCAGTAACCCATGACCGGCATTTGGCTGAGCATGGCGTATGGGAACAAGAAGAACCAGTCGATGTCGAACGATGTCGGCTGTTGGTTGAGGTCAGCCATGCTGCCACTGCTCAACGGCCAGATGAATACGCAGACGAGCACCAATGCGGTCAAAATGTAGTTCACTGCCGGTGGTGGCGTGAGTACTGGTCTGGTCATGCGCAGGTAGTGAACCCACAGACCGAAGAGCAGGAAGAATGAAAGACCGATGTGGATGAAAAGGAAGTTGGAGAGAGTCAGGTTTGTAATCTGATCTCCGTTCAAGAACCAGGTCTTGAGTCCAGGTCCAATTACCGGCAGTGCTTCGAAAGCGCTGGCAGTCATTCTTGTGAGCAAGAGCGAGCGGTCATCCCAAACCAGGTAGAAACCGGTTTGACCAATGAAGAGTACGAAGATTGCCAGAACAATACCGGAAACCCATTGGAGCCAGCGGTATTGACGGTAGCGATCTGTGAACCATACGCGCAGAGCGTGCAGCAAGATGGTGATAACCATCGCGTCGCCTGCATAACGGTGGATACCGCGGATGACACCACCAAAAGGAAGAGACTTGGTGATGTAATCAACTGAGGTCCAAGCGTTGGTCAGAAGCTTCGAGTTGTAAGCGTTGTCGATGGTCGGGATGTAGTATGCGAAAAGCAGCAGCCCGGAGAGGTACAGCACCCACAGGTAGTACTGGGGAAGAGCTCCGTGATAGTAGAACGGATTGTATTTACTGGTCATGAACGCGTTGATTGCGTTTTCAATGGCCAGCGTCAAACCGTTGAAGGCTTTTAGCGGGTGATTATCGACAATCTTTTGCACTGGGGTCATCCTCTTCTATGCGTCTTCGCTAAAACTTCTTGCTGCCTATTTCTTTACCGGTAAAACTGTCTTCTCTTCAGCATCTTCTCTGCCGATAATCATGATGGCGATACCGCCAATTGTCAGAGCTACCCCCATAAAGAGAATGTAGCCATAGTCTCCGAGGCTGGCAGTCGACTTCGGATTTACCGAGACGCCTTTGCCTTGCAAATACTTCGTCAAATCTTCACCCAAACTAGGTGTGAGTGAATTGAAGAAACCAGCGATTGCGCCGTGCAGACCAATTCGTGAGGTCAGGTCGGTCAGCCAGTCAGGTGTAGTTCCGGTAAAACCTAACTCAGACCATGCCATAAGAACACTGACGGCGACAACGGCGCCGGCGAATGCCAGGAGTATGATGCCCTTCGGTGAAAGTATGTACTTAATCACTATGAATTCCTTTTACCTGGTTCCGTTTCGTTCTGCGAGTTTTGCTTCGATTTTGTCGAACAATTTGACCTTGCGTACCAACTTCCCTGTCGACTTTTCTTCGATGTAGATCCAGTAGCCTTGGACTGCTAGAAGCAGCATGGTTAGTGTGGTACCGAAGAAGAGATAGGCACAAGGAATGAGACCCGGCTCTTTTTGAACTTCACGCCAACCCTCGAAAAACCAGGAGAGCGTGATTACAGTCAGAGTGAAAGCGAACAGCCTTAAGGGCAGTTTGACTTTCGTGGGCTTGACCAGGGCTTTGGTTTCCACAGCCACGCTAGCATCACCGGTGGTGACGTTAGTGTTGATTGCGCGTGGGTCCTTTTTCCCGGTCAAGATCATTCCCCGATTAAGTTGATGCAGATGCCGGTTGAGCAGGTGCTGGTTTAGGAGCAGCCTGAGCACCAGACTTGAAGTTCCATACCATGTAGGCGCCTACGACTGCAAAGACAGCTCCTGCAATCATCCATGTCCAATCCCAGAAAGGAATATCTAGGGGATAGAAAACGCCTTTGGTGGTCGTTTCGATGTTCGACGCGCGATTCATTCTGTCGCAGAAAACGACATAGTCGTAAGCCCAGCGGTTGGTGACCAGATAGTCAACCATGCCCAAGTATTTGGGGTGATCCGGTGTAAATGTCGGGATCCAATTAACGACCCAGTCTACTGGTGACGTCATCTTGCAATGTTCAAGAATCTGGTTGAATGCTGCATGAACTTCCGGACCGCCTTTGGCCACATAGTTGTCCTTGAGCCAATCTTGCCAGTCATTCTTATATGTAGATGCGAAATACGTGGAGGTTGGTTGAACCTTTCGCATAGCTGCTTCGAGCTTGTCCGCTTCCGGAAGGAATGGACGCATCACACCGTAGAACCACTGTTGGAACATGGGTCCGCGGAACATTTCCACTTTCGCCATGTAGTAATAGACGAATCCCCAGAATGCTTGCGAAGCACCGATGACTGCTATTACAAGCGCACCCTTCCATTGTTTTGCACGTTGGACTGCGTCTTTGTTTTGCCACATGAGCCAGAGCTGCAGACCCATACCTACGTTGACTGTGAGGTATGTGAAGGCTCTCCAATACGGAGGATCGGTGTGGATGTTGGCGATGTTAGCGATGATGAGCAGTGAGAATACGATCCAGCTCACGAGAGCCATGATCACTACCCAGAATATGAATGGTCTCTTGTTGATGTCTTTCTCTGCGCCGGTCAGCCAGACATCCATGAATGGCAAGCCGACAACGATTAGAGGCAACACAATAGTGATTTCTGTTGCTACGACAGGCTCCAGGTATTTGTACATTTGGTACAAGCCAAGGAAGTACCAGTCAGACAAAATCGGAAGCGGTGTGACGTCCGGATCTGACCGTTTACCTTGCGCAGCAGGAAGAACTATAGCTACAACAACCAACATCAGGGTGATGATGGTGCGCTTTGCCCAGCTAAGTGGAACGCGCTTATAAGCGTTTTTGTAGAAGTAGAGTTCTACAAAGATCAAAGGAATGAGAGAGAAAGCGAGGTGGATAGAGAAGAATCGTGTGATTGTCTCCTGCGTGATAGCCGCTCCGCCGCCCAGGAGAACTTCGGCTGTATTCCATCCCATGTGAATCGACTTTACGAGCGGCTGATAGAAGTCGCCCATGACCGGGAATTGGTCCATGTAAGTCGGGAATGTCGCGAATACCTTTGTCGCCCAAAACGCGCGCTGGTTCCAGATCAATAGATATCCAGTCAGACCGGAATACATTGATAGCAGAAGCGCTACAAGAGCGATTGCAATGTTGAACTCTTTACCCGGTTTGTAATCGGCACAGATGAACATGCGATACATGCGCATCGTCGCCGCAATGATCATGGCGTCGGCACCGTACTTGTGCATGCCCCGCATGAGACCGCCGAAAGGAATACCGTTCTGAATGTGGAGAATAGAATCAAATGCCTGCGCTTTCGTAGGTACGTACCACATGATGAGTACGCAGCCTGTGAACATAACGAGGAACCAGACCATGTAGAAGATTGGCCCTAGAGAATACCAAGGGTTTGTCTTCGCTTCCTCGCGGTGATGCTCATCGAATATATCGATGTTGTTGATCCGCGTCTTTACCCAGTCTATGGTTGCATTTACCGCTGACATGTTATCGATTGACTCCCTCAGGCGATTGAACCGGCTTCCAAACCAACGATCTTATACGCATTGCCCTCTTTCTTGAGGTCAAACTTACGCGGCGGGCGCGGCGCAGGCCCAGAAACTACTTTGCCGTTTTGGGCAATGTCGTAAACGCTCAAGTGGCAAGGGCATGCAAAAACGGGACCTTGTGGTTTGAAGTTGTAACCCTTGGCACATTCCGAAGGGTCTTTGACAAAGTTGAACACACAACCAAGGTGCGGGCAAATGCGGCTGTAGGCGACCACATCACCGGACGGCAATTTGACAATGAATCCGGGGATTTCGCGGACTTCTTTACCTTCAGGGTTGTACTCGACATATTTCTGCTTGAACATGAAGTCAATGCATGTCCACTCTGACGGGAAGTCCGAATCGCTGAAGGAAACGTCTTCTTCAGGTCCGGGTTGATCGGAAGGTCCAAAAACGTCCAGAGGCTTCAGCGTTGGACGCATGTACCTCAGCAACGGCGATATGACCAGACCAAACGTGGCGGCGAGCGGAATAGCTGCCAGAGTCTTCAGAATAATTCTTCTATTTGTGCCTTCCATTTTTCGAACTCCGTTACTTTGTCTCGCCCTGAGGCTTAGCTTCTTCGGGTTTAGCATCAGCGGGTTTGTCTTCCGCCGGCTTAGCATCTTTGGTCTTGGCGCCTTCTTTGGTGTTATCGATTGGAGCGCCTACCGTTGGCGAGCCTATATTTGCCTCGGCGATTTGTTTGTTGGTTGAGTGGAATGCACGCACGTAGGCTACGAGCTTCCAAATATAAGCCTCATCGAATTTAACTTCTTTGGCTTTGTCCTCCTTGCCGAGGAAATTGGGCATCCCTTCCCACTTTATGCCATTTGCGATGTGATCCCATAGGATATCGTCGGTTCTGTCGTAAAAACGCTTATAGTTTTGGAAGTTGGCTGGGTTGGGCTCGAGTACGTTGTACTTGTTGAGCGGACCGTCGCCATAACCCTTAGGACCGTGACAGACTGCGCAATTCGCGCCGTATACAGGGGTGACTTTGGAGTATTCCTTCGCATCCAAAAGCGGTGCTGAGAGAGAGCGAACGTAATAAACAAGGTTCCAAGTCTTCTGGCTGGAGATGTCAGCCAAGGTCGTTGGGTGCTTGACGCCGTCTTTGCCGAATGCGAGGAACATATATTGATCGATCGGCTTTTGTTTGTGACCGTACTCAGGCGAGGTGAGGTCGATTGCCGATTTGCCGCTGACGCCTTTTCCGCCCGTGCCGTGGCACTCAGCGCAAGAAAGCTTTTCATAGACTACTTTGCCGTCCGGCTCGGATGGTTTGTCATCCGGGTAAATGGCCTCTCTTCCACCCTTGGTTACGTCTTTGGAAACCAGTTGTGAATCGTCACCTTTGACGGTGACTTGATTGCCGCATCCTGTAACTAGTGTCACCGCAGGTAACACCACTAGCAAAAGTGCCAGCAAGGATGTCGACAACCCGGCGAATGTTTCAAACGTAAAAACTGGTTTTTTGGAACGTGTCATAACTCACTCAGTAACCGAAGAAAGGAATCCAGGAGAACATTGCCCAAAGAACAATGAAGAAGAAGCACACAATGAGAAACAGGGGAGGCGGACCTTCACCAATACGGTATTCAGAAACTACTTCATAATGTTCATCTGCCGAGGGCGCGGCTGCGGCAGCTTTAGCAACTGCTGCGGGTTTGGCGGCAGGTTTTTCTTCAGCAGATTTCTCCGCCTTAACCTCGTCCCCGTTGTTTTTCACTTCTTCAGCCATTTCCTACCTCTTTGTGCGCAAATTTTTTACTTGTTGGCCGTCGATGCACTGAGCCTGATCCTTTCAACTGCTGCCAGCGCTTTTTGGCCAGTAGTGTTGTCGTCGCCGTCGTCAAGCATGTCGAACTTTACGTCCTCCATGTTTTCAAACTCACCGTTTTTGAAGGCCCACAAAATTGCTGCAATAGCCATTACAAAAAACAGGATGCAAATGAAGAAGGCGACGTATATTCCCGAGCTCAGACCTTGCTGGTTGAGAATGCAATTAGGACACATTAGTGGCCTCCTTCTTTTGTGGACGTGCCGCTGGTTGTGGTACCAGTACTGGTGCCTTCAGGAGATGAAGGTGTTGAAGGTTGCGGCATTTTGTGTTCGGATGGGCTCATGTTGTCACCTTCCGCCTGATGTCCGTGTCCGCCGTGGTGAGGTTCGTACTGCTGGTTAGACAACTTAGGCAGATGGATATCTTCAACTTTGTTGATCTGACCGATACTGTTGATAGTTACCTCTTGGTCTTGAGGGATCGTCTTCAAGTATGCAACCAGGTACCAGCGTTGCTCTTCGGTAAGCGTTTCGGCCCAACGCGGCATCCGCGTTCCTACAATACCTTCTGAGATTCTGTAGAACCAGAATTCGTCGGAGTATTGCTTGTAGTATGGGCGGCTGAAATTTGGCGGTTTCTTTTCTAGAGAAAGTGAATTCGGACCTTCTCCGTAGCCGTTCAAACCGTGGCAAACAGCACAGTTCTGCGTATAAATACCTCTGCCAGCATTAGCGTTGGCACTGGCATTGGTGTCAACTGTTTTACGGTTGTGCAATGCCACACCGGCTGGTGTAGTAGTTCTGTATTCGTCAGGAGCTTCGACGAATTCTTTCACCTGGCGACCGTTGCCCAAGCACTGTACATACGCGACCAGGTCGTTCATGTCCCGCTCGGACAGGTAGCTGAAGCTAGGCATGATCGAGCCGGGTTTGACAGCGCGTGGTTGGATCAAGTGAGCTTTCTGCCACTCTGAAGCCATGCGTCCGCCTTCATTGGTCAAGTCCGGACCGGTACGGGCAGTGCCCAATTGGTGCGGTGTTTCCCAGATGAAGTCGCCCGCTTTGACGAGTGGACCATAACCTCTGTCTTGCAGACGGGTGAATTGAGTATGGCAATAGAAGCAGCCTTCCCTTACATATATTTTCCTTCCGCGAGCTGCATCTGCGACATTGGAAGCGACTTTGGTGTAGTCGTTGCTTCTGTGCTCTTTATCCGTTGGATTGAACAGCACCATCGGCAGAAGAACCGTGGAGAAAATGATGATGAAGAAAGTGGTGACGATACCGATTGCACCTAAACGATAGCTGTGCATTACGCTTTCACCTCCGCTGCCTTAGCTGCAGGTGCAACTGATGCGGCAGGTTTTGTGTAAAGCGTCTTCCAGACGTTGTACGCAAACAGAAGTTGTCCCAAGACAATCATGATTCCACTAATGCCTCTAAAGAACCAATAAGGTCTGATCTGCAATCCCCACTGATCGACAGGCATACCCATAGCCCAGCCAGCTGATTGAATCAAACCGGCAATGGTGAGCGATGTCATCATCAGGAGGAAGCCCAGGAATTTCAGCCAGTAGTGAGCGCGGATCAAACCTTGGCTGTAAAACTCTCTTCCGGTCAATTTCGGCAACGAATAATAAATTGCCGAAGTGAGGATAAAGGAGAAGGTTCCCAGAAGAGCAAGGTGGGCATGGCCTACAACCCATTGGGTGAAGTGTAAGTACCAGTTGACCCAGCGTGTCGCCTGGAACGGACCCTGTATGCAGGTGACCAGATAGAACATGCAGGATGTCACTGCAAAACGCAGTGGCAAATCGGTGACTGCCTGCCCCCAGCGACCCTTCATTGTCATGAAGAAGTTCGTCAATACGGTGAGTACAGGAACTAAAAGGAATATCGATGAAATGATTGCAATCGCTTTGAGCCATTCCGGTACAGGCGATTGGGTGATGTGGTGAGTACCGGTCGGAGCATAGAACAGAGCGATTCCCCAGAAACCCAACATTGACAAGCCATGGCTGTAGAGTGGCGCTTGGGTCAATCTGGGAAGCAGGTAATACATCATGCCTACGCCGACTGTGGTGAACCACATGCCCAGAATGTTGTGTCCGTAGAACCAACCGACGATCGCGTCGTTGAGCCCGGGCAAGGCAACGAAAGTTCTCTGTCCGATGATCCACACTAGCGGGAACCAGAACAGAGAACCGAGGAAATACCAGAGAGTCACATACAGTTTTTTGACTCTTCTGTTGAGGATGGTCATGTAGATGTTCAGCGCTACAGACACCAGAGCGACTGCTACGAGTACGTCGAGGATCGCTCCGAGTTCCGCATATTCCCGACCTTCGGTGTTGCCATTGAGCAGAGTGCAGAAGGCGGCGACAATCACCAGGTTCCAGGCCCACATGGTCATGTTCCCGAGCCTCTCTGACCAAAGCTTGGTCTTACAGAGATTTGGAACCATGTAGAAGATGGAGCCTACATATCCCATCGATAGCCAACCTACCGCTACAGCGTTGACGTGGAACATTCGCATATGCGGAAATGCCAACTGCGGCACGTTTTTAACCAGGTCGGGCATGGAAAACTCCAACCCGCCGATCATTCCTGCCCCCATGCCCCACAGTGACCACCACAGAGCGGATAGGAAGAAATTACGACTGGCGCTGCCCTCTTTATTGCTGAAAAGCTTGTCTGCAACAGAACTCAACTTGGACACCCCATATAGGCGCTAGGCCGATAGCGAAAATCCCATCAGAGCGCCCCAAGGGCTGCCGATTTGGCAAAAGCAGGTTTTTTGGGAAACCACTCTTAAAAGAGATCTTCATGACGCAGCGCCAATTTTAGATTAATGACATCCGCCTGAAAGGTCCGTTGTTTGATGATTTTTCACACACTTTTTCTTTAACCTACGAAATAACGTCGTTAAAAACGAACCGAAAAAGATCTTTCATTCGATACAAACCGTAATGTGTTTGCCAAGTTGCCGTGAAGCTTTCAGTCACTTACAACCGCGATGCAACTTAGGACATCTTTGACACCTACATTCGATATCGAATGAGAAAGACCCCACTACCTTATGTAGAGGCTGATTTTCGACGTAATTTTTTCGCTCTTGTAAAGCTTCGAATTTTGTCGATGTCAGTGTCCAATTACCGCAGCAAGATGTCTTGCTGCGCCATCTTTTTATTAGGCGCCGCCTGATTGTTTTTCCGTCTTGAAGTTTTCTTCCTTGATTCTTTCTTTTTCCAGCCGCTCGGCTTCGAGCTTTTCTTTGCGCGCTTGAGCCGCCTGCTCTTTTTTGCGTTTCTTTTCCTCTGCTTCGGCAATAGCTTCCGGGCGCAGATCAATAGAGTTGTACTGGTTCATCGCTTTTAGCGTGCCTTCGTTTATCCAGGTAAACAAGCACTTCTTCGCAAGGTCTTGAGTTTGAGCAAGCAAATCTTGCTGCGCCTCTGGAATCCGGGAAAGTACAAACGAAGCGCGTTTGTCGCCGCCAGGATCGGGACCTACACCGAATTTCAAACGAACTATCGATGTGTCTCCTCCCAGGCATTGAATTATGGATTCGACTCCATGCTGCCCCCCGGCACCCCCTCCGTTCTGCACCCGGAGTTTGCCAAGCGGCAAGGCGACGTCGTCATGGACGACTATGAAAGAGGAAACCGGCAGTTTGAACCATTGCTTAACCGCTACCAGACATTCTCCAGACAGGTTCATATATGTCATGGGTTTGACCAGCATTATCGTTTTGCCGCGGTAGGAAAACTTCGAAAAGTCGCATTTCAGGCGGCTGTTGCTGGCGGGCTCCGCACCATTTGCAGTACCAATGGCATCTACAACCATGAATCCCATGTTATGACGGGTACGCGCGTATTCTGCACCTGGGTTGCCGAGCCCCACAATCACTCTGGTTTCGTTGTCGTTATTTTGGTCAGCCATCTTTAATCTGTGTAATGCATTGCTTTTGAAATTCACTGTTGCCGCCTCTATTTGCACGGACGGACGGCCGGGCACCCGGGCTTATGAGAAACAATATTAATAGATAGAACGCACTTCAAGTTTGGGCAACGTTTAAACTATAAAATTGTTTGGCGCACACACGTTATTGCGCTATTTAGACAGCGTTCTTCAATGCGCGCGGTTCCAGCAATAACCTATTACGTGCTTGAAAACAATCACTCCCACTCAGACATAGAGTTAAAGGCATGACTGAAAGCGAAGCCAATTTCCCCTATTTGCCGCATACCGACGCAGAGCGCAAAGAGATGCTCAAGACAATCGGTGTTGCGTCCTTCGAAGAGCTCGTCAAGCACATTCCCGAAAAGCTGAGAGCGAAGGCACTCAACTTGCGAAGCGGAATGAGCGAGCAAGAATTGGCGAAAGAAGTTCAGGCGATATCCAATCGCAATATGCCTGCCTCACGCCAAGCCAGTTTCCTTGGTGGCGGCTCTTATCGCAGATATGTTCCGGCAATTGTCGGCAATATTCTCTCGCGTGGTGAGTTCTCTACCGCTTACACGCCCTACCAACCTGAAGTCAGCCAGGGCACTCTACAAGCCATTTACGAGTTTCAAACTGCAATTTGTCTTTTGACCGGAATGGAAGTCGCCAATGCTTCCATGTACGACGGACCGACAGCACTAGCGGAAGCATGCTTGATGTCCAGCCGTTTGAGCACGAAAGAAAAAATCGTCGTTGCTTCTTGCGTCAATCCGGAATACAGAGAAGTCGTCCGCACCTACTGCGATTCCTGTGGGCTCGAGTATCAAGAAGCAGCGCTTTCGGGTGGCGAAGCTGATTTGTCGAAATTGCCTATTGATGACAAGACCAGCTGCGTTGTCGTTCAATATCCAAATTACTTCGGTGTTCTTGAAGATCTCGAAGGACTTTCGCAAAAAGTGCATGCTGTTGGAGCGCACTTGATTGTTGTGTCCGAGCCCATCTCGCTTGGTTTGCTTACTGCGCCTGGTGAATTCGGCGCCGACATTGTTGTTGGTGACGCGCAGCCTTGCGGTAACTCGCTCTCGTTCGGCGGACCTTCGGCCGGATACATGGCTACCAAAAAGGAATTTATCCGCCAACTTCCGGGACGTCTTTGCGGCGTCACTGTCGACAATCGCGGACAGAGAGCCTTTACTCTCACATTGCAGACACGCGAACAACACATTCGCCGCGCTAAAGCGACGTCGAATATTTGCACCAACCAAGCTTTGAACGCTCTGGCTATGCTGGTTTATATCGTCAGTGTCGGACCGGTTGGATTGAAGGAGCTCGCTAATATCAGCTTGCAACGCGCACACAGTCTCAAAGAAAGACTTACTGCAATCAGCGGAATCGAAGCACCTTTCTCGCAACCGTTCTTCAATGAATTCGTGATCAAGACCAGCCAGCCTGCAGCTCAGGTTCTTGATGAATTGAAGGCAGAAGGAATTTTGGGCGGTATTGATCTTTCGTTCTTTTATCCGGAACTGAAGAATCACTTGCTCGTCTCAGTCACTGAAATGAACTCCCCCGAAGATCTCGATCGATATGTTTCGGCGATGGAGCGCATCGTAAAAGGTGGCTTGAAAACCCGCGATAAGGAAGCTGTGGGCAGCGCTGCGGCAAAAACCGGCGGCAGATAAAAGCCAGTCTTTACTGAAGCCTGTATAATCGACACTGTCTAATTATTTCGAGATCGAGGCAAAAACCGACTCCATGGAGCCACCTGAAACAGTCACTTCGAAGCGCGCTGAAACGCTTTATGATTCGAGCGAAGCTCAGCAAGAAGGGCTCAATGCCGTGGAGCCGGCGGTGACCTCGTCCAACGGAAATTCTCCTTCAACACCTCCAACAAATTCATCACCTTCACCAACCTCGGGCTCGCAAGACGTGTCGAATTCAGCCAGCAATAGTGAATCGTCAGGATCGCCAGTCATCTCGGTTGTGAAAGAGATTGTCGAGCTTGTTGTCGTTACGCTTATTCTTCTTATCGTCATTAGATTTGCGCTTGCAGAGGCTCGTTATATTCCGTCGAGTTCGATGGAGCCGACATTGCAGATCAACGACCGACTGCTTGTAGAGAAGGTTTCGCATCACATTGGCAAACCCATCGAGCGCGGCGATATTCTCGTTTTCTATCCACCGCCGATTGAAATGGGTGGACAGGACTTGAAAAATGATCCTTTGACCGTTCTGGGGCGTTTGACCGGATTGCCCTTCTTGCCTTACGAACCAGCTTTCATCAAGCGTGTAGTCGGCCTTCCTGGCGATCACATTCGTATTCAGAAAGGCGAAGGCGTCTACATCAACGGGCAATTGCTCGATGAAAATAGCTATGCCAAAGAAGCTCCTAACTATGACAGGAACGTCCTGGGCGATATTGGTGGACCATCTTCTACAGGCAAAATGATTAGACCTTTCGGTGATGAAGCCAGAGCCAATGACCCGATCATTGTGCCGGCCGGTCATCTCTTTATGATGGGCGACAATCGCAACAATTCCGAAGACAGCCATGTATGGGGTTTCTTGCCTCAAGACAGAGTTATCGGCAGAGCCTGCTTGCTTTTCTGGCGTTGGATTTCCCCACCCAGATTTCCTCATATCCCAGAAGAATAAGCTAAGCCTCTACTGAGCCTTCAAAACGCGCTTTTTGTCACCTATTTTTGACGAAGGCTGATCGCTCTATAAATGCTCAATATTTAGCCAATATCTGTCTTTTAAATATGCAAGTGGGTATATTGGTCTAGGCTCTAGCCCCCAAGTCTTCCCAAAAGCGCCACGGCGAACAAATTCCGGGGTTCTGCGGAGTAATAAAAGTAACGGCAACTAAGGCTGAGGTAGCGTGACAAATGGCGAAGGACCCAAAAGGGAAAGCATCAAAACCGGCAAAAACGCAGTCTGCCGATAAATCGAAGAAAAGCGCTAAAGCCCCTGTGGTGCACGAACATGTCGCCGGTGATTGTGTCTTGGCAACAGGCGTGCCCGGTCATGATGACGCAGAGTCGCGCACTGATGCCCTCAACAAATTTGAAGCCGAACTCAATAAGCGCGAAGTCGACTTGATCGAGCGTGAAATCAAGTCGCTCAGGCAGCAGGAAGAATTAGATCGTTTGCGTCCGCTCTCGGGTCTTTATCGAGTCGTGAGAGCCATGGCGAGCGAACGCCGTCTCGACTCTCTGCTTGATGTAATTACCCGCGAAACGCAGGTGATGCTCAAATGCGATCGCTGTTCGGTTTTTGTTTTAGATGCTCAAGCTGCAGAACTGTGGACACAGGTCGCACAGGGTCTGGTTGGACATCGCATGATTCGTATTCCCGTAGGCGGCAACAGTATTGTCGCTGAATGCGCTCGCACCGGTCGAATGATCAACATTCCCGACGCGTACCAAGATCCTCGCTTCGATCCTGCCGTCGATCGCAACACTGGATATCAGACATCCAGCGTACTTTGTGTTCCAATGCTTGCTCGTGGCGGCGAAGTAATCGGCGTCTTCCAGGTGCTCAATAAATTCGATGGACCTTTCACTAATGAGGATGAAGACTGGCTTGAGGGCTTAACCGCCGTAGCGGCCGGATTGATTGAACAAGCTCAGGCTTACGGTGAAATTGAAAGGTTCGTCGACAAGACACTTGAAACGCTTGCCCAGACAATCGACCAACGCGACCCGCTCACTGCAGGTCATTCGATTCGAGTTACCAATTACAGCTTGCTTGTCGGACAGGCAATGAATGTACCCGATGACGATATCGATGTGCTTCGCTACTCTGCGATGATGCACGACTACGGCAAAATCGGCGTGCCTGAGAAGATCCTCTGGAAAGACGGCAGACTTACTCCTGATGAGTACGCTACCGTACAGAAGCACGCCAGCATCACATATGACTTGCTTTCCAATTTGCCTTTTACTCGTCGCTTGCAAGATGTACCTTTTGTCGCCTCCTGTCACCACGAAAAGGTAGATGGTTCTGGCTATTACAGAGGTCTTAAAGGCGACGACATTCCTTTCCTTTCAAGAATTATTGCTGTTGCCGATGTGTTCGACGCGTTGACTTCAAAGCGTCACTATCGCAATCGTATGCCGATCGAGAAAGTTTCTGAAATTATGTACAACGGCAGAGACAACCACTTCGACTCGACATGCGTCGATGCATTTTTCCAATTGCCTTCCGCTCGCGTAATTGCTGTTCTCGAATCGGAAAGAGAGCGGGCAGCAAACTTCGACGCTGAGCTGTTTAAAAATCTGAGCTGGCAGCGGCTCGTGGAGCTCGTTTCTGGTGGTCATCCAAAACGCGGCGAAGAAGGTATCGCAGAAGTATTCGATCGTATCTACAATGCCGGACTACCAGCCGACTATCAATCGTTGGATTAGCCTGGATTGTAGAATCCCAGATTGTTTGTCCGTCGTTTCACTATCAATAAACGACAACCTTGCCACGTCCTAAGTCCGGCCAGGAAAGTTGCCGCACTGATAATTCTGCATCTTCCAATTTCATTGCTTTGCCTTGCGGCATGGGAATCAGTTCGATTGTCAGATGATTGCCGCGCCCACTGACGACATCGAGTGGATAGTTCGACTTTATGTTGATGGATGACGGCTCCTTGCCGTTGAGCATAACCATTTGTGTGGCTGTTGGGAAACACACAGATTGTGGCTTTGGCTGACCCTTACTATCTAAATATAGGTCGTGTTCACCCGGATTCGTTTTGCCGTCGGTACCGTTTAGGCTGATGCGAACCACTGCCTGAGAGCGTTCTGCGTCCAGCCCGCTAAGCTTGCCTTTGAGTTCAATCACAGCGTGTGTTGTTTGAGGCTGAAGTTCTAATGGGACGTCTGCAAGACAAGCGCTATTGAATTTCAAAACTGCACTCGCATCGCTTTTCTCTTTTGCATGATTCTCTTTGCCCTGTTCGCTCATTGGTCTGAAATTAAGGGTATTCAGCGCTATTGAAGCCTCTTGCGATTTGAATTCAGTGGGATTTCCATTCGCTGAAAAACCCACTGCCAAAAGCATGCGTAGTCGACCATTTTGAACACCCGGTGCTGAGGATAAATCTGGATTAGGTGGAAAAGGATATTTTCTTTCATTTGATTCGATCAATGATTGAGATGGTGCTTGTGTTATAAACCCCACCCTGGGTCGCCATTCCATTGATGACGCATTAACGAAGATAAGACCATGACTGAGATACTCATACGAAGGTGCCCTTCCGCTCATAGTCTCTTTGTAGTCACCATATATGGTTAATGGGTGCGCTGTTGAACCGGAGATTGTGATTTTGTTCTTGCCTGAGAGATTCACATAATCAATGGGAATCGGCACTGCTCGCCATTGTCTGACGTCATCTGCCGGTACTTTTATGTCAGCTGCGAATTCCTCCATAAAAGCTACAAGATCGAATTTCTTTTGATAAAAGTGATAAACGTTCTTAGGGATCTCGTGAATTTTGTGCTCATTCAGAGTTATATGCGACTGCGCAATTTCCTTTTCACTATCAATCAGAAGTAGCGCCCAGATTGGTTTTTCAGATTGCTGCCAGGGCTTGTGTACGCCTGTGAGGTCGACTTCTCTTGTCGCCATCACTTCACTCGATAATTTTGCGGCTAATTCTGCGGCTTCTACTTCTTTGAGCAAAGATAAAGTTATAGTGATGCCGAATGCGATAAACATCATCATGCAGGAGATCTTCATTGCCCTACTGGAAATGCGATTTCGATAATCTGCTTTTGCCAGGCAGTAGAGAAGCCATGCCGTCAATGCAATGTATGTTGCGCCTAGAATAACTCCTGCAATAATTGGATTTCCTATCCATTGCAAAACCGTTTGCACTCGGGCAAAGTTTGCAATCAGAGTCAATAGTAATGCTGGCAGAAGGAAGTTTATCGCTGCGAATTTTGTCTGCCTCGAGTCGACAACTTTGAAAACAAACCACGCCAAAGCAACAAAATAAAGCGGCGCCGCCGTAAATCCGTATCTGGGAATTCCTTCGAAAGCCGCATAAATAAGATGTCCCAATAGAGCTAGCCAGATAAGGACAATCAAGTGATCTCGTTTGTCTTCGACGAAATCTTCATCGTTCTTCTTGAACAGATGAATAACTGAATGGATTGTTACAGCTAAGGCAGACGCAAGCGCGGCGAGCGCAAGTGAAACCAGAAGCTGGTGCGCAATCCTGATGCTGGGCGCGTCACGCAAAACTGCAGCGCGACGGAAATCGTTCCATGGCTCTGCAAATATGCGCGGCAGTTTTCGGATGTCCAGGTCGATATGCGCCAGCGGATCTTCTTTGAAATAAGCCAATTGAACTTCCGCAACGCTCTTCATCGCCCCGATTCCTGATTGGAGCGGAGCTGTCGGCAAACAGCCTAATCCATCGTTTATCAGATTATTCGTCACGATGGCGTTTAAA
The DNA here is from genome assembly GCA_032128875.1 of Candidatus Melainabacteria bacterium 17Bon1m. GTDB lineage: Bacteria > Cyanobacteriota > Vampirovibrionia > Obscuribacterales > Obscuribacteraceae > QKMZ01. The sequence goes on from JAVLKG010000002.1 coordinate 912,376, forward strand.
ACAGGCATTCTTTGCGGCAGCCAACAAATTGATCCTGTTGCCTGTTTTGTGAAAACCCAGAAAGGCGCTAATGCGATTGCAGTTGTGCATGAGAAGGCGAGAAGCCCTGCTGCTGCGCGTTTTGCCTTGTAGCGAGCGAGCGCAAATACAGTCGCAAGTAAGACGCAAAACATTAAAACTGGTTTTGTCAACAATAGAAAAGCAAAGAAAATTCCGGCGTAAGCAAAAGGAACCAGGTGCCATAAGCCCTTTTCATCAGCTTTTGCCGTTGCGGATAAACATAGCAGTGTAGTCAAAAGAAATACTGCTGCGATTGATTCTGTACCCAACCTCTGGGCCGCAGTCAGTGCAGGAGGGTAAAGCGACCACGCAAGAGCCGCTAAGAAAGCCAAGGATCTGCAAGCGGTAGCGCGCCAGCTAAGAATGAAAACCAAGCCGCATACAACTGCTTGCAGCAAGCTCATAAGCATTGCTACCGAATTCAAATCTGTAAGGCGAAACCCGTTTCCCAATTTGATTGCTTTTGCCGCAACAGTCGGAAGCACAGGACCATCAAGAATCAGCATATAAGCAAGTTCTTTCATTCTTGCTTTGGAACTGCTTGCTTGGCTTTCTGATGTTTTATCTTCTTTGATCTTGAGTATTGTGCGCGCGCTGTTCAAATATACGCCAGAGTCGAAGAGCTGCATCAGCCTGTCGTCACCGCGTTTAAAAGCTCTGTCGGTGGTTGCGGTTGTGATGGCAAAGGAAAAAAGAACCACCAGAGAGCAAAGCGCGATCAGAATAACGCTGCCGATTTTCGATGTTTTTTCTCTGTGTGTATTAGCTTGTTGCATAAAGTCTGGGGCGATGCGAAGCGTCCTTAAGGCGCTTCACACGTAAGCTTGCCGAATCTGTGAGCAAAAAACATGATATGCGCTCAATCCATTGATAGTAATCAAGTCTTACAATGGCAACCTATATTGACGGAGCTCGAATTTCCTTGTTCAAATTTCCAGAAAAGTGGTCGCTCAAGGCTTTTGCCGTTGTACAGGCACTTACCCTGACCTTTGCCTTAAATACGTGCGCACACGCTCAAACAGCGAAGACTTCGGAATCACGAGGAACTGTGGCTTCCGTCGTCAGCCAGAACAGAGTTCAAAAGGGTGCCGCGTCCGCAGAAAGGGCGCCAGCAGCGCCCGCTTCCAAGCCAGCTCAAGAACCGGCGGCTCCGCAAGAGAACGACGTTTCCATCGAAGGACCCGACGAGCAACCGGCCGACGATGGTAGTCAAGACATGAATTCGCCTCTTCCGGAAGGCGAAGCACAGTTGCGGGTACGTATTTCTGTGCCTCACCAGGTTCGCCCGATGAGCATGATCACGTTGTATCCGTATCCACCTAGACCTCCCAAGCAAATCAGAAACATAGCCAAAATCGACGACTCTCCAAAGGCGATACGTACACAATTATTGAGTTTGGGTTACAGTCAAAGATCTTCTGATACGAGATTATTTCCGCCCGCGGGATGGCGCTGGAAGTACATCATTAAAGCCGCCCTCGAAAAGAGCGGCACCCGCCAGCCGACCAACATCGTCACTATGTATCCGTGGACATTTAAGATGGTGCCGTATGTCAAAGCTGAAATCAAGCGCGTCAACGACATAGAATCTGACCGAAAAGCAAGGTATGCGTCTGCAATGAAAGACTTCGAAGAAAATGGAGTCGACCTGGAGAACGAAGCTGCGCAAAAGGGCTTGGCGCCTATCGAAATCAACCTGAGACGCGGTTCCACCAAGCTTCTCTCTGGTGAAGCAACTGTTGCACCAGGCACCTGGTATGTGGTGGCAGCGCACAAAACATCAAACTTGAAATTCTACTGGCAGATGCCAATCAGTATTTCTGCCGGCGAGCGTCAAACAGTTCAACTCACGCAGACGAATGCTCTCGTTATTGAGGGCGGCTGGTAGTCGCTATACCGTCTTTGCCAGCTCGTGAATAATCACTTGCACAGTTGGTTTTGCTTGCAATTTTGCTCTCAGTGATTTAGATACTGAGTCGCGGATTTGCGAGCGCAATTGCGCAACATCTATGGGAGGCGCATCTTTTCTTGCACGGGCAAGAAGTTCATGGATATTGCCTTTCAACTCATCCTGCATTTCTTCCCACTCTCTGGAGAGAAGGAAGCCAGAAGCTCCGGATTCGATTGATGGACCGCTTAATAACTCACCGACAGTGTTGACCACGAGTGATACCGTAACTACCCCTTCCAGGCTCAGGGAGCGCCTTTCATTGACGGAGAAAGTGGTGACTCGCTCGCCTTGATCTCGATTGAATAAAACTGCTTGGGCTTCAATTGTTCCAATCATTGATGCTACGCCATTGTCTACTTCCAAAATCTCGCCGTTCTTGAGTGGGAAAACATTGGCTTGAGCAATCCCCCAGTCCATGGCTAATTGCGCATGGTGCATGATATGCCGCCCTTCGCCGATTGCCGGCACAAAATATTTGGGCTTGGTTATCGACAACATCAATTTCAATTCTTCGCGGCTGGCGTGCTTTGGCATATGAACGCCTTCATGCTTGCCGTAAACGACCTGAACACCGCGTGAGAGGAATTGGTCTAGAATTACCGACATCTGGCGAACCCGCCCAGGAATAATATCTGCGCTGTAGATGACCGTATCGCCTTCTTTGACTGTCAGGTCTTCATTGCGACCAGAAGATAGCTCCCGCATCACTTCCATTGCATCGCCTTCGCAGCCGGTTGCCACTACGAGAATTTCCTTGTCTTTTAGTTTTCCAAGGTCTTCGAGCGTTGCTTCGATCGAACGGTCGTAGTTAAGGTTGCCTGTGAGGGCACCGGACAAGGCAGTTCTAATCAGGGTTTCACCTATGATTATTACTTTTCGATCGTTGGCCTTGGCTAAATCGCAAAGGATTTGTAGCCTGTGAGTGCTGGTGCCAGGAATTACAACGATGACTCGCGAAGGCGCACTGGCAATGTGTTTGCTGAGCCCTGCCAGTACGGATCTTTCCGAAGGTGTGTAGCCGTGACTTTCAACGCCAGCCGAATCACTAATTAGAAGCAGAGTTCCCTGATCACCAATTTGCGCCAATCGTCCGACATCAAGAAGGCGCTTGTCGACTGGAGTTTGGTCTAATTTAAAACTCGAAGTGTAAATGATGTCGCCTTCAGGGGTGCCAATTCTCAGGGCCGCAGCATCGGCAATGGCATCGTTTACTTTTATCCATTCGACTTCAAAAGGACCAATCTGATAGGGATAGCGCCACTCTATCGTGTCTACTTCCGGGAAGCGCTTGCCGGTTTTTTCTTTTTCTTCGCGCTCTAAAAGAGACTGAGTCAGCATTGCCGAGACAAATTGGGGTGCCATAATCCTCGGCACTTTCAGGTGGTTTAGCAGGTAAAATACTCCGCCCGAATGCTCTTCGTGTCCATTGGTCAAAAGCAGTGCAAGAATTTTGTCGCCGTTTGCTTCTAAGAAATTTGTATTGGGCAGTAACAAATCAACGCCCGGCAAACCTTCCGGCGGGTAAGCGACGCCCGCATCAACAATCAAAATTTCGCCGCCATAGGTGATTACCCATAACACCTGCCCCAGCTCGCTCTGCCCGCCAAGAGGAATGACTGAAAGACTGTCGTATTTAAGATCTGCGCCGCCGGTTACTATGTGTGCCACTTTGCATCCATTGATTGGTAACGAATATATCTGTCGAACTGGACAGGCTCAGCCGTTAGAAGCGGCTGACCCATAAGGGAGCCTCGCAAGGAGGGGAACTATTTGGTTTTTTCCTGTCTATATGATTGTACGCGCTTCCAGCGCTGTATGCATCTATAAATGAGCGCATATCGTCAAAACCGGACATTTGAGACCTGAATCAAAAAGCAGCGGACTTGAATTTGAATAATGCGATCACTTTATCGAATGTTGGCTTTATTATCCTTTCGCTCACCAAGAGCGTAAAATCAGTCATTGAACCGAGATCGAAATCCGAGACGGAAAGTTTATCGCAGCACTAGTTGGTAATAGGCAGATGGAAAATCCAATCACTTCTCTCAATTGTTTGCTCTATCCCATTGCAAATCACGCCGACAGGGCAGAGCTGCCGGCTATTGTCGAGACTGATGTCGACACTCCTGGTGAAAGCGGGACAAATCATAAGACCTACAGTTATGCGCAGATGCAATCTCTTATAGATGCTGCTCAAGAAGAATTTTTGGCGCGCAATGTATGCAAAGGCGAGCGGGTCATGATGTCGGCTCCGAATTCGGCACGGCTATTTGCTGCTATTTTGGCTTTGTGGAGGATAGGGGCGGTTGCTGTTCTTGTTGATGCTCGTGTTACGGTTCAAGAAGTCCAAAACGTAGCCAAAAGGCTCAAAGTAAAACTCTTGTGCGGTTCTGTCAGACACAATCCCAATTTTCTGACTGCAAATTCGAGCATCGAAGAGGAGAAAATCGGTTTGCTGGATATTTCAGCCGTCCCGGAAGAACCGAAGGATGCCTCAGCGTTGCCCAAGTTTGAGAGAAGCGAAGCTGAATTGAAAGAGCCGGCGTTCATCATTTTGACTTCCGGGACGACTGGTACACCGAAAGGCGCAGTCCATGAGCTTCATTCACTGATGATCAATCTGGAAGAGCTGGGCGCAATGGCTTCCATTAAGCGGGAAATGCGTGGCATTCTGCCGCTGCCATTAAGCCACATTTTCGGACTGGAAGTAATGTTGATTTGCTTCCTTTTCGGCGCAAAAGTTGTCTTTTGCGATCTGACGAAGAGCGGATTTTTTGCTTGCATCAATAAATATGATCCTCATATTCTGGTCGGCGTGCCGACAGTCTATGCGGCGATGCTCAACATTCCAAACGGCTTAATCAATATGAATTCCGCTCATATTTTGCTTTCTGGTGGTGCACCGCTGCCGGTATCATTGGCGGAAGACTTCCAGGGCAGATTTGGCAAAAAGCTCAACAATGGATACGGCTCTACCGAATCAAAAATCATTGCTCTCAATTTGATTGGGCCTCATGAGTCAGTCGGCAAGCCGATTCCCTCGGTGAAGGTTGAAATCATGGGCGATAACGATGAACCTGTTGCCGATGGACAAACAGGAGAAATTGCCATCTCCGGATCGAATTTGATGCTTAGTTATGTAGACAATCCGGAAGCGACGGAGAAAGCGGTTAGAAACGGGCGGTATTACACTGGCGACCTTGGACACATCAAAGATCAGCAAATCTTCATTTCCGGTCGCGCCAAAGAGATGATCGTTGTCGCCGGCAATAAAGTGTTTCCTGCAGAAGTGGAAGGTGTTTTGCTCAATCATCCAAACGCTGCTGAAGTTGCGGTTATTGGTGTTCCCCACAAAAGCCTGGGGCAGACAGTAAAAGCGGTCATAGTCATCAAAGACCAAAAACTGAGCGATCAGTTGAAAGCAGGCGGCGATGCAAAGAAAGCGGCGCGACAAGAGTTGATCGGACAGTTTAAAGACTTCTCCAAAGACAATTTAAAACGCGAATTGCGTCCTATGGAATGGGATTTTAGAGCCGCTGGTGACTTTCTGCCCAAGACTCTTTCCGGCAAAGTGGACAAAAAACAATTAGACGCGGTGGGTGCGACGACCTAGGACATCGTCTTTCTTTTGCGAGAGGGTTCTTTCAAGGCCATCTCGATTGCTTCTTCAAATTCTTTTGCGGTCTGGTAGCGGTCGTCAGGCTCTTTAGCGAGCGCTTTTTCAACAACGAGTTCAATCGGTGACCCGGCCGGTATGTCCTCTCTTTGCGAGGATAGAGGCGGCGGTGGTTCGAACAACTGTTTGGTGAGGATAGACTCGGCCGTCTCTCCTTCGAATGGAACTTTTCCCGTGAGTAGTTCGAAGAGCATTACGCCGACCGCATAGAGATCTGCGCGTGCATCGATTTTTCTGTCTTTCAGTTGCTCAGGCGCTATGTAAGCAGGTGTGCCGATCAACTTGCCTGTCTGAGTCAGGCGATGTGCGCCAGCGACCAAGTAGGCAATACCGAAATCCAAAATTTTGATGTGCTGCGAGGAGCCTTTCACCGCTTCGACCAGCACATTGTCCGGTTTTAAATCGCGGTGAATAATGCCAGCTGCATGAGCTTCTCCAAGTCCGCGACAAATTTGAATGACAATTGCAGCAGCCGTTTTGAGATGCACCGGACCATGGCGATCCAATGCGCGGCGCAAAGATTCGCCGGCAACATATTCCATGACCAGATAAGGCTCGTTGTTATTGAGCAACCCGCCATCATATACTCTGATGATATTTGGGTGATGCAGTTGGGCTGTGAGTTGGCACTCGCGCTTGAACCTTTCATTGGCACGCTCGTCGTGGGCTAACCATGACTGCATGACCTTGATCACAACCGGTCGTTCGATCAAATTGTCGAACGCCTGATAAACAACTGCCATACCCCCATGACCGATGACTGATTGAATTGTGTATTTGCCGCCTACAGTTTTTCCCAGGAGGCGGGACGCTTCTGCCATTTGAACGCGTGGTCTCATTTTTGGCTCGGCGCTTTGCGGCAGTCGAGAGCCGTCGATCATGCAGAAATTCGCTTCTTCCGGGTATTGCCGACCACAATTGCCGCAGCGTTTAATCTCTGGAATTATGTCTACGCTGGTCGTCGCGCCGCGAGCCTCGCCTTCATAATTGAAGGCGCAACCGTCAAACGGGCAATGCGTGGCGCCTTGAGGCAAAAGGCGATTACATAAAACGCAGCGACGAGTCACTGTTGGCCCCCCGGGCCTGATTGGTATAAACCGAGCACATTGGGCCGGGGCGGAAACCGACGACCCTATATACCATATGTATCTTACCCAGAGAGGTCTGACGTCCTTCGACAGGGTGAGTAAGCTTTGGGATACTGGTATTAAAGCAAGAATGGGCTCTCGTAATGCCAAAATTAAACCGCAAAATACTGGGAGGAAGACTGTGCAGGGCTGCACACCATCAGCTTTTCGCTTGCTTTTCTGCGTTTGTTTTGTTTGCACTGAGTTCTGCAAATGCTCAAAATTATTCGGGACCCGGACAGTCCGATCCAGGTGCTCAAAGCGAGCAAAGTACCGATGCCGCGGGAGGTTCACCTTCGTCTGATCCAAATGGCCTGTCCGGTCAATCTGAGTCAGGTGTTTCTTCTGGTTCGCAGAGTGCAGATGGCGTGCCTTCAGATGCGATGCAGGATGAATCGACTTCTAAAGAAGCATCCTCAAACGCACCTCTGCCGGAGGCTCCGCCCCCGGAAGTGCCGGGGGCATCTAATGGCGGACCAACACCAATTCCAAATGCCGATTCAATTCCGAATTCTACAAACACATTTGGAGCCGTCGAAATTCCAGGCTATACAGAAGCGATGAACGCGGCAAAAAATTCAGGACAAACGAAAGGCAATAAACAACTGATTGAGAGTTTGCGTGATGTTTTTCCGGTCAATGGAAATCCGCTCAAAGACTTGTTTACGCCGCAACCACAATTTGTGACGCCGCAAACTCTTTTGAATCCGCAACCTCAGGCGCCGAGAGCAGGCGAAGCAAATCCATTGAAAGGTCTTTTCACGCCGCAACCGCAGTATGTAACTCCACAGACGCTGTTGAACCCGGAGCCCACCCCTGCTGCCGGCGAGCTTAATCACTTCAAGGGCGTTTTTACGGCGCAGCCGCAGTATCCAACACCTCAGACATTGATGAATCCACATCCCCTACCGCGTTACTATGTGAAAGAACGCATGCCTGACCATTTTTTCGAAAAGAGCACCGGTGGTAAAAAAGCCCCCCTGGATCAGGCTGAAACGGCTTTAGGTCCGTCCAAACCCTCGCAGAGCATTGCGGCAAACAATAACCACCCGCTCAGGCAGGCGATGTTATTGATTAACAGTGCCCATGAAGAAGATGCTGTTGGATTGATGGATAGATTTCTTGTGCAGTATCCAGGCAATATGCAAGCTCGCTATGTGAAAGCTGTTGCGCTTGTCAGATTGCGACGTTTGGGCGATGCGCGTCAGGAATACAAAACAATAATGCAGTTTTCCAATGACGTAGCGCTTAAAAAACTTGCTCAGGAAGGCATAAGCAAGTTGGATGAGTGAAATGCGCACTTTCTTGTTGCCAATTGGCGATGTTTTTTTTGTGCTGCGCGATGCCCAAAACTGGCGCAAATCTTAAGAACCTGGCTGTTGTCATTGGAAAAGGGTATGCTGGGATTAGCTGCCAGTTTCTAAGGTAACCCAGTGAATCAGATTAGTAACGGCACTTCTGACACCAATCCATTGTCCAAAGAGCGAATCCTCAACTTCAGCGTTGCGGCCGGTTCGCTTTGGATTACTCGGCACTTGCTTTTCGGCATGGTTTTCTATTTCATGATTTGCCAGATTCCGGGCATCATGGTCAAAGCTGATTTGTTCAGATGTGTCGGTATTTCACTTTTGCTGTCGATGACATTTTTCCTCGTGACGACAGCTCTTGCACTCTTGGGCAGTCTTTCCTACGTGACCTACAAGTTGATGAAAAACTCGCAAGAGTTTTTGCAAAATGACAATTCACCCAATCTCGAATGGATAAAAGACAAACGTTTTATCGTGCCTTCCTACGTTCTTGGAGTCATTTTCAACGCGATTCTTTTGAAAGCGTTTTCGAGCTTCTACCCCAATTTGATTTTGGTAGAAGGTTGGATGCCTGCTGTAATGGCGGCGATCATTATTGTGATCGCCAATCGTTGCCTGCACGCGCTGCAGAAAAACGTCGTTAAGCTTTCGCTCAGCGAAGAAATCAAAACCGCTGCCGGACGAATTTAGAGAACTGCTGTTTCTCTGTAGGCGCCATGCACTTCGCGCATAGCGTCGCAAACTTCACCCATGGTGGCGTATGTTTTCACTGCCTCCAAAATCAACGGGAAGCTGTTGCCGCCGTTGCGGAGCGCTTCTTTCAATTTCTCGAGCGATTCGGTTACTTTTGCCTGATCGCGTCTTGCTTTCAGTTTTTCCAGTCTCGCCACTTGTCTGTCTTGATACTGGCGGCCGATTTTAAGAATTTCGATTCCAGGTCCTTCAGCCTCTTCAGTGAAGCCGTTCAAGCCAACGAAGATGCGGTCTTTGGAGTCGAGTTTTTGTTGGAATTGATATGCAGAGTCGGCAATTTCTTTCATGAAGTAGCCTTTCTCGATACCGGATATGACACCACCGATTTCTTCGATTTGTTTGAAGTATTCTTCGGCTTGGCGCTCTAATTCATCAGTCAGCCATTCAACGTAATACGAGCCGGCAAGGGGATCGGCGACGTTGGTCACACCGGTTTCGAAGGCGATGATTTGCTGCGTACGCAATGCGATGTGCGCCGCTTTTTCGGTCGGCAGTCCAAGCACTTCATCCATTGAATTGGTGTGCAGTGATTGCGTTCCGCCCAGCACTCCAGCGAGCGCTTCGATTGCTGTGCGCACGATGTTGTTTTCTGGCTGGGGAGCGGTCAAGCTGCATCCTGCAGTTTGCGTGTGGAATCGCAGTTTGAGGGATCGCTCATCCTTAGCGCCATATTTGTCGCGCATGCGGCGAGCCCAAATTCTTCTTGCTGCGCGGTATTTTGCAATCTCTTCAAAGAAGTCGATGTGAGCATTGAAGAAGAATGAAAGACGCGGAACGAAGTCGTCGATGTTGAGACCTGCTTCTATACCGGCGTCTACATAAGCAAAACCATCCGCTAGAGTAAATGCAAGTTCTTGCGCTGCAGTCGCGCCTGCTTCACGAATGTGATATCCAGAGACTGAAATGTGGTTCCACTTCGGCACTTCGTTTGTGCAGAAAACCATCATGTCTTTGATCAATTGCACAGCCGGACGCGGTGGCAAAAGGTATGTCTTCTGAGCGATGTACTCTTTGAAGATGTCGTTTTGCAATGTGCCGTTCAGCTGTTTTAGATCGAAACCACGCTTTTGAGCATTAGCGAGGAACATCGCAAAGATAATTACGGCCGGACCATTGATGGTCATCGAGGTGGAAACTTTGTCCAACGGCAGATCTTGATAGAGGATTTCCATATCTTCGAGGCTGTCGATTGCAACACCGCAAACTCCAACTTCGCCGTTAGATACTGGATTGTCCGAGTCATAGCCCATCAATGTCGGCAGGTCGAAAGCGGTCGAAAGCCCTGTCTGACCTTGAGAAAGCAAATATTTGAAACGGGCATTTGTCTCTTCAGGACCGCCAAAACCGGCAAACTGACGCATTGTCCAGACTTTGCCGCGATACATGTTGTTGTGAATGCCGCGTGTGTACGGGAAAACACCCGGATCATTCAGCTTTTCGTCATACTTCCAATCTTTAAGATCTTCTTTCGTGTAGACCGGCTTGAGCGGAATGCCCGAAATTGTTTCGAAGGTCTTCTCCACTTTCGGCTTTGTCAGTTCTTTGACCATTTGTCCGCTCCTGGTAGTCTTTGAATTTCGCGAGTAATTCTAATACGCGCGAATGAGTTATGATCTCCACTTGTCAGTCTACAACACAGATCTGACAGTGTAATAATTTCATAATCGAGGTGCTTTTGTCATGACATCGGCGGCGTCGGCTAAATCGGCACAGACAACAAAATCCGGACCCGAGCTCATAAAAGCCATTTTGCAGAGCAAAGAGGCTATCCAGGTTCAGGCTCCCAGAGGCTCTGCGCTGAATGCCAAAGGCTGGGTTCAAGAAGCGGCGCTACGCATGCTCTTGAACAATCTCGATAAGGAAGTAGCTGAGCGACCTGAAGACCTCGTTGTTTACGGTGGCTCCGGCAAAGCAGCGCGCAACTGGAGCTGTTTCAAGGCGATCGTTAAAGAACTGGTCGATCTCGAGAATGATGAAACATTGCTGGTTCAATCCGGCAAACCGGTCGGCAAATTCCGCACCCATGAAGACGCTCCTAGAGTTTTGATTGCCAATTCCAACCTGGTCGGAAATTGGGCAAACTGGAACTATTTCCGTGATCTGGAGCAGAAGGGCTTGATCATGTTTGGTCAAATGACAGCCGGCTCCTGGATTTACATCGGTACTCAGGGCATTTTGCAGGGGACTTATGAAACATTTGCAGCGCTTGCTCGCAAACATTTCGACGGCTCGCTGAAAGGAAAAGTTGTGCTCACAGCCGGTCTCGGCGGTATGGGTGGAGCTCAGCCGTTGGCTGTAACCATGAACGATGGAATCGCCATCTGCGTCGAAGTTGACGAAAGCCGCATCGATAGACGATTAGAAACGAAATATCTAGATGTGAAAGCCTTTAACCTCGAACACGCTCTGAAGCTCGCTAAAGAGGCGAAGGAAAAAGGAAATCCCTTGTCCATCGGACTCTTGGGCAATGCGGCAGAAGTTCTTCCGGAGCTCTTGAAACAAGGTTTTTTGCCGGATGCGCTCACTGATCAAACTTCCGCACACGATCCCCTGACTGGTTATGTACCTAAGGGCTACTCACTAGAAATGGCTGCCGAACTGCGTTCTAGCGATCCGAAGAAATATGTGGAGTTGTCGACGCAGTCGATTGTTGAGCATGTGGAAGCAATGCTCGAGTTTCAAAAACGTGGCGCAATCACATTTGACTACGGCAACAATATTCGCCAGGTCGCTTTTGATAAGGGCGTCGCAAACGCTTTCGATTTCCCGGGATTTGTTCCGGCGTACATCAGACCGCTGTTCTGCGAAGGCAAGGGACCTTTCAGATGGGCTGCTCTGTCAGGCGATCCGAAAGACATAGACAGAATTGATAAAGCAATTTTGGAGAATTTTGCAGACAATAAGGCGCTCTGCAAGTGGATCAAGATGGCCAACGAAAAGGTCGCCTTTCAGGGCCTGCCTGCTCGCATTTGCTGGCTCGGCTACGGAGATCGCGCCAAATTGGGGCTGATTATCAATAAGCTGGTTGCAGCGGGTGAAGTTTCTGCTCCGATAGTAATCGGCCGTGACCACCTTGATGCCGGCTCAGTAGCCTCACCCAATCGCGAAACCGAATCGATGAAAGACGGCTCGGACGCAATTGCCGATTGGGTTTATCTGAACGCGATGATTAACGCAGTCGGCGGCGCTAGCTGGGTTTCGCTCCACCATGGTGGTGGTGTCGGCATCGGTTATTCCCTGCACGCCGGTCAGGTGATTGTTGCTGATGGCACTATTGATGCCGATCGCCGCTTGAAGAGAGTGCTCACTACCGACCCGGGAATGGGTGTGATTCGACATGTCGACGCTGGATACGATGAAGCGATTGATTTCGCTAAGAAAGCGGGAGTTCATATCCCAATGAATAACGACTAGTCGACCGTTTGACGTTTTGCAAACGAGTCCTTGACAAGTGGAACCGGCCAAGTGCCCCTTCTGTCTTTGATTTTGCGCGGGCAGAAATTGAAGCTTTTGCTCGGGTCTAATATTTGCCTTGCAAAAGTCAAACAGCTATCGAAGAGATGAAAGGCAGATGAGCGATTGTGCCCTTTTAGAAAGGCTCTCGATATAACCTCAGGTTTGAGATATCAAGGGTTTTACCTCCTATTAAATTACTTTTTGCCTGCCACTTCACTTCCTTTTGCCCAAGCGTTATATGATCGGTATCGTCAGGGAAAGTTTCTTCAAATCCACACTGGTTCTAGCTTTTAGCAATTTGGTATATCCACATGGGGCGTCTTGTTCAAAAGTTCGGTGGCACGTCGGTAGCAGACGTCAAAAAAATCCGCAAAGCTGCTGAAATTGCAGTAAAGAGCGCTTCAGAAGGCAATGAAGTCGCCGTTGTGGTTTCTGCGATGGGCCACACGACAGACCACCTGATCACGATGGCTGAAGAAATTTCCGATAGTCCTGATGCCCGTGAGATGGACATGCTCATGTCCACCGGAGAGCAAGTCTCCATTGCACTGATGTCGATGGCAATTCAGTCTTTGGGCTGGCAGTCACGCTCCTTCACTGGGCACCAAGCAGGCATTATCACCGGCTCTAGCCATGGCACGGCTAAGATCAGAGAAGTTCGCCCTGATAAAGTAGAGTCTAGTTTGAAACGCGGCGAAATTGCAGTTGTGGCTGGGTTTCAAGGCATCACCGATAGCAATGACATAACCACTCTTGGTCGTGGCGGTTCCGATACGACAGCCGTAGCCCTTGCAGGCGCGCTGTCCGCCGAACGTTGTGACATCTACACTGATGTTGCCGGCGTTTATACCTGCGACCCGCGAATCGTTCCGGAAGCCCGCAAACTCTCGGCTATAAGCTATGAAGAGATGCTCGAATTGGCTGCTACCGGTGCTCAAGTTATGCAGGCGCGTTCCATTGAAATGGCGATGGATAACCATGTCCCGATTCGAGTGCGTTCGACTTTCAAGCCCGAAGACTCCGGCACGCTCATTACAAATCGCCTGGCAGCGCCCGAGTATACGGTCTGCGGCTTATCGCTGGATTTGAATCAGGCTTCCGTAACACTTAAGTGTCCTGCTCAGGACAATGATGCTAAGCGGGTTGAGGGTGTCTCCTCACTTTTTACTCGCCTGCAAGAACTCAATATCGCTACCGACATGGTCATGCTTCTTGCCCGTGAAGATGAGCCTTGCCAGGAATTTGCATTTACTGTGGAAAAGCGCTCAGTACCACGTGTTCTTTCTATAATCGAGTCTCTGGGCAAGACACTGGGCTCGCCGCATATCCATTGCGACACAGACATTGCTCGGATTTCTGTTGTGGGCCGGCGTTTGACCAGCCGTCCTGAGGTGGTCGCCACTGTCTTCGACCAGTTGAGCAGTGCGGCAATTCCTGTTCTGATGGTCACTTCCGCCGATCTGCGAGTGAGCATTGTCGTGCCGGCTTCCTATGCAAAAGAAGCTGTGAGGCTGGTTCACGAACGATTCAATCTGGCTGAAGTAGGCATGGACTTTGCCCCCTGATTTTCAATACAAAACTTCGCTGAAAGAGATTTGCTGAGGGCCGCCGTTTAGAATAAATAGTTTCTCAAACGACGTACTAACGCCAGAGGTGACGAAAATGCCATCATTCGACAACTTTTTCAGCAAGGTCAAAGACGTAGCCAAAGATGCGGCTGACAAGACCGGTAAACAAGCAAAGATTGCCAAGCTCAAAATCAATATCAAAACCCTTGATATGGAAAAGAACAGACATTTCCAGACCATTGGTTTGCGCACATTTATTCTCTGGACAGAATCGAGATCGCTTGATGGTCTGGTCGATCGAGTCCATGATGAATTGACTCAGATTGACAGAGCTGAAGCCAGAATCAAAGAATTGGAAGAAGAAATCGCAGAAATTCAAGCAGGCTCTTTGGACGTCAATGACGTAACCGAAGAGGAAGAAAAAGAAGAGAAAGAAGACAAATAGAGCTCGGTGGTTGCGCGCTTCAACTGCTGATCCTCGACAATGAGGCCACATGCAAGAACAAAAGCAAGTCCGCAAAAGTTGCTGTTCAATTCTGAGACCTAACAGGAAACTTGCTTTATTCCTCGCTTTTGCACCTCTTTTGTTGTCAGAGTCTTTCCATCCTGTATTAGCCGACGCAATTTCACCTCACATCACATCTGGTGGCAAGGTGTATTCGGAAGAAAGACCGAATAGAGAATTCTTCGGCAATGGGATGAGCGGCAGATTGAGCGAAGCATCGCATCTTAGATTCACTGGCGAGCAGGCCTATGATGATGGCGATTTGCCGCTCGCATTGAAGAAATTGAGCAAGGCTGTGCAGCTCGATCCTGGTGATCCGACCGGGCATTTTATGTATGCTCGTGCAATGACGGCAAAGATAAATCGCGATTTGAAAAAGGGTGTACCGATCGATCAAGAGATGATGACCGATTGCATTGATGAGTGGAAGTTGATCGCACTTCACGATGCAGATAATTTTGAGCAGGCTGAAGCAAAATCGCAGTGGCGTCGTTTGGCGAGAATAGCCAAAGAGATGAACATGCCGGAAGAGGAAAAACCTTCTAGATTCGCCAGATTGATGGGCCGAGGACGCAGTAAAGTAGCTTCGAAAGAGAAGCCGAAATTGGCGCAAAGAGATACTGACGATTTCAAAGAAAAAGAAAATCCCGGAAGACCGCTAAGCGAAATAGAGCGGCCTTTCAAAGAATATCAATAAGGCTGCCGCTTTAAGAGTAAGCGACAGCCCTATTAAGAGTTAGCTCTAGCGTGATTACGACTTGGCGGCAGCCTTTTCTTTGGTGCCCGACTTATCACCAGTGCCATACACCGGTGTAAGCCAGTGCATGTATTTTTTCTGCTCGCCTCTGCACATTGATGTGTAGAATTCGCGAATTTTGCCGGTCATCTCTCCGCACTTACCACCCGAAATTTCGCGCTTGTCGATTTCGATGATTGGTGCAATCTGAGCTCCAGTTCCGCAGAAGAAGAGCTCGTCAGCTGTGTACAGTTCGCTTCTGTCTACTGTGCGAGAAATTGTTTCGTAGCCGAACTCTGCTTGTGCAAATTCCATAATGCTACTGCGCGTGATGCCTTCGAGAATGTTTTCCGAAATTGGCGTTGTTATCAACTTTCCATTCTTCACCATAAAGATGTTCATGGCGCTGCCTTCGGAGACGTGTCCGTTTTCCGAAAGAACAATGCACTCGTCAAAACCTGCCAGAATCGCATCTGTTTTTGCCAGAGCGGTGTTAGCGTACGCTCCGACAATTTTTCCACGAGCCGGAATCGCGTTGTCTTCAACGCGTCTCCAGGCTGACACCTGCACTTTCAGCCCCGGTGCTCCATGGAAGTAATCGCCGAACGGCACTGTGAAAATACACATGTCGCTCGGGTTGTCTTCCAAACTTGGTCCTACTCTTTGACCGGTCTTATAAGCTGCCGGACGAACGTAAGTGTCAGTCTTGGGCTCATTCTTCTTAACTAGTTCGACTGAAATTTTGCAGAGTTCGTCAACTGAATACTTCATGTCGTCGAGGTGCATGATCTTCATTGAGTCTTTCATGCGCAGGAAGTGTTCTTTCAGGCGGAACAAATACATCTCGCCGTGTGCTTCATTCCAGTATCCTCGGATGCCCTCGAAAACTGCGGTTCCATACATGAATGAGTGATTCATGATGCTGATTTTGGCATTCTCAAGCGGAATAAAGTTTCCTTCGAAGAAAGCGTATTTGTGCGGATTGCTCACTTACCTACCCTCTTTGTGTTTCTATTGTTGACCTTTGCAGAACTGAATGCGATCAGAAACGAGCTTTCTATTGCTCGCATCCGGCTTCAATTCCAAATACTTCTCAAAAGCTACTGCAGCTGATCTGAAGTCTTTATCGCTTTCTTGCATACAGCCTATTTCGTAATACGCGTCCGCAAAATTCGGATCGCATTGCACGGCTGCACGGAATTCGCCCTTTGCTTCGTCGAATTTGCCAAGCCGTTTGTACGATTTGGCAAGCATATTCCTCAACTCCGCAGAGCTGGGATATTTGGTGACAAGCTTCAGAAAAGCGTCTTGGGCAACTTGATAGTTGCCTCTCTCGAATTCCGCAGTCGCTTTAGCCATAGGTTTGGCATACTTCTCTGCGTCTTCTGAAGCATAAGCAAAAGACAGAGGGCAGAAGACTAACGCCGCTTGAATCAATGCGCACAGGCCAGTCTTCTGCCAAATCTGTTTTTTCATTGTTATTTAGTTGCTTCTTTCTTGAGTACGGTGCCGCTTGTGGTCATCGTAGTCTTCTGGAATGAGCTTCCAGAGCCGTCGCCGGAGCCCGGCAATGGAGTGATTACGACAGCCGCTACATCGGTTGTCACCTTCTTCACTGAGTCGCCTACTTTGACACCGCCGCCCTTCGTGATGTCGCCGGTAGAGTTGTCTGCGTTCACTTCTTTGATCTTGATGAGGGCGATTGTGCTGCTCATTTCTTTGAGCACCTTGCCGGTCACAGGATCTTTGATGGTCTTATACGGACGATCGACCGAGAGATGATCACCGGCGGCGATGCCGTTTTGCTTGCCGACGTTGACGATGACTTCGCGGCCGGTTACATCGGCAACTCTGCCTTCAACGTTTTGCAATGCGAGAGATTGGTTGTCTGGAATCTTCGATGCCATCGCAATCAATTGTCCGCCCATTTGCTCAACAGCTTGGTTGGTGGCTTCACCTGCAAGCGAGGTCGAGAAGTCGGAGCTGTCTACGTCATAAGCACCGAACGAACTCGATGCCTTTTGTGATTCGCCGAGTCCATGGACAGCAGCGAGAATTTCGCCGGTGTTGGTGTCGGTGACTGTCGCGTCAATAGCTGTTCTTGCTTTTTGTTTGCGCGAACTTCCGTGGAAGCCGCCGAACAAACTGCCGACGCCGCCTACGTAAGGTATCGAAACTGGAATCGGCACCGATGGCGCAGAATAGGATGTACGTTTGTCTTCGAAACCGAAAGCAGTGATGGTGCCGTAGACAACGGCATCTACACCTAGCATTTTGCCGATTTTGTTAGCGGTGCTGGCGTCTGCTCTGTCGCTGGTCGAAAAGTTTTGCTCTTTCAGAATGGCGTCCAAGTGTTGGCGATCGATGAGCGAGTATGTGCCGTCATTAACAAGCTTGGTGATCAACAGACTGGCAACGCCTTTGCCAAGGTCGTATCCGCCCAACGAACCGCTGACTGCGCCGTATTCAAACGGCAGTACTGCGATTCTGCGCTTGGGACCAGCCATGGCTGCCTGCGGCAATAAGCTCACCGCCAGAAGCATGAGCATTGCGCCCAGTGCAATAGTCCGTCTTGCTTTCATTTACAACTCTCCTTAATCCAAAATTCCATGAGACCGTCAGTTTCTAGACTCCGATATCCAAATGCTCGCTATTGTGCTTCTCCACTTCTTAGCATTTCGAGTTTAGTTTCCGCTTGAAAAGCCGCAGCATCTTGATCAAATAAGAAGTACGGCGCGGTTCTACAAATTAGGAGCTCCTTGACGGCCTTTTCGACAAATCATGGGTCCATTCGCACAGCGCTCCTGGGCAAAAAGTCTTATCAGGAGCGAGGTTAGTCTACTTGATAGCTGCGCTTAAAAAAAGGCGCTTCATATTAGAACGGCTCGCCGTCAGTATATTGATCTGTGGGTGGTTTGGATGCATGAACCTGCTGAACCACCGAAAACAGGGCGCAGTGACGCGTTTGGATGTCGAAGTCAGGTGACTTCGACTGTTAATTTATCTATCATCTGCTATCTACTTGTGAGCCCTGTACTGCGACATGAGCGCGACAGCATTGCGGTAACGTTTTGATTTCTTGTTTACCTGTCGCAAGGCTACGACTGCTTGAGTATAAGCACCTGCCCTGGCTTTGGACTTGGCGGTGCTGATCAACTGCATAGCTTCCTTTTCCATGGCGTATTCGTCCATAAGTGCTCGGACAGCTTTGAAACGCGGGGAGTCCGGACCGATCGCGCGCAAGACGGCAGTCGCTTCATCGTACTTGTCATCTTCCGCCTTCATCTCGGCTTCAATAATTCTCTTGCGAGTCTCGATTTCGATTTCGACCGCTTGTTGAATGGGCGGCAAAGAGCGATCTGTGACTGCCTGTATGACGTCTCTGGCGGCATTCTCAACGAGGCGCTTGTTCAATTGTTGTCCAGGAACCACATAGTCCTGATTGTATTTCTGCACCGAAGATGTCGTGATGACCTGCCCGTCACGTGTTTTGACGGTTACGGTTCCGTTATATCTGATTTGTCCGGTGACCTGGTCGTTTTTCTCGACGATAGTGCAGGTGATGAACCAGTCTGGGTTTACAGTGCTAATTACAATGTCCTGTGCGTTGGAGAGTCCCATGCTCAGGCGGTCGCACACCTCCTGCTCAATTCCGCTTTGACCACCTGGTGTCACCGACATTCGTACCGGAGGCACTGCGGCAAACGCTGGAATCGACAGAGAGAGCGAGGTCGCGACAACCAAAGCCATAAAGAGGACCTTGTCTTTCACCCTGCTTACAAACATCTTCAATACCCCACCATCGAATGCGCGAAAGCTGTAAGAAACGAAAGGCTATTTTAAACCGTTTGTATGGTCGAAGCCATTTATTTGCTTACGTAGCCGAACTTACTTGGTGGGCGCGTAAATTAGGACTCAACTGGAAAAAATTCAATCCACATCACATCGGCATCTTCATTTCCTGTACTTGCCGCCAATCGTATTCCAGGAGACTCATATATTTCAGCATTGGTTGAATCATGCCGAACAAAATGAAGGTTGGGAAACATACTCTTGGCATATTTCAAAGAACCAGGAATTATGCCCTGCTCGGCTAAGACTCCTGAAATCCACAGTTTGGAAATCGTGCCTTGCTGTTGGAGCGATGTAACGCGAATAAGACCGTCTCGAAAGTCGAAAGAAAAACCATTTGCCATTTCGGCAGTTTCACAAATGCCACCAAGTCTGTCGATTGCATCTTTGATGCTCGTGTGGCCCGGCACCACTCCCAGCCAACCTTGCTCAGGGCGCCATTCTTTGCTGATTAGAGAAGTATTGTCGGATATCATTTTTTCTTCTCCACTTTTTTGATTTTTTCTTCGAATGTTTGAATCTCAGCGCGCGCCTCTGCTGTGTTTTTGACTAGAATGCCATTTGGCGAGCGAATATATTTAGGTTCGCCGGAAGGTTCTTTACCATATCTTGCATTCAATTCTTGCTGGTCATGCTCTTTGACTGCGTCGTAGAGACGAGGACTGTCTTCGAGCAACTCTTGCCTGCGCTTTTCGTTAATGCGATACTTCATTCCTCCTTCAGCAAACATTTCTAGCGGGTTTACGAAATAGCGCGTAGACGGTTTTACAGCTGCCAGATCGCGAACTTGATCAAGTGTAAATTGCTTTGCGTCTTTTACTCTCGAGACTCCTGAACCTCGCTCGTTTTCCAGTCCGCCATGCTTGCCGCAAGCGCACCAACTGAATGCATCCTTGCAATGATCCTGATCTCGCCTATAGAGCTCGTCTTTCTTGCCAGTGAAGAGCCATTTCGTTTCATGAGTATTTGGATCTTCATAAGGTAGCCAGCCGAGTTTTCGCGCCCACTTTTCTTTTTCTTTGGGAGTATTCCAATTGAGATTTTGTTGGGCATTGTGCATGAGTTCGTGATGTGCCACGGCCTCAATACTGTAGAGCTGATGCTTGCCCATCCTATCGGCGTCCTTTTCAGTAATTGGCTTTCCTTCATTTGCACCGGGTTCGAAATAGATGGCTTGTCTGTTGTTTTTATCTTGTTGTATATGATATGCAAGAGCGACATCATGTTTGTAATAGTGTTGCGTCAGAAAGTAGAACTTCACTCCCTGAGAGCCATCCATAGTCAATTGGCTGGGTTGTGCTCTATAGAGCGCTGCTTCAATGCCGCTCAGTTCTGCAAGATTAGGGCTGCGCGCTTTTATCATGTTGCCGCGCCCCCAACTGCAATCGTCTTTCTGAACCCACTGTTTGAGTATGTCTTCACCATCTTGGCTGAAAGAGACTTTGAAGATCTTTTCGAGATCTGCGATTTTTTCGCGCTTCAATTTTGCCAACTCGGCTTCGGCTTTCTCTATGCCTTTCGCATTAGCGTCTGTTGAGATCAACTCCTTGTCCTGACCGTTGATCTTCAGAATGTAAAAATACTTTCCGTCTTTTGTTTCGACGGATACTCCATGTTTTTGCTCGAATTTCTGCGCCTCTGTAAGCGGCTGCTTGTTCTCTGCAGTGCCGTCCTTGCGTTCCAAGGCCCGTGGGCGCCCGCATAACTCTCCTTCTTCGCGCAATTGCTCTGGAGTCGCGGAGAATTTAGCGTCGTTAGTGTTTTCAGCGGAATTATCTGAAAAAGAATGTTTGGATAGCTGAAGCATAGATGCGTCCACCCTAAAGACGAAAATCTACACTTCTATCCAGCCTGGTTATCATAGGCTCAGCCGTTGCACATGTGAATACGCGGAATTCCCATAAAGACTGAAAAGCTTTATCCTGCAGGTCAAGAGAGTTTTTTATTTCAACCTTAAATCAGCGTTTCAGCCGTTTGAGGTCTTCTCTAAACTCTTGGACGCTGGAATATCTCTCTGCCAGTGGAGTAGCAGTTGCTCGAGCCACGATTTTGTCCAGCTCGGCAGAGACAAGTGCGCTATGGTTTGCAGGATGTGACGTACTGATGGGCTCCGGCTCTTTTCCTGTAAGGAGATAAAACATTGTTCCGCCCAAAGAGTAGATATCGCTTTGTGGTGTCGGTTTGCCTCTGAATTGTTCAGCAGGAATATAGGCATGTTTTCCTACTACAGTTGCGGTGGCTGATGAATCTACTTGATACGCGACGTTGAAGTCCACAAGTTTGATATGTCCGTCGTCCTGCAGCATCAAGTTGTCTGGAGTAATGTCTCGATGCACCAACGCTGGTGTCAGATTGTGCATGTACTCGAGAATATCGAGCGTTTGAATGGCCCAATCAATAACAGCTTCCTCGGTCTGTGGTCCAAGTCGGTCAGTTAGCGATTTTAGGGATTCTCCGGCGACAAAATCAAGAACCAAATAGCCTCTGTAGTCTTCGATAAAGGCATCTTTTAGTTTGACGATTTGCTCGTGATCGAGAGTGTTGAGTATTTCAGCTTCACCTTTCAACTTTTCAGCAGTGCGTTCTGCAGTCAGTTGTCCACGGTGAACAGGCAAAATATATTCTTTGAGCACAACTTCCTGTCCACGCACAAGTTTCTTTTTCCCACCTGCCGCTGCCTGGTCAATTTTCAGAATGTGACGGGCTTCCTTGTTGCCCATGGAGACTTCGACTTTTCCATCAACACCAGAACTTCCATAAGCAGATTCAGGAATGTGATCTTTTTCCACAGTGGCAAGGTAAGCTGTTCCCTGACCGCCACCGCCAACGGTGCCAACGACCTTATACATGCCATCGCCAACCAGCATGTCTGGCTCCAGCAATCCACCTCTCGATCTATCTGTGGCCTTGGAGAAATACTTCAGCCAGAGCTCCGTATATGATTCGTCTGTCGCGAAAGCTGGGTCAACATTGAACTTCGCCTTCGGAGCGTGCTCCTTAATAAGGCTGAAGAAACTTCCAATATTGTTCTTCGCTGTGATGTCTGAAAGTTTGAGCCTGAAAACATTTCCTTCTTGCGTCGTCAGCAAGAAAACTGGCTGTTTGCCATGAAAAATGTCCCAGCGCCAAATCTGATCGACGCTCTTAATCGCGGTCCATTTGAATGCAAGGTTGATTGGTCCAGAATATTCAAGCATTAAGTGACTGTCTGTCCAGTCTATTTCACGGGTCTTTGCCGAACGGGCAATATAAGTTGCCAGGGCCGTGGTTAGGGCACATCCGAAAGCGGCAAACGGAAGGAAGTTCAAGACGTCCTTCATGTCTTCCAAACCCTTGAACTCGTGACCTTCTGTCAGAGCTTTGAAAAACAGGTAGAGTGGATTGTTTGTCCAATCGAAATCAGGGAGCGAACCATTCGGCTGATGGTTCATTGCATTGAACACCACCAGACCAATGATGATGACACCTGCTGCAAGAGCGAAACCCATCAGGTGCGAAGCAACGTCTAAAAACTGATTTACTCCCTGCCAGCTTTGATTGGAAGCTTCCATCGCGTCTTCATAGGGACTTTTGTAGTTCTTCAGCGCTTTGAAATAGGCATCATCGCCGTATTGCTTACGATACTTGTCGAGTTCTTCCTCGCGAAGCTTTTCTCGCCGGTCGTACCATTGTTCGTCGCTTTGTGCATCCTCAACTGGTGGCGCCTCAAAAACAAATGGTGGTGGAGACGTTTGCGATAATTGCGGTGTTGCTTGCGGAGACACTTTCAAGGTGGGTTGTGAAACCGCTTCCAGCGTGGGTTGGGCGAACGATTCTTTTTCGTGGTCTTTGAACTGACTCATACGTTCTCACCCAGCCGTCCTGCAATTTTCTCCACGGAACTCAATGAGAGACTTTCTTGCTGGTAGCTCTTTGTGTAAGCGCGTGCCAGAGCGACGACATCTTCGGCAGTCTGCAAGCGGTTTTCCGCTTCCATTGCTGTGCACTTCTCGATCAGCTCGTTCAATGCAGGATATTTCTCTTTGAGGTCATCGGGCAAAGAAGATTGAGACAGCGGCTCCGGATCAGTACCTGTTGTTAGATAGTAGAGTGTGCAACCAAGCGCATAGATATCGCTCTGAGTGGTTGCCTTGCCTCTAAACTGTTCGGGCGGAATGTAGCACTGCTTGCCGACCAGCGTGCCTGTCGCCGTGCCGAGGAGTTCATTTGCAGCACCGAAATCAATCAATTTGATCGACCCCAGGCGATCGAGCACGATATTGTCCGGAGTTATGTCCCGGTGGATGATAGGTGGATCTTTTGAGTGCAGGTAGCTGAGAATTAGCGCCATATCCAGCGCCCATCGCATAACCAGGCGTTCGCCCTGCTGTCCGTGTTCTTTGACAAACGCACGCAAGTCGACACCATTGACGTGTTCCAGCATCAGGTAGTGTCTGTCGTTTTCTACAAAATGATCAAGCACTCGAGCAATATATGGATGATTCAGACCCTGCAAGATTTTCGCTTCCCTCTGAAACATTTCGATGGCTTTTTCTTTCATCGCCAGATCGGAATTGAGAGGAACCACAGCTTCTTTCACGATAACCGAGTCTCCCAATTTGTCTTTGCAAAGATAGACAGCGGAGAGACCACCAAAGGAGACTTGTCCGATTACTGTGAGCGTGTCACTTTTCAGTTTTGCTCTTGCTTCTAGTGGAACGAAGGCTGTGCTGCCGAACCGACTGGCGAGGTCTTGTTCCCACATTGCTGTAAAACTTCCGTCAGCCGAAGGCGCCGCCTGTGAATCGGGCATGACGGTCTCGATTGCCTTTTTATCAAAGCTGCATCTGGCTTCCGGGGCGTTCGAGCGAACGGCCACAACGAAGTCCTTCAGGTCGTTGTTGTTCATGCCGTTGAGATTAAAATGCGCCTCTCCCACCTTGAACTTCAGAATGAGTTCGTCATCCTTAAAATCCACGGTCTGCAAGTCTGACCACTTCTGGGTCCGGGTGAATCCCAAATTCAAGAAATATCGCCAGGGCAGGCGTAGCTCCTTTTCGTTAACTACAAATTTGGCGTCAAGGCAGACAAAAAGTCCGAAAAGTCCTACGCAGATTAGGCTTATGTAGAAAAGAAGGAGGGCAAATAGATCTTCATAGCCGCTAATGCCAGCGCGGACAAGCGCTGCCAGCAGCCAGCTGGAAACATAAATGGACCACAGTCCCCAAACCGGAGACAGCGCAAGCAACACAGCCAGCCCGTTGCGCGCCTGGTCTTCCTTATAGTGGATATTCAGCTGTGGCTGGAGTTGGTTTTCTGACAAGATTGTCTTTTGGTAAGCGCGTGCATGCGAACACTTATATTCCCGAAAGTATGGGCCGATCCTCGGAGTCTGGCAGGGCGCCGCATAAATGCCTGCTAATGTATCGTCTCTAAAATTTCGGCGCAGAAGGCGACCATGGTTTAGCAGTAGAGGCGGTGAAAGGCTCCAGCGGGCATAATGGAATTTGAAATGCACGTCTTAAGTGGAGTGCCTGATTTGAGACACCCGGTTTTTGCTATACCGATAGTTATTTTGCTGGCTTGTTTCGCTTCCAGTTCGATGGATGACGCTGCGTCGGCGCGGCAGATCAGCAGGCAAGTTGGAACTTACTCTGATCGAGTGGATTCTTCCGAGAGGCTGGGAGCCAATGGGAGTTCAGGTTATATTCTCACGGCACGGTCCTCTAACAGAGGACTGTACATCACCCTGGTGATACGCGGGTCCGTCGCTGCGAAGCTGGGATTGGAGCCGGGCGATGTGCTTCTGCAGTTAAACAATAAGGTCGTTTCTTCAGCCACTGAAGCGGATCGAATCTTAGCTGCCACACCATCAGGGCCGTTGCGTTCGGTGTTTGTGAAACAGGCATCCGGCGCCCTCAATTGCTACAACCAGACGATTTCGTATACGAATGATTCGCCGACAGAAAGCAGTCCCACCGGCGCGACCACTATTAGACG
The DNA here is from genome assembly GCA_032128875.1 of Candidatus Melainabacteria bacterium 17Bon1m. Taxonomy (GTDB): domain Bacteria; phylum Cyanobacteriota; class Vampirovibrionia; order Obscuribacterales; family Obscuribacteraceae; genus QKMZ01. The sequence goes on from JAVLKG010000002.1 coordinate 937,346, forward strand.
CGATGTGACGCTCGAGCGTATACAGACCAATGTACCTATTCAAACACTTGAGTCATATTTGTGCGAGATCGTAAATTCCGATCGCTCTGCTAACGGAGTCGGCCGAGTCTCTTTGAGCAGCGGTCTCTCGTCTGTTGCGCGTGCTCATGCGGAAGACATGATCAAGCGCGGATTTTTTGCACACGTTAATCCCTCCGGAATGGATCCGCGAGCCAGAGCTGCGGCAGCTGGTTATAACGTTGATGTTGCCGAAAACATTGCCACCAAAAATGGTCCGATGTCGCCACAGCAAAAAGTTGCCGGTTGCGAAGCAACGATGATGGCCGAGCCAAAAGATGATCCGCACAATCACAGGGGCAATATTCTCAATCCAAAATTTGTTTGCGTCGGAATTGGATGCGCTTACGGTCCTGGTGGTGCAGTCTACTTCGCGCAGGAATTCTCTGCGACACCTGTACCCTGATTTTTGAAGGAAACTCTTTAAGGGTTGAACGGAATGACGTTGCTTGCTTGTTCTTTTCTCGGATTTATGACTTCCAAATTTTCGTACAAGCGCGAAACTTGTTCTAAATCGTCAGTCTGAATCTCGTCTATTTTTTCAGTATCGCCAGCACTCAAATTGCACAAGACCCACTGCGGTTTTCGATTGGAAACTTGCACTGAGAGCGACACTTCACCATCACCCATTGTCCAGCGCAACGTCGCAAATTTGGTTTTATTCTCTTTTGCTTTTTGTATAAGTGCTTGTAAATCTGCTTCGCTGGGAATTCCGCGATCCATCATTCCACTGCTGAGCAACTCAGGCAGACTAGATTTGAACGCTGACGAACCTTCCATCTGCGCGTCCATTCCCAATTGAAGCAAGGACTTTTTCAATCTTCTTGCCAAGAGGCGAGGATCCATTTCCAAGATCTTAGCCAGCTCTTCAATGGTCGGAACGCGCCCAGTGTGGCGCTCAAATTCTGCGACGTGGCGCTTGATGTGTTCGTTTGGGTTGTCAGTAATCACGAAGATTTCACCTCTTACGACATATGATAACAAGCGCGTCAGTCATAACTTTGCCACAAGTTGATGAGACGATAAATTGTGGAGTGTCAGCTGAATGTCATTTTGAGATGCGATTTTGGCAGTGCGTTGGATGTTGAGGAAAGGTCTTTGAGAAGGCTGAGCCAAAATACGAGAGATATAAACGACGCTGAGTTGGAAGTTTTTCTTCCTCTTCAGTATTTAGATCCGAGCTATTTCCAACTGCGCGATTTTGCTGGCGTTTTTGCCCGTGGCGCCGCATTTGGTATCGCAATTAATTTCCCACTCATAGTTCTTGGATTAGTTACGCCTTCACTAATGCCGGTTTATCTGCCGTGCATCACGGCGACTGCATGCATCCTCGGAATTGCGTTTAGCGCTGCGGCTAAGGGTTTTCAAAAGGCGTTTAGCAGAGGTGTTTCGATTCATGGAATCGATGCCTACCTAACATATGAAGATGTGCATTTGCCTCTGGCCAAAGCATACGAACTTTGTCTTGCTGCAACCTCTCAAATTCACGAAGCTCGAATTTTGAGGTGTATAGAAGGACGACTACTTTGTGTGCGGGTAAAAGCTCAACCGGAGCGAACAATTGTTATACGTCTAGATGGGATTGGAAGAGGAATAACACGCATCGCAATAGACTGCGTAAAGCATGTGAGTCTGCCTCAAGCGTTAACTATTCGCAGCTGCTGGGGACCAAAGTTTGAGCAGTTGGTATTGCGCGTCGATGATGGATTAAATGCCGAATTGATTGAAGAAGTAGCCGCGTTTATACGCGAAACCCCAGGCAGGGACTACAGGTACGAAGGGGTAAAAACGCTGCAGGGCAGTCGCCGTTAGACCGACTTCTGGCTGAGTTTGTCCTCTACCATATCAACCACTTTCTTCAGTGCTTGTGGAATCATTTCGGGTTGCTTGCCGCCGGCTTGCGCTAATTGTGGTTTGCCACCACCACCGCCGCCGCAAATTTGTGCTGCAGCTTTGACAAGCTCTCCTGCACTGACTCCATTTTTTGTAAGCGGATCAGAAACAGCGACAACAATAGCTACTTGCTGTGGCCCGGTTGAAGAAGCAAGCGCGACGACTGTTTGGTCTGAGCGAGACTTCAAATCTTCGGCAATGGATTTAAGCGCGTCAGCACCAAGGTTTTCGATGCTTTCTGCTATCAGAGTAACGGCGCCTACTTTTTTGCTTTTCGCTAACAATTCTGGAACGCGTGATAAAGCCATACGTTCTTCCATCTTTTGAAGCTGTTTTTCTCTCTCTCTAAGAGATTCCTGCAATTTCTCAATTTGATTTGCAAGTTCGTTCGGACGCACTTTCATAAGTTTGGAAGCGTCAGACAAATATGTCAGTTGATCGTTCAGATAGCTCCAAGCCTTTGGCCCGGAGTATGCGGACACGCGGCGTGTGCCTTGTGAAACGCTTTCTTCTGAGATGATTTTGATTGGTCCGATTTCGCCGGTTTGGTTGACGTGGGTGCCGCCGCAAAATTCGAGCGAGAAATCTCCCATGCTCAAAACGCGAACGGTGTCTCCATACTTCTCTCCGAACATGGCGATTGCGCCAGTCTTTTTGGCATCATCAATCGACATCTCTTGAGTAATGACTTGAGCATTTTGCTTAACCCAGTCATTCATTTGTTGTTCAATTTTGCGAAGTTCTTCAGGCTTCGGTTGTTTTTCCAAAGTGAAGTCAAAGCGCATGTAGTTCGGTCCAACTTGCGAACCTGCCTGGGTTACATGCTTGCCAAAAAGGTCTCTCACTGCTGCGTGGAACAAGTGAGCGGTGCTGTGGTGCAATACAGTTTGGTTGCGCTTTTCGGCATCAACATGCGCGTGCAGCGATTGTCCTGCTTCCAAAACTCCTGAAAGAGCTTTGACTTTGTGCAGGTGCAAGCCTTCGTGCTTCTTAGTGTCGAGAACTTCGAGCTTTGCACCGTCAGTTTCTAAATAACCAGTGTCGCCGACTTGACCACCAGACTCTGCGTAGAATGGAGTCTTGTCTAGTATTAGGTCGACTTCTTCACCTTCTTCCACGTGATCAACGAAGCGGCCATCTTTGACCAGGGCTACAACTTTCGCTTCGTCCTTGATTCCCTTGTAGCCACTAAATGTGGTGGTGCCATGCTTTTTGATGACTTCGCTTAGTGCTTCGTCACCCGCAATGTTTATGTTGAAGTTGCCGACTGCAGAAACAGCGCGGTGTTCTTTCTTCGCGTTTTGGAAGCCTTCCAAGTCTACTGTCTTGCCATGTTCGAGCGCGATTTCTGTAGTCAATTCAACAGGGAAGCCGTAGGTGGCGTACAGGTCGAATACTTCTTTACCGGGAAGCACTGTTTCTTTTTTCGCCAGAAGTTCATCCAGGAGGGCCGTGCCCCGTTCGATGCTCTTAGCGAAGTTTTCTTCTTCGGCGCGCAAATGCTTGATAATCGCTTGCTCGTTTTCTTTCAGCTCTGGATAGTGGTGACCGTAAGACTCAACTATTTTTGGAACGAGCTTATAGATGAAGGGCTCTTTCAGTCCCAAAAGTCTACCAAAGCGGGCGGCGCGGCGCGTAATGAAACGCAGTACGTATCCGCGTCCCACGTTACTTGTTCTTACCCCGTCAGCGACGAGGAATGTTACGCAGCGTACGTGGTCGCAAATGATTTTGATATAGCTGTCGATCTTAAACTCGGGAGAGCCTGGCTTTTCTTGCTTAGGAGTTCCGCCTGTGTATTTGACGTTCGCAATTTTGCAAACTTCATCCAAGATTGGCTTGAAAAGGTCGGTCTCGAAATTGTTGTTCTTTTTCTGAAGAACGAGTGCGACGCGTTCTAGACCAGAACCAGTATCAACGTTCTTCGCGGCTAATGGTGTGAAATTGCCGTGTTCGTCTTTGAAGAGTTCCATGAACACGAGGTTCCAGATCTCCAAATAGCGGTCGCAATCGCAAATTCCGATGCCGCATTTTGTAGCGTCGTCACTGCAGCCGTAATCAGGACCACGATCGTAATAGAGTTCTGAGCAGGGACCACAAGGTCCTGTTGGTCCGGGCGGTCCCCAGAAATTGTCTTTGCGCGACATTCTGAAGATGCGCTCAGGTGGTATGCCTACATCCTTGTTCCAGATGGCATAAGCTTCTTCGTCTGCCGGATTTTGCTCATCGCCTTTGAAGATGGTGACATAGATTTTGTCCGGCTCAAGTCCTAGTTCTTTTGTGACGAGTTCAAAACTCCACGGAATGATTTCTTTCTTGAAATAATCTCCGAAGCTGAAATTGCCGAGCATCTCGAAGAATGTGTGGTGGCGCGCGGTTCTGCCGACATTTTCAATGTCGGAATCTTTTCCGCCTGCACGAGCGCATTTTTGAACTGTAACGGCGCGTGGAGGATTAGGGACAGGTGCCTGTCCCAGGAAGATCGGCACGAATTGCACCATTCCCGCAGAAGTAAGGAGCAAAGTAGGATTGTCCGGAATCAAGCTGGACGACGGCAAATGTTGATGCCCCCGCTTGTCCTTGAAATAGGAAATAAACTTGTCTCTTATCTCTGCGCCAGAAAATGTCATTAATGCCTCCCAGCACCAATCACTGCTTACATTTGGGATCATCAAGTATATCCTAGTTAGACAGGCTTTCGCCCACTGCTGTCGAACGTTTGGAGCGTGTTCAAGCGCTTAAAATCGTCACTTCCGGCATGCTCAGCGGCAATCTAAATTTAGAATGGCGAAAGGTCGAATTCGCTCGACAACTACACATAGCTTCACGTGCCATCTCTTCGGAAGCCAGCCGCCGGCAGTCAAAAACAGCTTCATAGGGCACGCGATGACCGCTGCTGCCTGTGGTATTAGGTAGCCGAATCTGCTAGATTCTTCAGTTCCCGGCGCCGCATTTGGAACCCCTGAAGAACACAATCAGGGTTAAGCCATCTATGTGCGCAGAACCTTGCCTGTCCCAGTTTTGGACCTGCCGTGAAACTCCGCAAAGTATTAATCGTTCCCAAGAAGTCGACCTATCAGATTCAGGCGATTGAACACAAGGAAACTACTTTCCTGAAGATGCTCGAGGAAGGGCATTCGTCTGTGACCAAGGTTAAGCTTGCCCATGACGAGCATATGGAAACGCTTCAGTATTTGCTGAAAGCCCTGGATCAGCGTGGCGTAGAACACAAAGAAGTTGTGCGCGCCGACTTGGAAGGGCGAATTAAGGGCGTCGACCTGGTAATTTCAGTTGGCGGCGACGGCACATTTTTAGATGCCTCCCATCACGTAGATACTTTACCGTTGCTCGGTATCAATTCCTCGAAGTCTTCGAGCTTTGGGCACTTTTGCCTGGGCAATTTGAAAAATATCGACAAAGTTTTGGACGATATAGAGAATGACAACATTAAAACCATCAAGCTTCTCAGGCTCGAGCTTTTACTGAATGGAAAACTTTTACCTGATTTGGTCCTTAATGAAGTTTTGATTGCTCACTCTAATCCGGCCGGAACAAGCCGATTTATAGTACATCTTCGAGGAATTAGCGAAGAGCAAAAATCCTCTGGTATATGGGTCAGTACACCATCTGGATCTACTGGCTCAATGCGCTCCGCCGGTGGTACTGTATTGCCTATAAATGACGAGCGATATCAGTACATCGTACGAGAGGCCTGCATGCGACCAAATGAAAAATGGCAGCTGGTAAGAGGTATTCTCGACCGCAAGGAAGAAATGCGTTTTGTCTCGCAAACACGCACAGGTACACTCTTTATCGATGGACAACATATCGAGCATCAATTCGGATTGGGAGACGAGCTGATCATTCGCGCCAGTGAGCATGATCTCAACGCGTATGCATCAGCGGACGTTAACGATATATTCGTATGACTTCGAAGCAAAACTGGAATCAATGACGAGTAATGACAGAGTCGCCGTCGCGGTTGGAAAGATGGCGGCGCGAACGATTCGAATGTTGGGAGCAGGACTGGGTTCTAACCTGCCTGGTAGGGTGGCGAGAAAGCTCGCACCAGATGTTCTCTCGCATCTTGCCGGGCAATCTAAAAAAGGCGTTATTGCCGTCACTGGAACCAATGGTAAGAGCACCACATCCGGTTTGCTTTCTTCTGTTTTGAAAACTGCCGGTTTTACTTTGATACACAACCGCCAGGGCGCAAACCTGGTCACTGGCATTACCGCTACTTTGGTAGATGCAGCTTCGTGGGATGGTCACATAAACACAGATTACTGCCTTTTCGAGATTGACGAAGCGGCACTGCCTCTGGTGGCTAAAGAAACGACACTGTCGGTGGTGGTGGTGACGAATTTATTTCGTGACCAGCTTGATCGATTCGGTGAATTGGATACCACCGCAAAACTCATCGAAAAAGGTATCACCACCTGCAAGTCACCGGCTGTGTTAAATGCCGATGATCCCAATGTCTGCCAGCTCGTGCCCGACAACACAAGATTGTTTTTTGGATTGGATGCTGGCTATTGCGAAGTTGACAGTCAAAGGATACAGGATGAAAGCAATCCGGATTGCTCGCAATCAATGGAGTTATCCTACTGCCTCAAGTGCGGTGCCGAGATAGTCTATGACTGCTTCTTCTATGGTCAGCTGGGTCACTGGCGTTGTTCGTCCTGTGACTATAAGCGCCCCGATCCGACTATTGTCGCCACTCATATTCAGTTGAATGCGACTGGATCGCGATTTAAATTGACTGACAAACGGCAGAATCTCTCCGTTGATGTGAAGCTGCCTATTCCGGGTTTGTTCAATGTTTACAATGCTCTAGCGGCTGCTGCATGCGCGGTGAAATTAGGCGTGACGCTCGAGTCAGTGAAGCAGGGTCTGCAGAATTATTCCACTCTATTTGGGCGTTCGGAGAAGATCTCGCTTCTCGGAAAGCCAGTTCTCATTCAGTTAATTAAGAACCCCGCCGGTGCAAGTCAGACAGTAAAAGCTGTCGTCGAGGACAGCACAGCGCGAGTGCTCATTGCCATCAATGACAATCTTGCCGATGGACGGGACATTTCCTGGCTCTGGGATGCTGATTTCGAGCCACTTAGATCTGTGAAAGGAACAGTTATTGTCAGTGGGCTTCGTGCTGATGATATGGCTGTGCGTATGAAATATGCAGGCATCGAGCCGGAGCGAATTGTTTGTGTTCCGAAGCTGGAGAGAGCTCTCCGGCAAGCCCTAAACGACACTAGTCCAGATGAAACTTTGTGGATTTTGCCAACATATACTTGCCTGCTCGAGTTACAAAAAATAGTTAAAACCATGGGCCAGTCGCTCGCTGGGACTTAATCGATTCAATTTTTAAATTGCCGGCGGGAACTGCTGAGCCTAAACTCCGTCGCCACGAATGAACGTGACGAATGAGGAGCTAAAGAATCAGTTATGGATAAGAAAAAAGCCGCCAAGGCTCAGAAGAAAACAGATAATCCTGTGTATACCGAGCAGGATGATTCTGCATTGCTGAATTCGACGGGCACCAACCCGTCTGATGCCGATCCGGCACTGGTTTCAAATCAGGCAGGGACAGAAGGCAAAGCGGACAGTCATTTGCCCAACGTGCACAAGGATGCAGCAGACAAAATTTCGAAAAAGGACAAGAGTCCTGATGGTGAAACCGAAGAAGTAGACGAAAGAGACGAAGACAGACAAGACGACAAGTAAGCTGTGTCGTTAGAAAACTAGAGACACCACCATTCCCCGGGCTAACGCGCGGGGAATGGTTTGTATAGGTCAGAAACATCTTCATCTTGCAGAGTGCCTGCTTCTTTAAGCAAGACTTCCATCTCCGATTTCACTCTCGTGAAATTCTTCGGTGCTTTGAAGATGTCGGAATCTACCATGGTCTTACTCACAAATGTTGTGTTCAAGAAGACCTTAGAGCCGTGTTGACTGTCGCCAACGACTCGCAATGGCAAACCCTTGCCGGTCGGAATGTAGCAGCAGATAGCCGCGGCGTTCATCAAACCCTGCGGTAAGCCGATGTTATCTACGCTGGAGAAATCGTAGAGAAGCCGTTGCTCTTTTGGATTTTTCGGGTTGTATGCGTACCAGTGCCAGTTTCTTGCTTTCAAACCTGAAAATGTTTGGAATGCCGGTTTGGCTGGTTCCATTTTTTCAATGTAGCCTACAGGGCGTGTTTTCGGCGGACTTCGCCTTTGAAATTCTTGGAGCGATTCGTCGAATATGTATTTCGTTCTCTCATTCCAAAAAGTTATTCGCCACTTTGGCGGCGTCATCGTGACTCTGATGGTCCCCATCTCCATTTTGAGACCGTCCGGAGAAACAATTGTTTTGACGATGCCGTAAGTCTGACTATTCTGACGAATGAGCCAACCTGGCTTTTTGGCAAAAACTGGCTGTGTGAGCGCAGATAGCGACATCAAAAAGGAAACTAGAACAGCCACCCGGCAAGATAGAATCACTGCGTCCATCTGCTGATAATGTCCCTTGTGTTGCCTCATTGTTGAGTCATACCCATATCATCAGGTTCTCCAATTCCATTCTCCTAATATTTATTTTGATCAAAAGTGCCTGATGAGGGTAGATAGGACTATACGAGTACTTGGCGATAGTAGTGCCATGCTGGAAGAAAGTGCCGAGCAATTTAAGAAGCCAGAAGTCGTGGTTGATAAAACCAAGATTGATCTGTCGCATGCAACATTTGAAGAAATCTCGGCTTTAGAGCGCAGTAAAACTGGGCTTTCTGGCGAGGAAGAACTAAACGAACGCCCCATCATTTTCGATAACTGCTGGTTGATTACCGAAAGGTTAGGAGAAGGTGGCATGAGCGTCGTGTATAAAGCGCGTCACTTAGACCTTAACCGATTTGTCGCGATAAAAGTCCTGCTGCCGCATTTGACTACGAATACGAAAAATTTGCAGCGCTTCAAGCAGGAAGCTGTCACTGCCAGTGCACTCAGCCATCCCAACTTGATTCGAGTTGAAAATTTCGGTGTTACGCCAGAAGGGCGTACTTTCATCATCATGGACTTCGTCGACGGTATGAGTCTGGCGGATGTAATTGCCAAAGAGGGAAAACTCGATCCTGTTCGCGCTGTTTTCATTTTTGTTCAGGCTGCAAACGCGCTTCAGCATGCCCATGAGCGCAATGTGATTCACCGTGATTTGAAGCCCAGCAACATCATGTTGATCAATAACGGTGAGGAAGGTGAAGCTGTAAAAATAGTTGACTTCGGAATTGCAAAGCTGGTCTTGGATGACGAAGACCAAATGCAACATCTGACACAGACAGGCGAGGTCTTCGGAAGTCCGCTCTACATGAGCCCGGAGCAATGCCGAGGTGAAAAACTCGATATGCGCTCCGATATTTATTCAATGGGTGTTCTTATGTATGAAGCCTTGACCGGTCATCCTCCGGTGCGCGGTGCCAATGCATTTGAAACCATGCAGAAGCAATTGAATGAAAACCCGGAGCCTATTGTTGACCACAAAGCACCCGACAGTTTGTTAAAACGTCTGAACGCGGTCGTTATGCGAGCTTTGGAAAAAGATTCTGCAGCACGCTATCAGTCGATGGAAGAGTTGGAAAAGGATTTGAATAACGCCCTTGTCAGCGCTGAAAAAGAATGGAAGGATCGAGCCAAGGCTCTTAAAAAGCAATACAAAAAAGTCAGCGCAAAAGAAAAGAAAACACGTAAGGTCATAGCATTTAGCGTCTTAGGCGTCCTTGCGTCCGTCGCGGTTTTCATAGGCGTGCGGGAGTTTATGTATGACCCGGTGTCGGCAATGGTGCCCGAGCAAGATTCGCTTTTTGCCAAGCAGTTTAAACCCAAGGCAAAAGCGCAAGGCATCAATTACTCAAAACTTACTGAGCAGCTAGACGTAGTTGTAATGCGCGATGAGAAGATCTGGAACGAGATCAAATCTCGTTGGAGTCGAGGCGATAAGCGTGCGGAAGACTACGATATCGTCACCAACGATTTGATTCCCGGAAGATTGGCTGCTATGCGAACCTTTCAGGAGGATAGAAACTATATCGCTGCCGCGCGGCTTGGCCGTTGGGTTTTGGAGATGTATGAAATGGTTTCTGATGTCAACTCGTCGGAATATGTAAGCATCTTCAAACTTCAAGGCGAAAATTATTTGGCTATGGGTGAATTGGCCGAGTCTTACAGGAATTATGAGAAGGCTTATGCGACTGCTGACAGAACCTTGAGCTCTTATGGAAAGCTTGAGGCGTTAAGTGATTTGCTTTACATGATGATGGAAATCAACGTTCACGAGCGGCATTACAGAGCGGCAATTCTGCAGGCGCAGAAATTGAATCTTTTCTACAAGGAAATGGCAAAGTACGAAGATCCGGTCGCGATAAGAGAAGTTCTGGCCCTGGATTCTAAGGTTGCCGAAATGGAAAGGCTGAGCGGAAGCCCGAGTGTAATCGACGACTACAAAATTGTGATTGGCAATTGGAAATCGTTTATCGCGGCGAGTCGCGGTGACAATCAACTGCTTTTCGAGGATTTCCTCGCTAAGTCGCGTTACGGCCTCGGACTTGCACAAGCTCATGCCAAACAATACGACGATGCGACCAAAAATCTTGCCGCTGCCTATGAGTTTTTCGCCAAACAAGGCAAAGACCCGGCATTAACAGAGCGTGCCAAAATAAACTATTTGGCTCTTTTGAGGAAAACCAACCCCGTAGCCTATGCATTGCGAAGTTTTGGCGGTTAATCCCTTGCTAATTGCATACAACAAGATTGATTAACTGATCAAGTGGAATACTATGTATTAATGGAGCTCTGGCGGCTAAAACTGCTGCAGCGACTGATAATGGCGTTCTGAAGGCATTTTCGGCTGGCTCAGAGCGAACCCCGTCCCTTCCCCGTTACTGTGAGCGACAATTCAGACCCTATCTTTGAAGAAGAGGAGCTGACGCTTCATGATGAAGCGGCGGTCGCGAGCGAGCGCGCCAAGAAAGAAGAATCAAAGAAAGAAGCCGCCAAAGAAGCCGCGGTCAAAGAAGCGGTGAAGGAAGCGCCCAAAAAGGACAATGGCGCTGATACCGAGCGATTTGGAAAACCCAAAGACAAGCCGGAAAGCAGTAACAAGAACATTCTTCAGTCCACTTCTGACCTTTCCTCGTCAGCTTCTTCGCGCTCTGACAGCAAGAAGCAGAGCAGCACTACTCCTGCCTCAGGCGACTCTGGCAAAGACGAAACCTCGCTTTTCGGCAATGTCGATCCTATGGTCGGCAAGCGCATCGCCGATCGCTGGGAAATTATGGAATTGCTCGGCGAGGGCAGTATGAGCATGGTTTATAAGGCTACTGAGGTTGAGACCGGTAAAGTTGTCGTGCTCAAATGCCTGCACTCTCACCTATTGGCAAAACTGCCCAACGTCAAGCGTTTTGAGCAGAAAGCCAAGGCCAATGCCAATCTCCGGCATCCACATATTTCGAATTTCCACGATTTTCACTTGGGTTCGGACGGGCAAGTCTATTTGATTTGCGATTTCATCAACGGTCAGAGCCTTGAAGAATTGTTGTCCAAAAGCGGTCACCTTGCCGTAGACCGTGCGATCGCGCTTTTCCTGCAGGCGATTGAAGCGCTGGAGTACGCGCACCAGGAGAAGGTTCTCCACCGCGATTTGAAGCCCAGCAATATCGTCGTTCAGAAAGAAGCGGGCGGAAAAGAACTTGCGCGCGTGGTCGACTTTGGCATTGCAAAGTTGCTTACGGACGAAACGGATGACGTCAAATCTAATCAATACATTACACACACAAGAGAGGTCTTTGGAAGTCCGCTCTACATGAGCCCTGAGCAATGTATGGGTAGAAAGTTGGATCCCCGATCCGACATCTATTCGCTGGGCTGCGTCATGTACGAAACAATCAGCGGAAAGCCGCCATTTGTAGGCAAGAACGTTCTTGAAACGGCCTACAAACATATGAACGAAGCGCCGCGCCCTCTTGTTAGCGATTCGGCTGAAGACCGAACTTTGTCTCGCTTTGAGCTGGTTGTGCTGAAGATGTTGGCGAAAGATGCCGACAACAGATATCAGAACGTATCAGATATAAAGCATGATCTCGAGCTTATCCATACTGCTTCCGATGACGAGTGGCAAGAGCAAGCCGTAGCACTGAAAAAGGTCACCAAGGCAAAACGACTTGAAACAAAACGGCTGCCCGTTTCTTTCGAGATGATGGTCATTTTGACTACGTCTGTTTTGCTCATTGTTGTCGTTGCTGTTTGGTCACTGTCATTCTTGAGCCCGGAAAATCAAGATTATCCTTCGTTCAACGACGATCAGCTCTGGGTTATTAATGACAAAAAACACAATCCTTCGGCGGTTCAAGACTTCGGCAATCGCGAAGAAGCTGCTCGCATGAATCTTGCTACCGTTGAGCGAGAACGCGGTCCGGATTGCCGCGAATATGCTGATGCACTCTTCAACTTGGTAGAACTATACGACAAGGCGGAACACTGGGCTGATGCAGCGCTCAATACTACGCGCTTGATTGAAACCACCAAGAAGGTCGGCGGTCCAATGTCGCAAGGCACTTGCTACAAGCGGCTGGCGTACTATTATTTTATGCAAGATGAGTTTGACGAGGCGATCGCAAATGCCAATACTTCGCTCGACTTGTTGGAGAAAGAATTCGGACCTGTATCTCCTTCAATGATGCTTTCCATGCAAGTTTTGGGCGACATCTACACAAGGAAGAAAGATCTCGACAATGCGCAGCGCATCTATGAGCGCATGCTGGCGATTACTGACAGCATGAAGGATAGAAGTCCGCTCGATTTTGCAAAATCATCGGCGAAATTGGCTGATGTATACCGGCGTCAGGGCAAGCTAGAGCTTGCGGAAAACCACTATCGGCAAGGCTTGGAGTGGGTGCAAAACACTATCGGAAAAGAAAACGCCTTTGTTCCGAAAACTATGTATGGACTCGGATTGACTCTGATGGCAGAGAAGAAGTACAAGGAAGCCGAGCAAATGTTCAAAGACGCCCTTCCACTTGCAAAAGCATCTTTGGGTGAGCGAACTGCGCTTGTAGGCGCCATTCGCAAGCACTATTCAGATGTTCTGTGGAAGACCAACTGGGTAGCGGCGGCGATGATGAAGATCGGTTCTTCAGACACAATGAAGTGAGCGTCTGAAGAGTCTTTCTTTGTAGACCAGCTAAGTCTTACTGAGTTTTGCTCAGTTTGTTGATGCCTTCTTGAGCGATCTTGGAGTTCGGATTGATCTCCAGAGCTTTCTTGTACTCAGTCATCGCATCGGCTTTCTTTCCTTGTTTTTCAAGGAATTGAGCGTACTCGACGCGTGCGGTTACATCTTTTGGCGACCATTTGAGTGCTTCGAGAAACTCTTTGGTAGCTTCAGCATTGTTGCCGGTGTCAGCCAGTGACTGGGCTAGTCTTCTGTGCGCCGGAGCAAAGTTGGGTTGATACTTCAAGGCTTTTCTCTGTTCTGCTTGTGCACCCTTTTGATCACCTTGCTTGGCGAGCATCCAACCTAATCCGCTATGAGCATTCGGATGGTTTGGAGCAATTCTAATGGCGTCGCGGAATGAATCAATTGCGCGTTCAGGATTGCCGGATTCGCCGTAGATATTGCCCAAATTGACGTGAGCTTCTACACACTGTCCATCCAGTCTGAGGGCTTCTTCTTCTGCCTTGATTCCATCCTGGAATTTGTTTTGCTGCGCCATCAATACGCCCATATTGATGTGCGGTCTCGGGTCTTTCGAATCGATTTCGGCCGCTTTTTTGTAAGTTGCGATTGCATCGTCGAGCTTGCCGTTTTGCGCGTAAGCAAAACCAAGGTCAAGGGTAGCTCTCAAGCTTGTCGGCTTGAGTGCTACAGCAGTTTTGAATTCTTCAAGAGCCTGATCCATTTTTCCTTGGTTGGCGTATAGCTGACCGAGAATAATGTGCGAGAGAAAGTATTTTGGATCGAGTTTGATCGACTGTTTTGTTTCCAAAATCGCCGTATCTTCTTCGCCCATAGCACCGAGAACCGCTCCCAGTCTTTGGTGCGCTCTGGCGTTGTCCGGTTCTTTGCGAACAATATCCCTGAATGCTGCTTCCGCTTCTTTCAGCTTCAGCTTCTTGTAGAGAAGGTCGGCTTTGTTGAAATCAGCGCTTTGTCCATCTTCTGCCAGTGCTGGAATGGCGATGGAAGCGGCGGCGATGACGGAAATTAGAGTCATCAATTTGCGGGGCGTCATTTAGGTTTCTACCTCTCGGTTCGATAGGGAATGATATTCGGAATTCCTAATAGTTCGCAGGAACGGCTGCAGAGCCTTTCACTATTGCTACGCCGGCTGAAGTTCCCAGCCTTGTGGCGCCGGCATCAACTAATGCTTTTGCTTTTTCAAAATCGCGAATTCCAGCGGAAGCTTTGATACCCAGCGTGGATCCTTCAATCGATTCCTTGATTAGTTTGATATCTTCTACGGTGGCACCTTTTCCGTCTTTGACGAAACCGGTCGATGTCTTGACCATGCCTGCGCCGGCTCTCACACATGCTTTCGACGCTGCAATTTTTTCTTCGTCAGTAAGCAAATCGCATTCGATGATTACCTTGACCATATGTCCTTTCGACACTTTGACGATTGATGCAATCTCAGAAGTCACATAGTCGATGTGTCCATTCTTGAGTGCCGAAATGTTGATGACCATGTCGATTTCTTCAGCGCCTTCAGCAATCGCTCGTTGTGTTTCGGCGATTTTTACGTCGGTGAGATTTGCTCCCAGTGGAAAACCAATTACCGTTGCGACCGCGACATTGCTGGATGCCAATTCTTTTACTGCCTGTTTTACGAAGTAAGGATTGACGCAGACGGCAAAGAATTTGTTCTCCTTCGCCTCTTCGCACAGCTTGGTTATTTCACTTTCAGTGGCAGCCGGGTTGAGTAGGGTGTGGTCGATGTATTGTGCAAATTCGGCGTTCACAGCTCGTATCTCCGCGAAGGGCGCTCATCTAAACTTTGAGACAAGCTGGAATTATATCCGAATGCAGTCAAACAGCCATTATTGCTATGCAATCTCCGGTTATGAATGAATACATGCTGTACTGGCGAGTGTCTTGGAGAGATGCGGCAATAATTTGACAAGCCGTATATATGTATGGTATATTGCTCAAATACATGGCACACAAGAACGCCAACATCATCGAAATTGCATACATGTACTTTGGTTCCCAGTGGGTGCCTTTGTAAGGGCGGGCAAGAGCCCGCCCTTGCTCAGAGCGCCCCGGACGTGCTGGCCGTATTAGTTAGATGGTTGCGCGTCCTGTTGATGCTTCGCGCGTGTTTATGTTCTGGTGATAATCCTGCAATGCCCGTACGGCAATTGAGCCTGATTGCATTGCGGCAATCGCTGAAGCTGTCGCCCGAGCTCCGGCAAGCGTAGTTACTACAGGAACGTTGTAGTTCACTGAAGCCCTGCGGATCATCTGGTCGTCATCGCGAGCCGTACGTCCTGATGGAATATTGATTACCAGCTGGATTTCACCGTTCTTAATGCGATCGACCAGGTTTGGACGTCCTTCCGAAACCTTGTTGACCACAATTGCAGGAACGCCAGCCGACTTGATTGCCGCTGCTGTTCCGCGCGTTGCCACAAGTTCGAAACCGAGTTGATATAGGCTTTGCGCAACCAGCACCACTTCTTGTTTGTGTACGTCTGAAACGCTCACAAAAATGCGACCCTTGGTCGGCAGTTTGTGACCGGCAGCAATCTGAGCTTTTGCAAATGCCTGACCAAACTGCGTCGAGATGCCCATCACCTCGCCAGTAGAGCGCATTTCGGGTCCGAGTGAAATCTCGGCGCCAGGAAAACGCTTAAAAGGAATAACAACCGACTTAACCGAAACATGTGGCGGCAGCAGTCTGGGTGAGATCCCCAATTCGGACAAACTCTTGCCGACCATAACAGCTGCAGCTAATTTAGCCCATGGTACGCCCGTAGCTTTAGAGACAAAAGGCACAGTGCGACTGGCTCTCGGGTTGACTTCCAGAATGAAGAGTTCTTCTTCCCTCACAGCAAACTGAATGTTCATCAAACCGATTACTTTCAGTTCGCGCGCCAAGTCGTTGGTTATCTTCCTGATTTCCTCGACAATCTTGAGAGGAATGGATTGCGTCGGCAACACGCAAGTGCTGTCACCCGAGTGAATGCCGGCTTCTTCGACGTGTTCCATAATGCCAGCGACGATCGTTGCACGACCATCGGAAATTGCATCGACGTCGATTTCAATTGCATTTTCCAAGAATTCATCGATAAGAACTGGCGTGTCAGGCGACACTAAGAAGCCGGATGCAAGCCATCTGGAAAATTCTTCTTCGCTGTAGATAATTTGCATTGCTCTGCCGCCCAGCACATAGCTTGGTCTGACCAGGACTGGGAAACCCACTCCTCGAGCCGCTGCCAGTGCTTCGTCCGGAGTTTTGGCAATCGCGCCTTTTGGCTGTTTGAGTTTCAGTCGTTTGATCAACTGACCAAAACGCTCGCGATCTTCTGCGATGTCGATCGATTCCGGTGACGTGCCGAGAATCTTGAATCCACGCGCTTCCAGACCTTTGGCAATCTTAAGGGGCGTTTGTCCGCCCAGCTGAACAATAATACCGTGCGGTTTTTCAACATCGGCGATATTAGTCACATCCTCGAGAGTCAGCGGTTCGAAATAGAGTCTGTCTGATACGTCGTAATCAGTAGACACTGTCTCGGGATTGGAGTTGACCATTACTGATTCAAAACCAAGGTCTCTCATCGCCATAGTGGCATGGACGCAGCAGTAGTCGAACTCGATTCCTTGTCCGATTCTGTTGGGTCCACCGCCTAGGATCATAATGCGAGGTTTTTCTGCCGGCGGTACTTCCGATTCTTTTTCGTACGTTGAATAAAGATACGGAGTTGTAGCTTGAAATTCTGCCGCGCATGTATCGATCGTTTTATATGCAGGCACCACATTCAGTTTTTTGCGTAACTGATAGATTTCTTCTTCCGTAGACGAGGTCAGGTGCGCGATATGCACGTCGCTAAAACCCATACGTTTGAGACGATACAGTTCATCCTTATCCAAATTAGCTGGCGTGAGTTTTCTCTCCTTCACTTCTTTTGCTGTGTAGTGCAGGTCGACCAGATTGTCGATAAACCATGGATCAATAGAAGTTAGGTCTGTCACTTCTTCAGGCGAAATACCGGCTTCTAATGCACCAATTAAATCGGTGATTCTGTGATGGGAAGGAACCGACAAACGACGGCGCCATTCCCAAAAATCCGCTTTCAATCGAGAAGCTACAGGGGAGAAGCCCGGCAGACCCAACTCGAGACCACGCAAGGCCTTTTGAATTGCTTCTTGGAACGTGCGACCGACAGCCATGACTTCGCCGACAGACTTCATCTGCGTTGTAAGCGTGGTGTCCGACCCGCGAAACTTTTCGAAATTGAATCGTGGCACTTTGGCGACTACATAATCAAGAACCGGTTCGAATGACGCCGGTGTCGTGCCAGTGATGTCGTTAGCAATTTCATCCAGTGTTAGCCCGATAGCCAGTTTGGCAGCGATTTTCGCTATTGGGTAACCAGTTGCTTTACTCGCCAATGCAGATGACCGCGAAACCCGTGGGTTCATCTCAATAACAACGATGCGTCCCGATTTCGTGTCCACACCGAATTGAATATTTGAACCACCAGTATCCACGCCGATTGCACGAATAACTTTTATCGCAGCGTCTCTAAGCGCCTGATACTCTTTGTCGCTCAATGTTTGCACAGGCGCCACAGTAATTGAATCACCTGTGTGCACGCCCATCGCATCGAAATTCTCGATGCCGCAAATAATCACCACATTATCCAGGCGGTCGCGCATGACCTCCAACTCGATTTCTTTCCAGCCGAGCACGCTTTCTTCCAGCAGAATCTCGCTCACCGGGCTGGCATTCAAACCATTCAATGCGATATCGTGCAATTCTTCGTGATTGTAGGCTATGCCACCACCGGCGCCACCTAAAGTGAAAGCCGGGCGAATGATGATTGGAAAACCGATTTCTTGTGCAATTTTGTCTACTTCTGACAGATTCCTTGCGATGCCGGAATTGGGCACAAATAATCCGATTTCTTGCATTTTGTTCTTGAAAAGGTCACGGTCTTCAGCAAGTTTGATCGCGTTTAGTTTGGCGCCAATCAGTTCGACCTTGTGCTCATCAAGAAAACCCGATTCAGCTAGTTCCACTGCGACATTGAGCGCCGTCTGCCCACCCATTGTCGGCAACAGCGCATGTGGCTTTTCGATAGCAATGACTGCCATCGCCACTTCTTTAGTAACGGGCTCAATATAGGTCCGGTCGGCGACCTCGGGATCCGTCATGATCGTCGCTGGATTGGAGTTGATGAGGATAACCTCGTAACCCTCTTCCTTTAACGCCTTGCAGGATTGCGTGCCCGAATAATCGAATTCACACGCCTGCCCGATAGTAATTGGACCCGCACCTAAAACAAGAATCTTCTTTATATCTGTTCGTTTTCCCTGCATCTTAAATTTTTGGCTCCCAGTCAGCCATTGGATCTTACATCCCTGGGGCACTTGACTGAACTGGTGAGGGGCTCAAGCAAACAAATCGAGATGAGACATAGACACCAACTCGATAAAAACTATTCTTGACATCGTTTTAAATGAACTCTGGTGGTGGCAAGAATAGAAGTAAGAGCAGTCGATGGCTGACTGCGTTTTAAGCAAAGGCTGATTTTAGATTGGCTGTCTCCGTTCGGGACGGCTCTGGGGGGATCTTATGTCAATGTGCATGCAGAGAAAGTCTCTGCTAAACCTTGGCGCGAAGTTTTTGCGCGTTTTTATCTTGAGTGCTCTGGTCGTATCCCTTATGCCTAGCCAGTCTTTGGCTGGGGTAATGAGAGACGACGAAGCCAAACTGGCAAAGCAAGTGGGCTTGCCCGTTTATGAGTGGAAAAGCGATTCTGTAGAAACCCGAGGAGTGGCGATTCTGGTCCATGGACTGACCATGCACGGGGCGATCTATGACAAACTGGCGCGGCATCTAGCCGAGAAGGGTCTGATCGTCTTGGCGCCTGACCTTCACGGGTACGGTCGCTGGGCTGACGCGCCCAGCGAACAACGCCATTGCAAGGAATGCGGTGCTCAAGTTTGCTACCAAAAGAGCCGCAGGGAGCTTCTGGGTCTTGTCGACTCGGTCAAAGAGACATATCCTTCCCTTCCTCTTTATATGATCGGCGAAAGCCTTGGTGGCGATATGGTCTTGTACTGTGCCGGACAGCGCCCAAAAGCGATTGAAGGCATTGTGCTGTCCAGTCCTGCCATCAAGCGCCGTACAAATCTGGTTCCGCGGGTCTTCTGGGACGCTGGTCTTGTCAGCCATAACCTGTTCCGCCAGGTCAACCTGATTCCCTACATGAAAAAGTTCGCTTCAGAAGATCCACGCATCGTTGATGAAGCCGTTCACGATCCTCTCGTGAGGAAGAAGCTGACTGCATGGGAGCTTTTCAAAACTATGCGCACGATCAAGGCTTCGCTGCGCTACGCAGACCAAGTGCCCGCCGATATGCCGGTCTTGGTGCTTCAAGGCGATAAAGACCGCATGCTCAAGAGCAATGCAGTTTGCGACCTTCTCAAGCATTTAAGCTCGAGGGACCGCACAGTTAAATGGTTCAAGGATAAAGGGCATCTTCTGCTCGAAACTGCCTACCTCGAGGAAGACACACTGGTAGCCGTTGATGGTTGGTTAAAAACGCACCTCAACAACGGCAACGTGGCCGATGCCTCTGTTACTGGCGTGGTTAAAGAGTCGGTGGTGTCCAGCAACTAGATTCATTGATTTGCAGTTTCAGGCACCTTTTAGCGATAGGGTGCGAGCTTCTCCTTGAGGCGGAACTGCAAATTAGTGTTGTTGGGGGCTGTGTTTGAGTTGTATTCCCATTGATTGCTGAGTCCGGAATTGGACCAGGTATTCGGTTTCAGAAATGGGAATTTGATTGTCGGATCGAGAAATGTCGCGGAGCGCGGCACAGGCACGTTTGGCTTCTCGAGTACACGTGCATCGGCAAGTACTTTGCGAACATCTTCAATCGGGGTCGAACCTGCCTTGCTGCCTCGGATGTCAGTCATCGCAATGACGCCTATCGCTTCAAAATTCTGATTGAGCAGTGGCCCGCCTGAATTTCCCGGCTCTACTTTCAAGTCAGTTGCAATCACGCTGCGATTTGGGTCTTCGCCAGGTAAGAGCCCGCCCTGTATTCGCTCTTTGCCGTCTGGCGTGTAGAGCATCGATGCCAGAGTGACTTTGCCTTTGAATCCACCAGGCAAGAAACCCGACCCATCGGCAGCTAAGAACATTTTGTTTTGAGAGAATTGAGCAGGCGACTCATATGCGGAAGGCTGTTGCCAGCGTCCGCCGACTGAAAGAAATAATTCTTTGACCCCGCGTGGATAACCGAGTGCCGAAACCCTTTCGCCGGGTTGCAAATCACTATTCTCTGCCATCTTGAGAGGCTTGAATGTCTCGCCCGGTTGGCGCTGGAGGCGCAAAACCGCAAGCTCTGTCTTGGGATCGAGGTGCTCGACTTCTGCCTTGTATTTCTTGCCGTCCGGCAAAGTCACAGTAAGGCTTTCCGGCTTTGCATCTTTGACTACGTGATAGCCTGTGACCACCCGTCCGTCTGCAGTTGCGACGAATCCGC
This sequence comes from Candidatus Melainabacteria bacterium 17Bon1m, assembly GCA_032128875.1. Taxonomy (GTDB): domain Bacteria; phylum Cyanobacteriota; class Vampirovibrionia; order Obscuribacterales; family Obscuribacteraceae; genus QKMZ01. The sequence continues at coordinate 958,042 of JAVLKG010000002.1, forward strand.
TTCCCACCGAGGGAGCCTTTTTGTCTGAACCCGCCGGCTGGGGCTGGTTTGACGTGGACTCGACATAAACGACGCTTTCTCTGGCTTGTTTGTACATCGCCACAGTGCCGCTATTGATGCGGTAGGCTGTGACGTCATTGGGGTCCCAACGGTCTCCCGGCAATTGAGTGGGGATGCGCTCGAAACCTTCACGCAGGGGGCGCGGCTGCGCGTCCGATTGCAGCTTGTCATTGAGAGAAGCTTGGTCGGTTTTATTTTTCTGCCATTCGGACAGAAATCCCGGGATTTCGAATTGACCCATGTTTTGAACTAATACTGGTCGGGTTCGGTGGAAGACCTATTACTTTAAAGATCTAAGCCAGGGCAGTCACTGGGAAATTTACGTAGTGAACTTTCAGTGCAGCACCGGTTGAAACTTTCGCGAGGCAGCCGGGTTCGTTACAAAACGGACCTCATTATCCGTCGGTAAAACTTAGTAAAACGCCTCGAATTAATTCGCTGTTTTCCTTCCATCGATAAAATCTGCATATTCAAAAGAGGCATATACCTACATCGGGTGGATTGAATAGATGACCGCATCTACAAAAATAGCTGACCAGACAAAGAACAATCAGATTTTCGATCGCAAACCGTTGTCCGACGGCGAACTGCAAGATATAGATGCTTACTTCCGTGCCGCCAATTACTTGTCGGTCGGACAAATCTATTTGCTTGCCAATCCCCTGCTCAAAGAGCCTTTGAAAATTCAGCATGTGAAGCCGCGTTTGCTAGGACACTGGGGCACGACACCCGGTCTGAATTTGATCTACGCGCATTTGAACCGTCTGATTAGACAGCGCGATTTGAATGTCATTTACATCACTGGTCCCGGGCACGGAGGACCAGGCTTGGTTGCCAACACTTACCTGGAAGGTACCTACAGCGAGTTCTACCCGCGCATTGGGCAGGACGAAGAAGGCTTGCAATTACTTTTCAAACAATTCTCGTTTCCGGGTGGCATTCCCAGCCACGTTGCGCCTGAGACACCAGGCTCGATTCACGAAGGCGGTGAACTTGGCTATGCGCTGACTCACGCTGCCGGTGCGATTTTTGATAATCCATCTTTGACTGCTTGCTGTGTTGTCGGTGATGGTGAAGCAGAGACAGGTCCTATGGCCGGAAGCTGGCATTGGAATAAATTCGTTAATCCAAAACGCGATGGCGCTGTACTGCCGATTTTACACCTCAATGGTTACAAAATCGCCAATCCCACCATTTACGGAAGAATGGCTGATGATGAGCTACAAAGCTTGTTCGAAGGGCGCGGGTATGAGCCTATTTTTGTTGAGGGCGATGAACCACTGGTGGTGCACCAGTTAATGGCTGCGGCTCTCGAATATTGCTTCGACCGCATCGCCGCAATTCAAAAAGATGCTCGTGAAAATGGTGTCGACGCTCGTCCCCAGTGGCCTATGATCGTGATGAGAACGCCAAAGGGCTGGACTGGACCGAAGATTGTCGATGGCAAAAAAGTTGAAGGAACTTACAGGTCGCACCAGGTTCCTCTTTCTGAATTGAAGACCAAGCCTGAGCATCTGAAGCAATTGGAAGAGTGGTTGAAGAGTTATAAACCTCAAGAACTTTTCGAAAAGGATGGCAGTTTGAAAAAACATCTCAAAGAGCTTGCGCCGAAAGGCGAAAAGCGCATGGGAGCGAACCCTCATGCCAATGGCGGTGTGTTATTGCGGGACTTGAAACTGCCGGAATTTGAGAAGTATGCAGTTGAAGTAAAGAAGCCAGGTACCGTTGAAGCGGAATCGATTTCTGCAATGGGCAAATATTTGCGCGACGTCATGAAGATGAATGACAGTCATAAAAATTTCCGGATTTTTGGTCCGGATGAAACGGCTTCTAACCGCTTGTCTGCTGTCTTCGAAGAAACCAACAGAGTGTCGATGGAGCCGATTACAAAAGACGACGACCATCTCTCTAGAGATGGCCGGGTAATGGAAGTGCTCAGCGAACATCTTTGTCAGGGATGGTACGAAGGATATTTGCTGACCGGACGCCATGGATTTTTCTCTTGCTACGAAGCATTCATTCACATCATCGATTCGATGTTCAACCAGCATGCTAAATGGCTCAAGGTCACGAAAGACATTGCCTGGAGAGCTCCCATTGCTTCATTGAACTATTTGCTTACCTCGCACGTTTGGCGTCAGGACCACAACGGATTCAGTCACCAGGATCCCGGATTTATCGACCATGCAGTAAACAAGAAAGCAGACATCATTCGCGTCTATCTGCCACCGGATGCAAATACGCTTCTCTATGTCACTCATAAGTGTTTGCGTGGACGAGACAAGATAAATATCATCGTCGCCGGTAAACAACCGCAATTGCAGTGGTTGGATATGGACTCCGCTATCAAACACTGCGCTGTCGGTCTGGGAATTTGGGATTGGGCAAGCAACGATCAAGATGGTGAGCCCGATGTCGTAATGGCATGTGCAGGCGATGTCCCGACTTTGGAGACACTGGCTGCCGTATCAATCTTGCGGCAGAATATTCCTGATTTGAAAATCCGCGTGGTTAACGTAGTCGATTTGATGACTCTGCAGCCGGAATCTGAACACCCGCATGGCCTGTCAGATCAGGAGTTTGACTCAATCTTCACCAAAGACAAGCCGATCATATTTGCTTATCACGGCTATCCCTGGTTGATTCATCGCCTGACCTACAGAAGAACCAATCACAAAAACCTTCATGTGCGCGGCTACAAGGAAGAAGGCACGACTACAACGCCTTTCGACATGACTGTGATGAATCAGCTCGACCGATTCAATCTTGCATTGGATGTTATCGATCGCGTCGCTAAAGTGGAAGGTGTTTCTGCCCGGGCACGTCAATGGCTGCGCGGTAAGCTCATCGACCATAAGCGCCATATTCACGAGAATGGCGAGGATATGGAGGAAGTGCGCTCATGGAAATGGCCGTTTGCGCTGCCGAAAGAGAAGAAGGGCTGGTCGTGATAACGTGAATATTCTCGTATTCAACGCCGGCTCAAGCACATTGAAGGCCAGCCTCTTTAATGAGAATGTCTTTCTGAAGAAGGGCAAAGACGCTTCCTCTCTTTTGCTGGAAACAAACACCAAGGTGTCGGGTGGCAGCAGAGAAACTTTCAAAAGTGCAGCTTCCGGCGTTGTCGAGAAAATTCTCAAAGATGCGGCTCAGGATAAGAAATCGATTTCGATGATCGGGCATCGGATTGTTCATGGTGGCAAGAAATTGCGCACCACCACTCTCATTGACCAAAGCGTCATCGATGAAATCGAGGCGAGAGTCGATCTCGCTCCTACGCATAATCCCAATGCTCTCGGTTGCGTTGACGCTGCAATGTCTATTTTCGGAAATGAAATGCGGCAAGTAGCTGTTTTTGATACTGCTTTCCACCGGACTATTCCAGAGATGCGCAGCCTTTATCCTGTGCCCGGCGAATGGGACGAGAAATTTGAAATCAGACGATATGGATTCCATGGCATTAATCATGGTTATTGCGCCAGACGCGTTGCCGAGATTTTGCCGGACGCCGCAGACAGGATAATCATTTGCCATCTAGGCAATGGTTCCTCACTTGCAGCAGTTCTTCATGGCGTTTCGGTGAACACATCGATGGGGTTTACTCCTTTAGAAGGCTTAATGATGGGCACCAGATGCGGTACTATCGATCCGGGCATAATCTTGCATTTGATCAATCGCGAGAAATTCGATGGAGAACGGCTTGAACAGATTCTCAATAAAGAATCAGGACTTCTAGCAGTTAGTGCCAAGACAGGCGATATGAGAGAGATTCTAGAAGCAAGAAGTGCTCATGATAAAAAGGCTGCGCTGGCATTTGATATGTTTATCGACAGACTGTCTCATCACATAGCATCGTTCACAGCTTCGCTGGGCGGGCTAGATACACTTGTATTCACGGGAGGCATTGGCGAACACTCTTCAGAAGTTCGCCAGGCTGTTGCGGATAATCTTTCTTATCTGGGGATTAAGCTGGACGCGCAAGCAAACAAAGATGCCGTCGGCGATGCCTACGCAGATGTAACCATATCGGCAAAGAACTCGAAAGTCAGCGTTCTAAAAATTCGTGCTGGGGAAGATTTGGAAATCGCCAGACAATGTTTTGAATTAGCCAGCTCGCAAGTGTTTTCGTCCTGGCCCTGAGGCTTAAGACTCTAATTACTCTTCGGTTGCATTGTTCTATAGATGCGTGAGTACTGGCAATAATTCTGCCAGCCACGTTCGATTTGACCGCGATCGTCTTCACTCAACTGACGAACGATTTTTCCTGGCACACCCATTACCAGACTGTAGGGTGGAATTTCTTTGCCCGGCGAAACCACGGCACCGGCTGCAACAATCGAGCCGCGTCCTATCACAGCATGGTCCAAAACCACCGCGCCCATTGCGATCAAGCAATCAGCCTCAATTCGGCAACCATGCAAAATCGCTCCGTGACCAACTGTGACTCGTTCCGCCACGTACAATCCATGCCTGCCGGTGACATGCAACATGCACCCGTCCTGGATATTGGTGTTTTCGCCGATTTCAATTGAATTGATATCGCCACGCAAGACGCTGTTAAACCATACGCTTGCGCCTGCAGCAATCTTCACCCGGCCGATTAGAACAACGGTTGGGGCGATATATGCGTCTTCGGCGACTTGAGGTTCGTGTCCTTCGAAAGGAATTAGCATGCCATTCATAAGGAAGAGTCTAGCGAATTAAAAGCACGTAAACGGTGACTAACTCAACAAAAGAGGATTATCTGATATTGAATTGTGAACCTAAAACAACTAAAGGTCATGCAATGGCGACTTTCGGGCTGCCAAGATGTTAAAATTAACAACTGGAGTAAAGGAGACGTCACACATGCCCGTATACGACCAGCCCATGCGGAAGCTTCTTGGAATCCTCTCGCCTACTATTTCCTGGCTTAATGAAAAAGGATCGGTAGACGTGAATTCCGTTCCAGAGAATCATTTGGAAGCTATCAAGCAATTGGAGCGTATCGGCGTTGTACATAAGCGCAACAACCGTTGCTATGAATTGCAAAAGATTCGCTTGAAAAAGCTGATGGGCAATCTTGGCATCGAGCAGCTCGTCAATCCAGAGCCGGCAGCTGCGCCTGTGGAATTGAACTGATCCTGAACTAGACCATTTTTAAAGATATTGAATTACGAGCGCTGCGTTCGCTTGAGTGGGACAAATTATTAGAGTTCCTCTCGCAAGAAGCTGAAAGCAAACGCGGAAAAGATCTGTGCCGCCAGGTTTTGCCAGGGCGCGAACGTGCGATTGTCAATGTTTTGCTCGCAGAGTCAGATGAGGCGTTGGCGCTGATCTCTCAGCGTACAGGCATGTCGTTCGAGCGCTTGCCGGATCTCGACGAAACATTGAACAGGCTTGAATCTCAGGCTGTTCTTTCTGAGAGTGAATTGCATGCTTGCCGATTAGCGATGTCGTTGTCCAGGCAGGCTAGAAGGTCACTTTCTCTTCTTGACAATGAAGCATTTCCTGCTCTTCGCGCATATCTTCCTGCTCTTGCCGATTTCGAAAAGTTGCTAAGAGAGCTCAACGAAATGCTCGATGACGGCGGCAGAGTAAAAGACGATGCGACCCCGCATTTAAGAGGTTTGAAAAGTGAAGTTAGACGTCTTGATTCAAAAATCAAAGACGAATTGAATAAAGTTATTCATTCTCAGACTCAGTCAAAAGCTCTTCAAGAGCCAATTTACACACAGAGAAACGGGCGCTATGTTTTGCCGGTAAGTGCTGCGCAACGGCATGTGGTTCCGGGAATCGTGCACGACAGTTCGCAAAGCGGATTGACCGTATACGTTGAGCCTATGCCGGTTGTGGAACTCGCAAACAAGCTGAGAATAAAGGAAGCGGAAATCGAACACGAGATTGCTCGCATTCTTTCCGTTTTGTCTCAACAAGTGTATGCGGGTCGTGATGAGCTTTCACAAGCATTCACTTCTCTGGCAGAATTGGATGCGATTTTTGCCAGGGCTCGCTTTGCCACTAAATACGATGGCATTAAACCTGAGTTGAATGAAGAAAATCGTTTTGAATTCATCAGTGTACGTCATCCACTTCTCATACTTCAGTCAGCCAAGGAGAAGGTTGTTCCTAATACCGTAAGTTTAGGCGGTAAAGATAGAACACTTGTAATTACTGGCCCCAATACGGGCGGTAAAACAGTTCTTCTCAAGACTATCGGACTTTTGTCTTTGATGGTCCGCGCCGGCTTGCTTATTCCTGCTGCCCGAGGATCGAAAGCAGCTTTGTTTACTCAGATTTTTGCCGATATTGGAGACGAGCAATCACTGGCTCAGAGCCTTTCCACATTCTCTTCGCACATGAAGACGATTGTGGAGGTGGTGAAAAGTTCAACGGTCGGTACTCTCGCGCTGCTGGATGAAATCGGTGTCGGAACGGATCCAAGAGAAGGAGCGGCAATTGCGCGCTCAGTACTCGAGCACCTCAACGATTCGGGAGCCGTCACAGTCAGTACGACCCACTTCGGGCAGTTGAAGACTCTTGCTTACAACCTGCCCGGTATGGTGAATGGCAGTTTGGAATTTGATGAAACCACGCTGTCTCCTACCTACCGCTTACGTACCGGTATTCCTGGAAGCTCGAAAGGCATTACGATTGCCCGCCGTTTGGGCCTGGATGAAAAACTGGTGGATCTGGCAATTTCTTACCTGGATGTGGCAGATGCAGTCATTGATGAAACTGTGGCTCGCCTTGAGGAACGCATCAAGGGACTGGAGTCGAAAGAGGCACTGGCTCAGGAAAAGCTCGTTGAAGCCGAGCGTTTGACTCAAGAATTGCAGCTCGAAATAGATCGCGAAAGAGCGCAGAGCGAGGAAACCAGGCAAAAGCTCGCTAGCGATCTGAAAGAAGAATTCACTGTAGCCTTTGAATTAATCAAAGAGACGATAAGAAATCTGCAGAAAGAGCCCAGCATTTCCGGCGCTCAGAAGGCGAAAGAAAAAATGGAGCAGCTCAAAAAAGAGCTTAACTGGCTCGACTCTCCTGCAAAAAAAGGTGAAAAGACTGCGATCAAACTTTCAGTCGGCGATCGAGTTTCGGTCGTGAGTTTGAACCAGAGGGGCGTCATTGAAGAGCTTCCCGAAGGTGTGGAAAACAACCCTCGCGGAATTGTTGTCGTTAGGGCGGGTGCTGTCAAACTCAAAGTACCTGCAAGTGATATAAGACGCATATCGGACGGTGGTCAAAAGTCTGAAAAGGGTCGAGGCGGCGGCAATGCCGGCAAAGCTCGGGGACCTGCGCCTGTTCGTATATACCGAAACGAAACAAATGTATTTGTTCGCACGGAAATAAATACTCTCGACTTGCGAGGCGAAAGAGTCGATGCCGCGCTCATAAAACTCGAGCAATTTCTGGATGCCTGCCTGCTTTCCTCAATCAGTCCGGTGATGATTATTCATGGACATGGCACTGGCGCGGTCAAAGATGCCGTGCGGACTTTTCTTTCGAATAGTAACTACGTCTCGAAATTCCGACCTGGCGAGAACTATGAGGGAGCCGACGGTGTAACGGTCGCTGAATTGTAGTCCTGCAACCGCGTATTCCTCCCACCCTGGCGTAAAAATTTTTTGTCCAGAACTGCAGTCCACTGTATAGAAGCAAGGACTGTCCTCAGTAGGTCGAGCCGACCTAACCCTTACGGAGCCCGACGAGACTTTCCAGGTTAATTCTTACGCCAATCGGTCTGGGTCTACGTGGTTTTCCCACATACAAATAAGGGAATGATATTTAAGCTGAGTGCAGCATTGGTGCTCCTTTCAGTCGCGTGAGGTTGTCAAGATGGTCGAAGGGAATCAAGTTCCCGGCGGGGAAGAGATCGGCACACGGAGAGACGTTGTTGCAGAAAACAATGTCCAACCGGCAGCCGACAGATGGCAGGAAGACTACCAGCGAACGGTAGGTTTCCAGCCTCAGGATGGAACCAGCGAACGACAACAAGTCGCGGCGGGCTACGACCGCAACTTGGGTTACGACCGCATTGCCGTCGGCAATACGGCGCTCGGTCAACGCATCGACAACATCACCAATCTCCTGGCGATGGGCGAACGCTCCGCCGGAAATCTGCAAGACGTCAACCGCTTCTACGGCAGAGCACAGAAAGAAGCAGACGACCTTTTCAGTGTTGCCGCTCAGAACGTAATGAAGGGTCGCGAAGACTATCGCGCCATCCTTTCAGCAAAGAGCCCGCAAGAAGTATTTCAGGGCGTCGAAGCTTCCATTCAGAAGCAGACCCAAGTATTGCAACAACAACTTCAGCAAGAAAGAGATCCTGCCAGAGCCAGACGACTCGAGCAGATTCTTGCCATGGAGCAAGAGCGCGCTCAGACTCTCGAGCGCATGAAGCAGACGAATAACCCGCAAGAACTGAACCGTCTATTAATGTACGACGCGTTCAGTGCTCAGCGTATAGATCTATCTCAGAAGATGATGAATGAGAGAGATCCCAATCAAGTTAGATTGATGGCCGAAGCAGAACAGAATCTGCACACGGTACAGCGTGCACCTGGTTTTACGCGCGCCAATTACGGCATGCTCCTGATGCGTATGGGGCAATACGATCCAAATAGACCGGACAACGCCGCGTTGCGCGCACTTCAAGATGCCGCGTCAGTTGATCCTGAAATGGTCCCTAATCCTAATAGTGCAGATCCGGCACGCCGCATGGGCGATCCTAATTTCATGCGCGTTGCATCTGACATCACTCGCATGAGTCCGGACGATCCGAATTTTGCCCGCGCGATGGCCCCTATCTTTAATAGGGATATCAACCGCTCGCCTTCACCGTTGCAGGCTGCAGAAAATACAAATCCGAATGCACGTTATTCGCAAGTTCAAGAACAGCCCTACCAACCTGCAAGAGATGGCGGTAATCGCCCGCTCGAGCAACAACGCGTAACTGATCAAACACAAGGAGTTACTCCTCTGGTCAATGGAAAGACTCCTTTCCAGCGCGTACAAGAATTGGGAAAAGTTGTCGAAGCGCAAGGTTTGACACCTGATGTCCGTCAGGCTTATGTATCAGCGATTCAAGATTCTGATAAAGGGACCTCGCCGCGTGTAGCGGAGCTGCAAGCCCAGCTGGCTCAGCTCGAGCAAAAACAGCAAGCACTCGCTCAAAAGGTTCAAGAAGTTCAGCAAAGTCCTGAAATTGCACAGCTCGTTCAGTCCGGTATGGCCAAACTGAAGGCACGTCCTGAAGCTGAGCAGCAGCAATTGAAGGCTTTGACCGAGCAATTGCAGAAAACTCAAGATAAAGCGGAGCGTGAAAAACTGCTCGGCGATATCAATAAGATCTGTCCGGAATTTGTTCAAGTCACAAAATTGCTCGAACAGAAGCTGAAGCCGTTTACCGACGAGCTTCAACAAATTCAGCAACAAGGGGCCGCTCTCACCAATGATCTGATTGGTGAAATGAATCAGTCTTCCGCCACTCGCATGGAATATGCCGAGAAGCTCATGAAGTCTGACAAGCCGGAAGACAAAGAGGCTGCCAAACAACTCCTTATCGAGTCTGTCGCCAAAGCAAAACCGGAACAGCGTGAAGCCTTCGCACAATACGCTCAGCAGTTGGGACTGACGAAGCAAGAACTCGAACAGGGTCTTGCAAAGATTCCTCAAGCACAAGTCGAGCGTTCCGCCACTCAGCCGGGAGCACAGCCAGGCGTAGAAACCGGTGAAAGAACCGGCGCCGGCAAACTAATCGACGAAAACAAAAAAGCTTTTGACGCTGCTCAAGACAAGAAAGCCAAACTGGCTGAAATGCAGGGTTCGTTCAAGAAAGCGATCACTGACGCCGACAAAGAATTCGCCGACGCAGAGACCAGATATAACGCTCTGGATGCAGCTCACACTAAAGCCGCCAATGACATGCCGGCTGAGGACAAAGCTAAGTTCCAGAAGATGTTGACGCAAGGCACTCCGGATGCCGAAAAGCAAGCTCTGCAGCAAGAGCTTTCGACCAAGTACGCAAATATCGTCCAGATGGAAACAGAAATGAAAGCCATCAAAGACGGTGCCCTCGATCTGGCGCTCAACAAATTCGAAGCTCGCTACGAATTTGCCCGCGCATCGAATTTGGGCGGCGATGATGCCACTGCTAAAGCAATGATGTCCGAAGGGATCAAGACCCTCACTAAGGATGTAGGCACTGAGCTGACCGCCAAGGTGATGGAAGATCCAGGCGTTGCAGATGTGGCTAAGAAACTCGGCGTTGATGCGAATGCACTGATGAAAGAGGCAGCCGCCGAAGCTCCAGCTGCACAACCGGGCAGTGATACCGCAGGCGCTACCGGTGACTTGCAAGGCACCTTGCGCGTTGCTAATGCTCGCATGCAGAAGGGCGATATTGCCGGCGCCAAGCAAGCTTACGAATCAGCCATCAAGATGGTTGATGCTTCATTCAATCCTGACGAGAACAACAGGAAGATCAAAGAAGCTCAAGATCTACTCGAAAAAGGCAATCTCACGATTGAGCAGCGCCTGCAAAAACAACAGGAAATTGCAGGTTATTTCAACCAAGCCTACCAGGCATTCGATATAAGAAGCGGATACGCCAGAATTTTGGCGCACCCGAACTACAATCAAAACGCCGCCGCTGAAGCAGCATTCAAAGATGCGGTGGCCGCAGCAGACAAAGTACCGGTTCAAGCAATGAAGCGTCAAATCGGCTTGCTTGCAAACGATATCGGTACCTTCCAAACTGCATACGAACAAGCGACCGGCGACAGAAAGACTCAAATCGAACAAGCGCAGGCTTTCCTTAGCGAATTCTCCAACACCTTGAACGGTCAAACGACCGGTGGCGGACCCGCTGCAGACAAAGCGTGGATGAACACGCAAATCAACGCACGCAAAGACCTGGCTTCCTTCTATGTTCGACTGGTAACCGACATAGATGAGAAGGGTCAGCCGATCATGAAGTCGGATGGCAAGCCTAGATACGTGCCCGACGCTTCCAAAGTCTTCAAGCCCGAAGAAGCGATGAAGGCAATAGACGAAGCAAAAGCGAAGTATAAGGAATTGCATGGCACCGATCTGGATAAAGATCCTGCCAAAGATCCGACTCTGGCAGAATTGGCTAAAGGTATTTACGACAATAGCCCTGCCGAACTGCAGAAGAAGTACCAGAACGTTTCACGCTACTGGGATGAAGCGAAAGCAAGCATTCCAACATTGGTCGCCGGCGTCGGCTCAGCTCTTTTGTTGGCCAAGTTCAAGCCATTGAGACCACTTATTGGCGAAAGTGCAGCCGCAACCTGGGGTACCGCACTTGTCGGTGGATCTGGTGTCGCATCAGTGACGCACCACACCATGATGAACAACGTGCTTGGTCGTGAAGACAATACGTGGGGCAGAAGTATTGCCACCGGTACAGGTCTCACACTCGGCGGCGTCGGACTTATGAAAGTACCGAAGATGCTCTTCCGTAATGCCGATGATGTAGCTATGGCTTCTGTTATCGAACGCGGCGGCGCCGGCGGTATGAAGTTCCATCCTGCTGTAGAAGGCGCAGCTCCTAAGCTGATGAACCTTGATGAACTCAAGGCTGCCAAAGACCTTCTCGGAACGAAGCAGGCAAGTATGACTGCCGAAGCGTTTGCAGCAGAGTCCAAGCAACTTGATTCACTGATAAGAGCCAGCCAAAACCGTGATGCTCTATGGGCATTACAGGCAGGCAAGAATGGTGCCAAACTTACAGGCGGCTTTGATGCCGAATTGGCTAGAGCTGCAACTGGCGCAGATAAAGCCGCTTTGGTCGACAGACTGGGCGGCGCCGTCAAGAAATTCGCACCGGAATTGAGACTTGCTCAAGAAGCGCCTAAGTACGGCGAAATTCTTGCGCAAAGAGGTGGCATTGTCGTCAAAGATCAAGCCATCGTTGAAAAACTGATTGCCGCTGATCTGCCGGTCATCAGAACCGCTGCCGGTGAGAACGTCCTGGCGATGAGAACAGCCGGCGAACTCGAGGCGGCACTCAAAGCAATTCCAAATATCGAGCCCAAACTGCTCGGTGCTAAGAATCTGAAGACTGCAACAGCGCAAGCGACTAAGATGCTTGATGATTTGGCTGCCACCGGTCTGAAGGGCGACGACTTGCTCGCTCCAGCTCTGAAAAATGCCACACTGGAAAATCAGGCGCAGCTCAATCTCTTGCGTAATCTGGTTCCGGAAGCGGCAGCAGAAGCTAAATTGGCAGGACGTTTCGGCGGCGTTGCTCAATTGGAAAGAGAGGGCTTGCTCTCCAAAGGTTACGGATTTGCCACCGGTAAGTTTGGAGCTCCTATCATCGGTACGACCGCTGGGTTCGGACACGAACTATACAGTTCGAATGCCGAAAACAGAGACTTCAGCTTCGGCAACGCAGCAGTCAAATCGGCACTCGTTGCCGGCGGACTCTGGGGAGGCGGCAAAGTCATCGAATATGGACACGGTATCGTTAAGCCGATGGGCGCTAAGACTTTCGCTGATCTCGGTCACTCGCGCTTCATGGCCGGATCTGCCGGCGGAGCCGCCTTCTACTCGGGTTCCAACTACTTACCTGCATGGCAGCACATGTACGGTGGAGAAGGTAATCTCGATCCGAAGACAGGTAAGCCTTACGAATTCAACTTCAGCAACGCCATCGTTGCTCCAGCCTGGAAAGACGCCGGAGACAACATCTTCGTCAGCTCCTTCCTGCTGGGCGGTATGGCTGCCAAACCGGGTCAAGCAATTTTGGCTCAAGCTCCTTGGGCTAATTCGAGAATGCTCTGGAAGCCTTTCTCTGCAGCCGGCGGCGTATTCACCGGTTCTACCTGGAACTACCTGGGCGCTCGCTCCATGCCTGTTCTAGGAGAAATCGGACCAGCGCTGAGCACCAACATGGCAATGGGCCAGTTCGAGTTGCTCAACAATCTCTCCAACAGAGACGCTGGTCGCCAATACACCGATGCCTTGAAGATGAAGGACCAGCAGATCACCGACGAGTCGCCTGAAGCGATTCAGAAACGTCTGGCTGACTTGAAAGCGCAGCAAGAAAAACAGCAGCAACAGCAGCAACAACAACAGCAAGAACAGCAAAAGCAACAACAACAGAAGAAGCCAGATGCCCAACCAGGTACCCAGCAAGGGACTGAGCAAGGCAATGGAAATCAGCCTCGTCCGGAAAATCCGGACTTGACCGGCGGCGTTCAATAAAATCGTGGCTTCTGCTTGCGTAGAAGCCACACTGATTCCTGAAATTCGTGGAGGCGAATTATCAAAACGGGGTTATATTATAGATAAGATTTTTTATCTGGAGATTCCTGACTAAGGAACCTCCGGATAGCTACTTAAGGGACCCAGGAAAGCAAATTGAGCAGCGGAGATTTAGCCCAAAACAGCCAGAGAGTGTCCAGAAAGTTTGTATCCCGTATACATGCAGACAAGCACCTTTGCGCTACCAAATTTGCTCTCCGAAAAGAGGTTACTACCTAAATGGTTGAACGAAATCAGTACGAGCCAAGTCTGAAGCCCATCAATCAGGGCGACGTCCAAGGTGAAGGTGAAAACCAGAACACCGAAAACGCCCAATTGACGTATTCAGATGTTATGCGTGCCAAATACGAAGCACCGCAACGCGCCGAGACTCAACAAGTTTCCGATCGTACTAATGTTTCCGACGTCAAAGATCCGGACATCATCAAAGCTTTCACTCTGGTAGACAATGCCAAAGAAGCATCGATGCTTCTCAATATTCAAGAAAGCAAACAGCCCGACAACACAAAAGTTGAGATGGCTGATGCTAATGGTCGTCCATTTACTATTACTCTTGGCGAACTCAAGCAAAAGCTCATTGAAGATTTGACAAAGAATTCTGATTTTAAAGGATTCAACGATGCTGGTCAGCTGAGAGAATTCATCAGCAAGTCTACAGACGCCGCGCTTACTCTCAGCACACAAACCAGAGAGAAGTACGAGGCAAAATCAAGAGAGAGCGATACCAACGTCAATGCTCGCAACGAGTTGGCTAAGCAACTTGGTTTTCAACCAACCACCCGTGAAATTCCGGACGGCAATGGCGGCAAGAAGTCCGTAACCTCTTACGATATTACTCAAAAGGATATCGATGCCCGTTTGGCTACAACCACAGATGCTGGTCAGAAAGCCAACCTCGAAAAGCTCAAAGGTCTTTTGACCAATTACGACAGTATTCAAAAAGAACGCAACGCACTTTCGGCCGTTGACGTTACCGCTGCTCAGTTGATGATGGGCGGTTTCACTCACAAGGCCGGTGAGCAAACTCTCGAAGGGTTGCCTGCAACCAGAAGCGAAGTTATGCGCTCTTACGAGATCATGAACAAGGCCGGTCGCGGCAACGCTCAACTCGAGCAGACTCCTCAGTTCCAAATGGTGAAGGAGCAATCCAGCGCCATGTACGCCGACATCCAACTGCAACGCAGCAAAGATGCCGTCAATGCGCTGCAGGAAGCAGACAAATTGAGAGTCGCCGGCAAGCCCACCGAAGCTCAAGCAAAGTACGAAGAAGCCCTTCAGAAAGTGAAAGGCGTCGACATGGCAACGATTACCACTCAGTGGCAATCGCAAATGAGAGAGTTCAATACTGTTCAAGAGAAATTGACCGCGCTCGGCAATCCTCCTTCCAATCCGCAAGAAGCGCAGCGTCTTGCTACCGAACTTCAACAGCGCCAACAAATCGGTTTGCAACTCGAGCAAATCATTCAAGTCGGCAAAGAAGTAAAAACCGAATACGCACGTTTTCTCAATGAGCAAGGCAAGCCTGGCGAAGCGCTTCCGCTCTTGACCAGCGTCGCTTCCGGAACTCCTCAAGAATTGCTCGCCGGTGATACTACTTTCACCGAGCAGTTGGAAAAAGCTCAAAGCCTCGGCTCGATCACCAGCGGTGATGCCGAAAAGCACCGCGTCCTTTATGAACAAGCGATGGCTTCCAAAGATTGGACGACTGCCGAGCGCGAAATGGCTGCTCTCAAAGCTGCTTCAACCAAAGCATCTGAAGCCACCATCCAAGGTGCCAAAGATCGCGTCGCCGTAATGGACAAGAGACAAGCAGAGCTCAAGGCCGAAGCGGAAGACTTGAAAAAGAACACCACTATGGATGCTGATGCAAAAGCTCTTCGTCAACAACAAATTGATGCAGAGTTGAAAGGCTACGATGTTCTGCGCAAAGGGTTGTCCGATGGAATTCCGGCTGCCGAGAAAGCTGCTAAAGAGCATGCTAATCAGCTTCGCTACATGGAAGGCATCATTGCTTATTCCAAAGAAGACAAAGAAACAGCACACAAAATCTTCAAAGAACTGGAAGCAGAAGCGCCAGAAATCGCCAGCAACAAAGACTACCAATTGGATGCTTTGCTCGAAGACACTCGCAAGAAAGGCTGGCTCGAGCGTCACTGGGATACGATTGTGAGCGTAGGCAAGATTGTTGCCGTAGTTGGTGCAATCGCTGTTGCCGGTGCAGTCACCGGTGGTGTCGGAGCAGTCGCACTCGCTGGTGCACTCGGCGCCGCTGGCGTATTCACTGTCGGCGCTGTCGGACACGGTGTTGCCAAAGCCAACGACTGGAAGTCCACAGACAACTATCACAACTGGAGACCAGGACAAGATTTGCTTATGGGTGCAGCCGGCGGCGCCGGCGGTGCTGCATTGCAAGGACTGTTCGCTGCCGGCGGAACCGCTGGTTTGGGCGGCAGAATGGTGGCAGCCGGCGGCAGAATTGCTGCAGCAGAAGGCGGCGCAACATTCGGCTCGACAGCTCTCAATGTAGGCGGCAACGCTCTCATCAGAGGCACTCAACTGGCATCACAAGCCACCACCTTCAAGGGTGCTCTCACCGTGGGTGCTACCTACGGATATGGCGGCGAAGCAGTAAACTCGTTGACTACCGGAAAACAATTCAGCTTTGGCGATGCCACCAGCAAGACTGCTGGCATGAGCACAGCCCTCTTCTTAGCCGGCAGGACTGGTGGACTTGGTTCATTCAAGGGCTCGATGGTATACGGCGGCGTCCGAACCGTAGAAGAGCAAGGCAGAGATGTTGTACACGGCAAAGACATCAGTCAAGCGGCTATGGACAGTCTTGGCAGCTTCGGAAAACACAGCTTCGACGCATTTGCAGTCGGCACCATCGCCAATATGAACGCCGCAGCGCAAGCCGGCAGATTCCAATTGGCAAGAGCATTGCCCGAAGGTCAAGCGCTCAACTGGAATTCTGCTCGTCAGTTTGCGGTCAACCTGCCAGGTGCAACCGGCAGCAACCTCCTGTCGCAAGGCAGATTGGTGTTCAAAGAAGGCATGACCATGACCGGCAAGCAAGGCGCCGTTGTGGGCGCGCTCGGTACCGGACTTGTAGGCTGGCAAGTGCACCAAGGTGATGTTGCTTACGATGAAAGCCGCACTGCCAAGACCTGGGATACTCAGGATAATATGACCCGCATGAGAATGAACCAAACAATGGAAGCACTCTCAAAACCAGTGCCAAAACCGGTCATCAGACGTCCGCAACCGTAACTTCATTTATATCTGAGTCCGAGTCGGACAATCTTGTATAAGCGCATGACTTATACTGGAGGACATGCCGCATCTTTCGGTAATCATTCCGGCTTACAACGAAGAAAAGAGGTTGCCGACTACGCTCGAGTCGGTGCATGCTTTCTTGTCTGAAACCGGTCAAGACTTTGAAATAATCGTTGTTGACGACGGCAGCAGCGATAATACAAAGGCGGTTGTCAACGACTTTGCGGGTACGCACTGCAGCGTCAGGTTGATTGCGCATACACCGAATATGGGCAAAGGATATTCAGTGCGTGAGGGTATGCTCAAAGCGCAGGGAGAATATCTCCTGCTTGATGATGCTGACGGTGCTTCGCCGATTGCTGAAGTCGTGCGACTGCTGAGCGCAATTGAAGCTGGGGCCGATGTGGCGATTGGCTCACGTGCTAAGCCAGGCGACGAAACTGTTGTGAAGGCTCTCTCTCACCGCAAACATATCGGCAATACATTCAATTTGATTGTTCAATCGTCATTGCTGCCGGGGATACAAGACACGCAATGCGGTTTCAAACTTTTTAAGCGAGATGTTGCCATGGATTTGTTCTCGATTGCGAGATTGAACCGCTACGCTTTCGATGTGGAAATACTCTATCTGGCAAGAATGAAAGGCTATGAGATTGCTGAAGTGCCAATCAATTGGACCAATGTCGAAGGCTCCAAAATAAATCTCGTGACTGATCCTATGAGTATGCTTTTTGAAATCGGCAAAGTAATTCTTGGGCGTATGCTTGGAAGTTATGGCAAATTGTCGAAGTCCAAGCAACGGCCGTCCGACGGCTAAAACGCAGGTTCTTGCCAATCAGGCAGCAGTAATGGAAAACGCAAGCAAAGAACGAATAAAGATCGCCGGCACTTATAAAAACGATCTTTTCTGTCTCCTTTGCCTGACAGTTTTTGTAATTGCTATTTTCTCCAGCACAATTTTTTCCGGCAAGGATATTTCTCGAATTGGCACTGTTGCACATCGAGACACGCTCTTTGGGCGCCTGGCGAAAGGCACTCCCGATCCGATGGATACTTGCACGTATCAAGAACATGCGCCGAATTATCTGCTGACTGAAAGGATAATTGCCGGTGGTGATTTGCCGCTTTGGAATCCATATTTGGGCTTTGGCTGTCCGCTCTGGGCAGACTCTCAAGTTCTCGCATTCTCTCCGATAACCTGGCTGCAAGCGCCTTTTGCGTCGATGCGATTGTATAACTTGCTGATGGTTGTTCATATTTGGCTGGGTTGCCTATTTGCATATTCGTTTGCGCGCTTATTAAAACTTTCCCCACCAGCTTCTTTGCTCGCATCCATGTCTTATGGCTTGTGTCCAAACCTGCTCTACATGTTCGAGTGGAATCGCTGTCAGAGTGCCTTCTTTCCACTCCCCTTTTTTGGATTTGCCTTGTTATGGCGATACTCAACTTCTCTTTCGATTGTTGTCTGTGCCCTTTCATGCACTGCAATGGTGGTGTCTGGTCATGCGGTGCCAAGTTTCTTTGCAATTTTTCTGGCCTCCGTTATGTACTTTTCGCTATCTCTTGGGGAGCCTCAAACCCAGGCTGGGTCAGGCTTTGTGAGGCTGCCGCGAATTGCCTGTAATTTTATTTCGGTAGGCATAATTACCCTTCTTCTTTCGGCTCCATTTGTAGTACCGTTTTTGGAAGGTGTGCGTGCATCCGATACATTCAAAGCAACGCAGGGTTATGTTCGATACATTGTGCGAGCTTCGGCGCTGTTACCTTCGCTTTTTTATCCTTTCCATGGGGCTGGAAGTGTCTATGCCGGTGCGATTTCGATAATTCTTGCTGTGAGCGCCCCGTTTGTTTCCCGCCGCAATCGAAGGCTCGTCCTCCTTCTTTCAGGGGTGGCTCTTTTTATAATTTGTATTTTGACTAGACCGGGTCCGTTCGACATAGTGTTCCAATTGCCATACTTGAACTGGTTCATGGTTTTGTATGCTTTGCCTGCGCTGCTGCTATTCATCGCTGTATTAGCAGGTGCAGGCTTTGATGCACTGCTAGAAGAAGACTCTCGCTTACGCTCTGCAGCAATAATTTTTGCAGTTGCTCTACTTGCCATTGCTATGCCAACTATTTTTCAAAATATGCATTTAACTGCCAAATTTACTCTATTGAATGATTGGGTTAAAACAATGGAAGTGAGCTCGGCTGTTCGCATTCGCGAGCTTATTATCATTGTAATTTTCTTGTCAGTTGTTTTTTCGCTATCTAAATGTCCTGCAAATTTGAGAAGCAAACTGATACTTTGCCTGATTGTTTTGAACGCTGTAAGTTTGTCGTTTACCATTCGCAAGTCACTGCCGGCTCGCCCTGCATTCGCTTACGAGGCAGTGGAACCGCTCGGCTTTCTCCGGTCGCAAGGACGGCGCGTGATCAGTATGGGCAGACATGTGCTCGTGCCGAATACGAGTCAGATTTTTTCCGTCTCTAATGTTCTTTCGTTTATGCCGACGCACCCGAAGGGTGTTCCGTCATTTTTAGAAGCGATGGGAATCACTCTTGAGGGTGTGAGCCAGTTTGCTGAAAAGCCGCTGACCAGGCTTGTTGATATCGGTGCTGTCAAGTATGCAGTAGCCAGTGAGCCGGTTCTCTCTGCAGAGGATAAATTGCCTGAGGCAGTCGGTGTGTCTGTGAATGGTGGCATCAGTTTCAGTTCGCATGTAAATCTTGTCGGCTACGGACTACAACTGGACGCAAGCAATCAGGATATTGTCGGCAGGTTGAAGTGGAAACTATCGAGCGTCCGCGAAAAGTCGTCCGCCGTATTTATGGTTATGTTGCTAAAACCTGATGGTTCCGTTCTTTGGATTGGCGACCGCCATTCGATTGATGAAGCTAAAGAATCATATGTCACAGCATCTATACCAAAATCGGTGAAACCTGGCGATGAAGTTTGCTTGATTATGCAGGTGCTCGATTTATCTAGTATGAAGCTTCTATCGGCTTCAAATGCGCCAGCAAGCATGCAGTTCTTGCCCAGTCCAAATTCTCTTTTGCTGGGACGATTTAAAGTGCCGGAGAAAGCCCCATCTACCAATCGGCAATTTCGGCTTGTCCATGAGACGGCACCAGAGATGGTGCGCGTGTACGAGAATAAATCTTGTTTGCCTGAAGCTTACATGGTCACCGCGACACATACGGTGGGCTCGATTGAAGAAGCTTTGTCGCAGATGTTGAAGCCCGGGTTTGATCCAAAGACTGTCGCTGTAGTTGAGGGATCAGATATTCGGTCATCAGGTCTGAAACCTGGTGAAGCGAATACATCCGGTGCAACCCTTATCGAAGCGAAAGTGAGTCGCTCAGGAGTCAACGAGGTACTCGTCGAAGCAGAGCCAAAACAGCCATCGTTGCTTGTTCTTACTGATGTCTGCTTTCCTGGCTGGCGGGTAACTATTGACGGGAGGGATGCTCCAATCATTCGTGCTAACGGAGTGTTTCGGGGCGTTTTTCTTGAGGCTGGCCATCATAAACTGCGATTTTTCTTTGACCCAATCAGCGTCAAGATCGGTTTTGCAATGTTTTTCCTAGGGCTTATATTTGTTCTTTTTCTTTTGCGTCCATTGCGAAGTTTCACAAAAAAGCCCTTGGACAGTGGGCCTGAGCCTTCCTGAATCGCTCGAGCGAGTGTCGAATAATTTCTTGCTGTGGTGCCGGCCTCCCTCGATAGCTGGTTCCCCTCTTGCGACTAAGCCGCTAGAATAAAGATAGGTAGTAAAGGCATCCGGTTTCCTGTTTTTATTTTTGAATTGGGCTCTGCTCCGAGCGAGTGAACCTTTTAGTATGACCGGCTCCGATAACCACACACCAGAAGAAAGGCTGCAAAGAGCCTTGTCCACGCTTGAAGAGATGGTCGGCGAAGACCATCCACATACGGTTTTAGCCCGAATGCGCCTGGGTGATTACTATTACGAGAATGCTCAGTACACCCGATGTAAACCGTTTTACACGACCGTTTTAGAAAAATACAGCCAAATTTACGGTCCAGACACTATCGAGACCGCCATGGCTACTCATAAGTTGGCTTTGCTCTATCATGCTTTGGAGCAATATGACAAAGCTGAGCCCCTATACAATGAGGCTCTTCGCGTTCTTAGAATCGAGCGAGGCGACTATCACCAAGATGTGCTCGGTGTTTTGAAAGATCTGGCTACGATGCTCCAGATGATGAACCGCGATGAAGAGGCTCAAGAGCTCCTGAATTTTGCGCAGGACCATTTGTCTGGTCGCTGGAAAACCATTCCCTACGAGGCTTAGCGGGTTTTTGCCCGTATTTGGACCCTAATAGCACTTCTAGAAGTTAAACGGATAACGATTAAACTTCTAGGTCAACTTTGGGGCTGGCTCGACTCTTCTTTTTCAAGCCTGGTAAGGACTTCCACTAATTCGTCGTGGATTTTACCGTTGGTAGCCAGGATGTGTCCGGTGGCAATATCGAGCGGGCCGCCGGCAAGGTTGCTTACCTTTCCGCCTGCTTCCTCGACAATCAAGCTTCCGGCTCCGATGTCCCAGGGCGCAAGCTTCATTTCCCAGAATCCATCCAGTCTTCCTGATGCGACATAGCACAGGTCGAGAGCGGCTGAGCCATCCCTGCGCACGCCGTGAGTTTGATCGGTAAGAGTCTTGAATTGAAGGATATTGGTTCGCAAAGCTTTGCTCGTGTCTGGTGGAAACCCGGTGGCAAGCAGGCTGGTTTGCAGGTCTTTAGCATCGGACACAAACAATCGCTCATCATTGAGATAAGCTCCCTGACCGGGCTCGGCTGCAAACAATTCATCGGTCATGGGGTTATAGACAATGCCTAGAATGCGCTTGCCTTCTTCTTCCAGTCCAATTGAAACCGAGAAAAACGGATAGGTGTGGGCGTAATTTGTCGTGCCATCCAAAGGGTCGATAAGCCAGCGTCTTTTGGACGTCTGTCCTTTGGTGAAGCCGCTTTCTTCTGCAAGCACGTCGTCTTCAGGAAATTCGTCTTTGATGATGGAGAAAATCTTTGCTTCTGATGCTTTATCGACGTCGGTGACGATGTTGTAAGCGGCTTTGTAATCTATTACTCGGACATCCCCAAGTCTCTCTTTGAGGATTTTGCCGGCTTCCAAAGCTGCTCTTGTCGCTATCTTTCGTGCGTTTTTCAAAATTTGAGATTCTCTTTTGATGTAATGGGGTGCCGAAAAGCCTCTAAATTCGCTTGTAGTTTACTCGACGGCCGGACAAGTCGATATAAGAAACATTAACCGGCATGCCTAGCCGCTTGACGATTATCCGGCCAGCTAATTATGCTGGTGAATCTCGCTGCAATTGATGCGGCGACCGTTCGCTTGTCAGTATGAGTTTTGCGCAAATGTTCACCCAGCAGGCAATTTCGGCGATTATTATCCTTGATTGAGGCTGGCTGCAGGTTCAAAGATTGACTGCCGCCGGTTGGGTTAGACTGGCGGTTCGTTTTTTTTGACCCAGCGCAAACCAAGTAGCAACTAGTCACAGAGACTCCGGAGCACAAACCATGAGTGATTACAGCTTGAATCTCCCTCAAACAGACTTTCCGATGAAGGCCAACAGTGCCGTCAGGGAAGTTGAGATTCAAAAGCGTTGGGATGCCGATGACGTATACGCCAAAGCCATGAAGAAGCGAGAATCGAGCGATAAATTCGTATTGCATGATGGACCGCCTTATTTGAGCAGCAGCAAAATTCACATCGGTACCGCACTGAATAAAGTGCTCAAAGACATCGTCTGCAAGTACAAAAATCAAAAAGGCTTCTATTCGCCTTATGTACCTGGATACGACAGCCACGGCTTGCCAATCGAGAACGCTGCACTCAAAGATGTGAAGGGTGGCAGGCACTCCATCACTCCGGTCGAATTGCGAAAACGCTGCAGAGAATTTGCTTTGTCTAATTTGAAAGGGCAGGAAGCAAACTTCCGCAGATTGGGCGTCTGGGGCGATTGGGAGCATCCTTATATAACCCTTGATCAAAAATTTGAAGCCGCGCAAATTCGCGTCTTCGGACAGATGGCGACCAAGGGCTTCCTCTACAAAGGTCTAAAATCAGTGTCGTGGTGTCCCACTTGCGAAACCGCACTGGCTGAAGCTGAAGTTGAATATGCCGATCATAAATCGAATTCGATCTATGTAAAATTCGAAGTCGCTCCGCAGTCCAGAGCGAAGTTGCCGAAATTTATCAAGGATGAAGATCAAGTCAATTTCGTCATCTGGACAACCACTCCCTGGACACTTCCTGCCAACTTGGGCGTGGCTCTGCATCCTGATTTCAACTATCAATTCTTGAAGACGAAAGATCACGGAGTGCTAGTTGTTTCCGAAGGGCTGAAAGATGCTTTCTTGAGCACGACCGGTGTTGGTGACGTGGAAGTGCTTGGCGATGCGCTAGGCAAAGAGCTCGAACTAATCGAGACAAAACATCCATTTATCGATCGCACCAGCCTTGTCGTGTTGGGCGGCCACGTGACCAATGAAACAGGTACCGGCGTCGTTCACACTGCGCCCGGACACGGTCCTGAAGACTTCGAGTTGGGTGCTAAGTACAAACTGGGAGTCGTTTCGCCAGTTGATGAGCGAGGCATCTTCACCGATGAAGCCGGCCAATTCAAAGGGCAGTTCTACGAAAAGGCTAACCAACCCATTCTCGATCACCTCACTGAATTGGGCAAACTGATCCATCACAGCACATATAGTCACAGTTATCCGCACTGCTGGCGGTGCAAAAAACCACTGATTTTCAGAGCTACAGAACAATGGTTTGCGTCGGTTGATGGTTTCAGAAAAGATGCATTGAAAGCTATCGACAGCGTGCAATGGATTCCGGAGTCAGGTCGCAATCGTATCTTCAATATGGTGGAAAACCGTTCCGACTGGTGCATCAGCCGTCAGCGTGCCTGGGGTGTTCCAATCCCTGTCTTCTATTGCGAAAAATGCAATAAGCATTTGATGACTGCTGAAAGTATCGAAAAGGTTGCTGCGGCATTCGAAAAATACGGCTCTGATTCGTGGTGGGAAAAGTCGCCGAGAGAACTGATTGGTGATCTCAAATGCGAGTGCGGTCATGGTGAATTCCGCAAGGAAAGCGACATCATGGATGTTTGGTTCGATTCTGGAACCACATGGCATGGTGTTCTGGACATGCGCAAAGATCAATTGAGAGGCGCACCATGCGAACTTTATTTGGAGGGTTCGGATCAGCACCGCGGATGGTTCCAATCTTCTTTGCTGACTTCCGTGGCGGTTAGCGGAAAGGCACCATATAAGACCGTTTTGACTCATGGCTTCGTTGTTGATGAAACAGGCAGAAAGATGTCCAAATCGATGGGCAATGTCGTTGAGCCCGATGAAGTAATCAAACAGTACGGTGCCGACGTACTCAGACTCTGGGTTGCTTCGGTTAACTACACCGATGACATTCCGATCGGCAAAAACATGCTTGCCCAGTTGGCTGAGGTTTATCGCAAACTGCGCAACACGGCGCGTTACTTGCTCGGTAATTTGAGTGATTTCAATCCCAAGACCGACCGTGTCGCTTATGAAAAACTATCGCCAATTGATCAGTTCATCTTGCACAGACTAAGCAGTCTTGTGAAGGAAGTAACTGAAGATTTCGACCGCTTCGAATTCTTCAAGTACTATCAACTTCTGCAGAATTTTTGCGTAGTTGATCTTTCCAGCTTCTACTTCGATATCGCCAAAGACAGGCTCTACACGGGTGGTAAGACTTCCGAGTCGAGACGTGCAGTGCAAACAGTGCTGGAAGAAGTACTTTTGACTCTGGTGCGTATCATTGCTCCGGTCGCGCCCCACCTTGCCGATGACATCTGGCAGCATTTGCCTGAAGCAATCAGAAAATTCGAAGCAACTGAAACCAGTGTTTTGCTTACGGATTTCCCGGTCGCTCAAGCACGCTATGTTGATGAAACTCTTTCTCAATTGTTCGAATCTCTCATCGATGTTCGTGAGACCGTCAATAAAGCGTTGGAGCAAGCACGTGCGGATAAGAAAATCGGCAAGTCGACCGAGGCTCAAGTTCTCATCGCCATTGAAAACGCCGAGTTGAGAAAGAAAGTTGAATCTCTTGGCTCTGATTTGCCGGGCTTTTTCATCACTTCGCAAGCTACTGTGCAAGCGGAAGTGAATGGAAAGGCTTCAGGAACACGCTTGTCCGAGGTGAAGGAAAACGGCTTGACAGTTGTCGTTTTCAACGCCGAAGGTACGAAGTGTGCGCGTTGCTGGAAATTCAAAACTGAAGTTGGCAGCTTGAAAGAAAATCCTGAGCTTTGCACGTCCTGCCTGGAAGCGCTCAAAGAGAGCTAAGTCGAGGCTCAGACTTTCAAGGCGTCTGATATAGATGTCACCTGGGATCTTCATCCGGCAAGCTTGGGGAAAACCTCATTGTGCAAGCCTGACTTCGTATTGATTTAGGGGTATAAATAAGTTGTGACCTCAGGTTTGTCCCGCGCTCTTCAAGTAGTGAAGTCTTGTCAAAAGACGATATAGAAAGCCAAGTCAAAAAATGTCGCGAGCAGCTCAAGGATGCTCAGGATTTCTATTGGCAATCACGATTTCAAGAGTCTGAAGCACTGTACAAAGAGTGTCTGGCTAAGCTTGATCACATCTTCCCCGGCTACAGTCCTGAGACCGCAACCTGTTTGCAAGGATTGGGCGACACATATTATTTCCAGAGTCGCTACCTGGCAGCCTTAGACCACTACAAGCGCCTTCTCTCCATGCGCGAAAGACTGGCCGCCAATGATCCGCAAGGATTGGTTACGGCTCTCATAAAAATGGCCAAGACTTCCGAAAAGCTCAATGAGCCGGAAGAAGCATTGCGTTTCTACAGAAGAGCTTTGGAAGTCGCTCAAGTTTCTCTCTTTATCGGACATCCGGTTTTGACTAGTTTGCTCGAGTCATACCATGCCTTTTTGAAACGTTCTCAAGGCGATTCGGGTATGGCGGCCGATATCGAGAAAAAGTTGAAAATGTCTCGGGAGAGATACACAGAAGAAGAGCTTTCCAAAATCATGGGCAGCCCGGACAAACAGGCTCAGGGGCGCAATGCTCCGCAAGAGCCTGTTGAGGAAGAAGCTCATATAGTCGATGTCGACCATCCTCTGTATGAAGGCAAGGTGCCAAATAACAGCATTATGGGTGTGGTCTGGATCGTTGTCGTCGTGGTGGCAGTGATCTCCATGGCTGGTGCAGGTGTTTATTTCGGCGCCCAACTCGGCGAAGGTCCTCAGTATGCCTGTGTGAAAACAGGTCAGAAATTTTTGACACTTGATGAAGACAAACAGATCAGTGTTGGTTCCAACAACAGCGTTGATATGACGCTGAACGGAACAACCAGTAAAGTCAATTGCCGCACATTGAGCAATCCTGCTAGCGGATTGATGTTTGCGATTACCGATTTCGCAGGCAAACAGCCGCTCTATGTGAAAACCCCCGAGGTTATTTCAGATCCTGCCGGGGTCTTACTCTACGCCAGTGATGCGCCTGAGTGGCAGACTATTCAAGCGATGAAGGGAGTAGCCTCCACCATCAAGCTCTATGTGACTAAAAACAAGAAAATGCCGGAGCAACTGGAAGAGCTTATCGAGTTAAAAAACCCCGAGTATCATAATCCCTTCTCCGGGATGCGGAATTTACCGGCAGTCTCTTCCGGTACATATGGTCCAGAAGGCAATGTAGAAAAGGTTCAAGAAGCGCTGGTAGCAACAAAGCAGCTTGATACCAGAAAGCTGGATCCAAAACTCCTGACACTTTCTCTGCCGAAAGTCGTGTCACCAGGGGCGGTGCTGGCGATTTGCTTGCAGGGTGATGACAAAAAACCTTCCTCATTTTTTGTCGTCGGTGCGGACCGCACAGGACAGCTCTTTCGCAACTGTGACAATACGGGCGCACTGGTTTTGAGAGGTGAGCCGGACGGCACTTCTCACTTCGTGTGCCCGCTTACATTGCACAAAGATTTGCCCAGGGAAAATTCCATTGTCGTCTCGATTCGCTCGAGCAAAAGATTTGCCACCTTGCTTGGCATGGTAATTGCAGACGTGGTTTTGATTATTCCGATCATCGTCGGATGGATTGTTCTTCAGAACTTTACGGATAACACAATGATTGGTTACGGCACGATGAGCCAGAAAACCAAGAAGATTAAGGGCGCCAGATGGATTTACTTCCCGTTTGTTATGCTGTACATCGCATACACGCTTCTGGTTCTCGGTGAGTTTGTTATTGGTGGCATCATTCCGTAGCGAGCCGCGCTTCCATGCGAAAAAAGGCTGCAAAAGCGGATCAATCTGATATCAGCGGTCATCTCGAAATTGACCGTTGGGTTGCTGATGCAAGCGACGAACCAACTGACCTTGCCGATATTTATCTGGCGGCGCATGACTCTGCGCTCAGTGCTGATGTGCGCGCGCTTCTCTTTCTTATCTATGGTTCTCGATCTGCCGGTAAGTGCCGGAGGCAGCCGAGTTTCGCAGATAATGAGAGATGGTTGCGCAGAGCATTTTACTTTGGACTTAAGTATGGAATGCCGCCACAGCCTAAAGTAATCGCGCGCATCCTCGAGTACGAAGAAGGTTTGGACCTTTCGGTCGCTTATGTTCGCGAATGCGATGCAGCACCAGTTTTCAAAATTCGTGAGAAGCTGGGATTAGAGCTTCTGGAGAGCGGAATGGATGCTCCAGGTCTGATTTCGCTTTGCCGTGCCTTGCATGCAATTGAACCGCTTTCAGAGCGCCTTCTGGATGCCTCTGAGGAGATTGAAATGATTTTGCCTCATATGCGGCAGGTGGAAGAGCCAAAAGCCATTAAAGTGCGAAGAGAGCAGGTTGATCGCCTGGCAGTTCTAATCGGCGAATACATGCTGCGCACCCGCTCTACAAAAGTGGTCATCCTGCTTGCTGGTTTTATCAATACGATGCTGGCTACAGCGCCGTTGACTTCACAGTTGGTAAGAACGATTGAGCGCGCGCTTGCGGAATTTCTCAGTTTTGACGATGCCAAACTTGCCGATTGTTTGAAAATTGAAATCGATCAAGATAGAGGGAAGGTTATTTCCAGCCTGAAGGAAGTTGTTCAAATTCTCGAACGTGCAAAGCGTGACAACTAGCGCTAATTAGGCTTTTCGATGCCGTACTGTTTCCGCAATTAGAGCAGCACCGCCAGTGACGAGAATCATGAGCGTGCTCAACGCATTGATCTCAGGGCTGACACCGAATTTGACCATGCTGAAGATGCGCAAGGGCAGTGTAGTGCTGCCTACCCCGGCTGTAAATTGCGTGATAACAAAATCATCGAGTGAAAGCACAAAAGCAAGAAGCGCGCCGGCAATAATACCGGGTGCCAATAAAGGAAGTGTGACTCTAAAAAACGCCGTAACAGGCGACGCGCCCAGGTCTTGGGCTGCTTCTTCAAGGCGCGGGTCAAGCCCCTCCATGCGTCCCATCACTGTCAGGGTTACATAGGCAACACAAAACACGATATGAGAGACGACAACCGTTGCAAGACCAAGCGGCACGCCTATAGCAATGAAAAGAATCAGTGCAGCGACGGCCATTGCAATTTCTGGAATGATGATAGGCAAAAGCAATAGACCGCGATAAGCGCCTTTCCCTTTGAAGTGAAGACGCGTCAAACCGACCGCAGCCATCGTACCCATGACAGTCGAGAAGAGAACGGCAAGCACCGCGACGATGAGGCTGTTCGCCAGCGCTAGACCGATATCCTCGTTATGAAAAAGCCTGGTGTACCAGTCGAAAGTAAATCCGGTGAATCTTACTGCCAGCCGTGATTGTTCGAAGCTAAAGGCAATCAAAACAAGTATCGGAATGTACATGAAGGCGTAGATGCCCAAAGCGTACAAATGCAGCCATATTGGCTTGGCTAGCATTGCTAGTTCAACTCCTTCAACTGGCCTTGCATTGATTTTAATGGCATCATGTCCCCCCGCTTCGAGGCTACTTCAATTCCCTTTTGTAGAATTGCGGCTGCCTCTGATTTTCTGTCCAAAGCTGCAAAGGCTTTCGCTAGATCTACGTAAGCAACAGTATGAGTGGGTTTTACCTCGATGGCTTTTTGCAAATACGGTAAAGATTTCTCGAAGTCTTCCAGAGTGACGAGGCAATTTCCCATGCCGCTATTAGCAAGCAAGTCATCCGGATCTATCTCGAGCACTTGGGAAAACATATCCATTCGCCCTACCGCTTCTTCTTTAAGGCGCTTTTTCTCTTCTTCTTCCTGCCGTTCACGAGTGGCTTCTTTTGCCGCCATGCGCATCCGAATGCTCATTGATATAGCCTTTTCTTCTTCAGCTTTTTCGATCTGCTCCTGCTGCATGTAAAAAACTGAAAGATTTGCGTGTGCCATAACCGAGTCTGCATTTAAATCAACCAGAGCTTTCATCAAAGCTACTGCTTCATCAAGTCTATTTCTGCGAGAAAGAATCACGCCCAATGCTTCATACGCATCTTCCATCGCCGGAGCCAGCATAAGCGCCTCTCGCAACAGCGTCTCGGCATAAGATGTTTCATCCTCATCACTTTCTTTGGCGAAAGACTCAAGCGCTTCTTCATATAATTGTCTTGCTCTTTGTTCCGCGCTTGGCGGTGCAATAAACGGCAAAAGCGCAATTTCGACTTCGAATGGCTTGCCGTCAATGCTCACGGCTAGTTGTTTTCCGACAACCCTGTATTCTCGTTTTACATAAGCCAGGGCAACATATTTATCCAGGCTCGGCGAGAAACAATTTGATTGAATCCAACCAATCGTTTGCGAATCATGCAAAATTTCGCTGTTTATGGCAAACGGTTTTTGTGATCGGTTGCCTTCAAAGCTCGTGAAAACAAGTCCCACAAGTCCTCTTGAAGGCGCTCCATGAGACTTCACTCGAGCCAAAACTTCTTGACCCAGAAAACATCCCTTCGTGTAACTGACATGAGAGTGGTCGAGACCTGTCTCCGGCATCAAATTTTCTTCAGTTAGATCGACTCCGAAAGAAACCATTCCGGCTTCGATTCGCGCGGCGTCGACGCCCTTTTCATCAAGCTCTACAACATCAATGGTTGTGGCAGTCTTTTGTAACTGTTGCCAGAATTTTTCGCTGTTTTTCTCTTCAACAAAAATCACATAGCCTTCTTCTCCTGTTAGAGATCTGGAGAAGACTATAGATTTGAAGCCGAATAAATCTATCTGGCAAACAGGTAAAGCCAGATCATTGGCTGTTTTCGCCCCGGCTTGCATGATGAGCTTTCGGGCTCGCGGTCCTTGAACTGCAAACAATTTTCCAGTCAGTCTCTCGAATTCGACTTTGTCTGCAAAACGGAAAGTATCGAGCTGATTAACGACTTTTTCGCACTGGTTGTTTGAAATCAGTAGAAAGTATTTTTCGTTATGACGAAACACATCGAAGAGCGATATCACATGAGCTTTGCGGTCCAGCAGCGCGCTCATCTGACCGTCAAACTCTTTCATGCCCTTCACGTCATTTGTGGTTTGAGAATGAAGGAATCTTTCTGCATCCTTACCGCTCACTTCGACTATCGCATAGTCAGGCAATGCAAAGATTGCCCCTGTGGTTCGCAGTCCTTTATTCGGCGACGCTTTGATTGTCTTAGAGTCTGTTTGTGCTGCCACTGTGGTATTTCTCGTCAAGAGAGCTCTATATCCTTATGCAAGATCGATAAGCATAAGGCAATGAGCTCCGCTTAGCAAAACCAGGTAATAAAAATCCGGTCTCCAGTGAATGCCAGGAGACCGGACCAATAATTTGTTGCTGGACTAAACGCTAAAGGACGAACCGCAGCCACAGCTGCCTTTGGCTTGCGGATTCTTGATTACAAAGCCGCGACCTTCCAGTCCGCTTTGATAGTCCAGAACCGTTCCTTTCAGGTAGATCGAGCTTTTCGGGTCTACAAAGACCTTAACGCCATGCATCTCGATGACGTTGTCTTTTTCAGCAGCATTATCAAAACTCATGCCGTAAGACATACCGGAGCATCCGCCGCCTCGGATCTCGAGTCTGAGACCGGAATTGCCAGGCTCCTTTTCCAGAAGCGCTTTTACTTCCTGCGCAGCCGCCTCGGTGATGGTCACAATGGCTGGAGCTGTCGCTGTTTGTTCTGTCATAGTCAGATTCCTCAAGATTTCTACTTTCGTTGTAATGCTAGGAAAGCAAGGGATTGCAAGGACGCATTTTTACGGGGCCGGCGGCATAGGGAGCCGCCACCGTCAATCTATCACATGACAACAAAAATGGACCGTCAGGTAACGATATCTTAGGGTTCTGGAAGATAAGTTATTGGAAATTGTCGAACATGATCTGCCCGAGTTCGCTTATCGTCGTAAACGACTCTTTCACCACATCCATGTCCAGAGAATTGAAGTTTTGAGGTACTGACAGCGAAATGCCGGCATCAGTTCGGATTACGAGTTCACTGAATTTAGCGTAATGCTCCAGTTTAAGCACCTTTTCAAGGACGCCTGGGTAGTGGACAAATCTTTCAGCCAATTCTCTGCTGTTGTAAGAAACGAGGAAATTGGACTTGATACGCGGCTCGTCGATTGGTTGTCCTTTAGATTCGAGCAGAAGCAAGCGCGCAAAAATTGAGTACAAACCTCTGGTCATGCGGGGATAGAAGGTCATGTTGAGAGCATCGGGGTCCATTGGTTTTGGACCATCGCTCAGATCGCCAATTTCTAGAAAGAATGTGACACCAAATGGAAAACCCGCTCTGAAGGCTTCCAGCGTAAGCGGAAAACCCAACAGGCTGCCTTTTATGCAAACTTCTACTCGGTCGGAATCATCGACTATTCGCCCCTCAATAAGGTTGGCGACTGCCTCCAATTTCCAAGTTTGCACGCCCATTTTTTAGTATACCGAGGAGCTTCTAGTGCTATTTCCAAGCGTCATTGTTAGTCTGCGAGCCGCTGTCCGTTGACCCGCCGTCTGCCGGACTCGGTTTGAGATCTTCACTTGATCCGGGTGGTTGCACGAACATCTCCACCTTCTTCTCTTCTTTGGGTTTGCGCTTAAACAGTGGGAAGCGCGGTTTTGCCGCTCCTGAATCAGAGGTAGTTTTATCTGCTGTCGACTTATCTGCGGCCTGTTTTTTCTCTACTGCAGCGACTGTGCTGTCACCGGTTTTCTTGGTTGTCGTGCCGGTTTCCTTTGCCGGAGGCACTACAGACATTTCAACTTCTCTGGATGTTGCTTCGCGTGTGAATTCTGTTTCTTGCTCTTTGAGCATCTTTTGCGCGTCTCTTACAAAGTCAGAGTTGGGCGCCATTTCCAACGATTTTTTCAAGAACACTTGTGATTGAGCTAAGTGTTTTGTCTTGTGTAAAATTCCGCCGATTCTGTAATACGCATCGGGCATCGACTTCTTCGGATCGGCCTCAATAGCCTTCATGTACTCAGCCAGCGCAGCCTTTTCGTCCTTTTCGCTTTCCAGGGCGTTGCCCATGTTGTAATAGGCGGAGGCAAAACTTGGATCGATTTCCACCGCCTTGGCCCATTTGTCTTTGGCTTCGGCAGCTTTTCCACGGGCATAGAGTGCGTTGCCCAGACCGTTTAGGGTCGTCGGCTTGTCCGGCTTTAGCGCCAGTGCTTTGTTAAAAGCTTCTGCCGCCTTCTCATAGCTTTTTTGAGCCAGATAGACGGCCCCCAGGTTGCTGTAGGCTTCAGCCAGGCGACCATCAGCCAATATGGCTGCCTTATATTCTTGGATGGCTTGGTTAAGCGACCCATTTTGATGAAACTCGACGCCGCGGTTGTAGTGTTTTACGGCATCTTCAGCGTATTGCTTTTTCTTCGGCTTTTCTGCAGGAGCGTCGCCTTCGGCCTCACCTTCTGCAACCGACAAAGAATGCAGAGCTGTAAAATTCACTGCCAGAGCTGGGTTTGCAGTCCATAGGAGCAGACCAGACAAGCAAGAAACTAGCAAAACTATCTCAGGTACTGGTTTACGATGATCCGTCACAACGATTTAGATCCGGTTAATTCAAGTCCACTGAGCCCGTACAGTGCAGGCACTGGGTTCCTATTATATCTCCAATGGCGAAAGCAACCTTGCTGCCTCCGGAAGCTTGATAAGGTTTGAAAGAATCAATTCAAATTGCCGCAGGCCGAGGCGCTTGAGCGACGCTCAGACGTGCCTGAAATACTGCATACCTCGGGAGGATATCCAAAGGACATCGTGAACTTGAACTGTCAAGCGGATGTCTTTTTTCTGTCAATGAGGCTCTTAACGAGTGCTCGTAAACCCAAGAAGTAAGAGTCGGCACCAAATCCGGTGATGACACCAATGGCAATATCAGACAAATAGGTCTTATGTCTGAATTCTTCTCTTGCGTAAATATTGGAGCAGTGTACTTCGACACAAGGTAAAGAAACGCCGAGAATAGCGTCTCTGAGCGCAATTGAAGTATGTCCGTAAGCAGCCGGATTGATCAGCAGTCCATCCACCTTTTCCGCGCCGGCCTTGTGAATTTCTTCAATCAAAACCGATTCGCTGTTTGACTGGAGAAACGTAATTTCGACAGAAAGTTCTTTGGCGATTTTTTCCAATCCGTTATTGATGTCGGCAAGCGTCGACGAGCCATAGATGGACTTTTCGCGTGTGCCGAAAAGATTGAGATTGGGCCCGTGCAGTACGAGTACTTTCAATATAAACCTTAGTCTAAAACTTAGTCTTGGTCTTCATCCATGCCGTCGAGCGAGCACAAAGAAGCGTTCAAGAACGGATCGTTGCGCTGAAGAATCTGCTCGGAGCGAATCAGTCCGATTATCTGTGCCAGCAAGTCGCGCGCCAGGAGCAGTTCGCTGCCATGTTCGACGGATTTTGGTACGACAAACATCGTAGAGGCAAGAAGCATGCGAGCTTCTACCGGACCCACATCTTGAGACTGCAAAATTTCTGCCAGAAGCTGCGGCTCCACTTTGTTTTCGAATACGATTGATTTGCAATAGGTCAAAATTGAAGGCTTCAAGCCCTTGCTGCGATCGCCGGGCAATGAGGCTGCAGCTCTAATCAGATTTACTTTGTTGGACACATCACCGAGCGACTCGGCGCTGTCTACCAGGTTGCGGACCTGGTTGGCTTTGGTATTGAACTGACGTCTCAATTCGTTCTCAGCAACTTGAGCCACTGGCTTTGTCGCATTGTCATAGCGTTTGTCATAGAAGTCCTGGACTTGCTGACGTTTTAACTCAACGCCGTATGGCATCAGTTCGATAAAAATCGACTCCAGCCCTTCCAGCTGAGACTGCAGATACATCAATTCGTCCTGGGAAACTGCGGGCAAGACTCTCTGCTCCTTCTATTACTAGACTTCCTGCACTTGACATAAACAAGGGCGCGCAAGAATAACACCCATAATATTAGATCTTCTACCCGAACTTTAATGGGCTTTGCTCAGTTTTTCATACTTTCCAGTATTTTTTGTGCGACTTGATCGGTGGAAAGCCCGTCAGTTTGCACGGTGAGCTGGGCTCGTTCGTATACTTTTGCCCGCTGGGATTCCAGAGCACAAAGTCGATTTCTTAATACATGTTCATCAGATTGGGTTTCCGGCTCAGAAGAAGTGCCACGACCGGCAATAGAATTCGCTTTTAAGAGAGGCCTGTCATGAGTCGATGCCAGTCTCTTAACCAATTCATCAACTGCAGTCTTCAGGTAGATGACTTTGCCGAGTTTCAAAAGTGCGTCCATATTCCCGGGCGTCATTGGCAATCCACCACCGCAACTCAATACGAACGACCCACTTTTGAAATCATCCAGCAAAGCGCTTTCCATTTCCCGAAACCGCCCTTCGCCGTCTTCAGCAAAGATGGTGCTGACAGTGCGATTTTGCTTCGCTTCTATTAGCCGGTCTGAATCGAAAAAGGAGAGGTTCATCAGTTGGGCTAGAATTTCTCCCACGCTTGTTTTTCCTGCTCCAGGCAGTCCGATAAGCACGACAGATTTAGCAGTTTCAACAGGTTCGACCTGAGCAGGTCTGTCCACTTCGACTATCCCGCGCGTCCCGAACTCGCCAGACCAATGTGTCTGTAAGCAGATTCGATTTTGTTATGCGCATCGATCAAACTTGGATCGAGTTGCAATGCGCGTTTGAACTCGCCAATCGAGTGCATGTAGTCTTTCATGTTGTAATAAGCCAATCCCAGTCCATAGTGCGCACTGGGCATGTCCGGCGAGACGCTAATTGCTTTTTGGAAATTGAAAGCGGCTGCGTGATAATCACCTTTGAGGGAATGCATTGTGCCCAGGTTATTGCGCAGGATCGCATTATTAGGATGGTGCTTTACGGCCCGCTCCAGAACTATCTTTGCCGCCTCATGATCTCCGCGGGTGCTGAGCATGGACGAAAGATGTGCCGAGGCTTCCAAATTATTCGGCTCCAGCAGCAACGCTTTTTCGAATTCTTGTTTGGCTTTGCCGGTGTCGCCTAAAGATGCATAAGTCATGGCCAAGCGAGTATGGGAGACGGAATCTTTCTCATCCAAGCGGACCGCTTCTTTCAATTCTTTTTCTGCCATAGACAAATCGCCGGAATGTGCGGCGACGATGCCCAATTGCTGGTGAGCAATAGCGTTGGCAGGGTCCTTTTGAACGATAGCATTGTACTCGTTAACTGCTTCCGGCACTCTTCTGGACTGCATCAATGCTTGAGCGCGAGCAAGCGAAAGTAATGTCTCCGAAGACATCCTTGTGCCGCTCTGTCCAAGTGCCGCACCAGGAGCTGCCATCTTTACCGAAGCGGTGGGCCTGCTCAAATCGGCACCGACTGATATGTCGTGCTTGAGCTCTTCCAGCTGTGCCACCACTTTGTCGTGCTGTCCGAGGCTTTCGAACATGCGAGCCAGATTGCCGTGGGCGGCGGATAATTCCACATTTACTTTCGAGCAAGCTAATACTGCAGCTGTTGCGCCTTTTACGTCGCCAGCTTGCCGGAGCTTTTGAGCTTCTGCTGATTTTTCAGAGATTTTTTCTCTAGCTACCGAGACCACCCTTCTGAAGTGACTGATAGCTGTGTCAAAGTCGCCTGACTCTGCATAAATAAGTCC
Organism: Candidatus Melainabacteria bacterium 17Bon1m; assembly: GCA_032128875.1. GTDB lineage: Bacteria > Cyanobacteriota > Vampirovibrionia > Obscuribacterales > Obscuribacteraceae > QKMZ01. Next base: position 993,768 of record JAVLKG010000002.1, read on the forward strand.
GAGCTGGTTGTGTAGTGCCGGATTGTCCGGCTCGGTCTCCAGCCCTGCCAAAAGTTCACGGGCTGCTCCATCCAGCAGTTTGACCTGGTCTCTTTTCTCGCGCACGTTTTGCGACGCGCTCATGACTCCGCCGCGGGCAGTCGAAGGCGCTTTATTGATAATTCCGAGCAGTTTTTGCTGCCACTCTTCAATTTTGGGCAAGCCCGGCCCAGGTGAACCCATGAATGTGAGTGGCAATACCGGCAGGGTCACAAGTCCGACTGCCGCGAAGAATACAAATACGAGACGCCCCCGACCGCGCCTTTCTTTGGGCTGGTTCGAGGGGTCGTGTGATTGTTTTGTCCTGAGTGATTCCAATGTGTGTTGCACCACGCCAGATGCTTTTTTGAGGGCTTGAAGTAGTCGGGTCCGTCTTCTTTTGCAGGACCCAGTTTTTGGAAAGATGGTTATATATATGCGCTCGTATGCCAAGAGTAATATCGTTCGATCCCGGAGTCAATACGGAATTCACGAATTACGCCGGAACCGACACAATTGCCAAGAGGCTGATTTGGATTGTTGAAAAGGGGCGTTAAGCCCCATTTATTAACGACTCTTAAACCAGAGGATTATCAATCCTAAGGTTCCGACAAAAAGATTCGGCATCCAGGCGGCAAGCATTGGAGGAATTCTTCCAGCTTCCCCTAATGCGCCTGAGGTGGATTGTAGGACGTAATAGATAAAGACTACGACCGCTGAATAGATCAAGCCGAGGTTACTGCGAGAACGCCTAGCCAATAGTCCAAGCGGTGCTCCGGCGAGTGCGACGATCAAGCAGGCGAGTGGTTGAGAGAACTTTTGATAGAAGCGGACTAAGAGGTCGTTTGATACCGCATTTGATTCGCCGAGCAATTTGATGTAATTGCCCAACTCCCACATATTCATTTCTTTGGGATTGATCTTTCCTGTATCCATCACTTTCTGGACGTTTTGAATACCAGGCAGAGTCAATTTCTTGAATTGCAAAATACGAGTGATATCACTGTCACCGGCAAGAACGTAAGTTCTTCCCTCGCTCAAGATCCACTCTCCATGGTTCCAAATGCCGTTTTTGGCGCTGATGATTTGCACCAACTTGTCGCGGGTGAAATCGAGGATGATAACGTTATACAGGCTCTTTCCATTACATAGCCCGATATAGAACACTCGGTTCAGGTTTAAGTCTTTGCCTCTTTCCATGTAGGTGAAGTTGGCTTGGCCTGAAGGAAGTTCTGATTTGTAGAGGGCAAGGAATTCGAGTTTTTTTGAAGTTCTGTTTGCCACAGGAACGACGCATTCATTGACCGCAAAACTTGCAATGCTGGTCAGTAAGCCGAAAAGAAGCGGGGCAACCATGATTCGGTAGAAAGAAACACCGCTCGTACGCATAGCGATGATTTCCGAATCGCTGGAGAGCCTGTTGAATACAAGCAATGTACCGAGCAACACCCCAATTGGAATCGTCATAACGATGATTTCCGGAAGGTGCAAGCCCAGGATTGTGAGCGCCATATTGATAGGTACACCGGCACGCATGATCAAATTGAAGATGGTCTTCAATTGATCGGCGCCGAACCATACGCCCGTGACGATGCCGATACCGAACAGGAGCGGCTGCCAGAACTCATTGGCAATATAACGATCAATAAGTTTCAGGCCGCCGATCATAGAATGAAGTCCTCTCCGAGATACTGTTTGCGTGCGACAGGGCTGTCTGCGACTTCACGGGACGTGCCCTGAACAAGAATTTTGCCGTAATCGATCAAATAGGCGCGGTCTGTGATTTTCAGCGTCGCGCGAGGGTTGTGGTCGGTGATCAAAACGCCCATATTCCATTCATCGCGCAATCTGCGGATGAGACCTTGAATGTCTACGATTGAAATCGGGTCGACCCCTGTAAACGGTTCGTCCAAAAGAATGAACTCAGGCTCAATAGCCAGACAGCGCGCGATTTCCAGACGGCGGCGTTCACCACCGGAAAGAGAGACGGCGGTCATATTGCCCAGGTGGGTCAAACCGAATTGTTCGAGAAGCCAGTCGATTCTCTCGTTTTGTTCGCGCCTGCCCATCTTGCGCAGTTCGAGGACCAAGCGAATGTTTTCTTTGCATGTCAGTTTGCGGAAAATCGAATTTTCCTGCGGCAGATAACCAACGCCCATGCGTGCGCGCTCGTGAATGGGCTTTCTGGTCATTTCTTTGTCGCCCAGAGCAATCTTGCCTCGCTCGGGTTTCACCAGTCCCAAGACCATGTCGAATGACGTGGTTTTTCCAGCTCCGTTTCTGCCGAGTAGGCCGACAATCTCGCCGCGACTTACATGGAAGCTGACACCGTCAACGACTTTTCTGCCGCTGTAGCTCTTCTGCAAATTTTCAACAGTGAGCGTTTTAGTCGCTACACCGGTTCGATTAAGTGCGGTTGCTGTCATTTTGGGGTATCCACCTTGGTGACGCTCAGCTTTGTAGATTCAGGCGCCGATTTTGGTTGAGTAGTGGCAATTGTGCTTCTAGGCACGACGAACATCGGAGATTTTGATGCGGTGGTTGGCTGTTTTTGCGCCAGCTGCGTTCCGCCGCCGCTGCCGGGGGCTTTTTGCTGAAGAATGAATGCTTTGGTGTTGCCTTCTGCAATAACTTTGTTGTCTGCGACCGTATAAGTAATACGGTCGGCAATCCAGCGCTTACCGGGCTGAGTAATCTGGCAGCGCCCGTAAAGAAGTACCTTTTCTGTTTCGCCTGTCGTCAAGTTTTTCACCATGACCATTTTGGGTGCAACGCCAATCGTCTCTCCATATAAGAGTTTGACGTTACCATCTGCCGTGCAGCGACCGGTGTTTTCACTGTAGTCTTGCGAATCAGAGAAAATGAAGATTGGCTGCTTGTCAGCTTCGTCAGCAGCATTTGCTGCTTGCATCTCTGCCGCTTCCGGGCTTTCAGCGCTCTGCTCACCGGTGATGTCTACAGCCGGAGTGCTTGGTCTTCTAATGGACTCGGTGGCGACTATAGGCTTGTTGGTTCCGGTTTTAAAGGTGCTGAATGGGCCCCCCTTTTTAGGAGCTTCAGCTTGCTGAGTCTGAACCACCGTTGATTTCACATGTCCTGTCGCTTGTAACCGCTTCGTCGTTAGGAAGTACGTCATCAAGTCCGACTCCGTACAGTTCTTGCCCTGCGTCGCTTTTACGTGCCCCGTAAAGAGTGCCGTTTCCGGCTTTTGCTCTGCGTCATAAACGAGCTTCAGAGTGTCGGATTTGACGAAGATGTCTCCTGTTTTGACTCTTACATTGCCGCGCGCATCGAATTGACCGGTCGTGCGGTTATATTGCTGGCGGTCAGCATCAGTGATGATTTTTTCGTGCTTTGTAGGTTGGTCTTTTGGCTTGGTTGCCGGAGTCGCTTTTGGTGCGTCCTCGCTGGCAACTTCCGAGGGGTTTTCGGATGACTCGCCGTCTGGTTTGGTCTCGTCAGTTGAATCCGTAGATGCTGTCACCTCTTTAGCCGGCTTTTTCGCTGTCGCTTTGTTGTCGGTTTTCTTAGGTGTTTTCGCCGTGCTCGAATTTTCCTGAGGAATGACCTCAGAGTGCGCATTACCTTCAGCAATGATGATGGATGATGCCATCTCGAAAGTCAGCTTGTCTGCATGAATCAGGTTTTGTCCCTGACGCAAGCGAGGATGACCTGTGAAGATGGCGCGCTGTGGTTTTCCGTTAGCGTCTTTGAAAAGAGTCGCAATCGGTGCGTCGATGATGCTGTCTTTGTAAGTCACGCGAACATTGCCGCGGGCAATGACGTGATCGTCTGCAAATTCTTGTTCGTTTGCCTGAATATCAATCGTGCCGCCGCCGCTGTCGTCGATCGCGAATTGAGCGGTGGCTTGCAGAGGTGCCAAAAGAAGTAATGCGGCCGTAAACACGGTCGAGGAAATTTTGAGTGTCTGGCTTTGCTTTCTCACAACGAGTTTCCGATTCTAGGGTCTTCCTGGTTCGATTTCCTAAATGCTCACAAGAGAGTGCGTATTGCCGATGACTTTCACGTTGTGAATCCCGCCCTTCACGAACTCGCCAACTGCCTGGTTTCCGGTCACCTTGGCTACCCCGGGCATGTCGATGTTAACACCACCTGTAGCTACAAACTGATTTTTTTTACTTAACTCCAATCTTGAAGACTCCATGCGACCCTTCCCGGGCTCACCTTCCGCGACCACGCGCGACGACTTATTGGAATCCAGACTGACTTTTCGCGTTGCTTCGTTGGCCACCCCAGTCGGGGCCGAAAGACGCATTTTAATTTTGTTATCTTTGTAGTATTCGACAATAACTTCGGTCAAAGTGACGTCTTTTGTCGCCGTCAACATGGTTCCTGTTTTTGCTGTCAGATGCCAGCGCAAATTGTTGCTGTCATCGACCTCTTTTAGTTCGTAATTGTCGATGGCGACTCGATCCTGCATCGGATTTTCTTTTTGTTCTTTTTTATAGGATTCCATCTCGATGCGAGCTTGCTCGTTCGAGAAGTACCAGAAATAAGTTAGTCCGGCAGGGATTGAAAGCGCTGCGACCAATTTCAGCGTGTTCTTGCTAAAGATTTTTCCGAGAAAATTCGACATGCCTTGTTGTTTCTACCTGCCTATTGGGACGCGCCACGCAAGGCGATTGCCCGGGAAATATTTGCCAAACACTCTTTCAAATTGCCTTGCTTGAGATAGCCTTCGCCAAGGAAAAAGAAAGCGGCAGGATTATTCGGAAAACGTTGTGCGCAGTCTTTCCAAACTGACATGGAAGAATCCAGATCTCCTGTGTATTCAAGGTTCAAATGCGCTCTGTAGGCAATTGCCCAAACATCATCTGGTTTTCTTCTGATCAACTCGTCGAGATTGCTAAGCGCGGATTGATAATAAGACTTTACTTGTGCCACTACAGAAGGTGCAGCCTGCTCCAGAGCACCTTTGATATGGGGTGCATCTGCTCCGGTTTTCAGCTCCGGCAATTTGATGGCGTTTCCATCTTTGTCCTTAGGCATGTATGGTAGTGCCCAGGCATTCAGCCAATTTGGCGAACCTGAATTTGGTTTTGCTGCATTATTATCGTTGCCGGCGTTGTTGCTGTTCTTCGCGGATTGAGCAGCTGCAGCCTGCTTGAGTTTTTCCAGATATTCTTGCTCTTTTTTCGACTGTCTGGCGATCAAATAAGCCTTCATGTAATACGCCCAGGCGAGTCCATAACGAACGCGGTTTTCGTCCGGATAGTTTTTCACCATGTCTTCGTATTGCAGGATCATCTTGTCGAAATACGCGGGACCACCGTCTTTTTCAGCCAGACGGCGCGCTCGCCGGATTTCTTTTAGTGCTTCTTCGACTCTGCTTGTGCGGGTTAATGCGACAGCATAAATAAAACTTGCCTCGGCGCTCTCCGGATAAGCTTCAGCTTGCTTTTTGGCTAGTGCTGGATCATCAGTGGGCACCAAGTCTTCGGTCGCTGTACCGACATTTATTTCGACACCTGGTTTGGCAATAATTTTTTTGCGAACCGCAGCAGTGTCACCATCTTTGGTGCCGGTGGTGCCACCGTTTAAACTTTCACTTGCGCCGCCGGTTGGTAAAACGACTGGCGGTGCTGTCTCCTGCACATCTGCAGCCCACACAGGCGCAAAAGAGACGGCAATGGAAAAGCACAATGTGCTTGCCATAAATTTGGTCTGACTTTGGTAACTTCTAATCAACTTCTTGTCAACTTCCGCTTTCTCACCGCCGAAACGGTAGTCAATTGCATATAGGACACCTGAAATTGGCAGGTGTGCGGCTCTTAAGAACTGCCTGATCTTAACAGACGACAGGAAGTTGCCAGTTGGTCCCGTAGTCCTCTTAAAAAGTTTTCGTCAAATCGGTAATGATCCGCACGAAATCAAGCCAGTTTCTGGCTTCTACCGTTAAGAATTATTCGCGCGACATCGTCAAGAGAATCTACGATGTAAAGAGGATCTGCTGTGATCAAAATATCTTTGCTGTGAATGCCAGTGGTCACACCGATAGCATCAACACCAGCATTGCGAGCCATTTCCAGGTCGTAAATACTGTCGCCAATCACAACTGTGTCAGAGTGCTGCATTCCCAGCAGTTTTATCGTATGGTGCACGGACTCCGGGTGCGGCTTATGGTGGGTAATATCGGTAGCGCCGACGACCACTTCGAAATAAGGCGACAAATCGTGATGATCAAGAACCACTTCAATAAGCGGTCGGCGCTTTGATGAGGCTATAGAGATTTTGATACCGGCATCTCGCAAGCTGTTGAGCATGGAGATCAGGTCTGGAAAGAGCGGGCAAATTTCAATAGTTTTTCCGTCATAGATGGCGCGGTATCGATCGGCCACCTCCAACCAGAAGTCTTCCGAATGATTCGGAAAGATAATTTCCATCTGCTTGCCGAGCGGAACCCCCACCAGGTCACGCCACTTAGTCAAAATGTCTTCATGGAGATCGTATTCAATAACGACTTGACGCATAACGTCGATAATTCCAGGAGCGGAATCGACAAGGGTGCCGTCAAAGTCAAAGATTGCGAGTTTGTACAAATTAGACGCTCACTTTTCGATGGGATTCGATAAGGTCGAAAAAGCGCTCGAAAAGATAGTTTGCGTCATGTGGTCCGGGGCTGGATTCCGGGTGGTATTGCACACCAAAAATTGGCAGTGTTTTATGGCGGAAACCTTCAACACTGTGGTCATTGAGATTCACGTGAGTTAGTTCTAGTGAATCCGGAAAGCTATCTTCGGCAACTGCAAAACCATGGTTTTGGCAGGTGATTTCAACTTTACCTGTAAGTAAATCTTTGACCGGCTGGTTGCCGCCGCGATGGCCGAACTTAAGCTTGTAAGTCTGTGCGCCCATAGAGATGCAAAGCAGCTGATGCCCCAGGCAGATGCCAAAAATAGGCAGACCGGCGGAAATCAATTTAGGCAACTCATTCAAGACTCCGGCGCAAGCTGCTGGATCTCCGGGACCATTGGAAAGAAATACAGCATCAGGCTTATCTGACAATACTTTGTCCGCTTTAGCCGATGCCGGATACACAGTCAGTGCCATGTCCCTAGCTGCCAATTGGTCCAAAATGCTCTTCTTTACACCGAAGTCCATGACTGCAACCTTATACTTGCCGACTCCGACCTTATAAGGCTCTTTCGTCGTCACTTCATCGGTGAGGTCTAAACCTTCCATTTCACTGGACGATTTTGCCAGTGCAACCAATTTTTCCGGGTCGAGAATCTCCGTGGACATTGCTGAACGCATCGCCCCTTTGTCGCGGATGTGTCGAGTAATGGCGCGCGTGTCTACATCGGAGATGCCTAAGATTCCTTGAGATTCCAGAAAATCGGAGAGTGAAGCAGTCGCTCTCCAGTTGCTGTAGACCCTGCTCAAATGCCTGATTACCAGACCGCGTGCGAATATCTTTCGAGACTCGACATCTTCATTATTAGTCCCGTAATTACCTATTTCAGGATATGTGAGAGTGACAATCTGACCGGCATAGCTCGGGTCTGTCATTATCTCCTGGTAACCGCTCAAGCTGGTATTGAACACCAACTCTCCGGTTGTCGTGCCGGCTTTGCCGAACGCAAGCCCTGCAAAAGTCTCACCGTCTTCCAGCGCAAGTAGGCAGCGCTTGGGCGACTCAGTCGCTTTTGCGTTTTTTGTATCCGATGCTTCCACCAATTCGAGTATCCTCTTTTAATCAATTATATTACCGGAAACCCCTGAACTGGGTACGATCCTACAGCTAATCGGGTCGGAAGCTTTACGACGCAATTGTTACCGACCGTGTTCCGCTAGCCGTTCTGTAGAGCTTTTGCATATGCTCTGGGCGGTAGAAGCGGTTCGGATAGCACCTTCCAGCGCAATCAAGGATATAAGTTGCAAGCGCCTGACTGTTTCCGTCTCAGAATTTGTTAATTGGCGTAACAACGCGAAAGTATTTCCAGCTGTCCAGCTTTCTATGTAATTTCTTCTTCTGTTTATGAGCTGAATATAAGCGTTTCTTTAGGGAGTGCACGGCGCGCCTTTGTAGAATTAGAGAGCTTATTTCTCAGGTTTTTGAGAGCTAGACATCAAGTAGACAAGGTCTAGCCGACTCGAACCGATTCTAACGGACGACACCTAGATGAACGATTTGACCCAGTACGCCATTTGCATCAAGTATCTCCTTCCTGAGATATGTCTTGTTGTGGCGATTCTTTTGGCTGCACTGTGGAACCTTTTCGTTCCCAAAGCAAAAGAATGGACACCGTTTTTCAGTCTGCTCGGACTGACATCTGCGATGTGGTTCTTGATGAAGTCATGGTCCAGTACAGCGTTGCCGCTGTTCAATGGACTATTCACCGTCGACCAATTGACGACAAGCTTCGGATTGCTCGCCTGTATGGTCGGTGCCATTTGCGTTTTGATGACTGTCGGCTACGAACATCACCTGGGCAGAAACCGCGGAGAGTTCTATGCGATTTTGCTGACAGCTGTTCTTTCCGTCATGCTGCTAGCCGGCTCGACTGACTTGATTATGCTTTTCGTCAGTCTCGAGACGCTCAGTATCTGCTGCGTTATCTTGGCTGGTTTTTCTAAAACAGACGCGCGCAGCAGTGAAGCCGCGCTCAAGTATTTACTGTCTACCGCTGCTACTACCGCCACCCTCTTATACGGTCTTTCTTTCTTATATGGCATGACCGGATCGACTAGCTTTCAGGCTATCCGTGAGCGCCTGGAAATGCCGATGTCTTCCCCAACAGAGATGATGGGAAGTGTTTTTCTCTTGGTGCTACTTTTGAGCGCGGTTGGTTTCAAACTTTCACTCGTTCCATTCCACATGTGGACACCGGACGTATATGAAGGTGCACCCACACCAGTTACTGCTTTCCTTTCTATCGGTTCAAAAGCCGGTGGATTTGTGGTGGCATTGCGCTTGCTCGTCGACGTTTTCGGCAAGCAGTCTTCCGACTGGGTAATTGTTGTAAGCGCTCTGGCAATTCTCTCGATGGTCGTGGGCAACCTGGTTGCGCTCGCGCAGAAATCATTCAAGAGAATGTTGGCTTATTCTTCCATCGCGCATGTCGGCTACATCATGATCGGCATGCTCGCCGTCAACCATGAAGGGTTGGGGGCAATGATGTATTACGTCGTCGTCTACGGCTTTATGAATCTCGGCGCCTTCGCCGGAGCGATTCTCTTCGCCAACGAAACCGGCAGCGACAAGATAGATGATTACGCTGGTTTGATTCGCAAACGGCCCTTGCTCGCTTTGGGCATGTCTGTTTGCCTGCTCAATCTGGCTGGACTGCCGATTCCTCCGGCTGGTTTTTTCGCCAAGCTCTTCGTCTTCTGGGCAGGCTCTTCCATTCAAACACCGGTCGGTGGCATTCCGCTGGGCGCCTTGCTAGTGGCAGTTGCTCTTGCAACATCGGTGCCGGCAATCTATTACTACACTCAAGTAGTAATCAAAATGATCGTCGACAAGCCGTCTGCAAAAGTTGAAGCTTTGCCGAAAGAGAAAGCCTATATCGACAGCCCGCAAGAAGCTCCGGCTCTGGCTCTGGCGATGTGCTTGATTGTGATCGTTGCAACGGGAACCACTGCAGTCGATCCGGTTATGAAATTCTCGAAAGAAGCTGTCAAACCACTAATTGCTCGTCCATCTACTGTTGTTCCTCCCGTCAGCCTGCTGGAAGACTCATCTCCTTTTGGCAGAACAGCTGAAATCGCGGGAAATACAGGATTGACACACTAAAGTGAATCAGTGAGATGAGCCTACACTCGCTCGTCCAACTGAAGAATCAGATTGCCGACCCGACTAAACTCAGTCGTCCTCTTCGGTATCTGTTGCTCTTCTTTGCAGTTATTGTTCCTCTTGTAATTCACTATTATCCGTATTTGTTCGGCGGGCGCTCTTTTGTGTCTTCCGATCATCATCTTTTCTTTGAACCGTTTTGCCGCTTCATGGGAGACGCGTATAGAGAAGGGCGTCTGCCTTTGTGGAACCGCTGGCTGTATTTTGGAATGCCGCAATTCGCCTTGCCGTCTCCATCATATTTGTATCCACCCACTTTGTTGTATGCGCTGTTTTCGTATAGCCAAGGACTTTCGATACAGCAAATTCTGCATCACAGCGTTGCTGCTATTGGTGGGTGTCTACTTGCTGAAAGCCTTGGTTTGAGCTTTGGCGCATCAGCATGTGCCGGGCTGGCTTTTGCATTTAGCGGATACATGTTTACTTTGAGCGCTAATTATTCGCTTGTTGCTGGTGTTAGCTGGCTTCCCATGGCATTGTTTGCATCGCGCAGAATACGTTTTGCAGAAACGCTCGCGCAGCGATCGCAGTGGATAATTGTCCTTTCAGTCTGTGTTTTCCTGATGATCAGTGCCGGCCGACCTGAGGTTTTTGTGCCGGTTATGGTGATTGTTCTGGCGCACGCTCTGACGGGTATTGGACGTCATTACTTGTTGAAGTTCAAAACTAGCTGGAAGCGACAAGCGGACATTGAAACGATCGATCCGGCAGCACAACTGCATGACGAGAGACCGTTGAAACTTTTCTTTTGCCGTTTGCTTGCCCTGGCGATTGGTGGCTGCCTTTGTATGCCGTTGCTGTTACCGGCGCTCGAATGGGCTTCTGGTTCGACTCGAGCGAAAGGACTTGATCCTAGTGAAGTAACTATCTGGAGTGCAAATTGGTACAGCTTTCTGACAATGATTTTGGCGCAACCGTTTGGCGATTTGCAGACAATCGGTAACGCCTTCTTGCCTGTCGCAGCTGACCGCGCTGCCTACATGCCTTTCCTGCCATCTGCTTATGTTGGCGCGGCCGTTTTTACTTTAGCAATACTTGGTCTCTTTCATACTCGCTCACCATGGCTGGTGCCTGTTGGTTTGTTGCTGGTGGCAGGAACTACATTCTCGCTGGGGCGTTACACGCCAATTTTGCCGTGGTTGATTCATACCTTCCCATCACTGGCTGTTTTTCGCTATCCGGTTAAGCTGCTTATCCTGCCGATTATGGCGCTGTGTCTGCTTGCCGCTTTTGGGATTCAAGCTGCTAAAGACAATCGCATCGGCTACAAAGCGCTGCAAAAAATGGCGCTATTTTGGATTGTGGTGATGCTGGGAGGCATTCTATCTGTCTTTCTAGGAAGGTATTGGCTCACCCTACAATCCGCAAAACTCGGCATCAATTCTGAGATTGCAATTGCTATTGGCACGGCGGTCTTTCACAGCGGTGCAATTGGTCTGACAATGGTGTCAATTTGCATTTTGCGCTACAAAAATCTCTTAGGCCATTTTGGTTTTATTCTCTTTACCGGCTTGCTTCTAACGATGGACTTGTTTGGGACATCTATTCGTTTTCCCGCATTGTCAGCGCCTTCAAGCTTTTACAGTGATAAGCCCATTGTTGTAAAAATGCTGGAGAAACAAGTTGGCGAGTCCGCGATTTCAAAAACGCGAGTCTTGAATATTTACTACGATCCGCTGGCAGCTCCTGCCTCTACCTTCCAGGGAGAGCCCAGGGAGCGGACTCTTAAATACTACAGATACTGCCGTGATTTGCTTGTTTGCAATAGCAATATGGACTACGGTGTGCAGCAGGCTTACGGATACGAAGGAACATTGTCTGCAAAATACAGGCATCTTGCTCTCAGTATCATCAATGATATAAGAAACGCCAGCGCCGCCGAAGAAAACGAAAAGGATGCGAAGGTCGGCAGCGACAGTGTTTTCGATGAGCGCATGCGCAGGTTTGCAGACGCCGCAGGTCTTCAGTTTGTCACCTGTCAGCTTCGACGTGATGGGCAGAAACAACCGGATCTTTCTTTTGACGATTTCGAGATTGTAGAAGATATCGATTCGAAAAACATTCGACTATACAAAGTGAGACGCCCGAAAGCGAGAGTTGAACTCACTGAGCATTGGACATGGGTTGACACTACTGAACAAGCATTTCAAATTTTGCAGGTGGAGAAGGCTAAAGATAATGGATTGTCCTTGATGCCGCTTATTGAGAAACGAAAGGACGAGAACAAGTCATATCCTCTGGGTTTTGTCAGCGAGTGTACACCCAGCAAAGCCACATGTGAAATATTGTGCGACAAGCCTGAGCATGTCACTGTCTCTGTCAATGTGCCCCGTCCTTGTATGTTGATTTTGCGAGATCAGTTTTATCCTGGATGGAAGGCGCTCCTTGATTCAGTATCAGTGCCCATCTATCGAGCTAATGGATTTACAAGGGCGGTGTATGTACCGGCTGGTGCTCATGCCATCGAGTTTAATTACAAACCTGATAGCTTGAAATATGGCGTGCGTATCGCCCTTGTTGCTCTTGCAGCTTTAGCTGTGCTTGCTTTTTTAGCTTTTGCACCTGGTGTCTGGCGTTTTGTGAAATGGACGGCCGGACAAAACTGAGTTGCAATGATGCTAGGATCATAGGTACCGTTGATGAGAGTTTTTTGCCCTCTTAGTTCAGCTGGATAGAACACCTCCGTCCTAAGGAGGGTGTCGGGGGTTCGAATCCCTCAGAGGGTGCTTACTACGCAAAAGGGAAAGGCGATCCCCATGCCTTTCCCTTTTACTTTTTGGAACCGATTTTTCAATCGATTCATATAACTGTCAGTTGATTTGCTCTATAGGCAAGTCCTTTCTAGTTAGGGTGTGTTCGATTTGAAAGAAAGCGTAAGCTGTCCCTCCTATTTCTAGTCAGTTGTAATAGAACTTCGGTTTTACGTCACAGCCGTTCTTGCCTGGTGTGTAGAAGCAAGATGGCTACTACTTCTTCTTCTTCTTCTTCTTCGGAATAAACTTTCTATGCTGTTTTGGCGCGCTTTCTGCCCCCTTTTACTGGTGGCGTATCGGCGAAAACGCCTTTCACTCTTTCGACGATTTCTTCGTCTTCCTCTTCATCTCCAGCGTCTTCATCAACTTCGTCGAAGTCTTCATCTTCGATATCAGCTTCTTTGTATTTGACACTGCGTACAGATTCACCTTTGGCGAATGTTCTACTCATGTCTATTTCACCTCCTGAAAAATCTGTCTGAGAACGTCTAGGAAAGGCGATTTGATCTGCATTTACCACAGGTGTAACTCTCGCTTGACCGTTTTTGTCGGTCCAACGATCAAGCGTGAGTCTTCCTGTCGCGGTCACCTGCTGCCCTTTATCCAGATATTGTCCGGCGAGTTCAGCAAGGCGGCCCCACGCTACAACGTTGTAGTAGTCCGCAGATTCACTTTCGCTCTTTTTAGCGTGATTAACGGCTACGACAAAAGTAGTTTTTAGCTTTCCACTGGCAAGTTGTATCTGCTCGGGAGCCTTCACGAGATTCCCCACTATTGAAATATTGGCAAGACCCATAACTCTACCTCCGTCAGGCTTGCTGCCTGCATAAGGGGTACGACTCAAGTGAAGTGGGGAGATGATTAAAAGTTAGCATGCCATACATGCGTATGTCAACTCTTGACTTTTTCTTGATAGAAAACGCCGTCTCCTGGGCTTTGCGGCTCGATTGATAGCTGTATGGTGGTGGTATGAATCTATTGCTGTATCGGTATCGTGAGGCACGGCCATGTGTGCAAGTGCCGGAGTTAAAACTCGTGATTCAGAGCTCCGCTGACTGGTTTCAACGGTATAGATTTTGTCAACCGCTCGGACAGGGCGGCATGGGCGTGATTTATCTTGCCGAAGATAAGGCTCAGGGCAATATTCAATGCGTCGTAAAACAGCTGATAAGTAAACCTAGCAATCCAGATGAACAATTCGAAGCAGAGCGACTATTCAAAAGAGAAGTAGAAATACTTAGGCAGCTCGATCACTCGGGTATCGTTCGTTTCTCCGATTTCCATGTTACTGATGACGGCAAATACTTCCTGGTAATGGATTATGTTCCAGGTAAAAACCTGGATAGCATCGTGCAGAATTATGGTCCATTCGGCTCCGAGGCAACCGTAGAAATTGGTATTCAGTGCTGCGAGGTTCTCGAATATCTGCATGAAAGAGATTACCCAATCATATATAGGGACCTGAAGCCGAGCAACTTGATGCTCACTCCAGAGGGGCAGATCGTATTTATAGATTTCGGCATCGCGCGCATGTTCATGCCGAAGCAAGCAGCAACACGAGTCGTTACAGCAGGCTACTCGCCGCCTGAACAATATTTCGGCCGACCAGAAACGCGAAGTGACTTGTATGCACTTGGCGCTACTCTTGGACATTTATGCACGGGTGTTCGTCCAAAACCGCTCACCGTCAGCGCTCCTGGTATTACCCATCCAGCTGTAATTCCAGAACTGGACGATCTAATTAGAAGGATGACTGCTCACAATCCGGAAGATAGACCGTTCAGTGCACGCGAAGTTCGATATGAGCTGTACAAGATCTATCACAGCATGCATCCCGATTTCGAAATTCCAGAGGAAGCCTTGGTGCCAGTGCAAGCAGCTGTAGCGCCAAAGAAAGAGGGGCCACCAACTAATCCAAATTTGCGTTCCGGTTTGCACAGTGATTCGAGCAAGCGTCCAGCGAATTGGCTCGAGCGAGAACAGCCAAAAGAAGATGACATTCAGAAGGTAACGAGAAAAGACGCAGAAAGAGTGAATCCTGCCGATGTGCAGCACGCACGCCGGACGAGTGAGAGATTGACTCGTCCTGATGCCAGAGACTCTAACTACAGGCGAAGAAACTCGCAATCGCAGCCAGCACCACAAACCTTCTGGGATAAGCTCAGGCAATTTTTTAGCAAATAAACGTATTTTCGGATATTCTTGTGCCTCACCTGGAGCAAGTAAATGCAGAAGTTTAACCGTTATCGGTCAAACTTCCAGACGTCACCGGCTGGATCTGGCTGGCATCTTGGCATTCTAGTAAATGTGCTGGCTGAGCGTATTGACAATCATGCTCTGGCGGGCGTACGATAGTAAGCGTAAGAAACACAATAACTAGGTGAATCCAGAGACGTGGCCTGTACGGGATAATTTGTTGGGTTCGCAACTATCAACCTACGCTTTGCAGCTGGAAGTTTCCGCTGCGCATGGATTTGCTCAACGAAATCGAAAGAGAACGGCATCACAGGTGGTGCTGCGATCTAATGCGAGCAATTTCAAAGGAGAATGTGTCATGGGTTATGCAAGATGGAATCATGATGACTGGGACGACTATGTAAGAGGCAATATTCGAAAGTCTATAGATGAGATCTTCAGCAATCGTCTTGATCCAGAGTTAGACCCTAAGAATGTCAGCTTCAGGGAGTCGCGTGATTCGGCAGAAAATCCTCTTTCGACTCCTATCATTGTTGCTGTTGACCAGACAGGCTCGATGGGTTTTCTCGCTGAAAGTCTGATAAGAGAAGGGTTGGGAATTCTTGTCGAATCTATTTACGAGAGAAAGCCGGTTACTGATCCGCACGTCATGTGTATGGCTCTGGGAGATGCTTGGTGCGATCGGGCTCCACTGCAGGTAACGCAGTTCGAAGCCGATATCAGAATTGCAGAGCAGCTCTCAAAGTTTTACATCGAAGCAAACGGTGGCGGTAACAACTTCGAGAGCTATAACCTGCCATGGTACTTTGCTGCGACGCGCACCAGATGTGATGCTTGGTTGAGACGCCAAAGGAAAGGTTATCTGTTTACTGTCGGTGACGAACCACCGCCCCCCGAGCTGAAGGTCGAGCATGTCAAAACATTCCTGGGCGGTGGACTGCAGCGCGACACAAGCTCAAAAGAGCTGTTAAGGCTAACCTCACAGACTTGGCAGGTCATTCATATCATTACCGAAGAGGGTTCGTATTATCGCTCGCGACCTAAGCAAACCAGCGACGCTTGGGCGAGCTTGCTCGGTAAAAGGGCGATTTCATTGAGTGATCATCGAAATCTTCCGGAGCTAATTGTTTCGATCATGCAGGTCCTGCAAGGAGAAAATCCGCAAGAGGTGGCTTACAGCTGGTCGGGAAAAACGGCTTCAGTGCTCATGAATGCGCTGAAAGGGCTGGCCGAACCATACGTTCCCTTCATCAGCGCGTAGCTGTCAGCTATAAGGAGGACACCATTATGAGAACTGGAATTGCTGTGATTGGAGCCAACTATGGCGACGAAGGGAAGGGATTGGTTACTGATTTCATCACCAATCAACTGGCAGCAGAATGCTCCGTCGTTAGATTCAACGGCGGAGCGCAGGCTGGGCACACTGTCGTGACGCCGGATGGAAGGAGGCATGTTTTCAGCCATATTGGCGCTGGTTCTTTTAGTGGTTGTCCCACCTACTTATCGCAGTTCTTCGTCGTCAATCCGCGACTATTCGTAAAGGAATTGGCCGATCTCACTTGTATAGGAGTACAACCACGGGTCTTGATTGATCCAAGGTGCTTTGTCACAACTCCAATCGATGTACTTGTAAATCAGGCACTTGAGCGGAAGCGTGGAACCAAACGTCATGGAAGTTGTGGCGTCGGAATCAATGAAACTGTGACCCGTTGTTTACGGTCGACTGAATTTGCAACCCAGGCCCAGGAGCTTTTAAATCCAAGTTTGTTTGAGCGCAAACTACTGCATGTTTTTCGAAACTGGCTTCCTCAGAGGCTTGTGGAGCTAAATATCGATCTGGAAGAATCAATAATTCAAGAGGCGTTCAAACAATCTGAGTCGATAGCTTCAAGATTTATCTGTGAATGCGAATCTCTATTGAACGCATCGCAGATCACTTTTCGAATTCCGGATACTCGCTTTGTTGTGTTCGAAGGCGCTCAGGGCTTGATGCTTGATGAAAACAGGCTGGATCAATTTCCTCACGTCACTCGCTCGAAGACCGGTCTTGAGAACATAGGTTTCTTGTTCCAAAAGTATGGTCTTGAAGAAATGCAAGTCAATTACGTCTCTCGAACATACCTGACCAAGCATGGAGCCGGTCCTTTGCCAGGCGAGTGTTCATGGCGGTTTCCGGACGCGACGAACGTTGCTAACCCATACCAGGGAACTCTTCGCTACGCGCCGCTGAATATTGATAATCTGAACTATTCAATTGATTTGGATTTGAAACGAGGAAAGTATCTGTTTCCAAATCTCTCGGCTGGCATTGCCTTCACCTGTACAGATCAGCTTGAAATGCCGGATATGCGAAGGCTACCTCTGGCGGTAAACATGGTTAGCCGCGGTCCGAAAAGAGGTGATATCGAAGTTCTAGACGGCGCGAATTATTTAAAGAGTGCTTTAAAACCAATTTCACGAGCAAGAGCAGTCTTACGCGCATAGGTATCTTCTGCTCGGTCCAAAATGGTCGTGATTACTTCAGTATAAAACTGTGGGGGTTTGCAGTTCATCCAGAGGTAGAAAGAAAATGAACCAGGAATAGTATTGATTTCATTGAAATAGAGCACGTTGGTTCTCTTGTCCAGCATGAAATCGATTCTGGAAACACCCGAACAATTGAGGACTTTGAAGGCTTTGACCGCATACTCACGAGCACGCTCTTTAAGCTCTTCCGGAAGGTCCGGCGGGTCTATAACGCGCGTCAATGAAGCCATACCGGCAACAGAATTGTCGCCTTTCTTGCTGCCGCCCCTCAAATATTTGTCTTCGTAAGTAAGTTCATCTCCTGAGGACGAGACAGGAATTTCGACTACCGATGCTTTTGGTTCTCCATCGTCAAGGACTGAGACATTCATTTCCATCTTGTCGTCCAAGCACGGCTCGACAATTGCACCGACGTCGTATTTCAACGCCAGGACAATTGCCGAGTTGAATTCTTCAATGTTGCGAACCTTCGCCACGCCGATGCTAGAGCCTAGGTTCAGCGGTTTTACGAATAGGGGAAAATTTTCCAAACCTGGATGTTGCAATACCTGATCGCGCAGGAAGTCGAGGTGATTGCCATAGTCAGCTTCAATCGACTCTCGTTTTACAACCACTCCGGGTAGAACTGGAATACCATGGCTTTCAACCAATTTTTTCGCATGGTACTTACTCATCCCCAATGCTGAAGCGAGTACATTGCAGCCGGTGTACGGGACATCAGCCAGCTCCAAAAGCCCCTGTATGCAACCATCTTCGCCGTAGGTGCCGTGGAAAGCAGGCAAGAAAATATCCACGTGAATAACGGATTCGGATGTTTTGCTAAGCATCGAATACGGTGCCTTGCCCGAAGATTTTGGACGCCGGATGGTTAGACCCTTAATATTTGGCTCTGGCAAAAGCGTCACTTCATCAACGCTTCCGAGTGATCCAGGCATGCGTCGGTAAAAACTTTTGTCGTACAAAGCATCACCGCTGTACCACTTGCCTTGTGGAGAAATATAAACAGGGATCGGTTTGTACTTCACCGTGTCCATCGCTTTGATAAGCTGCAAGCCGGTGATAATCGAGATCTCGTGCTCAACTGAGCGCCCACCAAAGAGCACCGCCACTGCTTTTCTTTTCTTGTCACCGTTGGTGTTCATGCAGGCAGAGCTTCCTAAAATACCGGGACAGTTTCATAAAGGTCGGGCAGGTCGTTTTCAATCAAGACCGTATCGCCGTCCTGGCAATAATCGTGACCAAGGAAGCTGAATGCTTCCGACATTTTGTCGAATTCTTTGATTTTTTCCGCAGGCATCCCGCCTTGTGAAAGCCCATCCATGAGTGCTTGCCGGTTTGTTGTTCCGACAATTGCAACCATGTCACAGATGCTGGCCGCTATTTGTGCGGCTTTCTTGTTCTCTTCAAACTGTTTTTCGCCAAGCTCAACCATGCCTGGCGTCACCAGTACGCGCCGACCGTCTTTCTGCTCGGAGAGAACTTCAAGTGCAGCGGCAAATCCCACCGGATTGGAATTGTAAGCATCGTTCAGACGCAGTACCCGTCCCTGTCGAATCGGCTTACTGCTGCTGCCGGCCGCAACGAATGATGCAGGGGTTGTTTTAACCGGCTCCAGTCGATTGCTTTCCGTTTTTACATGACGAATGGCTGCAATCACTAGCTGTGGATTCATTCCCAGCGAAACAGCCATTGTGAATGACGCCAGAATATTTCCTAGCATCGGCTTGCCCAGCAGCTTAGTGAAACCTTGATATGTCTGCCCTTCGTAATCGATGGAGAAGTAGGTCCCGTCCGCCGTCGCTTGTATGTTGTGCATGTAGGCATCGAGGTGACCGTTGCTATTGTCCAACCCGTACAGTTTTGTGATGCGCTTGGGGTTTTCTTTTGCAACGCGGCGGCAATACTCACTGTCTCCGTTCACGACTAAGATGCCGTCCGAAGGAACTGCCTGCGCTAGCTCAGACTTCGCCTTAAAGACGTTTTCGTGAGAGCCGAATCTTTCCAGGTGCATTCCGCCAATTGCCGTAATAATAGCGGCGTCGGGCGGCGTCAGAGTGCACATACGTTTTATCGAACCGATGTAATAGGCTCCCATTTCAACAACCGCAAACCGATGGCCGGGACGCATGCGCTCGCGAATTTCGCGTGTCATGCCCATATAGCTGTTGATGCTGCGAGGAGTGCTGAATGTTGCTCCCACGGTTGAAAGAATATCGGCAAGGATAACTTTCGTGCTTGTTTTTCCGTAGCTGCCTGTGATTCCAATGATTTTAGGCTTTACAGATTTGACGATGCTGCGCGCTTCATTCGCGAAATTCTCTTGCAGATCCTTCTCTTTGCCGGAAAGGATTTGATTTGCCAAAACAAGGAATAGAGGCTGTGCCTGAATAAGTACGATAGACGCAAAAAGGAAAATCGGGACAATATTCTTGCCGCCGGCAAACCATACAATTAATGCCAGTAAGATCGTCGTCGCTATGTAAAGCCACATAGCAAGCCGGAAGATGCGTTTCGCCCGCTCCGTCATTTTGAGCGTGATTTTTCCGGTTCCGGTCGGATCTTCTTCTTGTTTTGCCAGACGAAACATCGCCATACACGCAAAAACACTAGTTAAAAACGACCCTCTATCATCAACAGAAAGATAGAATGCCGAAAGCGCACCGCAGAAAAGCGTTGTCAGTGAGCCCTTCTTATCGAACGCGCGCTTTTCAATAATCCAGTCGATGAAGCGTTTTCCTTCATATTCTTGCTGTTGGAAATATTGAAGATAGCGCATCCCACGCTTTTCGAAAAATCCGATTGTGCCCAGTCCGGCAAGAGCGAGACCAACCATTACTGATTCGGGAGAGGCCGAGAATTCTTCAAACATTTGCCAGGTCTCCTTGCCTAATCGCTAAGGATTCTGTGCTCTGAGAGTTGAGAAATTCAAGGATGTAGAAAGCGCAAAGATGCGCACCTTCATCTATGAAAGGGAAGTGATCTTTATCAGGTAAAACCACAAGCTGAGAATTAGGAATAATGGACTTCAAGCGATAGCCCATTTCGACAGGTGTTTCTTCGTCCTTTTCGCCCCACAAAAGAAACGTAGGACAGGTGATCTGCGCGGCATCCTGACTTTGATCTTCGTTGACCGTTTTTACGAGTATATTCTTCAAGGCGCCGGCGTTTCGATAATCACGCGATGCATATTTCGCAACGAACCAGGTCTCGAAATACTTGGTCCCAAAAGTCGAATCACACCACTTAAGAGTGTTAGAAAGAAGTTTCAGACCCTTGGCGCGATAAAGACGCTTGCCTTTGAGTTGAGAGCGCAGACCGCCCGTATTGATCAGGATGAGGGTATTCACTCGTTTTTTGTGCCGAACTGCCATGCGCATTGCGACGCGACCACCGAATGAGTGACCGATGACAATAGCGCTTTCCAAGCCTAGTTTTTCAAAAAGCTCGTCTATGCAGCGCGCATAATCTACTGTATCCCAGTCGTCTTTCGGCTTCTCTGACTTGCCAAAGCCAGGAAAATCGACCAGGTAGACTTGATGGTAGCGCGAGAGCAGATCGCCCAGAATACGCATAGAATCGAGCGTCTGTCCCCACCCGTGCAACATTACCACAGGACTGCCGTGTTGCCCGAGTTTGACGTAGTTTACTTCTGCCACTTGACTCTATCCATTAATTGACCATGGGCTGCATTTATAGTAACCCGGCTGTCTTGTTACTCCGTTTAAAAACAAGTAAAACAGCCACTTTTGCGTGTTTTACTTCACGGACTCCATACCGCCTTTTCTTCTGCAGTGAAGTCTCCCAGCGTTTTCCACTCAGGATTAAGTCTCACTCCAAATTTTTCCATCACTCTATCTTGCATCTTGTGAAGCAAGGTCGTTACTTGATCTGAAGTCGCGCCGCCCAGATTGATAACGAAATTAGCATGCAGAGCGGAAACTGCCGCTTGACCCTCTTTCAGTTCCTTGGCGCCGGATTGGTCTAATAACATCCCGGCTGCGCGGGTAGGTTCCGGATTTTTGAAAGTGCTGCCGGCATTGGGAAAGCCAATGGGCTGCGTGCGCAGACGGTATTCTTCGTTGTGTCTTATGCGCACTTCAATCTCTTCAGGGCGATCGGTATTCAATCGCAATTTTGCTGACAAAACCGCATGCTTTGCTGGATCGAGGGCGCATCGTCGGTATTGAAAACCGAGTTCGTCCTTTTTCAGTGTGACAACTTTATTGATTGTCGAATCATAGACAGAGATTTCTTCTACTATTTCCGACATCGAGCTTCCGTGTGCTCCGGCATTCATGATAACGCCGCCGCCTACCGTACCTGGAATTCCAGCGGCAAATTCCAAACCACAAAGACCCCATTGAGCAGCGTGTCTTGCCAAATGCGGCAGCCGTGAGCCGGCGCCAGCTTCAATTAAATTGCTTTCCAGTCGTTCCACTGCTGTTATTTGAGTGGTTCTAATTACGGTGCCGGAAAAGCCTTTCGATGATATGAGCAGATTGGAGCCGCCGCCCAAAACGAACCATTCTTCGTTGTTCTTAGCTAATTCGTCGACTATCGACGCCAGTTCTGCAACTGTCGACGGTTGAATCAGACGTTTTGCCTCGCCGCCAATCTTGAGCGTTGTGTATCGAGCGAGTGGCGCGTCAAATTGGTCTTCTTTTATCCCTGGCTTTTTTTCAAGCATTTGATGAGCTCGCTGCCAACATCAGTAATATCACCGGCGCCAATGGTCAAAACCAGATCGTTTGGCTGGAGATGACCGGCAATTTTTTCAGGCAATTCCGCCGTTTTTCCTGCCAGATGTTTTGCATTGGCATGCTTCATTTCGCTGACGAAACGCTCTGAGGTTATGCCGTCAATGTTGCCGCCGCGTGCAACATAGATGTCTGTGATGAGGACAAGATCGGCACCATCGAATGACTTGAGAAACTCATTCCAAAGATCGCGCAAGCGCCCAGGCTGGTGAGGTTGGAAAACAGCAACCACGCGCGATTTTTTGCCGTTGGTGTTTTTAGCGATCAGGTATTGTTGAGCCGCTTGCAGTGTGGCGACAACTTCTGTCGGGTGGTGTGCGTAATCGTCGACGATAAGGGTGCCATCAACATCACCTTTGATCTGAAAACGGCGTGCGACACCACCAAATGTTTCCATAGAGCGCGCGGCAGTTTCAAACGGAATACCAAGCTCCATGCCGGAAACTATTGCGGCAAGAGCGTTCTGCTTGTTGTGCTCGCCTGGAACTTTGAGTGTCAGTTCTCCAAGCATCTTGTCTTTTTTGTACACTTTCATGCCGAAGCCGTTTAATGATTCATAGCGATAATCAGCTTCAGGAGCCAAATCTACGCGTCCGTAAGTAACTGTCGGTTTCGTAATCCGCTTGAGCAGCTTCTTGCAGCCTGCATCATCAATGCAAACAATAACTTTGTTATCGCAATGGGCTGCAAATTCGAGCATGGCGTCTTCGATTTGCGCCATTCCGCCCGGGTAATTCTCCAAATGGTCTGGCTCTATATTTGTAATTACAGCCAGGTGAGACGGCAATTTCGAATGTGTACCATCGGACTCGTCAGCTTCCGCTACAAAGTAGCCGCCCTGTCCATATCGTGCATTGCTGCCGATTCTCTCGAAAATCCCGCCGACTACGACGGATGGGTCTAGCCCTCCATCGATGAGTACTTGAGAAACCATGCCTGTTGTGGTGGTCTTGCCGTGTGTGCCGGTGATTGCCACCATTTTGGATTTGGAGCCCAAAGCAGCCAGCATTTGCGAACGGTGAAAAACAGGAAGATTTTTGGCGCGTGCGGCGGCCAGTTCGGGATTTTCATTGACGATTGCTGTCGAGATAACAAGACTGCCCGCATCGACAACGTTTTCAGCGACATGCCCGATGAATATCTTCGCTCCCAACTCGGCTAATTCGTTTGTGATTTCGCCCGCTTGTTTGTCTGAGCCTGATACAGCTTTGCCTTCGCGCAGGAGCAAACGCGCTAACGCCGACATACCGATGCCGCCGATGCCTATGAAGTGCACCGGTTCGGCCAGATTGTCGAGCTTGATATCGGTTGTTTGCAATGCTGCCTGCTTGTTGCCGCCCAATTGGGAAAATGTACCGTCTATTTCCAATGTATGTTCAAAACCGCCTGTGATATTACTGCTCATAGACTCCTTCTACATATGTATTGGAAATTCATTGAACTACAAGAACCAAACTACGTCCCGCTTTCAGCCGATTTCCACAATCAATATTACCGGAAAAGCCGCTCCGCTCAATGTTTTTTGAGGCGAAAGTTGGCGGCTAAATTCGGCTGGAGCGAATTTTAAATAAGTGCCAAAAAGCCGACGCCGTTTGGCGCCGACCTATAGAGCATTTGATTGTCTTTCGACTACTTGGCTGAAATCGCCAGAACTTTGCCGGCCAGACGAGATTTTCTTCTGGCTGCTGCGTTCTTATGCAAAACTCCCTTTGCCACTGCTTTATCGATTACTTCGTAAGCATGGCTGAGAGCTTCTTTGGCGTCTTTTGCACTGGCCGATTTGACTGCATCTGCAACGTCGTTGCGGACGGTGCGGACGGCGGATTTCCATGTTCTGTTGCGAAGGCGGTTGCGCTCGGCAACGAGTACACGTTTTTTAGCTGACTTGATATTAGGCACGGCTTAGAATCCTGACCTGTTGTACGTTTCGAGTTCGGTATTCTAACACATGTCCTTCGGATAACGGGTCAGCCAGGGTTTGCGCCGTAAATGGATGCTTACAAAAGTTCAGGTGCTTTTCTTAGTTTGATCTCAAACTTCGCTCCACTTTGCTTGCGCCTGTATAAGCCCTGAAAAACAAGACGGGCGCGCTCTTTAGGCGTGCCCGTAAAACTCAAACAGCAGACTCAACCGGCTCTTAGAAATTGTTGGGATCGATGGTCGGACCCTGTTGTTTCTTCGGATCCGGTCCGCTGGTCTGCGATCCGCCCTTGTTTTTGACAGAATTTTCACCAGGCGGTCCGGTCAGGGTCAAAATACCTGCCATCAATTTGCCGTATCCACCTTTGTCTGCCTGGCTTTGAGCCCAGTCGACCGCGGCTTGAGCTCCATCTTTGCAATACTGCTCTACGTTGGGACCGGCGAGGGTAGCTCGGTGCGCCGTGATGTTTTCGCAATTTTTTGACTTAGAAAAATCATCCAGTACTTGATCGGCAGTCTTAAATTTATTGTCACCAACTTTCTTGACTTCTTTCTTGTCGATTACTTCTTTCTTGTCTTGCTTCTCTTTGTTTTTGCTTTCGTAGGCTTCGCGATGCATTTGCGCGGAGCCGTCATTATTCTTATCTCCGCCGCCTTTTGGTACTTCTCTGCCTACATCTCTGCTCATAAAAGCTCCTGCCCTCAAACTGCCATGGGGTGTCTTTCGCGCTATTTTACGGGATTTAGTAACTGCCGCTCTAATTCGTCTTCTTCTTCGCAGAAGGAGGAGGGCCTGATACCTCAATTTCATAATTACCCTGTCACTCTCATCGAGTCAATGCGGTAATTACGTAGTCACAGTGATTTCTCACTAAAAATAATACAGTGGTTGAGGGCAAACGTGTTTTTCTCGGAATCCCCGAACCACTCGTATATTGCAAGTTCCAATTCGTAAGGCAGAAGTCTTAATTGCTAGTCCCAGAGCTGGGTTTTACTTTCCAGTCGAATTTGTAGCGGATTTGAATATAGTGTGGCGAGCCTGCTGGCAATTTTGGCAAAGGCGATGCTGCCTTGAGTGCTGCCAAGGCTGAATCGTCTATAGCCTGATCGCCAGAACTCTCGGTAATGGTGGGGTCGATGATTGTGCCATTGCGTTTGATTGTGAAAACAGACACGACATGCTTTTCATTCATGCCTTTGGGTGGTGCCCACTTAGATTGAATCAGCTGCTTCATCTCTTTCATGTACGGACCCATATCGACGTTCTGAGGCGGAGTATCGTCATTTTCGTCGTCGTCATCACCAGCTTCTTTTGCTGCGGGTTTAGCGGGTGCTGAAATCGGCGCCCCTTTTGCTGGTGTCGCTTTGGCTGCTGGTGTGGTTTTTGCTGCACCTGCCGGCCTGGCATCCGTGGCGGTTGCTCCCGGTGCTACCGTCAGGTCAGCGCTCGGTAAATTAGCTGCAATGAGTGTTTTCGACCTGGTCATTCTTCCTGGCGCACCATACTTGATGTCGGGCCTTTGCATTGCCAGTTGATCTAATGAATGCCCGATATGCAATGATTTCGGTGGGATTGAACTTTTGAGTCGCACGCCCAGAGGCACATCGACAATGTCCGGACTGTCTGTTGCTGCCAAGAAAAGTGGGGTTTGGTCTTTCCCTTGAACTTGTTCTGCATCTCTTGTCACGCTTTGCGATACATACGCGGCTAATGTGGCAAGTGGCTGTGTGCCTGCATCGGCGGACATGCCTTCAACCAGATATTGAGTGAAGCTGGAAACCGGTGCGCTCGATGACTGTTGCGATTGCTGCATACCTTTGGTCGCCGACAAGACTGTGACGCCGCTATTTTCTGCGATTTTCTCAATGTTGAGTCCACCTTCTGCAGTGTTAGCACCGGGAGCAGGAGGCACAGCTGGTGATAGATCCAGGAATGCAACCACGCGCTTGGATTGAAGGCGTCTTTTAACATTGGCCAGTAAGCTGCTGAGTGGGATGCCTTCTACGCCTGCCTTGTCCAACTTGCTGTCGTTAGCTAGAAGCATCACGCCCCTGCCTGCATCACCACGAACAAAGCGAGTGCAAATGTAGATGACGACGAGATCTTCAGGCAGCGCTTTTTTGCATAGCCACTCATCAGTCAGAATATTTTCGATCGCATCTTTAGACGCCGCAGCATTGGCTATGGCCACCACATGGTCCGGCGCAAACCGACCGACTCCCACACTTTTGAAGACTTCAGTCAGCGCAGTAGTGTTTTTATACGCGAAAGGCAACGGCGTGATTGTCGGATCTTGATACCGCCCGACGCCAATGAAAACGCCCCACTTGTCTCTTATTTCAAGGGCCGCAGCCGGCTTTTTACCTTGAGAGGAGGCGCTGACTTTCGACATTGCCGCGTTTTTCATGCGTACAAGCGGGTTTTCAGCCAGAGCCGGTATGCTGCAAGGCGATTGCAGTAGACAGAGAACGGCTGAAAGTGTGAATGCGCTTTTTAGCATGAAATTTCCTCTACAAACTCCTTCACTTCCTTTGAGGACGGCAGGCGGCTTTGAGCTATTTTCGGATTGACCGACTGCAATTTGGCAGATGCCTCCACGAGCCTTTCAGCGTCGGAGTTGCCAGATATCCTGTCTAATTGCTCCCGGCTGGCTGAGCGCGTTTTGCTATGTACACTGTTCTTAGACATTGTTTTGGCGCTTACCGACTCAACTCTCTCGACGATTTCCGGCTCGAGTTCATAGGTGTCGTAAATCAATCGATCGATAGACCTGTCGATGAAGAGTATCAGATCATCGGTTTTTTGTGAGCATCCATTTACTTCGAGCTTCCCAAAAGAGCCGAAAGGGATCAATTCCGCAATGGATCTCGTCAGGTAAGAAATGAGCCGTGCGCGTTCCTCAGTCAACATTTGCAAGGGCATCGATTCAACTGTGTCGATGTCCACTTGCGCTAAAGCTCGACCGGCCTCGCGGGTTCGCAAACGATAGAGATGTTTCCATAAAGTCGAGTTGATCAGTGCACACAGGCTGATAAGGTCCAGTGATGGGTCTTTGCTCAGGGCTGGGGAAAAACTATGCACGTTGTTCAAATGGTACAAACCGCTCTCATCGTAGGCGCAGACGAGTGAATCACCCGTTTGCCGAACGAGAATTTTTGGATTTTGAATGATTTGCTCGTTAAATCCACCTTTGAAAAGTAGCTCGGGATTTACGTTTATCCAATCCCCATCCCAAACGACCATAAACCGGCGCACTTGTGCTCCTGACGTGATTCCCCTGCGCCAGGTTGTGTTTAGCGGTTGTCTTGCCGTGATTGAATTTCTTCCGCAAAGCGAGCGTATGCCCGTGTAGCCAGACAAAACACTCTTCAGTCGTGGCATTTGATCTGTTAGCTTCAATAACTTGTGATCGTGTTTGTTGAAAATCAGCCTGAACGAGTCATTTGATTTGTCGTGCAATTCATTGATCGCTAAAGAATACTTGGTCGCATTCTCGAATTCGTCGAGGGCACCGATAGCCTGACCACTGTCATCGATGTATGTGGACAAGTCGACTGCATAGTCTTCTGTGCATTTCTCTTTTTCGTAGTGAGCGACACACCACCTACCCACTACCGCTTCGGGAATTATGCGGGCGGGAAACTCGCTCAGTGATCGAATGCGGCAATTGGAAAGGAGCAACAAACGCAACTTACGATAATAACTGCCGGTCAGAAATCCGTCCGGAACAAGAAGTACGATACTGCCTCCGGTGGCAGTATATCTGATAGCAATGTCCTGAAAAATGGAGTGATATCGAACCTTATATTCTGCGGCCTCGAAATAGCGCCGCTTCAAAAATTTCGCAGAAGTATCCAGCAGAACCTTTTGATTTCTAGCGCCGAAGCTCACATAAGGCGGGTTTGTAATCACTAGATCAAATACATTTTTGTTGTCTGTTTGCAATCCTGCTGCATCGAGGATCGAATCAGAAACGACAATATGTTTTCTCAACTTTTGTCCGAGTTGCTTATATAAATGTAGGCAACCAAAGCCGTCCTCTAAACCGTCATATATAGAGGTGCAAATTTTTTCGATGTGGCGGGCGGCGCAGAGCGTGACGCTGAGCCTTGCCAGGGCTGCCGCTCTGGGATCTAACTCTTGACCATATAAAGAATCGCACGCAAGTGCATATATGTTTTCAGCGCCGGCCGATTCCGCCAATTCAGAATCTATATATTGAATGAAGCCGCAAAGAAAGTTGCCCGTTCCGCACGAAGGATCCAGGACCTTGAAGGTTTCATCGACGTTGCCATCATTGGTGAGCTGCCGCTTAGCCAAGTGAGACGCTGATTTAGCCCGTTTAAGGCGTTTGATTAAATCAGTTGAGTAACGACGAAAGGCTATATCAAAGCAGTACTTCACTACATATGGTGGCGTATAAAACTGACCGACTATGCGTCTTCTTTCTTTAGCCTGAATATCAAAATCTACCTTCGCGCTGTTTTCCAAAGATATATCCAGGCTTTGATTGGCAATCAGCTCGAAGAGAGTTCCAAGCAGCTCAATACCAGGAGCCAGTCTTGATGAAAGCAGATTCCGAGAGATACTGACTATTTCCTCTTCCAACTCCTTTGAAATCGGGGTGGCAAATGGATATTCATTCGTCCTAACCATGTGCGATAGCAGAGCAGAAATTTTTTGCTGATCTGTTTTTGACATAGCTGATCTGCATATATGAGAACCACAAGTGGTGGCAAGCCAGATGGCCAAAGCGCGCAATGCGTATTCATCGCAAAGCTCGGAAAGCTCCGCACTGTCAGGTATATAGGTCCGCTCACCTCTTGTATCTAATGCGTAACGGACTGTTGCACGACCTACTGCAAGACGCAGTTGCATAAGAGCTTTTTTGCCAGAGTTTGGCGCTTTCGGCTGTTTCATCGGACTTTACTAAGTGAATCTCTCAAACGTCCAGCAGTTCAATAATTATGCAGTGCAATCAAAAATGGCACCATACAAATTTTTCTGAAAAGGTCCGCGGAG
The DNA here is from genome assembly GCA_032128875.1 of Candidatus Melainabacteria bacterium 17Bon1m. GTDB lineage: Bacteria > Cyanobacteriota > Vampirovibrionia > Obscuribacterales > Obscuribacteraceae > QKMZ01. The sequence goes on from JAVLKG010000002.1 coordinate 1,022,778, forward strand.
CTTCGAGGAGAAGTTTGATTATGAAATGCAAGTTGGTGCCATTAAGGTCCGCAATTAAATTATCTACAGCTGTAGAAAACCCTGTAAAAAGCTCTGCATCCCGGATACAGTGGATGTCTTGAGATTGACAGGTTCGGGAGCATAAACCCCTTGGCAGGAACTTTATATATAGTCGCTACCCCAATAGGCAACCTGAGTGATTTGAGCGATCGGGTTAAGGACGTGCTCAGGACAGCGGACTTGCTTCTTGTCGAAGACACCCGCGTGAGCGCGAAGCTGCTCAATCATTTGGATATAAAAAAGCAGCTTGTCAGCTGCCACGAACACAATGAGAAAGAAAAGGTCGAGCTTCTTGCTCGTGCAGCGGAGCAAAACCTGAAAGTGGCATTGCTATCGGATGCTGGAACACCGTTGATTTCTGATCCCGGTGAACATCTGGTTTCCAAAGCCGTTGAACTGGGCTTTACAGTCATTCCCATCGCTGGACCCAGCGCCTTCTTGATGGCTCTTGTCGGAAGTGGCTTGCCCTGTGACCGTTTTGCCTTCGAGGGTTTTCTGCCTGACAAGCCAAAGGACATTCGCGACAGACTCATTGGTCTTGTAAAAGACTCGCGAACACTGGTTTTTTACGTGTCGCCGCATAAATTGGAACGTACCCTGGCGGAGGTAAAAGCCCTGTTCGGTAGCCGAAAAGCGTGTTTGGCGCGTGAATTGACCAAGCTGCACGAAGAATTCATTCGAGGAACAGTAGATGAAATAGCCCAGAAATGTGCCAGTGCTGAGTGGCGAGGCGAGTTTGTTCTTGTTATTCAAGGCAACATAGAAATAGAGTCAGAGGACATTTCCCTCAGCCAAAATGAGTACGAAGAATATGTCCGAGTGCGCTTGGAGCAAGGCGATCGTGCCTCTGAGGTTGCACAAGATGCGGCAAAACTTTTCAAACGAAAACGCTCCGACGTTTATCGCCTCGTTGTTGACTACCAGAAAGGGCGACATACCCAGCTCGGGGAGTGCGATAATTGAAAAGTGCCGAAACCGAAAAATCGAGCACAAAATAAACAGCGGCTGTGAAAGTTTTTTGTGTTTCAAAAAGGCAAAGCATACAAAGTAAAAGTTGAAGCGTCGCCTGGCGAAGTGGGCTTTGGGCGCGCAACTATCGTCGACAAGATCGGCGAGAAGATTTTGGTTCAACTAAAAACAAGTCGTGAAGCCAATAAAGTCCTTCCAAAAGGCACACGGATGTGGTTCGTCAACGAGTCTTCTGAAAATTCATTCAACGGTATGTGGGCAACCAGTGTTTTAGGTGCTCAATTATTTTCTGGTCGCACTGCTCTAATTTGCTCAGCCCCCCGTCTGGAAGCCCTTCTTCAGCGACGCCGCACTCCTCGCGCAGCACTCGACGTGAACGCAAGCCTTAGAATGGAAGGCGATGAAAAAAGCTTTCATTTGCGCACACAAGATATTTCGAGCTCCGGCATAGCGCTAGTATCTCAAATTGACTTGCCTGCCGCCGTCGATGTTGGTGAAAGTATCGTCGTTAGTATTGATGCTAAGACAGGTAAGATTGAAGCTACTTGTCGCGTCATCAGAATTGAGAAAAACTGGCTGGCCAATAAGACCGTTCTGGGCGTCGAAATGACCGATATGGATGATGATTCTTCGGAGACTCTTATGAAACTGCTGAATCTACTTGGTCTGGACAATAAGTCTGAAGCCGAGACTCAAACAGCGACCAGTAAACTGTTTGGATGGAAGGGCGAGCAACGCGGTGAAAAAGAAGACCGCAGTTTTATAAGAAAGACAGGAGAGATTTCACCACCGGATGTTGAACCAAGTTAACTCGATGGAAACAATACAAGCGATAGTTTTAGGCGTTGTTCAGGGACTAACGGAATTCTTACCAATAAGCAGCACGGCTCACTTAAGAGCTGTACCGGCATTGCTAGGTTGGGCCGATCCGGGCGTCGATTTCACAGCTGTTATCCAGCTGGGTTCGGTTTTGGCTCTATTCGCTTATTTTCGAAATGACATCGTGACGCTCGCTGCCGGTTCTTTCCAGGCGCTTAGAAAGGGCGATTTGGAGAGTAAGGAAGCGCGCATCGCAGGCGCGATTATTGTCGGCACAATTCCGGTTTGCGTAATCGGACTCGCTCTGAAAAACATTCTTGAGCAAAATGGTGGACCTTTGCGAAGCCTTGTCGTAATTGGCACTGCCTCCATTGTGATGGGGCTGCTGCTGCTGGTTGCAGAGAAGGTAGCCAAACACACTCGCACTCTAGATTCGATTGGTGTCAAAGACGGATTGATAATCGGATTAGGGCAAGCGATGGCACTGATTCCGGGCTGCTCTCGCAGCGGTTCGACATTGACCGTAGCAATGCTTTCGAATTTGAAACGTGAAGATGCGGCTCGCTTTAGTTTTTTGCTGGGAATACCGGCCACAACTTTGAGCGGTTTATTTGAACTCAAGCACTTCTTTGAACATGGCTCAACCGAATCAGGAATTACGTCTCTGGTTGTCGGAACAATTGTCTCAGCAATCGTCAGTTATGCCGCAATTGCCTGGCTGCTCAAATATTTGAGCAACCATTCGACTTGGTTGTTCATTATTTACCGCATCATATTTGGTGCAACCTTAATAGGGCTATCATTGGCTAATGTAATTCATTAGTTCAAGTTTCTCTCTTTGTTTTTCGCAAGAAACTTGATTAGCCTCTGATTAGTCGCTTTAGCAGAGCGCTTAACCGATGTCTCGATTGGTCGCTCTTCGCTTGTTCTCGTTTGACGTCTTCTATACGTTTTTCCAAAACGCGCACCCACGAATCAGTAATTCCTTTGTCTTTCGCAGCTTTAACCAGACTGCCGAAACCGCCAATTTGGTGGGCTGATGGAATGTTTAACACAGAAAGTTTTGCGTCAGACAATTCAGGAATTGCTTTGGATTGCGGAATGCCGTGAAGCCTCGTGAGCAGAATATCCATGACACACTTCGCGCAGACTCCGCAGTTTTCATCGCGTCTTTCAGCGCTGAAGCAAATTCTCAAATTGTCATAGCCGTCCGCCCATTCGGTGAGTTGCTTTATTTTTTCAACGCGTTTTACGCTTGCTCCGTCGTGAACAATACCAAAACTGCAACTCGATAAAAGATGATCTGTTATCGGGTTCGACCCCCAGGGTAAAACCAGTCCGCCGTATGCGCATCCGCTCGCCACAAGCCCTTCAGAAAAGTTGTTTTTGAAGAACATCAGTGTTGATGCCAGTCCTGCGATATGCGTGTCGTCCCACTCGATATTCATCGCCTGAAGATTCGTAGACATTGTGATCAAATTGATGCCTACTTTGTCGAGGGTCGCTTCGATGGGTTTAATTGCTCTCTCAAAAGCATCAGGTGCAGCCAGAGGAATATCAAACCCGTGCACGAAGAGGCAGCTTTTTATTTCGCGCTTCCAGGCTTTTGGGCAGGAGCCGAGCGTGTGTCGGAAAATCGTGTGTGTGCTGTCGACGCCACCGCTGAACGCTGCAATTGCATTCGAACGTTCAATCGCAACGACTTCTTCAGACTCGCAGTCCGGGGTGATTTCGATCTGTTTGTATCTTTCCGGTCGCCAGACCTGCCAAACAGACTGGAATTCACTGAGATTGCGCAGCAATGAAGGTGAAAGGTTGCCGTGGAAGCGGCAATCAAAGCCCGCTTTCATCAAAAGAAAAACGTTTGCTACGGCAAAAGAGTCTGCAGTGCAAACGGCTAAATGTGCGTATTTGCCAGGAATTTTGAACCAAAGGGTTTGACGTTCTTTATGCGGAGTTTCAATAACAGCGCTGAAGGTCGTATCTTCATTGAGACAAACCGGTTCTTCAATCCAAATGTGAGTCGTGCTGCTGGACATCAGTGCTTCTGTCTATAAGTTCAGTTCGCCAAAGATAAACCAAGTTCGATTTAAGTTACGGTTAACCAAAAATAACCCCCAAAATTGCAAGATTTATCCTCAATAGATCCCTCATGAAGTTAAGATTACCGGAGAGTCACCGAACGGTAACTTTCATATTGCTTGCGTGTAACTTTCGGCTTGTTCACGGGCATTGCAAGTAAGCAAATTGGTAGATATTAGAAACTGGAGCACAATAATGACGAAGAACGAAGTACAAAGTTTTTCCGTTGATGTTAAGGAATCCGAGGCAGTTACACAATTAGAGAAAGTCAAAAACCCAGTCCTGAAGAAGATCATCCAACAGGTGCTGGTAGAAGATGAAGCAGGAAGTTCTTTCGGCGAAGGTGGCGCTTAGTTTTATCACTAAGGATGGCTGCCAGGTTGTTCGCTTCTTTTCCGTTGCTCAATCGGAGTTTCAATGAAGTCAGTAATTGAAAACAAGAGAAGTGTGGAAATCAAGAGGCGGCCGATTACCTCTTACGTCCTGAAGATAGCGAGTCGATGCAATTTGAATTGCAAGTATTGCTATGTTTACAACCTGACGGACAAGACGTATCTGAATCAGCCTGCTGTGATGTCTGATGAAGTGGTGAATTCCACTATTCAAAAGGCGCGCAATCATTGCATATCAAATAATCTCACCACTGTGGAATTTATCTTCCATGGTGGTGAGCCTCTTTTGGTTGGCCAAGAATTCCTGCGTAGATTCACAGAACAAGCAAAGAAAGTTTTGCTTCCTGAAATTCAGCCTCATTTTTCGATACAAACAAATGGCACTTTACTAACCACTGAATGGCTTCATCTTCTGAACGAGCTGAATATCAGCTATGGCATTAGTTTGGACGGCACGCCCGAAGTCAACGATGCCAACCGTGTCGATCATCAAGGCAAAGGTTCTTACCATCGAGTCAAGGCAGCGCTGGATTTGATTCACTCAGATCCGCAGTTTGAGCCGCGAATGAACGGCATCCTTTCTGTCATAAATATCCATAGCGATCCGATCGAGATTTACAGACACTTTCGCAGCCTGGGCTTGCGCTCGATTGATCTGCGCTTGCCTGATGCAACACACGATATTCCGCCGCCTGGTGTTGACGTAAACGGCACTAATACGCCCTATGCGGACTGGCTGATACCAATCTTCGACGAGTGGTTTGCGCAATCAGAAGCCGAATTCAATGTTCGATTATTCCAATATATTATCGGGCTAATTTTCGGATCTCAAAAGTCAACAGTAGATGTCGGTGCAATCAGCTCAAACTTTGCAGTCATCGAAACAGATGGCGGCATCGAACCAAGCGGCGCACTGAAAGCCTGTTATGAAGGAATTACCAAAGTCGGCTTGAACGTACTCACCAACGAAGTCGATGAGATCTTCGATATTCCTGTGGTGGCACTATTTTCTGCTGCGGAAAGTGAATTGCCGGATACCTGCAAGCAGTGCCCCATAGTCAGCGTTTGCGGCGGCGGAAAGCCTCCGCACCGATACAGTGCAGACAATGGCTTCAACAACCCGTCAGTGTATTGCAGAGACTTGATGAAATTGATTGTGCATATTCAAGAAAAGGTTGTTGCCGAATTGCCTCAAGAACTGAGACAGCAATTGACTTTGGCCCCGCTGCGAGAATTAGTTGCCGACTGAGTTTGCATCGGTCTTAGTATCTGTGCTCGTCACGCCTGCATTTTTTGAAAAATGTTTTTTCAGTTTGGGAAACAATGCGAGTGCAATTGTGCCAGTAATTGGCATGATCGGAATCCACTGGCTGACAGGGGCAAAGGGGTCTAGTATGCCGGTTGTGTAGCTCAGCGCTTTGAAGTTGGTAGCAACCAATTTGCCTAACGGTGTGTAGGCGATGAGCAAACCGATGACGCCGCCGGCGGTGTAAACAAGAATGCGAGGCCAAAACTCTTTGCCGAGCTTGCGCGTTAGTTGAAACACGTTCAAAATCGTCGCGCCCCACATCGCTCCCATAGGGACGCCAACAAAAAGCCCCCAGAAAATCCCCACCATGCCGTTGATCAAAAAACCTAACTTTTGATGGGTGATGCTCATGACGATGCCATTCACAAGAGCCGCCGCTACTAAGCTCACGCACCCTGCAGCGGCGCCAAAAATTGCGCTCTCCAAAAGATGTTCTCTTACCTTTTCAAAGGATTGTAAGAGCGGCATTTTTGATTCTCGGACCTATCTGTGGTGATTGTGTAACTAGTGATTGTCTGTCGACTTGAAGATGGGAAAGCCGAAAGGCGATTTCTTTGAGTCTTCCTCAAGTGGCGCCAGCCCTTCTGGATCTGTAAGCTGCGCTTCTGAATCTTCTTGGAAGAGGACGTCTGGCTCTTTCACTTTATTTGGTTCACTTCCCGGGACGGGACTGACTTGCGGCAGTGGTATCGGTGAAACGTTGGGAGTGCCAGTTTCCGACGGTGTTGCGGCAACCTTCGGCGGCTCCTCTGTCTTTTTCTTGCTTTCGTCTTCCATATGCTGACGCAGAATGTCGAGCTGTTTTTTTACTTGGTCTTCTCGATTGCGAGTCTCAGTCAATTGCTGTTGCAGAGAATCGACTTTCTTTGCTGTGGTGCTTGCGATTTGACCATCCTGCTTGGGCAGCATAGCGCTGTGCCAGCCGACATACAAAATCGCAAATGCAAGAGCGACAACCGAAACCCCGATGATACCGCCCCAGAGCCAATTCCCCTGAGGCAATCCACGTTTGACTTCAGGTTGATACTCCAATTCCTCCAGCATCTCCAGAGCATTCTGAAAACGCAGCCAGGGATCTTGCGCGGTGGCACGCTGGACGATGTAGTCGATATGCTCGGAAAGGCTGTCGATATGTTTGCGCGGCGATGATGTTTGTAGAGCAAGAGGCTCTTGTCCTGTGAGCAAAAAGGACATGGTGGCGCCCAAAGCATAAACGTCTGAGCGAGGCTCTGCGGCACCCCAGTATTGCTCCGGAGGTGAATATCCTGCAGACACAACGTGTGTGTTGTCCGAGTCGTCTCTGTATTGGCGCGCGATTCCGAAGTCGACCAGCTTAACGCGACCAAGCGTATCGATCATGACGTTGCTCGGCTTCAAATCTCGATAGATAACAGGAGGATCGTGCGTATGCAGATAATTCAGCACTTTGCAGATTTGCACCGACCATTCCAGAACTTGTTCTTCAGCAAAGGGCTCGCCGCGCTCGTGCAGCATCTCGTGAAGATTCTTACCTTCTACGTACTCCATAAGAATGAAGTAGTCGTTGCCCTCTGGAAAGTGGTCTTTGATATCGACGATGTTGGGATGCTTTAGATCGCAAAGTACCTCGATTTCGCGCATGAAGAATGCCATCGCCTTTTCTCGATCTTCATCGCGGAAAAAGTCGTCGCGCAGCTTTTTAATAACGTAAGTACGCCCGTGCAGGCGGTGATCTCGTGCCAGATACACCGTGCCCATCCCGCCTTGGCCAAGCTGGTCAATGATCTCGTAGCGCCCTTGTAAAACGAGCGCTTGCGAATTTTGATGCCCCTGATGAGGCGGTCTTTGGTAAGGCGATTCCGTCATGCTTCTGAACAGTAAGCGCGTTAAATAATAGAGACTCCGGCTTTCCTAGTTCGTTCGTGTCATCGGACCCGACAGCCCTAATTAGCCAACATCAGTATAACAATAGTTAAGCCATCTGAATCGCCCATTATTTCCGAATCTTGGCAGTTGGCAAGAGAAGGCTTTTGGTAGCGGTCGGTAGTGCTCTGTCCTAATGAACGGTTCAAGCGTCCAGTTTGCAAAAGACAGGCTCAGTCCAGGATCGAATGCTTTACGAGTTGCTCATTGAAAAGAGAAAGACCGGCCAGGTGCTCTTCTTCCAGGCAATAGTCAAGTTCTTCCAGGAAATATCTTTGTAAGCGCTCACGGCTTAGGGAAGTGCGCTTCTCTGCTTGCTTTAAAACCTCGCTGAAGAGAGGTCCAAGACCGAGGTCTCTTGCAGTTTGCAGTTCGCGGCTCAAATGTTCAAAAGCTTCTGTATTGCCGTCACGCCAGGTTTTTCTGGCTGCCCAGACTCCAAAAACCATTGGCACTTTGAAATTGGTCGACCACCATTGACCGAGGTCGATGCGCTCAGCGTTTTTCGACCACTCGGCATCGACAGTCAAAGCCCGATCGCCAATGACAAGCGCGGCGTCGTATGTTTTTTCCTTGAAGTCCGGCTTAGCGCTCGTAAAAATTTCAGCTTTCACCGAGTGAACAATTGCCAGGTAAAGTTTCAACAGAGCAACAGAAGTAGCAGAGGAAGCCGGCACCACTATGCGGCATCCAGTTTCGATCTGGTCTTTTGCAAAGAAAAGAACCGAGCCGACTTCCGCCTTTGTCGAAATCGAAAGACCAGGCAACAGGACCAGATCATCAATGTTTGAAAGGTAGTAAAAAGAGCTCATCGCTCCCAGGTCCAGTGCTCCGCTTGAATAACCAGCGTTGAGGTTGGCAGGAGTGTCTTCGGTAATGTCAGCGTCGATTTGCACTTGCCCGGATGTCAAAGGAAGGAGCACCGGCAAGCAATTAACGAAGTTGATTTGTCCGAGGCGCGGGCGAATCTCTTTGATTTCGTTTTTGTTTTCGGGCTGACTAAGTAGCGGCAAACCAAGGACCTCCAGCGGGCGGACAAAAGCATAGCAAAAGCCGCGCCTGAGATACCCGGCTTACCGTCTAACCTGGCTAATCTGTAAAAGAATGAGATTCTCGCCGGACAAAATAGTGTCGTAAAAAGCAAAAAACTCGCGCCGAACGCGAGCGAAATACGCACAAGAAGAAGATGGGACCCGGCCGTGAGTAAATATTGTTTTTCATAGGCCGGGGTCCCTATGACCATTATGCAGAAGATTTGCGGGTCGTCAAGAGGTGTGGCAAAATTTCTTGCTTGTGAATTTCGCAGGACAAATTTACAAGGCAGGGAAAGAAGGCACGTTCCCGCTACAATTCAAATCCGTCTTGTAGGAGAGTGCTCGTGAGAATGGTCGATGTAATCCTGGCGAAACGCTCAGGAAAAGAACATACAAAACAAGAAATCGACTTTATCCTGAACGGGATTATGACCGGCTCCATCCCGGACTATCAGCTTTCCGCATGGCTAATGGCCGTGTGTTGGCAGGGCATGACGCTCGAGGAAACGGCACATCTCACCGACGGCATGTGCAAATCAGGTGAAGTTCTCGACCTTTCATCAATCGGTCCTCTGGTGGCAGACAAGCATTCCACCGGCGGAGTGGGCGATAAAACCACTCTGGTTTTCGTCCCTCTTATGGCCGCAGCCGGACTGCCAATGGCTAAGTTGTCCGGTCGAGGCCTCGGACACACTGGTGGCACCATCGATAAATTGGAAGCAATACCAGGATTCAAAACAGACATTTCAATCGAACATTTCATCCAGCAGGTAAAAGACATCGGCATGGCAATTGCCGGTCAGACCCAAGAATTGGCGCCGGCTGACGGAAAGATTTATGCGTTGCGCGATGTGACCGGCACGGTCGAGTCCGTACCGCTGATTGCCGCATCTATTGTTTCCAAAAAAGCCGCAGCAGGCACCAACCTCATCATCCTTGATGTGAAGTGTGGCCGTGGTGCCTTTATGGAAACCGAGGAGCAGGCACAAAATCTGGCACGCGTTATGGTCGAAGTCGGTAAGCTCATCAAACGCCCAATTACTGCTGTCGTGACAAATATGGAGCAGCCGTTGGGAATGGCGGTGGGTCACACACTTGAAGTTATTGAGGCTGTTGCGACCTTGCAAGGTAAAGGACCTGGGGACTTGCATGAGCTCACGCTTGCACTCGGCTCTCTGGCGCTTGTAAAAGCAGGCAAAGCAAAAGACGAGGAAGCTGCCCGCCGCAAGTTGATTCAACTCATGGAAAGCGGCGCGGCACTTGATCACTTTAGAAAGTTGATTGTCGCGCAGGGTGGCAACCCCGAGATAATTGAAAAGCCTGAGCTGATGCCTACTGCAAAACACGAGTTCGATCTTTTACTGCCCGGCACCGGACAGAAATGGATCAAGCATATCGATGGAAGAAAGGTCGCCGAAGCCTGCAAAATTTTGGGCGCCGGCCGCACCAAGAAAGGCGATCCCATTAACCTCGCTGTCGGTGTAGTGTTGACCGGTAAAGTCGGCTCTGTAATCAGAGGCGGCGATGCGTTAGCCACTGTGTACGCCGACTCGGAAGGCGAATATGATGCTGCTCTGCCGCTATTGAATGAGGCATTTACCTTCAGCGATTCGCCTGTGGCAATGGAGCAAATCATCAAAGCAAGTGTTGCCTAGACTACTGACGTCGCTTGAAGACCATGAAAGACACCTGGCGATTAATTGATTACGAAAGCTTCGATGCTGCCACCAACATGGCGTTGGACGAAGCCATTCTCGAGGCGCATATTGCAGGAGCGGTGCCTCCTACTCTGCGGTTTTACGGGTGGGCACCACCTGCAGTGTCAATTGGCTACGGACAGAAATTGCCGGAAAAGGCGCGGGAGAAAATTGTCGCACGAGGATTCGATGTTGTCAGACGACCCACCGGTGGACGTGCCGTTCTTCATCTTGATGAACTCACATATTCATTCGTCGGGTCTGGAAAGACTTTAGGCTCGAGCGTAATCGAATCCTATAAAAAAATATGTCAGGCTTTGATTCTTGGTTTTAAAAATTTAGGCGTCGATGTGGAAATTGGCAAAGGTCAGACCGCTGACAGCCAAATGCACGATTGCTTTACGGCGACTACGACCGCCGATTTGCAATACAAAGGCAAGAAGATAGTCGGCAGTGCGCAACTGCGGCGCCATGATGCTCTCTTACAGCATGGCTCGATTCTTTTGTGTCAGGAGCAAAATTTGATGGGCGAGCTTTTGCTTAGCCGGGAAAGAAGTTTTTCCGAGGAAAAGCAGAGGCACGCCAATTTGTTTGAGATTACCGGCAGTGTCGTATCTGCGTTGGAATTAATTCCGGCGTTCAAAGACGGTTTTGAGAAAACTTTCTCAATTGCGCTAGAGCCGGGCAATTTGACCGCGCTTGAGTGGCAAAAGGTCGAGGAGCTGAGAGCTAAAGAAGGGCTGCTCGTTTAAAGAAAAATGCCGGCTGACCGCAATCAACCGGCACTCTTCATGGCGTAAAACTATTATTTGAGAATTCTCTTCAGGGACGCATCAACTGCCACTTGCGGCGGTTCCACGTTCCTCTTCAAGTCGCGGAAAATGTTTTCTGCTGTGTCTTTGAGCGTCTTGTGCACAAACATCTTTGGCGTAAAAAAGCCGGGATCGACATGTTTGGCATAGGTCACCAATGTGGATCTCCCGCCATCAACTGCTGCAAGGTCCCAATATCCTTCATTGGCTTTGAAAGACCCCTGTACTCGAGTCCATTCGATGCGATTCGGTTTGCTTTGATCGATGGCTAGAACATAATCAAGCTTTACCAGCCCAGCTGCTTTTGCATTAAATCTTACGTGTTTGACACCATTCTTCTCGCTCAGAACTTCGCAAGCTGTCAGGTTTGAGAAATACCGGACGGCATTCGGATAGTCGGTGACTACGTCGAAAACTTTCTGAGGGGGAGCATGAACAACTGTTTTACTGATAATGAAGTCTTTTTTGCCGATTTCCTGCTCCTGGTGCACAACTCCAGTGAGCGGAACAGCCATTGCGACTGCTTTTGAATCCACTTGAGCTTCGGCAAACGAGGGAACATTTAGGCTGGAAGACAGCAGCAAGGCCACCACGGCTGCACCAATAGCGGTGCTCCGCGTCCACAGGGTAGGGCGCATATCAGATACCTATTTCATGAGACGACGCAACAGACAGTTAACAGCAATGCAGCCATGCCCCTGGCTCGCTGCCTATGCGATCAAACGACGCCCCCTTGGTTGCAAAGTTCCCAAGAATCAAGAAAGATAGCTTTCATCGGCAATGAGCAAAAATGTTAGTTGCCTCGTCCTAATCTACTAAGAGCTATGGAAGAACTCTCGGCAACATTTATGGACCCAACTAGTCCAATAAATGTGGGCAAGAAACCTTGAAAACCCGCGCCCGCTTAAAATTCTTAAAAATCACCCGACTTTTGGACTTTGCTGGCAGGACAAGTCAATGAAATAGTTCGTCACGACCGCTGGGATAAGCGTTTCCTCAATTGTATAATCTTCATTAACGCCGCAAAGCCGTAACGGCGCATCTTTTTTATAGGAAGCTTTTGATGCCCCAGCCCATTGAGGCTAGACTCTTTGAAATTCTCAGCCGTCAAGCTCGGCCGCAGGAAGAGCTCGACTATGTTCGCAAGGCTTATGAATTCGCCTTCAAGAGTCACGATGGACAGGTTCGAAAGTCGGAAGAGCCATACATAATTCACCCTGTAGAAGTCGCCTGCCTGCTTTCAGAGCTCAACTGCGACTATCAGACCATAGCCGCTGGTCTTCTTCATGATGTCCTTGAGGACTGCGATGTTAAGCCTAAGGAGATGGAAGAGAAGTTCGGCAAACCAGTCCTCAAGATTGTCGAGGGTGTCACAAAGCTAGGTAAGTTCAGCTTTAGCTCTAAGGAAGAACGGCAAGCCGAAAATTTCCGCAAGCTTATTGTTGCTATTTCAGAAGATATTCGAGTCGTTCTTGTGAAACTGGCAGACCGTCTGCACAATATGCGGACGATGGAGTACATGTTGCCGCGCAAGCAATGTGAAATTGCCAAGGAAACTCTCGAGATTTATGCGCCCCTGGCTAACCGTTTCGGTTTGGGACGCATGAAGTGGGAACTCGAGGACCTCGGTCTCAAATACCTTCACCCTGAAGAATTCACTGAGATTGAAAGACTGGTAGCTGATACGCACTCTGAAAGGGATTACTTGATTGAGCAAGTAGTCGAGAAAATGCGCAGCGAGTTGGATAACCGCGGCATTGAAGCGGAGATAGTGGGGCGTCCCAAGCACTTCTTCGGCATCTGGAAAAAGATGAAGAAGCAGCAGAAGACTTTCGAAGAACTCTATGACGTTCTGGCCATCAGAGTAATCATCGATAGCAATCAGGACAAAAATTACTGCGAACTGAACGCAGACCCAGACACTCAAAAATGCTACGAAGTTATGGGACTGGTACACGCGCTGTTCAAGCCGATTCCAGGCCGCTTCAAAGATTACATAGCCATGCCGAAGGCAAATAACTACCAGTCGTTGCACACGGCTGTGGTTGGACCAAAAGGCAAGCCTGTTGAAATTCAAATCCGTACGCGCAGAATGCATCACGTTGCCGAGTATGGTATCGCGGCTCACTGGGCATACAAAGAAGCTGGAGATTCTGTCGTCGCTGACAGCCAGGATGATCAAAAGCTCGCATGGTTGAGACAGTTAGTCGACTGGCAACAAGATCTTGCCGATGCGCAAGAGTATCTTGATACGGTGAAAATGGACCTTTTCGCCGACGAGGTATTTGTATTCAGTCCGCGTGGTGATGTCTATGATTTACCGAAAGGCTCCACACCAATCGATTTCGCTTATCGTGTACACACAGATGTAGGTCATAAGTGCATTGGTGCCCGTATCAATGACCGGATAGTGCCTCTGAATACTGCGATGAAAAACGGCGATATTGTCGAAATCATCACCAGTAAAAACGCGCACCCGACCATGGACTGGCTTAACTTCGCCAAGACCCACAGCGCTAAGAGCCGAATTCGACAGTGGTTCAAGAAGCACCATCGCGAGGAGCATATCCAACAGGGCCGTCAAATGTTGGAAGAAGAACTCGGCAAAGGTGCGCTCGACGAATTTCTCAAATCGGACAAGGTCAAGGAAGTCGGAAAACGGCTTAACATCTCTGATCCTGACGACATTTTGGCAGCTGTCGGTTATGGTGATCTGTCCGTCGTGCAAGTTGCAAATCGAGTTCGTGAAAAAGACGCCAAGGATGCAGTCGATAAGACACTCGAAAAAATCTCGATCGGTGGTCAACCCGCCAAGCAAAGCTCGATCGGCAGCCTGGGCGGTTTGCTGCACCACCTGGCAAAATGCTGCCAGCCTGTTCCGGGCGAAGAGATCATCGGTATTGTCACCAGAGGCAGTGGCATCGCCGTGCACAAAGCAGACTGCAACAACTTACAGAAGGTTGATGTCGAACGCTGTATGGCTGTAGATTGGTCGCCTGAAAGACACACCACCTATCCTGCCGCGTTGACAATCGAATGCCTCGATCGCATCGGTATTGCGCACGACATTCTCAAAAAAGTTTCCAACTTCGAAGTCAACTTGCGCGATCTGAAAGTCGAAACGCAACGAGATAAAAAAACCGCCACTATTCATTTGATTATGGAAGTTCTCGATATCGAGCAGTTGACGCGGGTTGCGCAGTCGATCAGCCAAATCAGCGATGTCCTTCGTGTACAAAGAAAGGATCACAGACGCCGAGGCGGCAATGGCAACGGCAATGGCGCAAACTCACAAGCTGCTAAAACAAGTAATGTGACACCGCTCAATTCTGCTAAAAAAAAACGGACAGATGAAGGCAAAGGTCAGCGGAAGGGTCAGAAAAAAGCAGAATGAAGGTCATTCTAGCCACCCATAATCCGGGCAAGATTCGAGAGTTCTCGCAAATGGCCGAGCCTTATGGCATCGAGCTTTTGCCTATGCCTGATGATTTAGATCCGGAAGAAACCGGTTCGACTTTTCTCGAGAATGCACTTATAAAGGCTCATGCGGCCGCCAAGGTCACGAACATGCCTGCCGTAGCAGATGACTCGGGGCTGGAGATCGAAGCCTTAGATGGGCGTCCTGGAATACGTTCGGCGCGTTATTGCGAAGGAACCGACAAAGACAGAAGAGAAAAGATTCTCGAGGAAATGGCCGGCATACCTGAAGGGAAGCGACAAGCGGCATTCGTTTGCGCAATGGCTCTTTGTTTGCCGGATGGCACTGTTCTCAAAACTACTGAGGAGCGTTGGCACGGCAGTATTGGATTTGCCTCGCGCGGTGAAAACGGATTTGGCTATGACCCGATTTTTGAACTAGATGGTAGAAATCAAACCTCAGCAATGATTACAAATGAAGAGAAAAACACACTTTCTCATCGTGGTCAGGCTTGGCGCAAAATGGTTGATTTCATCGGGTCTGCGGACATGAAAGTCTGAAAACCGGCTTGTCAAGCACATTCAAACTTTCCAAGGTGGGAATTTCAGCATAGGCCTGGCAGTTTCCAAGAATTAGGCTCTTAATTGTGGATGCACTCGCATTCCACAACCCAATCCCTTTCGGAGTTTTTCTGCGTGACCGAGCCGTTTTCTCCTAACGCATTGCCGTCCTCGACAAATGCCGCTGCAGTTGCTGCCGGCGTGTCGCCATCTGGTTCAAATTCGATCTCACTGTCACCGGTGGGAGAGCAAATTTCCTTTCAACCGGGTGAACGGTTCGAGCCGACTGATGTACAGCAAGTACAGACACACAACGACTGGCAGCCTAATGAGGAAGATTTGATTCCAAGCTTTGGCGTCGAACGCGCCCGTGAATTGCTCATGTGGCTCATCAATTTGGAACTTCGTTTGCCTCCATACAGTGAAGTTTCGCCGGCCTGACTTCCGGGACGGATTTCATCTTCCACTTATGGTATGTTTCTTCCTGTTTTATACTGCAGGGAGTCACTGATTTGGAGCGTCTGGCTGAATATAAAGCGCTTGTCGACTACGCGAAGAAAGCCGCTGACTCGGCGTACGCTCCGTATTCAAAGATGCCTCAAGGAGCTGCAGTGCTGTCTGTCGACGGACGGATGTACAAAGGTTCGAAAATGGAATGTGCTGCGTATGGTGGCGCTGTCTGCGCTGAGACTGCGGCACTGACTGCTGCCGTTAGCGAAGGCGTACGCAAGTTCAAAGCCATCGCCATTCATCCTGCCGAGTATCCATGCGGGTCAACCAGACAAATGCTGGCCGAGTTCGGTATCGATCTGGATGTTGTAACCGAGAATGCAGATGGTCAGCTAAACGTGGTCAACTTGAAAGACCTGTTGCCATCTCACTTTGGCCCGGACAACTTGAGTTAGGTGCGCATGACTACAGCAACGGATCAAACACCACCGACCAACAGTTCTGAAAGTACCGGCGATGTTGCTGGACTTTGGGGACATCCAAGCGGTCTCACCACGCTATTCTTCACGGAATTGTGGGAACGGTTTAGCTACTATGGTATGCGCGCAATCTTGATGCTGTATATGGTGGCAGCCGTTGCTGACGGTGGAATGGCCATGGACACAAGAACTGCTGCCACTATCTATGGTGCGTACACTTCCGCTGTGTATGTTACTTCTATTCCAGGCGGTCTAATCGCAGATAAGTTTCTTGGTGCCAAAATGTGCATCCTTGTGGGTGGAAGCATTATTGCGCTTGGTCACTTTACGTTGGCGATTCACTCGCAGTTCGCTTTCTATGCAGGATTGATCTTGATTATTCTAGGAACAGGCCTGCTCAAGCCGAACATCAGCACATTGTTGGGCAGTCTTTATTCTGCAGATGATGACCGCCGCGATGGTGGCTTTTCGATTTTCTACATGGGCATTAATATCGGCGCCGCACTATCACCACTGGTTTGTGGATATTTGGCGCAAAGTGACCAGTTCAAGTCTTTCATTGCTGGTTATGGATTTAAACCATCAGATAGTTGGCACTTCGGATTTGCGGCTGCGGGAATCGGGATGCTTATTGGGCTTGCGCATTTTCTCTTTCAATACAAGCGTCTAGGCAGTAAGGGGGCAAGACCAATTGGAAAACAAAGCGTTGCTGCAAGTTCCGATTCTAACGAAACAAAACCAGTCGATGAACCGAGAAAAAACGAAGAAAAGCTTCCTCTGTCAAAGCAGGAATGGAGCCGTTTGGGAGCGATTGCAATTCTGTTTTCGTTCGCTGCCTTCTTCTGGGCGGTTTATGAACAAGACGGATCAAGTTTGAACTTATTTGCCGATCGACTGACTGATTGTTCTATCGCAGGCTGGAAATTTCCCTCCAGCTGGTTTCAAACATTGCCAGCGGTTTACTGCATTATTCTCGCGCCGGCTTTCTCTGTACTATGGGTGAAGATGGGACATAGGCAGCCGTCCAGCCCTGCTAAGTTCGCAATTGGTCTTGCTTTGTTGGGTGCCGGGATCGGTATTATGGTGCCCGCATCACTGCTTGCTGCGCAAGGAAAAGTTGGGCCTATTTGGCTGGTTCTTTCGTATCTTTTGCAAGTGCTCGGCGAAATGTGTTTGAGTCCGGTTGGACTTTCAACTGTTTCAAAACTCGCACCAGCACGTTTTGCCAGCAGCACAATGGGTGTCTGGATGCTCGCTACGGCGTGTGGAAACTTCTTGGCTGGCTATCTTGCAGGCTTCTTCGACGAGAACAGCACCAGCACGCTGATATCCATGTTTGGATTTATGGGCGGTTTCCTATTCCTAGCCGCTTTCGTTCTCTGGTGTCTGACTCCACTTGTAAAACGGCTTATGAGTGGCATTCGCTAATTAGTAGTGCCACTATATGTGGTGCGTCAAAAAGTGCGCACAAACAAAAAGACCGTCCAGATTGCTCTGCGACGGTTTTCATGCTACTGCCTGACTGCCCTTTGCGTTAGGGCTCAGTATTTCGATGCGCTTCAGTCAGTCCTTCACGCATTGCGGGCTCGCTTGCTACAGTGTCCGGTCAGCGCCGACCTGTCGTTTCCACAAGGCCCCTCGGCTCAAAGCGCTCAACATTTAAGTGAGCACTCACCGTTGATGCATTTAGTTTATCGCGTTGACGCATAGCTTCAAGTACCCCACTGAACATTTTATGGTTGCATACTTGGCAATAGCGAGATGCTGAGCGGATATAGGACTTCGATTGTCTAATGCGTTAACAAGCGCTCGGCCCTTTTGTGTCCCTTAAAGAGTTCCTGTTGCGTATGCTTTGTGCCTCTTTTGGATATTTTTCGAATATTTGTTGATTATCTTGCGAGTTCATCATTTCGATTAATAAATGAGACACAACGGGCGTTTTCTCCGTCCCTGGTGGTTATTGCGGATAAAATAGCGTTTTCCTCGCCCAGTCAAACGTTATAGAGGCAGAACAGTCCATGGGTTACAACGATCTCAGAGAATTCATCGAAGTGCTAGATCGGCACGGTGAGCTAATAAGAATCGATGCCAAGGTTTCAGCTGATTTGGAAATCGCTGAAATTACCGATCGCGTGAGCAAATCCACCGATGGTTCTAACAAAGCGCTCTTGTTCACTAACGTTGATGGCTACGACATGCCAGTTTTGATTAATGCGTTTGGATCGATGAAACGCATGTGCTTGGCGTTGGAAACTGAAAGTTTGGACGATATCGCCGATCGTATCCGTCATTTGATCAAACCGAAGGTTCCAGAAAATTTCCTTGAAAAGTTGGCTCTCCTACCCACTCTTATGGATGTGGCCAAGTTTCCGCCTAAACTTTCCGGCGGTGCTGCACCGTGTCAGGAAGTGGTCATTACCGATCCTTCCGAGCCGATGTTGGACAAGCTGCCCATTATTAAATGCTGGCCGGAAGATGCTGGTCCTTTCGTAACCTTAGGCGTTGTGATCACTCGTGATCCAAAAACCGGCATCCGCAATCTTGGAGTTTACCGGCTTCAAAAGTACGGCAACAATCTCACGGGAATGCACTGGCACAAGCATCATGACGGTGCAAAACATTTTGAAGAATCTCGCCGTGACTCACGCGGAGAATGGAAAGAAACGTCACGCGGCACAGAGCCGCCCAACTATGGAACGTTTTTTGACGAGAAAGAAGCACAGAAAGCTAGCAATAAACTAGAAGTAGCTATTGTTCTTGGTGCAGACCCAGCGGTAACTTACGCTGCTACTGCTCCTTTGCCGCCGGATATAGATGAGCTTTTATTTGCGGGATTTTTGAGACAAAGCCCTGTACGTCTAACCAAATGCAAAACAATAGACCTAGAAGTACCCGCTAATGCGGAGATCGTTATTGAAGGCTATGTAGAACAATCGGAGTTGAGAGAAGAGGGGCCTTTTGGTGATCACACAGGCTTCTACAGCTTAGCCGGGCTTTTCCCTGTTCTTCACGTAACTGCAGTCACTCACAGAAGAAACCCTATATATCAAACAACAATAGTAGGTATTCCTCCTCAAGAAGACTGTTATTTAGGCAAAGCTACAGAACGTATATTCCTGCCAATGGTTCAGATGCTTGTTCCGGAAATCGTAGATATGAATCTTCCGTGGGAAGGTGTCTTCCACAACTGTGTAATTCTCGCGATAGACAAACGCTTTCCTGGCCATGCCAAAAAGGTGATGAGCGCTTTGTGGGGATTAGGTCAGCTTATGTTCACCAAGTTCGCCATAGTGCTCGATAAGGACGTGGATGTTCAGAATCTGTCTCAGGTTGCTTTGCACGTGTTTGGAAACACAGATCCAAAAAGAGACATGATGTTCGTAGAAGGACCTTTGGACATTTTGGACCACGCCAGCCCCTTGCTGGGCTATGGCAGCAAAGTTGGCATTGACGCGACCCGAAAGTGGAGAGCAGAGGGCTTTGAGCGGGATTGGCCAAAACCTTTGGAAATGTGCGAAGATGTCAAGAAGGTGGTGTCTACCCGGTGGGAGGAGTATGGCATTAGCGCCGTAGCGCGCCCACCTGCGGCTTTTAAGCGTTAAACACGTTGTAAAGAGATATTTTTTTTCTGAAAACGTGTTGAAACTCGCTTAATCGTGGCATAAGACCTTTACGGACCCCTAGATTGCACGGGGTCGACAAACCGCTCCACTGAGCGGTGGTCTCATCATACTTATTACGCCTGGTGTGGTTCCCTATGAAACACGTTAAGCGCATTAGCGCTTTGTTTTTGTCTGCGTTTTTTGTCGTATCGATGCTGTACCAGCCCGCATCTGGTCACAGATCGCAACCGGTGGAAATTTACCACCGCGCCTGGCAGCTCGTAAAAGACAACTACTACGACGCCAACATGTCCGGCAAGAACTGGGGCGACCTCGAACACAAGTACGACGGTCAAATCCACACCAATGCTGACGCGTTCCGCTTCATCAAAGCGATGCTCGAAACGCTCAACGACCCGTACACCCGCTTCCTCGATCCTCGCGCATTCCAGGATGAGAACGACGCTATCGACGCACGCATCGTCGGCATCGGCGTCAATCTCCAACAAAAAGACCAACGCCTCGTCGTCACTCGCACAATCGAAGGTGGACCCGCTGAAACAGCTGGTATGAGAGCGAAAGACGAAATCGTTGAAATCGACGGTTCAAATGCAGTAGGTATCACCCCTGAGCAAGCTGCTGAAAAAATCCGCGGCAAAGCCGGCACCCCTGTCACCATCAGCGTCAAGCGCCTTGATGACACAAAGAAATTCAACATCGTCAGACAAGAAATTGCTATCCACGCAGTTTCCACCAAGTTCCTCGAAGGCGGCAAGATCGGGCAAATCACCCTGTCTACATTCATCTCCAACGACGCCTCGAAAGAATTCCGTGCAGCACTGGCGAAGACAGCAAACTGCGAAGGCTTGATAGTCGACCTCAGAGACAACCCCGGCGGTTTACTTTCCAACGCCCTTGAAATTGCCGATATGCTCCTCGAAAAGGGAACTATCGTCAGCACTATCAGCCGTCACGGACGTCATGCAGACGTCGCTTCCGGAGACCCGGTAACCCGTCAACCGATCGTTGTTCTTGTTGATGAAGAAAGCGCCAGCGCCAGTGAAATTTTGGCAGGTGCATTGAAAGACAACGGCAGAGCCGCTATCGTCGGTACCCGCACCTACGGCAAGGGGCTTGTTCAAGAAATCAACCGTTTGCCGGGCGGCGCAGCAATCCACATCACGGTTTCGCGCTACCTCACCCCAGATGGTTCTGATATCAACAAAATTGGTGTCAAACCGACGATCGAGTGCAAGTCAGACAGAGACAGCCAAGAGCGCACTGCTATGAACGAACTCAAAGCCAAAATCGCAATGGCTAAAAAGCCGGTCAGAACCAGCAACCTCAGCTTCAGCAAGTAATTCACCAAGTTTAGAAAGGATGGAACGATGAGACCATCCAATAAAGTGCAACGGAACCGAAGAGCCAATTTGGCTCTTCTTTCCGCTTTTTTCTGTAGTGGTTTTATCGCGACACCCGGTTATACGTGGCAGAAAAACACACTGCTGATTGCTCAGCAGGGCGCGCCGCAACAGGCTCCCTATCAGACCCCATATCAGCCGCCGCCACCTCAGTATCAGAATGCACCCCCCATGCAATGGCAGGGACAAACTCCCCAGAGCGCTCCAGCAGCTCAATGGAGTGCGCAGCCACCTTCGCAGAATGGACAGTGGGGACCGCCGCAAGGTTCGATGGGACAAGGGGCACCGATAGGACAGGGAGCGCCCATGGGACAAATCGTGCCGTCTGGAGCTCCAAATTATTCGAACGGTAATCAGAGTGTGCAGCAACCGCCACCTCAATGGCAAGGTGCTCCTCAGCAAAATATGCAATCACCACAAGGATTTGGTCTACAGTCTGGTTATCCTCAAAGCTCACCACCAGCTAATTTCGTAGCGCCCCCCGGCGGCAATACTGGGTATGGTGCGCCTCCTCAGTATCAGCAATCACAAGAGCAAAATTGGAATTATCAAAACCAAAATCAGCAGAATATGCAGCCGAGCATGCAGCCAAATCTGCAAGGTCAAGCGCAGCAGTATGGTAATTATGCGCCTCCGCAGGCTCAAAGCTCCGTGCCTTCGCCACCGGCAAACGAAGGCTATCCGAGCGTTGAAGAGCTGAATGAAACGTTTCAGCAAAATCCGGCAAAAAATGTTCAACAACCTTCCACTGCTGAAAAGGTCGGTACTGGATTGTTGAATATGGTCAAAAACTCGATGATGACGCCGTCTTATGGAATGGGCGGTATGGGTATGAACGGGTATGGAATGGGCGGTTATCCCATGGGAGGCATGGGAATGCCGATGGGCGGCTATGGCATGCCTTACGGCGCTGCTCCAATGGGCTACCCGATGATGGGTTCTCCAAGCATGCTGGGAGCCCCAATGGGCGGCAGTATGATGAACAACATTTTGAATAATGGATTACGTAATCTGCGTTTTTGAGCTTTCTGCGTCCTGCTGAAAAACTCCTGAAAGCCGCAGGAATCCTGAAAAGGAACCTTGACAAGTGCTAAAATTAGGTATTAGATACGACTACTTACTATATTTGGAGAAGAATCATGATCAGGTCTAGGGATAGGTCTGCTTTCGGCGGCCGAATTCTTGCTGCTATTTCTTGCGGAGTTTTTATAGCTTCTCCGGTCTTCGCTCAGCAAGGTCTTTCAGACTGGCAGTCATCTGGGGCTTCTTCCACTCCTGATGCAAATTGGAGTTCGACTCCACCAGGAAGTTACTTGCAGCAGTCCAAAGCTCCCGCAAAGAAATCGACTTCGTCTTCCAAAAATTCTGCTCCTCCACTTAGAACCGACGACTTCTCCAGTGACTTCTCCTCAAAAGGGCAAGGCTTGTCCGGTTGGCAAGGCGGCAGTAGTGGTGGATCAAGTTCGGGAAGTGCCGGGGGACAAGGGTTGTCCGGCTGGCAGGGCGGCAGTGGTGGTGGATCAAATTCCGGAAATGTCGGTGGACAGGGGTTGTCCGGTTGGCAGGGCGGCAGTGGTGGTGGAAGTTCCGGAAGTGGTGGACAGAGCCTGTCCGGTTGGCAAGGCGGTAGCGGCGGCTCGAGTTCCGGAAATGGCGGACAAAGTTTATCTGGCTGGCAAGGCAGTGGAGCCGATATGGGTGGCGGTGCTACTCTCGGCGATGTTTTGCAACAAGAGCAGTCGATGGGCGGCGCGAACACCCAACTTCAGGGTGGGGTTGAACGCGACCGCATGGTCAATAATGGTGCCAACACTATGGGTGGTGGCATGGGTGCCGACCCGAATGCAATGGGCGGCAACCAGATGAACAACATGGGTGGCGGTATGCCTAATCCGATGGGCGGTATGGGTGGCGGCATGGCCACTCCGAACCCAATGGGCGCCATGGGCGGCATGGGCGGCATGGGCGGTGCGCTCGGTGGCATGGGTGGCGCAGGCGGTCTCATGGATGTTCTTATGAACATCATGCCCAAGCATAATGCCCCAGGTACTGTCGGAGCGACCGGAGCCCCTGGTACCAATCAAACGTTCTTCCGCACTAAGTCGCGTAGTCCGAACATGCTGACCGGTGTACCGAAGACCATCAACAGGTCAGTCAACCGCGCCTTGAATCGCAACCTCAATAGAGGCATCAATACTGCTGCAGCACGCGCAACAGGCTCAGCTCTTCGACATCTGCGTTTCTAAACCACAGTTGAAATCAGCAACGACGAACGAGTCTACTCTCGTCTCTATTTGCTGTTTACTGCTATTTTTCTAGTGCGAGTAGATCTGTAGTGCGAGCGAATGTCTAGTGCTTAAGCGGTTCTTTGCCAATTGACTTTCTAATCATGTTGGCGATCTGATAGATCGAATCCATCGTGTCGTTAAAATCCGCTGTGTGCTTTGCACGCAAGGAATTCGGCAATAGCAAAAGAGCATCGCCAAATTTGCCTTGGAAAATGTAGATGGTGATTAGCTTGTCTATCAGCAAATTTTCGAGTCGCATTTCACGCGAGCTCAAACTCTCGATCATGCGAAGTCCACGTTTTACGTAAGGTTCGGCTTCAGCGAACTGATAGTCTTTCAGATAAGTCAGGCCCAAACCAAGAACTGAGTCCAATTTGAATACAGTGTCCTCCGGATAGGCACGATCGCAAATATCCAGAGCTTCGCTATAAAGTTTGGTGGCTTCTTCCGAACCTCGCAAAATAAGGGCGCAAGCGGCCAGCCTATTAAGCACGGAAATCCTGGCTGGGTGCTCTTCTGGAAGGGCCGGAGCCAAGATGTCTCTGACTCTGCGCCAGTTTTTCTCAGCCTCTATTGGTCTCTTTCTTTCAAACTGTTGTTCTGCTAGCAGGTCGAGAGAAACTCCAACTTCTGGATGGTCTTTCCCTAAATGTCTTTGCAGGATGTCTACCGACTCATTCAGCAATGGCTCTGAGAGCGAGACTTTACCTTCTTTCTGGCGAAGGATCGCCGTATGCCTGAGCGAAATTGCATAGTCTTTGTGCATTTTGCCGGGCTTTCTACGTCTGATTCCCATAGATTTGACGAGGCTCTTTTCGGCTTCTTTGGGATGACCGCAGCTCAAATGCACCAGACCCAGGTCATCATAAGCATCAGCAGCTTCTGGACTATCAACTCCGCAAGCCTGGCAACGCAGTTTGGTAGCTTCTTCGACCAGTGCTTCTGCCTCATTAGTGTCGCCGTTGGCAGCAAGAGATAATGCGAGTGCCGACATAGCTTCTGCTGTCTTTTCGTTGTTTTCCCCAAAGACTTTCTTCGAGATCTCGACGGATGTCCTCAAGTAATCAATTGCTTTTTCGATATTGTGGAGCCTGTCTTGCAGTCGTCCAAGCTTAAGCAGCGTCAGTGCGCGCTCCGCGGAATTTTCAGGCAAACCGGAAAGCACCCGAGAGCATTCGGCGGCAGCTTCCTGGTATTTCCCCTGGGCATACAGGTCATCCACTTTAGAAAGTTGCTCACTCTTTGCCATCTATCAAGGCTCCTCATCTGGGGCTGGGGTGCCCCCGTCCGTGAGGGCTACACTACTACTTGCCACATTACCAGACAAATCCCCTCTTCCGCTTGCCGTTACCTGGGTGCCAATTTTGAGCCTTATCGCGCAGGGGAGTTTGTTTGCGAAGCTGACCTTTTGCGTTTGCGGTTGTATTTTAGATTGACTGACGAATTTTTCGTCTGACAGCAATCGTGCACCAGATATGGTGCGCTTTACGGGAGCCGGCAGGGCAGTAAGTTTGAAATGCAGATCATCATCCGGTGAAGGAAGAGTCGCATCGATATTGCCTCTGTATAGTCTGCTCTGTCGATTGACCCTGTCGGCTTGAAGGTCCAAGGTTTTTAACTCTTCAAAACCTTCCGGCACGGCAACGTTTGAATCCAAATCTTTCAATGTTCCAAATTCGCACTCTGCGATAGTTGGGGTGGCAGTCTTCAACCAGGCTAAATTGAGAGAACGCTTTTCCGAAAGCAACTTCGCGTCATCTTTAAGGACTTCAGATAACTCGCCTTCTATCGCTTTTTCTATCGTTGCTCTCTCTTCATCTACCAAAGTTGCGCCCCGCCTGGACTCTTCAACTGTTTGTCTTGCAAGAGGTTCTAAGAACTTGTATCTTCCGTTTAAGTCCGAGTATGTTTTTCTTGATGAGAAAACCAGCTCTCGTGAGCGTTCTACTAAGATGTTGGCTCTACCTTGCCGATCGTCTGCATTTAAGACTTTCGCTGCGCCCAGAGCGAGTTCATCAGCAGCATTCTTACCATGACTGCTCGAAGAAAAAAGCAACATTAAGCCGACGCCTACTAGCGCTACCACTATCACAATTCCTACTACCATTGCGACCATGACCAGCATGTTGCCGTGTCCGGAGCGGATGTGACGACGTTTATAATTGCGCATCAGAATAGATTACTACTGGCAGGCGGCATAAGCATCAGGTATGCCATAAGCGAAGTTTTTGAAGGAATATTTTTTGAATGATTTCCATGATGTGTTGACCATTCTGTTGAGCGTTTGCACCCCTGTTTCGCCCGGATGCGCGCTTGCAACCAGTGCTGCCACGCCGGCTGTGATTGGTGCAGAAAAAGATGTTCCGCTGATGTGTACTGGATAACCGTACCTGTCTGAGCATTGAACAAGAACACCAGGAGCAGCAAACCAGACTGAAGAGCCGGTGTTGGAAAACTTCGCTATTTTGAGATTGTAGTCCACCGCAGAAATGCAAATAAGGTTTGGCCGAAGTGGGTCTTTGCACTTCTTCTTCTCGTTACCGACAGCATTGAAGAAGATGCCACCGGCAGCATTGTATTCATTGAGCGCGACGTGCAAGCCCTGGTGTAAGGAAGCATTGGAGAATGAATAAGGCGGAATTGCGTTAAAACTGCAGCTTGCGATCTTAATGCCTTTCGATATCAGGTCTCCAATAGCAGCAATGAGATACTCATCGTCCGTATATCCTTCATCATCGCTGATGATGATTGGATAGATTTGCGATCTGTAAGCGGGAGATGCGCTATTCAAAGAGTTATTCGCAGCGGCTGCGGCAGTGGTGGCGCATGCGGTACCATGGCCTAACGAGCCAGGATCAGTATCATGATTTCCAGGTCCGCTTCCTGTAAAAGCATTAAATCCGGTGAGCAATCTTCCGTTAAGCTCAGGTACCGGATTCACACCTGTATCAAGTATTGCAATGGTAACCCCCTGCCCATCTGTGCTGGAGCACCAACCGTATGGGACATTCAACATGAATAGCTCGTACTGGCTAGGAAATCCGGGATCGTTGACCAGGTCGCATTGCTCTTTTTTGTAAGTGTGATTGCGCTGAACAAGGGAAAAGTGCTCGCCATCCTTGACCATATTTTTGTAAGTCTCTTCGAGCTTTCCCTTCTCTGTTTTGACGACGAGGAATTCCTGTGTACCGACCTTAATTCTTCGTGTGACGGTACCTTTTACTTCCTGAAGCGCATCAGTAAGGTCTTCCTTGGTCGATCTAGGGTTGGCGATGACGATTAATGTGTCTTCGCGCCAACCGCCGTCTCCCTTGGGCGGCATTTGCTTAAACGTGAGAGGGTAGCTCGATTCCGGCTTTACTGAGGTGTCAGCAATCGATGCTGTCCAGAATCCGGAAGTGCCAAAGGCAGCAACAAATAAACCCAGCAACCCTGTGGTTGCCAACATTTTCGGCTGTTTTTGCTTCTTCAATTGAGTTTCAAACCTCTGGACGCGGGGGAAACGGCAGCGTCTTATATTAGAATGCCCAATACTTTCCAAGTATATACATTCGACCGGACCAGCCGCCAGTTTTACGGCGAGAATTTATCATTCACTCTTTCAGGGTAGATTCTCCGGTAAGCTGATGTGACAACCTGTTTTTTCCAAATCCTGTGGACGGTTCGAAATGCCACTATATATGGTGACATAAGATGGATAAATTGAAACTAAAAACGGGCGAAAGTTTTATCGCAAAGATGCTTTTTTCATCTCTGCTTGTTTCGTTGTTCATTGTCTTTCCCTCTGCAGTTTCTGCTGACGACGATGACGAAATCGACACGGAGATCGACTGGGAAGGCCGATTCACGCAAGTTGTTGATATAAAAACAGAACCACTTGCAAATTACCTTCGCAAAGATAAGAACGAATTCGATAACTTGGTCTTGGCGCGCGTCAACAGTCAGTCGCCTAAAGAAAAGAATTCCAAAAAATACGAAGTAATCTGGTATAGAAAAGGCGATCCTATTGGGGTGCGCCGTCTGAATGGGCTCGCATTTCAAGCTCCACAAAGAATTGCATTGCATGTTCTTCATTCATCGTTGCCGGCTAGTGACGATGATGTAAAGTCGGCAGCAAACGCTTGTTTGCGATTGTATCTTGAACTCTATGCCAAGACGATGTCTCCCAGTGCAATTGTTGTACCGAAGCAATCGTTCAATTCTTTTGTGCAGCGCATGAACCAGTTGAATTTCTATTCTGCCGAAGAGCCAGAACCGAATACTCCAGTCCGTACATCAATCATTCTTACAGTCGAATCAGAACCGCCCGGATTGAGGCAGTTGCTTTTCTATTCAGGAAGTGGACTCTAAGGATTGCTTGAGCTTACGCGCTGTGCAATCTACGAGTCGGGCAGACTTCTTCCAGAACTGTCTGGATATTTTGCAGCAATCCACCAAGTCCGGTGCGCATCACTGCTGATACCATGACCGGGTTTGGAACTTGAGCAGCAAGCCACTCCAAATCTTCTTTGCGTGCCTTATCGGTTTTGTTCAAAACAGTGATGATAGGCTTATCAACAGCACCCAGTTCGCTAAGAACATCGTATACCGAGCTCATATGTTCCATCACATTCGGGTGGCTTGCATCAACAACATGCAAGAGAACATCTGCAACGGCGACTTCTTCAAGTGTTGCTCTAAATGCAGCAATCAAAGACGTCGGTAGTTTCTTGATGAATCCGACTGTGTCTGTGAGCAAAACCGGTGAGTGGTCAGGCAAGGTCGTTCTTCTTGTTGCTGGGTCCAACGTTGCGAAGAGTTTGTCTTCTACAACCATGTCCGACTTTGCAAGAGCGTTTAGCAGAGTGGATTTGCCTGAGTTCGTATATCCTGTCAATGCAACCACCGGCAGATTTTCATCTGTGCGTTTGCGTCTTTGTGTATCGCGATAGTTTTTGATGCGCTGTGTTTCGCGTTCTAAAAACGTAATGCGATCGCGATTGCGACGTCTGTCGACTTCGAGTTTGGTTTCACCAGGACCTCTTGTGCCGATGCCGCCGCCCAGCCTACTGAGTGCCGTACCTTTTCCGACCAGTCGGGGGAAAAGATATTTGAGCTGAGCGAGTTCGACTTGCAGCTTACCTTCTTTAGTTTGCGCGCGTTGCGCAAAGATATCTAAGATAAGCTCAGTGCGGTCGATAACCTTCACTGCAACGATCTCTTCCAAGTTTTGCTGCTGGTTGGCAGAAAGCTCTTTATCGACGATGACAATGTTAGCTCCCATCTCCTGAACCAAGAGTGCCAGCTCTTGCACTTTTCCGGACCCTAAGAAGTATTTGGGATCAGGTTGCGAACGTGATTGAGTCAAACGTCCACAAACGGTTGCGCCGGCGGTTTTTGCCAGCAAAGACATCTCATCAAGATCGTCGTCAACTTGAAAGCCGTTTTGACCCTCTGAAATCAAACCGACAAGGATTGCACGCTCCTCACCTTTTGCGACTTGCAGTCCAGGCGCTTCACGTCTGAATTCATTTTCTAAAGCTTGAATAAGCTCTTCAAAATCTTCTTCCTGAGCGCGTCTTGCAGTCATGGGCGGAAATAGCTTCCAAAGCTGACCTTCAGAATCTCGCCCTGGAAGTATGTGTGCTACATATACGACGTCGGCAAATCTCGTCTGCTCACCCTTGGAGCGGCTGAAATCGCCGTCTGTGTTGACTGAAATTTGAGCAATTGCATCAAGACGGTTCTTGAGCAAGCACTGCAGATCTTCTTTTCTGAAAGACAGCTTGTTGGCCGGCGCCGTCTTGCTGCTATCAAGGTTGGTATGAATGATTCTGTGACCGCAGAGCCTTCCAGGACCGACTCTTACGCCCCTCAGCTCTGGCATATTCACTTCGGAGGGATGTCCGAGAGTGACATTAACTACCTGTCCACGCCTGTTAACGACAACTGAAACTGGGTGCCCGGTGGAATGGGATACTTCGGCGACGCTCTCAGCCAGGTCGATAGTTAGCAACTTACCGGCTGGAATTCTTTGCTGAAGAATGCGATTAAGCTGTTTAATCTCAGACTTCTTCAGTCCTTTAGCTTTACCAAGATCAAGTTTTCCGTGCAATCAGATACGCCCTCCTGATGGCCCGCCGGTTGTTTGTTGATGGGAATTCTGCAAAAGCTTACGCCACGTAGTAAGTCTCACACCCGAATCATACCCGCTCAGTGGCAGATATTCACGGATATTTAATCTGATAATGTCCGGCAAAACCGGCTAAATATGAGGATGCAACCTCATGACTAGTGCGGTGATTCCACCGGCTGGCGGCTTTCGGAGTTTGTCATCACAATGCCTTGTACTAGTCGACTAACTGATTCGCAAAATTCGTCTGTAGAAATTCCCGCTCCCGTGAGGTGTCTGGTCAGACCAAGCGTCATCTTATTTATGTCTGCGTTCGCCAAACCTTTTTCTGTATATACGATGAGAGGTAAAGAATGCTCCTCGCCTTGTCTCAATCCGGCAAGTACTTCAAAACAGCGTTCGTTTGAAACGGACAGATCAAGCACAATCATGTCAGGTTCGAGTTCTCGGACCGTAGCTGAAAGTGATTGATCAACTTCATCAACAACGTGAAAGCCGCCACGCAGAATTGTCTTCTTCAATAGATTTGATTTTGCAGAGTCACCTTCGATAACAAGAATTCTGCTTTCTGCTGCAAGCACGCCGGCTTGCCTTCCGACTTTTCGCAGGCGCGCGCAGTCGAATGGATTTTTTTGTATATCCAGAAGAACCGGGCTGGCGATTCTGCCGGTTTCTTCATTCCATCCCCCTAAAACTATGATCGGCACTTCTCTAGTAACTAGTGCGCCGCCCGCGTGTTTGATGATCTCCAACCCGCTGCCGTCAGCCAATTCGACATCCACAAGCACGACATCTGGAAATGTCTTTTCTATGATCCTCTCTGCTTGAGCTAGTGTCGCCGCGCGCAAAAGATCGAAGCCTGATTTTTGCAGTAAGTCTTTTAGAGGCTCGGTGACCTTTTCGTCGTCTGCTACCAACATGACGCGCAGTCTGTGCAGAGTCAATGTCTCGTCTGGCGCCGAGGGCAGGCTTTCGCCCGGAGAAAGTTCAAACCAGAAGTTGGAGCCCTTTCCGACTTCTGTTTCTACGCCGATGTTGCCGCCGTGCTGCATTACAATCGCTTTTGAAATTGCCAGTCCAAGCCCCGTGCCACCCTTCTTTCGAGTATCGGATGAATCT
Organism: Candidatus Melainabacteria bacterium 17Bon1m; assembly: GCA_032128875.1. Taxonomy (GTDB): domain Bacteria; phylum Cyanobacteriota; class Vampirovibrionia; order Obscuribacterales; family Obscuribacteraceae; genus QKMZ01. The sequence goes on from JAVLKG010000002.1 coordinate 1,053,303, forward strand.
AGTTGTTGGAATTTCGCAAACAACTTATTCATTTGATCGTCACGAATTCCAGGTCCCTGGTCAATAACTGCGAAACGTGCTCTACCTTCTTTTGTCTCAGTAACTAAGATTTTGACTTCTTTTCCTTTCTCGGAAAATTTGATTGCGTTTGATATTAGGTTGTTCAAAACTTGCACGATTCGATCGGGATCGCAGAGTAAAGCTTCGTTGAATTCAATCGACTTCGTTAGCGACACACCAGCGTCGTCCGCAAGCCCACGAATTGCCTGAAATGTTGTGTCGACAAGCGATTGTGGGTTTGTCAGTTGAGGCTTGAGCATCAACTTGCCGGCCTCGATTTTTCTGAAATCTAAAATGTCATTGATGAGCCGGATCAATCTGTCGCATTCACCACCGGCGATGCGTACTAAGTGACCACCTTTTTGCGACAGTTCGCCCACTGCGCCACTGGTCATCAAACCAAGCGCTGTGCGGATAGACGTAAGTGGAGTTCGCAGTTCGTGCGAAACAGTCGAATAGAATTCACTGACTCTTTTTTCGGCTTCTTTCCGGGCTGTGATATCACGCACAATACCAGTATAAATTCGCCGGTCTCCCAAATTGAGTACAGAAAGCGCTGCTTCAACGGGAAAGGTGCTGCCATCCTTGCGCCTGCCTTGTATCTCTTCCCCGATACCGACTACATGTTTTTCGCCAAACTGTGATTTTTTTTGCTCATCAGGTGTTTCCAAAGTCAGATTTTCCATTACTGTTGCAATCTGAACACCAAGCAACTCTCCTGCGCCATAGCCAAACATGTGCTGCAGTGCGTCATTGGCAGACTCAATCTCCCCTGAATCAGAGAAGGTGACTATACCGTCTGGAGCGGTGTCTACGATTGCCCTCATTCGAGCTTCTCTTTCCGCTAGTTTTCTTTCTGCTTCTCTCGAGTCAACGACATACCGATTGAGAATGAACAACATAGACAGCAAGATAAGAAAAGCGGCCGTCATCATGATCCAGATGGCGCCAAGCGTTTGCAAGTTGTTGTTGCTTATAGTTTCACTCGTGGCGAGCTGCATTTGTTTTTCTCTAGTGCGTAAATCGACAAGTTGTCCTTCGATGAGCACTGAGAGCTTTCTGAATTCGTCAGTATCTAATAGCTCCGCAGTTGCAGAATAGCCCTTCTTCTTGCGGGTCTCGATTATTTGCTCGTTGACTATGAGTCGATCGTTCAGATTGCGTTTTATCGATTGCACTTCATACTTGTTGGCGCGGTCGCCCAGCAACTGAATCAACTTATCGAGGTGCTGATTTATCCGGGTCGCGCAATCCCTCATATAGGGCAATTCACGATCTTCACCATTGGTGATGAAGGCAATTTCCGCACAGCGCAAATCAGAATATGCCGTCATTGTCTCTTCCATCTCGTACAAAGCTTCCTGGCTTTGTGAGATGGAATTGTTGCCGGGTTGCAGTTGTTGACTGGCGACGCCGCCAATGTACAGAAGAACCAATGCAGTTGCCAGCACGGCGAACGCGGCTTTGATGGTCAAGTTGGCGCTGGAGCCAATCTGTTTAGCGTTTGCCGACTTTTCCATCCAACTGCTGCGTCCTATATAGATGATCGCCCATTTTTTTGCTGTTTCATCAAAAGCGCAATCGTGTTAGCAAGAAAATGAGATGATTGCGGCTATTGGTCGACGATACGGTAGCCTACACCGCGTTTTGTGCGAATAATTGAATTGTCTTCGCTGTCTCCAAGCTTCTTGCGCAGTGTTTTCATATGTGTTCTGACCGTATCGATCGATGCGGAAGAATCAGTTTGCCAAAGGCGATCGAGAATTTGCTCTAGCGAAAAACTTTGATTCGGGTGACGCATCAAGAGTTCTAGAAGGGAGAATTCCTTGGCTGTGAGTTCAATCGTTTTGTCAGCACGCGAGACTCTGTTTGTGACGGTGTCTAGCTCTAAGTCTTGAATCTGCAAAACTCTTCCGGCGAATGCCGCAGGACGACGGATCAACGCCCGCACACGCGCTCCCAGTTCTGTCGGGTGAAATGGCTTAACCAGATAATCATCAGCACCAGCGTCCAACCCTTGAGCCATGTCTTCTGGTGCGCCTTTAGCTGTAAGCATGAGTATTGGCGTACGACCGCCGATGTTTCTGAATTTTGAGATGACATCGACTCCGCTCAGGTCGGGAAGCATCCAGTCCATGATGACGAGATCGTAAGTGTGATCCTTTAGACTTTGCAGCGCATCCAGCCCTGAATGTACGACATCAACCATCTGCTTCTCATGCTCGAGCTGCATCTGGAGCAGGAAAGCGAGATTTTGATCGTCTTCGACAAGAAGAATCTTAGCCATAATGTTAGGTCTAAGTACGAGCCTGTTTTTAGTAATAAGCCTCTCTATTTATGCCCGGTTTGCCGATATTCATATAATCAGCAACCGCTCAAAAGCTTGTGCCGCAATAGCGGGCGCATTCCGGACTCTCCGCAAGATTTCAGCTGAGGAATGATCTTGCCGGGATTGCAGATGGAGCGGGGGTCGAAGGCGTTTTTAATCCATGTCATTGCTTCGAGATCGTGAGCCGAAAATGCCATCGGCATCTCATGAACTTTCTCGATTCCAATGCCGTGTTCGCCTGATAATGTTCCTCCCAGCTCCACGCAAAGTTCCAAAATTTCCTTACCGGCGAGCATTACGCGTTTGACTTCGTCTTCATTTTCGCGGTGGTAAAGCAAGCAGGGATGCAAATTGCCATCACCGGCATGATAAACATTGGCAATCGTAAGTCTGTGTTTATCACCAATCTCGGCAATTCTTTCAATTGCTTCTTTCAATTTACTTCTCGGAATAACTCCATCGAGAACATAGCCATGCGGAGCGATGCGCCCGAGCGCTCCAAATGAAGTTTTGCGAGCTTTCCAAATCAATGCTCTTTCTTTTTCGTCTTTTGCCCAATTAAGCGAGAGTGCGCCGTTTTCTTTTGCGACCGATTCGACAATTTGTCGCTGCACATGAATGCTTTCTTGCGGTCCATCCAGCTCGACTATGAGAAGGCTGCCGGCGGCGCGATTCAAGCCCATGTGCAGATAATCTTCAACGGCGTTTAGCGTCAGACTGTCGATCATTTCCATAGCGGCAGGTATTACGCCATGTGCAACAATTTCGGAGACGGCCTGTCCACCTGTTCCTACACTCGGAAAATAAGCGAGCATGGTCTCTACAAAGCGAGAACGCGGCAAAAGCCTTACTGTTGCCTCAGTGGCGATTCCTAGAGTGCCTTCGGAGCCAACCATCAAACCAAGCAGATCGAGAGAAAGCTTATCTTTTGATCTGCCACCGAATACGGTGACACCGCCTTCCGGCAAAACCACTTTTGTGCTCAGGACATGATGGATGGTCATGCCATATTTAAGTGTATGAGGACCACCTGAATTTTCCGCGAGATTTCCTCCAATCGTCGATGCCGACTGGCTGGACGGGTCCGGTGCAAAATACAGTCCATAAGGCGCCGCAGCGTGCGAAACAGAGAGATTCGTCACGCCCACTTCAACTTCTGCCACCATATCCTTTGGATCGATACGCAAGATGCGATTCATTCTGGTGAGCACCAAACTGATTCCGCCATATATAGTCGTGGCGCCACCGGAAAGCCCGGTCGCCGCACCTCTGGCGGTAAACGGCATCGAATACTTGTTCGCCAGTTCTACAACCTTCTGGACTTCCTCAGTTGATTTCGGTAATACCACCAAGTCTGGACGTGCCACATCCATTGTCTCCGCGTCGCATTCATATAGAGCCAGCGACAGCGGAGTGGAAAGCACATAGTTCTTTCCAACCACTCTTGCGAGTTCGTCAATTAGAGCAGCTTTCGCCGTATCGGGCACGTATATCCTCGACAGTCCAGACGTATACATAGTCCTTGCGGACAGTGGATATTATGTCCGAAACGCTGCCGCTTTATCTACGGTTTTGCATTCTCATAGTTTCTTGGTCGCCCGTGATGGATCTAAATCCAGTCGGACCGCCATTGTTGTGTCCGAATGTGGAAATCTTGTCCACTGTCATACGCCTACTTCCTTGGGGGAATTGCAGCACTGGATTACCAGCCATTTTTGACACGGTCGCATATACCATCGCGTTATACACAATGCTGCTGCTGTTCGACTGCATGCGCACGTTGATGACACGACCGTCTCTAGTGATGGTGTAGTTAATCACGCAGACGAGGGGCGGACTCTTTGCCAAGAACGTTTTTGCATAGCCACTAATCTGATTGAAAATTGTTTCTGCCACCCGTCTGTGCCATTCGTCCCAGGCGAGTTTCATCTCCTGACCATCAGGATCGTTGGGGTTTTGACGCATTTGATTCATCATTTGTGTGGGCGGCGCCATATCCGGCTGCATCATTTGCTGACGGCCTTGCTGCGGAGGCGGCATCTGGTCGCCCATGCCCGGCATACCCTGCCCGTTGAATTGCCCACCATCGTTGGCGCTTAAGTTGTACTGGGGCGGCATTCCTGTTTTTGCCGCTTGTACTTGAAATGCAGACGGTGGTGCTTCAAAAGTATCTTCCTGCCCTGCGCCGCTGCTGTCGAAAGGATCTCCGGCATTCTTCATGTCATTGCGATTTAAGCTGGGTCCTTCCTCGGGTCGGATAAAACCCTGGTCGGCGCGCAGTTTGAATGTTTTATTCGGCTGGGTCGCAGCCTGGACCGGTCCGACCATAAGCTGACCGGCAAACGCGGTGGCCAGTGTTAATGTGGTCACCTTGTGAAGAATGGGTCCGAGACAGGATGATTTAAATGGCTTCATGGCAGACAAGTTCGAGTGGTAAGGGTTGTCAGGGTTCCATATATGTAATGTACTCGAAAACGCAAAAAAGTAAATTCGGATACTACGTAGCTGGAAGTGAGTGTTTAATTAAACGTTTTAGCTCTAAGAACTCATTTAGTAAGGTCGGTCAGTCCCATTTTAGTTGATCCAGGTGACTCGAAAGTATGGAAAAGACGAAAGAATTACCCAAAAAACCATGCGGAATTATTGACAGCCATGCGCACGTAGTCAGTGAGTTCTTTGGCGAAGAACGCGAAGAAGTCATTCAGCGTTCGTTCGACAACGGTGTCGTTCAGATGGTGAATCCAGGCGTAGTTTTAAACAATATCGATGAACTGAAGGATCTTGCCGAGCGCCACGCCAATCTCTTTTTTGCAACTGGGCTGCACCCGCACGAGGCGAAAGATTGGACGGATAGGTGCGGTGAGGAGATCGAAAAAGCTTCGGCGCATCCTAAGGCAGTAGGTGTGGGTGAATGCGGTTTGGATTTCTATTACAACAATAGCGATCATGAAAGCCAAAAGAAGGCTTTTGCGGCGCAATGCCGGCTGGCAAAAAAGTTGAACAAACCAGTTATCGTTCATTGTAGAGATGCATGGCAAGAGGCTTTCGACATTCTCAAAGAAGAGGGCGCCGGCAATTCTCCGGATTCTCTTAGAGGTGTTTTCCACTGTTTTACTGGTACACCTGAGCATTTACCGAGCATTGCAGAGCTCGGATTCTACGTTTCTTTCTCAGGCATCGTTACGTTCAACAGTGCAAAGACTTTGCAGGAAGCCGCTAAGCATGTACCGCAAGATAAGATTCTCGTTGAAACCGACTGCCCGTTTTTGGCACCGCAGAAGGTGCGCGGCGCGAAGAATGAACCAAAATATGTTTGGTATGTCGCGGAAAAACTTGCCGAATTGCGGGGCTCGACTGTCGAGTCGATCGCTCAAAGCGCCATGGAGAATACAAGAAAACTCTTCAAATTGCCAATGCCGGAATAAAAGGGTCAGCGCCTGCGGACGGTTTTTTTGAGGGTTTGCGAATTGGGAAAGATTTGCGAACGATTTTGCGAACGATTTTGCGAACGATTTGGGAACGGTTTTCGCCGAACAGTTAAGCCGAATAAATTACTTTGTAGCGACTTGCAAGCGCACCTCGGCACCTTCACCTGGTTGAGATGAAAAGGTCAGCTGAACAGCGTATAAAGAACGCATGATCTCAGCACGTTGACGCATACTGCTCATGCCCATGCCTCCGGCATCCGTCCGTTCTTCGTCGAGAATTGCCGCATCGTAGCCGGTTCCGTTGTCGCTCACGACAAAAACGTAGCATCCGTCCGATGGCTCTTCAATTCTGACTGTTATTTCCGAAGCAGAGGAATACTTCTCTGCATTGTTTAACGCTTCTTGTATGATCCTGAAAATGTGCAGCTGAATCAGCTCGGGCAGTCGCGGTAATTCTGTTTCGACATCAAGATTGCAAGAAATGCCCGAACGTTCTTCCACCCTCTCCAAAAGCCCTTCGACGCTGACTTTCAATCCCCAATCTTGTAGGTTTCGAGGCGCGTAATCATTGCAAATGTCGCGAAGTTTTTCGACGACTTCATCTAGCGTCTCCAGCAATTCATCATTTGTCAGCGCTCGGTCGCCGGACATGTAGCGCTTTAGCATCAACAAATCTGCAATCACAGTGTCATGCAAATCCCGGGCAACACGCCTCTTTGTCTCTTCTTGCTGCTGGACAATTTTCCACGCTAAGTTTTGAACTTCCAACTTGTGTTGGTCGACTTTGTGCGCGCGTGGGAGTTTTAACGGCGCAACTAACGGCTTTTGCAGGGACGGATCGCTGATGCCTTCCTTGTTTTCTTCGGGATAAAGAGAGCCAAGACAACGATCGAGCAGGAGCAAGATTTCTTCTACTCGCAACCTCTCACCATTGCGCATCCAGGCTGGACCATATTTTGTGTGCACGAGGTCTAATTTGTATTTGAGTCGCGTGTCGAATTCTGCGTAGGAAAGGAAAACCATCTCTTTTGTAGGGATGATGAACATTTCAATGGCTTGAGCGGATGCTCTCACGGAAAGACAGAGGGCGTCATTTTTAGCGCGAAATCTATAAAAGCTTTTGGGCAAATTCTTTTTGCTCACCAGCGCGTTTATGTGAGGAGGGCTCTCTGGTTCTTTTATGTGCTTCGGTGGCGTCAATTCAAGACTTCTGAAACGCTCTTTCTGTGTTTCGTTTTCGATGCGATGCTTCAATGCGTCAAACAGGCTGTCCATCAATTCGACCGCGACTAGAATATTCTCACGCCCATCGGTGTCAGTGAGCGCAGCGGCTTGCGCCTTTTTCTCTGCGGGTGCCGAATGTTTTACTTCTAATGACTTAGCCGGAAAAAGAAGTTTTGCCAGCTTTCGTGCGTCGAATGGAAAGTTAACCACGGCAGCCTATACGCCTCTTGCGCTTATATCCAAACTGCCATAGCCATTTTCAACTGCCCACGCAATTAGCTGTTCTCGGGTTTCTAGTCCTAGTTTTAGCAGCAGCGTCTCGCACTGTTTTCTTACTGTAGTAATGGAAGTTGTTCGTGCGTCGGCGATGTCTTGATACTTCATTCCTCTGGCCATCATGCGCAGCACTTCGTCTTCACTGCGAGTGAGTTTTTTCCAATTGCCTTTCACTTGCTCTGAGACGATTCCTGTCTCACCTTTTGCTACTCGTCTTATTGTTTCGGCAACCTTTGCCACTCTTTCCGACTTCAGTAAATAGGCTTGAACTCCCATTCCTAGCACGGTCTGAATGAAAGCCATACGACTCTCCGCTGAAAAGATCACCAGCTTCGAATCTTTCAATTGAGAAAACTTTTCCACCATTGAGCGCGGACCGTGCGAGCCAGGCAAGTGAAGATCAAGAAGCACCACATCCGGCTTCATCTGTTCGACCATCTGATAGCCTTCATCGCCATCAAGAGATGTGGCAATCACTTTGATATCGCTCTCTTGCGACAGCCCAATCGTCAAGCCATCCAGAGTAGCTTGATGATCCTCGATGATCACTACCTTGATAGGCTCTGTCACTTCATTCACTCCAATGTGTGTGTTTAACTTAATTTTCGCTGAGTTTTCGATATCGCTTGCCCAGACTTGTCGCTTTTGCGAAGTGCTCGGAGTTTTTTGAAACTCTCAAGAGCGAGTCGGCAGCGCCTTGATAGTTTTTCGCTTGGGCAAGTCTTACGCCTAAATTGAAGAGCAAATCGTCAACGTAAGTTTGCTCTTGGGGTTTTAACCTCTGCCGCTTTATTTTGTCGAGCATTTGGAGCGCTTCGACTGTTCTTCCCTGAGTAATCAACTCTTCAACAGAGCTGAGTGCGGGCGGCGGCTGTTCGGGGAAAACCAGCTTGAGAGCAGAGAACATGAGGAAGGCTGAGACCAGAGTAAAGACAAAAACGTTGAAGCGGTGTTTTGAACCAGCGGAAAGAATGTCCTTCTTGCTGGTCGCTTGCTCCGCGTGAGCGGTGTCTTCCCGCATGTCCGGAACGTTAAGTACTTCCTGTGGTGTCGTTATTGCAAACTGGCTTTCTTTCAAAGCCATATGCACTGCTTTCGTCGAAGCATCGTCGAAAGGAATCCAACCAGATGCTCCGACCGCGCTCTTGTCCTTTTTCTTCTCAAATTTGGACAGAGCCATCTCGATATCATCGAGAAGCTCTTCAGCATTAGCTTGGCGCTCAAACTTGGTTTTGCTCAGCGCTTTTTTGACTGCTGCTTCCAGACCTGAAGGAAACGGCAAATCGACACGAATAGCATTCATACTCGGCGGTGGACGATTGACGTGCATAAACATCAAGCCCATGACGTCGTCCGCATAGAAGGGACGCTTGCCTGTTAGCATCTCAAAAATCGTCACGCCCAGCGAATAGACGTCGCTGCGAATATCCAGCTCTTCGCCTCTGCATTGCTCTGGGCTCATGTATCCGGGCGAGCCGCAGACCTTGCCGTCCATAGTCAGAGACCCCGATTGCTCGTTGCGCTCGAACATGAGTTTTGCGACACCGAAGTCGAGCACTTTTACAATTTCGTTTTCGAGGACGATGTTTTCCGGCTTCAAGTCGCGGTGTATGACTTTGGCTCTGTGAGCCTCCGCCACGGCGCTGAGAACCTGGCGCATGATAGGCAAAGCCTCATCTAGAGATATGTGTCCTTTATCGCGAATTCTGCGCGACAGAGACTCTCCTTTGAGAAACTCAGTGACGATATAAGGCTGTTCTTCGCCCAATAAGCCGTAATGAAAGAGCTTGACGATATTGGGGTGGTTGAGACTGCTGATAGTCTTTGCTTCGCGCAAGAACCGGCGGCGTGAATTGGGATCGGATACACGGCTGCCGTGCAGGAGCTTAATGGCCATTTGCCGTGATGTTGTTTCATCCAGCGCGCGAAAAACAGCACCCATCGAGCCTTGCCCTAAGAAGGCCAAAATGCGATAGCGGTCATCGATATACTTGCCGATAAAAGGGCTCTTTCCGGCATCAGCAAGGCGAACACTGTCGACCGGACAAAGGTCTTTGTCGTCCTCGAAAAGTTCGTTGCAGGTGTCGCAAAGCTTCATTCTTTCACCTGCCGCCCGTCGAATTCAGTTGCCGTTTGTAAGCTGACATCAATCCGCTTGCTGTCTCCTGGTATTGCGAATTTGCAGGAATTTTCTTCAACGTGTTTATAGCTTGAGTATATTTGTTCTGGTTGGCAAACTTACGTGCAAGGTTCAAATAAGCCGTGTGCAGAGTAGAAGTTTGAGCCGGCGTCAAATGCCTTGTCACGCGCTGCTGGTTCTCCAGTTTGCTGATGGCTTGCTCTGTGTGTCCTCTCACCAACATTTCGTCGGCAGTATCGGGTGTGGCAATATCCCATAATTTTAAAATACCGATTCCGCCGACCACAATAATGACAATCAAAGGAAGAATAATTTTCAGCGCACTGGGCGCCCACTCTGATTCATTGTGATAATGATCGGCCGCATCCTGGGCGAATGAGCCGGTGCTGCGAACGTCTCTGCTTCTGGCAGTGCCACTGCCAGTGTCTTCATAGCGCTGAACCACTGCCTGTGGTGGCGCTCCTGAATCTCGATTTTTGTGGGCGGGTGCAATTGAGTCTTGAGTGTTTTGGTCGTAAGACTGAGCGATAGCTGCAGCGTTAGCGGGCTGTATGGGCGGCATTTGTTGCGGCTGTTGTACATTGGCGAGCCTTGAAACAGTGTCACCCGAAGTGCCAGGCGCCGCATCGAACGAGGTTTGTTGCGGCGCATACGCGCTCAAGGAGTCATTGCTCAATTCAATCAAAGAAGCAGCAACAAAGTCTGCGCCGCTCGAATCCGCACCGTTTGTATTTGGATTTGCGGCGTGCCTGTTTGCCGGTGAGCTATTGTTTTTTGCTTTTACCCCGATGAATACGTCTTGATTGTCGCTGCTGGCGCTGTGCGATTTTTCTTTTGCAGTCGTGAAAAGTGGTGATGCCTCTTCTCTAACTGCGTTGGGATCGACAATTGGTGCTGCCGGTAAGTTGTTGCTGCACTGTTCCAGTACCGAATTCATTTTAGCGAGAAGCGCTTCAACACTTTGTGGGCGGGCGGCAGGATCTTTAGCCAGAGTGGAAGAGATCATGTCTTCGAGAACAGACGGAAAATGCAAATCCGGCTCTACATCAGAGAGTCTTGGGGGTTCGTCATTGACATGCAAATACATCAAGCTGACCAGATCCTTCGCCGAGAATGGTCGCTTGCCTGTCAGTGCTTCGAAAAGTACGATACCGATCGAATAGATGTCACTGCGACCGTCGACGTCAGAACCACGGCACTGCTCGGGGCTCATGTATGCAGGGCTGCCGCAGATTATTCCATCCACAGTTAGCTGCACCGGGTCTACAGTCGAATTATCTGCCATCTTCGCGATGCTGAAATCGACCAGCTTCACAAAGTCTTTGGTGTCTTCTTTTTCGACCAATACGATATTGGGTGGTTTGATGTCCCTGTGTACGATTCCTTTTCTATGGGCTTCCGAGAGGGCTTCCAGAACCTGTTTGACTATGGCAATTGCTCGTTTTGCTTCCAAGCGGCCTTCAGTGGACAGCACTTTCGCCAGGGTAGTGCCGTTGAGAAGGTCCATCACAAAATAAGGCTGACCGTCCGAGGTCATACCGAAATCGTACAAAGTGAGGAGATTTGGGTGTTCGAGCCTGCTAATCGCTTTTGCTTCTCTGTGAAAACGCACCAGCGATTCCGGATCTGCGCCGAGATAACCGTGCAAGACTTTGAGGGCGACCTGCCGACCCAATAGCTCTTGTTTGGCCTTGTATACGCTGCCCACTGCCCCTTTGGCAATCAAAGATTCGACCCGATAACGTTCGTCTATCAGCGCGCCAATAAGCGGATCGTTCGGTAAAGGAACGAGAAACGAACCCTCATGCGGGCACAATTCGACCTCGTCGGTGAATTGTTTATGGCAGTTGAGGCAAAGCTTCATGGGACACGAACAAACAGGTCTTTATTTCTTTTTACCCACGCAGGTATGTATTAGTACCGCGCGCGCGTGCGTGAGGCTTTATCAGACAACAAAAGGCATGCTCAAGCAGATGAGCTTCTAGCTTGAAATGATTCTAGGCCAACCCCTTGCGGCGGCGATCTATCTGCGCAGCTTGCGATATTTTTTGAGCAATTCCTTGACTTTCGCTTGATGCGGAGAGTCTGCAGGGATCTTCTTGAGCAGTTTTTTTGCTTCAGTGTAGCGTTTGGACTTCGCCAGGACTTCGGCTTGCTTGTAGCGAGCGTGATGGAGCAGATCTTCCTCTTCTTCAGTAAGTGGAGCTTTCTTCTCCATCTTTTCCAGAGCATCGATTGCTTTGGTGTACTTACCTTCGGTGAAACTCTTCTGCGCTGGGCTTATCGCTGCTTCGGCAGGGGCAGCGGGTTTGTCCATTGTCGGCTTGAGAATAAACCAGTATCCGGCGCCGCAAGCGATAACCAGTGCGAGTCCAAGGACGATCCAGCGAATATCCATGCCTTGGTTATTGAATGCGCTGCGCATTCGTGAGCGTGTCTGATTTGCTCGTTTACCAGGCGCATCCAGGTTGATTTCCAGGTCTCCGCCGCCACGATGCTGAGTCAACTGATGCAGTTGAAGATCAGACGGGCGCATCGACGAGAGATCAGGCATTTTGGGAGGAGCCGGACGAGCAGCGTGTTTGCCCGTCGATTCCATTGCCATGCGCAGGCGCTCTTGCGTTTGCTCGGCGATATCAATTTGCGGAACATTATCCATCGAAGCTGGAGAAGGACCAGGTTGGTTCATCTCACGATTAATAGCTTCACCACGAGCCGCATTGGCAGCAGATGCCTTTTGCTTCAATTCAGAGCCGCGATTAGCGGCTTCGAGGAAGCGGTTCATCAAGTCTGACGTCAGTGCGTCGTTCGCATCCCCGCTAGCAGCAGCCAATCTGCTTGCAGCTGAGCCGAGATCAGGTCTTGCATCGGCTGGAATTGCTGATGCAGAGCCCGATTGCAGAGGTGACGCCCCTGATATACCTGCACCGCCCATCGCTGCCGAAGCGCCCGAAGCGAAGCTTCCACTTTTTGCCGAAGCATCTTGTTCTTTGCGTTTGGCGGCTTCCATCAGTCTGCTTACGGCAGAGGAAATCTTTTCGTCGCCCACAGGACTCGCCGATGTCGAATCGCTGGATTGGGACCCAGTGGTTTCGGAGCCGGCGCTCGATGCCGCGGACAATCTGTCTTGCGCGCTTCCGGTTTTGAAGTCAGTGTCGGAGTTAAATCCTGTGTCGGAATTGAAACCGGTGGACTTATTGAAATCGGAATTAAAGCTGGCTGAAGCTGCCGTTTCGAACGATTGCGCCGGAAGGTCGGTACGCGAGCGCTTCGGCGGATCAGGACGCTTATCTGGAGGAGTCTGAGCGGGCATATTCGTGCGCGATTGAATGGCACTGAAATAGCCAGATGTCTTAGCTTTGGGTTTTTCCGGCGGGTTTGCCGAAGGAAGACCTGTTTTCGATTCATTTGCCAATGGAGATTCTGGCAGTTTGGCCGCAGGAATTCCGGTCATAGAATCCTTCGGTTTTGCAGCCGGCATGCCGGTCATCGAATCGCTGGGTTTGGGTGGCGGCGGCGCCGATGCTTCCTTGTCACTTGGAGGCTGCACCTGGGACACTTTGGCAGAAAGCAAGTTCCCAAGACCTGTACTTTTCTTTTGCGATGACTCGAGAGGTGAAGTTGGCTGTGTGGGTGGTTCCATAGACTCGGAATCAGGCTCTGGTTTCTTAGCTTCTTCAGCAGGCGAAGCGGCTGGTAATTTTGTCTCTGAAAGCTTACCAGCAGAACCCAAAGATTGCATACCCGTCTTCGATTCACGAAGGTTTTCGGGAGGTTTTTCCGGTGACTTCTCTGCGGCCTGTGCGCTGTCGGCGTTCTTCTTCGCAAACAATGCACCTAAGCCGGTTTTAGACTCCGATGTGGGTGGTTTATCTTTGCCGGCGGCTGCTTGTAAGAGCCTTGCGGCCGCGCCCGTTCCAGCTGAGCTGTCGGTTTCCGGTTTCTTTGCAGTTGTCTCTGGTTTAATATCCGAAGATTCTTGTTTTAAGAAACTGGCGGCCGCGCTGCCCATAAAATCGGGTTCGGGAGCTTCAGATGACTCGGACGGCTCTTTATCTTCGAGCTCTGGACCTGGTTGGAAAAGATCGTTGGGACTCGTCGCAAATTGGTCGGCCTCAGGCAGAGCCGCCGTTTCACTTTGAGATTCTTTCTGCAATTGAGCTGCTTTATTCGCGGCTTGCGCCAGGCGATCAGCCATCGACATAGGAGTTTTGGACTCTGCCAGCTCATCTACACTGGGAGCAGAAGATAGAAAATCCGGCAATACTTCTTTTTCGTCCGAGCCAAAATTAAATGGCTGCTCATCCGCAACATCTTTAGGCGCGCGCATCAAAAGTTCGCTTTCATCTAAGGCCGGCTCTATGAGCGTCGAATCGTGACGCTTCGGTCGCAGAGGATCTTGTGGCTTAGGCGCTATGGGTTTTTCCTTTGCTGGCGGTTCTTTCGGCGGCACAGGCGCAGCAGGTGGAGCTGGTGTAGCCGTTGCAGCTGGCTCCTGCGGTTTTGTTTCTTTAGGTGCAATCTCGTCGGCAACGTCTTTCGGTGCACGAGTCAACAACTCATCTTCGCTGATGGCCGCTTCAATCAATGTCTGATCGTGACGCTTCGGTCTGAGTTGATCTCCCGGCTTTACTGCTGGTTTTGTCTCGCTGGCGAGCGGTTTTTGTTCTGCTGGTTTGGAAACAGGCGCAGGCGGTGATGGTGGCGGGGGTGGTGCCGGAGGCGTCGACGCAATTGGTGTTGGTTTTACAGCAGGCTCAGGCGGAGATTTCGCAACCGGAGCCTGTTGCGGCAAATCGGCAACATCTTTAGGGGCGCGCATCAAAAGTTCGCTTTCATCAATTGCGGGTTCGATCAATGTTTGATCGGCGCGTTTCGGCCTGCCAAGATCCGGTGATTTTGGAGGCAATGGTTTTGACTCTTGAACCGCCCTCTCTTTGAGCGTCTCGTCCAGTGGTTTTGATGCTTGAGACTGCGCCGGAGCAGCTGGTTTTGCAGGTGCTGGAGGAGCCGGAGGAATGGGGGCCGGCGGCGGAGGTGGAGGAGGTGGTGGTGGCGCCGGTCCGTCCGCGATATCGTTCGGAACTCGTGTCAGTAACTCATCTTCCGTTATAACTGGTTCAATAAGCGTCTGATCTGCACGTTGGCGTTCTGGTGCAGCTGAAGGCTTGGCAGATAGTGGCGCTGCTGATGCCGCGACTTTTGGTGGCTCTTGTTTGCCTGCAGCTTCTTCTTCTTCGTCACCGAAATCAAGCTCTATTGCAGATTTGAACCGCGACATTGCTTCGTTGACTTCTTGTTTCTTTTCTCCTGCCGCTGGTGGCACGGGTGGTGCACCGGAAGAGGACTGACCAGCCGGGGATGGTGGCATATTTGGTGCACCAGGCGCTTGTGGCGGAACCGAACCCTGAGCTGGAACGCCCATAGGTTGAGTTCTCTGAGCCTGTGGTGCAGCGCCGATTTTTTGACCTTGTTGAATTTGTTGCCCTTGCGGAGCGCCAGGAGCACCCGGCGGTTTTGGTGCTGCGCCTTGCGGTTGTCCAGCGCCGATGCGTTGTGGCTGTCCTGCTCCTGGGGCGCCTGGTGCACCGGCAACTGGGCGTGCTGGGGCTCCTGGCTGTGGGGAGGGTGGTGTCATCTGTGGTGCAGAACCAGAACTTTGAGCATTGGGTGCTTGCGGAATTCCGCCTTGATGATTCGGCACTGCGGCCGGCTGCCCTGGCTGTTGAACAGGATTTTGACCGGACTTTTGGACAGCAGGGACCGCAGGACCACCTTTGCTGGGAGGTTGCACAAGTGGTCTGCGTGGTTGGAGCGCAGGATTTGGCAATGGTGGTGTCGCCTGTGGTGCAACCGCGGCAGCCGGCGTCGGCGTGGGAGGTGGAGGTGGTGTCGCAGGCGGCGGACTTGGTGGTGCTGCTTGCGCTTGCTGCGAAGAAGCATAATTGGTGACGGATGGACGAGCCGGTGCCGGCGCTTCCAGCATAGGAGAGATTGTCGGCGTTATACCAAGACCGGGCAACGGAGAGTATCCCGGCGGAGGAGGGGGCGGAGGTTGTCCTGCCTTGAAAATCGGCGCATTTGGGTCTTCTCCCCATCCGCTTTCAAAGGAAGACTCGCCATTTGAATGAACTTCTTGCCCTTGACCCTTCTTGAGCCATTTTTCCGGATCTAGTGGAGCAGGCGCTGCTGGAGCGTCGTCGCGTTGCGGTTCCAGCGCCCAGAGATCGTCTCCAATTTCACCAGCCAGCGCGCGCGCTGCTTCATTGGTATATGTCATGACCGGCAGTGGTGGGGGAGGTGGTGGTTGAGGGAGATCGTCTCCCCAGGGAATCACTTGACCCCCGGACCCGCCGGTAGTAAGCCGCTCTTCGGGCTGAAATTCAAAAGCATCGACCTTGACACTGTCCGTCTTTTTGGTCGGACGCGGCGAAGGAGGCGGACTCTTGATGCCTTTGCAAGCATCCTTGAGGGCTCTCCAGAATTCATTGATATCGGAGTATCTGGCGTCAGGCTTTTTCGCTAATGCTTTTGCAATGACACTTTCCAATTCATCAGGAAACTTGAGGTCGCTGCGAACGGCGCCCAATTTTATCGGCGGTTCGGTGACGTGTGCGAGCATGAGTGCTCGGTGTTCTTCATGCTGGAATGGTCTCTCGCCGGTCAGCATCTCGAAAACCATGACAGCCATAGAATATATGTCACTGCGAGCATCGAGCGGCATGCCCTGGCACTGCTCCGGGCTCATGTATGCGGGACTTCCCGCTACTGTTTTCGGACGCCCGACTTGAGCGGATTTGGCTTCAGGTACATCGGCAATACCGAAGTCGAGAACTTTTACGTAGTCATTAACATAGTCGTCACCATCGCCCATTTCTTCCAGAACAATGTTTTCCGGCTTGATGTCACGGTGAACGATGTCTTGCGAATGAGCTTCTGAAAGCGCATCGCAAACTTGCTCCACGATTGGCAGTGCGCGAGACGGGTGCAGGAATTTGCGCTCTTTGATCAGGTCGGCAAGAGTTCCGCCTTCCAGGTAATCCATGACCAGATAAGGCTGTTGGTCATCAGTGATGCCGTGTTCCCAGAGGGTGATAATGTGCGGATGGCGCAATTTGCTTGCCGCTGCAAACTCTCTCAAGACTCTGTCCAAAGAACCAGAGTCGGCTCCCAAGAAGCTGTGCAGCACTTTGACAGCCACTTCTCGTCCCATCATCAGACGGGTCGCTTTGTACACGATGCCGCTCGAGCCTTTGCCGATGACAGAATCGACAACATAACGGTCGTTGATCAAAGCGCCGATAAGTGGGTCTTTACCGACCGACTCAAGAACGGAATTGTCCCTTGGACAAGCCGCCATTCCGTCGGCAAAGTACTGATTGCATCTGAGACAAAGCTTCATGTGTTGCGGTTTTAGGCTTCCTGTAGTTTCAGCTACTTAGTGATAAATGCTTGCCCCGGGTGTGATTCTGTTCCGGCTCACGCCATATTGATTAACGCCAGCAACAGGTGAAGGAACCGTGCCCCCTCATTTAAGATACCCTGTTAATAAATCAATATTCGTCATAAGACAAAAAACAAAGGTTTTTCACAGGTTAAATTCGCTGTTCCGCCACTTGACCGCCTCTCAAGGCCTTCAGATTGTGGAAACTTTGCTCTGGCGAGCATACCAGTCTCCAGGCAAGCGCTCGACAATACCCGCCAACTCAAGCATGGTAAGGGTCGCAGACAGCTCGCCTGCGGACATTTCCAGCTTTTGGCTCAAAACATCAAAGTGCACCGGCTCGCCCGTTACCAGTTCGAATACTTCCTTTTCGCGACCAAAAAGTTCGACCATAGTCGGTACTTCTCGCGGCGTCGGAACTGATACCCAGTTGAGAGCATTCAAAACGTCAATGTAATTCATGACCAGTTGAGCTTTATTGGCCGCAATGAGCTTATTGCAACCCATCGACATCGGAGCGTCGACGCGCCCCGGTATCGCGAAGATTTCACGGCTTTGTTCAAAACCGATGTCAGCCGTTATTAAGGAACCGGAAGTTGCTCCTGCCTCAATTACGACTACACCTTTGCTTAGTCCGCTGATAATTCTGTTGCGGGCGGGAAACCGCCAAGGTTCAGGCTTTGTACCGGGAAAGAATTCGGAAAGAACAGCACCATGAGTACCGTCGATCAGACCGTTGTAGAGGGGTTTGTTTGAAGTCGGGTAGCAAAGATCTGGACCACTAGCCAAGACCGCTACAGTCCTGCCACCACCTTCGATGGCTCCCCAGTGGCAAAGCGAATCAACACCAACTGCCATGCCACTGACTACCGTTGCACCGGCTTGCGCCAATCCACGGGCGAACTCCTTAGCCAACCTTTGTCCGTAAGTTGTCGGTCTGCGAGTGCCGACAATAGCAATCGAATGATCCAATTCCTGCGGAGTGAGCTGCCCTTTCATGTAGAGGACAATCGGAGGATCGGCGATTTCACGCAGCCGAGACGGATAGAGCGGATGGTTCAACGGCAATGCTGTAACGCCAGTTTTTTCAAGCGTTTCTAATAACTGATCGAAATTCACTTCTTTGCGCTTTTGGACGATTTGCTCAATTTGTTCGGTCTTTAGCCAAGGCAAAGTCCTAAGCTCGGCGGCGCTTGCGATCCATGCCGCTTCGATAGACAAAAAGTGGTCGAAAAGCATGCGTAGCCGCTTTCCACCAAGACCAACTCCGGACAACTGGTCGAACGCCAGCCAGTATGGCAACTCACGAGTCAGTTGTTGTCGCAACTCTTTTTCGTCGCGGTTGGTAATTTCGCTGAAAACTTCATCGTCCGGCAGTTGGCCGCAACTCATGTCGACTCTCCTCAGGCCCAAAACCCAATAACTCTTACTGTCGTGTCCCCCGGACAAGTTGGAAAACAGGTGCTCGCTGATTGTGACAGACCCTACATGTTTAACGCATCTACAAATAATTTATCGGTCGCCCACTGCCCCAGGTTGGGATTCTTCTCCCCACTACCAACCATCCCTAACTGCATATAAGCATGTCTACGTAATTTCACCAGTTACAGTCCCTTGCGCCAATTTTATGATTCCAAGCATCATGAAAAATCCGCGATACATTGTCATCGCGCGCCTGGGCGCTCTCATTGTCCTGGCGGCAAGCTTATCCACCGCCGTCATGGCGCAGGAGCCCGCCGCCAGCCGTCCTGCACCTTTCAAACTGAACGCTCAAGTCAACCAAAATCCGCAATTGAGCCGTGAGGGGGGCGATATGATCGTCTCTCATCTCTCTCCTGCAAATCAGCAACAGACAAGCGGACTAATTCCGCCCGGTGTGCCTGCTCAGGCAAAAGTCGCTCCTGGTCCCTTAGGGTTCAATCCAAATTCTCCACTTATCGGCAATGCTCGAGCTGTTGCCGAGTCCCAACAAGCTCCTCAGGCCTATCTAAGCGAGTACGACGTTGACTGGTCCAGTTGGATTAGCCAAATGGCCGCTCGTTGGCATTACAACCTGAAGAGGTTGGAAGCACAATCGAATATTTGCTTTGTTACTGAACGCCCTGCTTTGATTCAATTTACCTGTGCCTCGAATGGGCAGGTCGGCAATTTTTCTCTAAAACAGTCGTCCGGTATATATGCGTACGACCAGTTGCAGATGTTAGCATTGAGTCAGGTTACCCCTTTGCCGCCATTTCCCAAGGGGACCAGATGCGCCACCATTACTCTTGTACAGGGTTGGGAATCGCATGCAAAACAACCGGGAGAAAACGGTTTTGATCCAAGAGCGTTTGGACGGCGCTTTCCAATGGAGAAAGTCCAGCAATGGGTAAGGTCAAACTAAGCACCTCACTTACTAGTCTTCTTTTATCTGTAAATCTAGCTCTGGCAGGCGTTTTCTCAATCCCTGCCCTGGGACAAGGCACCGGTGGCAGTGTCAAACAGCAGCTATCGGCTTTGGAACAACGACTGTTTTTCAAAACCTACGAAGATGCCGACGACCAATCTCGCCTGCAGAGAATTGAAAAACAGGTATTCGGTCAACCTCTGGAAGGGGCTACACAAGAGCGTCTTTCAAAGATAAGTTCTGCTCTGCCGCCAATGCGCGAACCGGAGCGCACCGCGCCTGGTGCACCACAACAGCAGCCGGCGCCACCACAGGCGACACAACAAAGTCATAACGAATATGAAGCCGAAGACGCAATTGAAAAAGCTCGATTGCAGGTTCAAGCCGCCAAAGAGGCAGAACTTCAGCGGCTTCTAGCAGAAGGGGTGCAGCTCTGGCGCAATCGAAGAGCACATGAAGCGACCGAAAAATTCGAACAGGTCATTCGGCTTGATCCGAATAATGCCGAAGCACATTTTAGTATGGGCATTATTTATGAGGCGTCCGGCAACTTTGCCGAGGCCCTTTCCAGTTATCAGCGCGCATCGGCATCAAGGCCGGACAATAAGGATTATAAGAGCGCTATTGGCGATGTAGAAAAGAAAGCGCGCTCCAAAGAGAAAAACGATGGCTTGAGTGGCGAGCTGAAGATGATGGCAGAAGATGCCGCAGCAGCATTTAGGCGCGGTGAGTACATGTCGGCTCTCGACCTATATAAGCAGTTCGAAGCGCGCACACCGCCGCAGGCAAATATCAAATACAACATCGGGACGATTTATCTGATGATGAAAAACTATCAGATGGCGCTCGAATACTACAAGCAAGCAAAAAAGCTCAAGCCTTCCGAACCTAAATATGTGCAAGCTGTGCAACAGCTGGAAAGCAATATGAAGAAGGACACCGCTGAGCGCAAGCAGGCGCAAAAGGAATCTCAAGCCGCCTACGAAGAGCAGGAAAAGCGGCGTATGCAGGCGCAAAACCGTAACGTGCCTAATATCAATCCAGGGGCGAATAAATTTGCTCAGCTCGGCACCCAACCCTCTGCACAAAAGGGTCAGGAGTTTATGAACAGCGTCGGGCTAATCGGAAAGAGCGGGCGCGACGGTGTCGTGATAGTGGCAGTGGGAATTGCCTCGAGAGCGACGCGAGCCGGAATATTGCAAGGCGATGTAATCAAAGCGGTTGATGGAATGGTCATCAAAAGCACCGGCGATCTCAACAGTGCCATCGAGTCCAAAGGTGGCCAGCAAATACAGTTGACCGTGCAACGTGGAAATCAGCTCGGTCTGGTGCGCTTCTAAAACTTGCGTTTTAATAGCATTAATAAGGATGGGGCAGTATTTCCTTGCATTTCGGCAGTTTTTCTTGCCAATCAACTCAAAACCAATGCCAGGTAAGAAATCCCGGCTTTCAATCTGAATCGAACTGCCGAATGCAAAAATCTATTTTGCGTGTGCCAATTCGGTTGTCTTACTGCTTGCGGATGCCTGAGCGGCGCCGGATCCACCAACATGCTTGATATTGTATATGGTGTCACGCTCAACGGGCGTGTAACCAGCTTGGGAAATCAGATATTCCATCTCTTCTTTCGCCAGTTGCAGCGGCGTCATGGCGCCAGCAGCGTGCGTTATCTTCTCTTCGCCAATGGTGCCGTCCATATCGTCTGCGCCGAATGAAAGCGCTATTTGCGCTATTTTTTCGCCGAGTTGAATCCAGTAAGCTTTGATGTGCGGGAAATTGTCCAGCAAAATGCGCGACACCGCTACGTCTTTGAGCAAGTCATATCCTGTCGGCTCTTCAACTTCACCTTTGATAGTGGTGCCTTCGTAGTAGCACTTCAGTGGAATGAAACATTGGAAGCCGCCGGTTTTGTCTTGTTGTTCTCGCAACAAGAGCATGTGATCGACTTTGTTTTCAATTGATTCGCTAATACCTGTGAGCATCGTAGCGTTACTGTACAAGCCAAGCTTGTGTGCGATGCCATGAATTTCCAACCAGACGTGTGCTGGTGTCTTCTTCACAGCCATGCGCTGACGAACGCCTTCGTCAAATATTTCGGCGCCGCCGCCGGGCATTGACTGAAGACCCGCTGCAATCAAGCGTTTTAAGCAATCTTCGTAGCTGATCTTTTCACGATCGGCCAGGTATTCGATTTCTACCGCAGTCATTGCTTTCATATGGATGTGCGGGAATTTTGCCTTAATCTCTTTGAGAATCGTCTCGTAGTATTTGAGATCTGCAGCCGGGGTGAGACCTCCAACCATGTGGATTTCGTTGATGCCTAATGCAGCACCTTTAGCGGCTTCTTCCAAAACCCGCTCGACAGACCACATGTACGCCTTGCCTTTTTCGGCAGGATTGGCGTACGAGCAGAATTTGCATGTCTCACCGCAAATATTCGTCGGGTTGAGATGCATGTTGTGGATGTAATAAACGTACTTTTCTTTGTCCAGTCCGGCTTTTTTCTTTCGAGCGTATTCGCCGAGTGCGCCGATCACTGTGAGGTCATTGGACTGATAGAGTCGAATCGCATCGTCGCGCGTGATGCGGGTGCCGTTAACTACCTTCTCTGCAATATCGCTGAGCGGGTGTTTGCTTTCAATGATTTTTTCTATCGCAAGTTCCACTTTCTCGTCCTCAAGATTCCGGTCGGCTGCTGCGGTTGAAATGCTCGCTGTGCAAGCCTGGACTTAATTACAATGCGGTTGATCCTATCATGTCGGCGGCTTGTAACCGACCAGGCAGGCCCTCTTGTTGAGATAATGTCGTGATAGAGATTAGATATGGTTATTCTTTCGGGAAAGCGCCGGAATGCGGGATCTCTCAGCTAGACAATATGATGCACATTACCGAAGACTAGGTCTAGCACCGGGTTCTGGTCCTGCCGAAATCGACGCGGCTGCCATGGCACTGCGGGCAAAACTGAGCCCAGGGCGCTTGAAAGATGGACCGCTCAAGGAAATTGCGCCTATCAGGTTGGTCGAAATCGGCGAATCTGCGCTGCTTTTGATTGACTATTGGCAACGTCATGATATTGCCCCGCCCAGTATCCAGAGCCGTTATCTGGCAGGTTCACACGCCTTTGCCGGAATCGAGTCGGTTAATGCAATAACGAAACAGGCTGAGCAAGATGCCGTAAAAGAGCCAAAAACGCTGCCCGTTCTGATTGCTGAGCCAGACGAGAGAGAAAAGCAGACACACCTCTTTCCTCCTGAAAATGAGAGTGAAATAACATTTTTGGAGCCTGTTGGACCTCAAGCGCCTCAGCTCAATTTCAGCTATTCACTTTTCAAAAAGGTCGATGGGGCTGTCTCCCCAAACGCCGATCTAATCAAATCACGTTCAATAATCGGTCTTATAGTTCTGGCAATCATCTGGGTTGTGATACCGCTTTTACTTGTCAAAACCGTTGCCTTCATTTTTGAAGACTGTGGCATTGAGCGCTGGTTGGAGTATTTCAGCATTCTTGCCAAAGTGATTCCGGTTTGTTTTGTTCCGCCGCTAGTCATGTATGAATATGCCTTCTTTCGCCAGTTGCAGTTTCCTTTTGCCGGTGCGCTGAGATTGCCTGTTGCACAGGCTATGGACAGGTGTGTAGAAAGACTGACAGTTGCGAGTATAGGAAATTCTGCTGGCTGGACCGTTGAAAGCAGGCATGTCCGAGAGCGCAATGGTGAGGTAGTTGCAGGCGAAATTGTCGCTGCTTACAGTGGCACAAGCACCGACAGGAAAGTGCCGCTCAAGATTTACATGCGTATTGAAAAACTCAGCACCAGCAGCAGTTTTCTTATCTATTGGTTCGAGCTTGATTGGAAATTGCTCTTCAAGGGCAAAGCAGTATCGCGCATGAAGTCTGCGCGTTTCGAACTAGACAGGCTGATTAAAGAAAGCTGAATTTGAGCTGCGCTCAAAGCGGATTGTGCCTTCAGCACTCGAATTCCGTGGTCTCAGGATAACCGTCATCTATAGGCATGCCGGCAAAAATGTGGTCGTCAGCATGTTTGTTTGAGTACACACCGTAAAAGAGATAGACCGCGGCCAAAATTCCGTAGATGCCCAGCCAGAGCTGGAAAAACTGGTTTGATACTATCAACAGTGTGCCAAGTACAACACCTGGCGTTACTGCTACAACAGATACGCGCACTAGTTTGCTATATGAGAGATAAAAGCTCATGGTGGCTGTGAAGACTCGACCAATAAAGCCTAAAACAAGGACTTGCGATGCCACCCAAGCAAAGTGAATAGGAAGGAGAACGCCAGCTACGATCACGCCCAACCATGTCTTGAGAAATTTGATGTGCTTCGAGACACCCAAAGGATCAAGTACAAGCGTCCAAATCTTCTCGTAAATCCATTTTTTTACTCTGCCTTGATCGCGAACGAAATGTGCGCAGTCAGTTTCGCCAAAAATAATGGGGGCAAATTCAGCTGCTTCAGCTGGTGCCTGGCTGGTCTTATCAAAACGAATTGCCGGTCTGTCCTGAATCGTAATTACGTATGGCAGCTCTTTATCAATGGTCATTCGACCATCTTTGAGCGTTATCGTAGGCATTTGCGGCAAAATGACCTTTTCTACCTGCAAAATGATTGCATTTGCCCAGGCATGCACCCAAATGCCGATACATATGGTCGATGTAAGAACCAGGACGAAGAGATAACCAAACCCGATGCCCCGCCATTCGCGAGCCGCCCGGATGTACGCGTCTCTCGAATAGAACGACAAATATAGAGTTCGAATGTTGTTAATCCAGGCCATTTGCCTGCCTCGCAGACTGTCCTTGGTAGATATCGTCTAGATTACATCCTAACGCAAAGCGCCCAGGAAGCAACACCTAGAATCTTGCAGTCGCGAACCTAAGACTGGCGCCAGTTTGAATTCGTTCGCGAGGTAAGAATATGGTCCTGCCATTTGCCATTCAAGCACAGATAGTCCCTGGCGTAGCCTTCGACGACAAATCCAAGTCGACTCAATACGCCGGCGCTCTTAAGATTGTGCGGAACGTAATTCGCCATGATACGGTGAACATTCATCTCCTGAAAGGCAAAGTCGATCGCGACAGCAGCTGCTTCTGTCATATAGCCTTGCCCCTGTTGGTCTTTGTCGAGGCTATAGCCGAGATAGCAAAATTGAGCAGCTCTTCTCAGAATTGAGGTGAAATTAACTGTGGCAATGACCCGCTTTCCATAACCGTGTTCGCCTTTACGAAGGAAGGCAAATAGGTTTAGCGCTTCATCGCGCTGGTATGCGTCGACATTTTTCACAAGCCTGTCGCTCCAATGCATCGCGGTATAAAACGATTCCGGCATAAGCGCTTGTGAGTTTGCGATGTGCTCTCGATTTCTAACGTAATAATCGACGACTTCATCGACGTCGTTTTCACCTGGCATCGTTAATACCAGTCGCTCGGAAAACAAGAGAGGAATAGTTTTGGTTGGAGGCATTACTTATCTTCCGGCTTGATACAAAGCTCAATTGCCCATGGTTTCTTGCGAAACACCATCATCAGTCAAGTGACAGAGTCAGATCTTAGCGCGTTTCATTTCACATATACTCAGAGATGGGGGGCTCATCTGTGGGACAATTTCGATGCCTATGGATGGATGGTTATTTGATAAGTAGTTTGAAAGTTAGCAAAATTTGCCTGCTTTCTTCCGCGCTGGTGTTGTTCGCAGCCGGTTGCGCACCAGTGTCCGACAAACCAGATATCTCAAAACTGATCAAATCTTCAATTGAAGCTCGCGCGGCTGGACATGAGGATCTGGCGGCAAACGATCTAAAAGAGGCTTATGAAAATCTGCCGGCTAGGGGACCCGGCAGGGTTGAGGCAATAAATCAGCTCTACGTTCCCACACTGGATTTAGCTGCTGACTTGCGAAAATCCGGACGCCTTTCTTTGTCTAATACTATGTACGACAAAGCAATAGAGATCGAGCCAGAATGCACGTTAGGCGGCAGGTCCTCAGCTAGGCGACTTAAGCGTGAAACGGAAGAAGTTTTTGACACAGAAGAAAGAATAATTACAAACCAGAGCACGTATAGCGCTCAAAAAGCAAGAATCAAAGCTCTTCAAGATAAAACGGAGAGTCTCGAGCGGCGTGTCCTGACCGATGATCCCAAGCCACTAGAAGACGAAGCGATCAAGCATTTGGATGTTATTCGAAATTCTTTTGGCGTCGCTAGTTCACAATACGTGGACGCAGTTCGCGCCACAGGAGAGATTTTAATCAAGCTGAATAAGGCTCCGGTTGCAGTGAGAATCTTAGAAGTTGATATCAGACAACTTTCTGAACCAAAAATTGAAAGCATCAAAACTGGTGATATTGATGCTGTTCAAGATCTCTACTTCCATATTCCGCTAAAGAGCGAACTAGCATATCTTCAGATAAAAACCGGCCAGCTTGATGAAGCAGAGCAAAATGCTCGCAAGTCTTGCGAACTGGCAAAGTGTGTCGGTGGCGAGATGAAGAGCCGATTGGCTGTGGCACAGTTGACGCTCGCCACTGTCTTGAACCTCAAAGGAGATAAGGAAGGAGCGCTCAGGCTTTTGAAGGAAACTTTGCCACTTCTTCGAGTAGAGAAGTTGGGCAAAGATTCAGAAAGATGCAAAAAAATGATTGAGCAAATTGAAAAAGCTCAAACCGGAAAGCAGTAAGACATGGAAAAAGAGCTCTTATCGAAATTTGCGGCGTTTGCAACCACGGCGATCATGTGTCTCGCCGCTTGTGGTCAAACTGTCAAGAAAGATGTGTTTGCAGACTTGATTAATGATGGCGCTCAGGCCAGATCTACAGGTCATGAAGATCGAGCTGCCAACAGCTTGAAAGAAGCTTTCGAAATGTTGCCTCCGGTTGGAAGTCCAAAACGGGTGGAATGCGTCAACAGACTCTATCCAGAAATTCTGGCATTATCAGCGGATTTAAGACGCTCTGGTCGCTTCAGTCTTTCGAAAACCATGTTGGACAAAGCAATAGAAATTGAGTCTGAGTGCAACTTGCCGGACAAGAAATCTGCAGTTGCTCTGAAGGAAGAGACAGAGAAAGTCGGCGAAATGGAATTGAGTTTGCTGAAGCGAGCAGACAAGGCAAAAGAGCTTCGGTTCGAGTTGAAGCAGTTGAAACATACGACTCGCGATCTTGCAAAGCAATTTGCCAGCGGCGATTTTGAACAAGTCGCACGCGACGGTCGCGCGCACCTGGAGGTTTTACGAAAGACCAGAGGTGTAGCCAGTAAAGCCTATTGCGATGCGCGAAGGTTGATCATCGAATCGATGCTTCATCAGGGAAACCCTGAGGGTGCATTGAAGCTTCTTGAAGATGATGTTCTTGAACTGAATACGTTTAAAGACAGCGAATTAATGAATGCGGACGAGGAGGCTGTCGAAAATGCACTTTTCCTTAGTCCGTTGCTCGCCCAGATTTCCGGGTTGCAACTAACTCTCGGAAAGCAAGCTGAAGCAGAGAAGAGTGCGCGCCGCTCACTTGAGATTGCAAAAATCCTTGGCGGCAAGGCTAACCCTGATGCTTCTTCCAGTCAGCTAGTCTTGGCTATTATCCTGAAGCAACAAGGCAAGAATAAGGAAGCGCTACTGAGCGCGCGCGGAGCATTGCCTCTTCTGGCGAATGCAAAGCATCAGCGACAAAACTGGATTCGTTGTCTTTGTACGATCGCAGAGCTCGAAGATTTGTTGGGCTTGAAAGTTGAGGCGAGAAGAGACTTTGACCAGTTGATAAACGAGGCGGAAACTGCCAGAGATCCCGGCGCGGCGAGTGTGTCTCTTGCGGTTGCAGCGGCTTATTATCGAACACAAGGCGATCAAGCAAAGTATTTGAAACTGAAAGAAGAAGCGATAACTCTAGCTCAGCGAAAAAGTGAGCCGCCATTTTCTGTGGCAATGACATACGAGACGCTAGGTGACTCTTCTGTGCGTTTTTCGAAGTTTTCCGAGGCGCTGCAGTCATACGAGACAGCGGTTAGATATGCTTCCCAACATCAAAAAGAAAGCATAGAGCAAAAAATTGCAGCTTGCAAAAAGAACAAGTCCGTAGCTTCGTAGTTCCAGTTTCAAACTAGATAAAACTGTTTCGCTTCTTGCTTTCCTTGGCGCTGAGCTTGACCGGTTTCAACCCAAGCTGTACAAGTTGGCGTGCGACCAACTCGAAAAACCGTTGTCTGTCACCGCCTTTTATTACAGCCAGGTTGTGAGCCTCTGCTAAACAGACTGGGTAGCCCATCCCCTTCTTCACCTGTGCTTTCACGGCTACCAGTGCACTATCCAGGAGTTCTTTGTGCTCCAGCATCCAGCGAGGAAATTCAATGCGCGCGACTTCGTTGCCTACATTGAAATAGGCAAAACAAATTCTATGATCGGCGGCCATCAGTTTTGTCACCGACGCACCAGACTGAAAAGCTGCAGTGCGCTCGCCGTATTTAAGAGAATTTGCCACCAACTGGCGGTCGCTCAGCGGCCAGATCTTAGAGCATGGGAAATCTTCTTCGTTTAGCTGACCGCAATGATCGCGGCAGTGGCTATTTTCATAAGGGCAAATATACACTCGCAAGTCATTGACCACGTCGCCGCTTCGGCTGTTGCTCAGGTATCCGAAAAGAGGTACACCGGCGTCGTGCAATTTGTCGAAGGCATCAGACATTCTCTTAAGGTATGTCTCGATGTATCCTCCTGGCATTTTTTCCACAGACCATGGGATAAGGGAGCCGTCGACTAGTGCCACAACCGGTGCTCCGCGCAGCAGTGACTGAAGCGACAACTCAACCAATTTTTCCAGTTCTAGCATTTGCCTTTCGAGTGAAACATACAGCTCGTCAATGTGCATCCGCCTTCTGTCTACCAGTGGATAGAGGTCATCGTCCGTATGGAAAAGCCTGGGCTCGGTATCAAGAATCGGAGGTGCTTTTATGCCGTAACTGATTACCGCGGAGCCGATATTCAAAAGAAAGCACGTGTGAATCTCATGGTGACTCGGCATGATCTGAGAGCCATCTACTGCCACAACTGTGACCGGTTGGTCAGCGGAATTGCTTGCGACCACTACATTTTTGTCGATCGGCTCCAGAGGAATTGCCGTTGGCCACCACGTCCAGGCCCGGTTTTGCTCGAGTTTTTCCACAAAAATTTCTTGATTCGCAAGCGCACTTTTGTAGGCTGCTTCTCCTGCTTCCAGCGTTTCTTTTTTTGATAGCGCGGTTGGAAGCCCTTCGACTCCAACTTTCTCTATTTGCTGAATCAGTTTGCGAAAGTCCAGCATTATGGCTTGCCCTCGATTTTTGAGGTCTGCGTGCGTCTGAGTCGCTCTTCGTGCCGCTTTAGGATCGCACGAAGTTTTTGAATGGAGCCCAGCGGGTTCTTGTTTTTCGATGAATCCGTCAGAAGCTCTATTGCTGTGGAAAAACATTCATCAGTCGCAAATGATTTTGAAATCGCTTTGGCAAGTTCTGAAAAGCTTCTGATATCCTGTGTTTGTGACGTTTTTTCAGCAGGTGATGTAGATGCTGTCAGTGCAGAAATTATGTATTCGTCAAAAGAACGGTACACAAATTCATTCTCAGTCGAGCCGGAAAAGAAATTATCCTCGGTCAATTCCGGTGGCACTAAAGGCGGTGTCATTGAGTTTAGCTGTAAAAATGAATCGCAGACTGCAATCAACAGATTGTGAGCAGTTTTTACCGAAGAATTTAAGGGTTGCTTTTCTTCAGGATGAGGCAAAAATGACAGGCAAACAAAATCCTCGCCGATGTGAAAGTCCAGAAGGTGAGGCAGGAGTGCAAGACCGCTGATTTGAATCGAAGAAAGATTGTTTGCAAGTTGCTTTCTTGTATCGGATTCAAGCGAGCCTGAGAGATTGAATCGTCTAATGCAAACGGTTCGACAGTCTGTCCAGAGATCCTGCCAGAGTTCTTGCCAAACGTCATGCTCTTTCCATTCAGCGGCATCAGTTTGTTGGATAAGTTTGTAACGTCCCAACCAATTTTCAAAATGTGTGTTTCTCTGATCTCTTGTAAGCCCCTGCACAGGCTCTTTCGACTGCGCCGGTTTTGATGTTTCAGTGCATTGAGTAATGGTATCGAGCGGTATGACTTTGAAGCTAAGACTGACCTGCGGGGCTACTGGACGCTTTTGGCTTCGTTTGCAAATCTGTCGGGAAAGCCTCTCTAAAACCATCGTTGACTCTGTCTTCGCTGTCTCAGGAAGGTAAATGAAATACTTGCCGGAGCCTGCATAAGCCACGCGGTCTTCATGACGCAATTGCGTACTAATTTCTCGCTCAATAACTTGCGCCAGCTTTTCGGCTTGTTCGGAACTCTTAGATTTTGCAATATGAGCAAATTCGAATAGCTCGATAGATGCCAATGTAAACTTATTGTTTGTGGTCTTCGCTGCGTCTATAAGGTCTTTGCAGGATACTGATTTGCTGTCTATTCCGCTCTTCTCGGATTTTGCCGCGCGTAGGCGCCTTTCCAGACCTGGGCGCAGTATTTCTGCCTCAGCCTCTGATGTCGAACGCTCTGGCTTCTGCTTTTCCGGCTTCTTTTCGGGAGACAAAATGATGCTCCTCTTCCGATAGAGTGGCATTGAGGCCAGGCTGTAATATACTTGTGAGATCCTATCAGATCGGAATAATTGCCAATGGCCAAAAAAGAGCCTAAACCTCTTCAGCTAGTATGCGACCTGGCGCCTACGCTGGCGCAAAGAGTGTTTCAAATTCGTGAGATGCGAAATCTTACTGTCAAAGATTTGGCGAAATTGTCGCGATTCAGCGTGAGCCGAATTGAGGACATCGAATCAGGCGTTGAAACCTGGCTATCAGCCAGCGACAGACAGTTGCTGGCACGCGCGCTGAATGTTGAACCTGTGTTATTGCTGGAGGTTGAAGCAAAACGCTTAGACAGCGCCAGCGAAGAAGAAAAGTTGAAGGTTCATACGGAACTGGCGGAGAAAATTCTGACAGGGTTGAGGGAAGCAAGTTGCCCTAACTGCGGCGGTTCTCTTAAATGCTCTGTTGAACATGGTCTTGATCTGGACGGCAAAGTTCAAGAATATGCCAAAGCTTTTTGCCTCAAATGTCCGTTCGTGCTTAGAGCTTAGCGATTTTCTATTTTGGAGTCTTTACTTTGAGAATTCTTCTTTCCAACGATGATGGCATCAATGCGCCCGGCATTCGCGCATTGGCAGAACGGCTTTCAAGAGACAGCAATCATGAAGTTTACGTGGTCGCGCCTGATCGCGAACGCAGTGCAACAGGGCATTGCCTGACACTTCATAAACCCTTGCGCGTAACCGTTGAAGAGTTGCCTGGGAATGTGAAGAAGGCCTGGTCAACTACCGGCACGCCCAGTGATTCGGTAAAGTTGGCGGTATCCGAGTTGCTGCCTGAAAAACCAGATCTTGTGATTTCTGGAATCAACAATGGACCGAATTTAGGAAGCGAAATTCTTTACTCTGGTACAGTTGCCGCCGCCATGGAAGCTGCTTTTCTTGGACTTTCTTCAATTGCTGTGAGTCTATTTTGGGGTGAAACTCGTCGCTTCGATGTTGCTGCGGAGTTTATAGCCAGATTGATTGGCTCCGTTCCTGATATGAAAATGCGTGAGCGCAGTCTACTGAATATCAATGTTCCCAACGTTCCGTTTGATGAAATTGCCGGAGTTTCAGTCACCGAGGCTGGTATCAGATTGTACGATGATCGTTTTGAAAGACGCGAAGATCCGCGCGGCAAAACCTATTACTGGCTGACAGGACACGCGGTGGACAAGGATGAAGCGAAGACAAGCGATGTCTATGCTGTTTTGAACAAGAAAATTTCAATCACGCCGGTCGTGTTTAACATGACAGATCATCAAGCCGTCACCAGATTGAGCGCCCTTGCTCAAATCGATGCGGCGCTTGAAACAGCTAAGATTGCAGGAAAAGAAGAAGCTGCCAGAAAGTAGAACGATTAAAGAGAAGCTGAAAGCAATAAATGTCTGAGTCTAAGTCTAAACCTGACCAAATAACATCCGGACTCGATCCGGATCTCGCAGCCAGGACTTTTTTCCGTGATCCTCAATGGCTATTCAAGACAGGTATCGGCGGTTTTTTGAATGTTTTGTCCTTCATTCTCTGCGCCGTGAATTACCTTCTGATTCCGATTGCGTTTCTCCTCTGGGGAGTAGTTACCGGCTATGTATTGCGTGCGGCCCGGACGCACATCAAAAATCCAGAAGACAAATTGCCTGAGTGGAATGATTGGTTAGACCTACTAATATCTGGTCTCACGTGGATGGCTATCTACACTGGGCAATTGCTCTTTTTCTTCTCCGTGTTTTCCACTTTGATGCTTGTGGGACTCTCCTTCGGCATGGTCAGCGCGGCCAACCCAAGCAACTTAGCTTGGTCTTTTGGAAGCCTTTATGGTCTCGTCGCGTTGGCTTCGGTCATCAGCATGAATTCAGCGTATTTGATGATCAACTTGGCTCAAGAAGAGCAGCTTTCCGGTGCGTTTGCAGTCAATGTCGTCATTTCGAAAGTGCTGTCGCGACCGGCGGACTTCATTCTTGCCTGGTTGTTGTCATTGGGAATTCAATTGGCGGCGATTGTTTTGCCGGCATTAACTGTCGTCGGCTTGTTCTTTCTGCCGTCGATTTGGTTTGCAGGTCAAGTGCTGAGCGCGTTGGTACTCGCCCAAGTGTGGGCTTCGGTACCGCGTGAGGCGAAAGTTAGTGCTTGACGACGGTCTTTAGACGACCTTCATTCGTAAAGTACAGCTGGTGATTAACAGGACCCTGGACATATGGCGAGCCAACAGGCGTGGCCATTGGCATTGAATGGTTCTGCTTGTACCAAGCAGCCAACCATTTCCAGACTTCCATGACCTTCTGATAGCTGACTTTGGCAAACTTGTTACCCGCCACCCATGCTGCGTCCGCAGCTTCTTCCAGGGACTTGGGAACGGTGATTGTTGTAGTGCGCCCCTGTGTCTGAACAATTGGAGTAGTCTGTCTGGGTTGGGGGCTCGGCGCCATGTTCGGGACCGTAATCGTAATCGGGCGCGGCATTCCCGGGATCACTGCGGCTATCTGTCTATGGTTGTTATCGGACTGCTTGTCTACGTGCTTGGCAAGTGATTGTTGTCCGCTGAGGAGGGCAGCAGTCAGGCAGATACCGGCGAGGATATGCCGACGATTCTTAATGGATATAGACAGTTGCATCTTTTTTGAAATTGCCTTTGCGACCGAAAACACACACCAGGGTGCCTTCCGGCGCCGATTATCCCATAAGAACGTCGTCGAAAGCCGCTCGGCTGGATTATATCTTGATAACCGATTGGTATCTTTGGCCGGATCTTGTCACTGCATCCCCAATTTGGGCGCTTGAATCTGTCGTAAAGTGTGCTCAATACACTCTTTGGAGCTGCGAGCACTTATGGTAGGATAGGCATAATTCTGGCACAGTTAAGCCAGAGCCTGTGTACATTGGTTAATGGACGAAACGCAAACTAACAAGTCCAGCTCAGACGACCCCCCTCAGTGGTGCTCGTCTTTTCGTGCGGCAAGTTATACAGCAGCTTTCATATATTCAAAACTCCGGCTCGTGCAAGGCATACAGCCGGTTTTCCATTTAAGAGCCTTTTGCGACCGATAAACAAGGAGTAAGCATCCAGCGTTTGGATGCGTGATTTGCCATTCTTCAAATTCTGTGGATTCCAGTTCTAATCATCTTTAACGCCTTTTTCGTGGCGGCGGAGATGGCGCTCGCGCGTGTCAGAAGAACCCGTATCGATCAGTTGGCCGAAGAGGGCAACCGCGCAGCTATTTTGACTCAACGCGCGATGGAAGATACGGACGGATTTATCTCTGCCTGCCAATTAGGAATCACAATCGCAACCCTGTGTTTGGGTGCGGTGGGCGAATCGACGTTTGCTGAAGATCTGGCAAAGCTTGTGGAGAGTGTTTTCTCCGGAGTTATTTCGAGCGCATCGATTCTCACAGCTGTCAAAGGATTTTGCTACATTCTTGCCTTCTGCGTAACGGCGTTTTTGCAGACAGCATTCGGTGAATTGCTGCCAAAACAGTGGACATTCCAGAGAGCCGAGCAAACCATTTTGCTTTTCATCTATCCGATGAATGTATGGTGCTGGATAACACGACCGTTCAACTATGTATTGAAAGGCTTCACTGAAATTGTGATGCGAGCATGCGGCGTCAAGGATGTGCTGGAGCATGAGCAAGTACACACTGAAGAAGAGCTGAAAATGCTCGTGTCCGAAAGCCATGAAGGTGGTGTGCTTGAGCCTGAAGAGGAAGAGATGCTGCACAGTGTCTTCGACTTCGCCGAAACCACAGCCGGCGAGATCATGACTCCTCGAACAGATCTTATAGGTATTGCAGGCAGTGCCACGGTCAAGGCATTCGTTGATGTGGCTCTTAAACACGGTTTCTCCCGCCTGCCCGTATTCGAAGACAATCCGGACAACATATTTGGATTGGTGCATATCCGCGACTGTTTGCGTGCGATTCTAGAGCACAAAGAATCAACGAGCGTGGGCGAACTAGCCAGAAAGGTTCTGGTTGTTCCTGAGAATAAGAGCCTTGGCGATTTGTTGCCGGAGTTTCAAAAGATGAAAACTCACATGGCAATTGTTGTCGACGAGTATGGTGCTACTCGCGGTATCGTCACGTTGGAAGACTTGCTTGAGGAATTAGTCGGCGAAATCGCTGATGAATACGACATCGTCAAAGAGTATATTCAACCGCAAATCGATGGATCGATCATAATCGACGGTAAACTTGACCTTGAAGAAGCGAATGAAAAGCTCGGTTTGAACATCGAAGACGAAGAATTCAACACAATGGGCGGTCACGTTTTTGGCATGCTCGGTCACGCACCTGAATTGGGCGATGAGATCAAAACAGATGAATACATTCTGCGAGTGGAAGAGTCTGATCGCCGTCGCATCAACAAGCTGCGTCTGATCATGTTGAAGTCGCCCGTGCCTGCACCAGAAAACGGCACGAGCACAACTAGTAAGAAGCGTAATACGAAGTCAGTGGAGGTTCCTCGCAATTAGCGCGACGGAGACACCTACAAAAGCCCAACTGATGAAGGCAGCCCGCGTTTTTCATACGAAAAAACGTCTAGGTCAGAATTTCCTCGTTGACCCCGATGTTCTCTCCAGAATCGCCGGCGCACTGGAATTAGATTCTACAGATTGTGTCGTAGAAATCGGTCCCGGTCTAGGTTTTCTGACCAGGTTTCTTTCACCTTATGGCTGCCGTATCCTTGCAGTGGATCTCGATCGTGAGTGTGTCGAAGAACTCGAGAAAAGCAATTACGAAGGTGTTGAAATCTTTCATCAGGACTTCCTTCAGTTCGATTTGAATTCTATCGAGTGCGAGTCGCTGAAGGTCGCTGGCAACGTACCGTATCAAATCACTACCCCGATTGTAGCCAGACTATTCGGTGAAATCGGCTCGCCAGCACCGTGGCTGCCGAAAATCGAAAGCGTTGTTATGACTGTTCAGAAGGAAGTAGCAGAGCGCTTTGTTGCCAAACCCAACAACAAAGAATACAGTCAGATTACGCTACTCATCAAATATTTCGCTGAGGCCGAGCTGCTGGAAGTAGTTCCCAAAGATTCATTCGTTCCTGAGCCAAATGTCAACTCCGCCGTTGTGCGCATGATACCGCACGAGCGGCCGCCCATCGACTGTGTCGATCACAAATTACTAAGGCAGATTATTCGCGCCGGTTTCAAACAGCGTCGAAAGATGTTGAGGAACAATCTCACGTTTCTCAATAAGACACCGGAAGAGTTAGGCAAACTCTTCGCATCCTTAAAGATTGATCCAATGGTACGTGCAGAGCGGCTTTCACTCGATCAATTTGCTAAGATTGCCAACGCTGTGACAGCCCTCAGGTAGAGCATGCAGTTAGAGACAGAACTGAAAGCAGTCGTAAAATCGCCTGCCAAAGTAAATTTGACTTTCGACGTCACGGGTGATTTGCCAGGTGGATATCATTCCATCGTTTCTATTTTTCATTCCATAACCCTCGAAGATGTTCTCAATTTGCAGATAGCACAGGGTGTCAGTGAAGAAGTCGAGATGGAGCTCACTGCCGAATTCCTTGGAGAGCCAGGTGCGTTTCCCCTTGACCAAAACAATTTAATTGCAAAGGCAGCTAAGGCATTCAACGTCGCTACGGGACTATTGAAAAACAGATTTCTTCGCATTGCAGTGAAGAAGCAAATTCCGATTGGCGCCGGCTTAGCAGGTGGCAGCTCTAACGCCGCTGCGATTCTTGTTGCATTGAATGATCTTTTCGATGAACCGTTGAAAGAAAAAGAACTGTTGGAAATTGCCACTAATCTTGGTGCAGATGTTCCCTTTCTGATAAAAGGCGGTACACAACTCGGAAAAGGCAAAGGAGAAATATTGACGCCGCTCGTAATGGACGAGCGCTTTGCGTTTGTGGTTGTAAAACCGCGTCAGCTAGCTATTTCCACGCCATCTGTTTTCGCTGCATATGACAAATGGGTAGCAGAAAAAACACCGGAGTGGAGACCTTCAATCGATCATCAAAAGACGATTGATGCTTTGGCGAGCGGAAATCTGGAAACGGCGACTAAGTCTTTTGCAAATGTCTTTGAGCCGATCGTTTTTGACATGTATCAATCCTTGTCCTTAATAAAGCAGCGTTTGCTGGAGCTTGGCTGCTGGTCTGCACAGTTGAGTGGCAGTGGTCCTAGCATTTTTGCAGTGGTTGCGAATCTGGAAATGGCTCATATGATTCGACGCAAGTTCAAAGAAGAGGAAACTCGTGGTGACAGCCTTTGGTTAAAACGAGAAGGCTGGGAAATTGATTGTTTTATCGCTGAATCAAGTGGAAGTGGCGTTGAATTCTTGAAAGAGGGGCTTAACTAGGATGGTGAAGAAATCATCGGAATCAGCGAAAAAGCCTTTGGCTAAGATAATAAAAGCGAGCGCAAAATCGAGTTCACGCAGTTCGAAATCTAGTTCCAAACCAAGTTCCAAACTGGGTTCTAAAGCGAACTCGAAGGTCAGCGCCAAGGCTAAGACTGAAAAGACACTACTAAAGTCCAAAGCGAAAGCTGATTCAAATCCAAAGACAAAAGCAATTAGAAGCGAGAAGACGATAAAGCTGGTTTCAAAAGCGACCGCTCATGAAATGATGGCGCGTTTGAGAAAGCTGTATCCCGACGCTGACTGCGAGTTGAATTTCGAATCTGCTTTCCAGCTTCTCACGGCTGTAATTATGTCTGCACAAACGACTGATGTTCAGGTCAACAAAGTCACCGGCAAATTGTTTTCTAAATTTCCTACTGCAAAAGATCTTGCCGAAGGCGACATAGAAGAGATTAAGGAGATAATCAAACCGACCGGCTATTACAACGCTAAAGCTCAGAGCATTCAGACTTGTGCGCAACAACTGGTGACGCGGTTTGGTGGTGTGGTTCCGCAAACCCTGGAAGAGTTGACCACGTTGCCCGGCGTTGGAAGAAAGACGGCAAACGTTGTCCTTGGGGTCGTGTTTGGTGAGCGTGGTTGGACTGTAGACACTCATGTGCAGCGCATTACTAAACGCCTGGGTCTAACCAAGAATGATGACCCTTACAAGATTGAATTGGATTTACAAAAGCTATTTCCTGACGACGATTGGTCTCTTCTGTCCATAACGATTATTTGGCATGGTCGCCGCATGTGTTTTGCACGAAAGCCTGACTGTCCCGCTTGTCCGCTCAATGAAATTTGTCCGAGCAGCGAAGTCTAATTGTGAGGTAGGCTGGAATCATGAGTAATCAGACGCCTGGCGGCTCCCCGCTCCCCAAAAGAGAATTTCGTCCTGCCAAGCCAAGCCCATGGCTGATAAAGGCTGCACAAAAGTTTGTGCAGGCGGAATTGGCGCTGAAATACAAGCTTCATTTGGCTGACGAGGATCTTGAAATAGTTCGCAAGCTGCCGCCTGGCGCCGGTGTTATTTTGATTCCGAATCATGCTGATGAAACAGACCCGCGAATTTGCCTAGAACTTTCGCGCCGAACCGGTAAGCGTTTCATTTCGATGTGCAATCGTGAAGCTTTCGATGAAATTTACGGTGCCGCAGGATGGGCATTGCAGCGGCTCGGGCATTTTTCGGTTGAAAGAGGGGCGCATGACAGTTCTGCAAAAGAGTTTGCCATTGAAACCGTACAGAAGGGCGAAGAAGTCCTGGTTATTTTTCCTGAGGGAGAAATCTTCTATTTGAACGAAGTCGTTCAAGCGTTTCACAGTGGTGCAGTTGAAATCTGCATGCAGGCGATTGTTGATAAACGAAAGAGTGATCCGAACTTCACTGCATTTCTTGTCCCTATGGCGATCAAGTATCACTACAATGAGCCGATTGAAAATCTCATTCTTACACGCATTGAGAAGATGGAAGCACGTCTTTCAATCAAGGAATATGCACCGACTCTTGCTGGACGGTTGCATCAAATTCAAAAGACATTGTTGGAGCGCGAGCAGGCGGCATACAAAATTCAGATTGAAACAACAGGGCAAGAAGATCTCTACCAGGAAATTGTGGAAACTGAAAATGCCATCATCAGCCAGGTGGAAGAAAAACATAAAGCAATGCCAGTTTCCCAGTCTCACCTTATCGATCAGTCATGGCAATTGAGCGCAGAACTAAAAGAAGATCTTGCAGCGCAAACAGACGTTGCTGTGAAGAAAGAGTTAGAACAAGACATTGACGCTCTGCGCGAAGTTGCGCAGCTCTCAAGCTGGCGTCCGGAATACTACGGTGACGATACTTCGCTCGACCGGCTTGCTGAAGCCCTAATGAAGATGGAGAGAGAACTCTATAGAATTAAGCGTCCAGCACCACTTACGACACGCGATGTGTATATCAAACTTGCGGAACCCATCGACCTTTCAAATGTGCTTGCTGATTATCTCCAAGATGCGAAATCTGTGCGCCATAAATTGACTAATGATCTTCATGAGCAAATTCAAGAATTGGTCAATCAGCTAGTGCAAAAGGCAAAAAGCTTTGGCAGGCGAAAATAATCCGAAAGCGATAGACTGCTTTAGATGCGGAAATTTTTTCACTTAATTTTTAATCTCTGTCTGCTCATACTAGCAGCGCTGACTGTTGCTAGTTTCCTTGGAAAATACAACTTTATTTGTGAGTTGCTTAGTCATTTTCGCCCATACTTTTGTCTTTCAGCGTTGGCGGTGATGTTGTTGCTTTTCATTGCAAAGGAGAAGCGTTCAGCGTTCGTTGCTCTTTGCTTGTTACTCCTGAATGGCGTGCAAGTTCTTTCTCTCTACCTTCCATATTCGACCGTAAGCGCTTCAAGCGCTTCTCGAGTCAAATTTTTGCAGATGAATATTTGGGGTGGTAAGAATCGTAATTATGATGCCGTTGTCTCCGAGATCCGGAGTGAGAACGCAGACATCGTAGGTATTTCGGAAATTACTCAAGGTTGGTGGGCGGTTCTTCAACCCAAATTGAGAGATTATCCTTATCAGGTTGTAGAGCAAAGTTATGGCGGCATCTGCCTCGTTAGTCGCCTCCCAATTAAAGATGGTCGGGTAGAGCATTTTGGCAAGCTAAAACGACCACGCATCGTTGCTAACGTTCTCATAAAAGATCGATGGGTGAAGGTTATCTTTGCCCATCCAGTTATACCGATGCGACACGTCGGCATGAGAGATGGCGAGTTGGCAGCAATTGCTGTCGATGCACGATCTTCATCCGCGCCGGTAATTCTCGCGGGAGACTTAAACTGCACTCCTTGGTCTTATTTTTTTTACAAGTTAGAGCGCGACGGCAAATTACGCGACACTGAAAAGGGCTTTGGCTATCAGCCTTCGTGGAGTATGTTTCAGCCATTGCCACTCTTTTGTATTGATCACTGCCTTGCCAGTGCTCAGTTTTCAACTGTAAAACGCTACAACGGACGTTTCGTGGGCTCCGATCACTTACCGGTTATCACCGAGCTGAGTTTGCAGTCCTTGTAGTTTTCTCTATTCAATCAGCGTGTTGCTCAGGTTTTCTGACCAATTAAAAAGACGATTCCTTTGCCTTCTCGCGTGTCATCTTTTGGTACACTCGGTTAAATTAGGGTGAGTGGGCATTTGAGTGAGTCAGAAAAGCCTGATAGCTAGCCGTTATACGTCGCTTGCATTAGCCGTATATATGCTTGGCGTATGCGCGCCGACTTTCGCGCAGACAAGCCAAGAATCATCTGTCATAGAAGGCAAACGGTTTAAACAATATGAAACCGTCGAATCACCTAACAGCGAAAATTTGCCTCCTGTTCTATTGCAGGTAGCTAGATTCACCGGCGCTCTTCCAATTATGAAAGAGATTGAAGTGCTGCAGTCTGATTTGAAGCAAAACAGTCCTGCAGCGTTTGACCCGCTGGCGACTCTAGCGAAGCGGCAGAAGTTGGTTTATTTAAGAGAAAAGCTGAATAACGTACTTGAAACTTCCAACTTGGAAGTGAATGCTGCCCGCGGTCAAATTGAAGGTCTCATGTCTGAAGTGCAGACGCAGCAAGCGAAGATGGTTGAAAAACGAGCGAGGACGCTGCGTCGCAACACAATAATCAACTTTGTCTCTGGTGGTATTACAAAATTAGTTGGCTACTCGATTGCATTGGGGGGCAACGACACTACTTCGAACATTTTGGAGATTTTTGATGGCGGTGTTCAGTGTGGTTTGTCTGGCACTGTCATCAAAGATCTACACTCTGAGAGTCGTGTGGTCGGCAGGATGCCTGTGATGCTCACGCAGCTAGAGCGTGCAGACGATCCTGACGGCGTTTATCCACGTCAGGTTTGGAATTATTTGAGCGAATCGTCATCCGGTGACGTTGGTATGCCACGGCGCCAAGAGCTTACAAAAAATTGGGAGAGCAGAGGCTTTTACGAGCATCACACAAAGTTCAAAAACCTCAAAGAGAATTCCAATTTGCAAGGCAATCTTGCGTTAGCTAGAATCACTCCCCAATTGTTGGACGACCGGCAAGCAATGTTGTCTGAATTGCGATCGGCTGTTTCAGAAATGCACGAGAGCTTGATGGAGTTGAGCCTGAGAATCAAGCAATCGTACAAAGATGATCCATCTTTCGACTGGCCGATTGCCGCTCAATAGGCAATTTGATGCCTAAACTGTGCTCAATAAGTGCAAGTTAGAGCCTGCATTTTTGCAGATGCTTGGAGGTATTCAACTTGAGCATCGACAAGTTTTATCTTGGCGTCAAACAATTGACGTTCGCGCTGAGTTACAAGAAATACTGTACTGTCGCCGAAGTTGAAACGCTTTTTCTCACCCACATAAACAGCTTCCGACTTTTCTACTTGCTTGGTGACTGCAAGAAATTTTTGATGCGACGCATTGAGAGTTGCCGCTGCGCTCATCACCTCTGCCACCAGGCGCTGTCTTTCTGAAATTTCTTCAGCGTTTAACGCATCAATATTGAAGTGTGCGGACTTTATTCTTCCTCTCGCATTGCGCAAGTAAAGGGGAGAGCTGAAGGTGACCTGGGTGCGAAATACGTTGCCAACTCCTGAAATACCGCCGTCATATCCATAGGTAGCGAGTGCGTCGGCTTGAGGCAGGAGATCATTTCTGGCAAGCTTCAATTGCAGTTTGGCCTGCTCTTTTTCCAATGCAATTCGCTTTAACTCTGGACGGCGGTCAACTGCCTTCCGCACGCTTTCATCAATCTCAGCAGCGGTGAACTCTTGAGGCGTAGGCCACAATTGAGGAACATTCATTTCATCAAGGAATGGAGCCGGTCTTCCACTGCTATCAAATAGATAGACGGCTAATTCGTAAGTCGCTTTTTTGAACTCAAGCTCTGCAGCAATTTTGTCGGCGGTCCGTCGCTGGAAATCTTCCTCTGCTTCCGTGACTTGAATTTTCGGCAAGTCCCCGGCGCTTGAACGCTTGTCTGCTGCCGAGACGAGAAATTCGGATAGTTGTACAAGACGTCGTGCGACCTGCATTTTTCTCTGAGCCCCGACCCAATTCCAGTACGCAATGTTGGCGCGCAACAGAATGTCGAGACGATTGAGCGAAAAAGCTTGAGTTGCAACTGGCTCGCCAATTTTGGCCAATTTTTCGTTTGTCTCACGCTCATTGATTATAAAGCCGCGCAAAAGCGGAACAGCAACACCACCTCCAAACTCGCCTATAAAGCCTGTTTCAATGTAAGGTGATTGCGATGTTCTTGGATTGAAACGATAGGTGCCAAGTAAACTTATCCCAGAGCGAGTGGGAATTTCGATTGCTGGCTGGTTATAGATTACTCTCTTGAGAGTGTCGAATTTCGATGTGTTTTGCATCCACGCATAACCGTTGAGCGTTCGGATTACGGGATCGAATACTCCTTGCACTTCCATGCGCCGCGCAGAAGCAACTCGTCGGCGCGAGTCCGCCGCGTCTATGCGCGGATAATTGTTGTCGACAGCTGAAAGAAAAATCGATGGCGTGAGGATCGTACCGCCTTGTGTGATCGTTATTGAATAGTCCGCTTTCGTTCTGGCACGTGGGGCAAAACCAAGCGGTTCATAAATGCCGTCCGCGCATTGAGCAGGCATGACTGAGCAGGTCAGGGACCAGACGAGAAGCAAAGCAAGAACAACGCGAAGGGGTTTCATCAAGGGCTTTTTCGTTTGGCGCTATCCTTCACTGTTGAATCAGTCTGAAGACTTGGAATATTAGGGTTGTTCGGATCTTGAGGCTGAATGGTCGGCTGCCAACCATTCAACTGTCGCCATAGCTCATACCAGAGCGGCACGTCGCTAAGGAGAATCCAACCGGTGACTTGAGCGCCTGGGCGCAGGAAGGTAGTTGATGGCCATGGATCAGCTTGTTTGTTTGCAATAGCGGTCTTATCAGGCTCGACAATTACGCGGTAGCGATTTTTTCCGTCGTCGGTTGCATCGATAACGCTCACTACGCCAGCAAATGTTCCGATAGCAATGCGCGGCCAGCCGATAAACTGAAGTGCCGGCCAACCGGCGATCTGCAGACGCACAGGGCGACCGACCGAAACTAGTGGCGCGTCCCAATCTCTGATATTGATCTCTGCGGCGCGGTCTTGAGTATGTGGTGCAATCACTGCCAAAACGTCGCCGGCATTTACCATAGCTCCTGCGCCCACGCGCATGAGCCGGACAATTCTGCCGGAGCAAGGGGCGTCGACTGTCCTTTGATCGACGCGTTTTTCGAAGTTGTCGATGTCGATCTGAAGTTTGTAGATGTCGGCATCAGTACTTGCCACCAATTGATTTGCGTCGGCGCGTGCTGCCTTTATAGCGTTGATATTGCCGCCAGTGTCTGCGTCTGTGCGCTTGTTCTCCAGCAGCGAAATGCTCGCATCTTCTTTGGCTACATCAAGAGCTGCCAATGCTCTTTCCAGTTCTGTCTTAGAGCGAATGGTGTCCAGCTCGGCAAGCTCTTTGTCACGTTTTGAACGAAGCCCGTCGTTGAACAAAGACTCAACTCGATCTGATTGCCATTGAGCTGTTTTTAAACTTTGCTTGGCCGCTTCCACAGCTTGCTCGGCTTGATAGACACGATCGTTAGCCTGCTTTACTCTTTCAATTGTGGCTGGAACAGCAGCTTTACGAACTCCGGCTGAGGCGTTTACTTGATCGCTCAAAGCTTCGGCACGCGCCTTAAGTGCATCTCGCTTGGCCATAAGCGCAGTCTTCTGTGCGAGCAA
The DNA here is from genome assembly GCA_032128875.1 of Candidatus Melainabacteria bacterium 17Bon1m. GTDB lineage: Bacteria > Cyanobacteriota > Vampirovibrionia > Obscuribacterales > Obscuribacteraceae > QKMZ01. The sequence continues at coordinate 1,096,365 of JAVLKG010000002.1, forward strand.
TGTCTTGAGTTGTGTGTTGTCGAGAAATCGCGAATCGAGCTCAGCTAAAGAAACAATCTTTTGACCTTTTTCGACGTCTTGACCGTCACGGACAAACCAATTGACGATGCGCCCTGGAATTTGCGCTTCAATAGTCTGAGGACGATCCATCGGTGAAAAGACTATTATTCTGCCTGTTCCAGTCACCGATTGACGCCAGGGAAGAAATAATGCTGCGACGATCGACGCGACCATGATGAGAAGAACGCCGCTAATCATCACCGTAAACAAAACTGGCGTTCGCACCATTTGCAAGGAGCGAAAATGCGGCAATTTCCTTTCTCTGGATGTTTCTTTGTCTTCAACGGTATTCATTGACTACTTGCGAATAAGCTCCACGAGTTTTGGAAACAGTTGTTCGAGCTGGCTATCTTTTTTGGAAAGCAGCTCTTTTAGATTGCCTGACTCAACGACCTGTCCATTGCGCAGAAAGACCATTCTGTTCGAATGAAAAATGGTATCGGCGTCCTGAGAGATATCGATAATGGTCCAGGGCATGTCGGCGGCAAACAGGCGATCGAGAATTTGCATTTTGCTTCGCTCTTCAATACCGGTAAATGCTTCATCAAGTATCAGCAAGCGCGGCTTTTGGGCAATGGCTCTTGCTATCAAAAGTTTTTGCGCTTGCCCGCGAGATAAATTTCGTCCGCCGCTCAACAGCTCAGTCTTCAACCCATCGCGCATACTGACGAGTTCTGAGTCGAAATCAACTATCTTGAGAGCCCAGAGCATTTCCTCATGGGATATTTCACTGCGTCCAAACGTGACGTTAGTTTCAATTGTGCCTTCAAAAATCTCATTTGAGTCTGTGACCAGTGAAACAATGCTGCGCAGACTCTCGTAATTGATATCGCGCACATCCATGCCGTTAATTTGCACCAGCCCAGAACTTGGCTCAATCAGCCCGCTAAGAACAAGCGCAAGAGTGGATTTGCCTGACGCATTTGGTCCCATCAGGCTGATTCTTTCACCCGGCCGCAGTTGAAGGTTCAAGCCATTGATGACATTTGTTTTTTGCCCGTAATCGACATGAAGACCTTGAATATTGAGTGAGGCACCACCTTGAGTGGGAGCGCAATTGCTTCCGTCGATTCTTTCTAACGGCAGGTCTTCTACGTAGCCAATTTTGCCGAGCGCTGAGAGTAACTCATATAGTGTTTGCAGGTGTCTGATTAAACGCTCGAGTGCCGGTAGCATCTGAGTAACCAGCAATTGAGCGGCGACAAGTTGCCCCAAGGCGAGTTGTCTTTCGATGACGAGCCAACCGCCAATACCGAGAACACCGGCAGCAGCGAAGGCTTGAAACAGCGCTAGCCCAGATGCCTGGCGGAAAAGCACACTGAAGTGTTTGCGTCGTGCATCCGTGTACTCGAAGACCAAATTGTCGGTTCGCTCGAGTATGTGCATTGGAAACTTGTTGAGCTTGATCGAGGTTTCACAACGCCCCAGTTCTTCTAGCCATTCGGCTACCAGGTATCTTTTCGATGTCTCATTGCTTCTGGTTTTATATCCATCAAATCCGAATAGAAAGACCTCACAGAGCACAAAGCCAATTACAATCATTACAAAGGCAAGCAGGTAAGGGCTATACAGCGCCATGAGCGTTAGCCCGATAAGAATCTGCAAGGTGGCGGCGGGGACGTCTAGCAGCAGATTGGCAAAATTTCCCTGAATCGTAATTACATCGAAGAAGCGATTTACTAAATCTGGGAGATATTCTTTGGACAATTGCGAGTGCTGAATGCGAGGCACTCGATAAGCGATACGCAACGCGATGCGGTTGAAAACGCGCTGCCTGACCAGTTCTACAAGCCATATAGTCAAGAGTCGAAGGAGGGCGGCGAAGAGTAGTCCGCCTAAAACCAAACCGGCAATTACGGTAATCGGTTGCAGGAAAAATCCCGCCGCAATTGTGTTTACAACCATTTGAGTCGACAGAGGCACTGCCAAACTCATGACACCGCCTAGCGAACTGTAGATGAGAATTAAGAAGAGGTCTTTCTTGTCCTCGACGATCATTCGCCAGAGGCGATAGTAAGGAGATGTCGGTTTGTCCTTCTGGTTTGCATCACCGGCTGGGTAAAGGACTTTTGTCAGAGAATCGACAGACATTAAGTTGGATTTGCACGGCGTAGAGAACGAGACAAATTAAGTGTGCCTGAAACGAATCGCAAATCCAAGCGACAGTATAAAGAAAGGCTCTAATTCTATCTAAGCAAGCGAAATCGATATATCTTTAGTGCATACGAAAATGGCGGTTCGGTGCCAACTCAGTCGTGGGGCGAAAGAGCTGGCACCGAACTTTGGCGTTGGAAAAACTTGTTTTAGCTAGGTTGGAAGCTGGTTTCCTTTGATGTGTCGTGGGGCAACGAGACTGTGAATGTGGTGCCGTCAACGTCTGATTTGCAAGAAATATTTCCTTTATGCGCATCGACAATCTGTCTGCACATGTAAAGTCCGAGCCCGACTTTTGGTAGATAGCCGGTTCCGTCTTCTTCTCCTGTCAATGGACGTTCGAATAGTTTGTTTCTCTGATCGAGTTCGATAAAGGAACCACTGTTATTCACTTCGAACATGACGTGGTCACCCCTGCGAAATGCTCTCAGCGAGATCGTGCCGCCTGCGGGCATATATTTCAGGGCATTCTCAAGCAGATTTTGGATAACTACCCGTAGCGATTCGCTATTGCCGACGATACCGACATCTCCGCTTTCGCTCAGGTTCAATTCAATATTTACTTTCTTAGCGTCAGCATCTTGTTGGAATTTTGCAGCACAGTCTCTAATTAAGCTGGTTACGCTTGCGTATTCCGATGCTTGAATATCCGAATCTCTGTCGTATTTATACACAGAGATGATGTGCTGAATCATGCGCAGCAATTCATTATTGCCTTCGACAATCTTCGTGAGAATCCGCTCTTGTTCGGTCTCTAATTTGCCTAGCTTTCCTTCCGTCATTAGATTCAGAATTCGGTTTGTTCCAACAATTGGGTTTTTCAAATCGTTGGCAAGCATCGCCATGAAATCATCTCTTTGGTTCATAAGTAGAATTCGGCGATTGTTCTCTTCGGCATTTTTTCGGTCTGTTACGTCCTCCAGTGTTCCGATTAATTGTCGCTTGCCGTCAGCCTTTCCGGTAAGTGGAACAGCCTTAGCCTTAATCCATTTTGTGACGCCTGAAAGAGTATGAATGCGAAACTCTTGCGACCACTCATTTCCTTTTTCTACCGCTTCTTTCCATGAAGCAAGTGTTCTTTCGCGGTCACTCTCTACAACAAGAGTCCACCATTCCTTTCCCTTTTCAATGGGGGAGGCTGTGAGTTGAAACCACGGCAGACCAATTACTTCCCAGCCATCATCTGCATTGGATTCGAAAATGACAGTGGGCACCGAGCTGCATAAATTGCGGAATTTCTCTTCCGATCTTTTTACCTGTTCTGTCCTTTCAATGACTTGTTCTTCGATTATCTGATTGGTCAATTCCATCTGAGCTTGTTTTTCAGCGATGCGCAGTTTCTCCCGCATATCGAGAACACATTTTCGTATAAGGAATACATCCGCAAAAAGCACCCAGCTCGAATGTTCTACCCAACGCCAGGGCTCTGGGTACGTGACGCCGTAGACGGAAAACGGCAGATAAACTCCGCGCACGATGTGATCTAGCGCCGTCATGACTGTTGCCGTTACCAAAACTCTCCAGTCCGCATAGAAAGCGAGGAAAGTGAGTGATCCAAAAATAAGGAAGTGCGTTTCTAAACGACCACCACATAGGTGAATAATTAAGGCAGTCATTAATATCTGCGCTACTGCTATGGTTTGTCTGGTTAATGCTTTGCCCGAGTAGAACCATGCCAAACCAACCGGCAGAATGATAATCGCCATACCCAACCAAATTGAAAGCATGACGTGAATGTGAGTGTTTGATGAAACGCCTTCCCAAGAAGTTGGCGACACCAAAAATGCTGTCAGCACCCCGCCCAGCCATTCTATGATTAGCAGAACCGCGAACATATGGTCGCAGTCGGCATAATTTCTTCGCACGAGGGCTTCGAAAATCGATTTTGTCTTCGAGCTGATCAACTCGGCGACTTCACTGTGCAATTTTAATTGTTCGATCCGATCGACGCTCACAGAACCGCCCTCAAAGCACAGCCAAAAACTGGTGTGGTAGTGTATTTGACTTTCCTTGCCAAAATGCACTGTTTGGCTAAATCAAAATAATGGTTGTCTCCTCTATGACCTCGAGATCCTGTGATTCCGCCAGTAAATTGCAAAACGCCTCTGCCGTCGTAAATCATTACGTGCCCGGAAGTAGTGACACCAAAAGTTTCCGCCTGCGAGCCACTGGTGTCGTATTCAATGGTCACGTTGCGAATTCTTTTGACACGTTGAATTATTGGAGCTGATGACCATTCAGCTTCTTTTTCTGGTGGCATGTAGAAAACGACTGTGCCAACCGAATCCTTTTCGCCTTCGCGCATCAGTTCGTGAAATTCATCTACGCTCGCCTCAGAGCAAGGGCAGCCTGGGTGCAAGAACATAACAATGTTTTGTCGTCCATGCGCAAGTTGTACATCGCTGCACTGCGGAAAAACTCTTTTGGAGTTTGCCAGCGGGCTTGGTGTAAGCTCATACTCGTACAGCACTAAGTGCCCGACAAAGAGCAAAGATATCCAGATCAGATAGGCGGCAAGAAAAAGACAAACGAACGCAGTTTGACGTATGCCGAACGTCTTCTTGTCAGTAGATTGAGATTCAGATTTTGAGCTTTCCATCTTGATCTGCAACCTGCTTTAAATCAAACGCCCAGCCCTTCCAAATCCTTTTTCAATTCGTGCATCGATTGATGCCGCTGATATTTGTCTTTGCGTAGTGTTTTTGTGATGATGGCTTGCAAGCGATTGTCGACAGTGACTCCTGCTGTGGCTGCAGCTAACGCAATCGGCGGGCATTCTTCGTTGACTTGCTTATACATGGCTTCCACGATGTTTTCGGTCATGAAAGGTGGATGCCCTACGAGTGTTTCGTACATCAGCGTGCCCATGGAATAAACGTCGGAGTTAGCCTCCAGCTGCAGTCCCATGCACTGCTCCGGGCTCATGTAAGTCGGCGATCCGAATACCTGCCCGGGCACTGTCAGTCCCGCACCTTCAGTTTCGGCTGCAACCAATTTAGCTGTGCCGAAGTCGACCAGTTTGACGTTCAAATCAGGTTTTCCATAATTAACTACAAGTACATTGCTTGGCTTCAAATCTCTGTGAATGATGCCATTATCGTGTGCGTGTCCAAGTCCGCTGCACACTTGTTTGAATACCTCGACTGATTGTTTCCAAGGCAAGTGCTTATGTTCGGCAATGAGCTCATCGAGGCTGCTTCCGCCCAGGTAGTCCATGATCATGAACGCCTGACCTTCGGGTGATAGACCGAAATCAATTACGTTGACGATGTTTCCGTGCGTCAGCGAACTGGCTGCCGCAGCCTCTTGTCGGAAGCGCTTCAATAAAGAAATATCGGATATTAGTTCAAGGTGCATGATTTTTATAGCGACAAGCTTGTGCATGTAGCGATGTCGCGCTTTGTATACAGCACCACTGGTGCCGCATCCAAGCAGTGCGAGAATTTCGTAGCGGTCAGCGAAGACGCTTCCGATCATCGCATCTTCTTTCAGCTCGTTACCATCATATGGGCAACGAGTGAATTCTACGCCAAGGCGTACTCGGCAATTTGGACAGATTTTGGACATCTGAAAGTCTTGCGAGTTTTTCGCATTGCGAGAGATTTTCGTCGCCGGAACGCTATTGCCGGACCAAGAAACTTTCTGAATCAGCTTTTTCAAATAGGACTGTACTTCGCTGTCCTTCAGACCAACTTGTGTGCCGATTTCGTCCGACGAAGCACCTTCCAGAATCAAGCCGAGCACTTTCAATTCGCTTTCCGTCAGCGCTAATCTTTCGCTGGTAATTTGTGGATCAGCCAATTTCGCCGAGTGAAGAACGCGGCGCGCGATGTCATCGTCGAGCCAAGCAGCACCTGATGCAACTGAATTGATTGCCGTGTTGAGTTTGGCCGTTGAGATATCTTTCAAGCAATAGCCATCCGCACCGGCAGCCAGCGCAGCAAAGATTGATTTATCTTCTTCATGGCTAGTAAGGATCATGACGCGTGTATTCATTTGAGCTTTGATACGGCGAGTTGCCTCGATGCCGTCGAATCCAGGCAAGCCGATGTCCATGAGGATGACCTGTGGCTTCAACTCTAAGGCTTTCTGCACAGCGCTAGGACCATCGGCTGCGACGCCGACGATTTGAATATTGCGCATATATTGAAGGGTCAGGTTGAGACCAAGGCGCAGCACCTCTTGGTCTTCCACCACCAACACACTAATAAGGTCGCTGGCACGTGTATTCTCGGCTTCAAAACGTCTCATGGTATTCATTGCTCACCCCAAAGCTGACAGGCGGTATACCGCCAGCCACTAGACGAACCACCTAGGTCCGTACCGCCCTTACTCTTCCACTATCCTGTATGCTCGTCCTACGCGCATCACTCGAAAGTGCGAAAAGGGAGTGATTTCCGGTCACCCAAAGGTTCTGGTTTTCGGTGATTTAGCTTTAGCCTGCCGCTTCGACGTCGTATGCGTCAGAGTCACCATGTGATTCTTCGTCCTCGCCTTCACCATCAAAGGCACGATCGAGTTGGCGATAAACCCGACCCAGAGCGACCGAGCAGACGATGGAAGCGGGCAAAACTCCGACCACAAAACATATCAGCCCGCCGAAGACGACCATGCAGAGAGTGAAATATAATGCCAAGAGTTGCAACAGGTGACCTTTCGTGATGGCAAAACTGCGTTTTAGTGCCTCAATCGGACCCATCTCCTGGTCAATAATCAAATAGGAGTAAAGTCCCAGTGCCAGTCCTGCATATATACCTGGAATGGCGAGGAAGACTAGTCCTGTCCCGACCACGACCACGAAGATAAGGCTGGCAATGGTAAAAGGTATTGTGTACTTGAATCCGGCAAGGACGTCGCCGATACCGGCAGGCTCGTCGTCCATGCACAAAAGGGTGACTCTTGTCGACAGCATTAGTGTTATGAGTTGCACTACAACACTGGCAACTTTCAGCCACCACGGCGACTCGTGATTTTGAGCAAAAATGGCAAAAATTGTGGAAGCGGTATTGATCATCCCATGAGGAATCCACAAAATTACCGTCCAGAGCACCAACGCCAACCAGCGTCTGGTCAGAACATCCCAGCCGAATTCCAATGATTTTGCGATGTGGAAAGGTGGGTTTTCGGACATCTGCAAGCTCCTAGTGAACGCTTCTCACTCCAAAAGGTTATACCCGCCAAGCTATATAGGCTTGAGATATATGTCCAATAATCAGAGAATATAAAAGGTAGAGCCCTCTTACTATCAATACTTTTGCGTTGTTTTGTCCACTGAAATGGCGTATCTTTAAGGCTGTCGGCGAGCCTTTCGGCTGCCCTGGAAAGTGCCTAGAGTGGCAAAATTGACTCCTAACAATCCGACCACTCCCTCGCTGCCATTGGCGGCAGCAACGGCTATCGACAATCAATTCATTACTGACCCAGCCGAAATACCGCCAGCTCTGCGTGAACTGTCGTTTCGTTATCCGCTTCGTCGTTATCAGCAAGAAATTCTCGAGCTGGTCAAAATCAAGATGGAACGTGGCGAAAGGGAGCTGCATATCGTCGCACCGCCCGGTGCTGGAAAAACTATCATCGGACTGCAGTTGATAAGCACCTTGAAGGTGCCTGCGGTTATCCTCGCACCCAATACTACGATTCAGTCGCAGTGGGGTCATAAGCTGGACCTTTTCATTCCGAATCATTTGACCGGTATGGTCAGCATGTCCGACATTTTAGGTACTCATGAAGACAAACCACTGAAGCCCGTCACAGTGTTGACGTATCAAGTGTTGTCCACTCCGGGAAGGGAGCAGGAATATCTCGAAAAGTTGGCGCATCAAAATTGGTCGCAAGAGATCGCTAAGGGCCGTTCGATCTCCTCGGGCGAGGCTGAGCTGCGAATTTTAGACTTGTTGCAGAACAACCAGGCAGCATACAACAAAGAGATGTCCCGGCACGTAAGCAGGTTGCGGAAAAAACTTGCTGATGTGATGGACCTCAAAGACGTTTTGCACCCGAATGCTCTTGAACTGTTGCAGGCATTGAGAAGACAAAAAACGCGCCTGATTCTTTTTGACGAGTGCCACCACCTCACCGATTACTGGGCGGCCATAATGAGCCTGCTTGTGAAACATTTGGATGATCCGATTATTGTCGGTCTCACCGGTACTCCGCCCGAAGGCAAGTCCAAGCTGCAAGAAACCCGCTATCTTTCGCTTGTTGGCGAGATCGATTATCAGGTTCCTACTCCTGCTTTGGTGAAAGAAGGCGGTCTCGCGCCCTTTCAGGATCTGGTGATGTTCACGCAGCCAACTGAAAAAGAGTTTCTCTTCCTTGAATCTCAACATGTCGATTTCCACCGTTTAATCGCTGACCTTGCAGGCATCGAACAGCCTCCACCTCATCAGGAAAATCCATTTGGAAACGGCGATGATGGAGACGATGAATACGCGGAGAATGAAGATGATTTGGCTGGGGAATTTTCAGCCCCCGCTCTCACTGCGGGACCGCGAGATTTAGAGAAACAGCCTGAACCGAAACTGATCGATCCGGCGGCGATTCCAATAGTTGACGATCAATTTGAAGAAGATACCGCATTTGGTGTAATGTCCGGCGGCGATTTAGATTTTAGTCCTGGTCCCGATCTTGTCGAAATCGAAAGTTCTACTTTAGTTGAGGTTCCAACACCTTCGGAACTCCCTTCATCTTCGGAACTCCCCGCAGCTGCTGAGCTCCCTGCAATTGCTGAACTCCCTGCAATTGCTGAACTCTCTGCAAATGCTGAACTTATTGCACCAGCGGGAGTACAAGAACCAACCGAACCGGTGACACCACCTCTGACAGAGTGGGTTTTGAGTCGTTTGAATGAAACTGCCTATGATAAAGATACTGGTGCCTTTAGAAGTTTTGTTCAGCTGCGTCCTCAGTTTGCCTCTGCACTCTATAGATACTTGACTAAAACCGGTCGTCCTCTTCCCGGCAATATTCGGGCGACGGAGGAATTGCTCCAGTCTCCGACAATTGATGACTGGATGATGATCCTCGAAGATTTTGCTTCGCACAGATTGAAACTCAGTCAGAATAAGAAGGACCACGAACTCTACGATCAAGTACGCAGTTCGATGCGAAAGCTCGGTTATTCAATTACAGAACAAGGGCTGCGAAAAACCGCCTCGCCAATTGACAGGGTCTTAGCATTCAGCAAGAGCAAGACGCACGCTGTCTGCCGGATTTTGGACACTGAATACGCCAGCCTGCAAGACCGTTTGCGCGCAGTAGTGGTGACTGATTTTGAACGGATGTCTGCAACTTCGGTGAAATCGCTGAAGGGTGTTCTTGACGCGGAAGCGGGCGGAGCCGTCGCGACACTGCGGACCTTGCTTGCTGCACCAATTTCGGCCATGCTCAATCCTTGCCTTGTGACTGGGTCGCTCGTGCTTGTTGACCGGCGCATCAAAGATCAATTTGTCAAAGTTTTTGATGAGTTACTCAAGCGAGACGGCCTTGATGTTCAACTGATAGCTGATGATGATTCCAATGAGCCTTGGGTGGAAATCAGTGCGAACACTTCACAGTGGCAATCGCGTTTGTACGTTGCAGTCGCCACTGAGATATTCGAGCTTGGTATAACTAAGTGTCTAATTGGCACACGTGGTTTGTTTGGCGAAGGTTGGGACAGTCAGTCGCTTAACACTCTGATCGACCTGACTACGACAACTTCGCCGGTTTCGGTTAAACAATTGCGTGGACGCTCGATTCGTATTCATACAAAAGATCCGTTAGGTGGGCGTAAAGTTGCGAATAACTGGGATGTTATTTGTATTGCTCCCTCTTTAGAGAAAGGTTTGAACGATTACCATCGATTTGTTCGCAAGCACGATGGATATTATGGAATCGCCGATGATGGGCAGATCGAATGTGGCGTCGGGCACGTCCATCCTTCTTTTTCAGAGCTCACTCCTGCTGAAGTTTTTGCTTCCGCGGTCGACCTGAACAACGAGATGTTGAAGCGCGCGTTAGTGAGAGATCAAATTTATGATCTCTGGAAAGTTGGTATGCCGTATCACAATCGCACCCTCGGTTGCGTTGAGTTGACGTCGCTGAGAAAGCTCAATCTTACGCCGGCATATCTGAAGCGCAATGCTGGATACAAAGATCATGCCAAGGAAATGCGAGCAGCTTTGAGCGGCATTTATGTCGAACATGCGGCACTCGGAGCGCTGACCGCTGCTATCGTCGGTGGTGGCGCTGCTTTCTGGGGTGCCCCTGTCTTGCTTGCGGCTTTGCCATTTGCCGCGGCATTAGTACTTGCGTTCAAGCGACACAAACGCCTTTTTACAAACTTCCAAGAGCAAGTTTGCGAGCCAGGCACAGTTGAAGCGTCCTTGGGCGATATGACATTCGCATTGCTGTCTGCACTTAAGCGAGTGCGCCAATTGCCTAAATACATTGATAAAGACAGCATCAAGATTTCGCAGCGTTCTGATGGCAGCTATCGGGTATTCCTTGATGATGTTGAAGCCAATCACTCCAAAATATTCACCAGTGCTTTCAAAGAATTGATGTCTCCAGTTGTCGATCAACCGTACCTAATTCCCAAGTATGAGTTCGCTCTTCCATATGTCGATGGAGATAGACAGTCCAAAGACTCGCAAAAGCGCAAAAGACTGTTCTTCAAAAGCTATCTGAGAGGTTCGGCTCAACCGAGAATCGCAACATACCACGTTGTTCCAAAGTTGCTTGCACGTTCGCAAAAAGGGCGAGAAGCTTTTCAGGACGCCTGGAATAAATATGTCAGCCCGGGATACATCGTAGAGACAGAAACAAAACCGGAAGTTTTGCAGAAATACTTTGGAATGGGACCTAGCTTGGCCGAGCGTCTGTTATGGGAATGAAGTTAACACTTACTCTGTCTAAATTACTGGCAGTCGCAATTTTGGTGACGTCGTCTTTCTCCGCAAGTCAGGCTCAGGCAAAAGATTTTAAAGAGACATTTGCGTCCGCAAAAGAAAAAGGTGAGTATCTCTTTTCGAAAGGCGATATCGACGGAGCAGCTGCCGCATTTAAGTTGGCCAGCGAGTTGAAGCCATCGGCTTACGAAGTTCATTTGACTCTGGTCAATATTTATTTCAAGAAAAATCAGCTTGATCGCGCGATTGAGGAGTGCAAAAAGCTCATCGAGTTGAAGCCCAACAATCAGGATTCTCACGTGATGATGGCGAATTTGATGCGCTCTATTGGTGAGAATAAAAAGGCTATCGAAGAGTTTCAACTGGCAATGAAGCTTGGTGCTAAAGATCAGTCTATCTATTCTGCCCTTGGATTTTCCTATCTGCATGAAGGAGATCTTGCCAACGCAGAACTCTATTTGAAAAAATCTTCCGTCGAAAAGGAACATCCCGTTGACGCGTTTATCGGTTTGGCAATTGTTCATTACAAGAAAAAGGAATTTGCCAACGCGCTTTCCGACCTTGATCGCGTTCTTGCTGAGAAGCCGGAGTCTGCCGAAGCGCGAAAGTTGAGAGGTGAGGTGCTTCTAGAACTCGGTCGCGTAGATGAGGGAGAGGAAGAACTGAAAAAAGCGATCGCAATAATGCCAAATCTTAGATCTGCCCATATGGCTTTAGCTAACGTTTATTTTCGCAAGAAAGATCTCGCACAAGCGGAGAAGGCACTGCGTAAAGTTCTCGACCTGAAAGAAGAAGATGCTGAGATGCATTATGCGTTGGGCGTGATTTTGGATAGGCAGGGCCGCGCGATAGAAGCCGCAGGACAATTTGAATTGGGCGCGCAAACAGATCGCAATCCGGAATCGGCTGAAAAAATGCGTGCGCATGCCGAAGACTTGCGCCGTCAATCGATCGATATGACTACTAACAAGCAATACAAGTCGCTGCTAAATCTTGGCGGTGAGCCGACTCCGGAATCGGTTTTTGGTTTGCAATACGAAAGTTTAATCAAGTGAAACTAAAAGTGTAAGAACAGGCAGATTAAGGGCAAGCTATGAAGAGTTCAAAATTGGGAAGAAGCACATTCCGTATTTACGTTGCTGGGATTGTATTTGCTCTCGTGGGGTGTCTGCCTGTTTTGCCTGCGTATAGCGCAGATGCACCTGAAAAGCAGCCTGAGCCACTGACCGTGAAATTCGCTTATTTCAATTTCGGAAAGATTCGTGCCGGAATTCCTGAAGTGGCCAATTCTGAAGCTATTCGAATAAATTCAGAAGCGCAGCTGAGAAAGGATGTTGAGACCTGGAATTCTAAGCTGATCAAAATGCGCGAGGAGAAGAAACCAGCAGCGGAAATCGAGAAGACTAAGCAAGAGGCTCAAGCTGTTGTTCGTGCTAAGCAAGAAGCTTTAGCTCAACTCGTAGAGTCTGCAAATTTGTCTGTCCGCGTGAGGGTCGCTCAGGCTGCAGAAGCTGAAGCGCGTTCTAGAAATATCGATCTTGTAGTCGATGGTCAGGGGCTTTATGCCGGTGGTCAAAAGGTCTTCGATCATGGAGTCGACATTACTCAAGCAGTGCTGAAGAGACTTCTTGCAGAGAGTGATGATAAGCAAAAGCTACCTCGTTAGGTGGTTTTAGCCTCTTTTGATACCTCAGTTGCAGCCACCAAATTGTTTTGATCATGTCTCTCGACAGGATCAAACGTTGAGACTAAGATGAAAGCAGTTGAGTTGTACGAGGTCGAATTAGATATGGCCGACAATTGTGGAGACGATTGCAAACGTTGTGATGACGAAAGCTGCGGCAATTGCGCAAAATGCGAATGCTGCTGCGAGTGCTGCGATTGTTCAAAAAATGAAGGTAAAAGCTGCTCCTGCGAATAGTCGCTAGAGCAGCTTTTGATAGTTTTGCGCTTTGGTTGCTGATAAATCGGCCGCCTTTGCGCTTTTGTGTTTAATTCGGCAGGCCTTATGGCTGCCCAATTACTAGTCTTTGAGGTGGGATCTCAGAAGTACGCCTGAGAGCAATTCAAATGCTGCTTCATCGAAATTGTTGTCGCGCAATGCCTTCTCGAGGAAATCCTTCTCTTCTGCAGAGACGTGACCATCAGCCATGATGATTTCGCGGATGACCTTGGCTTCGTACTTGGAAATCTTGCCGTCATCTTCAAGTACTTGTTTCAGAGCTTCTTCCAAATTCAGTGCAGACACAATGCTCACTCCTATACCGTAGACCCATGAGTTGAGATTATACTTACATTTTTCATTCGGAGATAAACGAGTGTCAGAACCGACAACAAAGGTTGAAATCACTCCCCAAGAGCTCAAGGCTAAACGCGACCAGGGCGAAAGCCTGATTGTGCTTGACATTCGTGAGCCCCACGAGCTCAAGATCTCGGTCCTGCCCGATATTTTGCACATTCCGATGGCCGAGCTGACAGATAGAATCGAAGAGCTGGAAGCCAAAAAGGACAATGAGATTGTGGTTGTCTGCCGTGCTGGCAATCGCAGTAGCGTTATAGCCGAGTTTTTAAGAGAAAACGGGTTCGATCGAGTCTATAACCTGACCGGTGGGATGAACCTGTGGGCTGATACGGTCGATTCTTCGTTCCAGAAATACTAAAAAACCGCTAAAAGATAGCTCCAGCTGGCGATTAAGCTTTTTTGCGAAACCTCAAGACCATGTGGGTGAATTAAGAGGGGAGGTTTCGAATTTGCCGTCTGTCGTGGAATATCGGGTTCAGACAGACCAAGATCTCACCCTTATCTACCCTTGACATCTATTTAATAGAAGCCTATTCTGAGCGAATCACCTGTACGCCTTACTAAAAACTATGAAAAAACGCCTCCTTGCGCTTCCCGCCTTACTCCTTACTACCTCAGTTTTAGTTTCTGCCTCTCCCGCCTTAGCCGATCCGCCAGCGGACCAGGGTTTGCCGCCAGGTGGTGAGCAGCAATTGCAGCCTATGCAGCCTGTCATGGCAACTCCTGCAAATTACTATCCGCAAGGTGGGGCTCCGCAGGCTTATCCGCCACAAGGCGCTATGCAATCAGGCAATCCTCAGCAGTACGGCGCGCCGCAATATCAACAAAATGCTGGATACCCGCAGCAAGGTTATCCTCAAGGCGCACCGTATCAAGCTGGTGTTTCCGAAGCTGTGCCGGGTCAGCAAATGGCGCCTGGGCAACAGATGGCTCCAGGGCAAATGCCCCCGCAGCAGCAGGGTTATCAGCAGCAACAAGCTTATCAACCACAGCAAGCTTATCAACCACAGCAAGGTTTTCAGCAACAAAGCCCTTATGAAATGCAAGAACAGGCAATTCAAAAGGGGCACATGCAAAATCGCAATGACCTCGACAAATACAATCCACCGCCAGACGTACCGAACGCCGCTCCGGATCCGAGTTATCGTGGAGAGGTTTCTAAAGGACCAGGCGTAAAAGGCGTAGTCGGCAAAGCCGCCAAGATTTTGGGGCGCACAACTCAAGCAGCTGCTCCCTACGCGGCTTCATTCCTTGTCACTACAGCTGCCTACAAAATGGCCAATCGCAACGGCTACAACCGCGGTTATAACAACGGTTATGGTGGCTATGGTTACGGAATGCCGATGGGTGGTTATGGAATGCCGATGGGCGGAATGCCGGGCATGGGAATGTATGGAATGCCTGGAATGGGAATGGGTATTCCCATGTACGGAATGCCAAGCTTCTAACCGAACCTTGTGACATCAGCCGCTTTAGCCCGGTTGTGGCTATGTGATACTTGTCTCCTCATTCATTGGAGACAAGGCAATGTCTGTCATTCGCGATCAATACAAATGGAACATGCTCGAGGCAATAGGCGGGCAAATCACTGAGATTTCAGAAGGATTTGCGAGAGGGCATTTGCCGTTGAGCGAGCAAGTCATGCAGCCGACGGGTGTTTTTCATGCCGGCGCTATAACCGTACTCGCTGATGAGGTCGCTTCAGCAGCCATCTTCGGCACGCATGCTTCGGACCCAAAAGCGCAGGACAAGCTATTTCCCTATTCGGTTCAAATCAGTCTCAACCTTCTTTCGAATGACCCACACGGACCGTTGACTGCAGAATCAAAAGTTGTGCGACGTGGACGAATGACCGTCGTGGACACCGTTGTCGCAACATCCACTGGTGAAACTGCGGCTTTGATGCGCAGCACACACATGATGGTTGATTTGAGCAAAAAAGGTCCTCACAAGAAGGGCTAGAGATTTATTTCAAAGCCGGGAGGAAATGGCTCCTCTGGGTATGTCCTAAATGGAAGAAGCTTTCTTTTTTATGGAGAGATAAAGGTGCCTGGCAGATCACATAAGTCGCAGCCTTCTGAAGAAGAATTGGCTCTCTTGCACGACAACACCGTGTCGCCGCGCGATGATAGACGAATTCGCGGCAAGATGTTGCGTGACGTTGTGCCGCGCGAGTCTCATTGTGAATGGAAGGCACCCAAGGATCGCCCGGATCCGGTTGATATGCTCGAAGATTCGAATAAAGGACGTATCCAGCACTTGATTCCTATCCGTTATGGACGAATGCTTCAAACACCTTTCACTTTTTTCCGAGGAGCTGCTGCCCTCATGGCGCGAGATCTCTCGAATACGCCAAACTCTAAAGTGAAAGTTCAGGCATGTGGCGACTGCCACCTTATGAATTTCGGTGCCTTCGCTACGCCCGAACGCAACGTGGTTTTTGATATCAACGACTTTGATGAAACACTCCCAGCGCCTTGGGAGTGGGACATAAAACGGCTTGCAGCCAGCTTTGTACTTGCATGTCGCGACAACGGACTGAAACCTAAGGCTGAGCTGAATGCGGCTGAAGCTGTGGCTCAAGGTTACAGAGAGAAGATGGCCTCCATGTCGAAGTTGAGTATTATGGACATCTGGTATGAGCAGGTGCCATGGGAAAGTGTAATCGCCAACACAGGCGACGTCGACTTGCAAAAACGGAGAGCAGATCAGCTCAAGAAAGCAAAGAAGCGCACTATTCAGCTCTACTACTTTCCAAAACTCGTTGAAACTGGCGGCGAGTCTTACAAAATCAAAGACAATCCACCGCTGATTTTTCACCCCGATGTCGATGATACCAAGTTCTACAAAAGTATCGAAGAATCTCTCAAAAACTACCGCAGCACTTTGCAGTGGGACAAACAAAGGCTATTCGATCGGTACAAGCTAGTCGACTTTGCTATCAAAGTCGTTGGCATCGGCAGCGTGGGCACCACCTGCGGTATCTTACTATTCCTCGCACCTGATGACGAACCACTTCTGCTGCAAGCGAAAGAGGCACGTCCATCTGTTCTTGAAGCGTATGCTGGTAAGAGTGCGTTTGACAATAATGGCGAACGTGTTGTTGCCGGACAACGCATTGTCCAGTCTGCCAGTGATATATTCCTTGGTTGGACGAAATCAGAAGAAGGAAAAGACTTCTATATTCGTCAACTCCGAGATACAAAAGTAAAGCTCGAACCACAATTTTGGGACGCCAAGGAAATGGTCGACATCGCAAAATTACAGGGTGCCGTATTGGCACGGGCACATGCTCGGTCAGGCGACGCTGCTGTAATCAGTGGATATCTCGGCAATGGCGCGGAATTCGACAAAGCAATTGGTCAGTTTGCCATTGCCTATGCGGATCAAACTGAAAAGGATTTCGCTGCGCTATCGGCTGCAGTTGCTAGTGGACGTGTGAAGGCGGCTGCGATCGAGCCGGACAAAGACTGATCGTTTTCGTCAGATCTGCTTTGTGCCGCGGATGGCCATCATAAGTTCTAAAAGCAAACGCTTCATCTTGAGCACTTCGCTTGAAAGCTGATCGAGCATTGTTTGTCTGGTAGACAGAAGGTCAATAGTGATCGTTTTGGGAATGCTCTTAGTCCCGGTGACTAGATCGACCTGCCTTTCTGATGATCGGGAATTGAATGACGGCATGTTGTTGTCTTCAATCCATCTGTCGATTATCAGGTCTACGCGACGTTTTCCTGTTGGTTCGTTTGGAGGCACCGCTGCCAGAAAGTTCCACACGGAGTCAGGATATTCGCAATGCAAGCCGACCGGGCGATCGAAGAGTTTTGACAACATATTGGGCTCTTCTTTGTACGAGTATTTCTTGCCGGAGACCTGTCTCATTGCGTAGAAAGAAGCGAAAGATGGAATGACGCCGGCGAGCACACCTAAAACACCAGAAGGTATTGATAGTATCGGTGCTTTGTATGTCGGTATGGCGATCGCTTCGCAAGCGGCCCAAAGTGCTCCATTTGTCCCGAACGATACAGCGTTTGTAATTGCGACTGCGCGATCTCTTTCAGCGGTCATGTGCTGAAGCATATCGGCATACAGACTTTGCTCTTCGAGAATTTGTGCTTCGACGTAATCGACTTCTAGGTCTGCTTGGGTAATTAATTCGAGAGCCTCATGGCGGGCTTCACTGAGAGCGAGCCTGATTGCAGAAGTGTCTGCATCGCTGCTATTTCCTCGATCCTTTAGCTGCGCTCTTAATGATTGAACTTGTTGCAAAACTGGGTTTAGTCCGAGCTGATCGCCTAGTGCCACCGCTTCTGGTGACATGCTCGAACTATGTAAATCAATTTTGACTTGAAGGATTTTTCCAGGAACATGCACGGAGTTTGGCATGGCCGGTGAGGATGACGATGTAGATGCGATAGCAAATTGAGAATTGCCGAAAATCAACGCCGCAAACGAGAGTGCAAATAGCCGTTGAAGCCCTCTTGCCGAACCCATCAGATTTCCTTCTGTTTTACCGAACTGCGACACTGCATATGACCTTCGCACTCTGTATTTTAGAACAATCTTGCAATGACGGAAACCGGCTATGCATCTTATATACAGCCGGCTGTCGTTGGATTTTGTTTGACTATGGGAAGTAACCCGATCGTATGCGTCGACTTCTCATAGCGTTTGCGCGAAGCAACCTGGCACCGGTTTGCTTCTTTGCTCCTGGTCTGCTCTGTCACAACTCTGTCACTGGTCTGTCGCCGTTCTATCACGGATGGATTCTAACCTTTGAGCACTGGGCAAAGCATTTGCCCAGCCCCTAACTTTTTACGAGGCTTGAATGTCATGGGCGATTGCAACTTAGTAGGCAAAAAAGATTGCGTAGAGAAAAAGACAGTCGATTCTTCTGCGGCACTTTCTCATGAGGTTCAGGCGATTCAATTACCAGGGCGCCTTTTATCTGAACAGTATTCCGGCTACGGACATGGTGACTTCGCTTACAGTGCAAGTCGCTCTGGTTCAAGACCCGCAGAAACAGTAGCGTCTCAGACTTGTGCAACTGGGCAACTGGATTTTGAGAAAGATGATGTGTTTAGCAAGAAACCTCTGGAAAAGAAACTGTCAGGCGATAAACTTCAGAAAATGGAACTAGACTATGCGCCTGTTCCAACGATTTACCCAATGGCAAATCAAATGTTCGATCGAGTCGATCGGAATCAAGATGCAACGATGTCCAGTCGCGAAATAACACTCGCTCTGCATGGTGATGATCTAAATGCGAAAGAAAAGTACATGCTAGAGACGCTCAAGAAGAACAAAGAGCTAATCGACAATGACCGCAACGGCATTTCCATGCGGGATATTAAAGAGTTCGACGCAAAAATCACTCAGTACAACAATGAACTGGCAGTATCGAGGAAGTTTGCTCCGGAGACTGCAGACCTCGCTCGCGAACTGCACCAACATGGAAAAATGATCGACCAAAATCATGATGGAAAGTTCAGCAGAGAAGAACTTCAACAGTTTTATGCTCAGACTAAACACGAGTTTTTACTGAAACCGACTGCCGAAGGAAAGCAGGAACTCCAGACCCTCGGTTGGGGGATTGCACACTTTGAGCGGTTTACAGGTCGTGCTAATGGTGGAGAAATAACTGCTCAATCGCTCCAGTTGCAGGCCCTACGCGAAATGGATCGCGAACTACCCCGAGGGTATCGTCAGAATTTTCTTTCTGCTAGCGACCGCTACCGCGTTGAAAGGTATCAACAGTCACGATAAGAGCCAGTATTGGTCGCGGAAATGTTTGAACTAGTACATTCAGGTGATGTCAGAAAGCCTGGGATGCATAATACTGGAAATACTCGCTGCATTTCTTGCGTAGTGCGCAGCTTACGCCGGAGTCATTCCAACAGGTATTTTCAATGCGTGTTTTTATTTTGGAAGACTGTGAAATTTTCAGGCTGTCGCTAACGCTTATCCTGGCGCAGGAAAGCGATATTGAGATTTAGGTGCAATAAACAGTAATTCCGAAGATGTCTGCGAGCGTATCTTGTCTGCCAATTGCGACGTCTTGCTAATTGGCTTACGGCTGAGGAATCGCAGTGGTCTTGAAATCGCACGTCGAATCAAGGAGAAAAATCCGGGCATTCCTATTCTGGCATTGGGTTTTTCCACTGATGTCGCTAATGTCGCTGAGATGAAGAAGTCCGGAATAAACGTCTTTGTGCCAATGCACTCCACTAATGATTACATCACCAACAAAGTCAGAAATGCGCGCGAAAGTCTCGAGAGATGCGACTTCTCAGGCATGACTGGTTCTCCGCGTGTAAGTATCGTCCCAACCAATCTTTAGTTTGTCCTTGCTCGGCTCGACTGTTCATCCTTGATCAAGCGAAGCCGCAAGGAACCCAACGACGGAAGGTGTTCTGCGCCGCAACTAATTTGGTCCAGTGAGCTACGCTGCTGCCTTTTTGACCCACTTTCCATTGCGTTTTTCATAAGTCTTTTTTACTGCCGCCCAGGCAATCTTAAACGACGTCACCTCGTCCTCGCCATGATGCGTTTGGTAGGCGCTGTTGAACGCGTCTTTGAAGATCTTCTGGGCGTGCCGCGGTAGGTTGTTTTTCACAGGCGGCGGTAAATCATCGATTGAAAGATATGGCATAGCTTTCTCCTCAAATTCACCTTCACCTTGGGTCTGACGGCAGTTGCGATTCGAGGTTCCAAACCGTTACTCAGAGGTTAAGTTAGGCGCCCGTATACTTTCTTCAGGGAACTACCGGCTCATGTTCCGGTCATCACCGACTGGATAGTAAGTCGCGAACGCTCAAAAGATAAAAGAAAGGGGGCAGCATGAAAGCAGTTGTATTCCATGGAGTCGGACATATCGTTGTAGATGAGGTCGACGACCCGAAGCTCGAGGCCCCGACGGACGCGATCATCAAAATCGTTACTAGTTCGATTTGCGGAACCGATTTGCACATGCTCAGAGGCACTATGACGGGTATGCGCTATGGCACTATACTCGGGCACGAAGCCGTGGGAATAGTGGAAAAGGTGGGTCAGTCCGTAACTTCGGTGAAGCCAGGAGATCGAGTCGTGGTCTGCTCGACAATCGCATGTGGTGAATGCGTCTATTGTGAAGCCAAAGAGTACTCTTGCTGCGACCGATCTAACCCAAATGGACCTCAAGCCGGAACAGCTTTCTTCGGAGGACCGGAGGCGACCGGAGCCTTCAATGGACTGCAAGCTGAGCGCGCTCGAATTCCTTTCGCTGATTCTGTTTTGGTAAAGCTGAAGAAGTCCGTCTCCGACGCTGACGCATTACTTTGCTCTGACATTTTCCCCACAGGATACATGGGCGTTGAGATGGCTGACGTGAAGGAAGGGGACTATGTTGCTGTATTTGGCTGCGGACCTGTTGGTCAAATGGCTATTGCGGTAGCAAAGTACCTTGGTGCAAAAGAGGTCTTTGCCATTGACGTTTTGCCGGATCGATTAAAGGTTGCAAAACAGCAAGGAGCGATTCCAATCAATTTCGAAAAAGTAGACCCGGTAGAGCAACTCAGAAAGCTCACCAACGGCTATGGGCCTGATGCCGTCATAGATGCTGTGGGCATTGACGCTCAGCGTCCCCACAAAGGACCTGCGACATCGATTGTCGGGGTCGTGGAGTCTGTTCTTGAGAAAACAGCCGGTGCACCATTAGCAGTGCTAACAGGAAACCATTGGCAGAAGGGCGATGGTCCAGAGCAGGTTCTGCAATGGTGCGTTGAAGCGGTTAGGAAGAGTGGCGTCATCTCTATAATCGGTGTCTATCCTGAGACGGAAGAGAACTTTCCGATTGGCAAAGTAATGTCGAAAGCGCTTACCGTAAGAGCAGCTAATTGCAGTCATCGGAAATACATTCCGAAGTGCCTGAAGATGATGGAAGACACGCCTTTCCGCCCGTCGACGATCCTGACTGTTTTTGAAGGGCTCGAAAATGCTGTCGATTGCTACAAACACTTCGACAAACGTGAACCCGGCTGGTTGAAAGTCGAGTTGATTCCGGAAGCGGAATAGTGCTTTGCGCAAAGCGCCAGCTCGAAATTCGAGAAAGGTGGCCTTATCGAAGTCATTGCGAATTCCTTCCGTTGCAATTTCGACAGCAGAGCGCAAATCTCTTCGATTCAGCAGGTGCGCATAAGAGTTCTAAGCAATTGGAACAACCAGGAGACCAGCCTAAACTCCATTTTCCCTCTTTCACCACAATAGTGCGAGAAATGCGCCCGATTGCGACTCAAAAAGCCTCAACTGTTCACTTCTGTTTGACGTTCGGGTCTTTTAATCTCAAGTGTGCATTCAGGCAAGATGTATCCGAAACAACACAGGAAATTAAGTAAGGGTGAAGGAAAGCATGGTTGTCAAGCGGAGCGCTTATTATCGTAGCGTCAGTCCCTTCCCCAAACCGAAAAATGGAAATAACAACAACTTTCTGGGTCTTCGTAATCCTGATCACAGTTGCTATCGTTACTATTGGATTCGATCGTGTTTTTCACAATAGAGAACGCCCGGCATTCGCACTCGGAATCTGGATATCAGCGATTGCTATTTGCGGCATGTTTCTTCTTTTTTCATTCCATTCTCAACTAAGTCACAAGGCAGCGCTGCTGACTTTCTTTGCCTTGTTGTTGATTGTCTTTGCAGGAAATCTTTTGGTTGATCAGAACAACATCGAAGATCAAGAATCTGGTCGTATGTCCCGCTACGGCACATGGTGGGATGGTTGGGAGGACAACTATTTTTCGAATATTGTGGATAAGTGGAAAACATGGGCTGCTATCGCCTTTGTCGGCGTCTTAATGTTCAGCGTCGCTTTGAAAAATGACCCTGCCGATGGTGCCGCTGCACAGATGATCAATTCTTCGACGAACAGCAACAAAGTCGCTATCAAGAAGGTAGAGGCTAAAACCACGCACAATCAAGTTCATCATGCTCAGCCAACCAAGCAAAAGATGCACAACTCAAAACAGGAAGTTCATCAACGAAAAACTGATTAGTTTACCTTGGTTCTTCCCACGAGATAATACGATAGTTAAGTACGGCATATCCACTGCCCGTTGAATTTTTCATTAAGCCAAACTGCGGTGCTGGAGCCATTCCCGAGCTCGATGGAGGTGCGGTATTAGTAGCGTTAGGATCATAAACTATAGATCTTGCACCAGCAATACTTCCAATTTTTTGAACGTTTACGTTGTTTCCAACTAATGCTCCGTGGAAGCTGGAGTTTGCGCTTAAACCGACAGTGATAGAAGCATTAGGCGCGTAAACTAGTCCATACAAACTTGAGTTACTGCTCGTCGAGAAATTCAAAGTTTTTTGTCCGCTGTAAAACATCTGGAAATTATTTGGTGAGACTGTTGTACCGTTAAAGGAAACATTACCTTGAACGTCAATTGGTGTTGCAACGTCAGTGCTGCCTCTTACATAAAGGTTGACGCCACTCGATGAATCTGATGGCGTGGATTGAATGTTTAACGTGCCTCCATTTTCAATTGAAACGCTGTCAACGACATAACTTCCAGGTTGAATTGTTACTGTTTGCCCCGTTGGAACCTTCAAGCTACCTAAGTCTGTGACTTTTGCGCTGCTTGGCATAGATACATCAGCGGGTTCTGTGATGGTGCCTGAGACTTGCGCTTCTTGTGTTGGTTGAGGCGTAACGACGGGTGCCATTTGAGTTAGTTTGCCAGAGTTGTCTATAACACCTGCTGTTGGAGTACTTCCATATTGTCCATCTCCGTAAACGTTTCCACCAGTAGCGTCCGAAGTGAGTGGTGGTGTTGTGACAGTAGGATTCACATCATTGATAGTTCCTGATGCCGAAACATTGCCTTTGACTATGGCATTGGTGGTGGCCTTAATGCTTGTCGGCGTGCCATTTGAAACAGGAGGGCTGTACGCATTAATAGAACCGTTTATGGTGCTAGCTCCATCAAGACTTATTAGACCATTGCTCCCGATATTGGCGCCGAGATTACTGCCTCCTTCGATTGATATATCAACACCGTCTCCTATTCGCAAAGTTGAGTTTGCCTGCAAGGCAGAGTTGGAGAAGAGTGTAGATGAAACAAGCGTGTTGCCAGATGATGGCGGGTATTCGGATGGAGAAGTATTTGGAGACAATGAAAATTCGGGTTTTAGTAGGACCCTGATTTTATGTGTGTATCCACCTTTTGCCGCACTAATTGTTAGGAATTTATAGGTTGGAAGAATTACAGCATAAGGATACGTAGTCTGTTCTGGTGAGTAGATTCCCTTCGTCTGAAGAGTTGTAAGATCAGCATCAGCTAAGCTGATTTCAATCTTTCCTTTGTTCGTAATTGAGTCAGGGGGTATTAACTTGTCTACGGTAACTGCTTGCAGGTCTTCGCCGTTTTCTTGCAGTTGCTTATACCTAGCCATTGCATATCTCAGACAGTTCTCTGAAATGTCGAAAACTTGATCGCGTTGTGTCAGAGATGATACGTGATTGAAGATTGGGAATAGTGAGGAACCCAAAGCCAAAGCCGCACCCGCTGTTATGCCTCCCACTACGACTACGTACATAAGGGAAACTCCTCGGTCACGTTTATTCGTTTTCTTCTTATGGAATAGCTGCATAATTCCCCCTCGTATAAACTTCTCTAGAAAAGGCAATTGACTTTGGGGTTGCACTTTGTGATTGAGATGCCGTGTCGAAAATTTCTAGAGTTACTTGGGCGCCTTTTGTAAGAGCAGATGGAACCGATGTAGGTGGATAATAATTAGAAGGTATTCCTGCTGATCTGTAGAATTCAGCTAGTTTTATCAGTGGTTTGAATACCTTTGGAGGCGGAGTATTTGCGATCGAATCGGTGACATCTGAGGGATTAATTGGACCGACTATACCTGTAAGAATTGTTTGGGGGTCACCACCGACCGAAAAGTCTTTCTTTTGTAAAACAAACAAACCTTTTCCAGGATCTCGTTTATCGGGAAGTATTTTATAGATCACCGTTTTTGTTTCAGTTGAAACATATCCATTTTGATCAAAAATTGGTTGGGTCAGAATTAGCGTTTGATAGTCTGCAACATAATTTGGAGCTGGTGCGTTCCAGGTAGCAACCGAGTTGTCTCCAGGAATGTTTGCGGCAGGAGTGTAGCTGCTGGGAACTGCCTTTGCAAGTCTCACATCATAGTCAAATAGAGCAATTGCTCTTCTTGCATTCACAATTCCGTCCATTTTTCCTACGGTGCGGAAGGCGACTATGTTATGAGCGGCACAGAGTTCTGTGATTGCAACTCCTACAAAACTCATAATGAGAATTGCGGACAGAAGCTCAATTAAAGACATTCCAAATGAATGTCTTAACCTTGTCGCGATCAACTTTCTATTCCTAGTCATTTTTGAAAATGAAAATACTTCTCGAAACTTTTTTTGATTCCCTTCCGCCTACGTCATAACTTATATCAATGTCAACTTTCACGCTTTCAATTGCAGTTAGCGATTTTGCATCTGTGATTGTTTCCTTGACTGAGCCTTTGAAGAAATTTCCATTAGTTAACGTCCACTTCCCCGTATCGCTAATTTGTCCTGAAAGTGGATTGATGGCACCAAAAACGGTATCAGCCTTTAAGAGATCAAATTGAAGAGGTGGTAGACGCGGAACGTTGGCTACATTGTTATCCGAATATAGATTCATCGTTTGAGTTCCAGCATTCACATAACTTGATAGCACCGCGTATGGAGTATTTTTTGCATTCTCAATTGCAGCTTCTGCAATTGCCGTTGCGTAGAGTTGTTTCTGCACATTATTTGAAACAACCATTGTTTGACTGAGCAAACTAGCCAACATCAGAATAAATATTGAACTGACGCCAACCGCGACTACCATTTCAACCAAAGTGAAGGCAAATTGTCTCCGCAAAGCTCTGGAACAGAACTTCTGAAGTCGTATTTTTCGAAATTTGTCGTTTAGATTCATACCGGAGCGCACCATGGCTACTCAAGTTATTCCCTTGATGGTGAAAGCGATCTCGGTTTGGTCAGCCGTTCTCCCCCTCAGGGGGCGCATATAGAGCTTTCGCCCCTACTCCATCGTCGCTATGCCTTCGCGCGTCAGGGTCACGTGGCTCGATTTCCAGCCTTTGCTGATGGTAAAACTGGCACCTGGCATGGTAGGTGTGCCGGTGTCATCAAAAGTGACTGAACCGACGACATTCACGCCCTTTGGCAGAAGAACCTCTTCTATTGTGCGATTGCCGTTCTGGATTAGGTAGGCAGTACCTTCATTTTGGGTGGCCGGGCGACCGCAAACGGTGATGCTCAGACCGTTTTCTTTGGAAATGTCTTTGGCTCGAACGAGATCTTTGACCAGGTCAACCCCTGTCTGGCGCACGGCCAGATTGGTTGAGGTCAGATCGACCACTCGAAAGGCAAAGAATGGAATGGCAACGACCATGCTGGCGAAAATCAATGACTCGAATTTCCGAATCAGAGGCCAGTCGAGTTTGCTGCCCCTGTCGACTGGGCGTGCAGGGGGCGGAGCCGCCGGAGGTGCAGCTGGCTGGGCAACTGTTGGATTTTCGCTGGAAGTCTCTTCGGTCATTCGCTAATGGCAGCCTGGGTTCTAATGCCTGACAGTATAGTTGTACTATTCCACGACGCAAACCCCGAAATCCAAACTGCTTGGACCTTAAATGCCAGGGATCGGGCGCGGCCTTGCAATCATCTATACCCGAAAAGTACACTTAGGCTTATACGTCTTTATTTACAGTGTATACGGATTAAATATGCCGGTAAAAAATTTGCGTATTCCGAAAGACGGCGAAAAAAACGATTCTGGGGTTCCATTTAGCAACAATCCGGCAGATAAATCGTTGGCGCCTGAGCTTGCCAATATAGCGGGCGCGCCGATGCCAAGATTTTGTGGGTGCTAGGCCCTAACACTCAATGAAATTCCTCGACATAGTCATTGCTGAAGAATCAAGCCTGAAGGAAAAGGAAGAGCGGGCGGGCGCGGACGGTCACGAGTTGGCGCCGACTTTAGAAAAGCTTGGCTATGCCTATCACGCTCTCAATCGGTTTCATGACGCACAAGAGTCTTATGAAAGAGCATTGCGACTGAGGCTCGCGGCTGGTCAGGGCGACACGGCTGAGATTATTCCGTGCATTCATGCCCTCGGTTTGATGCACCGTTTGCAAGGCAACTATTCTGCCGCAGAGATGCATTACAAACACGCGCTCAGGCTGACTGAGCAGTTGGCTGGAGAAAGTTCGGTGGAGACCTGTGTCCGGAGAAATTATCTAGCCGGTCTTTTCTATGCGATGAAACGTTATGACGAAGCGAATGAGTTGATCAATCGCAGTGCTGAGATATACACGTCAAAATTAGGTGGCTCGCACTCTACCGTAACTTTGTGTCTGCTTGCTCAGGCTCTTATTTCTTTTCGCACCGGTCAAAAGGCGAAAGGCGACAAGCTGGTGAATCAAATTTCTACCAGCATGCAGGAAAATCTCGATTTCAAGGAAGCAGCTGGTGAAGCGAACGATGAGATTTTGAAGTTTGTTCTTTTGCAATTGCGGCAAGACAAATTGGAAGATGCCGAAGCGCTATTTCGTTTTGCCCTTGTTAGGGAAGCAAATATACTCTGGCCGAATCACCCTCTCGTAGCGAAGAACCTGCGGCGGTTGGGCGATTTGAATAGATCGATGAATCATTTAGAACGCGCGGCAGAACTTTATCGTCAGTCTCTGGAGATGTATATGTCCACCATGGGGACTGCCGATCCTGATATTGCTACGTTGGCAGAATCCTTCGGGCAAGTCTTGATTCAGCTGAATAAGCGTAAGGAGGCTGTCTGGCCGATGAAGGTCGCAGTCGATGTAAGAGAGATGTTTCAAGAAATTGAGCCAGAGCAGTACCAGAAAGCGAAAAACACTCTCGATAAATTGAATTCTAGTTTGTGATTCTCGTAGGGGATGCACAGGTGCCTCCCAGTCATGGAGCCGCATGCGGCTCCCCTACACATGTTTAGGCGGTTTGAATTTCCGCTGCATCCTTGAGTCCGAGTTCTTCGATCATTTTTTCGCGCATGACGAACTTTTGGATCTTGCCGGTCACGGTCATCGGAAATTCTTGAACAATTCGAATGTGGCGAGGTACTTTGAAGTAGGCAACCTTCTCTTTGAGCCACTCCGAAATTGCTTCCGCTTTCACAGTCGAGCCTGGCTTTACCATCACCCACATTGAAACATCTTCACCGAGGTGTGCGTCGGGGATGCCAAAAACCTGCGCTTGAATAACTTCCGGATGGACGTGCATAACTTCTTCGATTTCGCGAGGGTAGATGTTTTCTCCGCCCCTAATGATCATGTCTTTCTTGCGACCGGTAATATTGATGTATCCAGCTTCGTTCATCACTGCCAGATCGCCTGAGTGAAGCCAACGTGAGGCATCGATGCAATCCTGTGTCGCCTGCGGATTATTCCAATAGCCGAGCATCACCCCATGTCCGCGTGTGCATAATTCGCCTTGTACACCTCTGGGGACGATCGCACCGGATACGGTATCGATTAGTTTGATTTCGAGTCCTGGAATTATTTTTCCGACTGTTGTTGCTCGGAGTTCCAACGAGTCGCTAATTGTAGTAGCTGTGATCAGTGGCGATGCTTCAGTCAATCCGTAGAGGATAACCACTTCCCTCATATGCATCTTGTCTGCCACTTTTCGCATCAGTTGAACAGGGCAAGGAGCGCCTGCCATGAAGCCTCCGCGCAAATGCGAGAGATCGAACTTTTCAAAATCTGGATGTTCGAGTTCGCCAATGAACATCGTTGGAACACCCGAGACGTGAGTGCATTTTTCAGCGGAAAGCGCTTCTAAAACCTTTTCTTCATCGTAGAAAGGGCAGGGAATGATCACCGCTCCACCGACAGAAAAGGATGCCATCGCAGATGACACCATGCCGCCGCAATGATAAAAGGGCATCGGTACACAGAAGCGGGTACTTTCATCCAAACCCATTGCTTGTGCCGCAAACCAGGCGTTGTTCAGCAGGTTGTGATGGCTAAGGGTGACACCTTTGGGAAAACCGGTCGTGCCTGATGTGTATTGAATGTTGATTGGTTGATCGAATTGCAGATGCTGCATTCTTTCCTGCAGATCGCTATGCGGCACTTTATCGCCGAGTTCCAAAAGCGAATCAAACGCCTTCACGTTGCCGACCAACTTGTCTTTTAAATCTTGCGCTTTGCCGATCACGAAGATCGACTCTAACTGAGGAGTGTCAGTGAGGTCGTATTTTGTGTCTGGAGAAAACACCTGGTGCGCGATCTCTCGCAGCATTTTTAGATAATCGGAACTTCGGTGTCCCGGAACAGTGATGAGCAGCTTAACGCCAGCCTGTTTGAGGGCATATTCGACTTCTTGAGTCTTATAGGATGGATTGATATTGACCAGAATTCCGCCGACAGACCACACCGCAAGCATTGTGATCAGCCATTCGGCATTGTTGGTCGACCAAATTCCTACGCGGTCTCCGGTCTCGATCCCCATAGAAAGCAGACCTCTGGCGGTCTGGTTTACTTTCTCTTGAAGCTGTTTGTAGCTGAAGCGCTGATTTGATGCGATATCGATCAAGGCGTCCGCGCTTGCTCGGTTGGTCGAAATATCTAGAAAATAATTGCCAAGAGTGGCGCCAAGAAGCCGCTGGCTTGATGGGCCATGGTCGTAGCTCAACAAAGGAGCTTGTTGTGACTTTGTCAACGAAAGAGCCTACTGGTCAGTCCCTACTACATTGGGAACGCTTCAGCGCCGCCCAAAATCAGGATGGTAGCAGCAGATCTTTCTTGTTGCCTTAGTACTTTCTTTGACTTGATCTTGGTGCCGGCTTGCTTCTCGACAGCTTTGATTACGTCGATTGCTTGTTGGACACCAGGATCTTGATAACCAGGGTTTGGTGCTCCGGTATTCATAGCGAGCTTGTCCTGGCAGACTGGGCCAGAATTTGCCAAAGCTGGCACGGTTATGCAGCCCAGAATCGCTGCAGCTACTGCCATTGCTTTAGTGCGTGATTTAGTCACAAATATTGCTCCCATGAGCGGTCACCTGTTTGGAGTATAGGGGCGGTCTTTTGAAATGGAAACCATTCTTTAAATCGTTTAAGATTTCAGTACAATGTTGATACATGTCAAGTCCATCAGTGGGCATTCTTGGTAGATGGACCCTTTACAAAAGTTGGATGGAACTTTCTAAAGTGAGAAAGCGCAGCGCACAATTTCCAACCTTGAGCTTTGCGGATAGGACCGTGTTGCCAAGCGCTGGGTTCCCGCGCCAGATAATACTTTGCATAACTTTATGTTTGTCCACCGTACCGCAAATGGTTGGTCCCTCAGTTGTGGCTGTTTCTTTGTTTTTCAGCACACCTTCAGCGGTTTATGCCGATCCTCTGAGCACGATGAAGTCACGTGAGTTTCTTCAGAAGGGCAATAATCACCTGACCAGATTTGAGTTTCAACAAGCTCTAGACGCTTATACCGAGTGTCTTTTGTGCGATCCGAATAATCGGACTGCCAAAGACAATATTGTGCTCACTCACAATAACTGGGGCATTTGGTGGTTCCAAAAGCGCAAATATAAGGAAGCAAGAGAAGAGTGGGAGCAAGCTCTCAAGCTCAATCCTATGGATCGAAACGCACGAGCCAACATGCAAGTGTTGAAAGTGACGCTGAAGCAGCAAGGCTTGACCGAAGATGGAGAGAAACCAAAACCGCCCCAAGCACAAGCTCAGAAGCCGAGTGCAGACTTCCCTCCATCGCAAGCCATAATTTTGACGCCTGGTCTGAAGTCGTCAGGAGGATCGACGGGAGGGGCAACCGAAGCATCGTCCGAAGGACAGTCAGCTTTGACTGCTCCGCCTTCTTCATCGATTGTCCAGCCTTCCACATCGACGACATCAACAGGTGAGGCTAATTCGGCTTCGACTGGGTCTTCAAGCGGAGCCGCATTGTGGGATGGTAACGGTGCTTCCCAAGCTGATGGCAACTCCGGCTCAGCAGTAATCATCAAGAAAACTGCACCTGTAACCACAAATGGTGGCGAATCTTCAGGGTCAATAAGCACCTATTCAAGTGGTAGTAATTATTCAAACGAGACGACAGGAGCGAAGTTCACAACCGCTCCTGTCACCCCAGCCAGTACCCAATCTTCGTCCCACAGCGAATCCTCTGAAGGTTCTGCAGCCTCTGCAGCTGCCACCGCAGGCGGTTCGCAAGGGGACAACATCGAGGATAGCCTCAGTCAAATCGAGCAGAAAATCTATGGTCGCAAGCAAGAGTCTCTACCTATAATGAAACGGCTGGAAAAATTGGAGATCGATACGCACGGCAAAACAAAATCCGGCACGATCAAAGAACGAATTGATACTCTTAGGAAGAGCTACGGATTCTAGTCAAAGGTATTTATAAGTAGATGGCAGATAATCCAGAGCATTCTGAACAGCAAGCCCGCGAGCTGATGCAGAAGGGCTACGAGCATTTGAGCGAAGGTGACGCTGGCGAGGCGAAGAAGCTGGGCAAGAAGCT
The DNA here is from genome assembly GCA_032128875.1 of Candidatus Melainabacteria bacterium 17Bon1m. GTDB lineage: Bacteria > Cyanobacteriota > Vampirovibrionia > Obscuribacterales > Obscuribacteraceae > QKMZ01. Next base: position 1,127,344 of record JAVLKG010000002.1, read on the forward strand.
TCTCAAAATGAAGTACTCAGGCGGCTATGAATTGCTTGCCAGAGCCTATGAGATGGAAGAACGCCCGCAGGATGCGATCGCCGTATTAGAAGAGGGCACGCGCGCTGTTCCGCAAATATGGTTGTTGTGGCAGCAACTTGGAAATTTGCAGTCAGACCAGGGCGATTTCCAGGCAGCAAATGAGTCCTACACCAAGGCGCTTGACTGCCCAGGTGTCGACTCATCTCAGATTTACTTCAACAAAGCGATTGCGTTGCACCGCTGCAACATGCCGCAAGAGGCAATGGAAGCCCTTGATCAAGTCGAAAGCGATGACCTCCACTGGCCCGCGCTGGCACTACGTGTGGCTCTTTTGAACGGGCTGGAGCAGTATCACAAGTCCGCAGATTTGGCGAAGCACCTTGCTGAGCGACTCTTGGGCTCGGAAGAGCTATTCACTCAGTACACCATCGAGCTTGCTGGAATTATCACTGAGTTGGGTATTGCCGTTGGTCGCGGCAACAATGACATTGACGGCGCGCGTCATTGCTTCATCCAAGCTTTGAGATACGTCAAAAATTTCTCGTACGCCCTGGCAATGTTGCGCCAGGTCTATCATATGGAATCGACTGAGGCACAGCACTTCAGATTACTGGTCAGAGGCACTTGGTTCGAACCTATAGAGCAGCATGGCACAGGTAATCCTGGGTTCTACAGCACCTTCGATATCGTTGCCGACAACGCGGAAGAAGCGATGGCTTTTGCAGCAGAACTCGAGCCAGATGAAGTAAGAGATTCACTTGTTGTTGAAGAAGTTTCTGTTCTTGGTCCGTGCCCCCAAGATCTAAAAGGCGTATACAACCGCACAGGTTATGCGTTTTACGATTTGAGCGCAGAAGGGGCCGTTACTGAAGGCAAGCCAGTTGGTCAAAAACCGACTAAGGCTGAAGGTAAAACTGAGCCTAAGACAGAAGCTAAGTCGAACGCAGAAACTAAGTCCAAGGCGGAAACCAAGTCCAAGGCAGAAACAAAATCTGACACTAAAGATTCTGCCGAAGACAAGTCGACGTCTAAGTCTAAAACGACTAAGAGCAAGCCATCTAAGGGCAAGTCCTCTAAGAAATAATATTGCGATTTGCACGTTATGCACTGCATTCTCGTGCAGGCTGTTTTGCGCTGCAATAGAATATTCGAAAGTTTCATTCGACTTATGGAGAATGCTGATGAAGGCTCTTGTGATTGGCGCTTCCGGCTATATTGGCGGCTCGGTTGCAGCTAAGCTGCTGAACGAAGGTTTTGAAGTAATTGGCACAACAAGCTCTGATGATCGAGCTGCTGAATTGAAAAAGCTCAATATTGAACCGGCAGTTGGTTCGCACAAAGACTCATCTTTCATTACGCCTCTCTGCGCGAAAGCAGATGTTGTGGTGAATGCTGCTGATTCTGACGCTCGGCAGCTTGTTGAGACCGTTATTGCTGCACTCAAGGGAACAGGCAAGCGGTTCGTCCACACCAGCGGATCTTCGATTGTTTCTGATACCGCATGTGGTGAGTGTTCAGACAAAGTTTATGATGAAATTACTCCACTCGATCCAGTTCCACAAAAAGTTGCACGAGTTGAGATTGACCGTTTTATTTTGGATGCAGCAAAGGAAGACGTTCATACAGTCGTCATTTGCCCTTGTCTGATCTATGGACGTGGGCTAGGTCTGAGCAAAGAAAGCATTCAAGTGCCGGCGATGATCAATCAAGCGAAAAAGTCGAAAGTAGCTAGATGCGTCGGACGAGGACAGAATATTTGGTCCACTGTTCACATCGAAGATTTAGTAGATTTGTACGCTCTAGCTGCGAGCGGCTCTGTACCTGCAGGTACATTTTTATTTGCAGAAAATGGCGAAATCAATTTTAAATCTTTAGCTGAAGCAATCAAATCATCTCTGAAATTGTCGGCACCAGTAGAAGAATGGCCTATCGAAGATGCTGTTGCCGAATGGGGTGAAGGAATGGCAAAATTCGCACTCGGATCGAACTCGAGAATTCGAGGCAAAAGAAGCAGAGAGTTTGGCTGGAACCCCAAACACGACAGCGTTGTAAAAGACACTGAGCGCATGTGCCACAGCGCAGATATGAGAGTTTCAGCTCACTAGCCAAAAAGTAAGGGAGCCGCATGCGGCTCCCTGAGCAAGGAGGCGCATGCGCCTCCGCTACAGATTGTTTCTGTCGTTTACTTCTTAACCATCGAAAAGATCGAATAGAGATTGTTGTCGATGTCATAGAAGTTTGTGCTCATACCGACATGGTCGCCTGCTTCGCAAACGACTTCGCATTCGTTTTTGAAATTGACGCCTTTCTTAACGAGCTCTTCGCGTGCTTCGTGTACATTGTCGACAGTGAATACAACGATTGGCTGTCCTTCGACTTTTCCAGGATGCTTTTCGCCGGGCTTCATTCCATGCAATGCCAAAGTGGTGGCACCGGTTTCCAATTCAACCCAACCTTCTTCTTCGGACTTGACGGTCATTCCGAGAATGTCGCGATAGAAAGGAACGGATTTCTTCGTGTCTTGAACGTAAACAATGACGTAGCTCATTGTGGAAATTTTGATTTCAGATTTAACTGCCATTGGATTTTTCCTTTGTGCTTTCAGTAATTTTGTATATGGATTTTCTGGAGCGCAAAATTGCTCCCGTTCGTGCTCTCAGCAAGTGAGTGCAGAACGTCCAACGCGGAATGCCGACAAAATAATATCCCATCGTTCTCGTATGCGTATTAACTGAAAATGTCGGCGGGCGGCATTAATGCCGCCCCTCTTACTATGGTCTTGACAGTGATGCTGGACGCACATACAACTGTCGGGAAATAGTGCTGGGAGGAGAAAA
>JAVLKG010000003.1:0-64907 GCA_032128875.1 Candidatus Melainabacteria bacterium 17Bon1m
CCCGAGGATTTGTCATCGTTTCTGCCGTGGAAAACAATCGAACCCGACCAGCTCCGCATGGTTCACTGAGGTCATACACGGTTATCAATGAGCTGCTAGAGTAAATAGTAGAAGCACTTCGAAAACAAAGGAGACTGAAAACCGGTTTCGACATTTACTGCCGAAGCGGTTTTCAGCTCATTTGCTTGTCCCAGGCGCCGGTGTCGACCAGTTTTCTGAGAGCTTCCGGATGGTCGGTGAATAGACCCGCAGCGCCCCAATTAAGGAAGCGTCGCATGTCCTTTTCGTTGTTCACCGTCCAGACGAACATTGGAATTCCGAGGCGTGCTGCGGCTTTAAGCGTGCGCTTACTCGAAACTGCCAGGCGATTGCGACGCGGAGGCATCTCAATCGCAAAGCCGCGACGACGGAAGCGCCAGCCGAGACCGAGCTTGGCCATGGCGACAAACTTCACCAGCTCGGCACGAGTGTGCCCAGTCACGAGGTTGGGCTCGAGGCTGCGCATCAACTTCGCCATCTTGGTTTTGATAGAGAAGAGTTCGATGCTCACCCGTTCAAGCGCTTTGAGGCGTCTGAGCGTGGCTACAACCTGCCGAACCATGCGAGTGGTGCCGACCTTTACTTCCAGCATCAAAAGCTGCTCAGGAAGCGCCAGAAGCACTTCTTCGAGCGTGGGCACGGTGATGCCCTGGCCTTTGAATGGAAAGGTTTTGCCGCCGTCCGGGGTGAAGGCAAAACCGGCATCGAGCGCCTTTATCTGCGCCAGAGTCAGTTCTGCGACAAGCCCCTTGCCGTTGGTTGTACGGTCGACTGATGCATCGTGGATGACCACGACGTGCCCATCTTTGGTCATTCGCAAATCGAGCTCGACCAGGTCAGAGCCCAATGCGATCGCCCGAAGAAAGGCAGGAAGAGTGTTTTCCGGATGTGAGCCGGAGGCGCCTCGGTGAGCAATCACCAGAGGACGCCCAGTGGCGGCTAGTCGCGCAAAGCGACCGCCTGTGTCAAAGGACATACAGACCTCCTCAGGTCATTGCTTACGCAAGAATGGGAAGAAATGCATGTTTGAGTCCTGGAAAAAGACCCAAAAAGGTGCAAAAGCAGCCAGGGAAGGAGGTCGTTCCGGATTTTGAGTCCGGAGACGACCACCTGCCACAGGCTGCTGTTGCGAGATGATGCTGATCTTTAGCGGTTCTGCTCCGCGTCGTCTTCGTCGTCATTGTGCGGTTTCTCGACCGGGGGGCAGTCAGAGGGAACGTAGCACACTTCCGAAACGGGCGAGATCAGGCGCACGGCACCGCCAATGGCGAGACCGGCGATGAAGCCGCCAATGTGCGCCCAGTACGCGACGCCATCGCTGGCACCGGTAAGAACGCTCGAAAACTGCATGCCGATCCAGAACAGGATGTACCAGTACGCGCGAATCTTCGCGGGCACAGGAACCAGTCCGGTGATTTCGGCTTTCGGCCAGAGAAGCAGATAGCCACCCAGCACGCCGGCGATGGCACCAGAAGCACCAAGGGTCGGCGCCATGCTGGCCGGGTCGGACCAGACATGGGCTAGAGCGGCGAAAATGCCACTGATCAGGTAGAACATGATGAACTTCCCGTGTCCCAGACGAGCTTCGAGAGCCCGACCGAAGACGAACAGGTAGAGCATGTTGCCGAGCAGGTGCATTGGACCTGACGGATCATGCAAGAACATCGAGGTAAACATCGTCCCAACCGCTGCCGCAATGGCCGCTGGATCGCCGCTGGTGAACGCATTCATGAACGTAGCCGGAACCATCAGGTACGTCTGAATGAAATGCTGCGCGGAGCCGTTCGAAAGCGCGGAGAGTTCCAGGACATAGGCGACACAGTTGAGCGCGATAATCACGAAGGTTGCCCAGGGGAAGAGCAAGCACTTCAAATTGTCTTTCAGAGGAATCATGGTTGTCCTCGCTATACTGCGGCGCTCTGAATCTTCAGAACGCTGCTTCGCTTATGGTTGAGAAAACGCGCGGGTGTGTCAGGTGCGCTAGAGTCCTGCGAGGAATCAGCATCACCGGCATATCCGTGACGAATGGGAACTGCTTAACTGCTCTGGGTTACTCACAAACGTGTAGCGACTTTCATCCCGGCACCTTGAGTGCTGATGGGAGGGCATTCGGGACGAATGGAAAGTGCGAAGGTTGGTGGGTGACCTGTGGGACAGAGAAGAAAAGCAAGAGTTAAAAACTAAGTGATCAAGGGCAATGATTACAACAACATTTCGAGAGGTAGCGCGAAGAAGCCTATTGTTAAGGGCGCCGAAAAGCGCACAGAGATATGCTCTCGATAAGCACAAAATTGCTTGGCAACCGAGTTTTGCTGGGGATCTTGGATCTTGAGGCATTGCGCGGCTGTTTCATACTGACAACAAGTATTCGGCTTGTGCCGAAAATGTGCCAGGCGGCGCGGATGTCAGTATGTGCGAGCGAGATGCCAATGTGTGTGGTCTCGGTTGTCAATCGCGCGTGGTGAGAGGACCATAACTCGATGGAGTTGAACTTGGCTGTTCATCTCGATTAGGTTATTGCCTCTTGTTTCTGTGCTTCTGACTCTTCCTCGCTCCTCACCACTTCACTCTCTCCCCTGCTCAAATAAACGTTTTCCCTGATGTGAAGCCAGTCGGCATCATCTCGGGAAAAATTGTTTTGAGCGGAAGAAGGGGTGTCGAACATATACCAGTATGCAGAAAAGCCGCATGCGGACTATCTGCTAGACAGGTGGAGTACTAAATGAACAAACGCGATCTGAAGCGCTTGGCCAAGACCGGCCAGGCTCTCACCAGCATGCAAATCCTCGGCTCGGCTAAGCAAGTTACCGGCTCAATGATGTACTTCGAGCACACCACTCGAGAGCGCACCACCCGGTTCTTGCTCGATGTCGGTTTGACCGTGGAGAACGAAAAGGCGGATTTCCAAAACCGTCTTCCTTCAGGGGTTACGCCGGCTGATATCGATTTCATCATCATCAGCCACGCGCACATCGACCACTCCGGTTTCCTCCCCCGGCTGACCAAGCTGGGCTTCAAGGGACCGGTTTACATGACCGATGCGACGGCCGACCTCCTGGACATCATGCTGCCCGACTCCGGCTTCCTCCAGGAAGAGGCTGCTCGCAAGAACTGCGCGCGTGCCGCTCGCCAGAAGGAGAAATTGGAGGGTGCCACCGCATCCGGTGACAAGCATTCCGTCAGCGAAAAGCCCCGCCGCCGCAGCCGCAGCAAGGCTGCGATTTGCAGCGAGCCGCTCTACACCCAGGCTGACGCCAAGGAAAGCTTGACTTGCATCAAGCGTGGCATGAAGCTCGACACGCGTTACGAACTGGCGCCGGAAATCGCTGTGCGATTCACCGAAGCCGGTCACATCCTCGGCGCTGCTGTCGTCACGCTGGAACTCGGCGCTGGCGCCAAGAAGCGCACTTTCTGCTTCACCGGCAATATCGGCAAGACCGAAATGCCGCTCCTTCAGTCCATCGCCGCCGTGCGCAGTGCCGATTACGTCATGTCCGAATCGACTTACGGCAATCGCGTGCATGCTGAGCGCGACCGGTTCGAGGTTCTTGCCGGCATCCTCAACCGCGCCATCGAGCGCGCCAAGGTGCCGAGCCCCAAGCACGGCTATGGCGTGATTCTGATCCCGGCTTTCGCCGTTGGTCGCGGTCAGGTTCTTCTTGCGGACATCCGGCAGTTGATGGAAGAGAAGCGCATCCCGCGCATCAAGGTCTTCGTCGATAGTCCGATGATGATTCGCTCGACCGAAGTGCACCGCAAGCACAAGGAGTTGCTGAATGCCGAGACCCAGGAGCTGTTCGCTCAGGGTGTCGACCCGTTCCGCACTCCCCTGCAGAAGGAGACGATGGAGCGCGCTGACTCTCAGGCGCTCGATGAAGCCCAGAATGAGCCGGTGATCATCATCGGCTCGTCCGGCATGGCTTCCGGTGGGCGCATCGTCAACCACCTGAAGGCTCGTCTGTCCGGTCGCCAGAACACTGTCGTGTTCGTCGGCTACCAGGGCACCGGGACGCTGGGCAACCAGCTGATCGGCAAGGATGCGCGACGCAACGTCAACGGCACGACTATCGAATCGGCTACGCAGAACGTGCGCACTGTGCGCATCTACGGCGAGCCGGTCAAGGTCTATGCCACCATCGAGTTTATGTCGGACTACTCCGCTCACGGAGACGTCAACGACATTCTCGGATGGATGAGCAAATTCCAGCGCAAGCCCAAGCAGGTCTTCCTCGTTCACGGTGACGATGAAGCTCTCGATGGGCTGAAACAGGCGATCGAAACTCGTCTGCGCTGGGAAGTGACCGTGCCCAAGGCGCGGGACAAGTTCATCCTCGATTAAACGAAATCCCGTAGGGGCGGCATTAATGCCGCCCTGTCAGGGAGCCGCATGCGGCTCCCTACGGGGTTTTATGGGAAACTCGCAGGTGTGTTTTTCGCGCTTGCGCTCATGGAGTTAAAACCATGAAGTTCGGAAACGTCCTTTTGATATGGTTTTTGCTGATTCTTTCCGGCTTCGGCGTTATGTTCGCCGGTTGGGGATTGGCATTTACTTTCGCCTCCAGCATCTTTGTGCCGTGGCTTGGGTTCGTCACACCCGAATACCACAACCTGGCTACGTTCATAAGCGCCATTCTGTTTAACGGCCTGGGCACAGCACTTGTCTTGCTGACCCTCGTCGCTCTCGGATTCGGCGCAACCGCGGCTTACCGTTTCTTCAAGCGGAAGTAAAGCAACTTGAGAGTCCTCGTTGGTGCTTGCGCAAGCATTCATCTTCGGGGACTTCTCTTTGAGCATCGCTATACTACGCCATGTGGCAGGTATGCCGAAGAACGGCTGAAGGTGACGATCAACCAGCCCAAGCACCTCCTAGTCCGCAGGCTTGCGGAGGAAGAGGTCCAATTCCTTATCGCAAGCCGCGCCACCAATACTTCAGGATTAGTCCTTGGAAAACGGCATGGCAACTGCGTTTGCTGCGCTATTGAAAAATTTTGGCGCTTCTTACTAAGGTTCGGTCATCTGCATGTTTTCAATCAATTTTTCAGGAGCAACGCCCGGCGCAACCGCAAACACCACGAGTTCACCATCTCAGCAACATTTCTAACTGCCGACAACAGTCGATGAAACATCGGTCTTTCGCAACGGCGAAAAACCTTTCCCTGCGCATTTAACAAGCAGCACTAACTCTCGAAGTCAAGGAGAAATGCTATGACCATCATCAGCCCTACCGATCCTCGCATCACCGCTAAGCCGGTGTATGCAGATGAGGAGATCAACAATCCGACCTTTGAATTGGCGCGCTTCGACGACACGGTCTTTTCGAGTGACGTGGTGAGCGAGCTTCTCGTCATTTCCACCTACAGCGACGTTGAGGAAAAAGGCTGGGTTTCCCGATGGGATGCCAAGCTCGGCGGACTGATCGCCAAGAGTTTCCGCGATGAAAAATTCGCCTCCAACCTTGGCGATCATCTTCTTGTGGACGCCACCGATGCTGTCGGTGCTGCCGCTAAGAAGTATATTCTTGTCGTCGGCCTCGGTTCGATCGGCGCCCAGAAGGGCAGCATTTCGTGTGGGCTCTACAAGTTTGCGCTCGAAACAGCCGAAAAGCTCCAAGCCGAGCGGCTGCTCTTGCCGTTTTTCCCGGATCGCTCGAAGCTGTCCTTGATTGCCGTCAACGGTTCGATCGCCGTATTGCGTTGCAGGGTCGGCGAATCGATGTTGCGCGGAAAGATCAAGTCCTTGAAAACGATCAAGCTTCTTGTTTCCGGGCAGGCGTCCAATGCTGCTTTGCGCGGCTTGTCGAGCCGTACCGAAGCCTTCTGTGTTCCGTGTCCGGAGCCGTCGATCGTGAAGGAGGAAGTCACTTCCGAGTAAATCGTTCTTTAGTTTGATGGCGCGGTTCGCGTTATCGATTCCTGCGGACTAGTCCCAACGATATCGGAGGAAAGCTCGCTCGCATGCGGCTTTCTTCCGCCCCTAGAAAACGGAGAATTACCATGGCTCGCAAGACCAACATCACTGACATCGACAACATCAATCTTCAGCAGATTCGCCTTTCGGCTTTGAATCTGCAGCTTCGTTCGCTGCGCTTCCAGGCGAGGGCTCTCGACTCTATCAGTGCAGAGCACACCGCCGGCATCAATCTGGGCACGAGTCGTTACTACGACTATCTCGACAGGACTGTGGGTGTCTTTGTGACTCGCGTCAAGGAGTTCTTGACCGTCGCCGATACCATGCCCGCAGCTGAGGCGTGCAGCTGGATTGCTTCGATGGCGGCATGGAAGACCACCATCATCGGTCAAGCGGCGGAGGAGGAGACGTTCCAGTCTTCGCTGGCAGTGGCTCGCGTGAAAGCGGACATCGCCGGGCGTCCTGTTTCCCCGCTGGACGAGATTCCGAGTGACTTCATTGCACAGGAAGTGAAGGCGCACAGCTTCTGTCTGACGGCCGAAAAGGCGCAGTTGAAGACCTTCTCTATGCAGGTTGCTGCCACTTGCAATCTGGGCATGGAGATCATTCTGACTGCGGCGTCGGAAGCCGGCAAGAAGCGCGATGCGGCAGCCGCGGCGAAAGGAGCCAGTGCGAAGTAAGTTGAACTAGGGACAAGTAGGTCCATTAGCTTCAAGTAGGTCCAAGTAGCTTGTTCGAAAGAAGGCAGGAGCACTCGATATTGAGTGCCACCCTGCCTTCTTTCACTTCTGCCGGCTCTTACTATCTCGTGTAAGAGTGTGGCGATGGTGGCACGGATACTTGGATGATGTTTTCAAAGCAAGTTTGTTGTCGCTGATATTTTTCTGTCACTTTTACTTGTGAAACGCGGCTCAGAATGCGCTTTTGGCTGAAACAAGTTTGCAACAATACCTCACGTGAATTGCGTGCGAGTCTTGACGAGTTAGCGCTTCGCTAGCTCTCGTTTGGTTCTTATTTGGGCCTTTCGAGGTTAAAAGTAAATATAACTAGCAGCTGAAAAAGCTCATTGCACTCAGTGCTTAACGCAAAAGCATGCTCTTTGTACGATTTCTAGGCTTTCCGCGCGCCTGAATTTCATTTTTTCTACGTTGTTCAGAATACGTTGTGTAAACGCTTTTCTGGAGTCTCTTCTTAGGCACTTGCTAGGTTCAATGTGACCTTCCGTATCCTCTCCAGAACTTTACCCATCCGAAAAAACAGAATCTGAGCTTTGCCACGCGCACCAGCTATAACTTCGTCCCCGACGAGGTCAAAGCACAACACCTTCAGACTTCTGAAGGACGGCTGCGGAAGGTTCACGGCCTGTTGGCTGTGGCAAAGCTCTCAAACAGAGGATTTCCATATGTCGAACGACCCCAATCTTAACGGAGAAAGCGCCGGTGGCTTGCCCGCCGACAACTCCTCCGGTGATCGTGTCGCGAAGGTCTCACTGACGAAGGAACCCGGAACAACGATGCCCTCAGGCGCCGGTTCCGCACCCGTCAAGGAGCGCCCCAGCTTCGGAAAGCGCCTCAAACGCTGGTCGCTGATCGCCCTGTGCTCGCTGCTCGGATATGTCCTTGTCGCGGCAATCGCGCATCCGCTTCTGGTTCTTGCCTGGAAGTATCTGCCCATCATCGTCGCCGTGGCGCTCATCCCCGCCGGCATCTTCGGTGTCCGCGCGCTCGCAAAGCGCAACAAGGCGCCGTCGCGAAAAGTGCTTACAATCACGTCACTCGCCTATCTTGCCGTGCTCGGCTGGGTGGTGACAGCGAACATCTCGCAGACGATCATTCAGTGGCAGATGGCATCTTCGCTCGATCCGATTGCGATCGACCAGTTGCCCAACACCCGCGACAACCGCATCGTCGTTCGCTCGACGGCTGCGAAGTACGTGAAGAACTCCATCACCGACAACCGTCTGGTTGGCAAACAGCCGCACATGGTGCGTGAAGTTGGGCAGGACGGCAAGGTCGTGATGTGGTGGCAGTCGCCGCTCGCATACGATGTCTGGTACGGCACGCCCTTCGGCAGTGTCCACAGCGTCGTGCGCGTCAATGCAGAAGAGCCCAACATGAACGTCGACGTGGCGGCGGGCAAGAATGCCTTCTTCCTCTTCGGCGATGACTCTTGGGTCACCGAGCTGCTCTTCCGCATCCGCCATCCGTTTTCGGAGCGCGGGGAAACGGTGTATTGGCAGAAGGAAAACGGCGAGTGGAGCATGCTCATCTCGTCCACTTCCTATCGACCGACCTGGACTCTGACCATGGTGCCGACTCTTTCGAGCGTCATGGAAGTCGGCCCATCCGGGCTCTTCACCAACTATTCGCGTGCCGAAGCGGCGGAGAAATTCGAGGGTGCTGCTCTCTATCCGCCGGCGCTTGCGCGTAGCTACGCTGAGGCGTATGCCACTTACCATCGCGGTCTGCTCAATCCTGTGACGTCGCAGCTCGAACTTTTCGGGATCAGCGAGCCGCCGTATGACGCGCAGAAGTCGGAAGCTAACCGCTTCCCGTACTACCAGGACTTCGAGAAGCTCGGTCTCGAGCTCATCATCGGTCTGGAGCCGAAGGGTGGCTCACTTACTCGCGTGCTCTTCTTCGACGCCGTCAGCGGTCGCGCCAGTGTCTATGCGGTGCCGGATGCCATGCGCATCAACGGACCGAGCAAGGCGCTCGCCAACGTCCACAATGCTGACCCCAGCGCCGACTGGTCGCAGTACGAGGAAGCCGAGCCGCGCCTGGTAAACGGCAAAGCCGGCACCTTCTGGCTGGTCACCGTCGTTCGCGGCGATCCGTCCAGCCGTGCTTTCGTGATGCTCGTTGCGGTCGATGCCTACAGTCTGAAGGCGCACCGCTTCGGCGACGTCGAGAGCTTCAAGACGTTTCTCAGCACCGCTCCTGCTGCCGGTCCCCGGTGACAGCGGTGTCGGATGCATGACGTAGTGCATCCTAGGAGAGAAGGTCTCCATAGTCCTTTTCGACAGGGTTAGAATCCGAAAACTGCCGTAGGGGAGGCGCCTTGCCTTCCCTACGGCTGCTTCGGTGCGGCTTTCGTCGGTTTGGAAGTGCAACATGGAACTGCTTACTATTTTTGACTTCGAGGGAGTTTGGGTGTTGGTCGGGCTTGTCGCGCTTGTGGCTTTGATTCTCGCTTTCGCTTATCGGCGCGAACGTCTGCAAGGTGGCGATGATCATTGGGAGCGCCAGCGCAGAATACTCGGCGTCAAGCCTGGTGTTGGCACGCACAATCGACGGCGCGCGGTGCCTCAACAAGTTTTTCCCAAGCGCTGCCCTCGTGGTGTCTGCACCACCCCCGGTGCCAGTTGCCCGCAGGAATGTGTGGAAAAACCACTGGTTAAACGCCTTGCCGATGGGCGTGTTGTTCATGAATACGACAATCTCGAGGTTTGCTTTGGTCCGGGCAACAGAATTCTGGAACTGAAGGTTGACGGCAAAGTCTGGTTGTAAGCTTCGCTTGCAGTTCGGTTTGCCTCTGGCTTTACGTTTGGCGAGCCAAACCCTCGCGTCTCAACGTTCGCAACAGTGGGCACGAAGCCCACAAGGAATTTATGGCGCCACTTCTTCAGCTGGTTTGGGCCGGCTACCACTACGGACTCCCCAGCCGCGGCTACGATAGTACCGTGAGCTCTCTTGAAGAGGCACTTACCAGCCTCGACGAGAATGACGGTAATGCCTTTGCTGCTGCCGCTTATAGCGAAAACGCCATCAAGTATTTGGAGGCGCGTTTGCTGGCTGGTTATGTCATCGCCAGTCTGGCTGCCATCAATGCGGGCAATCTGGACCTGGCGCAAGAGGAGTACGGACGCGCTGTGCTGCTTGCCACTCTGACGGTTAAAGGTCAGTGCAAGCCGCGTAGCCTGGATTGGCCAACGATTCAGATGGCGCTCGCAGTCGTCGAGCGCAAGCTCAAGGACGCGGGCAGGAAGGTGCAGCCGGTTTAGTAAAACCGAAACAAGATGCGTGCAAGGCGTTGCCGATTTTCGTGCGGATTCGCTAGAAGCGGTCGGCATCAATATCTGCAACCAGCTCCACGTATTCTTGTTTTAGCGCTGTTGTTATTAAAGCGAGTAGTAGAAGGCGGGTTTGCAGGAGGTTTTTTCGGCAGAGTTGGGTGAGATTTCGTAGAGCCTTTTGATTTACGTGTCTCATTTCTGAAGTGAATTTGTTTGCTCTATCTGGGGGTTGTTTTTGCTGGCCAAATGGTCGGCTTACTTTACAAAACCGCTTTGGGATGCAGGATGAGCGCTGTCACATCCAGATTTGCGCATGTTAGCGCGAGTGGCGTTAGCGATCCGAAAGTGTCGCTACGCTAGAAAATTCGGATCATATGAGAGGGCGTAAACGTTACACAAGGGGCACTCTGCGCGACGTGCGTGACGCGCTCTTGTAAACAACCGGTCCAGCAACACTTGGATACGTATCTTCGCACCGCTTAGCATTCGGGAGTTCCAATTCTCTCCACCCTTGTTCGCAGGCGCTTCCAAAACCCTTAACCGTTCCCGATTGCACCTCTCAAACTGCAACCCCCAAATTCAGCGCTTGCTGGGGTGGTTGGACATTGGGTTTCTGCGCACCACGATTTCCGTGACCAGCGCCAATAACAACACGCCCGCCGCATCCAAGAGATGAAGGCGCGCAAGACCACACTTAAGGACACAAAACCATGGGATTCTTCGACAAGCTCCGTCAGTCCGCTTCCGACGCCAAGGCCGCCCTCACCACCAAGGTCTCGCAGTTCAAGAACAGCACCTTCCGTGACGCGGTCATGGGTATCTGCGCCCTGGTCGCCAGCGCTGACGGCAACGTCTCCGACGAAGAGAAGCAGGCCATCGGCTCGCTCATCACGTCGCTCGACGCTCTCAAGTGTTTCGCGCCGGCCGATCTGATCGCCAAGTTCAACGAGTACTGCGACGCGATCAACAAGGACAAGACCTTCGGCCCCATCACGGTCTACTCCATCGTCGGCAAGATCAAGGGTAAGGGCGAACAGCCGGACGTCGCTCTGCAGGTCGCCCTCGCCATCGCGAATGCCGATGGCAACTTCGACGACAAGGAGAAGGCGCGCGTCAAGGAAATCTGCCGTACGCTCGGCGTCGACGCTACCACGTACGTCAGCTAAGTGTGTGTGCTGCTAGAAGCAGCTAAGGCTGTTTCAGCGCGCTCTAACTAAGGCGGATCGCCGATGGCTCATCAGTCGACATGGTCTTCTTGACCGCGTCTTCTGGTGCAGTCATCGGCGACCGCTTTTCACTTTTTGCCTGAAGGTATGATAAGGAGTAGTAGCGTGCTTTCAAAAAGCAAAGAAGCAGAGGCTCGGGCAGTGAGAAATTGCTTTCTCTCTGCCTCCGCTCTGCACCTTTGCCCCCGCGTTTTACCGCGACTCAAACACTACCGTCGGGCGCGGCTCGTCTTCGAATGCCGGTAGGCGACGAACGAGACCACGCCGGTTGCGACCGTGAAGGCCAGGCAGCCGACGCCGATGCCGGTGGCACCGGCGCTGAAAGCGGCGATCGCGGTGATGACCAGGATGATGCGCATGACACCGGCGACGATGGCAGCGATGGCGACCATGCCGACCGAAAAGCCAATGTAGCCGATCAGCATGAGGATTTCGCCGATCACGTTGGCGCTGCCGTGTCCGGGCTTCGGGTCGAAGCTGAAGATGCCGCCGCCGTTGACCTTCCAGGAGAAGTACAGCGAGCAGACGGTGAGAATCGCGGCGCAGACGCCCCAGTGAGTCATCAGGAAGTCGATCATGGTAGTCCTTTCGGGTGCTTTCCAGTGAGGAAAGCGGTTTGTGGAATTCGATTTGGTGAAGAACAAGCGGCATGGATATGACGCTGTGAAGCGCTTTCTCCATGCCGCCTGCGGGATGACCGAGCTAGCTTGTCTTCCTGCTGAGCATTACTGCTTGTCGGAAGAGTCGGCCGGACCCGGTTGCGGAACGTCCGCGGGAGCCACTTCGCCGTCGACCGAGTTGGTCGTCGCAGTGGCAGCAGGCACAGCAGCATCGCCCGTTCCTTCGGCAACCGCAGTCGCCGGCTTCGGCGGCCACGGCTTCTTCTTGAACGGGATGACCTCGACGCTCCGGTTGTTCGGCGAGTCGACCAAGCCCGACCCATCCCACACGCCAGTGGCGAGGAGCTGAGCTTCCTTGGCCTTGTAGCCGTCGACCAGATACGTCTGCCACGCATCCGTCGCTGCCAGCTTGCCCGTCCAGCCGACAGTCTGCTTCCGGTACTTGCTGGCCCGAGCGGCCGCGCGCGACTGGAAGTGCTTGTTGATGTCGAACATGTTGACGAAGACGAACTGGGCGAGCGCAGCGTCACCGATGACGATGATGCCGTTCTCGTCGTTGCCGTGCGATGCCTTCATTCCGAGGTTGTCCGAACCGAAGATGACGACCGGCTTCTTGCCCCACGGGTCGATCACGATGATCTTGCCGTGCGTGACAGCATGCGCTTCGGGGAGCTTCAGCAGCTCCTTGACGAAGTTGGCGAACTCCACTTCGCGACCGGTCGCGAGCGTGAACAGCGGCGGGCGACCCTTGCGGCGCTTGGCTTTGACACCGCGCAGCGCATCGGGCGTGCTCACCGTCATGAAGGTGTACATCTCCGGGCGGTTGTCCCAGATTTCGGCGATCTTGTGGACCACCGACGGGTTGCCCGGATAGAACACTTCACCACAGAGAACGCTTTCGGCGCCCTCCATCAGTTCGAACACGCGAGCCAGCCACGGCGAGAGTGCCGTCGCACCGCGCTGCTTGACGCGATCGTCCATGGACGGCTGGAAGTAGGTCTCGATGATGACGCCGTTGTCCAGCACCACCGGTTCGTAACCCTTCGCATTGCGACGGCGGAACTCGAGCGACTGCTCGTTTCCATCCGCCTTCATGCGCTTCCAGTAGTCGAGGAAGTTGGCCGCCACCTGAGCGTTGCGGATGCGAGCCACCATGTTGGACTGGCAGCCCATGCCCGTGTTCGTCCAGTTGGTCGAGCCGGTGGTGACGTCGGTCGGGTTGCCGTCCTTGTCGACCTTGGTCTGCGACTTGTTGTGCGCGATGCCCCAGGACCCGATCATGCGGTCCTGGATGTCCGCGCCCGCCTCGTGCAGAGCCTTGCGCGCCGGCGCGTTGGTGAGGTCTTCGGCGCCGGTGTTGCCGAGGATGAGCGAGAAGTACTTGAGGTTTTCCAGCAGGAAGTCCACAAGCTGGTTCGCGCTCAGCTCGTACAGAGCCTGGTAGACGTGACCGCCGTCCTCAGCGCACTCCTTGACGGGTGCCATGAGCATCTCCGGCACGTTGCCCATGAGATGGCGGCGAATCACGTTGTCCGGGTTCTTGTAGTCTTCCAGAGCATCGATGATCTTCTGGAAGTTGGGCGTCCCGTCCGGGAAGCCTTCGGTGCCGTCGGGCAGCGTGCCGATCATGCGCGAGAGCCACTGCGAGGAGAGGATGCCGCGCGTGAAGCCGACCTCGAAGGTGTCATTGACCTTGGTGGTCACCTTCACCCAGTTGGTCGTGGCGACCAGACCCTTGATGGGGGTCAGGTTGCCGGGCTTGCCGCCCATCGCCTGGAACTCGTAGCAGACCTCGGTGCCGGTCTTGCCGGTGTAGTCGAGGTGCCACTTGCGCTGGATCGGCCAAACCGTCGAGGGCTGGCTCTTCCAGTCGGGGTTGGCGTCTTGCCCTTCGAAGGGAAGGCGCGTCTCGAGAACCACGGAACGCCCATCGCGATACTTGCGCGTGACGGCGAAGCCGAGGCAGCCTTCGAGCTTCTTGCCTTGCGGCCAGTCGACGGCGATGAGAACGACCGAGTCGTTCGCATGGGCCGCGGCTTCGAGCTTGAGTGCAGTTTTCTTTGCCATAGTTTTCGTCCTTCGTGCCGCGATTTGCGGCGGTTTGAGGATGATTCAGAACAGCGCAAGCGGGGCCGGCAGCGCGTTTGCTGCAGGTCCCGCTCGCATTTCATTGGGTCGGTTGATGAGTTGCCGCCCAGGCACACCCACGTCTACTCGGACTTCTCTAGCTGTTCTCAGCCCACCTCACTCGAGCAAAGTCAGCGCCAGCATTGCTGCGACGCCAACCGCCATGAGCACGATGTGCAGGAAAGAACCGCTCAGAGACGTGCTCTTGAGGTAACGTGGGATGAGCCCGCCCGCAGCCAGGTAGATGAAACAACCGGCAGCCACAGGCAGAACATAGGCGGCGAAATTCTCGACCGACGCCCCGATACTTAGCGCCAAGATGACGCCGATGAAGGCGGTCACCGAACTGGCGAGGTTGAGCAACAGTGCGCGCTTGCGTTCGAAGCCCGAATGTACAAGCACGCTGTAGTCGCTGAGTTCGGTGGGAATTTCGTGGACGAGCACCGCGATTGTCGCCGCAATGCCTGCCTCGATGTTGACCAAATACGCCGCACCGATGATGACGCCGTCGATGAAGTTTTCCAGCATGTCTGCCGTCAAACTCATCAAGCCGATGTCGTGAGCCTCGTGCGGTTTTGAGCATTCATGCCTGCAATGAAGCATGCGCTCGACGATGAAGAACATGAAAACACCGGCGATGACGAGGAGTGGAACGGTGGTGCCGTTGCCGAGCTTCTCGAAAGCTTCCGGAATCATGTGGATGAGCGCATTGCCGAGCATGACGCCGACTGCGACGCTCACCATCGGTTTGGTGATACGCTGCAAGTTGGTGCCGGTCATCGACAGTGTGATCAGGCCTACCAGAGACATGCCGCTTATTGCAGCGATGCTCAGCAGTGAGTAAATCCAGATTGTATCCATGGGTGTGTCTCCGAGTTGGCAGACATCCGAAGTCCATGGCGCTACACGCGTCATGCTGGGCGGCAAAAACTTCTCGAGATAGGACCACCTCTGATCACGTAAGTGATCAAGACAGATGCTCGAATGGCGAAAAGTTAGATGGCTATCGGATGGTTCTGCTGGATTAGAAGAAGGTTGTCATGATGCCCATACCTTAGGGCTCAGAATGTGTGGGATCAAAGAGCTCTAACATAAAAAGAGAAGATTCTCGCTAACGCCAGCTCTCGCAAAGGTCACGGGTGCTGATCTGCAATTCTGCGTTTAATGTGTTAAATGCTCGCGAGGGTAACGCGAAGTTGTGTTGAGGCTCAGTCCTGCGTGACCTCTGCCAAGTGGACATGTCTCTTCACAGTCAACTTCATGATGTTTATAAGCCACTTTCTCTGCCACTTTCGCATAGCTGTTGGAGGTGTTTTTTTCGGCAGCGTCTTCAAGACAAGACCACCTCGGCCCTCGTCGGGGCAAGAAAGTGGACCAGCAATCGCAAGAAATTCGCCGGTCCGTCTGAGTGCCGTCTAAGCCGTGAGCGTCGAGGCTTAGTGGCGTTTTAAACAACTCGCGCGCCGAAGTGATAGAGTGCCTGCGACTCTCTTGCAGAGTCTGGAATTTCTGAGGCAGCAAAGCTCCCCGGACTTCCATCGGAATCACTTCAGGTATCTCAGGCACCCCGGCGCCCCCGGAAACCGTCAGGAATCAAATTTGGAATCCCAAGGAAATCCCAACCGGCAACCTCAGGAAAACCCGAAGGAAACCATTAGAGCTCGCTCTGGAAACCCATTAGCTTCACTTTCAAACTTTGACGAGTTACCCTGCCGGCCATTTCCGGCAGGGTCTGCGTCGGTAAAGACAATGAGCGATTCAACTCCGACAACTTTTCTTCCTGGTAAAACCGGCAAAAACGATCGCCGCAATTACAGCAACTTCCGCAAATCGTTTGCTGATGTTCATGCACTCGTTCAAATCCTCGATGACCCGCGCACTCGCGCTCCTATTGTTCAGGCGCAGAGCCGCCAACATCTGATTGGTGTTCTCGATCGCCAGTACGAACTTTCTCTGCAGAAGAGTTATCCCCTCTGTTTGGCTCTGGCCGCGCTCGATCCGTCGGCAGAAGTCGCAACCCTCTCACCCAGTGCAGTACTAAATACGGTGGCAAAAATTTGCCGCTCCAATTTGCGCCCCACTGATTTAGTCTTTCGTTATTCGGAAGCACTGCTGGTAATGGTGCTTCTGGAAAGTGATGAAGAAGGCGGCGCCAGTGTTGCGGAACGTCTAAAACGCTCTCTGGACCGCCGTCTTTATTTTGGTAAAACTGCCCTTAGTGTTCGTCCGGTTTTTGCCATTTCCGATGTCTCTATGGGCTTTGGTTCTGCTGGTAAGAGTCTTTTGACTACTGCTGAAATGGTTTTGGAGAAGGCCGGCTACAAAGATTTTGATGTTGCCGTAGCAAGCAAAACCCTCTCTCTTGCGCCTGTTGATCTGACTCTAAGGACGCGAGACATCGCCAATGCCATCACAGGAATGTACGACACGACTGCTTAGATCGGTTGAGCTTTTCCTGCCAGAGCGTTTGTTTTGCAAAGTTTGTCCACGTGCTCTGCCACTTTGCGCAGAAATTTTTGAGCCCCTAGTCCGTGAAGATGTACTGGATCGCAAAAGTCTTCTCGGCAGAAGATTCCCGGCTTGTTGAAGTCAACGAAATAGGCGTTGTTTTTGTGCGCTAGTTCTTCTACCCGGCTCAAATATTTGTCGTAAATTCCTGCCGGCAGCAAATCGGTATTTTGCTTCAAAAGTGGCATGTTTACGAGTACCACGCTGAAGCCCATTTTGTCGGCTTGCTGCAAGAGTTTGTCCATGTACTGCGACTGATTGTTGAAAACCTTGGCTTTGAAGGGCCGATAGCGCATCGCATATTCTTCGCTATTATCGGTCCAGAGGGCATGTTTTGCGACCTTGAGGCTATATGGACTGACGATCCATTGACCCGGTGAATTTTCTTCAGGCTGTTCGGCCATGGCAATTTTGAGCAGCGGTTGCGGTGCTTTGATGGTATTAAATGTGGTGCCAAGCAGGCACTCGATAATGGTTTCTGCCAGATGGCGCTCGACGATCTGGAAATCCGCTCTTTTGCCATAAAGGTAAATGCTGCGCTCGATCTGCCGCTCTACTTGTTTCCAAACGCGCTTGCTTTCGGGAAGCACATCTTGCGGGTACGTAACTTTGTCTAGGTAGCGGACTGTTTCTGTGGACGCCGGATCGCTAAAGCTGCTGTCTACGAGATCGCGCGGAGCTACGCCCCAGACAAGTACAGGTCTTCCATCCGCCTTGGCGGGCAGAGCGCGGAAAAGAGCGCATGCGTCGGAAGCCATTTGTCCGCCGATTGCAAAAGAGTGCGTTGAAATCGGCTTGCCCAGGAGTTTGCCGGCGTATGCTTCGAAGTATTTTGAGCGATGATTTTTGACGGCATCCAGTGGTTTTTGCAGGAAAGATGAGTCGCCGTCGTTGACGACTGCAACCATAAGAGACGAACCAAAGAAAACCGTATTTGGTTTTTGCTGGGACTTTTGTGCGGCTTGCCAGTCTTTTGCCGTCCAATATGCCCAGCAATGATTTGGCGAGTCGATTGGGTCAGTTTTGAGCGCTGCAAAGGCTGCGACATTGGCAACCGCAACAGCCAACCCGGCCAGCAAAACATAGCTGGAGAGCCAGTTGTGCCTCCCCTGCTTCTTTGTGGAATCTTGCTGTGTGCTGTTTTCGGACGGCAATTTCAAGGTTTCCAATAGCCGCAATATGATAGCGCGCAGGGCAGATCATTTCCTTGCCTTTTACTCATGGAAACTCGTGGATCTTGTCAGGGTTAGAGACTGTTAAGGTCTGTGATGCTTGTCCAGTTTGAACTCCTGGGAAAACCTTATGTCAAGGGTCTAAATGTGGCTTTCAGGGCTTTTGATTCATACTTAAAAAGGGAACAATAACGGGGGAGGTCTGGGTTTTTACGTTTACTACCGGGTGAAAAATGAGCCAGCAGCAGCAACAACAGGAACACCGCCTTGGGGAGTTGCTAATTGAGATGGGATTTCTCCAGCAAAAGGAGCTGGAGGATGCAGTGGCTATGGCCAACCAGACGCGCTTGCCTCTCGGCAGTGTTCTTGTCATGTCCGGTCACCTCTCAGACAAAGAATTAAGAGCCTGTGTGCTTGGACAGTCCTTATTGAAGGACAACGTCATAGTCAAGGAAGACATGTTCCAGGTCATGCGCATTGTCCGCGAGCGCGGCGTTTCCTTCGAGGAAGGCATGCAAATGCTCGAAGGCAAAGTCGAGAAGGTCGATAAAGAGACCAATAAACTTGGCGAATTGCTTTTTGCTGCTGAGCGCATAACGGCCGAGCAGTTGCAAACTGCTTTGGATACAGTCGAGTCGAGCGGCTTGCCTCTGGGGCGTGTTCTTGTGCTCACAGGCGCCGTTAATGAGCCGGTTTTGAAAGTCGGTTTGGAAGTTCAGGTTGGTGTTCGCGACGGCAGCATTAGCCGTGAAGAAGCCATTCAAAGGCTACGTACAGTTTCCTCCGGTTCGTCGGTGACGCGCCAAAGTATCGAGATGACTGCGCCTACGCTTGATAAAATCTTGCGCCTGGGTGAGTTCTTTGAGAAGGCTGGTATCATCAGCGATACCGACATGCTCAACGCCTTGGAAGTTGCTTTGACGCAACAACGTCGTGTGGGCGAGGTTTTGGTGCAATTCAATCTTGTCACCGAAAAAATGGTCGAAGCAGCGCTCGAATTGCAACACTTGACTCGTGGGCGTCAGATTCGCCCAGACCAAGCGGTTTCCGCCCTGCAGAATATGCACTTTAATGGCATGACTTTACACCAGGCTTTGGGAGTTCCTGAGCCGGAAGCGATGTTTGTCAGACCAGAAGCTCTTTACCAGCCCGGTCCGGACGCTCAGGCACCAATGGCGGTGCCTCCGCAGCCAGTTCAAGCGGCTGCTCCACTTCCTCCGCCACCCCCGCCCCCGCCGCCGGCTCCTGTGGCTGAAGATCCAAATGCTGTATTACTTTCGGGCTGGGGTGATGAGAGCCCTGCAGAAGAAGTTCGTGATGGTTGGGGAGATCAAGCAAAGCCTGCTCCACAGACTGGATGGGGTAATGATGCACAAGCTGCTCCGACCGCAGTTCCACAGCCACAAGTTGAGCCCGCCCAAGCTGCCGCACCGCCGACGTTTGCACAGCCTCAGCAAGCTCCGGCAGCTGCGCCAATGCAGCAATTCGTGACTGCTAGCGGGGAGTATGGTGCTGTTGCTATGGGTGCCGCAGCTCAGCCGCAAGGGCTAGTTCCGCCCCCGCCACCGGGCTATGCTCCGCTGCCCGCGCAGCCGATCACGCCTCAAGCATACGATCAAAGTCAGGGCAACGCTCCGGCAATGCCGCCGGCGCAACCTGCTCCGGCGCCTGCAGTTATGCAAGGTTACGAAGCTCCGGCCGGTTACACTCCTTTGCCGGCACAGCCTGCCGCTCCGGTACCTGCGGCCGCGGTTCCACAGGCACAGCCAGCACCCGCATCTCCAGCTCCTGAAGCTGCGCCGCCTTCTCCGGCTCCTGAGGCAGCTCCGCCTTCTCCAGCTCCTGAAGCAGCTCCGCCATCTGCGACTCCGGATGCGGCGCCGGCATCACCTCAGCCCGAGCCGGCACCAGCTTCTCCTCCGGCACCAATGGCCCCAGCTTCGCCAGCTCCCGCTCCACCGCAGAGCAGAAGCGCCGTCGATGGTGTTATTGCTGAAATCGCTTTTGAAGCGGCGCAATTCGCTCAAGCCCAAGAGAGTGCTGCAGCGTCTGCCGGTGGGCTCGGTTTTGAAGCTGTCGGATTGGCTCAGTTGCTCAAAGTGACCGGTATTGTCACGCAGGATGAGATGGATCGAGCTATCAAAGACGTCATTCGTGATTCGGTTTTACTGCACGATATCCTCAAGTCGTCGGGCGTTGGCGATCCAATGACTCTGCGTGCCGCATATGATGCGCACATTATGGTTATCGGCGGTCAGCTAACCTTTGAACACGCAATGATTGCACTGGATTATTGCAAGCGCGGCAAACTCAGCCTGTATGAGTCTTTCAAGCAGCTCGGTTGGTTGCAAGAATAGTTTTATTCGCGCGGTTCAATAACCAGCTTTGCTTGCGCTTATTTCAAATCAGCCTGTGCTGCGCTATTTGCTGCCTAGTGTCTTGATTTCGAGATTGTCGACATCGCCTTTGAATGCGACGAATTTTGCAAAATCGTGTTGCAAAAATGCATCAAGCTGCTTCGTCATATCCTTTTTGCGCGGGTGTGCAGAGACGCTGAAACCTTGCTTGCGCAATTTGTCTGCGGCTTTCATAACGTCGGCAGTTTTGTCTCTGCTGGGATCGAAAATCAAGGCAAGTTTTTCTTTTGCATCTTTTGGTTTTGCGCCCTGATCCATCATGACGCCGATAATGCGCTCAAACCCAATGGAGAAGCCGCATGCAGGAACATCGCGCCCAGAGAATTTCTCCACCATTTTGTCGTACCGTCCGCCCCCACCCATTGAGTAAGAGTAGCCTTTCATGCCGATTTCAAAGATTGGGCCCGTGTAATATCCCATGCCGCGAACCAGGGTCGGGTCGAAGACGATGTCGTATTTGCCTTCGGCTGTGCTTTGCACTCCGTCGATGATCGCTGCAAGCGATTTGAGTGCATCGGAAAGTTCTTGCGACAAGTTGTCTCCACCCTTTTGCAATGCCGTGGCAAAGCTCGTCAAATCAGCGTTTTGTTCTTGCGAGCTTCTCAAAAGTTGGCAGAGCGCTGTGACTGATTCTCCCGGCCACTTTTCCAAAAGCTCCTTCTCGACTCCTTCTACGCCAATCTTGTCGAGCTTGTCGATGGCGATAAAGATGGGATCGAAGCGACCTGTAAAACCGCAGTGCGCAACCATGGCAGTCAGCAAGCGGCGATCGTTGATTCTGATTTGGAAGTCACTGAAGCCAAGATTAAGAAGTGCCGCAGATGAAGCCGCTAATAGTTCAGTTTCAGCAATCTCAGACTTGACACCCAGAATGTCGATGTCGCATTGAGTAAACTGACGAAAACGACCCTTTTGAGGGGCTTCTGCACGCCATACCGAGCCGATTTGAATAGCTTTGGTCGGGAAGAGCAGATCGTTTTGATTGGAGCAGAAATAGCGCACAAGTGGAACCGTTAGGTCGAATCGCAATCCAAGGTCTGCAAGTTGGTCGCGCTCAACGCTGGAACTCTCTAAAACCTTTTCGAGTTTTTCTCCACGCTTGAGTACTTCATAAATCAGTTTGAGGTTCTCACCGCCTTCGCCACCCTTCAGATTTTGCAGGTGTTCCAGTGCCGGTGTTTCAATGCGCGAAAAACCAAATTGCTCATAAGTTTCTAGAATCACTCTTGTAGCCCAATCACGCAATGCTGTTTCCTTTGGCAAGAGGTCGCGCATGCCGCGGGGAGGAGCCAGACTGAGCGGCTCTTTGCTTTCGTTGGTTTTCATTTGGGTTCCAGATCCTGTCATTTGGGCGCCTTATTCAAAATGGTGCGGAGACTAAGGACGATCTTCTCAGAAGAGGGCTGTAAATAGAACCGAAAGAGCCGATTTGTGAATTAAGTCGGCGGCGCGATCGCTTTCTTTGGCGATGGGTTTGCATCGTTTTTAAGTGGCTCTAGCGAATCATGTATGCACGCAGATAACTAGCTGTTCATGCGGGAAGTGCATATCGATGTAAGAGCAAGTGGTTGTGAATAAAAGTGAAGAGTCGTCTGGTAATTGTTTCGAAATTCAATCACCGAGAGCGTTTTAAGACTCTTAACGCACAATTAAATCTTCTGCTAGCTCACTTAGCTGCGCGATTGTATAAACGGAAATTCGCTACCTGACCTAGACTTAATCACGGCGATGTTGCGACCGGGTAAGGGTTTTCCCCAACGACAACTGGCAGCCAAGCATGCTGAAATGTCCTCAAACGCATAAATGACGGATATCTTGGGTGCGCGAAAAAGCAATACCGCTACCTTGCGAAAGCCATATATCTTTCTGCAACAGAGAATTACAGAGAGCTTGTTGTTAAGAGGGAATTTGTTCGTTGTTGAGTTCTAGATTCACGATGTTTCTTTCCCATCACAATTTTTTTCCGGAGTCCGCATAAGGTTCGCCCTTAGCCATCCGCTCACACCACAGCATCTTTTTTCGCTCGTTTATCGCGGGAGGGAGAAGTTTGGCTATTTGCGAACCTGCAGCTTGCTTGAAGAACATCTTCAAGCTTGAAAAAAGTCTGCAAGGAGAAACATATGACTCATACCTCGCACAAGCATGGTCAGCCACTCATCGACCTGCCGGTGCATGGTCAAGAGCGTCTATGCGGCATCTCACTGATGGGGCGCGACTCTGGTCGCTGCTCGTCGTGTAGGCATTTTGCTCCTGTGTTGTTCCAGGGCTTCTGCGTTGAATGCGCAGCTTTTCACAACCTCGACCTGATGCGACCGCAACACCCGGCGCGTCCGCATTTGGCTCGATAGTCTCAAAATTAGGAGACACCGACTATGAACGAACAATTGAAGCTTGAAATGGACGCTGTCGATCAGCGTGCAGACGAGATTCTCGCGCGCATCGAACAGCTCGCTGGCGACCTCGACGAGAAGTCGTTCGAGCTCATCGAGCCTGACCTGACGGCTTGCCTGGAAACCATGGCAATCGCGGGCGAACTCACCGATCTTGCCTCCATCCTCGAGTTGGAAGAGTCGACTGCAGGCATCGAGCCCGCCGTCGAAGCGCCCAACGAAGAGTCTGCCGCCGACGCGGGCAAGGGAGACAACTCATTCTTCAACTTCCTGACGCAATTCTTCTCCGGCTTGCCGGCGACGGTTGTGAACCTTATTCCGAATGACAAGAAAGTCACTGCCAAAGACGAGCAGAAGCCGGAAGGCGACTGCTGCGTCGATGTGGAGGAACCCTGCATGGCCAAAGACAATGCTCAACCAGCGGAAGGCGAGAAGGCATCGAAGAAACTGCCGCTCGCTGAAGAACCGCAGATCACCATTTGTATCGCTCCTTCGACGAGCGACTACTTCAAGGACAAGAAGCCGACCAACACCGACTCCAAGGACGCCGACAAGAGCGATGCCGAGGGTCAGCCCGTAGGCAAGCTTCGTCCTGCTCACCCCGAAGACCAGCTCGGCCTCAAGGACGGGCTTGGCGATCCCGAAGACGGCGGCATGTGCATGGAAGATGAGAACGGTGCCTACACCTGCATCATCGTCCCGTCGCACAAAGACCTGGCTTCTTCGCTCTTGAAGGGTGCCCGGCGCATGCTCGGGTTCTCCGACAAGGCGCTCGGCAACGCCGAGAAGAAGCTGCCGAAGAAGGACGACGAGACCGAGAAGAAGTAAGTCGCAGCGGCTCCATAGCCGTTGACGACACCGGGTGGCGGCTGTGGCGCAAAAGGTCCTGGACCTGCGTTTGAACAGCCGCTCACCTTAGTAAGCGTAGAGATGAGTGGTCGTGCAGACTCCTCACTTCCACGTCGGTAAAAGCAATCTGGAAGTTTCGATTGAAGCCCGATTTGCGGACGCCTTAAATGGTCTCCACTCTTCGGGTTTCCTTCTTGGTGCCAGGCATACTAGCTGTGGTAGTAGCATTGAGCATAAAAAGACAAGGCAGTAGTAATGGCGCATGTTCGGGGCTGCCGAACACACGCTTTCCTACCGCCTTATCTGGGTGTCTGTGCAGCTGCTGCAGATACGGCGGCTGCATCTGCTGGTGGTCTGGCGACCGCTCCAAACAGATGCAACCGCCCACCCTGGGTGCTTCTCCATCAGGCTTTCGTCCGGGAGGAGAAGCGGAAATTCTCGATCTTCATCGGCGGAACAACCGCCGGGAAGGTCTCTTCACCTGCCGCCAAAACCGGCTGACCGATTTCGACGACGTTCTTGAGCATGTCGATTACCGACTGGTTGAAGCGCAAGTTTTTGATGCCCCGCGTCACCTTGCCGTTCTCGATCAAGAACGTGCCGTCACGAGTCATGCCCGTGAGCAGCTTGGTGTTGGGATCGACGTCACGCACATACCACACACGCGTCAAAAGAATGCCGCGCTGAGTCGATGCGATCATCTCCTCCAGAGACGAGTCACCGCCGGCGACGACGATGTTCATCGGGAATTCGCCTTCGGCAGAAGAAGGCGCCGCACCGTGACCGGTCGGGCTTCCACCGAGATACTTCACAGAGCGACGGCTCTTGACCGGAGTCTTGAGCTTGCCGTCCTCGACGATCGTCACGGTCTTGCGGTTCATGCCTTCGTCGTCGAAGAAGAAGCCCGTCTGCAACTCGTGATTGGCATCATCCGTGATGGTGATGTTCTTCCCGAGCACCGACTTGCCGATCTTCTTGTAGAACGAGGACGTCTCGTACCAGTGCTCCGTGCCGGTGAAGTCGTCGTAGAGGAAGCAGATGAGGTCGAGAACCGCGGACGGCTCCAGAATCACCGTGTAGTCCCCGGGACGCACATACACCGGATTGCGGCTCTTGCGAGCACGCGAGGCAGCACCTTCGGCCAGAGCGACCGGGTCCACTGCATCGAGATTGCACCCGTAACCCTTCTGCCAGCCGGACGACGAAGCCGAGAGCATCGTGATCGAGCACTCGACGTTGGTCTGCTGGTCAAAGCGGAAGAGCCCGGCGGAGTTGCCGATCGCATACGAATTGAGGTACGTAGCGAAGATTCCAGCGGCGCTGAAGCGACCGCGTCGTGCAACCTCGACGATGGATTTGACGCGCTTCAGTCGATCCTCGGGTCCGAGTGCCGCGATGCGCGGGTCGTAGCGAGAGAACTTCGGCGTGGCGTCCTCGGTGAGATTCGACGGCTTGAGCACGCGCAGCGTCGTCGAGTCATGCGGCAGAACAGCGGCGGTTTCAATCGCCTTGTCGACTGCGCGCTTGATCGCTTTCGTGCTGGTGCTGTCCGTCGCGAAAGTCGCAGTGCGACCCTTTGCGTTGACGGTGATGGTCACCGTCGTTGTGCAGGTGTCGACGTGCTGCGTCATCTCGTTGTTGGCAAACCGCGAGGTCGCCTGATCCTGCTCGAACACCGTCACCTGCATGTCGGTCACGCGGTTGCCCGCATGCGCGATCGCGAGGTCGATGATCTTTTTGCACTTTGCTTCAGTGATCATTTGGAACCTCCCGCGCAGTGACGATGGTGTCTCGCCACCTTTGCATGGTGATGGCCGGAGTGCGGCTTGCTGTGGGCAGCGCCTTTCGGCTTGTCCTCAGCAGGCTTGGCGACGCCAACCTTGGTGTTCTTGAAACGCGCCGGCGCCGCACCGTGGCCGGTGCCGATGGCCTGACAGGGCTGACCCTTCGCACACGTCGGGATGCCCCAGTACACGTGCTCGGACGGCCCGCAGATGGCGTCGCAGCTGTTCCAGAAGTTGGTGGTGATGCCCCAGTAGCTCGGGTTGCGGACCGGCTCGACGATCTTGCCGTTCTTGATCAACCAACCGATTTCCGTGCCGAACTGGAAGTTGTGGCGACGGTCGTCAATTGACCAGGAATAGTTCGTGTCGAGCAGGATGCCCTTCTTGGTGTCGGCGATCAGGTCCTGGAGAGAACCCGCATCACCCGGCTCCAGAGAGACGTTGGTCATGCGAACCAGAGGCGTGAAGCCCGGCCCGGTTGCCCGCATCATGCCGCCCGAACGGTCGAGACCGAGTTCGTGTGCGGTTTCACGCGAGGTCAGGTAGCCGACGAAGAGGCCGTTCTTGACCAATTCCACACGCTGACCCGGAACACCATCGTCGTCGTAGGCGAAGGTGCCGAGCGCATTGGGAACGGTCGCGTTGGCCGTCAGGTTGACGATCTTCGAGCCGTACTTCAGCTTTCCGAGGTTGTCCGGCGTCAGGAAGCTGGCGCCGGCATAGTTTTCCTCTTCGCCGAAGACACGATCCAACTCGGTCGGGTGACCGGTCGATTCGTGGATCTGGAGCGCCAGCTGGGAGGCACCCAGAATCACGTCAGTGACCATCTCCGGGCACTGACGTGCCTTCGAGACCATCACCGACTCCTCAGCGACGCGCTGAGCGTTACCCAGCAAGTCCCAACGCTGCACCATTTCCCAGCCGGCGGACTCGTACTGACCGCCGAAGGAATTGGGCCACGAGCGCACGAAGTGCTCGTCCACGCCCGCCTGTGCGTCGATGCCGCAGCCGGAGGTGAGGAAGGTCTGCGTGATGTCACTGCCGTCGGTGGAGACGAACAGCTTCTTCTCACGGGTGAACGTGAGAAGGCCCGAAGTCTGCTTCACGCCACGCGTCTTGCGCATGAGCTTTTCGCATTCGAGCAACAGGCTGACCTTGTCGTTGGTGGAGATTTTGAACGGGTCGATGCTGAAGGGCGACTGCCAGATTTCCTGGTGAGCCGCTTCCTTAGCCAGCTTGACACGGCCGTTCAGGAGACGAGAGCTGGCCTTCGCCGCTTCCACCGCCTTGGTGACGGCAGCAACGACGCCCAGCTTCGTGAGATGGCGTGCGGTGGCAAAACCCCAACCGCCACGCACCAGGACGCGGATACCGAGACCGATGCTCTCGTTGTCTGCTGCGTAGACCACATACAAGTCACGAGTTTCGACAGTCTCGGAGACCGTCTTGATCAAGCGCGCGTCGGCGTAGCTCGCACCTAGGCTGCGAGCCACGTCGAGCGCATAAAGCGCTAGTTCTTTGTTCATTTGTGGCTCCCGTACGCACTTTCGTGCGCGCTGTATGAAAACCGTCGCCGCTGCGGCGCCGGTTTCCGGGATTTGAGAGATGGAGAGGTGTATGGTGCTGTGTGGCGAAATTCGATGAGAACTCGCCGAGCATCACACCTGACTTACAGATGGCAGCGGCCTCAACCTGTAGGGCCCACGCCATGCGTCGACCGTGACGCCAAGCGTCTTCCAACAGGCTGATACCACTGCCTCATCTGCACTGCAGAGCACTCAGTGTGCTCGAGATTGCTGAATCAGATGGACGGCTAAGTGGTTCAGGAAGCGCAGCTCAACACCGGAAATCCGAAGTCGAACTTGCCTCCTGCCTTCTTAACTGCAGCGGCCTTCTCTCGCGTCTCCCGCACGAAGCAGTCGAATCGAGACGAAAGTCGTTCTTGGTCCTCGTCCTTAGCGAAATCGTCCGGTTGGAGCACGCCGTCCTTGATGGCAACGACGACGAGCTCTTTCGGCATGCCCACAATTGCGCCGGCTTCGATGAGCACGGGGTTACCCGCACCACCGCCCGAAATCGCAACGGTAGGAATACCGGCTTGAGACAGCGCTTTCACAATCGGCTCACCGCGATCCACGGGGCCGATCAGTCCGCCGTCCACCAGCGCCAGTTCGAAATCGCCGAAGACAACCTCGATCAAGCGGCTTGAATCACCGTCCCACTTATCACTCATGGGCTCGGCGTCCTTGCTTGCGAGGATTCCCTTCAGCCGATCGGCGCCGACGGATTCGGCACCGATAATCCAGGTCACTTGGTGACCACGGGCTTCGAGTTGCTGTCGCATGGGACCAGCGAAGCCCGCCATGTCTTCAATTAGGAGAATTTTCATGGTTCTCTCCCTTTCTGTTACAGGGGGGCGTTATGGAAAGCATCGACGGGCTGCCCTACTGCATGTGGCCCGACGACTGGCTCAAGCGCGGTATTGCGCTAAGAGCTACTTTCCAAGATTAGGCAGGCAGATTCGCGAACGGCGACTCGAAAGGCTTGATGCCTTCCATGCCGCTGTCGGAATCGCCCACGAAATCGAGGAACATCTGGTGTGCAGGGTCACCCGCGCGAGCAGCCGACTTGCGGCTGTAATCGGTGGGGTCGCACTCCAGGCGAATCTCGACGCGAACAGCGCGCGAGAATCTTACCGTCAGGTAGGCCGTGATCTGTTCGACCAGGGCGTCTCTGCGGTCGACCGGCTCGACGACGCTGAATGACAGCGGTGAGCAGTCCATGAGGTCGAAGTCGTTCGTGTGTGCCCAGATGCGCTCGGGCTTGTGTTGCCCGTCGCTTTCGCCGGCGGCGAAGTGGTCGCACATGATCCACTCGAAATTGTTGTACTGCTTGTCCGGATCGATGAAGCGCACCCGGCAGGTGCTGACGTCACTTGCGCATGCAGCACCCACGACAGCCTCGACGACTGTGCGGATGAAAGCTGCGACCTTTCCGGATGAGACAACGGCTTCTTGCATTTAGTTCACTCCTTGCTTGTCGACGTACCTAGCAGGAAAAAAACGCTCCCTGACTTACAACACGCAAGCCACTCGAAAGAGACATGAGAGCGCTCAAATCCAGGAGAACTCCTACTTTGAGCAACAACGACACTCAATACCTGAAAGCAAAAGACCAGCTAATGTCCGCGCTCGGAGGAGCGAGAAAGTAAAGCTTCAAAATGCCGATAGGTATTGAGTTCGAAGTGCTTTTTTTAGTGGAGAGAGAAAAAGAGATGTAACTGCACCATACTCCTCACCCTGTGGGCATGCAACGCTCGAAAGTCGACGCGTGAGCTGGGTTTAAGGTGTGCACTGATGGCGAAATCTTGTCAACCTGGTCTCGGTAAGGCTTTGACTCTTGCCAAGCTCCGAAAGTCTTTGCCTGTACATACCTTGGAAGACTCTAAAGAAACGATTAATACTTGGCGCGGGCTCCGCTAATAATTAGCTATAAGCCATAGCTCAAAACTTCTGTTTCTCCTGTCATAGCTGCGAGAATTAGAGTTCTGATTTCAAGAAGTGTATTCACCAACTCCTCTTGGTTATGGTGACTGGTCACTTTTTTTTCCAGCCCGAGACCTCCTCTCCAGAGAAACCATAACCAGAACCTCCGATAAGCATTTTGCTGCGGCTCCAACCGCACCCTGATCAGGTCTGGCTTGTTGGGTTCTCAATCAACGTCTTTCCGCGTGCGACGGGAAAGGCATCAGTTTCTTCGCTAAGACGACTCCGCCAACTAGAAATCGCCCAACTAAACGCAGCTTCTCGGTTTTGAGTGTTTCAAAACTCTCTAGCTGCGCGGCTTTGGGTTGTTCGGAGAACAAAATATGAGTCTGTTACAGAAACTCTTGCGGCGCAAAAGCGTGCACGACCTCCAGAATGGAGGCGCCGACGACGCTGAGGGCCCCAAGCTCAACAAAGTACTCACAGCCAGGGACGTCTTCAATCACGGTGTAGCGGCAATCATCGGCACGGGCATTTTTGTGCTCACCGGTGTCGCTGCCCATGACCATGCCGGTCCCGGCATCATCCTCTCCTTCCTTCTCGCGGGCTTCGCCTGCGCCTTCGTGAGCTTTGCTTACGCTGAGCTCTCCTCGATGATTCCCGTGTCGGGAAGCGCATACACGTACACCTATGCCACGCTCGGCGAAATCTTCGCCTGGCTCATCGGCTGGGACTTGCTGCTGGAATACGCAGTCGGTGCCAGTGCCGTGGCTGTCGGTTGGAGCGCTTACTTGCAAAACGTCATGAAGGCGCTCGGCTTGCATCTACCCCAATTCCTGTCGCATGCACCTGAGTCCGTCCCATGGCAGGCGGTTCTCATTGCGGCAGGCACAATTACAGTCGGCATAATGGGCATGTTCCGTTCGCGCGCGTCGCTGACTGGACGAGCCGGTGCAGGCACTTACGTGATCGGTCTTGTATCGGCTGCAATTGTTGGCTTCGGATTGGTCAAGACCTGGGAGGTTGCAACACACCTCACTTCCGTCGACCTGCCTGCCATTCTCATCGTGCTCTTCATCAACTTCTGGCTGGTCAAAGGCGTCTCGCACACTGCCAAAATGACTGCCGTGTTTGTTGCCATCAAGGTCGCGGTCATTCTCTTCTTCATAGGCGTCGGCATCTGGCACATCGACACCACCAACTATCACCCGTTCTTGCCATTCGGCTGGCACGGCGTGTTTACCGGTGCTGCAATTGTGTTCTTTGCTTACATCGGCTTCGACGCCGTGACGACCCTTGCCGAAGAGTGCAAAGACCCGCAGAAAGATGTGCCGAAAGGTGTCATCGGAAGCCTTATCGTCTGCACGGTGCTCTACATCCTTGTCGCGGCGATCATGACCGGCGCCATGTCCTACCTGCTTCTGGGCGGGTCGGAAATCGCCGCTCCCATGGCTCGCGTACTCGATCACTTGGGCTACTGGTGGGCATCGCCGTTAGTGTCGATTGGCGCCATCGCTGGTATCACTTCGGTGCTCATCGTGCTGCTCTTCGGTCAGTCGCGCATTATGATGCGCATGGCTAAAGACGGGCTTATCTCGCCGATCTTCGGCAAGATTCACGACAAGTATCGCACTCCGGTATGGTCGATTGGCATTTGGGGCGTGCTTGTCGCACTCACCGCCGGACTGCTCCCCATCAGCGAATTGGCTGAGTTGACCAACATCGGCACTCTCGCTGCGTTCGTTCTGGTTTGCGTGGGAGTGATGATTCTGCGCGTGAAAGAGCCCGACCGTCCGCGCAAATTCAAGTGCCCGGACTTTCCTCTGGTCAAGCCTGCCGGCAATCTCGCCGTCACTTGCTTGACGAAAGTCTTCGCAGTGAAGCCGGAGACTGACGCGCGTCTCAGGTCCTACGTGGCCTCATTTGCATGGATGTTGATTCCCATACTCGGCGCCGGCATGAGCCTGGTCTTCATGTTCAGCCTGCCTGCCATCACCTGGATCCGATTTACGATCTGGATGGTTTTGGGTCTGGTCATCTACCTGTTTTACGGACGCGTGCACAGCAAGCTGAATAAGACGCAGGAAAAGTAAGTTCGCCTGTTCCACTGCGGTTGAACGGTGATTGAACTTGTCGATATTTCCTGTTGACTTGTTCGGAGCTTCAGTGTGCGGGGCGCCCGGCATCTGGTTTTACATCAGGTGCCGGTGCGTCTTTGCACTTACCAAAAACAAAAACCGAGGAAAAACTATTGAGCAGATCCTACAGAAAGTCTCCCTTTTGCGGGATTACTACTGCAGAAAGCGAAAAGAAAGACAAGCAGCTTGCCCACCGTCGTGAGCGCCGCATTGTCCGCCAGGTCCTCGGCAGCGACCCGCTTCGCCCTGTTCTTCCGCACCGCCGCGAGGTATCCAACGTGTGGAGCTTTGACAAGGACGGCAAGCAGCGTTTGTCTCCTGACTTGCCTTGCTACCTCAAGATTATGAGGAAGTGAGCCTCGGGGTGCGGGAAAACACAGGTTTTTCTGCACCCCATTTTATTCAAAATGTTGATACTAAAGCTGATAGTAGCGCTGGTGCCGCAATTTCTTGTGACACCATAAGTAGTGGCGTTTTCTTCGATGATCTAGCGCCGTGCGTATGCAAGGATTGAATTTCCTTCTCTCCTTTATCTATAAATCCCGCGAAATTCAGCAAAAAATTTTTTTCCTTCGAGGCAATCGATTTCAAAACTTTTTAAGATCTGCCGTTGTATTGTCTGAGCGTGAACTCGAGGAGATGCCTCCGATGCTACAGAATTCTGTTAACAGCGCCCAATCCGCCGGCTTTAACCCCAATATGACTGCGTCTGTTTCGTCCCCCACGCTTAGAGCGCAGCAAGAAACACAGTACGATTTGAAGCCGGTTTCAATGATGTTTACGCATCCGCTTATTCTCGAATCTCCTTGCAATCAAGAGAGCAGCGAAGTCGATGAAGAGGGCGGTCAGCTGCGGGCTGAACTCATGCAATTGTTTCCTGAGGATTCTCGACTTTGGGACGTTCTATTGCCGATCCTTCAAGGAGAAAATCTTACTGAACGCCGCCGCCTCCAAATTGAAGCGTGCCTGAAGTTTCCGCATGTCATCGATGTGCAGGAAGCTTACGTAAAACGCGCTCTTGGTGAGGAACTGACTGATTTTGAAGAATTGCTTTTACGGAGGATGGATGGGGCGGTAGATTGCAGTCCCTAACCAAGACTGAAAATCTGCCGCTTTATTCTCCGCAAAGAGATTTGCCTAAGCCGATTGCGGTCCCCTGACGTCGAGTTTGGGGATCGCAAAGCTGAATGTACTTCCTTTGCCGACTTCCGACTCTAGCCAGATTTTGCCCTTGTGTGCATCGATTAGTGATTTGCAAATCGCCAGACCTAAACCAAACCCGCGTCGCTTCAAATTTTTAGGTTGGTTGAGTTGTTTGTAGCGCTGAAAAATAGCTTCTCTTTGGTTTTCCGGTATACCCGGTCCATGGTCGATAACGCTAAATTGGGTGGAATCCGCACCGCCTACACCCTTGATCAATACTTCCGAATCCGCCTCGGAATATTTAACGGCGTTGGAGACCAGATTGATCAAGACTTGCACCAACCGATCTTCATCAGCGATAAGTCCGCCCTCAGTTATCTCGGTGACGACCCTGACTTTCTGCGCTTTTGAAGCATCCTGTGTGGCATCTATCACCTTTCTGATGATGGTGCTGACTGAAGTTGCTTGAAGTTCAATTTCCAAATCCCCCGACTCCAGCTTTTCGGCATCAAGCAAATCGCTGACAAGTTTGATCAGATAGTCAGCGTTGGACTGGGCTCTTTTCACTGCTGTGTAGCCGGAGTCTTCAAGCTTACCGAAGCGGTCTTGTC
Organism: Candidatus Melainabacteria bacterium 17Bon1m; assembly: GCA_032128875.1. GTDB lineage: Bacteria > Cyanobacteriota > Vampirovibrionia > Obscuribacterales > Obscuribacteraceae > QKMZ01. Next base: position 32,432 of record JAVLKG010000003.1, read on the forward strand.
CCAGCATCGAGAGAAGCATATTGATTGAAGTGAGTGGTGTGCGCAGGTCGTGGCTTACCATTTGCACGAAATCCTTACGCAGTTGTTCCAATCTCTGTTTTTCTGTCACATCTTGAACGTGCAAGAAAGTTCGCTTGATACCTTCTTCTTCAAAGTCATTGGCGAAGATCTCGCAAACGATATAGTCTTGTGATTTTACTTTGCCGGGCGTTCTTTTGAGCCCCGAATCAGGCTCTACAGTCTCTATTTCAGGGAAGAGAAACTTGATGTTTTGTCCGGCTAATTCTCTGGGCGTGTAAGAAAAAATTTGTTCGATGCGGGAGTTTGCGGCCTCAATCTTCATGTCGCTGTTAAGCACCAGAAGCCCTAGGGGCAGGCTGGTAAGGATTTTGCGAGTGCGGCTTTGAATTGTCTCAAGCGTTTGCATGAGTTTGGCTATAACCATCTCTTGCTGCTCGACTGTTTTTTGTAGTTCTTCTTTAGATGCCGCGTCTGCCATTGACCTGTGTAAAACTCCTCGAATGCTCAGCGACTGGCGATCAATGTTTTTTCCGAAGAAGAGCCTTGAATGTCTTTTGGTTTTACGCGCGTGTGCTCGAGAATGCTTTCGACATAAGACTCGAAATTGTATTTATCCATCACTATCTTCGCTGCAATTGCGCCATCTTTCGCGCGCTCGGCGGGACTTTCAATGTACCGGCAAATGTTGTCTGCCATTGCCGTCACATCGAGATAGTTTACAAGCCGTCCTCCGCCATCTTTCAAAATTTCCTCTACTCCTCCGCTACCTGCAAAAGCTACGACAGGCAAAGAACAAGCCATCGCCTGGTGTACGACACAGGGGAGAGGGTCGAGCCTGGAGGGCAGCAAAAATAGGTCGGCACCCGAGAACAACGGTTCGATTTTGTCGGTGGTCTCCAGGAAATGGACCCTGTCTTTGATTGCAGACTGCTCAGCATCTCGTTTTGCCCAAGAAAGCGGCTCGCCGCCGGCGGAATGAGAGCCACCGATCCACACGAAGCGCGCTTTGGGATGCTTCGAGATGACGGCCTTCGCGACCTGTACAAAAATATCTATGCCCTTTCGCATTTCGGCGGTGCCGCAAGATAGTACGATGAAGTCTCCGTCTCGTGCTCCAGTCGCTTTAACCACCTCTTTGACAGCTTCTTCTCGCTTAATGCGGCTGCCGAATTCGCTGTCGATTAGACCTTGCGAGATGATTTCGAAATTCGTCCAGGGTCCGGCGCAATGTTTTTGAGCATCACTAAGAATCTGTTGGCATGAGAAAACCGCAAGATCAGAGTGTCTTCTTAAACTCTCTCTGGTGTGATGTGGGTAGAGGTTGAGAAACTCATGGAGGAGCGTAATCACTCGCATCTGTCGCTTTTTGAGGGCGCTGTGAAAAGGATGCATCTCAGCAGAGTTGAGAATGATCGTATTTGACGACAAGCGACCTTCGGTCTCCAGTCGGTCAAGATGATTAATAAGCGCTGATTGTTGTTCTACAATCTGCGAGAGGTCGATGATATCGAAATCGTTCGCTAATTCTTGCAATAGCTCACCGGACTTGGGCAGGAAAATCAGCGGAGTGATCCCGCGTTTTTTCAAACCACGCGCAAGCTCGAGTCCTACTAGAGGCGCGCCTGTTCTGCTTGCTTCGTGAAGTCCAATGATTACGTCGTAGACTTTTTTGTTGTCTTTAGCAATCAGCGAAGTAGTTGCAGGTGCAGGGTTGTCTGACGTAAATTCAGTCTCTTTCTCATGGCGTAAATCAGTGCAAAGGTTGGCGCCAGGTTGGGTAGTGTGGCGCCCCTCGGCGGCACCGAAGAGAAGGAAGTGTGCAAGCGGGTTTTGTCCGGATTCCTTAACGTCGCTGTAGTGGTTGATGTACCAGTCAGTGTCGAAGAAGGTGCTTGTCGGAATGCCTTGTTGGGCTCCTTGCTGGATGAAGTGAATAAGCGGGTTTCCGGGATAGTCGATACGTCTCAATGTAAGCTGTTGTCGATAATAATCCAGATCGAAGAGAGGTGATGGGTTGAGCTTGAGTTTGCAGCCTTTTTCGAGGAAGTGAACGACTGCATCAGTGACGTTTTCGCCTTTTCGTCTGCATTGTTTTTTGTAGTAGTTTTCATCAAATATGCCGCTCTTTTCTATTAATTCGATCTCTGTGCTGAGCGAGCATTGTTGGCGCCGAGACTTGATTTTCAAGCTGCTTATATTGGTTTTGATCCGACTAATGAATGGCGCCGTATTTGGTGCGGGAATGGCTGCATAAAGATTGTTTTTCAAATCTGTAATGAGTTGGCTCTGCAGTTGAGTTTCTCTTTGCAGTCGGTTCAGTTCATCCAAAGCTTGAGCATGCCTGCCATTTTCGTCCACCAGGCGCTCGTATGCCGCCAGTACTTTCACGTATTCCTGGTGGATTATTTGATACCGTTCCAACTCCTCTTTAAGCATCGAAATCTGTTCGCGGTTCTCCTTTTGAGCGCGGTGATATTCGTTGTATAGAGATAAGTAATAGCTGTCCAGTCGTGCGATTACATCAGGCCAGTGTTTTTCGAAAAGACTTCGATTGAACGCAATGAGATTGGACATTCTCTTCTCCACATCTATCGAGCCCAGACCGCTGTCGTTTTTGTGATACATCCAAAGCGGACCTTCGATTCGCGCCAGAGCGAAATCATTGGCGGCCACGCTTAAAAGAAATTGGTGATCAGAGCCAAGCGGCATGTCTTCACGGTAGCCGGCAATTTTGTCGAAAACTTTTCTGTGATAAAGGAAAGTAGGAAAGCCTTCCTTATGGCACAGAAGATTGACGAGATTCGCCTTCGGCGTCATCAGATACTCGCTGCCGCCAAACCACTGCATTTGTGTGTATACGGCGTCCAGTTTTCCAGCTACAGCTGCTTGCACGCAGCGCATAACGAATTCTTTGTGGAGAATATCGTCTGCATCGAGCGGCACGATGTACGTGCCGGAAGACGCTTGAATAGCTGTATTGCGAGCGGCAGAAACGCCTCGATTTGTTTTGTGAGTGATTAGTTTGATGCGTGAAAGCAGCTGGGCGTCAAGGATTGAGGTGGCAGGATAGTCGCTGGATGCATCGTCAACTACGATAACTTCCACGTGCTGATAGCTTTGGTTCAGGGCGCTGGAGACTGATCTGCAGAGGTCTTCTGGCTTTTCGTAATACGAAATAATGATTGAGACCAATTCTGCAGGATTTTCTATCAGCTCTCTGCGTTGCGCAAATCTATCCCAGCAGTCTGTAAGCAGGTGCGATTGATCTTTGGCGCTGCAGAGCTTGGCGCGCTCAAATCCCTTTTGGCGCATCTCTTCGGGGTAGGGCTGCTCGAGGAGAGCGGGTACTTCTGTGATTGATTTGTAGAGGATACCCGCCCCTTGAAGGTTTTTCAGTTGCTCTTCGCGGCGTTCCGGCAGTTCTTGCCACAGCACTCCGAGCCCACTGGCTTGGGCTTCTACCATGCCGACTGGAAAGCCAACTCTGTTGATTTTCGGATCTGCAGGGTAAACAAGCCAGTCATACTGCGCATAGATTTCCGGCATCTCGTCTGGGTCGACATACATGATTCGCACGGGTTTTCCTTTCGAATCGTTGTATTTGACTGTGTCTTGCAGGGTGTAGCCGTCGGTGTACAAGTCGAAGCTCAAGTCAGATCCGGCTTCTTTCATCATCAATGCAAGATCGACAAAATCTTTGTGAGCCTTCTTGGGGCTAGATGGTCCTGCGCAAATGATCTTGCCGGTCTTTTCACGCTTTTCCGGCTTGTAAAATTTCTCGAAATTGATCAGTGGATAGCAATCGACAAGCTTTGATTCAGCTAGTCCGTGGTCTGTCAGGCGTTGCCTGAATTGAGGCATTGCAAGAATTCCGGCGCACCAGGCGCTGTTTGAAAGTGCACATAACTTTTCCAGTTTTACAGCTGGTTCTCTGAGAACGTCCATTGAATGCGTTCTCACTGTAAAAGGCAGCTTGTGAATTTCGGCTAAATGCTGCAATAAAATCGTCAGCCCGAAGTAATGTGCATGAAGAATGTCCGGTTTGAATTCTTTGATTACTTCTTCTACGCTGGCCAAAAACCTCACAGACTCTGGCTTTGTTAGCTCCCAATCGACTTGCTCGAAAGGGTAATAAACGAAGCAAGGCAGGTCATAGTCGATAAGGGTGTAGTTGAAAGTTTTTCGTCTCGGGAAGGGAGATTTCTTGTAGGTGATTATATGAACGTCATAATCCTCTGCAAGGTTGCGCAATTCCTCGTGCATGTAAGTTTCGGAAAAGTTGGGATATTGGACGATAAACACCAGTATCCGTGGCTTTTGCGAGGTTTCTGATGGCAATTTCTGCTCCTCCGGCAAGATGAGTCATTTGGATACCGGTCATCACGGTTTATGACCAATGTTGAATTGACCGCCAATCATAGTTGCAAGCACGATAAGGCGAATTAACAACCATTCATAGCCAACTGGCTGCAGAAAGAAGAAAAAATCGATGGAAACGGGCGCGACTGAAATCAGGTGACGAGCTTGTAGCCGACGCCATGAACGTTTTCAATCAAGCCATTGTCGTCAGGTGAAACCTTGTCTCTGAGCGTTTTTAGTGTGGTGTAAACAGTAGAAAGCGTGACAGCTTTGTCCGACTGCCAGACTCGATCGAGCAGCGCCTCAGGTTTGAAGCACTTGTTGGGATTGAGCAGGAGAAACTGCAACAAGGCGAACTCTTTGGGCAGCAATTTTATGCTAGCTCCGTCGCGGGTAACTTCGCGCGTGTCGATATCGAGAGTGATGTTGCGGGCTGAAAGCTTATTGGAAGTAACGGCGTGACCGCGGCGCAGGAGCGAGCGGAGCCTGGCGTGCAGTTCTCTCGTGTCAAAAGGTTTCGTCAGATAATCATCGGCACCGCTGTCCAGACCGGAAGTTTTATCATCAATACCACGATTGCCTGTGAGCATCAGAATAGGCGTAGTGTTGCCCTTGTCTCTATAGGTTTTGCAGACTTCAACTCCCGAAATTCCGGGCAAGGTGACGTCTAAGAGGATCAGGTCAAACTTTGTGGCATCCAGGAGCTCAAGCGCTTCCTCGCCCGAGCCGGCCGTTTCCACCGTGTAATGGGAGCCTGTAAGCTCGATTTTGAGCAAGTCTTGGAGTTCGTCGTCGTCTTCAACTACCAGAATTTTAGCCACTTTCGATCCGCTTCAAAGGAGGTTGAGCTGCCCGCGCTTGCTACTTACCCGCTGCCAGCCGGGCACAAACTACCGCATAATAGCAGTTGCAGTGTAGTTGCTCTAATCAGCGCTAATTGCCAAAATGTCCATGCTTAATAAGCCGCACCCCTGACCTAGCAGATGACAACCGGGAAGCTCCTTTCAACTTTTTTCCTTCTGGCGACCTTCAGCAGTTTTTTTTGCTGGGCAGGTTGCCCGCCTGCTGACGCGCGCTGTTATACGCTCTATGAACAAGCCCTGGATGACCTGGATGAAAGCCGGTGGACAAAGGCTGAAGAGAAGCTCAAAAGGCTGGTCGCAGAAGAGCCGAACAATGCCGAATACCATGCCGATTTGGGCCGTTATTACATGGACGTCGACAATTTGCCGGAAATGGAAGCGGCGCTGACGCGCGCAATTAAGCTGGACGACAAGTTGCTGCGGGCATACGAGTTTCGCTCTTACTATTATTTTCGCAAAGGACGCTTCAAGGAAGGTCTAGCCGACGCTAAAAAAGCAGAAGCGTTGTATTGCGTAAATCCACATGATTGGGGGCTTTGGAACGTTTTTCAAAACCGTGCAAAAGTTTATTCGCGTATGGGCATGGTCAATGAAGCGCGCGCTGATAGAGAAAAACAATTGCTCTTCGAGATACTCGATCGAGCGGGAAAGGCTCGTGAGGTTGGTCAACTTCCAGAAGCACTCAAGCAAATTGACGAAGGTTTGAAGATTGATCCGCTGCATGCTGATTTGTGGTTTTTGCGCGGCGTCGTCAATGCAAACATGATGAAGTTCTGGGAGGCAGTTGCCGACTACAATAAGGCGCTGCGCTACTCTCCGGCATCTACGATGATTTATTACTTTCGTGGCGACTGTTATGAACAGTTGGGCAAACATCAGCAAGCGGTCGACGACTACACTCGCGTAATAAATGCGGGTGATGAACTTGTAGCCTATCGTTTTGTATGTGAGACAGGAAGGCTCCGTAATGAGGTTTTGCGTGACGACACCACGTGTATTTCGCTTGGTGATGTTTATTTCCTGCGCGCTCAAGCATATGCCGCAATGGGTAAATTAACTGCCGCAGTAAAAGACCTCGACTATGTTGCAGCGCATGATAAAACCGACGACAAAGCGCTAGCAAGGCGCGCCGAGATAATCGAAAGCATGGGCAAGAGTGATGATTCGATCAAGGATTTTACGCGCGCGATTAATGCGAACAGCAAGAATATACAAGGCTATGTTTCTCGTGCCGAAGCCTATCTGCGCCTTGGAAAAGACGATGAGGCTATCGCTGATTTTACTCAAGTAATCAAAATGAACCCGGACGATCCTGGTTCGTACGTATTGCGTGCAGGTGCTTACAAAACCATCGGCAGATATGATGACGCGATTGCTGACTATACAAAAGCGATGACAAAACAAATGGAAGACGACTTGTTGTTGGAGCGAGCGGATTGCTATCGCGCGGTGCACCGTTATGACGAGGCGTTGAGAGACCTGGACAAAGCGGTCGAGATTGATGCTTCAAATCGTGTTCTTGTGAGTGCCTTAAGAGCGAAGATTTTCCAGGAGAAGGGTGAAGATCAAAACGCTCGTGTAGAACTTTTGGAGCTGGAGAAAAAACATCAAACAGACATTCACAAAAATGACGGGTTGTTTGCTGCTGTTGGTGTCGGTATTGCTCTATTCATGCTTGGGCTAACCTGGCTGGCTTTTAAAGCCTGGAAGAAACGGAAGGTTAAGTAGGGGAAGTCTAAGTCTAAGTAGGGTAAGCGCATGCGCTTCCCTGTCAGGGAGCCGCATGCGGCTCCCCTACGTGCAAGCCGCATGTGGCTCCCCTACGTGCAAGCCGCATACAGCTCCCCTACGTGCGGGTCGTCCTACAATTTCTCGTACCAATCGCGCACGGCTTGTTTCCATCCGTGCTTACGCAAGATGCTTTCAACCTCTTCTGTCACGAGGCTCTTGTATGGTTTGATATAACGCAGGCTCTTGTTTGAAATCAAATTTTCGATGCCTTTGTCGGTGAAGCGAGTGTACGAGAGATCGACTCTCTCAAGCGACATGTTCTGCAGGACCAGCGATGACTTGTCGCTTACGTCTGTACCTGCAAGGATAAGCGTTTTCAATTTTGGAAGGTGTGCCAATTCGCTGAGAAACTCTTGCTTGAAGCCAGCGGACCCAGTGATATCGATGGTTTCCAATGTCGATATTTGCGCAAGAAGTTTGAGATCGTCGTCGCTCACCTGTGTGTTGCGCATACGTATGGTTGTTACGCCGTCCTGTTCCAGGCTTTTGACTGTTTCCGCGCTGAGATTATCTATGTGATCTGTATTTCCATTTGCCAAAGTTGCAATCATAAGGTGTGTAGCTGTTTTGGGAACCGGCGCAGCAACTACGGGTTCTTTCTTTGGCTTAGGTGTGATTTGCAAAGGATCATAGACGAGGAGTGCCGCCGAAAGTGCTAATAAACCTCCACCCACTACAATCAAAACCGGCATCATCTCAGCGATTGTCTTGCCCAGCCCGTCCTTTGCGCTGATGGTGTTTCCTTGTCCGAGCCCGGCAATTTCAATACCAGCGTCTTTGTTGCCTGAAGGTTTGAAACCGGACAAAAGGCGCTCCAGGTCCCGTTTGATTGCTTCCATTGATTGATAGCGATCAGAAGGTTCTCTTTGAATGCACGCTTGTATTATGTGTCGAAGCCGAGCCATGCACTTTTGTTCGTGCGAATCTTCAAATGAGTTTGAGTTCTTTGCTGCTTCTGCATACGAATGAACTATAGTTTGTGCATCGAAATCTAATGTTAGTCCGTTGATGTGCAGCATTAGTGTCTCGACAACGCTGCCACTTTTGGCTGCCGGTTGTCCAATCACCATCTCATACATCAAACATCCGAATGAATAGATATCGCTTCGATGGTCGAGTTTTTGCCCTCTGCACTGTTCTGGGCTCATGTAAAAAGGACTGCCGAAGATTTCGCCTGTTTGAGTCAACGCCTTTTCCTTGTCTTCTGGTTCACTCAATTTTGCGATTCCAAAGTCCACAAGTTTGACCATCTCACGCCCGTTTTCATCTCTTACGACAATGGCGTTGTTTGGTTTTAAATCTCTGTGAATAACACCTTTCTCGTGAGCATGTTTGAGTGCATCGGACATTTGCAAGAACAAAAATGCAGCTCGTGATGGCTTCATTGGACCATCTTGCTCAAGGATTTCGAAAAGATTTTTCCCTTCCAAATAATCCATGATCAAATAAGGTTGTTTATTCTCGTCAACACCAAACTCGTGAACATCCACTATGTTTGGATGCTTCAAGCGGCTCACTGAGCGCGCTTCCTGCTGAAAGCGTTGAACTGTTTTTGCGTCGGGAATTCGGTCGGGTGAAAGAACTTTCACTGCTGCTATTCGTTCCATAAACTGATGGCGTGCTTTGTAAACCACGCTCGTTCCGCCTTCTCCGAGGCAGCTGATTACTTCGTAGTGGCGCGCAACAATCTGCCCGGGTGCTTTGGGAGCGCTGTCGAAGGTTACTTCATCTGCTTGATTGTCTGATGTAGGGGCAGCTTTCCCTTCGCTTGTTGCTTCGAATGGTTTTTCATTAAGCTCTACTGTTTGAACAGTTTCGTTGGTCGGATCCGCCTCGGTAATCGGACTGTGTGCGGTAAGCAGACTGGGCGAGGTAACCAGAGCAGGCGCGTTAATCTGATCAGGCGTGGGGGAAGAACAGTTACAGCTGTCCTGGCGAAACACCCATTGGGTGAGCGAACCCGTACTGCGCTTCAAATGACGTCCGCATTTTTGGCAGAGCGCGTCTTTGGTGTCTTGAAGGGCAGGCTTTTCTCCGCTGGTTCGCTGTGCCTTTATGATTTCGCAGCGGCAGGTGTCGGTGAGCCCAATCCACTGTGTGAGCGAACCTTTTTTCGGTTGGATTTTGCCACAGGATGCGCAGATTTCGTCAACTGCCTTGACCATTTTTCTGTCCTTGGGGCACAGCATTGGCGTCTTTGGAGTCTTTCTTCTCGTTTTTGCCCTTTTTGTCCTTTTCTTTGGCCCACTTCGCCACACTATCCGCGGCGCGCCCGACAAGTTTGCTCGATAAGACTACATCTTCCTTTGCTGCTTCGACCCAGTTATTGTTCTCCACAAGTGCATTTAAATAATAGCTGTGCAGATCAACATCTGAGGGATTAAGTTCGACAGCCTTGGCATATTCCGCAACTGTGTCCTTTACATTGCGAGTTTCCAACAGCATGTCCGCGAGAACTGTACGTTCGTTTGCTTCGAGCTCTTTCTTTGAGGTCGATGTAAAACTGATGCGATTTGGACGCAGAACAAGAATCGTCAGCCACGGTGGAAGCTGCGGAATGAATTTGAGCTTGTTGTACTCGCGCGCTTCTTTTATTGCAGTTGTCCTGTCATTGGCTATGTATGCAAGGGTGCCCAATCCGGCGTGCGCCGCTGCGGCTTCATTTTTCCAAACGATGTTCAAAGTCTCTTCCGCTGGTATCAATGCAAGAGCTTGTTCGTATGCAGCTTTTGAGTCAGGATAGTCTTTCAATTCTCGTGCAATTTGTCCGCGTTTTATCCATAGTTGAATATTCTTCGGGCAATCATTTAGTTTTCTCTTGCAGACGGCTAGCGCTTCTTTGAGATTGCCTTCGCAGTGGTAGGAAGATACAAGCTCGGTCGCAGTGCCGCCACTTGTTGGGTTGAGTTTTTCTGCAACCAAAAGCTCCTTTCTCGCACCGGCATTATCACCACGACAGCGCAACAGTCTTCCATTTGCAAGATATGGATGCCAGCTCCATGGTTTGAGTGCCTTCAGCCTTTCAAGGCACTTCTCCGCGTCCTTCGGCTGACCGTGAGCTTGCAACGCATTAGCCAATTGCGTCATCGAACGATTAGTCAGGCGTTTTTTTTGTACGGCTTCGATGGCGACTTGAAACGACTCATCCGCTTTATTCGGCATGGCGCAGAGTGCTTGGGCTCTCCCGGTCATCCAAGCGATGTCGTCCGGAAGCATTTTTGCTGCGCGGTTAAAATGCTCTTCTGCATCAGCGGGCTTCATTGAGGCCAAACCCATGCTTCCGTAAGCCATCTCGCTTTCATAGGGACTCTCTGCCGCTTTCGCGGACGCCTCGAACAGCGATGCAACTTGTTGTTCGATGCCTTGTCGAATGCGAGTTTGAGCAATCAAGCGCAATGTGATGTAGAGGAGCGGATCATCTTTTTGCTTGCGCGCGCGCTCGAGATAAGCATTGCACTCCTCATAGTCCTCGGTGAACATCGCATAATTAGCCAGTGCTCGCAATACGGTCGGATCTTCCGTCTTCAATCTACTCAGCTCGTCTCGCAACTTCTTCGCTTCTGCGAATTGTCCCGTTGGAACAAGCGATTCAAGAAGAAATGATTTGTTGGTCGTATCATCCGGATCGTACTTGCGCGACATTTTATAGAGCGCGCACGCCACTTGATCGCTCTCGTCGAGTTTGAATGACCGACCTATCAATGTTAGTAAACGCGCAACATTCTGGCGGTTTTCTTTCTTGCTCAAGTCCTGTTTTGCCGCTTTTATCAGCGCTCTTGTGTAAATGCCAATGGCTAGATCCGGGCGGTATTTTTGCAAAAAGAGAAGGGCTTTATCCGCTTGTGACTTTGGTTTGCGATTGAAAAACTCGTCTGCGCGCTTTTGCACTTCAGCTCGCTCGACTTCCAGTTTGTTGGGAAGCGAGGTATTTGCGAAACTTGCAACAAGGCAAAACTGGTTTGCAATGAGAAGCGAAGTCGCGACCATTGACCAATGGCGGCGCGATGATTTTGCAGTGGCGAATCTGGCGCTTTTCACAGCTGGAGAACACCTATGGGATACAAAAATACTCTAACCCGTATTTGTGAAACTAACCTGTAATCGAAAGGTTGGAGTTAGCCGGTTGTTAAGCTGTCTCTATTTATCTTGCTGATCGCCTCGCTGGCGAAAGAAATCCGTGAGCAGTTCTTTGCATTCGGCTTCCTTAATTCCGCCGATCACCTCTGGCATGGGAAATGGTCGCCCTTCCACGAATAGATTGAACGCGGACCCGCAGGCGCCGCCTCTGGGGTCGTAGGCTCCAAAAAAAATTTGGGACACGCGTGATTGAATCAATGCCTCTGCGCACATTGGGCAAGGCTCGAGGGTGACATAGATTTGGGCGCCGGTCATGCGCCAATTGTTCAAAACTTTGGCAGCATTGCGCAGAGCGACAATCTCGGCGTGCCCTGAGGGGTCCAGGGCGCGTTCCCTCTCATTTACCCCCACGCCTATGACGGAACCGTTGTGGACGATTACAGCACCCACAGGGACGTCTTCTCCGGACTTTCTGGCTTGTTCGAGCGCCAGGTCCATATAGAAGTAAGGGTCACGGTGTTGTTGGCTATCCGGCATAGAAATATTAAACGCGGCTAATTTTTGGAAAAGGTGTCCAGGAAATTTTGGAGCCGTATAGATGCGTATGTCAAACGATGGAGGATGGTTCGAAAAACAAAAGTTCAGCCGAAGGGGTGTCGGCGTTCTGAGTTCAAGAATCGAGAATCTTATGAAACTCAAACTCCATGGAATGACAACCTGATTGGGGTGATCAGGTCGCTGCGTTTAGTCGAAACCGATTCATTAGGGGGTAAATGCTACTAAGCAAATCAATCAACTTTTAAATCGATAGCGGCTAGCAATCTGCTTTCTAGAGGGACTGAGTGATCGGTCCCTCAAACACTTTTTGGGGCTTTCGAAGGTCTTGTGTTGTCGAATGTCACAGGCTAAAAATGGGTTATACCAGGTACAGCGAAATTCTCGAGTTTTTCGCTGCACATGAGTCAATTCAAAACGCCAATAGGATGGGGTTTTGAAGAGAGCCCTTTTTGAATAAACCGGGGCGTGTTCCGAAAGCCTCTGGAATTGGCATTTTAAGATGCATGGCTACAGCGAAATTCTCGAGAATTTCGCTGTACTTGATCGAGCGCGATTCTCGTTTGGTCCAAGCAAAAATTCTTACCCGAAAGAATCCTTTGCCTCGTCAATTTGATTACTCTCGATTACAAATACTTTTTCGAAACGCCCAGCTCAAGCGCGAACTTGTAGCCGATGAGTTTGTAGAGCAACTTCGCAACGAGGAAGTCTGGTCCGTGCAGTTTCGGAATCGGCGAGAGTTCGACGATGTCGGCGCCGACGACGTTTTTGCGAACGCAAACTGTCTTGATCAAATCCATCAATTGGTACCAGTCCATGCCGCCCGGCTCTGGTGTTCCGGTCGAAGGCATGATTGAAGCATCCAATCCGTCCACGTCAATAGTGAGGTAGACGTTGTCAGAAAGCGTGTTGACGATTTCCTGGAAGTTCCAAGTCTTTTGTTGGCGAGCCCAGAAGATTTTGACGTTAGGCTGTTCTTGCTCCATCCACTCAACTTCTTCGGCGCTGATGTTGCGAACGCCGACGTTGGTCAATGCCGGTTTTGGCAGCATTTTGTAGAGGTGGTAGCTGACGGAAGCATGGCTGTAGGCGTTGCCGTCATAGGATTTGCGCATGTCGGCGTGGGCGTCGACTTGCAGAATTGAAAGATCTGGATAGCGCTCCATGCAGGCTCTGACTGGCCCGATGGAGAGGGCGTGTTCGCCGCCGAGTACGATAGGGAATTTGCCGCGCGACAGTTGAGCTTTGACAGCGTCGGTCAATTCTTGGAACGGAGCTTCTGTTTCGCTCACAACCGGTGCCATTTTGACTTCGTTAGCAGAATGAATGCCGACCCGGTAGGGCTCGACCCACAATTCGTCATCGAAAAGCTCGACTTGTTGGCTCGCGTCCAAAATTGCCTTTGGACCGTTCTTGGTGCCGCGACCGTAACTGGTCGTGTTTTCATAGGGCGCCGGAATGATAACCGCTTGGGACGTTTCCTCATTCGAATGCTCTTCGGGAAGTCCGAAGAAGCTGAGCTGCGTTGTTTTTTTGGTTTTTGCTGCTACTGCCAAGATTCGCGCCTCGCTAACTGTGAGCCGTGTTGCCAACAACCGTTGCCGGTTATTGCCCCAGAATTCAGGTTTTATAGCACCTCAGGTATATATAGGGCAATTAAAGGTCAAGAGGAGGTTCAAATAGTGTCTTGATTCTAAATTCGGGACTTTTCGCCATGCGTTTTTCTAGCGTTTTCACTGGTGCAATTCATGCAATTCTCGGAAACAATGGTTAAGCCTAGGCGGAGGTCTTCTTGTGAAAATCTCAAAAGGAGCGGTACATCTGTCATCCTTTATCAGCATTGTTATCGTACAAACAGCTTTCGCAATCCCTGTGGGAGTAACGCAGACCAGTGAGCTGTGTCAGACTGCAGACGTGATTGTTGCAGCTAGGTGCGATCATACGGTAAGTAAAATGCGAGCGTCTCATTTGGGTGGAAAGGCTGATGATACGGTCTATTTGACTGTCGAGAGAACGCTTAAAAATAACACCGGCAAGGCGCTTTCCACTAAGCTCAATTTCTGGAGTGGTCAGTGCGCTGATATCTCAGCTTCCAAGTCCGTCGATTTTCGAGGAATATATTTTCTTCGACGCGACAAGAACTCGAAATTGTTTCCCGTTGATGAGCAGCACATTGCACTTCCTCTCTCTCCCTTGAGCGAATGTAATTTTGCCAGTGGCGCTCCGCCAATGGCAGTCGTTGCCGATGAGCTGGCCAAGACTATTGGGACGCCGGCGGAGAAGTTCAATACTTTGAAGCAATCGATTGGGCAATCTGAAGATAGCTATCATGTGAAGACGGATTTGGACCAGGCGTCCACGGTTTATACGCTTGCTATTGATGCGATTTCGAATTTACCACCGCGTTACGCTGTTCCGTCTCTTTTGAAGGTATTCGCCTCGAATAATCAAAGATGCCGGATTTCGGCATTGAATGCGCTTCTACAACTGAAGGAGTTTGACAAACTGACTGCCCTTGAGCCGATTTTGATGAATCCGCCGAAAAGTATCTATGATGATGTCGGTTTGATGTCGTATCACATGAATACAGACGATCCGAAGTACAAGCCGATAATGATGCGTTTAGCCGGGTCTAAGGATAAGCGTATAAGTAATGCTGCGAGGGAAAACCTCAGGTTTATGGCAGAGAATCGCTAGAGCCTGTGCGGCTGAATTTGAAAGCAAGAGTCGGAGTGTCGATTCTCGCTGGGCTTTGTACATTGAATGCATCGCCGGCGATTTGGCTTGAAACTTCAGAAAAAAGGCTAGGATAATGAGCGTAATTCAGATGAGCAGAGAAAATAGGTCGATGCCGACCGGTAAATCAGGAATTGAGAACGATAAGCGGTATCAAGCAATTGTCTCCCGCGATAAGAAGGCGGACGGAAGTTTTTACTATTCCGTGAAAACAACTGGAGTGTATTGCAGACCTTCATGTGCTGCGCGTTTAGCGCGACCGGAGAACGTTGCCTTTCACGATACAACAAAGGATGCGCGAGAGGCTGGTTTTCGCCCTTGTAAGCGCTGTAAACCAGATGAAGTCTCGCTTTCTGAGCGCCACAAGGAAACTATTTCCGCAGTCTGCCGAATGATTGAAAGCGCGGAGGAAGAACCGACGCTTCAGGAATTAGCTGACAGTGCGGGCATGAGCACCTATCATTTTCACAGATTGTTTAAATCGATTACGGGTTTGACTCCCAAGGCATATGCACAAGCGCATCGCGCCAAGCGAATGCGCAAGGAATTGGAGCGCGGAAGCAGTGTGACCGAAGCCATTTTTGAAGCGGGATTCAATTCCAGTAGCCGCTTTTACGAAAAGGCGAACGGTGTTCTAGGTATGACGCCGACTGACTTTCGCCAGGGCGGCGCAAGTGTGGAAATTCGTTTTGCTGTTGCAGAATGTTCGTTAGGTTCGATTCTTGTTGCTCAGAGTGACCGTGGAATTTGTGCGATTTTACTGGGGGACGACCCCGATGAATTGGCACGGGATATGCAAGATCGCTTTCCCAATGCCAATTTCAAAGGTGGCGACAAGGAGTTTGAAAAGCTCGTGGCTAAGGTAATTAGTTTTGTCGAAACACCCGGAATCGGACTGGACCTGCCATTGGATGTGCGCGGAACCGCATTCCAGCAGCGTGTCTGGCAAGCACTCCGCAAAGTTCCTGCAGGAAAAACTGTGAGTTACTCGGAATTGGCTGAGCGTATCGGGTCGCCGAAAGCGGTTCGTGCGGTGGCTGGAGCATGTGCAGCAAACAAGATTGCGGTTGCGATTCCTTGCCATCGCGTCGTTCGTAATGACGGTGACATTTCGGGCTACCGCTGGGGCGTTGAGCGTAAGCGCACATTGTTGAAACGGGAGGCAAACGCATGAAGACTATGAATAAATCAGCCTCTGCAGATACTGGGAAACTCATGGAACAGATTGCCAATCGGGTTCAGAGTTCGGATTGGGATGGAGTTGCAGAGTCACTCAATACTGAAGGTTATGCGATGGTTCCAGGCCTTCTGACCCAGGAGGAGTGTCGCGGTATTGCAGGCTTCTATTCCCAGGATGAAATCTTCCGCAGCCGCGTAGTCATGGCTCGACATGGCTTTGGCAGGGGCGAATACAAATACTTTTCGTACCCGCTGCCGGATGTGGTTCAAGTTTTAAGAACTGCTGTTTATCCTCGTCTTGCTCCAATTGCGAATCGCTGGAATGAGGCAATGAACATCTCGGTTCGTTATCCCGATCAGCATGAAGAGTTTCTCTCCCGCTGCCATGAAGCTGGGCAAACGCGACCAACTCCGCTACTGCTGCAATACGAAAAGGGCGACTACAACTGCCTACACCAAGATCTCTATGGTGAGCATGTCTTTCCTTTGCAGTTGGCAATTTTACTTTCTGAACCGGGAAAGGATTTTACAGGTGGTGAATTTGTCATGACGGAGCAGCGTCCCCGCATGCAATCACGTCCAATGGTTGTGCCGCTCAGGCGGGGCGATGCCGTGATTTTTGCGGTACACAATCGTCCAGTTAGAGGAACGAAGGGCACTTATCGAGTCAACCTGAGGCATGGCGTAAGTCGCCTGCTTAGCGGACATCGGCATACACTTGGAATAATCTTCCACGACGCGACATAAAAACCGACGGCTTTTGAACTGGAAAATTTTGATTCGGCTGTCGCAATTAAGTGTCTTCTGTTTTTTACTCGCGATTGCTAGGTTTGTCGTCTTGTACTAATATAAAACTAGTCAGACTAGTCAGTATTTATCATGAAAAAAACCGAGAAATCACCGAGCAAAAAAGTAATCAGTGCAGTTGTCCGAAAGGTCTGGCAACTGCAGACAGCCAAAGCGCGTTTTAGTGAGGTTTTCCGTTTGGCACGCTCGGAAGGACCTCAGCTCATAACGAGACAAGGAAAAGATGGCGTGGTTATGTTGCCAGTCGAGCAATATGAGCAGTTGATTCAAGCCAATCAAAAGCCGTTACTTGAGTTTTTCAGGGAATCTCCATTCGTTGGTTTGGAGCTAGATTTTGAACGAGATGCCGATCTTGGACGAGATGCAGAGCTATGAACGGCTATCTTCTCGATACCAACTGTATTTCAGAGCTGATGCGTGTTTCTCCCGAACCAAAGGTCGTTCGTTGGTTTACATCAGTGAAGGAAGAATCGCTTTATTTGAGCGTTCTTACTATTGGGGAGATTCGTAAAGGTGTTGCAAATCTTCCTTCGGGAAAGCGCCGCGAGAATCTCGGCCTATGGTTGGACAGTTTGAAACAGCGTTTTGCCGGTCGTGTTGTACCAATTGATGACTTAGTTGCCGAACAGTGGGGTTTCCTTAGCAGCACTGCAAAGCGAAAAGGCATTTCAATAGGCGTAGTAGATGGACTAATTGCTGCGACTGCAATTCAATATGATTTCACTGTTGTTTCTCGAAACGTTGATGATTTCTCGCATGTTCCAGTTTTAGTCCTAAATCCTTGGATCTAGGTCAACCGGTTTTACCTTTTCAACTATTGCAGATAATAGAACGGCGCGCAAAAAATGAAGGGGCTGGGTCCGCATTTTCAGTGCAGATTCCAACCCCTTCAATCGTTTGCTTGAGAATTCTCACCCGCGTCGGTCATGGTTTAGCCTTTGGCTGAGCCAGTTCGAGGGCGCGAGCAAGCTGCGCATCAACCTTGGGAGTAACGCCTACCACGTAGTCGGGAGTCATCCCCACGCCGTGAATGCAGTCGCCCGCGGGCTGATACAGCTTGGCAAACGTCACCTGCATGGAGGTGTTGAACGGCAGGTCGATGTTGAGCTGCGCGATGCCCTTACCGAATGTCGTCATTCCAACGACCTTTGCGCGGCCATTGTCCTGCAGAGATCCGGCGAGCATCTCGGAAGCGGAAGCAGAGCCACCGTTGACCAGGATGAAGACAGGCTTCTTGCCGGTAAGGTTGCCGACCCGGGTGGGGTTCGACGTGACCGTACCGTTTTCCTTATCCTCAAGCGTAGTCTTGGTGACGGTCATCACCTCGAGGTACTGCTTGCCGTTCTTGTAGCCCTTCACCGTGGCGAACTCACCCTGGTCGAGGAACATACCGGTGATCGAGAAAGCCTGCGCCACGTAGCCACCACCGTTGTCCCGAAGGTCAATGATGTAGGACTTGGCACCAGCCTTGTTGAGCGCCTTGAGCGCAGCTTCGGTTTCCGAAGCAGCATTCTCGGAGCCGAACGTCGCGATCTTGAGGTATCCGACGCTCCCAATCATGCGGTAAGTGACGACATTGGTGGCCGCGGTTTGCGTGGCCTTGTGCTGAGTTGCGCCGTTGTTGCGGAAGTACGTGTAACCGTCCTTCAGCGTGTCGAGCATCTCATTGATCGCCTTTTCGGCATCGGCTTGAGTGGCGAGCTTGCCGTCGTATTTGTGCTCCCACTTGTCCCAGTCGCTGAGGCGATCTTGCCAGAGAAAGTCGTCCTTTGCGATTTGCCAAACCTTCCGGTAGAACTCTTCCGGAGTGGTTTGGGCCGCGGCGACGACGGGAGTTGCAACGGTTGGAGCCGGAGCAACGGTTTGAACTGGCGTGCTGTCGTTACGTCCCGGATTGAGTTGGTCGGCAGAGCCGCTACCAACTGCAAGACCGGACGTAAGAAGCACCGCCATCGCGATGATCGCGATGATGTTTCTGCGGTTTTTCATGACGTGTCTCTTTATTGGTTGCGGGCATTGGGTCCGCACTGCTGAAACGCAGCTACGGGCGGAACACCCTGGTTAGGGAAAAATCGCCGAAAAACAAGAGCGGTTTCGACCTCGCGCTGGCATAGGCGCTACGGAGGCGTGAAACAGCTGGTGTGCTCGAAGGTTTGGGGTTGTGACCCTGTTTTCCTGGAGTTGTTGGCGATGTGGAACGAAAAGTACCTAGAAACTACCTTTTCGGGAATTCTAAAGCAATCCTTAAGATAGTCCGGCGCCGCGAATTAATGCGACGAGCAATGTGAAGGTGACTTGTTTGGTATGAATTAGAAGCTTATGCTAAGCACTAGCGCGGATGCGGCACACCGAGGTATCAAATCGGTCGTGGGGGAGCCGCATGCGGCTCCCGGACGGGGAAGCGCATGCGCTTGCCTTGCAAAACGGATTCAACTGTTACTCGAAAACACGCAATGAGTCTTCCATTGCGAGCTTTGCGCTAACTTGCGGATCTCTTCTTTTGATTATTAGCGGCGTTTGCAAGATGAACTCATGATCGCCTACTTTCTTCTGCCGGCCGCCCGGAACGACTACTGCATTTTCAGGTACCCGACCAAAATGTTCTTCACCGGACTGAATGTCGATGATAGGAGTGCGAGCTGTGATGATGGTTCCCGCACCTATGACCGCATTCTTTTCGACAATGCATCCTTCATATAGCCCACAGCTTCCACCTACGAAAGCCCCGTCCTCAATGATTACTGGGGTGCTGTTAGGCGGTTCGAGCACGCCACCGATTACGGTGCCGGCGCCAATATGAACGTTCTTACCTACCTGCGCACAGGACCCTACAAGCACCAGGGAATCAATCATTGAGCCTTCATCTACATATGCACCGATGTTGACGAAGCTGGGCGCCATGATTACAACTTTTGGTGCAATGTAGGAACCCTTACGTACTGAAGAATAGGGCACGATGCGATTTTGCGGTGCCGGCAACACTTTGAGGGGGACTTTGTCGGCAAATGGACCTTCTTCCATTTTTTCTACTGGACGAAGGCGGAAATACAGAAGAATAGCCTTCTTCACCCAGGAATTCGCTTTCCATTCGTTGCCCACTTTTTCGGCGGTGCGAATTTTGCCCTGGTCAAGCGCTTCTATGACCTGCTCAACTATTTTTATGGCATCGGCGGGAGTTTCTTTTGCTTCGAAAAGCTCTTCTATCCTTTGTTCGAGATTGGTTGTTTGCATGACTTACTTCTTGTCCTCAAAATGTTTGACCAGGCGTTTGGCTGTTTCTGCAAGAACTGCAGTGCCGATCCAGAGTCCGCTCTCATCGAGGTCGAAGGTTGGGCTGTGGTGCAAGCGCGTGTCACCTTTGATCTCGCCGCCGAGGAACATGAACGCTCCAGGAACCTTTTGCGCGAACATGGAGAAGTCTTCACTCCAAGTTTTTGGTTTAACAGTTATGACGTTTTCTGCGCCGATAAGGTCTATCGCAGCGCGCTTCATAATCTCGGCAATTTCCGGATCATTAACCGTAGTGGGATAGCCCATCTCATATTTGATCTCATAATCGCCGCCCAGCATGCGGGCTATCGAACAAGCCTTCTCGAGCTCTTCAACAATGTGTTTGCGCACGTCCTCGTTGAATGTTCTGAAGGTGCCTTCAAGAACTACTTCTTCAGAGATGACGTTGCCACGGCTAGACGAACTATGAAAGGAGCCTATGGTGATAATCGCCGGATCGAGCGCAGACACGCGGCGCGAGATGATTTGCTGTACAGCTTGCACAA
Organism: Candidatus Melainabacteria bacterium 17Bon1m; assembly: GCA_032128875.1. Lineage (GTDB taxonomy): Bacteria > Cyanobacteriota > Vampirovibrionia > Obscuribacterales > Obscuribacteraceae > QKMZ01. Next base: position 52,596 of record JAVLKG010000003.1, read on the forward strand.
CTTGCGCACCCAAAACGACGGCGTCGATTGTTGTCTCTGGGTAGGCGCCATGACCGCCGACACCTTTGATTTTGATTGTAAAACCATCGGCAGCGGCCATGACCGGCCCGGGCATAATGGCTACCTTGCCTGCTTCCAAACCTGCATCCATGTGCAGTCCAATTACAGCAGAGACGCCGTTTAAGGCATCGTCTTCAAGCATGCGATAAGCACCGGATTTGCCTTCGTCGTCCCCGAATTCTTCGGCCGGCTGCATGAGCATGCGGATACGTCCGCCTGTTTCTTCAGTCGTCAAAATTTCAGCAGCAGCCAATCCGCACGAGATATGAGCATCGTGTCCGCATGCATGCATGACGCCTTTGTTCTTTGAGAGGTAGGAAGCCTTGTTGGTTTCTTCTATCGGCAGTCCATCCATGTCAGCTCTGACAGCAATGGTGACACCTGTGTTTTTCTTGTCGCCTTTGCTGAAATCCCCAACGACGCCAGTTTTCCCGACGCCTGTCTTAACACTGTAGCCAAGCTGAGCTAGCTTTTCAGCCGACAATTTTGCTGTTTCAAACTCATGAAAGCTCAGTTCGGGGTTGGCGTGGAGGTGTCTTCTCAGCTCCACAATCTGGGACTGCATTTTTTTCGCCTTTTCCAGAACGGAGGCGCTCGATGTTTTGGTTGAATTGCTCATAGAAATCTACTTTGAACTCTAAATTGATGGATGTTTTTGGCGTGCCGAATTGATTTGGAGCCATTTTCAGGCTCGTGCAAAACGCACCTTGTAGGTCGTCAAACTGTGCTAGCTATGCGAAGAATTGCGGCTTGCCGCCGCCTCTATTTGTGGAGACGTTGTTCAGTGCTTCTTCTACGATTGTTGAGGCGATGCTGATGAAAGCCATGGCTAGTGCTGTCTTTTGCTCATCAGTAAATTCAGCGTTGTACTCGTCAGCGAATTTGGTGATGATGCGTTCTGCTTCGGATTTCAGCATGAGAATTCTCCCTTATATCTTGAATTCGCGGGGGATGGACACAAATTCAAAAGAGGGTTGAAAACACCCTCTTTTAAGAAACGAGATGAAGTTTAGCGCGAAGTTCGGGCAGCTGTCAGATATTTGAATATTCGGTGAAGCCGAGACTTCCGCCGAAGAAGAACAACTTGACTAATGCTGCGCATCCGAAGAATGTTTCGACAATGCTGTCCTTGGCGCTTCTGGCGATTTTGGGCAGATTGGTGGAGAAGCGGCTGGCCATCTGCTCTTCGTCCATTTCGAGGTCGTCGAAATAGGCGACCCCGAGCTTCTTCAGTTGAATTTCCTCAAGCAGGTCTGAGAGCGATGCGTAATCGATACATTCGCGAATATCGGAGCGCTTTTCAGGCAGACCCCTGAAGCGTTCTTTCGGGCATTCCAAGGGCGAGCGGCGAACCACATCAACAGCCTCGATGCGTGAACGCGTGATATTTGCGGGTTTAGTAAAAACTGGCAGAGCCCCGGTGGCGTCTTGTCCGTCAAATCCGTTGCCGACTTTGAAACGATTGGTTTCTGCGACCTCGACTTCGTTGAGAACCTTGTTGCGCCATTCCATGCGCGTCATCTGTTCTCTGAGGAACGCCGGCGCCATGAAAGGCGTTCTGGCAGCGGTTTCTTTCTGGGAGGCGAGTTGCTCCAGCATCGAGTCTGCGTCAAATTCCAAATCCGATTCGAGAATCCCATGAGCAAGGCGAAACGAAGAAGGCGATTGCATAACATCCCCTCGAAAAAGTGTGTGTGAAAACTGTGGTTGCCCTTGTTTGATTGATGCCCGCTTGGCATTTTTGTCCAAACGGCTGACAACCGCGGCATTTTTTTGAGGGGTCTGTAAATGCTTATCTATAAGAGGTTTTGGGATTATGAGTTGGAAGGAAAAAAGTAGAATTAGTCAGAAAAACCTCAAATTTTTCTGACTGATTTTTACGACAACTATAAGAAACAGTAGAAAATGTCCGAAAATGGAGAAGAGAGGGTCGATGGTTGCATCTCGCCTCTCTTCTCGCTGTGTGGCGCACTATCGTTTGCTAACAAAGCTTGGTCCTCCCTCAACTGGCGCTTGGAAGCGACGTGGTTGGGCAGACCTGCTCTGTGATGGCGATGCGCACCTGATCGGTAACGGTCTCCGGAGTGAGCGGATTCAGATCGTGGATCCAAATCGGCTTGCCGACGGTCACGGTTGCTCCCTTGCGCCACTTGAAACCCATGGCTCCGTAAGGGCCATTTGCGGTTGCAGCGTGGCGTCCATGGAAGCAAATGTGAATCGGAACGATGCCCACCTTCTCCTTGTGGTCGAGCTTCTCGCATGCGCCGATGGCGATGAGAGCAGAGCCCTTCTTGAAGGGGAGGTACTCACCAGTGCCGCTGATCTTGCCTTCAGGGAAGATAACCAGGGGGTCACCGTTGAGAAGAACGTTGATAGCCGGCTCGAGAACCGTTTTGCCACGAGAACGATCGACTGCGAAGCAGCCGAAGGCGCCCATGACGACAGCCTTGAGGCCAGCAAGACCGCGCATCTCTTCGTAGGCGGTCATGTAACGGGGATACCGCTTCATGATCGAGAAGATGACGGGCGCGTCGAACATGCTCGAGTGGTTGGGGCAGAAGATGACCCGGCCTTGCGGCTTGAGGTTCTCTGCGCCAATGACACGAATCCGCCCAACCTGGATAAACATCCAGAACTTGGCAAGATGCTTGCCGAGAAACTGGAGCGGGCGGAAAGTGTACGGGATGAAACCACTCGTCAAACACTGGTTCACATAGTCACGGAAGCGCTTCCGCCAGGTACCGATGAAGCCCTTTATGACCTGTGAGCCTTGAATGAAGTGCTTTTTCACAGGCAGCTCCTTGAGCGCCCAGACAGGAAAGTCAGGCGCGGTTGGTAGTTTTTGTCGTGTCGAGAGGCCCGCTCGAACGTGCACGAAGCGCCGTAGGAACAGGTGAGGACACAGCGATGTGTTTCGAATGCTTCTTCCGAATCAGGCTGTAGGGTGGGCGCCGCGTATCGACTCAGCGATACGTGGTGAAGTCCCTACAAGGTCACGCGCAATACCAAGCAGATCCGACGGCTCTCTTCCCACCACCAGAAAAGGGGGAGAGAAGGGGACGAATAAACTTGGGATTAGGGTCTCTAGAGGAGATCGCGGGAAATGAAGTGGGAAACGGAAGTAACCGTAAGCTAACAAGTTTAAGAGCTGTAAAACAGGTCTAGCGCAACCACGCTATTCACTTTTTCTTTAGAATCCTGACAACTATCTATAGGCAAGCCATTTCGGCGCTTCGCTAGGTTTCAAAGTGTACCCCAAAATCCAAATTGTGGTGGGATGCTAAAGATGCCAAGCGGTGGGTTGTGCAGAGTTTATCTCTCGCGTAATCTCGGTCAGCGCTTGAAAACGGGCTCGATCTATCTCTCTCATCGGTCTCTAGGTTTTGGCTCTTATCACCGCTAGTGTCAGGACATCTGTTCTTCATTCTCGTTTTGGTTACTCCTAGCATCACACAAGCTCAAATAACCCTGTTTTAGTGCGAAACTATGTATTCTCGAGCCATGCGCAGAGAGCCGTAGTTACTCGCACTTGATGGTTTGTGTTGAAGTCAGGGTGCGCTAACTGGCGGGTCTCTTAAGCTCTCGCGAAGGGGACATAATCAAAACGGCAACAAGTGCCAGGAGGTTTCGAATGTCAGGAAATTCCGGAATTGCCAGGCGTCTTTTCAAGTCGCTTGCGCTGTTCGTCCTGCGTTCGGAATCGCACAAGGCTAAGCAAGCCGAGGACAAAGCTCACCTGGAAGTGGAACGAAAGTTTCGCTTGTTTGATGGTGAGATTGACGAACTCGACTCGCGGCTGCCGAAGTGTGGTTTTCGACCGATCGGTGAGTTGACGATGACCGACACTTTTCTGCCCGCTCTGAAAGACGAAGACATGATTCGAATTCGTGTTGAGTCCGAAGGTGAGCTGAGACGCCGCGTTCTAACCCTGAAAGATTGGGTGATGATCGATGGCGAACGCGAAAGACGAGAGCAGGAAGGTGAAATCGGGCTGTTGGCGAGTTTGGTGCTGAGACTGGTCGGAAGATTGGTCGATGGCAAACCACCTCTGTCATTCAGCAAGGTCCGCCGGTCTTACTCGTCCTCGCTGCCTGGCGCCGAGACTGCTTCGGATGTTCAGGTTGTCGTATCTGTTGACCGAGTGACAGGACTTGGAGTCTACAGCGGCGCCTATCTCGAAGTGGAAATCATCGTCCCCGTAGGTGGAGACGTGAAATCCGCTCGCGAGAGAATTCGCGCTGAAGTCTTCGAGTTGCTTGGTGAACATCGTGATTTCGTTCCGCGGTCGTACCTCGACATGCTGAAGGAAGCAACGGTGGTGTAGCCGAGTTGTTCATGTAACCAGGCGACACGTTGTCGCCGATATGCGGCGCTCTTCTCCTTTCGGAGAGGGCGCTTTTCTGTTGGCGACAATTCAGCCGCTAACCAAACCGGACCGGGGCTTTGCACGGTCCAAGAAGGAGTTAGAATCATGAGTAAATCAACTGCAAAAACTGGTGGACGTGGTGACAAGCCCGGCGAAAAGCGCAGCACGCGCAAGTTCGAGCCGGTGTTCGAGGTCGTGGATCTCGACGACATGTCCGATGCTGAAATCACGTTCGGCGAAGAGTTCGACAAGCGCCTCATCGGTCAGCCCGAAGCGCGTCAGATCGCACTCGACGTTCGCGCGCGTCTTCGCAACCCGATGCGGAACAAGAAGCATCCGCTCGGCATTTACTACCTGGTCGGCAAGTCTCGTCGTGGTAAGTCGCTGCTGGCTCAGACGCTGGCCTACATGTTCCACGGCGACGAAGACGCGCTGACCCGCATCACGTCGGAAGACTACTACGACGACAGCCAGATGATGGACCTGATCGGTGCGCCGCCGAAGTACGTCGGCTACCGCAAGCCGGTCGAGATGAAGGCACTGCTCGAAGATCCGGGTCGCCTGGCTCAGGTCGACGGCTACAGCAAGGTCACCGACTGGAACCGTATCCGCGTGCGGATGCATTCCGGCGAGGTGATCGACATCGTCGTGCTCGAGGAATTCTCCAAGTCTGGTCCGGACTTCTTCAAGTTCTGGATGGAGGTCTTCGACAAGGGCAAGAAGGCGCTCGGCAACGGCGAGATGGCCAACTTCCAGAACACCGTCTTCATCCTGACCGACAACCTCGCGATGGACAAGGTGGAGAAGGAAGAGAAGGGCGGCGGCATCGGCTTCATCCAGCGTCCGTCGAAGAAGCTGGCGCATGAGGAAGTGGTCGACATCGTCAAGGAAGCGATGACCAAGCGCTTCCCGCCGGAGTTCCGCAACCGCATCGACCAGGTGACCGTGTACCGCGAACTCGACCGGGATCAGACGATGCAGGTCGTCGACATCCAGGTCGCTCAGTTCCAGGACCGCATCATCGACCAGATGCCGCGCGGTGACGATTTCACGCTGCAGGTCGACCAGAGCGCCCGCGAGTTCTTGCTCAAGGAAGCCGAGGAAGACGTCGCCAACCTGAAGCGCACGATCATGAAGCACATGGAAGTGCCGATGGGTCGCATGCTGGATCGGGACAACCCCAACAAGATCCTGGGCGGCGACCTGGTGCGTGTGACGTGGGACGGCAAGTCGAACCGGCTGTCGTTCGGCATCGCCCGTGGCGAAGGTGACACCGACGAGAACATCGAAGGCTTGAAGACCTTCCTCGGCGACACGCCGGCGAGCATGAAGGGCGTTGCTCTGCAGCGCCGCATCAGCAAGCTGCGTGGTGCCGTGACGCGCGAGAACATCAAGGAGTGGACCGTCGTCATGAAGGCGGACACCCAGGATGACCTGGCGTCGGAAGTCGGTGCCATTCAGCACGAGCTGACCAACATCTATGGCCTGAAGATCTCCAACCTGCTCGTCGCATTCGAGGCGCCCTACCAGGCGACCTTCTATGTGCGCGGCTCGAAGGAGCAGATGGACATGGTGGCGGATCAGTATCCGGAGCTGACCGTGAAGGAAATGACGCGCGCCCTCGTGCCGGTCGACCCGAAGAAGAGCTAAACGGCAGAACGCAAGTTCTTGCTATTGCTCCTCTACGGACAAACCACACGGAGGTTCGGTGCGATCTACCTTGCCCGCTGAAAGCAGTGGTCTGCTGGACTGCAAATCCAGCAGCCACTGCTGTGGAGTACTGGAGGACCCTGGGTGATTCAGCTTGCTGATGACCCCGGGGCTCTCTTTTTTTTGCCACAAAATACTATAGCGTGAAGTAGAAAGCATTGGTAAGTGAGAATGAGATCGACGAGTCGCCAATTAACCTATGGTCGAAAAGTTTTTTTCTATCTACAGAACACGGTCTCTATCAGGCTCGCATCGATTTGAATGAGATTCAGGCGCAGTCTGCGGTCTGATAAATTTCCGATCTCGCGCTCAAAGAGTGTATTTTCTTTTTGTGGCGGGAAAAATTGATTAGAAGCCTCGTTGTTGCACGCCCCTACGTTTTTCCAGGCTGTTTTTCATGCCACTCAAAGACTCATTCATCAATAAGAAAAACCAACAACAGCAAAAACAGCTGACGAACATCATCAAGCTGGAAGGTTTTCCTTCGGAAGGCGAGCTAAAAACTACTCAGAATCTGGCTCTTGCAAATCCGCAGCAAACACAGATTTTGACATGGCAGGGTGAGGACGACAAAGGCGAATATCAACTGGTCGTCAAACACGCTCATTCCTCGGACGAGAATGAGGTTTATTGGGTGCTTACGCTGCAGTCAGGCTCAGAGGCTAACGAGCTTTGGAATTACAGAACTCCTGATATCGAGCTGATCGACAGTATTCTTGAAGCGACTGCTAAGCCGTCGGGACCAGCAGCTGTCATTCCTGATTCGCTCAAACCTCCGCCGGGTGGTTATCCAGACGAAGAGGAAGAAGATCCTAAGAAACGCGGAGGTGGCTCTGGAAGCAGTGGAGGCAAGGCCGCCGAACCGAAAGACAAGTATGTAGAGCGCCGTGACACGCCCGAGCAAACTGGCGGTCTTCTCAAGCCGGGCTCTGTTCTTTTGGATCGCTACGAAATCGTCAACGAGGTTGGACGTGGTGGCATGGGCGTTGTTTATAAAGCCCGTCACTTAAAGATGGATCGAATTGTCGCAATTAAGGTACTGCATGGTCACCTTTTGGAAGACCTCTCGTCGAAGAAACGCTTCGAGCAGGAAGTAAATGCAACCAACTCCCTGAGCCATTCTAATTGCATCATGACTTACGACTGCGACTTCTCTCCGAGCGGTCAACCATTCCTCGTCATGGAATACATCGAGGGTGTCAGTTTGAAGGAAGTCCTGCGCCAGAAGGGACCTTTGAGCGTTGAGCGATTTCTGGAAATCTTCATTCAATGCTGCGAAGGTTTAGCACACGCGCACTCGAAAGGGATTGTTCACCGCGATATGAAGCCGAGCAACGTCATGCTCGTCAGTGGACCCAGTGGCGGCGACCTCGTCAAAATCGTGGACTTCGGCGTTGCTAAAATTATGCCGCGCAACGACGGCACTCTGATGGAATTGACGCGCACTGGTGATGTGGTTGGCAGTCCGCACTACATGAGTCCGGAGCAATGCATGGGCGCCGCAATGGATTGGCGCACCGACATTTATTCTTTGGGCTGCGTCATGTACGAAGCCATTACCGGTCGGGTTCCACTTCTTGGTGAAAATCCCTACCAGGCGATGTACATGCATATTCACGAAATGCCGCCTCTTTTCAGTGTTGTACGTCCAAACGTTCAGCACGATCAGCAGATTCAGGACATTGTTTTCAAAGCAATGGCAAAACAATTGAAAGATCGCTACCAAGGTGCGATCGATGTTTATCATGATTTGAAAAACGCGGCCGTCAATATCGACACGTCCAAGCACAAGAAAATCACTCCAACTGCGCCGGCTCCATCTGTTCCGATGCCGCCACCAATGGGATATGGCATGCCACCCATGCCGCCCTATGGATACGGCATGCCGCAGATGCCACCCTACCCAATGCCTGGTTATCCGATGCCCGGCATGCCTGGTATGGGAATGCCGGGAATGCCCGGGATGCCCGGAATGCCTCAGCAGGGGATGCCTCAAGGAATGCCGCAACAGATGCCCCAGCAAATGCCTCAGCAAATGCCTCAACAGGGTATGCCGCAAAACATGCAATCGGGAATGCAACCGCAGCAACATATGTCGCACCAGGGCGTGCCCGCAGTTCAGCCGCCTTCGGAAGAACCCGTTCTTGATCTGATCAAAGCGGCTGGACTTCTAAAAGATGCGCAAATCGACGAAGCCAAAAAGATGAAAAAGCAAGTCGGCGGAGAACTCGTCTCTTTGCTGGTTGCGCAAGGCGCGATTAAACGTGTGGTAAAAGATGCTGCAGTCAAATGCTGTGGCTTGATCGATAAAGGCACGCTCAAAGCCGATCATGCGCACACTCTTTTGAAACTTTGCCAGAGCAAAGATAAAAAATACGAAGATGCTGTTGAAGAGCTTGGCTGGCGTCTAGGCTAAAGACGTTTGTGCCATACGCAAAATATATCCATCGCCAGCTTTAAGTTGGTGCGGGATAAGAGCGCCGCATGAACCAGACCGAGCCTTTTCAATCCATATTCAAACTGTTCTTGCAGCTGTGCATCAAAGGGAATAAAGCCGTTTTCGCTTTGACGGCAAAGTTTGGCCATGCGATGAACCAGTTGTCGTGTATCTAAAGTAGTGATTGCCGCCTGCGGTACTTCTAGTTCTGCAGTTGGATTACTCGGGCGATACCAGCACGTAGAGCGGGCAAACGACAGTAAGCGGCAGGCGCGGCGGCGACTGATTTTGTACTTCTTTTCGAGAACCGCGAGCAATCTGCGTTTCTCTGTGGGACTTGAATAGATACTTTCTATCAGCTGTTTTAGAGAATTGTTTTCGAGCGCGAGATTTTGTGCGGTTCTTTTCAAAGCTTCGATTTCTTTCTTCAACACTTCGATTGGGTTTTCAGCTTGGGGGCTGAAATCGATTTGAATGTTCTCCAAATTAAGTTCGGGCAGTGGAGCAAATGGCAGGGTGACTTGATTCACGTTTGCATCTCCAGTGGAGGTGTCCGGTGCCAATAGATTGAATGAAACTACATGCAAACGGTGTGCAACAGTTTGTGGCACGTTGCACAGTGATTGCACGCTGCTTGTACTAAGGTTGCAGGACTTCCCCGGTAATATGCGATGAAAAATACTAGTCTTTCTGCAGAAGAGATTGTTATGGCGTTGCAGCAACGTGAAGCAGGCGAGCCTGTAGAGCAGATTTGCACAAGATTTGGAATCAGTGTCGCTACCTTCTATAACATGCGCAAAAGATATTCCGGATTGGAAGTCTCCGCGTTAAAGCAGGTCAGAGAGCTGGAAATTGAAAAACTCAAGCTGAATAAAGAGATTGAAGTTCTGAAGCAAGATCAAGCTATTTTGCATGAAATACTCGATGTGCAGATTGCTTCGAGTGAACAAGCCCGCAAAGTCTGATTCTCGCCCGGTTTTGATCCGAGCGAGAACAGATTTTTTCTAACTCAATAGCGTTTGCGTCGACGTGGGTTTGGAAACCATGCGTCAAGATTCCAGCACCACAGATGGTGTTATTTTGGGTATGGGTTTTTGCTTTGAAATTGGCAGTTGGGTTGGTGTTTAGATCCGTCGATGAGAGTTGATGAATATGCTTTCACCATGAGGCGCTGCAGCGCCTTCAGTCAATAGTGCTCATGAAGATTTGCCAGGTATTTTTTCGATTGTTCCAGCGCTAGTGGCATAAACGCGTAATGCCACCACAGAGAGTGGCGCAAATGTGCTGATGTGGGTCAAGTGGAAGATTGTCTCGAGCGACTTTGTGCTGGGCCAAGCATATTTATCGTTTATCTGACCTCTTTGTTTCAATTTGACCTTGTTTCTGATTTGGCCTCTACCAAATTTGTTGCCTCAGAGGAATTTTTAAATCGTTTTTCAAACTGCACTCTAGAGTGAGAGATACTCCAGCTCGAGCATTGTGATGACGGTGTCCCCGTGCAACAAATTTGAAATAAGCGGCGGTTAATGTAGGGTCAATCACCCAACCGCGCTGGGTGTTCGATATTACAAACTGAGCAGGGTAACGGCGATGGCAAATTTCACCGCGACGCAAAAACGTGAGCATGCAGTCCTTAACAAGATTCAAAATGAACTCGCATTTTTCGCAGACCGACAAATGATGTCAGTTTCCAATTCGACAAATACAACTGTCCCCCTCGCATTCAATTTAGATGCTTTCGAAATCACAGATGGTGACATCGATTTCACTCCCGGAAGCGTCCAGGCAACATCAGATATAACGTGTGTTTCGCAAACCCCAGTGCAAAGCCATGACTCTGATAGCGCAGTAGATAGCCTGGAATGGTTCAGCAGATTGCTCCAAAACGCAGCCCGCGCGTCGTAGACAACCAAACAGACCACTGTTTGTTACTACGCGCAAAGAGTGAATGGATTTCTAGCCGGTTGATAAGCCTCAGTGCTTCATCACCGTGCTCTTTGTTATCGAGGATGTCTTCATATGCCTCCATTGGATAATCAACCAGTCAAGCAACCACAAGACGGGGCGTACGGCTACCAGCCTCCGCCGCTTTACGTTTTCACCGGCGATGGCAACAATAACAACAACGCCAACGCCAAAGATGGGAAAACTCCTTCCTTTTACCAATTCTCCGGTGATGCACTGCCGGAAAAGTCGGGATCGCAGGTTTTTCTCGGACCAGTCGGTAAAGATTGGGGACCACGAATCGGACCTTCAGAACGTCGCATCGATCAGATGCCTGAAGGGCCCGAGAAGGAGCGTGCGCTCAATCGTGAGACCAATGTTCTCTTCAATGTTCCGGTTGCTCTCAAGGCTTATCGCGACGACATCAAAGCAGCGGATGCAATTAATCAGACTGATGTCGCTCGCCGAAACACAGATAACGTAACGCTTCTAAAACAAAACGAAGTGCAAATTGCTCAAGCGAAGGCAGCTAACGCGACGCCTGAGCAGATGAATGCGCTTATGAAGAAGCAGGAAGAACTGCAGACCAATCAAAAGGCGATCGTCAACGATTATTTTGCACCGGCTACAACCCGCATCAATGCTGGTTTGGCACTGGTCAGCACCGGTCAAGACATGCTGGTTGATTATGGTCAAAACTTGATCGACGAAGGTTTGAAGCTGCGCCCAGAACTTCGCGATAATCCAGATTTCCAAAAGAGCATGGTGGCGGCGCGCAAGGAATGCATCAAGAATCGCGAGAATGCATTCTCTGGTGAGATGAAAAACCCTTATCAATTCTCCGGTGATGGCACCGTACCCGGCGGCATACCGCCTAAGAAGCCCGGAGTTCCTGGACAACCTGGTCGCGGACCCGATGGCAAACCATTGCCCGGTGGCAATCCTGGTTTTACTCCCATTCCCGGATATGATGCTCCGCCTAATCCAGTCACACCATTCCCGACATTCAAGCGCGGTGGTGAAACGCCGGACAATGCAAGAAATGACAAACCAAAACCACAACCACCGGTGGAAAACCTCAATCCGCCTAAGCAGCAGCCTGAGAAGTCCCAAGGCGTCGATAAGAGCGTGTGGGATCAAATTGCGCTTGAGCATAAAGTACTGGCAGCTGCACTTGCTGCATACCTCGGATTCAAATTGGTTCAGCGCGGCAACCGTATCGCTGCAGAGAAATCGCGCGACGCTGGCAATGAAGCTCTCGGACGAACTCCCGAAAACGCGGCTAAACTCAAGGAGGCTATCGAGCGTGCCGGTCTGGACATCGCTCGCGACAATATCGTAAAGGCGCAGCAGGTCAAAGAAGGCGAGCACGCCGGCAAGTTTGAAGTGACTGGTCCGGACGGCAAAAAGACCTATTTGTCTGAAGCTGAATTCAAAGATAAATATGCAGAGACAGGCAAACCCGGAGAGTATAAGGGTGCTTATTCTGATAAAGGCAAAGCAGTAAGATTGCCCGAGTTGGGAGAGCTCAATGCAGAACTCGGACTTGGCAAACAAGCTGAGAAGAAGATATGGGCAGTTGTTGAAAACGGCGAAGTCAAACTGCTTACCGATAAGGAACTCAAGTCTAATTGGAGAGAACCTACCGAAGCTGATAAAGCTTCGTGGGTCAAGGAGGCAGAAAGCAAGCTAACTCCCGAGCAGCGCGCTGCGAAAGAAGCTGAGCGCATAGAAGCCGAACGTGTCGCAGCTGAAAAAGAAGCAATCAGATTGGCTGCTGAAAAGGAAGCGGCAC
>JAVLKG010000003.1:65007-728873 GCA_032128875.1 Candidatus Melainabacteria bacterium 17Bon1m
TCGCAGCCGAGAAGGAAACAGCAAGATTGGCTGCTGAAAAGGAAGCAGCACTCGCAGCCGAGAAGGAAACAGCAAGATTGGCTGCTGAAAAGGAAGCAGCACTCGCAGCCGAGAAGGAAACAGCAAGACTGGCTGCTGAAAAGGAAGCAGCACTCGCAGCCGAGCGTTTCAAACCAGCCGCCGGAGCCGAAATCGTCCCTGGAATCAAAGTCGATCAAAAGGTTAGCGTCGAAGGCGTCAACTGGACCGCCGTCGGCAAAGTCGAAGATCGCGTCGTATTTAAGAAGGATAGCGGCATCGAGCGCAGCAAGACTCCACAGGAATTTAAGCCGGGAGATTTCAATCGTGTTGAAATCTCCGGAGAGAAGGGGACTTACTTCCAGCGTAAAGGTTCAAATACCCTCTATCAATACATTCCTATGGATGGAAAGCAGGGCTTGGAGCCTGGTCCAGGCAATGGTTTCATATTTAAACTGGACGGAGTCGAGGCAAAACCGCTTGGTTCTCCTGTTGTACGTGCGATGTTGAAATCAAGTCTGGCGACTCCGGAAACTAAAGTCGAGCCTGTGGAAGTTGCTAAACCAGCTACAGAGCCAGTGAAGCCTGCGAAGGATGTGCTCGCTCCCCATCAATTGGCTGCAGTAAATGCGCTGGACAAGACTATCGCCGAAGCGCAGAAATACATGGCTGAAAAGCCGGTTGGCGAAGCTGGAACATTCAAGTTTGCCGAACCTCTCAAATTGAATTTCCACGACAAGCCTTTGACCGTCAGTGCGATTGAAGTTGTTGACGGCAAAATGTACCTCAAATCCGCGACAGACGGCATGCGCTACAGCGCTGACGCCTGGCTCAACGCAGTCACTGAAGGCCTGCAAGAACGTTCTGCATCGACCACCATCGCTGCAGCTGATGCGCAAGCCGCCAAACTTTCATTGGAAGCCCTTTCAGCCAGTCCTGAAGCACGCATCGCGTTGATTAAAGCATTGGCTACTAATTTCGCCGCCGAAACCAAGGCAATAGCTCCTGCCGAAGTAGTTGCCGCAACGACCACCCCCCTGAGAAAAGGCGGCGCCCCAAGTACTGGTGCGCCAACAGGCAATCTAGTGGCTTCGGGAGGCGGCACTGAAATTCGCCCGACGGAAGCGGGCGGATATGAAGTGAAATCGCCCAAGCCAGGTGAAACCGCTCTGGCAGGCAAGGAAGCAGTTGGCAAAGAGGAAATTGCCAAATTGCGCTCCAATATCCTGGAAGACAAAGAAAGAAAATACACCCCCGAAGAGAAAAGACGCGCTTTACAGGTGCTTGAACTCGCCGAACGCGGCAATGTTGAAGCTCGTGAAGCGTTACGCGGAGCAGTCGGTCGTGGCGGTGGCATAGACAAGGCCACTGGTACGGTAGTCGGCGTCGGTCTAGTTGTGACCACGCTGGCCGGTTGGTACGCATACGAGCAAATGAAGAGCGCCAGAAATCCCTACGTTGCCCGTGCTTCGGTTAACTAAGAAGCAATTGGCAGATAAGCTGTCCGCCGATTTCATGGCGGACAAACTGGGTACGGATTTAAAGGCTCCTCATGAAGCAGACTGGCTCTGCTGTTCGGTTTTTACCTAACCTGTTTTCACGTGAATCGGGAGGTTTTGTGGCTATAGAGGCGATGGATATTTCCGGGTCCGAAAAGATTGTAGATTTCTTCCCCTGGCCCTTTAGTGATTTAGAAGCGGGTGAGTCCCTGGATATTAGTGCTAGGTGGATTCGCTTCAATGCAGCGTGGCTGACACTTAAGCCTGGGTCGGGAGTCGAACGGAATTTTGCGGTCCAGGGAATTTTTCAAAATGCGGGTCAAAACTTCGTTCTTCTTCGGCAAGCCCGAATGGATGCACTTGGTCGTAACCATGGATCTATTCTGGCTCGATTGGACTCAAAGCAAGTTTCACTCCTATCGCAAACTGAAGTTCAAGACCTGCGTGTTCAGATTTCCAGCGAGCTAGAGAGTGTCTTTTCGCTTTCAGAACCAGAACGGCTGCGTAAATATCAGACCCCTCTGGAAAAGGTTGTTGGACCTCTTACCGATTGGAACCTCAATGAAGGTCCGTCCTTTGCTAGTTTTCAAATTTCTACCAACTACCAGGTCGAAGGTCGGCATCTTAAGGACGTTGATTTTGTCGCGCTCAGTCAGTGGACTGAGGATGAAGGTGAGGTCTTTGTCAGGCTCAAATCTGTTCAGTCCGGAATTGGTGATCAGTTCAAAGTGCAGTGGCTGGATCGTGCACCTTCTCTAACTTTTGTTGGAGTGTGTAAACCTTCTGAACTGGAAGACCCAGGGGACGAGCATCTCACCAATATATTTGTGTGCCACGAAACAGGCGCATTTGAAGTCGCAAACGCCAGTCAGATTTTGCAAGCAGTGTCGAGAGCGTTTGATGCTGCTGAATTGGGTGAGCCGCTGAACAGCGAGCAAGCCATATCAGTCTTCTCTTCAATTACAGGAGAGGGTTGATACCATGGGCGGTGGAAATAGAAAACCTAATGAGCCTGAAAACGAGAAGAATCCATTAGAGCGTCCAGTTAAACCGCCTGCGGAAGCTGAGTTCGATGCAGCGGACAATATGCTCGATGAAACAGACAAGGCCGCCGAAAAGAAAAATACCGGCAGCCAAGATGGTCGTGGTGCGGGCGACAATCCGGCAGCACAGAAAGTCGAGCCCGGTATGGAAGTCAAACTCGGCGGCGAAAAATGGAAGATCGACAACCTTGTTCCTGATAAAGGTCTGGTTGTTCTCAAGCAAGAAGGGCGAGGTCGCGGCTTTGCAGTGATTGGTGAAATCACGACTCCTGAAGAATTGAAAGAGAAGTATGTTGAAACGGAAGTGGGTGGTCGCAAACTATATTCGCTGAAGGGCGATAAGAAAGGAGCTGCATACGAAGTTGTGCCAGGGCTTTCGGGCGAAGGCAAAGTGCAGCTTTTCCCTCGCCACGACTTCAGATTTGTGTCATCTGACGAAATCAAAGGCGTGCTTGAAGCACAGCAGCGCGTTGAAAGAGTCCAGCGAATGGCTGATGCACTGCGTTTTCCAAAAGGCAAAGAAGTTAATTACGACTACGAAAATTGGAAAGTTGCAGAGGTTTTAGGCGACAAAGGGCGAGTGTTGCTGCACAATCCCGAGCATGGCAAAGACTATGCGCTCGTCACCACTAGCGTGACTAAAGAGCAACTGGAAAAAGACTATACGAAGGTACAAGTTGGCAAAGACGAGCTCTATATCAGCGAAAAGGGGCAGGTCATGCAGCGCTCGCCCATGCCGCAAAGAGGAGACAAGATTCAGCTCTGGCCAAAACATGAATATGAGGCTCCAACGTTTGGTCAGCTAGATGCTGCAATTGCAGCACAAGAGAAGGCGGCAGCAAAAGCGGCAAAACCTGCAGAAACGGCCAAGGCTGAGAAACCTGCAGGAGAGAAGAAAGCACCAGGCGCCGCTGAAAGTGTAAAACCCGGAGACCATTTTGATGTCGACGGTGAAAAACTTGTTGTTGCCGAAGTCGACAAAACCGGCAAATATGCGCTGATTGAAGAAAAACCAGGCAACCGACCGGCCAGAGTGATCAATCCAAGCATTGAAGAAATGACGCGTGATTTCAAGCCACTAGAAGTCGGCGACAAAGTCTATTACATAAACGATTCTACAGGCGAAGTTTATGAGCCGACCGGAAACGGGCGTGAATTGAAGGAAGTGCAGAATCGTTCGGCTTGGCCTGTTAAAGATTTGAAAGTGGCTGCCAGTGAAGAATTCAAAGATATCTTCAAGGCCGTAGATGCGAACGACAAAGTTGGTGGTGAGCGTGAAATCAACGGACACAAAGTTAAGGTCACGTCTGATGGACCGATGCGCACGCTCAATATCGACGGTAAAGACTACAGGCTTTTTGGCAGCAGCTGGTTCAGCCATGATTTCACAGGTCCGAACGGAAAAGTGCTTCCGCATGGCGATGTGAAGATACACGTTTATGGAAAAGACCCGAAAGACCTCGCTAAGGTTCAAGCGGAGCTTATTCCCGAACTGATTCGCGCTACGGAACCTGGCGGTCCTCTGCATGGCAAGCTGGGTGGATTTAAGACTCACGATCCCATGCACATGGTTAAGGATGGATGGGAAAATGTCACGCCTATTAATGATGGGCGCTCGGACAAATTTATGCCTGGGCCGACTGGTCAGAACGCCAAGGGATTCACAATATATCCGCGCGACGCTGAAGCTGCTAAGCAAGTCCAGGAATATCTGGGCAAATTTTTAGCTGAACGTGGACTGCGCATGGACGAGAAAGTCGACAGTAAAAACGTTGGCGATCGATCGCTGGATAAATCATCTAATCGCGTTTCTCTCGAGCGCGATCTCTATGAAGTCGGCATCGTAGGCAAGGGAGAACAGGGCGCTCTTCTGCCTGCAGAGCAAGAGGCTGCGATTAAAGAGTTCGCGGAAAAGAAAGTGGCTGCCGGCGCCAAAGGTTGGGAGCAGTTCAAATCCGCAGCAGATCTTTATACGGATGAGTCTCGAACAATGTTGAAGGATGCTGTTCTCAAACAGCTGAATCAGGAATTCAGGCTTGATCCGCGATTGTGCTCGCTGGCTTACGCTGATGCGGTTCCGGGCGAGACTCAACGACGTGTGATGCTGGTAAGCAACGATGGATCGCACAATCACAAAGGCTCATATTATCTCGATGAATCGAAAGCGAGGAAGGAAAAGGACATCACTTACGATAGCGAGGGCAAGCTGAAGACTGGACTTACAGGACGTCCGGCGATGTATGAAATTGCCAAAGTGCTATCCGAGTCTACCGGCAAAGATCTTGATCCGGCGATATTGCGCGCCGAGCAAGTTGCTCGCATCAACGCGATTTTGCCGGTGGAGGAAGCCGCTGCAGTCAACGCATTGAAGAGTACTTTGAAATATGCCGAGGACGCAGCTTCTCGCAGACTGCCCGGTGAAAATGGGCTGCATAAGCTCGAACAGCCGTTGAAATTGAACTTAGGCGGCAAGCCTTTGAATATTGGTGCAATCGAAGTTGTCGATGGACAGATTTATTTGAAGTCCGCTGAAGACGGTACTAGATATCGAGCACAGCCGTGGCTCGATGCAATCACGGAAGGACTGCGTGAAAGGGCTGCTGCAAAGGACGGCACTTCGTATTCTGCAAAGCAGGCTTTAGCCCAACTTGAGGGCAATCTCGAAGCACGGGTAGCGCTTGTTAATGCTCTGGCAAAGGAGTATGCGTTCAACACCAGAGTACTGACTCCTCCCGCCACCGAGAAGGCCGCGGAAATTGTTGCTGGAAAGCCACTTCGCAAGGGCGCTGGCAGCCAGGTATTCAGTGGCAATTTTACTCCTTCAGGAGGCGCTGCTGAAATCGGTGTTACCGAAGGTGGTGGCTACAAGGTTACTGAAAAAGGCGGGGAAAAGGGAGGTGCTGTTCCTCGTCGCTTTGAGGAAATTCCGCGCGAAGAAATAGCGCAGATGCGAGAGCGCATCATGAACGAGAAAAAGCTTAGTGCAGAAGATCGAGCCGCCAGCTTGCGCGTTCTCGAGCTTGCGCAAGAAGGCGATCCTCGTGCTCGCGAGGCCATTGGTAGAGCGATGGCTGAGGTGAAAAGAGGCGGATTTGATAAGACCACCGGCGCTGCTGTTGGCGTAGGAATCGTTGTCTCAGCTCTGGCAGGCTGGTACGCGTATTACAAGATGCAGCAAGCGCGTGAACCATATGTGCCGAAGGCAGTTGTGCGTTAGCATTTTTTGTGAGGACTTTCGACATGGGCGATACTGCAAAGCCTGGAAAGAAGGAAGACGAGGTCAAACGGCCCCCGACTCCTGAAGAATTGCCGCAACCAGAAGAGCTTGATGATGAGGAAGGTAGTTTAGCCGATGAGGCTGATGAGCTCTTCGAGGAGCAGGGTGGAGACCCTGAGCGTGCCGGGGAAGGCAAGGGCGAAGCAGGTTTGGAAAAGCTGCAATTTCCTCTCAATGTCGTTGAGTCGGAAGAGGATAAGCGCACTGCCAAGTTGCAGGACTTCCTGATTCAGAAATTGGAAAGGGTCTATCTTCCGATTGAAGGAAAAGACGAAGCGTACATGACTGACCTGCTAGAGCGCATGAAGAAAGAGCGCTCAGGTGAGGTCAATAAAACCAATCCTGGTCATCCTGAGTTTGGCGCAGCAACTAAAGAGTTGTTTGCCGCTTATAAAAATAATTTGGAAAATCGGCAGCTGAAATCGGTAATGACCGAGTTGTCGACCATGGATCTTGGTTCGCCTTCTTTGAGTCCTGAGCGCCTGAGAATGGAGAACCATGCCGGCAAGATGCTCCCAGAGACACCGGCGTCATTTCTCGCGAGAATGCGGCGGGGAGATACGGAATTTAAACTGCAGACGGCCGAAAGCGGAAAAATGGTCGACGTCGATACCAATAAGCTCCCAACTGATGATGTTTTCAAACGCATCCAGTCTGCCGAAGATTTCATGACTTGGGCAAACGACAAGGTGATCCTCGATCGCAAATTGCGCTATCACGAGAATCTTTTAGAAGAACGAATCAAGAAAGAGGGCTGGCCGAAAGAGTGGTTGGAAAGCCCGATGAAACAAACCAATCGAGCTGGTTGGTGTATGGCTGTTATGGAGCGCATGACTGACTCGACAAGCATGGCTCGCTCAATTGAATCGCTGTACGCTATGCGTACAAAGCAAGGCATGGCCAACTATGGCGATGAAGCCTTAAAAAATCTTCCGAAGCATGTTCATGTTGAAACTGAAAAGCGCGACGGCAAAGAGTACGTCAAGCGGGTTACGTTTGACCAGCCGCTTGATCTTGATCTGCGCAATCCCGACTTTCTCAAGAATCGCCAGGGTGAAGTTAACTGGCAGACCAAGCATGGACGCGAAATCGACAAGCTCGTAATGAAGAGCGATATGGCTCACGCGAATATCAAAAACTGGCTTTTCCAGGGCGATATCAAAGTGCCCGGTATGCAGGTCATTGTCGATAAAAAGACCAATGAAATTCTCGGCATGCACAAGAAAGATGTGCTGAAAGACCCGGCAAAAATGGAGATGATTCTTCAGGAAGCAGGCAAAAAACGTTCTGATGTGACAATTGAAGATGCTGATATGATGCGCTGCCGCATCAATGCAGGCGAAGAACGTGGTGAAAGTGGGGAGTTGAAATTCGTCACGATAGATTATGGCGTGCAGTATGGATTGACTCCGCCCATCAATTACCACAACCTTTTCATGTCGCCAATCGGCAAGCCCAGCCGTCCTTCTGCAGAAGGAGAAGCTGACGGTCTGCAGCGTTTCAAGCCAGATGAGATTGTAATCGGTAGAGATGGTCATGGCGAAGATAAGCCGATGCCGGCGAAAGATGTCGCGCTCTATGCTCAATGCGAAGACTTGAAACGTGCGCTGGATGTTGGTGTTTCGGTGGTAATGGATGCGTCGATGATTCTTGGTGTGGGCGCCGCCTTCCAGGGTGTACGCCTGGTCAGAGCAGCACACGGCGCTATGGATTTGATTCGTGCCGGACAAGCCGGTATGGCGGTCGCCAACGGTGTTGCATCGAAAGAAATGGCGGCGGTGGGCTACAGAATGATCCGCCACGGTGTTAAGGACTTCGCGCTGGGTGCCTCCGCTTTCATTAATAACGACACTGTACAGCAGTACCGTGGATATTATTTTCTCGGTCATGCTGCTTCCGGGTTGCCCGGCGTCAATCGCATCACAGGCGCTATAGCTGGGCGTTTTGGTGGTGCTCGAGACGTAGAAACTCTTAAGTCTTTGAAGGACGCAGCTTTGGCTGACGGCAAAACTCTGAAAGAAGTTCGATCGTTGGGGCTTTCGGAAGGCGCTTTCTATTCAGCAACAAAGCCGCTTGCAGAAAAGGGCTTCAAATACAGCAATTATGCCTTTGCAGGAATACTCAGTCATGAGTTGTGGAAACAGTCTGAGTTCATCAATGGTATCGGTTCTGCCGACGGTTTTGCGATTGCTAAAGACCGTATGAAAGGCGTCGATACGCAAGGCAAGAAGCGTACGCCCGAAGAAGAACGCGTTCGTCAAGATGAAGTGCATCGTACTGCCAGCCGTATTTTGGAAGACTACAGCAAGAGCACGACTGGAAATGGCGCCGAAGTAAAATCGATTGCAGATCGGACAAAGGCACTGTTGGAGCCACCTCCCAAGGAATTGAAAGGCGCCGAGCTGGATGCCTGGAATGCAAAACGCAAGGCGGATATTGAACAGTTCCAAAAAGATTTGCGTGCCAATTATTTGCAGTTTGACGGAAAGCGTGTCGCTGATCTGGAGCGTCAGCGTGCAGAGAAAACGCCTTCGAATGCAACAGATGTCGGCAAACTGCAAGACGACCCGGTGTACGTTCAAAGTGTGAAGCTGGAAGGCGATAAACTCGCTGCAGCAGTCGAGGCGTACCGAGCCAAAGAGGAAGAGTACAAAAAACTCGGCGAAGCAAAAGATGACGCGGAAAGAGCTCAGCGCAGAGATGATTTAGCCAAACTGAAATTTCAAAAAGAGTTTGCCCAGGACCGTTATGACAGCGCTGCTTCTGGTCAAACTTTGGCTGTGCGAGGATTGGAAACATCAGATCCAAAGTTGGACAACGGTGCGCCGGAGCGAAAGTTTGCCGACCGTCTGGATGCGCAGAAAGCCGCTGCTCTAGCTTACATGCTGCTGTATTCCGCAGACGGCAAAGAGCTGCCTGCTGATGGCGTTCTTGCAAAAGATTCAATGACAATTCCTGGTTGGAAGGTAGAGAAAACCTGGCAAGAATCAAACGGGGAGACAAGTGTCACTCGCTCTGCGACGATTGAAGGAAAAGAAAGAAAAATCGATCAGAAGTTGACTGTGGACGATCTGACAAAGCTTCTCAATCCCGATATGTCGGCAGAAGTTTCTGCGATGAAGCGCATAACTACTGCAGAGGCGTTAGATCGGCTGCGCATGATTCCGCCTGAGATTCATGCTTCCGTACTCAAGCGCATTGCCTTGGACCCGAGCGCTGATCCCAAAGATAGAAGCAGAGCCGTGGCGGATCTCGGTGCTGTTGTTGTTCAGCTGGAATTGGATGAAGCAAGAAGAATGACTTCGGGTGTGCCGATGTCCGCTCAGCTTGCTGCAGCCGGCGACCGCTTCGGCAATACTTCTAAGGATCTCAAGGAAGTGCTTGCAAAGATCGCTTCTGATTCGAATGAAAAGCAGCAAGATGTGCGCGCCATGGCCACCTATATGTCTTATGCGCTCGATAAGCGAAGCAGCAAGTGGGATGACAGCGATCGCGATTTCTTCGAGAAAACGATATTGCAGAATCCACCGACTATGTCTTATGACCAGTTGCTCGGATATTTGAAACCGCTTGCCGGTATGCAGCATGGCGACAAGATGTCGCAGAACCTCGACGAGAAGGACCTTGCCGGTTGGGAAAGACGTGCCAGGGCTCTTGTCGCTCTGGAGAAGCTTTGCAATCCGAAAGATGGTTATGCGCCAAATGCTGGCTTCAGTCAAAAGGAAATCAATGAGAGGCTTGCCCAGTGCGCGCATCCATCGCGTCCGGCAACCACTGCTTTTGTGATGAATGCGATGTTGGATAACGTTAGGCAAGATGGTGTGCCTCGCACTCGCCTCGAACAGTTCACGCTGGATAATCCGCGTGCGGCGATGGATTTCCGTCGCAAGTCTCTAGATCTTTTGAAGACTTCGTTTGGCGGCGACGTCAAAAACGATCCGAATGCCAGAGCTGAAGTTACCGCCCGCATTCAGCTGATGGAACAATTGCCGGAGTTTCTCAAATCAAAAGAAATTCCTGAAGCATTTAAAGCCGAACTGCAAGGAATGAGGCAGGAAGCTGGACGCGTGCTAAAGGCCACGTTGTGCGCTGCCGATGAAATGGAAGTTCGCTTTATGCGCGCTGCTCTTCGAGATGTGTTGTCCACCCCCAATGCTAGCAAGGAAAAAATTGCAGAAGCTCAAGCGGCAGTGGACAAAGCTGAGCGTGACATGATTTTGGCCAAGGGTTGTCAGCTCAATCCTGACAGTCCGCAGGTGATCGAGCTGTCCGCTAAGATGCGGGCCGCAAAAGATAATCCGGAAGAATTGAAGCGCTTGAAAGACGAGTGGATCAATTCCTGGGGTGTTTCCTTGTACGGTCCGCAGAAATTGGACGCTTCTGGGAAGCCACTACCAGACCTGTCTATGCTGAATGGCATCGCATACGAAGATGCTGAAATGCGGAAGGCGGCAATTCGTGCTCTTGGTGAATTCGGTGCTGGAGATGAAGACAGTAGGCGAATTTTGATTGAGCGCGCCACGCCTCCAAAAAATGAAGCGCTCAGTGAGTGTCGCTTTGAGAATGTTGCAGACGTAAGATTGGCTGCATTGAATGCCTTGCAGAAATCGATGGCACCGCTGAGTTTTTCCCGCTTGTGCAACAGCTTGGTGGAGAAAGAACCATCCCCTGGCGTGGCGACAAAAATGCGGATGAATACCTGGTATTCAGATATAGCGCTCGACCCTCAGTCAGTCGGATATCAGGATTTATCTGATAGGGCGACCGAATTCATCAAGCCGTTTAAAAACCTGGATGAGATCAAAGCCAGGTATCACAGTGAAACCGGTGGGCATTACTGGCTTTCCGGGCAGAAGCTGGGGGCTGATCTGGCTAAAGCTGCCGACCAATACAACTGGTTGACGGCTGGTGTCACCAACCTTTTTTCAGATACTCGGGTGAAAACTAAAGAGAGGGAGGCTCTTCTTGATACATATAAAACCTATCGCGAGAAGATCAATACCGACATCATTGCCAAATTCACGAAGGGCGACGCAGAAGGGCGGAAGTTTGCTCGCGAGATGTGTTTTGGTATTTTGGCGGCACCGCCTGAGGGATTCAACGATAACGCTGCAACCAAAAAATCTCAGGACGACAATGCTTATTCAAATCAGCGTCTCTATGCGTCCAAGGAAATTTTGCACGACATTCAAATGCAGGCGGCAAAAGCCTTGTCCGAAGCGTGTAAGGCCGGCAATCCGGAGCGCGATCAGACGGCAGCTTACATAATTCAGTCGCTCAAAATGACGACTGACTATGCCGTGAAGCGAGAGCTTTTGAAAGGGTTGACTCATCTCAGCAGCAATAAAGTCGGCGGTGCCACAGACAAGACCGAAAGTGAAACGCTGGCATTTGATCCAGGTGTTGGCTCGAAGTTCGTTCTTGATGCAATAACAGACTCGATTGGCGACAGTGCTCAGAATCCGCAGAAGTCACAGTTTCAGCTTGAGTGTGCAAATTATTTGCGCCAGGTTATGACTTCAGACGTAATGCGTAAAACCAATATTTATGCCGAATTAGAAGGTAAAGCAAATCACAAAGATTGCCCTTCTGCGCTCCGTCATGCACTCTTGGATATCATTGCTGACAGGCGCGATCGCGTCATGCCGGTTTGGGGCGCTTGCCGTGTGGATTCTGTGAATGCGACAGTCGAGGATCGCATGCAGTTGCTCAGAGAGGCTGCGGCTGATGTGAAACCGGGTCTGCTGGAAGGTACACCAGCACAGCCTGCCGCTAATGGTAGTGAGTTAGAAGCACGTGTTCCCAGCGCCGTGTACAAGATTTTTGCGGCCGCTAAGGACAGCTCTATTCCACTAGGGGATCCTCGCATTGATGCTTTGAAGGCGCTCGCCTCCGGGAATGTGAAGCCCGGCGAAAGACAAACAGACGAACGGGTCCGGCTTGCCGCAGCATTTGCTTTGTATAAGACAGGCAGCAATTTCGAAACGGCCAAGCAATCGCTGGATGCGATTGTTGACGTGGCAGTCAACGGCAATCGCCCAGGTGTCAGGCGTGATGCTATGGATATTATTGCCAATATGAAGGGTGATTATCTGCGTGAAGCAGAGCGCCTTTTGAATGCGTCCAGAGCCAAGACTGAGGATGCTTCGGGACAACCATATCCGAAGAAAGACGTTGATATGGCGGAAGCTGCTCGTCTTGGAATGCTCGGTAAAGTGCTTGTGGCGCAGAATAGAAACAAAGAAGCCGAGGCGCCGTTGCGTGCTGCGTATAATCTTTACCTTGGTAAACCCGTTGATACGCCGCTGCATACAGGTGCTAATTATCCCGAAGAAGACGCCCGTGCTCTCAGTGCGTTAAGAGGTGACAGGCGCTTCCGCGAGGTTGCCGATGCAGTTGAAAATCTGCAGCGTTTGCGTCCTGATTCGCATCTGGCAATGTCAGCGAATTGGGCTCGCTACAATGCCTTTGGGCCGAATCACCCAGAGTCTGTGAACGCACATTTTAATAGCGGTTTGCAACAGAAAAAGTATGCACTGGAAAGGCAGCAAAAAGAAGGCATTAGCGGATTTGTTGATTTGTTCAATGCGCGAAAAGAATTTGTTAGTGCCTTTAATGGCGCTGTCAGCGGTTTCTACCCAATGCCTCTGGATGTTCGGCTCAAGAGCCTTGATGAAATTGGCGACATTTCATTGCGCTTAGCGCCGATGGAGCATCCATTAGAAATTGCTATCGGTTATGTGCCGGCCGGCTATAAGGACGCCGCTTACGACCTTGATCGTGCTCAAAGGGCTTACAACCAAAGCCTGGAAATGAAGGAGAAGTACAAGGTTGGTGCAGCGGATCTGGCGCAAGCTCATTTCAATTTGGCTCGGGTCGCTGAGATGAAGGCAAAGCTTTTGCCGGGGCAGCAGGAATCAGGCATGACGACTGCTCGAGCGGAGGTCGATAAGGCGCTGCAAATTGCCCGAGGAGCGAAAGATAATCTCGTGCTTTCCGACCAATTGCGAAATGCTGCTCAGTTCTACAAACGAAACGGCGATGCGCAGAAGAGTGCGCAGTATGAAAAGGAAGCGTTAGACATAGTCGAGAAGCGTGTTGGAAAGGGCTCTCTGGGCGATAAGACTGCAGAACAGGTTGAAGAAACTATTGCTTCCTTCATGGCTTCCCTTGGTGCAGACCATCCGGTTGTGGCGAAACTTCTGACCGATGCTTCTACTCGTTATTTGCAGCTGGGTAAGCTTGATATGGCAGAGAAGCATGCTGATTCGGCACTGGCCATTTACAAGGCTAAACCGCCGGAAGATGCCAGCACTGTAATCGATGCTTTGAATGCCAGGCATAATGCGGTCTTTCGATATCGTACAAATGAAAAGAATGCCAGCTGCGTTGATTCACTTACATGGCTGAAGACCTTGCAAGAAGGGCAGGCTAAAGGAGAAAACACGCCAGCGCTGCAGCGCACCCGGGCCAATTTGTCCGAGTGTTTGGCGGCCCGAGCCGGAGTTAATGCCGAAGCCGGCAATACAGCAGCCGCACGCAGTGATTTTGCTTTGCTGTTAGCGAATGAAAACGTATCGAAAGATCAAAAACTCTCTGAAGAAGCCAAGGCAAGGCTCGCGCACGTTGCGCAGCGCTTAGAGAATCAAGCTTATGGACTTCGCAATCAGAATAAATTCAACGAAGCCGGCGAGCTTTTCACTTTTGCGCTATCCTGTCGCCTGCAGGAAAATGGTGGCAAACTGCCTGAAAAGCTTGAGAAGCAGTACAAAGACCTCGTCAACAATTACGAAGGCTATCTGGGAGGCCAACTTAAAGCGCTTAAAAATACCGGCAAGATGGAGGATGCCAGCAGAGCTATCGAGACTTGGGTCCAGCTATCGAGGCAGTTAAATGGTGGGCGTGTTTCGGATGACGTCCTCAAGAAGCTCAATATTGTTCATTCCGAATACGCAAATCACATCAACAAGACAGTGCCACTTGATGCTGATTACAATGCCGAAAAAATGCGGACAGCCGAGCCGGTTTTCCAATCTGTGTTGGCTGCGCAAAGAGAGAGACTTCTTGTTTTGAAAGAGCAAGGGCGAAAAGACGAAACAGTGGACATGGACTTGCAGATAAGAGAATTGCGGGTCGTCAATTACGCTCTTATGAAACACTATCAAAGCGAAAAGCAATTTGCTAAGTCTGATGCAACGTCAGAGAGAAATATTGAGACAGCTCGTTTGGTAGCACCAAGCAGTTATGAAACTGCCGGTCTGGTTGCGCAAAAGATGGATAATTATCTTGCTCAGGGCAAGCGAGAGCTGGCTTTGGCAGAAGTGGACAAGCACATTGATAAAGTTGCCGATACTTTAGGCACCGCAGATGGTGTTGCTGGTGTGGCTGAATTAATGCGATTGGCTTCGATTGTTGAATGCAATTCTAAACAGCCAGGTGTGACTGCGGATGTGGCGGCCAAAGCGATAGCTGCGCTCAATCGCAATGTGCAGAAACTGCCCAAGGATAAGCAAGTCGAGGCTTTGAACAATCTCAATGCCGAAGTGCTTAATGCAATGAATGGTGGTATCAATGAGCTCGAGGCTTTCACCAGAGACCCGCGGTTTGAAAAGCGCACGGATGCCGAGAAAGAACAGCATAAAGAGTCTATCAAGCGTCTTCTTGAATTGAAGAATCAGACTCATTCTGCCGCTGATGGCGCATTAAAGCTATCAGTTGAAAAATGGAGTTCGTCTTTGGCAGGAGCCGGTAAAGAAGAACCTTCGCAGCACTTGCGTGATTTAATCGACAATTATTGCCAGTCCGGACGCTACGCAGAGGGCGCCAAGTTTGTTCGCGATCACATCAAGACTGTGATGGAGAAAGGTACTCCAGAGCAGGCGGCAGATGCTTTGGCTTCTCAGTTGCGCGCGCTCAGTTTTTCCAATGCAACTCCGGAGCAAATCGCTGACATTTCTGCCGGTTTGTGTGGAGACGTTATCGCAATGATCGATCAAATGCCAGAAGGAAAGCGCGATCAGATGTATTCCATATTGGGCTCGGAAGCCGCACGAGGAATGCATAATAACGTTCTTTCTTTGCGCTCGCCCGGATTTGGTGAGAATACGGACAACGCAAAACGCGAAGCTGGAGCTAAGAAGCTGCAAGAAGTCTATGATCGTGTTGCTGAGAAAATCAGCCCCAGCCTGCTTAAGGAGATCGATAAGTTCGAAAAAGGCGCAGATAAAGAAAACCCTTGCAAAGCTTTTACTGCGATGTTCGAAATGCAGGTTGCTCAAGGCAAAATGAAAGAAGCTAATGAACTCGCTGGCAGACACATGGCTGCTTTGCTGAGTTCTGGCAGGTTGGAGCAAGTCAATGTATTAATGCGAGATATTGGAGGCAATTTCAACTCTGAGGATAGAGCCTCTCACGGTGAGTTTCTCCTGAATGCAAAAAGCGTTCTGGACAAACATCTAGCTTCCGTTCCTCAAGAGCAGAAGCAAGATGTCCTCGCTCGTGTCGCTCCTCTACTCTCGGAAAGAATGCAAACGGAAGCGCGCATGGTTAGTGCGCATGACGCAACTGCTTCTCAAAAGCTGCAAGCTGGAGCAAAGGAAGTTGCCATAACGGCGAAAGGCGCATTGCAGGCGCGTTTGTCCAAGGCCGTTGCGGCTAAGGACGATGCCTCCATTGTCGATGCCTATGGCAGCCTGACTTCAGCTTTCGTGGCTATGGAAGATTGGGCCGAGCTGCAGAAGAGTACGGAAGCTTTGGTTAAGTCGATGAATGAGAATGGCAACACTGAGCGCGCAACGTTTACTGTTCAAAACGTTTTGATGAATGCTCTGCGCAATGACAGCCAGTCGAAGGTGGGTCCGACAGCGCTGGCGGCGTTGCAAATGATTGAAACTCAAGTCGCTAAGCTCGACAAAGCAGAAGATCGCAGCCGCCAATTCCGGGCACTGGCTGAAGCGTACGATCATTTCTCGAGTTATGTTAATGACCAGGAGATCTCTAAGCAGATGAAAGAACGGTCGGCAAATCTGAAAAAACGTGAGCTTGCCGGGTCGAGATAAACGAATCTGAAATAACGAACTTTTAGCGGACGTCTGCGCGTCCGATGTAGGGGCTTCTGGCGCTGTTCATCTGCTCGTAGGCATACCAACCGGCAAGAGTAGTCACCACCATTCCCATGCCTACGAAGCTTCCGGCCGCTTTGTCTATGCCTGCGCCGCGACCAACCGCTCCTCGAAGAGCCTCGCGTGCCTCTTTATGACCGCGCTCTGCCAATTCGAGAACCTGCAGCGCACGTCGTTTTTGTTCCGGCGTGTATTTGTTTTCCCGGTCTTCCAAAATTTTGGATCTCAATCGAGCAATATCTTCCTTCGGCATTTCCGCCCCGGCTCGAATTTCTCCTTCTGCTGGCTTCTCGCTCGCAACTTCATATCCGCCTGCTTCTGTGGAGCGTATTTCGGTGCTGCCTCCGGCCGCTACGAGCGGAGCGCCGCTTGTGGCAGAGACGCCTGGCGTTGTTGTTCCACCTGCTGCGCCGCCCTTTCTGAGTGGAGTAACAGCCGGTGCGGCGACAGCGACTGTTTCCGCTCCGGCAGGTGTGACTGCTTTTGACTCGAGAGCGAAATTGGAGGCAAGCGCTTTGATGATTGAGACTCGAGCATCGATGCTATTTGCGATCGACTCGAGTGAGACTTTTGCTGCTTGTGCATCGGCTGCTGGAATAGCAGTTGAGTTGGCGCGCTCTTCCAAGCCGTCTTTCACTGCGTTTAGCCAGCCTTCAGTGCTATAGCGTTTTCCATCTTTGGCGGCCTTGAGATAGAGTTTTCCTTCAACAATGTCTATACCACTGACTGTAAGCGGCTTGTCTTTGAAGTTGAGCGTAATTGGTTCGGCGAATTTGACCGTTCCTCCCTCTGCTACTGCCTTTTCGGCTAAGTATTTTTGCGCATCGGCAATCGTGAAATCAATTGCGTTGGAAGCCGCTAGTTGATGCGGAGCCAGTCCTACGCGCACTACTCCGGCGTTTCCTACTGAGTATGTTTCACGCTCTTCGATGGTTTTGGCTAGTTTTGGTTTTTTCTCGGGATTGAAAAGAAAGCGGTTGCTCAGTTCATCTGTAGCGGTTGCAGCGGATGCACCATTGTTGATTCGATATGCTGCAACCACTGCCGGGGCGCGATCTGTTCCGCTGAAGTCTTGTACGAAGACTCTGCCGTTTTTTCCTTTTACTCTTTCAATTTCAGCAAGTACTTGGTTTATTTGTTCTTGAGTCATCAGATTTGGGTCTTTGACTGGCAAATGTTTGTACTCGACGTTGTTGAGTTCGCACCACTGTTTTTGTGCTTCGTTGGGCTTTTGTCCCAGATCGATGATGGTAGTGACGCCCATCTCTTTTAGTGATTCCAGCGAATCTACTAAAGGAAGCTTTTTGCTGTCGCTCGGCTTGGAGCCGACAAGCAGGTCAGCGCTCACCTCGGTGAAGCGGTTGATTCCTGGCACTGTCGTAATTTCCTTGAGTGGATGCTCAACGCTGAACAGCTTCTCTTTCACAACTTGATCGATAGATTCTTTGAAGCGAGTTGCGTCTGCTTGAGGATATTGGGAAGCCAGTTCTTGCGCACGGTATGTCAGAAGCTGGCGCATGATTTCCACTTTGGCTTTTTGAAATTGCGACGCTTCAGCCAGACTTGGGTCGAGAACAATTGAGAGCGTTTTATCCTCCACCATGCGCGTTCCGGTTGGAGTGCCGAATTCAACGTTCACTCTGATGCCTTCCAAGCCGAGATTGGCATTTGTTTTCTGGTGTTGCTCGAGGAAATTCTGCAGTCCTTCTTTGAGCATGGCTCGCAGTTCTTGAGGTTTGTTGCCTTCACCTGGTTTGAAGGCGCTTTCCATGCTTTCGGAATATTCTTCGGCCGCTCTTGAATGGACTGACTTCAGCAGTTTGGAGACAGTTTCTCTTTGTGCACGGGGGTCGTTGATGTCTTTGAAATCAGATGCTGCGTTTTCCAGTTCAAGCTGACCTTTAGATTCAATGTGCGCTTTGGGTACGCCAAGATAGTTAGCCAGGTCGCTCAGCAGTCGAGCTGTGGTGTTTGAGCGAATGTGAGACATGAAGAGGGAGGAAACAACTTTGGCACCATTCACTTTTTCGCCTGGTTTATATGTTTCGGCGTTCCAGTCCGGAGCGCCAAGAATTCTTTCGGCTTCTTTGACGGTGAACTCTCCTGTGCTTTCCGGCAGACCTTCCGTTATCTCGGGGTGCCTTGCAAGCAGACGTGAAATTTTGGCGCGCTGCGGAGAACTCGCTGCTTTCGAGTAGGCATCTTGATATTCAGCCTGAGCAATGATTTCCACGCCTGCCAGATTTCCAGCCTCCGTTGCGACTTTTATGCCCTCTGCGTATCCGAACAAGTTTGCGATGGCGACTTTTGCTCCATTCGCTTTCAGTTCTTGCATCTTTGGAATATTCTTCTGTGCTTCTGTGCCGCTGTATATTCCATCGTTGAGTTGAACGAAGCAAAGCCCGCTCCCCTTCATAGCCTTGGCTTGTTCGAAGGTGATGAATTTTCCGTCGAACTCTTTGCCTTCCATGCCATTTGCGAGTCTGTACAAATCAATGGAAAGATGATTGCTGTTGACCTTTTCGTCGACGATGAAGAAAGTGTTCTCTTTCGTCGCACCTAGCCTTTTGGCAAGCGAGTCCTGCAATCCGTGTGCTTGTTTGATCAAGTCGTCATATCTGCCGACGTCGAGAGAGGCATTTGCCACCATTGCGTGAAGTTGAACGGGTCCACCCAGGTTGGCTTGTTTTTGCGCGAAATACAGCAACGACCCTGCTTCGACCCGTGCTCTGTTTTCGTTGTTTTTCTGCTGCGCGAGGTTTTTCAGCAGCTTGAATTCGTTTTCGGTAGTGACACCAGGGGGGTGGTTGGTAGCGTCTCCTTTCAGCTCCGCTGGACGTCCTGCTCGCTTTGCTTCTTCGAGCATTAGATTCAATTGTTGTTTTGCCTGCGCCGGGTCTCCTGTCGCTTCTGCAACGGCTAGATGCTTGTAATTCAAGCCTTTTTGGAACGCTTCCAATTCACTTGCCACGCGCAAGTTCGATGCTGCTTTTACACTTTCACGCATGCTTTCGGGCACGCAAGACATTGGTTCAATCAGCACACCTTTGCCGGTGGGGAGCGGCTCTCCTGGTTTTAAAACCTCCAGCTCGACTTGTAGGTGAGTGTGTTTTTTGAGTTGGTACGCCAGAGCCTTTGTTTGCGTCGATTCGCTGAATGTGTAGAGTTTGACAGTTTCGACTTGGCGACCGCGCGACTCGCCGGTGGCCTTTACGACTACCATATTCTCTTTTCGAAGTTTTTCTGCGAAGTCATTGAGCTGGTTAATGAAACCTGCTTCGGTTAGATGTGCAGCACGTTCTGCCAGTAATTCCAAAGCCAGAGCTCGCTCTTCCGGGCTTTTGTCTGCGAGCAGTTTATCGATTGTTTCTTTAGTCAGTTCTTCGCCGACTATTTTGTTGGTGATGTCTGCGATGATTTCTGCCGTAGGTTTTGTGTCGACCAATCCAGGCTCGGACTTGAGCATTTTTCTCAATTCATCAGTCAGCCAGCGCACTTGGTCGATGGATGCCTTGCGAATCATCTCGGGTGTTATGTGACGCAGGACGTCTTTGTAGACTGAATCTTTGATGTCAGAACGCTCTGGGTTGCCGGATTCGCGAACAATGTCGATGAGCAATCTTGCTTGAGTCTCTTTGGAGAGTTGTTCCATCTGCTCAACTGTGATTGAGCTGGTGAGCTGCTTGAGCTGTTCGTTGGATAAGTTTTGGAAGTCACTGGCCTGGAGGTTTTTCAAAATCTCGAAAGTCGCAGGCCGTCTTTCGGAGTTGACGGACGGCAATCCGCCGGCGGCGCTTAACCAGGAGCTGATGAACTCATGCCGGCTAGCCTCAATGCCATTTTTGAAGCGACTTTGGAATTGAGAAACCAGTTCTCTCGTCAATTCTTCTTTGCGGGCATCAGTGAGCGTAGGCAAGTATTGTTTTGCGGAATTGGCGAGCTCGACAAATCTTTCGTTGGAGAGTGTTTTCAGTTTTTCTGTCGGCGTGTTTTGTAAAACCTGCCACGCCAGCTCCGGCTCTGCGGTGAGCATTTCGACCAGCGCGTTGCGCCCGTCCTTAGCGAGGATGCTTTGCTCGAGCTGAAGCCAGTCGTTTCGCTGAACTTTCAGTCTTTCAATTTCTGGGTCGCGAATCGGCAGTGATTTGATGTTTTTAGAGATTTCGGCAGCTTGTTGCTTCGCATACTCAGAGAGCTCTAAAGCCACGGCTTCAATGTCTTCCGGAGTTTTTAACTTGATCTCGCGGAACTTAAGGTTGGCATCTTTTCTGGAAAGTTCCAAAAATTTTGCTTGGAGGGCGGTATCGCGGTACAGGTCTTCCAGGCTCATTCCTGGAAAACGCCGGGCCAGGTCCAGTACTTTATCTTTGGCTGCCAGGCATGCTTTTGCGTCTAATTCGCCGATTGCTTCCTGCATTATGCATGCAGCACCGAGTGAATCCCGGAAATTTGGTTGAAGCAGTCGTGATGAGACCAGCTCTCTAGCTTTCTCAATTGTTTTGGAAGTGATTTCGAGGGCGGGATTTTCCTTCTGAAATCGATCCACTTCCATTGATTCAGTGACGCTCAGACCCAAGCGTTCTCGCAGCCCTCTGGTGTTTGCAAGTTCTGTCTGAGTGCGATTTACATTTTCAGGTGTATCCGCGTCTAAGCCTTGAGAAATCAGAAGGAATGCGGCTTCCATCCTGTCTATTGGCTTAACGTTTTCAGGAACATTTACTTCTTTGAATTCATGTTGCAGCGCCATATAGTCGCTGGCTTCGTTAAGTCTCGTTAGATCAATGCGTTTTGCGTTTGCGTCTTCTAGAATCCGCGTATAACGGCGAATTTCGTCCTCGGCAAACTGCGTCGACTTCAGGTCTTGAATAGCGTGATGATCCAAAGCGCCTTTTATCAAACCCTCTTCAATGGCTTTGCGACTGCCTTTGGGAAGAGTCATGATTTTGATCATCTCTGTTTGAGTTTTGATCGTGCCTCGGTCGAGTGCATCGAAATAGCCTTTAAGAGTCTTTTCTGTCGGCTCCGTTTTGAAAATCTGGGTCAAACATTCGGACGATAATGGATTTTTGTCGTATTTCACTTCTAGCATGCGCTCGCGAATGGTCTGCTGCAGTTGCTTGTCTGCAGCCATCATTTCGTTAATGTTTTCAGAAGTGATCCGATTGGCTTTTTTTTCCACCAAAAGTTTAGACATCAGGTCCGCGTAGATGCCGTCGCCCGCCATCAGTTTGACACTCTGCGCGCTAAGTTCTGACTCGCGCATCAATGCTGCCATCGAGGCTCTGTATCCCTCGGTTTTTTTGACAAACCTATCCAGTAGTTCGGAAGTCATAACCTCCGAGCTGATCGATTTGCGAATGGCTTCCAGCCCGCCATTTGGATAGTCTTGCGAAGCCAGAGCCTTGAATGCGTCAGCCGTGATTGCTTTGTCGCGCGTTACCTCAGGTTTGCTTTGATCAGCCAAAATTCCTACCAGAGCATCGCGTTCGGAGCGCTCGTGCTTCTCAACTGCCAGAATGTCTTTAGCGTCTAAGCGCAGTCTCAGTGAAGCGTTGCGATATGCTTCGAGGTCTTTATCACTAAGTGTTTTGTCGGTAGCCAACTTCACAAAGGCTTCGGTTTGATGAACATCGGGACGGGTGTGCGTAAAGAGTCCAATCAGTCCATCTCTGGTTTGATGCTCTAGCTTCAGAAGAGCTCTTGCTGTCTTCGGATCAACGATGCCATTGGCAATAAAGTTGGAAAGGGTGCCGACGCGCGAAGTTTCTATGGATTGTGAGAGCATCTCGTTGGCGATGTCGACTGGCAAAGTTCTCTTTTCCAGCCCGTCACGAAGCCTTATGGCATCTGGCTCGGCAAGGTTTAAAAGTTCTGTTGCAGCTTTCGGAGTTGTTTTTTCACCCAATGTCTGTTGTAAGTGCACGAGGACCGACGCGCGAACATCAAAGTCTTTGCCCTTCATCGACAAAGCCTTTATTTGGTCCGTGGCGCTGAGATCCTCGAAGCTCTTAATAAGTTTGGGAGTATCGGCTCTCAGGTCGAGGATTTTTTTGACATTTTCTGCATTGACGTTTTCCGGCTTCAGTGCATTAAACAGGCTGCATGAGCCTTCTCGCTTAACGAGTTCATTGATAGTGTCGGCGTTGAGATTCAACATCGACGACACGCGCTCCGGCGACATTACCTGCTTTTCTTTGTCCAGCATGTTTACGACATCTTCGCGCGTATATTCGTCCAGCTTTATGAGCTTGCCGAGGTCTCTATGATCGATGCGCTTGTTGACGACGAGTTTTTTGTATTTTTCGATCTCGGACGGCTTTATTCCAGCCTTTCCCATATAGTCATATGCTGATTGGGCTGACTCGAATCCGCCCAACCCTTTGACGGCAAGTACTGCCGATGCGGCTTTGTAGTCTGGCAGTTTGAGGCTTTCTTTGATATTGACGATTTCGAGCGCTGCATGTGACGGCAATTTTCCTAGTCCCGCCTCTTTGCGAACCTCAGCTAATTTGGCCGCTTCCAGCTTTGCCGCTTCAATGTCTGCGCCTGACTGCCCATCCTTTTTCTTTGACAAAAGAATTTCTGTTATGTCTTGAACCAAAAGCTCGTTGCCTGGCGTGTTGCCTAGTTTTTCGGCAACGCGTTTTTTTACCGCTTCTTGAGCGGGATCTGCCGGAGTTGAGTCCTTTTGAGAATCACCTTGTGAATAAATTGATTGACTGAAGTCTAGCGCTGCGGGCGGCGCGCCGGATTGAACTTCAGGGACGCTTGAACTCGAGCCGTTTTTGCCATTTCCCTCTGTTCGGGTTTTCGTGACTTCTTCTTCGGCGGCGTCGAGAAAGTCGCCTTCTTCCGGCGCCGTTTCTGGCGGGCGTTCAACTTCTTGCGGTTTGGTTGGTTTTATTGGTTCGGGCATAAACTCTATGCTTTAAAAGCCAACATCCAAGAATCGAAAATCGGAGGTTGAAGTCTGAACTTATGCCTATATGCCCTGATTCGATGGTGAACATCTTCTCCTGCCGGTTCTGAAGCGGCTGGCTTGAAGTGTTCCAGGCGAATCGCTGGACCCGGAGGCTTGGGGTGTTGCTCGCGGGATGACATTCGAAAAAATTGAACACTTCCTGGCTGGATAGAAGTGTTCTGCAACCATAGTAAAAATCGTTTGTTGCATTTTGATTGCAGCAAGAAAACGGCTCGAATGTAATACGAGCCGTTGCGATCTAGTCTAGGTTTATATTTTTACTTGGCTGGTTGTATTTTTATCTCATCAAAGCTTCGTCTATTTTGCATATCCAAGAGCTTGAGCAATGCCCAGATCGCGCATAGCCAGGTCGTATTTCCCTAACATTCTGTATGCCGAGCCGCGGTCATGGTACACCGAGGCAAAGCGCGGGTCGATGTTTATCGACTTGGTGTAGCAGTTGACTGCCTGTGTGTACTTCGACAAGTACATGCATACTGAGCCAAGGTTTCTCCAAGCGTCCTTGTCTTTTGGAGCAAGCGCCGTAGCCTTTAACAAATCGGCTTCCGCTTGCCGATATTTTTCAAGTGCTGCATAGCAAGCGCCTCTGTTGACATAGGCTGATGCGCATTTTGGATCGAGAGCTAATGCCTTGGTGGCGTCAGCGATACCGTAATTGTATTGCTCGCGGAACATGTATAAGCAGGCGCGAGCTGAGTAGAGTGGCGCATATTTAGGCGCAAGGCTCAATCCTTTAACGCAGTCCTGATACGCTTCATTCTCGCGTTTGAGTGCAATGAGAATATGCACTCTGTGTGCATAGGCTGCAGGTGATTTTGGTTGTAATTCAACCATCGTATTGGCGTCTCTGAGTGCATCAGAGTACCGCGTCAGAAGAAAATAAAGTTCTGATCTCAACCTGTACGCTTCAATACTTTTCGGGTTTTCTCTCACGCATTTTGTGAGTACATCCAGGCATTTATCCCATTTAAGCCGGTCTGCGTATATCTGCGCCAGCGGCAAATAGGGGTCGAGAAATTTTGGCGACAATTCCAGAGATTTCGTCAGGTCATTGAGAGCCTTGTCGTTCTTCTGCTTCAACGTGAGCAGACCACGCATGTAATAAGCGATTCCCGAATTCGGATCGTTTGCCACCGCCATTTCCGCATCCTTCATTGCTTGCGCAAGCTGCTTCATTTGGAAAAACGTATTCGCGCGCACGCTGTAAGCCAGACTTTGCCTCGAGTCCAGGGCAATGCTTCGTCCTGCATTTACAATTGCCTGGGTGTAATTCTTGTAGTGGTTTTCGAGCTGTGCTTGCCGTGCATATGCTGAAGCTAAATTGGGACTGAGTTTTTGCGCTAAAGCAAGATCGGCTTTTGCATTGTCCCACTTTGTCAAAAACATATAACAGCCGGCTCTGTCTGAAATAAGTGCGGCTTGGTTTGGTTTTTCTTTCAGGGCTAAATTGAGTTGGTTGATCGCTGCTTGGAAGTCACCCTTGCTCATTAACTGAGCGGCAAGTTCAGCAGCGTTAGGTTGCTGCGGTTCTGGCGATAAAGCTTTGTCGACAGCAGCATTGTCGGTAACAGCATCCAACGTTTGCATTTGTTTTTCATCGGCTTGCGCTTTTTCGAGTTCTCCCGATTCTTTGTAAGCGCCTGCTCTTCCCGAAAGCGCGCGGACGTTTTTGGGATCTTTTTCCAGGCAAGTCGTGAAAGTTTCAATCGCCGAGAAAAATAGCTTGTCGTTTAGCTGCTTGTAGCCTTGCGACAGCAGCTCCTCAACCGTCGATTCGGCTGTCGAACTTTCCGGCAGAGGCTGAATTTCAGCCATTGGAGGGCGTTGAGGGATGGCCTGAGCGGCGAGAAAACTTCCGCACAACAATGGAATTAGAAAAGCGCACGCTGCTGCTCTGAAGGCGAAACGGCTGGAGATTTGTAGGTTTTTCGAATCGATTTGCGAACGTGAATTGCTGGCAAATTTCATGCTGAGCTCCTTGGAAAATGCGGATGCACTTTCCAGATAGGGATTAGTCTCAAGGCGTGTGAGGGGGAGTTGTAGAACCGTGGACTTTTTTTGAGAGTGGCTTGCAGTTGGATGCTGCCATCATATGCGCAGCTCTTGGCAACCGCCTTCAATTTCACCAAGCATTAACATCCGCCAGAGGCTTCTTATTCTCGTGCGCAAAACATGTAGCAACTAAAATGAATAGTAGGAAGGGGCGCTAAAAAACTGGTGGATGAAGGGTTAGCTTCACCCACCAGCCCAGGCGGTCTAACCGAAGTTAGAGCCGCCTGTCGGTGCCTCTCGCGGGAGTTTGTGATGCCAGGCAAGTCTAAGGACGTGCAAGGCATTCAAAGTCCTTAGCGAGCGCCGCCGCCGATGCGGGAGGCCAGGAAGGCGCCACCGCCGAGCAGCAGGCCCATGACCACAACGCCAATCAGCGTGCCGAGCGACAGCGCCGTGACGGTGCCGAGAACGGCGCCGAGGATGGTGGACAGAACGCCGTAGCCGACGCCCGTGCCGAAGCTCGACAGGAACGTGGGCTGGCGATTCAGGTGCACCATCGAGAAGACGGCGCCGAAGATGACGCCCTCGATGAGCGAGGACACGAGCAGCGGCACGACGGGCAGAACGCCGGCGGCGAGCAGGAAGAGCCCGGCGCTGAAGATGAAGGTGGCCAGCGTGGAGCCGATGGCGCCACGGGCGAAGAGTCCGAAGAATTTCATGGTGATCTCCAGTGATTCTCTAGCTAAGCCTCAGGCAATTAAGCCTGACGGCGGTTTGGAAAAAAAGAAGAGGGCACCACCATTGGTGCCGCTCTTCAAAGTTCGTTGACGCGCTTGGTCAGTTTCCGCCTCTGATTGGACGGCTTTTTACCGCGTCAACTTAGACGCAGGTGGTCTCAGCAAGCGCCGCTTCTGCAGCCTTGAGGAGCTGTTTGCTCTGCTTGTACTGGCGACGCTTGAGGGCGTCGGCGGCACGTTCGAGCGCGGTCACGACCTGGGAGGCGTCGCACTCGTCAAAGTGCGGGTCGACCTTGCCGGGGGAATCGGCGTTGTGCTTCAGCCACTGCGCGGCACGCCGGCAGTAGAGCTCAGCCTTGTCCCAGTCGGAAAAGCGCTTGGAGAAGAACCACATCAGGCTGCAATCGGCATTGCTGGCAGCGGTGTTGGCCAGTGCCAGGCGATCGCACATACCCGGAAGCGCCTCTTCCGAAAGGCTGTCCAGCTTCACAGAGAAGCTCATGATGTCGAACAGATTGTCCAGGACGCCGTCCAGCTTCTCGGCGCTGGTCACGTAGTGTTCCACTGCCATGACGCGGTTGAGGCGGTTGGAAAGCTGGCTGGTGTAGCCGACGATGACGGTGGCCATCGCCTGCTTGCCCTGGTTGTCGGGATACTTCTCGGTCAGCGACGCGGCGCAGATGGCGATGATGTCCGCCAGGTCGCGATGCTGTTTCAGAACGTTGCCGGAGTGCAGCGCGAGGGTGATGCCCTTTGCGGCACAGGCAGTGATCACCCGGGCACAAGCTTCACGATGGGCTGAGACCGCATCGGGATGACCGGCAGTGAGGCTGTCGGCTTGCTTCAACCAGTTGACACACTCTGCGAAATCGCCGGCATCGAATGCCTGCGAGAACTTGCTCATGGCAAGCACAAACATCTGGGGCGCCGGCTCCTTGCGGGGGGCGGCAGCGGTACCAGCATTTTCTGCGGTCCCGAGAACCTCAGGGGTTTCGCTCATATTCGTATTCCTCTTGGTTCGTTGAACACAAAGCAATCCCAAACACAGTGATGGCCTTCCTCGCTCACTTCAAAAGAGAAGAGAAGAGACGGAAATCTTTGTGGGGAGTACTCTCTGAGGGTGGTTAGAGAAGTTGAGCTGAAGAAAAAATATGCAAGAAACTCTGTGACGCTAACAAAAGAACTAAGCTCTTTCAAAGCTCATGAGACAAAAATTAGCGCTAAGCGCCACTGGTTTTGCTTCTTGGCAAGGTGTTTGCGCAAGCTATCGAAGCTCGCAATCACCGGCCGTGGTGGCACTCTCGAATGTGAGAAAGTCGCAGAAAAATGAGCGCGCTTCAATCTTGTCAGAGTTGCGCTAGCCTGCGCTTCATTACATGTTGCCAATAATGGTGTCCGTCGGGCCATGCTGAAGTGCTTTTCAGAAAGAAATCTTGTGATTTCAAGACCCGTATTAGTAGCCTAAATCGTTAGTTTCTTTCGTTCAACTTACAGGAGAGTCTTTAAGACCGCAAAAGTCCAAATCGTCAGATTTGTCAGCTCTTCTCAATCGAAAAACTCACCATCGTGCTGAATCTAACCATTCGGCGCGAGAATCGACTCGAACATGCAGCAAAACACGCTGAACGAGAAACTTTGACGCTTGAACAAGCATGTGCACAAGCTCCGCTTGCGCTCGTGTTATTGGCTTCGTCTCATGTTTTTCCTGAGGATGTTTTGCTCAACCCGCGCGAAGTACTGGTTTTGAAGCTTCTCATGTTGCTTCACTCCAGGTGCTCGCGGACCTAGTGATTGGGAGTTATCTATGCTCAACGCACTTCCGAAGTGGCTTAGGAAAGCTTTGCCCACTCTCATTCTGCTTGGCCTGGTCATCGTCGCATCCTTCACGAACTGGATGCCGGCCGGCCTGCATCAGAGCATCATCGACACTCTCAAAGGCTATGGCACAGCGCTTTTGCCGCTGGTGGGCGATTTGCTGGTGTGCGCGCTGTTTCTCAGCATCGCTCACCTGATCTACTCGCCACTATCCAACGGAGTCTGCAAAGCGCTGGCTCGCTCAGGTGCCAGCAATCGCGGCAAGACTTTGGTCACACGTTCGCTCCAGATTGTCTACTGGAGTGTGGCCATCTTCATCGCCGCGTCCATGCTCGCCCCCGACTTGCTCGCCAAGCTTTTCCTTGGAGTCAGCTTGTTCGGTGCCGCCCTCGCTCTTGCCTTGCAAGGCATGATGAAAGAGGTCATTAGCGGCGCCCTCCTGCAGCTGATGCCGAAATTCGAGGTCGGACAACACATCGAAGTTGTCGGCATCGCTGACGCCAAGGGCAAAGTCGTCGATATCGAGTATCTGTCCACGAAAGTCGAAGGGGCTTCCGGACCGA
This sequence comes from Candidatus Melainabacteria bacterium 17Bon1m, assembly GCA_032128875.1. Lineage (GTDB taxonomy): Bacteria > Cyanobacteriota > Vampirovibrionia > Obscuribacterales > Obscuribacteraceae > QKMZ01. The sequence goes on from JAVLKG010000003.1 coordinate 93,055, forward strand.
TCATTATCCCCAACTCGAAGATCTGGGAAAACCCGGTCAAGCTGGTGCCTCCGCCCCCGCCGCCGGCTCCTCCCAAGTCGTTGCTCATCCTGCCTGGGGATCCCGGGTTCAACGGTTAAGTCGTTCGCGGCTGAACCAAAACAAGTCTGCAAATTTCAGAAACGCTCCTGGCGCGCTGCATCACTCGTCGTGATGCGGTGTCGCCGAGCATGACCGTGAGGTACAAAATCATGAAGTTCAACACCACTCAGCGCGGTTTCGCCAAAATCGACACCAACGCGCTTCTGATCGCTACTTTCGAAGGGGAGACCGAGTCGGGTCTCTTCAATCACGTCAACACCGCTTCTGGTGGCAACGTCAAGGCTCAGTCCGAGCTGGAGAAGTTCTCCGGTGCCGTCGGTCAGACGATGTTGACCTACCCGTTCGGCGCCATTGCCGCCAAGCGCGCCATCTTCTTCGGCGTCGGCAAGCGCAGCGAACTGACCACTGCCAAGCTTCGCAAGGCGCTGGTGGCGGCGTTCAAGCTGGCTCGCGCGCAGAAGATCAACGAGGTCACGGTCGCCGAGACGACGCTCTCCGGCACCAAGGTGAGCTCTGCTCAGTTCGCTGAGCTGGCCGCCACCGTGTCGCTGCTCGTCGACTACGAAGTCAACCACAACAAGACCGTCGGCGTGCTGGGTTATGCGGCGCGTCCGGAGCTGGAAGAGGTGCGTTACCTCTCCGAGCACAAGGTGGGCACGAAGGTGCGCAAGTCGCTGGCCAAGGGGCGCATCGTCGCTCAGGCGGTCAATTACGCGCGCGACCTGTCCAACCTGCCGGCCGGCGAGCTGACCCCCACGGCGTTCGTCGAGGAGGCCAAGCGCGTTGCCGAGGAGTCCGGCGGGCTCATCACCTGCAAGGTGCTCAATCCGCAGGAGCTGGCTGTCATCGGTGCCCAGGGCATCATCAATGTCGGCAAGGGCTCCGACGAGCCGTACTACCTGATCGAGCTCGTCTACACGCCGCCCACCGGCGCCACGCAAGAGGTGCTCGGCTACGTCGGCAAGGCGGTCTGCTTCGACTCCGGCGGATACGACCTGAAGCCGGCTGACGGCATGCGCCACATGAAGCGCGACATGTCCGGCGGCGGTGCAGTGCTGTCGGCCATGCAGGCGATCGCCAATCTGCAGCTGCCCATCTCGGTCAAGGCCTACATGGCTCCGGTCGAGAACATGGTCAGCGGGCGCGCCTTCAAGCCGGGTGACCGCATCCGCATGCTGAGCGGCATCACGGTCGAGGTGGACAACACCGACGCCGAGGGTCGCCTGACCCTGGGTGACATGATCACCTACGCTCGCAATGCGGGCGTGACGCGCATCGTCGACGTCGCCACCCTGACCGGCGCCATCCGCCAGGTCAACTCCGACGTGGCTGCCGGTCTCTTCAGCAACAATGACGCTTTCGCGCGTCAGCTGAAGGCTGCCGGTGAGCGCGTCGGCGAGCAGTACGAGCACCTGACCATGTGGCCGGAGCTGCGTGACTTCAACCGGGCCGAGATGTCCGACCTGAAGAACACGGGCGGTCCTGCCGGTGCCGGTGCCACGACCGCCGCCTGGTTCGTTCGCCAGTTCGCCGGCGAGGAGCTGCCGTGGATCCACCTCGACATCGCGTCGGTGGCGTTCCGTGACCGCGAATTCGGCGTCGATCCCAAGGGCTCGACCGGATTCTCGGTGCAGACGCTGGTGGAGCTGGCTGCCGAGTTCGCGAAGAAGCGGTAATTCGCGGCACGACCAGCAGGTACGCCTGGTGAGCGGTAGTCGGCTGAGACGCCGACTGCCGCCGCCAGTCGGCGTCCGACCGGTAGGGGAGGCGCTTCTGCCTCCCCTACAACAGGGCATGAACGTCTGCTAGAGTATTCAGTCATGAATACTCGATTGAAAAAACTGCAGCAGTCGCTTGCAAAGCACAAAATTGACGCGCTACTCGTGCGTGTTCATGAAGGCGACAACCAAAACGTGCTCTACCTGAGCGGATTTGGCGGTACCACCGGCATACTCGTCATCAGCAAAAAGCACGCTTTCATCGTCACCGACGCGCGTTATTACACACGCGCCGTTGCCGAGGCGAAAGACTACAAGCTGGTCAAAGTCATTCGCGGCAAGAAATTCACCGACCACATCAACGAAGCGCTGGCGCTGGCTAAACTCACTAAGACAAGCCGCATCGGCTTCGAGGCAGCTCACGTTCCTGTCTCGATTGCCGAGATCTGGAAAAGCGAGTTAAAGGGCAAACTGGTTGCAACGCAGCACGTGGTCGAGCGGTTCAGGCAGTACAAGGACGCCCAGGAAGTGGAGCTCTTGCGCAAAGCCTGCCGCATCACCAGCAAGGTTTACAACGAAGTGGCGGCGATTATGCGCGCCGGCATGACCGAGAATGAAGTAGCTTTCGAGCTGGATATGCGGCTCAGGCGCTACGGCGCTATCAGCAACAGTTTCACCTCGATCGTTGCTGCCGGACCCAATTCGGCTGTTCCGCACCATGCCACTGGCGATCGCAAGTTGCGCGCCGGTGAGCCTGTCATCATGGATTTCGGCGGCTTGTTTCCCGGCGGTTACTGTTCGGACATAACGCGCACCGCGTTCGTGCCCGGAAAAGAACCGAGCAAGCGCATTCAAGAAATCTACAACATCGTTCTCAAAGCCAATCAAGCGGCGCGCCGCGGGCTCAAACCCGGCATCACCTACAAAGAGTTCGACAAAATCGCCCGCGACTACATCGCGGAAAACGGTTATGGTCAGTACTTTACGCATGGTCTCGGGCACAGTCTCGGGCTCGTTGCTCATGACCCCTTCGATTACGAACACGATGCGTTCGAGGTCGGCACCGTCGTAACCGACGAGCCCGGCATCTATATCGACGGTTTCGGCGGCGTGCGTATCGAAGACGACCTGGTGGTGACGAAAGACGGCAACGAGCGTTTGACCAACGCGCCGTACTGGAAGTTTTAGCTCGACCTTTCGCGTGCGCTTGTTATGGATCGCTTGAGTGATAGATCCGAGCGCCGTGCGGCATAGTCTAAGATAGAGAAAGCGATTAGGGTACAACGATGCCTGAAGATGCCAGCCTTACACTTCTCACGCCGGTTCCGGAAGAGAAGCTTCAGGCGTGGTTGAAAGAGTTCTACGGCAAGAAAGTGGAGATTGAGGAGCGAGAGCTGCTTCGTCACCGCGATCTAAGCTACGTCGAGCGCCTCAGAATTCGAGATGCGTTGCCGGCGTCGCTCATCTACAAGCAAGTGTTGCCGCCCTGGGATATCGAGCAGGACTTGCACGAGCGCATTCTCATCCCTTCCATAACCAATTCGGCGCAGCTCTACATGGCAGCGCACTTTGGTGAAGTGACAGCGATGTTCATGGAAGACTTGGGTAATGTTCAGGTCAAAGAAGTCGCCACCAAGGAGATTGCTCAGCGCCTGGGTGAAGACCTGGCGAAGATGCACCGCTCCTATTGCTACCGCACCGACGAACTGGTGCAGATGGGCATCTTGAGTACGCTCTTGCCTATCGACTACGTAGAGTTCAGCGTGAAGCTGACGCGCAAGTTGTCCGGTTGGAAGCTGGTCAGCCGCTCTCAGGTGAAGAGCCTGAAGGCGCTTGCCGGCACACTGGCACCAAAGCTTGCCGGAGAGCCGTTCTCACTGGTTCACGGTGATCTCTACGCGGAAAACATCATCAAGCGCGAACAGCGCTTGTTCTTCATCGACTGGTCGTGGTTCACCATGCTTGGTGTTCCACTGATGGACCTGGCGACAGTGACGATGCCGCATCAGAAAAATGGTGCGCTCGCTCGTTATCGCGAGGACATCATCGACGCGTACTGCTACGAGGCCGGACGTGATGTCCAAGATGTGCGAAGAGTTTTGCCGCACGCCGAGACGCTCAGCCGCCTGCTCTTCCTGAACTGGCTGGTGGAAAGGCGTTCGCGCGGCATAACCGGTACGACAGTTGGTCCGGTGGACAAACTGATCGCAACCATTGTCGATGAGCTTATCGAGCGGCTCGCGGCAATTCCAGCTTAGCTCGTTGAGGCGCTGCATCGCACCAAGCGTTGCTTGCGCTGATTGAATTACGAGCGACGCTGCGTTGCTCTGCTTCTTCTCTGAAATTCCCGACCGGCAGCGCCGGTTGGGGTTTCGTTCTAACTGTAAGCGGGCGTTTCACAACGCTCAAAGGAGATCTCATATGGACGGAAATGATGGCGCTTTTGGCGACCATGACGGCCATGATGGCGGTATGGGTTCGCATTCTGGTCATGACGCGTACGGAAATCCGGACGCAGGTGGCGCCGGGCACAGTACCTTCGAGGCGCTGAGCATCGGCTTCAGTCACCAGGGGCATTCGCACGGACACTTCTCCGGCTTCGGTGTGATGGCTCACGGTCATCACTGCCAGAGCGGGCCGAGTGGCTCCGGGCATGCTTCGCACAGCCATGCGGGCAATCAGCAGGCGCGCTCCAAGCCGGAGCGTTGCGACGTGGCGCCGGAAGTTCCCAACTTCCACGGCGAGCGTCGGATGTTCGTGGCACACGTCGTGGCTCACGGCGACGTCGACATCGCTGCCCACTTGCCCAGCATCGCCAAGAAGTATGACGTCATTCGTCTCGACCTCTTCCGCCCGTCGATGAACGGCGAAGATCGTGTCGAGTATCAACTGGCTGACGATCAGCCGTGGCTGCCGCCTTACGATGTGGTCGATCAGCCTCCGGCTGGTTACTACCCGAATGCGACTGGCTCAACGCGCTTCGTCAAGCAGATCTGGCAGGTCGGCCGGCGTCCCTCTATCTGGGACAAGGGTTTGGCTGCCTCGCTGCGCATGATGCGCAAGCACGAGTGGGTGAGCGATCCGCAGTACGATCCGGATGCGAAGACCTTCTTCGAAGTCGGCATCGTGACGTGGAATTACAAAGAGACCGGTGACCACGACACGCTCATCACCATCCGTATCGCCTCACAGCTCGTCTGGCAGCGGTACTTCAACCGGTACGGCTACAAGATCATCCCCTTCCAGAAGCATCAGGAAGCTGCCGCCAAGATTCTCCAGGACCTCCTGGGAGTCCTCAAGGCTGCCGTTCCCAACGAGATGCAGAAGCGAAATCGGGAGTTCTTCGCCGTCACTCTGCCCGGTCTCGAGAATGCCGAAGGTGACAAGACCACCCCGGCGCCGACCGAGCCGCAGCCTCCTCAGCCTCCGGTGGACAAGTGTCCTCCGGTTCCGGCTGGTGATGTGCCCGGCTCCGGTGCGGATCTCGGCAAGGTGATTGACGCCGGCACCGACGCAGAGCCCGACAAGTCGGGATTGCAGAAGGTGGACATCGTCGTCACGGTGCCTCGCTAAGGTCGTGAATGTTTCATGGAGGGGCGCCGAACTTGTGCTTAGGTGCAGGTTCGGTTGTCCCTCCATGGACGCTCATGGCTTCCTTTGGCTCCCTGAATATGTTCTGGTGCGGGTAAACTAATGACCTTCACCAGGACATATTTTTTTGGTTGAAGTTGTCAAGAGGTGAGGGGTAGAGGGTGAAACCCTCGGCAGTTGAGGGGTTTGCGTTGTCCGGCTTTAGCCTAGAAAGCTTTCTCAAAAAACAAATCGGCGATGAAGAAAGCTCCTTTTCTGTGCTTGACTTCAAGGAATTGCAGCATACTGATTCACTCGCCGAGCGCAGTGATCTCGAATGGCTGAGCACCAACGGACTTGGTTCTTACGCCAGCCAAACCCTTGCGCTTGCAAATTCTCGCCGCTATCACGGTCTTTTCATTGCCTCTCTCGATCCGCCCGTGCGCCGTACTGTGCTGCTTTCTCGTCTTGATGAAGTGGCAATCACAGCAGACGGGAAAGAGACAGAACTCGCTACTTCGTATTGGCAGGGCGATGCAGTCGCTCCGCATGGCTACGATCGTTTGAGTGCCTTCACGAATTTACCGGTCCCGACCTGGCAATTCGATTTGCCTGGCGGTGTCCTCGTTAAGCAAGTGACGATGATTCATGGCGAGCAGCGAGTGGTGATCGGCTATACGTGGGTGCCCAATGAGGCAAACAGCGAGTCTTTGGTTTTAAAAACCGCTGTTTTGGCGAATTTTCGTGATTTTCATAGCGAAACCAAAGGAGATGCAAGCTGGAAATTCTTGCAAAACCTGCGCTCTAAAGGCGTTTCCATCCGAGCCTATGATGAAGCAACTGAATGGTATCTCGATTTTTCTTCCGGCACCTACGCAGAAGATGGCGACTGGTACTGGAATTACAGTTGGTCGGCTGAGTGGGAGCGCGGACTGGCCGACTCTGAAGATCTCTATCGGACAGGCTATATCACAGTTGATTTGCAACCGGGTGAATCGTTCACTATTACAGCGGGTTTAGAGAGTGCTCAAGGCTCGTTTGATATCGCAGAAGTTGTTCGCGATGAGTGGATGCGGCAGCAAGAGATCGTTGCTGCGTCGGGCGTCAGTGGACGAATTGCACAGCAATTGCTCATTGCCGGTGATCAATTTGTCGTGCATCGTGCCTCTACAAATGGTGCGTCGATTTTGGCTGGCTACCACTGGTTTTCCGATTGGGGGCGGGACACGATGATCAGCCTCACAGGCTTGCTGATCGAAACTGGAAGGCATGCACTTGCACGCAGTGTTCTCTCCACTTTTGCAAAATATTTGAGCGAAGGAATGCTCCCCAACCACTTTCCTGATTCTGGGCAAGAGCCGCAATACAACACGATTGATGCCACTCTCTGGTGGGCTTTCGCTTTAGATGAGTACTATCGAAACACAGGCGATGTTGCGTTTCTTCTAGAACAAGTGCCACTTCTCGATAAAGTAGTAATCGCTCACTTGCAAGGCACGCGGCACGGCATCAAAGTCGATCCGGTGGATGGTCTGTTGGAAGGTGGCGAGCCACATGTACAACTCACCTGGATGGATGCAAAATGCGGAGATCTTGTAGTAACTCCGCGTCAAGGCAAAGCTGTCGAGGTTAATGCGCTCTGGTTCAACCTTTTGAAGACTCTCGAGTTGTTGCACACGACTCTTGCATCGGCTGTTCTGGGCTCTGAAGGTGCTGAATTTGACATGCATACGGGGCTTTCCCTTCGATATGCGGACATGGCAGAGAAGGCGCGTGTCGGGTTTTCGGCTTTCTGGAACGATTCAGAGGGCTGTCTTTTCGATGTAATTGGCAAAGACGGCTACGTAGATCCAAGCATTAGGCCCAACCAGATATTCGCTGTCAGCCTGCCTTTTAAGGTCATTAGTCCAGAACAGGCGGCTGGTGTTCTCGCCGTTGTGGAAAAGGAGCTCCTGACTGACTTCGGCTTGCGTACCTTGGCACCGCGTGACCCGGCTTATAAGGGGATATATGGCGAAACAATGGGGGCCGCCGATCAGTACCATCGAGACTTGACCTATCACCAGGGTACTGCCTGGCCGTTTTTGGCTGGTCATTGGGTCGATGCTAGAGTCGCTATTCATGGGCATCAGAAGAGCAATTTCGAATTCATTGCTGAGAGGCTTCTGCCTCTAATACAGCATATGAATGAAGAGGCCTGTATCGGTTCTATATCTGAAATATTCGATGGCGATGAGCCGCACCGTCCCATGGGCTGTATTGCGCAAGCGTGGTCTGTAGCAGAAGTGACCAGAGTAGTTTTGAAATATCCGCAACTTAGAGAAATTTTGGAAGCGACCGTTGCACCGCCAGCGGTGGCAGTTTAGGTTCATTTACTGGTAGGAAACCTCAAAGGTACAAGGCATGAAGATTCAACCGAAACACTGCGCAATCGTAGCCGGCTCACTGGCTGGTTTTCTTTCGCTTGGCTGGCAAGCGCAAGCTCAAAATAAACCAGCCGCAACGGGGTCCCCTGCGAAAGAAGCGGCTGCGCAGCCAGCCAGCAAAACAGCGCCGCCGGCTGGTGTAAAACCCGCTCCACAAGCAGCTCCCACTGGAGCTCCAAAAGTGATGGTTACGCCTGCGCAGCAAAAGGCACTAGTTTCTTCAGTGAAGAGCTTGCAAGAAGCGGTGAAGTTGAGCCGTGCTCGCAAATGGCCACAAGCACACGCCGCCTACACGAGTTTGATCAAATCCAATCCTGAGCTTGGTATCGCCTATGCCGACCGCGCTCTTACACTCCTTGCTATGAAGCGATACGGCGAAGCCGTCGCTGATTGCAACAAGGCTATTGCGCTCCGTAAGGACACTTTCGAGGTCTACAATCGGCGGGCTGTTGCATACATGCAAATGAAAAAGTACGACCTGGCATTGGCTGATTTCACTAAGGTCATCAATTTGAACCCCAGCTCAGCCGCAGCCTACCGCGATCGCGCCGTCTGCTATTTGCGCAAAGGCGACAAGAAAAATGCTAAGCGCGATATAGACATGGCGAAAAAAGCTATAGGCGGCAAGCTGACCGCTTCCAGCCAGCAGCAGAAAACCTCATTCCTGGCTGTTAAGGGCGGAAATCTTGTCGACTTGAGTTCTGTGCAGACAGAAAAATTTGATGAGATGATGCAGAAAGACCCTGCTCACAAGCCAATGTTCATGCTCCAGCGCGCGACGGTCAATATGCTTCAGGCTAAGCCACAAAAGGCGCTGGAAGATGTAGATCAAGTGCTTAAGCTCAGTGACGCCGACTTGATCAAAGGTGGATGTCCACCCAGAGACAAAGTTCAACAGCTGCGTATGACCGCGCTGCACAAGCTTGGGCGCCATGGTGATGCAATTGCCGAGAGCAATAGTCTATTGAAATTGCATCCAGATGATGAGCAAGCGCGCTTGATTCTAGCTATGTCCTACTATGAAACGGGCAAGTATAAAGAAGCGATGGATGAAGCCGGCAAGATCAAGAAGAATCCGAAATTGGCACAGGCTGCCAAAATCATTAGAGATAAAGCCGGTAAGGGTGCAAAGGCTAGACCTAAGAAGTAATGGTTGGATATGACCGCCGACTCTAATAGCGAAGACAATCCAAAGACCCAAACGGAGACTTCCAGATCATCGGGTGACGGTCGTTATCCACCCTCCCGCACTGCAGTAGGAGCTGCTGATGAAGGTTCTCCAAGTTATTTGCCGAACGAAGAATTACAGTGTGAGGTAATTGGGTTTCGAGAAGGTGGATTTGAAGTATTGATTCTCCGAGACGGCAATAAAGCGTTTCTCAAAACCGATCGATACTGCAAATTGGGTGAGATTGTCCTCGCAAGGTTTCAGAACTGGCGGGATCGCCAGCGTTAAGTCCGGCTAAGCAAAAGCGTTTTGGCTATGGGTAGCGCAAGCTGCGCTTGCCGAGTGCTGCGCAAAATGCTTTGCATTACGACACAGAAAATCAATATGACAAAAGGTTGCATGCGGCTCCCTAAGCTAGTTCGCGTGTCCGAGATTCTTTTCGTTTTATTGCGCGTTTCGACCTTTTTGGTCTCCCTAGCCGGGCAATGCTAGGTTTCAACCTCAGTTTTTACTTCTGCCCACTGGAAACATACCGACCCCCGAATCAAATAGCCGCTTCGATTTCAGCCCATTTGCCTTGTCGCATTTGAGATGGAATAGAAGCCGCCGTTTGATTTCAGGGACGTCAAGAGACCTCAACCAGGAAAACCACATGACAGAAACACATTCCACGTCCACCACACTCGTCGAACACAAAAGTTTGAACGAGTGGATCTCGCAGGTTGCCGCTCTCTGCAAGCCCGATCGCATTCATGTCTGCGACGGCTCTCAAGCTGAGGCGGACAAGCTCACTGCCGAGATGGTGGTCAGCGGAACTCTCATCCCTCTTAATGCCGAAATTCGCCCGAACAGCTTTCTGGCGCGCTCGGATATCTCGGATGTCGCCCGCGTGGAGGAACGCACCTTCATCTGCACCAATCAGCCCGAAGAGGCTGGCCCAACCAACAATTGGATGCATCCCACTGAGGCCAAGGAGACTCTTGCAAGACTTTTCGACGGCTGCATGCGCGGTCGTGTCATGTACGTCATCCCGTTCAGCATGGGACCGCTCGGCTCGAAGATCTCACACATCGGCGTCGAAATCACCGACTCGCCTTATGTCGTCGTCAGCATGCGGCTGATGACGCGCATGGGCAAAGCGGTGATGGACGCACTCGGCGCGGATGGGGAATATGTTCCCTGCTTGCATTCTGTCGGCAAGCCGCTCGCTGCTGGTGAGAAGGACGTCGCATGGCCTTGCAATGCGGAGACGAAGTATATCTGCCACTTCCCCCAGTCGCACGAGATCATCTCCTACGGCTCGGGATACGGTGGCAACGCGCTGCTCGGCAAAAAGTGTTTTGCCTTGCGCATTGCTTCGGCGATGGCGCATCAGCAAGGCTGGCTGGCGGAGCACATGCTCATTCTCGGACTCGAGTCGCCTCAAGGTGTGAAGAAGTACATCGCATGCGCTTTCCCGAGCGCCTGTGGCAAGACCAATCTGGCCATGCTGGTTCCGCCTAAGGGACTGGAAGGCTGGAAGGTGACGACGGTAGGAGACGACATCGCCTGGATCAAACGCGGCGAGGACAATGTGTTGCGGGCGATCAATCCCGAAGCCGGCTATTTTGGCGTGGCACCGGGCACTTCGGCGAAGACCAATCCCAATGCGATCGCTTCTCTTCGTAGCGATTGCATTTTCACGAACGTGGCGATAACGCCGGAAGGTGATGTCTGGTGGGAAGGTCTCACCGACACGCCTCCAGCTCGCCTCATCGACTGGCAGGGTAATGACTGGACGCCGGATTGTGGACGCAAAGCCGCTCATCCGAACGCCCGCTTCACGGTTGCTGCGACTAATTGCCCGTCTCTGGATGAGAACTGGGACAACCCCGCTGGTGTGCCGATCAGCGCTTTCGTCTTCGGTGGTCGTCGACAGACGACGGTACCGCTGGTGGTGCAGGCGTACAGCTGGCGCGACGGCGTGTACATGGGCGCTACGCTCGGCTCCGAGACCACTGCTGCGGCTGCTGGTGCGGTCGGACAGGTGCGCCGCGACCCGATGGCCATGCTCCCCTTTTGCGGCTACAACATCGGCGATTATTTCGCGCACTGGCTGTCCGTTGGCGACAGCATCGAGAACAGCGTGGTGGACGGCGAAGAGAGCGCGCTGCCGCAGATCTTCTGCGTCAACTGGTTCCGCAAGGACCAGAACGGCGACTTCCTCTGGCCTGGCTACGGCGAAAACATGCGTGTCTTGAAGTGGATCTTCGAGCGCACATCGGGAGTCGGCGGTGCCGAATCTTCGGAACTCGGATTCCGTCCGCGCTTCGACGACCTGGACTGGAGCGGTTTCCCTGCTCCGGATGAAGGGCGTTTTGCAGCGTCCATCAAAATCGATGCTGCCGAGTGGCTTCAGGAGCTGGAGCTGCAGCGGGAATTCTTCGCCAAGGTCGGCAAGCATCTTCCTGCCACTTTCACTTCCATCTTGGAGCGCCTGGAGATGCGCTTCCAGCCGAAAAAGACGTGAGCCTCGCTCGCGGCTATTCGTCGCATTGAGCTGAACGACTGAGTAGAGCTGGAGGGGGTGTTTTCGCCCTCTCCAGCTCGCCTCTTCTCGCGCTAGTTCAGAGCCACTCTGCGTTTTCGGCTTTTTACATCCGTGATACGACGACATATAATAGAAAGCGTTCGAAAAACGACTGCACCTGGTTGCGCTTGTAATTGCGCAGACCAAGGCAGTCGTAGGCTTAGAACCGAAGCGCAGGCAAGTCTCTGGTGAGGTCGAGAACGAGCACGCCGACAGCGCGGAAGCGCGGCAGCTGCTCGAACTCATCATCGACAAACTCTTCACGCTTCGGAGCGTCAGCACCCCAGAGAGACTGAACAATCGAGAGCTTGAGCTTCCACTCTTCTGCCGAAGCATCGATGCCGAAACGCTTTTGACGTTCGATTCCGTTGTCTTCGTCGAAGATGGGTCCAAGCTGTTCGTTGTCCAGACCTTCCGCATCCCAGACCAGGTCGATGTCGCTGGGCTTTGGCTTGCTGCTTACGAAGCTGCCGGCAATCGTCACCTTCTTGCACCCTGCCGCCTTCAGCATCGTCAGCGCCTCGTGGAGGAGCTTCAGCTGCGATTTGCGGTGAGTGTTGAAGGCGAGCTTGTCGACGAATTCTTCGAAGGTAACATGCCAGAATCCAGGCGGCAGCGTGCCCCATTCGGAAAGCGCCGGGAAACGCATTCCCTCAGGACGGGCAATTCCTTCCACGCGGCTGGGATCGAGTGTGCGGTGTACTTGCAGGTACTGCTTGATCTCGAAAACCAGTGCTTCGCGAGCTTGCTTTCCCGCCTCCGTGTGGCGCATGTTGCGTGGCACCATGCGCGCAGCCAAGAACACCTTGCGAAGAATCGCATCCGGCGCCTTGATTGCGATGAACATCGAACCAGCGACGCAGAGAAGGCGTCTGTAACTCAAGCGATCGAGCCAGGCATCCTGCGCTGGACGATCACTCAGTGGAACTAACTTCCGTGTTTTTTCCATATCGTAAACATCCATATCTGAACGTCGTCTGACGTTCGGTCATGAGCGTGAGCTGCGCGACGATTCGCGAAGCAAGCGCTCGGTTGGTTTCCAATCCGCCTCAAGGTTCACCGAACGCAATTTCGAGTGCCGGTCTGCATCTGGCGCCGCAAAGGCGTTCAGAGCTGGTAGTGAAAGTGCGCTAAGGGTTGGCTTTGTTCAGCTTTGGTGAGTTTCGGTTTTGTGGAAAAGGGTGAAAAGAGATGTCATACACTAACAGCTTTGCCTGTGCAGAAAAAAGCTTCTCGAAAAGCAGTCGTTAATGCTTCGTGCGTGCGAAAGGTTCACAGACTCATGTTTCTGTATAGGCTTTTTGAAAAGAACTGAGGGCATAGGCTTATAACTTATCCAAAAACAATTAAAGGGCGGTAATTTTTCTCTTCGCAAAGCTCGCGTTAGTCTTGGTTTTTCCAAGACTGTCTCAGCTATGACACTAGTTCACTAACTGGTTTGCAAAATACAAATACTAGTGCGTACGCTTCTTCGCGGGTTTGTGTTTCGTCGCGTGTGTCGCCTTGCCCTTCGATTCGAGCGCTGTTTTTATCGTCGGTCCAAAGTAATGCCAGACGCCGTATCCCATGCCGATAATGCACGCCCAGATAAGCGGTCCTTTCAAAATCATGTTGCGCATTTCCAGTCTGCGCATACGCTTCTTGCCGCGGGCAACTCTGTCGGGATCGGATTTCTCCATTTGCGGTCGGTTGCCGCTTCTCAATTCCTCGGCGTCAATCTCGAATCGTTGTTTCTGATTGGGTGGAATAGTTTGTTCTTGCTTGTACCGGTCAGGCGCCTCGGGCGGTAAATTTGGCAACTGTTCGATGATATCGCCGATATCAACGTTCAAACCTTCGCTTTCCAGCGCCAGTGTGTGGTCTCCGCCGGTTTTGTAGACAAAATAAGCTTGTTTGAGGCCGAGTAACCGCCGCAAAGCCGCGTAGCCTTTCTCAGTTCGCCCCTGCTCGCAAGTTTCACGATAAATCGCGCCTTTTATGGCGCTTCCCTTGCTGATATAAATTGCGCCTTCTTCCGAGCGATCGGTGCTGGCGACATGAATCGTTGAAGTTTCGAAAAATCCCATCGAGAGAATAGTCTGCAAAGCCTTGGCTGCAGAACTGTTGCTGTCGACATGCGTTTCCAGGATAGTGGTCATTCCCGGGGGCTGCCTCGCCTTGTTTTAGATTGATCTAGGACACTCCACACCCTACTCATACCCACTTTTTTCAGTTTGGAAAGAAAAACCTATAATCGTTTTCATCATTTCCTGGACGAATCAGGACCAATTTCCCTTCCTCGCGGGTAGGGCGACCACCCCTACCGATGGTCGAATGCATTTTGGCAACGATGTCTTCAGGCACCATCCGCCCGCGGTTCTTGTTTCTTGTTATGCAAACTTGCAGAGGCGTTTCCATTACCCAAAGTTGAACATCGGCATACTCAAACTTTTTGGCGCGGTCGAGAATTTCTTTTCGGTGCAGAGGGTTCGCGTTGGTGTTGTCGATTATCAGATCTGCGCCGTCCGCCATCAACTTTTCCATGCACTCGAAAAAAACTTTGAACACTTCCGCCGGATCGCCTTGCTCAACTGCGTCTCCGTAGAGTTCTGCGCGGATGGCGTCGGCGCACAAGATGGTAAAACCCTTCTCTGCAATCTTGGCTGCCAGCGTAGATTTACCTGAGCCGGGCACTCCGATAAGAAGAATAATTCGCTTCACTTGCTTGACCCCTACGAGACTTCCTGAGACGGTGGCGGGCTTTCCAGTTGCAGTTTTTTGCGCTTTTCCACTGCTTCGTCATAAGCGACCTTGAGCCAGACAATACCGAGCATGATGCTCACACCCATGTATGCCACCAACATGCCCGTTCTCGCATTTGTTTGGTCTTCTCCGGCGACTGCCGCACGGTCAACGAGCCATGGGTTTTGGTAGAAAACCAGCGCAACCGAGAAGAAGAACAGACCAGTGGCAATGTAAGAAAAGCGAGCTAATTTGGACAATTCTCTCCACGAATACGCGGACTGAACAAAATAGCCGAAAGAGAAAAGGAAAATCGCCATCGCGTAATGTTGAAAGCGACCGATTGAAATGATGTGCTGCACTGGTGTCACCCAGAGGGCAACGGATAACAAGGCGAACAAAATCACCAGGTGATAGCGGCGAGTTTCTTTCAGGTACTGACTCATTTTCTATTTTGAACTGGCGCAAACTTCTTGCACGCGCTTTGCGGCTCGTTCTTTGTCGAAGTAGACAATCTTGCCGTCGAAGATGGTGACGAGGTTTTTGCCCTTGAGAGAACGACCGGTGAATGGTGAATTTTTGCTCTTGGAAAAACTCTCGACAATCTCGAAATTCCAACGCATTTCAGGATCGACTATGGCGATATTGGCGCGTGCGCCGACGGAAATTTGTGGAGCAGGGATGCCCAAGATTTTTGCAGGGTGTGTCGTTATCAGCGCAAGAAACTTGTTTGGAGCCATTTTGCCTGAGAGGACGAGCTTTTCAAAACATAATGAGAATGCCGTTTCCAGCCCGATTATACCGAAGGGTGCATGATCGAAAGGTTTGCTCTTGTCCAATTTTGAATGCGGCGCATGATCCGTCGCAATTGCGTCGATTACGCCTTCGACGAGCGCTTGTTCGATTGCTTCGACGTCCTTCTTCGAACGTAATGGAGGGTTCATCTTGAACGAAGTATCGTATGGAGTCATCTCGGCATCGCTCAAAACCAAGTGGTGTGGCGTTGCGTCAGCGGTGACTTGAAGTCCTTGAGCCTTCGCCTGACGAATCAAATCAATCGAAGCTTTCGCGGATGTGTGGGCAAAGTGCAGGCGCCCACCCGTATAACGCAGAACTTCAATTTCACGTGCTACGCATGCAGCTTCACTTGCAGAAGGAATTCCTTTCATGCCAAGGCAGGTAGACTGGCAGCCTTCGTTCATCGAGCCGCCGTGCGAGAGATCTTTGTCTTCGGGGTGACTGATGATCGGTCTTCCGTGCAAACGTGCATATTCAAAAGCGCGACGCAGTACATCGAGGTTCGAAATAGGCATGCCGTCATCAGAAAAAGCGATGGCACCCATGTCGGACATCTCGACCATATTGGTCAGCTCAACACCCTTTAGCCCTTTGGTAACTGCAGCGACAGGCAGTACTTCAACAATGGCTCGCTCGTGAATGCGTTTTATCACTCGGTCGAGAATTTCCGCACAATCAGTGGGCGGGTCAGTGTTCGCCATGGCGACAACGGTTGTATAACCGCCTGCTGCCGCGGCTTTTGTGCCGGTGGAAATGTCTTCTCTGTCCGCTTGCCCGAGGTCACGCAGATGGGTGTGCATGTCGACGAATCCCGGCATCACCCAGCATCCTTGTGCATCTACCACTGATTCGTTGTCTTTCGGCTTGAGTTCGCTCTCCATCTCAGTAATCTTGCCGTCCCGAATGCGAATGTCGAGACTTTGATTACTGGCGACATTGCTGCTTGCTTTGCCGTTTGCATCAGTAGGATTAATTACTCGTCCGTTCTTAATGAGAATCGCGCTTTCCATTAGTTTGTCCCCTATGCATCTTGGCCGTCATACATGAGCAAGTACAAAACCGCCATTCTTACGGCGATGCCGTTGGCAACCTGAAGGTTTACGAGAGAAACTTTCGAATCGTCGACGAGGTCATCGGTGATTTCGATGCCTCTATTGACCGGTCCTGGGTGCAAAACCCGCACGTCCGGCTTGCAGCGTTTGATGCGCTCGTGATCGAGCCTGTAAAGCCGTTTGTATTCGCCGATGCTTGGTATGAGTCCTTCGTCTTGACGCTCTAGCTGTAATCTCAGAGCAATGACAAAATCTGCATCCTTTATGGCAGGTTCTAACTTCTCATGCACGGTCACGCCGAAACTGTCGAGTTCAACAGGTACTAAAGTCGGCGGTCCGGCAACATGGATATCGGCGCCGAGTTTTTGCAGCAACCAGATGTTCGAGCGCGCCACGCGGCTATGCGTGATGTCGCCGATGATTGCCACTTTGCGGCCTTTGATGGTTTTACCTGTCTCCTGCATACTGAAGAGGTCCAGCAATGCTTGCGTGGGGTGGGCATTCCATCCGTCCCCTGCATTGAGAACGTGAACTTCATCTCTCAAAAGTTCTGCCAGTTTGTGTGCGCTGCCGGAAGAGCTGTGGCGCTGTACAACAGCATCTACGCCCATTGACACCAGTGTTCGCGCAGTGTCTTCGATCGTCTCGCCTTTTGCAACCGACGACATCCGAATGTCCAGGTTTAAAACAGAGGCTCCCAACTTTCGTGCTGCAAGTTCAAAGCTGCTGCGGGTTCTCGTTGAATTTTCGTAGAACAAATTAGCCACTACTTTATGGCTGAGCACCGTCAGTGGTGGTCGCCCTTTTGAGTGGATGTCTTTGCAGAGCTTTGCGACAGCGATAAGCGCATCGACTTCTTCGCCGCTCATGTCCTTGGTGTCGAGCAAGTGGCGGCGCGCTTTCCAGGCGTTTAGCCCAGGAAGGTTATCCGGCAATACTAAGTTTGAATCTTTTTCGTCCGCCATTTTTTTCTTTGTGCTTTTTTCCACTGCAAGTGAAGATGCGTCTGACATTTAGCGAGTCCGCTCCTGTGAGAACCTGCGAAAGCGTTAGCAGGACTGTATTTTAAAGGTATTGAAGCCTCTGTTCTTTTGCAAAGAAGTAAATGTGCTGAGTTTGATTCGTTAATTCAAATTCACCTAGATGAAATATCGCTTGTCATCCGGCTTTTCCGGGTTACACTCATGTGACTGGTAACTCCGTTCTGGCGATTCTCTTACATGAGATGCGGAGGGCAATACATGGAAAATGCGACCAAATCGCAAGTTTGCGACGATGTAAGTCGAGCGAATTACGCTAACAGACTTTTATCGCGCGCTATTCACGAAAGGCGCAAGCCTGAGACTGTGACAGGTCGATTTTTCGGTATGTTTGCAAAAAGCGAGAAAGCAATCGCACAGGCAGAGGATGACAGCAAGGTTCTGGTTGGCGCGGGACAACGCTGAGTAGTCGGGCATTTAAGCGACTGCATTTAGACAACTGGATCTAGACAACTGAAGGATTAGTGTTAAATGCGATCCACCCCACCGGGGGGATTGGTTGAACTCGCCCGCGAGTTCTGCTTTTATTTGTTCATAGCAAACCCACATATGTTTAGGCGGTAAATGCGTGGCTATCACAGGCGACACAAAGCGTCAGCTCAGGTCCCGTTTGGTCAAAGCACAGGGACACCTGTCAGCGGTCATACGCATGATTGACGACGAAAAATATTGCATCGATGTTTTAACTCAGCTCAAAGCAGTTCAAGCTGCTCTCGATAAAACAGCGCATCTGATGCTGAAGCAGCATTTGGATACTTGCGTTGTCGAAGCCGTTAAGGCGGACGATTCTGCTCGTGTAATGAACGAACTCTGGCAACTCTTGCGTCGTGGTGAGTCCTCTTTCGAAGCCGAAGAAGAGGGCGAAGATCTGGAGGTAACAAAGTCCCAGCAGAAACCGCATACTCAGTGCTGTCATTGAGTTTGCAATCTTCAATTTCTCTTGTTTGGTGAGAATTTAGCAGGTCCCCTCGTCCTTTCTGGAGGATTTTTATGCAACCATGTTGTTGTTGGACCGCATTTTTCAATTCTGTTGTACAAATGCTCCCGTTTTTAGCTGTTTTCGGTATTGTCGGCGAGAGATTTCTCAAAACGTTTTCGAGACCAAGTCCAAAACCTGTTGAGGAGGTCGTCACCCCGTGTTGTGGGGATGTCCACTAAGTTTTGAGATCGGTAAAACACAGAAATTTCGTAACTGCCGTCGCTGCTTTTTCATGCAGCATCATCCCACTGGCAATTTCACCCGCCCATGGCGAAACACCTCTATCCGGCAACGCTGGAGTTAAGAAGGTTTTGCCGGGCGGTTCTGTGTCTGGGCGTGGCGACAAATTTCAACTTGCTGTCGGCGAACGTGATCGTTGGACTCCGAAAATTCAAGCGAATCCCAAAGACCCCAAGAATTATGTTGGGCGCGCAAAAGATTACATGTTGCTTTGCGAGGATGAGAAGGCGCTTGCTGATTTTTCTACCGCGCTTTCTCTCGACCCGCGCAACAGAGAAGCGCTTCACGAGCGAATTCTTTTATTGGGCGACCTGGGGCGAAAAGAAGAAGCGCTGCGAGATTGCAACACTCTGATCAAGGCATATCCGAAGTCGACTTTTGGCTACGAGCATAGGTGTATCGTTTATCAGAGCATGCAGAAGTTGAAAGAGGCGCTTGCTGACACTGACGCGGCGCTAAAGATAGAACCGAATGCCGTCACCGTTTGGCAATACCGATGCTCGATTTTCATTAATCAAGGTGATTCGGCTGGCGCTCTAAAGTGTCTGACTCGGCTCACTGAGCTGTGTCCCGATAATTCAACGAATTTTTCAGTGCGTGCCAATTACTACGTGAAACGTAAGGAGTATTCGAAAGCCATTGCTGATTTGACTCAAACAATCAAACTGCGGCAAGGAGAGTTCGAGCCGTTTATCATGCGTGCTGAGGTGTTCAAAGAAATGAAGGAGTACAAGAAAGCCATTGCCGATTACACTCGAGCAATCGAGATGAACCGATTTCGTGCCGGCTATGCGTACAAAGGCCGTGGCGAATGCTATAAGGCATTGGGTGATGGCGCTGCTGCGCAGCGAGATTTCGTGCAGAGCAAAAGTGGAGAGAAGGCATATCGCTGAGTTTGGTTTTTTTACCGAACAACCAATTTGGGAAGCCTTATCATAAAACTGAATCCGCTAGGCTTCTGGCTGTATGAGCTGATGTTGCCGTAATGCGCTTCAACGATTTGTTTGCAAATTGAATATTTAAGAAGAGACCGGTTGCTGTGCCCGCTTAGTTTGTGCGTGGGAACGCTCGATTCTATTTGAGCGATTTCCTCGTCGGTGAGCCCTTCTGCCTGGTCGACAATTCTTACTTGGACAATATCTGCAATTTCGGTAACTTCTATGCGAATGATTGTGTCGCTCGGCGCTGCCTTTATCGCATTCTCTAGTGATGCTGTAATCGCTTGTGTCATAAGGCGTTTGTCCACATTTACGGTGGCGTCGCCGGAAATATCGAATTTGATATTTTTTGCTTCGGCGCTTATTTCCGTATTTGAAACCGCCTTCTGCAAGAGTTCGTTCAGCATAGTGGAGGCAGGCTCTGTCTCGATGTTTCGCGCGCTAAGTTTTTGGAAATCCAACAGGTCACTTACCAATTCGATTAATTGCTCGACCATCTTTGCAGACTTTTCTACCTTGAGTTTTGCATCGGGCGGAAGCGCTCCCTTCGCTCCTCTCGAGAGAATTGCCAGTGAGATGTTGACAGATGTCAGAGGACTTCTCAGATCGTGGCTGATCATATCGACAAGATCTTGCTTCATCCTTTCTGCGTTTTTCGTTTCTGTAATGTCGTGTGCGACGCAGAAAAAGGCCTTCTGTGCATCAGACCAGAAGCATGACCAGCGTGTATCAACTACGTCCTTGGAATCACTCACTAGTCGCAGATCGAAAACACTGATGTTGGTGGAAGTTCTCGACTCTCTCAGCTTTTCATCGCAGAAAAAGCTCTCGTCCGGGATCGTCAAATCATGTAAATTTCTTCCGATGAGTTCTTCGGGGCTATAGCCCAGTATGCGGGTCGCGTATGGGTTGGCACTGATGAAGGCGCCATCTTCAGTGAGTGAACAAATGAGATCGGTGGCGTTTTCCACCAGTGTTTTTTCGTCTTGCTGAATCTTGTCGAGAGCCGCGGCCGTCGAGTGAAGCAGCCTGTCTAGCGTGGCCAACTCATCTGTGCCTGTCAGGGCTGGCGGCAGTGGTTGCCCTTTTGCCAACAACATACCGTTGCGACAAGTCAGCCGGAGCGGGCGTTTGACCAATACTATGTACATGTAGCCGAGTAGCGCAGCCAGCAAGGCGCTCAGAACAAGCGCAACAACCAGCGTAGCCCAGACCCTGCTAAGCAAATCGTGAATCAGTGCAGGTCTTCTGGCTTGCCGCTCTTCTTCCAGCTCGACTATCGCTGTTGTGGCGGCGGCATACTGGCGGGCGCAGTTGAGGAAGCGATGAAAGTACTTTTGGCGTGAAGTAATACGATCTTCATTGTCTTTGAAAGAGAGGTGCTGTGCATCTTTGTACATCTCTTGCAGCTCTTTATGGCAACTGCGCAACTCTTGCATTCTTTGCTCGGATTCGCTGTCCGTGCGGGCGACATTGAAGAGTCCCTGCAGGTTTTCGTTGAGAGCCTGAATCGGGTTGCTTTCGGTAGGCATTTTGGGAAGTAGCTTATACATCACAGTCGGCGCTTCGAACTTGAAATTCAAGTTGTAGATGGTCTCCATAGCATCTCGGTTGAGGACGAATGTTCGGGCGATGATTTCTTGAGACCGTGATTCTGTAACGATTTCGTTCTTCAGTGCGAGTAAGTTGTAAGCCAGAAAGACGACTATGATGACCTGCAGCAGCAAGGGGATCATCGTAATGATGATGCCGCGCCAGAATAGGTTGGGAGTAGGAATATTCAATTCGCTGCGCTCCCTTTGAATTTCGGCAAGTCGATGTAAAAACAGCTGCCCCCAATCTGCATCGGCTTGTATCCGGCTGTTCCACCGTGCGCTTCTGCGATTGATTTCACGAGCGCCAGACCCAATCCGCTGCCCTTTATCTTTGTTTTGTTGACGGATTCGCTTTGGTTAAACTTCGTGAAAATGAGTTCTCTGTCCTTCTCAGGAATGCCTGGTCCCTGGTCGATAACGCTGATGGTGACAGTGTTAGTGCCTTCTTTGATGTCGAGAGTAACCGTTGAATTTTTGGGTGAAAACTTAATTGCGTTCGAAAGCAAATTGATCAGAGCTTGTATTAAGCGTCCTTGGTCACCAATAGCGGTGGCATCGTTTGTGGATTGAACTATCTCAATCGCGTTAGAAGTCGCCAGGGCTTCAAGCGTGAGGCGCGCTTGTCGGCATAGTTCTGATGCGCTTATTGGAAGTTTTTCAATGTCTCGATCGGCTGTTTCTACATCTTCTAAATCAAGCAGTTCCGATACAAGATCCGATAGGCGCATGAGGTTGTAATTCGCCTTGGCCAGCTCTTCTTGCGCTGCTTGTGGGATGTTTGCGTGGTTTTCGTTGACGATTGAACCAATGAGCGAGTTGACTTCTTTGAGCGGTGAGCGAAGCTCTTCACTTGCCGTGTTGAGGAACTGTTGTTTCAAGCGTTGTGCGGCTTTCATCTCGGAGATGTTGTGGGCAACACAGAAATAACTTGCTTGTTCTTTCGAGTAAGAAACCTTCCAGAGAAATGGTTGTACCGTTCCATCTTTTCGTTTTACATCGTTCTCAAATTCGCATTCACCTGCTGTTTCAGCCAGCTTGCTCAGATTTTGCCGAGCTGCTTCTTGCGTGTCCTCGGTGATTATGGAAATCAACGAAAGTCCCAAAAGTTCATCCGGAGAGTAAAGCCAGACCTTACTGGCTGCATCTCCCACTGTGATGAAGCGCAGGCGAGCATCCAAGGTGCAAAGAACATCGCGTGCATTGTCTAAGATCGCGAACTGTTTTTGCCGTGCTTGCTTTATCTCTGTGTGTGCTTGCAGGAGAACTTTATCTAGCTCGGCAAGCTCGTCGTTGCCGTCAATGGGCGGCGGCAAATCGCGCCCGCCAGCCAAAAGAAGCGCCTTGTTAGCGACATTGCTCAGCCTGTTGAGAAAACCGGCAGTGAAGTCGCGAACCAGCCAGAGTGAGATGAGAAAGCCGATTGCTGCGCCGCTTGCAAGGATGATGCCTAGCTTCCAGGTCAGACTTTCAATCTGCCCCGTGTCGGAATTGAGCATGTCGGTTTCGACTTCGATTATGCGCTTGCTGAGCGGTCTTACTTCCATAAACATCGTTATTGTTGATGCTTTCGGCAGCAGCTTGCCGGCTGGCAAAGTTCGTCCCATGTGCTGGTACAGGCGCAGGCGCACTTGTTTTAACACAGCAATCAAATTGACTCTAGCGGACTCCGAGTCTCTAATAATGGCGTTCAGCTCTGGGTGTTCGATGGAATTTGCCGTAGTCCACGGAATTTCCAGAGCGCGTATGAGCATGTCTATATCGGCGATTTTCTTCTCTGCGTGCGAGTCTTCTTCCTGCGCCAGAGCAAGCAGAGCATCTTCTGCGACCTTTTCGAAATGATGTAACTGAATAAGCGCATGCCTGGATCTCTCGAGGCGTTCGTACTCTTTGGTCGCCTCGTATAGCCTGTTTCCCACAATGCCAAGAAAGACAAGCTCAATTACGACTGGTACCAATACCAGTATCATTCCTCGGGCTGTCGAATTGAATTGCAGGAGTATCGATCCCGTCTAAGGTTGCCGTTCGGAAACGCTGGAAAGCCAAGAGCCGACCGCGCCTCGATTCTATGATACAGGCAACTGGGCGAAGATTCGGATGTTGCAGATTAATAGCCGACGACCGAGCCGCGAATGTGGCGAGTATTATCCATGCCTGCTGCGCGCATCATGCCGCCCACTCCGCCATTTCCGACGAAGAGTCCAAACAATGCCGCTGCGCCTGCTACGCCGACCGCGCGTTGCATCATTTGTGGATCGTTCATAAGCGTATTGCCGATGGTCTGGGCGATTCCACCGTTGTTGCTGTTTGTGCCATTGTTTTGCATCATGCCGCCAGCCATGTTGTTCATGCCGTTTTGCTGCATCATGCCGCTGGACATGTTATTCATTCCACTGTTGGAACCGCTGAACATGCCGCTGTTCATATTATTCATGCCGTTCATGACGTTCATCTGTGCAGAACCGTTCATGCTGTTCATACTGTTTGTGCCATTCATAGAACTCGTCGCATTGCTGCTTCCATTGTTCATGGCTCCGTTGCCGAATGCATTACCTTGACCGAGTTGTGTATTTTGGCTGTTGAGGTTGGTATACAGCCCGTTTTGGGATAGGCTGTTGTTGAATGCGCCATTGGCGTTTGAGTTAAAACCCTGTCCAGGCGCGCCATTGGGGCTAGGGGCGGTTGGCGAGCCAAATGAATCCCCGCAAATGTCGATACCGTTGAAGTTCTGCGCGGCAACTTGCTCTTCGGCGGTTAGTTGACCATTGACTCCTTGAGCTAATGCAGGCGTGTTCATCGCCAGCGAGGCGAGAAGCATTGCTGCGGCTGTTCGAGTGCGGACTGACATGGTAATTCTCCGGAGGTGCCAGGAGATCGTATTACTCGCGCGCGCGTCCGTCACTGGTGGAAGTACGTACTTGCGAGCTGGCTTGTACGGGAGTCGCATCCGGCCCCATGGCAGGGAAGCGCGGACCGCCGGCACGAGCGCTTCCCGTACACAACGGAAGTGAACTATTTCTTCTCTTGCAAATGCGAAAGATACTCGACGATTGAGTCGACTTGTTCTTTCGCCAACGGACCACCGGCGTCTCCTATAAAACCAGGCATGGTGATTTTTCTGGGGCTGCCGTAGGCCGTTACGTGCCACACGTGCTTCTTGATGGCTGGGTCGTTGTAGTCGCGCACGAGGCAAGGGCCGACTCCTCCTTGTGCATCTTGTCCATGACACATGGCGCAATCTGCCTTGTAGAGCTCTTCTCCGAAAAGTCCAACTCCTTGTGCGACGTGGCAACTGGTGCACTTTTCGTCAGTGAGAAACTTTGCTTTGCTGCGCTCTGAGAGCGCCTTGTGACGGTTTTCCACGACCATTGACATAGAGAGAATCACAAGTGGTCGCTCAGGATCGTCTGATGAAATATCTACTGTTTTGGTGATCTCGTCTTGTTTCATCGAGGTGTCCAACTGCACTGTCAGAGTTGTTGATTCACCCGGGTTCAAAAGCGTCTTTGGCAGTTTTGGAACGGTGCAGCCACATGTTGAGTAGGCTTTGATTATTTGAAGGGGCTCAGTACCCTTGTTGAATATCTTGAATTTGTGCTCCAGCTCTATGCCTTCTGCCACGTGACCGAAGTCGAACTCTTCATGGTCGAACGTAATTTGCGCGCCATTCGCGGGCGGTTTTGGCTTCTCTTCTGCGCATGCGGAGAGAAGAGCAAAAGTGCATATCGCGATCAGAAACTTCCTCATTCACCGATGATATGTGCAAGCGGGGCGCCCCGCAACCCTGGGTCGGGGAGGCAAGACAGCGTGCTTGTGCTGGGAGTATCCTTTGGTTTAATTCGAGGATACTAAACGGACTAATAGAATTTAGGCTTAAAGGAAACTGGCTCAGGGGGGAGCCAGTTTCCGATGGTTTCACTCAAAGCAGCACAAGAAGCGGTGCTTCCTGCGTTGTCTGTATCGAGTTACTTCCCGCAGAGCGGATCCGGGGTTTCGCCGTGATGCTCATGATGCGGCATGGGGTGCGACATCGGCGAGCATGGCTGAGACTGGACCGGAGCCACGGTGCTGCCGTGATGTGCATGACCCGGCATCAGTAATGCGGGGAAAAGCGACATCAGGAGCATGACGACGCCCATCGAAAGATGCGCGAGGTCGGAAGTGAACGAGAGGCTCTTGCCGGCGCGTGCGTCGAGGACGGCGTCCTTGACGTAATAGCCGGAGAACCAGGTCCAGAAGAGCAGCATGGCGCCGTTGAAGAGCGTGAGCAGGAGCGGGCTGAGCGCAAGCGGCTGGAACATGGTGAACATGCCCAGAAACATCGCCGAGTGCGTCCAGTCCCACCACTGCTTGTTGTACGACAGGCGCTTGCCCCAGGTCATGGCGCGCGCGGCGTAGTACACAGTACCGAAGCCGAGAATCCACGACCACGCAAGAGCGGGGACGGGAATCAGCCAGGCAGCCAGATGGCTAGCCATCGCCAGCATGCAAACGAAGTGCCCCGCTTCGCCTTCCCAGTCGAAGAAGCCGATGGCGTTCTTGACCATGGAGGGGCGGAAGAGGCGATAGAGATAGAAACCGGCGAACCCGAGGAAGAGTAAGCCGACGGAAGTGATCAACCATTCGGGCGAGGTGAAAGCACCAGCGTCCGGCATGTGATGCGTATGGTCCATTTGAGTCTCCTTGGTCACGTAGTTGTGCGCACTTGCAAGAGCGAGTGCACAGCAGGAGTTCGATAGCTAATTCAGGGACACACTCAGATGCACGTGCTACGGGCGCGTGACAAAGTCTCTAAAGTCGAATGAGGAGAAACCTCTGAGTGTTTTTGATTCCTGAGTGATGAAAAAGAAAGATGAGGACTAAAACTGGCAGATACGGCAGACGTTTCGCTACTTGGCAGGGTTGTTGTTAAGAGGTTGTCGCCCTGGCTGGAGTGCAGTGTATGCGGCAACTGATGGCAGTCTTGCGTAAGTTGACTAACTGATTAAGTGACGGGAATTTCGTCTAAACTGCGCACAACCGGCTCGCAGAGCTGTATGAGCCTATCCCCGGGAGGGGGTTGTTATCACCAATTGCTTGCCGCTATTTGTTATTCCATAACTTGCCAAGCTTGAGCCGTTTGTGCCTGTCGAAAGTCGTCAGTTAATTTGGTTTGGAGGGCCACCGCATGTGGTGCTAGCACGTCTTGCGATTATGGCCCGTCCTGCAATGCAAATGGGTGTCGGCGCGACCTTCTGACCTTCTGTTACCTGGTGCTAGAAGAGATAGTAGCGTGAGTGCTTAGAAGAAAAGACCGAAGAGGGTTGGCGCGTTTTTCATCGCCAACCCCCTCGGTAATTTCGTTCTCTCGCGTGCGCGTTAACGATACGAGACTCTGCGAACTCAGTGCAAGTTACGCAGCAGCCTCCGTCTCGCTTTCCAGCGGACGGCGGTACTTGTAGACGTGCACGGAGTTGATCAGCTGCGAGCCATTCTCGGGCAGGAAGGTATCCACCCAGGTCAAGCCGGGGATGCATGCTTCCATGTCCTCGAGGAGGTCATCAGCCGGTTCGTAGAGCAAAGCGCGCATGTTGACGGGGTCAACGCTGCGCACCAGGAAGGTCACTTCGTTGCCCGGAGCGACTTGCGACATGATGTTGAGCATCACGCGCTCCTTCTCCGTCACCATGCTGGCGATGAAGAAGGTGTCGAAGCCGGGCGGAACCACCAGATGGGCACCATCGACCTGGGTGACCTGCACGTGGTCCTGCATGCCGAGCTTGGTGAGTGCCTTCACCGCCTGAGCAGCCGCTTCCGGCTCCTTCTCGACGGAGAGAATCTGGAACGCGCTCGGCCAGTCGCGCCAGAATTCACGGTGGATGACCTTCGTCAGCTGAGCTTCGGCCTGAGGATCGTTGTCGACAAGACAACGAGTCAGCTCGCCGAGCATGCCCTGCGCGCGCGCAGCCTGGACGATCGTCAGCACCAGCGGCGTCCACGGAAGCGGACCACCACCGACGAAAACGACGCGGCTGTTCGAGTTCAGGTTGGCCAGCTCGCTCTCCTTGAGCGCCAGCTTCAGATAGTGGTCGATGTACGGGAAGTCCAGAACTCGGCCGGGGTCGCTGTAAAACAGCTCCAGCTGAAACTCGGCGCGCTGGCAAAGCGTGCGGAGGTCAGCGGTCACACCCGACTCGCTCAGGGCCTGTAGAGCGCGCCGCGCAGCCGCCTGATTGTGCGGCAGCGTGACGTATCGAACGAGTTCGGTCAGCTTCTGGTTGACGATTGCGTTGCGCGGCGACAGGTCGGTCTGTCGTGCAAGCACATCGCGCGTTTCGGTAACGTGCGACACCAACTCGCAGAAGCGACGGTTTTGCCATCGTTTCATGACTGTTCTCCTTATCATGAGTATTCCGATCGGGCACAGCTGTCGCCCAATGCGGTGAGTTACGTAAACGACATTTCACGCCCGATCGCGCGGCTTGCTTGCCACCTGCGACTCGTGCGTGAGATTCAGAGTTGGATTCAAATTTGCGATATCGAGAACTCGTAGGGGAGCCGCATGCGGCTCCGTGTCAGGGAAGCGCATGCGCTTCGCCTGCTTGAAGAGCGAATGCGCTTCCCCTACTCGAAGAAGTGAAGACTATTTCTTCTTTTTCTTCTTCTCGATGACCAGCCGTTGGACGGGACCTGAGCCTTCGCTGTGAGCTTTGATGATCTCAGCGGCGTCTTCAGGTTCCACGCGCCCATATCGAACTTTGTCCGGCGTCACGACGATGCTCGGACCCTTCTTGCACAAATCAAGGCATCCACAGCCTTTGACTTCCAGCGAGCTTGCTTGTGCGGTGACTTCAGCTTGCAGCTGCTCCAACACCTTCTTGCTGCCGCGCTTCGGGCATTTCTTGCCCTGGGTGCAAACATAGATTTTTGTGGGTTTCCCCATGTAGTGCCTCCCTTGCGACAGTGATGCCGCACGTTAGGAGAAGGTCATGTCAGTGACTGCGTGACCTCACACAGCGGTGCAAGGTAGCGCAGCACATCCATTTCGGGAAGAAAACACAGCCTTACGTCTCTTCGTGAATGACCGTTCTCCGGAGGAGAAGTTTCAAGACACAAGTTTGACGAGGTTGCTTAGGTTTCCTGAAAAGGGAGAAGACTTCTCCGAGAAGAAATGAAGTACTGAAAATTACAAGTGCAGTCTAAGAAGCTCATGACCCTAGTATCAACCTTCAAAACTAAAGATATTCCTGAGCTTCGAGGTGTATCTGGACCCATTTTTCGGAACTGTTGGGGTGCTCCGCTAGTTTGACCTTATTGCGAATTAGTATCAACAATCCCTGCGCTAACTACGTCACCTTTACAACTATTTGCGAATCATTCCGCAATTTTAGAGACCAAAAAGGGCACTAACTTCGTATTTGCACCCTGGTCAGAGTGCCCACTAGGTGCGATTATCGAGCATGCGGTCATGTATTTTTGGACCGCTCTCAGGCAGCTTTGACCATGAAATAGACCAATGGACGTCTGGACAGTCTTACTTTTAGTTGCGTTAATGACCGGCATCATGGGCTGGTTCGTTACGCCGTTTACCAGCGCCATAATCTACATTTGCATGATGTGCGACGGTGACCCTATCGACTGGGGGCTGGAAGTGGCGTTCTCCCTTGCCGTTCCATTTGCGTGGGTCTTTGCAATCATGGAAATCATCCTTTTATATCGTCTCTAAAAGCTTGTTGCGAACGTGAAAGGCTTATTGCGAATATTGTCAAATTAGCAAGAGCGTACCGCCAGGGTTTTTAAGCGAGTATGCTTACGTACAACCGCCGCTGGCTGGACCATGGTCGCCACATTTACCGCAGAAGAAATACTCGAAATAACGACTGGGCGCCTGGCTCAGGGCATGATGCCGGACGAAAACGAAGCCGCGGAAATTTGCATCGATACGAGAGAAATCAAGGAAGGCGCATGGTTTGTGGCTTTGCGCGGTGATCGCTTCGACGGACACGATTTTTTGGGTGATGCATTTGCTTCGGGGGCGCTCGGCTGCATCGTAAGCGAAAGAGGCAGCTACCCGATAGCCAGCTCGTCTTTTCCGCTGATTGCCGTCGACGATACGATGATTGCCTTGAAGAACCTCGCGCGCAACTGGCGTCGGCGTCTCAGCCCAACTGTAGTGGCAGTCACAGGCTCAAAGAGTCAGCCCTTCGGAATCGTTACTCAACTGATGGCAAGGGTAATGGGCTCGTGCTTTGACGAACAATTTCATTTTTTGCCACCAACTGCGGTGCTGCCCGCGGGAGAGGCATTGACTTGTTTATTGTCGATGGATGAGATGGCTCGTTATTGTTTGTTCGAGTTGACACCACGCTCCGTCGACGAGCTGTCACTGTTCTGCGGCGCACTGGCTCCTAACATTCTCATCGTCACCAATGACGGCTATCGTGATTTGAAGGCGGGAGCTGCCGGAGGTGATGCGATCGAGGCGCTAGCTGAGGTTCTTGCCAATATGGACCCACGCAAGAAGATGGTTATTTCTGAAGATCCGCCCGGTACTGAAATGCAGAAATTTGCGGCAGTTTTTCCCGGACGCTTTGAGGTTTATTCTGAAACGGCCGAAAACCCGCTTGTCGGTGGGGATTTCTCCGAGAATAGAGAACTTGCGCAGCATCTCTGGTGTGTATTCACCGCTGCACGTGAGATGGGTGTGGACGAAGCCGAAGTATTATCTCTGCTGTCTATGGAAAATGCTTAGAGGTTGAAGCAAAAGAAAAGGAGCCGCGAACGGCTCCTGGAAAGGATTTTGCTTGGCTGAAGCTATGCGTTCTGCTGGGTTAGCAAACGCCGATTGCGCGATGCAAACAAATAGCATTGCTTGGTGATCCACATCGTGCCTGGCAATATGTAGAAAACAGCTGCCAATTTGCCGAGCGGCAAATGCTTGAGAATGAGCGGGATGGCTTCTGGTCCTTGCCAGCGACTGCCTTCTTCGTCGATGAGCATCAAGCTCCAGCGTGAGCTGTCCAGCTCGGTAATTAACCGCTGCGCAGCAGGATTTCTCGAGTCTCTATCTACGAAAGTGAAGATGGCTTCTCGATCCCACCATTTCACCAGCGAGCTGAAATTGCGGACCATGCCGCATCTTTCGTCGCAGACGATAGTAAAAGACGACAAGTTTATTGGGCTTTGAATGGCTGCAGTTTCCATTGCTTGCTCGCCTTTTCTTGAGGTGGGTCTTTTACGGAATTCCTGGTCTTGACTCTTAATCTTTAGATTTGAGTTGCTTAATTTTAGCAGAGCATAGTGCATATTTGATACCAATATTCGAGAAATATTTTTCCGCTTCTACTATTGAAGGGCTCACGAAAACGCCGTTGCCACGCGGGATTTCAAGTAGTGCCCCAAAATATTTCGTTGTTCATTTCTTGACTTCTGTCGACGATCAGCCACAAATCTTGAAGTTTGCAAAGCGATACTGTATTAGCGTTTTCTATTTGATGTTTTTCCAACGCGTGATACCTTGATGTCAGGGAACTTCTTGGCGCAAGACGCGCCTTATACATCAGAGTTCCCGAGCGTGGAGCGAAACCCCATGAAGCCTGGCAATATCAGACTAAGCAGATTTATAAGCTCCGAAGCCGGAGATGGAACCGTTGAGTACGGGACCATCATGACCTATTCAGTAATCGCGGTTGCATTGATCATCACTATCTTCAACGCAGCTCAATCCGGATTGATTGCCACTTTGACGGATGATGCAGTTTCACGCGTCAATTGGGTCGCCGCAAAACAAGCCGGAACCTGGAACTAGAATTTGCTTTTCAAAATTTGGTGAGTGCATGGAGATGCGCTTGTTTCCTGGTTTTTTGCTTATATTATAAAGAGTAGTAAAAATGCGCTGAAAAAAAGAGGTTCTGCAGTCAGGATGCATCTTTCGATACAGCCTGAAAGCAGAACCCCTCAAAGCTAAGTCGTGCCGTTGGCGCTCTCGTCGCTTAGTCGAGGTCGCGAACGCGCGGGCACTGGTCGCCGGCCATTGCATCCAGCTCAGCCATGCGCTTTTCGACAGACGGGTGATGTTCACCCAGTCCGCGCCACCAACGACCAAGTCGAGCGCCCAGGCTGTTGTCGACGCCAGTCTCGTCGTCCTCGTCAAACGCGTTGACGATGAAGAGAGGCTTCATGCCGCGAGTCAGAGTGATGAGGCGAATGTCACGACGCTGACGCATCATGAAATTGCGGATCTTCTGCAGCGCGCTGGAAAGGGCGCACGGATCCTGCGTCCACTCAGCGGCAAGCACGTCGGCAGCGCTTTCGCGGCAACGGCTGACGAAGAGCGCCAGGAATTTCGTGAGCATGCTGACCAGGTAGAAAATGACCAGCATCATGATGAAACCAGCGACGCCGCCATCTGGCGTGAAGAATCGCTTCTTGTCCTTATTCACCTTGTCCGACAGTTTGTCGAGCAGAGGCGCTTCGCCGCCGGAGAACACACCGCGGAAGAGTCCGGGAATGCCGGCAGACAGGACGATGGCGAACAGCGAGCCCATCACAGCCATGAACGACCCAATCGAAACGTCACGGCACTTCACGTGCGCAAGTTCGTGGGCAAGCACAGCTTTGAGCTCTGCGTCGGTGAGGCCGAGATGCAGCAACCCTTCGGTTGCGGCGATGAAGCTGTTGGCCGGATTCCGACCCGTCGCAAAAGCGTTCGGCATCGGAATCGGCGAGATGTACACCGGCGGCTTGACCTTGAGACCGGTCACCGGATACAGCTCATTGACCAGGCGCACAAGGCGCTGGTGATCGGGATTGTGCGCGTTTGGCTCGCGGCACTTCATCAGCTTCAGAACAAGCGTGCCGCTGTGATACCAGCTGAAAACCGGCACCAGCGACCACGCACCAAGAAGCACGACTCCCCATGTGAAGCTGAGCCCGAAATACATCAGGGCTGCAACTGCAAGCACGGAAATGAGAGACATGCCAAAGATAGTCTTAAACCAGGTCGACGCGAGGCGGCGCTTCGTTGCGGCTGCGTCAAACCCGTGAGAATGTTTGTGTGGCATCTCACGACTCCTTCAGATTTGCATTTAGAACCGCGCCGCTCTTCGTAGAACAAGCAGCAGCGGTGCGGGAAAGGCGAGGTAGGTAGGTATTTCCAGTCGTAGAAAAGCCGGCCTACAACTCCCGCATGCTGCTAGGCACGAGGTTGAAGAGAACTAAGCCGGAAAACGGGAGATTTAGCCTGAGGGCTAGATACCTGTAAGAGCAGAAAAAAGCGGGTGAAACGGAAGAACTCTAATCAAGTCATGACAGCTGTTTCTAGAAGACTAATAAAACAGTGCTTTAGAAACGGCGGATTACAGTTCGCATCGCTTATGTAGCCAAGGGTTCGCAGCTAGCGACGTCTTTGCGAGCAAGACGTCAAGCGCTTTGCCGCTTTGTAGTTCTCGCGGGTTTTACTGCTTTGCAGCTTCGACTGCTTTGTCTTTCTTGCCGCAGCAGTCTTCGGATTTGCTCATGGGCGCGCTGTTTTTGTCCATGGTGCCAGTAAACGGATCGTAGAGGGGAGTTTCGTCGTTGTGTTTTTCAGCTGGCGTTGGGCCTACACCGGGCGCCCATAGGCGAGTTTTCCAGTATTTCTTAATCGCTGGGCTAGGTTGCTCGAAAAATGGATATTTGGGACCCCAGTTGAGATCCACAGCCTTCTGAATATCGGCTACTGATGAGCCTTTCTTGCTCATTTTGTAGGCCATTACAACCTCACCTTTGCAGTAGTTGCAATCGACTCCGTGATCAGACGTGAAGCAGTCGAGCAAGGACACATGCTCATCTGTGTAGTCGCAGCCGCAATAGCAAAAAACCTTTTCTGCTATTTCAGGAACGCGTTGAGCGGCAATATAAGCCATTTTTGTTTGTCCTATCCACTTTTCTGAGGTTAGGACTTTTTTGCCCAATGCCGAAAGCTTTTCGCCATTCTCTGTCGTTTCTAATGATTTTGTCGATGCTGTTTCCGCTGGCTTCTCATCGGAATCTGAAGCAACATCGGTAGTGGTCGAGGTCGTGCTTGTCTCTTTTGTTGTGTTTGTTGCAGTGGTGGTAGTCGTTGTGGTCGTTGTAGTGTTCGCTGTCGAAGTCGCAGCCGTCGTTGAGTCGCTGGTTTTCGTTTTACCGCATCCGGTCAGCGCAACGCATGAAAGCAGCAAAAGCAATGTGCCAGCTGTCAGTGACACAGCGGCACGCGATGAAATCTTTTCCGAAAAACTCAACTTAGACCCCCAAGAGGTTCTGAAATCTAGACTACATAAGACTTAGTTGTAACACACCGATTGTTTCCGGCATTCGGTGTATGTGCCTGTGCAATTTGCTCTGTGACAAAATGCTCGTTTTCTCTAGCTGCTGGGGCTAAAGGGGTTGTAATTTGGTAAGATCACCCTTCCTGGGTCCGCTCGCCCGAGTAATTCATCATGCTGGAATTTGATGTCGTAGTAATCGGTGGAGGTCATGCTGGCGTTGAGGCTGCTAATGCGGCGTCTCGCCTGGGTCTCAACACGCTTATGTTGGCGGTAAATCTCGACACCATCGGCGCCATGCCCTGCAATCCGGCTGTTGGTGGTCCTGGCAAGTCGCACCTGGTGAAAGAAATTGATGCGTTGGGTGGCGTCATGGGCATTGCTGCCGACGCCACTTATTTGCAAATGCGAGTTTTGAATTCCAGTCGAGGTCCTGCCGTGCAGTCCTTGCGCGCACAGAGCGACAAGCGCGAGTATTCCGTGTGGATGAAGACATACATGGAATCACTGCCCAATGTGACTCTGCGTCAGGGCATGGTCAAGTCCTTGATTTTAGAAAACGGCAAGATTGCCGGTGTTGAGCTAGCCTTTGGCGATCGCATCAAAGCAAAAGCTGTTGTTCTTTGTGCCGGCACGTTCCTTGAAGGAACGATTTGGATTGGTAAGGAAACAACTCCTGCCGGTCGGGCTGGAGAATTTCCCGCAGTTGGCCTTTCCTCGATGCTCAAGTCGATGGGTTTCCGCATGCCGCGTTTTAAGACTGGCACACCGCCTCGCCTTGATGGACGCACGATCAACTATGCGGAATTGCCTGTCGTTCCTGGTGATGATTCGCCGCAGTTTTTCTCATTCCTCGACAATCGCCCCGTGCTTCCGCAAATTCCGTGCCATCAAACTCGGACTACCGAGCGCACGCATGAACTGATCAACGCAAACTTGCACGAATCGCCGATGTATTCAGGTTTGATCGATGCGAAAGGTCCGCGCTATTGCCCGTCTATTGAAGACAAAATTGTTCGTTTCGCCGATAAAGACAGCCATTCGTTGTTTTTGGAACCGGAAGGTCGCTCTACCTATGAAGTCTATCTCCAGGGTTGTTCGACAAGCTTGCCGGTTCACATCCAGCATGAGATCGTTCATTCGTTGCCAGGACTCGAAAACGCAGTCATGGTGCGCCCGGCCTATGCCGTTGAATATGACTATCTGCCTGCAGTGCAGTTTAACCACACATTGATGATGAAGGATTTGCCCGGATTTTTTGCTGCCGGACAAATGCTTGGAACGAGTGGATACGAAGAAGCCGCTGCGCAAGGGCTTGTCGCCGGTATCAACGCAGCGCAGTACGTCAAGAATGAAGAACAGTTTGTTCTCTCACGCTCATCGAGTTATACCGGAACACTCATCGACGACCTTGTCTCCAAGGAAATCGGCGAGCCTTATCGCATGATGACTTCGCGTTCTGAGTATAGATTGTTGCTGCGCCAAGACAACGCAGATCAGCGTCTCACCCCGCTTGGTCGCGAGTTGGGCATGGTGGACGATCATCGCTGGGAACTGTTCGAGCGCAAGCAAAACGGCATGAAAGCTGAGCGCAAGCGCTTGAAAGAAACGCGCGTCCATCCATCGCCTGAGTGGGAAGCGGCTCTAGCACCGCTTGATGAGAAATTGAAGCAGGCGATGACCCTGGAAGAAATTTTGCGCCGACCGAAAGTCCCTTACACGCTGATTGAACAGCTGGTGCCGGCCGATGCTGAGAAAACTTTTGAATGGTCGTTGGAAGTAGAAACCGACGTCAAATACGAAGGGTATATCGCGCGTCAAAAACATCAAGTCGAACAAGCTGAAAAACTCGACGGCGTGAAAATGCCAGCCGACATTGATTACATGGCAGTTGAGAATTTATCCAAAGAAGCGCGCGAAAAACTCAGCCGCATTCGCCCCGAAACTCTCGGTCAAGCCTCGCGTATGGGCGGTGTTTCGCCAGCCGATATTTCTGTTCTTCTGATCATTTTGGAATCGCGCCGCCGCTCTCGCCGTGGCGGAAAGCACAACGCATCCCCAGTTCAAGCGTAGGGGCGATGACTTCACGTCCTCCAGTTCCACCGTTTACGCTGGAAACAGCAGTGCAAAAAGTTCGCATGGCTGAGGATTCTTGGAACACTCGCGATGCTCACAAGGTTTCACTTGCGTACACAGAGGACAGTCAGTGGAGAAATCGCGCGGAATTCATCACCGGCCGTGAGCAGATCGTCGCGTTTCTCACCAGGAAATGGAATAAAGAACTCGATTACAGGCTAATCAAAGAGCTTTGGTCGTTTGAAGGTAATCGCATAGCCGTTCGTTTTGCCTATGAATGGCATGATGACTCGGGCAACTGGTTTCGCTCATACGGAAACGAAAATTGGGAGTTCAACGAAGACGGATTGATGGAAAGGCGTTTCGCATCGATCAACGACCTTCCAATTTTAAGCGAGGAACGAAAGTTCCACTGGGACTCATCTAATCCGCGACCTGCAGACCACCCCGGATTGAGCGAGCTTGGTCTTTAGAGTTCTTGTTGGCGCTGTTGTTCTAAATCAAGACGCAAGTCATTTTTCTGTTGGTAAAAGCCCTTTTTCTGTTGGAAGGGTTTATACTGAAAGTGTTGTAATTTCTGTGGACGACAATTGCAATGCCAGCACCGATGCCCGAAAAGCAATTTTTAAAGATAGTGAAAGGCGCGGGCTGCACCAGCGTACATACTGTTCTGGAGCAAGTTGTAATGATCAAAAAAGAAGCAATTCAACGAACGGCTGTGTGTTTTTTTAGCTCGGAAGATGATGGGTATGTCGTTGCTTCTCCCCTGTTTGAAAATGTGATTGGGGTTGGTGATACTCCGGAGGACGCAAGGAAAACATACAACGAACTTTTAGACATAGGTTATAGGGAGCTTGAACGAGACAATGTTGTGGGCTACAAGCGGGGACGACCAGCAAAGGGCAATGTGAATTTGCATTGCCAGGTGAAGCCAGACACCCACAGCGAAATAGCAAGGTTGACTGAAAAGCTAGGCGGCATTAGTCAAGGCGAAGTGATCGAGTTTTTGCTCTTCTTCTACAACAACATTTCTGGTGAGGTTGTGGAGAAAGCGCTATCTACAAAGGTCGCAGTTCTGGGAGACAGAGTTGATCTTTTAGAGTCAGTAGTCAGCGAGTTGAAAGCCACTTATAGCAGTGTGACTAATGGCAAAACTGGAGTTGTGGGTGACCGTAATCTTATTAGTGAAGAGAACAACAGAAAAGTGAAGGCGAAAGGAGCTCAGGTTCGTGTTACAAAAAAACGACCTGCAATTCAGAAGTGACGTTCAGCTTCGTATGGTGTGTGCCTGTACCGCGATCACATAAGTATGCCCTGGAACGGAGCAGCAGCCATTCTCAAAAGCACGTTTGTTGTTGACGCTTGCAGCGATTCACGTGCGTGCTCAGGGTGTTCTGCTCGATAGGATGCGAATCCGCGATCCATGAAGCGCACGTCTTCCGGATCATCACCTTGCGTTCCTGTGCCGCCGTAGCCCAAGAAGCCAGGGTGACCCCAGCGCGGATCGGGACTGTATTGGAAACGACCGGCTTGCTCGCGCAGGTATTGTTCGCTAAATCCTGATGCACGTCCGAGATAGCCGTATTGCCAGTTCCCGTAGGCTTCGTATTCCATATTGGTCACATTGTTGCCTTGTCCGGTGGTCTTCGGATCCCAGTCTCCACCATCGAATAGGCTTCTCATCTGTAGAGAAACAGCGGCGCTGCCGGCAACTGGGGCGAATTCCGTTTGGGTTCTAAAGCTCGCTGCGCGATCCAGATTTCTCTGCATGTCCAGGTTCGCTGGAACTTCGCTAATCATTTGCGTTCTCAAAGCCGCTCTGACTTGGTCAGAACTTGCATCAAGTCGATTGCCGGCTGCGTCGGTTACAACGCGCGAGTCTGCTGTTTTTCCTGATGTCACTGTCATACCGTTGTTAAGCTCGCGTCGAGCGAATTGGGGTGAGTCCGGCTGGTCATAATTGTTGACGAGGACATTGCCACTTCTGTCCGCATTGACCGTATAATTGCGACCAAGCTCTCGGCCATTGCGATCTACAGCGGAGTAAAGGGGCTTGCCGTCGCTGTTGCGTTGATTGTTGAAGGAGTAGGTAACGCCGGAGCCATCGGTGTAACTGCGCACCATTGCACCGTTCTCATTGCGTTCCAATATTAGGTTCCGGCTTCGGCCTCCGCGATCTTCGATGGAAATGTTTTCTAAGTTTCCCTCAATTCGGCGAGTAGTCTTGCCGCCATTAACTGCTGCATAATCAGTGGTTTCAGTGCCATCTGCAGTTGTGGTTCGCACTATGCCGGTCTCACGATCCTTCATGCGGACAGCGCCATTTTGGTCGAATCGAAGCATTACCCCTTCAGTCTGTGCGGGGTTTCTCGCATTGGAATAGTGGTCGCCACGGCGAGTGTATTCATTTCCATTGATGTCGACAAAGCGAGTTATGTCATTGCCGCTGCGCTCTATCGTCGGTCTCGCTATTCTGTCATGAGACTGAAATCTTTCAAGAAGAAATGTTTGGGCGATTCGACTTTCTTGTAAGAGCGAGTCGAAAAGCTCAAAACGAGGCAAATGTTGCGCGCTTAGGTTTGCCTCGCGTATTTCGGTGTTCCGCAGCAAGCTGTTGTGCGAGCTCGTCGCCTGGGCAAGCTCCTGCCACCAGGCATTGGTGTTGTCGTCGCGGGAATTATCGGGACGAACACTTTCGTGCCGCTCGCGTTGGGAGTCTCTTTCAACCATTTTGGTAAGTTTCGAACGAGTAGGAGCGATGGAAATTGCCTACATCGTATGGAACAAGTTGGAAATATTGCGGGAGAACGTCTTCACAGCGGTCGACGCCATGCGTCGACCCTACAGGAGCTTAGCGGCAGAACAGTACTTAGCGTTTAATTACTTCGACCGAGCACTCGGAGCGTTCGGCAATTGCTTCGGATACGCTGCCGATGAGCATTCTGTCCACCCAGCCTTTGCCTTTGCAGCCGCTTACGATAAGGTCTGCGTTGAATTTCTTTGCGCCGTCAACGACAACATCACGCGGATCGCCTTGCAAGATTTCAAACTCAACCGAGGCTTTAGGTAGTTTCGTCCGGAGCAGCTCGCAGACTTGCTTTAAGTGCACTTCGGCGTCGGCGATTTGCTTGTTTCTGAACGTCTCCAGCGCCTGTATTTCGTGCGTGTCTTGCGCTTCGTTCATGTATTCTGCAAGGCTGGGAATGGCTGTTGTGCACTTAATGTGCGTCCCTTCTTTCCATGGACGCGAGCCGATTCTCTCGACGACGTGGTCGGAAAATGGGGAATCGTCGAGGGCGAGATAAACCCTTGTTTCTCCTTCCTTTGCTTGCTTGTTATTTCTCACGACTCTGACCGAGCAAGTTGCTGTGACAACCAGTGAATGTGAAACTGAGCCCATCATCACCTTCTTGATGCCTCTCAGTCCACGGGAGCCGACGATGAGCAAGTCTGCCGGCCAGCGTTCGGCATATTGCAGAATTTCTGATTTCGGGTTGCCCTGGCTTACTGTGCCGATGATGTGCGCGCCTTGCGGCATTTTTTCTTTTAAAATTCCCACTGCATGGTCGACTACTGTTTGCGCCGAAGCAAGCATTCTTTGCACCGTAGGCGGTGGCGAAAACGAAGTGTCTACTACGCTGAGAATCTGAAAGGACGCATTGTCAGGCCAGGGTGAGCGAAGTGTTTCATTTATCGCGGCTTCGGAATGTTCGGACCCATCACAGGCGAGCAGGATTTTCATTTCAAACCTCGATGAAGTTGCGGATCAGAACCATTAGGTCGGCGAAAATGGAAGTTGTAAGGGCGTTTTCGAACTGCGGTGCGCAGCTATGTGGTTTGCGGCTGTGGTGCTGGTGTCATTCTGTACATCAGCGCTGTCGCGTCCGGACCGCAGCTCTTGAATTGTTCCAGCCCCTCAATCTCGAAAACCTTACCTGCGCGCTGCATGTCATCTCTGATTGTTGCCAGGTAGAGCCTGGTGGAGTGGTCTATTAATCCCAGCGAGGGCATGCAATGCACAACGACCCTTTTCACGTGCTCTGGAATTGTATCGAGAATGGTGCGGGCTTTTAAAGAGTTGAAACAATGAAAAGTGTCTCCGACGTAGACGTCCATGACATCGCCTTCGATTTCGGTTTTTTGAATCGGAGAACGCGCCAGCGCGCCCATACTTAAGCCTGCCTTTTTGGCGTAATACAGAAGGACAAATGCTTCGAGGAGCATTCCTGCGCTAATGCCGAGCATGAGGTCTGAGATTAGCGTCACGAAGATGGTGACTGAGAAAATCGCCAGGTCGGCTCCGCCCAGCTTGATCATGCTGCGCCATTTGTGGACGCCTGCCAGTTTGTAGCCAATATGCATGAGAACGGCGGCGAGTGCAGCAACCGGAATCATGCGGATAATGTTGCCTGCAAACAGGAGAAAACCGATGAGAAATAGAGCGTTGTAGAAGTTGACCCAAGCGGTTCTGCCGCCGGAAACAATGCAGGTAGTGCTTTTGATTATGCCGGGGATGATAGTGAGGCCCCCGACCAGGCTGGAGCAAATGTTGGAGACGCCCATGGCAAATAGGGTTCTGTCCGGATCGGACTTTCGGTGAAAAGGATCGATTCGATCTACAGCTTGCACGGTCGCCAACGATTCTGTGCCGTCGACAAATGTGAGCATGAAAATGAAGAGGATGACTTGAGGCAGCATGGGCAGCGCTTTTAATAAGTCCTGAAAGTCGGGGAAGGCAAAACCATGCTCGATCAAATTGTCAGGGATCTTGACGAGAAATTGCGGCTCCAAGTGATAGAGATGCCCTAAAACTGCACCTACTGCTACAACCGTGAGCTGCGGCGGAATGTACTTGAGTGGTCCGCGCCTTAATGAAGTTAGTTGGAAAAGCAAGAGTAGGCAAATTACGCCAATTGAGAATACGCTCGGATTGAGGTGATTGGCGATTTCAGCTGGTGTTTCGAAAATTACTGGAAAGAAGTCGTGTGCGAGGAATTTGCTGCCGACGAAGTTTGGGATTTGTTTGGAAAACAATAGAAAGCCGATCGCGGCGAGCATTCCGTGAATCGCAGCCATTGGGAACATGCGGCTGAACTTGGCTGCTTTTAGCCAGGTCAAAATTATCTGAGTAACGCCAGCAAGCATGATTACACAAAGCACGACATGGTAGCCGCGCTCCATGTCACCTTTGCCAAGGTCAGTGATCGCTGTGAAAAGGACAGGCGCAAGACCTGCGGCGGGACCGCAGATAGAGACGTAGGAGCCGCCCAGGAATGGAAAGATGAGCCCGGCGATGATTTCTGAGGTAAGCCCGCAAATTGGCGGTGCTCCGGAGGCGAGGGCGATGCCGAGTGAGAGCGGCACGCTGACGAGGGCGACGACGAGCGCGGCCAGAACGTCATGCCGCCAATGCTTCAAGCCCGCCAAGCCGTTTTGTGGTGGCGCCTGATAAAGCGGCGGCCGCACTTTACTTGCTGTTTCCATGAATAGTCTTCCCGGGGTGCTTTAGAACGTGCATTAATTTGTGCCAGACGTGCATTGGTACGGACGAATGAGGCTAATGTCCTCGTCCAATCTTGGCGGCTATGAAGTTCGTTTCGGAGATTCGGTCTATCCTGAAACCAGCCAGGGCCTAAGGAGATGCTAGCAATCAGATGTGATCGCCCGGTGATCGGTTCATCAAGACGATATCAATTTTCCGGGCTTGTGTTGAGTCGATAGCCTTGTCCATGGACATTGACTATGATTTCCGGCTCGTTTTCGTCGTGCAACTTCTTCCTGAGCGTTTTAATATGAGCGCGAACAGTATCCTCCGAGGCATCCGGGGAGTCCGTCCACAGAGTGCGTAGTTGATCGAGAGAGAAAATGCGTTCGGGGTTCTTCAAAAACATCGTAAGCAAGCCGATTTCCTTTTTGCTTAGCTTCACTTCGCTGCCGGATTTCTTCACAGTGAGAGTGGCAGGATCAAACTCGATATTCGCGCAACGGAGTACTTTCTCTGTCGTCGGCTTGGCTGCTCGGCGCAGTAGAGCTCGGACTCGCGCCAATAGTTCGCGTGTGAAAAATGGCTTGCCTAGATAGTCGTCGGCTCCGGCATCCAGTCCGGTGTGAATGTCCTCTGATTTTGTTTTCCCTGTGAGCATTAGCACTAGTGCTGTCCCGCCCGCTTTTCGATATTCTTTGCAGATTTCCACTCCAGGCATGGATGGCAACATCCAGTCGCAAATGATCAAATCGTATGAGTAGGAAAGCATGCGGTGCAGCCCGTCTTTCCCGTCGTGCGCCTCTTCCGTCGTATGATTTTCGGAACGCAGCGCTTGTGAGACCAGTTTGCAATGGTCTTCATCGTCTTCAATGATTAGAATCTTTGCCATGGGATTAGTTCGCTACAATCAGCCTGTAAACCTGTATCCGAAGCCATGCACATTTTGAATCAGTGACTCTTCCTCGGGACTGTCGAGTTTTCTGCGCAGGTTTTTTATGTGAGTTCGAACGGTGTCCGGCGCAGCTTCTTCTTCTGCTACCCATACGTGATTCAGCAAATCATCGAGGCTGAAGACGCGATCTTTGTTGCGCATGAAAAATTCCAGCAGGGCAAATTCTTTTACTGTTAGTTCAATTGCTGCACCATATTTGGTGACCGAACGTTTTCCTTCGTCGAGTACAAGACCCTTGGTTTTCATAACCTGAGCTTGCAAAGGTCTTTGTGCTCGCCCGACAAGCGATCGGACTCTCAATGTTAGCTCTTTCAAGTGAAAGGGTTTCGTCAAATAGTCGTCTGCCCCGGAATCAAGCCCCTGGACTTTCTCTGCGGGCAATGAGCGGCCCGTCAACATGAGGATGGCGGCATTTTCGCCTGATTGTCTTAGCTCTGTGCAAAAGTCGACACCAGTGCCGTCGGGAAGGCCCCAATCCAGTACGATAAGGTCGAATTTTCTATCTTTCAGAGACCGACGCGCGTCGGCGATAGTTGAGCAACTTGTGACTTCGTGTCCCTCGTGCTCAATGGCTCGCTGAATCTCGGATAGTAACGTTTCGTCGTCTTCTACAAGCAATATGTTAGGCATGGCTCGGTGTTTAAGATTTCGGCAATTTGCCTATTCTCGCACACCTGCCATGCCCTCCATTTTCTCCCCAAAGCTTGTTAATAATTGAAAGTCTTCGCCAGCGAGTTCCAGGCGCGGTCGTACCAGTGTTCTTCTTGTTCTTGCTGGGCTACGTACGCGGCTTTCTTCTGGGCGACTTTGTCCTCAAATGCCTCATCTTGCTGGACTCCGAAATCCAGTACTCCATCTTCCTTGTCATGGGCTTTGGCTGCAGCTAGTTTCGCATCGATAACTGCTTGCTCTTCCTTCTTTTGAATGATTGCCTGTTCTTCCTTTTTCGCGATTATCGCTTGTTCTTCCTTTTGTTGAACTATGGCAGCGGCCTGTTTTTCTTTGACTGCTGACCCGGCAAGAAGGTGACCTTCTTCATCGGTGAGCTGCATGGTGCCGAGTTGTTGACTTGCTGTATCAGTCGCATTCATTTTTTTCAGGTAGACGGCTCTAGACTCTTCCGGAGTCATTGCGCTGAAATTTGCAGAATCTTCTTTTGCTAGAACATTTTTCTTTTCAATAATTTCGAGATTGTTCATGAAGGCTCCTTCTGCCAAGCAACGCAATAAGCAGGCTGAATGCTCATTGCATTGCCGACAGTTAGTAAATTGGAAGGGGGCGGGTGGGTTGCCTTGTGCTTACAAATTACGCAGAGTTTGGGAAATTTTCCGGGAGTGTCTCTGGGTTGGTTGTCTGTGTATTTTTCTCGCCTTGCCTGGGAATCCAAAACCAAAACTTGCTGCCCTTTCCGGTTTCGCTTTCGACTCCAATTCGTCCACCGTGCGCCTCTACAAAGACCTTGGCGATGGAGAGCCCGAGCCCTGAACCTTTCTTCTTTCGGGAGTCATCCTTTTCCACCTGGTGAAAGCGATCGAAGATTTTCTTTCTTTGTTCTTTCGGCACGCCGCGCCCTTCATCTATTACTTCAAAATCGACTTTATGTCCTTCGGGTTTTGCAACTATAGTTATCGTGCTGTCTGCCGGTGAAAATTTGATGGCGTTAGTCACCAGGTTGGTGATCACCCGCAAAATCCTGATGCGGTCCCCGTACACCTTATCTGCCGAACACTCGATCTTGATTTCGATTCCGGCTCGATCTGCCATTGCTTCCACGACATCGGCGACC
The DNA here is from genome assembly GCA_032128875.1 of Candidatus Melainabacteria bacterium 17Bon1m. Classification (GTDB taxonomy): domain Bacteria; phylum Cyanobacteriota; class Vampirovibrionia; order Obscuribacterales; family Obscuribacteraceae; genus QKMZ01. Next base: position 136,515 of record JAVLKG010000003.1, read on the forward strand.
TCGTCCAGCATGTCACGAATGTCAAACTCTTCCATTTGCAGCTTGATGCCCTGACTTTCTGCTGTTTCAAGATCGAGCAAATCAGTAATTAGATTCATCAACATATTAATGCTGCGTTCTGCACTGTTTAGCGTGGGCATTGCTTCGTCCGGAAGTTCGCATACGATGCCGGATGCTAATGAATCGATGGCCAGCACGAGTGAGGAAAGAGGTGTGCGCATGTCGTGCGTAATCATATGGAAAAAATCTTGCTTCAACTGTTGCAGCTTTTCCTTTTCGACTTCTGCACCTTCGACGTACTCAGCCATTTCGTGGAAGATTCGGTCGAGCTGCGCGAGTTCGTCATTGCGCGACGTTGGAGGCAGGAGCGGTTCTTTGCGTGCGAAACGCAAAGTGTTTTCCATTAGATGGCTGATGCCGCTGTGTATGCCGCGAATGAAGTAGGTAAAAAGCAATGCGGCCAAGAGAATGCTGATGATGACGCCTGATATGGTCACGATCATGATCATATTGCGCGCTTCGCTAATTGCTTGTTTTTCTTGCTCTGCGCGCCGTTGCCAGGGTTCTCTGAATGCAACCATGTCGTCGCCCAGATATTTGATCATCATTTGTAAGTGGTGAAACTGCACAAGATTGCCGCGCAGACCAGCGATGCCACCTTCAGATAGCGTGGGGTTTTCAAAGTTTTGGCAGAGGTTGAGTAGAGCATTGGCGCGTGTGCGCATGCGAAGCAGTTTTGGAAGATGCGAGGGATCGTCTTTCTCTAGAAGCTTGGCTAGCGCGTGGTGTTCTACGTCTATTTTGCTGATGTGAAATCTGGTGTGCAGATCTTTGTTAGGAAAAACTCTCGTTCCGAAATAACCAACGGTTAGATCCATCACTGCAAGCCACATTTCATTGGTGTGCATGATGATTTCATTGGTGTGAATTTGCGTTTGCAGCTTCTTTTCGTAGTCTTGTTGCAAGACGAAAAGAGTGCCTGCGAAGGCGAGTTCAAACAAGAGCGGCACAGAAATCAGAATGAGACCGCTAGAAAAAATTGTTGGTCTCAAGCTCAATTTCATGTTGAGTAAAAATCCGGTGGTTGCCGCGTTGGGAATTCTTTTGAATTTTGTTGAATTGGTCTGAATTCGTTAGAGCTTGTTTCGATGCTTTTGGTTTTGCTACTGTCGAACTGTTTCTAATCCTTTTGTCCTTTTGCGATTTTAGCTCAGCTTGCTAATGCTTTCGGCTCTGAGCAATTGAACTTTTTTTCCGCGGTTAACGTCTAAAAATAATGGATATAAGTTTTGGTAGGACGTTTTCCCTCGAGGGCAGTTTATGAAGGCACAAAAGTTGTCCGTGCTATGTGCGGTCTCGTCTGCACTTTTGATTCTGGTAGAGGCGATGGCGTTTGGCGGAGCCGGAGCGGCATATGCGCAGAACGCGCCGCAGCCGATGGCTGGCAATGCAGCTGGTAATTCATCTGCCTATGGAGACCTGGGCACTAGAAGAGGTGGGCGCAAGAGGCACCGCAAACATCGCAGAGGGCATCACCGCGGGCGGCATCAAGGGCGGGGGCACCGTAGAGGCGCACAGGACGGCGCTTGGCAGAATCACAACCCGTGGGGCAATTCTCAGGGCGGTATGGGCGCAGGGCAAGGACAGGGAAGACGTCATCGTCGGCACCGCGGCGGCCGCAGGCGGCAAGCGATGCAGATGAATGGCGGGGGGCAAAACATTCAGCCTGGAGGACAGTTTGGCCGGTAAGTTTGCTGGCGAAGCGCTAAACTCTTGCGTCATATGGGCATCTCAAAAATCGATTTAAAGATACGACCGGTGCGTTCTGGCTTCAGTCTTGCCATGGCAGTCTGCGTGTTGCTGCCTGCGCTAGTGCAATCGCAGCCTGTTTCGTGGCCGAAAAAAGACTCTCCATTTGCCCCCAGGCAGATGCCTGGCGCGCCATATGGCACACCTAGAGAGGAAGAGGATGTAGCGGAGCCTTCTTTGGATACGCCGGCTCCCGGCAAGCCCTTTTTCGAGAAGCCTGCGCGTGCACCTTCTTCGACTATAAAGCTTCAGGCGGGCATTTCCCACAGTGAAGCGCTTGCTCCTGTCCCTCGCGCTCAGCGCCCAGGTAAAGTCTTCCGGGCAGAGGCGTCCCATGCTCCTGCGATGCAGCGAGTCAAACGCTTCAAAATACCCGATTGGATGGCAGGTGTCTGGCAGCGGTCTGATGCAAGAGAACTTTCCAGAATTGAGCTTCCCAGCGGCAAGAAGCTGCCACCTGTAGGCACTCAAGTCGCTCGCGTGAGAGATGTTTTTGGTAGCTATCGTGATGCAAACGGTCAGGTGTGGCAAATCTTCAATCCGTTGAAAGCTGCCGGGCAGGTCGACCGTGGTGTTTCGATGGATTATCATCGAGTCCATGGTTACGACCTGGTAATCACCGGGCCAAGAAGTGTAGTCGTTGAAGTCCAGGCGACTCACACCATGGTGAGCAAGGCAAATCGCCGCATTGCAAAGGTTTATCAGGACGAAGAACTGAATAAGTACACGCTTCTTCCTGATGGCAGGCTGTTGACTGATAGTTCTGTCAAAGCTTTTGACATGAATGGAAAGCCCTTTTTGCTTACTAGAACCACATCTTCGGAAATTCGAGTGCCGCCAAAGAATTGGCCGCCGCGCCTAAATAGCGCGTCGCCAAGCCATTAGCACTTAACAAAACTGCCCAAAAGCCAAATTTGTTTGCCCTTAAAGAATAAGGATCACCCGTAAGGGGTAATAATAGAAATGAAGCTGCTCGTCCCTCGAGTGTCTGTTCACGCGCCTGCCATCCCGGAACGTGATGAAACCAAGACCGCAAACTGTGCAGACTGACCGGAATCTCTTATAGGAAAGATCCTGACCGTGGACTTTTTCAAATCCAAACAAACCCTTCACCGTTATCCGACAGACTTCCTCATTGGCGATTTGCTAGTGAAGGCTGGAGTTATCAGCCAGAGCAAGCTCGATGAAGCGATAAAGCTCTCAGGTGCCAAGCACTTGCAACTCGGTCAGATGTTGATTATGAGCGGTGCCATCAATGCCGCGCAGCTGCAGGCTGCTGTCGATGCACAATCGCTGGTCAGAGATCGCACTATCGACCTCAATGAAGCACTCAAGGTTTTAAAACAAGCTTGCAAATCTGGGCAATCGATCGCTGATGTAATTTCCTCTGGGTCCACCAGAGCGGCATCCGGACCCACTAACAAGCTTGGCGAAGTGCTGCTGGAAGCCGGACTGATTAACTCCGATCAATTCTCGAAAGCAATGCAGCGCAGCCTGGCAACGGGCTTACCGCTCGGTCGTATTCTGGTTCTCAATAATACTTTGGCAGATGCGATCCTCAGCATGGCACTTGATTTGCAAGTGCGCGTGCGCGACGACATGCTTACTCGCGAGGAGGCGCTCGACGCTTTACGCAGTGCCGCTGGTATCGAAGGCGATGAAATGCCCGATCCCAATCGTGTTGCCCAGGCTCAAGCAGCTTTGAAGGCTCCTCGCAAACACGGGGTGCGCATCGGTGAAATGTTTGTTCGCGCTGGATTGCTCACCGAAACAGACGTTATGAATGCCTTGGAAACAGGTCTGGCTACCGATCAACTTATTGGACAAGTTTTGGTCGGGCAAGGATTTATTACTGACCAAATTCTCGAAGCCGCCCTCGGGCTGCAGAAGATGGTCGATGGCAACCATGTGGACGTGGATAAAGCAATTGATACGCTTTCTATGATCCAAAGCCAGGGGATTACGTACGACGAAGCAGTCGAGTCCTTGCAAATTGAGGAAACACCGACCACAGAAACGATCAGTTTCGATCACATGCTGGTGCTTGCTCGTGTGATGACTGAAAACGAGATCCATGAAGCCGTTGCGCATGCCATGGAAGATCCGAAGATTGTCGGTCAGATTTTGCTTATGACGGGTCACCTCGAAAAGAGCACTGTTAAAGCTGCACTGAGAGCACATTTCCTATTGCAGAAAGGCGTAATTTCGCAGGACGACGCCGTCGTTGGATTGGACTACACAATGCATAGCTCCAACAAGCTGTCTTTTGATGGTGCGCTTCAGGAGCTGGGTTGGGACATCTCGACCCTGCCGAAGGATGAGGTCGATCCAGAAACTCGCGCGATGGAAGAAGCGCGTAAAGATTTTGGTGTCTCTAGTGATGATGAACTTACCAAATTCGTCGATAGAGCCAAGCCGGATTCTTCATCAGATACCGGGGAGTCCGAACCCGTTGTAGCCCCGGAAAAGGTAGAAGAGAAAGAAGAATTTTCGCATGCGACCGCAGACGAGCTACAGGTAATTTCCGGGACATACCAGAAAGTGGAAGGTTCGGCGGAAGTCACCGGCCAAGCCGAAGAAGACAGTTGGGATGTGCCGGACGATGAAGCTATCAATAAGACAGAACAGACTGAGGAAGCACCCAAACGTTCGCTTTCCGGATTGCTGTCTCATGAGGATCTAAAACCGTTAGATGCTGATGAAGTGATTAAGGCTCAAACCAAATCTGATTCCGCTCCACCCAAGCTAGGTGGTAAGTTTGCTAATTTGCTGGGAGGGGACGAACCTCCAGCGAAAAAACCTGGTTCTGCTGCCGATAAGGAAAAGGCTGAAGCCGAAAAAGCGAAGGCTGAGAAGGAAGTGTCCGATAAAGCCGCTTCTGACCGTGCTGCAGCAGAAGCGCTTGCAGAAGAAATTCGCGCTGCTGAAAAGGCGGCTTCCGATAAGAGAGCGGCGGAAAAAGCTGCTGCCGATAAGGCTGCGGAAGAGAAAGCTGCTGCTGAGGAAAAAGCAGCAGCCGAAAAGGCTGCTGCAGAGAAGCTCGCTGCCGAGAAAGCCGCAGAGGAAAAGGCTGCGGCAGAGAAGCTCGCTGCCGAGAAAGCCGCAGAGGAAAAGGCTGCGGCAGAGAAGCTTGCTGCCGAGAAAGCTGCAGAAGAAAAGGCAGCCGCCGAAAAGGCTGCGGCGGAGAAGGCAGCCGCAGAAAAAGCTGCTGCCGAAAAAGCTGCCGCGGAAAAAGCTGCCGCAGAAAAAGCAGCTGCATCAACTCCTACCCCCGTGTCAGCTCCGGCAGCCGGCGGACTTAAGAAGGTGGGGGCGTTCCAAAGTCTTTTGTCCGAAGAACCTGCAAAGAAAGCAGATTCGCCTGCCGCTGCACCCGCCACTCCAGTTGCATCACCTGCGCCCTCACCGGCTGCGACCACAGGTGCTCCCGTCGCTGCTCCTATAGCAGCGTCCGCCGCACCCTCTGCGATACCTTCAGGAGCCGCAACCCCGGCAACGCCGAATGTCGCAGCAGCACTATCTGCTTTGACAAGAGCGCATCCACCCACTTCGGGTGCACATCCTCAACAAACCATTGCGCCTGCAGCAGCTGCATCACCTGCGGTGGCGCGCCCGGCAGCTCCGGCTGGCGCTCCAGCATCAGGCGCCACCCTTGCTCAACCCCCAGCTCGTCCGGGAATTCCTGCACCGGTTGCAGCTCCAGGTCTCGCCAAAACTCCAGCCCCAATAGCAGCACCTGGTGCTGTACGTCCTCCGGCGCAACCGGCTCCCGGCGTAGCTACCGCACCCGCAGCACATTCCGGTGGAGCAAATGGTAGCGGGCAACCGCCTGCGACACCTCGTGTGACACCACCCAACGGGGCGTCACAAACTGCGGCTCCGGCTGCAGCGATAGCACCACCGCCCGCCGCAGCTACGGGGCAAACCACCGCAGTTAAATCGGAAGATGATGTGAAAGGCGCGCTAAGTGGAGCTTATGCAAGACTTGCCGAGAGCTATTACGACCAGGGCAACTATGCAGAAGCTCTTGGTTTGTACGAGAAAATTCTCGCCGTGCGCGAGCAGGAATTGGGTGAGAGCGATCCGGAATTGATTTCCGATCTCGCCAATGTCGTGCGTGTGCTGTGCGTGCAAAACCGCTTCGACAGTGCCGAAAGCTACGTTCGACGCATTATCGGGATTCTCGAGATGACTCAACCGGACGACGTGCAAAAACTTGCGGATGCTCTGAACACACTGGCTCAAATCTACTTCCAGCAAGACAAGTTTGATCAATGTCTGCCGGTTTTGGATCGTTCAGTCAAGCTCAAGCAGCAAGTTCTTGGCGAAGATCACGTCGACATGGCTGATTGCTACCGCGACTACTCACGTTTGTTGAGAAAACTCAATCGTAAGGAAGAAGCAGAGCAGTATTACAGCAAAGCCAAAACGATCTTGGGCAAGGCTCCAAAGCAAGCTGTGGTGTAGCTTTTGCTTAGAAGTTGCCGTTAGCGAGCATTCGTGCAATTTGCTTGGGGTTCATCTTCTTCGGTTTTTTGCCGAAATTTTGGCCATAAAAATAGTTGGGATTATTTCCCCAACCATTGTTAAAGCCTGAATTTAGAGCTGCATTCAAATTGCGATTCCAATTATTGCCATTCCAATTGCAATTTTGATTGTTGTTCCAACCATTGTTCCAACCGTTATTCCAGTTGGCATTCCAATTGTTGTTGCAGCCATTATTCCAGCCAGCGTTCAAATTGTTGTTCCAGTTATTGTTCCAATTGTTTCCCCAGTTATTTCCGGGCCCACAATTGTTCCAGCCACTATTCCAACGGTTGTTGCGGCGGTGGTTCCAGTTTTGGTTGCCGTTTCGGCCGCAGTTATTGTTCCAATTCCAGTTTCCGTTCCGGCGACCGTTATACCAACCACGGTGGTTTCCGTTATTGCCTCGGTTTCCATTGCATCCTGAGTTTCCATGGCCACCCCATCCGTGATGACCCTTAGCTTCAGCGGCTTGTCCAGCAAATGCCAGTGAGATTACTGCCGCGAGCAAGATTGAAGAAACCTTCATAATGAGCTCCTCATATTTCGCGTGACAAAACCAAGCGACGACTATCCAAAAATTATGTTCCGGCCACAAGATCACTTGAGGACCATCGCTGAAAACGTAAGGCTGCAGACAGTTCCAGCCCCCTGGAAGTCTGCAGCCTATTATCAGCTGATTGATTTGATTGACTTGATTTTGATGGCTGATTAATACCAGCGCGAATTCATCTGCCTATTTATTCTCTTACGGTCTTGTCTGTCAAAACGACCGTTACCGTTCGTATCCCAACGATTGTTCCAGGCGTGATATCTATGGTTGTTACGCCAGCCGTAGTGATTACCCCTGTTCCAGCGATTCCAGTTGTTGTTGTTGTTATGCCAGCCATAATGTCCATGGTGGTGTCGCCAACCATCGTGATCTCGCGCTTCTGCAGCTTGTCCAGCCAAGGCGAAAGTCATGACAGCAGCGAGAAAAATTGATGCAATTTTCATCATCTAACCCTCGTATTTCTGTCTGCATGTTCAGACCGCGCGACGTCTTCTGAGTTCCCAGAATGCTTTTGTTATCGAACATTTAGCGGAAACAGAGTTCTTTACATAAGTGCTGTTCGCGTTTGCGATCGATTTTTCTAGTGCTCGGTATTATTGTTTGGAGTTGTGGTTGAAGTTGTTTTGAGCGTTGCTATATCTTCCGATCATTTTGATTGAACAAATTCAAACGAGCGACGGATAATAAAATTTGTGGTTTTGGATTTTTTAGCCGCCACTGGCTGTGGTGGCATGATTTTCTGCGATCATATGATTGACGAAACGTCGGGAACATAGGTTAATGCCTTTGTGTCGTAGGGTTCATACGTTTTTTGTGCGGTTTGAGATTGAGGGAGGTTGTCATGATAAATTTGGTGTCGCAAAAGAAGGCACTGTCTGTGGTGGCGTTGACCGGCATAGTATTTGCAATCGTCCCTGTGGCTCCTGCGCTGGCGGATACGACTCTGCAAGGCAGTACTTCGAAGAGTAAGTATCAACAAACGACCGGCTTGAAGGGCTACTTTCAACGCCATCCCAAGGTGAAGAGTGCAACAGTAGGTGCGGGTGTAGGAGCCGGTGTAGGTGCAGTCACTGGGCTTATCTCCGGTAAAGGTACTATGCGCGGCGCAGCAATCGGTGCTGGCACCGGTGTTGGTGTCGGATTGGTGAGAAGCACGCGTTCACTCGACAACCATCCTGTTGTTAAAGACACGGCTACGGGCACATTGCTTGGGGCAGGATTAGGACTGGCAGCCAGTCGCGGACATGGCAAAGGCAAGAAGATTGCCGCTGCCACCGCAGTTGGTGCCGCGCTTGGTTTGGGCACAGGGCTGCTCAAAGATAAGTTCTAAATTGCAACTGCAAAGAGAACAATCGTTGAAGGGCGGGTAACACCGCCCTTTTATTTATTCAGTTATCTTCAAATCTTTGAGCGAACCCATGCCCTGGGTGGCTTTGAGACCTTGCTCAGCACCGCCCTGAGGCGTTTGGGCGATTTGTTGAGGTACTTGATGCGATGAGGCTTCGACTGCTTCAGGCGTTTGTGGTGCAGTTGGTTTCGCGTGAGCCATCTTGTCACCAGCGGGCTGACTGTGGTGTTGAGGACTGTGGTGAGCGGTTTGAGCGTGATGCGCAGGTCCGTGATGTGCCGGACTATGATGAGTCGGACTGTGATGCGCCGTGGTGTGATTTCCGCCAGCATGATGCGCAGCTGGATTTGCGCCATTCGCATGTGAGGCATCAGCAAGAGTAGAGTGACTTTCGCCGCCAGGCATGCTGAATTTCTGCCCGGGGTGAATCATGCTGGGATTGTCGCCGATCACACTGGCATTGCGATCATATAAATGATGCCAATTTTGACCACCGCCCAAATGATCTTTGGAAATGTTCCAGAGGTTGTCGCCTGGCTTGACTGTGTAATCGGCATTAGCGGTGATCTGACTGTGATCACCAAGGTTGAGTTGATCGCCAGGATGAATAAGGTTAGGATTCGAGCCAACAACGTCGTGATTCATTTTATAGATGTCAGGCCATTTCGTGCCGTCGCCCATATGGCTCTTAGCGATGTCCCACAGGTTGTCGCCCGGTTTGACAGTATAGGGAGCAGCTTCAGCAGGGTTTTGAGCAACTTGCTGACCAGCCGCCGCGTCACCTTGCTGTTGGAGTACTGACTGCTGATCTCCTGCTTGTGGTTGTACGGTTGTTTCTGTGCGCGGCAATTCCATCTGCTGACCGACCGAGGGCTGTTGTTGATAAGCAGGTTGCTGTGGCATCTGAGCCTGTGGAATATTTTGTCCGCCACCTTGCATGGTGCCTAGTTGAGGTCTGAATGCGCCACCGCCGTTGTCGAACGCAATTTGCTGACCTTGAACAAAATTATCGCCACCGCCGATCATCTCGTGCGGATTGCTGAGTCTAGGATCCATGGATTGGTACATTGGCTGACCGAAATCGGCATGACCACCGACGTTCAGGTCTGTTTGTGCCATGTCACCGAAGTCCGGGAATTGCGACATAGTATTGTTGCTGGTTGAAGCCAGCGTGTCGAAACCTGTGAACTGACCGGTCATCTGCCCAGCCATATTCGTGCCCATGGTGTTCAATCCCATTGCGCCGAATTGCTGCCCAAGAGTGGCGAAAATCGGTGCGTTGGAAGGAAGCATTGAAAGACTCATCGGCATGTGCTCGCCGATGCGACCCAGTGATGAAGCCAATCCAGCGTTGGCATGATTCAACCAATCGGCGAAATTGAAAGCACCGATGAAGTCCTGCAATGGCATGAATAGCGCGCCCAGAGCTTCGAAGAAGGAGTTAAGCAGACCAATATGACCTGGCATCCGCATGATCAGCTGGATAATCGGCGATATTGGTTCGGCCCCAGGTGTAAGTGCCGCAAGCGCTGCATCGGCACCAGGAGCAAATGCTGCAGCTTCGGCTCCCGTAGGCACAATTTGCAGTTGAGCCATAGGAGCTGCATCAAAAGACAAACTCTGCGCACTATTGAAGGCGAGTTCGCCACCGGTATTAAAGTTGATAGCTTGGTTGGAAAAACTCAGAGAATCGCCGCCGAAAGTCTGAAGATCAGGCAAGCCGGCATTACCATTGGGCGCGAAAAACTGATGCGCCGCTCGGACATCGAGAGGTTGGGAAAGACTTTGGTTGACGTTTTGGAAAACTTCACGGCCGGAAAATTGTCCGGCTTTCATGCCTTCACTAAGTCCGTCTCCAAAATTTGGAATATCAGGTGCAGCCACTAGTAAATATTTCTCTGACCCAGCCTAATATTTGTACTTTAGGTACCAGGGGATGTCAAGTTAACAATTTTGTGCACTGGCGGGCGTTAGCGGGCACGAAAGTGGCAGTTTTTCGGTGTTTTCCGGAGCGATTTAGGGGGTAGCCCGGAGTAACACCTCGTGACGGGCGTCGCTATGGGGACTTTGGCTCGGACTCTAATGCGAGGCAATCCTCAAGTGTCGCCAGGATTCAGATTGCTAGATTATTGGAGAGTGATTTGCTTAAAATTTTAGCCAAAAAGCCGGCCGCTTCCAATTCCCAGGGTTGCCACGGCAGGGAGATGCCTTTGGCTGTTTCCTTCCACAGTTCAAATGAAGTCCTTGGATAGAGCCGCTCCCCGTAGGGGCTTTTATTTGACGGCTTAAATGGGTCGCCTGCCCAATTAACAGACTTGGACATTTCTGGCCGGAGCCACATAAGCCAGGACTTATGGTGATTTGGAATTTTTGCTGCCAGCAAACCACAAGCATAAGCACCTATGTCGTGACCATAGCGAGCGGGCAAGTCATCGCAAGCAAAGACTTCTTCATTGGGTCCGCATTCCAGCCATTCAATCAGTGATTGCAATGTTGGATTATCCGGCGTCGCATTTTTCCTCAGAATAGTTCCGTCGGTAATAAATACGTTGCCTGTACTCTGAATCAACTCGTCCAGTGAAGGGTGGCTCTGTACCATTGATTTCAGGTCGTGAGAATCAAGGAGATTTGCCGCAATATCTTGAATCGTCGAAAGATAGCGCAGCTTGATTTCGCTTTCGGCAAGTTTGTGCAGATCGGAAAGTCGATTAGAGCATAACTGCGAAAGAGTTTGATAGAAGCTAAACTCCTGCAATGTAAAAGTGCGTGCTGACTCATGGTGACACGCAATTAGTCCCCAGAATTTCCCCTTCTCGAAAAGAGAAATCGACATCGATGCACGCACATTCATGTTGCGAAGATACTGCAAATGAATTGGAGAGACACTGCGCACAAACGAGAAACTCAAGTCGAGCGGCATCATGCCTGGCTCTTCGACAATGCGTGATTGAGTGCCGTCGACATCTGAAATTACGCGAAATCGATTTCTGATATAAAGCTCGCGCGCTTGCTTTGGAATATCCGTATGAGGAAAGTGCAGTCCTTTATATGAAGGCATACTCTCCTTGCGGGATTCGGCGATTACTGCTCCATTCCAATCGCGATCGAATTTATACACTTTTACGCGATCAAACTTCGAAATGTCTCGAACAGTGTCGGCGATGAGCTGTGCAAGCTGCTGTTCGGAAGTCGTTGCAGAAAGTTTGATTCCAAGGCTGGACAAAGTAGATGTTAGGTCACCGTTTTCGGCGGTACTCGCTAAAAGATCCAGGTATTGTTCGTCCACACTAGAGTGCCAGAGCGCGTTCACCTTCTTGCCGGATTTTAGTGTCAGAACGATGCTGGGTCGCAAGAGTTCTGAGCTAGATTTGTCCACCTTGTTTAACTCGTTCACGTTAAAGAAGGTCGAAATTTTTTGTCCGATTATCTCTTGTGCGCCGACGTCGAGGATTTCTCGCACGTTCTCGCTAGCGCGAGTAATCTGCCCGTCTTTGCGGTATGCAATCAGTGCGCCGAATTCCTGCACGGAGCCAGGAATATGTATCTGCTCTTGATCGCAGTTGGTGATGTCTACTTCCGGTTTCTTGGTCAATGGGATTCCCTCAGTTTAAAGTGAGGATTCGATCTTAGTCTCCGAGGATAGACAAGCCAACACAGACCAAAAGTTCCTCAGAACCAAAAGTTCCTCAAAACTAAGAGTTTTCCAAAACTTAAACTTGCTTTGGTGAAGTTACGCTGTAACTGTGTCCCGGACTACAGGCAAACCGCATTGATTCCATGCAGTCATTCCACCAGAAAGCACAATTACTTTTGAAAAACCTGCTTCAGACATGACTTGGGCTGCGGTTTTTGCGCGACCACCCATCTTGCAGATTGAAACGATCTCTTCGTTTTTGTGTTGTGCAATCTCATCAAGTCGATGGGCGATTTCTTTAACGGAAATGTGTTTGATGCCTGGAAGATGCCCCAACTCTGCGTAGAGCTCTGGTGTTTCTCTAACATCGAGCAAAAATGGTTTCCATCCGGAATCCATTTTCTTCTTCATTTCTTCTGCATCGATGTAATGAATTTCCTGACTGGCTGCGCAATCACTCAGCGTACCCATAGCTTCACATGCGGAAACTCCTTGCGGAATGTCTACAGACTTTGGATCGCGAGTGCAATCGAAATTGGCTTGTAGCACAAGTTTCATCCAGTCAGCAGGCCCGAGATGGAGTTCTTGCAAGAAGTGGACATACTCGTCCTTGGTCTTGGGTTTGAAAAACGGATTACGCTGCTTTTGCTCACCAAGAGTGGATGGACGCCTGCCGCGATAGTCGTGTCCAGGATAAATAATCAAGCTGTCCGGCATCTTTGAAAGCTTCATCAGGCTTTCGAAGTGATCCGCCGGATCTCCTCCAGGAAGGTCTGTGCGTCCCGCTCCGCCATCGTCGAGGAAGAGCGTATCGCCAGTCAGGAGCTTGTCATCCAGCAATATGCAAAGCGAGTCTTCTGTATGACCTGGGGTATGAACAAACTTGAGTTTTACTCCGCCCAGCGAGAGCTCTGAGCCATCTTCTACTCGGTCTGTAACATCTTTTGGTTTCGCACTCGTGTGCATAACATAATGGCAGCCGGTTAAATCCATGAGCTTTGGACCGCCCGAAAGGTGGTCGGCGTGAGCGTGTGTATCGATGACAGCGCTGAGCTTTAGCCCTCGATTTTTCAAGAGAGCTTCGTACCGCTCAGCTTCTTTGAGTGACGGATCGATAATCCAGGCTTGCTTTTCCGATGCAGAACCGATCAAGTAGGTCATGCAGCCGGTTTGAGTAAGCGGTTCGAAGATAAGATCCACTGTCTTGCTCCTTATTAGTCTAAGAACATTATTCAATAAAAACCCCCTTTAATTGTGAGTTTTAGTTGATGAATAGGCGTTCCCGCTAAAACCCCGATTAAATTTCAGGCTTTTCCCTGGGATCCGTTCAGCGCCTTTCATGTTACGCCGGCGCGCACTTCTCAGTACTTTGTTAGCAGGTGCTCCAGCATCGACGCGCAATTCCCGAAGCGTCGAGCGGCGGCTGCGGTATACGTTCGGAGCGCGACAGCGCCCTAAGAGATAGGAACGGAATTATGAAAACATTCAACTTTGCCAGCGCGAACAAAGGTGAGTTGGAGCCCTCGGTAGCCGGTGCGCTGTCGTTGGTTCCTGGTCTCGGCCAGTTCTACAATGGCGACCGCCTGAAAGGATGGCTATTCTTGGAAGTCGGTGCCATCAACTTTGTAATTCTTCTGGGCATTTTGTGCGCCGATTCCATAAGTAATGGGATTGTGCAGTTTGCCAACTCTCATCATTTCATTGCAAATGTTTCGCTGGTAAAGCAGCTTGGGAGTTTCAAATTGGGACATCCTGGAGCGACTCTACTTTTCGCTCTCTGTCTTGCTTTCATCGCTTACTCTGTTCGTGACGCCTATGACAGAGCGTTGAACATCAAAAATCGAGAGATTTATCAAGGACATTTTTTGGAGCTTTCGGAAGCTACAAGCGGATCATATTTGGCTCACTTTGCGCTGATGGGCGCTTTGCTGCTTCTCTCGGTTTTTCTTTTGATTCCAGCCCCGACCCGTCAACAGGTGACAGAAATAGAGTTCGTTTCACAACCGCAGAAGGAGCGCATCAAGCCACCTCAGACCAATAGAGTGGATGTGCACAGCAGTCGAGCTGAAGGCGTGCACAAGCCGAAAGAACAAGTTCGTACCAGTCAAGCTCAGCGAGCACCATCAAAACCGGCGGCGTCGCAGTCGCAACAACAGCAGACGCAAGCAGCAAAGCCGCAACCGAAGCCAGAACTTAAAACTCAATCGCAGGATGCTCCGAAACCACAGCCGGTGAAATCACATGAAGCACCGAAGCCACCTGCGCCAACAACAGCGCCACTGCCAACGGTGCGTCCGCCAGCTCCTGTAGCAGCGCAACCGGCGCCGACCCCACCGATGCCGGCGCGTCCGATGCCCCTTGCGCCTGCTCCGCCTGCGCCAGCACCGTTGGCTGCGAATCCAAAGCCGATTGGAGCTAGCGCGCCTGCTCCGTTGTTAGCGTTCAACAAAACCGGCATTGCGAACGCGCAAATACCATCGATTGCAACGTCACCAATTGGTTTGGGTAGCTTTGGCAAGCCCAACAGTCAGGGTTGGATGAGCGGTAAGAGTCCTAACGTAGTCAAAGCAGGCGGCGCACCATCCGCACCGGCAGTCGACTCGAGCAGTTTCGTCGGTACTGGTGATGGACATAGCAAGCCGACACTTGCTGATACTTCCTCAAACAGAACAGGAAATGGAAAGGCGCATTCGATAGGAGATGCTCCTAAGCCGATTGCAGCAAGAACTGGTCCCGCTCCCGGAGACAGGTTGGTAGTGTCGCCTACAATAACCAGCCCAATAGGTGAGCCTAGAAGAGGAAATCCAGATCCAGGCACCACCGGAAAAGGTGATCCACGAGTAGCGACAACCGAACACCCAAATCCAGATTTCACCGAATACATGCTTTCACTGCAACGCCGCATCCGCAAAGCCTGGGCACCTCCGCGGCAACCCAGATCGAAGAGTACTGTCGCCGTGTTCACGATCGGAACTAATGGAGAACTTCTAGGTTTGCGATTACAGCGTTCTTCCGGAGACAGCACCATGGACCAAGCTGCCCTGCAGTCGATTCGAAACTCTGCGCCATTTAGGCACCTTCCGCAGTATTCACCGGACTCGATTGATGTTCAGTTTACGTTTGACTATAACGTGTTTAACAGTGGAAGTTCGTTCTAGGCACCATATGTAGTGCTTTAAGTTCAATGGCGGCAGATTTCTGTCGCCATTGTCATTTTTGAAAGGTTGTGGACATCATCTTCTTGCTGAATAGCAATGTTTGAAAGCTTTCACGCGCTGATTTCTGTTTCATTTGCCAGGTATCACGCGGCATTCCAAGAGATGTTTTGAAGAAATTGCACTTTCGTATATGCGTTGATACATAAAATCAGCAAAAAAAATCATTTGAGAAGTTAAGCGTCTGGAAAGTCTTACTGGCTGGCGCATTGTGGATTCTTGACTTGATGTATTTTAGTTCCAGTTAACGAAACATTCTCCCGCGGGCGGGTGTCGATGAGTGTGTTAGCCCTGAAGTCGATATCCAGTATATGTATTCGAGAGATGGTCATGACAAATCGAGATTGTGTCTCCTACTGAATTAGTGCATAATCTTGCCATCGCCGTAATCGGATTTTTACTTTCATGAGTCATTAAGGCTTCTGCCAGGCTACTTAGAACAGCGCGGCCCTGCTGAGGAATTTCGAAATTGATGACATTAAAGACTAGAGCCAGACCAAGCATGGAGCTCGGCGTCCGGTATTACGATAACTCTCCGACTTCAGGCACCATTGCTGGTGGCGATAAGAGCATGCTCAGTGAGCACGGTATCCGTGAGCGTCATCGTACCTATAAGGACAACATGATGTATTCGCATCCCGAATACACCGGTGTGCGCTTTATGCGAAAGGCGCCGCTAATGCTCGAAGCCAAGGTTTCTGGTCGCACGACAATTACAAAGCTGCGTAAGAAACAAACACGCTTCCACTTCTGGAAAAACTTTTTCTCGATCTTCAATCTGTTGAACGGTTTCAATGCAATGGTTTTGCGCATCAATCCGTTTGCCACATACCATGCGGCTGTCCGTTGGAGCCCGCGCTAATTTAGCCGGTAATTCATAAGTTCTGTTATCGAAGCATCTATATTCGATTAGTTTTTTACTGAAACAGTTACGGTTTCAAGAATGCGCACTCGAAATTACATAGTCTGTTTTGTGGCTGCGGCAATTGCCTCCGGTGGCGCATCTCTGTTGTACTGCGCTATCGGTCAACCAAGTGTTGAGAAATCCTCAAATGTTGCAGAGGTTGAAACCACGACTCCGAGTGTATTTGCTCGCGGCGGAAACGAGAAAATTCTGTCCGCTGCGAATTCTGCAGTTGGGAAAAGGATGTGGTCAGGGTTTGGACTTCCGAACGGCAAACTCGGTTGTGCTGCGGCTCTCAGTAATGTCTTGAAGAACGCTGGGTATCCAGTGGCGAAGTCTGCTGCCGTGGTAGTGGTTAGACGGCAGCTTCTGAAGAGTCCGCTCAAAGTTAGTGAAGTAGCGCTGAAACACTCGAAAGAGCTTGGTGTTGACCCCAAGATATTCAGCGGGGTTTCTCAACCAGGCGATTTGATTTTTGGGTACATGTCGTTGCCGAATAAGCCGAACATGGGTGCGGATGCTCACTGTGGTGTAGTTGGCGAAAACGGATATGTGTATGCCAATGACTGGAATGATGGAATATGGAAACGCGCCAAGCCTGATCAATTCTTTGGTTTTTATCCACACATCTATGTGATTCGAATTGCAGACAAATGAGGTTGAGTTAGCTAAGAACCTCCGTCAGCGCATGAAAGCGCCAGCGCATAAGATGTTTTGGAAGAAAGGACCCCGAATCACTTCGGAGCCCTTTCTCTTTCGTCTCAAGCAAGGTAGTAGGCTTATAGGAGCCTGATGTTGACGTCTCTGATGTCCAATCTAACTTGTTGTAATTCCCAAGCTTTGGCATCGATTTTGCGGCAAACTTCATTCATTTGCGCTGGAGCATCAGAATCGTTTCTGCGTCTGATGTCTTCTTTCTTTCTCAAGAGATCGTCAGTGTCTCTCATCAAGTAAAACTCACGTGTTTGCAGAGCTGATCTGCGTTTTTGCAGTTGGTCGATAACTCCCGGATCAGAGATCATCGCTTGAGCGGGTTGGCAATTGAGCGCAACCATGGGGAGTGTGAGGAATGCAACCAGTGCAAGAAGAATCTGTTTCTTTGTGTTTTTGTTTTTCATAACTACCTGCCTCCTTCCAGGATGACCACAGAATACCGGCTGGAATGGACTTGTAGAAGAGCCACTTTTATGATTTGATACTAGTCCACTTGGAATGATTCTAAGCTGGAGAGCGATCGTCCAATAAATCTGAAACGCGGCATCGGTGTGCGATGAGGGATTTGTGCTGAAGCATTGCAAGCTGCCTGAAAGTGATCAATTACTCAGAATTTAGGTTGAAAAGAGGCCGGTTGTGGACTTCCTTATACATGTAGATCAATCGTCAGGGGTTGCACTCCATCGTCAGATTTATGACTCGATAAGGGGTGCGATTCTCTCCGGTCGTTTGCGTTCTGGCGAAAAGCTGCCGTCCACACGCGCACTATCACAAACATTGGGCATCGCCAGAGCGACCGTCACAATGAGTTTCGACAGCCTTTTGAGTGAGGGCTACATAGAAGCCAGCGTCGGGGCTGGAACATTCGTGTCGCGTGCGCTGCCGGAAGAATTGATGCGCCCTGCGGCTCCTCTAGTCGATCCCGCGACATTGGAGGCGTCCACGCCCAAAGTGAAGGCACGCGTTCGCGGCAGGAAGCGCAAAGATGGAGGCGAATCAGGTTCTACAGGTTCTTCCTCCTCTTCTTCTGAGTCTCAGAGCGCGGCAGACGCAGACAAAGTGCAGGGTTATAGATTGTCCTGGTATGCGACTGCGTTGCGATCGAGGCAGTGGTTGAACTTCTCTGCGGAAGAACCAGAGGTGCAGCTTTCCTTCGGAAGGCCTGCTATGACGGAGTTTCCGATGCGTGTGTGGAACCAATTGTTGTTACAACATGCGCGCAAACGCAATCTAGGTTTGCTCGATTCACCTGCCAATGCTGCTGGTTTTATGCCATTGAGAGAACAGCTTGCTGCATATCTTTCTCGAGTGCGAGCGGTTGCATGTACTCCCGAACAAGTGATCATCGTCAACGGTTCGCAGCAGGGGATCGACCTTGTCGCACGTGTTTTGATAGATCGCGGCGACGATGTTTGTATCGAAGATCCTGGATACATCGGCGCGCAGAAGTCGTTTGAGGCGATGGGTGCAAACGTTTTGCCTATCCCTGTCGATAAGCAAGGTATCTCGGTTGATGTCCTGAAAGAACACGAAAAAGCGAAGCCTGGTTTTAGTCCGCAGTTGGTGTATGTGACGCCCTCGCACCAGTCACCGACGGGCGTTGTATTGTCGGTACCGCGTCGCCTTGAGTTGATTTCTTGGGCTCGGCGTGTCGGCGCATATATTGTCGAAGACGATTATGACAGTGAATACCGCTACAAGGGGCGCCCCATTCCAGCGCTCGCAGGGCTCGATCATGCGGGCACTGTTATCTATATAGGAACATTGTCCAAAGTTCTCTTTCCATCTTTGCGGCTTGGATATTTGGTTGTTCCGCTCGACCTGGCGGAAGTTTTCACTCGTGCAAAATGGCTTACTGACCGCCATTCTCCTTTGTTGGAACAGCAAGTGTTGGCGGACTTTATTCGTCTTGGCCATTTGGAAAGACACGTTCGAAAAATGCGAAACCTCTATGAGCAGAAGCGCAAGCTCGTCATTGAGGCGCTCAAGACTCATTTCAAGGGTTCTGCAACTGTTCTCGGCGATGCCGCTGGCATCAATGTTGTGGTGCGTATTCCTTCCGAATTGAATGACGAGGAAATCGTTTCGCGCGCCAAAGCAGCTGGCATTGGTATTTCAAGCACGGCGCACTGTTATTTGGGAGAGCTGACGCGCGGCGAGTTTCAGATCAACTATGCTCATTTGAATGAGGAAGCAATAGAGGACATTGTCGAAGCACTCGCCCGCATTGCTGCCCGATAATTAAAATGTCCATGTCCGAAAATGGCGAGTCATTGGAGTTGGGATCCGTTAAGATTCAGGCATGACATTGAATCGAGACAGCTGCTATGAGGTTCTTCGCGCGCGAGATCCGCGGTTTGACGGGGTTTTCTTTGTAGCGGTGAAGTCTACCAAGATTTATTGCAGAACCGTATGTACGGCAAAAACGCCGATGCTGAAGAATGTCACGTTCTATTCAACCGCTGCTGCTGCGGAAGATGGCGGGTATCGTCCGTGCTTGCGCTGCCGCCCCGAATTGGCTCCGGGCAATGCGTCGGTTGACGCGGTCAGTCGATTGGCTGCAATTGCACTTAACAGAATCGAAGACGGTGCGCTGTCGGAGTTTGGTGTGGATGAGTTGGCGCTTGAGATGGGCATTAGCGGACGTCATTTGCGCAGAGTCATCGAATCGGAATTCGGGGTTTCTCCGATTCAATTGGCGCAGACGCAAAGGCTGTTGCTCGCCAAACGATTGTTGACCGACACAAACTTGCCAGTAACGGAAATTGCGTTCGCGAGTGGTTTTTCCAGCGTTCGACGGTTCAATTCGCTGTTTCAAGAACGCTACAAGCTAAACCCAACGCAACTGAGAAAGCGTAGAAGTGCGCAAGATGCGCCGTTCTTGACGTGTGAAGTGAGCTACCGACCACCATTTGATTTTGAGGGATTGTTGGCGTTTCTTTCTTATCGTGCCTGTCCTGGAGTTGAGCTCGTGCAGGATGGCGCGTACATTCGCACTGCCTCATTCGGGAAGCATTCCGGGTGGTTGGCCGTACGGCAAAATGCGCAGAAAAACACTTTATCGATTCAACTCGCCAACTCGCTCGCACCAGTTTTGCTGAGCGTCGTTGCACGATGTAAGCGTTTGATGGACACTCAAGCAGACCCCTCAATCATTGCAGCGACGCTGGGCGAGCTTTCAAAGGGGCGTGAGGGAGTTCGCGTGCCTGGTGCGTTTTATGGCTTTGAGGTTGCACTCAGAGCCATTCTGGGGCAACAGGTGAGCGTGAAAGCGGCAAGTACTCTGCATGGACGGATTGTCCAAAAGTTCGGCGTTGCAATTGAAACACCTTTCCCTGAATTAAACAGACTCGCTCCATCGGCTGAAACGCTGGCAGCGCTGGAGCCCGAGGATTTAAGCGGCATGGGGATTACAGGCGCGCGCATTAATTCGATAATCGCGATTTCTCAGGCTGTTGCAAGTGGTGCTCTTTCACTAGAACCGGGGCAAGATGTGGAACAGACGTCAAACAAGATCAAGGCTTTGCCTGGCTTCGGCGAGTGGACGGCTCAATATATAGCGATGCGCGCACTCGCATGGCCGGATGCTTTCCTTCATTCTGATCTCGGAATCAAGAAAGCGCTCAATATGACTAAGGATAAGGAAATTTTGCAGCATGCGGAGCGTTGGTCTCCGTGGCGTTCATACGCGGGTATGCATCTGTGGCGCTCGTTGGAAGCCAAGGCATTGGATGCGAAACCGTCAATTTTGAGTTCTCCGAAAAGGAAAGTGGCGAGGGCAAAGGCATGACAGTTTTCTACACAGTTATCGACAGCCCTATCGGGCAGATTACGCTAACTTCAGTTGGAGTTTCGCTCGCAGGTCTGTACATGGAATCGCATAAGGGCATGCCAACCGTTGACGAATCCTGGGTTCGCGATGATAGTGTGAAACCGTTCGCACTTGTCAGAGAAGAGTTGGCTGCGTACTTTGATGGCAAGCTTGAGCGTTTCACTATTCCGTTGAAACCGATTGGCACAGAGTTTCAACTCAAAGTTTGGAACGAATTGGTGAACATTCCCTTTGGTCAAACAATTTCTTATGGAGAACTCGCACGACGTGTCGGCAATCCCAAAGCGAGTCGTGCTGTGGGTTTGGCAAATGGACAAAATCCGATTTCAATTATTGTTCCTTGCCACCGAGTCATTGGCGTGAATGGCAAGCTCACCGGATATGGTGGCGGGCTTCCACGGAAAGAGTTTTTGCTTCAACATGAAGGCGCAGCGCCAGCCAAGCAGCTGACGTTCGTATAGCGCTGGAAGTGAGCTTCCTTTTACAGGTCTAAGGATGGCATATCTAGTGCTATGAAAGGGCGCGTGCAACGCGCCCCCACGCTTATTGAGCC
The DNA here is from genome assembly GCA_032128875.1 of Candidatus Melainabacteria bacterium 17Bon1m. GTDB lineage: Bacteria > Cyanobacteriota > Vampirovibrionia > Obscuribacterales > Obscuribacteraceae > QKMZ01. Next base: position 157,601 of record JAVLKG010000003.1, read on the forward strand.
AGGACTTCGAAAGTCACGTCGCTGAAATTGTTTTGGAACTGTTGCAGCGATATTCTCGTTGTGCCGCTTGTTGAGTCGTTGTTTGCGCCCCAGGGGTTGCGCACAGTGACCATGCCGCCGCCTTGTCCGTCAGGCTCGAAGTTTGTGATGCTGTATGCGTGGCGCGTTGGATAGCCGTCAGTCGACGTGCTCGAGAATAATCTAGGGTTGATGCCGGTTGTTACTGTTGCGCGTGAATCCGAGTTTAGCGCGCGCTCTAGACGGCTTGCTAATTCGCTATCCGAAGAGCTTACTGTCTCAGTGCTTCTGCCTGTCAGAAGTTCTGTCGCCCATGATGTTTGACCGCCTGCTCCTGCGTATTCTGTGGGTGTGTTTCCGCCACTTTCCATCGCGACTCTCGCCCGACGGAACATATTGGCGTGTTCACTCTGATACTGTCCAAACGCTCTTTCAAGTATTCCAGCCCATGTACCGTATTTGTGTCCGCCGTTGTATAGTCCGCGCTCGGCGTCAGTTGGTGCATTGATAGTAACTGGGTTGGCTGTATCGCCCGGGAAAGTGACGGTGTAAGTGCCGTTGCCGTTGTCGTGAATCATGTCACGAATGGCTTGTGGATTCGATGCTGCAAGTGATGAAACAGCAGCCAGATAGTAGCAATCACCAATCGTTCCTTGCACAACTGCATCTGGTGTGATGCTGAGAAGTGGATCGTCAGGAGTGGCGAAGAGATTTGAATTCAGTTGATTTAGCTGACCTTCTCTCGTCCGGCTCGTGGTGTTTGACACCATAGTCTCTGTCTGTCCTGGGATAGATTGGTAAGTTTGATTCAAATACTCTGCAACGTCGGTGGTGCTGATGCTGCTTTCGAAACCCCACTCATCGTTGCTCGCGCCGATTATATTGTCGAAGCTGTCGCTCACGCGCTGCAGGTGTGCGCGGTCGGTCTCGGAAATACTAGTACTTTGACGAGCGGCATCGAGCTCAGTGCGGGCGATATAGCCGTCATGGTCGGTGTCAAATCTATTGAAATTGGCTTCGCCTCTAAGTACTTCCATGGCGGGTGTAAGCGTGTCGCGCGCTGCAGTTTGCCGACCGAAGGCCTGTATATCTCCGCGTGTTACACCGTCATCGTCGAGGGTGGAATATTCGTCGCGAGACAGTAACTGCATTGTGTTTCGACTGCTATACAGCGCTGCTACTGTTTGTGCGTCTTGATCTCTGAAGTCTCTATTTTGCACGGCAGCAGAGAGTTCGTCGGCACCCAACCACTGATCGTGATTAGTATCGATCCTGTCGAAAAGCGCCTCAGCGCGTTGCGCAAATTGGGCGTTGGTGAGCGTTGCGCTGGGTACCGGAGTGTTGGTTTGCTCGGCGCGCATTGCATTTCTTTCAGCAGCATCTTCGTCGAACAGCTCGAGACCGCCCAGCAGTGCCGTTGTGCCAGCGTCTTCGCGACTGTTCTTGTTGCGCGTGCGAGTGAGATTTGTCATCTCCTCGCTGCTGACGTCATTGCTCATTGCCGAGCTGGCGTCGTTCTTTCTCTCGCTTTTTTCGGCTGATCTTTCTGCGTTTTCGGTACGTGTTTGATTATTTCTATCGGAAGGCATGGGAGCACTCCTTGCCGACGCAACGCTATGCCGATTGCACTGTGTGCATGGACAAACTGCGCTGATGTCTGGCTAGTAACTGGGGTGGGTTCGAGGGGAAAAGGGTAAGGGGGACCGGGGAATCCGGGAAACCTGGAAAGGTGGGTGCTAACAATATAGGTGCGCATTGGGAAAATTTTCGGGAGCCGGCCCAGTTGGGCTCCGGCATTGCGTTGCAGGCAAGAGAGCATGCACACTCACCGACTAATGCTTACAGATTGGCTGAGAAAGCGGAATCTGCGGCTGCTCCCGTACTCTTGGTTAGCCGCTTAGCGAAATCAGAGGGTAATTGATCAAACGCCACCAAGAAATCAATTGCGCTTCGCAATCGATGAATTTTGGACGCCTTTGGTAAATTTACGAAGGGTGTTGCAACAAAATTGCAAACAAAGAGCCGGAACATCTAGGTACGGCTTTTGTGCCGTCACATATTTCGAAATACCAGAGCAGAGGAAACATCATCATGGGTTGAGGCGTCCCGTCACCAGGCCGCAGGCGGCCTGATTGTCTACCGGAGGTAGACAACGGCAATCGTAGAGACAATAGTCACATCATTCCTGGTCAGGGAGATCGTTACCCGCAGCCAGGGCGTGATCCAAACAACCCTTATGTCAATCCAGGTTTTGAGATTGTCGACAGCGGCCGCACGATTACTCCCAAAGATAATCAATGGCAGAAAGGCGGTGAGAAAGCAGACTTCGACGCGGCGGTTAAGCGCGTCACTAATTGGGATGCAGACAACTTCCAAGGCGCCTATGATGCTGCGGCTAAGAACGGCACGGGTGTGACTTTTGTTGTCGGTTCGCTGACCAAAAAGGACACGCAAGATACGCTTAAAAACCTAGAAGCGCTCAAAGCGAAAAATCCCGATATGCAGATCGTTTTCTTTGATACGGACAAGATCAAAGACGATCCTAAGTATCAAGGTCTGCGCGACTGGGTTCAGAAGAACACAAACAATGACGACCTCGCCTTCATGGCGCAATACAGCGTGCGCCCGGGCGAGGGCGGTAAGCCTGTGGGAGACAAGCTCATCAGCACGCACTGGGGCAGTGATACAACCACCCTGGACGAACAACAGAAGTACGGCAAGATGTACACGGAGAAGTTTAAAGGGCAGTTCAAAATTCCAGAGGGGCAGCCTGAAGTTACGCCGCAAGTAAAGCCGTCTGATAAACCGGCGGTTCCGCAAAACCCGCAGCAAGCAGCGATTGCCGAAGCCGATAAGATAAATCAGCAGGCAGTTTCCACTGATCTGGATAAGGTCAACGCTGCGATTGCAGAGGCTCAGAAGGCTGGAGAGGCTGGTGCAAAACAGCTTCCAGAGCTGTTTGCGCAACAGAAGAAACTGCAGGCAATGCGTGAAGCACCGGCACGAACGAGAAAAGAGTATGCACAAAAACTGTATGCAGATGCGGTTGCACTGAACGGAAAAACTGATAAACAGTCGCTAGAACAGCAAGAAACGAATGTGCTGGAGGCCCACAGGCAGATCAACGACGCCAATGCGAAAGTGCCTGGTTATTTCGCTACAGATGCAGCGAAGCAAGAGCTGAAGGCAATGGGGTACAGCGATAAGGCGATTGAAAACCTAGGCAAGGCGCCTGCCACTGGTGACAAGAGCAAGTATTGGCTTAGCGATAATCAGTATGGAGTTCCTGAGGCCGAGAAGCAAAAGATGTACGATGCCGGTGATAGCGCTGCATTGGAAGCTGCGACGAGAGAAGCGATTGAAGCTGCGATTGCTGATGCCAAAGCCAAAGGTGTTCCGCTGGTCGTCAAATATGGCTTGCAAGGCTGCCCGCCCTGCATCGCGATGGACAAGCAAGCAATGGGTCCCACTTCTAAGGACCTTAATGGAAAGGCGGTTGTCGCTAATGTTGACGGACCCGCCGCGGAAATGGTCTTGCGCGAGCACGGCTATCAGCTTAAGGCGCCGAATGGCTTCCCGTTTGTAGACGGGTTTGACGTAAGCGCCTCAGGCAATTTGACTCGTGGGCAGAACGGTCATTTGGAAGGAAAGCAGCTTACGGTTACGACTCCACAAGGACTCGATGCTTCGCCGACCAAGACGAGCATTCCACAAATGGTTGAAGGTTTGCGCGCAGAGCGTGCTGCTCGCATTGAGAGAGAAAAGCAAGCCAGCGAGCAAGCCGCTAAACAAGCGCAGGACGCTCAGAAGCTTGTCGAAGCTGAGACGATGAGAAAGATCAATGAAATGATGCGCATCAACCCTTATCAATTCTCGGGTGACGGCGCGGCCAAGAAGTGAGCAGGTTTTTGTTAGTCGGCGACTTCTTCCAATTCCAGCATTTGTCTGGCGATTGATTTGGAGTTTTTCGCGGTCATTGAACAATATGTGAATATGCCAAACAAAATGAAGGCGACACTAGCAAACAGCAGGGTGAATTCCGCTGCGTCTGCTGTTGGATGGTCCCACGGAGTGATATGCGATGCAATCATCGCTAGGACGATTCCCGTGAGGATAGGAATAACGGCTTTTTCTTCATTCATGCGGTCTTTCCCCAGCTGACCAGTGGGTGGTCAACTTTATGCGGCAAGTTGTCTGGAGGATTGAATGCGCCCAAAAATACGCACGCAGAGTTGCCACCTCTGCTCGCACTGAGCGCGGGAGAAATTTGGCGAAGGAGTTTCCCTTATATGCCGAGTATAGTCTTCGAAAATGCAATGTCAATATGACGGATTTAATAAAAGGAAAGCCTGAAGACCTCACAGAGTTTGCGTTTCACTTTCAATTTCGCCCCTTACCTTGCAAAACTTGCAACGCCAATAGTGGGGTTTTCCGCACAAAGCTTTCGTAGTTCGAGACACACAGCGCGTTTTGCCCGAGCGAACCTTTCGCCTGAAAGCTTTCATCGGCATTTGAATTTCGATTTCGCTGCGCGCGGATCTTAGGTGTTTTTCTTGGTAGATATTCTCTAAGCTTTTTAGAATGATTCTCGCGGGAAATTTCCGAACTCAAATCTTGGTGCACCATATATGGTTGCGCGTGGTGATTGCTTGGTTCGAAGTTGTCTCTTCTTGTAAATTCGATACTACCTTTGGTAGTGTTCGCGCAGCGTTTATCCGCCGTTAAATGGGGGCATTTGAATTAGGAGCCGTGATGGCTCTTTGTTTTGGTTCAGATGCTGCAAATGAGGTGAGAACGCAATGACGACGGTCAAAGAAGGCACTAAATATAGGTTGGTGACCCGAAGCGACTTCGATGGACTGGTATGTGCCGTTCTGTTGAAGCATCTGGATATGATTGACGACATCAAATTCGTCCATCCTAAGGATATGCAGGACGGGAAGGTCGATATTACGTCTCGCGACATTACGACTAACTTGCCTTACGTTGATGGCGTACATTTGTCGTTCGATCACCACTTGAGCGAAACCATCCGCAACAAAGATCAAAAAGACAACCACATAATTGATCCTGACGCGATGTCTGCTGCGCGTGTCGTGTACGACCATTTTGGCGGTGCAAAAACATTCCCGGCGCGTTGGAACGACATGATGAAGGAGGTGGACAAGGCTGATGCCGCGCAGTTCACCAAGGACGAGATTCTCAATCCCAAAGGATGGGTGTTGCTGAACTATTTGATGGACCCGCGGACTGGCTTAGGTCGCTTCCGCGAATTCCGAATTTCGAACTATAACTTGATGATGGATCTGATTGATTACTGCAAGGATCACGACATTGACGACATCATGAAAATGCCTGATGTAGTCGAGCGCGTCGAGCTCTACAACGAGCAAGCAGAGAAATTCAAAGAGCAAGTCAAACGTGTAGCGAAGATCCACAAGAATTTGATTGTGCTGCACCTGAAGGGTGAAGACCCTATTCATGCGGGAAATCGCTTCATGATTTACGCGATGTATCCGGACATCAATATCTCCATCCACGAGATGTGGGGGCTGAAGCAGCAGAATACAGTCTTTGCGATTGGGCATTCGATCGTAAACCGCACCTCGAAAACCAATGTGGGAGAGCTTTGCCTCAAGTACAACGGGGGCGGTCACGAGAAGGCCGGCACATGCCAGATCGAAAACGAAAAGGCTGAAGGCGTGCTGAAGGAGCTGATCGACAAGATTACTGCTGACGGTTAATGCCGGTTCTTGTTCTGTCTGAAAGAACTTTTGAAAGAACCTTCTAGAAATTGAAAACTCGCGTTCTATGCCAGAACGCGAGTTTTGTTTTATTGCGATTGTGGTGGTCTAGAACCGGCGCCCAGGCAACCCAATGCCAGGAAGACCGATGCCACCCATGCCAGGGACGCCCATGTTAATTCCGGGCGCATACATGCCCGGCACACCGTAACCGTAGTTTGGAACCAAACCAGGTGTGCCGATGAAGCCGTTGTTCAAGGGTACTGCTGGGTTAATTATCACCGAACTATTGGGCATTCCATTGAGAGGTGTGTACGTGCTCGTGTTGTATCCGTAAGTGGTCGGGTACATGGGATATCCACCACCGAGCGAGATTCCACCAGCTCTGCCGAGATTGATATTGATGCCACCCGGCGCGCCGTAGGGCACCACGCCTGGTGCAAAGTATGGATTGACTCCGCCCATATAAGGCTGAGCAAAACCAGGATAATATGCGCCTGGCTGAACCACATACTCGTTGGAAATTTCCAGTTGTGATCCTTGAGTCATTACCGGCGTGTCACTTTTTAAGGGCACGATACGCCCATCTTCAGTCAATGGCACGCCTACATTGGCAGCTTGCCCAGGCGTTATCTTTGGTTGGCGCTTTGGCTGCTTGGGGGTGGTTTCTTCCATAAACCAGTCATCGTCGTCCCCATCCAACGTCTTTAAGGGAGACTTGAAAGGCGGCGGGTCGCTTTGCGCGTAGACCGGCGGCAGCGCAATAAGTGCTGCGGTTACCGCGAGGAGCAGTTTGGTTTGCATATTAAATGTTTTCATAATTCCACTCTACCATTCAAGTGTCTAACCGGTATGAGGTGGGGCTGCATTCCCTTTCTACCCGAGACCAACAGGAAGTTAGGAGTTTTCGTAACAGTTGTTAAGTGGGTGCATAGGGTCCAGCACAGTGCCGGGGCTGTATCCGAGTCTGTGCGCTACAGTTACGAAACTGTTCGTATCTGGCTTCTGCACCAGCGCCTACCGTTCCATAATCCGAGGAATCGGATGGTTGGAACGATGCGTAAAAATCAAATTTTCGTTTTATGCGCTCTGGCTGCACTCTTTGTTATGCGTGTGGCGGGGCAATTCGCTGTGGCCTTTTTTCACGTAGGATTTTTGCCACCTATGGAAGCATGGATGTCCGGCGTAATGCCCTATCCATGGTTGTTAGGAGCGCAGATTGCCATTATTTTTTTGATGGCGAAAGTTTGCCTTGACTTGCAGCGAGGCAACGGTTTCTTCGCCCGCAGAGGCGGGCGTTTTGGCAGATTTTTACTTGAGGGCGGCGCACTTTATCTGCTGGTAATGAGCTTGCGCTACGTAATACATATGGCACTTTATCCACATGAGCGCTGGCTCGGCGGAGCAATACCAATCTTCTTTCATGTCGTATTGGCTGGTTTTGTCCTGGTATGGGGCAGTTTTCATTTACAGGCTGTCCGGAAAAAAGTTGGTAATCGCTGGACTGCGCGAGTATTTCGTGTGTTTGCCGTGCTCGGAATACTCATGTGGGTTGCCTATCTGTTGGCACCGTATGTAATGGCACAACAATTTCATTTGCGCCCTGCCGTCTATGCCGTAAAGATTGAGCGTGATGTTCAAGTGCCTGTAGCCGCGGGCGTGATGTTGGTCGCAGACATCTATCATCCGATGGGCTTGGAGCGAAGCCCGACCGTGCTAGTGCGCATTCCCTATACAAAAACCCCCACCAACATGCTGACTGCCAATATTATTGGGCGTCTTTGGGCCGAGCGAGGTTATACGGCGGTTGTGCAATGTACGCGAGGCAGGGGCGGCTCCGGAGGAGAATATTATCCGCTCAGCAATGACCGAGAGGACGGAATCAAGACACTGCAATGGTTGTCGAAACAGTCATGGTATGACGGACATATTGCTGGCTGGGGCGGTTCGTCGTTTGGCATCAGCCAGTGGGCTATTGCAGACCGGTCTGCGCCAGGATTTTCCGCGATGCACATTTATGAAGCGAGCACAGATATCTATAGGATGTTCCATCCAGGTGGGGCATTTTCACTTTATAGTGCGCTTGCTTGGACTGTAACGTGCCATGGGAAAACGGATTTGCCACAGTGGCCGAAGCCGGAGAAGATTGCCGAAGGCGCTGATGTTTTCCCGCTAATTGATGCAGATTGCAATTCCACAGGAATGGAAGTGAACTTCTTCAATGATTGGGTCAGTCACTCGGAGCGTGATCTTTACTGGCAGAACATTGATGGTACTGAACGTACAAAGTCTCTCAAAGCTCCAGTTTTGCTAATGGCAGGTTGGTGTGATGCTTTCCTGCCGACCCAGTTGGAGGATTATCTGAAAGTCAAGGCCGAAGCAGAACCGGATATCGCGCGACGAACAAAACTCGTGATTGGTCCTTGGATTCATGGAGATGAGTTTGTTCTGCCAGACGGAACCAAGCCTTCGTTATTTCGTGCAGCAACTCTGGCATTGAGTCTTGATTGGTTTGACCATATTGTTTTGGGTAGGCCACTTCCAGCCCAGACAGGTTGCTTAAACCTGCATCAACCTCGCGACTTGTGTCGATGCAATGTGCCGCATTTGTCTTCTGCTCCTATTCAAATTTTTATTATGGGTAAGAACTTTTGGCGTTCAGAAAATGAGTGGCCGCTGGCGCGGACGCAATTTACGAGTCTGTATTTGAACCGTGACAAACTGAGCTTTTCTAAGCCTGTCGACAGACAAAAGCCTGATAGGTTTGTTTATGATCCAAGGGTCCCTGTGCCCACCGCAGGTGGTGCCATGATTGGAAAGGTTCCAGCGATGATAAAGCAGAGGGCCGCACAGTCTCGCCCTGATGTCCTGTGTTTCACGACTGATCTTCTCAAGCATGATGTTGAGTTGACCGGTCCGGTGAAAGCGGAGCTGTTTGTTTCGAGTGACGCGCCGTGCACCGATTTTACGGCGAAATTGGTTGACATTCATCCTGATGGAACAGCATACAACGTGTGTGACGGAATTCTTCGCCGCCGTTTTTCAGGCTCTAAGGTTCAGAAAATTGAAATTGAATTGTGGCCTACAAGCATGGTGTTCTTCAAAAATCACAAAATCAGATTGGATGTGAGCAGCAGCAATTTTCCTCGCTACGACCGTAATCCAAATACTGGCAGACCAAGCGCATTTGAAACAAATCCTCGCATTGCGATTCAGAAAGTTTTTCATGACAGCGATTTCCCTTCGCGGTTAATCGTGCCGGTGATTCCATGAACGGAACACCTGGTGGAGATTTCGGGTGTCCGTGAAGACGAAAAGGCGAGGGGGCGACTGGCTGATTTGGGCTACTTGATCTCCTTATTAGATAAACCTTCTCTCTTATTCAATCTATGCGGGGGTTTTTGGCCGCATACTGTGCTCCGTAATCGCGCTCAGGCGCATGGGTGCCCGTTATCCCCCGGTGGGGGATAGCTGCTTAAAGGTCTGGATCAAAACGATAACCGTTTTCATTTTCGTGTTAACCTTGAAATCATGGACAGCCAGGTAAAACCAGTTTTCGCCCCAAATAGCATTTATTTGGACTACGCCGCGACCACCGCAGTGGATCGGCGCGTGCTCGACGCGATGTACGGCATCATGGCTCAGGGGCACACCGGCAATGCGCATGCACGCCATCATGTTTATGGTGCGGCGGCTCACCGCAGTGTTGAAGCTGCCCGACAGCAGGTCGCGGACGCTATTGGAGCGGATTCTGCCGAAATATTCTTTACTTCGGGCGCGACCGAGGCGAACAATCTCGCCATCAAGGGAATAGCGGCGCATCTCAAGGCCGAAGGGCGCATGCACCTGGTCACCTCGGCAGTCGAGCATGCCAGCGTTTTGGAACCTTTGCGTGAGTTGGAAGCTCAGGGATTCGAACTGACTGTTCTCGGCGTGAAACCATGCGGCATGATTGAAGCCGACATGATTGAGCGCGCAATAAGACCTGATACCGGGTTGGTTTGCGTTCAGGCAGTCAATAACGAAGTCGGCGTAATTCAGCCGATTAAAGAGATTGCAGTGATGTTGAAGGGTAGAGGAATACTCTTCCATTGCGATGCAGCGCAAGCGCTCGGCAAGACGAATTTCAAAGTCGACAGCAGCGCATGCGCTGCGCAAACAGGGAGCCGCATGCGGCTCTCCTACGACAATGAGAGCACTGGTCCGGATTTCGTCAGTCTCTCTTCGCATAAAGTCTACGGTCCTCAAGGCATCGGTGCGCTTTATGTGCGAGCCGAAAAGAAGCACCTGCTTACTGCGGTAAGCCGCGGTGGCGGGCAGGAAGGTGGGCTGAGATCTGGAACATTGCCGACTGCGCTTTGTGTTGGATTCGGCAAGGCGTGTTCTTTGCTCGAAGACGACACTCGGCATGTTCGTAGTTTGCGCTGGGCGTTTCTGAATCGATTGAGTTGGCTAAAACCCACAGTCTATGGTCATTCGCATTCTGATTGGAATGTGCCCGGTATACTCTGCGTTCGTTTTACAGGCATTGAAACCGAAACCCTCATCATGGCATTGCCTGATCTCGCCTTCGGTATTGGAGCCGCATGCAGCAGCGGCGGTGCAAAATTGTCGCACGTCGTACGCGCCACCACCGGTAGTGATGAAGCTGCCCGCGAGAGTATGCGCATATCGTTTGGTCGTTTTACTACACATCAAGAAGTCCTCAGGGCTGCCGATTTGATAATCGAGGCAGTCGAAGAAATTAGAGAAGTTCAGGGAGTTGCATAGATGAAAATCGCGTTTGTAGGTAAGGGTGGATCGGGCAAAAGTACGCTCTCATCGCTGTTTATTCGCTATTTGCAAAACGTACGCAAACGCAACGTACTGGCAATCGATGCTGACTTAAACATGAACCTCGCCGGACTTCTTGGTGTGAAAGTCGATGAAAAGACGCTCATGGCGCGCCCTGAAGTAGCTGAGTCCATTCGCAATTTTCTTAAAGGCGGCAACAAACGGGTGCCGGACGTTTCGAAGTTTTTGCCGACAACTCCTCCGGGGGCTGGCTCAAACCTTGTTTGCTCTGCGCAAGAGCCTGGTCTTCAGCCTTTCTGTGTGAATGTTTCTCAATCACCGATAGTGAATTTGTTGACTGTCGGCTCTTATGACAAAGATGGGATAGGGCAAACTTGCTACCACTCGCATCTCTTCGTCGCTGAGAATATCCTCTCGCATACGGTCACTTCGCCCGACTTCACTATCGTCTGCGATATGGTCGCCGGCACCGACGCATTTGCTTACTCCATGCATTTGCAATTCGATGCGATTGTTTTGATCGCTGAGCCCACACCGGAATCTACTGAAGTCTGCAAGTTGTATATGGACCTGGCTCGCCAATGCGGCGTTGATGAGCTGATTCATCTGGTTGGCAATAAGATCGAAGATGCTGACGATATCGAATTCATCAGCAAGACTGTGGATAAGAAGTTGCTCGTGTCCGTGCCGGCGATGCCTAAGCTGAAGAAAGCACGCCAGAGAGGAGAAATCGTTGGCGGTGAGTTGCTCGACCCAACGCTAACGCAGGTGATGCGCATCATTGAGAACGAAGCTCAATTGCCGTCTATCAGCCCGGCGCAAAGGCTGGAGATGCTTCACAAACTTCATTTGAAATTGAACGATAAGCAATGGGTGCAACTCGGTTATGGCGACGTTGCAGATCAAATTGATCCCGATTTTCAATACCTTCCTCGGCACGCAGGAGTTGCTGCAGTCGGTTCTATAGGTAAATTAAGATGAGCACGATTGAAGCACGAGAAGACAAGGCAGCTACCAAAAGAGCGGATCAGTGTTTGGCTGATGATTTGTTGTCCGCAGATAATTGCCGGCTGGAAGCCGGCGCTCTGTCCGCTGGCGCAAGTGGCGCTGCGGCCAATTCAGCAATCGATCGGGCGCGACCAAGGGTCAGACCGGCCATGCACCCGGCTATTGCGCGTTTTCTCCAAAATGAAAAATTGGTCTTCTCTTTAGTTGATGGACTTGGATCACCGCTCAATGTGCTCTTTCCCAGGCATATCGAAGAGACGATTGGACGCTTCGAGCAGGTGTATAAAGATCGCCAAATGCAAGGCACGATTTACTACACATCGAAGCCAAACAAATCACTCGCATTGAAAAAACAAGCTTCGACGACTGCCGTCGGATTGGATGTTTCTTCCGAAGGTGAGCTGAAGAGTGCGCTGGCTAGCGGCTTTCACCCGGAGCGAATCGAAGCGACTGGGCCAAAAAATATCGACTACCTTAGTCTTGCTATTCAGCAAAACGTTCTTATCAATGTGGATAATTTCACCGAGCTCAAGCAGATTGCGCAGATGAGCAGGTATTCTCCGCGCGGAAAGAAGGCGCGGGTCTTGGTGCGTCTTGATGGTTTTGAGCCCGGTCGCGTGAAGTTTACCGCTCAAGACAGCGCTTTCGGCACGCCGGTTAAGGATGCTCCAGCGATCATCGATTTCCTCCTTGAGCACAAGGACTGCATCGACTTCCATGGTTTCTCATTTCACTTCAATGCCGGTGATTACATACGGCGCCCACCAGCGATTGAAGAATGTTTGCAGCTCACTTTCCGCTGCCTGGAGTTAGGTTTAAACCCCCGCGCTATCGACATTGGCGGCGGCTATCGAATTCGCTACGCTGCCGATCAAGATGAGTGGAATACATATGTCGAAGAATTGAAAGCATCGGTTCTGGGCAATCGCGAATCGTTGACCTGGAATGATTCCGGTCTCGGATATCATCGCGAAGACGGCGTGTTGAAGGGCGCTCCCAACTTTATGGAGCACTACCATAAGAATGACGGGCACGAAGATTTTGCGTCTGTCATTGATACTCCGCTACCTGCGTTTGATGGATATTCCACGGCAAGAATTGTTTCCGACAATATGTTCGAGCTGCATATCGAGCCGGGTCGAGCGTTGTTGGATCAGTGCGGTATCACACTGGCGCACGTCAATTTCGATAAGACTTCTATTCTCGGTGAGCAGTTGTCCGTGCTCGATATGAATCGCACCAACTTGAATTCAACGCAATTGAAATTAATGACCGATCCGATCGTCATTTATCGAAACACCGATAGAAAGCCAGCTGACAGAGGTGTTATGTATGTCGGAAATTTGTGTTTGACGCACGACATGATTCAATATCACAAGACTTTCCCTGATGCGGTTCCGCAAACTGGGGATTTAGTCGCTTTTATAAACACCGCTGCATATCAAATGGATTTTGCCGAGACGCATGTTCTTGAGCAGTCGATTGCGAAGAAGGTTGCGGTCATTGAGAGTGAAGAAGGCGTATTCCGCTGGTTCCTCGATGAGCTGTACAACCCAATGGCTATTGCCGAGGGAGTCAAACCATGAAGTACGATCACATAACTGAATTGATTGGCAACACGCCGTTGCTGAAAATTCCGGCGCATGTTCATGGTTTGAAGAACATCGATCTTTACGCGAAGTTGGAGATGATGAACCCTTTTGGTTCGGTCAAAGACCGCATCGCCTGGGGCATTATCAAGGATGACATCGACGAGATTCAAGCCAAAGGCAAAACGATTTACGAAAATTCCAGCGGCAACACTGCAAAGGCATTGCAGGTAATCGCTAATATGCACGGCGTGAAGACGCGTTTGATCACGTATCTTGCCAAGGTTGATGGCGTAAAAGACATCGTTCGAATGCTTGGCGCGGACATCGAAGAGGTGCTTGGCGGCAGCGAATGCTTCGATCCGAACGATCCAAATGATCCGCAATTTCTCATTGCCAAAATGGTCAAAGATGACCCGGAGAAAAACTATTTCCCGTCGCAATTCACTAATCCGAAAAATCCGGATGTGCATTACAAGACGACGGGCAAAGAAATCGTCGATGATTTGAAGGAGGTCGACTTCTTCTTTGGTGGTCTAGGAACCAGCGGTTCAACACTTGGTGCTGCTCGCCGGATTCGCGATGAAGGAAATCCGGATCTCGTCTCTGTAGGCGTTTGTGCTAGCAAGAACGATTTCATTCCCGGCATTCGCAGCCTGGATCAGATGTGGGAATCCGGACTGTTCGTCAAAGAAAACTATAGCGACTTTGTGTATGTCGATTCTGGTGAGTCGGTTGACGCGATGATGGATTTGATCCGAGGCGCCGGTTTGCTTTGCGGGCCAACGAGCGGAGCCAGCTATCTGGGCGCTTTGCGCTACCTTCGGAAAATTGACGGACAACTGACCAAGAAGAAAAATGCAGTCTTTATCGCTTGCGATCGCGTCGAGTGGTATACCGACTACATTCGTGAGCGCCGTCCGCAATTGTTCGGACTGAAGATGAAGCCCGGCTCTCTGCGCGCCTTTGAGTTTGATCCCAGCGGTAGCAAAGAAAGATTCACCATTAAAGTGGACAAGGCTCAAACTTGGATCGATGACGAGAATCCCCTTATCATCGATGTTCGTGGCAACCTTGCTTACAAAATGACGACTATTCCTAACGCGATCAACATTCCGTGGGAATTGTTTGAAACCATGATCGATGGTGCCGATCCGTTTCCAAAAGATCGTCCGCTGTTGCTGGTATGTCCGGTCGGAGAGAAAACTGCGCGCTATGCTGCGTACCTGCAAACTCGCGGGTACCGGTCGTTTAGCCTTGACGGGGGCATACTCGAGTGGCGTAATGCAAGCTGCCGCTTGGTGAAAGTTTCGTAGCGAACTGAAACCAAATAGGCAAGCCGCCCGCGCTCTCAGTAATGCGATAACGTGTAGTAAACTGTTGTGGTACTTACTAAGGTTTTAATCGAAAGAAACACTTGACTGGGTTGTCAGAAGAAGATCTGAGATCATTTTTCAGTCAAGAGGAAGCCTAACCTAAAGACAAGCGTTTACAGTAAGTACTTTCGAGTAGATAGGAGACGGGGCGTCTCTCAAAGGGTGTATTTAGAATGAAAAAGTTAGCCGTTACTATGCAAATGTCGCTCGGGCTGCTCGCCGGGACATTGATGTCACTTGCCACGCTCACCGGATGCGGACAGGCGACTGCTCCTCAGCAGGCGGTTTCCGCAGGTTGGGGCTACATAGACACCACTGGTAACGTGGCAATCCCACCGCAATTCGAGGCTGCGATGCCTTTCTCGCAAGATAGAGCGGGAGTACTCAAGGGCGGACGCTGGGGCTTTATTGACAAGAAAGGCACGTTCGTCATCCCCGCACAGTACAACACGGTCGAGTCCTTCTCTGAGGGGCGCGCAGCAGTACAGGTCGGGGACAAATGGGGCTTTATCGATTTGAACGGACGTATGGCGGTGCAACCAAATTGGGAAAACACCCAGCCATTCTCGGACGGCTGCGCACCTGTTCGCTACAACAAGCAATGGGGCTACGTCGGTAAAGAAGGCGAGACCATCATGCCTGCCAATGCCATGAATGTAAAGCCGATGACCGAAGGTCGCGGCGCCGTTCAGATGATGTATGACGCAAAGTGGAATCCGTGGGGCTTCGTCAACGACAAAGGTGAAGTCGTTATCAAGCAACAGTACGCCAGCGTTGTTCCGTTTAAAAACGGCGTTGCCGAAGTCAAAGATGAGAAGGGTAAGACTGGTCTGCTCGACCGCGACGGCGTCATCATCTACAAGGATGAAACCGAGTTGCCGTCACTCTTTCACGATGGTTTGGCAATTACGTCTAACAGAGGCAAGCAAGGATTTGCTGATTCTAAGGGCAACATCGTTATCCCGACCGAGTACGACCAGGTTGAGAATTTCACTGAAGGCATAGCAATGGTCCGCCAGGACCTGCGTTGGGGCTACGTCAACAACAAAGGCGAAATTGTCGCGAAGATGCAGTACGACAAAGCAACGCCCTTCAAAGAAGGTTTGGCGGCTGTGAAGCTGGCCGGCGGGCGTTGGGGCTATCTCAATAGCAAAGGTAAGTTGGCGATTGAGCCGATCTACGACGAAGCCCAGCCTTTCTCTGAAGGGTTGGCAGCCGTAAAGCAAGAGCAAGCCAAGTAACACACTGATCTGGCTAATCCAGTTGTTCGCAAACAACATTTCAAGCCCGGCAATTTCGATTTTGCCGGGCTTGTCGCTTAAATACGGTCATCCTCGGGTTATCATATCCAGAAGATATGTGCGTCGCCTCTGGGGCTTGGCGGCGAGGGTGGTCGGTATTTTGGCAGGGGAGCTGAATGCGAGACTTTGTCCTTTTGTACGTCAATGGCGTCGAACACCAGGTAAGCGGCGATGATGCGTTTTTGTCGCTGTCCGATTACTTGCGCTACTCACTGAATAAGTGCGGTACAAAAGTTGTTTGTGCAGAAGGGGATTGTGGCGCTTGCACAGTATTCCTGGGGCGTCTGAACGCGGCGAAGAATGGCATTGAGTACATCCCGGTCAACGCGTGCATCCAATACATGTATCAGTTGGATTGCACTCACATCGTCACAGTTGAAGGGCTAAAAGTCGACGGAGACCTCAACAGAATTCAGCAGTCGATGGTTGATTGTCACGGCGCACAGTGCGGTTATTGCACGCCCGGCTTTATCGTGGCTATGTGCTCGCTGTTCGAACAGTGCGATAAGAGCCAGAAGTCTTGCAATGTCACAAGGCAGGAAGTGAGTGATGCGCTCACAGGCAATCTCTGCCGTTGTACTGGATATGAGGCGATCATCAAAGCTGCGATGAGCGTCGATGAAAAAGAGTACAAACGTTTGGAGAATTTGTATCCCCCGCAGCCACTTCTGAGTGCGTTCAAAAAGCACCATGATGAGCCTGTCTTAGTGAAAGGCGAAGACGCAGAGTTTTTCAAGCCCACCGATGTTAAATCAGCGGTCGAGTATAAAAGCAAGCATGCTGGTGTTGTCATCGTATCTGGTGGCACTGATGTGTGTGTCAATTTGAATAAGGGTCGCATCGAACCGAAGAACATAATGGTTCTCACCCATGTTGCTGGGCTGGATGACCTTGAGATAAACGGTAATACCGTCGTGGTTGGTGCGCGAGTTTCGCTGCGCAAACTGGAAGAGTTTTTCCAAAAGTCGCTGCCTGAGTTTCACCATATTTTGTGGGTCTTTGGTTCTCCCCAAATTCGATATGCCGGGACATTAGCCGGCAACATCGCTAACGGCTCTCCCATTGCTGATTCGCTGCCCTTCTTGTTTGTCTCCGGCGCGGAAGTTGAAGTGGCCGGGCTGAAAGGCGAGCGTCGTATCAAGGTCAATCAGCTCTATAGTGGTTACCGCAAAATGGTTTTGACTGACGACGAAGTCATCGTCAAGATTCACATCCCGATGCCGTCCAAATCAGCAAAGCTGAAGCTGTACAAAGTTTCAAAACGTGAGCATTTGGATATTTCCAGCTTCACTGCTGCAATTAGTTTGGAACGCAATGGCGACAAAATTTCCAATGCGCAAGTTGCATATGGTGGTGTTGCTGCGGTTGTTTTGAAACTGGCGAAGACCGAAGAATTCCTCAACGGCAAGCCCTTCTCGCTGGAAACATTCCGCGAGGCCGGTGAAATTGCGATGAAAGAGATTACGCCGATTAGCGATGTCCGCGGCTCGAAAGACTATCGGTTGCAGCTTGCAGCAAACATCATGGAAAAGTTTTACTTCGAAACCGCTGACGCGAAGGAGCTAGTATGTCCGTAGTCGGAAAAGACATGCCGCACGATTCAGCCGTTGGACACGTTAGCGGAGAGTCGATTTATATCGACGACATGCCGTCTGCGAAGAATGAATTGCTCGTTGACTTCGTTGGCAGCCCGGTTGCATACGGGCACATCAGGTCGGTCGATTACAGCGAAGCGCTGAAAATCAAAGGCGTTGTCGCTTGCTACACATATAAAGATCTGCCGGGCATCAATAAATTCGGTCCGATTATTCAAGACGAAGTCTTGCTCTGCGAAGACCATTCTTCTTTCATCGGAGAACCGATTGTTGTAATTGCCGCCGAGACCCGCAAAGCCTTGGCGAAGGCAAAGAAAGCCGTTAAGCTCGTTGTTGAAGAACTGGAGCCGGCTTTGAGCATTGATGCTGCGATAAAGAAGCAAGATTTTCTGGATAAAACATATCGAATCGCGCGCGGTGATGCCGAACGTGTTTTGAAAGAAGCCAAGCATAAGCTGGAAGGAACTTGCATCATCGGCGGTCAAGAGCACTTCTATCTTGAATCGCAAGCGGCGCTCGTAGTGCCGGGTGAGTACGATCAGTTGGTTGTTCATTCCTCCACGCAACACCCAAGTGAAATTCAACAGGTGCTGGCGAAAGTTTTGGGGCTGCAACAAAACCAAGTTGTCGTAGTTACCAAACGCATGGGCGGCGGCTTCGGCGGAAAAGAATCGCAAGCCACGCACCCAGCTGGAATGGCGGCACTTGTGGCTTTGAAGACGAAGCGCCCAGCACGTATTATCTACACCAAAGATGACGACATGAAATTCACAGGCAAGCGTCATCCATTTCAAAACAACTTCCAAGTCGCCTTTGACGACAATGGTCGAATACTCGCGCTGAAAGCTCATCTCTATGCCGACGGCGGGGCTGCCGCTGATCTTTCGACGGCTGTGCTCGGGCGCGCCATCACTCACATCGACAATGCGTACTACATCGAAAACGCTGATGTCGTCGGGCAAATCTGCAAGACGAATTATCCTCCAACCACTGCTTTCCGCGGGTTTGGTGGACCACAAGGCGTGGCGACGATCGAAAGCATTGTTCAAGACATCGCTGCCTATCTGAAGAAAGATCCGCTCGACGTGCGCCTGGCGAATTTATATGGAATAACCGAGCGCAACACGACTCACTATGGTCAATTGTTGAAGCACAACACGCTGCCGCAGTTGTTTGACGAAATAGTGGAGAGCTCTGACTACAGAAGTCGTCGCAAGCTCGTCGATAAGTTTAATTCCGAGTCGAGAACACATCTGAAGGGGCTCGCGCTCACGCCCGTTAAATTCGGCATTTCGTTTACCAATACAATGCTCAACCAAGCCAATGCCCTGGTGAACATCTACCTCGACGGCACTATTCAGGTTTCTACCGGTGCAACCGAAATGGGTCAGGGCGTTAACACAAACATCAAAATGCTGGTCGCGGACGAGTTTTCCATCGACCCGAAGAGCGTTATTGTGATGACGACTTCCACGGAGAAGAACAACAATACGTCAGCGACAGCGGCATCATCAGCGACAGATTTGAATGGAAGCGCGGCGGTAAACGCCTGCCAGAAGATCAAAAAATCTATGGCGGAAGTTGCTGCGCGACACTTTGATCGTGTGGAAACCGGCATCGGCGCATTCCCTGACAGAATAGTTTTTGCCGACGGACACATCTATGACGAGCGCAGACCGCACAACAAATTGAAGTGGCAAGAGCTTGTCGCCATGTCGTATCGCGAGCGCGTCAGCCTAGGCGAGCGTGGATACTACGCGACGCAAGGTATTGGCTTTGATTGGAGTAAAGGGCAAGGCTCGCCCTTTTTGTACTTTACGTGCGGTTGCTGTGTTGCCGAAGTCATCATCGATCGATTCACCGGTCAAATGAAAGTTGAACGCGTAGACATCCTGATGGATATCGGCAAGTCAATCAATCCCGGCATCAATCGTGGACAGGTGGTTGGCGGATTTGTTCAAGGAATGGGTTGGGTAACCAACGAAGAGCTGAAGTATTCGGATAAAGGTGCGCTGCTTTCCTACTCGCCTACGACGTACAAGATTCCGAACATCCAAGACGTTCCGGCAGATTTGCATTGCAATTTCATCGACAATCCAAACAACACGGTCAATGTGCGTGGCAGCAAAGCCGTTGGTGAACCGCCGCTGCTCTTGGGTCTTGCCGTATGGGCTGCGGTGAAAGATGCACTTGCCTATGCCGCAAAAGGACAAGTTCCGAAATTGAATTTGCCTGCAACTGGCGAAGAAATTTTGATGCGTTTAACTGAACTCAAAAAGACAACGCTGTCCGTGAAGAGCAAAGGCAAAGAGCCCGCGAAGATCAGCTAGTGCCCGGAGCGCCGGCTTCCAGCCTGCATCGGAAATTGTTTTTGTGATAGTTTCTATCTAAGGGCATGTTTCTCGAAAAAGTTCCAAATTGCGACGTTGCCATTGAAGTCGCGACATACCGGTCCAATGATTGTTTTTGGAAGATACTGCTGACCATCGGGCCACGTATGCCCGCCGCCTTTGATTTCATAGAGTACTACTTCGTTGAGGCTGTCCGGCGCTCCGTATTGCTCAACGAAGACGCGCGAATTATCGCTCGGGTCTGTGTCTGGTAATTCAGAGCAATTTGGTCGAGCGTTGTTTTTATTTTTTGCCAGCCAGAATTCGAGCGCTTGCCTTCCAGGAATCACTTCGCCTCTGCCTTTGCGTAAGACCTTGCCGCCGACTTTGCCGCCTTCCCACGGAACAAGTGTATCGTTGGTGCCCAACAGCATCATGATGGGCACTGGTGCAACATTGAGATCAAGGAATGTTTTAGAAACTGACGCCGCCACACTTGCGACTGCTGCAATTTTGCCCGGTAGTTTGATCGCTAGATATTGGCTGAAGAAGCCACCGTTTGATATGCCTGTTGCGTAAACGCGCTTTGGATCGATGAGTTTTTGTGCGTTCAGATCATCAATGAGTTTTGAAATGAAACCGACGTCATCGTAGCTTGTCTTCGACAAATCAGGTCGTCCGTCGTTCCAATGTTTGTCGATGGCATCTGGATAGACGACGATAAAACCCTTCTCGTCAGCCAGCTTCGCGAGCCCGCCTGCGCACCTGTCGGTACCTTCAGCATTGCCTCCGCCGCCGTGGAACGCTAACACAAGCGGCGCAGGCAACGATGCTGTATCAGGTTGGTAAATGTAGTAACGTCGTTTGACGCCGTCGATTGTCAATTCCCGAAGCATTGGTTTTCCAGCGCCTGACCAACCCCTTTCGATGTTCGGGCGCCGCATCATTGCGAAATTGCGAGCGTTGCCGTTCTGCGCCTGCCCCTGGCGAAACCCTAGTCCGCGCCCGAAGCGAGCTCCATAAGGGCTTTCTTGAGCTTGTACGAAGGGCGCCAGGGCAAGGCAAGCAAACACGGCTGGAGTCACTGACAATAACGCTCGCCTTGCCCATATACTCATTTGGTCATCAACCTCGAGTCCGCCCTCGTACAGAGTCCAATACCCGCCGTGCATGGAAAAGTTTCGCTTAGTTCTTTGATGGGGTAAAAATGGAACTGTGAGGTTAATGTAGGGATTGCTGAATCTCTTCTTTGCCGCCGCACGGAGCAGCTCAGCCAGGATTTACTGATGTTTAGACAACCGCCCAATTTGCCTACCATCGAAGATTGGCTCGCGCTCAAGGATTGGTCACGGACTCCGTACTGGACTGAAGGAACCCACAATGAGTATTTCTGGGTTCGATGTGAAGGTGCCAGCTTTGGAGATGCGCTTTCTACAACTCTATTTATGCCGAGCGAGTTTCGAGTACAGGTTATTTATTGGGGGTCTGACGGTGGTGCACCTGATTTTTACAGATGTGAACCAGGTTGGAAAATCATTGGAGACTACGCTTTGGGTCCACCTTTAAGGCATCTGCCTGAGATGCAGTTTGGTACACCTAGTGCCGCGATGTTGATCCCTGGCACTGTAACTGAGTCTGAGCTCGAAGAATTTCTGGATGGTTTTGAACTGGCTCAGCTTTATTTTGAGGAAACAGAAGAATTTTGGACAATAGTTGATCATTTAAAGCCGATCGCATTCTTTTCGGACCGAGAGGAAGGAATTTTTCTTGCACAAGGGCGAGAGCTCTACGAGTTAGGCTTTAACGAAAGTGTGATCGCAGAGATTACCAATCGCTTTCGTACAAGCGAGCAAAGGCAGCGAGAGTCCATTTGGAACACTCTTGGTCCAGAGTCTGGCCCTGAGAAGTGCATCGAACCTGGTTGTGAGCATCTAAGAATTCAACTAGCTGTGAGGTGTTTACTACACCAACTCAATGGTTGTTGGAAGACACAAGAGTATTAAAACGACCACAAGAATAAAACCGGGCGATGCATGGCATCGCCCCTACGCTTCGCTGTACGTAACTGCGTCCCCGCCCGGAAGCAGATTCCAGAAGCCGGCGAGCCGCCGGCGCTCCCAGGTTAAGCGGCGCCGGTGGCGGGAAGCGTATAGCGCTTTTCGATGGCGGCGCAGATCAAATTGCGCGTCTCTTTTGCGCCGATGTTTTTATTCGATTCAATCATTTGTGTTTCTTGCGAAAGTTCATCGTCTTTGATGAATTCCTTGAACCACTTCGAATAGTCGTGATTGCGCAGATGGAAATTCCATGTGTCGTCGTCCACACCTTGTGCGATTTGATTGAACAGCACAAGGTTTTGCACGCGTAGATTGAGTTTGTTTCCTGGTCCGCGGAAGTAAAAGCTTCTCTCTTCCGGCAGCTGACCTTCAGCATATTTGCGACGGTGACGAACTTTCTCAATTTCGGAGCGTTCAAGCTTGAGCAGTTCAACCTGTTTTGACTTCTTGGTGAACCAACCGAAGCCGTAACCTTGCTCCAAGTCCTTTTGCTTCGGCATTTTTGGTGCATCGATACCGGCACTTTTGGCGAACTTCTTGATTTTTTCTTGCGCGTTTTCGCCAATGGTGAGCAGAAGATCGATGGATGAATACACTTCCGGTGCAATGAGTTCTGGATGGACTGTAATCATCAAAATTGAACGCAAGTTTTCTGGCGCAAAGCGCGACATCTTTTTCCACTCTACGGGGAACATGTGGTGCGCTTCGTCTACGACCGTCCAGTGTGGTCTTCCATGCAGTGTGCGAAGTTCTTGCAGCCGAGGAAGAAGGTTGGTGAAAAACTCCGGACGATCCTCCAACGGAATTCCGAGAAGGTTGACGATCACACTTTTGGTCGGATCCGCCAACAGTTGGAGAACTTCGTCGATGGTGGGGGCGCGCTCGGTGTCCCCGATAACGACCGCGTTGTGGAAACTTTCGTAGTCACCTTCCGGATCTATCAAGCAAAATTGGTATTCGCTGTGGCACAGCTGATCGAGAATTCCCAGGGTCGTTGTCGATTTGCCTGCGCCAGAGCTGCCGCAAATCAGGATGCCCGTGTTATATGGATCGATCATCTCTTTCTCTGAATCTTCGCGAGTTCCTGCAGAAATGAAGTGGCGCTTCGGTGAAAAGTCGATCATGTCGTCTTCGATAAGCATCTCGATGAGTTCTTCAACACCCGCTCCACGCTTGGCATTCGTCACGAAATCTGCGCGCTCTTTTAGCGCTGGCAGCGCGTTGCCAACTGCAACAGAAAATTCACTGGAAGTGAGAAAAGCGTGATCGTTCTCAGCGTCGCCTACTGCGACAACGTTGTGTGGTGAGAGTTGCAAATGCTTGAGTGCAGCAGCTAGGCCACTTGCTTTGTTAACACCTGGCGGCAAAATCATTACCGCGCCCTTGTTGAAGATAATTTGCGATTCCAGACCAAGTTCTTTGATGCACTGGAGTACCAGCCCGTCATGCGGAACCCAGGTGGCAAGAATGCCTTTGCCAACCGATAGAGGTTCTACCTCATGCTTCTTCAAATCATCAATTAATGCTTGCGGCGGCGGCTCGCAAAGCAGTTCTTCGTGCTTAGTGGAAGGAATGACCAAGAGTGCTCCGTTTTCTGCAACGACTGCGTCAAACATCTCCCACTCAGGAAAATGCTCGATGAGACTTGGCATTTCGCGTCCAGTTACGAGAATCAGCTTGCGCCCCGATGCTTTCAACCGTTGCAGAGCTTCCACTGTCGACTCATCTACTGTTCCATCACCCGCTATCGTGCCATCGTAATCCGTTGCCAGTGCCAGATACCGCATGAGAAACTCCTGCTGAGGGGATGGACTAATTCTCGGTCTATGAAAAACCTGCCGTGCAAGTCAGGCTCTGTGTTATAGAGCGAACGGATATCCTGAAAGTTCCGGCTCAATAATTTTTGAAACTGCTATAGAAATGCAGAAAGCTCCGCAATTGCGGAGCCTTCTGTGCCCGTGGAGGGGCATATTTATTGGATGCCTGTGGATTCCGAGAGGCCGGGATTCGCTTTAGGTTACCGGTTTCTGGATTCCGTGGCTGCCAACCTTTCGCTACTTCGCTGCGCTATCGAGGTCAGAACCGATCTTGTCGAATTCGCTGTAAAGGGTGCGACCTTCTTTAAGATCGAGATTGCCGTCAGCGCGCATTCCTGCTTCTTGAGTTGCAATCAAGTCCATACGGCTGCGTAGATTGTTTGCAGTCGAGGCGGAAATTTTGTTTTCCAAATACAACTTGTTGATCTTACCTTCGAGATCCCAACGACGTTTTGCTACGTCATCCAACTCAACTACCTTACCTTCAACGATCGTGAAGTGTGAACCTTCAACGATTGGAACGAAAACCGGCTTCTTCAACACGATGTTGAATCTGTCGCCGAGGGTATCAATATCGCGTGCCAGAATAACAACTTTGCTGCTGGCTGCAACGCCCGTCAATGCTTTTGCTGCTGCTTCTTCGGCTGCGATTCTATCGAGTTCTGCCTTCAACAGATTCTTTTCTGCTTCAGCCAAAAGGTTCTGTGCCAACGCGTCAGCGTAGAGCTTGTTCAACTCTTCACGACGAGTTGTAATTGTTCCGAACAACATACCAGGGTCAGTGGTAGTGATAGTTCGCGTGACTACAACGCTGTCTTGCGCAAATGCACCAGTGCCCAGGCACATGGTCAACGCTACAGCCGCGATGCCTAAGGTTGCCGCAATTGAAATTCTCATTTGTTTTCTCCGTATTTAGTGGAGATGCTACCCGGCCCACGAGCCCGGCACATCTATAGATGCCGGGTGGACGGGGTACCCCTCGATTAGTTCCTGACGTTACGAAAGGAAGTTACATTAAATTCGGAGGCTGTAAAGTGGGTGGGCTTTTGGGCGAAACGCCCATCACTTGGATGGGCTTTGCTTGACGGCTTGGAACTCGGCGAGTTTGGCGGCGATATCAGCTCGACTGATGGTCGAGTCGTAACCCGATTCTTCATCCTTTGCCTCAATAAGGTTCGCTCCACCGTCATAGTTGTCGAGCAAAAATCGGATGAAAGCTTTGTCCAATTGTTTATCGTTTTCGCCAAAAGTAAGATCGCGATTTACCGACCTGAGCTCGCTGCGCAAATCTTCGCGACTGAGATCGGCGCCAAGCTGATCCGCATAAACAAGCGACAGCTCTGGCAACTGGTTGGTCTCTCGCAGCTTTTGCGTGAGCTGCAACATGTAGTCTTTCGCCTGTTCAGAACTCATTGCACTGGTGTCCGCTTTCGCGTCATTGCGCAACGATTCCAGCGCCGTTTTCTGCTCTTCGCTCGCCTGAGTGATTTCCGCGTTAGGGCAAACGTTGTCTGCTATTTCAATGTGGGAATTTGTCATTTTTGGTCAACTCCATTGAGAAACGGTTGTTGACCCAGCCACCGTCACCATAGCCCAACCTAAGTGGCACGAACGTGGCAACGCAGTTAGTACTTGCTCATGTAATTCCGAGTAGCTTGGAATTTTGCAACTGAAGTTGTCGAAAGCTTCTGTTCGTTTTCCGCATGCTGCTGCTCGGTCGCCGCGAACTGCTGTTCAAGCGCATCTTCTTCGGTTGTGTAAACGATTGAGGGCGTTGGTGCGAGCAAGAGAGTATTGATATGCGCGCTCGCCTCGTTGAGTTTTTCTTTTAACTCGCTTGACGGTGCTGACAGTGCACGAGCGTATGCGTTGCGCTTTTCATTGCGCTGATCGATGCTGTAATTGAGGCACAGCTGCCAGAAAAAACGTGCGGCGGGAAACGCGATCAAGAAAGTTGCGTAAGCAAGCATGAAAATCGACATGTGATGGAACGGTACGAGAATTTTTGTGCTGGCCGAAGCGGTGTAGAACCAGAAGCTGCCGATGAAATTTAAAAGCGCGATGGACGCCATCTTCACTGAGGAGTCAGTGCCTTGAAGCGAAAACTGCCAACGGCGCTCGGCCAAATATCGCGAAAGATGGTTTTGAGTGTTCGCCGCAGGACCAGCCCAAGACTGATCTGCCTGGCGTTTTAAATGGCTGCGATACAAGTCTCTAAGCTGATCTCCACCACCCATATTCTGATGTGGTTTCAAACTCAATTGTTGGGTGGCGAGATTATCTTCGCGGACGAATGAAGGGAAAACGTACAGAATGTTGCCCTTGTCCGTCACTTCTGGTGAGCCGTTGAAATGCACGAGAATGGGTAACATCCAGTCTTCCGTTCCGCTGTCGTCGCCTGCATATGGTGCGATTTGTTCTGCCACCACAACGCCATGACTGCGTTTTATCACTAGACCTATTTGATGCCAAAAGCGCTCTTTTAAATCGGCGTTGGGATGCCCGTCTCCGAAGAGATATGAGAAGCAGTTGGTTACGAAGTCGCCGTTCTGCCCGCTGTCGCTGCGCGTCGATTGACCGTTGGTGAGCGGCCTTGCTGCATTTGCTTGCGGCGAGTAATAGTAGTCGTATGAATATCCGTACGAATGGTAGTAGCACGGGTCAGACCAGTAATAGCCCCAGTCCAACAGTCGAATCATGTCGTAGGCGAAGTAATCGAAGTGGAAGTGTCCGAAATCGATGTTGGAGAGTCCAGAGAATAAATCGCCGCCACCCACGTCTCCGATGTCGAGACTTGGACCGTCGCCGTCGAAGATTGATGCGATTGCCGCAAAAATGCCGATGACGATGGCAATTATCGAGCCGATGAGCAAGATGCCGAACATCGCGCGAAAGAGAAAGTTGGCTAATAGCAAGACGATTTTTATCGCCGCTACCGTCAAGCCAATCGCAAGGCGCACCAACAGACGGAGCACGCGTAGGAAGAAATTGCCATTTGCAGTGAAGAGTTGTTTGGTGACGTCGTATATGTATGCGCGCTCGAAGCCTGGCGCGAATTCATAGAGCAATGCGCCTGCGGAATCCACCTTAAGGTGAGCGGAAGTTTCTGCGGCAATGATGTTCAGCTGTTGAGTTGCTGTTGCGATTGGGAGGCTTGTAGAGAGCGCTACGTTTTCCGGGGTGACCTTGAAGCGCAGCGTGTTGATTGCTTCAAGTACCTGGGTCTTTTCCTTGCTGTGAAACGGTTTTAGGATTTCGGCTAACATCGCATTTCTTTCCTATGATGCAAGAAACTGGCGAACGCTTACGTGGTTTCGCCTTGAATGTTTGTTGTGCTGACGAGAGAGGGTTCCGCGGTCAATACCGCTGGATTAAATCAATTGACGCAGGGCTTGGCTTATTTCGGCATATTGTGCGTTGTTTTGTTCGTTTTCGATGTTCCGAGTATAAGCGACCTGTTGGCAACCTTTCGCTTTTGTTATCATTGCTTCACAATTATCAAAGAACGCACCCAGTTGCCCTTCTCCGGCTTGGATGCGTTAGGTGTAGGCTATTAGCGCTGTTGCGCCGTGCTCGCTCAGTTTGGCGATTGCATTTTTAATTCGGCGGGTGGAATGCGATGTTCGATTGTAGGTAAGCCGCTTCCCGGCTAAAGCGTCTTTCGAGCGTCTGGAAATTTGGCGTCACAACGCATTCTGGCAGGCTTACAGACGCATCAATTGGCAGATCGGCGTACAACACATCTTCCTCGACGCCGACTTCAACCAACCATTGAGCAAGGTCTTCAAACTCATCGTCCCTGGCGGCTAACATTGGATAACCCGGGGCGACGAACGACGCGCAGAAGTAGCCGTCGGACTCGAACACCTTCAGTTTTCCGGGGATCAATGTTGATTGCATGTTTTCCTCTTTCTATTTTTATGAGCGCAAACACTATAGGTGTATTGCTCTCCTAGAAAAACATTCCTTAAGACCCTCGTCAATTGGGCTGACTGGATATGCGAGGCGTATGCTTTGGGGCGGGCAAATTTGCGTATTCCCAATGTGCGTGGCAGGATGGTATTTCTGGTTGTGAGCTTTTCACATGAATGCAGAAGTCGCTGCTGACGCAGCAATATTCCGGACGATTTTGATGTTTGTCGTTTGTGGTGCAGTTTTGTATCCGGCGTACTGTTTTTTCAAAAAGTTTCGCGAATTGCTCGGTAGACTCGACCTGCGTCCTCACCAACAAGATGAAGCGAGAGTTCTGAATCTAATTAGCGTGTCTGTGGAGCATGGACTTCGGGCTATTTGGATATCGTGGTTAGTTATTGTTGGCACCTTTTTGCTTTTCCTTTTCGGACTGTCTCTTTATCGGTATTTCCACACTGTAGTCAGATTGTTTTGAGCAACAGTTCGTGCACAGAATCGCGCCGAAACGCGTATAGTAGTTTGAATGAATTCGATCAAGGAAAAACTTGCAGGCATGCGGTGGCTTTTCATAAAGCCCGGCAAGTTTTTTGATGATGTAGCCCGCAACGGAAGTTATTGGGACGGCTTGGTTTTCATGGCTTTTCTTGCGCTCGTAGTTGGATATGGCGCTGTATTCGGCGACCCTACGCTTTCAGCGGACATGGTGCTCGCTGATGGTGCGAAAGTCGCGATGGTGCTATTCGTGGTTCTACTGGTCGTTACGGCTGTCTGGGGGCTGTTCTCCGCGCTTATTGGCATGAAGATGCGCCCTCGCATCGCCGTCGCGCTGACCTTTAAGGAGGCGGTTCAACGTTGCCTCCGCATGGTTTGTTTTGCATTGGCTCCGATTACACTCCTATTTTTTCACGGGCAGTTGTTAATAGGCTTAGCCCTTGTAGGCGTACTTGTTTTAGCGGTGATTGGTGTGTCGAAGGCGCTCTCAATCAAAATTATTCCTGCGCTTATCGTGCAGGCGCTGGTGTGTGGAAGCATTGTGGGTGGCGCCGCCCTTGCAGTTGACTCCTTCTTCAAAGATCCGGAATTCCAGGCGCGTCGCAGTCGCTCTTATCCAGCGAAGAAGCTGATTGGAAAGCCCGCTCCTGACATTTTGATATCGCCGACGGGTGGTGTGCCCATTCATTTGTCAGAGTTGAAAGGGAAAGTCGTCATCATCGACTTCTGGGCAACCTGGTGTCCTCCTTGCCGTTTTGGACTTCCGATGGTGAGCGAGGTGGCGTCTAAGTATAAAGACAAAGGCGTAGTGTTTTACGCAATTGGTGATGGCAGCATCAATCAGGAAAAGCTTTATTTGGAACAGCGAAAGATCGATGCGATTCCCGCCAGCTCAAACGCTGAAGCTTTTGAAGCATTCATGGTCCAGGCGATCCCTGAAACTATCGTCATAGACAAGGAAGGCGTCGTCAAGTCGGTGCACATAGGGCTTTCGCAAAATGAGAAAGAAGAGCTGACAAGCGAAATTGAAGCAGCTCTTAATGGCAAATAAGACACCTGCAGCGGCAGCTTGAAGCGTTTTTTGCAGCGAACCGAGCGAGTGGTGTCTTCGCATTCCACATGAGTCATAATATGCATAACCTCATGGGATAAAACACGTGATTACCTTCTACGAGCGCATGAGTGACTTAATTGCCACGGGCACACCATTTGTGTGCGCGACGATTGTTGACACGCAAGGCAGCGTGCCTGCTGATATCGGTGCCAAGATGCTTGTTACAGCGGATGGCGCTCATTTTGGAACGGTTGGCGGCGGAAAAATCGAAGCTCGCGTTATCCAAGAATCCAAAGAGATGTTGAAGTCTGCAGGTCTGGCTGGAACATCCGGCAAGGAAGATTCAACTGCGAAGTTTTTCGAGTGGAGTCTGAACAGAGATATTGGAATGACCTGCGGCGGGTCAATGCGCGTGTATCTTGAAGCTTTCAATCATCGCGCCTGGAATATCACCGTATTTGGTGCTGGACATGTGGCGAATGCACTGATTAGTTTGTTGGAAAAACTGGACTGCAGAATCACTTGCATTGACTCGCGCGTAGAGTGGCTCGACAAGCTGCCCGACTCGCCCAAGCTACGCCGCGTTTTGCTATCCGAAATGAAAGAGTTTGTCGCAGAAATTCCAAACGATTCCTTTGTCCTGCTTATGACAATGGGTCATAGTTCTGACAAACCCATCTTGTTGGAAATTTTGAGTCGCTGGGAAGAAGTGAAGTTTCCGTACCTGGGCGTCATCGGTAGTGACGCTAAGGCTGCACGTATTCGAAAGGATATTGCAGAAGCTGGTCTACCTGCCGAACTTTCAAAAGTTTTCTTCTGCCCGATCGGCTTGCCGCTGGGTTCAAATCATCCACAGGAAATCGCGGTCAGCGTGGCAGCTCAGCTGTTGCAAGTTCGAGATACGTCTGTTACAGCTGGTGCGCCGCAATCAGCCGTTTCACCTGATGCAGCAAGCGTTGCAGATTAAGCACGCTCTCCAGCTACGGAAGTGCAGAAATCTTATTTTGAACGCACAAATTGCTCTTACTTATTGCCAGTGCCAAAGTGATCTTCGCCATCCGGCAAAATCCGGGTGAGATTGTTGTGAGTCGGTAGACCAATGTATTCCCATTGAAACGGCAGCAGAACTGATGGATCATATGTCAACTTGTTTCGATACCAGATATCGATTTTGGGATTGGCTTTCTTCAACTCCGCTGAGAATGCGTTGACGTCCTTTGTCGGCCATGTCGCCGGCACGATTTCGAGTATTCGTAGGTTTTTCAATTTAACCAATGACTTAATGCATTTCGGGGTGACGTGCGATTGGCTGAGATCAAGCCATTCTAAAGTTTGCATATTCTCTAGATGTTTGACCCCTTCATCCGTAATCAAGTTGTTTGCCAGGTTTAGTACTCTGATTGTTTTGCTTTTACCAATCAGCTTGAGGTCGCTATCACCCATTGCGTTGGTAGCAAGCACGAGCTCTTGTAGGTTTTTAAATTTCGGAATTAGTTTAAGAACATGCTCCGGCGCGTTTAGGTGGCTGATGTCCAAAAACTGAAGATTGAGGATCTCTTTGTATTTCGCTAATTGAGCGCAATCAACATCGCACGTCGAGAGATTCAGAAAAATCAAGTTGGGAAGATGCGGGAGAATTTCCAGATCTTTGTCACCAAATGTGGTGCCAGATACATTGAGGCAGCGCAGGCTGGTAAACTCTTGGAACTTAGAGTAAATTGAGGAATTCCCCGCGCTGCCCTTGTAGTCCAATACGACTAAATCATCCGGTCGAAATCGAGTTAGCAGGCTCGGATCTTTATCCACTTCATCGTCTAACATCAAACCGACATCGTCGGCCATGCCCAACTTGATTTGCCCACTGGCAGTTTTGAACCTATTGTTTCTCAAGATTATCGTGCCGACCGAGAAGTCCGGAAAGCTAAAAACCTTCAAACGCCCCTCGATTTGCGACCAGTACTGCGGGTATGCACCAGCGGTTTTTGGTGGAGGCGGAGGCTCTGGTGTTGTGTTTTTGAAAAACATTGACGAGCTTGCTACACCAAGACCGTAGATCAGAGCGCCAAAGGCAGCCATCTTGAGCACGTTGCCCATTCCATTTGTCTGAGCCGACTCAATCTTTTTAGTTTGAATGGTCCGTTCACGAATGTCGGATGCTTTGTATTTTCCGCTTGCGGTAATGTTTTGATTGCTGCCGCCGTCTTTCATGTCTCGCTCTAGCGCAATCAAGTCGGTCGCCAATTGGTGCGCTGATTGGTAGCGTTTTTCGGGATCTTTCTGTAACAGCAATTCGATAATAAGTTCGAGCGCTGGCGGATAGTTTCCACCCATCGATGCTTCCTTCAGCGACATTTGTTTTTCGCCTTGATGTTTCATCATTGTGGATAACGCCGTTTCGCCCATGAATGGTGGCGCGCCGGTCAACGTTTCATACATGACGCAACCCAAGGAATAGAGGTCGCTGCGATGATCGACCGGCAAACCCATACACTGCTCAGGGCTCATGTAGAAAGGGCTTCCGAAGATTTCTCCAGTTTTCGTAAGCGTCTGTTGATTGAATTCATCGACGCCGGTCAACTTAGCAATACCGAAGTCCACGACCTTGACGCTTTCGCGCTCGTACTCCCCCTTGGGTGGCACGATCATAATGTTGCTAGGTTTCAAATCCCGGTGAACAATGCGCTGCGTGTGGGCGCAGTCAATGGCAAATGCGACCTGGATAAACAGTGCGATGGCGCGCTCTGTAGGTAAGTGGCCGAGCCTTTTGATCTCGTCCGCCAGCGTTTGCCCTTCAATGAGTTCCATAAGGAAAAAGGGTTGTCCTTTTTCAAGCAATCCGAATTCAAAGACTTTGAGCAAATTCGGATGGTCTAGCAGTTGAGCCGCTTTTGCTTCATTTTGAAAGCGCTTCCAGCTTGCATCTGCGGCTTCCTGAGATTTGTTGAGGCATTTGAATGCAAACTGCTTTTCCAGCAAAAGGTGATCCACCCGATAGACGCTGCCCATCCCGCCCGCGCCGAGCAGTTCGATCACTCTAAATTTGTCGAGGAGAATCGTGCCAGGTGCAATGGTCGCATTGACTGCACCCGAAAGCACCTGTGTGCTTTCGCTGTCATGCAAGTTGTTCTGATATGAATTCTCCATGTGCATAGCTTAACCGATCGGCAAAGGCCCGCAGCCGTCGCTTTGCAAGCCCGGGGCGCTTGCGGTGGTTGGTTTTCGAGGTTGGTTACCGGGAGGTGTGCAGTTTGACTTTCGCGCTTTTGCTGGCGACAAGACCATTTACCCAATCTCCCAGCTCGCCGCCGGATTTCCAAATCAAGTGCGGGCAGTCGTCGTCGAGCCTGTAGACCGTGTACATGTGGTAATCGGTGTCGTCGAGTTTTTCATGCAAGAATGCGATTTCCAGTTTGCCGTCTTTGTCAGCGTCGATTGCGACTGGTTGTTCTTTTGGCAATGCGGTCAAAGGATCAACCAATTTAACGTATTCATAAGGCGGCGTGATCTCGGTGAGAACAACCTTTCCGCCCTTCGAGAATTGAGTTGCCGCGATCCACTTGTCGAAAATCCAGCCTGTGCGCAGAGCGTATTTGCCGACCTTGCTTTCCTTCCACTTCAGTGAATTTAGAAACGGCTTGTCACGCTCAGTGACCTGCTGTATGGTCCAAGACTTGCTGGTGCTGCCGGTATTTGCGGAGTCTTTGGTTGGCGAATTCCACTGCATGTCTTTTACTTTCTCGCGGTCTCTAGCCATGTTCATCACATGTTGGGAGAAGCCTTTGTCAGGCTCTGCGAGTGCTGGGATTGAGCGACTAGATGCGAACACAGCGCAAAATGCCAAGGCAACGCCACAACGGAACACAGGGCACGCTGCCAAAGCAGTGCCGAAAAGCTGCGCTTTATGCGCTCTACGCCCTCTTTCTGGCGTTTTGGCGAATTTGAACTTCATACACTAACCTTACCCACTGGCCTGGCGAGGCAAAAGGGTGAAAACCCTGGGCTGTTCGCGTCAGGGCGAAGGGCTTCGGCCGGCTTGCATCGAAAGCAGGTCTTATCTGTAACATCTTTCTTGACGAATACTAGACGACCGGTCTAATATTGGTTAGGGTAGAATGGTCGGACCAATGGAGGAGGAGACGTCATGGCAACCGGAGTTAAGACAAAAGTCCAAGGGATAAGGATTTCGAAGACTGGTGAGGCAGACGTCCTCAAATTGGAAGACTATGAGTTGCCGGCGCCTGGACCAGGCGAGGCGCTGATAAGGCTTCATGCGGCGGGGCTTAATTTCCTCGACATCTACCAGCGCCGTGGCAGTCTCGGGTACAGCCTGCCGTTGCCCTACACGCCAGGGCATGAAGGTGCAGGTGTTGTAGAGCAAGTTGGGGAAGGGGTCACTGTTGTAAAACCGGGCGACAGGGTCGCTTACACGAGCGTTTTAGGTTCGTATTCGCAGGCTATTATTGCTCCAGCCGACAAGCTCGTCATTCTTCCATCCGAATTGAGTTTTGAACAAGGTGCCGCGTTTCCCCTTCAGGGCATGACCGCCCATTATTTGCTGCATGAATATCACCAGATCAAGAAGGGCGACACTGTGTTGATCCACGCTGCAGCCGGTGGCATGGGGTTGCTTTTGGTTCAGTGGGCGAAACATTTGGGTGCTGAAGTTTTTGGCACAGTGTCCAATGAAGAGAAGGCAAAACGCGCTAAGGAAGCCGGTGCCGATCATGTAATCAATTACACTGAAAAGGATTTCGTCGCGGAAATAAAACGCCTTACAAATGATAAGGGGGTCGATTTCATTATTGACGGAGTCGGCAAAGATACATTTGCGAAAAACCTTCAAGCAGTGGCTACACGCGGGCATGTTGTCATATTCGGTGCGGCTAGTGGTGTGGCTGATCCGGTAGTTCCTAATGCGTTGATGTCGCGTGCTATCACCATAT
Organism: Candidatus Melainabacteria bacterium 17Bon1m; assembly: GCA_032128875.1. Lineage (GTDB taxonomy): Bacteria > Cyanobacteriota > Vampirovibrionia > Obscuribacterales > Obscuribacteraceae > QKMZ01. Next base: position 191,631 of record JAVLKG010000003.1, read on the forward strand.
CCGGTGGCAGTCTGTATAACTTTTTGCGCGACCGCGACGAACTTTTGAAGAGAGCGAATGATGTTCTTGCCGGCATCAAAGAAGGTTGGCTGAAACTGACAATTGATCACGTTTTGCCACTCGGCGAGGCTGCCAAAGCACATGCGCTTTTGGAAGACCGAAAGACGATCGGTAAGGTCGTTTTGAAGTGCAACTAGTTATTGTTGGTTCTGCTTCGTTTGAGCCAACTTGTAATTGACTTCGCGAACGTAGCCTTGGCCGGGCGCGCTGTCCATCATGTTTAGAACGGCTGCCATCTTGGACATATCCGACAAGATGCGACGTTCTTTCACGCCTGTAGTATTTTGATTGATTGCCACGACGAGGTCGCAAGACTGCAATAACGTGTCAACCGAAAACTGATTTACGGCTGCGTATCCTTTCAAAACAACGGAAGCCTTGCGGCGGCCGATGCCGTCTCTAGGACGCAAATCGCTGCGCTTCAAAGTTCTCTCTGACGCAACTAATTCGAAACCTGGCTTCAAGGCAACAACTTTTGCGTCGTTACCTGTAAATGGCCCGCCTTCCAGCTTAATACGTACATTGTTGCCGAGCCCATCGATGTTCATGACGCGAACAACTCCATCGGTGTTCTTGATCACCGCGTCACCATTGGCGGTGATTGCAATTTTGCCGAGATCGGTTTTCACAAAAGCAGCTGTCGATGGTTTTCTCACGCTTACCAGCACCGCGCCGACTTTGAGTTCTACGGCAATGGGCGACGGGCGCGAATATGTTGTGTTTTGCTCCGCTCGAACTAAAACCCATTCGCCTTTGTCCTTGTTGTTTTCTTCCTTTGGAAAATCATTCATCTTCAATGGAATGAGACCGGACATCGCAGAAGGAATCTGGAGTGACGGCGAGTTGTACGCTGCACCTAGTGCCGGTCCGGGATTAGTTACATCGGTCGGAACGAAAATAGGCACACCGTCGCGATTTGGCGTGTTTACGATGGGGGGAATAATCAGCTTCGGCGGTTCTTGCTGAGGCGGAATATAGACAGGAGGCTGGACGCGCGGGCGGTCGTCGGGATCTCTTTGCGCAAAAGCGTTTGGCGATGCCATCGTCGCGATAGCAAGTGCGGTTGTTGCCAGAAAAACTATTTGTTTATTCCGAGTAGTCATCAATAGTCGATCTCAAAATCAAAAACGAAGAGAGGGGTTTTCGAACTACATCGAAACCAATGTCGGGTTGTAGGTCGTCACCATTTGGTGAACAAGCCTGAACACGTCGTGACTATCGCTTGTGCGACCTTGCTCTTCGTAGCACCCTGCAAGCTTGACCAGGATGTTGCTCGCGTGCGGGTGATTGGGACCATATTCGTCCGACACCGCCGAGAGCGCCTCTTTGTACAACTGTTCGGTCTCATCATAATTGCCGTCTTCAAGACACACATCTGCCTGTTTCATCAATTGCTTCCAGGACAGTGCGTGCGACAAAGAATTCATTCTGAGATGGGTATTCAGTTTTAAAGGTGGAAGACGACTCAAATACTAATGCATGCACTCCTGAGCCTAAAGTGCTTGTATCGAAATCTTATCACTGCGGATCTTCCCATTGAAGCTGATTGTGAGAGCGATTTCACGAATTCGATTGGCGACGAAGCAAGCCTTTTTGGTTCCAGACAGCTATCTAACCTGGCATGCAGCAGAACCCAGCGGTGGCGGGAACTTGCGGGCTTGTGCCGCGTCCCACTCTAAGCCAAAAGAAAGTGGGAAGACGATGAGTGAATTTATTGCGCCAAAGCCTGACCCGATAACGCTCAATATTGTGAAGGCGATTGTGCCTTTGTATTTGAAGTCGGAGAATTTAGCTGTTCGCCCGAGTGAGCACTGCATCTCCGTAATTCAGTCGCAGAAAGGCATTCCAGCTGTTCTTGCGCTCAATCATATCGATAGATGCGACCCCGCTGTCGCCGCGATGCTTTCTACAATGTGCGGTGAGGAGAATTACTATCTCGCTGCGCGGGAATTGTTTGACGAAAACTTCGGCATTCGTGGCTGGCTGATGCAGCATTGCGGAGTTTATTCCGTGATACGTGGATTGCCTGAGGATGCGGAGTCTCGTAAGGCGACTGTCAACCTAATTGCGGAAGGAAAGCATAAGCTTGTAATGTTTCCCGAAGGTGATGTTACAGGCAGAGACGACATTATCTCGCCGCTTAAGAAAGATGGAATCAGAAATATCTTTGAAGCACAGGAAAAATCGCTGCGCATCAATGAACAGCGCGCTGTGCATGTAATACCGACTGCAATTTATTATCAGGTGCACGAGGATGCGTGGGACCCCTTGCGCAGTTGTCTGGCTCAGATTGAAGGTTGTCTGGGTATCGTCGAAAGCACCGCGCCAATTGAAATTAGAATCCAGCGCGCTGTCGAGCGCATGTTGCAACGCCTCGAAGCTAATTATGGCGTTGTTGCGGAAAAACATGCGCACGGCGCACATTCGAGTATTCAGCACAATTCGACCAGGACAAGCCTCTCAACGAACGCGCGATTGGTCAATTTGTGCCGCCACATTATAACTTCCGTGGCTAATATCACTGGTGCGCAGGTTCTGGAGAATCCTTCCATTCATGTGTTTCTCTACTCCGTGCGCGGCAAGCTTATAAGAATGAAGGAGGTCGTCAACGATTTGGACGGCACCTTTGATGACCGCTTGCACGCAGAAACCATTGAGCGTCTCGATTCTTGCGATCGCGATTTGGAGCGCGTGCAAAACTTGCTTATTCTTGCTTCCACTCTGCATCAGAAACCCCGCACGCTGGATGTTTTGTGGCGAATTATCGATAGGTTGGAGAACCTTGTGCTTGGGCGTGTTTCTGCTAAAGGGCATCGCACCGCCTGGATTGAAGCCGGAGAGCCCATTAGTTTGATACGCCGCAGCAGAGACTATAGAGTGCACCCTACAACTGCTGTTGAGCGTGCGGAAAAACGCATTCGCGCCGCCATGCAGGCTGTCCTGGATGACCTGAAAAAACCTCAAGAGGGCGAGAAGAAGCCGGCGCAAGCAGACGAGAAAGCTTCCTAATTCAAACCTAACTATCGATCATCTTGCCGCAAGGCTTTGGCATGAAGAATGACACGACTGTGCCGAGCAAAAAGATGCCCGCAACTGACGATGCTGCCATCGCGTATGAACCGCCAAACACCTTGATGAGCTCGCCGCTAATCAATGTCGCAACTGCAGCAACAATTCTTCCAACGTTATATGTGACACCAAAGGCGGTGCTGCGCATGCGGGTGGCGTACAGCTCGGGAATGTAACCCCAGAGCAGTACGAAAGGCACGTGGGCAAAGAAACCTACGGCAAAAATGAACGGGAAGATCATCGGCGTGAATGATTTGAACGACATAAACATTCCGACCGTCGCGATAAACGCGAGTGCAAATGTCCAGCCCATGCATTTTCTGTAGCCAAGTTTTGTGATGATTAATCCGCCCAACAGACCGGACATAATCATTCCGATGTCTTTGAAGAACATTACGTGACTGCGCTGTTCGATTGCCAGGTCGCCGGTTATCTGATTGATCCAGGAAGGAATCCACGATAAAACCGCCCACCATGCGATGATTGCGCAGCTCGTGAGGGCGGAAACGATGCATGTTTTACGGAGATTTTCTTTCGAGACAAGTGACTTGAACGCCGATTTCAGCAGTTCGTGCTGTTCTTCAGTGCGTTCGGTGTGATGAACTTGCAAAGCTTCTGCTCTGAGCTCTTGCACCCGATTAAAGTGTTCAGGCTCTTTGAGTTTTGACCGAATGTAGAGAGTGAGGAAGGCCGGCATGATGCCTGCGACGAAAAGCCAGCGCCATCCAAAACCACCGATGAGCAGGTTGAGGCTAGCTGTAAGCAGATAGCCGCAGCCCAGCGAAGTAGCCATGATGCCGACAGCATGGATGCGCGACTTCTTCGGCCAGCATTCTGAGAGAAACACAGCGCCAATGCCCATCTCGCCACCAATTCCGGCGCCGACGAGAAAACGGTACAAGCCCATTTCCCACCAGCTGTGGGCGGTTGCGCAGAGCCCTGTGCATAGCGCGTAGACGAGAATTGTCAGTGTAAGGGTCTTTGCTCTGCCTATTTTGTCAGCGAGCGCGCCGAAGAATGCTGCGCCGATTGCCCAGCCGACCAGGAAGAGCGCGATAACGTAAGACCCATAAACGCCAACTTCGGATGGCGATTTTGAGCCAATCAGCTCAGACATCGCCGGAAAGAGGACCATTGCAAAAATAGATGAATCGAAGCCGTCAAAGACTCCGCCCAACCACGTCGCCAGCAGTACGTGCCAGGGCTTTGGACCGTCTTCGTTGACCGGTTGATGCTCTTGGAGCTGAACTGCCTGTGTCACTTTGTTCTCTTCCTGTGCTGCAGGGGGTGATTCGAGAACCGAACTTGTTGCGCCTTCTATTTTTAATCCGCCAGCCATGACGTGACTCCTTGGGAGGAAATTCCGGGCTTCCTGGTTGGACTTTGGCAGGCAAAAACGCCGCCTGCGCTAGGCGAGGGGGTCTTATAGTAGTAAATAGCCAGGATCTACGTATTAAATAAATCCTCTATATGCAAATCCGCCGCTGGCAGGTTGAGGTGGGGCGGCGGTGTTCTGGCGCCCGCATTAGGGCCGCGAAACTCTCTGGGTTTTGGGGAATTTTGAAAGGTTTCCTCCACCAAAAAATTGCTGTCGCAAAATCTCACGTCATTTTTATGCAGTGAAAGGCAAAGTGAAAGCATCCCCTTTGGCCCTCCCTTTCACACAGCAGGTACTACTCTATGTTTAGAGATAACTTCGACGTCGCCGAATCCACCGCTAAAGCTCCTAGAGAAACCTCAGCGCTTAGCAGTGATGCTGATTTGAGCCAATATTCATCGTTAGTCGGCAACGGCAAGAAATTAGACACTGACAAATTAGGGATCGCTGGCGACACCGAGCTGCTCATGGCGTTGAATGACCAACGCGAAGCGTCGGACGACCAAAGCCAATCTGGCTTAGATAGTCATTCTCAAGAGATTGCAAAGCTGTTGAAAGGCGCATCGCCGGAAGATGCCGCTGAGGCCTTTGCCGACTACATTGACCAGAATGGTGATGCCATGTATGCAGCAGCTGAAGCGGCTGATCCTAATGATCCTCTAGGCTGTCTCGAAAGTCAGTTAAATCAAGAACTTAAAGACACCGACTATACGGCCTACGGTGACCGACAAGCGGCGGAGTTGTCTCTCTATAGCAAGGGCGGCGATTTCATAACAAATGTTCCAATAGGTCCATCGAACTCTGATATGTTCGGAATTCCCAAAAACTAAATGGGATTGCCGCCTACCTAATACGCAGACTTACGCAAAGGGAACCGCCGCCTGGATTATTCCAAGCGGCGGTAATGCGTTGTGTTTGGTCCGAGAAATGATTTCGCGTGTACATATGCCCAAAAGGTTGGAGTCCACACGGAAGCCTGAAGACGCCGCCGCGAAAAGTTATGTTCCCGAAGGCTTGGTCTGCCCTTTTCTCTTGGTTATTGGTTCGTATTGAACGGTCTATACGCTAATCTTGCAAACTGGTACGTTCTGCTGATTCAATAGACGCGGATTAATTGGACTCGCGTTTGATACTGACAAGCTCTGCCAGCAAAACACAGACAAAATCGAGACAGCGCTTTGCATGTTTTGCAAAGATTGTCTCGCTCGCATTGAGCTTGCAGATTGTTTTCGCTTCTACTTACACTACTGCAGCGTTTTCATATTCGCCAGAAATAACTGCTGAAGAAGCGCATGTAGAAGAGGTCACCAACGAGATTTTTCACAAGTTGGTTGCTTTGGAGCGGTACTACCTGCAGTATCGCAAGATTGGCACTGCTACTCCGAAGTTGAGGCGCATTCGATATTTCCTTGCGCAGGTCGCGTCCAGTTCTACGACGATGGCGTCGAACATTATGCTCACCGACGTTGCGCGAAAAGGTTTGAAAGACAACAAAATTACTAACTTCGGTCGCGGCGATGGAGATGTGGATCCCCCGGGCACTTCTGCGCCGACGTCTGGTATTGCTAACACCAACGGTGAGGTACGCCGTGCTCTTGTTCTGGCGATCATCGGTACGGTCCTGGGTCCCGGAAGCTCACTGATGGAGCTTTGTTCGAACGGTTATACTGCGGCAAAAAACGTAAAACAAGGAAAGAATCCCGCAACCGCGGTGAAAAACGTCCAAGCGCGACTGAAGGAGATCGACGCGCTCATGGAGGAGCGCAGGAGTTTTCTTGACGCGCATCCCGAATTGCGTGCTCTTGCAATCAACAAAGCAGAGCATGCGGTTCTACACGCTTTTCGCGATTGGTGCGTTGCTGAATTTGTCGAAATTTATTCTGATGTGAAGGCGGGTCAAAGGGGGGCGAATGTCTACTATGCTCTCGATGCGACCAATGGTAGTTTGGGGTTGACCGGACAAATTCTCGGTTTGAAGTCAACGTATCCGAATTACGACCATCTTGCTGGCCCGTCTGCGACGGTCTCGGTGGTAGGTGATGCTTTCAGCTTGATTAGCGCGCCTGCAAGTGCGTACGCCGGTAAAAAGTTCAAAGCCCACTACAAGAAAATTGCGCAAAATACCTTCAAAGATCATTTGAAACTTGGTGAAGTTGAAGCGAAAGCTTCAATGGCGCAGCTTCGAAAGATTGTTGATTTTGCCGACCCGCTGGCTGCTTCTGCGTCCACTGACGTAGAATCGCGCATGGCCGGCTATTTGATGTGGTCAGTCAGGTCTCACGATATTATTGCTCGAGAAGAAGTCGAACTTTCTCACCGCAGTAAAGTTGCTCATCAAGGTCAGCGCATTGGACCTTTGATTGCCGGAAGCGGAATGGCGCAAGATATCCTGGCTGACATTGCTTTCTACGGCTATCCGAATAACGAGCGCCGCGGTGCAAGTCTTGCCTACGCGGGCGGTATTTCAGCGACGAGCGGCAACGCTGCAGCGCTCGCGTACACCAACTATAATTTCGTTAGCGAATATCTGTACAGGCGAAAACTGCGTAGTCAGCGGCTGCTTCCTCAGCAGCTACTAGATGAGCGGCTGCGTCTGCTGGACCAAGTTGACTTGATGTTGCCAAAAGGAAAATAGAAATGAACGCTGTTTGCACGGAAAGAGAGTTCGGAACAATGCCTTCAGGTGAGAAGGTGTCGCTGTTCGAGTTGAAAAACTCCCGCGGAATGGTTGCTCGTGTCACCAATTACGGTGCCATTCTGACTGAGCTTCATGTGCCGGACAAAAACGGAAAAGTTGCAAATGTTGTTCTTGGGTTTGATGCGTTTGCGCCGTATTTGGCTAAGCACCCACACTTTGGTGGAACGATTGGCCGCTATGCGAATCGCATTGCGGGTGGCACTTTTGATCTGGATGGAGAAACCTACACGCTCGCGAAAAACAATGGCGAGAATTGTTTGCATGGTGGAATCAAGGGTTTTGATAAGCAATTGTGGAAGGTCGAGAGCGCAGGCGAGTCGGTAAAACTGTCGTATTTTAGTGCTGATATGGAAGAGGGATTTCCTGGAAATCTGACGGTACATTTGACGTACACGTTGACAGAAAACAACGCTTTGCGAATGGAATATCGTGCCACCACCGACAAAGCTACGCCGATCAATTTCACCAACCACACGTATTTCAATCTTAAGGGCGCTGGCAATGGTGATGTTCTCGATCACGAACTTCAGCTAAACGCGGACCAGTACACCCCTTTTAATGAGAAGCAAATACCCACTGGAGATGTGGCTTCGGTTGAAGGTACTGCGCTAGACTTCCGCAACTTGCATCCGGTGAAAGACCGAATTGCGGAAGTTGACTTTGGTGGCTACGACCACAATTTTGTTTTGCGCGGTTCTGATGGAAAAGCTAAGGGAAACAGTGGTGAATTGACCGTTGCTGCAGTGGTATTTGAACCTGTTTCAGGACGAAAACTTACCGTGCATACGACTGAACCCGGTATTCAAATTTATACCGGCAACAGTCTGAATGGTTCCGTCACTGGGCTCGGCGGCGCATACCAAAAGTATTACGCCATCTGCACAGAGACGCAGCATTACCCTGATTCCATGCACCATCCGCAATTCCCCAACGTCATTCTCAGACCCGGCGAAGAATATCGTCAGACGACGATTTTTGATTTCGGCGCGTAATTTCGATTTTTCTTTGTAAGGGAAGCGCATGCGCTTCCCTTGCAGGGAGCCGCATGCGGCTCCCCTACGGCATGGTTAAAGCCAGCGCATGCGGCTCAGCTATGGCATGGTTTAAGCCAGCACCTGCGCGGCTACTTTCTTGAACGCGGCGATGATGTCTTCGACATCTTTGTCGGTAAGTGTCGAAGCGATTGCCAGCATCGCGCTGCGCTCTGCTAGCTCGTCGCACTTCGGCAGCGTTCCTTTCTCATACGAAATGGATTTGCCGAATTCGTTCGACGGATGGGTCCACGGGAATCCATCTGCCGAGATAGAGCGCTTCTTCACGAGGCTCGGGTTGTTGTAATACCAGTGCATACCCCAGTCCGACATCGGAATACAGGTCAAGCTGCCGTCCGGTCCTTTGATACCTTCAGCTTGCAGTGCTTTGGTGAATTCCAAGCACTTCTCTTTGGACGGATACATCGTAATGAGGAAAGGTCCGCTGTCGCCATCCGGATCGATGATGTTGCGGAATTCGAGACCGGGCGTTCCTTCCAGAGCACGGCGGATTTTCCACTTCGCTGTGCGCATGGCACCAGTGATTTTGTCGAGCTTTCCAAGCTGTGCCAGGAGCATCGCCCCTGCCAACTCGTTCAATCTGCAACCGAATCCCCACATCTGGAAATTCTCGTCGTTGGGCATCAAGCGACCTTCGTTGCTTCTTGCATATCCCAAGTCGTGAATGGCGACGCAGCGCTTGTACAGCGTGTCGTCGTCGCACAAGATCAAGCCGCCTTCGCCGCTTGTGATGTTTTTGTTCAATTGAAAACTGAAGATCGCAATGTCACCGTGGCTGCCGGCGGGTTTTCCATTTTGGCTGGAGCCACAAGCTTGTGCGCAATCTTCGAGAACTTTGACGCCCTTCTCGTGCGCGATTTTTGTGATTTTTTCGATGTGACCGGGCGCGCCGCTCATGTTGACTACGAGCACTGCCTTGGTCTTTGGACCGATTTTGGCAGCCATGTCATTTGGGTCCATGCAGAAGGTTTCGTCAATGTCGACGAGTTTTGGAATAGCTCCTTGCAGCACTATCGCGCCAATGCAGCTCACCCACATGTAGCCGGGGAGCAATACTTCATCGCCAGGTCCAACATTAAATGCAGCCAGCGCGATACGCAGCGCCGCTGTTCCGCTCGAAACACCCAGCGCGTGCTTGCGATTCCAGCGCGTGGTGAATGTTTCTTCGACCTTAGCCACCATCTGTTGGCTGTCGAGTCCGTAGAAGCGGAATGGGCTCTGCGCCTTAACCACTTTGCTGACAAGGTCGAGTTCTTCATCAGCGATCCAGTGAGCACCAGGCAATTCCCAAGGCAGCGGTGCTTTGCGAACCGGCTCGCCACCATTGATGGCAAGTACTGCTTCACTCTCTTTGACTTTGGTCATCGCTTCGCTCCTGTGGATGGGCGGAAATTGCCCCGCTTCGCGCCGGACAACTGGAATTGGGTGCATAGTATACTGCATGCTCGTGCGCGCGAAATCGGTTTTTAATCGTTGCGATTGCAGTTTCATCTGTAGCCTGGAGAATACGAATGCTTGCGTCCGTTCTTGAAAGTGATATCGAATTCGTTGTGAAAGGTGCGGACAAAGTTGATTACTTTGTCATCGGCAGCGGCACGGCAGGCGTTACAAGCGCGCTGGAGCTAGCAAAAGGCGGATTCAACGTTGTCATCATCGAAGCAGGACCGTTCATCACCGCCAATCACGTCGGCACCTCGCCGTTTCGCAGCCAGCCGGAAATTGTGCCCAAGATTCACGGATTGGTGAAGTATGAAACCGCTTGGGTGCCCGAAGAGAGCTTCAACTGTCGCGACACTAATCCCTATGTTTCCAACAACACCGCCTGGTCTTTGGTGGGTGGTCGGACCGTTTTCTGGGGAGGATGCGCGCCGCGTTTTATCGACAGCGATTTTGAGCATTGGCCTTTTAGCTACAAGGATTTCGCGCCGTACTACGATGAAGCCGAGGAGATGATTCACGTCTCTGGCACAGCGCCGACGCGCCCGCCATTCATTCGCAGCGACTGGCAGACTCTCGCAATGGAGCGCTTGAATCGAAACGGATTCAAAGCGATGCATGCGCCGGTGAGTGTTGATACGAATAATGTGGCCAACGGTTATATCTCTCAGGGATTTGACAGCTCGGTTGCGCGGTTGTTGCGCAGCGGAAGGCTTGTTCAATTTGGCGAGAAACAGGGTGTGAGCCTGGTGGCGAACACCTGCGTGACGAAGATTGAGGGTGACAATGGAAAAGTCACCAAGCTTCATTTGCTGCAACCCGCGAGCGGGAAACTTTATGAAGTTACGCCGAAGAATGTCATTCTGGCGTGTGGTGGAATTCAATCGACGCGACTTGTGATGTCGTCTGGTTTGGAAAAAGACAGCGATGTATTAGGCAAATACATTGGCGACCACATTTTTGTGCAAGGGCTGATGCGTTTGAAAAAGCCGCTTGGACTTCCGCTTTATATTCTCATTCACGCAACGCAGAAGATGCCGTTTCAAGTCCAAATCCAAGGTTCGTTCGAAGCTGATTGGTATAGCCCATATCACTCGACCGTTTGGCTGGATCACCAATCGAATGGTTTGAACGTTCTTTTCTACTGCTTCGGTATCGCAACTGTTGAGAAGAACAACCGCGTTGCGCTATTGGACGACGCCGGTTGCAAACGCGGTGGCGCCAGCAATTACTGCGTCATTTACGATCGCAGCGAGCAAGACAAACTTTTGATCAAACAAATGATGGATAGCATGCCTGAGGTTGCAAAACAACTCGATGCCGAAGTTATTCGCATTCAGGAAAACCCGCCGGGAAGCGCGTTGCACGAGATTGGAGGATTGCGCATGGGCGACGATCCAAACACCAGCATCACAGATCAATACGGTAGATTTTGGCGCTACAAAAATCTCTATTCTGCTGATTCAAGCACGTGGAGAAACCAGGGCGCCGCAAATCCATATCTGACGATCACCGCATACGCATTGCGCGTTGCGCGTAAGCTCGTGGCAGAAAAACGCGCGAGTCTGTCGGTGAGTTCATGACAGACACAGCTTCGTCAAAAAGCACAGAAGCTTCCAAAAACATACTTTTGCTGCTCGGCGCAATTCCTGCGCTTGGTGGTTTGCTTGTTGGCTACAACACGGCCGTCGTCGCTGGCGCACTCGAATTTATAACAAAGGACTTCACGCTCAATACAGTTTTTCAAGAACTGGTTGTAACCTCTGTCCTTGCAGGAGCACTTCTGGGTGCGTTCTTGAGCGGACCACTGACGGACAAGTTGGGACAGAGAAAGGTCATTCAGTTTGCGGGGCTGATTTGCACGGTTGGCGCCGTCGGGCTTTTTTTTGCGCCAAACGTGATGATGCTAATTGCTTTCCGCTCGTTGCTAGGCATCGCATGTGGTATCGCGACCATGGTTGCGCCATTGTATGTGGCTGAGACAGCGCCCGCGAAGTATCGCGGTATGTTCGTCTCCTTCGTGCAGTTGGCTATTACTATCGGAATCTTTCTTTCCTACATCACAGACTTCCTTTTTTCGAACGCAGGCAACTGGAAAGCGATGTTAGGGCTCGGTGCGCTGCCTGGATTTTGTCTCATGCTGGGCATGTTGGCGTTGCCGGAAAGCCCTCGTTGGTTGGCAATGAAAGGGCGCATAGATGAGGCAAAAACTGTTCTCGCACGTTTGGGCAACCAGGACGATTCTGAGATTTTTGCAGATAGTGGAAAACCTGCGGAAGCCGCGTCATGGGGAGAACTTTTTAGCGGGCGCGTTGTGGCTGCGTCTATAACCGCTTCAGTTTTGTTCTTGGTGCAAAACTTGTCCGGCATTGATGGTGTTTTGTACTACGCACCAACCATTTTCAAGATTGTCGGCTTCGAAGGAACGACCGCGCAAATCCTTGCAACTGCTGGACTTGGCGCTGTAAATGTAATCGCCACGGTTATCGCTACCGGTTTTGTAGATCGCGCAGGGCGACGCCCTTTGCTGTTGGGCGGATTAGGTGTAATGGTTGTTTCGTTGGCAGTGCTCAGCTTTAGCTTGATGCAGGCGCACGCTGGTCCCATGCTTAGCTACATTGCCGCCGGTTCTTTGGCTGTTTTCGTTGCAGCGTTTGCGGTCAGCCTCGGACCAATTCCGTACGTAATCATGTCTGAGATTTTTCCATTGCGTGTGCGCAGCATGGGAATGAGCCTCGCTGCGGCGTCGGCGTGGGGCTGCAACATGGTGGTCACTGTGACTTTCCTCAGCCTTCTCGAAGCGCTCGGGCAGGCGAATGTTTTCTGGTTGTACTGCGCAATCTGTCTCGGCGGGCTCGTCTTCTCGTATTTCAATGTTCCAGAAACCAACAATTGCTCGCTTGAAGACATCGAAGCAAACTTGATGGAAGGCGTGCCCAGTCGGCATCTCGGAAGGAAACGCGCATGAGAAGACTAAATTGAAAGTCACCCTCTTCAGAAGTATGACACCAGCTATAATGGAATTTATAGTTTGCTTTTGAGTTAGGTCAGTATTCGTAGGACGGAACCCATTTAAGAGGTCTCCGGGATGACACATTCAAGGCGCCAGTTTTTGAAGATTTTGGCAGCAGCCCCGTCGTTCCTGATCGCGGGAATGACCGTTTCGCCTGTTTTCCGGTATTTAAAACCCACGATGAAGCCGCTCGGCTTTCTTGATCCTCCAGATTTTCCGGTCCCTAGTGAAGCCGTGTCTTTTCCCGCGGAAGTTTTCAACCAGCCATGGGTTTGTATTCCATTCGTCTACAAAATGAAGATATCCGAGTTCAATCCTGAAAAGGAAGAAGTTCGAGAAGTCCTTGGTTTCATGATTAGCTTAGGCAATAAAGAAGTGGTTGCTTACAGCAGGCTCTGCCCCGCTCACGGTAACGAATCTCCGTACATAGATGACGCTTTTGGCTGTCGTAGATGTGTTCCTCACAAATGTCCTCTAAACTATCTTGCTGACGACGATCTCTGCCATGCCGGATGTTTTCTGCCACTGAAAGACTGTAAGTGCTCAAAGAAGATTGCGAACCCTGTCCTTTACTGTGCGTGCACGGGAGCGACATACGATTTGGCGAATGAGCCACGCGCCAGTGCCGGCTGTCGACAGGCGGCGCAAAAATTCATTTTGAGAAGGATTGGAGACACAATCACGGTCGAAGGGCTCATGGGCGACGAGCGTATACTTTAGAAGGCATCTCTGAGAACTTTGGTCCGCGAGTGGTTAAGCTCGTCGCAAGCTGTTGTCTTTTATCGAGTATTTTGATATACATCTAATTAGATGAGTATCAAAATAGATGACCGTCGAAATAAGGATGTGAAAAAGTGCAATCATGGCTAGTGTTGAATTCTCAAAAGTTCTGAATTTTTTCAAGGCGCTGTCTGACGAAAGCCGCCTGAAGATAGTTGGGGCGCTGGCGTCGAACGAGCGCAGTGTGGAAGAGCTTGCGACATTGCTCGAGCTGAAGGCTCCGACTGTTTCTCATCACCTGGCAAAACTGAAAGAAGTCGGGTTGGTCGACATGCGTTCTGAAGGGACGACGCACATCTACCATCTGGTGATGTCGGAAATGCGTTCGCTTGCGAAGCGCGTTCTCTCGCTCGACACAATGGAGACGTTTACGGAGGAAGTTGTTGCTGACGCCTGGGAACGCAAGATTCTTGGAGACTTCTTTGTCGGTCAAAAGTTGAAAGAGATTCCTGCCAGTCGCAAAAAGCGCGAGGTGGTTTTGCGTTGGTTGGTGGAACGCTTCAACTCCGGGAAGCGCTATACAGAGAAGGAAGTGAACGCCATCATCGGGAAACATCATCCGGACTTCGCTACTTTGCGACGCGAGTTGATTTGTGCGAAATTGTTAGCGCGAGAATCTGGTATTTACTGGCGTACGTAAGGACGCAAATAAGAACTGCGGGCGACGCATGGCGTCGCCCCTACGCTTCGCAACCTATGTAGCGCCCAGATCGCTACCTGCGTAGCAGCCAGAGTTTGCGCTCTTTCAAATCGATGTTGTACTGCCAGCCTTCGAAGAAGTCGTGGCCAAGCAAAGGCGCTTCGGAGTCACTGAGCGCGTCCACGTTGGCGCTCACCCGGACGTTGCTCTTGTCTATTGGTCCCAATTTCAATCTCGTTGCTGTGTATTCCAGTGCTTTTCCAGAGCCTGACACACCAGTGTGAGTTGATGTCTCTGCATCTGCCGGAGGCTTGCATCCGTAGGAAGTCGCTTGCTGGGTGCTCATGAATTTGACTGTGCATGCGGAATTCCCGGTATCGAGCATCATCGGTAACTTCTTGCCGTTCAACTCAACTTCTACGATTATCCGATTGCCTGCCTCTTGGAAGATAAACGGAACCGCGATGCCAGACTTCGAAGCCGTTGAGCTCGCGCTGCCCTTGCGCCTGAAGCGGATGCAGTGGGCACTCTGGTCTACTGTGTAATCGAAGAATTGAAGAAATGCCTGACCGAGAAGCGGCGACGCGTAGTTGTTGGCCACAACTTTCACGGACGCATTTTTTACTGTGAAAGGACCGACGCGCAGGTTCGCAGGCATAAGCCAAAAACTCTGCACGCTGCTGTTGCTCGAGCCGCCTGATACGCCATGTGCGTCACCGTCTGGGGGACGAATACCTGCTGCTTCGAGTTGGTTTTTTCCCAAAAAAACCGTTGGTGCCCCGGTATCAAGTTCCATCTCTATAGTTCGATTGTTTATTTCTACCGGCACCCAAATTTGTCTGTTGGTTTCTCGATAATAAACGGAGCCTTCATCGGGTCCTGATAGTGTGCCTTCCTCCCCGCTCGATTTAAATGGAGGCGCCGATGAACCACCGCCCGATCCCATGCTAGAGCTTGGACTATAACTAGACCCTGCGCCTGCATATTGTGAGCCTGGGTCGAGTTTGCTCAAAACGCCCTTCGCATACTGCGCGATTGTGCTGTTGGGAGAAAGGTAAACAACTTGCTTGTAGAGTGTCTTTGCTTTACTGGTATTGCCGGCAAAGTGGTTGCTTAGTGCCGCGTAATAGCAAACGTTCGGGTCCGGCTGCGGAGTGTTCGCGAAAAACTCGAACATCTGCGCCGCCTCTTTGTAGCGTTTTTCCTGATAGAGCTTGTACGCTTGCGCGACGCTGTCTGCCGCGTACGCTTCACTCAATCCAACAAATGTCGACGCCAACGCCAATGCGCAACCAGCGGCTGCAACTAGAGGCGTGAGCGATTTGCGATGTTTCAAAGCGGCGAGTCTCGGCGATGTGTGACCGCTCAGGACCGAATGGGTTCTGACTTTGTTATTTTAAAACAGAATCGCTAAGAAGCCTCGCCGACAACTTCCGGCACTTTGGCTGTTTCTCTGTCGCCGCAACCATTGGCTGCCGCTACAACCTTGGCGCGCGCCGCCATCAGTTCTTCGGCATGCTCTTGCGCCCATACTTCTAAGTGATCGAGCACGGGAATGAGCGTCTGCCCCAGCTCGGTCAATGTGTATTCGACCCTCGGCGGAACTTCCGCAAAAATAGTGCGTTTGACTAACCCGTCAGCTTCTAATTCACGCAACTGATGCGTCAAAACTCGTTGTGTTACGCCCTTCAGCTCTCGCCGCAATTCGTTGAATCTGAGAGTGCCCTTCTTCAACTTACATATGATAAGTACCTTCCATTTATCGGAAATCATGGCCATAGTTGCCATGATCGGGCATTCAAGCTTTGCGTACATATTGGTCACCTGGTATCGAAATGGATACTACACTACTTTTGTGTTCCTGCGTGCAGTTGTATACCATTCGATTCTAGTACGCCGCTTACGATCTCGACAACACCTTTAAGGTGAAATTTGACATTGGTAACTTTTCGACCCTGTTTAGGGCGTGGCAGCCGTTTTGCCGCCTATTGATGCCTTTGAGCAAGATCTATAAACCAACTATGCCAAAATAATGGCTTCCGTAATGCACGGGACCATGTTTTGAAAATTGACGTCTTTGATTTAGTACTTAGGAATCCGATAGGAGAGAGATGATGATTAGAAAGAGTGCTGTACTGGCTCTCGTGGCTTTTGGGCTCGTAACGCCCAGCGCTCATGCGGCTGATACCTGGACTATTGACCCGATGCACACTGCTGCCAATTTCAGCATCAAACACATGATGATATCGACTGTGCGCGGAGGGTTCGGAAAAGTAAGCGGTACTGTCGAATACGACGGCAAGAATTTGGCCAAAGCCAAGGTTGACGCGACAATTGATGCCAGCACCATCAATACCAACGAAGCAAAGCGCGACGAACATCTTCGCGGCAAAGATTTCTTCGATACTGAGAAATTCCCGAAAATCACCTTCAAGTCGACCGGCATCAAGCCGAAAGGCAAAGACAAATTTGCTATGACCGGCGATTTGACGATGCATGGCGTGACCAAACCGGTAACGCTCGATGTTGACGGTCCGAGCCCGGTCATCAAAGACAAACAAGGCAACCACAAGGTCGGGTTTTCTGCCCGCGGAACGATCAAGAGAAAAGACTTCGGCATCACCTACA
Organism: Candidatus Melainabacteria bacterium 17Bon1m; assembly: GCA_032128875.1. GTDB lineage: Bacteria > Cyanobacteriota > Vampirovibrionia > Obscuribacterales > Obscuribacteraceae > QKMZ01. Next base: position 208,386 of record JAVLKG010000003.1, read on the forward strand.
ACTCTGTCCTTGATGGCGGTGGCGTAGCGTTGGGTGAAGAAGTGCCGATCACCTTAGACGTAGAAATGTCTAAGCCTGCCGATGATGCAAAACCGGCAGCCAAAGGCTAAAAAGTAAGGTCCGGCGGCGGGGTGCAGACCGAATCTCGCTGCCGGAACCGAAAATAAATTTGCGTGGGAAAACAATGAGCAAAGTACTCCTGGTGGAAGACGAAGCTGATCTCGCTTCACAGATCAAACTGTCATTGACTCGTGAGCACTACACCGTCGAACATGTCGACAACGGTCAATCCGCGCTAGATATGCTGCGTGTCTATCAGTACGATGTCGTTGTACTCGATTGGGGTCTGCCTGGAATGACTGGGCTCGAAGTGATGAAGAAATTTCGCGAGAAAGGCGGTAAGACGCCGATTCTCATGCTCACTGCCCGCTCTAGCGTTGACGATCGCGCTGAAGGTCTTGACTCTGGTGCTGACGACTATTTGCCTAAACCCTTTCACGCCAAAGAGCTAAACGCGCGATTGCGTGCATTGATTCGGCGCGCCTCTCAGAGCACAACCACTGTGTTGAACGTCGGAAATTTGTCTTTAGATCCGGTCGCACGCAAAGTTGAGCGGAACGGTGTTGAGTTGAAGTTGGAACCCAAAGAGTTCAACCTGCTCGAATTTTTGATGCGCAATCCTAATACAGTGTTCAGTGCAGAGGCGCTTATCGACAGAGTTTGGGAATCCGATACTCTCGTCAGCACAGATGCGATTCGCACTTACATCAAAGGCATTCGGAAAAAAGTCGACACCGATGGTGAACAGTCAATCATCTCCACGGTACACGGCGTGGGCTACAGGTTGGACGCGAAGTAATGTTCAAAGGGCTGCGCATCCGACTGACGCTCTGGTTTATGCTTCTGTCCGGCGTTGCTTTTTTCATTCTCGCCATCGGCAACACATATCTTTTTCAGAAGTCGCTGACCCAACAGCTCGATGATGAGCTGAAAGCGCTAACTGAGCAAGTTGCGCCATTGGTTTATATCGTGCGCAATGACTTGCAAGCGCGTGGTTTAGTTGAGCAATTGCACAAAAGTCCCTTTGGATATAAAACTACCGTTCAGCTTTTCGACGCGCATGGAAACATTGATGAAGAGCATGGGGAGAAAGGAGATCCCAAGCTTTTTCTGAACAACTGCGAGGTCGAAAGCGTCTCCGGTACGCTGCGCTCAAAGTCTGTTCCGTTGTTTCAAGATGGGCATCTTTTCGGCTATTTGCAAATTCAAATTCCTACGGCTCAGCGCGATCTCTCTGTCGATAAATTTGTTTTGTCGAAAATTCTCCTAGGTCCCATTTTCCTTTTGGGTCTCACTTGGGCTGGTTATTTGGTCTCTGGAAAAGCCGTAGAGCCGGTGGAAGAGTCATATCGCATTCTGAAGATGTTCGTTCAGGACGCCAGCCATGAGCTGAAGACACCGGTGGCTACGATTCAGATTACGGCAGAGAATTTGGCAGAGGATGTAAAAGAAGATCCTGATCTTAGCGAACGATTAGCCATCATTACTCGTAATACAGATCGTATGTCTAATTTGGTTTCTGACATGCTTACTCTTGCGAAAATGGAAGTTGTTCAAACAGAGGCTAAGCTGATAAGAACGTCTCTGAAAGCCATCCTTGAGCGCCAGACCGAAGAGTTTGCTCCGCGTTTTGAATCTAGTGAGAAGAGGCTAGATGTGCATCTAGGTGAAACACCAGCAATCCTGGGTGACGCTGAGTCTCTGAATCATTTGTTTTCTAACTTGATCGAGAACGCGCTCAAATATTCCGAGAAAGGAGCGGTCGTCAAAGTTGTATTACGCACGCGCGACGGCAAGGCATGCGTGATTGTAGAGGACAATGGCTTAGGCATTCCGAAAGAGGCGATACCGCGCTTATTCGATCGCTTTTACCGCGTTGATAAGAAAGCCGCGCGCGCAAAAGGCGGCACAGGTCTCGGCTTGTCCATCGTCAAAACCATCGCCGATATGCACCACGCCGTTATCGAAGTCGCTAGTACTGAAGGCAAAGGCACAACCTTTACGGTGACGTTTCCATCCGCTTAATCTCACGTAGGGGAGGCGCATGCGCTGAATCTTACGTAGGGGAGGCGCATGCGCCTCCCTGTGCAGGGCGCCGCATGCGGGGCCCCTACATTTTCTCTTTATATTCGCCCTCACACGTCCCTCACGAACGCTCCGTAGGATTGCAGTATCGGTTGCGAGGCAGAGAACGTGATGACGAACGGTGTCTACATCCAAAGAAGTTTAGAAGGTGTTCTTCCTGACGCGAATCTTCTGCACGTGAAGGTTCGAACTAAGGAGATCCTCGAGAAGGAACTTCAGAGAAGGGAAATTGCCAGTAAGTATTACCCTGATCTGGAGTTCCAAACCGAGGGAACAGCGACCGCGGCTCGGACGAAGAGTTCTAAAACAAACAGTTCCAATACAAAGAATTCCAATACAAAGAATTCTAAATCTACGAGTTCTAGAGCTAATAGTTTGGCCAAGGAAGAGAGGCAGTGCAAGCAAAGTCTCATGGTTCATGGGGCTGATACCATGAAAAACCTTGCCGGCATCAAGCCTCTTCTTCCTTATGTGGTCGCGGTTTCAGTAACCGTTTTGTGCACGCTGGTTGGCATAGCAATGACACCAGTTGTTGACGAAGAGAACTTCTGCATGCTTTATCTGCTGGGCGTTGTTCTAGTCTCTTGCAGATATGGCTTAGGCGCATCGTTACTCACTGTTCTTTTGAGCGTGATCAGTTATGACTTCTTCGTTGTGTCTCCGCACTACACCTTGGTGAGGTTTGAAACGCCGTGCCTTCTTACCTTTGTTGCAATGCTAGTGGTGGCATTGACGATGAGCGGTCTGACCGCCAGAGTCAAACAGCACGCACGGCAACTCGATACAAGAGTCAAAGAGCGCACATATGAGCTGGCTCTAGCTAACGAAGCTCTTAGGGTTGAAGTAGCTTCGAGAGCGCAAGCCGAAGAACGGCTCAAAGAGGCGGTTGAAGAACTGGCACGCTCAAATACTGCCCTGGCACAGTTTGCCAAAATAGCGTCGCACGATCTGCAAGAACCTTTGCGTTCGTTGCGCGGGTTCACAGATTTGTTGACACGACGCTATGAAGGCAAACTGGACACCAAAGCCGATGAGTTTATCGAGCACATCAATGACTGTGGCATCCGTATGGAACGCATTATCGAAAGTGTACTGAGCCATGCGCGTGTCCAAGGATGTGACCGTCCGTTTACGAAGGTCGATCTCAATGACAGTGTGAAGGAGGCGATGAAAAACCTTGAGGTAGCTATCAAGGAAAGTGGAGCGAACATAAGTATTGATGAACTTCCAACAGTGAAGGGCGACGCTCTGCAACTGGTTCAACTTTTCCAAAACTTCTTGGCGAATGCGATCAAGTTCAGACGCGATGAGCCGCTCAGAGTGAAGATTTCTTGTGCCGAGTCCGTAGGTAGCGATGAAATGGCAGCTTACTTGGACGTGGACGATGACTTGCCCAGAGCCTTCTGGCACGTGTCAATAAGAGACAACGGAACTGGGTTCGAAAGCCGTCACACGAAAGATGTCTTCACGATGTTCAAACGAGTCCACTCTGGTCAGGTGTATGCCGGTACGGGTATTGGCCTGGCGATCTGCAAAGCAATTGTAGAGCGGCATGGGGGGAACATCTGGGTGGACACGATGAGGAACGGCGGCTCGACCTTTCACTTTACGATGCCGATAGTGACTGACTGCGAACAAAGTACTGACCGAGTAGAGACTAAGTAGAGACCGAGTAGAGAAAGTATAGGCACCAGTATGAGGATTGTTGAACCGTGGATATTGCAACTGATGAGGAGGAGGTTACCAATGAATAAATTCATCGAAGTACTTTTGGTAGAAGACAGTCCGGCTGACGTAAGAATTGCAGAGGAGGCGATTATAGATGCAGGAATGAATGTCAACCTGCACGTGGTAAACGACGGTGAGGCGGCAGTTCGATATCTAACTCAGCAGGCACCCTACAGCGATGCTGCGACACCAGATATAGTGCTGCTTGACCTAAACATGCCCAAAATGAATGGACACGATGTACTAGAGGAGATCCGGATTCAAAACAACATGAAAGATGTGCCAATTGTTCTGTTGACCGCTTCAGAAAGCTGTGATGATGTCGAAAAGGCTCACAGTTTGGGCATCAACTACTACTTGAGGAAGCCGGTACAAGGACCAGGCTTAAGCGAACTGCTCACCGCTGTTCAAAGTCTCTGGCACTAATCGACCGCGTAGCGGCGCATTTTATGCGCCTTTCAAAAATAGCTGTTATGTTGCTGAAAAATTGAGGATAGGACAATGGATTTTTATTACATCTTCGCTGGAAGCCCAAATACACCCCAAAGAGTTTTGACCCGTCTGGCATTGAGCGGACAACAAAAAGTCCGTGGCCGAATTGCCGAAAACCGAGAGACTCCGGCAGATATTTTGCAAGTGCTGGCTGGTGACGAAAATTGGGAAGTACGTGCGTCGGTGGCGACAAATCCGAGAGCACCACACGAGGTTGTCGAAATTCTCTCGCGCGATGAGAATGCCGATGTGCGCTATTCGATGGCAGAATGCTATCACATGCCATTCCATGTATTGGATAGACTCGCGCAAGATGAAAATCCATACGTCGCGGAACGTGCGCGAATGACTCTAGAAGAAATGTTTGTTCGTCTAGCTATTTAAGAACAGTGTTTCAAGTTTGATTAGCGACAGGCGCAGCTAGGGAAGAGAGGAGCGGTGAACTCCTCTCTTTCTTCTTTTTGAATGCGTTTTCAAGGGAGGGCGTTCTCAAAGGGTCGCAATCAGCGAGAGTTTGCGAGTATTATTGAATCTTGTGAATTTACCCTGTGGCTTATGCAAATAAGAAAATTGTTTTTGCCAAAATGTCGAGCGTCCGCGCCCTCGATTAATGCATCCATTATTCCCGCGTCGACTATTTTGGTTGCTTCTGCTGCTTTGATTTTTGTACCCGCTCTTTTGTTGTCGGGTAGCGTTCCCGCCCAAGCTCACCAGTTTGCACATTGTTATAAGGTTTTGAAACCACTTGGTGCTCATGATGCTGATGCGTCACTTACATCTGCTCGCGCGAAACTCGCGAAGAATCCCAATGACACAAAATCACTGTGGATTGAAGGCATGGTTCTACAGCTACAGTTGAAACCTATAGAGGCTGAGAGAGCGTTTTTGAAACTGCTCGATGCCGCGAAGAAGCAGAAAGCATCGAAAAAGGAACTCGCCGCCATTTATGGTGAGTTGAGTATTTTGCAAACGCAGAACGGCCACGGTCAGGATGCGACAGCGTCGTTCAAGAAGTCCTTGGAGTTAGACTCCCAATCAGAGAATTCGCATCTCATCCGAGGTTGGCAGCTTTGGCAAGAGATGAATAAAGATGCGCTTGCGGAATTCGACGATTACATAGCGATGGCAAAAGATGAAGATAGTTACGTCTCCAAGGCGCACTATTTATTCCAGATTGGGCGCAGAGAGGAGGGTTTCAAGCTCCTCGCGGAAGCGGATAAGAAGTTTCCCGATTCGCCATTCTTGAATTTCGAGCGCGCGTACATGTGTTTGATGCGCAATGATCTCATTGGCGCGGAAAAGTACGCAGACATGGCGCAGAAAAAACTTCGCATAGGCGGCTACATCTACGGCGATATTGCGACACAGTACAAGCGCCAAGGCGATATCGAGAAGCAGCTGAGTGCCCTTCGCAAAATGGGAGTTTATTGGCCGCGTCCCGAAACCTACAGCGTCCTCGCACTCTATTTGCAACAGCGCGGAAAAATCGATGAAGCTGCAAAAGCACTCGATAAGGCGCATGAACTCTACCCTTCTATAGAAGAGTATGTGGATCGAAAATGCAAAATGTATCGAATGGCTGGTCGCTGGAAGGAAGCATTAGCGGTTGCACAGTACAAAGTCGAGAAGTTTCCAAAAACTACACACAGCTATATTGCGCGCGGGCTCTGCTATGAAGCACTGGGCGAATACAAGAAAGCCGTCGAAGATTTTGATCGTGGAATAGCTAAGAATGCAAACTGGCGCGAGGTCGTTAATCGCGCGAAGTGCAATTTGATTTTGAAAAACTACAAACGAGTGCTGGATGATGCGAATGCAATGATTGCTAATCATCCTGGTCACATCACAGGGATTCAATTGAAGGCGCGCGCCTATATGGGGATGGGCAAGTTGAATGAGGCTTTGGCTGAAGCAGATACTTTGTCAAAGATGAGCGCCGACAACGTTGAGTTTATTAAGTTGCGGGCGGAGGTTCTCCAGAAAATGGGGAGGACCAAAGAGGCAAGCGCAGAATTAGCGAAAATCAAAAAGATTAAGGCCGCATATGAGTAACATTTCCGTAATTGGCTCGAGTGTCAGCCTGTTTGGGTTTGCGAGAAAATGAAAGGTTAGATTAGATTTGTATCTGATCGGCAACTTCTCGAGGTTCCCGCAGTCTCTAGCTTCGTAGACTGACAGGTGCAACATGCAAAAAGATCCCGCTCAGGCGAGCGAGAAAGACGAGGTTAGCGGGGAGAGGCCCCTTGTGCTGATCATCGATGACCAGCCGGAGTATGCGCGTTTGTTCGAACTCATTTCCGACAGCCTGGGAATTAGATCATATATAGTGAATAGCTGTGCGGAAGGTTTGAAAGCCCTTGAAACCGTCAAAGTGGACATCATCTTGATGGACTGGTTGATGCCGGACACTGATGGACCGGAGTGCGCCTGCAAGATACGTAAAATCGAGGAGACTGCTGGCGGACGTGTACCGATCATTGGCGTCAGCGGGTATGTGAAGGCGACTCGCCAGGAGTGTCTAAACGCAGGTATGGACGATTACCTGGCGATTCCCTTTACGATGGAACAGCTACAGGCAACGCTGTCTAAGTGGTTGAAGCGATAGTTACTCACTTTGCGATTTATCAATGTCGGGAGGGAACTTTAACGGAACGCCAACTTGTTTCTTGCGGAATTCAGGAGGGGGGCTTGTTGGATTTTTCTTGCGAGTATTGTTGATTTCGGCAGGGAAGTTTCTTTGCGCGGACCTGACGGACTTATTCCAGTTTGCGCCAGCGCCCAGCTCTTCTAGCTTAACTTCAAGTTCGGTAGCTTTAGTTTCTTCGCCCAGCTGTTCGTACGCGTGCATTTTTACTTGAAGCACTTGGATCTGGTCTCCCTTATTCAAGCTTTTGGTATTGATGACCTCAATTGCTTTCAAGGCCTCAGTTGGCTCTCTTAGGGCAAGATTCGATTTTGCGAACAAAATCCTAGCTTGCGTTTGGAATTCTGTGTCCACTTCCGGTGGACCAAATTTTCCGGCAACCGCAATCTCAAAGTTTTTCCGTGCTTCTAGATTTCGACGTTTTGCATCCGCCGCATTGAGAGAGAGTTCTGCCGCCTGTGCTGTTTGCAAATAGGCCAACCCGATCTTTAGTCTTGAAACCAAACTGTTTGGATTACTCGCTCTTTCTCTTTCAAGATCGATGAGGGCTATGTCCATATGTTTGATCGCATCAGCGTAGTTTCTTGCCATATAACAGTCGTATGCACAATGCGATTGTGCTTCTGTGCGTGCGCTTATTAAAGGTAGATCGTTCGGCGTTAAGTTTGCTGCTCTGTCAAGATCTGAAGCTGCGTCCGCGTACTGCTTAAGGGATAAGTAAGTTAGACCTCTTTGTTTGTGTCCACGAGCACTATCAGAGTTTATAGCAATCGCCTTTGTGTAGCACTGGATAGCCTCTGCATCGCGGTGCATTTCTCTAAGCAGTTTGCCCTTTTTCATTAAGGCTTGAAAGTCCTTCGGATCGGACTTCAGCGTTTCTTCCAGTACGCGAAGAGATTTAGCCTTCGCGGCAGAGTCATCGCCTTTGCCACGGAAGAAAATGAATTCGGATGGTGTGTCTGGGTCTGCAGTTAATGGATTGGCTGAGGAGCGTTGTACGGTCGCAATGGCACAAAGCGCAGCGATGGCAGCAGTGATTCGCCGAATGCGCATTGCAAAACGCGGCTCCTTTGCGTGGTCTAAGCCGGTGACTGTTTCTTCAATGCGGCAAGTTCGGCTTGCGCTGCGTCGGCTTCAGCCGCGAGTCCGTTAGCGCGTAAAACACCATCGTAAGTCGTGTAAACCATTTTTCGAGTGATAGGCTCGGCTGTTTTAGACCATTCCAGCACTTCGGCGAACATCAAACGGCATTTGTCCAAGTCTTTGACGTGCATTCCGTACATCTTCGCCAGATTCATCAGGCTCATCTTATACTCGAATGAGTCCTGTCCATGTTTGGCGTGCATTTGCTGGGCGTCGGTGGTGAGTGCCTGTTCTAGCTCCGGAAGGCGTTGCTGCTTAACGAGCAAGCGCTCGAGGTCATTGAACGGCGAGACGGGCTCACGCGCGAGTCGGTCTGAGAATTGCCAGCGCAGTTGCAGAGCCTCTTTCAGCAGTTGCTCGCATTCTGCAAATTCATCCAGCAACCTGAGCAGCCCTGCCAGCGCGCATTGACTGTAGTAAGCGTTGGACGGGTCGCTGCGCTGCATCGCATCTGCCAGCGCCTGCCGGTAGCAATCTTTCGCTTCGGCATAACGCCCGCCGCGTGCCGCTGATTCGGCATTAGCTGTCAGCGTCGACCAATTTTCGCCCATAACGTTTCCCCCACTGGAATCGTACTTTTGTCTTATGCCCGGTTATACCAAAGCCTGTTATGAAAGTGCGTACCTTTTTACATTGGAGCCGATACTTCTGAAGGCTCCATTTGGTAGACAATTGTATTAGCAGAATTTGGAACTAAGCGGCGCCTCCTGCGTCTTCACTTCACCGTGGACAGTCGGGCAAACTCGTGGGCGGATAGTATCATGCAAAATAAGTCAATTCAAGAAGCAGCGGATGAGTTACTCTACGAGTCGGCGAAGTCGTCCGACCTGTTGATGCGCTTACGAAATGGTGTCGGTGATTTCGTGAAAGCAAAGCGCGCATATGTGGACACTGATGAGCTGCGCGAAACATATTTAGCTGGATTGGAACAGCTTTTGGCTGAGGGCAAAATTCAGCAGACGTTGGGATCGCGCGACATGACAGTGTTTCGTGTGACAGACGAAGGAAAGCGAAACAGAGTCACCTTCGAAATGGCGCGGACCACTTTGCTAGAAGCAGTAAAAGCAGATGGGTTCATCGCCAAAGTGCATAGCCCTGACGGTGAGTATCTGCAGAGCGGAACCCAGGTCTATTCCGATGTAGACGAGGAGCGCATTCTGTATTTGGAAGCTTTCTGCGACCTGTTGCATCACGGATATGTGTTACCGACAAGCGAAACGAAAGAAATGTCGCTTTATTCATACGCAAATAAAAGTCCATTGAAGCGCGCGATATAGTTTGTTTCGTAGGGGCGGCATACATGCCGCCATGCCAGGGAGCCGCATGCGGCTCCCTTACTCAAGCTTTGAGAGATCGGCTAAAATACGGTTTTCCGACAGAGGGTATTTGTGTTTGCTAAAACCAGATTATTCGAATGATTGCGTGTTGGTGGATCTTGATGGCACGCTAGCCGATTGCGGGCATCGAATGCACTTCATTGAAAGAAGTCCAAAAAATTGGAAAGGTTTTCTCGATCCTTTTCTGGTAGCTGAAGATCCGCTGATAGAGCCTGTTGCACGGGTTGTGCGCACATTGGGCGAGAAGTACCCGATTATTTATGTTTCTGGTCGAACCATAGACCTTTACGACACAACCAAGACATGGCTTACCAAACACGGATTTTGGACACACCCGTTCTTGCTGTTTATGCGTCCAGCTAAAGACTTTCGCAGTGACGTCATTGTCAAACGCGAGCTGCTAAAGAAAATTCGCAAAGAATGGAATCCTTGGCTGGCAATTGATGATCGGACCGGTGTCGTTAAGATGTGGCGTGATGAAGGGATTACGTGCTTTCAAGTCAGTGATGAAACTGATTGATTTCGCTCGTTTTTTGATTCGCTATCAGCAGGCTTAGCGCTTTCGCCTATCGGAATACGAAACCAAAATGTGCTTCCTTGCCCGTCTTTGCTAGTGGCGCCTATGGTGCCTCCGTGTGCTTCAACCAGTGCTTTGCAAATCGTCAACCCCAGTCCGCTTCCCTTCTTTTCTGCCTCGTTTTTACCGTCAACCTGATGGTAGCGTTCGAAGATTTTTACTTCTTCGCCCGCGGGCATTCCACGACCTTGATCTTTTACTTCGAACAGAATTTTGTTGCCTTCGACCGAAGTGGCGATAACAACTTTCGAATCGTCCGGGGAGAACTTTATCGCGTTTGATAGCAAATTGGTTATCACCCTGATAATCCGCTCTTCATCGCAATGCACGTCGATATTCGCTGGTCTGGCTTCGATTGTAATTTTGCGAGCATCCGCGCTGTGTTGAATCAACTCGGTTGCTTGAGAGATCATCGATGCATCTTCGACCTCTTGAATGTCCAAGTTGAATCTGCCGGATTCTATTTTGTCGATGTCTAACAAATCGTTGATCAGCTGTATGAGTTTTCCCACTGATGAATCCGCGCGACTTAGCATGTTGCGTGCTTTTTCGCTCGAATTGTCCATTGATCCACTGGCTAACAAATTGAGAGTCAATTGCAACGACGTCAATGGTGAACGCAAATCATGCGTTATCATCGCCAGTACTTCTTGCTTCGAACGCTCTGCTTCCTGTAAGGCGCTAGAGACGGCGTGCACTACGTCATCCAGCATGGCTAGTTCATCTACGCCATCTAGGTGTTCTGGTATATTCTTGCCGGCTCCGAGGCTGACAATGTTTTTCGAAAGAGTATTGAAGCGCTTGGTTGTTCGATTGTTGAAGTACAAGAGCAAGCCCACGACAAGGGCAATGTTGATTGTCAGTCCGCCATACACAATGCTGTTGACCCAAACCCGAAGTTCGGTTTCTCTCTTTTGATGCATAACGGATTTCGCTTCTTGCCTTTCAAGAAACTCGTCGTTGACTTTGTATAATCCGCGCGCTTGTTTTGAAATCTGTAGTACGGCAAACTTTTTTCCCTCTTCGTCAGAAGAATCAAAAATGTTTTGCACGTCTTTGAACAGCTTAAATGCTTGATCGAAGTTCTTCAGCATTTCATTGACTTCAAGTTGATCTTTAGCGTCGACCGGTATGCTTCTGAGTTCTTCTGCGCGCCTGGTGAGGTCTACCAAATCAGAATCGAAGCTACGCTTGAAAGCTTCATCCTTGTTGAACTGATACAAGCCCATGTGCGTCGCGAGACGCAAAAGAGTCGAGATAAGCCCATTACCGGCGGAGACCAATTTCTTCGAGCGCGCTTCTTCCTCGAGTTGCATCTCGAGCCTGTGATGCGCATATGCGAGCGTGCCAACGAAAGCGAGCTGAAATGCGAGCGCAATGCCGATGACCGCTGTCATTTGTTGGCTGAGGCTAAGTTTGCTCGGAGTGAAGCGCATGCTGATTTGGGAGTTGCCTTTCTGGTTTTTGTGATTAAGTTAGAAAATCACTCGAATCTATGTCAAGGGGCGCCGCAGGGGCTCTTCGATATTATTGTGATTTGCCGGTTGGCTCTGTGTAAGTGTGGGAAGATAATTTTGGCGGGGAGAAATAGCGTAACGAATGTCCAAAATTTTACTAGTCGAAGACGACGAACTTGTACTGGAGGCTGTTGCCGACACTCTGGAGACCAATAATTTTGTGGTCGAAAAGGTGCGAGACGGGCAGGAGGCCGCAGACCGCCTCAAGCTATATTCCTACGATTTGGCTATTTTAGACATCGGACTGCCCAAGATTAACGGCATAGACGTCTGTCGAAACTACCGGGCAACAGGCGGAATCACGCCAATACTCATGCTTACGGGAAAAGGCGATATTGAAGATCGCGTGCAAGGGCTAGACTCAGGCGCTGATGATTATCTGCCTAAGCCTTTCCATATGCGCGAGCTCATCGCGCGTGTACGCACACTTTTGCGACGTCCAGTTGGATTAGTTGCAGATGTTTTGACAGTTCGCGATATCACTCTCAATCCTGCGACCGGCAAAGCGACAAGAGGCGGCGTGGAAATTGATTTGTTGGCAAAAGAGTTGGCGCTGATGGAGTTTCTCATGCGTCACAAGGATCAGATTTTCAGTGTAGATGATCTGCTCGACAAAGTTTGGCACTCGGAATCTGAGTCTTCGGAAGATGCTGTCAGGCAGTGTGTTACACGTGTACGCAAGAAGCTTGACGTTGACGGAAAGCCATCGATAATCACAACTGTCAAAGGCATGGGCTACAAGATCGACAGCAGTTCGATCTAGCATTGTGCTGCAGGTAAAGTTGCGGCAACGCCAGGTTCGTGCGCGTGGTCTGTTCGTGTGAGTAGATGACGCGTCGTTAGGTCGTGTCAACTCCATGTCAGATTGCCGTATTACAAAGAGAGGACAGCGCGCCTCTCTCGGCATACTTTCTGCTCATTGCACAAATAATGTTTCAAACAACACCAACCGTTTATTTAACTTCAATTGTTGGTTCGCGCAGTTCTGACGGACAACCAAGTGCTGTTCAATCAGCGGTTGCTGCTGCGCCCACTACCAAACCATTTGGTGCGGTCGAAAGTTTGAGCGGGCTTTTGATTTCGCTCTGTACGAGCGATTGGGCCGAGTTTTTCTCAATGAAGAAAAAATTGTCGGACTTTGCAGCGTTGGAAGTATGCACGGAAGCCGCACGTCTGCTTGCCAAAAACTCGCGCAGCTTCAGGTTGTTGGCGGTCATTTCGCACCCTGAATTCTTTTCTGATTGGGAGGAAGTTGAGGCGAAACATCAAGTGGCTCTGTTCGGTGGACTGGCTGTGCATTCGTTAAATAAGAACATGAAAGAATGTGCTTTCCATCGTGTGGCAAAGGCTCTTAGAAAAGATTGTCTTTCGCAGCAAAACGTCTCCAAGCCGACGAAGCTGAGACTCAGGGATTGCCACACGCTTATTGGTCAATTCATGCACGACTATGCGCTCATAAGCGATGTTAATCGCGCCATTGTATTGGCTGCGCTGGCGGAAGGCGAGCAGTCCGGATGTGGGCATTTGCCGAGCCAGCAAAGCGTCGCTTTAATGAAGAAATTGGGACGCGTCTGAACGATATTGTCCGAACACGTTTGAGCCTCTAATCAGTGTCCTAATCGATCAGTCTAAAGACTGATTTTTGCCCGGGAAAATTTCATCCCTTAAACCCGATTTTTTTTGAAATTCTGAAAAGCCCGTGCGGCGGGAAAACGCTCACTCGGACGAGGGGTAAAGGGTCTGAGCGGGAATCTGTCAAGGGCGAGAACTGTTTTGTTGGTGACAGTATTTCTGTGAAACCCTGGGTATAAACGATCTACGACAGACGGTCTGTCGTTTTAGTAACATGTCTTGGTCTAGCCTGCCGGAGCCCTCGAGGTAATGGCAGGCTTTGCCATTTCAGGGGTTATTCTCTAACGATATTTACTAATTTCGCTATGCGCGCTGTTAGCGAGTTGGTTCGCCTTGGCGCAATTAATGTTATGAACAACGCGAGTCGGGCCACTGATGCCGGGCTCACCTTATGAGCACTTTTACACTGCCATATCGGCGCTCTTGGTATTACTTACCGATTTTTCACTGATGAAAGATGTTGAGAACGGTTAATTGCGCCAGCATTAAATTGAAAATGAATCGGAAGTGCGACACGTTCGATTTCTGAAAACCCTGAAGTGTGCAAAAGTTAGACGCACAGGCCCCCGCTTTCGTTGATTTGCAGAGACATCATCTGCAAGCCTTTGGCGTGTTTTTCTTTAGACCGCAAAGGAGTGTCTTCGCGCAAGCAGGCAAGTTTTCCGACTTAACGTCAACTGTGAATGGAGGTCGCATGACCTTTCTCGAACCATACTATCTCGTCTTGATCGCGCTGCTCGTACCAATCTTGTGGTTGGGGGCAAAACGCAGAAACTCGCTCGGACACTCGCAAGTGAACATCCACATGCGGGTGATCGGCTTTTCTGTCTTGCGTCAGGCTCCATGGTTTATCTTCGCTCTGTTTTGGATCGCTGCGTGTGCAGCGCTCGCTCGACCCGTCTTGCCGCAAGTTGCGGAAAGGCAGACAATCGAGACGCGTGACATTGTGATTCAGACGGACATCTCTGGCTCGATGAGTGATCCGGTGGAAGGTAGTCGGCAATGGCCGCCACCGGCGCCTGGAACTTCTCAGACACCCACACGTATCGCAGCTGCAAGAGCCGCGGTGATCGACTTTGTGCAACATCGCGAAGGAGATCGCGTCGCTCTGCTATTTTTCAACGACGAGTCGTTCTATGGCTGGCCTCTCAGTCGCGACCTCGCCGTTGTGCTTCGTCGAGTTAGTGACATAGAGCGCTACGTCACCGGCGGCACCAACTTTGACAGTCCGCGTGGGGCTATTCAGGGCGCGATCGATCACTTTCGCGAAATGAGCGACGCGCAATCGCGAGTGCTGATTCTCGTCACTGACGGGGAAGCTTCTATGGACCACCAGCGCTCTCAAGAATTAGTTCGGCAAATCGCCGAGCTGAATATTCGGGTCTATGTTCTGGGCGTCGGACCCGGCTGGGTCAACAACTCTGCGATGACGCGCGATTTGCGGCGCGTTGTCGAAACCGTAAACGGCACTATCATCCCCGTCGGCAACGACGCAGAGATGCGTGCCGCCTTCGATACCATCAATCAACTCGAGCGCTCTTCGGTACAGATCGAGCGCTCCGTAACCCATCTCGAAATCTACGGGCTCTTCGCCATTGCCGCCGCAATTCTGCTGCTGTGCTATCTGGCAATTGGTGCCCTGATTCTCGAAGATGCATGAGGAGACTTCGATGAAGATGAGCAGAAAGACCAGGGTTTTAGCCTGGGCAACAATGATTGGTTTGGGCGCGCAGCTGACAATATACGGCGTCAACATGGCGCAGTGGCGCAGCGAGCAGATCGACTTCTTTAATGCGGGCGTGTCCGCCTATCAGGAGGGGAACGCCGAGAATGCAGTCGAGTTTTTCGATCGCAGTCTCAGTGCTTATCAGCGCACGCTCAGCGCACCTTGGATGGAGCGCTTCGCCTATCCTCGGGCGGATGTAGAACTCGCTGCACGTGCCGCTTTCCTTAAGGGCATGGCGCACATTCGCTCTCAGCAGGCGGAGCCGGCGGTGGCTGCTCTGCGGCACTCTCTTCGGTTGAATCCCGGCAGAATGAATGCCTATTACGCTGCGGACGGCGACCGATTGAGCGAATTGTCGATGTTCGCTCGCTTCAATTTGGAGCTGCTTTTCAATCAGCGCCCGGATCTGGCTTATGCACAGGGCGCCGGTCGCAATGCGTCCGAAGGAGGACCGGACGCACAGCGTTTACCGGGGCAAAACCCAGGCAACATGCCTGGTCCCGGTAATCGCGATGACCTATGAGGAGTAAATGTCATGTTCGGCATTACTTTTCAAACGCCCCTGTTCATCGGCGGTGCGTTATTGCTGTCCGTGGTCGCCTCGATCTTTTGGTGGCTCGGATTTCGAGCGCGACAGGCTGCCCGTGCTGCATACGGAGAGGCTGTCCTGGTAAATCGTTACAGCTCACCACTCAACCCGCGCAAGGAGGTGCTCTTTCTTTCCGGCTACACGGCAACCATGCTTCTACTGGGAATAGCCGCCGCCGGTCCGGTAATGCAGGGCTCTCCGGTATCGGTCAGCGCCGGCGCAATCGATGTCGTCGTTGTCACTGACGTTTCTCCAAGCATGGCGAGTGAGGAATATCGCTCGTTTATGCCCAGTCGCGATGGGGTGGAACCGTCACAGGTGCGAGGCGCGTACGGCAGCAGGCTCGATTTTGTGAAACACACGATCGAGTCGCGCATTATGGCTGCACTCTCCAACAACCGGCTGGGCATCGTCACTTATTCCGGGCTTGGTTTTACTCAGGCAGAACTCACGCACGATCACCCGTCGTTGCGATGGATTCTCCGGCATTGGATGCCGATTGGTGGTGCCCCCGGCAATGGCTCGGATTTTGCTTCCGGTCTCAGAGAAGCGCTGATGCTGTATGGTGATGAGGCGCGCGAACGCGTGATTATCCTCTTTTCCGACGGTGGGTTTACCGGAAGCAGAGACGATCTGCGCCAGGTCGTTGCAGAACTCGAGCGACTCGGAGTGCGCCTGGTGATTGTGGGAGTCGGCAGTGACGAACCGTCTCCGATTCCGCAGTACTCTTCTCTGGGGGAGTTGCGCGGCAATCTCCTGCGAAACGGGCGACCTGTGCTCACTCACTTCGAGGAGGAGCCGTTACTCGCTTTGCGTGCTGCGACAAACGGTGAGTACATTCGAATGGCGCCCGGTGACGCGCTGAATATTCGCTGGGCTAATGTGCTTGCCGGAGAAAGAGTGGAAATGGGAGAGAGGCATCTCTTCGCATTTCCTCTCTCGGCGGCACTCTTGCTGTTGTGTCTTTTGCAGATGCGCGGCATCTTCCGCAAGACCGAATCAATGAAGGAGAATAGCTAATGTACGAGCGTTGTCGACAAACTCTGCTCTGCTTGCTTTCCGGACTGGCGCTTGCAGTGATACTGTGCGCGGTGCCGGTCGTCGTGTCTGTTTCTGCGCAGCCGATGCAACCCGGAACTCAACCTGGTGGTCCTGTGCCAGGGGTGCAACCGGGAATTCAACCTGGTGGTCCTGTGACAGGGGTGCAGCCGGGAATTCAACCTGGTGGTCCTGTGCCAGGGATGCAACCCGGAACTCAGCCGAGCCCATCTCGTGCTCCGGCAGACGTACGTACGTCTGCGCAACTTGTGCCTGGCGTGGCGCTTGGTGATTGTGGTGATGTGACAGAAGCGATGGTCCGCACCTACTTTGCTGGTCGGAGTCCTGCCCGTCCACCCAATCCCGCGACCAAAGCGTGTGAAGGTGGACGCATCCAAATGCGCGTCGAGGCTGCTCGGCACTTCGGTAATCGCATCATGGATCCTGTTCGCGTGACGGTTTTGCTCAATTTCGAGCCGACTACGATCATCGACCTTGACTCGCTGCGGAGAGGAACCCTCACTTTCAACGGACAGGAGTTCGATCTGGTTTGGCCGACTGCGCTGCTCTCCGGTCAGTCGCCCGTCAATGTTGAGATGCGGCATATGCGCAATGGCAGCGTTTTGCTGAAGATAGACCTTCTTCTGCAGAGTTCTGTTCCATCATCGGTGGCACCGTATTTGGTGTTTCGTTTGGACCTTCGCTATGCGATGGGCAACATTCGTGACGCTCAGGGGCAAGCAACGACATCTCCCGATTGGCGTGTTCTCTCGACACCGCTTCTTGGGTTGACCTTGTCACCAACCGCTACAGCCGGCGATCAATTCCGCGATTTCGCAGTTGAGCCTGTTCCGCAAGTCATGCCGTGGCCGACTTTGTGGTTGCTCATCGTGGGTATTGCTTCGGTGCTGTTCCTTCCCGGGCTTGTGGTTGTGCGATGGATCAATCGCCTTCGTCCGGGTCGGCAGGTTTCCCGCGAGGAAATCGCATGGCGCACAATCGACGCAGTGAACGCGTCAGCGAGAGAGAGCGATGGCTATCACAAGCCGCACTTTCGGCGTATTGCGGATGCTGTCCGTGCATATTTCGGACTGCGGTCGGCAACGATCTCCGAGGTGCAATCGCGTCTTTCAACACATCCGCATCTTGCGGACATTGTGGATGTACTTCGCTCATGTGACGGCATTCTGTTCGAAGATGGCGCCATCAATCAGCGCGAGGTGCAAGCACTTCGACGCAAGCTGGAGTTGATCATCCCTCGTCCGTGATTATCTGTCCGGTCGTGAAGTCCTCGGCAGTCTCTTCTGCAGAGGACTTCACGACTTCACCAATGAAAAGACCGGAGCACTGTCTCTGGCATTGCGAAGCGAAGGGGCGACGCCATGCGTCGCCCTATACGCGTAGTGGCGCATTGCATGCGCCTTTCGCGCGGCCTGTATTAATGCCGCCCCTACGGAAAATCGCGCAACATTCGCAGCACCTTCTTTTGGAATTTGGCGTCAATTCTGAAACAACACAGGGCATCAACCCTGTTTGCTGAGTTCATATTTCCTTGCGCATGCGATACGAAAAGAGATAGTAGAGTTCTTTGTCCGCTCCCGTCAGGGTTTGCTCAATTTAAAGGACAGCGGCGTGGAAGAGCACTGGTAGTGAAACAATGAACAGGTGAATCTGGTTCGGAAGAGGATTGCAATCAGAGTTATGCACGCCCAGAGCATGCCCTGATTTATTGGTGTAGAGAATAAGATCAACTAATGACTAAGATTAGTACAGCTGAGTTATCGTCGCGCGAATCACTTAGACGTGAGTGCCTGATTAATAGGCCGTTCGGACAAGAAAGCTATCTGGAGTCAATTGCGAAGACAGCGGCTCTCAAAGAAATAGAGTTGGGTGGCACTAAATGTGGCTATGTGCTTGTCAAAGACGAATGTATTGTCGAATTCTTTCTTTTCCCAAGCTGCGAAGCTAAAGTCCGCGAAGTGATGGTTGCGGTTGTTGAAACCACCGGCGCAAAAACAGCCCTTTGCCAGTCATTCGATGTTCCTCTAAGAGCTGCTTGTGAAGGGTTTTCTTGGGATTCAAAACCTGTCGGTTTTCTGTTTCGCGAATTCGACAAGTCCCTTTTAGGTTCCAACTTGATTGCCAAATTGGCTAATCAATCTCAAATACCTGAGGTATTGTCGATTCATGACGGTTTTTTTGATGACGAGGATGAGATTTGTTTTTACCTCCAGCAAAACGCTAGACTTTTCATATATCGGCACGGTGAGACTCCAGTAGCATGCGGCATCGTCAAACAAGTAGTTGAATGTCGCAATGATTATGATGTTGGTATGGTGGTGGCACCAAATGAAAGGGGGAAGGGCTATGGAGCTCAGGTCGTCAACCATCTGAAGCATTTCTGTATTGCTCAAGGATGGAATCCCATCGCAGGTTGTAGTGTGGATAATCCTGCCTCTAAGCGCAGCTTGGAACGCGCTGGTTTCGTCAGCAAACATCAACTCATAAAATTTACTCGTAGCTGAGTTCGTTGCGAATCGGGTGAATGATGTTTGTATTTCTCTGAAGAAACATACCTGGTATAAAGCGTGAATAAACGGCGAAGCCGTCGCTTCGCAGCGCCGGCTCACCTCCCTTTCTTTCCTTTGCAAAACCTTTTGCTTAGCGCTTGCGAGTCGCGTTTCGCATCACGCAATCAATCCGTATAAACAGAATAGGCATCGAAGCTGACACCTAGTTGACACCATATCCGGCACTACGAAGTTTATCTCTCCGCATGCGAATAACCGAGGCAGTAGCCTGCCCCGGTTATATCCCCTGCTGAGAAATCCGTTTGTTGTTAGTTACTCTTTATTAGTTGTGCGTTGTTCTACGATGTCACTGGCGGCGCGTGACCCAGCCTGTAACTCTGCCGGTTCTGTCTGTGGCAATCACATGATTGTTGCCATCGCCGGTGGCGATTGTAGTTGTGTAATTACCAGTGCGCGGATCCATTACCGTTTCTGCAGAGCGCACACCTTGCAACTGACGTGTTCCGTATTGATCGCGAACATTCATGTCGATGCCTTCGCCGCTGTAGCGGACGTTAGAGCGAACGATTTCGCCTGTTCTGCGATCGGTCTCTTGCATCACTTGCGCTGTCGGCGGGCTGCTGAATAGGTAAGTGCCGTTTCTGACCGGAGCTTCGTATGTTCTCACATTGCGTTCACCGGCGGGCGCAGTGTAATCGTTCGTGCGTTCTCCTTCCCTCCAGCGAGCGCCGTTCTCGCGTCCTGGTTCAACCTGACCGGGCAATCGCATCGGGTGGTAATTTTCAGCACTCGGAGTCAGACCTGGATTGGTATCACCGACGCCGCGAGAAGCTTCCGGGCGTGCCCGGTCTCTAATCGATGGAATTGTCAGCTCTGTTCCGACGCGCACATTGTTGGTGTCGCGCAGGCGGTTGGCTTGACCGATTGCTTGAACCTGTTCGTGAATGTCCCGGAGTGACGGTTCAGAGCCAGTTTCTGCTCTCAGTCGTTGGCGTGCGATGTGCGACAGCGTGTCGCCGGGACGAATTGTGTAACGTGTCGATCCGTCACCCTGATCTCTAAAGTCACGTTCGCCATTCGGTGTGACGCGACCTTCCGGAGTGCGGCGTTCTGACACGACAGCGCCGGTTCTGCCATCACGAACTTGTTCGCTGCGACCATCTGAGCTGCGCGTGATCAACTGTCCGTTGTTTGCACCCATAATTTGAATGTCGTCATTGCCTGCAAATCCAAGGCGGCGCATGTCGACGCGATCGTTGATTGCCTGACGTTCGCGCGCCCACGATGCGGGGTTGCGCTGCAGTTCTTCGACCTGCCTTGTGATGGCGCTGATGTCTCGTCCATCTGTTCTTTCGAGTGCTGTTGCAACTCTGTCCACTTCTTGGTTTCGCATTTGTGACTCTCCTGGTAAATAACTGCCGAGTGGCTTTCTATGGGGATGTCGGGGTGAGTAGGATCAGCGAACATGTAAGTTGTTCGCTTAGATTGCTGGGGGAAGTGCTTTCGATTATGAGATTATCATCGGTAGTTGCCACCAAGATGACATGACCGAAAGCAGCTTCCTGCAACCTTTCTATGTTTCCCTGCGCTGCGTCTGCGCTCCTTAACGCGATTCGTAGTTGGTCACGCGACCCGATCTGCCGTCGGTGCGGAAGGTGTGACGACGTCCGCTTTGCTCGACAATCTCGGTTGTGTAGTTACCGTCTTGTCCGCGAGTCGTCGTTGCTGTGCGCGGTTCTGCAATGACCACATCATTGCGTCCACCGGCTCCTTGTGGAACCTGAACACGAATCGGTTCTACAATTTCCGGATACGTTACTTGTGAGCGAACGACATTACCTTGCCTGTCGAGAATGCGTTCAACACTGGATGGTGCAAATCCATTTCCTCCAACCGTCACTTGGTACTGTTGTCTAGTGGAGCCGTCCGGCAATTGTGTTTGACGCACGGACGCTGGATTTAGCCTTTCTTCGGGCAAACCACTGGTAGTGTTGTCGCGACCCGAGCCTGTTCTTCTAATTGTTTCTTGTCTCGCTGCTCCCGGCTCCGTGTTGAGTCCTGGGACAATCAACGGATGGCTGACATTGCGTGGTAATTCTTGTGCCTGACGTTGCAGGTCTGCTTGTCTCAGTGGCTGGACTTGTTCGCGCTGTGGTGTGCCGGCGGGCGGAGTTGCTTCAGGTGCGCGTTCTCCCGGTCGTGGGACGCGGATTTCTTGACCCGGGCGAATGCGATTAGGGTCTTGGATGCCGTTTAGCCTGGCAAGTTCTCTGTAATCGTTAGTAATTTCCTGCGGAGTAGGTGTGCGCCCGTGCTGAGCGGCCATGCGCTCCCTGGAGATACTCCAGAGCGTGTCACCTGGTCTAACTGAATAACGGGCGGTTCCATCTGGCTGTTGCTGAAACTCGCGCGGCGCTTGCGCTGAAACTATTTCAAAGGTTCGGCCATCTCTTTCGACGCGACGTCCGTCTGGATTTCTTGTTTGGACTCTGCCACCTTGCCCAAGACCAGTGATCTCGAAGTCGACGTTATCGGGAAAACCAAGTGCACGCATATCAACACGCTCATTGAGCGCGCGCAAATTCTGTGCAAACGCGCGAGGGTTTTCTCTCTGCATTTGCTGCAGTTCGGCCGTAACAGCTGAGAAGTCTTGACCCTGGCGGGTGTTTTCCAGGCGTCGTGTAACGTTTTCGAGTGGTTGTTCGGGAGGCATTAGCGATACTCCTTTAGGAACGTGAAAGCGGCAGCCTCACTCGAACTGACTCGATGTGTGAGATGCGCTGTAACAGGGGAGAGAGATAAAGAACTTCGATGCCTAAAGATTACTGTTTGAAGTTGCCACCAAGTTGACATGGAAAGGGTTGGCGAAGAAAAACTCTCACCACACCAAAAAGAAGAGACGGGTCGCTGGGTCCATCTCTCCTATTGGCTGGTGCATTGGGCTGTCGAACAAAGCTTTAGAACTTTTCGCTGAGGGTTCGCGAGAAGGTCGGATTAATTGGCAGCCTGATGCGTGAAGGTGCACCTAGCTGCTCGCTGCGCGCGGCAATGCTTTCAGGGCTGATATAGCGCCCTTCATCGCCGTTCCACAGGAAGTTGGCAATCGTATTGAAGAATCCATTGCTGTTGGCTAAAGCGGGCGCATCATTTAATAGCGTCCTTATCGCTGCGTGCTGTTGCTTGTTGAAATACTCTGGGTTTTGTCCGGCCGCCTCACGCAAGGCGCCAACCTGAATTTGGTTGTTGTCTGCGACACCGTCTGGATTTATCTTCCTCATCATCGCGACTAGATCATCATATTGTTTCGCCGCAGCTTGCGTACTGCGTGCCTCCGGCATCAAGCCATCTTTGATGCCGGCACGAACTTCGTCGCGTGTGATGTGGTCACGATTGGTTGCGGTCATGTAATCGAGAGCTCGTTGTGCTCCCATCACAGCCAAATTGTCGCGCGTCGATTCCGGCTGGCGTTGCTGGTTTCGGATGTAGCTAGTAAGTTCGTCGCGTTCGACAACACCGTTGCCGTTTCCACCTAAATCGATGCGGTTAAACCGCTGGTTAAGCGTTTCAATCATCAAACCACCAACCAGACCTTGCTCTTGCATTTGACGGGATTGGGCAACGATTCTCTCCGCAGCAGAGCCAGGCGCCGCCGGCTGAGCGTAACTCATGGCGGCTAAAGACGCCCACGCGTCGCTGGATGCTGGAGGTGCAGCGCAGTCCTCCTGGATGTCCTTAAATTTGCTCATCAAATCTCCTCTCAGCGCGAGCTGAAAAACAAGCGAGTGTTCTTGAACTAGCGATACAAGTATGGAATTTCCAGCTCAGGAGTTTGAACTTGAGACTTCGGTCCACCATCACGCTGAACTTTGATCAAATTACCTTGCTCGTCTTGTTTGAACAAAATTGGATCGCACTTCATCGAATATTCAGCTGAAGAGCCGCCCTTTTGAAAGCCTTCTTTCATTTTTAGGTTGAAGTTGGCAGTGGATTTGTCACACATCAGATCTGCTACTTGGTTGCTGATTGCCATTGCATCTTCTGGTATGGCAGACACCCCAAGAGCGCATTTTTTCTCGTTGAATTCTAAGTGTTTCATTGTTATTTCCTTTATCAGTGTTTGATGAGCGTGCTTAGTGCGCATGGCGGGGTGTCGCGCACATGCTGCGGTGCATTGGGTTTTGAAGTCTTACTATCGAGCTATCGAAGGAGCGAACGGAGGATGTGCCTCCAAGCTTGATTGCGTTTAATCCAGCTGTACATGCAATTTACGATCCGTTTCTGACATGAACTTGACACGGCTTGTCGGAAACGCGCGGAGGCTGAGCGTAGCAGCAAACCGTTGAAGTCGGACGAGAGAAGGGCGCCGAGGAGGCGTCCGTAGCGAGTAGAGGTAGCGCGCGGAAGATGAGCGTAGCGAATCTGGAGCGCTTATATAATGTCCAAAAGCGCCTAGCTGCATGCAGCCAGACGCTTATGAATGATCCCCGAAAGTTGGTTTTTTGTTTGGTAGGCGCAATCGCGCGCCTCGTGTAGAGCACCACAAATTTTGGTGCCATTACATATGGTGCCTCGTTTTGTCTAAGTTAGAATGGGGCTTAGTTGCCGAGGTAAGTGCAAGTTCTTAGTCGAGGGGGTGCCAGGCTCCATAACGGTCGCCCATCCAAAGTGAGCTATTCGCTGCGCGGACCATCGTGTAAGAGTCGAGATGGCGGACAAGGGCTCCAGAATCATAAGAGGCTGCTTTGATCTTGCCGGCTTCATCCTGTTCTACGAACAACTCTTGCATTCGCACTGCATTCGCCGTGTTCAGGTCGAGCGAATACCTTTTATATTCTTGCGACTGCGGAGGGACAAAACTCAAGCTGCTGTGTTGAGAAGTTTCCGTATTGCTTGAGTGAATGTCGTTGGAATGAAACATCGGGCTGCCTCTCGGGGTTCTTAAAAACTGGGGGGCTGTTGTTGGTATTTAATCGACTAATTGTTTCCGAGCCGTTAAACGCGTCTTGATGCACTCCAATCAATGCAACGCCTAGCTTCGCGGCTTGCGAGCGTTTATCAATTGGTGCGCTATCGGTTTTGGACACCCTTAACGTATCAAATGAATTTGACATTGAGATGACATAGGTAAAAACGCCACCAGCGCCAGAATTCTTTGAGCTTTTGGTCGGACGAGCAATAAAAATGAAACAACCGGCGATTACATTTAGCCTATTACTAGGATTCATGCCATGCCCTCAACTCACCGAGCGAACGATAATGTCGCGCCAGGCGGCGATAACTATAGAGCTCCAAACCGTTTGGAGACCGAAGGTGTCGGCTACATCTCCGGTGGCTGAGGCGGCGGTGGCTGCCGCCCACCAGGTGGTGGGTCCGAAGTTCCAAGAGGTTCGTTGCCCGGTCTGGAGATAAGCCAGGGCACGATTAATCCGGAAGCGAATCAGACTTGGTTTGGACCTGACGGTGAGATCAAGTATGGAACTGCCATCGAGAAAGCTCAATTCGACGCAACTGTAGGCGTCCAGGGTTCTGAGAAAGCAAAGAAAGCGAAAGCAGGGAAGCCCGAAGGCGCCGCGGATGAGAAAGAAGCCGAAGGCGATGGCAAAAACGGCGAAACCGCCACTGAAAAGTCTGAAGAAGAGAAGCTCCAAGATGCATTGAAAGCCGCTTACGATAGGGGTGTTCCTGCGGTCGTCGCATTTGGTTCGCAATCTGCCAAAGATACTGAAAAACTTCTTGGCACTCTCGACCAAAACATGAAAAATGGGAAAGCAGACTTTATATATGCCGACACGGACAAGCTTGACCCCAATTCAGAACTGGGGCAAGTCGCTCGTCGCAGCGAAGAAAAGGGACAGGGGCTTGGTGCTGATGGAAAGGCAGACCTGGCTTTCACTGGCGTCTATAAAGTCGAAAAGGGCGCAGACGGCAAGTACCACATTGGAAATTCTGTAGCTACTTTCTGGGGCGGTCGCCCGGAAATCGCCGGAATCATGAATGATCAACTCAAGTATGCGTCGCGCGATGTTTCTGAGGGCAACGGCTCTGATGTAAGACCTGCACCGGGAGCCGATGTTCGCCCACCTGGTGGAGACGGTGGTAACGGCTCTTCCAATGGAGAACGTCCAGCAATTGAACCTCCAAAGACAGAAGAAGAAAAAGCGGCCGCAGAAGAAAAGGCAAAAGCAGAAGCTGCTGAAAGAGCAAAAGCCACTGAAGAGAAAGCCGCGAAAGAGGCTGCTGAAGCCGAACGCGTAAAACAGTTTTCCGACAAACCTTATTCTATGGACCAGTATAAGGAAGGTTGGGGCCGAGCTTTAGATCGTGCTGGAATGGAAGCCGGACCTATGAGGGATGCTGTCGATAAGCTCGGTCAACAAGTGTTATCCGGTCAATTAGATGGAAAAGAAATTGCTGGGCTAATGGGTCAGTTAGAAGGGCTAGAGCGTGGAGAGGCAGCCCAGATGCTGGCTGGTGTAAATCAAGAACTGAAAGATCGTGGTGTTGCGATCAGTGCCACGGTCAAAGACGGCAAGATTCAATCTATGGAAATGCGCGCTGATAATGGAAACGTTTTGGTGCGTGTCGATCAAAATGGCAACGTGACTGCCACCAACAAGGGAAGTGCAAATCCGGAAAGCCCTGAACAAATTTCTCTGCGTCTGGCTAAGAAAATTGAGCCGGACGCATGCCCCTGAAACGGCTAGCGACACTTGAAACCGTGCGTTTCAATAACTAATTTCAAATGAATTATCTTAGACTACCAACGAAGTTTTGCCTTCGCTTGGCGCTAAGGGGTGGGAAGAGTAGAGCATCGTGCGCCTCTCAAGAAAATAGCCGTTCTGCGGTTGCCCAGTAAAGGCACTCTTCGGCATTGCAACGCATAGCATAGTCAACCATCTCTGCAAGTTCTGGGGGAACCAAGCTTATCAGTTTGCCCTCGCCACAATAAGCAGGGAAATACATTAGCCAAGTATCCCACGGAGGAATATTCTCCAGATCGAAGTATCCGTTACTGACTGAGGCTGCTGCGCCATCTGAAAGGTTTGTCCCCGGAAGATACACAAGAAATTTGTGGGTTGTATCGTTTACAGAGGCTGTCGCTGGATGTCCGCCCGCATCGGCAAGGAGTTTCGCACGACGATCTGACAGAGTATCCACCCACGATCGTCGACTATCTTCATTAGCACGTAACTGATTCCAATCAGAGGCAGAACGCGTTACATCCCAGGACGGTGCCCAGTCAAATGGTACTGGTGGTGTGCCAAACTCGATGCTCCTCAGGCTGTTGTGCAAATCGTTAACCGAGAGACGCATAGCGCACCACTCTCGAGTTTCTGCAACTCGCTGCCAAAATACTTGTTCACTACCCATGTATCATTACTCAGAATCTCGGCTTTGATAAGTTTTGGCTTGCCCGATAGCGCTGTTGAGATTGATAGAACAAGAGCTTTTAAATCAATCAAAATGATGTTTCGCTTGATGAATTCAGTTCGCCTTCGAGCACGCCACGTCGCGGACTTGTCCCTTAAGGACGGGAACTAATTTCTCGTCGATCATTTTTTCCGCTTTCTTCAAATCAATCTCTTCTGCACTTTTGATGCCTTTGCAGAGTTCTCCGACAATTTCATCAATGATGACGCCTGCGTCGCGACACACAGAATAGGGTGTGTGCGTGAAGGTAACAAGCGCATAGCGAGATGCAAACTTGTCGGGGAAGTTTTTCTCCAACACTTTTTCTGCGGCTTTCTGAAGCAAGAATTCTGGTTGCCCTACTTTGTCGCGCATTTCGATGAAGTTTTCGATTGCCATTTGCGCAATCGCATCGGCATTAGGTTTTCTCGACTCGTCGAATTCGAGAAAGAGAGCTTCCCAATCCAAAACATCATCAGGCTGCAAATATTTTGTCAGCAAATCTTCGAATACGGTAAGGTCTTCGAACGCGCAGTTGGCACCTTGTCCGAAGAATGGCACGATTGCGTGAGCGGCGTCACCGACTAGAAGAACTCTGTCTTTGTAGTGCCATGGTTTTGTCGTAACGGTGACCATGCTGCCGGTGGGGTTGTGGAAGAAAGTTTCTTCCGGTTTGTCGAACATTCCATAGGCGTCTGCAAAGTCTGTTTTGAAGAAGTTGCTGACGGCGTGCTCGTCTTTGAGTTTTTCAAAACACGGCGAGCCGTTGATGGATTCATAGGGAAGGAAGAGTGTGCAGGTGAAACTGCCATCGAAGTTAGGCAGGGCGATGATCATATAAAGCCCGCGCGGCCAGATGTGGAGAACGTTCTTCTCCATGGCAAATTTGCCGTCTTCGAGAGGCAATACAGCGAGTTCTTTGTATCCGTAATTCAAATAGTCTTGCTTGCACGGATAGCCGGCTTTCTCTGTCATCGTTTCGCGAATCTGTGATGCAGAGCCGTCAGTGCCGATGATGAGGTCGAATGTTTCTTCGTGCTGAGTTTTGTCTTCTTCGTTTTGGATTGTAAGTGTGTTTGTTTCCAAATCGATATTTGTAACGCGCTGGTTGAATTTAATTGTCACTGCACCGGCTTTCTCCGCAGCGGTCATGAGGGTTTTGTTCAACTCCCCGCGTGAGACTGAATTGCCAAATTCTGAATCATCTCGACCGTAAGGTTGATAGGTTGTTTCTCCCGTTCTCGAATGCATTAGACGTCCCATCATGGGCACTGAGTCCTTGAGAATTGTTGCTTCCAGCCCTGCTTTCTGAAGCGCTCGCAGTCCCCGACGCGTGATGTTCAAGTTGATCGAACGTCCCGCGCTGATTTCCGCGACACGCATATCAGGACGTCTTTCGAGCATGGTAACTTTCATGCCGCGGCGAGCTAGGAAGACCGCCAAAAGCGAGCCTGTAAGGCCGGCACCGACAACGCAGACGTGTGTGTCGGACAATTTCTTCGTGAGTTTTTTAAGTGACATGCTCGCCTACTGCTTTTGCAAAGTGGTATACATCTTCGAAGGTGTTGTACATCGGTGTTGGTGCGGCCCGCATAATGTCGGGCTCGCGGAAATCGCAAATGACGCCCTTTTCGCCAAGTTTTTTGACGAAGTCTTTTGGCTGTGTTTTCAGTTTGATCGAAAGTTGCGAACCTCTTTGTGCAATATCTTGCGGCGTGATGACTTTGAAAAAGTCACCGCCAATATCGCTCAGCAAGAATTCCAAATATGCTGTGAGCACATCTCCTTTGCGCCGGAGATTAGCCATTCCAGCCTTGTCGAATAGTTCCATTGAAGCGCGCAATGCTGCCAATTGAAAAATGGGCGGGTTGCTCAGTTGCCAGCCTTCGGCACCAGGGATAGGGTCAAAAGTTGGTCCCATTTGGAAGCGAGTCTTCTTGTCGTGCCCCCACCAACCGGCAAATCTAGGCAGCGAAGTGTCTCTCGAATGCCGCTCGTGGACAAAACATCCGGCAAGTGAACCAGGACCGGAGTTGAGATATTTGTAGCTGCACCACATCGCAAAATCGACATCGTCGTCGTGCAATTTTAGATGCAGATTGCCTGCGCCGTGCGCTAAATTGAAACCAGCTAATGCGCCGACCGAATGCGCTTTCGCAGCAATCGCCTTCATGTCGAATGCTTGACCGGTCAAGTAATTGACGTTGCCCAGCATGACGAGTGCAAGTGATTGGCCTTCCTTTTCGATCGCCTGCAAAATGTCCTCGGGGCGTAGCGTATACTCCCCGTCGCGCGGCTTCAGTGCGACGACAGCGGTGCTCGGATCGAAGCCGTGAAATTTTGCTTGCGAATCTACAGCGTATCTATCAGATGGAAATGCATCTGCTTCGATGATGATTTTGTAGCGTTCTTTTGTAGGGCGATAAAAGGAAACCATCATCAAGTGCAGGTTTACCGTGAGGGTGTTCATGATCACCACCTCAATCGGTTTGGCACCAACCAATCGAGCTGCCATTTCAGTCAAGTTTTCGTGGTATGGCAACCAGGGGTGACGAGCATCCCAATGCCCTTCAACGCCGTGCTTAGCCCAATCATCGAGTTCTGCGCCTATGTATTCACGCACTCGCACCGGCTGCAAGCCCAAAGAGTTTCCCGCCATGTAAATCCATTCCTTGCCGTCTTTGGTCTTCGGAATCAGATATTCTTTGCGAAACTCCGCGAGTTCGTCCTTCTTATCCAGACTGCGAGCAAATTCCAAATCGTTCTTGAATTGATGCTTTGAAATAGTTTCGGACGATTCTGCTAATTCTGCTCGCTGACTAGACATCTGTTTGCTCCGTCTCGGCGTGTATAAGTGTCGTCCTATTTGCTCGGCGCTTTCGTCTTCGTGCCGCACTTTTTGCAAGTGGAGTGATCGCTGTTGTAGAAGCGATCGAAGATCGGCGGAAACTGTTTGACAATATCAGTCAGATGAAAGTGCTCCTCGTAGAGCTTTTCATCGCAGTTTTCACAAAGCCAGACAAAACCGTCTTGCTCCCCTTCAGCGCGCTTTCTCTCAATAACAAGTCCGACAGTGTTGGCAGGGCGGCGCGGAGAGTGCGGCATATTGGCTGGGAGGAGAAAAATCTCCCCTTCTTTTATCGGAACATCCTTTGGCTTGCCGTCTTCGATGACGCGCAAGACGATGTCGCCTTCGATTTGATAAAAGAATTCCTCTCCCGAGTTAACGTGATAATCGGTGCGGCTATTCGGACCTCCGACCACCATGATGATAAACTCGCGGTCTTCCCAAACCAGTTTGTTACCGACTGGCGGTTTTAACTGGCTGCGATTCTCTTCGATCCAAGATTTAAAATTTAGCGGCATAAGCGCGGGCATCGCTCTGTTTTCTCCC
Organism: Candidatus Melainabacteria bacterium 17Bon1m; assembly: GCA_032128875.1. Classification (GTDB taxonomy): domain Bacteria; phylum Cyanobacteriota; class Vampirovibrionia; order Obscuribacterales; family Obscuribacteraceae; genus QKMZ01. The sequence goes on from JAVLKG010000003.1 coordinate 238,289, forward strand.
TGTTGGAAAGGTGACTAGATCAGGCGTTTGCGAGCCAAGCCTGTAGTTTCCCGTACTTGAATTAGCGTGTCAAAGGCGATTTATCTGACGCCGGGTTGTGCAAATCCGGCATACAGTATGAGAAGAACCGATATCTAATGGGTTTATTTAGGGTAATAAGAGCTAAGGAGCTAGTTATTAGGGCCGTTAGAGTCCTTAACATTTGGTAGATGACTGATTCGGGACACATGCAAGATTCTGGAGCCGGAGGTGGCGGAGACGTCGTCCGGCTGATTACTCAGGCGCGCGCGTCTATGAAAGCGCGGGATTACGAAGCTGCCAAGGCTGGGTTCAAAAACATTTATGACTTCTTGAGCCGGCGAGGGCTGGGCGAAGGGTTGGAGGCGATGGAATGCCTCGCGGACCTTGGCGCCAGCCATATGGCTCTTAAGGAGTATGACTCCGCGCTTTCGGAATACGCGCGCTTGGCTTCGATTATGGAGCGTAATCTTGGTGAGGCGAATGCCGAGTTGCGGCAACACTTGCGTCGATACGCACAAGCTTGTGATGTCGCCGGCAAGGTTAATGAGGCGAAACAGCTTTACAGCCGCGCTAATGACCTTGAGCGACGCTATGGCGCCGTGCCGGCAAGAAGCAATGCAGGCAGTCTGACTGGACGTTCGCAGTCCGGAGCACAGAGTGCGCTATCGCAAGAGGCAGCCTCTGGCGGCGGTTCGACCTTCGCTGAGGCTATTCAAGATGCTGTGGCTCGCTCTATGGCAAAGCTCGACAACCGAGCTAAGCCTTTCGATCCGGCTACATCTCAGCCACCTAAGCAGGCCCCGCTGGGACCGCGTCCGTTTGTTTCCTCTCCGCTTCCGCCCTCGCCTTTCCAGAATCTTGTCAGTGAGGTGACGAAACCCAGAGATGCTGGCGGAGCCGGTCACTCAGGTGGTGGTGTCCCCGGGCAATCCCAGGGGCAGACGCCACTTCAGCCGCAAGGGCAAATGCAGCAGCAGGGGCAAATGCAACCGCAAGGGCAAATGCAACCGCAAGGACAAAGTCAATCTGAGGCGCAAGGGCAGGCTCAAGGGCAGGGGCAAACTTCGCCGCAGCCGCAAGGTCAGAATGCCGCGCAGCCGCTTATGCCGCAGGGTTTTACAGGGTCGCCTGCGATGCCGCAGGATGTGGCGATTCCAGCCTTCAAAGTCCCGAGAGAACTTTCCGATAGTCAATTTATCTATCGACCCAAAGGCAATGCGGGTCGGCAAACTGGTGACCAGTCCAGCACTAGCACCGGTGGACATTCCGCCACTTCAACCGGTGGACAGTCCGCCACTAGCACGGGCGGACATTCCGGCACCTCAACAGGTGGTAGTCAAAGCGGACTGGGCCCGACGAGTTCTGGTGGAATGCGAGTAAGCGGCGGGCAACCTGTCGCTCCGAAACCTCAAGCCAAGGCCGATCCTGAAGCGGTGCAACGCGCGATTGCTGAGCATACCGCTGCCAAACATGCTGCAGCGCAGCAAGCAGAACAACAAGCCGCTTCGGAGTTTTCATCTGGTTGGGCAGAGTCTGCGCGAAATAATTTTCCACAACAAGCCGAAGAACAAGCATCGTCTATCGTGCAGGAATCTGAGGTTCCTTGGGCAGACACGCAAGATGCGACTGCGGCCCCTGGCGTTGGTCAGAGTGGAACTCATTGGCGTGCGCCGCGTCAGCCAGGCACCACCAGTGGTGATATGTCTTCGATCTCGCAAGATCGACCGATTATAGAAGAAGGCAACTTTGAGCCAATTTCCGGCGCTCGCCCTAATAATCATCAAAGTGTTGAAGAGAGCCTTGATAAAGTTTTTGGTCAAAATGCCGGACCCGAACAAGAGCGCGGCTCCAGCATTTATGCGGATCAACAAAGCGCGCATCAAGTTGGTCCCGGATCGGTTTCTGGTGAAGCTGGTAATTCCCCAGTTCGCCGCACCAACCCAAGTCTTAATTCATCGAAGCTAAGACAGATGCAAAACCGAGGCACTACACCAGAACCAAGACCTGGTTTGCGCGAAGATGTCGAGGAAACCACCAGTGCTGAATCATTCAATACGTTGGCGCCACTAGGATATGATCCCGCCGACTATGATCCTTCTGTGCCGACTCATCCTTGGGCAGCTCCTGGTCAGGCGCCGCCCCCGTCGTCCGATGAGTCGCGACGTCCTGGTGCTAAACGCGCTACTGCGGAGTGGCAAGTTGACCCGGTCGACGACATACCAGAATCCAGTGTCGACATCGCCGATCCGCACCTGCCAACAGAAGCGCACCCAGACAGCGATTCATCAAAGGCGATGGCGCAGTGGGGCGTCACTATCAGCGATCAACCCGAAGAGCATTACCCACCTATTCGTCAGGACGATCGAAGACAAGGTCTGCAGCCTGTTGAAGAAGCAACTCCTGCAGGCGTGCCAAAGCCTTTCGACAGGCGGCAAAAGCCAAAGTCGATGAAGAATTTGCGCAGTCGTTTTGGGCAAATAGACCCTGCGACAGAAGTTGATGATGCCGAGTTTGCGGAATCGGAAGTGATGAATCCGCACAGCGCTACGGGGCAACCGTTAGTCAGTCCTGTCGGTCCATACGAAGAAGACAGCCCATTGGGCGAACCGCGCTCATTGCCGCCACAAACGCCTCCGCGCCGACTCGCCGACAATTCGATTTCCAACATGACACCACCGGAATTGCCACCCGATCAAATGTTGACGCAATTGCCACCAGAAATGCCTCCACCGCCTCCTCCTTCTATGAAAGGGCGCGGTCCGCGTGGTTTGCTCGAAAGCAGTGGTTCTTTTGCAGAAGCAAGCCGGCAATCTGAGTTCGAGCCGCAAGTGCAGCAGGATCAAACGCCTTCTTTTGATGAAGGCGCGCCCGACGACAATAGACCGTCTTCGATGTTTTCGCGGTTGGTCAGCAAACGGCAGCATGATACTTCGCTACAAAACGCCAACCCGAGTTTTGCTTCAGATGAGCTTCAGGTGCCGCCGCGCATTCGCTCTATGGTAGATGCTGCGCGCGCCAACATCAGTGACGGAAAGCACGCTGATGCCGCGCGGCTGATGCAGAAGGTGGTCAATGATTTGGCTGAGGGCGGCTTGAAGGATAGCCGCTATGTGGCAGATTGTATGCTGATTTTGAGTGAAGCATATGAAGCCTCCGGACAGCTTGGTCCAGCGATTACTTCTTTCCACCAGCACGCGTTGATGGTGGAAAAACGCGTCGGTGTCAAAGATTACGAGAGTATCGGCAATTGGTACAGGTTGGCGGTCTTGCTCGAGAAGGCGGGCGAAAAAGATGATGCACGCACCATGTACGAGCATGCGCTCGCACTTGCTGTACAACATCTTGATCAAGATGATGAGCTGACTGCGAGCATTAAGTCATCGTACGAAGAGTTTCTCACCAATCCCGATAAAGCGACGAGAAAACCTGCGCCTGCGACTGAGTACTCTAAAGAGGAGGTTCTTGCGCAGAATAAAGAACTCCGCACATCTGCGCTCCAGCAACAAGAAAAACCTCGTAACAACGGTGTGGTCATATGGAGCACCGTATCAGTCATTGTTCTAATCGCAGCTGGGTTCTGGTTCTTTACCCTGATGGGCAGCATGAACAAATCAATAGGCAATATTGATTCTGTTTCAACCGGCACCATCCCTGAGCAAGTCTTCGCAAATACCGATGGCGACGGGCTCTTGCGCTTCACTGGTACCGACAATTTAGAAGTCACCATCGACGGCAAATTGCGTCAGGTCAAATACATCGTTTTGAAAAACGATCTTAGCGACCTGGCGACAATGTTTGTCAATGCCGGCGCGAAGCAGACCGTCTGGATTCGCAAAGCGGCAGACGGGATGCTGGTTAACGACAACACCATGTTCTTCCAAAAGGACGCTCCTGAGCTTGCAATGGCTAACGAGATGCGTCGCATCGGTCAGCGCGTCGAAGAATACTATCAACTCAATCGATCGTATCCACGCTATCGCCAAGATTGGTCGGAAGATCCAGCCTTCGGTTTCATCAATCCTACAACTCACAAAGGGGAAGCTTCCCTTTTTCATGTCTTTCCGAAATCAGCAACACAAGCGGCATTGTTTGGTGGTTCCAAAACACCTGATGAAATTGCCAGTTACCTCGAGAGTGGCGAAACCTGGGTTGGAGAGCCCGAGTTAAAACCGTGTTCGATCAGTGTTGCTGTTAAGCATTCGGGCGAAAAAGCCAACAACAAGCCGATCGTGCAAGAGTTTTTCATGCACGCCACCGACCAAAACAATAAATACCTGCCTGCTTCAAAGCCAAAGACCGTGAGCGTAGTGCTTTTGATTCAAGGCCGAAATATCGGCAACTTCGACTTGCATCCTCAGGACTTTAGCAAGTTAGAGCTCCAGCCAATGCCTGATGGCATTGCTTACGTCAATATGAGCGAGACGCCGCTGTTTGGTACTGACGTGCTTAAATCGGTCGTTCCAGTTACCTTCATCAGCCTCGCTGCAATATTCTTCTTTGGTCTTCTAATTACCGTTGCCACCCTTAGAAGCAACAAAAAGGGTACGAAGAAAAAGTAGCGCGGACGCGGGTATAGTAAACAAAGGAGCGCGAGAAGGCTTTTCTTGCAGTGTCGGACGGGCTAAATGGCAAAAATTGTCGTTGTAGAAGATGACAAAGACCTGGTCAACCTGATCAAGGGTATCCTTTCGGTCGAAAGGCATACGATTGACAGCGTGCACGACGGACACGAAGCGCTGGCGATTATTCAAATGCATCCTTATGACTTGGTCATCCTCGATTGGATGTTGCCGGGCAGAACAGGCACTGAGATTTGCAAAGACTACCGTGCCCGTGGTGGTGCTGCGCCTATTTTGATGCTGACTGCCAAGTCTACGATTGACGATCGTGCCGAAGGGCTTGATTCAGGCGCAGACGACTATTTGACGAAACCTTTTCACCCCAAAGAGTTCACCGCGCGGGTGCGGGCACTGCTGAGGCGCCCTCAAGCCGTGATGGCAAAAACAATGAAAGCCGCCGATATTGAACTTGATCCCAGTCAGATCAAAGTTTTCAAAGCGAATAAAGAGATTCATTTGCTGCCGAAAGAGTTCGCGCTGTTGGAGTTGTTTCTCCGTTATCCTACCCAAGTTTTTTCTGCTGAGGCACTTCTCGACCGCGTTTGGAATACGGATTCTTCCGCTTCGCTCGATACTGTACGCACCTACATTAAGACGCTACGCAAGAAGATTGACACGAATCCAAAGGACTCTTTGATTCGCACCGTCCATGGTGTCGGATACAGTCTAAGCAATAAAAGCGAATAGTAGTTCTGTTTGCTTGTATTAGTAGCGCATTGTCTGCATCTTGTTCTTTGGGAAACATTTTGTAGCGCCTCGCAAACGCTCAAATGTTAGAAGGCATTTTGCAAACATCGGGGACCCGAATGAGAGCGTAGATGAGAGTTTTGGTTAACGGTCTGGGAAAAACCCCACTGACCAGCTAGGCATATATGGTTTTTCCTATATGATCTCATCTGTACGTCAATCGGATTGCGCTTATCAATGAGTACACTCGGACACAGCGGTCAAAGTGGCCACGGTGGACATGGCGGACAGGGTGGACACGGCGGTCAATCAGGACCCGGTCAACACGGCAACCATGGACACGGGCATCACGGACACTCCGGCGGAAACGCCATGGGTGGCGGCGGGCAGCAGCAAACGTGGGCGTCTATCTTTAACGAAACTCGCTTCTCCGGCGATGGGTTTCGGTCACCGCTGTTTGGGCTCATCGCGTATGGCATGGTTTTTCTATCGATTGTCTTAGTGATTTGCTTAGCTGACAACAATCTTCTCGATTTTGCGGTGAGCCAGCATCGTGAGTCGCAGCAGAAGCACGCGCGCGAACTCGCTGAGGCAGAGACGAAAGCTGAGGAAGAAGCCCTTGCAAAAGCGGGTGCGACGCAACAGCAAGGTGATGCTCAATCAGCAGCACAAGAGGGTTTTGCTCAGCAAACTGCCGCGCCTCAGGACAATGGACAACAAAATCTCTTGCCGCCATCGCAGCAACAAAATGTCGCGCAACCGGACGTGTCGCAGCAGCCATCGCAACCTGGCTACCTGCAGCAAAGCCTTATGCAGCAAATGCAACCTGGTTATTCTCAGCAAGGTTATGCACCGCAAGCATATGCAGCTCCGAATCAATATCAACAGGCGGCCGCGCCAGGATTTCCGCAAGGTGGTTTCCAGCAAGGCTTTAGTGGAGCAATGCAACAACCAGGATTTGCTCCAGCGCAAAACGGTGGTGCTGGCTATCCACAGCGAACCGGCGCATATCAACACTCAGGCGCGTATTATCAGGGCGGATACAAGACTGGTCCTGACGGTACAACGCAAGTGCCGATGAATCGCATGGTTGTGAACCGCTAAACTGCGATCGAATGTTTTGGATTGAGTTAAAAATCACACTTCACTGACACGCTCGAAAATGCGTTCTGTGATGCGGCTCTTCTCGCCACGCGAGATTTGTTTGAAGTAATCTGTGAGAAAACTGGTATAGCTTGGTCGAAGCAAATAGCGTTGCCGATACTCGTCGTCGCTTTGCAAAAGCTTGTGAAGCTGCGGCAAATAGTAGTGCGGCACAGACGGGAAGAAATGATGCTCTGCGTGAAAGTGAAACTCAAGACCAGTGAAGAAGAGTCTATCTATAAATGATGGCAGCGGAACGCTAATCAATCTTCCCTCGGAGAGAACTGCATCATCAGTGGCTAAGCGCGCGTGATCGATAAATCCACGGATGTAACCTAGCAGTGTTCCGAGTGTGAAAATCGGCACAAGCCATAATGCGAAATAAGCCCACCAAAATCCGGTGACTAACCAGAAAAGGGCAAAGACACTTGCTTGCACTGGGATTAGGTTCAATATTTCCGGATAAGAACGACGCGGCATAACGACAAGCGCGGAAGTGTTTCTGCTCGAATGAATGTTGTTTTCTTCCGATTGCTTATTGTTTTTCTCGCGCAAAAAGCCGTTGACGATTATTGAAGTCCAGAGCTGACCACCAAGAACGAGCTTTGCTAAGTAAAGCGCAAATTGTGCCGGATCGCTTTTATCTTGTTCGTTATGAAAATGCCGGTCTGGATCGGCTGTAGTGTTCAGATACTTGTGATGTGCAAGATGCACAGCCCGAGACGATCCCCAGATGGAGCCAACAGGATACGCGCATAACCATGAGCCGACGAAGTCATTCGCCCGCTTGTTTTTTAGGAGTGCAGAATGCTGCGATTCGTGCGAGAGATTGACCAGGACGCCCATGCCGCTGGTGATTATGTAGACAGAAAGTAAGTATATAGCTGGATTTGGAAACAGTTTGAACAACATCAAACCGCATGCAATGCGAAGATAACCGTTGAAGATCAAATCAAAAATAGTGCGGTGTGCTTTTGGTTTTGCAGACTTCAGAAACTCATTGATGCTGCCGGAAATTGGCTCGGCTGGCAGATTTGAGTTGACTATCGATTCCATGTCTTGTTTTGGCTCATAAACAAAAGAGCGTTGGAGCTCCTATCTATTCTAGATGCCAAAACTATTATTGGCGAAAATCGGAGAGCCTAATCGCTCGACTTTCGCCTGTTTTGTGTAGGAGCGATGCCTTGCATCGTCCGGCGGATGCTATCTATCCCCCGGTCTAATGCCATGCATCATCCAGCGGATTCAGTACTAATTTGGAAACGTTGTGAATGCGAGGGATTTGGACAGCGGTGGTGCACCGAGAAACTGCTTGATGTATAACCGTCGAAAAACATCCGGGCCAAGGCAGGAGGAGTAGAGCTTTTAACTCCCGGACACTTACTAAGGCTCGACACTGCATGCCCGGTTTCCCAGGCAAATGGTAGCTCCCGGCGCAACCTCCGTCTGCTGACCACGTTCCAAATACTACGGATTTGGAGGTTGTAAAGATATGGGGTTTCGCCTAGGTTTTTAAACTCAAAGGCCTAGATGCGCGCTATCATCTGCTACGTTTTGACCGGAAAGAAATACTAGTTGTCGACGCCGAGCACTTGCGTGAAGAAGATTTGGCGGAAGATTTTCATTGGCTTCGTGTCGCGCAAAACCTTCGAGCGCATGACTGCACCTTCGAAGGAGCACAAGAAGAACTCAGCGGCTTCAGATGTTTTGACCGACTTCGGAATTTCTCCTGCAGCCTTTGCTTCATTGAGCACAGCGGTGAACGTGGCTGCGCGCCTCTGCATGATTTCCTTCAGGCGCATGCGAAAGACTTCATTTTGGTCCGCCATCTCCTGGCTGAGATTGGCGATGAGGCATCCGCGACTGCATTGACGCTTTTCTGCTTTCTCTATGGCACCATCTATATAGTTTTTGATGCGCTTGAGCGGCGTGACCTTGGGGTCGGTGAGTGCTTTGTCCAGCTCTTGAACATAGTGTTCGTCGAAGGTGTTAATGACAGAGAGACCGAAGTCTTCCTTGCTGGAAAAGTAATGGTAAAAGGAACCCTTTGGCACATTGCACGCGGTCAGCACTTCGTTAATGCCCGTGGCGTTGTAGCCCTTTTCGAGCATGACGTCGATGCCTGTCTCGATGAGAAGGCACTTGGTATTTTGCTTGGTTGATACTTTTGGAGACATGATGGATATATTAGACCAGTCGGTCTAAATATGTCAATACTTCCTAAGGCTGAGTGGCGGTAGTTTTACGAGCTTTTTGCACAAGCGTGTAACGCGAGCCAAAAGATCTTGTTGACAGGTGGTAGACGACCGGTCTATTATCGGGTGGTTGGTAGACGACTGGTCTAATACAAATTCAAAATCCTAACGGAAAAGGAGGTACGAAATGAATTGCTTTAGTTTTCCAATGGCAATGCAGACGCAACCCGGTTACAACCCGAATGAAGACGGCAGCTTCGAGGGCAACTTGATAGGCGAAGTGGTCGTACTTCTCTTGGAGGCGCTGGCATCTTTCAAGGCTGAGCTGAGAGCGCGACTCATTGATTGGGTCAATTCGTAATTCAGATGTAGGTGAGCCGCATGCGGCTCCCTTACCAGGATGGCGCCTGCGCCACCCCTACGAAATCGTTAAGCTCGAGGCACGAGCCGGCGAGCCGCCGGCGCTCCCAGGTTAGACGGCACCCAGGGGGACTTGTGAAAGCAGGTCCTCTTTCATTTTGTCTGCGTTAGCGTAGCGCTTTTCCGTGTCGAGTTGGGTTGCGCGGAATATGATTTCGTCCAGGCTATTTGATACCGTGAGACTCTTTTCCCGTGGGCGCGATGCGGAAATTGGCTCCGGATCTTCACCTATCAAAGCGAAATAGAGCGAAGCCCCCAGCGCGTAGATGTCGCTCTGCGGCGATGCCTTTCCACGGAATTGCTCGGGCGGAATGTATGAGTGCTTGCCGACCACAGTCCGCGTAGCCGTTGATTCCGACTGTCTTGCAACGTTGAAGTCGATCAACTTGGGGGTTCCATCCTCTGCGATTATGATGTTTTCCGGCGTAAAGTCGCGGTGGATGACGGGCGGTGACATCGAGTGCAAGTGGGAAAGAATGCCCAGCAGTTGTACCGCCAAATCCATTGTTTCCAGATCTGAAAGTGGACCGTTTTCGTTGACCAGTGTGCGAAGCGAATTTCCTTGCACGTGTTCTAGGACGAGGTAAAACCGATGGTCTTCAATAAAGTTGTCCTTGAGTTTGACTACGTATGGATGGTCTATGCTTTGCAGCAACTCGCATTCGCGATGCACTGAATCAAGTGCCTTAGCCTGCGCGATTTGTCCGGCGTGCGACGGAATGATGAATTCCTTGAGCACGACAAGCTCAGCGTTATCGACTCCGCCTTCGATGCAAGCTGCCTGATACGCGATACCCTGACCGCCGGCACCGATCTGTTTCACCACCTTGTACCTCCCATCGCCAATGAGGTCGCCAGGTTCAAGCGGTTCTGTTCTGACGCGCTCTTTTGTCAGCGAGCTGAGCCACAGCGATGTGAAATTGTTCTCCACCGGCGGGTGCAGTCGGTCGATCATTATTGGGTCGATTCGCTCTTGGGGTACGAAGCGCAGGAGAGCCTCGTGAAACATTTTGGTTTGCGCACCATAGAGCAGTCCGCTTTCAATCAATGTGATACGCACATGATTGCTTGTCGAGAAAAACGGTTGGAAGAAGGAGAAGTAAAACAGTCTTTGCGAGCGTGGCATGGAATCAGGCTGGAGATGGAAATTGATTAGTTCGTTGACTGCCCAGCTCTTCGCTGGTTTTGAAAAACTCACGAATGAAATGCTGTTCCATGGAATTCCAGGCGAAGAAAATTTCACCCAACCTCGCTGCCAATTTAGGCGCATGCCCTCTTGCGACAGTGCGATTGTGGAAGGACTTGTAAAACTGAAGAGCAGCAGTAAGAGTGGAATACCCGTTATAACGCACACCATCAGCGGAATGTAGGCTTGCAGCTCTAGCATTTGCAGCATTACGCCGAGGAGTATCAATGGCAGTGAAATGAAAAAGAAAGTGAGTGGACCGCTGCGTTCAACGGTTTCGAGCATTGGGCGCAACATACGCAGTGGCTTGTAGTGAAGAACTACTTCATCGCCATCTGCGCCTGAAAAGTGAACTTGATGGTCCAACACTTCTCCGGGTTTGAGTCCGAGCGTGTTGCGCACTTTTTCTTTCATGATGGAACGCGGCAGAAGGCGAGCCATTTTCGGAATATATTCGCTCAGCTCGGCGATATTAGTCGGGTTTTCGAAGTCGAGAGAATTCCGGCTCACCTGCATTCGTTCTTGTTCGGTCAACATCGAACATGCAATATCGAAAGCGTTTCGTTTTTCAACTGAAAGTGGAAAACGTGGGTCAAGAGCACGCAATACATCCGCATGAACGGAGCCGGCTGGAAGATTCTCGTGCAGCGACTTGGCGAAAAACTCGCGGTCTGCTTGGTGAGTGATGCCGGAGACAAGTACGCGCAATTGAAAATCTGCATTGCGCAAACGCTCTCTCCAAATGCTTTGCGTCAGAAATTTATATGAATATTCAAAGGGCGAAGTCTTCGGGAGTTTTTTGACCGTTAAGAGAATCGATTCGTTGATTTTGTCATCTGAGTCTTCATCAATCTCAGCTTTGGATATCGTCGTCCACGGAATCATTGGTGAGGCTAGTTGGAAAAGAAAATTACTCCAGCCAAGAGACATGCCATTTTGCATTACCCTGATTTGATCAGGTAGCAAACAATCCATAGCCGTATGGTGAAGCCAGGCGCAAAAGAGCGAAGTCAAAACCATCAAGACTTGGTAGCTGTTCACGTCGTACCACATCTTTGCCATCAACAGATAAATGGCGATGTACGTCATCACACCGATTATGAGCGATGACGCTCGCGGCACAAGCGTTGGACGCGCTCTATAGTCGAGTGTCACTAAGTCGGAAACTTCCTCATCGGTGCGCGTTGTATCGACCTCGGCAAAAGAATTGTCTTTGTCGTCGTATCCGGCACCGTTAAGCATGTATGTCGACATATCAATCGTCTCCAATTTCACTCCATAGGGGCGGGGCATGCGTCGTCCTTACGAATGACGTCCAGCAGCTGTCCCAGTCATAGCGTCAATCGCATCGCTCAGCGCGCGAGCTGATTGAATTCGCTCGCTTGTCGAAAGTGCTGTGCAGGAAGCCACCAGTCGATCGACTTCTTCGGAGAGTTCGCTTCTCGCTTTGCGTGGATGAGAAGGTGACAGCGGTTCTGGATCATCGCCTGTCAGAAGGAAATTTAGTGTGCCGCCCAGCGCGTAAATATCGCTTGAGGGCTCAGCTTTCCCTCTGAATTGTTCAGGTGAAATGTATGACTGCTTTCCGATCAGAGTGCCGGTGGCTTGCCCCACGTACTCGTTGGCTGCACCGAAGTCGATTAGTACAAGCGTGCCATCTTTGCGCAAGACAACATTGTCCGGTGTTACGTCCCTGTGCACCACGGGCGGTGAGAGTTCGTGCAGGTACGTGAGAGTAGATGCAAGCTCTTGCGCCCATGCGAGCACTTGTTTCTCACCGCATGGTCCGTGCATTCTCACATGTTGTCGCAAACTCGTACCCGGCACGTATTCCAAAAGCATATAGTCGCGCCCGTTTTCGACTAGATGATCTTTGACCTTCGCGATTGCCGGATGGTCGAGTTTCATCAACAAACTTGCTTCTCTGCGGAATAGCTCTTTCGCCTTCTCTTTGGTTTTCTCATCGACAGAATGCGGTATAACCGATTCCTTGAGAATTGACAGCCCGCCTGTGTTTTGTTCGACGAGATAAACGGCAGACAATCCGCCTGATGCAATCATACTGATGACTTTCAATCTGCCATTTTGCAGCGTAGAACCTTTAGTAAGCGGCACAAAAGTCGTCGCCCCTAAATGAGATTGCATCTCTTCTTCCCACATCGCTGTGTACGTTACAGGAGCGTCGGGCTTCGCTTCCGGCACATCGACTTGAATGACCTTCTTGATCAATTCCATTGCTTCATTGGAGATTACTGCTTCTTTACCCCAGTCGCTGAGCGCGCGGCAGAGTTGTTCTAGGTCTTTCTTTGACAGCCGCTTTAGATTTAGCGCGGTGTTGCCGCCGGAGCGGAAGTACAGTCGCAGCGTCCAGTTCATCATCGACTCCATATCGTAAGGGTCGTTGTTTGCACGTACCATTTTCTTTGAGAGCGAAACAGATCCGAGATCTGACCAGCTTCGTGTGCGGCGGAAGAGCAGAGACGGTGACATCAGCAACGGAAAGGAGAGCCGAGATTCTGTGAGTAAAATGCGTGTGTGCTGTCCCGCAATCATGAACAGAAAAGCCAGCGCTGCAAAAACGCAGTAGGCGCCGGCAAGAACATATTCTTCCGTGCGGTAAGGCTCTGTCATCGATGAATAGCGCGTGCAACAGACGCAAATGGCACCGCAGTGGCAGTTGCTGCAAGTCATCGGCGCCGAAGTCTTCACCGTCTTCACATGTGAGACGTTGATTCCAGCCTGCGGTCCGTATTTGATGACATCAAATGTCTTGCGCGCTGCTTCGATTGGCACGGTCTTGATTCCGGCGGCAACCAGAAATAGGCTTATCGTCAAGAACAGCGAGAATAGCCAGACAGGCAGTACGTGATACCGAAGGGCAAATTTCTTGCGATTCACCGCTCAATCCTCGAAACAGGGCATTCTGTTTCGATAATATGATTGTGCGAGTCGCGAATACAGATGGCTAGGTGCGACCTAGTATCAGGACTTCGGATAGAGAAGTTCTGGGGTTATGGATAGTACCGATGAATTCTGCGGAGTTGAAGACCATTTACTGCTTGCGGATCAATGTCGTAAGTGAAGGCGCAGTTGTGGTCGAAGAGCGGAACAGTGTTTTCGTTGCGTACTAATCGCAATCTTCTTTCCAGCATCCTCACGACTCTGCTGTTTTCATCACAACCGCATTTGTCTTTGGACATTTGCAGTGCAACTGAGAATTCCTGCTCTGCATTCTCCCAGTCGCCAGCACGCGAAGCAAATTTGCCTGCCTCAATGTGCAGGTCGCGACTGCGGGATGGCTTGTCGGCTGTATGCTCTTCGGCGCAGGCGATACCGCCGCGGATAAACATTTGTGCCAGCTTGTAATTGTGCTTCCATCCATAAATGCGTGCTGCGCGGCGATATTCGCGCTGCGCCATTCTGTGTCCAAAGACTTTGTGGTCGAAATTGATGACCGCGTAAGTGCGGGCGACGCTTTCCGGGCTGCCGTCCAAAGCAAAGTAGGTTAGTCCGGACATGAAAAACAGCGAGTATGCGAGCAGAGGTACAGGAAGGAGAAGCCCGAGTGTTCGAATGAAATTGGCTGTGCCAATGGACATGCCGAAATCAGCAGGGTCGATGTATGCCGGAGGACGCTTGAAGTCCTCCATACCATGATGCGCGAGGGCGCTATACAGCAAGAATGGAGCGGTCAACAGTAGCAAAGCTACACCGCAACAACTGATCGAGGCATGTACCATCACCACAAAACCGGTGAGGACTGCTGTGGTCAGGAAATATGCGGATGTGAGGCCGATTGAGATTCTTCTCTTGCGTTCGAAGCTCATGATGCGTTCTCCATTGTTGGCCCTGTGGTGCCAATCGGACTTTGACTAGCAGGGACACTGCTGCGTAATCTATTTATGCCCCGATGTACTCGCGCGGCAGCGATTAAGCCAAAGATCTAAGTATTAAAAGTCTCAGCGCTTTCTTGGTCTGCCGTATTCGTCAATTTCCGGGCGCACAAACTGACGGGTCCATTCTTCGGCGTACGCAGAGAAAGTGCCTTTGCCCCGCAGTTCGCGCAAAGCTTTTAACTGACCTTCAGAGGCATAGATATCGCCTTTGTTGATCCCCAAGACGAGCAATGCACCGCGAAATGCTATTTCGCCCGCCACCGAACGCTTCGTGTCATCGGAGCCGTCTTCATGCGCTTGAATGGCTTTGGTTGCCTCCTCTGGCGTTTTGTTAATGAGGAAATTTCCGTGATAGCCGTCGTCCATGCGGATTAACGCGTGACCGGGATCTTTCACCCCATGCCAACTGTCGATCATCTCTGGTTTTTCATCTTTGTCGAGAAGCGACACGCCGCCCAACTTCCCTCGAACCTCCGACCAGAGCCGACACTTCTCTACTTCGGTGAGATTTTCCATCTTCCCGATGTCTTTCATGATGTTGGATATGTCATTGAAGCTGATTTGTCCGTCTTTCTTGCCGTCCGGTGTCAGTCCGTCTTTGTACTTGCTAATCAGACCGTCCGCCTGGCTGTTGACCTGTTTCAGGCGCCAGTCCGGTATGCCTGAAAAATCGACAGGCAGCTTTGTGATTTTGTTGTCTGGAAAGCGATGCGCTTGCCCTTTGTCGTCATAAGCCACGACATTGTCGACGCCGCATTCCATTTTTTCGCGGACGACTTTTCCGTTTTGGGAAACAGCTGAAACTACGTCGTTTTTGCCATTGTTATTGGCGTCGCGGCAGGTCGCGCCGTCACCCACGATAACTGGCGGACCGTTTTGCCCGTCGAACGCCCTTGTCGCCGCATCCGAGCCGCTCTGACCGGCGGTCGCTACCCGGAGAGTCGTGCCGAAGTCTTTGGGATTGCTGCGCAGATCGCCACCCAGTTGCAGGTCGCCACTAGGCGCCGGATTGCCAATCCGGGTTTCGGTTGCTTCGTTGCCTGCGTGCGTGGACATAGTAAGGTGATTCCGCGAAGCTTTCTATTTCATTCCCGCAATTGCTTTTGCGGTCACGGCGTTGGGGACTTAACGCACCCTTAGTTTGCATAGAAATTGTGGCAAGAGTGTGAAGTCAGATTAGAAAAAGACAGCGCGCAGCGCTCCTCTTTTGCGCTTTATACTTGTGGCATGAACGATTCAAGAGCCAAAACGGCTAAATCCAGTTTTCTGTGGCAGTTTCTTATTGTGGCCGTAGTCTCGGTAAGCTGTTTTCTTTTGGGGGGCGGATGGCATCTGGATATCAACGACTTTCATCCTCATCGTGCCCAAGGTGATGACTTCTTGGATGACATCTTTTCCTATGCCGTTTTGTTTTACTATCGGGGAGGCGCTGCCGCGGTGGCTGGTGGCGCACTTGCGGTAATTACTCTGTTTGTAATTCAAAAGCGCAACACGACTTAATCCCAGTCGGGCGCCTTGATGTTATCTAGCTGAGTAAAGACATGTAGAATTTGGTCTGCATGGGGATTATAGGCGATTATTAGAGCTTCGTTTCGCTCTCCTTTTTCCCAGTGCTTGTTTATGTTCTCCCATGTTTTAGCTGTTATATAGTCAGGCTTTTGCTTGGTTTCAATGCCATGAATTACATCAGCAAAGTACGCTCCCACGAAAAAAGGCGCGTGATGAAAATCTTCTGCATTGCGCACAGCATCAGCGACTTCGCCTAACTGTTTGGGATAATCATGCGCAAACCGATTGATATTACGGACTTGAATTTGTGCTGGACCGATAGACTCGCGTTGATCGAATGGCCAGTTTCCATGCGCTTTTACATAATGATCAGGTCCGGTGTCTTTCACGTTCATGTAATAAAATTGTTCATTCCGAATAGTTGCTGCAATCAAGTCTGGATCTATTTTTCCAAAACCATCTCCGATGTACTTCTTCAGTGATGGAAAGGCTGTGTTCGCTTTGGAGCAAGCGTCGTAGTCAATAAATTCATCCTCTCTACCGCGATGCGGATATGCGCTGTCGCCTCCAAACGGTGGCTCTTCTCCTTCTCTCAATTCGGGATTCTGAGCAGCCTGACCAACTCTTTCAATTCCTTTCTTGATTAATGCTCTCCAATCTTGAGCAACAACTGCATCCGGTCCCACCTCTACAGAGTCGCCCTGAATCTCCTCAATGTGATGCGTCTGGCCAACATCTGGCGCTGCCAGCGTTAAATTCGACGCTATCAAAACTTCCTCAGAAGCGGGTTTTTTCAAGGCTGCTAGAGCTTCTTTCCCTTTGCGCTCCATGTACTCGATCGAGAATCGTCCTTGTGCTTCTTCGTCGTCTCCAATTGCTCTAAGTCCATTAATAAAGGAAGGCCGTGGGTCAACGGAGATTTTCGTCTTTGCGGGCGCTTCAATTCCCGCTCCCGTAATTGTGGAATCATCTGTCATCCTAATTCCAAATGACTGATACTCGGCCTTTGCATCAGTCAGACTTTTTCCGTCCTTAATCGTCGGAAGATTAGTCATAGATTCGAACTTGTTCGGGTTTGTGTTTTGGATGTCCTTTACTTCAGAGGCGCTGGCGTTTCGTGCTGCATTAACATCACCAGTGCTGAGCGCTTTCTTTTCAGCGCCTTCTTCGACTGCTTGCGATCTCTCTGTCTTATCCTCTGACATAAGACTATTTTTCCCCGAGCAGCCAAAAACGACTAGACTGCCTCATCATTATGGAAGAGTGGAGATTTTGCGGATCGCCAATGATAATCCTTCGCACTATTTGGACGATCTTTATGTGATCGCTAATGTGTACGATGGACTTCTGTCTATGCCTGGCCTCTCTGCGGAATGACTAATTGCGCAATCACTATTCAGGGCTGTATTCCGGGCGCTGTTTTGGAGCTTTCTCGTCAAGTTTTAAATGTGGCATCAGCTCCAAAAACAACTCATCAATCGTTTTTGGATTTGAGATAACCTTCTTGGCTCCAAGGTCTAGTGCCTTTTGCTCGTCTTTGCCGTTTCTGCCAATAAACAAGATTGGAATCACACCAAGCTCTTCATCTGTGCCCAACTCAGACAACAGATCATAGCCGCTACCATTGATCAGCTCTTCATCAGTAACGATCAAATCAGGCATATTTTTGTTGGTCAGATACAGCGCGAGCGAAAGATCAGCAGCCACAACAACATTGTAATCCAGCGATTGGACTGCTTCTTTGACAAGCTCGCCAATTCGCTTGTCCTTGCTGGCGATTAGTATGTGTCTGCTCATTTGCTTGCCGGATACCTTGATTCTTTGTTGTGGTCGGGGTTTTAGTCGGGCAGCGACCAAACTCGAATTGATTTGTCGTTGCTTCCCGTCAATGCTTGGCGGCGGTCAGGTGTGAAAGCTTCGCTCCAGATGCCGAAGTTGAGCCCTTTGAATTCAACCAATTCTTTGCCCGAAGAAAGCTCCCAGGTGCGAATCGTTTGGTCCAAACTGCCTGTAATCGCGCGATCTGAGCCCTCTACGAAAGCGACTTTTACTACCCAATCTTTGTGCCCGTCGAGCGCTTGAGTTGTTTCTCCCTTATCGACGTCCCACACTTTTGCGCTCAGGTCGCGACTTCCGGTAAGGACTTTCATGCCGTCACCCGACACTGCGACTGAGAGAATGCTGTCACCGTGCGCGTTTACCGAGCGAATTTCTTTTTGTGTTCCGAGATCCCAGACCTTCATTACACCGTCGTCGGAGCCCGTCACAGCTCTGTTATTGGAGAGAAACGCGACGCAGCGCACTGGTTGTGTGTGCCCAGCGAGCACCATAACTTCTTTGGCATCTGGCAGTGAAAGCACTCGGGCTGTGCGATCGAAGCATCCGGTGATTGCGCGCTTGCCATCTGCAGAAATGTCGACGCTCGTTATTAGGTTGTTGTAACCACGAAAGCATGCGACTTGATTGCCGCTATCAACCTCGAAAACGCGCACAGTGCAATCGTCTGAGCCTGAGACTATATATCTCTCGTCAGGCGTGAAGGCGACGCAGTTGACCTGATTTGTGTGGCCCGGATACATGCGAATCTGCTTACCCTGAGAGAGATCCCACAAGCGAACAGAGTTGTCTGCGCCGCCGGAAATGGCTTTGGTGCCATCCTTTGAGCAGGCGATGCTCTTTACCCAATTGATGTGCCCGTTCATCTGCCTCATCTCGGTGGCCGTCTTTGTTGGCGCAGAAGATGTTGATGATGAGTCGTAAGAACTGGTTGTTTCCGGCTCGATCTTTGGCTCGGCCGCAGTCGCAGTTGGAGTTGCAATTGCAGTCGGAGTCGGGGCTACAGACGTGGTTGTCGGCTCAGCTGTTGCTGTACCTGTATTTGGTGCAACGGTCGCGGAACCATCAGCATCGTGAGTTGCCATAGTCGGCATTGGATACGATGAGACCGGCGTTTCTGGATTTGCCGATGTCTTCGCAGCCTCGGCTTTCGCTTCGTTGCTCGCTACCATCCACTCCGGCTTGGGTTTTGCCGCATCAATAGCTGCTGCTGTTGGCTTCACTCCGAGCTTGGTTTCCATGTCGGCAATTACTTTATTGATGCTTTCCTCTTCCGCTGTTCTTTTCTGCAGCTTGTAGAGCTGAGACATTAATCTCAGCGTCTTCAAAACGTGCTCATCCTGCGGACCAAAGAGTTGTGCTTCCTTCATGCAAAGCGTCAATTGCTTTTCTGCTTCCGCTAATTCTCCGGATTTCAAAAGCCGGTTGCCGAGGTCGTAAAAGGTTTCCCACGCAAGCGAATTGCCTGCGGCCATTGCTTGTACTGCCGGCAACAACGTCATGGTTGCCGCGAGAATTATGTTGGTGGCGCTGCGTCTTTTGCTAGTCCATCGATTAGAAATCACTGGCTGTCAAACCCCTCTGGTCCTGGGAGCCGAATTCCCCATATTTTATCCGGTGGGTATCTTTATTTCTATTGATCTTGGCGCTATTTGAAGAGCGAAAATGCTGCTGGTTTCCCTTTTGATGGTGTTGCATATGGTGGCGCAAATTTGTTGTGTTGCGAAAATTCTTGTTGTGGTCAGCGGACTTTAGCGAATACTCCGTTTTATCAAGTTGGTATAAAGTTGCGAAATTTGATTGAACAATCATGTTCAAATCAAAACAAACCCGCCTCGCATCGGGTATAAAAGAGGCGTTCATATATAAGTGAATAAGCAGTAACGCTGGTTGTCAGGCAGGCGTTGGTATCCCTCGGTAAGCATCTCCCCGGTAAATTGCTCGTTGAATTGCCGGGACGGTTGTCGAATTAAACATTCAGGTTAGTCCTCAGGGAGGAAATATGCAGAAAAGGGTCTTTGGCAAAACCGGCATGGAAGTCAGTGTTCTTGGCTTCGGCGGAGCAGAAATCGGTTTTGAAGGGGCTAATGTGGCTCACGTGCGAGAAATGCTCAGCGCGGCTCTTGACGCGGGTTTGAATGTTGTCGATACCGCTGAATGCTACATGGATAGTGAAGAACTCCTGGGCGAAGCCATTTCTTCGCGCCGCCAGGATTTCTATCTCTTTACTAAGTGCGGGCACAAGTGGACCTATACCGAAGAAGCCTGGGGCGCTGCAGATATCGCTGAAAGTTTGGAGCGCAGCTTGAAGCGACTCAAGACTGACTATGTAGACCTCCTGCAACTTCACAGCTGCAGCAAGAAAATCTTGCAAAAGGGCGAATGCATCAAAGCGTTGCAGAAAGCCAAGGAAGAAGGCAAAGTCCGCTTTATTGGATACAGTGGAGATGGCGACGACGCGCTGTATGCCATTAAGACCGGCGCGTTCGATGTTTTGCAAACATCATGCAGTATCGCCGATCAAGAGTGCATTGAAAAACTTTTGCCACTTGCGGGTGAAAAGGGCATGGGCGTAATCGCCAAACGTCCAATTGCAAACGCAGCTTGGCGGTTTGATAGCCGGCCGCAGAACAATTACATTCACGAGTATTGGGAACGTTTGAGAGAGCTGAAATACGATTTTATCAACGGTAAATCCGAAGCCGCCGGTGAAACCGCGCTGCGCTTCACGCTTTCATCTCCTAACGTTCATACCATGATCGTTGGCACCACAAAACCAACACGGTGGTTGGAAAACGCCAAAGTCGTCGACAAGGGAAATCTCTCGGAATCGGAATATGAGGCGATTCGTGCGCGCTGGAAGCAAGTTGCAGCAGGCAAAGACTGGGTCGGCCAAGTTTAAGGTTCTTAGGTCTAAAGCGTAGCGGCGATGCCATGCGTCGCCCGGTCAAACAAATTCCTGTTAGGCGCATATGTTTGAACGATTTACTGAATCGGCAATCAAAGCCATTATGCTGGCTCAAGAAGAAGCTAGGCGGCTCGGTCATAACTTCGTGGGGACTGAGCAGATTCTACTTGGGTTAATTTGGGAGAACAATGGAATTGCGGCGCAATCTTTGAAGTCGCATGGAGTCACGCTCGCGAATGCTCGAGCGGAGATTGAAAAGATAATCGGTCGCGGGGACGGATTTGTCTCGGTCGAAATTCCATTTACTCCGCGCTCAAAAAGCGTGCTTGAGACGTCTTGCAGAGAATCTATGATTCTCGCGGACGATGACATAAGCACTCAACACCTGTTGCTCGGAATCCTTCGCGAAGGTAATGGAGTCGCATGTCGTGTTCTTGGTCTTCTCGAAGTAGATCGAGAACGTCTTCGGGTTGATCTCCTCAAGGCTATGGGAAAAGTGGAGCCCAATTTTCCGGACGCACCGGTCGTACCCAAAAATACAGATCTGAGCAGTGGTTACGAATATTCTTGGTATGAGCCAAACGCCATTGCTGCAATTAAGCGCGCTCGTGGTATTGCTGAAACACTCGGCGCTTCTACGATTGAAGCAGAGCACCTGTGCCTGGCTCTCTTAAGAGACAGTGAACTTCTTCAAATGATTCAGGCAGAGAAACGTATTGATTTATCTGCCTTGCGTCAGCAGCTGTTGAACGGTGTTCCTGTGGGCGGCGCAGTTCCTGCGCAATCGATGAGCTTTTCTTCCGAGGCTACCGAAATCTTGACGAATGCTTGGAAAGTTGTGGTGGAAGAGAAAGCTGTATGGGTCACCAGAGAAGCAATTTTGCTTGGAGCTTTAAGAGAAGACAACGGAGTGTTTTGTAAATCCCTGCGGGCGGTTAATGAAGTTCCCGACGAAGTTACTAGGGTTGTGATTGAATGCATAGCAGCACGCAAGCGCGCTGCGGCGCTAGACAAAGTTGCTGCTAAGTTTGCGGCTCCCGTGCCAGATGCGCCGACTTCCAAACCAGAGTCGCTGACTCCTGCATTCGTTTCGCGATCTCCTGCATCATCGGACGTTGAAGATGGTTCGGTGTCGAGAGGGTGGTCTATCGGCCTAGGGATAGCTGCCTTGGTTGTTGGCGCCATATTTCTAACCGATCACGACAAGTTCGTCTTGATAGCGCCTGTTCTCTTGCTTGTTTGTTTTGTCTTGCTCTTCATAAAGACAGATCGTTGATAGCTGTTCTTCGTTGATAGCAATTCTGTATGGATGAGCCTACGGAATTATTCCGTGTTCGCGCATGACTTTGTCCATGTTGTCGTCGATGACGTGCGCATTTGTCTTGTCGATTTCAGCGCCATGTGGAAGTAGTGATGTTTTCAACTCACTCATTCGCTTCGCCGCATCCTTCTCGTTCCGCTCGGTGTACAGCTTTTCCTGTGCTTGCATTTCTTTGAGCAAACGATGCTTTGCTTTTTCGGTTGAAACTTCGAGGAGTGGAACTGAAACAACAACCCAATTCTCCGCATGCGGCAAGTCGCCGCTCTTGCGTGCGAGCTCGGCCAACAAAAGATAGGTGTTTAGCCGATCTTCCGGCGTGATGCCAAAGCAATAATCTTGAATATCGAGAATTTCTTGTAGATATGCACCAGCTTCTTTCAGGTCGTCAACTTCCAAATTGTTGCGCACCATACTTGAAAGTGATCTTACTGACTCGGGATGGCTGTATCCGAAAAGGCGCTCTGTGAGGTCCATTTCTTGCTTGCGGAAGCGAAGCGCGTCCACGTATTTGCATCTTTCTTCGAGTATGTCGGCAATTTGTTGTGACAGCTCTCGCAGGCGAATTGATTTGCGCGGGTCGTGTTCTTCTATGTGCTCGAACTCACGAATGAGCAACTCTAAGTGCTCATCATCTGTCTGTTTTGCTTTGTCGGTTGCCGCTGCGCCTTTGAGTTGGCTGATGCGATTTGTGAGTTTCAAAACTTCGTGTGGTGCTTTCGATTTGTCTTGCTCGAATAGAGTCAATGCCTTATTCAATAGATCGACGGCCGCCGGTGTTTGACCCATCTGAGAGTAAACTTCGGCAAGTGCTTCTAAGATCAGGATTGAAAGTGGGTTTTTGATGCTGGGTTCGCCGACTAGATTCAGCGCTCGCAGCAGCAAAACTTCTGCATCGTTATATCTTTCCATGCGCTTCAACAAGTCACCAAGATCAAAGAGTGACTCGGCAAGAGTTGGATGTTCCGAGCCGAAAATTGCTTCTTTCTTCTTGAGTGCGCGCCGCATCAGGGTTTCTGCTTCCGGTAAATTGCCGAGCATCACTTCAGCTTTTGCTAGTTTTGCAAGAAGATTTGCCATTGAAGCACTTTTTACTTCGCCGGCTGCCTTTCGTAGAACGGCTGCGCGAGAGAAGAATGTAGCTGCGCGGTAAAACTCCTTACGCAGTAAATAGACGCTTCCTAATGCTTCCAGAATTGCGCTGATTGCAAGATTGTCTCTAGGCGAGGCGCATTCCAGTGCGTTGAGTGTTTCAAACAAAATCGACTCTGCTTCAGTGTATGCAGAACGCTTTGCCAGAAGTTCGGACAAACCTTTTGCAGCCTGCGCGCGCGCTGCGTGAGCTGTTTCATCTTTCTTGCACTCTTCAAAGAACGAGCGAAAGAGGCGCTCTGCATCTGCAGTTTGACCCTGCGCTAATGCTTCTTCTGCCGCCTGCTGAAACTGTTGCCAACTCATATAATCAAACAATCGCCACTGTGATGCCGATAAGATCGCACGTCGACATTAGCTTGCCAGCTTAGCGTGTTGCCTATCGCCAGTGCATAGCCAATGCTTAGAATGAATGTTAACACGGCTCCGCGCAACGGATCGCAAATACGTTGAAGGCGAACCTTTCGTTTGTCTGTCGGCTATTGAAGGCGTGAATAGGCTCTGCCACGGCAGGAAGGCGGGTCAACGCATGGGTTGCTTCGCATTCCGTTGCGTCCGACCGCGTGGCTTGGGTCGTCCAACATTTGTCCCGGATAAAGCGTTGTGGGCGCAGCTTGCGTGTAAACCTGTGTTTGCTGCAGTTGATCAGGCATCATAAGTGGAGCGCCGGCTTGCACATATTGTGGCTGCATCATGCCAGGCTGCATCATTGGTTGCGCCATGGGTTGCATCATCTGCTGCTGTTGTAGCGCTGCCGCCTGATTGTATGCGGCTTGCTGGTCATCGGCAACCGCAATCGGTCCGCTGTTTGGCAAGCTTTCCATCGCATGCGCTGCGCCTGGTCCAGCGTGGTCGACTTGTGCCGCCTGGGGACCCTTATTCATCATGCCTACTGCGCCGCAGTAAACGAAGGTTACTACTCCACCGATAAAAACGCCCAAGAGGAGCAGGATGATTTTGCTGAGGACTTCGCCGTTGTCTTCTGTTGGCTGCATAATGCTCAAAGCTCATACCATTCAATAAGAGGGTGACGATAGCCCTATTGTATGGATGAGGTCGTATTTGACTATGGTGAAAACCGCAAGGGCGCCACTGGGAAGGCCTTTTACGGGCGTGCCTATTCAAGCTGGAAGCCCTGTAGTGCTTGGTGCGCAAGGGGTTGCGGCGTTTTAGAGAAACGCCGAGGTGCAAAGAAACTCTGTTTAAGTCTATCTCAGGCGTTAAACAGGCTGAACGGACACTTCAGCAAGAAGTCTTTGATGCTGGGAGTGTTTTCCATAGGCTTTGTCATTGCGGTGAGCGCGTCATTGAAACCGCGGGTGCCCAAACCAAGACCGGAAACCAGCGAAGCGCTGGCGTCTATTGCAGAAGCCGCGTTTATCGCTCCATCGCCGATGGATGCTAATTCTTGAGCCATGAAAAGGGATCTCACGAGCCGTTGACATCTTGTAGCGTACCAGCGGGCTGAGCTTTTGGCAGCTTAATTTTTGGCGAAGCCGTAACACTGTCTTTTGCGAATCAATCGTTCCAGTTGATGAACGAAACTTCCAGCGGCTCGCCTTGATTTAGTTTTTCCAGCTTGGCGTCGAAATGCATCATCACATGCGCTTTCGCTAACCCGCTTAGCATGTGAGACTCTTGTCCGCGAGTTGGGATGGCGGTGGTATTGCCGTTTTCGTCTTGCTTAAGAGTGCCCCTGACGAAGTCCAATCTGCCGGGACGCTTCTTCAGTGCAGAACCTGCGGTGAGTTTCAGGGTCTCGTTGCGGAAGAATGCTCCACCTGCCATCTTTCGGAGCGCCGGTTTCACAATTTGGTGGAAAGTAACCAGGACAGAGACGGGATTGCCAGGTAATCCGAAAACGTATTTGCGTCCCACGAACTTATGCTGGCCGTCCTGGTTGTCGCTGTCTTTGCTATCGTTGTTCTTTGCGTCTAGAACTCCGAAATATACAGGCTTTCCAGGTTTGATTGCAATGCGCCAAAAAACGGTTTTGAAGCCCAAGCCCTCGAGCGTTTCCTTTACGTAGTCATGGTCTCCGACAGATACACCGCCGGAGGAAATAACCATATCGCTTTCAGAAAGAGCTTTCTCGAACGCTTCTTTTGTTTCTTCTTTCGTGTCTCTCGCGATAAAACTCTTGCAGTCGTTAATGCCGAGCGCGTTTAACGCAGCAGTCAAACCGTATGCGTTCGAGTCATAAATCTGACCATCTTTGAGCGGATTGCCTGGTTCGACTAATTCGTCTCCTGTAACGACGAGCGCGACGCGTGGTTTTTTGAAGACAGAAAACTTGGTGTGTCCAAGCGAGGCTAGGAGCGCGACTACAGGGGGATTGGCTTTGATGCCTGCTTCGAGAACTGTTTCGCCTGTCTTGTATTCGTCGCCGGCTCTGCGAATGTTTTCGCCCGATTTTGCGCCACACTCGATGTGAACGCTGCCATTTTCTTCTCGGCAGTATTCGCGCATAACGACGGCTTCGCAGGAAGTGGGGACGCGGGCTCCAGTGAAGATCTTGACTGTTTCCCCAGTGCTGATCTGCAGCTCTTTGGGAGAACCTGCAGCGATTGCGGAGACAAGTTTGAGTTGCTTGGGCGCCGCCTCAGAAACGTCAGCCAGATCGCTAACCTTTATACCGTAGCCGTCAACCGCGGAGTTGTCGAATTGTGGGCTGTTCATCGTCGCGACAACATCTTCAGCGAGATAGCATCCAGCCATTTCGCGGAGGGCGACTTCTGTCTTGCCTAAAGTCGACACATTCTCTTCGACCAGTTGTAGCGCTTCTTCGAAAGAAATCATTGACGTTTTTACCAAAAGACTATGCCGGATAAATCGCTTCAGCCGGGCGACGCATGGCGTCGTCCCTACGCTTTGCCTTTTGCTTCTTGCAATTTTGGCTCGTCCTTTTTATCGTCGTGACACTCGTCATTGAGCATTTTGAATGCGTGGAAGATGAATGGGAACAGCGCTGCCATGCCGTCTTTCACGCCTCCGGTAGAGCCCGGCAAAGTGATAATTACTGTTTTATCGCGAACTCCTGCGAGCGAGCGGGAGAACATCGCAAACGGATTTCTTTCTTGTCCGTATGCTCGCAAAGTCTCTGCAACACCAGGCAATTCGCGTTCGATCAAGTTCTTGATCGCTTCTGGCGTCGTATCGCGCGACGACAGTCCGGTACCGCCCGTGGTGATAAGCAAATCGACTTTTAACTCGTCGGACAAGCGAAGAATTTCTTTCTTTGCCACTTCCGCATCGTCGGGGATAATCTTGTACTCGTCCACTGACAGCCCTTCTTCCTGAAGTTTGTCGACGATAATTCGCCCCGAAATGTCTTGTTTCTTACCGGCTGCGCAAGAGTCGGAAAGAACAATAACCCCTGCTTTCAGAACGCCTGGGCGCTTGTTGCGGAAGTCGGACTTGCCGCCTTTCTTTTCGACAAGCAAAACCGCCTCGATCTGCATCAGTTCATCAACCATCTTGAGCATATCGTAGATTGTCAGAGCGGCTACGGATGCGGCTGTCAGTGCTTCCATCTCGACGCCAGTTTTGTAGATCGCTTTTACTGTCGTGACTATGTGAATGGCATCTTCGTCGAGTTCGAATTCGCATCCGACATAATCAACTGGCATTGGATGGCAGTAAGGGATGATTTGCGAGGTGTTTTTCGCCGCCTGAATTGCTGCGACTTTCGCTACGGGGAGCGGATCGCCTTTTGGTCCTGTTCCGTTTTTGATGATCTTGATAGTCTCAGGGCTAGCTTTGAGCGTGGCTCGCGCTGTCGCAATTCTCAGGGTGTTTACTTTACTCGAAACGTCTCGCATTGTTTTTTCTCGTTGTTTCCTGGGAGCGCCGGCAGCTCGCCGGCTTCGGGGGTTGGTTTCCTGGGAGCGCCGGCAGCTCGCCGGCTTCGGTGGTTGGTTTCCTGGGAGCGCCGGCGGCTCGCCGGCTTCGGGTTTTTCTCTTCACTGCGGGCAGCGCATGGCGCCGCCCATACGAATTCTTAGCCGCCTATCTCAATCATGGTCCGATTGTCGGACTGCGAAAGCTCTTCAGCGGGTGCGTGCGCTTCCGGTTTAAGCGACAGCGAATAGCGAATCATCTCTTCAACTTCCGCATCTGTTGCGCCTTCTCTCATCTTGTCGCGCAAGTTGATTTCGGCAGGATAGAACAAGCACGATTTGACAGAACCATCTGCTGTCAATCTCAGGCGATTGCATGTCGAGCAAAAGCTATCCGACATCGAGGTGATAAAACTCACCGTTCCTTTTCCTTGCTTGCCGCTCTCATCTGTTAGAGCGAAATCCTTACCGACAGCCGACGGATCAGCAGAAAGAGAGGTGAGTTTGTACTTGCTCTCGATCGTTTGCATCATGTCTTTGTAGGTGACAACTTTTTCTATATTCCATTCGTTGTCTTTGAAAGGCATGAATTCTATGAAGCGGACATTGATTCTGTTTTCAAAAGCGAAGTCGACGAAATCCAACAGTTCATCATCATTGAAGCCTGCCATCACCACTGAATTCAATTTCAATTCTTCAAAGTTTTCAGCCAGAGCAGATTGTATTCCGCGCCAAACTTGGTCAAATTGATCTCGTCTTGTCACCTGAAGAAATCGATCTTTCTTCAGTGTGTCGAGGCTGATGTTGAGCGCTTTGATGCCATTTTCTTTCAGGACTTTGGCCTTGTCGCCAAGCAAGGTGGCGTTGGTTGTCATCGCTAATGTCTTCAAGCCTTCGAGGCGAGCGAGGCGATAGACAAGCTTTTCTATGTCTCGACGAACCATTGGTTCTCCGCCTGTCAGGCGGATCTTGGTGATTCCCCGTTTGACCATGATCGCCGCAACGCGCTCGATTTCTTCAAAAGTCAAAAGCTCTTTCTTTTGCCGATAGACGATCCCTTCTGCGGGCATGCAGTATGCGCAGCGTAAATTGCAGCGATCTGTTACTGAGATTCGCAGATAGGTATGTACTCGCTGAAACCCGTCCACGAGAGCGTCTTTGTTCAAAAGCTTGATAGGTGAATCCGAAGGTATCATGACTTTGCACCTTTGGATTTTGTTGTGGTCAGATCAGAGCGTTTTTCAGCTTGATGAACATGTCCATTGCACTGTTCATGTTCACTCTCTGGTTCGTGCTTGTCTTTACTTGCGTGCGTCTGCCCCTGTCCATGCCCGTGCGCGCAGTTCACCCATGATGTCGTACCATCAGCGTAAGTTTCACGCTTCCAGATCGGAACACGTTTTTTGATCTCGTTGATGATGAATTCACAAGCTATAAAAGCTTCTTTTCTGTGCGCCGACGAAACCATCACAACCACCGCCAATTCCCCAATCTTGAGTGGTCCTGTTCTGTGTACGCAACATGCTTTCAGAATGTCAAACTGGCGCGCTTCCTCGAGAATGCGCTGCCCTTCTTTGACAGCCAACTCTTCATACGCTTCGTACTCGAGCGCAGTCACTTCTTTGCCTTCGTTGTTTTCGCGCACCCAGCCTTCGAAAGCAACAAAGCCACCGGCTTCAGGCGTGCTCACCTGGCACTTGAGCACAGCCAAATCAATCGCGGTATTCGAGATGGAAAACGTCACATCACCCACCATGCACCTATCCGCCCGCGACTGGCGGTATGAAAACAACTTTGTCGCTTTCGCTTAGAGTTTTGCTCCAGTCTGCGAATTCGTCATTGAGCGCGACTGCCACTGATGAGTGTTTTAGCGAAAAGCCGTATTGCTTTTGCAACTCTTCGTACAGTTCCAAAACCGTTGTGCACTCTGTCTGTAATTTCTCGCTAGCCAAGCCGCGCTGCTCTTTGAGCAGTGCGAAGTAATCCACGCGGACCGTCTTGCTGTTACTTGCTGACAAGTGCGCCAATGCCTCTTTACCCGGGCTTTTCAGTCTGATTCTCGCATATGCGGAGGCTATTGTCATTGCTGCCGCGTTGCCGTTTAACAACTCCGAAATGAGCCGCGACTATTGTGACCGTAGAACCGCCAGAACGGATGAGGACGTCGGCATGACAATGAGAGCGAAAGTGGCGTCGGAGTGTGAGACGCCGCTCTACAAGCAACTCGAAGAGTCGATTATTGCCGATATCGTCGCTGGGCGCCTTAAGCCCGGCGACGTCGTTCCGTCCACGTATACTTTGGCTGAGCAGCATGGCATTTCACGCGTGACGGCTGTGCGTTGCTATGAGGAGCTTAAGGGGCGTGGATATCTGACCGCGCGCCGCGGCGGCTCAACTATTGTCAATCCTGGGCTGGTTTTGACCGGTGGTGGAAGGTTGCAGTCGTTTGAACCAGATGAGCAAGAATCTGGTCGCTTTGACAACCGCCTGGGTGAGTTGTTGCTGAAGCCTCCGGCTCAGATACTTCCAACCAAAGCCTGGATGAAGGCGATGCAGGCGGTTTGCGAGAGTAATGCGGCGGAATATTCTGGTGGCGCTGAGAGGCGCATTGCGCCACGCTTGCGCTCTGCCGTGGCGGCTTTTTTGATGAGGATGCGTGGTCTGTCTGTCTATCCGCGCAACATTCTTGTATTTGACTCGAAGTGGCAGGCATTGGCGTTTGTTGCGGAAAACTTTCTCGAAGTGGGTGACACGGTTGCGGTGGAAAACCCCGGAGAGCCGCTGTTTGTCCATGAGTTTTCGCGTCGAGCGTTGCAGTTAAAACTAATGCCAATCGACAGAGAGGGCGCTGTAATCGAACATCTTGAGCCTCGCTGTGGCGCGAGGTTGATTGCTGTGAGTCCTTCGGCGCACTTTCCTACAGGCGTTATCATGTCTGAGCGAAGGCGCCAACAATTGGCTCGCTACGCGGGGAATAACGAAGCAATAATTCTTGAGGATGATGGCTATGCCCTCTTGCGCTTCGGAAAACAACCGGAACCGTCCCTCTACAACAAGTTTAAAGATGCTCTCCATCTGGGCTCTTTTGGCACTTATCTCGGCCACTTGTGCCAACTCTCTTATCTTGTCGTGCCGGATCATTTACTCGAAAGGCTGGCTCCCCGTCTCGATGAGAGAGCGTTTAGCCTGCCCACATTTGTTCATCTTGCGCTTGCAAGCATGCTGGAATCAAGCGCTCTCGAATTGGCGATCTTCAAGCAGCGTGCGACATTGCAGAAGCAAAGGCAGGAGATTTTGTCGGTTTTGGTCAATGAATTCAAAGACATATTGTCAGTGAATGCCGGATCGACCGGGTGTGATTTGCTGCTGCGGTTTCATTCGCATCTTTCTAAAGAGCTGGTTCTTCAAGCTCTGGATGCTTGTAGGATTGAACGCAGTTCGCTTGAACGATGCTATGCAGAGTTCGCAGATGCTCAGCGTGTTGAAATACTTTTGCCATTGATTGGGTGGCATGACCCTTTGGGCAACTCTGTGGACAAATTACTGGCTGTAAAACGGCATCTGGCGATGTGCGATATTCCGTCGAACTCTTTGTCTGATGTTTCCCCCAGCGCACCCATCGCTGATTTCTTCGTTACATCAACGCAATTTCAAAGTCCGAGTTTAATGTACACCGGGCAGTAATAAATCCCATCGAAGCTGGTAGAGTGTTGCTCTTCGCCAGACTTCTGCATGAGGATTTCAACATGTCAGTTGAGAAAAGACCTTTTGGTTCGTGGACTTCGCCCCTCGCCGCGTCGCAAATTGCCGCGGGAGTGATTAAGGTGGGTCAGCCTCAGTGGGATGGTGATGACCTGTACTGGCTAGAAGGTCGACCGCTCGAAGGTGGGCGCAACGTCATCGTGAGGCGCTCCGCATCCGGCGAAGTCGAAGACATGTTGCATGCGCCATTCAATGCGCGCACTCGTGTTCATGAATATGGCGGCGGCGATTACATGGTGGTCGATGGAACGATTTACTTCTCCAACTTCGAAGACCAGCAGATTTACATGTCGAAAGCGGGCGCGCTGCCCACATTCCTGGCAGGCAACAAGAGCACTCGCTTTGCCGATTACAATT
The DNA here is from genome assembly GCA_032128875.1 of Candidatus Melainabacteria bacterium 17Bon1m. Lineage (GTDB taxonomy): Bacteria > Cyanobacteriota > Vampirovibrionia > Obscuribacterales > Obscuribacteraceae > QKMZ01. The sequence goes on from JAVLKG010000003.1 coordinate 269,137, forward strand.
TTGACCGCAAAAGAAAACTTGTTTTCTGCGTGATGGAAACACATGGAGCAACAGAGCATGATGTCACCAATACTGTTGTTTCGATCAGCGAGAAGGGCAAGATTGCTCAAATCGCTGGTGGCTCGGACTTCTACATGTCACCTCGCGTTAGTCCGGATGGACGCTTTGTTTGCTACGTTCAGTGGAACCATCCAAACATGCCATGGGATGAGAGCGAGCTTTATCTTGCGGAACTCGATGCGGAAGGAAAAGTTTCCAGAGTCGAGCGAGTCGCAGGAGGTAAGGATTTATCAGTGTCTTCACCTCAATGGGGGCATGACGGCACTCTATATTTCGTAAGCGAGGAAACCGGATTTTGGAACCTGCACAAAATTGATGCGGAAGATTTGAAAGATTCCGTTAGCAAAGATCTTTATGCGAAAGCAGCAATCGTTCTGAAGGAACAGCGCGAACATGCTTTGCCCGCTTGGGTTTTTGGCATGTCCAACTATGCTCCTCTAAAGGATGGCAATGTTCTTCTCTCTGCGAACGATCGCGGGACGTGGGAGCTTGTTCTTTTGGAGCAAGATGGAAAAGGCGGAATGAAACCTTTGCGAATCAACTCGCCCTATGCCAATTTCGCATACGTGAAGGCGGGCAACAAGCAGGCGGCGATGTGCGCTGGATCGCCCGATGCATTTTCTGCACTAGTTTCATTCGACTTGAAAGAACATACTCTTAAGGTCGAACGTGCGACAACTGAAATGTCCGTGGACAAAAAATACATTTCAAAACCACAGACGATTGAATTCAAAACTGAAGATAACAAGACGGCCTTCGCGTTCTTCTATCCGCCAAAGAACGATGACTTTGAAGCACCGGCTGGCGAATTGCCGCCATTGATCGTGTTTAGTCATGGTGGACCCACCGGTCAAACTTCGAATGATCTTCGACTTTCAATTCAATATTGGACAAGTCGTGGTTTCGCAATTGTTGATGTGAATTACGGTGGCAGCACTGGCTTTGGCCGTGAGTACCGCGAGCGACTCAAGAAGAGCTGGGGTATCGTCGATATGCATGACTGCGAAAATGCAGCTCGCTACCTTGCAGGCAAGGGTTTGGTCGACAAAGACAGAATGGCAATTGCTGGGGGCAGCGCTGGCGGTTATACAACTCTCTGCGCGCTTACCTTCGGCGACGTTTTCCGCGCGGGCGCGAGTCACTTTGGTGTGAGCGATTTGGAAGCTTTGGCACTTGATACTCACAAGTTTGAATCGCGCTATCTCGATCGCCTGGTGGGAGATTACCCCGCCGATAAGGAAACCTACATCGCGCGCTCGCCAATTCATCATACGGATAAGCTTTCCTGCCCGATCATTTTCTTGCAAGGAACAGAGGACAAGGTTGTTCCGCCATCGCAATCTGAGGCTATGGTAGATGCTCTTAAAGCAAAGAAACTTCCTGTTGCCTATGTTCTCTTCGAGGGTGAACAGCACGGTTTCCGCCAAGCGAAGAACATCGCGCGTGCGCTCGAAGCAGAGTTGTATTTTTACTCTCGCGTGTTTGATTTCGAACTCGGCAATCCTGTCGAGCCGGTCGAAATTGTCAACGAAGATGCTTTGCGCAAGGTGAGTAGTAGCCGCTAGTGAGGCAGAGCAAGAGGTGTTTAACGTTCGGCGAAAAAATACTTTGTTCGTGTGCGTCTGGAGCGTTTTCTTTTGGGCCGAGTCTGCTCTGTTCGCAGTTGATATGAAAGTCGAGAAAACACAGACAAAAAACATAGATAGCCTTTCCCGCAGCGCCAGTGGGGACGACAAAAGTAGCGTAGATAGACGTGTAATGCTCGTTGTCGAGAATCTGATGACGATGGGAAGGTATCAGCGTGCAGCTATCGTTCTAAAAAAAGAACATGATTGCTTTACTAACCAGGCGATTTTTTTGCCTTACCTGATTAATTTGTATGCATCGCGTGACTATAGAGCGCTTATCCAAGCCTGCGATCAATGGCTAAAAGCAAACTCTACTCGTCCTTCCAAGTTTGACAGCGTCGTGTACGAGTTCATGGGAACGATTTACACGGAAGGCGAGTGGTATGAGAAAGCGCGGGAAGCTTTTGATAAAGCCACTGCAATTGATCCTCGCGATCGCATCGCCAAGTCTAGAGAAGAGTGCGATTTGGGATGTAACAGGGCGCAAACTGGTTCTGATGCGTCTAGTAGTTCTATTCGGCGTTCGGCAGGTCTTGAGTCCGATTTGAATATGTTGATAGCCCAGCAGTGCATTATTCCTGCGGTAGAAACCATGCTGCAGTCTGATTCTAATGCATCCAAAATTAGCGTCTCGACGCGCGACTACGTCACGCGCGCGGAAGAGTTTGAGAATCTTGGGGAATTTAGAAAAGCTAAAACCTTGTATGCGCGGGCATCTAAGAATAGTGATTTCGATGCTTCAATGTGGAATGAATATGCTCTTTGTTTTTTCACTGTGATCGGAACTGAAGCCCAAGCAAAAGACGACAAGAAGCTTGAGCCAAATAAGAACAGTCGAACACAACTATCCAAGCGTTTAGCAATGCAAGCTACCCGCCCTATAGACTGGCAGAACGCCTTAAAAAAAGCCGGTCGCCACGGCAAACCTGGAGCGCAAGCGCGTTCGGAGATCATAGATTACTTTCCCGCTGAAATCCATGAACTCAGGAAAGTACAAGAATTTCTAGATAGGGCAATTTCTTTGGATAAGGATGATTGGCGTATTTGGAGCAATCTTGGATTGGTGCGGTACAGTCTCGGTGAGAACGAGCTTGCTATGGAGGCACTCGACAAGGCTCTTGCGTTTAAGGAGATCACCGTAGGTCAGCGGTATGCAATTGGAAAGAGAAAGTCATTCATTAGGCGTAGAGACTTACTCAAGCAGCGTTTTAGCGACCGAGTCGAAGAGTAAAAGAAAACCATTGGTTGTTACTCAACCTTGAACATTTTGCGAGCTTTCTTGAGATTGTCTTCGTCGAGCCACTCTTCAGTGAAGCCGCAAGATAGGCATAGATAGCGCGTGATGAAAGCTTTCGCAGAAAATATCTCAATCTGCAGACAAGCGCCATCGATAGATGCGCCTGCACTTACGTCCCGCATTTCGGTGGAACATTTAGAACACTTTTTATCGCTCACGATTTCGCTTAGCCTTCAGCGGTTGCTTCTTCTTTGACTTCAAGCATGCCGGAAATTTGTTCGAGCATTTGTCTGCGCTCGCCTTCATTTGCCTTTTCATATTGGCGGAAGACGCCTGCGATTTGCAGCCAGCGAGAGTCATTCGAATCCGGCACCGAAAGACGCATAGCCACATCGCGCATAAGTTGTGAAAAAGAGAAGCATTCGCCTTCGAGATTTTGGAAGCCTTCGTCTTTCTCGATTGCGATACCAAGGCGTAATGCGGAGACGTACGCGTCGACGGATGGTTCGATCTTGAGAAGCTCGCGTTCGAGTAGCACTAAATCCGATGCCATGAACATTTGCTCTTTCATTGAAGAAGTCGGAGTAAAAACGTCAGGCACCATAAGCGGTGCGTCGTCGTCCTCTTCTTCGTTGCGTTCTCTGTCTCTGCGATCTTCGTCTTCATGACCAGAGTACACGTGCGTTCTAAATGGATGTCTGCCTTCGTGCTGCTCGTCTTCGCGCTCGAAGTAGTAGTCTGACAGAGTGTTCATGCTGAAGCGCTGCTCTCGGCGCGCCAGATCGATACAGAGGAAGGCAGCCATGATGATGGTTAATACTGACGCAAATGGCACAAGCCATGCGGAGTGTTCGCTGTTGGTTGGCAAGAATGCTGCAATGAGTCCTTCGTGCCTTGCGGTAAGTAGTGAGCCGCACCAGGTCGCAGTCAACAGACTCATTACTACAGCGGTCGGAAGCTTGTGAGTCGGTGCCGCCTTGGTGCCAAGCAAAATGAAAAGCCCAGCTGAAATTACTGCGCCAGAAACCCAAGCTGCGTCGTTAAGGAAGGCAAGCGGTGGGACTACGGCTGCTGCATCTTTCCATGCGCAGAACAAAAACTGCCCAATAGAAAAGCCGATAGCGCCTCCCGGCAATACGAGAAGCCATCTAAACGGTGATGTGTAATGTCCTTCCATTGGTGTCTTTACTGACCTGAGCTACCTGACTTGTAAAGATAACATAGTTAATCTATATATCAAAACTCTTGAGAGCCAATTAAATAGAGTGCCTAATTCGTTAGTTTCCCCGCCCCTCCCTGTTTGAACCCATTGCCTCACCCGTCATGGGTACGAAACGAACTGGAATTAACCGATTTGCTTCCATTCGGCCTTCCTCGAGTTTGAAGACCATAAGTTCTTGGGTCGACTCGCCTATGGGGATAATCATCCGACCTCCCTCAATCAGTTGTTCGAATAGATGCTCGGGAAGGTGGTCTGGGGCAGCTGTCACAATGATTCGGTCGAACGGAGCTTCCTCTTTCCATCCACGATAACCGTCTCCTGTGCGAATCATCACGTTTTCTATGCCCAGGCTAGCTAGCCGCTGTCGCGTTTCCTCTGCCAAACTCGGAACGATCTCAATTGAATAGACCGATTGGCAGAGTGATGCCAATACAGCCGATTGATAGCCGCAGCCGGTTCCGATCTCCAGAACCCGGCACTGTTTTGTTAGCTGCAGTGCTTCTGTCATAAGCGCCACGATGTAGGGTTGCGAGATTGTTTGCTCATTGCCAATTGGTAACGCGCCATCTTCGTAGGCGTGATCTTTGATGTTTTGAGGGACAAACAGGTGACGGGGGAGTCGTCTCATAACCTCGAGAACATCAGGATTTCGAATGCCCCGAGCAACAATCTGAGTCGTGACCATCGACTCTCTTTCGTTTGCTCGTGCTGGTTCTGAGTTGAAGTCGTCTGGCTTACATTCAACCGATGTCTTCGCAGGTGCACTCGCTGTGCTCTCCTTCGCGGACGCCTTTGACTGCACCCATGATTTCAATGGTGCAAATGCTTTGTCTAGTCCTGCTTTTAGTCGGTTAGACACGTCAGGCTCCCGCAAATATGTTTGAAGTCGATTGATTTTCTGGTTAGACAAGGGGAAAACCGGTAAGTTCCGCGATGAAAAATCAGACTTTCTATTTCGATTGTACTCTTGGACGCTTCCGAGGACAAAAAATGGGCGCAAATCGCATATGATCACGTTTACCAAATTTGTGGGCGCGTCCGGCGTCCAGTTGTTGTATTTCAGCAGTACAGGAGTTTGACGGCGATATGAGTCTGAAAGGCAAGACCATTTTCATTACCGGGGCATCACGCGGCATAGGCAAAGCGATTGCCGAGCGGGCTGCTAAAGATGGCGCGAATATTGTGATTGCGGCAAAAACGGTTGAGGAGAATAGTCGACTTCCGGGCACCATATACAGTGCCGCTGAAGATATTGAAAAGCTCGGTGGCAAAGCCTTGGCGTTGCAGGTAGATGTGCGATTCGATGATCAAATCAAAGAAGCTATCGACAAAGCTGCTGAAACTTTCGGTGGATTGGATATTCTCGTAAACAATGCATCTGCAATTAGCCTCACAAATACGTTGGACACCGATGCAAAACGTTTTGATCTTATGCATCAAGTCAATGTGCGCGGGACATATCTCAATTCTCGCGCTGCAATTCCGCATTTGGAAAAGTCAGCAAATCCGCATATTCTCAATCTTTCGCCGCCGCTCAACATGGATCCGAAATGGTTTGGACCGCACGTTGCTTACACCATGTCCAAGTATGGAATGTCGATGTGCACTTTGGGCATGTCGAAGGAATTGGCGAAAAAGAAAATCGCCGTCAATTCTTTGTGGCCCGAAACCGGCATCGCCACAGCCGCCGTAAAGAATTTGCTGGGTGGCGATGATGCGATGAAGATGTGCCGCAAGCCCGAGATTGTTGCCGACGCTGCGTATTGGATATTGACTCGGCCCTCCACTGAATGCACTGGCAACTTCTTCATCGACTCTGAGGTTTTGAAAAACACTGGAGTTAAAGACTTGGATAATTATGCCGTAATGCCCGGTCAGAAGCTGATGCCCGACTTCTTTCTCGGATAACGATTTCTTGCAGGGGCTCTAGTTTTTCGCTCTTTCTGTTTTCACCGCCGCGAGATCTTCCGAGAAATCATCAGCATCGGAATACTTCGGTTCGATGGCGATTTTTCCGTTGTGATCAAGGAAACCTGTCTTGTCATCTGCGACTACGCGAGCCATTCCGCCGGCGAATGGGTAAGCATCATCGAAGGTTAGAGGCACAATTACTTTGCCTTTCTTGTCGATGAATCCCCATTTTGCAGCGACGAGAGAAGGCGACATGCCCATCTGCCATCTACCCTTCGCGACCGGTGCAAGACCTTCAGAGAACGGCAGTCCAAAGCTGTACTTGCCGTCGATTGTCTTGTTGCCCTTGGCGTCGATGTATGTCCACGTGCGCGGGCGTCCATCTTTTTCCTTGGCTCCCGATGCAACGCAGGCAAGCCCTTCTGAGAAGGGTGTCGCGCCATCGTAAGTCGGTTTGATAATTGTTTTGCCATTCGAATCGAGGAAGCCGAAAAGACCGCCCGTGACAATCCAGTTGTGACCCATTCCGGTCAGTCCCATGACACTGCCGCTCAATTTGAGGTAAGTCAGAGTGTTGTCTGGACTTTGCAATATCAATTGATATGAGGGTTTGACGAGAAACGTTCCATCGCGATCAATAACGCCGTAGTGCTGTCCGTTTTGGATAAGTGCCAGACCTTTGTTGAACTCATTTGCATCGCTAAATTGCGGTTTGATGACAGTCTTGCCTGTTTTATCTATATAGCCCCACTGCGCGTCAGAACCAACTCCCTCACCGCGTTTGAATTTCACAGCCGCAACGCCTTCCTGAAATGAATGTGCATCCTCAAACGCGGGTTCAATTACAAACTTGCCCTCCTTATCAATAAAGCCGTAGAGTTTTTCCACGGCGGACGCATCGACAACTGCTGCGAGCCCTTCTTTGAAAGAACCAGCCTCTGAGAATCTAGGCTCAATTTTCATCGCGCCCGTTTTATCTACAAACCCAAACCGCTCACCTATCTTTACCGCCGCAAGTCCCTCCGAAAATGGACCCGCTTCGTCGTAGCCTGGCTGGATCACCATTTTTCCGTTGCGGTCGATGTAGCCATAAGCTTCTTCGCTTTTGGCACTCGCGGCCATAGCTTTTAGACCGGGCATACCAAAGTTGAAACCAGAACACAGAAGCCCGACTTGGGCTGTAATTGCCAGAGCAATAATTTTTCGCATATTGCCACCTCCAAGGTCTTTTAACTTGGAGGTTCTGGGAATTAGGGGGCTGCTTAAACAGCTTTCTCAAGAGCTTTCTCAAGAGCTTTCTCAAGCAGGTTTCTCAAGCCAGCTACTGAGTGCCTAGACCTTTGCAGCTAGTTCGGAATCGAGAATCGCCTTTGTCAAGCTGGCAACGCGTTTGCCAATGTTTGCCACAGCGGCTTGGCTCTTTTCGTCCTTTAGTTTGCCATCTTCAGTAAATGCTTCATTTGCCTTGGATATGGCTTGTTGTTCGGGAATGACGATCACGGCGATGTTTCCGAGAATTGAGCGTAAAGTGACAAGTCCTCTCAGTCCACCAAGCGCGCCGGGTGAGCATGCCATGATGCCTGCGACTTTGCCTGCAAACGCTTCAAGGCTCTTCTCGCCTTGTTCGGGGCGCGAAGTCCAGTCGATGAAGTTTTTCAGGGCGGCGCTAACCGAGCTGTTGTACTCGGGAGAAGCTATCAGCAAGCCCTGATGTTCTTTCATGATTTTCTTGAGCTTCTTGCCATTCTCTGGTATGCCGCTCTCCGCCTCAATGTCGCCGTCATATATCGGCATCGGGTAGTCTTTCAAATCGATGAACGTGCAGTCTGCCCCGGCTTCCTGCGCTGCTGCCATCGCGACTTTGACCAACTTTTTGTTGAACGAGTCTTTTCTTAAACTGCCTGCTAGACAAAGGATTTTCGGGCGGCTGGACATGACTTCTCCCTTCTGTTTGATGCGGTTGAGTATTATCACACGGCATGAATTTTTCTGGGATACCTCAAGTAGTCTAGAATTGCAGTAGTGCCGGAAGTTCAAGCGCAGGATGTGGCGTTTTGGCGAAATTGGAAGGACTGTCTTTTTTAAAACCGCACCTCGCCGCTGCGATCCTTTCTCTTTGCGTTTTGTCTGCCACCACACTTCCGCTGTTTGCAGGTGATGGTGTCTCTACCTCTCAGTTTGTCAATGATCCCGAGCTGCACCCCATTCGTATGATCATGCGTGACAAAAACTACAGTGCCGCCAGGCCGCTGCTGGACGCGTTTCTCAAAAAGAAGCCGAATTCACCGCTCGCTCTTGTTTATCGCTCTCGTTGTTACGTTGATGAAAACAAACCTAAGGAAGCGCTCGATTGTTTGCGCCGCGCTGCAGCTATCACACCAGCTAATTCCGAAATCTATGCCGATGAAGCAAACATCTATGCGGCGCAAAAGCAGTATCAAAAGGCGATTGAGTTAGCCACCATCTCGTTAAAGTACGGAAGCGGAATTAGTCAGAAGCATATGTTTCACTTGCGTTCGATGATGTATAGCAATCTTGGGCAATACAAGAAAGCGATTGAGGATATGAATTCTTATCTCCGGATCGATCCGATGAAGCATCGGGGCTATAGCTGGAGAGCTACTGCCTATGAGCAAGACGGGCAGCTTGATAAAGCGCTGGCAGATTATCGAATCGCAATTCAGAAGAGCAACGACTATGAGTATCGGTTTCACAGTGCTCGTGTTTTGCAAAAACAAGGAAAGTTGAACGAAGCCGTTGCGGAAATGACTTCGATCATCAAGTTGAATCCCGAAGAGGATGAAGCTTGGAATAAGCGCGGTACGCTCTATTACGCGATGGGTAAGTACAAAGAAGCCGTTAAGGATTTCACCGAAGCACTGGCAACTAATTTTGGTTCGAGCGAAACGCTTTATCGCGCACGCGGGAGAGCATATGAAAAACTCGGACAAAGAGAACTGGCTCAGAAGGATTTCAAAAAAGCTGAAGAGCTGCAGAAGAAGCCTATAGTCGAGCCTATTTGATTCCGCATGAATTCATAATCCATGTGACACCATTCGTTTCTGACACTGCTGGTAATACTATGTTTTGTGTTCGTGTCGCAAAGTTATGACTTGGACTATCTATTTTGCTTGAAGCGTGCTGACTCCATCTAGCTTCTCTTCCGGCTTCGCATCAGCGTTGCCGCGTACATACTTGTTGAGGAACTCAACAGAATAGTGGCAAACCAATTCTCTTCGTTTGCGGCTGATGTTCAGATCCGTCCATGCAAAGTGTGATGCATCTTCGAACTCGACATACACCGAGGGTGATGAAGTTTGACTGAACGCACCATTTCTGCCTTTGACAAACATATTGATGAAAGTATCTCGTGTTCCACACTGGTACATTACAGGCACATTGAGTCCGCTCAATCTGTCTCGTGTTAAGTACGGATTGGTGTACGGAGCAAGCGCAAGAACAGCTTTGACACCCGGCAGTTTCCAGCTCGGCCAGGCACCTGCAAGTCCCAGCACGGTGTATCCACCAAGTGAATGACCTACCAGTGCGAGTTTCGACCAGTCGATTTTTGCATTCCAATTGGCGTCGTTGTGTAAGGCAAAAATCAATTGCTGGATGTCGTGTTCTCTATCCTTGTATGTCGTTTCGCTCCAGTCGTTTGGGCGATTGAATTGAATTTGCTTTCTTGTACGCCCGTTAAAAAGTGCATCTCTGTGGTTTGGAGCAATGACCAAATAGCCTTCTTGGGCGAGTGCTTTCATCAAGAACGCGCTGCCGGAATTTAGTCCGTGATACCCGTGAGAAAAGATCACCACAGGTGATGGAGTTGACGAACCAGTTATGCGCGTCGGATCCCAAACAACAACGTTGATGCCGCCGATGACCATTTTTTGCCCGCTACCCCGTTGGCGGTCACCAAGCCGTACACGTCCAAGCCCCTCTTGTCCAAGCCCCTCTCGTCTAAGCCTCTCTCGTCCAAATCGCTCTCGGCCCGGCCTCTCTGGGCTTGGTCCTTCTTCACCAAGTTTTTCGCGCTCGTCCAGTATCAGTGGGTTGGGAGCCTGTGGAGATGGGGAGTAATTGGCTGCATAAGACGGCGCCGAAAGTATGGCGCACGCATTCCATATAAGAAGTAGGCGAAAAGCTGTCGACATGTTTTGGGGTTTCTGTTTGTGTGTTGTGTTAGGGGCGTTATGCGAGGACAGAATTTGTTGGCGAAATCAATTTACCTATTGGCTCAATCTATTGGACACCAACCCCTGTAAAAAAGTTGTGCACATCGCGAACTTTTCTCCAGTTTGCAAATGGGTTCTATTGACTCCCTCCATTAATGAGTGTATACTCACTCATTAATGGAGGTTGAATGGCTCGACCGAAGAGCGAAGAAAAGCGGAATACCCTTTTGTCGGTCGCCACGCAAGTATTTGCCAAAAACGGACTAACAGCATCTACCGCCTCGATAACGAGCGCGGCTGGTATGGCTGAGGGTACGCTTTTCATTTACTTCAAAGGCAAAGACGAATTGATAAACGCCTTGTACGCCGAGATCAAATCAGATCTCGCGGACTCGATGCTCGTCGGTATCCCAAAAACTGGATCCGTGAAGGACAAGATGCATCACGTATGGAACAACTACGTTGATTGGGGCGCGAAAAACCCCGAACGCATGACTGTAATGCACAAGATCAAAGTGTGGGAAGGCTTGAAGCCGGAAGTGCGAGATGAGCTGATGATGCGCTTTTCTGAACTTCACGAACTGATTGAACTCGCCATAAAAGAAAGTGCAAAGGAAACACCCTACGATTTTCTGATGGCAGTTTTTTCCGCTCAAGCCGAGACGACCATGCAATTCGTAAAGCAAGACCCCGCGCAGTCGGAGCTGTACAAGAGTCGGGGATTCGAAATGTTTTGGAACGGCGTCACCACAAAGTGAACGCGTAGTGTAACCCCAAATAAGTATGTGCGTTTGATTCGGATTTTGGAAACATAATCCGCAAGTTAGGCGCGTAATAAAAACTGCATACACGCAGTGAGCAACTGCAAACAGCATGAATTAAACAACTTCTACAAACTGCAAGAGAACAGCAAAAGACAGAACAAAGGAGTTCGACAATGAAATACAAAACCCTCGGCGACACCGGGTTGCTGGTGTCTACGCTTTGCTTTGGCGCGATGACTTTCCATGGTGGACAAGGTCTATTCAAATTCATGGGCGGCACCCAGCAAGACGAAGCCGACCAATTAATTAAGAAGTGCGTCGAAAAAGGAATCAATTTCTTCGACACCGCCGACGTCTACTCGGAAGGCGGCAGCGAAGAGATGCTTGGGCAGTCGTTCCGCAATCTCGGCATTCAGCGCAAAGATGTGGTGATTGCCACCAAGTGCTACGGCAGAATGGGACCAGGTCACAACGATATCGGCGCATCGCGCAAGCACATTATTGAAGCTGTTGATGCCAGCCTCCGCCGATTGCAAACCGACTACATCGACCTTTATCAAATCCATGGCACCGATAGTGTTACGCCGCTTGAGGAAACTCTGCGTGCACTCGACACCTTAGTGCAGCAAGGAAAAGTCAGATATGTCGGTTGCTCGAACTGGGCAGCGTGGAAACTTCAGCGTGCTCTGGATGTTTCGGAATTCAAAAACTTGGCTCGCCTCGACACCCTGCAAGCTTATTACTCAATTGCCGGTCGCGACCTCGAAAGAGAACTCGTGCCGTTGATGGAGAATTCGAAGACAGGCTTGCTCGTTTGGAGTCCGCTGGCTGGTGGTTTGCTCTCTGGAAAGTTTGATCGTGATAATCAGAAGCCGGCAAACAGCCGTCGATCTGAGTTTGATTTCCCGATCGTCGATAAAGAGCGCGTCTGGAACATTCTTGATGTGATAAGACCAATCGCCAAGGAGCACGATACAACTGTCGCAAGAATTGCGCTTGCGTGGTTGCTTGCGAAACCAGTCGTGACATCAGTCATCATCGGTGCGAAGAATATGAAGCAGCTCGAAGATAATATCGGCGCTGTCGATATTGAATTGACTGACTATCAGCTCGGAGCGCTAGATGAAGTAAGCGAATTGCCGCCGGAGTACCCGGGTTGGATGATTCCTTTCCAATCGGCAGACCGCTTGGACCCTACTTACGACAGATGGGCTGCTGTGAAAGAACAGCTGGCAACTGCGAAGTAAGATAATCGTGGGGGCGCGTTGCACGCGCCCTCATTTTTATATTCGCCTCGGTGGGACGCATACAATGCGCCCCTTCTGTCGCCCGGCGTCTGCGAGCCGCCGACTTACCGTCTGTCTTCTAGACCTTTTCTAATTCAAAGGCATCGTGAATGAGTTTCGCGGCTTTGTCGGCTTGACCGCGTGATACGACGCATGTGATTTTCATTTCGCTGGACGAGATCATTTTGATGTTGATTTTCGCAGCGCCCAATGTTTCAAACAGTCTTGCTGCGACATCCGGCTGACCTGCCATTCCTGCGCCAACGAGGCTGACCTTGGCTATATCTTCGTCGGCATGAACAGCCTTCGCGCCCATCTCCGTTTTCAATTCTTCCAGCGTCTTGATTGTCTGCGGAAGGTCGGTTGATGCAACAGTGAATGTAATGTTGTTCAATCCAGCGGTCGGGTGGAAAGCCTGCATGATCATATCGACGACAATGGCTTTCTTTGCTAAGCCGCCTACGACCCGGGCTGCGATGCCTGGTTGGTCCGGCACATCCATGATGGTGACGCAAGCTTGATCTTTATCCGTAGCCACTCCGCTAATGCTGCGGTAGATTTCCATGTCCTCTCCTCCGTCAATGCTTGTGCCTTCGTGGTCCGGTTTGAAAGTGTTGCGTACTCTCAAGATGACGCCATACTGCCGTGCGAGTTCAACCGCGCGCGGGTGAATTACTTGCGCGCCGAGTCTTGCCATCTCAACTACTTCGCCATATGAAATTCGATCGAGCAATCGAGCTTTCGGAATTTTGTTGGGGTCGGATGTATAAATGCCATCGACGTCTGTATAGATGTCGCAGTACTTAGCTCCGGCTGCCGCTGCGAGTGCAACCGCTGTTGTGTCGGAGCCTCCACGACCCAGGGTTGTAATGTCACCATTGGCGGTGACACCCTGGAATCCGGCTACGACTAATGCGTCACAAGTTTCGAATGCTTTTGCAAGGCTGTCGGTTTTGATATCGATAATTCGTGCTTTGTTATGTACGCTTTCTGTAAAGATGCCGAGCTGGTAAGCAGTTACGGAGCGTGCTGAAACATCCAAAGTCTTCAGCATCATCGACAGCAGTGTGATAGATATGTGTTCGCCGGTCGAAAGCAGCGAATCCAATTCGCGCTGATCGGGAGTCTTTGCACATTGGTGAGCCAGTTTCAAAAGGTAGTCGGTAGTGTCGCCCATCGCCGATACAACTACCAGTACTTTGCCCAGTTTTAGCCGTTCTTTGACGATTTCGGCGACGTGTTGAATACGGGCAATATTCTTGACTGAAGTTCCGCCAAATTTGAGAACAGAGATTGCGTTCAATTTTTTTTCCGGTGTTTTTTCTTGCTTTGCTTCTGTGCTTGATTGGCTCATGGTTCAATACTTGAAGTGGTAAGTGTATTTCAGTTAGATGGTCTTACTAGTTGAACGATTCAAAATCCGCTCTCAAACCTTTGGTGTCTACATCCAGGTTGAGAACTTTATAGCCCTGGCCCTGGCGTTCGCACCAATCATTCAGCTCGTTAATCATGTCGCGCTGATCGCGTTGATTGACCATGACCAAAACTGATGATCCGGCGCCGCTCAAGACGCAGCCAAGCCCGTGAAAACCACGGACAAGTGCCTTTAATTTGTTGAGTTCGGGGATGAGAGATGCGCGATACGGTTCGTGCAAATTGTCGATAAGTGATTCGCGTAACGCGTCATCGTCTTTGGAAGTGACTGCTGCGACGAAGAGAGCAGCCCGTTGTACGTTGGCGGTCGCGTCTTTGAGCGGAACTTTCTTGGGCAGCACGGCGCGAGCCTTTTCGGTGGATAGCTTGTAGGGCGGAACCACTACAATTGTTTTCCATTTGTCGGGCCACTGTAGTTGTTTTACGACTGCTCTGCTCCCATGAATTGATGGTGCACAGACCACCAATCCACCAAGCAAGCTGGCAGCTACGTTGTCTGGATGCCCTTCAATTTCCGCAGCGGCAGAGAGAACACGCATTCGCTCGGGAGCCCGCCCTTTCAATATTTCGGCAGCCCACAGTGCGCTCAACACGGCAGTTGAAGAACTTCCGAGTCCTCGCGCGAGTGGGATGTCTGTTTCAATTGTTATGTTTAAGCCGTTGAGTTCGTCTTCGTTTTTCCCCAGCGCATGGAGCAAAACGCTCAGCAAGAGGTTGTTCTTCTTGTCGGAAAGGTCTCCTGCACACGATCCTTTTGCATCAATTTTGAGTTTGTCGCCTTCCGTGAAAAAGTAAGTGAATCGGCTGTACACATTGAGTGCCAGTCCTATGGCATCGAAGCCTGGTCCGAGGTTTGTTGTGCTTCCCGGGACGCTGATGACCAGGCGTCTTCCAATGAGCGTATTGGCGAACTCGGGGATGCTTTGCATTTAGATTCCCATCACTTTGCGAAGAGCATCAAGATTTGCTTCGACTGGACTCAAATCGACTTTGTTTACTTTTTGCGGCGTCTCCGGGTCTTTCAAACCGTTGCCGGTAAGTACGCAGACGGCGCTTGAGTCTTCCTTGATGAGCCCTGATTTGAGATGCTTGATCAAACCAGCGACACTCGCCGCGCTTGAAGGCTCGCAGAAAATTCCTTCGCTCGTGCCGAGAAGTTTGTACGCGTCCAAAATCTCCTCATCCGTAACTGAGTCAATTTTGCCACCTGAGTCGACAGCCGCAGCTTCAGCCTCTTTCCAGCTGGCTGGGTTGCCGATGCGAATTGCTGTTGCGATTGTTTCTGGATTTTCAATCGGCTTTCCTTGCACGATCGCCGCAGAGCCTTCCGCTTCAAACCCGTGCATTTTTGGCGCTGAGGTTACTCGTCCAATTTCGTGGAAGAGTTTGAACCCTCGTCTGTAAGCGCTGATATTGCCTGCGTTTCCGACAGGGATACACAGATAGTCGGGTGCTTCGCCAAGTGCTTCGATAACTTCGAATGCTGCCGTCTTTTGCCCTTCCAGTCTATAGGGGTTGATCGAATTGACAATCGTGACTGCGCATTTGTCTCCGATTTCTTTCACGAGTTCGAGCGCGCGATCGAAATTGCCTTTGATTTGTACCAACTTGGCGCCGTAATGGATGGCCTGCGCGACCTTTCCGAGCGCGACATGTCCGTGCGGCAAGAGGACAAAACAATCCAAACCTGCTTTTGTTGCGAAGGCTGCAGCAGATGCGCTGGTATTACCGGTGGAGGCGCAAATAACTGCGCTCGCATTTTCTTCGACAGCTTTCGAAATCGCTAGAGTCATTCCTCTGTCTTTAAAGCTGCCAGTCGGATTTAGCCCTTCGAGCTTGAAATAGAGTTTTAAATTCGGAAAGCCGAGCTTCTTCGTAAGCGTTGCGGCTTCGACCAGCGGCGTGTTTCCTTCACCGAGCGAGACGATAGGTGTTTCCAACGTCACTGGAAGAAATTCAGCATACTTGCTGATCAATGACAAAACTTGTGGCGCTGTTTTATGCACGTTATGCACTCCTGAAAATTCTGATTGCATTGCCGAGCGAACTGAGGAAATCACAGTTCTTGAGTTCTTCAAGTGCGGCGTCCATATCTTTGCCGAGCACATCATGCGTCAATATGACTACGGTTGCTTCTTTTCCTTCGACGCCACGCTGAATGATTGTGGAGATGCTGATGTTGTGCGTGCCGAAGATATTGCCGATTTTTCCGATTACACCAGGTGTATCTTTGACGACGAGGCGCAAATAGAAAGGGCACTTCCATGCCAGAGGTGGTGCTGCGGAGGCGGGCGAAGCGTCAATAGCTGGTTGGAAATAACTTGCGAAATCAGGTAGTTTCAATGCTCCGGCAAGATTCATCAAATCACCAACCACAGCAGAGGCGGTCGGCAGTTTTCCCGCACCAGGACCGATCAGAGTCAGTTGTCCGACGGCATGACCGCGCACGAGAATTCCATTATTGGGGCCGGAAACAGAAGCGAGCGGATGTTCGAGTGGAACCAGAGTTGGATGTACTCTTACATCGAAGCCTGTGTTGTTCGAGCTGCCATTGCTGCTGCCCTTCGCCGCGGTGCCTAAAAGTTTTATCCTGTATCCGAATTCTTTGGCGAGCGCCATGTCTTCTTCTGTGATACTTCTGATGCCTTCTTTGTAGATGGTGTCCGGCTTGACGAAATGACCAAAGCCGAGCGCCGCCAGTACTGAAAGCTTGTATGCGACATCAAATCCATCTACATCTGCTGTCGGATCTGCTTCGGCAAAGCCTAGATCTTGAGCCTCTTTCAATGCAGCTTCATAGCTGTTGC
The DNA here is from genome assembly GCA_032128875.1 of Candidatus Melainabacteria bacterium 17Bon1m. Lineage (GTDB taxonomy): Bacteria > Cyanobacteriota > Vampirovibrionia > Obscuribacterales > Obscuribacteraceae > QKMZ01. Next base: position 285,661 of record JAVLKG010000003.1, read on the forward strand.
CCGCTTCCATGTTTGAGAGGATGAAGTTGGTTGTACCGTTTAGAATGCCGGTGACGGATTCAATTTCGTTGGCTTCCAATCCTTTGTGAATCGTCGATAAAAGCGGCACCCCGCCTGCGACTGAAGCCTCGAAGAATATCGCGACACCGTGCTCCTTCGCCAATGCGAACAGCCTCGGTCCATGTTTTGCGAGCACTTCTTTGTTGGCTGTGACGATGTGCTTGCGCTTCTTTATCGCTTGTTCCAAGTAAGAAACAGTCGGGTTTTCGCCGCCCATTACTTCGACAAGAACTTCGATTTCTGGATCGTTGATAATCTCATCGACGTCTGTCGTTAGCGGACAGCTCGGCATTGCAGATCGATCCTTGTCGAGACTCTTAACTGCGACTTTCTTGAGAGTCAGGTGGCGATGTTTGCTAAGGAGTTCGACAACTCCCGTGCCTACGGTACCAAGCCCCAACATTCCCAGCACAACTCGTGCCATATTTCTCCTTGTGCGCAATGCGCAATTGTCCGAACGCTGCGACGCGCGCGTGCAAGTTTCGCGCTTCGCATCCATGACCTTTCGTGCCGCCACAGGCAGCTCTTTCGGCCGGAAGCAAATTATCCCTTAGACAGCCGTCCTATTGGGCATTTGCGAACTCGCCTGTAACGCCCGGTTACACTTGACTTGGCTTTAATTGAAATAAACGCCAACTGCGCCAGTGACGCGCCTGACCAGCCGGACGGTGTCGAATTCGATCTCCTGTCCGTACTCGAGCTCTTCCGCGCCTTTCTTTTTCAAAAGGTCGATGACCATTTTGCGCTCCTCCTCGCTGAGGGTGATGCGCTTGTGATGATTGTCGGCTGCGAGCTTGAGAAGCTCCTCGGTCTTTAGGTCCGCGCTGATGTCGGCCATCTTTCCTCTTGAAGGCGATTTCTATCTGTTGGGACCCCGTTTGCCCTATTTTACATCAGTGCGCAGAGCTGTTCGAGAGGTGTTTGCGCTACCCCATAAATCGCTTTGGAGAGGGCGGATTGGAAGGAAGCGCGGGCTGTCTGAGTGGTGTTTTAAGGCGAGCGCCAGTGTGACAGTAGAAGTGGATTGCCTGAGCAACGGACAGGCGGACGACGCCCGTCTTACATACTTTGCCGGATTATGATCTCAGAATGCAGACTTTAAAATAAGCTGTTTCATACACGTTGGTCTAAGGGGCGTGCAATATTTCCGACCCGAATTGGCTGGCGGGTTGGTTCGAAGAAAGACTTGCCTTGTGATACCGCCGACAGTGCAACGGCTATATGCGAAACGACGATCGAAGCGACAACACCGTTCATTCCTCCGTTTGAATAGAGCCCTATCCATGCCGCTAAAGGCATGCGGAGTAAAAATAGTCCGCCGAGTACCGATAGCATGGGTTTGAGTGTTGAGCCGGCCCCTTCCAGTGCGCCGAACATTGTCATGTAAAACGCTGTGATCGGAAAAACAACAATCGACGCCATGAGTAGCTCTTGTGCAAACCGGGCTGAGAGAGCTGTTGTAGCGTAGTCTTTTGCCAGCCATTCGCTGTTTGCAAACACGATCACTCCAACGATAAACATCACTGCCGCGGCCGCAATTGAAGCGTTGCACGATGTTTGGCGGGCGGCGATTTTGTCGCCGGCGCCAATTCGCTGACCCACTAAAGAAGCGGCTGTCATCGAGAAAGCCAGAATTAGAGGAGTGGCAACAATCTCTTCTATTTTCAATCTGATTGTCCATGCTGCTTGTGTTTCATTTGCGAATGGCATTTGCGAAAGAATTATGTACATGGCAAAGTTCGAGCTCAGCCAAGCCGCTTCTGTTGTTGCTATTGGCAGTCCAAGTTTTAAGATTTGCATTGATTTGTTTTTGAAATCCGAATCAATTAGATTCTTAATACCGAGTTTGCTGAGCAAATGTTGTCCGACAAATGCGGCGACGATCGCTCCCACGTTCCAGCCCAGCGCAATGTATTCCAGCTGATGTGCAGCTCCGTTCGGCATTAATTGTGGCAATGATATAGACAGAGTTATGCTGATGGCTGCTGCGACAAACCAAGGAATAATTGTTGAAAAACTTTTTCCACACGCTCTCAAGATTGCTGATTGGGTGAGCATCAAACAGTAAGGAGTGTTGGCGATTGTGCAGAGCTTTAGATAGGTCGCGCCTGCATTTTGAACTCTAGGGTCTTGGCTGAACAAGCCAAGCAAATAATCTGCGCTGAGATAAGTGATGACGGAAGAGCTTACTGCAAGCATCACTGCCAACAGAATTCCGGCGCTGGCGAAGGAATTTGCTTCGCGCTCCTTGCGTGCACCGGTGGCGCGTGCAATCAATGACCCCGCACCTTGCGCGATGCCGGTACCGACTAAAGCTGCGAAGAATAAAAACTGATCGCCAATGCCTACACCGGCTTGGACGGCTGGCCCAAGTGAGCCGGCGAGGTGCACGTCGACCATGCCGATTGTTGCCGCTATCGCCACAGCAACGCAAACCGGCATGGCATCTTTGACAAAAGGAATTAGTTTGGCTGCTGCTTTCATGTCAATCGTTTGCATCTCTTTGTCCTGGGTCGATTGCGGGAGGTTTGTTCAGGGTTGGACTTTGATCTGGGCGCGCGGAAAAGACGACCGTAGAATGTCTCAATCGTTACGGCGGCGCCAGTTTCGCGAAAGGAAACCGGGGTCGGGGAATTTCTGTATAATTACAACGCTGAAGTGTGGTAACGATACCACGGTGAAGCGTGGTAGTCAAATAGAATTGCGACAAGAAGCTGGAAGTGCCGAAATTACATTGGATTGAGACTTTGAACGAAGAGACGCAATGGACGTCTCACGCGGACGCTTTGGACTGGCTATATAAATTGACCGGGCGGAAGCTCTCGGTATCCGCTGAGGATCTTGGCTCGTTTTTTGAGCAGCTTCAGTTCATCCGCGAGCAAGTGACGTCCTTGCATTTCGGCGAAACCCTGGCACTGGATGCGTTGCAGAAAAGGCTCGAAGGTGTTGGTCTGGCTATTCACGAGGGATATGCGAATGATGCATTGCCTCTATTAATGGCGCGAAGGGCAAGCAATTCCGACTCAGACGTATTAAGATCTGTTTGCGATACGCTGCTTGTGCAGTTTGCTGCCTTTCTGTCGCAGGCGGTTGAAGCCGATTCTGCGCCGGGAATAGTGCGCTGTGAGGGGCTCTTTCGCGAAGGGAAAAAGGAGCGCAAACGCTTGGGCGCTCTTGTGAACGAGCGAGAATCAGCCTGGCGAGCGGAACTGTCTTTGCTTCAAGAAGCAGAACCAGATGTGGTGGAAGAGATTCAAAGGTGCGAAGATCTATTTATCTTTTCTGCCAAAGCAAAATTTTGCTCTGATGCGTGCCGGTTCAGTACGTTTCAAATCACGAAACAACTGAAAGATCCCGGGTACATGAAAGAAAAACAGCGCCGATACCGAAACCGAAAAGAAAAGCAGTAAATGGACGTCAACAAAATGAAATCTCTGAGTGTCGCAAGTAAGTCGCTAGTTTTTGCTCTTTCGCTAAGCGCGTTTTTTGCAGCATCTGCGCAAGCCGTCCCGCGTCCGATTGTGCCAGATCCGGCATTGAAGCTGCATTTCGCCTCTCATCAGCCAAAGTACACTGTAAAGCAATTGCCGTCCGGCAAGAAAATGAAGTTGCATTTTGTCGGACCTCTGATTTTTGCTGATGGCGATCAAGCTTTGCTGTTGAGCTATGAAAGTGATTTCAAGCTGGATGATACGCCCAAGCTGAAAAAAGAGGTCGAGGAGATTTGGACCTATTTCAAGCAGGATGCATCGCTGCAAGGCTTTAAGCACGCGGTAATCACCGTGCGTGAAGAGCCGGAAGGTCAGGCAGTTCGCACGGCTAGAGTAAAGAATTTTTTGTTCGAGCAGAAAGGAAATAAATGGAGCTGTTTGACAGATCCGGATGTTGGAGCGCCGACTCCTGAAGAAGAGGAATGCGACAAAGCTGCGGACTTTGCAAAGGATGGCAAATTTGATGAAGCGATTACGCATTACACGAAAGCCATTGAGTTAAATCCGAAGAGTATTAGTGCTCTGCTCAATAGAAGTACTGCTTACGAAACCATTGGTGAACACAAGAAAGCTCTTGCTGACTTGAGCGCGTTGTTGGCGTTTTCACCAAACTATGTGGTTGCGTATGTCAATCGTGCCTGGTCTTATGGACGTCACAAGGAATTCGCAGAGGCGCTGGAGGACTGCAATAAGGCGTTGGCGATAGATCCTAAATGTGCAGCGGCTTTCAATAATCGCGCTGCTGTTTACAATGATCTGGGTCAGTATGATAAATCGCTTGAAGACAGCACCAAGGCAATTGATCTCGCTCCGCATCTGGCTGCAGCGTATGACACTCGTGGTGTAGCCCGGCGCCATTTGAAGCAGTTTCAGCAGGCGATAGAAGACTTCAACAAGGCATTGTCTTTAAATCCGAAGCTTGGTGAGGCCTACTATAATCGCGCTCAAGCCTATAAAGCAATCGGTGATACCACCCATGCTACCAATGACGAAGCCAAAGCAAAAGAATTAGGTTTCAAAAAAGAGTAAGTGCAAGAAGGCCGTCAAGAGGTGGCTGAAACCGAATAAATGCTGGTTTTCTGCCGCTAATTTTGGTCGCCCACTTTTAACTAATGTATGTTTTTCACCATTCCGCTAAAGTGGTCTTATTGGCGTTCTCGTATCGTTGAAAATTCAGCAGGACATCGGGCGCAGCCCGGTTTATTAATCAGCAAATTGCCAGTTACTCGGAAGATTGCATCATGAAATCACGATTGATTTATCTCTCACTCGTTTCTCTGTGCGCTGCGGCGCCCTTGCTTACCAATCCGGCGTTCGCCGGCGCCAAGGAGTGGGGCGACTTTATCGCAGATGGCGAAAAGTTTTACCGAGCTAAGAGTTTTTCAGAGGCCGAAACCATCTTCCGCTCTGCTCTCAAAGAATGTGAGAGTTCTGGGCTGGACGACGCAAAGCTGGGCATTACCCTCAACAATTTGGCGCTGTCACTCGAGTCGCAGAATAAAGACGAAGAAGCCGAAGCGGTATACAAACGTGCATTGGCAGTGAAGGAGAAAAGTGTCGGAGCAGAAGGATATGCTCTGGTGCCTAGCTTGAATAATCTTGCCAAACTCTACTTCAAAGAGAAGAAATACGATGAGGCGCGGCTCGCTTATGAAAGGGCTTTGACCATTGCTGAAAAGGAAAAGGGTAAAGAAGACAGCGTCCTCATTCCGCTGCTGAACAGCCTCGGGCGTATTGCCAAAGTAGTGGGCAACACTGTAGATGCGACAAAATATCTCGATCGAGTTGCGCTTTTGGTTCCTAAAACAGGCAATAGCGATGCTGAGACTGTTTCGCTGAATAATCAAGCCGTAGTTCTGCGTAACGAAAAGAAGTACGCCGAAGCAGAAGTTCTCTACAAGAAAGTAATCGAGCTGCGTGAGAAAGATAAGGGTGCGGACAGTCCCGATGTCGCTGCTGCACTCAACAATCTCGCCGGCATGTATCGCGAGCAAGAGAAGCCGGAATTAGCTCAGCCTCTGCTGGAGCGCGCCCTCAAGATTTTGGAGAAAGCCAACAACGAAGATGCGATCGCTATCTGTCTTTCGAACCTTGCCACTTGCCTGCGCGAGCAAGGAGATTTTAGTCAGAGTGAAACCATTGCGCGCCGACTTTTGGCAATTCGCGAAAGACATGAAGCCGATAAGCCGCGTGCGCTTCTTGAAGCGCAAACAAATCTCGCGCTCGTGTTAGATGCTGAAGACAAGTATGACGAGGCAAAACCGCTTCTTCAGAAAGCTGTTGCGCTTGCGGAAAAGCTGGAAGGCGATCAGAGTTTGTTGTTCGCTACGGCGTTGAACAATCTGAAGGAAGTCTATTTGCACATGGAAGACTACCAGGGTGCGGAGGACATGCTTAAGCGAGTAATTACAATTCGCAAGTCGAAGCTCGGGGATACCAGCCCTGAAATTGGCAAAGACATGAACGACCTGGCGCTGATTTACAAGCAGCAGGGCAAGCCTACCGATGCTGAGCCATCCTTCAAGGAAGCTGTCGCCATTGATGAAAAGGGCGGCGGTGCGAGCCTGCCGGAGCTGGCGACCAGTCTCAACAATCTGGCACGCCTTTACCGCGATGAAGGCAAATATGCAGAAGCAGAGCCACTGTACAAGCGTTCTTTAGAGCTCAGAGAACAGCTTTACGGCAAGGACAATCCAAAGGTGGCCGCAAGTTTAAGAAACTATGCTGCATTGTTGCGTGATATGGGGCGCGCTCCTGAAGCCAGCGCTATGGACAAACGTGCAAGAGACATCGAAGACAAAGAATAGGTTTCTGCCCTTTTTCACAAAGAGATTCTATCGTGAGCGAATTGACATTTCGTGCTGATGCGGAAACTTTGAAAGTCCTTGAGAAAATCGGACTCGAGAAGAAGGACGATTTCATCAATCGCGCGGTTAAGGCCTATGCCACCGGCGGCGGTGCGTTCGAATATGCGGCAGGAAGAGGAAATACCAGCGCCGCCTCGGGGCTGAGCCTTGCCGCCGAACTGACTGCCGGCTTGGTTGGTGGTTCTTCTAGCGGCGCATCCTCAGGCGCCGGTTCTGCTCATGCTGCTTCGCCTTCTGGGCAAAGCACAGGCCCCGCCTCACAATTTAATGCTGAACTGGAAAGATTGTTAGGGCCCGGTTGTAGCGTGACGGCTGGTCTGGCTGCCGGAAATCCGCAACTGGTGGAGTTTTTCCAGGGCGGCTCGAAAATCGCCAGCCTCGAGCTCTCGGAAGGACAGTCAATTCTCAAAAGTTTGCGCCCTCCGATTTCACTGGCAGAGGTCGTTGAGATGCTCACGCTAATGAGCGTCGGCTAAAACCATAACTAGCTCTTCTTATCGTCGTCGTCCAAAATCATGCAATCGACAAATGTGACGCCTCGGGAGATGGTGCCCAGCTTCATAGCACCGCCCTTTGAGAGGTCCATTACACGTTTGGCGTGATATGGTCCGCGATCGTTGACGCGGACGACAATCGTGTTGCCGGTGCGCGGATCTTCAACTAAAACTTTGGTATTGAACTTCAACTTCAGATGCGCGGCTGTCAACTTCATCATGTTGAAACGCTCACCACTAGCCGTCAGGCGCCCATCGAAGCCCGGTCCGTACCAGGAGACATTGCCGCTGAAGGTTTTGTTTTTGCCGGTCACTTTTACGTCTTTCGTTGCACCGCCGTCAGGCGCAGCGTCTTGCTTAACCGCTGATGACGCACTGGCAGCAAAAGCGGCATTTGAAAAACCGGCCAAGACGAATGATGCTGCTGCGACCACTAAGAATTTTTTTGAGACTTCCATGCTTTTGATTCCTAAAAATGCAAGTCAACTTTCGGCAAATAGTCCATGTAGTTTTGATTCTACCCACTGGACTGCATTTTTCTTTCCCGCGGGAGGACGTATCGTATGTCCTTGGGGTTCCAGAATTATGCAAAACCAATAAAACATCTATATGAGTCGGGTACTATACGGCACTTCCGGGCCCCGGGGTACCCGCGTTAGTTCTTGTAACCAATTGAAGACGGCGAGATTCTCATGTTTGCGATAGTTCTGGCAGTTTTATCAGCAATGTTGTTTGCGGGTGCCGCACCCGCGGGCAAAGTCATGCTCGCCTCTTTGCCGCCTTTTCAGTTGGCTGGGCTGTTTTACCTGGGGGCGGCTCTCGGCGTTGCTCCCCTGATTGTTAAGAGCGCTGCCGCCCGAGAGCCCTGGTCTTTTTCGCCGAAGACAATCAAGCGCTTATCCGTCGCTTTGATTTTTGGCGGTGTTCTGGCGCCGGTATTTTTGTTGCTTGGTTTGAAAGCTGCCAGCGCATCTTCAGTGTCAATGTGGTTGACTCTCGAGGCAGTGTTTACGGCCGTTATTGCGCGCCTTGTCTTTCGTGAGCATCTGGGAAAAGTGGGCTGGATTTCGGTCGCGCTGGCAACCGCAGCTGCCGTTTTGCTCTGTGTGCAAGAAGGCACCAGTGGACTTCTTGCTGGCAGCTTAAGCGCGCTTGCATGCCTGTGTTGGGGTATAGACAATAACTCAACTGCCATTATCGATGGTATCAGTCCCGCTCGGATCACCTTCCTCAAAGGTCTGGCAGCCGGCAGTACCAACTTCATTCTTGGAATGATTTTCGAACCGCACGTCCTGACAGCAGGCACAATCGGACAGGCTCTCTTGGTTGGAGCATTGGCATATGGTTTGAGTTTGACCCTGTACATCACAGCCGCGCAACAGTTGGGAGCAACGCGTTCTCAGATGATTTTTGCGACCGCTCCTTTCTTCGGAGTTATGTTTTCGGCGATTTTCCTTCGAGAAGCTCTGACCAGCATGCAAATTGTCGCCGGCGGTGTGATGGGGTTGGCTATTTATTTGCTGATGAATGACCAGCACGCCCATCATCATGAGCATGAGGAGATGCAACACATTCACATGCACAGTCATGATGACGGGCATCACAACCACAGCCATCCCGGGCAGCCTCAGACTTTAAGGCACTCACACTGGCATCATCATGAGCCGCATAGCCACAGTCACCCGCACTGGCCGGACCTGCATCACAGACACAATCACTAGTAGAGATCAACTGAAAGTTCTGCTGAAATCTACCTGTTTCTACGCTGCGCGTCGGGCTGGTCTTGGGTTTGCAGATTCTTGGCTACAGTTAGAGAAATTATTCGTCTAAAGCTGTATATTTGCTTTGGGCAGTCGTGTTTGCACGTTTTTAAGAGGAAGTATGTCCGAAGGCACGCAACCAGTCGATAATGAGGCTCACGCCCACGCGATCTTAGACGCGCTCAAACGCCAAAAGCTGGGCGACCCGAATGCTTATGGCGGCAGACCGGATATTCTCGATCGGGTTCGCGATTTTGAAAAACGCGACCTAGAGATGATTCAGCAGACGATCAGCATTGCGTCTGCGCGAGGCGAAGACATCGAAAAGTTGGCGCTGCTTGATCCGCTGACAGAACTGTATAATCACCGCACCTTTCTCAAAGAGTTTAAAGCCGAGCTTGGTCGTGCCGGCCGATACGGTCATCATGTAGCACTGATCATGCTTGGAATTGACGGCATCGACGGAATTCGTGCACACTACGGTACTCTCACTGTAGATGCTGTTTCCAAAGTGGCAGCTAACGTGATACGCGAGGGTATCCGCGAAGTAGATCTTGCCGGCAGATATTCAGTCAACGAGTTTGTAATTGCATTGCCTCAGACCAACGCTGCAGGCGCGGCTCTGTTGGCTGAGCGTTTGCGTGTCAGATGCGGCAACCAGGCAATCAACCACAACTGGCAGGCATTCTCGGTGACAGCCAGTCTTGGTGTTGCGACGTTTCCGCAGAATGGACAAGCCTATGATGAGTTGATAGCACGCGCTTGGGAAGCCCTGGACTACGCGAGAGCTCGTGGCGGCGATCGTGTTTTTTGTGTTTGAGAATAGCCGATGCGGCGCGGAATCCTGATTTCAATTTGTGCGGTTTCACTTCTGACGGCGGTTGTCTATTCCAGTCGCAGTGATGCAAGCACGCGCGAAATCTCGTATCAGGTGAAAGAGTCGAATCGAAACTTCGAGGTGCGTGAGTACCCAGCGCGCATCGTCGCCGAAGTAGAGGTTTCCGGTACGCGCGAAAAGGCTTTGAGCGAGGCTTTTCAGACACTAGCCGCTTATGTTTTCGGAAAGAGTCGACCGAAAGATCCGGTTGCTTTGAGTAAATCTGTTTCCGACAAAAACGCTAAAGTAAAACTGTCCATGACCGTCCCGGTCACAACTCAATCAGTTGGCAATGACGGACAGACAATCAAAATGCGGTTTTTCATGCCGCCGGAATATTCATTGGACAAGTTGCCTGTGCCGGAAGACAAGCGCGTCAAAGTTTTCGAGCTGCCCGCGCAGAAGATTGCTGTCCTCAAATTCTCCGGCTCTGCGCGCAAAGACAATTTTGACAGACACCTTATCACGCTCAAAAAAATGCTTGAGGCTAGAGGGCTGTCACCCAGCGGCGAACCTTATGAAGCGTACTATAATCCGCCTTTCACGCCCATTTTTCTAAAGCGCAACGAAATCTGCATACCGTTCTAACTCTTTCACCGTGGCTTTTCAGCGGGCTTTTCCTATGGGACTCTTACTAAGGCACGCCCCAGCCGCCGCCTCCAGGCGTTTCAATCTGGATGCTGTCGCCACTTTCAACATTCACTGTGATTGTCCCGGGCAAGATTTCTTCACTGCCGTCTTTCTTGATCCATTTGTTGATACCGCGCTTGCCGGGCAGTCCGCCATGCATTCCGAATGGCTCGGCGACGCGTCTTTGCGAGAGGATGGAAACACTCATTGGAGTAAGAAACTTTATGCGGCGTATTGATCCATCTCCGCCTCTATTCTTGCCGGCCCCTCCGCTATTTTTGCGAACGCTGAAGTGTTCAAGCAAAACCGGGTAGCGAAGTTCTAAAACTTCCGGGTCTGTGAGCCGTGAATTTGTCATGTGCGTATGGACGGCGCTGCTGCCTGCATAATCTGCTCCCGCTCCTGCGCCACCACATATGGTTTCGTAGTATTGCAGCTCGTCGTTGCCGAACGTGAGATTATTCATGGTCCCTTGTGCCGCTGCCATTAAGTCCATGGCTGCATAGAGAGTATCAACTAGGATTTGCGAGGTTTCGACATTGCCGGCCACAACAGCTGCCGGTGATTTGGGATTGAGAATGCAAGTCTCTGGAATTGAAAATTCAACCGGTTCTAAACATCCGTCATTAAGAGGAATATTGTCATTGACGATAGTTCTAAAAACATAGAGCAATGCCGCTTTGCTGATAGCGAGCGGCGCATTCATATTGCCTTTGTGTTGGGGGCTGGTGCCTGAAAAACTAACCTTGACGGTCTCGTCTTTCCTGTCGACTTTGACGCTTACGACAATTTTGGAACCATCGTCCAATTCGCCGGAGAATTGCCCTTCGCTGATTTTTCCTAAAGCACGACGCACAGACGATGCGGCATTGTCGCGCACAAATTGCATGTAGGACTCAACCACGCCCAGTTCGTATCGATCGCACAGGCGCACCAGGGCATCAGCACCGCACTTGTTGGCGGCAATTTGCGCGGTGAGGTCGGCGATGTTTTGCGCCGGATTGCGAGCCGGGAATTTTGCTGCGAGCAGTTCCTTTAGCAGAGCTTCTTCGTTGAGTTGTCCTTCCTTGGCTAAATGAAAATGACTGAAAACAACGCCTTCTTCTTCGATGTGCTTGCTTGCCGGCGGCATCGAGCCCGGAGTTATTCCGCCGATGTCCGCGTGGTGCCCGCGCGATGCGACGAAAAAGTCTGGTGTGGTGAAATTTGCATTGTTACGCCTGGCAAAAACAGGAGAAATCGCGGTGACATCGGGCAAATGCGTGCCGCCCAAGTATGGGTTGTTGATAATGAACGTGTCGCCCGGAGCCAGCTTTCCTGCTTTCTCTCGCATCAGGGATTGCACGCTCTCACTCATAGAGCCAAGATGAACAGGGATATGTGGAGCGTTGGCGATTAATTTGCCCTGTCTGTCGAAAATCGCGCACGAGAAATCGAGTCGCTCTTTGATGTTGACGGAGTGGCTCGTGTTTTGCAGAACTATCCCCATCTCTTCGGCGATGGACATCAAACGATTGCTGAAGAGTTCGAGCTTGATTGGGTCTGCTTTTGTGGCATGTGCGCGGTTTTCGGCGTCGAGTCCATAGACTTCCGTTGCTGCCTCGGTTTTCTCAAGAATTAGAAAGCCCCGTTCGTCTACTCTTAATGCCCAGCCTGGATCGACGACTGTCGTGGCCGTGTCTTCGGCAATGATTGCGGGCCCATTGATTTTGGCGTCTTGAGTGAGTTGGGCGCGATTAAAAACCTTAGCGTCCTGCCATTTGCCGCCGCAAAAGAGCTGCACTGAATCGACCGGTTTTGCGTCCCCCGTTTTGGCGATCTTGCTCGAGCCGCATTCTGCGTTCTGTCCCTTCGAAATCACTTCTGCCGAAATGCTTTCAATGACAATTGGTTTGTCGGTAATGAAGCCGTAGCGCTTGTGGTGAAAGGTCTCGAAAACTTTTCTGCTTTCGGCTTCGCTCTTCAGTGGGACAAAAATGGCTGCATCCGTTCCGCGATATCGCAGATGCAGACCGAATGAAGTTTCCAGGTTTTCCGATTTCAGTCCGTGTGATTCGAGTGTCGCTGTCGCCTTGGCTGCGAGTTCTGCTTTTGTTTTTTCCAGCTTCGACAAATTTTCCTTGTTGAATTCTTCTTCGACAGCGGCCTGGGCAATTTCGACCGTGTCAGCAATTCCGATTCCGAAGGCGGAGAGCACACCCGCTAGCGGGTGCAGCAAGACTGTCTTGATGTTCAACTCGTCTGCGATTTGGCAGGCGTGCTGTCCTCCAGCCCCTCCGAATGCGCAGAGTGCCGAGGCGTCAAGGTCATGTCCCTTCTCAGTGGAGATTTTGCGGACCGCGTTTGCCATTATCTCCACGGCGATTTTCAAATATCCCTCGGCGACAAGCTCTGGGGCGGTCAAACTATTTGAATCTTTTTCCGAAGCCAGAGCCCCACTAGAATCAGCCCTGGCAATCTCCCTGGTGAGTGCGGCAAACTTCTCTTTTACAATTACAGTATCGAGCGGTTGATCGTGATGCTTTCCAAAGATGGATGGGAAAAATTTCGGTTGAATGCGACCGAGCAAGAGGTTGGCATCGGTGACTGTTAAAGGACCACCACTTCGATAGCAGGCAGGTCCTGGATTCGCTCCTGCCGACTGGGGACCGACCCTGCAGCGTTCGCCATCAAAGGTGAGGATAGAACCACCACCGGCAGCTACGGTGTGCACCGCCATCATTGGTGTTCGGATTTTGACTCCTTGAATGTCGGTCTCTGAAGTACGCTCAAAGTATCCGTCATAGTGGCAAACGTCTGTCGAGGTGCCACCCATATCGAAGCCGATTACATGATTGAAACCAGCCAGCGCGGAGGCTCTGGCTGCTGCCACCACGCCACCAGCCGGACCGGACAGCAGACAATCGCGCCCGCGAAAGTTCATGGCAGGCGTCAATCCACCGTTTGATTGCATGAAATAAAGCTTTGAGCCAGGCAGCATTCCAGTGATAGTTTGCAAATATCGATTGAGCAGAGGAGTCAAGTAGGCATCGACTACAGTGGTATCTCCTCTGCTGACAAAACGAATGAGCGGACTGACTTCGCTGGAGGCAGAAACTTGCTCAAAACCCAGCCGCAGCGCCAACTCTTTGATCTTCTTTTCGTGCGCGTCGAACCGATAAGCGTGCATAAAAACAATGGCTATCGATTTGATGCCGGATTCGAGTATTTCTCTCAATTGCTTTTCTGCATCTGGAAGATCGAGCGCTTCAATTTCGTTTCCTTCCGCATCAAAACGACCGTGCAGCTCGATGGCTTTTTCAAAGAGCATTTCTGGCAGTGTTATAGCCAGAGCAAAAATGTCTGGTCTATTCTGGTAGCCGATGCGCAGCGCGTCTTTGAAGCCGTGGTTTGTGATAATCGCACAACGATCGCCTCGACGTTGCAGCAAGGCATTTGTGCCGATCGTCGTGCCAATTCTCGCGACAGAAATTTTGTCGCTAAGGCATGGAGCGTCTGCCTTATTTTCGGCTACTGCCTCGCCTTTTTCGGCAAGCGCAACTAATCGCCTCATGCCCTCAACAGTGGCATCGGCGTACTGACCTGGTGATTCCGACAGTAGTTTAGTAACGAGAAGATGTTCGGGGTGTTTTTTTGATCGACCGATGACATCTGTGAAGGTGCCACCACGATCGATCCAGAACTCCCAATCTTGAGAGTCGTTGATGTTGTTCGCCACGACCAAATCCCTGAAGGGATCAGTAGTTTATCTCATCTGCCCCGGAGGACGTGAGATAGTCGGAGCGAAACTGCCAAAGTTAGGACGCCGTTGTGGAGGCGGCAGCCAGGTTGTTCAATTGGCTAGTCACACAAGAAAAGGCTGCTGATATCGCCGGCGACAATTTGCCTGGAGCAAACGCGAAGACGCATGCAACGAGCACAGCTACGAAAGCCAACATCGCTGCGTATTCAGTAATAGCCTGTCCCGAACGCCTGTTTCGTCTCTTGGTAAATGATTTAAATCTGGATTTCATATCTAGAACTCTGGGGACTTAGGAAAGTATAAGTGGGGTTTTTTCGATATGGACAGCGGCTGACGCATATCCACTATGACATAGCACTGAGACTTTATGGTTCTTTGGACTTAGAAAGTTGAACGGCAAAAAGACGTGCCGGCTAAAACCGGACGTTTTGTAGACTCAGTGGAGCAGGCTGTGTTCACCAAAAAAGGTTTCAGGATAGATCGGCACCGAACTCGGTGGTACCCTTCTGCGTCTCATCAAAGCACTTAATTGACAAAATCACAGCCGCGATTCTCCACCTGCTCTTGTCGATTGACAGAGCGTGAGTCGCAAATTGAATTGGTGGGATTACGGCACTAATAGATTTGTGCCCAACCGACCTATAAAAGAAACGCCGAAGATGATCCTGCCTGATTTTGACAAACCCTCATACAGCCAGCTTTTCGGGTTGTTGAGCGGACCGACTTAAATTAAGTATTGGTAATTATTGTTGTCGCTGACTGGCTGTGAGCTGGGTGGTGCCCTGTCACGAATTGAAACTCAAGCAGAGATTGGGAGTTTTAGTTGAGTTGCAGTCCTTTGATAGGAGCCAATCGCGGAGCCGCCAGGTGTGTGTGTGCGGGAGGCTGGCGGCGCCGCAATAGCCCTATTCGAGGAACGTGGTTGAGGGAAAGCTTTGGCGATTTTTTGCATCGTCATCAGGTAGGTGACCGGTTTGAAAAAATCTGCGTATTTGATCAACAGCTCTGGGCTGCGATTAACTTCAGGCCATCGCGCTTCATCTATCCAAACGCGCTTGACGTGAGGTGCGAGCAACTCGATCAAGCGATCTGTATTGTGGGGAAGTAGCGGTGCCAGAGAAGCGAAAACTTCTACTCCGGCACCGCTTAGCGCGCGAATAAGCTCTAAACGGCGGGTGATTGATGGAGCCTGAGGCTCAAACTCTCTGGAGATTTCGTCGCTGTCGGTCGTGATACTCACGCCAACTGAAACGCGATCTCCAAACTTGGCGATCAAATCTATGTCGCGCATCATCAGATGACTGCGCGTGTGAATAGTCAGGCGCTTGGGCGGATAGTTGAGCAACTCTTGCAAGCATGCTCGCGTCACTCCGTACTTCAGCTCTGCGTACTGATATGGATCGGTTGCTGACCCAAAAAAGATGCGGCTGCCAAATACGCGAGCCCGATCTTTTTGAATCAGCTCGGCTGCATTTGTCTTTACTTCCACCCAATTTCCCCACTCCGAAAGGCTGTGTCGAGCATTAGGAAATTTAGGAACGTAGCAGTATGAGCATGCGAACGCGCAGCCCGCGTAAGGATTTAGCGTGTAGTCGTAACCGGCAGAAAGCGAACCCACCTTTTGTGGTGTCAATATCGATGTGGCTGTGATTTCTCGAACGAAAGCCATGGCGAAACATCCTTTCCGGGGTTGCTCGTCGGAAGTCGGAAGGCATTGGAGCGCCCTTCCTTATTGTCTAAATTTCTCAAGCTGCAAAACGAGTGTACCATATGGACGTATGGTACGCAAGAAGATCTATACTGTTGGGCCTGGAGCCCTTTCATTAGGCTGCCAGATTCCGGCTAGCGTGCCGGTCTGGAGCGCTTGCACTGCGGCGCCACACTACCCATACACATACAAACGGATTGAAAGAAATGGCTGAGGACACCCCGACCGCAACTGAGCTGAATTTAGAGAAAGAACTGGCAGACTGGCTGTCTCTCAGCGAGCAGGGGCATGCCGCATACGGGCGTCGCAAACTTGTACCTGCTGAATTGAAGTTCAAAGACGCGGTGGCAATTGTCGAGAAGCTTTGCAACGAGCCTGCATATAAAGATGATGAGGAATTGAAGAGCAAGCTCGGCAAGAGCCTGAACAACCTCGGAGCCGTCTATCACGCTCAAGGCAAGTTCGGTCTGGCAGAAGAGGCATATCAAAAGGCACTCGATCTAAAAATCCAATTGTTCGGGGAAGAACACTTTGAAACGGCGCCGTGCTATCAGAATCTTGCTGCTGTCCACAGCGCTCGCGTTCAGTACGACAAAGCTGAGCCCCTGTATTTGAAGGCAATAGCTATTAAAGAAAAACACTACGGAAAAGACTCTGAGGAGCTTCTCACGCCTTTGAAAAACCTTCTCATGCTCCTCGACAAGATGGAGCGAAAGGAAGAGGCAGAACCGCTTAGAGAGCGCATTAAGAACCTCGAGCCGCCGCCGGTAAATCCTGGTGATATCTGGCAGAGCGTTCAGCTGATCAAAAAGGACAACTAGAATCTCGGATGCTCGCGGCTGAAGAAGTTAGTCAGCCGCAGCTCTCGTGCCTAGCCCAGAGGCAGAGAAAAATAGACTATCGTGCCGCGTCCGGCGCCTGATTCCGCCCAGGCTCTTCCGCCGACACGCTCGACATTATTGCGCGCCAGGTACATCGAAAGTCTGGAGCTGTAGGTGTCCTCCGAGTGTTTACCTTGAATAAATCCCGAGAATACATCGGCGATTTCTTCTTCCGGCAATGACGGTCCGGAGCTCGAAACCCCGATGCGCAGCTCACTTCCTTTTGCTTGCGCTTCTACGCGCACGCGACCACCCGGTGCCGTGATGGTGATCATTTTTTCCAGCATGGGTAAAAGAATCGCCTTGAAGGTTTCTTTATTGCCACTGATATTAGGCAGTCCCGGCACGCTCTTGTAGTCGAGTGCCAGCTGTCGATCGCGCGCCAACGGTGCTGATTCTTCGAGACATTCGGCAATCACTCGCGTGACCATGATTTGTTCGCGCTGCATCTGCACTGCAGGCGGTGGCACAAACCCGCCGTACATCATAAGCAAGCTGTCGACAACTCCTAAGAGTTGTTCGTAATGGACATGCAATTCGGCTAGCGTCTGGCCGACGGAAGGATGCATGGATTGAGCCGCATTGCTCAAAATGACGTTCCAGCGCTCTTCTCCGGCAACCAAGCTGGCGCGGATATTGTCGTTGAGCATGGCGACAATTTCTGTTTTAAGCTGAGTGTTTTCGTTGCGAACTGATTTATCGCGCAAGACCATCACATAGCCTTGAATACTGTTGTCGTCACTGACAATCGGCTGCAGGTGCGCAAGAACCTCAACCTGCTTATTCTCCCAACGGTGAAAAACAACGCCCTCTGGATAAAACTGATTGATGAGCGCGTTGGGATCTCCGCCATGTGTCGCAAAAACTTCGCCATGCGATTGGCTGTTTCTGGTTTCGCCAGGTCGTCTGACCAAATCAAAACAGAGCCGCCCGGCAATTTCTGCTTCTGTGACGCCCATCCAGTGCAGGAAAACCGGGTTAGCAGAAATTACGTTGCCGAATTGATCGAGGATCAAAAATCCTTCGGTCGAAACTTGCAGGATACAATCGAGTTTGTGCTGCAGTATCACAGCCTGGCGGTTGGCGAAGTTTATCTGTTTAGAAACTTCGGATAATTGCTTTGCTTGAGTCGAATATTGGCGGTTGAGCGTTTCTACCTGCTGGTTTGCTGCATCGAGCGAGCGGTTTTGTGCATCAACTTCCTCCGCCTGTCTTTGTATTTGCGTCTTCAAGTTGTTGACGGTCTGACGCATCGAAACGACCGAGGTGTCGATCAACTCGCCCAGCTCCAGCCAGTCTCCGGAGAGCCCTTCCAGAGCCGGCAGCACTTGTCGCTGGCTGGCCAATTCGTTGGTTCTGCGAATGAGGAAGCGCAGAGGTTTGTTGACGCCTTTTGAAATTCCGGCTGAAAAAAGTAGTGCGACCAGAAATGCAAGAGCGCCGCAAGAAGCCGCAAGGATACTGACATTGATGGCTCTCTGCACCATGTTCTCTACAGGAGTCGTGGCCATGATAATCGCAATGCTCTGGTGCTCGTTTAGGTCTTCGACCTGCAAGTCTCGCCAGAGTCTGCCACTTTCTTCAAATCCGGCATTTGAATTTTGGAATGCTGCAAGCGGGCCGGATTTTGAGGGTAGCGCTTTGACCCCGTGTTCTTCGAGGTTCTTCAAAAACGGTGTGGATTTTTTGACCAGTCCGGGCGAAACAGCTATCAGTTGCCCGCCTTTAGATGCCTTGCTGTTGCAAGCCACCAGAGCCAGGTCTATGCCCGCCAGGCGCGTTGGATCCATGGTTTGGAGCTTGGTGGTCATGCCGGTCAAAAACTCTGTATTGAGTGTCTGGCTGGCAATCATTACGCCTGCGACGCGATTGCCGAGGCGGATTGGTACCATGCTCGACAGTCCAAGGGTGCCGGGTTGCGTGAATGACGCGGCGCCGCCGTAGGACTTGTTATTGCGGAAGACGAAATCGACACCAGGACTGTTAGCCCTGGCGTCATAACCCGACTGTTTTGGCGAGTCGGAGCTGTAAAATACTTTGCCTTTTTCGTCGATTATGGTCACGTAACCACTGAAGCCGGTCTTCAGGACTACATCCTTCAGCGCTGTGCCGAAAGCGGCTTTGTCTCCGCGCGAGAATGGGCCCATCAGGGCCTGGTCACCGACCATCTGCATAGCAAAGGCTTCGTTGGCTTTAAGAATCGAGCTCAAGTCGACTTTGACCTGTTTTATAGCCTCGCCAAGCTTCATGGAGGCTGTTTCTCGATTGTTTTTATAGTCGTTGTAGGTCGAGCTTACGGCGTGCCCGCAGACCATGAACATGATCACGAACAGGAAACCAAAAGTAATTTTTGCGCTCAGTCCCAATGAAAAATCACGCTAAAAGCTGAAGTAAAAGCCAAAGGTACTTTTTATGAGAAGCTCACAAAAAGTTTTCCCATTAGAAGTTTATCCACTTTCTAAAGTATCTAAGCGTGATCAGCAGAAAAACGGTGTTTCTCTGGACAGATGTTAAGTGGTGGGGCAAACCTTGTCATTGGGGTTTACCCGGAAAATCTTGATTGTTGGGCAGGCGCCCAGTAAAGACTAGTCTTCGTCGTCGAAATCGTCGTCGTCGTCGTCCAAGTCATCCAACGGAGCACGTTTGCGATACTCAGACTGCACTTGAATTCCGCGAATCAGCTGATTAGGTCCGCAGTAGCCAAGCTCCAGCAAAATTTGTCCCAATGCTTTCTGCTCGTTTCCTTTAGCAGCGTCGTCGCGTTGAATTGTCAGCGCCTCTTCGAGCTGATAGAGGGTTATAAAACCCAACTCCACCAAAATTTGCCCAAGAAGCGTTCTGTTTTCAATGGACGAACCGGACTCTTTGGTCTCTTTCGGCTCTTTCGGATCTTTTGACGGGCTTTTCTTCATTTTTTCGCCTTGGCGACTGGGATGTTATTACTGGATATTTCCAGAATAGGACAAAATCAAACCGCTGGACACACCCGTAGGTATCAACTTATGGCTGCTGGGTTTCCCCCCTGACCAGGTTCGTCGGCCTACGCCGCGCCCAGCGATCTGTAACGGGGAATTATAGACGATTTGAGTAAATAAAGGCCCTAACTGTAATGGCAAGTGATCATGAAAGTCGCTGCCCGGTGTCCGGTTCTTGTCAGCTTAAATCAAGCTTGCGCGTGAATGTTGTTACCCTGCAATCTTGTAAAATCTGACACTGCAGTTAGCCACGAAATGCGCGTGCCTCGATGTTATCGCACCGTATATGGTGTCACTCTTTGGTTTGGAAGTCTGCTGCGCGTTTATATTTCGGTTGTCTTATGGAGGTTCCATGACGCTCGTGAAACAAAAACCGATTGTCCCTCCCACACACATCAACGAAATTATGTACGCGATGTGGCCTGCGCAAGCGCTGAAAGCGGCTACCCAGCACCATATTTTTGAGGCGCTGGAGAAAGAAGCGAAAGATGCGCAGGCAGTTGCAAAAGAGCTGAAGCTCGATCCAAGAGGAACAGAACTTTTGTTGGATGCTATTGTCTCTCTGGGTTTTCTCTCGAAAGCCGGCTCGCCCGCCAAATATTCCATTGCGAAAACTGACATCGGTGAGCAAGCGCGTACTTATTTGATCGCCAAGAGCCCTCTTTATGTTGGTCCTTGGTTTGCATCTGGTGAAGAACTCGGCAAAATGTGGCGTAATCTTGGCGACAACATCAAGTCTGGAAAAGGCGTCATGGAGGTCAATAAAGACCACGAGGCGGTTGATATTTTTCCAAAACTCGCCGAAGCAATTTTTCCGATGAGTTATGCAACAGCAAAGCAGGTTGCGACTTTGCTGAAGACAGACAAGATCAAAACAGAATGGTTGGTGTTGGATTTAGCTGCAGGCTCTGGTGTTTGGAGCATTCCATTTGCAGAAGCAAGCCCAAAAGTGAAAGTCGATGCGCTGGATTTCGACGCAGTGATCAAAGTTGCGAAGCACTTCACCAAGAAATATGCGGTTGAAGATCGCTATGCCTATATCGCGGGAAACTGGCGCGATGTGCAGATCAAAGAGAATGCATACGACATCGTAATTCTCGGGCACATTTTGCATTCTGAAGGAAAAGAAGTTAGCAAAGCGCTGCTGAAGCGCTGTTTCGAAGTGATGAAACCGGGCGGGCGTCTGGTCGTGGCAGAGTTTATCGCCAACGATGAGCGCACGGGGCCTGTCTTTCCAATTATGTTTGCTTTAAATATGTTCCTCGCCACGTCAGAAGGCTGTGTCTTCAGCGAAGGCGAGCTCAAAGAAATGATTGAAGAAGCCGGCTTCAAAAAGCCATACAGACTGACTCCCGACCATGTCGTCGTCATTGCAGAAAAGCCGTAGCACTGGGCATTCAGTAGCGTAGATGTCCGAGACGACTGGTCGTTCAGCAGAGCTGACATTCTGATAGGAACTGACGGTAAGGTTGTCCGGAGCAAAGACTAAGCCTGCTTCCGTCTTTGCGCAGGATGACCTTACCGTCCATCAAGACGGAAAGAAGCGATTCATTTACAGCCAGCTAGTCTCCGCCGCCAGCGGCGAAGTCGGGGCCGTTTTCTGTCATATTCCAGCGAAGCAATTCGCGGCGCCATTCCAAGTCGGCTTGCGCTTCTTTGAGAAGTGCCGACAATCCTTGGAAGTCTGCAAATGACAGGTCGATTGCCATACCGAGGTCGAATGTGAGTTTTACTCTTTCGCAGTTAGGCGCACAAGACATGCAGACAATGTGGTCGGGACCGCAGACTTCGATGACCTTGCTGTCTTCGCACAATAAAGGATCTTTCTGCCAATGCACGTATTCAACGAACTCTTCGTTGTCTTCCACGCTTTGCTGAATCAGTAAAACCAGCGCTTGATACTGAATGGTAGTCAGATAGACAGTGACTTCCTGGCGGCGAAAGTCAAGCGCGAATTCTCCATTTTCCTTGTCCAGATAAAGGTCCGCAAAAGCGTTGGCGAAGCTTATTTGATGCGGGCTGCTAGTTTTCATCTGTGCGGGTTCCTCTGAGCTTTCGCAGGAAGACGGTGATTCGGGATTCGTTGATTCTGACTTACTCTTCTTTTAGCCAATTCGCGATGTCACGTGCGTGATAAGTGATGATCATGTCGGCACCGGCGCGAACTACCCCTGTTAGGGTTTCGAGAACTACTCGGCGTTCGTCGATCCAGCCATTCTGAGCTGCAGCTTTTACCATCGAGTACTCTCCAGACACATTATAAGCGGCAATCGGCAGATCCGTAATTTGTCTGGCTTTTGTAATTATGTCCAAATAGGAAAGAGCGGGTTTGACCATGACGATATCAGCGCCTTCGGCGATGTCCTGCTCGATCTCTCTGAGCGCTTCGCGCCCGTTGGCCGGGTCCATTTGATAGGACTTGCGGTCGCCGAATTGAGGCGCTGACTGGGCCGCAACGCGGAATGGTCCGTAGAGTCCGGAGGCGAATTTTGCTGCATAAGACATGATCGGAATGTGATGGAAGCCGCTGGCATCAAGAGCTTTGCGAATTACAGCTACGCGCAAGTCCATCATGTCGGAAGGGGCGATGATGTCTGCGCCAGCTTCGGCTTGAGCCACAGCTGTGCGAGCAATGATTTGCAGCGTGGGGTCATTTAGCACTTTGCCGTCGGCGATGAGACCGCAGTGCCCATGGTCTGTGTATTCGCATAGGCACAGGTCGGCAACGACGACCATATCGGGGAAGTGTTTTTTGATTTCCCGCATGGCTTTCTGAATGATGCCGTCTTTATGCCAAGCACCCGAGCCTTCAGCGTCCTTGCTGTCGGGGATACCAAACAGGAGGATGGATTTGATGCCTTGTTTTTGAACTTCTTCGACTTCTTTCAGCACTTCATCAATCGTTTGTTGATAAATGCCGGGCATTGAGCTGATTGGCTTTCTCTCTTTCTTGCCTTCAATGATGAAGAAGGGGTAAATCAGCTTGTCGGTGCGTAGATGGGTTTCGCGAACCATGTCTCTGAGCTGCGGCGTCGATCTCAGGCGGCGCATGCGATGGGCGCCTTCAGGAATGAGATCGTTAAGAGAGAGCTTTTCAATCGTTGCTGCAGTGTCGCTCATGGAAATCCTCTATGGAAAAGTTTTAGACCGCTGACGGCATTTCGCCGAACGCGATCGATAACTGGAATGGATAAGTATAACCAATAAATATATTCTTGTTGAAAAGCTTTCAGGTACAGGGCAGGTTTTCGGTCGCCAAATGCCGATCCTGGCAGATATTTAATGCGCTCAAAGGCTGACCTGGACCGGGCTTGTGGGTCACAATGCGATGAAAAAATTACGAATCCCCGTCCAGCCCACAAATTTACAATGCCAACAGACCTGCCCAGGCAAAGAAGAAAAACCGAGCGTATTACCGCCGAATTCGCCCTTCCCGGCAGCCGTTCGGGCACTGCTTCAACGGGCGCGCAGGTAAGATTTCCCACCGTTACACTCATGGCTTATGGTCCAGACGGCTGTGAAGAAAGGGAAGTGCGCGAGCCTGCCGATTTGATCGGTTACCTGGCTAACTGGCCGGTGTGCTGGATCACCATCGATCCACCTGGTGAGGGATACGAAGCGACGGTTGCAATTGAGAATTTCGCGAAGCTTTTCAATCTGCACGAACTGGAAATCGAAGATATCGTCAACGTGCATCAACGCGCCAAAGTAGAAGAGTACGGTGAACACCTCTTCGTTGTAACCCGTATGCTGATAGATCCATCGACCGCAGAAACCGAGCAATTGAGCATGTTTCTCGGGCGCAATTATGTTTTGACCTTTCGCGAAGTTCCTACCGATTGTCTGGAACCTGTTCGAGAAAAAATTCGCAAAGGGCGTGGCCGGGTGCGGCAAGAACAAGCTGACTACTTAATGTACGCAATCTGTGACGCCGTCGTAGATAGCTATTTCCCGCTGTTGTCCGCATTAGCCGATCAGTTGGATCAGATGGAAGACAACATATTGGAAAACAGTGGTGACGAGGCGGAAGCAGCGGCAACGATGTATCAAATTCGTCGCGACCTTCTTTCAATACGGCGCGCAATTTGGCCGACAAGAGAACTTCTCAGCACATTGACGCGCGACACTGTGCCTCTAGTTACAGAGACCACTCGCGTCTACCTTCGCGATTGCTACGACCACGCTGTCCGCATCATCGACCTTGTGGAAATGTACCGCGAAGTAAGCACGGCCCTTATGGAAGTGCACTACCAGCGGGCTAGCAATAGGCTCAATGAAGTAATGAAGGTGCTTACTGTCATTACAACACTGTTCATTCCGCCGACACTGATTGCCGGAATTTACGGTATGAATTTCGAGCACATGCCGGAATTGAAATGGCCGTTTGGTTATCCAATTGCACTCTTGACGATGGCTCTTGTTTCCCTTGTCCTTCTGGCGTTCTTGCATATGAAAGGTTGGCTGCGCACAAAACCACGTGCGCGGCGATAGTCAGTGGCGCTTCCTTCATTTCCACAAGCTATGGCAATGACTGCAGTGCAGCTCTCCATTGTCTTTGTCCCGATTGCCCTATATGGCGCCGTAAAAAGATCAAAAGAGATTTTTCGCCTTTCTGTGATTTCTCTGGTGCTTGTGTTCGCGCAGTCTGCAATTCTCTTTATGGCGAGTTTTGACGCTCTGTCTACGCTCCAGTACAACTGGCTGCAGAAATTTATCGTTTTCATATGCGCAATACTTTTGTGCAAACCATTAGGTGTTACACCAAAAGAATGCGGATTTTTTCTCCCATCCAGCCGGACTGCATTGCTCTTCGCTTTTCTCGTCGGGACGGTGTATGCGGGCATCGACATTCTCGGAATTGAAGAACACAAAATACCTACGATTGAAACAGTTCTTTTCCAGCTTACTATGCCAGGTTTGCAGGAAGAACCTTTTTATCGCGGCTTATTGCTGAGTCTTTGGGATAAACATTTTGGTCGCCCGATCAAGGTTCTAGGCGTTAACTTTGGTTTGGGAAGCGTCATTACGACGGCGATTTTCACCGTCGTGCATTTAGTGTTTCTTGATGAGAATTGGAAGTTGGCAGTGAATCCAAACATTCTCGAGTGGATCAACTTTATCGTCTTCAGTTTTGTTATGTGCTGGTTGCGTTATAAATTTGAAAGCGTCTGGCCGTGTGTCTTGGCGCACAACTTCGACAATGGTTTTGTAAAACTGTTTTCCTGGTTTGTCAGCACTCATCCTCGCAGCTGAAAGCAGTGTGCCGTTGAAAGAGGCTCGATTCAGTCTTTCTGGACGCCTTTCACGACAGCGTCGACGAGACCATCGATGGTAAAGACGTTGGCTTCTATATCAACTCGCCCGAGATGTTTTCTGGCGGCAGCCGAGGTTTCCGGACCGATGGTAGCGATGACAACGCCTTCTAGTGCGTAGGTTATGCTGTCCATTCCGATTGGCACTTCGATATTTTTGTCGCCAAGTTTTTTGTTTATACCTGTCGTCAAAATTGTTTTTAGATTGCGCGCGCTTTGCGCACTTGCCAGTGTAATTACATCAACCACGTTCTTCCAGAGCAAGGTGGTGAGCCGTTCTGCGATCTCCTGCTCGTTGGGAGGAAGCGAGGTGTGATATGCCTCTACGACGTCAACTTTTGCTCCTGCCTCTGTCATTCTATCGAGCACATATGGTCTACCTACGTTCGTGCGCGGCCATAAGATGCGCTTGCCATGCAGATTTGGATAGTCAGGAAATTCGGCCACCAGAGTCTCGGCGATAAAAGTCGAGGGACAAAAGCTTGCCTTAATACCATGTTCTTCAAGGGAGCTTGCAGTTCCCGGGCCGATAACGGCAAACTTGGTAAAGTCCAATTCTTCTTTGCCGATTCCGACTTGCGCCGAGCGGGCAACAAAGGCGTCGACTGCGTTTGCCGAGGCGAAAAGAACCCAATCATATCTTTTGATTTTCTCTATCGCTTCGTCAAGTGGTGCCCATGAATCAGGTGCTGTAATGGAAATTACGGGAAACTCGTAAATCTCTGCACCTAAATCTTTGAATTTCGAAGACAAGCCGGCCGCCTGCTTTTTCGAGCGGGTCACAACTATTCGCAGTCCTTGCAGGGGCAGGTCGGTCATCGTCTTGAATTAAGAAACTTGCTTACGGAGCTGATACCACATTTGGTGTTTGACGCCTGAGTTCTTCCATAATTTTGTCGCCTCCGGCACTCAACATTTTGTGTGCCAGATCTAGCCCTGTTTGGGCTGCTGCTTCCAGATTCCCACTTACTTTGCGTGACAGCGATTCTCTCATCAATTCTCTCCCGTCCAGTGATGCAATGCATCCGGTCAGGGTAATCGTGTCATTCTCGATGATGGCGCTGGCGCCGACCGGTACGGAGCATCCGCCGCCCAGTGTGCCGAGATATGCTCTTTCGCATTCCGCTTCTAGTCTGGCATTCCAGTCTTGAATTTCTTTGAGCAAATCTATTAGTGCTCCGTCACTGCTGCGGCATTCGATGGCGAGAGCCGCTTGACCTGCAGCTGGAGTCACTGTTTGCGTATCGAAGTAGTGACTGATGCGACCTTTCATCTCCAGCCTGTTCAGCCCTGCGCAAGCAAGCACAATGGCGTCGCAATAGCCTTCGTCGAATTTGCGAACACGCGTCGGCACATTGCCTCGGATGTCGACAAATTCTATGTCTTTGCGAAGATGCAATAGCTGAGCGGCGCGACGTCTGCTTGATGTAGCGATGCGGCTGCCGGCAGGTAGTTTTGAAAATTCCAGATTATCTTTGGATAGCAGCACGTCGCGCGGATCATTTCTGTCCAAAACCGCAGCCAGGCAGAGGCTTGGTGGCATGTCGGTGGGCAGGTCTTTCAAGCTGTGGACAACGAGGTCCACTTCGTCGCGCAGAAGAGCCTCTTCCAGTTCTTTGACGAACACGCCGCGTCCGCCCAATTCCGCTATCGGACGGTCGAGAACTTTGTCGCCCTTTGTCGTGATCGGTACAATTTCAATTTCAACTGATGCCGAACTTGCATTCAGTCGAGTCTGGACAATATCGGTTTGCAAAAGCGCTAACTTACTTTCTCTGGTCCCGATTCGAATTTTGCGCGGCGTTTGAGCCGTTTTAGAACTTTGCATGACCTGTTGTTTGTCATCAGAAATACAAATCGCTGGGCTTACGATTCGCCTGCGTGCGAGCGCTTGCGACGTTGCGAGCGAGCGGCATGCGTGCACGACAGCGGGTCGAGACTAAACAGTGTGCGCAGTGCTTCTGCTTGCTGTCTCAGTATTTCGTAATCCGTCGTGGCTTTCAATTGAACAGTTGGTTGATGAAGAATTTGATTCACGATCGCGCGACTGATGTGCTCAATCTCTTCAGGATGAGATGCCGAAGTTTTGTGCGACGACGTTTTTACCATGTGTTCGAGACGAATCGATTCGATTTTCTCGCGCAGCTCAGCAATTGTCGGACCGACAAGCTGTGAGCGTTGCCACCCGTGGAATGCATCGAGACCTTCGAAAACAATCGCTTCAGCGCCGGCAATGCAAGCTTCTCTTTCTTCCAGGTTGCGCGTCACGATGTTTGCCAGCGCATCCGAATTGAAGAGCGAAACGTCCTCAATTTCCTGAACAGCAGGGTCGACGTTGCGCGGGACAGAGATGTCGATAATGCACGTCGGCTTTTTGCCGTGCTTTTGGCGAGCGGCGTTGAGCTCTTCCATGTCCAAAATCGTTTTGGGTGCACTGGTCGAAACGATGACCAGATCAGCTTTCGCTGCCGCTTCATAGCGATCGTCAAAGCTGGTTTCGGTGTTCAGTCTTTGCAGATTAGGAAGATTGTTTTTGACAAACTCTGCCAGGCGCTCAGGTGTGCGATTGAGCAGGTTTACTTTGCCCGTGCCTTCTTCGGAAAGCAGGAGCTTGACGCAAATTTGTGCCATGCGCCCGGCGCCTACTACTGCGACGTTCAAATTATTGAGAGCGCCGACTTGGCTGCGAGCCAGTTCGAGAGCTGCAGAGCTTACCGAAACCGCGCGTCTGCCCATTTCTGTTTCGCTGCGCACGCGCTTGCCGCAATTGAGCGCCAGCATGAAAAGGTGGTCCAGAATCGGACCGGCGGTTTTTGCCTCTAGTGCAGCCTGATGAGCCTCTTTTACTTGCGCCATGATTTGCGCTTCGCCAAGGACCATGCTGTCCAAACCGGCTGCGACGCGGAAAAGGTGAACCGCGACGTCCTCGCGCAACAGCTTGAAATTCGGCTTGAGCGCGCCGTGGTCGCCAATTTGCTGGGTGGATGAGAAGAAGAAGTCGATTTCGCGCCAGCCCGCTTGAACATCCGAGACTACGGCATAAACTTCAGTGCGATTGCAGGTTGACAAGAGAACCGCTTCTGTCACATGCGGCAATCTCTTGAGTGCTTCGAGCGCATGTTTGAGGCAGGACTGCGGAATTGTAAAGCGCTCGCGAATGGCGATCGGCGAGGAATGGTAATTGAGTCCGCAGACAACGAGATGACTCATTCGGGTCGTTGTCCTGAAAAAGCTGGGGATTCCTGATATTTCATGCCGCAGATTATATCTGTAGAGATATGTCTAAAGCTTGAAAGAGATCAAAGGGTAACGAAACTATTTCTAATAAGCGCGCGAAACCACCAATATAAAGCACTCCGACTGATAAGGCTTTGCAAATGTTGCGACTGGCATTCGTGATGAGGGCCCTTCGATTCGCTTGTCTCAAATGCTCCGAAAGATGACGACTTTCCAGTGTCGCCGTATGCCCGAAAAGCCCGCCAAATGGCACCTCTTCTTTTTGCTGCTGCCCACGCCTTTGACTGTTAATCCCCAAAAGGTCCACAGGCGCCAAAAGTTTTGTCGTACTTCGACTCCCAAAACCTCAGTGCTTTTTGGAGTAAATCAGACTTTTGAAATTGAAGGTGGGATTGCGAACAGATTAAGTTCGGATCAGTATTTCGCTCGGTTTATCCACAAATTGTTATGCCACTCATCCAATTTGGTTTTCAATTCCGGATGAATTTTGAGTGTGAGCCAATACAGGCCATCTAGCACTCGGAAACTGGGGCGCGAAAGCATGTCGTCTTTCGGGTCAGGCGAGTAAAAGAGGCGATTCTCCTTAACGGCTCTGAGCTTGTTCCACGGGAAGCGCTTAAACAGTTGCTGCTCCTTTGCGTCGTAAGGCAAAACAATCAGATCCGGGTCAGCCATGATCAGTCGTTCTGCAGAAAAATGCGGGTAGGGTTGTCGAATATTGGCAGCAATATTGGTGCCACCGCACGTGGTGATGACATCATTGAGAAAGCTGTTTTGTCCGACTGTGAGTAATGGTTGTGCCCATGTGCAGTAGAACACTTTTGGTCGTGTCTTTGCGCTTTTGACAATTGCCGTCAATTGAGAAATTGCATTCTCGAAAGCCAGAGCGACTTCGGCTCCGCGCTTTTCTTTTCTGCAAAATTTGCCGATTTGGCGAAGGTTGTTCGGTATGTCAGCCAGTGTGTTATTACTCAGCGACTTTACCTTGAATCCGCGCGCTGACAAAGTATGCGCGATCGCTTCTTGTCCGCTCACGACTAGAACAAAGTCTGGTTTTAAACGCATCATTCGCTCTAAATTCGCCGATACGAATGTGCCTGCGATCGGAACACCCTTCAGTGTTTGATCGGCATTGGGCAGAACTTGAGGGCAATTTGTGCAGACTCCTGCCAGCGAATTGCGTGCGCCTATATCAAGCAATAGTTCTGTATTTGAAGGCGCGAGCGAAACAACATTCGGTGGCGGCTGAGAATCTATAGCCGCCGCCGGTGTGATTGCGATGAGCGGCGCAAATGCAATGGCGACTAGGCTCGAAACACCAAAAGCTGAAGCCCGCAAGCCGTCTAAATTTCCATCCACGCTAATACTTCCCTCACTCGCGCATCGCTGTCTTTATCGCTGATGGTAAGCGTTTTGTCCCACAAATTCCAATCGTACAAAGTCATGCGAATAATGCGGTCCATCTGCTTTTGGTAATCAGGCTCTGTCCAGCGAAAGCCGTCGTCCACCGGAGGAAACATTGGCGGCACATAGATGATATGCGTGTATGTTTCTGCCTGGCTGCGCGCTTTTGCATAGACTTCTTCTGTGTCGTAAGTCATCGCTGTGTTCTGGTTCCATCTTTGCCAGAGCGCCCAGCAATCAATGGTTGAGCGATCGGAGACGAAATTTTCCAAGCGATTCTCTTCTTCTATCTGGCGGTTCAAAACCTGCTTTTTGAACCCCTCCTGGTCGGGGATATTTCCTATCTTGTCGTATCCCATGTCCAGGCACATCTGGCGCGCCAGTTCTGGAATTATAGGTACAGAAAGCAAGGGAGCCAGCAGCTCCACTAGCGTGGTTTTGCCGACTCCGCTTGCGCCAGTTATGACAACCCTAGTTGTTGACTTTGGGTTTGTTGCCATCCTCCAGCATCACCTTTCTGTCGCGCTTGAGCGCTTCTGTGAGATCCAGCCCGGTCAGTCCTTTTACAAGGTGCACACTCTGTGCTGCCATATTGAGGATGTCCGAACTGATTTTGCTTGCGCCCGTCGAATCTCCGCCTGTCGATACAACTGTCATGTTGCCAATCTTGGAGAGCGGGGCCGAAGCGGCGGCTACGATGTCCGGCAATCTTTCAATCATCATGCTGGACAGAGCAGCGTCATTGTATTGCTTAAAGGCTTCAGCTTTCTTGAGCATTGCTTCAGCTTCGGCTTGCCCCTTGGCGGCGATGACCGTTGCTGCTGCAAGACCATGTGAGCGTTCGGCTTCTGCCTGGGCAAGACCAATTGCTTTGGTTGCTTCGGCTTCGGCGATGGCTTTCAATCTGGTAGCTTCCGCTTGACCGGCAGCCTGAAGTTTGGCTGTGGTTGCATCGGCTTCCGCCATCATTTTGCGCTTTTCCAGTTCGGCTTGAGCTAACAGGCGAACGCGAGTTTGCTCGGCTTCTGCTGGTTTTGTGATTTCGGTTTCCAACGAAATCTGGCGCTTTTGCACTTCAACTTGTTGCAGTTCGACTTCTTTCTGCGCTTCAACGATTTTGATCTTCTGGGTTTCTTCGATCAGCTTTTGTTGTGTTTGCGCTTTAACGATTTCGTACTGCATGTCTGATTGCGCTTTGGTGGTCGCAATTTCTTGTTGATACTTCGCTTGTGCAAGTTGGAAGTTTTTCGATGCTTCGGCGACTTTCGTGTCGGCGATCAACTTCGCTTTGGCACCTTCTTCAGCAGCTTGTGCTTGGGCGATTGTTGAGTCTCTCGACGCTGCTGCCTGGGCAATCGTTGTTTCTTTGCTGGCGTTGGCTACACCGATGTCGGCTTCGCGTTTGGCTTCAGCTGTACGTTTGCGACCAAGGGCTTCCAAGTATCCGACATTGTCTCTCAACTCTTTCAATGTGAAAGAAACAACCGTCAGACCCATTTTTGCCAAGTCGGCGAGAGATACTTCTTGAACTTTTTGAGCGAACGAGTCGAAGCTTTGAATCAGCTCTTCAACTTCCATGGTGCCCAAGATTGCGCGCAGGTGACCTACGAGAGTTTCGTGGGCAATCTGCGAAATTTCAGTGTCGTCTTTATCAAGGAATTGTTCTGCGGCGGTGGCAATCGATGCCGGGTCGCCTTTCACTTTTACTTGTGCAACACCATCAACGAATACCGGTACACCGTTCTTCGTGATGATCGGGGCAAGAGACTTGATTTCGATCGTCATGACCTCAAGGCTCAAGAATGCTCGTTGTTGAATTACTGGGAAGACTGTTGTACCGCCACCGACGACGATTTTGAACTTTCTGTCGTCTTCGTTGGACAACATACCTGAAATGATCATTGCCTGGTTGGGTCCGCACTTTTGATAAAAGCTGGAAACCATCCAAACAAAAAAGGCGAGGCCGATGACTACCGCACCTACTATGCCGGCTACACCCATCTCAATACCCATGTGTTTTCTCCTTGTTTGTGCCGCTTATTTTTTATTAGCAGCCATACTCGAATATTGCCCCTACGGTGCCCCTTCTAACTAAATAAAACCTGAAATAGTGATGGCGCATGTGGTGGCACGGCGAAAGCAAAATTTTATATTTGCGTAAGACGATGCACCACTCGGCATGCTGTAGCTCTTAATCAAATCGTAAGCTCCTGCCATGGATCGACAAAAACTACCCCGTCGCGAACATCGGAGATTAAAACTTTGGCGCCGCGCTTATATTCGTTTTCGGCAGCGCTCGACTTGGCGGGCATGTTGTAGCGTTTTGAGCCCAAGACGTAAGTGATTTCTCCGGTTCTTCCTGGCTGAATCGATACGCAAACCTCCGCGGCATGACCGATGCATTCTTCTACTCGAGACGTCGTGGATACATGGGACTGCCGCACAAACCAGCGCAGCATGAACATCGTCACGTTGCGCATCAACAAACCTACGGCAATGGCAGGCACCAAACTCAGTGCCCCGAGTTTAAAAATTGCCATGCCCGTAATTCCGAAAAAGGCGAGAAAAATCGCCATAGACGCCGGGCTTACCCACGACATTACTCTTAGAAGAACTGGTGTACGGGCACGACCTTGGTCCAGATTCGTGACCTTCGACATTTCCTTCAGTTGCGTGGCGGGGTCGTCTCCATGCCCATGTCCGGTGTCATGTCCGACTTCGTGTCCGGCATGCGAGTGCCCAATCTGGGCGTGAGCCCCAGTATCATGACCGTGTCCCAGCAAATGATGTGCGCCTGTTTCATGACCGTCGAAAGCGCCATGATCACCATGTTCGCCACCAGCATCGTGTCCGATGTGCCCGGAGACCATGCTGAAAATCATGTATCCGAAGCCCAGCACAGAGCTGACAACGTAAAGAGTTCCGAATGTGCCTAATGATTCCACTGGCAAAACTCGCAGTTTTGAAGGCTATTGGTTTTGAAAAGCTATGAGATTCCTATTACCGAAATTCCCGCTAAGTGGCATCGGTAAACCGGAAAACCATTAAGAGAAGTGGAATTTTGGTGTACTCGAAGTCTTACATTGTGCCTTCAACACTCTGGAATTATTGATGTGGAGAGCCTTTTCGCCGTTAAGCTTCGCTCGTTTCTGCCGACTGGCAGTCCATAACGATGAAGACACCTTCCTTTATATCGGTCACCCAGACTTTCTGTCCGCGGACGAAATTAGCGCCGATAACTTCAGCTCTTGCGGGCGCATTGAAGCGTTTCCCGCCTATTTCATAGAAAACTTCACCCGTGCGTCCATCCGAAACCGGCAGACATATCGTCGCTTCCCCGCCAATTGCCGCTTCTGTGCTGACTGCTGTGGAAACCGTGGAGATCTCGCTGAATTTTTCCAGCAGGTTGAAAAACACCTTTCGAGCGATCAAACCCACCACAATCGCGCACGGCAGGGAGAGAATCTTGGGAACGCTGTCCAGTTGCAGACAAAGAAAACCGAACATACCACCCATGGAAAACATGATGGCGACTGACGTCGGGTTGAAGTAGTCGACCATGACGGGCCAAACGTGATGTGTGTGAAAGTGCGGCAGGTGCATGTGGGCGGAGTGTTCGATTTTTGAAAGGACTGTTTTGCCGTGTCCCGTTCCGCCGTGTCCCCCAGCGTTTCCAGTGTTCGTGCCAGGCTGTGCAGCGTGATTGCTACCGTGCTGTCCGGCTCCATGCCCGGCGCTGTGTCCCGAACTGTGCCCGGCTCCATGCCCCGAGCCATGCCCGGAGGCATCTCCGGAGCCGTGGATCGAGCGTTGCCCGTGATGTTTGTGCGTCAGCAAGCCCGAACCCATTGCTACGCATAGATACGCGGTGCCCAAAACCCCCGCAGCGCCGTAAATCAAGCTCAAAATTTGGATGTTATCCATAAGTTATGCTTTGCCCAAAATGGGTCATTTTTCTTTGAAATAGGCCGATAATGGAATCGGGCGAGTGACAATCTCAAGTGTTCAACCACACACGGCAGGTCAGTTTGGAAGTAGTTGTAACTCACAACAGCATGGACTTTGATTCACTTGGTTCGCAGCTCGCTGTCACCAAGTTGTTTCCTGCTGCCCGTATGGTGCTTGGCACGCCACTCTTCGGCAATGTGCGCAACTTCTTAGCGCTCTATCGCAGCAGCCTGCCTATTGTGCAAATGAAGTATGTCGACTGCAAGAAAGTGACTCGAATGTATGTCGTCGATTGCCAAAATGCAGAACGTCTGGATGCCGGTTGCCGCGAGCTGCTTACTGTCCCGGGTAAGCAAATTCCCTATCTTGTGTTTGACCATCACGGCGTCGATCCCGCGGGGCTTGCTGAAGGCGCGGAAGCAGGTTCGATAGTGGAACCTGTAGGTGCGGCCACGACTTTGCTTGTTGAATTGATCAAAAAACAACGCATTAAGCTGACTGCTTTCGAAGCCACCGTGATGGCTCTGGGTATCTACGAAGACACAGGCTGCTTGACTTATAAGGGTACGACTGAGCGTGACTGTTTGGCGGTCGCGTATCTGCTCAAATGTGGCGCGGACCTCCATCACGTTAATGAATACATTCATCCGAAGCTAAGCGACGAACATTCACAGCTTTTGCAAGAAATGGTGAAGACGTGTACCACGACCACTCTTGAAGGTGTGCGCATCGTTGTCGCGACTGCCCGCATCAATGATTTTCTACCTGAGCTGGCTGGTTTGACGCGGAAACTCATGGAGATCGAATCAGCCGGAGCCGCCTTTACTGCTGTTTATATGCGCGATCGCGTTCATCTTGTCGGACGAAGCGACGCAGCGTCTGTTGATGTGCGACCGGTTGTAAGGCTTTTCGGTGGTGATGGACATCATGGAGCAGGCTCGGCGGTTATTAAGACGGAAGATCTTGAGTCAGTCGCATCGAGCATCCGCAGCTGTCTTGAGTCAAATGTGAGCCCCGAGAAGACAGCAGCGGAAATTATGACTTCGCCTGTCAGGACCGTTCCGCCGACGGTTTCTATGGATGAAGCCAGTCGCATCATGATCCGCTACGGGCAGGATGGCTTGGTTGTGACCGATGAGGGCAAGGTTGTCGGCGTGGTTTCGCGTCGCGATATCGATCAAGCCACGCACCACAGGCTCGGGCACGCGCCGGTTAACGGTTTTATGAGTCGACCTGTTATGACTATTCAGCCGCGAACTCCCCTGAGTAAAATCCAAGAGCTGATGGTCAAAGAGGATATTGGCCGCTTGCCGGTGCTCGATGAAGACGGGAAGCTGGTCGGGCTTGTGTCGCGAATCGATGTGCTCAGAATTCTTTATGGACCAAAAGCAAGCAGCAAGTCGGGCGGGCTCGCTTCTGACGATGTTGACTGGTCGGCTCCAGGTTCTTCCAAGCGAGCTACAGTTGCTGCGGACCTCGGCAGCAAAGTGCGTACGACGACGGCATCGACGCAGTGGCTCTGCGAATTGATTGGCGAAACGGCTGCACGGCTCGGCATGACCGGGTATCTTGTCGGAGGCTGTGTGCGGGATTTGCTGTTGGAGAAGGAGAACTTCGACCTTGATTTCGTGATTGAAGGTTCTGCAATAGAGTTGGGAGATCAGCTCCAAAATACTTATCCTGGGCGCCTCAAGGTCGTCGCGCGGCACGAGCGGTTTCAAACTGCAACGCTCGAATTTTATTGCGAGGACAAGCGCGAGGTTGATTTGTCGACTGCGCGTACTGAGTTTTACGAGTATCCTGCGGCCTTGCCCACGGTTGAGCCTTCCCGCTTGGAGCAGGATCTTTTGCGTCGCGACTTCACGATAAATGCGCTGGCAGTTTGTCTAAACCCCGGTAGGTTCGGTCAACTAGTCGATTATTTCGGAGGCATGCAAGACATAAAGGATCGTGTGCTTCGAATTCTGCACCCGTTCAGTTTTATTGAAGACCCAACGCGAATTATCAGAGCTGCACGGTTTGCAGCGCGTCTTGGCTTCCAGCTCGAGCCAAAGAGTAAAGAGCAAGCCCGTCGCGCTATCGCTATGGGGATTTTTGACGACCTTGGCGGTGTGCGTATACGGACTGAGTTGAAGTTGATTTTGGCGTCTCCGCATCGCGTCAGCGCACTTGATTTGCTGGGGGACTTGGGTGGGCGTTTGCGCTACCTTGATGCAGAACTGGAATATGGTCTTCCCGTTCGCAGTCTACTGAGAAGAGCTGAGCGACTGCTTGAACACTATCCGGTCGAAGAAACCTGGCTTGTCCATCTTGGACTTTTGATTGCTGGATTGCCGAAGGAGCGCCTCGAAGCGTGTTTGGAACGCCTTCAATTGCAAGTGGACCACAAGCAAAAAATACTAAGCGGCTTGCGTTTGCCTGATCAGATCGGCGAGCCAGAGCAAGAACCAAAGCGTAGCCAGATTTATCACCTCTTTCACGGACAATCGAAAGAGTCACTGGCAATCGCGGCGTGTCTGGCACGACCGGGGTCTTTGACCAGACGTATGATCAAACTTTATCTCGATCAATTAGGTGATACGGAGATTGAACTGACCGGAGCCGATCTTTTAAAGCTTGGATTTGCACAAGGCCCGGGGCTGGGACGTGTGCTGGAGGCTCTTCTTGACGCACGGCTGGACGGCAGCATCCGGTCGCGAGAAGACGAGTTGGCATATGTTCACGCCAACGCGGAGATGGTGCGATAATTTTCTGGTCTACCTTCGTGGGAAACCATGCCAGAACTTACGATCATTCCTTTCCTCTCTTGTATTCTGACCTTTGTGGTTGTCTACAAGTTTTTGACTCCACGTCTCACTGACGGCAACGTAGTATTCAAGGAAGTTAGTGTTCAGAGTTTTGCTATATCCTCGTTTACGTACTCACTGTTATTTACTATTCTCAGCTGTCCAATTTCATTTGCGGTCGCGTCTGCCATCACGCCTTTCGTCAAGGACTTCGTTAACAATGCGGATTATTCGGTCTACATGGCAATGAGCGCAGTGCTCAAATGTGTGATATTTCAAGCTATCTTTTTTGCAATGTCATTAGTGGCAGGGAAATATTGCAGTAAGGTCATCACTGTGAATGGAAAGCTCAACGCGTGGAAAGCTGCGTGGGTGCATGCGTTTATCGTGAGTATTTTAGTTGTTGTATTCTCGGTAATCCTGCAGCAATTCATATCTGCGTCGTTTTAGTCTTTGCAGTCATGATTGTACCTGCTCAGAGTTTTCTTTCCGGCACAAGTATTGATACCGCCTGTGGTACTACCTCGATTTGCATAGGTGTTGTTCCGTACGCATCACCGTCGATCATGGCAATCACTTCTTTTTGTGGCTCTGGCGGAGGTTCTTCCTCGCCCATGAAAAAGTTCTTTATGGTAGATCCGATCGCTTGAAGTCTTGTTTTCTTTGCTGGTTTTGGAATTACTTCAACAAGTAGAGACGAAACTTTGCGAATGTAGTACGGTGCTTTACCACCGACAAAACCTCCCGCAAAGCGGAATCCGAGGTCTACGTAGTCTTGGAATTCTGTGGGGTTCAAGACACAAAGGTCTAGCAAACCGTCATTCAATTCGGCCGTGTCAGAGAGTTTTCCCACACCAAGATCGGAAATGTTGGTGATAAAAACTCCAGCAGCTCGCACGATAAACGACTCGCCCACTGTTGTAAGCCTGAAGTTTGCCGGCGGAAGCGCAAGAGTTTGAATCATCGAACTTGCATAAGCCAACATTTTCCAATTCACCTTTTCCTGATGATCTGTGGCGATGACCGCGTCGGAAAGCGGACCAGCGCCTGCTGCGACGCAAAAGTATTCTCCGTTCATTACACCTAAGTCGATCGCCATTGGCTTTCCTGTCATCAGAACTTTAATCGCTTCATCAAGCGGATCGCCGAGTATGTTCTCTTCGTAAATGCCGAGGTTGCGCGCCAGCTGGTTGCCTGTGCCAAGCGGAAGAATGCCGACTGGAACGCGCGGACGATAACGTGCCACCGCCCCTAGTGCAAAGCGTACTGTTCCATCTCCACCTGCTGCTACAACGAGATCGGGATGGGGTACATGCTGGAACATCTCTTGTAAGTCCATGCCCGGCCGCGTCGGCATCACAGTGACGGCGTAATCAGCTTCTTCGCAGAGGCGGTGCACAATCGCGCCCAGCCACAAGTCTGGTCCTACAGCCGTACCGGCAATTGGGTTGTATACGACTATTGCGTGCTTGTGCATTGAATTGTTCTAGGAATTAGCATTACTTTTGTTTCTCTTTGCAACCATTCTTTACTTGCGGCATGCGTGTTTTCAAAGGTAAAGAATATTCTCACACTCAATTTTCGGCTGCTTTTCTCTTGGTAGTCAACAGGCTGTGAGATGCGTTCTGTCATCTTTTCAAGACCTTGGCAACTATGTCCGATATTGATTGTAAATGCGAGATTCTAAGAAGGCTTTCTGTTCCAGCCGATGTGGCTGTGCTAACGTTGTTGAATGATTTCGTTTGACAATTAACTCGATTTCAGTATTGTATTCGACACCATCCTGATTCGCATTTCCAAATCCCTAATTATAGGAAGGACGGCATCCATTGCGTGGAACGAAGACCAAAACGAGCGGGCTAGCAGCTTTCGCCCTGATGGCGTTTGTCGCTTTGCAACCAATTGTGGTGGCACAGCCCAGCGAAGCTCGTCAAAAATCAGAAGGTCCGCATGCAGTTATTGAAGAGGTACACAACGGTAAGACGTTCTGTGTAAGCCACGCTTTGATAAAGGCTAAGCCCGACGAAGTTTGGCATATCCTCACGGACTACAACAATGCTCATCGCACTTTTCCTATGATGAAGAAGTGCCAGGTTATTGAAGATCGTGGTTGTACCAAGCTGATGAAGCATGTGGTTGCGCCCACCGGAGCTCTTTGCACCTATGAGTACATCATTGAGTTGAAAGAGACCGATAAAAAGAGTCTGGAGTGGAAGCGTGTCAGCGGTAGCTTCAAAGAAGTAGACGGCTGGTGGAAGCTGGAGCCAGTTGATGGCGGAAGGCACACCATGGTCACTTACGGAACCTATGTAAATGGTGGTCTGTTCATTCCTCAGGGCTTGATCAGACGTCAGTTCAGAACTGACATGCCGATGGTTATGTCAACTTTGACAAAAACCGCCGAAAGCAGCACTCAGATTGCTTCACGCCGAGAGCCTGCTAATCAGTAGCAACCAATTATTCAGTAGGTGAAGCGTATGCGCTTCCCTGGCAGGGAGACGCATGCGGCTCCCGTACGAAATATAAAGGGCTCCTCAAACGAGGAGCCCTTCTTGTATTGACTTCTGAAGCCCATCTCATGCGTTGCACTTCTTCTTACGTATGCAGGACCGGCGCTATTCTTGCTAGAATACAAAACTTGCGAATACGCATTTGAGGAGAGGTACCGAAGCGGTCATAACGGCGCCGTCTCGAAAGCGGATGGGCGAATAGCCACGTGGGTTCGAATCCCACCCTCTCCGCCATTTTTCGGACTACACGCATAAGCGTGTGGGAAAAGATAGGGAAAACGCAAATTCGCTGGGCTTCATGGCGGTTTGCGCCTTTGAGCATTCAGAAAAGAACTTAGGGGATTCACAATGCAGGTAGGGATTGTAGGACTTTCAGTCACGGGCAAAACTAGCGTGTTCAACGCCGTCAGCGGCGGCTCTGCGCAGGTTGGCGGGTTTTCCGGCAATGAAGCGAATATCGCGGTCGTCTCGGTCCCGGATGAGCGTCAGAGCTGGCTTGCTGAGTTGTACAAAACGAAAAAGACCACATACGCAACTGTCGAATTAGTCGATGTCGCCGGTGTTCAGGCCGGGCAGGCCAAAGAAGGCGGCTTCAACCCTGCAATGATGCAAAGCCTCAGGCAGGTCGATGCCCTTGTTCATGTCGTTCGCGTTTTCGACAATCCTTCTGTTCCGCATCCCGAAGGCAGCATCGATCCTTGCAGAGACGCTGAGCTGTTTGAACTCGAGCTCATAATCGCCGATCTCGGCGTTGTTGAAAAACGCCTGGAGAAAATCGATGCAGAGATAGGTCGTAAGAAAGGACCTGAAAAACAAACCCTCGAGCAAGAGAAAGAACTGCTTTCCAAATTCAAAGAACAACTCACATCCGAAAAACCACTGCGCACAGTCGAGTTGTCTGATGAAGAACAGAAGCTGATTCGTGGCTATACATTTCTATCGCAAAAGCCGATGCTCATCGTCGCAAACATCGATGAGTCGGACATTGGCAAGGAAAAAATCGACAAGCTGGACAAGCTGCAGTCATTCGCAGACAGCAAGGAAATTCCCGTGCTTACCTTCTGCGCGAAAACCGAAATGGAAATTGCTCAATTGGATGAAGCTGACCGTGCTGAGTTTATGACAGCGCTGGGCATTGTCGAATCGGGGCGGGAGAAGTTGATCAAAGCTTCCTATGCGCTTCTTCGTTTGATTGCATTCTTCACGGTAGGCGAAGACGAAGTAAAAGCCTGGACGATCACCAAAGGCACGCCGGCACAAGAAGCTGCGCGGAAGATTCACTCCGATATTGCTCGCGGTTTTATCCGAGCCGAAGTCGCTCCTTACGAGTCCATCCGCACTTTGGGCACCTGGAACAACGCCAAGGATAAAGGACAAGTTCGTCTGGAAGGCAAGGAATACCTCGTCGCCGACGGTGATTGCATCAATTTCCGATTTGCTGTCTAGTTGACGTTGGACTGGAAGTGCGTTCTGAGGGGGGCGAGGCATGATTGACAGTCGGCAAGGACTTCTTACGGTGCGTGTTCGAGATGGTCTAACTGCTAAAGACCTTGCAACACTATTGAGCGATCTCGATCTAGCGTATTCGCGCTTTAGTGCATATTTGAAAATTTCTGACAATTTCGACAATCGCATCGTTGAGTATATGCGAGATGTTAGGTTCTCCGAGTACCATGTTTCCCCTTACTGGAGGTATCAATTTAACCTTCAGGGTGAGAGTCAGTTCGAACCGATAATAGCGGCGGCAAAAAGAGAACGCGGGGAGTTAAGAATCAAGTCGCTCATCATCCAATCACCTGGATTAATTGAGCTTTTGGCCAGCGCACCTGTACTCGCTCTCATAGGGATGATCTATGTACAGCATAAGAAGTCGAAGGACGAAAGGCTAAAGATTGAATCAGAAGAGAGAAAAGCCAAAGACCTGAACGCGACAACGAGACATGGCATCGATTCGAAAGAGAGAACTGAAAATCGGAAGATTGCGGCTGACTTATATAAGCATTACGTAGATAGAGAGTCGTTTTTCACTGAAGCGGCTCCTGGTCACCCTACGGAGCAATTCATTGAGGAAATGCTTGAACAGCCGTACAAAAAAATCGAAGGTATGGCAGGTAATAACAGAATAGAAGATATCAGTGCCAGCGAATTAGAAACTGAGGACGAACAATAGAGCAGTTTCGGCAAGCGATTCTTGACTTTTCCTCGCGTAGCTTTATAGTTTGCCTAATTACTAGTTTTGCTTAAATACTAGAAGACTGCCAAAATGAAACCTATGTCCGCGACGCGGATGAGGTGAAGCAGGTGGATTCCTTTGTATCCGGTTGAGATTGCTCAAATCGACGATAAAGAGCTTGCTGAATTCTTGAGGCAGGCCAAGCCGCGCACCGGGCGCGGGCTGTTAGATTTGATTGTTTGGTCCTGGGGGATGATGATTCTCGGAATCGTCCCATACCTTCTCATGCCTAACATCTGGACGTTTGCGCTCGCGTTTGCGTTCGTCACTTCGCGAATGGGAGCGCTGCTAGCATTGGCACATGACGCGCAGCACGCGGCGTTTTTGCCAAACAAGAAATGGAATGATCTTGTTGCCGCTTGGCTGTGTGCGTATCCGGTCG
Source organism: Candidatus Melainabacteria bacterium 17Bon1m (assembly GCA_032128875.1). GTDB lineage: Bacteria > Cyanobacteriota > Vampirovibrionia > Obscuribacterales > Obscuribacteraceae > QKMZ01. The sequence goes on from JAVLKG010000003.1 coordinate 326,958, forward strand.
GCTCGATTTATGGCTCTTCTCGAGCCGTTCATATGGCTCACCACAAGCTTCTAGGACAGCCCGACGATCCTGATCGCAATTTCCATTTGGAGAACAACAAGTCGACCGCAAAGGAGTTTGTTGTCTACTTCGTGGGTTTGGTTTTCGGCGGACAGCTTTGGACAAGCATCGTCAAAAACGGGCTTTTGCTGCCTATGAAACGCGACAAGAAGCGCACAGAGGCAGTGGTGCTGCAACGCACCGGGCATCCCGAGATTTTGAACCTTGTGCCCGTGCAATTAGTCATCTGGGGCGCGTTGTGGCTTGCCTCCGGTCAGTTTTGGTTGTACTTCGCCCTTTGGCTTTTACCGATTTTTACAACCGGCACCTTCCTCGGATTTCTTCGTGGCTTTGTTGATCATGCTCGCCTTAAAGACGATCAGGATGGTCCGATGGAGGGCCGCCTGGTTACTGTGTTAAACGTTGGACTCGTCGCACGTTGGTATTTGGCGCCGTTCGATTTTAAGTATCACGCGGAGCATCACTTGTTCCCAACAGTGCCTCACTATGGTTTGCCAGAACTGCACGCTATCTTGCAGCGCAACTCAGAAATCAGCAAGCACTACATTTGCCGTCCGAGTTACGCGCAGTTCTTAAAAGAATACTGGCACCAAATACGCTACCAGCCGGCGGCGATGCCTGAGCAAGGTTAGTTTGAATGTCGCTGAAACTGCGAGTATCTAATGGCATCAGCAAAATTGAAAGTCGATAAGAAGCTGATTACAGGCTATGCTGCTATGTTTCTTTTGGGTGCACTTCTTCTTTCATACGCTGTTTTTATTGAACCGCGTCAGCTGGTCGTGCAAAAATATTCATTGGCATTGCCGCATTGGTCTACATCGTTAAACCATTTGAGAGTGGCAGTGTTAACCGATTTGCACGTCGGTTGTTTGAGTGTTCCAGTATCAAAGCTTCGCCGTGTGATCGCGACGACAAATGCTGAAAATCCCGATGTAATTGTGATGCTTGGAGATTTTGTTGCTACGCACGGTAGGACCACTGCCTTGAGGCCGGAAGAGTTCGCGCACGAACTTTCTGCTCTGAAGGCGAAGTATGGGGTGTATGCAGTCCTCGGAAATCATGACTGGTGGTACAACGGCGAGGCTGTTCGTAATGAGCTTCAGAAGGCGAATATACATGTTTTGGAAAACGAATCGAAGGAATTGAAAGTCAACAACACAGCCCTGTGGATAGCAGGCCTCGCAGATCAATGGACACGCGCACCAAGTATTCCTCTTGCTGTGAAGCATGTTCCGGTGGGAGCTCCTTGTCTAATGCTGATGCACGAACCTGATTTACTCCGGGAAGTGCCTGAGTCTGTGAGCTTGTCGCTCGCGGGACATACTCATGGCGGTCAAGTCGCACTGCCATTTATCGGTCCACCAATTCTGCCGACAGAGATGGGAAGCAAGTTCGCGCGTGGAGTGATTGTGGAAGGGGACAAAACTTTCTTCGTCTCTTCCGGTGTTGGCACAAGTGTCTTGCCCGTGAGATTTTGCGTGCCGCCGGAGATCTGTGTGCTTGATTTGACTAGCAAATAGTGCGCTAAAACTCTGTGGTTATTTTGCCTGTGTTAATATCGACGTAATACCAGTTTTTCGTCGCTGTGTGCGAAGTTTCCGGTCCGTCGTTGACGACTTCGTAAACGTGCACTACGTATGCATTGCCTTCTTTTCTGTCTACGTCGATAACAGGCTTTGCTACCTTCGATTTAGTGACAGTTTTGAAAAACTGTTTTACGTCCGGCATTGCCATCACAAGATCAAGAGCTTTTGCTTCGGTGATTTTGCCAGTAGGCGCTTTGTTGGCTTTAGTGCCTGCTGCTGTCTTTGAAGCCCCTGTGGAAGCGGTTTTATTTGTGCTGGTGGAAGTCGTTTTTGTTTCTGCAGAACTAGTTCTTGCTGCGGTGGAACCTGTTTTCGCAGCTTCACCAGCGAAGGCATTTGGAAGGAGTGCGATCGAAACCACCGTCAACGCACCTGCAAAGGCGAACAGCTTCCTTTTGTTTTGCATATGCTCCTTCCCGCTTACTGTCTCAGTTTGGCTTTGCCTTGATCCATTATCGCCGCGAGTCGATCTTCACCAATTTCTTCAATACTTGCTGCACGTTCCACCGGCGCAAAAATGTCGTTGTAAAAAGACTCTGCACGGATAAGCTCTGGCCAGTTAGAAAGTTTATCCCATTCCCCATCGTTTAAGCCTAGCAAGAAGCGCGCCCTGAAAGGGTCTACGCCTTCCATCTCGAATGCGGCGATGCGTAAATCTCGTCCGGCGCCAGTATCAAAATGCGCGGTGCCGGAACGATCGACATCAACATCGCAATAGATATCGAATTTCTTGATCAAGTTCTGAGCCTCTTCAATATATGAATCGTGTACTCGCTTTCCTCGCTCTGTGAGTTTGTAAGCGGCTTTCTTGACGTCGATTTCAATGTACTGTTCTTTCTCCGCCCATGCGATCAAGTCATCGATATCGGCATTGTCTTTGGTCACGTCGATGGCAAAACCAATGCCTATTTGGTGGAGAAACATCGCGCGCGCAAGATCTTCCATCAGGCTGGCAGGTTCTTGTGCGCTGCCAGCGTGAGCTTGCTGTGCGGTTTTTGCGCTTGAAGGCAGGGCTGTATCGGTGATTACGAGATCTAAGCGGTAATACTTAATCCCATCTCTTTCTGACATTGTGCATGCGTTTTTCAATGGGGCGTCTGGATCGATTTCACGCCCGTTTCCTTTAAAAACGGCACTCTCTTTGATGAATATACCCTGGTCATCGTGAGCGAAGATGTACTGTTGAAGCGCCTTTAGGTCATCCACCTGTCCAGCCGGCAAAACGCCTGTCTCAACAAGGGTGTCGAGTTTTTCAGAGCCGATTACATCGAAGACCACATCGATTGCTTTTTGATTCGCCGTAGCATCATCCAGCGTCAAGACGCAGGAATGATTTTCTCCTGCGTCCGAGAGCCTAAGTTGATATTGCATGATTAGCGTCTCCGTCCGCCAAATCCGCGCATCTTGAATCCACTGGAGCGCCTACCGCCCCACATTGATCCCGAGCTGGAGCTAGACGAACTGCCGAATGTCGAAGAAGATGAGCCGCCGCCAAACCAGCTGCGTTTTCTTTCTGTAGAACCTGAAGAGAAAGTGCTGGAGCCAAATCCGGTTTTGCTAGTTAAGCCGCCGGTAGGCTTTGATTTGAAGCGAGAGAAGAAGCCCTGATTGGCTGCTTTCTGCGTTTCATATGCCGGGGAAGTGCGCCAGGCGGTTCGGTGGCTGCTGAGCGGTCCCATGCGGTCATAAGGGGTGTAATAGCGACCGCCCCATGAATTCATCATGTGTGAAAGCACAAGCATCTGAACGAACGGGCTGTCGAAAATGCTGCGGTGCCCGACATAATGGGCGCTGCCATCATAATTGTTGACTCTGTAAGGCATGTCGTTGTTGACGATGTCACCGGTCTGTTCGATAGAGAAAAGCTTTTCGTCATCCTTTTGGAAGCCCTGCTCCTTCTTGTTGTCGATGTAGCCAGTCACAACGAGGCGATTGTTTTCACGGGTGGCATCGATGGATACAACTTCTTTGCCTTCGTAGATTTCATTGACGCGTTTTTCGAACGCGGCCATGCGAGTCTTGAAATCGTCGCCTTTCGCTTCGAAGAAAGCCTTTTGAACTTCATCCAGATTGATTTTGCTGGAGGTTACCTCAATTTCCGGCTGGCTGGAGACATAGTGCTCGGATCTCGAGCCGGACGAGCAACCTGTAACCGTCAAACCGACGGAAAGAACGCAGAGGGCGCTAAGAATGCTCAGGCAACGTTTCATTTGGATACTCCAAAACTAATACAACTTCACTATAACAACGCGCCAAGGCGAAAATAGCTGAAAGCTCCCATGGATGGGGCTTATAGCCGTTTGATGCTACACAATATATTAGCAATTGTAGCGTCATGAAAGTTGCATGACAGGCTGTCTGGCGACACGGTGAGAAAAATTAGTTGACAAAGTCAACTAATTGATTGACACTGTCAAGTAGTGTTGGCGGCGAGGGCCGGAAACGTCCTTCCGTTGGAGGGTTTCCAACCTTTGTCCGACGTCTCTGGAGAAGACTATGTCAAAACCGTCTGCGAGTGTTTTTGAAAAACGAGTCAATGAAGTCAGGCAGTTCAATAGGTTTTACACAAAGCAGATCGGAGCGCTAAGCGAAAATTACCTCGACAGCGATTTCTCGCTTGCCGAAACTCGTGTGTTGTACGAACTTGCTCACAAAGACGATTTGACGGCGAAGCAACTGTGCGCCGACTTGGATATGGACGCTGGGTACTTGAGCCGAATTTTGCGTGCTTTCGAGGAGCGTGGATTGATAAAGCGCGTTGCGTCCAAGGCAGATGGGCGGCAGCATTTGATTGTGATGACGGCCAAAGGGCGCAAGGAATTTACGCCTCTGGAGCGTGGCGCCTTTGATGGCGTTGCACAACTTCTGGAGCCTCTGGCGAATGAGAAGCAGGAGGAAGTTATGGAAGCGATGAAAGTGATTCGTAATGCACTTGGCGATGAGCTTCCGAAAACCAATTCCTTTGTGTTGCGACCTTCGAAGCCTGGAGATATGGGTTGGGTTCTCTATCGGCATGCCGCGATTTATGGGCAGGAATACGGTTGGGATGAGCGTTTTGAGTCGTTGGTTGCTGATGTTGTTGCTGACTATTTGAGAAACCACGATCCGTCAAAGGAAAATTGTTGGATCGCTGAGAAAGATGGAAAGAATGTTGGTTCTATTTTTCTCGTCCGCGAATCAGATGAAATCGCAAAACTTCGTTTGCTCATCGTCGAGCCGGAGACGCGCGGAATGGGCATTGGTGCACGTTTGGTCGAAGAGTGCATTCGATTTGCAAAACAAAGCGGCTATAAGAAAATAAGACTTTGGACAAACAGCTGTTTGCATTCTGCACGAAAGATTTATGAGCGCTGCGGATTTTATTTGGTGGAAGAAAGTCCACACAATATGTTCGGCGAAGGACTCGTCGGACAAACTTGGGAATTGATTCTGTAAGGGGAAAGTCAGTCTCTTCTTAGACTTCTACAGTTTCAAAATCATAGTTTTCTTCGTCTTCCTTCACTATCGAAGGAGGATTGTGCTCACCGTAAATGTCGTCAAACGTGAGTGAGAAAACATCGCCAGGCAACGAATGGAGTTGCAACGTTTGCTCGCGTCCGAGAGATTCGAATTGCCATTTGTTGCTATTAGTGCGCCGATAAACGTCGATCTGCTGCCGATCTTGATGGACTATTATGTACTCTCTCAGCGTGTCAATTTTTTGATAGGCGACTAGCTTTTCCCTAAGGTCGATTTGTTTGGTTGAGGGCGACAGTATCTCGAGCACCAGGACGGGTTGCTCCTTAAAAACACTTTTGGGCTGAAAAGATTCACAGCTAACCATAATGTCCGGATAGTAAAAGCTATTTGCTGCTGCAATTCTAACCTTCATGTCGTTCGAGTAGACGTGGCAAGGTCCGTCTTTCAGTCGTGCATGTATGGACGCGAAGATATTGCCGCAGACGTGATTGTGAGCGTCGGTTGACCCAGTCATCGCGAAGACGTGACCGGCAACGTACTCGTGGCGTACTGTCGCGCTTTCTTCGAACGCGAGATACTCATCTTCCGTCATGTGCGGCGGATGTTCTGAACGTGGCACAGTATGTTCTCCGAACACTCGTGACAGTTCAGATCATAACACAGTAATAAAGCCGTTCTGCCCTGAAACCTAGGTACTGCGCGCCGTCTTGCGATTCAAGTGATTCTCATCTGTGGGTGCGACAAATCCCGCGAAGTACGCCAAGAAAAATGGAAACGCTTTCCTTGCGAATCTATTTAAACGCGTGTGGAAATTGTCGTCCAGCAAGTGATCGATTTGTTTCTTAGCTGGCTCCTTCAGCAAGTCCGAGAGGCGCACAAGATTGGGAAACTTCTTGACGAAGTATCCATGAAGCTTGTCTTTTAACCATGCTTTGCGGCGATCCGAAATCATTGAATGTCTCCAGCTTTGTTACTCGACTCGTTCATTGCGAGGTTTTCCATTCCGGTTAGAGGAAACAGGACTGTATCTATAGAGTGGATTACACCATTGCGGCAAGCGATGTCCGGCTTGTTGATCAGCGCGCTCGAAACAGTGACCGTTTTGGCACTATTTATGTTCGTCATCAAAAAGTCGCCGGTCAAAGTGCGCAGAGAGTCAAATTTGATATTCGAGCTCATCAGGCGCTTTTGAACAATGTGATATCTGACTATCTGTTTTAGACGCGCCTTATCCTGAAATAGCTTTGTAAATGTATCTTTGGAGAGGCTGGCGAAAGCGCGGTCATTCGGCGCAAATATCGTGTAGGGTCCTCGTCCTGTCTCCAACGGATACTGCATGCCTGTTACCCGCAGTGCTTCCAAAAACATTCTAAAATTGCCTTCCTGTTGCAGCTTTTGCACAACATTGTTGGAAATAATGTGTCGGCGCAGATGCGGTGGTACCTGAACTGCCAGACCCGGGGACGGAAGCAGGAGCGGCGTCATGGCGCTCAAAGTTGCGATAATTAAGGCAGAACGGTCAAAGCCTTTTAGAGTTAACATATTTGCCTCCCATTGCGGCTTTCGAAGCTTATGGGGCGCTTCGAGCAGCATTGGTAAGACAAAGCGGCCTTCCATTTGTTCCTTGGAAGACGTAACCTTCTGTGAAAACCTGAACCTGTGAGCTGAAAGAGAGATGACAATCGAAACAACGCGTCTTATATTGCGCGAATGGAAAGATTCTGATTTTGAACCTTTCGCTGCGCTAAATGCTGACCCTGAAGTGATGGAATTCTTTCCAAAGACAATGACGCACGATGAAACTGCCGCGATGATACAGCGCACGAAGGCTCGATACGCCGAAGACGGCTTTTGTCTGTGGGCAACAGAGGAAAAGGAAACAGGCGATTTCATTGGATTTATCGGTTTGGCGAAACCCAATTTTGAAGCGAAGTTTACTCCATGTGTTGAAATTGGTTGGCGACTCGCGCGCCGCTTTTGGGGCAAAGGTTACGCGCCTGAAGGAGCACTGGCGGTTCTTCAAGACGGGTTTGAGAATCACGGTTTGGATGAGATTGTCTCTTTCACGGCAGAAATAAATTTGAAATCAATTCGCGTGATGGAGAAAATTTCCATGTGGCGCGATCAGGAAAACGATTTTATGCATCCGAACGTTGCAGACGGACATCGGCTAAAGCCTCATGTTCTGTACAGAATGACGCGGAAGGATTGGCAGCATCTCAAGTAGGGGAAGCGCATGCGCTTCCCTGGCAGGGAGCCGCATGCGGCGCCCCTACGGTTTCGGTATGCGGCTCCTACGCTTCCGGCTTTCTGAAGACGACGCCCATATTGGATGTTTGACCAGTGGTGGCTTTAATCGCCAGGTCTGTGGCAGCGAAGAAACCGTTCCTTATGAAGTTTCCTAGATTTGTCTTGGCCCAGTCGATGGGCGGGAAGAGCGAGTCAGCAAGCGGGCTGAGGATAGGATTTGCTTTCAGCATCGAGTGCATTGTCCAAACCCAAAAGATAGCGTTAGGTTGAAACTCCAAGTGCACGAGTTCGAAATTTGTCAGGCGTGCAAGTTCTTTCACCGATTTTGGATCGTAGAAAACCCAGTGGCGAGGAAAATGATAAGCGCCCCAGTGCCTGTTTTTGAACATTTTTGCGTCGAGTGATTCGATGTTGGGAGTCCAGAACCAAAAGACTCCACCGGGTTTTAGAATCCGTCGTACCTTTTCTGCGAAAGCTTTTGGATCTGGAACGTGTTCGATTACGTGACTCGCCCAAACAAAATCAAAATAATTTTCCGGCAACTCAACATCTTCGAATCTTCCAGCGTAAGCCTTATGCCCTGCGGCATTTGCTTTCTCGACGGCTTTTTCGTTCATGTCCACGCCATAAGTTTCTACTTGGCGCGTGCGGACTTTTTTGAACCAGTTGAGAATATGTCCATCGGCACAACCAATATCCAATACTCGCACCGGATCTGGTGCAGTGACGAAGGTTAGGCAACCTTCCAAACCTTTGAGAATTTGTTGATAACGATACTTGTAATAGAAGTTCTGGCGCTGGTTTTCATCATACCCTTCTTCCAGGCTGTATGCGTAATAGTTTGGGGGATAAATGGTCGAAAGCTCAGAAACATCTGGTCGTGGATTTAGATAGACAAGACCACACTTGCGACAACGGACAACGTTGAAAACGTCATCCGTCGTGTTTGTGTATTCGTGCTCAACGCCTGTCGTAACCAGGTCGGCATCGGTAGAGCCGCAATTATTGCAGCTCGTTTCGACCTTCTTAATGTCCGACTTCATTGCCTGCCTTCGCTAACCGAGTGATTATGTTTTTTCCCAGGTGGGACCTTCGGCAGTATCCATTACGCTAATTCCGGCTTTTGCCAACTCGTTGCGTATTAAATCAGAAGTCTTGAAGTCCTTGTTGGCACGCGCGTCTTGGCGCAACTGCAGAAGCAAAGCAAGAACCTGCTCTGTGGAATTTCGGTCTACAACTTTTCTTGTATCGGCAAGAGTAAATCCGAGAACACCTGCGTAGTCTTTCAGTGCTTTTGCCCAAAGCTTTCTTTGTGCTGCGTCTTTGGACGCGGAGATTTTGTCGGCAAGCCCGAAAAGATGCGATACGGCAACGGCTGTATTAAAATCGTTGTCCATTGCCGTGACGAACTCTTTGTGGAATTCGCTGATTGTCTGATCGTTGCTATACGCTTCTGCGGCTTTTTGATCAAAGCGGTAATGCTTTGACGGGTAAAAGCCGCTGCCGTTTTCTTCTGAGTCCGCAAACAACGCTGCTCGTACAAGGCGCATCAATGCCTGTTTTGCAGCATTCATGGCTTCAGGGCTGAAGTCAATCGGGTTGCGATAGTGCGTTTGCAAAATGAACAAGCGAAGAGTATCTGCCGAATATTCTCTGAGCAGATCGCCGATTGTTTTGAAGTTGCCCAATGACTTGGACATCTTTTCTTCGCTTACATTGACGAAGCTGTTGTGCATCCAGTATTTGGCAAGCGGCTTGTCGTGGAGCGATTCGGACTGCGCCTTTTCATTTTCATGGTGAGGGAAGACGAGATCTTCTCCTCCGCCGTGGATATCGATTGTTTCGCCGAGCACGGATTTGATCATCGAAGAGCACTCGAGGTGCCAACCTGGGCGCCCAAATCCCCAGGGACTTGTCCAACCAGTCTCAGTTTCTGGTGCGCTTTTCCAGAGAGCAAAATCGACCGGGTTGCGTTTCACGTCCTTTAATTCATCTTGCGAGCGGACTTGATCGCGCGCACCAGATTTCAGATCTTCGATGTTTTTCTTTCCGAGCTTGCCGTAATCCGGGCATGCACCAACATCGAAATAAACATCACCGCCGGACTCATACGCTTTGCCTTTTTTGACAAGGTCCGCCGCCATACCGATCATCTGTTGAAGATACTCAGTGGCACGCGGCTCAATGTCCGGTGGGGCAACGTTAAGCGCGTACATATCCTGCCAGAATTCGTAGAGAAAATGGCGCGCTAATTGGTCTGGACGAATGTTCAATTCTTTCGCCCGGTTGATGATTTTGTCGTCGATGTCAGTGATGTTGCGAACGAAGGTGACTTTGTACCCAGCAAAACGCAAGTATCGCTGAATCACGTCCCAAACGATCGCCATGCGCGCATGCCCAAGGTGGCTGGAATCATAGACAGTCGGACCGCAAGCGTAAAGCTTGACTTTGCCGGCTTCTATGGGCACAAACTCTTCTTTCTTTCCTGTCAGCGTATTAAATAGTTGGATGGACATAATGCTTCTCTCTTAGTCAAAGTGCGTCACAACTGCGTGCGTTTACTTGGCACGCTGCTATGCGCAGAGACAGAGAATGTCTTCCAGTCTGGATTTGACGCGCTCTGGTCCGAGAATGGAAATGATGGCGCCCAAATCCGGACCTTGCACTTTACCCGAGAGGGCTGCGCGCAATGGCCAGTACAGGTCTTTTCCTTTCAATCCCAATTCGGCTCCAAGCTTGTCTACAACAGCCTTGCAGCCGGCGTGATCGCCAAAAGGAAAATCGCCGAGATGTTTTAGCGTAGCTTCTAAAACTTTCTTGGCAGTGTCTTTCGACAGTGCCTTCTCTTTCAGTTCTTCACTAATTTGAAGCTTCTTGGTGAAGTAAAACTCAGTCGCGCCCATGACTTCGGAGAGCATGGTGAGACCATCGCGAACGCTCGCAATAATCTGCTCGAGTTCTGAACTCGAATAAGTTTCGGTTTCGAGCAAAGTCAGATATGGCTTGGCACGCTCAGTTATGAGTTCGATCGGCAGCGAGCGAATATAGTGCGCGTTGTACCAGTTCAATTTTTGAACATCGAAAACGGCTGGACTCTTGCTGATTTTGTAGAGATCGAACATCTCGCATGCTTCCGGCAAGCTGAAGAATTCTTTGCCGTCCGGCAAGGTCCAACTCATTGCGGCAAGGTAATTGACCATCGCTTCAGGCATGTAGCCATCGACGCGGTACTTGTTGATATGCACTGCTTCACCGTGTTTGCGCTTCGACAGCTTGGCGCGGTCGAGGTCGAAAATCAGCGGTGCGTGCGCAAATTCCGGCACTTGGTGATTGAGTGCCTCGTAAAGCAAAATCTGCTTTGCTGTATTCATGATGTGGTCTTCGCCGCGAATGACGTGTGTCATCTTCATGTCGATGTCATCGACGACTACTGCAAAATTGTAGATGGCGACGCCGTTCGATTTGACGATAACCATATCGCCGCCCAAAACTGAAGCTTCAATGGCGATTTCGCCTTTGATATTGTCGTGCCACGAAATAACACGTGGCTCTTCAATTTTGAAACGGATGGACGGAATGCGCCCTTCAGCGACGTATTTTTCTACCTGATCTTTCGACAGATTGCGGTGACTGTTGTCGTAGCGGTGAGCGATATCAGTGTCTTTCTGAGCTTCCTTCATCGCCGCCAATTCTTCAGGCGTTTCATATGAAAAGTAGGCGTGCCCTCTGTTGATGAGCTTGTTTGCCACTTCGGTGTAGTGGTCAATTTTCTGCGTTTGCTTGTATGGCGCAAACGGACCGCCGATATCCGGGCCTTCGTCCCAGTTGAGACCCAGCCACTTCAGACCATCGATGATGTCCTGTGTGTAATTCTCTTGTGACCTGACTTCATCGGTGTCTTCAAGGCGGAAAACGAATGTGCCCTTATTGCGGCGGGCGTACAAGTAATTGTAGAGCGCCGTTCTGGCGGTGCCCAAATGCAGGTGCCCGGTTGGACTGGGCGCTATTCGAACTCTGACAGCTGGGGGCACGATGACTATCCTTTTGACTTTTAAACCGACTGACGCCTTGTTGTACCCGCCGTGCGGCGGTGAGTCCGATATTCTACCAAAAATCGGCGAAAAACCCCATAGGGCTTGGCACTTGAGGGATTGAGAAAGGCTGGTTTTCGAGGATAAACCGGTGTTAGAGCCAATTCCGGGCTGTTACAAAAACGCAAAGTGCCACTCGAAAGAAACACCTCGTGACAGTTTCGTGGGCTGGCGGGTGCAGCAAGATTAACTGCCCCGGCCGAATACGCTAAATTAGGGCAGGAATGCGGGTACAGAATTTAAGCGAAGTGCCGCAAAAATATAACTGATAAAGATCCCGGACTAGATTCAGTTGAGAAGTAAGAGTAAGTAGATGGCAAAAATCTGTGTGGTAGAAGACAACGCTGACCTGGCCAACATGGTCAAGACCTTTCTTTTGTTTGAGCATCACACGGTTGAAACTATCGGAAACGGAGGCGAGGCGCGCGACCACCTCAAAACTTTCGAGTACGACCTAATCATTTTGGATTGGGAGTTGCCGGAGGTTTCAGGCATCGAAATTTTGAAACAGTACCGTGCTCGTGGCGGGCAGTCGCCAATTTTGATGCTGACGGGTAAAGATGAAGTCGAGGATAAAGAAGCTGGGCTTGATGGCGGCGCCGATGACTACCTGACCAAACCTTTCCATATGAAAGAGTTGGGCGCGCGTGTTCGGTCGTTGCTGAGAAGACCGGCCGCTGTCAAAGAAACGGTCTTGAAGGCGAAAAATCTGACACTGGATCCAACAAAATACAGAGTCCACAAAGATGGTGAAGTCATAACGCTGGTACCTAAGGAATTTCAGTTGTTGGAATTTTTGATGCGCCATCCAAATCAAGTTTTCACTCCGGAGGCTTTGTTGAATCGTGTCTGGCCTTCAGAATCAGAATCGACTACGGAAGCGCTTCGAACAACAATGAAGCGGTTGCGCAAAAAGGTCGATGAAGAAGGTGCGATTTTGAAAACTGTTCATGGCGTCGGATATATTTTAGAACTTGAGTAATGAAGAAGGACTAAGCGGATTCAAGCTGAGCCACCAAGGGTGGTTGCTAATGCTCTTCTTTGTCATTGTAGAACTCAGTGTCGTAGGCGCTGAAGGCTATCTTGTACTGCAGGCGGAGAAAGAAGCCAAACGCGCCGAGCATGTCAAAGAAATAATTGCAAAGACAAATCATCTGGTGCAAGTTTGCTATGACACCGGCACGTCTGTTATGGAATACGCAAAATCGAAGGACGAAACTCAGGCAGCCAGGTATAAGCAAAACCGCGATGAAACAAAGGAAATTTTGGTTTGGCTGAAAGAAGCGCTTAAGGATGATCCGGAAAATTTAGCAATATTGAATCGTGTCGACGCCAACTTGCAAATCGGCATGAGTACGATGGACAAGATCAAGCAAGCTGTCGATACTCAACCCTTGCTCGTGGCCGTTCGCTACGGATTTAAAGAGAAGAATAAATTGCAGCCGACCTTTGATGCTCTAGTCAGAGACTTGCTTTCGCTTGTCAGAGCACAGCGACGAATTGAAGAAGAAAGCCCTGCCGCCCAGCGCAGCCAGAGGGAATCACAAAAGGTAATCTTGCTTGCCGGCTTAGTACTGAATGTGGTGCTGGCGTTCGCGGGCGCCGGCTGGTTTACTCGCAAGCTTACTTCTCGGCTTGATGTTCTTGTCGAGAATACAAAGCGCATGAAGCGTGGAGAGGAGCTAAGCAAGCCTTTGTACGGTAGCGATGAGATTGCTGCTCTTGATTCCACCTTTCACGAGATGGCTTATACCCTCAGATTGAAGGAGCAGCTTCTCAAAGATAGCGAGGCGCGCGTACGAGCGATTATTGAGAAAGTACCTGTCGGTCTTGTCGTTTTTAGTGAAGAAGGCACAATTGAATTCGTCAATCCGACTCTGGCGGCGATGTTTAGAGAAGAGCCGGAGGATCTCGTGGGCAGAGCGCTATCCTCGCTAATGTCTCGCTCTCAAGCAACAAGCGACAGTGAATTTTCCGCACAGCTGAATGAGAAAGCGATGGAACGTATTTTTGAAGTAACGTGCTTGCGAAAAGATACAGACAAAACGAATGATTCAAAAATCTCGGGAAGTTCGGACAATTCGATAGGTTTTGAGAAGTTTCCCGTCGAATTTTCGATGACGGTTTTTGAAACCGAGGACGGTGCCAAAAGACTCGGTATCTTGCTTGATGTTAGCGAGCGTCAGGAAATTCAGCGAATGAGGCAAGCATTCGTCTCGATGGTGAGCCACGAGCTGCGGACGCCACTGACGGCGGTGTCTGGGTTCATTTCGCTGTTGGAAATGGGTGCATTTGGTGAAGTTTCCAAAGAAGCAACCGAGCAAGCCGGAAGAGCGGAGGCAAATGTCTCCAGGTTGATCAAATTGATTACGGAACTGCTCGATCTGGAAAAAATGGATTCCGGGACGCTAAATGTTTCGAAAGCTAAATGCAAATTGCAGAAAATTTTGGAGTCCACGGATGAGGCTTCGCGTTCATTTGCTGAAAGCAAAGGCATCAAGCTTGAGATTGAGAGTGTCGACGGAGACGAGAATGCCGACCTCTACGCGGATGCCGACAGAATAGTGCAGGTGCTTGTAAACCTCATCTCCAATGCCGTGAAGTTCTCTCCACCGCAAGGGACGGTTCGCGTCGCATATAGTTTGGACGATGAATTTCTGGAGATGCGCGTTACTGACCAGGGGCGAGGCGTGCCTGCCAAGTACAAAGAAGTGATCTTCGAGCGGTTTCAGCAGGTTGATGTTTCCGATGCCAAACAAAAGGGTGGCACCGGGCTCGGACTTGCGATATGCAAAACCATAGTGGAAATGCATGACGGAACTATTGCCGTCGATAGCGAAGAAGGAAAAGGCAGCACCTTTTGGTTTCGCATCAAACGAAACAAAAGCTAGATCCTTAGCGCGCGGAAGCAGAGACGAAGCCGAAGCTGGAGCGTCTAAAACTAGTGCAGAACTACACAGTCGACCATCGCTACGCCCGACGAAATCATGTTGAGCTGCTCGGCAGCGCCGCGCGAAAGATCGATGATTCTGTCCGCAACGAACGGTCCGCGGTCGTTAACTTGAACGACGCAGGAATTACCGGTTCTGCGGTTGGTAACCAAGAGTTTGGTACCGAACGGAAGACTTCTATGTGCTGCGGTCAGTCCATTTTGGTCAAAACGGCTGCCGTCGGCGGCGCGTCTGCCATGAAATCTGCCGCCATACCAGGACGCAGCGCCACTAAAAATGGCTTTTCCGGCCGCTTTCAATTGTGAGACGTCTGGCTGCTCATTAGCGACCTTCGGGTATCCGGTCGGTAGTTGGGTAGCACCCAGGGCCTCACGGATAGCATTGACGAGCTTCAGGCTGGCTTCCATTGGATTGCCGGAGCAAGCCTTTTGTCCGTCGACCGATTCCGGCACTTCGAACTTAATGGCAACTGCGCCATCGACTTTAACTACGGCGAAATCTCCTTCCTTGGCTGGGAGGATTTTTTCGGGGTCGATCTTCTCGTTTTCAAAAATATCTTCAAGCTGTTGCGCGATGTCTTCCGCTTTGTCAGAAGCGTCACCACGGGCTGTTGTTCCGCGGTACATGAGGAAGTCTTTGCCATTTACTGAAACGGCAGCGCATTTCTGATTGCTCTCTTCCCACACGTTGGCGTTTACTTCAGGAGCAATTTCCGCAGCCATGCATGAAGCGGCACTAGCTGCGCCGATTCCAATGGCGGCAACTGTACTGACTAGCAAAAATTTGGACTTCGAATTCAAACTCATAATCTGCTTTCTACTGGGCTTCTTACTTGGTCCGATCAAACGACGATGTTTTGTTCGATTGATATTTCTCTATAGAAGGTCCCGGTGCTGGGCATTCCGAGGCAGGCGAAAAGGTAGCAAATACGCCTCGACCCCGTCAAAGATCTGTTGACAACCAGCGCAATTTTCGGCGGGCGCGAAATAATGCGATTTCTTGGAGAGAGTTAAGGCGCAAGAGGTTGACAGAATGATCGATATCCGGTAGCGGATGTGCGAGATATATACAGCCTCCGCCCGTGGTGCTTGTCGTGATTAACGCGGGATAATCTTTTTCGATCACCATGGTTGTCAATTGTTCCGTGTAACGTAGTGTAAAACTTCACTCTTAAGCCCCCCTAATTTTGTAGGGAGATCCGTTAAGGGCGACCCTTTGATTCCTCAAAAGTTGCATATCCAGAAGGTTTCGACCGGATCTAAAGTGGCTATATTTGCGCCTGTTTTTGTTAACGAAACGAAAGAATCACTTGCATAAATTCACATGCAAAGGTGTAGCAAATCGGACTGTTTTTTCTCGTTTATCAGTCAAAAAAATGAGACCTTGCAGCTATTCATGCGCCATCAGAGTGACACGCGGTAGATTGTTTGGCGCATGTAAAACGAGGCGGAATGCGCTTCGCGCAAGAGATTTTCTGCTGAGAGGTTTTGAAAGGTCAGTGTTTTGATGTTTCTTCTCGCTGGGAAACTCGCATGAACAGCCGGTTCTATGCGTTTGTGCAAAACGGTTTTACCCGCGTTTTACAAAAGAGAAAACGTTCTCTTTCTCAACGTCGAAAGTGACTGCTAGCTAACGCTTGCCGACAACAGGTCCGCATCCATGTCGAAATTAGCGTAAACGTGTTGGACATCATCATGATTGTCGATGACGTCGAGCAGCTTCATTAGCTGTTTTGCGATGTCCACGTCCGATACTTCAACAGTATTGCTCGGATTCATAGACACTTCCGCAGACGCTACTTTGAAGTGTTCGGCAAGTGCTGCTTTGATGTCGTCAACTTTGAGAGGATCGCATATGACCACTGCAGATGCGGCATCGCTGCTGTCGACGTCGTCTGCTCCAGCGCTCAACGCCTTATCAATCAAGTCGTCTTCGCTGAATTTCCCTTCCTTATCTATAACGATTTCGCCGCGCTCTTTGAACATCCAGCCGACGCAACCTGTTTCGCCCATGTTGCCGCCGTACTTCGAGAAATAGCTTCGAATGTCGCCTGCAGTGCGGTTTCGATTATCCGTCGCGCATTTGACCATGATGGCAACGCCCCCTGGACCATAGCCTTCGTAGGTAAGCTCTTCCATATTGTTGCCATCGCCGCCGCCGGCGCCCTTTTCGATCGCGCGTGCAATATTGTCGTTGGGCACGCCTTCTTGTTTTGCCCTTTCAATAGCCTTTCGCAGTCGCAGGTTTCCCGCGGGATCTCCGCCGCCAAGCTTGGCCGCGACTATGATTTCGCGCGACATCTTCGCGTACATGACACCGCGTTTGGCGTCGACAACGGCTTTCTGCCTTTTGATTGTTGCCCACTTGGAATGGCCGGACACGAAACACTCTCCCTGCGATCTACTGATTGTGCGCACCAAGGGCGCGGAATTAATTCGCAAAATCTATTGTACGGCACTGATACGGCGGCTTCATCCTGAGATTTGCAGTTGTGAAGTGAGGCGAGCATTTTTGCCGGGCAGATTCCTTATATAAGGATGCAATTTCCATCCTATTTATATGATTTGAAACGCGTCCGAATTATCAGGAGGTGCTCCCATCTTTTGTAGCTAAAAGGTCTAGCGCTTAGAAACCTGGATGACATGGCGTTGTTAAGGCGATAACATTCACACACCGACTGTCTCTTTAGTATTCATCCCTCTCCTGTTTATCGGAGAGGCTTCGCAAGGTGAGGGCGATATGTATCAGAACCGATCAATTTTCCGCGCAGCTCGAGTCGCTTTGCTTTTGGCAGGCAGTTTCAGCATCGTGCTTGGCTCTACTTTGATCACTGCAAGTCCGGTTGACGCAAAACGTACCGTGCTTCGCGGTGGCGTCTTCGTTTATACGGGCGACCCGCGTACAGACGAGATGCTCAACCATCGCAAGTATGCAGATGTTGAAGAGCGTTGTCTCGAGCAATTGCGCCGCAACCCTGGCAGCGTCCCTGCGATGATCGGTGCCGGCTGGGCTCAAGGCAAGCTATTCAAGCTCGATGCAGCTAACGCTAACTTCGACAAAGCGCTTGCGAAAAATCCTTCCAACCCGATGGCACATGCCGGTAAGGCGATGGTTTTGTTCAATCGTTTGCAGTCGTCTTCGCAAACAATCATCAAGCAAAAGGATGCATTGCTAAAACAAGCCGAAGCGGAAGCCAGACAAAGTATCAATTACGATTCGCGTTTCCCGGAAGCACACTGGACGCTGGGTATGATCTTGCGCGAGCAAGGCCGTTATGACGAGGCTATCAAAGCTTTCCGCGACGCAACCAACATGGACAGCAATTACTCCGACGGATATTCGGGACTTGCTCAAGCTCAGTTGGACAAAGGTGATATCGCCGGTGCAATTCAGTCGGCAAAAGAAGCCGTTGCAATCAATACCGGCAACTCAACTGCTCACTATGCATTGGGTGAAGCATACAGACGGCAAGGTCTCCTTGATGAAGCTCTCAAAGAGTTGAACACCGCGCTCTATCAATATCGCAACAGCGCACCTGTTCACCTGTCTATGGGTAAGACTCTGGCGACGCAAGGCAATACCGTCGGCGCTGTCAAAGAGTTTCAGGAATCAATTCGCATCAAAGCGGAAAATCCTGATGCTTACCTGGGTATCGCGGACATCCGCGAAGCTCGCGGAGATATCGAACATTCGATCGCAGAGCTGCGCTCAGGTTTGGAAATGATGCCCAACAATGCAGCGTTGCGCGAGCGTGTTGCCGATCAACTCCTGCGAGTTGAAAAACTGGACGATGCTATCAAAGAATATACGACTGTGATGGATCAAAATCCGAACAACGCCGTTGCTGCCAAAGGTTTGACCAGAGCTTATTACCTGAAGGCAAACAAAGAAGCGACCGGTGCATTTTTCGTGAGCAACGAATACGAGTCGGCAAAGCGCATGTTGGATCAGGCTGTTCGTTTGAATCCCAACGACATGGAATTGCGTTTGGCTCAAGCAAAGCTGCGTTCGTTGTCTGGTGAAACAGTTGATCTCAACACTATCGGCACACCGACAAATGATGGTGAGCGCATTGCATATGCAGAAGCTTTGCTCGCACAGAATAAGTTCAAAGAATCAGACGAGCAAATGAGCAGGGTAATCGGCAATGCTGCCGACGCCAAGCAAACATTTGCGGTCGCAGACTTGGCTTTGATGATCAAAGATTTGCCCAGCGCTGAAGCTGCCTATCGCAAGGCTTCGCAATTCCCGGGCGGTGCTGAAAGAGCCAAGCGCGGTATGGATCTGATCGCAAAACAAAAAGAAGTAGCAAGACAAGATCTCACACTCGCTGATGACTTGGCAAAACGCCAACAAGTGAAGAGTGCGATCGATAAGTACAGATCTGCCTGCTATCAAAACCCAAAGGTCTCGGATGCGCGCCTCGGCTATGCTATCTGCCTCGAGAAGGACAGACCCGAAATGCCTGATGTATTGCGCCTCTCTGCTACTCAGTTTAAGGCGTACATGGCTCTCGAGCCGGCTTTGCCTGAAAAGGAAGTAGCAAAGATCAACAAGAAAATCGCGTCTCTGGAAGAGAAAGCCTACAAGCTCGACCAAAAATCCGGCGATACCCGCCGTGGTACCAGACGTCGCTTTTAGTCCGAATAAGATATCGAAACAAATAGAATGCCAATTGGAACTGTGAGGAGATATGCAAAATAGAAAGTTGATCGCAATGTGTCTGGCTCTGGCAGGAAGCATCTCGCTTTCAATGTCGGTTGAGCCCGCGCAAGCAAAAGAAAAAAAGCTGATCAAGATCAAGATCGAACGCGAAGTAGTGATGGCGGACGAGCTGATGCTCAACGGCAAATTCAGCGATGCTGCAGATCTCTATCACGCTGTTCAAGCTAAGAACCCAAAGTCCGTACCTGCCACCATTGGTTTTGGTATGGCACTTGCCAAACAGTTCAAGCTGGACGCCGCCGACGAACAGTTCAACAAAGCGTTGACGATGGATCCACACAATGCCATGGCGCACGCAGGAAAAGCGATGGTTATGTTCAATCGCCTGGCTTCATCCTCGCAAACCGTGATCAAAAACAAAGAAGCATCACTCAAGAATGCTGAAGCCGAAGTCAGACAAGGTCTGGCGATCGACCCGGGCATGCCGGAAGCTCACTACACACTCGGCATGATCTTGAAAGAGCAAGGTCGCACCGATGAAGCGATTACTGAGTTTCAAGATGCTACCCGCATCGACCCCAAATACTCGGAAGCTTATTCCGGCTTGGGCGTCGCTCAACTGCAAAAGGACGACGTGACCGGCGCGATTCAATCCTTCAAGGAAGCAATCGCCAACAACTCCGGCAACTCGACCGCTCACTATGGGTTGGGTGAATCGTACAGACGCCAGGGGATGCTTGATGAAGCTCTAAAAGAGTTGAACACATCCTTATATCAGTATCGCAACAGCGCACCGGTTCACCTCTCGATGGCAAAAATTTATGCCGCGCAAGGCAACACCGTAGCCGGCGTGCAGCAGTATCAAGAGTGCATCCGCATCAAGCCTGAAAATCCTGAAGCTTATTTGGGCATCGCCGATATTCGCGAAACCCGCGGTGACCTGGAGCACTCAATTGCTGAGTTGCGCTCCGGTTTGGAAATGATGCCGAACAATATGGACTTGAGATTGCGTGTTGCCGATCAGAGTTTGAAACTTGAAAAGCTCGATGACGCCATCAAAGAGTATCGCGCCTGCATGGACGCCAATCCGCAAAACGCAGCTGCCGCCAAAGGCATCACGCGCGCCTATTATTTGAAGGCAAACAAAGAAGCAACAGGTGCATTCTTTGTCAGCAATGAATACGAATCTGCAAAGCGCATGTTGGAACAAGCAGTTCGCTTAAATCCCAACGATATGGAATTGCGTTTGGCTGAGGCAAAACTACGCTCGTTGTCTGGTGAAGCTGTAGACCTGAAGTCCATCGGCACACCAACCAATAATGGCGAGCGCATTGCTTATGCAGAGGCTTGTTTGGCTCAGAACAAGTACAAAGACTCCGATGAACAGATGAACATCGTTCTTTCCAATTGCACAGACGCCAAACAAACATTCGCTGTCGCAGACCTTGCTTTGATGATCAAAGACATTCCCAATGCTGAAGCTGCCTACAAAAAAGCTGCGGCATTCCCGGGCTCGGAAGAGCGCGCGAAGCGTGGCATCGACATGGTCAATAAAGCGAAGGATCAAGCCAGACAAGATCTGACATTAGCAGACGATCTTGCTCGCAAGAAGCAGCTCAACTCGGCTATCGACAAATACAAAATTGCTATTTACGAGAACCCGAAGGTTGCCGACACGCACCTCGGTTATGCGATTTGCCTAGAACAACTCAAGCCGCCGATTCCGGAAGATTTGAGACAAGCCTCCACGCAATATAAAGCGTATATGGCTTTGGATAACAGCATCCCGCCTAAAGAGCTCGAAAAACTCAACAAGAAAATCGCCTCTCTTGAAGAGAAAGCCTACAAGCTGGAGCAGAAAGGCAAAGACACAAGATCCGGAACGAAGCGAAAATTCTAAATAGATAACTGTGGGGGCGCATTGCATGCGCCCCCACGATTTATCGATATAATTGGCTCGTGACTGATTGGAAAAACAAAAAAGTAACCATACTCGGCCTCGGCAGAAGCGGCATTGCGGCAGCGCAATATCTTTCGGCAAGAGGTGCGAATGTATTCGTCTCCGATTCGGCCGCTGCTGACACTGAAAGACAGGCTCAGGCAGCCGAGGTAGAACGCCTTGGATGTAAAGTTGAATTGGGCGGTCACAGTGATGCAGCTATCGAGCATGGCTCTTTCGTCCTCACCTCTCCCGGCATTGCTCCTCATAGTGCGGTCATTCAAAAGGCACGTTCGCTGGGCAAAGAAGTAATTTCCGATGTGGAATTAGCCTGGCGCGAGACCAAGGCTCCAATTCTTGCTATTACCGGTACGAATGGAAAATCCACAACCTGTGCGCTTTTGAGTTTCATGCTCGAGAAAACGGGTCGTGTTGCTCCGGCTTGCGGCAATATCGGTGTTCCGATTCTCAGTCAATTAGATAGAAAACCTGACTATCTGGTCGTTGAAGTTTCTTCCTATCAGTTGGACTACACAGCAAACTTCGCGCCAAAAATCGGCGTTTGGCTCAACTTTACCCCTGATCACGTTGATTGGCACCAGGGACTGGAAAATTACAAACGCGCCAAGCAAAAGCTTTTTGCCAACCAGCAACACAGTGACTACGCCGTTCTCAGCATGGACGACCCGGTGGTTAGCCAGCAAATTACGCGCGCCGAGATCTTTCCCTTCAGTTCGCAAATGAATTTGGACAATATGGTCCAAGCCGCCTATGTATCAAACGATTTTCTTGCTTACCGCATACGCGCTCGCAATCGCATCGTTTGTGCCGTCAACGAGCTGCAAATATTAGGCCAGCACAATGTTGAGAATGCACTCGCGGCAATATCTTGCTGTGCCATTCTCGATGTGCAGCCTCAAGAGATTGAGACTTACATTAAAGAGTTCAAGGGTTTGGAGCATCGGCTCGAGTATGTGGCAACGATAGATAACGTCCCTTATTACAACGATTCTAAGGCGACCAATCCTGAATCAGCTATAAAGGCGATACAGTCCTTCCCGGACAAGAAAATCGTGCTCATTGCCGGCGGTCGGGACAAAGCGACCTCACTTGATGAATTTGTTGGTGCTGTTAGAAACCATGTAGCAGCTGTTATCCTCTTAGGTGAAGCCAAGGAGAGATTTGAGAAAGCGTTAAGGGAGGGAGGATTTAACGACGTTCATGTGGTCGCAAACCTCGAAGAGGCTGTCGACCTGGGTGGGAAACTGAAACTGGGACCGGTGGTTCTTTCTCCGGCATGCGCCAGTTTCGACATGTTCAAGGATTTTGAGAACAGAGGCCGTGTCTTCAAAGATATTGTCCGCGCAAGACTCGAGATGGCGCCGTCAGTCCAAGGGTAGTGGTGGTCGCTCTCTAAAGGTAGCTCCGCCTTCGAATGAAGGTCCGGAGTTTCGTGGGCTCCCCGATAAAGCTCTCATAACTCTCGTTTGCTCGCTGTGCGGCTTTGGTCTCATGGCGGTTTTCAGTGCTTCAGCTCCTGAGGCGCTCTCCAGCTATCAGGATGCAACTTACTATTTGCGCCGTCAGGCAATTTGCTGCGTGATCGGGCTTTTCGCCATGTTCACCATCAGCCGCTACGATTACAGGCGTCTAAAGAAATGGGCTTGGCCTGTGGCTTTGGGCGCGTTTGGCTTATTGTGTTTGACTCTGGTCCCCGGTATCTCGGTCACCACAATGGGCTCCACTCGCTGGTTGCAGATCGGTCCGTTGCAGTTTCAGCCTTCCGAAATGTGCAAAATCGCGTCTATTTTGCTCATCTCTGCCGGTCTCTCCAAGCATTTTTGGTGGCACAGACAAGTTCTGGTGCGCATTGCACTCATTCTTTTGATGGCGACAATTGTCGTCAAACAGCCTGACCTCGGAACAGCAATGATGATTTCCGGCAGTCTGGTGGCACTTTT
The DNA here is from genome assembly GCA_032128875.1 of Candidatus Melainabacteria bacterium 17Bon1m. Classification (GTDB taxonomy): domain Bacteria; phylum Cyanobacteriota; class Vampirovibrionia; order Obscuribacterales; family Obscuribacteraceae; genus QKMZ01. The sequence goes on from JAVLKG010000003.1 coordinate 349,920, forward strand.
GTTCGCCAGCGGTCTCAATCCGCTGCTTATTATTCTGGCTGGTGGTGGTGCTTTTGGATATATGTGGCACCACGTTCAAAAGACGCCTTACCAGATGGCCCGCATCATGAGCTGGTTGGACCCATATAAGTATCCGCAGAAAGAAGGCTGGAACGTCATTCAAGCGCAGTATGCCATTGGCTCCGGCGGGTTGTTCGGCGTCGGCTTCGGGCGCTCGATGCAGAAGCTTTTCTACCTGCCGGTTCAGCATGCCGACTTTATTTTCGCTGTAATCGCAGAAGAATTCGGTTTTGTCCCTTGCTGCGTTTTGATTTCTCTCTATGTGCTCTTTGGCTATTTCGGCTTCAGAACTGCCTTGCGCTCACGCACACTCTTTGGACGTTTTCTTGCAATCGGCATCACCAGCTCGATCGTGCTGCAGGCGTTAGTCAATATCATGGTTACCACCGGCATCGTGCCAGTAACAGGTATCACGCTTCCGTTCATCAGCTACGGCGGAACCTCGCTTGTAATAACACTGTCGATGGTCGGTGTTCTTCTTTCAGTTTCTCGAGACAGCGGGCAAATGTCGGAAGACGAAGAATACGACGATGACGACTTAAAACCTGCGAGACAAGCGGCACGTCCATGAGTGGTGGCGAGCACCGGCTAATTCTCACAGGTGGTGGCACCGGCGGTCATGTGTATCCGGCGTTGGCGGTTGCCGACGAATTGAAGGACGATCCGGACGTGAAGGCCATCCTTTATATAGGTGCAAAAGGGCACCTTGAAGAACGTCTGGCAAGAGAGCGTGGTCTAGATTTTGTTGGCTTTGACGTTTCTGGTTTGCCGCGAAGTGTTTCACCGAAGCTGGTGACTTGGCCGTTTCAAATGGTGCAAGCGATCGGACAATGCTCCGCGCTTTTCGGGCGTTTCAAACCAACTGCAGTCTTGGGCACGGGCGGGTACGCATCGGCACCACCACTGACTTGTGCGGCTACTTCCGGTATTCCGTATGCAGTGCATGAGCCGGATGCGCATCCTGGGCTGGTCAATCGGCTTTACGCGAAGAATGCGTCCGTTGTTTCGTGCGGCATGGAGGCCGCAAAAGAAAGGTTGGTAAGCAAGGTTGGCGAAACTGTGTTCAACGGTAATCCGGTGCGCAAGGGTTTTGTCCACATGATCGAGAAAGAGAAAGCCGCACGGCAACTGGGTTTGGTCAGTCATCTGCCAACTCTGATCATCACAGGCGGCTCGCAAGGTGCGCAAGCGATCAATGATGCCGTTTTTGCCATGCTGCCGACATTGTTTTCCGACACGAACACAATGCAGGTGATACACCAGGTCGGCGAAAAGAATTTTGCCAACTACAAAGAGCAGCTGCCCCACGAAATTTTGACTAGCGCTAGATACTGCTATCGAGCTTATTTCGAGGATCTCTCCGTTGCTTATGCCTTGAGCGATTTGGCTATTTCGCGGGCCGGAGCGATGACGATCAGCGAGCTATGTGTAACATCAACCCCATCTATATTCATTCCATATCCTTTTGCTGCTCAGAATCACCAGGAGCATAATGCACGTGCGCTAGAGGCTAAAGGGGCAGCAACCGTGATATTGCAGAAGGATTTGAATCCGGGCTTACTGGCGACGACAGTAAAGTCATTGCTTTTCGATCGCGAAAAGCTGAAGAAGATGAAAGAAGCTGCCGGACAAATGGGAAAACCAAATGCCGCAAAAGACATTGCTGAGATGCTGAAGCGCTTGAGCAGCGGCTATCAGAGCAAGTCGAGCTGATCAGAAGGCGAATTAGAAGAAGACTTAGCCGGCGACGATTGGTGCCGGAGTCAGAATTTGCGGGCTGATGAATGAATCTTGTGGCGACGCTTGCATTTGGACACCAGTGACTTGAGCGCCTGGTCGCATCTTGCTTTCGATCTCTTCGAGAATTGATTCGATTTGGGAGATCAGTTGTGCTGACTCGTGGTCAGCGCCCTGAGAGCGGTGGACAGCGTCCTTCAGCTCTTCAATTGTCGTTTTAAACGATGGTTGATTTGGAAAGGTCATATACTTTCCTGCCGCGGCACAAGGGATTAACTATGGGACCAAAATTCAAAATGTCTCTTGGGCAACTATGTCTCTGCCAGCCGCCCTAACTTGTCACGAGTTTAGCACGGAAAAATTTGGATTCAACGGCGCAAATATATATGCTCGATGCAGTACTGATGTCAAGCGGTGCAAGAATCAGTGCCTGTCATATATTCAGGGGAGCTGTTGCAAATGGAAACTATATTTATCAATTGTCCACATTAAGTATTATCGGCTCCCAAATGACAGCATCAGTGGGTTTTGTGGACATTCGACTGTCTGCATGATTTGAAAGCCGCATCTGGTGGGCGTTCTACTTAGAAGTGCCGTCATCTCCGGGCAGTGTTATCTTGAGGGGTAGTAGGACTATCAGTACAAACTTTGGCTCTGAACTAATTTGCCGATTGTCGCGTTTCTATTATTTGCTTTCATAGCATTCTGCATTGTCTGCAGTGTCACAGGCATATTTGTTCTGGGACTGAGCTGGCACAAAATTGCGGGCTACTTAAAGGCGCGCCGTGAGCGGGATTTGATCGCCCTGCGCGGTTATCACGGACGACTTTCGTTAGTGGTTAGCGAGCTTCTCTCAAGGGCGAATGAACTAGATCAGCAGTCGAAATATTTGCCGGCAGAAACCGAAGCAGAATGGAATAGAGTGTATGAAAAGCTGGGCCGCGCCCTTGTTTTGATGGGCGACACGCTAACACTTATTAGAGAACGCCTTGAGGAAAAGAATGTCAAAAGTGGGCGGGAAGTGACATTGCTTCTCTGCAGGGAAGCGACATGGGTAAGCAGGAGGTTGCTTAGCTTCGAGCAAAAGCTGCTCTCTGCAGAGAGGAAACAAGTCGAACACATCAAAGCTGTGCAAGAAGCGCAAGTCAGGCAGGAAGCACTGGACGCGCAGGACGCGCAAGCTGCGCCAGGTATAGCTACTCCTGAGGTGCATGTGAGTCTAGAAACTCAGATAACGCTGATAACCGAAATAACAGACCAGCTGAGCGAAATGTCGGACGGCGCCTTATTAATTGAAGATAGCGATAGATCTACCAACGATGTAGATAAGCCGGCAAAGGCAAAGGATACGCCCGATCGTAGTACTACCGGCGATGGTGGCAACTCGGATGACAGTGGAAAGTAGGGTATCGAAAAACTTCTAGTTTGCGTTGCGTCGCTTTTAGCGCTAGTCGCAAGTGCTTCGCAAGAACTCGAACAGAAGTTAGCTGATTTGCGTCGCTGCCATCAATTCGGGATGTCTGCTCAGAGCGCAATTGCGTGATGGCAAAAAGGCATACCTCGTGATCTGCGTCGGTGTTTCGCTCAGTTTCGCCAACCGTGAAAATGCTCTTCGCTTCAGTGAAGTACGAGTCTCTGTAATAGCATGCCACGTCTATAAGACCTTGATGTGTTGATGTTATTGGCTTGGCGGTCGGTCTAAGAAGTTGGTTTACGTATGTCGAGTAGTAGAGAAAAACGCTACTGGTAGCGCCACTACTTTTGGTGCCTCTACAGGCAGAGAAAAGTAGCTGCTGACAACATTTAATCCTAGATTTTGACTGGAAGTATGCACGGCGAAAAGTTTTTCCTGCATAATGAAAGAGAAGGATATTCCACGAACAGAACCCGTGACCGAAGTTGAGTTTGTTCTCGCACATTGCTGTGCGAGTTTGAATTCAAACTGTTTCGGGCGAACACTGCTGGACTCGCTTACGTACGCATAAGGGAGGACATTTTGTTATGTCAAAAAAGAGAAACGATAAGAAAAAAAACCATTCTAAAGCCGCAGCAGTTAGCCAAGTTAGCGATGTCCAAGAGGCAGCGCCCGAAGCGACGAACGGCAACGAAGAAGTGAAAACAGAAGACGTAGCAGCGGAAGCTGCCGAAGCGCCGGAATGCGCTGATAAGGCTGATGAATGCTGCGACGAGAAAGCAGAAGAAACATGCGAAGAAAAGTCGGAAGATGCTTGCGATGAAAAGTCGGAAGAATCTTGCGAAGAAAAATCCGATGAATCTGGTGAAGAAAAGTCGGAAGACGCAGAAGAAGAGAAAGCTGAAGACTCCGAAGAAGAAAAGGCTGAAGATGCCGGAGAAGAGAAAGCCGAAGACGCTGAAGAAGAGAAGGCTGAAGATGCCGGAGACGACCAAGGCGAAGAAGCTGGAGAAGAAAAGGCTGAAGACGAAGGCTCCGAAGATGTAGAGCCTACGGGCGAAGCCGACGGTGAAGAAAAGTCTGAAGACGAAAGCGGCGGTGGTGAAGAAGAGTCCGAAGAAAAATCGGAAGAGCCGACTGCTGAATCCGATGAAGAAGAAAAAGCAGAAGACGCTGATGAATCGGAAGAGAAAGAAGACTCCGGTGAGGAAAGCGAAAAGGTAGTTGCTGACGCCGAGGGCGATGACGAGTCCAAGGAAGAAGAGGCTCCTGCTGCTGAAACTGAAAGCGAAGAGTCGGAAGACAAAGCTGAAGACTCAGACGAGAAAGAAGAAGACGAAGTCGCCGCCGAGTCTGAAGACTCGGACGAAAAAGACGAAGACGAAGTCGCCGCCGAATCTGAAGAATCGGACGAGAAAGAAGAAGACGAAGTCGCTGCTGAATCTGAAGAAGAAACAGAAGCAAAAGGCGACGAAGAAACCAAAGAAGGAGATGAAGAGAAAAAAGATACCGAAGCTGCTTAACGCAGCATAGGCATTCGACAATTTTTCCACCCGGAGAAATCCGATCACACCACTGCAAAGGGGGGACATTTTTGTCCCTCCTTTTCAAATTTAATGTAGTTTGACCCCGTCAATCATCGGGCAAGACTTTAGTAGAAAGTGCGGCGAAAGCTATAAACCAGGAAAGTGAGGTTGGCTATGTACGGAGAGTACAAACGCAACTGGTCTACAGACGAGGTTTGGATGAACCCGGCGGTTCATGAGAATTATCCGGAATGGAAAAAAGCTCGTGACAGACGCCGGAAATTTAAGCCAAGCGACGTGACCTTTTTGAATCAACACGGTGATCGCTTCTCTAAAGACGGAGACGGCCGAGTTACTATGTTCCGCTATAGAGATATCGAGACTTTGTACTCGATTTCGTACGATGAGAGAGGCGACGTTTCCTCAATCAGCAGCTCGGCGGGCTGGACTTGGACGAGACTGGATGAAGGTGCCTGTCGCGCATGGTTGATTCGCAACTATTTCGATGCCTGGCAGGTTGAAGAAAGAGAATGCGGAGAAGTTTTGGTTGACGAAGAAGGCATTAAGTGCACCACAGGTGGTACTAGTGTTCTTGGTTTGCCGGAGCGCCCAGGCAACTGACACCTGCGAAACTCGCCCAGAAAAAATTGATTTTGTTTGGAAAGAGAGCCCTCCTTACCGGGCTCTCTTTTGCTTCCGAGGGGTTCGTCCAGCCGTAATCTGAGCCTTTTTGTTTCCAAGAATCAGCGAATCCCTGTATTGGTGGTAATCTATATAGCTCAACAGACCCGGCCGTCACTGTTTTGGCGGTTTGCGATCTCAAGTGATGGCGCGTTCTTAGCGAAGCGCCGAAAAATTTTGTCTACAAGCGCATTCGAGGAATGAAAGATGGTTGTGACAGCTTTGAAAGAAACGCCACTAGCAGCGGTGCACAAAAGTTTGGGTGCAAGAATGGTGGAGTTTGGTGGATGGAATATGCCTGTTCGCTACAAGTCTGACATTCAAGAACACCAGGCAGTGCGCAACAAAGTTGGTCTCTTCGATGTTTCACACATGGGCGAATTCCTCGTCTCTGGTGATGATGCTCACGACTTTGTTCAGTACATGATTGCCAACGATGTTAATCGTTTGAGCAAGCCGAATATGGCTCTGTACACGCAGTTCGTCAACGAGGAAGGTGGCACCGTCGACGATCTGATTGTGTACCGCAGAGAGAACGATTTCTTACTCGTTGTAAATGCTTCCAATATGGAAAAAGATTGGAATTGGGTGCAAAAGCATGCTGGCAAGTACAAGAATTTGAATTTGAAAAACGTTTCCAACGACACTGCCCTGCTGGCGCTGCAAGGTCCTAAGGCTGTGCAATTGCTTTCCGACGTAGTTGGAAAAGATTTGAGTGGCTTGCCGAGTTTTTCCTATTCGCAGGAGAAAGCGGACGGACTTGAAATCAGTTTTGGCAGAACCGGCTACACGGGCGAAGACGGCTTTGAAATCTTCTGTGCTACGGGTGATGCAGAGAAGCTGTGGAACTTGCTTTTAGCTAAAGGTGAGAAATACGGTATCGAACCGTGCGGTTTGGGCGCTCGCGACACGCTGCGACTGGAAGCCGGTCTTCCTTTGTACGGTCATGAACTTGACGATCAAACAGGTCCACTGGAAGCCGGCCTTGGCTGGAGCGTAAAACTTGAAAAGGGCGATTTCATTGGCCGCGATAAGTTGAAGGCGCAAAAGGAAAAGGGCGTGCCTAAACAATGCGTATGTCTGAGAAGTGAAGGAAAAGCACTTCCGAGACAAGGCTATGAAGTCTGGTCCGGAGGTAAGCAAGTCGGTGTTGTAACCAGCGGCTCAACTGGCATTCACGTTGGTTATCCAATTGCGTTTGCTTATGTTCCGCCTGAGTTGGCAAAAGAAGGTAATCAACTCGAGATCAAAATCCGCGACAATATGGTGGTAGCGCATGTGGTGCGTCGCCCTTGGTACAAACGCGCGAAGTAAACTCTCAGAACGCCGACGGCTCGCCGGCTCCGGTCGGCATTAATGCCACCCCTACAGCAAGCATTGACGAACAATTGAAAGAGCGCAGCGTTCAAATTATGATCACTCGCTGAACGAAATTGTTCGGCTCCTGCGGATCGTCTGGTCCGAAGTAGAGAGGATTGATTTCGAGCGACCTCATCAGTTGTGCGATGAATTGATTGCTCTCATTTATGTCCGATTTGATTCTGTGTGCGTCAGTGCGGAAAGGGTCGCTCTTGCGGCATCCGCAGTTGTGGCTATGCACGTGACCGGCAGAATTCTGCCATGCATCTGCCTGCCCGAAGGCTACTAAATTGCTCACACATGCCTGATTTCTAGTGCAGTTTTGCAGCGAAGGAAGTAACGAAGAGTCCATATGAAACACAAAGTGTCGCTACGGAGAGAATGTCGAGAACTTTTGCCGGGATTGCGATACGCATTTCAAAACTCACTTTCTAGTACATAGTTTTCAGGACGGACGCCCGTCCGATGTGTTCCTTAACGTAACGTCGATGTTAATTAGGGAGATTTGCGAAAAGATTTCCAAAATTAGATCCAATATCTAGGCAGGCAAGAATTACAGGCGCTTTCGTATGGTGTTAAGATCTTGATTCTGCTGCTGAAGAGGCCGTTTATGGCGGGTGCCAAGAGCCTCTTAGCATTTGCAGCAGGTCACGCTCGAAACCCAGAAAGAAATAGACGGAGAATCCGCATGCTCTCATACCCAGCCGAATTGAAGTACGTCAAATCTCACGAATACGTGCGTGTTGAAGGTGACACGGCGACAATTGGTATTACTGCGTTTGCGGCCGACCAATTGGGTGATGTCACGTTTGTCGAGCTTCCGAAGGTCGGACAATCATTTAAGAATGAAGAGAAATTCGGCGTCATTGAGTCGGTAAAGTCGGTTTCTGACCTCTTCATGCCTTGCGGCGGTGAGGTTACGGCTGTTAATGACAAGCTTTCTTCCGAGCCAGAGCTCGTCAATAGCGACTGCTACGGTGAAGGCTGGATGATCAAAGTGAAGCTCTCCAATAAGGAAGAGCTGAATGAAGCCCTTTCCGCTGACGCTTATAAAGATTTCGTAGTCGAATAGAGCTAGAAAATGCTCACCGACCCGTTTTCGGGACAGGTGCCCATTTTTCGACCTTGTTATAAAGAGCCGTAGAACCGTTTGTTATCAACGGTTCAGGTATGTTGCAAGTATTTCAAATAGATTATTAAGGCTTGGTGAGATCTGCCCGACCAGTACTACATTGGTTGCAGGGCAACCCAATTCGTTGGCACTCGGGAGGAGAGAACATGCACATCTCTCTGGTAAGAAGGACAATAGATCCAATCATCGCCGCCACGGCAGCCACGTTAATGTGCGCTGTTGCAGCTAATTCGCAGATTGTGGTTTCGCAAGAAAGTGGCGAAAATCCAAGCCTGATGACCAAATTGAAGGCGAGCGAACGCTTCGTTCCAGACGTAGTTCTTTATGAAAAGGCGCCGGTGTCGCGCCCCGCTGTTGATACACACTTGATCAACAAGCTGGTGAAGGCACGTCAGACGACATCTACACCGAAAAGTTTTGCGCAACTGCCGGGACACGGCGTTCAATAACGCCACACACGGCACTTAGAGCTTTCTTTGCCAATAACTAAGGACTGGCGTCTTTTGCGTCGTCGTCCGGAACGATAGGCTTATCTTCTTTGACTTCCGGGTCGCTAGGATCCGCGTCATGCGACGCTCCACCTTCAAGTTGAAGCTTTGGAGGTGGGGAGTTATCGCGCAACAGGTCCTGCGCAAGCTCAAAATAGCCGGAGCCGGGTCTGATTTCCTGTAGTTCGTCTATAGCCGACTGGTCTTCCCTATTGGTTTCTAGCTTGTTAATGGCATCAAGGTAGAGCGCACGGTTAAGCAATTCGACCGAATCTTCTGAGCCGGCAATATTGAAGAAGCCGGGTAGCGGCGTGCCTTTGAGCAATCCAATCGCAGCCTTGTAGTTCTGCTGATTGATGCTTTGTTTGGCAGAATGCGTGATGTAAATCTTGAACATTCCTATGGAAAAGCCAGCCATAGCTACAAGTAGCCCGCAGGCGAGGATGACGTCCAAAAATAACGGATGCTTAAAGCCGTGATGGCCAGAAGTTTCGTCGACGGGTTCGTCAAGAACGGCGTCTAGAATGCGTGAAACTCTCTGCTGCTGCATGTGCTCAGGCTTGCGGTCAACGATTTTAGAGACTTCTGGCTGTGAATCTTCTGCTTTGCTCTCAAGGGCGCTTTCCTGCGCGCTAAGCGGCGCGCTGGCAGCTTCGGAGTCCTCGACTTTTGCATGTTCAGTTGCAGCAGATTCGGTTGTTTCTTCTTCTTTCGGCGCCGGATTTATCTGAGACTTCTTGGGTGACTCAGATTCGTTGCCCTTGGGCTTCTTGCCCTTAGCGCCCTTTCCGTTTGAACCGCCGCCTTTTTTGGCTTCAGCCACCTCTAAACCCTCAGTATGCTTGATTCACGGGTCTCCAGCATTCCTCTAACTACCTTAGCACGGACGAATGATGGAATGTTCATGATAGCCTACGCCCGGTACTGGGCGGGCTTTTGTGGCTTGCTCGGCGTCTGATAACGAGCTTGTTTTGCTACTTTATTTCGTTAGCCAGCTTCGTTAGACGATCTTTACGCGTCTGATCGCTGGTTGTAACCAGTCTTTTATTCAGTTCTGCCAGAACTTTTTCTTTATGACCTTGCTGAGAAAGGGACTTGAGAGACCTATTCGCCTCTTTCCACAGGGACGATTCTTTTGCAATCGCCATAGCGGCCACGTCTTCTATAAGTGATGGATCGTCAAACACTGCCGCTGCTTCGATGGCTGTTTGCCGGACAAGAGTTGATGGATCTTTGAACGCCTCAAGAAGGATCGAGCGTAATGCGGTTTCCTTTTCTGTGGACAGTTTCAAACCTTTGCCAACAGAAACAAGCGATGACAGCGCCTTTTCGCGCTTGTCTGGTGCATGGTCTTGAACAGCGGACAACAAATACTCAAACGATTGGTCTGTTTTCACATTGCCGAGAGCGCGTAAAACGTGCCAGTAAGTGACGCTTTCTTTGGGGCGCACTTCAACAACAGGCTGTGCGCTTGCTGCTTTTGTGGCTCTCTGCTCCTGGTTAACTGCACGTCGCCCGATCTGAATAAGCCTTTCAGCCGATGAAGCGGAGCCGATTTTTCCGATTGCTTCAATCGCCGAGTCTGCATAAAGTGAATCTTCATGTGACGCTAATTCTTCCAGTTTTTTCAACTGCGATTCGTCTTTCAACTCTCCAAGCAGTTGGATAAGGCAGGCACCTTCAAGGTCTTTGATTGCATTGCTATGTTCTTTTTGCCAGGTATGAGCAGCAAATTTTTCACTTAAGCGATTTTTTGTTGCGTCAGAAAGAAGAGTTGTTTTTGTATCTTCCAGTATTTTTTGATCTAATGCAGAGCGGTCGTCAACGTCGATATTCAGCCGGTTTGTTTCAATCCAATCAATTAGATTTAGGGTGGCGCGTAATCGCAATGCTGATTCATTTTCTCTGGCGAGTTTTACCGCATCTTCAAAACACGATGGAAGGTCGAACGCCATCAATTGTTCTGGTTGAAATGCCTTGTGAGCCGGTGCGCAAAGTGCTAACAGCATAGCCATGCCGCCGTTTTGGACAGTCTGTCTATCATCTTTCAGAAATGTCGCAGGTTTGTGATGGCGCGCTGCAGCGACTGCTGCATAGTCGGAAAGATTGTTTACTGACGTTAGTGCCGTGCTTAAAATCTCAGCGACCTGAGCGAATGGCCATCTTGCTATCGCGTTGATGCAGTCCACGCGAAACCAGGGCTCATCAGCAAACATGTATTCTTCAACCGCACTCAAAGCTGCTGGCGTTTTAATTTCGGCAAGAGCAAGCACAGTGTGACAAAACGCACTTTTGGCACTGCCTGCGGTATCGTTCAAAGATTTTGTCAATACGTTTACTGCATTCGCATCTCCGACGTAGGCGATTAGCGTAGCCGCATTGGCTCTCACTCTCCAGTCTTCTGCAAAAGGCGGATTTTGATTTGGTGCGAGCATGCCGTCGCTGTTGTCTGGCATCAGGCACCGGATGATTGCCTCTTTTTGTGTATTTTTGATTTCCGCTGCAATTGCCTTTAATTTGTCTTCCCAAAAGAGCGGCATCAATTTGAGCGTGATGCCCATTTGCAGGCTGCTCTTGTTCTTCACTGCGGAAAGAAAGTCCGCGCGCACATCCTTAAATGACCGCTGGCCCTCGGGGCTGCTGCCTATCAATCCGTGATACAGCAAAAAATGTTCCAACTCAAAATCTTCAATCTCAACTGCCGACTTTTCTCCGAATCGAGAAAACGTCTGATTGAATCGCTTTACAATGCGCTGGAAAAGTGTGAGTGCCATGTTGCCATCGTTTGGTAGGAATTGCCGCAGAGCTTATCACGCTTGGGCTCGCGTGCGCGTCGCCTTAGCTCTGCGATAATAATGTTCTTTCAAGCAAAGCAGATTCTATGGATTTTCATACTCTCGATCCTATATTTTCCGAAATCTCCCGTCTGGCTACATCCGACGAGTATGCCGTACCTTTCTGGGCGGCGATTTTATGGCTTTTGCTGTTGCTTAACAGGCGCGCGTCACTTCGTCTAATTTGGCGCAAGCTCCACATATTTCAGGACAGCACTCTCGAAACCGAAGCTTATTCCAAGATCAATGCTCCTCTGCAAGCCTTTCTGTTGCTGCTTGCCGGATTTCCCTTCCTTCGGCTTTTGCCGCACGGTATCGGGAAAAACCTTACGCCGCTTGCGATTTGTATAACAGCATTTCTGGGGTTGCACGTATTTGTTTGTGCCCTGGACCTGGCGCTATTTGGCTGGTTTTTCGCAAAGAGGCAGGATGCAAACGTTCCTTCCATTTTTCGCTTTGTCGTTCTGACGGCTGTCTATGTTGGCGTGGGCTTGATTTTGCTCAACGTCACGCTTGGCATCAATATTATGCCTTTGCTGGCAACATCGACCATCATCACGGCCGTCTTTGGTTTTGCGCTGCAAGACACCTTAAAAAATCTCTTCTCAGGGCTAACCATGAGCTTTGAAAAGCGCTTCAAGCAAGGCGATTGGATTCAAGTGGGTACTGATCCAGCGACGGCAACACTGGGGCAGGTTGTGGAAATCGGCTGGCGTTCTACTAAAGTGCGTTTGAAAGATGATGATTTTGCGGTTATTCCAAATCAGCAATGTACCGCCAGTCTGCTCGTCAACTTGACTTCGCCGAAGTCCACACACCTGATTTCTGTTGACTTTCCGGTCAAGCATAAGGTGGATGTTGAAAAGCTGCGGAAGACTCTTGTAAAGCTTGCGTCTGGTGTAGAAGGTGTCGTGAAAGAGCCGCCTGTAGAGCTTTTGGCGGTCGGCATTAAGACCGACCATTTGATTTTACGGCTCAGATTCTGGATTGAAGACCTGCTTAAGAAGGACCACGTGCAGTCCGAGATTATTGAAAAGACGTACAAAAAGCTTGCTGAAGATGACCTTCTGCCCCCGAGCGACAGCAAGTGATGAGTGATAAAATCTTGCTTTGAACCTGGATTGGTCGGGTTGTAGTGGTCCGCGGCGAAAGCCCGCGTTATGAGGTGCCCAGTGAACACCTTCTTAAGTTCATCTCAAGAAGCGCTCAAAGAGCAGTATGAAAAGTATGCCGCAGAAGAGATTCAACCGGCGGCTAAAGATTTAGAGCTAGGCAAGACTTCGCTCAAAGAATTCTTGCAAAAGCTCGGTCAGACTGGTTTTCTCGGCTTGGCTATTGCAAAAGAGTACGGTGGTGCCTCCGGCACTTTCCTGGAGCAATCGCTTTTCGTCGAAGCTGCCAGTGAATACGAAGCAGGGCTAGGACTCTCGCTCTCTGCCCACTTCCAAGTTGTTGAGTTGATTAAGCGTTATGGCGACGATCGTCAAAAGTCGCGCTATTTGCCTTTACTGGCGCGCGGCGAAGCAGTTGGCGCATTTTGCTTGAATGAAGAGAACGCAGGAAGCGATTATTCTTTGGTTGAAGCTGTTGCGTCAACGAAGCAAGAAGCTCCCAAGCTCAACGGCAAAAAGCTCTGGGTTGTTAACGGCAAGATTGCGACCCTTTTGGTCGTCGCAGCGAAGGACGAAGAGACTGGAAAACTCTCTCTTTGGCTCGTAGATGCTGGTGACAGTAAGTCTCTGAAAGTTACTGCTGGTGCGAAGAAATTGGGACTGCGCTCCGCAAGCACCGACATAGTTGAATTCGTCGATACCAAGCTGGCGGAAGGCAGCCGGCTTGAAGGTGACGCCAGCGAGCAAATCGAATTTGCACTTGATGTAGCGAAAACGATTTTAGCAATGGCTTCTATCGGAATGAGTCAGGGTGCGATGAAACTTGCTGTAGATCACGCAAAGACCCGCAAGCAGTTCGGCAAGAATATCGGTGCATTCCAAGGCATTCAATGGAAGATCGCCGACATGAGCACAGATGTAGCAGCTGCACGTATGCTCGCATTGCGCGCCGCTTGGGCGTTTGATGAGTCGAAAGATGAATTCAGAAAGTGTGCCGCTATGGCAAAACTGCTTTCTTCCAAAGCTGCCAGACTCCACACAGGCGAAGCGATTCAAATCATGGGCGCCAGTGGAATCGTCGAAGATTCGCCAACCGAGCGCTTCTATCGCGACGCCAAAATGATGGAAATCTGTCAGGGCACCTCCGAATTGCAGAAGGTTATCATCGCGGACGAACTCAAAGTCTAGGATTGGTGAGCTTATGTTTGATAAGCGCGAAAGCAAGGGTAAGGCAGTCGGTACTTTCGGCAAATCTGCACTCTGTGCAATCGCAATTGTGGCGTTGTTTAGCAGTGCCGCAACTGCGGAGCCGTATTCAGAAGGTATCGAGTTTTACAATCAACGCAACTTCCAGCGTGCTGCAAGTTGTTTTGAAACAGCGATTGCTCGCAGCCCTGAAAACACAAATGCAATCTACTACGCTGCACTTACCTATCAGCAATTGCGCAACAATCCTCGTGCTATCGAGCTCTACAAGCAGCTCGCTACGCGTTATCCAGGTTCGCGTGGTGGCAAGTTGGCAATTCAAGCCCTGCAAGGATTAGGAGCTGGTGGTGGAAGTGGTGGTGGTTATTCGTCTTCTTCTGCATCTACAACTCGATCATATTCGAGATCTTATGGCGGCTCCAGCTCCAGCAGCGAAGATCCTGATCTTGCAAGACTGCCTGCTCAAGAGCGTCTCCACTTCCGCACGGAAGACAATGGTGGAAAACCAGTGCTTTGGGTGTCGGGTGCCGTGCGTAGCACACCGCTGGATTTTGTTTTTGACACGGGAGCAGACCACACTGTTATCGGTATGGACCATCTGGCACAGATTGGACTTCCGAGACCGAGTGGTCCGCCCGATGGTCACTCTATGGGTGTAGGCAACAAGGTTAGCGAAAGCTGGATTATACGAACCGATGTAAAAGTTGGCGGCATTCAACGCCACAATTTTCCTCTTTGGGTTTCGGACAGAACAGGCGTTCCGCCTCTTCTGGGGCGCAACTTCATGGAGCCATTCAACTACACCATTGATACGAGTGGTGGCAGCATTCTTATGACAAAGAAGGTGACTGCTTCATCATCCGGCGGATTTGGCGTTTCCAGTCAAGGCGGCGTTCCGTTTAGACGCGTTAGAGGCGGTGGTGTTCTCGTCTCTGTAGAAGTGAATGGAAGGCCTATAGACATGCTTTTCGATACTGGAGCGCAGTCATGCTTGTTCAGCAAGAAGGACATGCGAGATCTAGGAATATCAATCCCCGCAGATGCGGAGCATGAAATGACTCAAGGTGTGGGCGGCGCAATGCCGGGTCTCAAATTCCCAGTCTCCCGCATGAAGCTGGGTCCCATCGATAAGACTAATTTACCTATCACTGTCGTCGAACAAGATTTTGGTGAGCCCCTGCTCGGGCAGTCTTTTTTCCACGACTATCAATACACCATTGACGATCAGCGCAACGTTATCCGCTTCCTGCGCAGGTAGTGGATGGCGACTCTATCTGTCGTTATCGTGGCGAAGAACGAAGAGCGCATCATAGGACGCACTCTCGATGCTGTTCGTGATATTGCTGATGAAATTTTGGTTGTTGATTCTGGTTCAGAAGACAAGACTGTTGAGATTGCTACGGCGAAAGGCGCTCGTGTTGTGCACCAAGACTGGCTTGGTTACGCGGGACAGAAGAATTTCGCTTTGTCGCTTGCAAAAAGTGACTGGCTTTTAAGTCTTGATTCGGATGAAGTCTTGACACCAGATTCGGTGGCGGAGATAAAGGCAATAGTGTCAGGTGAAACTGCTGGCAAGTGTGATGGATACAAGATTCCACGGATTCTCTATATTGGGGAACATCCGGTACGGCATGGTGGCTTTTACCCCGATGCTCAATTGCGTTTGATTCAAAACGGGAAAGGAAAGTTTCGTGATCGCATGGTGCACGAACGCATCTTTGTAGACGGACCGGTCGCTGTTCTGCGGCATCCCATGTTGCATTACAGCTATAAAAACGTCGATGAATTCACTAAAGCAATGGACAAGTATGCTCGTTTGTCGGCTGAAGAATTCAAACAAGATGGTTCGAAAAAATGGCGTGCCAATCCATTGAACGAGCTATTGCATCCCATGTGGACCTTCTTCGCGCGCTATGTTCTACGCCTAGGTTTCCTCGATGGAAAGCTCGGTTGGGAATTGAACTGGATCTACAGCAACTACGTGCGCAACAAGATCCGCTATTTGCGAGAATCGTAGGGTCGACGCCATGCGTCAACCGGTCTTAGTTCCTAAACGCCCGTATAGTCGCGTGCAATAAGGGGAACGAGAAAATCAGCGACGATGAAAGCCTCCACATGGAGTTCCAGAAGAGCTGGAGTTTTGTGTTTTCTGTGCCAAACATCTTGATCAAGAACAACCTGTCCAGCAGTATTGCTGGAACTCCGCAAAGAAGTATCAATAGGACAGGCATTGAGACTCTGGCGGAAACGAATGGAAGAACGATGTATCCCAGCAGTACGATAATGGTATTTGAGAGTAAGTTCGCTTTGAGTAATACAAAATAGCTTGTTCCGAAATCCTTGCCAACGATGGACTTTGTGAAAAGTGGCGCGGCAAACAGGCTTGGGAGGCATACCACCAAGACAGCCACTGGGAACAATGGAATGTTCGGAAGCATTCTGATGTGTCTACTGTTTTCTACGTTGGAAGGAAACTAATTCTATTCTTCCATGATCTCGCGCATCAGAGACTCATAGCGGCGTAGATTCTGTTCGTAGATTGATCTGTCTGAGGCTTTTGCCGAATCTTCGTTGAGTGACTGCCCAAGCCAGGGCGCTTGCTCTACCAAGACGTCTTGAGCCACCCAGCCGCGAACTGTGAGCGATTCCCAGCTAGGGACGCCCATCGAGCTGCAATCGTAACGCACTACTTCCGCTTGCGCAGCCGTAATGATGTTTTTCTCCACCAGCGTTGCCAAAAGCGCTTCAGATTGCTTGTCTTGTTCTGAAGTTGTGCTCATGCGGCGAGCTTATTGGATTTCTATGTCTACTCGTTTGCCATGGCGGCTTGCAGCCGCTCTGACCAGATTGCGCAAGGCAGTAATTGTCTTACCGTCTTTGCCAATCAACCGTCCGGTAATGGTCGGTTCGCAAGTGACGCCCAGACGGCAACGTCTGGAGCCCATCATCTTACGGTCGAATTGGAGCGCGTCTGGGTCGCGCGCTAACACGCGCAAAATATACTCGGCCAAATCTTCAGCCGCTGTCGAATTGCTGGGCGGACCCGAAGATCTGCCTACGCCGTAGCCGCCGGGGCGCCTGCCGCCGCCGCCTTTCTTAAAAGGCTTGCCACCGTATCGCTTGGCTGGGCCCCGTTTTTCATCCATCTGTCTACCGCTTCCTGGTCGAGTTTGAGTTCCTTAGACTGCGGATTGTAATATCCGAGCTCTTCCAACGGCTTACCGTCACGACGGGTCCGAACATCAACTGCAACGACTCTGTAGTGCGGCGCTTTCTTGGAGCCTACTCTCTTAAGTCTGATCTTTACCACTGAACTTTCCTTTGAACGATTGAAGTCGCAGGACTTCTTTTATGCGAACACGTTTATATAAAGGCATATATTATGCGAATGGATATTTTAGCAGGTGCTTTCGGCCCGCAAGGATTGCAAGAGCGTATATTTGCGCGATTGCAAAGAAGACGGTAACACTTGCCCTATTTCTTCTTCTTTTTCTTGTAATAGCCGCCGCCTATTCCGCCCGGATAGCCCGACGGGGGCTTCTTCTTAGGCATGCTACCCGGCAGTCCGCCAGGGAATCCAGGAGGTAATCCTCCGGGCATTCCGCCCGGCATTGGAGGAAGTCCTGGTTTGCCGCCGCCCATTCCCGGCAAGCCTGCAAAGGGATTCGGCATTTCGGCACCAGTGCCGCCTGGAGAGCCTCCCGGCATGCCTGGGAAACCACCGCCAAAGCCGCCCATTAACTTACGGAAATGCGTCATCATGCCACGCATCTGTTCAAACTCATTTAACATTTGCCCGACTTCTGAGTCCTTGAGTCCCGCACCAGCAGCGATTCGGCGTCTGCGGCTCATGGTGATAATCTCGGGTTTGCGCTGCTCTTCGAGTGTCATAGAGCTAATAGCTGTCTCATAGAGCTTCATCATCTTGTCGCCATGCTCGGCGATTTGCGCTTGCTGAGAGCTGTTTAAGCCGAACATGCCGCCGACGCCCATCATCTTCATAAGATCGCCCATGTTGCCCATCTTCTTCATCATCTTTTGGGACTTGATGAACATCTCCAGGGTGAACTCGCCCTGGAGCATTTGCATAGCCACTTTCTCGGCTTCTTTCTCGTCGATGACTTGCTTGGCTTTTTCGACGAGGGAAAGGACGTCGCCCATGTCGAGGATTCTGCTCGCCATGCGGTCTGGGTAGAAGGCATCGAGGTTGTCCAGCTTTTCGCCGGTGCTGATGTACTTGATCGGTTTGCCGACGATTTCACGAACTGAAAGCGCTGCACCGCCTCTGGCGTCACCATCGACCTTGGTCATAATGATGCCGGATACATCTAGCTGTGTATTGAAGGTTTCTGCAACGTTGACTGACTCCTGTCCGGTCATCGCGTCGATGACCAAGAGCTTCTCGGACGGCTCGAAAGCGCGGTCGAGAATCATGATTTCAGCCATTAGTTCCGTATCGATTTGCAGACGACCGGCGGTGTCGATGATGACTGGAGAGTTGTTGTTTTCTCTTGCTTGAGCGAGTGCGCGCTCGGCAATCTCGTGCACATCTTTGCTTTCGAGATCGGCGAAAACAGGGACGTCAATCTGTTTGCCGAGTGTTTGAAGCTGGAGAATCGCAGCCGGACGTTGAACGTCGCAAGCCACCATAAGTGGTGACATGCCTTCGTCCTTCAACTTCTTAGCGAGCTTTCCGCAGGCTGTAGTTTTACCAGCACCCTGCAAGCCCAAGAGCATTACTACAGGCGGCTTGCCTTCGAGTGTAATAGGAACATTGTCAGTTCCCAAAATCTCAATCAGTTCGTCGTGTACAACTTTGACGAATTGCTGCGTGGGCGAAACGGATTCAATAACTTCCGTTCCCAGTGCCTTCTGTCGGACGCGGCTTATGAAAAGCTTTACTACCTTCAAGCTGACGTCTGCTTCCAGCAGTGCGCGCCTGACTTCGCCAATCGCTTCCTCGATGTTTTCCGCGGTCAATTTGGTGTCGCCACCAAGATTGCGCATCGCGTTTTTCAATCGATCGCTTAACTGGTCAAACATGCTTCAAATTACCTCTCGTCGTTTTCTCTTTGATTGGCTCTGTAGAGCCGATTTGGACTTTTGAACTTGGAATTATTACTTCTTCTTTTCGGATTTGGTTTTGCGCTTTTCTTGCACTTCTTCCGGGTGCGCCAGCTCTTGGATGTCGATGACTTTCTCGTCGATTTCAGGCGGATAGATTAGCCAGAATGACTCGTAATTGCCCCCGACAAGCGCTTTGACAGTTGGCGAAAGCTCTGACAATTCCGCAACTATTCCAGTGTCGGTTCTTACCACGATGTTTGTTTCTGGATGCACAGATTCTGGTCTGTAGTAGTCGTATGGGCGGAAGCCCGTCGACTCGACTGCTACGTAATACTCGGGGTCCATACCGTGCGCTTTGACCAATTCTTTGGTGTGGTTTTGAACTTGTTCGATCAAGTTTTGGAACTTTCCGTTGCCGTTGCCACCAGTTGTTGGTGGCATGATACGCACGGATTTGAACAATCTGCGATCAAGAAAACGTCTGGCAAGGTCCTTCAGGACCGGGTCTTTATCTTCGACCCAACGTTTGATGTGATAGGTCATTTGGATGTCGTCGAGTGATAGATATTCATCGACTGTCAAGTCTTCACCGTTCAGCCATTTCTGAGTCGGCTCGTCCATAAAGCTGAACTTGTGATTTTGTTCCATCAAGTGCCTGACACGCTTAAGCAGTTTGGCTAGATGGGCTCTGGCTGCCAGATTTTTGCGATGGTAATAGACCTGCGCATACATCGAATAGCGACCGAACAAATAATCTTCGACTGCTGTTTGTCCCTTTTCGCCAACGACCTCGATGCGATCTTTTTCTTGATTCACTTCCATCGAGCGAAGAATGCGCTGCAGTGCGAGATGCCCATAGGCAGTGCCTGTCATATAGCTATCGCGGAGCAAGTAATCGAATCTGTCGCAATCGAGTTGGCTCGAAACAATGTGCGAGACATATTTTGGTAAGTGCTGTTTCTTCAGCAGTTTTACAATCTTCTCCGCGAGATTTGGAACTTCAGTAAATCCGTCGAGAACTTTGCGTATCTCCGTATCGCCGGATATGATGCGGCAAGACCACTCTTCGTGATCGTAGTGAAGGATTTTTTCTGTGACGTGGCTGTAGGGTCCGTGACCGCAATCGTGCAAAAGCGCAGAAGCAAGAATCAGCGGTCTGTGCTCTTCAATTGACGGTGTTTTCTCCTTCAGCATGTCGATAAGTTGCGATGCGATGTGCATGACGCCGACCGAGTGCGTAAAGCGGGAGCCTTCAGCGCCCTGAAAAGTGAAGAAAGAAACGCCCAATTGGTGAACGCGGCGCAGGCGCTGGAATTCGCGGGTGTCGATCAGGTCCATAACCAGGCGCTCTGCGGGGATGCGCCGGTCCAGGACGATGTCCTGATGGATCGGGTCGAGATAAGTCCGCTTGTTCGCCATGTTGAAAACCTGCTTCTTGAAAAACCTTACGCCGCAACCGGAAACACCGATTTTTCGGCAAAAGGAACAGCCCGCATACTGCAAGCAGCCTAATTATACTGGGATAGAGAAGAACAGTTTCTCTTTATGACAGCAAATGGAGTCGCTCAAACCAATTGTTTAACCTTACCAGTTGGAAAGTTTTGGCTTCTGCCTGGGAATAACTTCCTAGAGAGAAGCTAGTTTTGAGGCTTTGGACTGCATGATTCTAGAAAAGCAATGGTTTCCTAGTCCGGTTTCTCAGCCACTGGGAGTTTCAAGCATTCTTCAGCGAAGTCTCGCTACCTACATTGCCAATTTGGGGTTTTGCTCGAAGCTGTTTTTGCTTCCTGCAGTTGTCTTAGTCGTCAGCGGTTTGCCTTTTACTCTTTTTTCGCATGCTGCTCATGCCAACAAAGACCATCTTTCAATTGCACTGATGTGGGGCTGGTTTTTGTTCATGCAGATACCGCTTTATTACAGCTGTGCAGTGCGCGGCACGATTCTGCAACGCTTAGCGCTTTTGCCGAATGAGGAGTTTGTGCCTGCCGCTGCTTACGCAAATAGGTTTTGGTGGATGCGTAGCTCAGCCAGTGTGGCCAGAGATATTTTTCAGATTGCCGGGTTCATATTGCTCGGAGGAATTGGGGTTGCCGGATGGTTCATTTTCGGCGCGTTTTCTCCAGCCTTTTTTGCACTTGCAGCAGTGCTTTCCGCGCTCATGTGCTTCGCTTGGTTCTCGTGCGAATTCCTTCACATGTGCTTTTCCGTGTCAGTTGCAGCAGAAGAAAAGCGATTTGGACAACATTGGCGCAGCGCGCTCGCACTTTTCCGCAGGGCATTCTGGCGAGGAAGTAACTTTCAGGTGCTGCTTTTCGTGCTCTATTTCGCAATAAGCATGCTGTTTAATCCAGTCACTCTCTACTACCTTCCCCAGGTTGGAGAACTTGGGTTGTGGGGTTGCATGTTTCCACAAAATCCTCCGCTTCTGGTGGCGTTATTTCGCGATTTGTTCAGTGTTTTCAACACTTTAGTGGGCTTTCCGATTTTCTACATCTGCGCGGCATATTTTATTCACGATCTGCGTGTGCGCAACAATTTACCGCTCTTGGTCGGAGAAAACGGCCATGAGTATGAGCCCCTACTGCCATCATGAAGTCTGGGGCGAGTTACAGTTTTTCTCTGGTTCTTAGGCAAGTCTGTCTTTCAGATATTGAAACTAAGCGGCTTTCTTCTTTTTGCCGGACATCGCGATAGATGCGACTGCGAGCAGCATTGCGGTGCCCAGAATTGGTTGCGAGAGGTGATGCAGCTTGTCGAATTTTGCTCCAACTTCTGCGTCTGTCTTCATTTGTGGCAGCATCTCAGCCATCGGTGCTGTTAGTCCGAGCGCGAACACGAGAACGAGAATCGCGCTAGCAATGCTGGTTCCATATCTTGCGAAAGTGCATTTGCTCTTTTCTGGGTTGGTGAAAAAGTCTGCGACTTCACTAACGATGAGTGCAATTGCGGCCCCCAGCGCCAGTTTGCTGAAGTGGATAAATAGCGGTGCATTTGCTAACCCGATTGTGGCTTTATCAAGTCCCGCTGCGTGCCCTTCTTTTGCGATGTTTACTACGACAAAAACTATGGCTACCGATCCGCCGAAGATTATTGACAGGGCGAGAAGGCGCAATGTTTCTACGAGTTTGTTCATGAATTGATACCTGCTGGATTTGGTGGACTTGCTGGGATTGTCGGCTACTAGCCAACACCCTATCCCGGTCATGCAAACGGCATGAAAGCTCGGCTTCGGTAACTTCAAGAAGTGCTACCATTGCCTTCTCGGTCCACCGGGGACATTTTACATCCTTGGCAACGAGTGCAATTTGGCACAGGGTCGTGTTATGACACTGGTCTAACGATAGAGACCGATGACTGGCAAGCATCTCCACGTTTTTCCACAAGAAGCGACTGTTCAATTGGGACAAGTCACTTATTCTGCGGTGGTGGAAAAACCTGATGGGCAAAAGGAAAAACTCTGGTATCGTCTGCCTGAAGCGTATCTCGATGCAATCGATGACAGCGCCGACTATCTAGTGATAGCTAACATCTTTCAGGCGATGGAAGCAGGTGTGGACTGCCGCGTTCACGGTAGAGTGTCGAGTACTTTGTTGCGAAACGTGTCTGAGTTTCAAAGCCTCTGGGCAACCTGGTTTCCAGAGCGCTACAAGTGCGTGGACATTATTGCTGATATTGAAGATGGTCCCAATATTTACGGAAATGGTTCGAATCACTCAGGTGACGAACATGGCGGAGCAGCTGTTTTGAATGCGGCAATTGCTGCATATACAGGCGGAATCGACAGCTCCTACACTGTTATGCGACACCATCGAAAACTATGCGGGCGAATGACTCAACCTTTGCGCGCTTGTCTTTTCGTGCATGGATTCGACATACCCTTGCCAGATGAGGATGCGTTTCGGCGGGTCGAAGAACGGCTAAAGAAGACTCTTTTGGATACGAACCTTGAATTAATTCCAATGGCAAGCAATCACAAAGAATTAAATCAACAATGGGATCACACTCACATTGCCGGCGTCGCATCTTGCCTTATGTTGCTGAGTAAACGCTTCGATAGAGCCCTCATCGGAAGTACATTTACGTATCACGAAGCGTCCATGAAGTGGGGCAGCAACCCTATTTCCGACCGCCTGCTTTCCAGCCACAGGATGAGTTTCTTTCATGATGGTGCTGAAACCGGGCGCGGTGGAAAAATGGTGGCGCTGCGCGATTGGCCTGAAGCATATGATGATTTGCGCATATGCTGGAGCGCTGCCAACAAGGACGAAAATTGTGGAACGTGCGGAAAGTGCGCGTTGAGTTTGCTGGGCTTTAGGTATAAAAATCTTCCCTTGCCGAAGTCCTTTCCTTCGGGTCTTTCAGAATCAATGATCGAAAATCTGGTCTTTGACGAATCGCATTTGGGAGCTGCCGAAACACTCTTGAAGTTTGCATTGAGAGAATCAGAGCAAGCACCGTGGGTAGCGGCACTAAAGAAGTGCGTGAAAACCAATCAGGAACGATTGGGCGCCACGAATAGCGGCAAAGGTACATTCTATAGCCGTGTGAAACGCAGGCTTGGTCGCCTTACGCAGTAATTTTAGGATCATTCGTAGGGGCGGCGCATGCGCCGCCCTGGCAGGGAGCCGCATGCGGCTCCCCTACTTTAAAGTGTTAACGACCGACATCGCTAAGGTGTTAAAGTCCGACGCCCAGAGCCAGCAAGGCGCATTTGTCCAAGCCGTCAAAACCTAGAGATGAATTGATTTCTGAGTCTACGAATCCCGCGGTTGCACAGACGCAAAGTCCGAGTGCGTTTGCAGTCAAATAGATGTTTTCTGAGACGTGACCGGCATCCATTAATCCGAGCCTGTATGCTCTAATGGTGTATTTCTCCGCCAGGCGAGCCATATCGCAAGACAGAATCAGTACAGCGCCAGCGTCGCCAAATTCGACTTGAAGAATTCCGAATTCCTTGAGCCAGGTCGAGAAATTGCCTTTTTTCTTTAACACGAGTTCGTGCTTGCGCCGATCAAATCTATAGATCCCCGGCTCAACTCCTTCGATATTTAAAACAAATAGGTCTATTTGGGTTGAAGCTAATCCGCCTGCGGAGGGGAAGTTGAAGCCAGCCCCGTAACTCGTTTCTGTTTTGTCGGAAGCTTCAGTCGCCTGCGTACGTGCGCCATTTGCAAGATACAATACCTTTGCTAAATGCGACACTGGAAGAGCTTTGTTGGAAAAACTCTTCTTGCTCGTTCGATTCGTGATTGCTGTTTGTACTGGCATATCTGCACTTACAGCATTTACATCGAGTTTGATTCGCACTTCTTGCGCAGCACCTTCGACCGTCTTTTCGGCGGTCTCGCTGCCTAGAGGTGAAGCACTTCGTTCATAGTTCATCTCATAAGATGCGCGGTTCCATTTCGCAGCCTTTTTGTTACAGCTTTCAGTGTGGTAGACATCGGCGCTTGAGCCGGGATTGTGGATTAGTTTCATACTTATGGAAATGGATGTGCGTCGTGGTTGAAGTCTTTTGCAGAACGTTGAGTTGGAGTGTCATTGCATAAACGTGGGCAAGCGAGCCAGCGCACTTTGTGAGCGACAATCAAAGGCACCATTTCCGGTACCGTCACTTTGACGCACACGCCAAGTTCGCTGGCTTCGGTCGAGGTGAGATCGCTCCACATAACGGTCAATCCAATTTCTTCCAGGCGTCTTGCGACGTTTGCCAAATCCTCCATGGAATGTGGCGCCTGAAGCCAATCTCTGTCCTTATAGTCTTGCAGTGTAATTTCATTCGTATTGTCTTTTAGAAGGAAGTCCAACGCTGGACTATTGGGCCAATTTGCATAGAGATTGGCGTGGTCGGAAAATGATTTGACCCAATCGAATTCGGTAAATGACTGAACCACTGCATCGCTTCCAAATTTATGTTGCGCAAAACGTATTGCCATCGCTTCGTCGATCGCGCCGCAGCATGCGATTTCAGCATCTTCATGGGCCGATGCACCGGCAACATAATATGGAAAGCGTTCGCTTTCTAATACGCAAAATACTGCCGGTATCGGAAAGTCGCGCGTCATGCTGAAAATGTTTACTCTTGTCCCGCTCTTTTCTATAAGTGAGATGCGCTGCCCAAGCTCTCGCCCGACAGATTCCTTTTCTATGCGCAATTTTGGTATAGAAACTTTATTGAGCCAAAAGATCATCATCTGATCTCTTTCGGCAAGTTCGAGCAAACCTGACCAGATCGCTTGTACTCTATTGCTGTAGAACGAAAGTCCGGCAGAAGTGGGAAGAGCGATGAGCGGTTCTGGAGCTTTCGCCCAGAACGACATGTGCACAGTGCCTGCGGGAATCCAGTAATCCTTTCCGTCGCTTCCGTCCTTCAAACGTTTTGCCGGTGTATGAGTTAGAAGTGTGTCGTCTGCATAGCCGATACCTGGACCTTTGAAGCTGTCGCTGCATGTTTCATCGGGCAAGCAATAGGGAAACAGTTTCAAAAGCTCGCTATCCCCTGCTTTCATCTGTCGCAGTTCCGCTGAGTGCAGTGAGTTGTAGCCCGTATAACGCTCGACTGCTTCACCTAGTGCACGCAGCATTGCTTCGTTGGGATCCAGCGAACAGCCCAAAGCATTGGGCGTGTCGGCAGTAAAAAACTTTCCTATCGTTCGAACCAGGTCGCCTTGGTACAGCCACCACGGCGGTTCTGGTCGCTCCAGGCGCATTCCCCGAAAGCGTGTAATCGGTCCGAACCGGGGGTTTACCCAATTCAAAACCGGTGCAAGCGGTCCTGGGCTATGCATATGCAGAGTCTCTTTCCGGCTGCACGTCGCCACGGACATCAACCGCGCCACTGAAACAGTCAGGGCATCGTGCAACCTTTTTGACTTTGAGTTGCTCGGTGTGTCCATCAAAAGTGTTGAATATCACTGCTCCTAATGTGACAGGCAAGCTGATCTTGGTTATCGCTCTAATAACTTCCATAGAAATTTGCGCACCTCCTGCGGTGGCAAAGGCCAGGGATTCTCCCTGCATTGGTCTTTCGCTCTTAGGCAAGGATTCTATATGCTGCGAATAGAGGGATTCTTCGATAGGGTGATCGCTAGCGCTGCGCGTGCGCAAGACATAGCACGTGTAGCAAGCTGTATCGCGAGGCACTACGAGTGGACCGATTTCGAGTTCTACCGCACTCTCATTTGCGCGCAGCCAATCAATTGGCGTTTCGAGCGAAATTTGGTTGATGCGGTTGAAAAAGCTTTGAGGTGCGTTTCGCGTAGCTGTGACCAAAAGATCTGCTGTGTCTACTTTCGATTCAATTAATTCGGCAAGGGTGTCGAGGGTGTCGGCATGGGTATAGCTAGTCTGCATGCCATTGTTTTGCGCATCTTCAACTAATTTCTTTAGGTCTGTGTTGTTAAGTCTGTCGATCACTTCAATTGTATTGATGCCCGATCGGTGCAGAATATCGAACGTGCAGCATCCTAAAAGCCCGTCGGCGACAAGAACTATCTTCGCTCCCTTCAGTTTGCTTTCCACTTCTTTGGCTGATGTATTGTTGCGCGTAAAACCAAGTTTTCTACCCCAGAATAAGCGCTGTTTCGCGTCCAGCCCTTGTTTGCCTGTCTCTACCGATGCCTCTTTCGTCTCGGCATCGACCAAATAGCCCTTTCTAACGAGCAGTAATAGCAGCTCTTCAATCTCAGCCTCATGTGAGCCAGCTGGGCGACTTTTGACGATGTTTTCCAATGATGTCTTTTGCTTAAGTTCGCCAATTAGCCAGGGCATCAAGCCGACTGCAAGCCGCCCGCGCACTACAAGATTTGTCGCGCCACCGCGCACTTGCATCCCCAACCCGTCAGGCATTTCGAAGACGTCGAGGTCATCAACCAGGGTTGGTTTCTTGGGAAAGCGTAAGTTCGGGTCTTTGATAGTCATTTTGATTCTCTTGTAGATTGCCGATCTTACAAGCTTTTATGGGGTGTAAGAAGAAAAAATGATAGCCAGTTTAGTGACTATCATTTTTGAATGATTGAATTTGTCTCAGCTTTTAGAAATCTGCCAATGGTGTCGGCGGCACGAATTCGCAGCCATCGCAGGCGCACGGTCCTTTCGGAACTGCCATTTTCTGATTGCGTTGCGAGATGGTTTCAACAACCAGCAATTTCTCAACATCAGTGTTGTTCAGATAGTTGAGGTAATCGGCTTGGAAGTCTGCAGTTTCGGTGATTGTGTTCTTTAGAGATGACATCTTTTGCCCCTGTTGTTTGCTTTTAGAACTGAAAATCTGGTGTTGGGGGTTGGAATTGGCAGCCGTCGCATGCGCAGGGACCCGACGGCTTGGCCATGCGCTGATTGCGCTGAGAAAGGGTTTCAGCGACAAGCATCTTATCGAGTTGTTCGTTGGCGTTCAGATAGTTCAAATAATCTGATTCGAACTCGTTTGTCTGGCTTGTAGTTTGATTTTTGGCTGACATTTTGATGCCCTTTCTGAGTGTTTTTAGAAACTAAAATCTGGCTGCGGTGGTTGAAATGTGCAGTTGTCACATGCACACGGACCCGATGGCTTGCTCACGGTTTGTTGTTGCTGAGAGAGAGTCTGAGCAACAAGGGCTTCGTCAGCGCCTTGTTTGAAATCGAGATAGGTTTGGTAATCTTGCAGAAATTCCAAAGCTTCGTTTGACTGAAAATTGTTTGACACAGCTTCCCTCTCTATTAATGATGGCCACTTATCCCTGGCCGCCGAAAGCATATTATCTTATTGACAATCTTGGTGGCGTAACAGTGGGCGCGGAATTCGGCGATAATGCAAAAGGTTACGAACCGGACAGCATCGCAGTGAGTCCAGATTCCACCCCGGACCTTAACTCCCCGACGGGACAAGAAAGAGCGACCGGGAAATCAAATTCAGCTATTGATTCGCTCTTTTCCTTCTTTCTGCTGTCGGAAGATGGATTAGATGCGCTGAGCCGAATAATGGGCTTGCTTTCGATTTACACGTGTTTCGAAATCTTTAAAAGGCTTAATTGGTTAAGAGCGGAGTATCAAGTCGAATCCTGGTGGTGGCGGGACCAGTGTCTTGCGTTGCCTGATTCTGAAACCCTGGCCATTATTTTGCTTTCCATCTGTGCCATCGCCGGACTTGCGATGGTGTTCGGCGTAAGAAGTAAGCTGGCGCCAGCCGTGGTGGCATTATGCGTCTTGTACCTGACATGTTTGGACGTGAATATTGCATTTCCGCATAGCTTTTTTCTTGCCATTTGGGTTTGTGTGGCGTTGATCTTCAGGCGCGCCAGAAGGTCCGCAACCCGCCGCCTTATCCAGCTTGCTTTGTTCGCTTGTTATTCGCTTTCCGCCCTGCAAAAGATCTTTACCCCGCAGTTTATTCAAGGGGATTCGCTTGCGGCATTGAAATACGGACCCAACCTGGATGCCTGGGTCTTGAAGGCTGTCAGCCAGATTCCCAGTTCGTCGGGATTGTGGCAGCTTTTCGCAATCGTCGTCGTTGTTGTCGAACTCGCTCTTGCGCTTGGCCTGTGGCATCCGAAGACTCGCAAGTTTGCTGTCGTTGGCATCATTGTGTTTCAGTCGCTGATTCTTCTGACCATGGATCCGCGCATTCTGCCTCTTCACTTGATGATCTGTCTTTGCTGTCTTTCCTTTGTCAACCCAGTTGCAATTGAAAAGCGATTTGCATGGCTGACGAATAGAGTCGAAGCGTCCGCCGGTTCTCTTGCTGGTTTGAAAGAGCTGGACTGTAAGCCACCAGGGGTGGTGTACACAACACTTACCATTCTCGCCACTGGGATCTTCTTTGCTATCCCATTAAGGATTTATCTCTATCCGAACGCATTCGAGCAAATGTCGATGATGGACAGGCGTCCATGGACATTTTGCATGTTTGTGTGTTTGGAAGGGCGGTACAAGACAAGCATTGTCTTGAAACGAAAAGACGGCAATCTAGTCTGGGTTGAACCACGCGGAAGAATGGCTTACTTGTCCAGCGACACTGACATGCTGGCGTTAGCAAAGTATCTGGAAAAAACATATCCAGGCGTTTTGGAAATCAAAATAGAGTCGCAATACGACGTAAACATGACCAGCCGAGACCACAAGGTTCTCACGGCGCAAGCTTGTGATATCGGAGGCTTTAAACACCGAATAAGCTGGCACAGAGAGGCTTTAAAATACTAGTTACGCATGCCAAGTTTTTTCAGCGCTACATAGGAAATTTGCTTGGCTAGCCTGGGAGCGCTTGCAAGAATCTGCTCTGAGTGTTGTGCCTGTTTTTCGAGTGTTTCATACTGTTGCAAGAGATCGTGAAACTCCTTGCTTAGCTTCTCATAAGTCGCTTGTCTGGTATCAACTTCTGGCTTCACGTAATTTTGAGTCTGCATATTTTTGATCATGCCTTCAAGCATTCGAGGCAAATGCTCCTTTGTAGACTCAAGATGTTGAAGAAGTACTTTTAAAAATTCGAGGTCCAGCGTTTTGACGTTTTGGCTCCAGGAATCAGAGTGCCTGCGATAAAAGTATAAGGGCTCAGGATGGTAAGCAAATTTAGTGCCGATTTCTAGAAGCGAAATCCAAAATTCAGTGTCCACAATTGCTTTTATGTTCTTGTATCCACCAACTTTGTCATAAGATTCTCGCTTTAGAAGCAGAGTGTTGTGTGGATAGTGTCCTGAAATAATATCTCCCAGGTCGGCGCTAGGCTTATACACATAGTTGTGAATGCCGAAGACTTGAACATCGCTAAAGGCAGCAGAAGCATTGTTTTCGTTCATCACTTTGAGCGTCGCTTCAATGTAGTTTGGTGCGATTAAATCATCGCTATCCAGTGGCAGTAGCAGCTCTCCATTGCTGTTGCGGGCTGCGGTATTTCGAGTTTCACCATTCCCGCGGTTGGTTTCATGGCGGAAAATCCTGATGCGGGGATCGCTGAAATTTGCCAGCACTTCATCAGCTGGGCAAACAGGAGAACAATCATCGACAATGACGAGTTCCCAGTTTTGATAAGTCTGTGCGACCACGCTGTTGACGGTTTCCACCAGATAATTGCCAAGTTTGTAATACGGAGTAAGTATGCTCACTAGTGGTTGAGCTGTAGTCGTTTTCATTGCTCGATTTACCGCAACCCCGCCTTTTTCAAGGAAACATACGAAAGTTGGCGCGTCAGTTGCGGCAGGCTCGCCAGCATTTCTTCATTGCGCCTGACACGTTTTTCCAAACTTTCATACTTTGCTCTCAGGTCGGCGTATTCTGATTGCAAATGAGAAATTTCCGAGTCGATTTGGCTGGTGCTTTGTGCGGCATAGTAAGCCGCCTTCTGCTCTATCCATTTTTCGAGCACGACTTCCAAGTGTTGGGAAAGTGAATGATGATGTGAAAGCAAGACTTCCAGAAAATCTTTCGCGACTGCTGAACCTCGCATGCGCATGAGTCCATCTTCATGAGTGCGATACAGATAGAGGGGCTCTTCCACGAATGCGAATTTAACGCCTGATTCGATTGCTGAAATCCAAAACTCAGTATCTTCGATTGCAGCAATGGGCTTGTAGCCACCTACTGAGTCATAGACTTCTCGCTTCATTAGCAGTGTATTGCAGGGATAATGCCCTGAAAAAATGTCGCATAGGCGTGTGCTGGGCGTGTAGATAAAATCGAATTTTCCGAAGTACTTTACTTGCGAGTAAGCGGCTGATGATCCCGTTTCTCCCAAGGCTCTCAACATTTTTTCGATGTAGGTCGGCTCCAGCAAGTCGTCTGAATCGAGTGGCAATAGATATTCGCCTTTGCTGTTTGAAGCGGCAGTGTTGCGCGCTGCCGATACACCTAGATTTGAATCGTGCCGCAATAAGCGGATGCGCGGATCGGTTTGCTGCGCAAGTACAGAGGTTGCCGACATTTCTGGAGAGCAATCGTCAACAACAAGGAGTTCCCAGTTTTGGTAAGTTTGCCTCTTGACTGACTCAACTGCTTCGACCAGGAACTGACCAAGTCGGTAGTAGGGCATCAAAATGCTGATGAGAGGTTGGTTCGACTGCATCTTTGGATATCCTCTGTCTGCTGTACTTTAAAGAACCCGCTATTTCAACAAGTTAGTTCTGTGTAATTTTGGAGTTTTATCTTTTTCAATTGACACTCGACATCAGGCCAAGTGGTTAGCATTGTGGATAGGGGTCATCCAGGAGTTCTAGTATGGGTTTTCGCAAGTCATTCAGTAGCGGCTATCTCGGTTACGTGAAAGCTACAACGCGTTCCAGTGCAGAGGGTCTACAGTCCTTTGCTTTGGGTCAAAACAATTCGAATTCGCAAGGCTTTTCGGCAGCTGGTCCATGCTCTTGTGCTTGCACATGCCCTTGCGCATGCGCCAGCTCCTGCTCATGCGCTTGTACTTGCCCATGTGCCTGCGGCAGTAGTTGCTTTACTCCTCCTGCTCCTACAGATAACTAAGCCAGCTGTCTCTATCTTCTAAAGCACCGGGCATCGTAAAATGAATCTTGCCCTGTGAGCGTATGTCATGCCAGAGAAGGACAATAAGAAGGCGCTTTCCTTTTTGAAGGAAGGCGGCACTAACTTTCCGAAGCGGCCAAAACTAGTGGAAGACGTCCTGGTCTTTCACATGCCGGACGGTTTGGGCATGCAATTTCGCGGACTATCCAGCCCTGTTGTATTGCGGGGGGCACTTGTCGAAGCGCTGCTTCCAAAGCTATTGCCCTTGCTGAATGGAGAGCATGAGATTTCGCAGCTGTTTGAGAAGTGCGGCGCAGAATTTGAGCCCGCTGATGTGGCGGCCCTTCTTTTGAGTCTTTTTACCCGTGGGGCAATTGCAGAGGCGGAAGCGGAAAGATATCCCCAGGCTGTTGTTGATAGAAAGACTCTGCTCTTTCATGGAAGAAGGTTAGGCGTAACTCGCAATAACAATTCTTCTTCGCAAGTCGTGAAGAAGTTATCGCGCGCTCACATTGTGGTAATTGCCGATGGATTGCTTGGTGCAAGCACCATCGATTTGTTGAGTCGATCCGGTTTTGAGAAGATTTCCGCAGCAGCTCTAAAATCAAGTACAGATGCAGCTGAAATTTTTTGCGAATTGCAGAGCGAATTCAACGTCGAGTACATCGAAGGAAACGAGAACGGCATCAAGAACTTCTTGCACGGGCGCCAGGAATCAGCCGACCTTGTATTAGCAGCACTACGCAATGTGCCGCAATCTCTCTTTGTCGCGCTCAATGAAGAATGCGTTCAAGCAAATGTTGAATGGTTGCGCGCTTACGACAATGGCAGTGTTATAGAGTTGGGTCCTTATGTAAACCCGCACGATACCGCGTGTTTTGAATGCATGCTTGTGCGTGAAATTAGCGCCGGCGAGCATTCTGTAGAGGAAGAGCTTTATCAGAAATTTCTTGAAGAAGGCAGGTCTACCGATTTTATGTGCGGTGAGTCGATAGCGCTGGCAACTCAGGCTGCTGCATACTTGACCCAGGAAGCCGTGCGAATAGTCACTGCCATTGAAAAACCTCAGTTGGACGGACGCGTACTTAGCTTTCACTCGGATGGTAACATCGATCAAAATACCTTCACACGCGTGCCGCGATGCGAAGTGTGCGCACGAGCCGGAGCCTTGGTTTTGCCGGAGAAAGAGCATGCCAGTAAGCTCTCGTGAAAAACTGGGAAGCCTTGCTTCGGTTTTGGATCTGGTCGATGACAGGTTCGGTCCGGTTAAGAGCATCTACGGCATAAAGACGACCGGGAAACAACCGCCATTCTGGGTTTTTCACGCTCAACTGACGCGCCCTTTGGGACAGTATTTTGTTGATTATGACTGTGACGCTTGGGGCTCTTCCGTCGACAAGGATGAAGCCTTGTTCAAATGCCTGGGTGAAGTTCTCGAGCGTTACTGCATGTACAACACCTTTTTAACCGGAGAATTTGCGCAGCTTCCGGCATCTGAATGCCAATTGCTCAGGCAGTTTCCACGTTGTGCTCCTGACGAGAGATGCGCCGATTCATATAAGGAAATATCGCCAGACTGGACTTTGACGATGGCATCCGTCAAGGAAGTTGCAACAGGTAATGCCCATTGGATTCCCGCAGGCTACGTAGACTTTTCCTATCAGTCTCCTGAAGGCGAGCCAAGAGTGACACTGTCGCATTCGTCCGGTTCGGCATTCCATGAAAATCTTCACCGAGCAATATGGGCTGGGCTCTGCGAAGTTGCTGAAAGAGACGCATTTTCGCTTTTTTGGCTGAACCAATATTGCGCCAAAGAGATAACTTTTGATCTGAATTTCGGCAGCGATACTGCAGAATTAAATTCCCTGGCAAAGCGACTGAAACTCATTAAAGACTCAGGATTGCGAGTTCGCAGCTTTGATATTACGACTGATTTTAGAGTCCCGACGGTTTTTTCAGTCGTTCAGGGCGATGAATTTCCGTTTGCCACTTTTGGTGCCTCTTGCTCTGCAGATCCTGTGAAGGCTGTAATTAAGTCGATTGATGAAGTCTTTCTGGTGCGCTTAGCACAGCTCAGTGGTGAAAAGGAGGTTCTCGATGCTCCGTCTTATACAGACTTCTCCTGGGTTAATCAATTGCGCGATCACTGCGATCTTTACGCTAGGTGGCAAGACACTCCAGCATTCGATTTCTTCATGAAAAAGTCGGAGACCATCTCGCTTTCAGAGTTACGGCAAATGAGCTGGTGGTCCGAGCCTGACAGTTACGAGCAGCTGCGCGATACATGTGCGATGCTTCAAGAGCGCCTTGGCATGACGGTTTTGTTTATGGACTGCACGCTTGATGATGTATCAAAATTTGGAGTTGGAATCAAAGTTGTGGTCCCGCAAATGCAGCCGATCAGTGTGCCAGAGTCGCTCAAATGGTTGGCGCACTTGCGCCTCGCTCAGCATGCTGAAAGACTATCGCTCAAGTGTGCGAGCAATCCTTACCCGCATCCATTTCCATAGGTAGACAAATGCGAATTACAGAAAGGAAAATGGCTGCAGACCTCGCTTGTGACTATCACACAGCGAGCAATAATTCTCCATGGCTGCTGAAGTTGCCTGTGATTCGTCAGGTCAACTACAGCGAGCACGTTCAAGAATTGATGGATGAAGGTCCGAGGCAAATCGATTCGGTAACAGATGTTCGAACTTTTCAGCAAGTTGCCGAGACATCTGAAATGACTTTGCTAGAGGCGCTTGCGCGCAGAAAAAGCTCACGGGAATTTTCTAAAGTTGCTCTGGATTTGCAAAAGTTGGGTCAATTACTCGGACTTTCTAATGGGCTGCGCAACAAAGTAGGCAATGCCAATGACGGAGGGAGAAACGCTCCCAGTGCCGGGAGCCTTTGCTCTTGTGAAATGTATGTGTTGGCGCTGAACGTCGCTGATCTTGAAAAAGGTATTTACCACTATGATGTGGGCGCTCATGGATTGAAGAAGATCAAACTCGGCGATTTCAAAGAATGGTCGAAGCGAATGCTTCTTCTGCAGTCGGAATTGTGCGACTCTGCGGCGTTGATTTTTCTTGCCAGCAATCAAGGACGCTTGCGCAGCAAATATGGTCCTCGCGCATATAGACTGGGTTTACTGGATGCAGGGCATGTTTCTGAGAACCTCTATCTGGTGTCAGCTGCGCTCAATCTTTCAGTGACAGCTACGGGTGGTTTTATTGATGATGAGATAAATCATTCGCTCGGCTTGGACGGAGTCGATGATTGCGTAGTGCTTGTTCTGGCGGTTGGTGAACCGGGCTGAGCAGCTAATATGGCGGCTTTCCAAACAGGGCTTTTATTCTCTCGCTGGTCTGTTTTAGTCCGTGGTGAATTGTATTCTTCGGCCTTAAGCGTTGCCGATTAGTCGCTATCAAATCGGAGAGCTGATTGCGAAACGGTAGTCTGTTGCCTATTTTCAGAAGGGTTTCTAATGCCTCGAGATGAACCTCGTCAAGTTCTTCAATATCTTGAAAAACATCTTCAGACAGCGCTTGTGGAAATGAGCAAGGCGTCGGAAGCTGCAACATGCTGATAAGCATTAGTGTGATCAAGCACTTTCCGCACCGCCCGCAGTTTTGGTCTTTCTTCGGATTTGAGTAACAGACGCGAATTCGCTCGTAAGCTGTCTGCCATTCGCGCAAATGATAAAGCTTAGAGCCGCGATTCCAAATGGCACCATCATGGAAAATGGAAAAATTTCTGCTGGACATTAGATGATCACTTGTCGGATTGCTGCCCCAGAGCGGCGCCAGGTCGTTGTAGCAGTAGGTGCCTGGAATAATTCCTTCGGAAAAGGTGCGCTTGAAAAATGTCAAACAAGATGCAATTCCGGCTGCATGCGTTTCATTCCAGTCAGGAAAGAGAAGGCGATGATTGGACTGAATTGGATACAGAGGCACGCCGACAGACTTGAGCGTGTCTTGATTCGTCCTGAACGCTCGTTGGTAAGCCTCTTCATCTTCCAGCGGAATGTCAAAGCCATGCACAAAAAGCGCTGCTCCCAGATTGCGTTTTAGTCGACCGCAAATTCCCGATGCGTGTCGATAAACCGTAAAACTGCTGTCGAGTCCGCCGGAGAAAGCGCATATAGAGCGATCAAGGTCGGGAAAAACATCTGTCTCTGCCTCAGTTTGGGCAGTAATTTCCACCCGACTGTATTTGCCAGGCAGGTTGGCGTACCAGTAAGCCTGGAATTCCATCAAATTGCGAATGAGGAATGGAGAGACTGTGCCATGAACATGCACGTTAGCTTTAGCAGTCATCGCTGCGAAAATTGCGGCAATGAGGTAAGGTTCTGCACTTCCCGTCAAATTTTGCGCAAGCTCTTCCGACACCCTGTACCAGAGCTGTTTGCGTTCTCCATTGGGAAATTCGATTTCGGCCGAAAGCTCGACTTGTCCGTCAACCAGCTTGGGCTCTAATGGGTAAATATTGGTACGCATACTGCATTTGTATAACAATGCCGAATGCATAATCATGAGACGGTTGTCATGTTGCTTTTGGCTGAGCGAGTAGACTGATAGAAAAACGCAGTCCTCTGACCATGCAAAAAGCGCCGCTGATCTCGATTGTCATCACTTACTACAGCTATGCCGACTATCTGTTGGAAGCAGTGGCGAGTATTAACGCGCAGACATATCGCAATTTCGAAGTAATTATCGTAGATGATGGTTCGCCCGAAAAACACGTGTATGAGCTGGATTTCGGAGCTATTGAGTTTCCTCTCAAAATCGTTACGCACGAGTCCAACAAAGGTCTGCCGGAAGCTAGAAACACTGGTGTTAAACAGGCATCAGGTGAGTTTCTCGTAATAATGGACTCCGACGATCTTATTGAGCCAACGTTCTTGCAAGATACGTTGGCTGTGCTCCAAAACTCTGATAATGACGGCGTTTACACTCATATGCAGTTGTTCGGCGCACGCGATTATCTCTGGACGGACGAGGTTTCTCTCATTTCTCTTCTTGCTGGAGAGCCTGGACCCGTAACATTCTTGATGAAGCGAAAGGTTTTTGAAGAAGTGGGCGGTTATAACCAGCACCTGTCTCTCAACAGCGATCACGAGTTTTGGGTCGCGGCTTTGGGCTGCGGCATGAAGTTTGCTCGCCTGGAGAAAACCTTATTCAAATACCGCAAGCACGAGCAAAGCATGTCCAGCGTGAATCGCGATCAGTGGTGGCAATCTATTCCTGTTCTTTTAGAACACCACAAGGAGTTGTACGACCGTCATTATCCGGAAGTCTTGGCTTTCAAAGAAAGACAATTCAGAAAGCTTGAAGATCAGTATGACACGCTCTATCAAGAGTGGCTCGAAGTAGACGCTGAGTCCAGGCGTGTTCACCAGATCCACAAGGAAGCGCTGAAGCGCATGTCCTTTGCCGATCAAGTGTTTCAGAATCCAGTTTTGCGAGCGCTATTTTTTCTTTTCAGGCGCAGTCCAAACAGCACCATCGATTCCGCCGTTGACTCCGCGCTTACGGTCTCGGCGAAAACTGCGCCGGACAGCAATGCCAAAGTCACAGGTATAGGCGACACTCGCAGAGTTGTGTCGCGCTAGTAAGTTCGACAGAGTTAGAACTCATTCGAAGTATTTGGAATGAGTTTGCGCTAGTTTGTGCTGGATTGAATGAACTGATTTATTTGAGATTCGTCAGCCAGAAAACTGCAATTTCTGTTTTGCATTTTCCAGGTGGAAAAGAACTGTTCATTCTTGTGGTAAGAGTTTGATACCAAGCCATTTTTTACGCCCAGAATGCATGAGGTCAAATGCGCGTGCAGACGATCTGTGATGACCAAAACGCATTCGGAAATTTGTCTTATCGCATCGAAAGCAATCATCCAGGAAAAAAGCGTCTGCTCGCGATTGGGCATGGCTTCAAGTATTGGAGCAAATCTCTTTGAATAGCGCCACTTGATTCGATCAGGCAGTCGATGTGGTTTGGAAATTCCTCTTTGCCAAAGTTCGCGCACTGCATATACCGAGCCTGGTAGTTTTTTATAAATTTCAGCTGGCTCTGAAAGCTTGCCGCGCCCGTCGTAGAGCCATTTGTAAGTCTCCCAGTCTTCGACCGGTAGATTCGAGTTGCTGGCTATTTCTGAAAGCTGTTTGTTCGATGACTCTTTATCTGCTCGAATGAGAAACTTTGTTTTTCCTTTTTTCCGTTTTTTGAAAAACATTTGAATCACTGGTGCGAGCATGAAAACCATGTCAGGGGCGAGAATTACGCGAGCATTCGTAAAATGCTCCTGGGCAAATTCAAAGCTCTTTTGGTCGCGCGTGAAAATTGTCAGGTTTGGATGTGAGTTGAAAACATGTTTGGCCGCATTCAGTGCTTCGTCATCAGAGAAGAGAATTGATTGCGGCATGATGTAAATCGGACAATCATGATTATCGGCGATCACGCGTTCGCGAAACTTTTGGCTGTCGGGCCAGATATCACCCAGGTTGCCTCCACCTTGCAAAAATATCGGTGCAGTGCCATTTTTCTCTCTCATCGCTTTCTGATCGAAATCAACAAGAGATGAAGTGTAGGTAATTCGTGCTTTTCTCTTCTCGATTAGGAAGAAGCATGTGCCGAGCCAGATCAAATGATCTCCCGAATTGAGATGATCCGGATAGTCGAGAAAAGCGCACTGCTGGAAGCTCTCGATTTGCGCGAGAGCCTCCGATAGCTGCGTTTCCAGAGGCAGATCTTTCAGATGTTGTGCCTCTGACTTTTCCATTTTGATGACTTGTCTCGAAGCTTATTCTACTTTGAGGTCACCAGCGGCGATGGCAAATTCGGCCGTTGGTTTTCCTTGAGTATTGGAAGCGTTGAGTATCTGCAATTTACGCTTTGTGTCGACGTCGACGACCGATACAAAAACGGAATACTTGCCGGGCTTGAGGGGCGGCATTTTGAGCTCTTCAGACCAGGTGATCGGTTTTCCGGCTTGCCATTGATTGGTCGGTGGCTGCGGTGTGTGAAGCGATTGCCCAATCGGTCTGCCGGATTCATCACGGAATTCCATTTGTAGTTTGTAGCTGCCGGCTACGTCTTTGTCGAATTCTCTGGATGGACGCAACGGTGTTGCGGCGCCCAGGTTGAGGAATTCGAAAGATGCCTTCAACTTTTCGCCTTGCTTCAGCTTTTCGTCAAAAGAGATTTTTTGCGAGACTAACTGATAGCCGAGTTTTGAGCGAAGCTCTTCGAGAGACTTCGACAACACTTCATCTTTGCTGGCGCTCTCCAGTGTCGAGAGTGGGATTTCAACAAAGCTGATGCCGTCCACAGGAGCGTTTTTCGCGATCTTTTCCAGACCTTCTGCATCAACCTTTTCAGTCAGCTGATAGCCGGTAAATGTATCGGGATGGAATTTGATGATGACTCGATATTGATCGAACCCGTGCTTTCCGTCATTGACGTTTTGACGGGTGATATAAACCCGCTGTCCATAACGGTAAATGAGGTAGTCGGAGATTTCATCCAACGTATCTTGTCCAGGACGATTCGGTGTGGGCGGGTCAACGTCGAAGTTCAATCTTGCTGTCGGAAAGGCTTTCGGGAAAATGTCGGCTACGTACTTCCAGTGCGTCACTAGTTGTCTTTGGCTCATGCCGTGATCTTTGATGAGCGCTGTTTCTAGCTTGCTGTAATTGCCCTTCTCTCCGGTTACATCCGGTACAACCAGGGTGCTGCCGCCGACGCCACCACCGGTGATGCCGATGGAATGGATGTTGGGATTTTTGTCATACTTCTCACCCATTTCGGTAATGAAATTTGACCATTTAGCCAGATAGTTGGTATCCCAGAAGATCGGCATCAAATGCTGCTTGCCGTCCTTGCCGGTGTATTCCATTGTCTTTACGTCACCGGTGAAAACCCAGCTCGGGGTATCGGAATCAAGCGCGACTTTTTTGTCGCCTTCTTCCGCCTTCGGAGCAACGTAGCCCTCCGGTACAGTGTCGATGCCGCAGGTAGAAACGCGCAGGATCAATGTTTTACCTGACGGCTTCAAGAGTTCCAAAAGATTGTCCAGTGGTTGCCAATTGAACTCGTCTTCTTTCGGTTCCAAAACTTTCCACGGAATGGTTACTGAAAGTCCGCTTATATTTGGGCGATTCAGAATTTCGGTGATCGCTTGGGTCTGTCCGATTTTGTCGGTCGGAATAAGCGCGAACAAACCGATTTCCTTGTTGAAAACCGGCTGCGCTCCCTCTATCGCTACTGCCTTAAATTTCTTGGTTTTGATCAGGCGATCTTGACCTTCATTCAGGTAGTGCTTTTTCTCGGGAATCGGATTGAAATACTTGACAAATTCCCCTGGCGTATTTTTTGCTTCGGCCTTCTGAAGAGGAAGACCTATCCCTGAAAATGCAGAGACGCCAAAGGTTACCGCCAGCGAAAGTGATATTGATCTAAACGCGAAATCCTTCATAGCGCTCCTCACATTCCCTCCATCAGACATTTTTCAAGTTCGCCGGACAGTAGACACTTTTAATGCCGGCACCAAAACTGTGAATTGTACAAGCAATCAGCCATTTTTTCCCTTTTGAATCGCATGGCTGCCTGCATAAAGCTGTCTGCTCAAATGTGATAACCTTTCACGACGATTCAAATGAACGAAGCGGAGGCGTTTCGTGAGTCTTTCTTACCTGGGCCACAGCGCAGTAAGGTTCACTGTTTCTGGGGTCAACGTTTATGTCGACCCTTATCTCAAGGACCCTATCGACTGGACGAAATTGCCAAAGGGCGATCTCGTCCTTTTCAGTCATGGTCACTTCGATCATGGCGTCCTCATGGCGCTAAAACTTTACGAGGCGTGGGGTTGTAAATTCGCAGGACCACGCGTTTTGATGCGCTGGATGGCTCGCAAATACAGAAAGCGTATTCCGCATGAGGCGCTAATCAGCATCGACCATCACGAAACAATAACCTTCAACTCGCTCAATGTCCGCGCGATACCTGCGCACCATCCTGTCAACCGACTGGGCAAGACTATTCTCCATTTGCATGGTCGCACTCGGGCGCCGGGAAAGCCTGTCAATGGCTACTATTTCGAGGGCTTCTATCACGCTGGCGATACCATTTATACGCAAACTATTCGTGACAGCCTCAAGGGTTTTCCAGTGCATACCGCTTGTCTGCCCATCGGCGGAAAGTATGGAGTAGCCTCACCGGACGAGGCTTTAAAAATTGCCGAGGAAATTGGAGCCAAACGTGTAATTCCGCTTCACTTCCAGGCGCTGGTTGAGCGCGTTCCATTTCGTTACCAATCGTCAGATTTGGTCAAGCATGCAAAATCAACCGGTACATCCATTGAAATTTGCCCACTGGCCATAGGCGAGGTTCTGGAAATCACGGCCAAAGCATCCCGCTAGATGACATAAGTCACTTCCCTAAAAGATTCGGGCGGCAAGCCAATCGGCTATAAACTAAAACTCTGGGTACAAACAATTTTAGGTATGACTTAACGGTCTGATAAAGTTGGCTGAAGAAAATTCGAGTACAGACGCCAAGACCATTCGCTTGATGAAGTATCCCAGGCCTCCTGCGGAAGCTCAAATCGAGGAATTGCTTACGACTGCGCGCAATAATTTGCGCGTTACTGTTGAGATGCCGTTCAACGAATCTCAAGAGCCTTACATGCTCAGCAGCTTTGTCGAGTCTGCCAAGTCTGAGTGTTTTTGGATGTTCTACCGGGGCGTCGGACCTGATTCTTCGCTGCTATGGAACATGATGACCGATGATCCTGGTTTGATTCACCATTTGATGACATCGCAGTTCCCCGCCTTGGAAACTGGGTTTTCGAGTATTCCGCGCTCGAAAGAAGTGGCGCGTGCGGTTGCCAATTACAAAGACGTGAAGGACGCACAACTGCCGGCAGACTCCGAATTCGAAATGACTGATTCGCCAAACCATCCGGTTTATTCGGCTGCGCAAAACTTTCCGAAGAGCACCAAGCCTGAGCACGATTTGCTGACTTTGCCTGACGAGCCGGCCAAAGCCAAGAATGGTCCGGCGTCAAACGAAGCGCCTATGACCTCCGCTCCAATTCCCGGTGCGCCGCCTCCGGTACTGCCTGTTTTTCCTCACAACCCGTCCATGCCGAATTCCAGCTCTGGCACTGGTTCTGCTTCCAATCAAGTAGCCCAATCACCTATGGCTCCTGTGTTTCAACAGCCTGCCGTTCCGTTTGCACAAGCGCCGGGAATGGCTTCAGCTGTCGATGTTGCGCAGGCGGCCGCTCATGCCGCTGCGCAAGCGGCCATTAATGCCGCCGTACAAGCTGCGGCCCAAGCCGCCGCCCAGGCTGCTGCGCAAGCGGCGATGGCGCATCAGCCTGTTGCACCAATGACTTCGCAACCGGCAGTTGCAACCGCTCAGCAGCCTGTTTCAGATCTACCTGTGACGCCGGCTGCCACAGTCACGCCGGCAGCAGATGCTGCTCAGTCTTCATCTTCGGCCGCCGGGCAGCCGGCTTTTTCTGCGCCCGCGGCTCAGACCAATACAGCCGAAGCGCCGTTGGTTCCGCAGATTCCTCAGATTTTGCAGCCACCACCGCAGCAGCCTGCGCAGCAGCCGCCCTTGCCCTTTGCGGCACCTGGCGCCAATCCCAATCGCCAGAATTTGGAACCGCCGCCTGGTTATACCCCTCTGAATCTGGCACAGGGAGCGCCTCTTGCGCATACGCCTCAGATACCGCTTTCGCAAGTTGTTCCTCTGTCTCCTCAGCCGCCGGGGTCAGTTGCCTCCGAGTCTCCCGACATACCTTCCTTTCTGAAGTCTTCTACCAATCCACCAACACCAACCTCCACTGCCGAAGCAACGCCGGGACCAGCTAATGCCGACGCATCGCCAGCAGCAAAGACTGCCGATGCAGCGTCAGGAGCGCAGACTACAGAGGCAACGCCAGGAACTGCCGCATCCAGTGCTCCGAAGACTGCTTCTCGGGGTACCGCGGATAAGACATTGAAATTAGAAGCAAATGCGCACACTGCGCCCGGTCGCGGCTGGCTCAAGGATGATAAAGGCACGAGCATGGTCGTCGAGCCTGTTTTAGATTCCGACTCTCCTTTTGTACAGCCGAAAAAATCGCCGCGTCAGACAAGCCAGAAGATGAAAGCTCGTCCGATGTTGGAAGGCGACCTCACCAACTTGCAGATGCCCACGCTCTTGCAGTCGATAAACATGGGCAAAATGACCGGTCGTCTTGACTTGCAGTCAGGCGGAGAGCTGGCGGTGATCTACTTCAAGGAAGGGGTGCCGGTGCATTGTCAGTTGCGAAACTCCGAAGGCGAGAACGCCATCATCGAGGCAATAGGCTGGGATGAAGGCGAATTCAAATTCTTTATGGAATCACCGCATCACAGAGAAACCATCAAAAAGCGTCTTGACCACTTGCTTATGGAAGGTGCAGCGCTTATTGACCAAAGCAAATTCCTCAAAGAGATTGGCGTCAATCTTGATTCGTACTTGGTTCGCAACCACGCAGATATCACAGAACAATTGTTCGAAGAGATGGTGGCTCGCGGCGCTGCTGCCGAGATGAATTTGCAAAAGATGCTCTATCAGTTGATTGACAACGAGAGCACGCTTGAAGACTTGCTGCGCTTGCGGCCGATGCCCAAGCCGCGCTGGGTGCCGGTTATATTCAATCTTGTCACGTGCAGTCTGGTTTCATTTTCCGATCGTCCGTTGCACGAGGGCGGCGAAGAAGCCGTAACGGAAGACATTGACTGGCCGGCTATTCAGGCTTTTGAAGACTCGATAAAAATTGCAGAAACAGGTTTTCTCACATATCCGGCATTTGTCTATCACCTCGAGCGTGAATACGAGCGCTTCGAACGTTTCCAACACCCATTCACTTTGATCATTCTTGAAGTGTCGATCAAGGAAGAATTATCGGAAACC
The DNA here is from genome assembly GCA_032128875.1 of Candidatus Melainabacteria bacterium 17Bon1m. Lineage (GTDB taxonomy): Bacteria > Cyanobacteriota > Vampirovibrionia > Obscuribacterales > Obscuribacteraceae > QKMZ01. Next base: position 392,907 of record JAVLKG010000003.1, read on the forward strand.
AAAGATCCGAAGGTGCTTCAGGACAGGGCGGTCCTCGGACAATTGTCGACAAGAATTGAAAAGCTCAAGAGAAAAACCGATATAGCCGGGCATTTTGGTGAGAATCAATTTGCATTGCTCTTGCTGGAAACGGAAGGGGAGGCTGGGCGCAATTTTGCCAGCCGTTTGGCTGAGGCCATTGCAATGAATCCATTCACGACAGACCGTGTGGAAGTTGTGCGCCTGACCGTCAGCCTTGGTGTCGCCTCCGTGCCCGAGACTTGCAGAGATTTGGGACGATTGATTTCCCTTGCTCGTCCGCACAATTCTCAAAAATAGTCGTTCCGATTTTTCGGATTTCAGTTGATTCTTCTATTTAGGTGGTAAATAAGAGCTAACGGCCAGGTCGGTGGGAATTTCATTTTCAGCGACGAATGTCTGCGATAGCGCATGACAAGCCGGGCTTGACAGGAGGATGAATTGGTTAGGGCGCGGCTTTTATAAAGCTTTGTATAGGTTTTTTAATCTGCTTACTAATATGCGGCCATCATTAGAGCAAGGCCCATAAGCATTTTTGGAGTTCGCGGCGCGCGATTGAGGAAACGGCGGATTGAACTGCCCGTTTCACGGGGCGCAGCAAAGTATAATTCCGGGGGGAAACTCCATCTAAAGGAGTAAAGGGAGTTTAAAAGATGGGAAAAGCAGTAGGCATCGACTTGGGAACGACCAACTCTTGTGTTGCCGTTATGGAAGGTGGTCAACCGGCAGTGGTTTCCAACTCTGAGGGCGGTAGAACGACGCCTTCGGTAGTAGCCTTTACCAAGTCCGGTGAACGGCTTGTCGGGCAGTTGGCAAGACGCCAAGCGGTTCTTAACCCAGAAAACACCGTTTATTCGATCAAGAGATTTGTCGGACGTCGCTTCTCGGAAGTGCAGTCTGAGCAAAAGATTGTGTCCTATAAAGTCAAAGAAGGCGCCGACGGCGGTTGCAAAGTCGCTATCCAAGGCAAAGATTATTCGCCGGAAGAAATCTCCGCGATGATTCTTCGCAAATTGAAGGAAGACGCCGAGAAGTATTTGGGCGAAAAGGTCACGTCAGCAGTAATCACTGTTCCTGCTTATTTCAACGACTCGCAGCGCCAGTCCACTAAAAACGCCGGGACAATCGCCGGTTTGGACGTTCTTCGTATCATCAACGAGCCGACTGCAGCAGCGCTTGCATACGGTCTCGATAAGAAAGACAACGAAATCATCCTTGTATTCGACTTGGGCGGCGGTACTTTCGACGTATCCATCCTCGAAGTAGGCGACGGTGTATTCGAAGTTAAGTCCACCTCGGGCGACACGCACCTTGGCGGGGATGACTTCGACCACCAGGTAGTCACCTGGGTTGCCGATGAATTCATGAACCTGGAAGGCATCGACCTGCGCAAAGACAGACAAGCTCTGCAAAGACTTACTGAAGCTGCGGAAAAAGCGAAGATCGAACTTTCGTCCGTAACCGAAACCAACATCTCGCTGCCGTTCATCACTGCGGATGCAACCGGTCCGAAGCACTTGGAGATCAAGTTGACCCGCGCTCGTTTCAACGAGCTCACTCGCAGTTTGGTTGAGCGTTGCCGCAATCCTATGGAGCAGGCATTGAAAGATGCCAAACTCGGCTACGAACAATTGGACGAAGTTGTACTGGTAGGTGGTTCAACCAGAATTCCTGCGGTACAAGAACTCGTCAAACAGGTTACAGGCGGCAAAGAGCCCAACCAATCCGTAAACCCGGACGAAGTTGTGGCTGTAGGAGCTGCCATTCAAGCAGGCGTATTGGGCGGCGAAGTCAAAGGGGTCGTGCTCCTCGACGTTACTCCGCTGTCTCTCGGTATCGAGACTATGGGTGGTGTGTTCACCAAGTTGGTTGATCGCAACACCACAATTCCGACAAGAAAAGCGGAAGTATTCTCGACTGCAGACGACAACCAGACCGCCGTCGATATCTATGTATTCCAGGGCGAACGTCCAATGGCTCGCGACAACAAGCTCTTGGGCAACTTCCGTCTCGACGGTATTCCGCCGGCATCCAGAGGCACGCCGAAAGTTGAAGTAACTTTCGACATCGACGCCAACGGCATCATGAACGTCACAGCACGTGACCAAATGACCGGCAAAGAACAGAAGATTACGATTACCGCTTCGACCAACATGTCCAAAGAGGACATCGAAAGAGCGATGCGCGATGCCGAAAATTACTCGGCAGACGACCGCAAGCGCAAGGAAGAAGCAGATGTCCGCAACGAAGCAGACAGCATCTGCTACGCAGTCGAAAGACAGGTGCGCGACCTTGGCGACAAGGTATCGTCCGGGGAAAAGGCAAGAGCAGAAATGTTGGTTGCCGACCTCAGGCAGAAGCTCAAAGACGATGCAGACCTCGAGTCCGTCAAGCAAATCATGAACGAACTCAGAGGCGCTCTCGTTCTCTTGCAACAAGCAGCTGCGCGTGGCGGCGGTGATGAAGGCGGCGGCGGAATGGAAGACTATACGACCGGCGGCGGTGCTGATGGTGGCGCCGGCGGTGGCTACGATTACGGTAATGGCGGAGACGGCGGCAACGCAGGCTACAGCCAGCCCGGTGAAGACGTAGTGGATGCTGAATTCAGAGCATCCGACGACTAGATCTTCTGATCGTTAGGTTTGTGAGGGCGGCGCTATGCGTCGCCCTTGCCTTTTTAAGAAAGCGCTGAGGTTCGGAACAAAAATTTCGATGGTGATGTCTATTGACAAATAGGCGGATTAGGTTTTTTGTGTAAGGTATATATTGCAATCGCAGATTGCTTCGTGACCTCGGTCGTAACTTCGTTTTGGTGAGTTTGAGGCAATGAAAAAGGCAAATCAGTCGCTCAGGCAGCTCATTTCTAGGTCGCTTTCGCTGGGACTCTGTCTTGGTGTTTCGCTTAGTCTTTGTAGTGCGGCTTTTGCACAGGTGGGTCCCGGCGATGGCAGTCCAAATAATGCCGAGCTGGAGAAGCTGGAGAATAAGATGTTCTCCCGTCTCTATCCCAATGACCCTCCCGAAAAAAGAGTAGAAAGACTCGAGCTCTTAGTTTTCGGAGCCACACAGGCAGGCGATCTCGATGACCGTTGGGCGAGGATCAGTAAAGCAGTAAAAGACAGGCAAAATCCCGAATCAACGGTCGTGCAGCCGAAATCCGGTGATTCTCCCGGCAAGCCGAGCGCTAGTGCAGCGCCCTTGAAAGGTAACTACCCTGCAGTAGATTCACTCGAGTGGCGTGTTTTGAAAAAGACTTTTAAGGCAGAGCCTATCAGTGAGAGGCTTTCCAGGCTGGAGACGAAATTGCTTGGGCAGGCCAGCCCCGGGATGGCGCTCTTTGACAGAGTCGAGCGCTTGAAGAAAATCGGCGCATCAGTCGCTGCAGGCAGTCAGCCAGCCAATCCAGGGACAGCGTTAGTGCCACCGGGGATGCTCGGACCAATGCCAAAAGCTTATCCGCGTGGAAATCCCTTTTCTTTTGCTGACCCATCAGACCCGTCCATGCCCGGCCCGTTTTCGATGCAGCCGTTTCCCATGCAGCCTTTCGCCGGAACCGAAGACCTGTCTTCCATCAATCGCCTGATGTCTGAAATGTTCTCTCAAATGAATCGCCAGATGCGTGACTTGAAGAGCATGCCGCCCGGTGTCTATCAATACAAGATAGAACCAGGCGCTCCCGGCTCTATGGGTATTACTCCTTTTAAGATTCAGCCCGGCAAACCCGGACAGGGCGGTCAAATTAGCCCATTCCAGCCCTTGGCGCCTAAGAAGCCGGCCGTTCAAGACAGCTTGCCACCTTACGCCGATCCGAATTCCATCTAAGTTACACTCTGCTTGACATTAACCGTCTCTAGCTTGTTTGCCTTGATTATTCACTAAAATAGTCAAGTGCTATTGGTCGGGAGAGGTAAATTTTGCCCGCGACAGTCGAGACGGTAAAGACGCCTGAAATAAAACCAGGCGGACCATCTACCGGTTCAGCGAATGAGAGATCGAGCAAACGCAGGGGTGTTGTAACCCGTGTGCTATGGTCGCTCGCCCTTTTCGGCGCCATAAATGCGGGACTTTGGACCTTTGTCGGCGATGGTAAGAAAAGTTCTAGCGACGCCAACTGTTGGAATAGCGGCGCGTCAGTAGAAGAAACGATCAGAGGCTTTGAAGCACTGAAGGAAAAGCCGGATGTTATCCTGCTTGGCTCTTCACTCGTGATGTTTCCCTTCTGGGCAATGGATGCTGCTGAGAAGAAAAACATCGACGACATCTTTCATTATCACGGTTCTGAGGCTTTGAAAAAACAACTCAAAGCAGCAGGATGTGGACAGGAAAACATTTATAGCCTGGCAGTGTTCGGGCAAATGGCTTCTGATGCCTATTTGATGACGAGCGAGTTCGTTAAAGGCGATAAAACTCCGAAGGTCATCATATACGGTATCGCACCAAGAGACTTCCACGACCACAGTCTGTCATCTCCGATGGCGACTTTCTCGTTTCAGAAGATCGTCAACCTCTCCAATTTCCCAAATTACGCAAGTGCGTTTTTGCCAGACTTTGAGAAGAAGGCAGATTGGCTTGCCATGCACCTTTGCTATTTCTATGGCAAGAGATGGCGCCTGCAAATGGAAACAGATAAAGCAATCAACAAAGTTTATTCAACCCTCGGAATTGCAAATCCTCTCGATTCGACTGCCACCAAATCTGATACCGCAACGCAAGGTGGCGGATTCAACTTGGAAGGTTCGACAGAAGATCGCTGGAACAATAGCGTAAAGGAATACCAAGGCCGCTACAAGGAAATCACGGAGAAAGACCACTCGTTGCAAATGAGTTTTCTTGCTCGCACGCTGAAAAACTTGCGTGAGCGCGGTGTGAAAATTGTTCTGGTCAACATGCCTCTGACGAAGAGAAACCTCGAGATTCTCCCGCAAGGATTTTATGCGAGCTACCAAAAAGAAATCGCGAAAGTTGCCGATATGCCAGGCGTGAAGCTCGTTGATTTGGGCGATAGCAAAGACTTTGACGACAATGACTATTGGGATACGACACACTTGAATCATGTCGGGGGACACAAGTTGTTGAATCACGTAGTCCCAGCGGTCAAAGAATTACTGTAGGGTCGACGCCATGCGTCGACCGCTTTTATTCTGTTCTAGTACGCGCGATATCTAAACATTGCTGGACGAAAGGCGTTTGTCTTGCGCATGGGCTCGCGTAAGAATACCGAGTCTTTTTTGCGAGAGATAGAAGAAACACCCGAATGATCGAAGACGATCTTGTCGCCATTGTTGAAGACGATAGTGGTGATGCCTGAAAATTCAATGGCTTGTGCGATCACTTCGCCGCCTCTGTCCAAGCCAAATGTGGAAGTGTCGCCGTCGGGTCCAAACTGCCTTGTGATCGGATTTCCTTTGCCGTCTTCCATAATCCAACCAAGTGTCTTGTAGATGATCAGCCTATCTTTGTTCTTCATCTCGAGAATTTCTTGATCGGGCAACTGTCTGAGCGTGTCGCCTGTCTTCAATCTCTCTGTGTGTCTTTGAGAATCCTCTTCATCGGATTCTTCTTCCGATTCGATCTTTTCACCGTCGATAGTCGTTGCTGTCCTTTCGTCGAAAGCAAATGATGCACTTAAGCCAAAGCGCGATTGTCCCGGCATTTGAAAGCTTGTGCGCAGGTTGCGCGGCATGCCGCCGCCACCGTAATAACCAAGTCCTCGGGTCGTCGGTATGTACGACGAGCGCAAATTGTCCAGAAAAGCAGCAGACTGTTCTTCTGTGCCAGGCAATTGTTCAGTCCCTTCGTTGGAGCTGAATGTCTCGTTAGCGTCGTCTTCTTGCGGGTCAGCCATGTTTTGACCTGTGCAGTAGAGCTTATCGGTGAAGGAGCTAATTAAGAGAATTAGCAGTTAGAAACAGGCGTGCGCACGTGCTGTAAATCTCGGCAGCAGTTCTCTTAATATACACCTTATCGCCTTTCGGCGGGCATAGGACTCTTACACCATAAGGTGAAAGTCGCACCAGTAGCCGTCTTGTAAAGATTATTGCTCTCTCAGGCTGACTGAAAGAATCTTGTCGCCTTTCTGAATTCTCTGGACGACGTCCAAACCATTGATCACGCCCCCGAATATCGAATACTGGTGATCGAGGCGCGGCTGTGGCTGCAGCGTGATGTAAAATTGGCAGCTGGCGGAATTGGGATTTTTCGGAAAGCGAGCCATCGCCACGACTCCAGGCGCATTGTGACTGAGCTGAGTGGTGGTTTCGAGTGGCAACATCTTCGGCTTGCCCGTCTTCGGATCGCTGTAAAGGCCGGAGCCGTCACCATTCGGACAGCCTCCTTGAATGACGAAGCCTGGCTCTACGCGATGGAAAGTCAGTCCGTTATAAAAACCTGTTTGCACCATCTCCATAAATGCTGCCACCGTCTTTGGTGCCTGTTTGCGGAACAATCTGATCATGATGACGCCTTTCTGTGTTTCTAAAACGCAGATCGGATCAGGTCTTGTTTCGCTCGATGCTGCCGCGGGCGGTTGTCCGCCTGGGTATACCGGCGGGCGCTGATTGATGGGGAGTCGGGGATGTCCTTGATTTGCCGATGCTGGTGGCTGCATTATGCCGGCTTGTGCCGGATTAAATTGAGGCTGCTGCGCGCCACCGCTTCCCTGTCCAGGAGCCGGTGTCTCAGGCTGTGATGGAGTTGCAGCGGCGGGAGATACGGCAGATGCTGTTGATGTTGCGGCACTGGATGAAGTTTGCGGAGCGCCGGGCGACGGAAAGGTTACATCCGGCGGAATCATGTCCGGGTTGGTTCTTTCAGCCATGCACGGCAGCCATGCGCAAGCGACCAAGCCGGTCGCGACAGCGGCAGTTAGAAATTTAGCTTTCAACATCCGGTTTATCCTTTTATCCTGCAATGAAAGCGCACAGCTCCGCTTTCCATTCTAAACACTTGTAGCCAAAAAGCGCCTGCAATTACATCTCGAAGTCTCGGAATACCCTCACTGCAGGATGCAAAGCTAGAAAGGAGGCTGGCAATTGAGATGTTATTTCTCCCGAAAGTGCTTTTGAAAGAGCCGCTTTCTTCTTGTCACCGCTAGCAATCAGGATAATCTGACGACTGGCGAGAATCGTCTCAATCCCAATTGTTATGGCTCTTGTCGGCACTTTATCTGCTCCGCCGAAAGCGGCGGCATTAGCTTCCCTCGTCGATTGAGTGAGCCAGTGGCAATGAGTCCAGCTCAGCTGCGGCGTTCCGGGCTCATTAAAGGCGATATGACCGTTTGTTCCCAACCCCAGAATACACATGTCCAGCCCGCCCTGGTCCGCAATCACTTGGTCGTAATTGTCCTGATTTCTTGGGCTGAAACGGTTTTCAGGCGGCAGATTCGTATGTTTATAGAGATTTGACTCCAGGAAATAGTGAAACGATTGCTCCTCGTCCACATCCAAGTAGTCATCCAGAGCAAAGCACTTACTTTGCGACCAATTCAGCGCCCCCTGCTGGGACCACTCCGAAAGTATCTGATAACACCCTACAGGCGACCGCCCGGTGGGCATCCCGAACCTGCTTTCTGGCTTGATTTTTAGCTGCCTGGCAATCGCCTCGGCGACATTGAGGCTCATTGCGTCATATAAATTGGACACCTTATATCCTGACTTTTGATTGGATTCCTTGCTCTTCAATATTAGACTGAGAGCAGGAATTTGCTTCTTGTCGTTAAAATAAAACCAGTACTTAAATTTAGAACCAGATGAACGTGCCGACCCTGCAGAAGTTTCTTCCGACCTTAATAGCTGTATCCGTTCTGGCGCCATGTATTTCGTATGGTCCGGCAGATGCTCAGGTAGTCAAACGCAAGCTGCCGAAAGCCGGGTTTCAATCCTTGATGCGTCCGGGTCCGGGAGCCGCTGGGGTGGGCTATAGCGGTCAGCAGATGGTGCCGGGAAGCTCGCAAGGGGTGCACCTTGTGCCGGGTCTGGACAGAGGCCCTCGTGCCAGCGCTGGCGATTGGTACGACCCGGGAGAGCCGGATCTCAAAATGCAATGGGTGCGCTGGGAGCCCCGCAAGATGCCGCTCAAAGTCTGGATCAGCCCCGGACTCGAATTGCCTGCCTTGCCTTTTCAGGAATTGAAAGCGACTCGCGTGGATACGGTTGCCCAGATGTGTTTTTCCGGTGGAGATGCTAATCCGTTTGGGAGTTTGGCGCGCGTAAACGGCTGGTCGGACGAAATGGGTGAAGCTGTTTGTGCCGGTATCGAGATGTGGAAGCCTTTCGAGCAAGAAGGCCTCTTTTCCTTTGACTTCACAGGGAACCCAAGGGAAGCAAATATTCTTGTGTTCTTTAACGACAACTTCGCTGGTGCCACCGAACCTGGTGGCATATCGACCGGCGGGTACACCTGTGCGCAAGCCATTCCTTATGCCAAAATCGCTGAGGCGCTTCAGCAAGGTAAGAATCCTCGCACTCCTCCTGTCGTGATGGAGTTGTCTCTTGGCGTTAACAGCACACTGGAAAAACTTAAGGCTGCCACTGCTCATGAGTTCGGTCACGCCTTAGGCATTAAGGCACACTCGCCGTACCGAGACGACATCATGCATGAAAACCGAGTCGTGGAGCAGTTATCGCAAGCTGACAAAAACACCATTCGTCGCCTTTATCGCTCACGTACCCAATGGGTTCTCTAGTTCTAAAGTAGGGGCGACGCCATTTGTCGACCGCTGCATTGAACGCAGATTTCAACAATTGACGCCATGCGTCGACCGCTTTAATGAACGCGCGTTTCGACGGGCGATGCATGGCATCGTACCTACAAAACCAAGACTATTGAACCACCAAGCCGAAAGGGCAGCATATCTGCCGCCCAGTCAGTTAGCCGTGTTCGGCTTCCCCAAAATCTGTTGTTATTTAGCGTCCGCGCAGTTGTTGATCCAGAACTTCTGCATTCAGATTTGCATCGAGATATTCTTGGATTTTTTCGTACGATTCCAATCGCTGCGAAGCCTTCCAAGCGTCGTCACGTACTTGAATGCGCTGTCCCGGATGAATTGAGCGCACCTTGGGATCGTATGTGTTGCGGTCAAAACCATTGAGTTGTGCGATGTCGCTAGAGAAATCTACGACATCGTGTTCACTCGGAGTTTGTCCGCTTTCTTTCTTAAGTACACCTCTGGCGATGCGGTCGAAGCCTTCACCCTTTTGGACTGTGTGCTGAGCGCGATCTTCAATGGATTGCAGGTTCTCTTTGTTCATGCGTCTTGCTTCTTGCAAAACAGTCATGTTGCTTTCTTCTGTTTTGCACTTTTGCACCACAGCATCTCTCAGGTAGCCGCTATTAGCGTTGGCAGCTGCGTGGATTTCTTCGGAGCTTTCGAAACCGGCACCTTTAGCGACAGTGTCGTAGTTCAAGATGCCGTCGCAACCCATGTCGTCGCCTTGTCCGCGATGTTCGACGCGGCGCATGTCCGAGCTGCCCCACTTCTTGTAGAGCGTGTCGATGGCAGCTCTTTCTTCGTCGCTGTATACTTTATCGCCTTTCGCACGGGCTCTGTCATCAGCTTTTCTGGCGTCTTTCAAATCCCAGTAGGTGACGCCCCACTGTCCGTTGTGGTCTTCTGCCAGTTTGCTAAACAGCTCGCCGTTGTTTGCAAACAGCGGATTTACGATGTCGAGAGAGCGTCTTTGATTCTCGATTTTCTTCAATGTTGAATCAAGGTCTTTTCCGGAAATCTCATCCTTTTCGCGTGAGCCGATGCCGATGAATCCACCTTCGCGGTTGGACTTCGCATGCTTGATGGTCTCGAATTGTTTGAGCGCACTTTCTGCCATGAGCGAGTCAAACTTAGTGTTGGCGCTGTTTGTGATATCTTCCCGCGTGATGCTGCGTCCGAGTTCTTTATACTTGTCGGCGAGCCAGACAACTGCCATTTTGTCGACTGTTGAGTCGGCAACCGTACCGATGCGACCAGTTTGCCTGTCGCTCATGCTGCCTCTGATTGCGCAGCCTGCCGAATTCTCATAGTCTTCTCTAAAGCGGGAGTAGGCTTCAAATGCAGGAGTTGTGACCTCTACGCTGAGGGGTTCGAACGATTTCGATTCAATTTCTCGTGCCATTTTTGATTCTCCGTTAGAAGCTTAATTAGTTGTCCAACCCTGCCACCGCCAACCTTCGTTGGTGTACTCGTATGCGAACCGGGGGTTCGACATCAAAGGTACGATTCCAATGTGTTAGCAACGTGGCAGTCGTGGGAAAACTACGCACCCGTGCGCTTCCTTGGTCTTCGCGCATGGGAGTGCAAGCCTTCCGTGCCAACCTGAGTGAGGGATTGCTTAGAGAATAGACTTCAATTTGGAAATTTGTCGGGAGCTAGCTTTGCCTAGAGCTTGGAGATTGGAACAGTCAGATGAACATCGCGGTACTGTTCTGATGGCGGCAGGAAGTTCGGCAGGAAGACATCAGCTGAAGCGTTGAGGTCTCTGCCCGGAACTTTTATGGTGCCGTGAATGGCGCCGTGCGCGTTGATCTTCTTCTCGCTGAATTCGACTTTGGCTATTTGCTCGGGCTTGCCTGGCATTTGAATTTTTGCAGAGATACTCGATGGCAGCTCCATTGGGAAGTCCCGGTCGTTTTTCAAAACAACCTTCAGCTTGATTTGGGACTTGGACGGAACCACTCCCTCGAGTTCAAAACGCACTGAGCCGCGAGCATTGCTGGCATTAGCCGCCATAGTCTGTTTAATTGAATTGATTTGGTCTGGTGATAAATCTTTGCCCATTGCCGATTGACCATTCGAAGGCGCCTGCGGCATATTTGCCAGCATGTCCGGATGCACCATTGACTGTGCTTTTTGGCGGATATAGTCCGGCGCTTGCGGTGGCGGTGAGATTTCCGGCAAGAGCTGCGGTTTTACAGCCTCGGAAGGCTGTGCAGATGGTGATGGAACGAGATCTCTGGGAGCGCTTTGCTGAATGGCCACAGGTGTTTGGGCATAAGTCTGTGGCGCAGCGGATAGTGCGTAACTTGGCTGTGCGGCTGGTTGAGCATAGTTCGGTGCTGCCTGTGGCATCATGCCGTTCATCAATCCTGGGAGCGCTTGAGCTGCTGCCTGAATGTTGGCGCTGGAAATGCCGTTCGGAAAAGCCTTCATTGCTAAAGCGGAAAGCGTATTGCCGTCAATTGCTGAAGTTGCTCCTGGTATCGCTGTTATAGCTGAAGCTAGAGAGCTGGCTGCTGGCGCCGCGCTTGCGGCGGCCGCCGTTGCCCCTGGTGCTGGGGCTGCGGACGCTGCCGAAGCGATGGCACTTGCCGTGACAGGTGTCTCAGTGGTCAGGACAGGCGGAAGTGGCGGAAGCGGAGGCAAAGGTGGTAGCCCGAGGCTTGAACCGGCTGACGAGCCAGAAGCGCCTCCCATAGCTTTTTGAGTCGCATCTTCGATTTTAGCCATGCGATCTTTTTCGCTCTGCTGGAATCCTCTGAGTTGTCCGAGAAATCCACCCAAACTGTTGACGTGATTGTCGGTCGTCAGAGCTGAATCGGCAGAGGACGCCGCGGCGGCTCCTGCCACAGTCGGAATCGCTCTCGGAATGCTAGGTGCCGGCGGCAATTCGCCAGGTTGGACTTGCGAGTTTAATTGCGACAACAATGATGGTTGAACGCCCTGTTGTTGATTTAGAAACGTCATAACTTGTGGCGACGCCATTCCGCCTGCAGTCTGCGGTGTAAGCATCGTCGTCGCCTGCATCTTCGCATTTAGCTCCTGGAGCTTCTTGGCGGCGACGGTGTTTTTTGGTTCTTCTCGAATGACTGTCATATACGCATCGTGCGCTTGCGAATACAGTCCCAAACGTGTCGCCAAATCGCCTTCGTACAAGCGGATCTTCACATCCGTCGGTGCGATTCCTGCTGCTTCGATAATCTTCGAATGAGCATCTCTGACAGCGCCGCTTTGATCGAGAGTTTGTGCTGCTTGATAGGCTTTCATCGCTTCTTGACGGGCAAGAGCGAGTTTAAAACTTTGACGTGCGGCCGGAAGATTTGGGTTGTCCGGCTCCAGTCTCACGACTTGCTTGTACTCGTTTTGCGACGATTTGAGGTCGCCGGAGAGCTGGTAAGCTCTTGCAAGACCAAGGTGCTGACCGGCATCGCGAGGATTTTTCGCTACCTGTCTGTGCCATAGATCGATAAGTGTTCGCGACGCAACTTTGTCTTCCGGGTTGATGATTAGCGCGCGGCTGAGGTCGTTGTTCGCACCAATCACGTCACCTTGTGTATAGCGCAAACTGCCGAGGTGTCTCAAAGCGGCGCTGGAATTGGGATCAAGCTCAAGAGCTTTTTGAAACTCACCTTTGGCAGTTTCCTTCTTCCCTTCCTTAAAGAGCATTGCGCCCACACCAATGTGACCATCGGCTGATGGTTTGATCTTGAGCGCTGCTCTGTATTCGACTAATGCTTCGTTGTATTTGCCTTCGCGAGCCAAAGTATCTGCCATTTTGAGGCGAGCGATATCACTTGTGTGATCGATGCCTTTCTTTTTGAGCCAGTCATTGAGGGCTGTTGTGGCTGGTGTGCTGCCAGGCTCAAGAGTCAAAGCTTCGCGCGCGAGTTTTACAGCTTCATCGTAATCATTCGCTGCGACCTGTGCTCTGCCGTTGCTCAAAAGCGTCTTAACGAACTCATCTTTGAGTACTTTGTCTTTCGGAAATGCTTTGGTGTAATTCTTTATTAGAGACTGCGCTTCGGTGAACTTTCCTTCCTTTAGGAAGGTGTTAAGCTGGGCTGCCGCTTGCGCCGCATGGGGTGAGCTTGCCTGATTTTGCGCTGCACTCATCGCGTCATATCGAGGAGACGTCTGCTGAGACATCGGTGACATCATGCCCATCTGTGGAGTCACGATCGATGGCGTAACTGCCGGAGGCGGCGGGATCAGACCGTTTTTGGACTTGGCAGAACTGCTGCTCGAATAGCTTGGAGAGGAAATGTTGTACGGCAGCGGCGCAGGACTTAACCCCCCGCCGGAATAGTAGCTATCCATCGATGAGCCATTATTTGGGTTCATCGAATACGAAGACGACTCGCGTACTTCGGAGTCGTAGCGCCGTCTGATTCTTGTAGTCGGGACAATAATTTGCTTGGCGTGTGCGAAGTCGGCCGCCTGAGCCGGAGGCGTAAAAACCAGGGGAGCGGACAAAATACCGAGCGTTTCGGCTACCAGGCAAGAGCCCGGGAGTATGAAAGATAGAAACGCTGTTTTTAGTCTATCGCTGGTCACAGTGGTTGTTTTGTCAGAGCCGGAAGACCCATATACGAGCAAGCGGCAAACCATCAGTTCGCCATGCCGGTAATTAAGGTGTCGCCTTCGCATTTTTGGTGATAGAGCAACGCCATCGATATTCTAGTGACAACCTTTCATTCTATAAAGTGGGAAATTACGAGGTAAAGCAAAGTTTTGTTCGGTTTTTAACTTGCCGCAGCCGCTAAATTGCCCAAAACGGCGTTGGATTCGGCTTCTTGGCTTGGGTAAGGCGGAAAAAAGGCGATTTTGGGCTAGGGAGCTTTGTAAAAGGTTTCGGAACACCCATCTATAAATGTGAGTCTGTAACTTACACTTGGAAAGGTTGCCGGGTGCCCGGGGCAAAGAGGAAAATCCTTTCCTGCTTTTTGTCTGGGGCGCCGTTCGCTGACCAGCGGCAAATTTCAAGTCTGGGTTTTCATAAACAGAAGGGCTTTATAAATGACGACAGCAGTCAAAGACAACGACACCAGTTTGATGGAACGGGTGAATCACCTGACCCGACAAGCGAGACTGGCAGCCGCTGTCTTCACGCAGTACTCGCAGGAAGATGTTGATCGCATCGTCAAAGCGATGACTGCAGCCGCGATTGAGAATGTGGAAAAGTTGGCGCGTGCGGCTTGTGATGAAACCCGCATGGGGCTTTTCGAGGACAAGATGCTGAAGAATTTCGTCGCCTCGGAATTCCACTATCACCAGATCAAGGACAAAAAGACCGTCGGCATCATCAGAGAATTTCCCGAAGACAACATGGTCGAAATTGCCGAGCCGGTTGGGGTTATCTTGGCTTTGTCACCCGTAACTAACCCGACTTCTACCGTCATTTTCAAGGCAATGGCTGCCGCCAAAACTAGAAATTCCATCATCTTCAGCCCGCACTTGATGGCTGCAGATGCAAGCAACATGGCAGCAAGAATAGTGTATGAAGCGGCTGTTGCAGCTGGCGCACCCAAAGGTTTCATCGGCTGGGTTGAAAAATCTTCGCGTTTGAGAAGAGAAACCGAGCTCATGATGGTGCATCCGGAAGTCGATTTGATTTTCGCCACCGGCGGAACCGGAATGGTCAAAGCAGCCTGCAGCTCTGGGAAACCTGTTCTGGGCGTGGGTTCGGGCAACACTCCTGTGTACGTCCACAAGAGCACGAACGTTCGTCAGGCGGCGATGGACATCATCATCTCTAAAACGTTCGACAATGGAACCGAGTGCCCATCAGAGCAAACCCTTGTTGTTGACCGCGAAATTGCCCAATCGCTTATTGAGCAGTTCAAAGAATATGGCTGCCATGATTGCAACGAAGAAGAAACAGCCAAGATTACAGAGACAATCATCGACGCGCGCACAGGTGGAATGAACTACCGCATGGTCGGTCAGCCGGCCAATCTCATCGCGGAGAAAGCAGGAATTACTGTTCCGCCAGAAACCAAAATCATTCTCTGCGAGATGAAAGGTGATCTGCGCGGAAACAAATTGGCAGTAGAAAAACTGATGCCAGTGTTGAGCTATGTTGTCGTAGACTCCGTCGACGAAGGGCTCAACCGCGCATTGGATATCAATTACGGTGGTGGCACCGGACACACTGCCGGCATCTTTTCTGAAGATGAGGATGTTATTGAACAGTTCGGCACGTTTATCAATGCCGGACGTATTATCGTCAATTCACCGACATCAATCGCTGGATTGGGCGGCATCTACAACAACTTGAATACGACCCTCAGCTTCGGCTGCGGTACCGGTGGCGGCAATATCACCACCGATAACGTCGGTATCAAAAACTTGCTCAACTACAAGCGTGTACCGCGCCGTAAGCACTTCACGCTCTCGTTCCAAACAACTAAGAACATCTACATCAACCCAGGTTCCATCGACCACCTGAGAAATATCAAGACGAAGCGTGCTTTCGTCGTCACTTCCCGATCTGCTGCTCGCAGAGGACACCTATCCATGGTGTTGGAGCGCTTGCCGCAAGATTGCCGAGTCGACGTTTTCTCGGAGGTCTGCGAAGAGCCGGAATGGCATACGATTGAAGCGGCACTGCAAGTAATGAAGCAGAGCCAGCCGGATACCGTTATCGCTCTAGGCGGTGGTTCTGTTCTTGACGCTTCGAAAGTAATGCGTCTCTTCCATGACTACCCGGATTTGAAGCTGCAAGAAATCGCTTTCAACTTCCTGGATTTCCGTCATCGTATGGCAGAGTTTCCAAAGGGCGTAAAAACCCAGCTGGTTGCCATTCCAACGACTTCAGGAACTGGTTCGGAAGTTACACCTTTTGCCGTTTTGAAAGACAGCAAATCGCAAAGGAAGCTCTCGCTTATCGACGAGACGCTACTGCCGACGGTGGCAATTATCGACGCCAATCTCACTAAGACATTACCGCGTGATATCACCGCCGATACCGCGTTCGACGCACTGACTCATGCTTTGGAGGCGCTTGTTTCCACGGTTGCATCCGACTACACTGACGGTTTGGCATTCGAAGCCATGCGCCTCATATTTGAAGCGTTGCCGGAAGTTTTGAAAAACCCGACCAATGTTGTCTGGCGTCACAAACTGCACAATGCTTCGTGCTTGGCTGGTATGGCGATCGGCAATGCATCTGTCGGCGTCAACCACGCACTGGCTCACAGTCTCGGCGGACACTACGATGTTCCGCACGGCAGAGCCAACGGTGTATTTCTCGTCTCGACTCTGGAATACAATGCGCAGATTCCACACAAATTTATGGTGCAATCGTGCTATCCACTCTGGGTTGCCGATGAGAAATATGCGCGCGCCGCTCAATTCCTTGGGTTGGACGAAGATGGCAAACTGGCTGCAGTCGGTAAAGGCGAAAAACCGCACAAAGGCAATATCAAACAATTGAATTTGGCTCTCCGGCGCGCAATCTACGACTTGTCCGCCCAGTGTGGTCAACCAATGTCGATTGCAGAGCTTGGAATTTCGCAAGAAGATTTCGCCGCAGCAATGCCGGATCTTGTACGTGGTGCTTTCGAAGATATGGCTGTGAAAACAAATCCAGCTGTGCCGTTGTTTGAAGACATCAAAGATCTCTTCATCAACGCTTATCCACCCAGACAGCGCCCGTAATCGTTGGGGCGCGTTGCACGCGCCCTGATTTTTTTTGAATCCAACAAACAGAACAGAATCAGCTGACTTAAATTCGCTAATATCCAATCCTCAAAATATTTGCGAGAGAAAACTGGAGAAAGACCCGTGACAGAAAAGAAGAAATCCAAAGAATCATCGACAGCAACGAAAGATGCCGCGCAGTTTCGGTTGCCGGGACCTTTGGTGAAAAGTCTTGATGAAGTCGATAAGCTGCTCGCCTCCGGTTCCGGCGATTTGAACTTGGACTTCTCCGATTGCACATTCATCTCAGTTGATGGTCTTGAATGGCTGGAAGAAATGCTCCTTCGTGCTCAGTCAAAAGGCGTTTCGATAAGTTTTTCCAACGTCACTCCGAGCGTCTACAAAGTATTCAAAGTCGCACATATTGATTCAGTCATGGGCGCTTGCGGACTGCCAATCTCAGGACCTGTTTGCTAATCCACTGGGAGCGCCGGCGGCTCGCCGGCTTCGGGCGGCAAAGGTTCCGCATTTTCAGAAACAGCCGTCAGGATGATGCACGCCATTGTCCTTTCGTTACTTTTATGAACTTAGATCGTCATGAGAAGAGATGGACATGCGTGAACACCGCGCTGGCAATAGCTGACCGTATAGCCCATCATAAGAATAGATAGGAGCCATCCTACTAGCATTACGAAAAACGCTTCTTTCAATTCTTGCCTGCGGTTTCTAATGAGTGCGAGTACCATCAAAACATTCGTACATTCGAGCGTTGCGAAGCCAAAGGCTAGCAGCCCCAGCCCTTCAGACGTAAATGGATATCGGCTAAAGAGGAAATATCCATAATGGATACCGGCTAGCAGGCACAGCGCAATGCAAAACATTGAAAGTTGGAGAGATGCAGTTCTAGGAGTTTGCATTGACTACCGCTTCTCGCTCTGAGTTAGGTCTTCCATGCGTGTAAGGTCTTCCGGCGATCTGACTTGAAGACCGCAACCGGAAGTGCTGGAAGCTGCAAATCCGACTGTAAAAAGTTCGAATATAGCTGCAAATACGAGCAGCGCTAGAGCTGAAGTGACATTTCGACGCTCAAAGATTTTCCAAACTAAATTGATCATGGCAAGACCGCCGGTGGCATTGCTCAGTGCGAGCAGACTAATCGCAGCTGGGCTAGCTGGGCATTTAAGTGCATAGAGAAATCCATAAGTAGCGCCGGCGACTGCACAGAACAATGCCGTCGCGATACCTGTATTTATGAAATTCGATTTGTAGGTTTGCATATCGTTTCGCTACTCAAACTCCACTCTCTCACATCCACCTTCAGCAGCGAAAGGCACTTAAAGGCTGGAAAACTGCCTGGATTACCCAGGCTGCTCAGGTTTCGCAGAGTTAGCAATTTTTGGACTTATGCGGCGCTCTCCATTTAGTTATGATGGTAGTTACTATCTGATACCAGCAAATGTTGAAACGTAGATACGCTATAGCCATTGCACTCGGTGTTTTCTTTGGTGTTGTATCCATTGCAACGACCGCCGAATTTCACTATGGTAGCTGGGATGATTTAAGCCAGTTTGGGAAGGGAGCCTGGCACATTCCTGGTTGGGATACCTATCAATCGTTCGAACCTGGACTAAGTTTGGATCTGAAACACAAAGCTGTATTGCTGCGCATGTGCCAAGTTTTCTTGGAGCAAGGCTTTGCGTCGATTCTAATTCCAGTTCTGCTGTGTTCTGGGGCCGCAAGGTTAGACGAACTGTCGGCCCAGAGTCGTCATTTGTACTGTTTAACTAGAAGCCTTCTAATTACAGTTATTTGCGTAAGCGTTGTTGCCATACCTTGGGCGATTGGCGCAAGCCAGCACGATACAGAAGCTCCGAAGATTTTAGAGGGGCAAATTCTTTACGCTTATCATGCCTACCTTTTCCTGTTTCTTATGGCGGTTGTATCGCTCTTGGCACCTGCATTTTGGATTTTGGTTTATGTTGGATTGTGGTGGCATACAAGAAAATTTCCCGTAAAACTCACTGTGAGCAACATTGTTTTGGACCCCTAACTACGGCATAGACAATGGTGGACGCTTAAAGGGCTGGAAACTGCTAAGATTGCAGGCGATGAGTGAAACACCGTCGATTAAGGTAACCCAGCTCACGAAGGTTTTCGGAAAGAGAACAGTCGTTGATAAGCTTGACCTGGAAGTCCGTCCTGGCGAACTTTACGCGCTTTTGGGCGACAATGGCGCGGGCAAAACGACCACCATCAATATGTTGACGACGCTTTTGAAGCCGACGTCAGGGACCTTCAGTATCTCCGGCTTTGACGGTGTTTCTAACCCCGAACAGGCGAAGTCCAGATTCGCTGTTGTTTCCCAAGAAGTCTCGCTGTATCAAGAGCTTACGGCATTCGAGAATCTATTGTTCGTTTCGCGGTTGTATGGTCTTCCGAAAGAAGGCGCGGTTGAGCGCATTGAACATCACCTGAATCAATGGGATTTGCTTTCTCGCCGTGATGACTATGTCGGTGACTTTTCTGGCGGAATGCAAAGAAAGTTGTCGATTGCGTGCGCATTGCTGCGTTCGCCGCGCGTGTTGTTCCTTGACGAACCGACTGTGGGGTTGGACCCCGGTTCGCGACAGCACATTTGGGAAATTCTCACCGGTTTGAAGCATGAGGGCGTGACGATTTTTCTCACGACTCATTACTTGGAAGAAGCGGAACTTTTGTCGGATCGAGTGGGTATCATCGTGCGCGGCAAGCTTATAGCAGAAGGAACGATTGATGATCTTCGCGGGCGTCTAAATCACATGAAGTCCATCTGTGTGAGAATGGCTCGCCGTCCAAATTCTGATGAGCTCCAATCAAGCTTGAGTCGTTTGCGTAACTTCGCATTTGGAGAAGTGGCCTATGACGAACTTCGCAATACGTTTTCGATTGCTCTCACAAGTGAAGGTCATTTGTCTGAGACACTACGGGCGGTGACTGACTGGATTGAGACAGAGCACATTCCGATTACAGGCGTTTCTACAAGCGAGCCAAGTTTGGAAGAAATCTATTTGGCACTGTCGCACGAAAAATCTCCACTGCCAAAGTTGGAGCAATCCGTTGTTCCAGCTAGCAAGGAAAATTAAAATTGGATCAAGTCATAGCCATAATGCGAAAAGACCTGCGTCAATGGATCAGGCGACCTGCTTATTTGATTTCTAGTTTGATCATGGCGATCTTAATTGTTGCCGTTGTTGGTGACACCTTATCTGGTGCCAGACATATTCCTTTTGGTTTGTATGATCCGAGCAACGTTAGTGACTTGAAGAAGAAGCTAGCTCCCAGTGAGCGCTTCGATGTCCTTGAATATAAAAATCTGGAAGAGGCAAAGCGCGATTTAATCAGCGGCAAGATTGTAGCTTTCGCCAAAGTAGATGAAGATCCATTGGGGGACACTGTGGAGATTGTTACTGAAGGACACAATCCTTTTGTGGATGATCAAATCTCCATGGGGCTTTTGCGAGGTCTTACTGGTCCAGGCAATCGCAATATCGAAACCGGGATTAAGACGTCTTCGCTTTCCAACTTTGAATATGAACTGCGCGATTTTATAACACCGGGACTTACGGCTTATCTTTGTTATGTCCTTGCCTCGATGAATCTAGGATTCTCCTGGATTTATGAATGGATGGAGAAAACCTACCGGCAGATTATTCTTGCGCCCCATGGTTTGCGCTCAGCGATAATTGCAAAGACTCTTACGGTTACCCTGCAGGCCTCTGCAGTTTTGTGGCTGGCTTTGACGCTTACGGCGCCGTTTGTGCACTTCACCTTAGGAACGAACCCGCTTGGTCTGATTGGTATCACGCTATTGAGCGTTTTCTGTTTTGCGTCCATTGGTCTTTCTTTTGCATGTTGGCTGCGCACTATCAGGGTATACACCATGACCGTGTCCATTCTTGGTGTTGCTCTAATGTTTGTCTCTGGCATCATCGTGCCTCTAGAAGCCATGCCTGCTTGGGAGCAGATGATTGCACGTTGTATGCCTCTGTACTACGCTGCTGATGCCTTTAAGGGGGTTTTTCTGGATACCCCGGCTCATTATGGACAGGACGTTTTCGTGCTGCTTGCCTGGAGCGTTTCCGGTCTTTTGGTGGCAGCTTCTCTTTTGACGAAACGGCAAGCAGCGCTCTGAGATGTGCGTGAAGATATTTCTCGATGCCGGCCGGAAGCTGGCGATCCGGCCGAGTGATGCGAGCAGAGCCGGCGTTCCTGCAGAGCGATGCATGGCACCGTCCCCACAAGAACATACGCTACAATGCGCTACTACACAGAGGAAAAACCGGTGTCCACACGATGCAACCCGAAAGCGTTAATGGTACTGGCTGCCCTCGCGTTTTCTTTGTCGATTTCAGGGTTGGGCGCGACCGCAAAGTCCGGTCATACAGCAAAGAAAAACTCTTCGCCTAAGATCAGCGCGCCTACAAAGAATAATTCTGCCGCCAATAAAGACTGCTCTGAAAAGGAGATGGTCGAGGGGTTTATTGCCGCTGTAACTCGACCTGATGCCGACAAGCATGCGAAAGCTGGTTTTGATGAAGCGGCTCAATTGATGGCATTTGATGAAATGGCAAAGCGCGCTTTTGGCGATGCCGGCTGGCCGAAATTCTCTCCTGCAGAGCAAAAGGAAATCGTCGTTCTGTTTCGACGCTTGATCGAAATTCGCTTTTACCCGCGTTGGCGCCGTGTTTTTCAGAATGGTAAGTTCGAGGTGGCGGATGTCCAGAAGGGCGCAGACTCAATTGTCTCTGGAAGTCTGAATGCGGACGGCAGGAAATCAGCTTTGTCGTTTCGCCTTACTAAGACGCCAGAAGGTTACAGATTGGTGAGCATGTCCGTGAAAGAAAAGGACATGCTTGAGCGCACTTCAGTTCGTTTGAAGCGCGGTCTTGCTAACAAAGGCGCAGCCGGGCTAATTGCGCATTTGAGAAAACGGACACAAGAGGCGCAAAAAGATTCGAATTATAAGCCGCCACTAGAAGAGTTAATCTCGGGCGGTAAGTAGCGTTTCTCGAGCGTAGGGCTGGGCCTTGTTTTCAGGTACAGCCAAGTAACCTTTCGGCAGCATGCGCGGTCTTGACCGGTTTGAGTGGCCCTACTAGAATTATTATTGAGAGTTAATAATGCGCGCTTAGTGAGGTCAGACCTCGCCATAGATGCTTCACCAAGTGCTTCCGTTGGGCTAAGAGGAGTTTTCCTATGCTGCTGTGCGGTTGTGAATTTTGTCGTGGTGGCAAACGACGAAAATTAGGACGTTGCCGAATGCGCGGACAGCGCGGCAATATGCTGGTTTTTATCCTTGCCATCTTGATGGGGATCTTGATGCTTCTGCTGGGATTCGCTCTCAGTTATGTCCGTATGCTCGGTTCGAATGCCGAACAGAAGACTGCCATTGAAGCGGCTTCTTTGGCTGCTGCTAAAGACTTGGCACGCATCGTTATCGAGGATCCGAATTTTGGGTTTATCTCGCTGTCGGATGCCGCGCCATCAACGCCTAACACTAAAGCTGATGACGGGTTTTCGATGCCTGTTGTCGGCATCAATACACTGCTCGGCACCATCCGTTTAGACATGATCGTTGCAAGTGAGTTGGGCGACAATACGATGTCCACACTCGCTCAGACCGATTACACCAACGCGATGCAGGCCAAAGATTTCCTGGTCAGCAACCTGCAACAAGCGATGCTCCCGGGCAACGGTGGGTCTAATTTGCGTGACGTCGACGGTAACGTGGTCAGTCCATATCAAGCTGCTGTCGAAGCTTACCAGCAGAACGTGGTGCGCATCGCCGGCGGTAATTCGCGCATGGTCAACGGCTCCATGAAGTTGACACTGGGTGCGCTCACAACCCCTGCGACTACCAGCACCCCGATTCCAAACCCGCAGGCTCTCTCGAACACCAGCGGGGCACAAGTTAATCAAGGATGTTACACCTCCTACAATGACATTCCATATGCTGGGAAAAGCTTTGTGTTTGCCGGCATCGGCAAGGACGTCAAACTTGTCGACCTGAAGAATTTCACGACGAGTCTTGGTTCTGTTCCGTATTTCATCCCGACAATAGTTAAAGCCGAAGCCGATCACATGGTCGTCTCCGCCGGGCAGGGCGGTACCAATATCGTTCACTCCGTTGCCTGCGCTCAGCCCGCATCGGTGCACGATCCTAGACCGGCGCCCGGAGCTATTACTCTCTCAATGCTGCCTGGAAAGGTCGACGACCTTCCGCAACCGGGCAGTATGACGTCAGATCCGCAGCTGTCTAACACCCCTCTGGAAATCAAAACCTCAGTTGGTGGAGATACTCCGGGTGGCGGTACCCTCGCACCCACACCCGTCAGTGGGTTCGGCAGTTCAATGACCTTAGGTCAAGCGTTCAGCATGGGCTTCTACGACTGGCTGAGGCGCGCAGGCACCAAAGCGGACGTAAAGGCTGTGAAAGCCTTCATGAGTACACCATTCGGTCCTGGCATTACCAGCACCGTTGGTGGTGTCAACTGCTACACCTGGAATGAGGATGGAACGATCCGTTATGCTCAAATGTCAGGGCTGACGGCGCGGAATGTTACAGTAAGCCACTTTCAAGGAAGAGTGGTCAGCTCAGGTACTTTCACAAGCTCAACTGGAAAAACTTACAAGGTAATTGGTACCGACGAAAGCCGCCAACCGGGAAGGATGCGAGGCGGGCAGCACGGCGGCGAGCCTCTGGAAGATCCAGTTGTACAAGCGTGTGCTGGCTTGCCTGCAACAACAATATCGTCATCTGATACTGGATCTGATATTGCTGGACTGTTGGGCTTATTGCTGATGGTGGCTGTCCCTTCCGGGCTGTTTGTCGCCGGTACACAACGCAACAGCAAAGTAATGCGTCAGGTCGCAGCGGCAATGCTTCTCGCAGGCACAGAGGCGTCCACGCTCGGACTCCTTACCGCTTGCGGTGGAGGCTCGCCTCCGCCACCAGTAGTGGTGACTACGACTGTAACTGGTCCGCGTGTTAATAGACCAACTTACACATCCAATGGCATCGTGGTCGACCTGACTTTCATCAAGCAGTAGGTCTTCGACTCCGAACGATAGCTAAGTCCGAAATCAGACAAAGGGTGGCTCTCAGGAGTCACCCTTTTTAGCTTTTGAGGTAACAGAAAAAACGTTCTTCTGCCCTCTCACAACCCATGGATCTTCGAGAATTTGTTTTTGCAGTTTTGCCGGAATCTTATATAGTGCAAAAATCAACCGATCAATTTCGGTTTGAATAATACTTTCCTTCGATTTTGCCCATGCGATGAAGCTAATGTCTATTAGGTTTCCTTCCATGCTTTCCACACGACGTGCCAGGTCGACTGCTTCTTCTGCAAGCTTTGACACTTCAAATTGTGTCATTGCATCAGGTTGTGCAAAAGGCAACTTTCTCAAATCACCAATTTGAAAATTGATGGTTGGATTGAGAACGCCCATGAGATAACGGACCAGTGATGAGTTCATAAAGCCAAGCATGTACATGCGTAGAGGCTCGGGGGTAAACACCGAAGAGCTAGCTATATCAAAAATAGAGTCAGGGCTGAGGAGTCGCGCCTTGAAACCTTGCGTTCCTATATATGAGTACGTTATGCCGGGCTTGAAGTAATATTCTTCACCTGGCAAGCTGCGCGATTGACCTCTTGATACTCGATATTCGCGTATAACATCTCCGCCATTTTGCCAGTGCAAAAGATACGGCGTTGAGTGAAACCATTTCTTGCCGCCGCCTTTGTCGTAAGGCACATACTCGTGGCGCTCACCATCCGAAACCTCTTCGAATTTGCGCACGAACATTTTGTTGTTGCAGGTGAACAAGCCATTCACAACTACAATTCCAGAGTTGTTGTCCTGTAATGGTGGATGTTTTTCGAAGAGTGCCGTGATCAGCGGTGGGCACCATGGCGCAATGGTCGGTTTTTGAGCTGATGTTGAGTTGAGAGATTCCACCTCGCGCATTTCTAAGGCGGACCTTATGCCGAACGCTTCTGCCCGTTTTTTCTCTTCCGGGTAAAGAATGCGAGCGAACTGTAATTGTCTAGAACTGTTAGTGTCTCTTGTTTCCGCTCTTTTACGCAACGTGATGATTGCATTGTTGACTTTCTCGCCCGCGCGAGTCGGAAAACTTCCAGAACCAAGTTGAACGATGGTTTCAATTTTGCTTTCTTGTTCTATAAACTCTCTCAACGGTCTGAAGCGAGAGATTGAAAGCACGCTCTGCTGGCAGATCAAGCTGGCACGAGCATTTTTCTCGAGCATCGAAATAGATAATTCTACAAAGGCTGTATAGAGATCATATTTTGACAGCGGATATTGTTGTTTCAAAAAGTGCGATAACTTTTCCGGCATGTTTCGCATGCTCATATATGGCGGATTTGCTGCCAGCGCGCCGAACTTGCCTGGTAATCTCGCAGCAGGAAGACAGTTTTCACCTTCAAGTGACAAGAGAATTTTCTTGTCGTTGTGACAATTATGGTTGAGAAGAAGAGACCCGCCTAAATCATTTATGGTGTATACGTTTGCCGGTTGCAGAGCCACACTTGCATCGAAATCGCGACTTGCAAGATACAAACAGAAATTGGCCGACGCTGTTAACTGTTCGTCTATTTCCAGTCCGAAAATGAGTTTTTCGATTGCAGATCTAACAGCATCACTGGTGGAGCATCCAGATTCCATCAGTAGTTTTACTGTTCTGTAAAATGCTGGAACCAAAATATGTCCTGCTCCGCAAGCCGGATCGATGAATGTTTGATTTGCGCGCGTGATCGCTTCTTCCACAAGAAACTCAGCGATCCAGGCAGGAGTAAACCACTTTGTGTAAAACGGCGAATGTCCATCTGCGCGCAGGTTTTTCTTGAGTTGTTTTTCGCTTTGATGGAGCAGGTATTGATAGACCCAGCCTGAAAAGAGCGGGTCGCTAAAAGTCTTTGCACGTCCGCTTTCACTTTTCGCCATCCACTTACGCAAACATTCAATTGTTCGAACGGTGGCGTCCTCAAGAGAGTCCTCATTTGCGTTCGCTGCTATCTGTTTCACCATCTGGCCGGCGGCTGTCGCCATAGGGCAGTCATCAAAATGTGGTTTTTGGTAACCGAAAATATCTAGCGAGATTTTTGCAATCGCTGCTTCAAGCGAAGTGCCAGCCAGATTGCCTGGCATGAGCTGTCTTTCCGAAAGACTAATGAGGCAAGCGAATAACCATGTCAGCTGCAGGCTTGGCTCGAATTCGTATTGGCTGGCAGAGTGCTCGGCCTTGATAGCCCAGCGAGTAGCATTGCTCGCGCGTGTGCCCGCAGCTAGAGGTTTTGTTTTTGCCAACGTCTTGCATAGCTCGTCTGTGAGCCGCTTTACACAGGTAAGTCCTAATTGCTGATCGTTCTGATTTTGCATACTCAAAACTGGAAAACTAAGGCGTAAGCAAGTTATGTCAGAGCGCGGGTGCGATAGGCTTGTGACAGGGCTTCGAGATATTCTTCTGCGCCTTTGGTGCTATTGTCTGACAGCTTCTCTTTAAAGTGTTCCATCAATTTCGCTGCCACCACTGGGCGCTGTTTTTTGCCCATGGTTTTGCGGCGTTTCAAAAAGCTCGACAAGATTTCGTACTCTTGCGGCGTTATGCGTCCGATGTCCAGCATGTCCGCTTCGACTAATTTTGCGTTGTCCAAATCAACGTCATCTTTCGCTGTTGTCAGAAGTTCTGAATCACGCTCGCGCACAACCACCGTGCCGGCAGCCAAATCTCCAAATCGCCGTTCGTTGTTGTCTACAAGAATTGCCAGCACACCGATTAACATAAGACCTGTATCAATGACACGGACCAGATTGCGGATAATAACAGCCGGCCATGTGACAGGCTGTCCATTCTGCTCGATGACTCGAATATGCGCCACACGTTTGCCGGGCGTCTGTCCTTGCCATGTCCCTTCGAAGAACATGTGGTAGCCAAAGTGAATAATGAAGGTGCCGAATATCAGTACCATGATGATGAAGCCGTAGCCTATGCCCTTTACATGTGCGGGCATCGAGCTCATCGATACAAGAGTGAAGACTCCCCAGGCGGCTAAACCCATGATTGTGATTACAACCAGGCTAATCGTCTGATCGATTAACCCCGCCAGAATGCGATTGCCAAGCCCTGCCAACTCAAGGTGTAGGTCAACATTTTCCGGGGTAGAGATAGAGTAGTCGGGGTTGTGCATTGGCTTTTAGACTGCGATTTGCGCTTAAATTAAGTATGACCGAAAGTCGCCTGTGATGATGCACCATTATGCGTTATTTGAATGAACGTCGAACGTTGGCTTAAAACCAGAAAACCGGCATGGGAGAAGTTGGAAGCTCTCATCAAGCGTATCGAGAAATCCGGTATGCATAGGCTGGACCGCTCTGAGCTCCAGGAGTTGGGTCGCCTGTACCGAATGACGTCCGCAGACCTGTCAAGGGCGCGTTCGCTTAAGCTCCCCCAGGACGTACAGGTTTATCTGAACAACCTGGTGGTGAAAGCGCACAACCAAGTCTATCAAACTCGAAGAAACCGCTGGGCTGACCTCGGAAACTTCCTCTGGCTGACTTTTCCGCGTCTGGTCAAAGAGAAAATCCTCTATATCATGGTCTCCTTTCTGCTCTTTGCCGGACCTGGTGTGCTTGCTTATTGCATGACGGTCAAAGATCCCCATTTTGCACAATTGGAAATCATGAAAAACCATCCTCTCGTGAGTGAGGAGATGTGGAACATGATCGAGAACAAGAAGATGTGGACTGATTCGGTTCAAGGATATAGCCAAACCGCATCCAGCATGATTGCTACCAACAATATCCGCGTCTGCATAATGTCATTTGTGTTTGGTATCACATTTGGTTTTGGTACAGCCTTTGTTCTTTTGAACAATGGGTTGAACATCGGCACTGTTCTTGGTTTGTGTAAGGCGTACGGCATGGTCGATAAGCCGCTGGCGTTTATTGCCGGGCATGGTGTTCTAGAACTGACTGCGATATTCATCAGTGGCGGTGCAGGTCTATTAATCGGCCGCGCGCTTTTGTTTCCTGGGCAATATAGACGGATAGACGCTTTTAAAATGGTGGCACGAGATGCTGCTGGACTTTTTGGTGGTTGTGTGCCGCTGCTGCTGGTGGCAGGGATGATTGAAGGTTTTATCTCCCCGCGTACCGATATCTCGGCTGAGACGAAATTTGCCGTGAGCCTGGCCACGCTGGTCTTGCTCATGCTTTATCTGTTTGCGCCTAGAGCTTCGAAAGAAGAAATTGCTAAAGAAACTACAAAATTGAATAATCAAAATTGATAACTTGTCGTTAAAATAGTGGTATCAAATTCGAACCAGTTGATGTGATACCAAAGACGGAGCAAGTGTCGCAAGCCTGATGACTCAAGCAACAGCAGTCGCGCCACAAACAAAGGCGCCCAAACTTACGGTTAGAAAAGTAAAGGGCAAGAAAAAACTGCCGCCAGGTCAGCGATTGCTTTTGTATATGTTTTTGGCTGCGTTCGTATCGCTGATTACGGCCAATCTCATTCCGCATGGCAAGACTGATGCGGTTCCTCAGGTCACCACCGTGATTGAGGTGATGCCTTTTCCTCTCACCAGTCGTCTCACGTCACTCGAAGACGAACTCGCAAAGTTGAGCGATAAGAAGAAATTGCGTACAGGATTGTTTGTTGTCGAACCAGCAACTGGGCGCTATGCAGAGATGAATGGACGCCAGCCTTTTATGGCCGCGAGCATGATCAAGGTGCCTGTGCTCGTCAGTTTGTTGGCGGCGCTGGATCGCAAAGCAGTATCACTCACTGAAAAGTTGACTATTAGCAAAGACCTCATCACTGGAGGGTCTGGCTATTTGCAGTGGCGTCCAGTGGACTCCAAGATTACTGTCAAGGAAGCAGCCGAATTGATGATCATCATTTCGGACAACACTGCCACCAATTTGCTGATCGACAGGCTGGGTGGGCTGGAAAAACTCAATAAACAGTACGCCAGCTGGGGGTTGAAGAACACTAAGCTGAACAACCTGCTTGCTGATTTGGATGGCACCAACACAACCAACCCTTACGACCTCTGTTACATGATGGGTCGTATCGAGCGTGGTGAACTGATTTCTCAATCGAGCCGTGACTGGATGTATTCGATCATGCATCGCACGCGCATCAAAACATTGCTTCCCCAGGGTTTGAATCCTGGCGATCGCATTTTCCATAAAACCGGTGACATCGGCAAAATGGTTGGTGACGTAGGTCTTGTTCATACCAAGGACGGCAAGCGTTATCTAGTTGCGGTCCAAGTGGAACGTCCGCACAATGACCGCCGCGCCAACGAGCTTATTCGCACATTGTCCCGCGCGATTCACGGCACCATTATCAAACCTGCCGATGGTGCCGTCGATGAAACCATCGCCGGAACAGACTCGATTATTCGCGCTGCCGCTGATCAAACCAGCCGCCATCCGTAGACCTGCCTTTTGGGGTATGGACTGCCTGGGCTATCTGGGTAAATTTGAGACATGCGGACCTTGTCGATTTCTAAATTGACGCTCCTAGTCGCTCCAGCGTTTGTCTGGATTCTTTGCCTTTGCTCTACAGGAGCCGCGGCTAAAGATGATGCCACCAAGATTAGTGCTGGTCAGCGGGCGGCATCTGCGATAGAGCAGCGAGATGCCGAAACTGAAATTCGCCAGCATCTGCCGATTATGGTGATGGAGCGGAGGTCTGAAACAGCGACGGCAAACAATCGCCATAACCTCAGCGTGATCGACAATGTTCTCGGCAAGACTCTCGAGATTCTATCGCTTGCCTTTGGAGTGGCGATTATAGGGTTATCGGTTGCAGAGCAAAAGGAAAAGAGAGAAGCGGTTATGCGTATCACCGTGGGCACCGGTTTCGTCCTTTTCGGTTTGTTCTGCCCACCAATTATTCATGCCGTTTGTGAATGGGTTTCTCGTAGCCTATTTCATTAATTCGGCGTTTAATCTATCGCTACCGACTGCTCGCAAGCTCGCAAAGCTAAGCGGGATGGACCTTTGGGTTTTAACAAATGGTCTTAAAGGGTATCTATCCTATATAAGCCGCGATATTCACGCTGATTTCACGATGCGCCGATCAAAATAGGGCTATCCCCTGTTCTACACACAGTTTCTAGCTCCCGCGTTTGGGACTTACTAATGACAGTTGAAGCTGCTGAAAATCCAAAGGTCAAGCAAAGGGACGTTCCTCCCGTAGAAGAGCGCTCGCCTGTAGCCTGCGAGACGGATCTCTCCAAGAATCAGACGACCAAGAAGGAAGAAGTCTGCACGGCTCCGCTTCCGCCGATGACCATTATGGATTCGTCCAATCCGGCTAGGCCCGCCCTGACTGATGCTGCAGTAGCCACGGCAACGAATGAAGCCAGAGACGCACTCAACCCTGGATTTCTAGGTTCTAAAAAGCCGGAAGTCTTGAAGGACATTCTCGGACCGATGAACGCAAGCGACATGCAGCGTTTTGAGCGTGCCTATGACAAACCCGGCGAAGCGCCAGGACAGTTCAGAAGAGAGCTGCGTGAAAAGTTGCCTGCGGACCAGTTTCGTGAAATTGAAGCTCTGCTCGACAGGCGTGACGGCAAAGCGAATGTGATAGGAACTATCGCGACCTCACTCGAGGTTGCTCGCACCGGACGCGGGTTGCCGACTGAGAACCAGGAGAGAGCTGGAAGCATGTTGCGAGCAGCGGTCGGGACTTTGAACTCGACCGAACTAGCCCAGATGAAGAAAGACTGGGATACGCGTTATGGAAAAGAGTACGGAACTTTTGACCAGGCGGTCGCAAACTCCAACCTGTCGGATCGGGACAAGGCATTGATGACCGGCATCTACTCCAAAGGAGTGGAACAGCGCACAGCGCAAGACATTCAAGACGCTGCTAAGTTGATCATAAACAGCTACAACCAGGAGTACACAAGCGAAAGCAAGGGGCAGGTTCTCCGCCAATTGGCAGATGTTCTTGGCGGTGACAATCCGCAAGCCATTGCTGCCCGTCGCGCTCTTCGCGAAGATCCTGAGTTTGTCAAAAACTATCAGAATGCTTTTGAAAACAGCTGGGGCGCAAGCAAAACAGAAGTGAAGGTCGCCAAAGATTTGCTTCAAGAAGGTCGAATTTCCTTGTCGACCATAATTGAGGGCGATACCCAAACTCTTGGTCGCTTCTTTGAGAATCCGGAAAATATTAGCTCTGCTCTGATGCGCGCAACGCCTAGAGAGCGGCAACAGTACATCGACGGACAGAAGCTGGTCGCTGACAAAGTCGACCCGTCTAAATTGACACCTGCGCAAAGAGAATCGGTCGACTTCTACAACAAGCTTGATGCGACTTTTAAAGATAGAGGTGATGCACGGCAGCAAGCCATGTGGAGAGAACAGCTCGAGACGGGCGAAAAAGGACTGATCTCCCGATTGGGCGAACATCACTCCAAGCCTGAGTGGTGGCAGGTTTTCTCCGGTGAGTCCAACAACATGCAGCGTATGGGCTCGACTATCGAAAATATGGATAGTAAAGACTGGGATCGCATCGCGAGAAAACCCGGGCAGCCTGATACCGAATATATGCGCAAACTCAAAGAATCGATTGCGACCTATGCGTCCGGTCCCGAGCAACAGCGCCTTTTCAAACTTTTGGACGACAAGGCTACAGCACCGTCCTTCGAAGCCTCTAAGAAAGTGCAAAGAAGTCTCGCCGAAGTTGCCGCAGACAACGCAGCTCCCTCGGCTGAAGGTCGCACTGCAATTTTGAATCGTTTGAGCACGATGACAGCTGCAGATGCGCAGGAGTTGAAAAACAATCCTGAACTGCGTAAACAAACCGACGCTGCTATTGGTCAGGTGAGTGGCGATGATCCTCAAGATGCAGCCAGAGCGGTTTTGGCTCAAGCCATGGTTAAGCAGATGGCGGAAACTGGGCAGCTCAATGGCAATCTGCCGCCTGAAGCCCAATTTGCCAAGGATGTTTTGGACGGAAAGTTCGACACGCCAGCCAAGAGAATGGCGGCTGCTGAAAAGCTCATGCTGGAAAATCCTGAACTGCGTGCACGCCTTGGTAGCTTGAGAGAGCAAGACAACGTCAACACCATGCTGGTTGGAGCGGCGGGGCGTGGCTGGCAAAATCTGCTGCGCGGCGAGCAAATTCCGATCATGCTCAGAGCACAAGTCGAGGCTGAGTCAGGAACACTGAATAGCTGGTTCAAAGGACAATACGGTCATATCGCCGGCTTGCCCGAATCCGAACGTACACGCTTGGGTGAAATGCTCAGTCCGGAGCAGAAGAAGATTTTGGATAACGTTGTTAGGCAAAACGGAAAAACCGATTTGGCTGATGACGTTCAATCTTACTTAGTAGGTGACGGCGGATCGTACAAAGACTTCATGCAAAGACTTGGTCAGATGAACGACCAGCAGCGCAATGAGTTCTACGCTAATTTCAAGAACAAATACGGAACTGACTTTAAAGATGCTTTTCTCAAGGGTGCCGCGAGCCGAGATGGTCTTGATGAAGCAAATCAAAAAGTTCTTGCAAATGTGGTCAAGCAAGACTTCAAGCCCACTCTCGCTGACGAGCTGCGCGCCTTCACGCTTGATGGAAAGGGCTCTTACAAGGACTTTGAAGCGCGCCTTGCGTCTCTCGATTTTGCACAACGCCAAAAACTAAAATCCGAGTTCGATTCCAAATATGGCGTAAATCTAGATGCAGCGTTCTTGCCGAAAGTCGAGGCCGGTGATAAGCAAAAGTACAACAATTTGCTTACAGCTGCCGAGACAGACCCGCTTTCTGATTACCTCAACCGCGTCACCAATTTCGACAATACAGGTGTGACTCCTGACGGCACGCGGGAAAATGTAGAGCGTTCGCTTCAACTGAATCGCGAAATGCTAACTCAATATTCTGCAGCTAGAGAAAAGCTTCCGCCCAACGTTCGTCAAGCTCTCGATAATTACTATGCAGAAGCAGTAAAGCAAAACCTTGATTCTCGTGACAAAGCTGCGAGGGCTGCTGAAGTTGCGATCGAAGTAACTGTGTTGGCAGCAGCACTTGCTTCGGCTCCTTTTACCGGCGGTACTAGCCTGGGCGCTCTTTCTTTGACTGAAGCAGGTGCCCTTATAACCAGTGCGTCGCTGGCTACCGGTACTGTGCGAATGGGCTTGATCTCTAGCATTCGCGGCGAAGGCCGGATGACTGATTCCGACAAATTTGACCAGTTCAAGGCAGGCATGATCGACGGAATGATTCTTGCTTCGCCTCTTCTCTTCGGCAGAACCGCGGCTACAGCAGAACGCGCACCAATTGTTCGTGCAGAGTTCACAGCTGGAAAAGAAATAGTACCTGTTGTACCAGGCCGCGTCGTCCAAGCTGAGACGACTGTAGGGCGCGAGGTTGTTCAAGCCGAGGTAACTGCTGGAAAAGAAGTGGCTCAAGTGGTTCCACGCCCAGTCGTTCAGGCGGAGGCCACCGCCGGCCGTGAGGTTGTGGGAGCTGAAGTTACAGCTGGTCGCGAAGTTGCAGTCCGACCGGTTGAAGTGAAGAAACCCGTAGTTCCTGAAGTCGCAGATGATGCAGCAGGATTCCGAGTTACAGAGAACGGCAGAGAGCTGAATATTAGCTCCGTCGATACTCCGGCACAGCGACTTGCCGCTCAGAGAGAAGAAGCTCTCCGGCGGGCTACTGCGGAGAGAGAGGCGCTTGCTCAGCGAGAGGCACTCGTGGCAGAAAGAGCTGCTGCTGAGAGAGTCGCTGCGGAAAGAGCTGCTGCGGAAAGAGCTGCTGCGGAAAGAGCTGCTGCGGAAAAAGCAGCGGCAGAGAAAGCTGCTGCGGAAAGAGCCGCTGCGGAAAGAGCTGCTGCGGAAAGAGCTGCCGCGGAGAGAGCCGCTACGGAAAGAGCTGCCGCGGAGAGAGCCGCTGCGGAGAGAGCTGCTGCGGAAAGAGCCGCTGCGGAAAGAGCCGCTGCGGAGAGAACTGCTGCAGAAAGAGCTGCTGCGGAAAAAGCAGCTGCAGAGAAAGCTGCAGCAGAGAGGGCCGCCGCAGAGAGGTTGGCCATGGAACGGGCTGCAACTGTAGAGAGACCTGCCGTTGCTAGAATTACAGCCGATGCTGCACGCGGTCTCGGTATTCCGGAGGTCGCCATCGCCGCTGCCGCTGGGCGCGTTGTCGACAGAGTAGTAACGCCTGACGTGCAAGCCGCTGAACCTGTCGCTGCCGCTACAGCCTACAAGCCTTCTGCCAAAGTTGCCGAGCTGGCGAGCGTTCGTCGTGGTGAAGGTCCTTGGCAAACAGCCGAAAGAATCCTGGCATCAGATGGCCAACGACACGGTGTTGATGAGGTGAGAGCGCTGACTAGAGCGATTCAGGCAGCCTACAAAGCGGACAATAACAGCACTGATATGAGTGGTCTCAAGGTCAAATACAATTTTGCCACGAAGTCCGAGCAGACCTTCAACAACATTATCAATAACTGCCAAGACGCCAAAGTGCGTGCCTTGCTGATTTCCCTTGCAGAAAAGGGTTAGTTAGACCGGTTCGAATCTTTCTCGCCTCGGTCCTTCGTTGATAGACGCTCGGACGAAACCGAGTGTTTCATTTTTGCCACCTGGCTGTGCTCTTGTCCGGTATGACACTTCGTCAAACGAATGTCATACCGCCTTGTTACTTTAGTGTGGCGAACGGCAGAACAGTGTTCGCAACTCCCCCTTGCAATAAAGCTTTTAGCTCCCCCTCCCCTGGAGCCTATTTACTATGGCCGACGTTTCAACAGTAAGTCCTGAAGTAAGCGAAAGCAGCGAGCGTAACAAGGCAGCGTGTGATGCACTTCGAAGTGATGCATCCCTCGAAAGCCCAGTTGCACCAACTACAGATACTTCGTCCGAACATCTGCCCGCACTCTCATTAGAAGATTGCTCCGCTGCTGACCCGATGCTCCAAGCAAAAGCGCTGGCCCTCAAAGAGTATTTGCATCCTGGTCACGTATTTGGGATTGGTATTCTTCCGGAAAATGGCATCGAATTTACTGATGTCCAAAACATCTTCAGAAGTATGTCCCCCGCTCAAATGCAAGATTTTGAGTCCGCGTACAACAATTTGCCTGACACAGATGATCTGAGTACAGCACTCGGTAGACTTAACGATCCTGTGAAGGAAGCTACAATCCATGCTCTCATGGGACGCACCGAGGGAGAGACAAACTGGGGTGGCTACATTTCCGTAGCACTCGAAGCCGCAAACAGCGGTGATCAAAATGGCGGCGGCGAACTAATGCGTGCCATTTTTTCAACAATGGACAAAGCTGAAATTGATGCTGCCGGGACACAATGGGCCAACGATCACGGCGGGCAAACTCTAGAGGATGCCATCAAAGCATCCGGTTTGAGCGAAACAGATAAAGGTCTTTATCAATCTATCTATATGGGTGGTGCGGACAATCGTGATACTGCGGTGACTGTTCAAGCCGCAAAAGATTACATCTCGTCGCTCGATAATGGCTACCCCAGCGACATTCCTCGCGATGAATGGCTGCGCAGATTCGGCGACATTGTTTCGGGCGATACCAATGCAACGTCCGCTTTGTTGGAAGACCCGAATTTCGTTGCTCAATATCATCGCGTTTTTGATGGAACTCTTCTGGCTGAGGGATATTTGAATGAAGGTCGCATCTCTCTTACAGATGTGATTTCGCAAAACAGAACAGTAATCGCAAAGTTGATGCAAGGGGAAGCTTCTGAAGACTTTGTTGAATCTGCTTTGAGAAACGCAACTTCGGAAGAACGCGTTGACTTTATCGCTGGACGCGCTTTGGTTCAGAGTGGCGCGGAGCTGACCACTACCGAAGATCAGCGCAAAGCTGATTACTACAACAACATGATGAGAACGTTCCAGGAAGCTGGCGGTACCGAACTGGCTGCTGTCTGGGAAGACGTTTTGACTCATGGCAAAAAGACTCTCGTATCGGAAGTCGCAATGATTGATTCCGATTTCGAGAAGAGCCAACCAGAGCTCATGCACATGATTGAATCAATGAGTGAGGAAGATTGGAAGCTCATTCATTCGGCAGATGGCACTCAAACACCCGAGTTGACCGCGTTGATTGATACCATCGGCAAAGTTGCTCCGGAGTTCGAAACCGAAGCCGTTGCAAGATTGCGTGAGATGGCCGAAGCCGCGACTTATTCAGATGCAAAAGCTGGAAATTCCAGCTTCGATGAAATCATTGCTCGCAATTCTGATGCTTTTAGCGCTCCGAATGCAGCTGATGTTCTTGAAGCAGTTAAGAACATGACTGATGCGGATCGCGAAAAGTATTTTTCAAATGAAGAATATCGTGCTTCGGTTGATGCTGTGATTTTCCCGAATCATCAGATCATGAAGTCTTTCATTGATAACCCTGTAGCGCAAGCACAAATGCTGATGGTGCAATCTATGCTCGGACAGATTAAAGAAGACGGTAAGGCTCCTGAGATGGGCGTCGTCGAAAATTTTGCGCAAAAGGTCATCAATGGCGAAATCAACAGCTCGAATCAACTCGCCACGCTTGAAGCAGTAGCAACTGATCCTTCAGTTCAACAATTGCTCAAGAACTATTTGCCGATGTACAACGAGCAAATGATGCCTGCCAATTCGTTCGAAGAGCACCTTGATGGCTATGATGCACGCACCACAAGTTTGACTCAACTGCTCATGAGTCTTGATCCGGATGGTCACAAGGCAAACTTCGGTGCTCTGGTAAACGGCGGCAAGATTTCTGAAGCAACTCAGATGGTTGGCGATCTGGCTCCAGTCCCTGGGTTTAGCACTCTTGCAGATGAGACTACTAACCGTTTTTCACCAGAAGATCCGAGATTCGAAGTAGCGCAGAACGTCCTCGATCAAAATGGTAAAGCTGAGCCGGAAGACATTGCTCAAATGTACTTGCTTGGAATGGACTCTCACGCAAATGGCGGCGAATCTTATAACTACCGTGATGTCCTGACGATGCTTGACGCCGCTGGTCCAGAAGGGCGCACACAGTTTTATCAATCGATGAAAGACAAATATCAAGTTGATTTTGTCGAAGCATTTAAGAGCCGCGTTGCGAGTGAGAACTTGGAAGGCGGATACAAATCTATTTTCGATAACGCAGTTGCACAAGGCTTCAATCTCACTACCGCTGATGAAGTTGCCTTGGCAGCGCTCGATGACAATGGTGGGTACAGAGAATTCGAGAGCGCCTTGTCTGCAATGTCTTTCGATGAGCGCGATCAGATGAAAGCTGAGTTCGCAGCAAAAGGTTATGGCGACTTTGATTCCGAATTCCTCGGACTGATTGGAAGCAACACCGCTGAATTAGAAAAATATGGTGCTCTGATTTCTTCCTTCGAGGAAGATCCTTCTTCCAAATTCATTCAAAGACTGCTCGAATCCAAAGACGATCTTTCCGGTTGGGATCTGGATGGCACTAACGAAGAACTCGTTAGATCTGTTTTGACCAATCGCGATGTATTAGCTAAGTACGCAGCGGCTCGTGAAAGCTTGCCTCCGGAAGTCCTTGCTCAAATCGATCAAATGTATGTCGATGCAGTAAACGACAACCGTACTTCGAAGGAAAATGTCGCTGCAAAAGTAAATGCGGCTGTTGACGGCATTCTGCTCGTTGCAGCGGTCGCCAGTATGCTTCCATCAGGCGGTACAAGCGCGGTAGCGTTTGGCGCACTAACAGCTGCTTCTCGTGCCTCATTGATTGATGCGGTTAAGGGCGACGGCATTATGACTGAAGATGAGCGCCAAGCAAACTTCAATCGCGCAATGCTTGAGGCTGGTCTATTCCTGGGGCCTGATGCTGCTATTCAAGCGTTCCAAGGAGTGAAAGCACTGGCTCAAAATCCAGCAATTCGCGATTTGATTATTGCCGGCGCAGATATGCCGGAAGTAGCAACTGTGACGAATAAGGCAGCTGCAGTTATTTCCCGCCCGACTGCAGAACAGTTGGCAGCGATTAGGAGGGTGGATGATGTTGTACCGGAGCAAGTTGTTCCTGCAATAAAGCAACCTACCGCTGAAGAGTTGGCAGCAATCAGAAACGTAGATGCCGCGACGCCGGAAGAGGTCGTTGCCACCGTCAAGCAACCAACACCAGAAGAGTTGGCAGCAATCAGAAACGTAGATAACGCAGCACCGGAAGAAGTTGTTGCCACCGTCAAACAACCAACGCCAGAAGAGTTGGCAGCAATCAGAAACGTAGATGCCGCGACGCCGGAAGAGGTCGTTGCCACCGTCAAACAACCAACGCCAGAAGAGTTGGCAGCAATTAGAAATGTGCCTGATGAACTGGTGATTCCGAGAGGAACTATTTTCCCAACCACAGCTGCTGAAATTTTGGAGGCTCAGCCGCAAGCAGAACAAACCGATTTCGAACCACCCACACCGAACGACGCTCTGATCGCAATGGCGACTGTAAAACGTGGCGAAGGTCCGTGGCAAACTGCTGAAAGAATTCTTGCTGCTGCTGGTGGCGGTTACGACGTGATGGAAGTGCGTGCTTTGACTAACGCAATCAAGGCAATCTATGCCGCTGACAGCAATAACCCTGATATCAGCGGACTCAAGGTGAATCATCAGTTCATCACTGATGCTAATTTCGAACAATTGGTAAACAGCGTCAGCAATGAAGATGTGAAAGCAGCTCTCATGGGTTTTGCCGCTTAGTACGTTTCTTTCATTTTTCGCATAGTTTATTCGATGGCCATTCCTCGCAATACTGATCCAGCCTCAGATTTGCTCCATCGACAAAAGAAAAACTCCCGGTTTAATTGCCGGGAGTTTTCAATTTCTTGTTAGTTCTCAACTATTGTTGAGGATTTGCACCGAGAAGCGGGCTGTTCAGTCCGGTAACGGACGCTGCGGCTGAGGCGGCGTTCAATACTGGAGCGCCAGGATGACGCTTCACTTGACCGAGCAGACGTTGTCCGTTTCTCACAATGGTTTGTGATTCAACGAGACGTTGCCCGAGGTTTTGCAAATCGGTGTCGATGCGAGTCAGCACAGATTCAGCATAGTGGTCGGCACCTTCGCGGGTGGCGGCTGCATGCTCTTCTGCTTCCAGGCGAATCTTTTCAGCTTCTGCCAGGGCTTCTCTGCGCATTTGTTCGACTTCTGAGACTACCTGCTTGCGGATGCGCTCGACTTCAGCTTGCACGGCTTTGAGAAGCTCAGATTCGTGCAGCATATTTTCGGCTTGCCGGCGAGCGGTAGCGATAATTTGTTCGGAGCGACGCTGGGATTCGCCCAGAATTTCGTCGCGGCGCTGAAGGACGTCTCCAGCTTCTTTCAATTCTTCCGGCAAGCGAGCGCGGGCTTTGTCGAGTACATCAAGAAACTCATCAGCATTGATGAATTTGTATTTGTACACGCCTACAGCGTCATCGATTAGATGCTCAAGCAAGTCGAGATGTTTATATATCGAAGTTTGCTTGTAGGTCGCTGCAGTTGCTTGTTGCTGTTGCGGAGATACAGTTAGCGTCGTCATCTATTTGGTGCCTCTGCTGAAATGCCTCTTCAGGTATTCGTTCACAGGTGGAGGGACAAACTGGGATACGTCACCGCCGAGGCGGGCAATTTCCTTCACAGTGGATGAACTGATAAAAGAATACTCGGCTTTTGTCATGAGAAAAATAGTTTCTAGTTCAGGAAAGAGTTGCTTATTCGCCTGCTCCATTCCCAGCTCCGCTTCGAAGTCGGAAATAGCTCGCAGCCCCCGTATCAGAACTTTGATGTCGTTCTGTTTGGCGTAATCAACCGTAAGCCCCTGAAAAGAACCTACAGAAACGTTTTTCAGATCTTTTACCGCCTCACTAATCAACTGGGTTCTCACTTCCGGAGGCAGCAGCGGGGATTTCCCCGGATTGCCGACAACAGCCATGATTACTTCGTCGAAGAGCTTGCTGGACCTCTGGACGATGTCCAGGTGCCCGTAGGTCATGGGATCAAATGAACCAGGATATATAACTCGGACCATGATCCTATGTATTCCGGATAGACCAAGAATCGGTCAAGAACTGTCAACTGACACGGCTTTTGGCCTTGTCAATGGAGCAATGATAACACGGCAATTTCTTGGAAACGCGGCGGGGAGGCCATATATTGCTAATAATCCCGCGGCGCGAATGTCAAGCGGAATTAATGCCTACAAAACGCGCGGAGATTCGCCTTTTACGCGTCGAGTTTCGCAAAGACACTCAGGTGAGAAAAAACAAATTTATGAAGCTAGTTCGTGAGAAGCGACATTTGGCTTAGCCAGTGCGTTTTCTTCCGATGCAGAAAGGTTTGCTTCTGCGGAATCATCATTCAGCGGGTCAACTTCTTCATATGGATTGCCGGTAGGCAGGAAGAATGAGAAGGTAGAACCCTGACCCAGCGCCGATTCAACGGTTACCCGTCCTTTGTGCTTTTCAATAATCTTGGTGACGATGGTTAAGCCCAAACCTGTTCCTTTGATCGTATGAACCTTTCGCTCAACTCTATAGAAGCGGTCAAAAATCTGTGGCAAGCATTCCTCGGGAATGCCAATCCCGTTATCTTTTATGGCGACCTGAACCTCTTTAGTTTCCGTCAGGTGATTGATCAGCACTTCGATCGTGCCGCCGGCGGGCGTATATTTGATCGCGTTGGTGAGAAGATTTATAGCTACGCGTTCAATCGATTCGCGATTCATATATACATCAGGTACGTCCGGACCTTGCGTAACTTTCAATTCCAGTTCGCGGTCGCGCGCCATTAGATTGACTGAGCGCACGGCTTGCTCGACTGCATCGAAAACTGGGAAAGCAATGAGTTCCAGTTCTCTGTCGCCCTCTTCAATGCGGCTGAGTTCAAGTACGTCATTGACCAGATACATCAAGCGGTCTGCTTCGTTGTCGATAATGTCTAAGAATTCGCGATAGATATCGGGATCTAATTTCTCACCGTGATTGCAGAGCGTGTCTACGTAAGTTTTGATTGATGTAATGGGTGTGCGCAATTCGTGCGAAACGTTCGATATAAACTCGTTCTTCATCTTCTCGAGCTCTGCTTCGCGCGTTACGTCGTGCATGATCATTACCGAACCAAGGAATTCTTGATTCAAGCTAATTGGCGCAATGTGCATGCGAACGGTTAGGTCACCCAAGTGAATCGATTGCACGACTGGTTCGAGCGTGCCAGGCGAAACCGTGTCAGTGAAAGCCTGAACGATGTGACAGATCGCCGGAGAATCTGGTTCTTCAGTACAAAAAATAAGTGGTTTACCGAGCAATTCTTTCGCTTCTTTGGCGAACAATTGCGTTGCTGCAGCGTTGACTATTTGCACCTTGTTGTCGCGGTCGCAGACGACGACGCCGTCGGCGATTGACATAAGCACTAGTTCTAGCTTGTTGCGCTCGGAGATGTATTTGTTTCTCTCTGCCATTAGCGTGTCGACGTTTTGCTTGTCGTACTGCTGCAGACGGCTCGACATGTAGTTGAAAGCATTGACTACGTGGTCGATTTCGCGACCTGCGCGTTGTGATTTGATCTGGTGTCCAAAACGCCCGGCAGCAATTTCACTGGCACCTTGCGAAAGAATTCTCAAAGGGCGATTGATCAGTGCATAGTTAGCCCACAATCCAAGGGCACCTAAAAGTCCGACCAGACCAAATATTGAAACGAGGAAGTTGCGAGTTTCTTTTTGCGTTCCAAGAATCGTGAATGCATTGCTGTCCAATCCAACCCAGCACATGCCGAGCTTTTCGTTGTTTTTCTCCATCGGCACAGCAATATTGGTAACAGGTCTGTATCCGTATGGGCTCGCGTACACGTTGGGTGTGGCGTATTTGCCGGGCGGTTCTTTGAAGATGGGAAAGAGCGGACGAGTGTCTTTGTTTCTGGACCGCAGGGACTCGCTATCCAGCATCACTTTGCCGGATGCGTCGCAGAAGACGATATAAACAATCGAAGGGGTCTTCTGGCACTCGGTCAAAATGTAGTATTTGAGACCTTCCAGGTTGCCGTCATGAGTGAGTGATTCAGCGCCACCTCGGGCAAGAGCGTGAGCCAGAGCGACTCCGAACTGCTCTACGGACTGGTTGAGGACGCGCTGAGCGCGGTCGACCCAGACCCAGGCTGTAAATGTGACGAGTGCAGAGATGCTCAAAATGCCGAGCACGAGCAATTGCTTTTGCGCCGAAACACGCGCCCACATGACTATGAGCTTATCGAGCGTGCGTGGAGCTTTCAAATGCTGAGGCGGTTCTTTGGTACTGATGACCGAATCCTCTTTATGGGTGATGCGCGAGTGCCTTGGAATGCGCTATTTCCTGGTATATGCCTACCCGTTTTGCAGTTCGGCAGTGACAATGTGAAAACCTTGGCCTAGACCAATTCTATCGGAATTAACCTTCTGCACTCCACAACTGTGGCGAATTCCAAAGCACCGGATGGTTTAAATCCTTGTTGTCAGGGGAAAAACCGGAGAGGGGGGGCAAGAAGCGAATCCATAGCCATAGGAACCCATGTATAGATATGGAAACCTCTTTTCCCGAGACTAAAACTGCCAGCAAACGCTCGCCAAAGCAGGCTCCTGCCTACCTAAAGGAGGAAGAGACTGACGATTTGGTTCGCCAATACATGCCTCTGGTGCGGCAATTCGCCCGGCGGTATGCGCAGTTTAATCCCGACTACACCGAAGACCTCACCCAGGTTGGCTCGATCGGGCTCCTCAAAGCTATTAAATATTATGATCCGCGCAGAGCGCGCTCTGCCAGCTTCAAGACACTCGCCACTTGCTACATAAGAGGCGAGATTCGTCATTATCTGCGTGATCATTGCTCGCTGGTGCAGGTTCCGCGCCGCTTGACCGAGATGAATTCTCAGCTGTCTCAGCTTGAAGAGAAGTTGACGAAAGTCTTGGACCACGTCCCGTCTGTAAACGAGCTGGCAATCTACTCCGGCTTTACTGTTCAGGAAGTGCTGGAAGCGCAACAGTCGTGGGAAGCGCGCATACATTACGAGTCTTTCGATTCGCAGAATGAAGATGACGACCGAGAAGACCGGCGCAGTTTGAGTGAAACGGTGCCCGACAAGCGTTATCAAGAACAATTGTCGTCGAACGAAGAGCGCGAACTCGTTGCGCAGGCGCTTAAGAAGCTGGGTGACAGGACTCGCCAGATTGTCGAGTTCGTCTACTTCTATGACCTTTCGCAAAAGGAAACGGCTACTGTGCTTGGTCTTTCAGAGATGGGTGTGTCGCGCGCCGTGCACACAGGACTGAAACGACTGAAGGAAATCATGCAGAACGAGGGCGTGATGTCTCAGCGCAAATGCGCTCCGCCTGAACAGTAGCCGCGACTTCAATGTATTCACGTTGAGGGATTTTCTCAGGTTTTTCCCTCAACATGCTTCGAGCAAGAAAGCCACAGGTGGGGCTCGGCATTAACGTTGCAACTTCTGGAAGTCTTTGATTTCCCAGAAGTCTCTTCTACGCTCAAAAAACCTTGACTCAGGTTGAGGGATTTTCTCAAGAAAATCCCTCAACCTGGAATTATTGAAGTCCAGAAATACATTGTCGTAATTCTTGAATTCGGCTGGATGTCAAGATTGACAACCATTTAAACCCTGCTAACATTTGGCTTTTAGAACGGCGGGCTTACATTAAAACCCAGTCCCCAAGCCGTATATCCAGCGGAACCACTTTTACTACATTTTGGGTGAGGAACAGATAATGCCGACCGGCGGCGAGTCTATAGTGGCACTCGAGCATTTGGATAGCCATATTAAGGCCATATTGAAGCTTAAGCTGCGCGCTTTCGTGCACCTAAATCCCTGCTTCGACAGTATGCATTCTATAGATGCAAGCAGGGGACTGACACATACAATGCGCAGTACTATCGAAACACCCGTTCTTTTATCTCGGACCTCGCCGGAAAAGCCACCCGTGTTGGACTTTCCGCCGATTCCAGAAAAAGACTTGTATTCAGCGGCGCCGGAAATACCCCAGGTTGAACAGTTTTCCCCAGAGCTGCCTTATTCGATAGAAGCTATTGCGCAACCGGCAGATTGCCGTAATCGCCTTGCTGTTCAGCGGTTGCGCCGCCGCGCCAGAGTTTGAAAACTTTCCGGAGGGGAGCCGCATGCGGCTTCCGGGTTTGAAAACATTCCGTAAGGGAGCCGCATGCAACTTCCGGGTTTGAAAACTTTCCGTAAGGGAGCCGCATGCGGCTCCCGGGTCAGGGAGGCGCATGCGCCTCCCCTACTTAAGTTGAAGGGCGACGCCTGGCGCCGCCCCTACATAATGGTCGGGACGAGAGGAATTGAACCTCCGGCCTCACCCACCCCAAAGGTGCGCGCTACCCCTGCGCCACGTCCCGCAACGCATCTGAACGCAATTATACTATGATGATTACTTGTTTCCGGAGTCATAACTAAACAAGGTGCAATTTAGCCCAACCGATCTCTTCGCTTTTCAGCTCGACGATTTCCAGCTCGAGGCAATCAAGCACCTTGAGGAAGGCAAGAGTGTAGTTGTCTGTGCTCCAACAGGCGCCGGAAAGACCGTCATTGCCGAGTACGCAATTGAGCAAGCGCTGAGCATGAACAAGCGCTGCTACTACACGACACCTCTAAAAGCACTTTCCAACCAGAAGTTCCATGACTTCCGAGCCAAGTATGGCGATGACAAGGTCGGCTTGTTAACGGGCGACATCTCCATAAATCGTGATGGACGAGTCGTTGTTATGACGACTGAAGTTTTTCGCAACATGTTG
Organism: Candidatus Melainabacteria bacterium 17Bon1m; assembly: GCA_032128875.1. Classification (GTDB taxonomy): domain Bacteria; phylum Cyanobacteriota; class Vampirovibrionia; order Obscuribacterales; family Obscuribacteraceae; genus QKMZ01. The sequence continues at coordinate 437,092 of JAVLKG010000003.1, forward strand.
TACGGCACCATTCTTGGTGACAAGAGAAAAAACTTGCAAGATGTTTCGTCCGTCGTTTTGGACGAATGCCACTATATGAATGACCCAGAACGTGGCACGGTTTGGGAAGAATCTATCATCTACGCTCCCAAAGATATTCAGCTCGTGGCTCTTTCCGCAACTGTTGCGAATGCTGACGAATTGACCACATGGATAGACGAAACTCATGGACCTACTGCGCTGGTTCTATCGAGTTTTCGCCCCGTGCCACTGCGTTTTTATTATTTTGGCGATCGGCGCATCTATCCTCTTCTGAGCCCCGGCAAAGTGGTTAACACGTTGCTGAAAAACAGATTTGGTGCAAAGAAGCAGATGCATCGTGATCGCAAGCATCGCTCGATTCCTGCATTGGGAGCGCACCCCGGTGATGTTCTTGGGCAACTCTCTGCCCGTAACATGTTGCCTGCAATTTACTTTTTATTTTCCAGGCGCGGCTGCGAAGATGCAATGAAAAAGGCGCGCGGCATTCCTCTGCTTTCTAAAGAAGAACAAGCAGAGCTCAAGATTGCCGTCGACAAATTTGTCATTGAATACCCCAACCTAAGAAATCACCCGCACCTTCCATATCTGTTCGAAGGTATGTCGGTTCACCACGCCGGGATGTTGCCCAGTTGGAAGGCGATGGTAGAAAAGCTCTTCATTCGTGGATTGCTGAAGGTTGTCTTCGCCACCGAAACACTCGCTGCTGGAATAAATATGCCGGCACGTACGACTGTTATCAGCTCGATTTCTAAACGTGCAGACGAGGGGCATCGTCAGTTGCGCGCTTCCGAGTTTCTCCAGATGTCCGGTCGCGCTGGGCGACGGGGAATGGACGAAGTCGGCAATGTTGTCGTTCTGCACCATCCATTCGAGAGTGTCGAAGATGGCGCTAAGTTGGCGACGGCAGAAGCTGATCCGCTTTCCAGTCGTTTTACTCCATCTTATGGAATGGTCTTGAACCTGCTCGAGCGTCATACGCTTGATGAGGCGCGTGATTTAATCGAACGCAGTTTTGGACAGTTTCTCATCAACCATCAGTTAGAACCCTTGTACGAACAAAAGATGGGCTGGGAGAAAGAACTCGAGCGCATGAAAGATCCGCTCTGCCCGGATGTAATCGGCGATTTGCCTCTTTACGCAAAGCGCTTGGAAGCAATCCGTGCGAAGCACAAACAACTTAAAAGTATGGAACGCGGTCTTAAGCAGGGCAAAGGTCAGGTTGATCCCTCCGCACAAGATGCTCTCAATCAAGTGCGCAACGATATTTCTGCATTGCTCGCAGAAGCTTATGCCATGCCTTGTCACGGTTGTCCTGTGCAAAAACCTTGCAGCAAGCAGACTGAGCGCGAGCGTCAACTCGACCGCCGCATCAAAGAATTTGACAGAAGAATTCAGAGAGAAACTACAAAGTATTGGCGCACGTTTGTGGCGCTCACGGATATCTTGCGTTTGAAAGGTTATCTCGATGGAGACAAGCCAACGAAATATGGGCAAATGGCGTCTTCCATCAGGGGAACGAACGAACTCTTCCTTTGCGAAGTTGCGATAAATGGATTGCTCGATCATCTCAATCCGGCGCAATTCGCCGCGATGATGACAGCCCTTGTGACTGAAGAAGGGCGCTTGCACGAACCTATTCGAACGCGCGTCAGTCCTGAAGCAGAGCTTGCCTTTGAAAAGATCGGCAAGCTAGGCAGAGAATTATTCAGAACACAAAGAGACTTCGATGTAGATATTCCGATTTCAATTGCTCCTACTTTTTCCGGTCTCACGGAAATGTGGGCGCAAGGCGCAACCTGGGAGCAGATGCGATTGGCCACGTCGTACGATGAAGGCGATGTGGTGAGAGCTTTGAGGCGAACTGTAGATCTTTGTCGTCAATTCAATCGTGCACCAAACGTGCCGGAGAAATTTATGATGATGTGCATGCAGGCAGAGCGTCTGATTTCACGCGATGAAGTGAAAGAAGATTTTTAATGGCAAGTCTTCGTACTCGATCCGTTTCTTTAGCCATTCTCCTTTGCCTTTCGATGCCACTCGCTGAGAGTAAGCACCGACGCGATGATCCTCATTTGGCGCGAATGAAGGAAATTCACCGTGAGGTGAAGGAAGGAAGAGCACAAGCTGTTCTGTATGAATTGGAATCGATGACAAGGAATAATCCAAAGGATGTCGAGGCCTGGATTTTGCTGAGCAAGGTTTATACAGACCTTGATATGAGCAGCAGTGGCGGCAAGATGATCGGCAAAGCAATGGATGCTGCGAAAAGTGCTGTAGCTGCGGCGCCCACGAATAGCACGGCGTTGAAAACACTAGCGGAACTTCATGCCCAACGCGGCAACTTCAAGGAAGCGTTGACGTTGATTGACAGAGCTATAGCCTCACCCAATCAAGATCCTTTCGTGTACAAATCGAAGGCGTTGATGCTCAGTGAGATCAAACGAGACAAAGAAGCAGTAGTAGCTTGGGATAAGTTTGCGAGCATTCATCCTGCCGCCAACACCAGTCCTAATCAGATGGACGACGGTGCTTTGATTTACGCTCGCGGTGGACTGACCGACAAAGCTTGCGCGTTGTACGACAAATTGAACGCGGTACAACCGAGCGAAAAGTGGATTTTGAAAAAGGCGGAAGCCTACGATATGGGCGGAAAGACGAAGGAGGCGATAGCTGTTTATACAGAGTTGATACGCCTCCATCCGAGTGACGAACTTGCGCTTATGGAGCGAGCAAAATTGAAATCGAAGCTCGGGAAACACAAAGAAGCGCTGGTGGATATGGACGCGGCGATTAAGGAGATGCCTACGTCGAAGATGTATTTGGAGCGCGCAGGCATTTACGAAAAGCTGGGCAACGCAAAAATGGCTCAGCGTGACAGAGAGAAGGCTCGCGAGTAAAAGTAGCGCACTCTGTGTTTATCGGATATCGGTCAGCAACACTACCACTCGTTGAAAACGGTTGAGAAATTCGCTAAAGTTTCTTTCTCGAAACTATGCGCCGACCGTGAGAAGGAGTGTAACCTTGAAGTGGAATCGTCAGACTGCAGCCTCATTTGTCTTGTCGTTTTCAGCTACCGCGGCCTTGGCTGCTGACGCCAATGCCGAATGGGCGCAGGCACAGCAGCTTTTCCAAAGTGGGGACTTCAATCGGGCTTTGCCAGCTCTACTTTCTCTCGATAAGACGTTTCCCAGCAATGTCAAACTGCACTACATGATTGGCATGAGCTACAAAAATATCGGTAAACCTGCTCAAGCTGAGCGTGAATTGGGTTGGGTTTCCTCCTATGCGCAAGATGCAGCGCTTAAACAATCCGCTCTCACGGCGCTTTCGGAGTTGAAGTCGAATGCGGACTTGGCTCGTGCGAAAAAGAGCGAAGAAGAGAAGGCTGCAGCTGCGACGACAGCCGCAGCGGGCAAGAAATCATCAAATCCGTTGGAAATTTTTGCTGGTGGATTGCCGCCTTCCAAGGCTTTGGTCCACGACTCTGTCGGTGCAACGGTTCAAGAAGCTTACAAAAAGGGTTGGAAGCCTTGCACAAATTCTCGTTGCCTCAATTATTCAAAACCAGGATGGCAGAAAATGAGTGTGGCAGGGCATCCCGATACGGATATTTGGATGAGTTTCGGACGAATGGCTTTTAGTCAAAATCATATCGGCGACATTATTGATACGGCAGGCGGAGACGCACGCGATACTGGTCCTTGCATGACTTGTTTGGGCACAGGCTGGGTCAAGAAGTAAGCGCTTCTGGTAGAAGTTGAGAAGCACCCTTGCGATGCAAGCTTTCCCGCTCTTTCGCCATTGCATGCCAACAGGATACAATTTCCAACCTGTTTGTGTCCGTTTGGACGGGCGTTTTGGGAATTGGTTCTGAGCGATGACCTGGGTCGACAAGTTACGATCGAATCCGTGGATGGTGCTTTTCGTCTGTTCGTTCGGACTTTTTCAGGAAGAGTTCCTCTACGGGATGGTTTGCCCGCTGACGCCTGAAGCGCCTGCGCATATTTCTGATGAGCACGTCATCAGTACTTTGTATGGCGCCTACGCGCTTGGAATGTTCATCGCGACGCCGATTTTAGGGCTCGTTACTGACCGGCTCGGTCGTCGCAAACCCATGATTATTGGCGGTGTGCTTTTGGGCATCGCTGCGATTCTATTTGCAATCGGAACCAGTCGAGAAATGCTGTTCGTCGGACGAGTCTTTCAAGGTGCCGGCGCCGCTTGCAGTTGGACTGCTGGTTTGGCTCTGGTGGCGAAATATTGTTCGAAGCACCGCGTGCGCGACATGGGCTATTGCATGTTGGGAGCGACCACAGGTTCGGTCGTGGGACCTTGGGTTGGCGGTGAGTTATTCGATAAGTTCGGCTATCTGGCGCCGTTTTACTTCGCCATTGGTCTGGTTGTAGTTGATTTGATTCTGCGAGTAGTTTTTACTCCTTCAACTACGAATCCAGATAAGCAGCCACCTTGGAGCGAAACGTTCAAAGAATTGGGCGGCATTGTCACGGACAAACGAGTATTGTCCGCAGCCTTTGCTGTGGCGCTGGCTGCGGCTAGTTGGGCGTTGATGGAACCACTTTTCCCGATGCATGCTATACGAATTGCCAATGCTTCACCTGCAACCGTAGGTGGTATCATCACCGGATCGAATTTACTCTATGCATTTCTTGCTCCTGCCGTAAGTATTGTGTGTGATCGCATAGGCGTGAGGACGACAACGGCTCTAGGTCTGGCGATGACCGCAGTGTTCTTGCCTTTGTTGGCGCTTACTCCAAATTTGTTCTTTGCCGGATCTGTTTTGTGGCTAATAACCATTTCTTACGCGTTTACCATAAATCCTACTTCTGCAGAACTCGGAGATGCTGTTGACCAGCGGGGCTCTACGTCATATTCCGTCGCCTATGCTGTATACAATCTTGCCTACGCCATAGGCATGATTAGCGTCGATTCTTACGTAGAGTTTGTCACTGACTCAGCGCATCACCTTCAGTTGTTGCATATTCTGCTTATCGTGAGCGGGTTATTTGTCATTTGCATTCCGCTGTTTCTCGTGAAACCGCAAGTGTCCGAAACAGCGCCGCCTGCGGAAGCAGAGACACCCGCTTCAACGGGTTAGCTATGACCCTCCCCATAATCCGATCTAGTCAAGCAGTGCGAAATCGAGGAAACTTCGTCAGTTTTTAGTATGCTTTTTGCCGCTGGCAGACCAAGCCGTGGGGATACCGATATGTCGCGCTCTTTTCTTTCAGACCTAAGCCAGAGATTCGTTTCCAAAGAGGAGCGTTTTTCGCGCCGTGAGGTGTTGAAGGGCATGATGGCTGCGGCAGCAGGATTGATGCTTAGTAGTGCACTGCCGGGCACTACGTTTGCCAAAGACGGACGGCGTGTAATTGTCATCGGTGCTGGCTTTTCCGGTCTAGCTGCAGCATTCGAGTTGTCGTGCGTCGGTTATGACATTGTGGTGCTGGAGGCGAGAGACCGCGTTGGTGGTCGTGTGCACACTCTCTACGATTTCGTTCAGGGGAAAACTGTAGAGGCCGGTGCGGAATTGATTGGCGCCAATCATCCGACCTGGCAAGCGTATGCCAAGCGTTTCAAACTGGAGATGTTGGAGCGCACAGATTATCCTGACAGTGCCAGACCTTGCTTCTTGAACGGTAAATTGCTCAGTCCAAAAGAAGCAGAGGCGTTGTGGCATGAGGTTGACGAACAACTCAACCTTTACAACGCGCTTGCTCAGAAGATCGATCCGATTCAACCCTGGAGAAGTCCAAACGCGCTTGCGCTCGATAACAAAACCGTCGATAGTTGGATTGATGATTTGAAGTGTTCTGAAGTTTGCAAGCGAGCGATCCGCCTGGCAGAACGCTCTGATGCAAATGATCCGGGATGGGAGAGTTTGCTCGGGCGTCTTTGCATAATCAAGGGCGGCGGACTGGAGAAGTACTGGACAGATACCGAAGTCTATCGCTGCAAAGGCGGCAATCAGCAATTAGCAGAGAAGCTTGCGGATGCGGTAGGTCGCAATAGGATTCGGTTGGAAACACCAGTCGTAGCTGTTGATATTTTGGACGACAAAGTAAAAGTCGAATTAGAGAATGGCGAAGTTCTCGAAGCTGATGATGTGATACTAAGTGTGCCACCAGGCACTTGGAAGAGAATTACATTTACTCCTCCATTCCCGCCACAGTTGTCGCCACAGATGTCGAACCAGGTGAAGTTTCTCTCTGAGGTCCGGAGCAGATTTTGGGAGCAAGACAACCTCTCACCAGACTCTTTGAGCGATGGACCTGTTGCGGAAACCTGGGATGCAACAGACAAACAAGCAGATGAAGGACACGCTTGTTTGACAGTTTTTGCTGGTGGAAATGCGGCCGACAAAGGAAGAGGTTGGACGCACGATCAGCGCATGGCTCATTACGCTCTCGAGCTGGAGCGGATTTACCCACGCTACGGGCAGAATTTTATCAAGGGAATATTTGTTGATTGGCCCTCTGATCCCTGGTCTCAAGCTGGTTATTCTGCGCCTGCGCCAGGTCAAATTATTACGTTGGGACCGATTCTCTATGGTGGTCTTGGACGTTTGCATTTCGCTGGTGAGCATACCAGTTTTGCTTTCCAGGGCTACATGGAAGGTGGATTGCACTCAGGCGCTTCTGTCGCGAAGCGCCTAGCACAGCGCGATAAGGTGGTGTCATGAGCAGTTATGTAACTGAACCTAGCGAGACAATGAAGTCGACTGGCAAGATTTGCTTTCGACTGTTGAATGCGTTGTCGGGCAGCAACGAGAATGTTTGCATATCGCCCTTGAGTATTAGCATTGCAATGCAATTGGCACTATCTGGTGCCGCCGGCAATACGCTTGATGAAATGCTGAAAGCGCTGGATATCCATTGTGCAGGGCGTGATGCACTCGCTAACGATTACTACAATTCAATGACTCAGCTTCTTGGTCAGCCGGTCCGTGGATTTGAGGGGCCTGGAGCGAGGATGGAGTTTACTGTTGCTAATTCTTTGTGGTCGCACGAATCTCTGGTGTTGCACCCTGGCTTCGTTGACTTTTTGCAGCGGTATTACGCTGCAGAAGCGTACACTATGAATTTTGCGAACCCGCAAACAGTAAATGCGATCAATGCATGGGTTTCAGCAAAAACAAAGGGAAAGATTCCGTCTATCTTGGCTGACCTCCTGCCCGGACATGTTCTTGTTTTGATCAACTGTGCATACTTCAAAGCTCGCTGGGCCGCTCAGTTTAATAAGTCTGATACCATTCAAGACAACTTTTTCCTTTACGGCGAGAGCCCAGTAGAAGTTCCAATGATGCGTATGACTTCGACCCTCGCATACTACAAAGACCAGAATTGCGAAATTGCTGCACTGCCCTACACGGACAAACGTTTTTGCATGTATGTGATTTTGCCTGCAAGAAACACATCGCTAAAGCATTTTGTGGCGAGCTTTAGCTTGGAGCAATACTGGAGAACGATTGCAGCGCTGGCAGACCATCATGGCGAGTTTTCGATGCCACGCTTCAAGTATCAATATGGGCAAGGTCTGCGGTCGCATCTCTCGCAGCTCGGCATACGAGAGGCATTCACGGAGCAGGCAAATTTCTGGAATATGTTGTCGCCCAACCAGGCGCAAATGCCCTTTCTCAAAATTGACGAGGTGATTCACAGGACTTTCATCGATGTAAATGAAGAAGGGACAGAAGCCGCTGCAGCCACAGCAGTAATGATGTACGGATCGGCAGCTAGAGCAACACCACCGCCGTTTCAGATGATCGTCGACCGGCCTTTTATGTTCGTCATCGCTGAGAAAAACTCTGATGCAATTCTATTTGCAGGCAGCGTTCAAGATCCGCGCCACCTCGGCAGGTAGATGTTTACTGCAGAAAGCTTAGCTTTCTGCAGCAAGCGGCAACTTCGGGGGAATTCAGGCAGCCGTTATTGTTGCCGAACGCTTTGCGCCCAGTGCTAACACAATGGGCAGCATGAAAAATGGCGCCAATGCGCTAATTGCTAGACCCCAACTAAGCGATGAGTGGTCGGCAATCATGCCGACTGCCCATGGCATAAAAATTCCACCGGCATTGCCAAATGCGGCCAGTGCACCAAACATGGTGGCGCCGCCATTCGGGTACTTGTCTGCTGTTATCGCCAGCATGGTCGGCCATAAACAACTGCCGGTAAGTCCAGCAAGTACGCAAGCTCCCAGGGCAACCACCTTGATTGGGAAGAAAGAACCGAGTAGGAAGAGGACTACAGATATCCCGCATCCCCATGCCATGATAGTCACTGGATCGAGTCTTTCACTAAGTGCACCGATGCCCATTCGACCTATCGCCATGCAGATAGAGAAGAGAAATAGAGCAGTGCCACCAACCCATTGCGGATATTTCAGCGCTAGTTCGGCATAGGCTGGGAGCCATTGTGCCATGCCAAGCTCCGTGGCGCCGCCTAAGAAAATAGCGATGAGTGCGCCGAAGAACCAGAGGTCTGTTGCAAGTTTTAGAAATGGAGTGCGCGCCGCCCCCTCCTCTGTCAATGACGGAAACTTTTGCGAACCCAGCGCAAATATGAGCAAAATCGGCAGCGGAATGAGAATGAGACATGCCGCGCGCCAAGAGATATTGCACTGTAAGGCGGCGGTTCCGGCAAGCACGGTTACGGTTGCACCGACACAGTAGAAAGAATGCAGCCAATTCATTGAAGCAGAACGATTCTCTGGATTAATGGCAGAAACAACCGGACTCAATACCATGTCGAGTACGCCGGCGCCCACACCCATGATGAAGTTTGCAGCTAGAAGCACTGTGTAATTGGGCGACCAAGATGTTATCGCCAGACCTGTAGCCAAAAGTAAATTGCCTGCGATGGCAAATGATTTTGCACCGATTCTGTCTGCTAGTGGACCCGTTACCAAAATCGCTAACGTCAGTCCGATGAATGCGAGCGAGCCAATGCGACCAAGCTCTTCTTGAGTTAATCCAGTGCCACTTGCACCAGGAAATGAATGTTGTATTGACACAAGAAAGATCGGCAATAAGTTGATGCCGATTGCCAGGCTCATCATTGCGCCATAGCAGAGATACGTCAGTAACCGTGCCTGAGTCATTTTGCTGACGATGGCGAATGCCAGACGTTGTGCGGTTTTAAGAACATGTCTTTTCTGCCACCGGGCAACCTTGAGCTAGCCACTCGCGAACATGATGCAGTGATTCGAAAACACCTTCTGCGATACTGCGCGATTCATCGGATGCTGGGAGTAAGTCCGGCACGAGGCACGAGCGCATTCCGCCTGCGCGCGCCGCCAGCAGTCCGCTGTGAGCGTCTTCCAGAATCAAACAATTGTCGGCGGTGAGCTTCAGTTCGCTTTGTGCTTTCAGGAAAATATCCGGATTTGGTTTTCCGCGCTCGACCATATCGCCGCCGATAACAACGACAAAGTAATCGAAAATTTCGTGGTGCTTTAGACGTTCGATTGCTTCCTTTTGAACGGTGGAGGTTCCAACCGCACAAGGAACATTGTTTTCCTTCGCCCAAACTAAAAGCTCTCGCACACCGGGTTTCAGAGGAAGGCCTTCTTTCTTGTGCAGCTCTTCATAAAGAAATGCGGCGCGGTCGTGAAACTTCGCCTTGTCGAAGCCGATACCAAATTCTTGCGCAAGGACGATTTCGGCATCAGCCACAGTAATTCCGATCAGCTGCAGGTAGAGTTCGTCCGTCAGGTCAAACCCCATTTCTTTAGCTGCCTGTGTCCAAGACCGCTTGTAGTGCAGCTCGGTGTCTAGCAGCAAACCGTCCATATCAAAAATCAAAGCGTGAGGAGTGCGCATTTTCTTTCCTATTGTAGAGGCGACGCCATGCGTCGACCCGGTCTTAATTTTTTGTCTTGTAGGGGTGATGCCATGCATCGCCCGGGTTAAGAGTTACACCTTATTTCAAACAATCAAGCTGAGACAGAAACCTAGCAGCAAGGAGTCAGGACTTTTTCGTCAGCTTCTGGAGCTTGGAAAATGTCGATTTTCTTGTTTGCAAAAACGTTGTCGGTTTCCTCATTGCAGTAGGTGCTCACCTCTCCGATCAAGGCGGGCCCACCGACTGGTGCGAATTCGTGCCAGACGCCTGAAGTCAGTGTGACTCGTTCGCCTTCGCTCAATTCAAAAGGTTCGCCTGATTTCTTGGTTTCCATCTTGCGATTGATTTTTATTTCAACCGTGCCTTCCGCTTTGTGTTCTTCCGGGTTTTTATTCCAAAGCGTAAACTTCACTCTGCCGTGGCGAACTATGATGTCTTCTTTCTTTTCATAGTGCGTGTGGCATGGCGTGACCATGTTTTCACGCGCGTACATGATCTTTTCGCAGTATTCAGGCTCGTTGCACAAAAGGACTTCAACCAGACCGGCTTTTTCGTATTCGCCCAGTCCAAAATCAGTTGCGCACCATTCTGGTTCTGGCGGAAGTTTCCAGTTGTGTTTTTTCAAACACTCAGCGGCTTCTTTTAGAAGCATGTTGATTTCGCTTTGCTTCATTGTCTTTCTCCTGCATCTAAAGTTCGTAAGGGCTGCGCATGCGCAGCCCTGTAGGGGAGCCGCATGCGGCTCCCCTACAGGTGCGTTTACTTTGCTGCCACACCTTCGCGAATGTGCTTGACCGCACTCTTGGCGCTTTCACCGTGGTGAAGAACGGCTTGCAATGCTTTTGTCATGCCAATCGGATCTTCATGCTGAATGATGTTGCGTCCATAGATAAGACCAGCGACGCCCTCTGCAACGAGCTTTTCGGTGTGCTCCAAAATAGCTTGATTGGAAGCGCGCCCGCCGCCGCGCACGCAGACCGGAACTCCCGATGCTGCTTCGATTACTTTGTCGAATACTTCTTCTGGATCCGTCGGGTCAGTCTTGATCAAGTCCGCGCCGAGTTCTGCAGCCATACGCGCCAGAGTCACAACGCGAGCCGGAGTCAGATCGCCTTCCATATCGCCTTTATTGTTGCGGCGGAATGACAATGGTTCGATACCCATCGGCATACCGTAACGGTCACAGATGTTTTTCAAGCGAAGGATGTTGCGCACGCATTGCTCAAGCATCTCAGGGAATTCGTCCACTTGCAGCAGGTTGAGCAAGATGCAAGCAGCATCGAGGCGAACTGCCAGTTCGACGGCATCTTCATATGCTTCGCAAAACAATCGTGATGAGGGCAGCACATCGTTGTAGAAATTCGCCGTGTCTGCGCGCAGCATAAGTGCCGGCTTGGTTCGTCCCGGTAACTTTTGCAGGTGTGGTGCTTCGCCCGGTGATAACAGCATGGCGTCAGGGTTGGCTTCAGCCAAAGTTTTCACCACCTTGTCCATGTTTTCAATGCCGTCCAAGAAGGCTGCATTGTTAAACAAAGCGTGGTCAATAGCCACAATCATTGTGCGCTTGGATTCGGGGTGGAAAAGGCGGTTTAAACGATAATGCATCAAAATAACCTCTGAAGTTTTCAACAGTTCAGACGGGGCGCCACTTGCGTTGGCAGATCTTAACACGCACAATGCGCGATTCGGCTCCTGCACAATACTTTCCAGTTTTCGCCAGAAGTTAATCCCTATGTAAATCAGGCGTGTTAATCAAGAGTACGAAAGACGGGTTTTTCGTCGTACCCAATTGGCAACCACCGAGACACGCAGGGCGACCGTTTTAACGCAAAAGAGAGAGCCCATCGGTTATCATCCTTTCTTTCAGATCTTTCGGTTCTTTCTAACAAAGAGCGCGGCTGGATTAAATACTAGGATTGCGTTGTAAGGGCGACTTCATGCGTCGCCCGGCGTCGGGAGAGTTCTATGCAGCAAGTCGTCAATAAAGCCAGCGAGCTACTGGCAGGGTTGGAGCGCGGCGAATCATTGCCGTCGAGCTGGTACACCGACCCGGAAATGACGGAGCAGGAAATTCACAAGATCTTCCGCAAGACTTGGCAATATGTGGGACCGACTCAAAAGCTCAAAAACGTCGGCGACTTTATCACTGGTTATGTCGGTGGAATTCCGGTGGTAGTGGTTCGCAACGACCAGGGACTTCAAGGATTCGTCAATGTTTGCCGCCATCGTCGCCATGAGGTCATGAAAGACTGCGGCAACGCGAAGATAATGCAGTGCCGCTACCACGCCTGGACTTATGATCTGTGCGGAGAATTGAAAGCCGCACCTCGCTCTGATCGCGAGCCGAATTTTTCAGTGTCGGACTATCCGCTTTTGCCAATCAAGGTAGAAACATTGGGTCCATGGGTGTTCGCAAATGCTGATGAAAACAGCAAACCGCTGGTAACTTATTTCGGGCCATTGCTGGACATTATTGCTGAATCCGGTATTGATTTGGATTCGCTCGAACTTTGGAGTCGCGACGAGTGGGATGCGCGCGCCAACTGGAAGACGATGTTAGAAAATTATCTCGAGTGCTATCACTGTCCGGTCGCGCACCCTGGATTTAGCGCTGCGATTGATGTAGACCAAGATAGTTACAAGCTTACGCCTTACGAATGGTTTTCCAGTCAAGTCGGTTATGTTCGCCAGTCAGCGTTGGAGGGCAGCGCGAAGGTCAAAACCTATGATGCAAAAGGTTCTGTTAAACAAGCGCAGTATCATTTGCTCTGGCCGAATTTCACGATTAACATCAATCCCGGGTTTCCCAACCTCTCAATTGATGTTTGGTTGCCCAATGGACCAAACACTGCCAAAGGTTTTTCAGAGCAGTATTTCGCCCCAAGTGTCGATAAGGCCTGGGCAGAAGAACTCATTCACTTCAATACTGAAGTCGGTTTAGAAGATGACGTGCTGACGAATTCTGTGCAGCTCGGGTTGATCGGTGGCACGCCCAGCGTGGGGCGCTTCCTCACGAACAGCGAACATCTATGCATTCACTTTCAAAAGCTCGTCGTCAATGCGATGTGCGAGTAGCAGACTTTGATTTAGAGTGGGTTTAAAACTAGGAAACAAGGAAACTGGCAGCAGCATGTTACAGGTATACGACAGTCAGGAGACTCGCCGGCTTGAAGAAGATCGGCTAAGGCAGCGCAACTGGAAGCGTTGGGGTCCGTATCTGTCGAACCGGCAGTGGGGCACTGTCCGCGAAGACTATTCAGCGGGCGGGTCGTGCTGGGACTACTTCACTCACGATCATTCGCGCAGCCGCGCATACCGCTGGGGTGAAGACGGGCTGCTAGGCATCACTGATCGAGAGTGCCGCTTGTGCTTTTCACTCTCATTGTGGAATGGCAAAGATCCGATATTGAAAGAACGGCTTTTTGGACTGACTGGTCCCGAGGGTAATCACGGCGAAGACGTCAAGGAAAACTTTTACTACATAGATTCGACGATTACGCACTCGTACATGAAGGCGCTGTATAAGTACCCAGCCAACGAGTTTCCTTATGAACGGCTCGTCAAAGAGAATCGAAATCGCAGTCGCTCAATGCCAGAATTTGAGCTGTATGACACAGGCGTCTTCGACAATGACGAATACTTCGATGTTTTCGTCGAGTATGCCAAGAATACGCCAAACGACATACTCATAAAGGTTGTGATTAACAATCGTTCGTCAGAAGCGCGTCAGATTCACTTCTTGCCGATGCTGTGGTTTCGCAACACTTGGAGTTTTGGATCCGCTTACGATCGTGTCACGACAAGACCTGGCATGAAATTTGAGAAGCCTGGATTGATTTCCACCGAGCATGAAACACTCGGTAAGTTTTATTTCGCGTATCAAACACCACCCAATGCAAAGGCTGAGCCGAAGCCGCTTTTTACTGAGAATGAAACGAATCACGAACGTCTTTTCGGACTGCCAAATTCGGTTCCTTATGTGAAGGATGCCTTTCACGAATATGTAGTCGGTAAAAAGGAAGATGCTGTAAATCCAGACCGCGTTGGCACGAAATTTGCACCGCACTATGTTTTGGAAATCGGTGCCAAGGATTCGTGCACAGTCAATCTGCGCCTGTTTTCAGAGTCCGAACAACCGAGCGAGTTTTTTGGCGCAGAGTTCGACAAACTATTTTTGGTACGACTGGCCGAAGCCGACGATCTCTACTACAAAGATGGTGTCATCCACCCATCTTTAACCTCGGAAGAAAAGCTTGTGGCGCGCCAGGCTTATGCCGGACTTCTTTGGACGAAACAGTTTTATCACTACGTCATTCCGGACTGGCTTGATGGCGATATGAGTCAGCCTGCTCCACCCGGACAGCGCAAAAGTGGACGGAATAAAGATTGGAAGCACGTCTACAACCGCGACATTATTTCTATGCCCGACAAGTGGGAATACCCTTGGTTTGCCGCCTGGGATCTGGCATTCCACATGATTCCGTTTTCCGATATGGATTCATACTTCGCCAAGGACCAAATGATTCTTCTCTTGCGCGAATGGTATATGCACCCTAACGGTCAGATTCCTGCGTATGAGTTCAATTTTGGTGACGTCAATCCGCCTGTTCATGCGTGGGCGGCGTGGCACATCTATAAATCCGAGCGCTACACCGGTGTGCCTGATCGCGTCTTTCTTGAAAGTATTTTTCAGAAGCTGACGCTCAATTTCACATGGTGGGTGAATCGCAAAGATTTGGAGGGAAACAATCTCTTTTCTGGCGGATTCTTAGGATTGGACAATATCGGTGCCTTTGACAGATCGCAAAAGCTGCCAACGGGCGGTGTTCTCGAGCAGGCTGACGGAACTGCCTGGATGGCATTTTTCTGTCTCAATATGTTCCGCATGGCGATGGAATTGGCACAGGAAAATCCTGTCTATGAAGACATGGCATCGAGATATTTTGAGCATTTTGTTTCCATCACAGACGCGATGAATTGCCTTGGCGGCAACGGACTCTGGCATGAAGAAGATGGCTTCTACTACGATCAAATTCACGTAGACGATCATTCCATGCCACTGAAGATACGCTCTCTGGTCGGACTTCTGCCACTGATTGCGGTGCATACATTCGATGAAAGTCAGCTTTCCTGTATGCCGAATTTCTACAAGCGCATGGCGTGGTTTCTCACATACAGAGCGGATTTGTCGAAATCTATTTCCTATGCAGCAGAAGATCACGATGTACGCATTTTAGCGATTCCATCTAAAGAGAGATTGGAAAGATTGCTTGCATATCTTTTGGATGAGGAGGAGTTTCTTTCTCCATACGGCATACGCTCGCTGTCGAAATATCACGAGAAGCATCCGTATTCGTTCTTCGCAGGCGGCAAGGAGCATCGAGTTGAGTATATGCCGGACGAAAGCGATACCGGCATGTTTGGTGGCAATTCGAATTGGAGAGGACCGATTTGGTTTCCCCTTAACTATCTGATTGTCGAAGCTTTGCTGCGCTACTACCATTTTTATGGTGACTCTTTCCTCGTCGA
This sequence comes from Candidatus Melainabacteria bacterium 17Bon1m, assembly GCA_032128875.1. GTDB lineage: Bacteria > Cyanobacteriota > Vampirovibrionia > Obscuribacterales > Obscuribacteraceae > QKMZ01. The sequence continues at coordinate 452,502 of JAVLKG010000003.1, forward strand.
ATGTCCGACAGGCTCAGGCAATATGATGAATCTCGAGCAAGTTTCGCAGGAGATTGCTCGCCGCCTTTCATCAATATTTCTGCCCGATGAAAATGGTGTTCGCCCCTGCAATGGGCAGCAAACAAAATATGCGGATGACCCAAATTGGAGAAATTTGGTTCTCTTTTACGAATACTTCAACCCGGAGACAGGCAGGGGGCTGGGAGCCGACCACCAAACCGGATGGACCGCACTTGTCGCTGACCTGCTCGCACGCGAAAGATGGGATAAACTTGTCAACGGAACAAGGGTAGTTTTAGACGTTGCGCGATCTTGAAATGCTAAACGGCATGCGGATCAGTTTTATAAACAAAAACCGAAGTGCGAGCCGATGGAATGTTATGGCGCGTAAGGTCGCTGCCGTAGCACTGAGTCTGCAAATTCTTTCTTGTTCCAGTGCTTTTGCACTGCAGCCTCTTGATGAAGAACGTCAAATCGATGCAATAACGAACCAGATATTGCACAAAGAAATTGATTTAGAACGATACTATCTGCAATACCGCGTCTATGGCACGAAAATTCCTAAGACCCAACGCATTCGCTTTGCTGCCGGTCAAATCGCCTCTGCTGCCGCTGGTTTGGCGTCTAGTATTTGGCTGGTCAAAATTTCCGGCGCCAATATTCATCACCCTGAAAAAATTACCGATGGTGAAAATCGTCGCGCTATACGAGTGGGAATTATCGCCATTCTGTTAGATGGCGCCAGCGTCGGGCTGGAGTTTGGCTCGAACGGCTGGACGGCCATGAAGAACATCATTTTGAAGAAAAGCCCCGGTGCTGCTGTCAAAGAAGTGATTAAGCGCGTACAGGAGATCGATGCTTTACGCGCTGAGAGAGACTCGCTTGTGGCGAAGTTTCCTGATTCTGAACTCGGTGGAGTGTATAGAGCAGAAGGTCGGGTGTTAAAGCACTTCCGTGATTGGTGCCTCTCTGAATTCGCGGATGTGTATTCCGATATCAAAGCACTTCAGTCCAGTTACAACGTTTACTATGCTCTCGACCTGGCCGCTGATGGTCTCTATTTGGCGTCATATTTGCTAGGCATGCAGTCATACAAAAGCGATCGATTTACGAAGCCTTCTGTGATCACCGGCATTGTTGGCGATGGCATCGGTATCGCCAGCGCGCCTGCGAGTGGACGCTCATATTACGCGCTTGCGAAGTTTTGGCGCAATAGATTGAAAAAGAAGTTTCAAGAGTCTCTCATGGATGCGGAAGATGACGCTAAAGTGGCTATGGCTGACCTGAATCGAGAACTCTCGACCAAGGATATCTCTCTGCTGGAGGCTACACCTTCCGTCCAGAATCGCACCTCTGCGTATGCGCTTTGGTCGGCGCGTTACGACCGAAGTATCGACGAGAGCCTGGAAGATCTGCGCCACAACAATAAAGTTGCATTGCAGGGCGAGCTGACTGGTCCACTGATTTCAGGGACTTATTTGAATCAGGATATTTTGGGTATGGTCAGCCTCAGCGGCCGGCTGCGCAACCGCGATAGAGCGCAAAACAATCTTGCACTGGCCGGAGCAATCGGTTCTACCGCCGGTACTGGGTTTTCTTTGGGACTAACTACCTATTGGTTATATGATGATATTCGTCATCGAACAAGAATGAGAAAGAAAGGTGAGCTGCCTGAGCAGATTTTGGCTAGACGATTGAAAACTCTCGATGAACTCGATTCGATGTTGATTTCGTCGAATAAGCCGCAGCCTATTCAATGAAACAGTCTGAATCAATGAGTGATAATTTTCTGAAATCGGAGCGCCTCCATTTTCGGCGGTGGCGCGCGGATGATCTGGAACTCGCCTGGAGCCTTTGGGGAGACCCAGAAGTAACAAAGCTCTTCAGCAGAGAACCTCTAACACGTGGGTCGGTGGAGATGCGCTTGGCGCAAGAGATAGAACAGGGAAACAAGTACGGAATTCAATACTGGCCGCTCTTCACTCCTGATGGCAATTTCGTCGGCTGCTGCGGTTTGAGACCGAAAACTGAGAGCGCCGTGGAAATTGGTTTTCACCTCCTGCCGAAACATTGGGGAAAGGGTTATGCAACTGAGGCTGCAAGAGCGGTTATAGATCATGCGTTTTCAACCTTGAAGATAGAAAGTTTGTTCGCTGGTCATCATCCGGATAACAAATCCTCGCGAAGCGCTCTGCGCAAACTAGGTTTTATCGGTGCTCCGGCGGAGTTTTACGAACCAACAGGATTGCATCATCCATCGTACTTGCTATACAAGGAAGATAAACCTTGTCGATTGCGTCTTGCTCAACAAGCTGACTCATATGCTCTAGCTGCTGTTCATCACGATTCGCTGAAGGGAACATTTGACGAGCTTGTACCTGCATATGCAAACTCGAGATGTCTGGATGATTTTGAACATCTGTGGAGCGGGAGGTTCGATGATCCGCTTTGCGTGACGAGTGCGCTTGTGCGCGGCGAACAGATTGTTGGTCTTGTGTCGGCATCTGCGCCACGTGACGATGATTCCGATGGTACATTCGGCGAAGTCGGACGTATTTATCTGCACCCATCTGTTTGGCAGAAGGGGCATGGCGCTGCGCTTCTTGCTTGGTGCGAAGAAGAGCTTGCGAGGAAGGGTTATGTTATGTCCAAGCTTTGGGTCTTCGAAGTCAACGAGCGTGCACGACGTTTTTACGAAAAGAACGGATACCGTTTGGACGGCAAGACGAAAGAAGAGTTCGCAACACGCTTGCTCCGCTACGAAAAGAAATTATTGTAGGGGCGACGCCATGCGTCGCCCGGTTTTTATGACGATCGTTTGAAAACTACTAGCGTTTTGAATTCAGGCGATAACCTTCTTTCGAAAGGTTTTCAATCACGGTTCCTTCTACGTCGCCGATTTTCTTTCTGACACGCTTAATCGCAGAGCGGACAGCTTCTTCCGACGACTCACCATCGCCGCCCCATGCGCGCTGCGCAAGAGCTTCGTAACTAAATACGTCATCCGGATGCTGCATCATAAATTCGAGCAGCGCAAAATCTTTTGGTGAAAGATGCACGTTCATCCCGTCAACAGTTAGCTTTCTGCTTGCTGATGAAAGTTCTAAATTCCGCACTTGGATGGTGACATCGCCTTCCGGAAAATCGTAGCTGCGACGCAGAAGCGCACGCAATCTTGCTGAAAGCTCGGTCAGGTGAAAAGGTTTGCTCAAATAATCATCGGCACCCATATCGAGTCCCGATTCTTTGTCGGACAAACCGCCGCGACCCGTAAGCATTAAGACAGGTGTTCTGCCGCCACTTGAGCGATAGTTCTTGAGCACATCCAAGCCGGACATCTTCGGCAAATTCCAATCAAGCATGATTAAGTCATATTTGAAAGATGACAGCCGAAAGTTAGCTTCCGCGCCATCTCCGGCATGCTCGACTGTGTATCCCTCGTGCTCGAGGAAATCACTCATCGTGCTCGTCAGGTCGATATCGTCTTCAACCAGTAGAATTTTCGCCATGGCAACCGCTTGTTTTATCTGTGCTTGATACAAGTTGCATCATAGTACCGGGCTCCCTCCAATTTATCTACCCGGGCTAATTGCCGCACTAATCTGGAAAGAATCCGTAGCCGTGCCCGTGTACGTTGCGCACCACATCATTCTCATTTTCTGCCGCCAGTTTTTGCCGCAAACGTTTGACGCATGACCGAATCGCCATATCCGTAGATTCCGAATCTGTCGGCCAGACTCTATTGAGCAAAGTGTCTGGAGAGAAAAGCTCGCGAGGGTGTTTCATCAGGAATTCGAGCAATGCCAATTCTTTCGGCAACAGCGGAACCTTCTTATTGCCGATACGAAGCACGCCTGCTTTTCTGTCCAGCTCGAAGCGGTCGTGCTTGGGATTGTCGTCTTGCACGTGCGGGCGCCGCAGGAGCGCCGAAATACGTGCGGTCAGCTCGCGTGCGTGGAAAGGCTTGGTCAGGTAGTCATCGGCTCCGGTGTCGAAGCCGGTTACCTTGTCGGCAATGTCTGATCTGCCTGTGAGCATGAGAATGGGCGATGTGCCCCCGGCATTCCGGTACTCCTTGAGAATGTCAATTCCCTTGCAACCAGGCAATTCCCAGTCGAGAATAATGATGTCGTAGTCGTAAGTCTTCACGCGCGTGCGGGCGTCGGTGCCGTCGTTGACGACTTCGCACTGGTGTTTTTCTCTGGTTAGCCACCCCTGGATGATTTCTGCAAGGGCGGTATCGTCTTCTACGAGTAGTATTTTGGCCATGGCAAGAGGTTCAATTAGCTATCAAATGATAGCTTACTCAAGCCTCGTCGGTATTGAGGATAAACCAGAAAGTGCTGCCCTTACCTTCCTCTGAATCCACGCCGATTTGCCCGTCGTGGGCTTCTACAATCGCTTTGCAGATGGATAGTCCGAGCCCGAAGCCTTGTTTTCTGCCATCAGTGCCGCCGACCTGACGAAAGCGATCGAAGACAAATTTCAAATCTTCTGCGGCTATTCCGACGCCCTCATCCTTGATGCACACTTTGCAAGTGTCGCCATTTTTCTGAAGTGAGATTTTGATTGTTGATTTGGCTGGTGAGAATTTGACCGCATTGGTCAGAATGTTGGTTGCCACTTGCATCATTCTGGATTTGTCTATGTTGGCGAAGACTTCGTCAAGATCCGCTTTCAATTCGATGTCTTTGGGAATTGCCAGGGCTTCCACCTGTGCCATGCTGTTGCGCAGGAGTTCCGCCAAATCCGTCTTGTTGCGGTCGAGCGAAATGGTGCCGGCATCCAAGCGTTCCATTTCAAGAAGGCTGTTAGCTAAGGTGAGCATCTCTTGTGCAGAACCTTTCGCACGCTTTACTGATTTTAAAAGATTGGGTGGCATTTGGTCGCCCATTTCGATTTCCAACCAATCAAGGACCATTTGAACGGATGTAAGCGGAGTGCGCAAGTCGTGATTGACCATGGCGAAGAAGTCAGACTTGATGCGCTCTAGCTCTTTGCGTTCGCTGATGTCCTGTACAATGCAGTAGAGTGAGCTTTCTTCTTTTGACCAGGAAACGCTCCACGACGCGTCCACCAATGCGCCATCTTTGCGTTTGATTTTTGTCTCTGTGCGAAACTCAGTGTCAGAGCCAATCACCTGCGAAAGTTCTGCACCAAATTTCTCTTTGTATTCATCGGCGATGAGTTCAACTACGCGCCGCGCTAAAAATTCTTCGCTCGAATATCCCCAGATTTTTTCCGTTGCCGGATTGACGCTGGTAAAGCTGAGACCAGCATCGAGAGAGCAAATCGCCTCTGCCGCGTTTTCCAGCATGGCTCGTTCGTGTTTGCGTAAAATTTCAATTGCTTCGTGCATCTGGTGATAAACTAAATCGATTTCGGCTAATTCATCGCCGCCTCTGATCGGTGCAAGAGGCGCAAGTCCAGCAGACATTCGGCGGGTGTTGTCCATCAGAATGTCGAGGCGTTTTTTGAAATTGACGTTTACGTAGACTGCGGCTGTTATTGCGATGCCGACGATGAGTAAAAGCAGACTGCACAGAATTCTGACAGACAGCTCGTTGTTTTCGGTGAGCTGCCGTTGTAATTCAGTTTCGTTGGAATTCTCTTGTCGAACAACATCGTTGACGAGCGAGTAGAATTTATTGATTCTGGCGCGGCTTCGGACAATTAATTGCATGGCGCCCATCTTGTCGCCTTCGTAATATCGGCTGCGCAATTGATCGAAATCTTCCTGCACGCCGTAGATAGTTCGCGTCAGTTGAAGCCACTGTGATTGCTTTGTTTTTGTGTGTGACGAAAGTTCTTCAATGACTTTTACTTCAGCGGCTGTGCGAAAGTTGAGTTCGCGAATTTTGCTGTCGTCTTTCGGAATCAGTCCTGCAAATTGTAAGAACATCATTTGTGTTCTTTCCAGGTGCATGGAAAGCAGAGCATTGATGTGCCCGACCATTGTGCGCGATTCAATGAGTTGAACGCGTGCGTCTTCCGATTGCGTGAATGTATGCAGCAGCCAGCCCACTAAGCCGACTTCCAGGACGACCGGTGCGGCTACGAGAATTAATATCTGTTTGGTAAGTTTGATAGAGTTTCAGCCTTCAAAAGCAACCTTTGAAACCTGAATTAGTATAGCAATGCAACGCCAGCATGCAGCAAAGGCGACCCCCGGTTTAGTGGTCGCCTGCGCTGTGGTCCTTCTCCAAAAGGTTTTTTCGCTAAATCCTCCTGGTTCTGGGAGGATTCAGTTGGCTGATGAATCGATCGAAGCGCCGTTGCAGTGCAAACAGCTCGGCGCTCGTGATCGGTTCACGCGATCGCGACTCAACTTGCACCGGCATTCTACGGATAGTTTTTTCCGGCACAAACTGGAAGTCTGCGATCCCCTGCACATGAGTATTCAAACTGGCTGAGGGTTCAAACATCGTCGTGCAAAGTCTCCAGCAGCAGGGAAGCGAGGGATGCTGAGAAGATAACTCTGCAGTTTGGTCAAAAGTTGGGCATTAATATTAAACGGCTAAGTACCGTTCGCGCTCTATATAAGTTCGCGGCGTGAGCGCTCTTGAACTTTAGTGTTCGTGCAAAGAGAGAGGATTTTGTCGACAACTTCGGCAATAGACATTCCGTCGGTGACAATTTCGTGGGCGTCGAGTGCTTTCTTGAGTGGCGCAATTTCTCTTGTGGAATCACGCTTATCGCGCTCGATCATTTCCTGAAGGACAGTATCGTATGCGACACTTTCGCCGCGCGCTTCAAATTCGCGCATCCTGCGTTTGGCTCTTTCGGCGGCGGACGCTGTCAGGAAAATTTTGACCTCGGCGTTCGGAAGCACCACTGTGCCTATGTCCCGCCCGTCCAGCACAACGCCACCATTTTGTGCCAGTCGTCTTTGCTGCGCTACCAGCGAGTCTCTGACGGGTCCTATTGTTGAAATCGGGCTGACCATAAGGCTCACCTCACGAGAGCGAATCTCGTAAGTAATATCTTCTTCGTCCAGGAAGACCTTCAGAAGCGGCGTGCCATCTGCATTCGTCGAGGGCACAAGATCGATTTTTGCTTGAGCCACTGCTTGCGCTATTTCTTCAGGCTCTTCCATGCTCAACCCTTTTCGCAAGGCCAGCACTGTTGCGGCTCGGTACATTGCGCCGGTGTCTAAATACAAATAGCCGAGTTTTTTCGCCGCCAGCTTGGCGACGGTGGATTTGCCGGCGCCTGCCGGACCATCAATAGCTACTTTCAACGCCTGCGCGGTCTCAATCATGTGTGGAGAATATCACTTGATGAAATAAAGCGCGACTCCAATTGCAACGACCACAAGCGCAAGTATGGCTGCCGCAATAATCGTCATTTGTGAATTGGCTTCTTCCGGTTTGTCTTTGGAGAGGTATTCGGATTGTCTGAGTGCCGGCGAGCCAGTCAATGTTTTCCTGGGATTGCGGCTCTGTACGGCATTTTGTACATCTTCTGCGCTGACCACGCCGGGCGGATAAGATTCGTTGTCGATGAGCGGTTGCATGAGTGCCCATGCCGCTTTGTCCGGAATTTTGTGGGTGCCGGAGAGAACCATTGGTGGAGGAATCGGCTCTTCTTCGTCTTCGTCTTGCAATGCAGGCAATTCACCCAGTGTGAAGTCCTGCCCGAAGACCTTGTCCAGAAGCGCTCTTTCGTCAAAGAGCTTAGCCGGAGAGTCAGGAAGGTGTGGCATCGTCTTCACAAGCTGATCGATTTCAATATGAAGATTGGGCTGCAATTCAATGGAATCGCCTGGCTTTGCATTGAGCAGGGCGAAGTTTCCCTCGTCTATCGAAAGCAGTAGCCTGAGTGCGGAGTAGCCTGTTTCAAAACTGTCGATGACTGAAGCAGCTGTCACGTATTTGCCGCCGTCTATTGCAATTTTGCCGTTCAATCCGTCGCGTTGCCTGTTGATTCGCAAGATCTTGAGACCTGGCGCAGGAAGCGCTTTTATGCGCAGCAAAACATCCTTCATCGCAACCTGATCTGACAATCGACCTTCGAATATCAGATCCACGACGATGCCATCCTTCTATCTGTCCTCAGCGCATCTAGCGCTTTATTTTGTGCTGGCGATTTGTCTTATTGGGTTTTTGGCTCTTTGCGGGTCAAGAAACCTTTTAGCCATTCTGCAAAGGAGATTCCTTTGGCAGATGAAGCTGCGGTCTGCTGTGCCTCGGAAAGGGATGAACCATTGGCGACCAGATGAATGATTTTCGCTACTTCATCGTCTTCTGGAAATCGACCAAGTTTGCTCTTGGAATAAATGAGCACACCCTTGTCTTCAATTTCGAATACGCCGCCGCTTGATTTAACAAGCTCTGATTCTTCGGAAAATTGACTTTCTAATTCCGCTGCCAACCTGACAGCTCTAGCTTGATAGCCTCAAGCTCCACAGTAAGTGATCTTGAATCTCTTTGCCATAAACCCTCCTTGATTCCAGTTGTGTCTGTTCGGACACCATCATGTTATCTTACCGCCCTTGAAACGGACGTGTAAGAAAAGCCATCTAACAGTTGAAGACTATGCTGTTTGAAACTGGTTCCAACTATGGAAAGCGGCGGAACAAGCGTTTCCACCAAGGCAAACTCAAATACGCCTCGTACTGCTGTTTGAAGGCGACCATCTCGCGTTGAGCGCTGATCAGCTCATCCTTGAGCATTTGATTGTTGTGCTGGTTGGTTTCAAGCAGGCGCATCGAATTAGTCATTTCGTTGAGCATGCGGAGGTCTTCAACGTGCTGGCGCGTCTCATCTGCGAGGGCTTTGTGCACTTTGACCAGCTCTTTGAGCAATTGCTCGACTTCCTCGGAGCGGTCGATAATGATGGTTTGATTCTCGAGCCCGTCTTCTGAGGGCTTCACCACAAATGCTTCTTTCGGCTTGCTGTTAGGCAGAGCAAGATTCAACGCTTCTTCCAGTAAATTTGGTATCAAGTCGTCACCTTCTGTTTCTCTTGCCTGTTCTTCGTCTTTCGAGCGATGTCTGACCTTAAAACTGTCGGGCGGTATAACCCGCCACTCATCATTGCCGTCGATGCGTATTTTCTTTGCTATCCAGCCATCCGGGAGCTTGTTGCCCCAGCGACCCAGGATGCTGCGTTCGAGTGCTCGCACGGAGCGTCCTAAAAGTGAAGAGGCTTCTTTGATGGTGAGCGCCGGGCGTGCCAGCTCTTCTTCCGTCATTAAGTCAGAAATTGATTCCGAGTCACCGTATACTTCGCATTCATCGAATTCATCGCATGCCTTAGCTTCTTCTGATCGCGTCTCAGGCTCGCTTTTCAGATTGATTTCCTGTTCGATTTCCGCGGGTGCTTTTGTTTCCAGCTCGGTAGTTTCGACCATCTTCGCCCTCAAATCTTCTCAACAGCAAGTTTTGCCGCATTTCGCCTTGAATTCGAAATGCAAGTTGCCGGACCTTATTTTAGCCCCTTTGTCATGAGGAGCGGCTCTCTATGAAGCGCATCTGTATAGAAAGTTTCTCATGAGAAAACCTGCAAGAGCCCACGGCTTTGGCAATTGTGCTTCCCGCGGGAGGCGTAAAACCAAAGGGAGGCGGATCAACCACCTCCCTTCAATGTCTTTTAGCTCTGAGAGCCGGTTTTCAAAGATTGGATCTACTTGATCAATCTTGATTCAACAGCAGCCCAGTCGATGTTGCTGAAGAATGCCTCGATGTATTTTGGTCTTTCTGCCGGTTTGTAATCGAGCAAGAAAGCGTGCTCCCAGGCATCCATTACGAGGATCGGCTTGAATCCGGCAATGTTGCCTTCTTCGTGCAACGTTACCCAATGGTTGGAAAGCACTTTGGTGTCTGGATCTTGGAACAAGATTGCCCAGCCCACTCCGCGCATCGCGCCTACTTTCATGAAGTCGTTTTTCCAAACTTCGTAAGAAGAATAGGTGTCGCAGATTGCTTTGCCGATTGCACTGCTTTCTTTTGGTTCGTCGGAGCCACCGGACTTGAGGTTGCCGAAATAGTATTCGTGCAAAACTTTGCCGTTGTATTCGAAGCCGTAACGACGCTTCAATTCAGCGTATTCCGGAGTGCCGCTCTTGCCGGCTTCGGTCAGTTCAATGACTTTCTCATTGAGGGTATTGGTGTTGGTTACATAACCACCGTACAAGGCAAAGTGAATTTCCAATGTCTTGTCCGAGATGCCATTCAAATTCTTGAGATGGGAGAAGTCTTTCTTCTCGTATGTTTTGTATTGAATTTTTGTTCCTTGCATCGCGCTCTCCTATGCAACACAGTAAGACCATGAAGGTCTCGTGGACATCTGTCTCTCGTGGCTGTCATTCATACCATAAATCCTTTTTCAAGAAGGACGATTGTTCATTAAACAGCAGGTTTTCGCAACCAAAACCTACTTTTCGGCTGGTTTTTGTACCGCGGGAAGCCCAGTAATAATGCGATTTTCAGCGTTGCGCGCATTCTAAATTTAGAACGGCACCATATGTGGTGTCGCTGAATGTCTGTCGTTTTTGCTTCTGAAACTTAAGGAACCAGGTCGGCAAGACGTTTGCGTGGCTTCTGCCCTTCGTCGCCCTGGGCTGCCTCAGGCGGCGCTTCATGAGGTTGTGCTGCTTGAACCGGCTGTCCTGTTGCGGGATCGATTTGCTGCTGCATCTGTTGGGCTGCTGCTGCTTGTTCTTCCGGAGTCGGAGCAGCCGGCGCCGGAGGTGGCGGTGGCGGCATAAATCCTTCCGGTGGTCCTGCTGTTGCTGCTTCGGCTGCAGGAGCCGGTTGAGCTGCTTGCTGCACATCGGCAACCTGTTGCTCGTAAGCGTGTTGCATTTGTTCGTAAGCTTGCTGCTGCGGCGCCGGTGCAGCTTGTTCGTAAGCCTGCTGTTGCATCTGCTGAATTTGTTGCTGCTGCTCTGCCAATTGCTCTGGTGTCAGGTGCAACTCGGCGGGTGTAACCGGAGGCAATTGAGCTGTGGCATTTGGATCGACTGTAGCGTGAGAATAACCATCGGCAGCCGAGGCCATATCGACAACCGCCGCTGCCAACGTGCTGCCTGTGCCTGTACCTGCGGCGCTTTGAGACGTGTAGCTGTTGTATGGTTGATTCAAAAACCAGCCCATTTGAGCAAAAGCATCTTCAAGCGAAATTTGATTGGTAATGCAATAGTTGAGAGCAACGATCGCTTGCTCGACACTAACTACTCCCTTAGCCATGAAATCATTTAAGGCAAGCGATACACCCATTTCAAACTCACCGATTGCGCCCACTTTGTGCAGCATCAATCCCATGATTTGAGCGTCCCGGGTGCCGTTTCGCACAGCTTCTTCAATTTGCTGTGGCGAAATTCTTCCCGCCAGTTGCAAGAATTGATAGAGCGGAACAGTTTCAACAACCGGCTCTTTCTGCGGTTCTTGGGCTCTTATGACTTCTTCGATTGTGGTGCCGCCACTGGCCACCATGTTCAAAACCAGCGCTGCTTGATCGCCGATTAACGAACCGGCCGCGACCATCCTCTGCAATTCGAGAGCATTGTTGAGAATGTGTTCGTTGATGGCGCCTTGTGCGATAAGTATCTGTCCGAGCGGTTGTTCTTGCACCAGACCCATCTCGACATAGTCCATCAAATTGGTGTCCGGCATGATGCCAGCTTTGACAAGCAATTCACCCAATCGGATTGTATTGTGCAGCGGCAATTGCAAGCCTGTTTCGGCAAGCGATTGTTCCAGAGGAATATGGCGTTCGCGCGCCGCTCTGAGACCTTGCAGTGCTTGTTCGCGGGTAATTTTGTGGTCGCGCACCAATACCTGCGCGTTCAAGGCAGCAGAAAGCAAAGGCTCGACCACTGCTCCGGTCAGAAGCAAAATACGACCGAGTGGCAATCCGCTCTGGGTAGACTGCGCCAATGCCTGGTCGAGAACTTCCTTGGTAATCATTTCGGCTTCGACAATCAATTCGCCCAATTTGTTGGTGGGCTGACTTTGCTGCACTTCCAATCCGAGTTGTCGGAAGGCGTCTTCGAGCGCCATCTCTTCTTTGCCGACAATTGCCAGCGCTTGAAGCACTGTCTCTAAACTTATGACACCGTCTTTGAGCAGGGATTGAGCCTGGACTGCGGCTCTCAATTGACCGTCGGAGAGAAAACCCGACATAATCAAAACGCGTCCCACCGGCAGGGATTGATGCTTGGCGATTTGCATCGCTTCACGTAGTTCTTCCGGTCTGAGGAGGCCAGCCTGAGTCAACAGATCGCCCAGACGAACTCCACCTGCTTCACTTGTCATCGAAGTTACCTACTCCATAGTCTTTGTAGATTCTAAAGCAAAATCTTTCATATCTTTATGCATTCTGCCCGTTGGCAGCGCATCTTAATTTCTGCGGTCGCAAAGAGAGAGTAAAACTCCCGCCTTTGCAAAGATGCAAAAATGCCGGCAGAGCCGTAAAGTCCTGCTGTGCTTAATTTTTCACTCTTGGGATACTAAACTGCGTCCGGAGTCAGACGTGGTTCCATATCGGTCAACTTTTCGAGGGCTGCGACCGGACCTTCGATGTTTTCCAGTGCTGCCGCTCGACGATTTTTATCAGAATCTGACGCTAAGACACCGCCGGAGAGCAATTCCTGATTCTTGGGCAAACGAACGTCTTTTGCCAAACCAAGTGCCTTCATCAGGAGAATTGCGTACCAGGAGATGTCGAACTCTCTCCAGCTTAATCCGTGGCGGGCTGACTGAGGGAAGGCATGGTGGTTGTTGTGCCATCCTTCGCCGCAGGCTAACAAACCTACCCACCAGACATTGCGGCTGGCATCGGCCGTTTCGAAGTTGCGGTACCCGAATTGCGGAATGTGGCAAACGGAATTGACCAAAAATGCGGCAATAAAAATGGTTGCGGCCCCCAGCAGGTTGGCAACAAGGGCGACAGGGCCAAGGAGAGCCAGGATTAAGAGACGAAAAACCACACAGACTGAGAGGCAAATCAGCCACTGGGTCTTGGGATTGGACGGATCCAGGGCGCGATAGACCGGGTCTCTCAAAAGGTCAGGAACGACGACAGGGAACTGTTCTTTGGGGGTTTTATATTCCGGAGAAAACAGCCAACCTGCAAAAGAATGCCAAAAACCGTTGCGAGGGGAGTGAGGATCGCCCTCTTTGTCGGTCAGTTTGTGATGCACTCGATGAGTTGCCACCCAGGCTATCGGCGAACCTTCAAAACAGAGGTAGCCGCCCGAGACGATGAAATATTCCAAAAATCTCGGAATTTTGATGGCACGGTGTGAGAGAAGTCGGTGATAGCCGATAGTGATGCCAAGACCGTGATAAAGCCATGACGCGACAAAAACTGTCAGGAAAAGAAGCATGGGTATACTCGCAGGATCCTAAGCCCGGCAACCATCTTGGGGAAGAAACCAAAATCGCCGGACCGCCTGTAGTTTAACTCCGATGTCCCTCTATTTAAAGTGCATGACATCTGTGAGTTTGGTCACGGGCGAGTTAATTGCGCTTGTTGTAAGTAAGACTTTTGGCTGTGGTATCAAATATGGTGCACAGAACTTTGTCGTTGTTTTTAACCATAATCTTCAAAAATATCTCTAAAAACGAGACCAGGCGCTCGAAAGCGCCTGGCGAATTTCTCATGGTTCCTTAGAACCTCACCATCTTGGTGTTATGGTGCCCCCGTGGGGGCGGTTTTCAACTAGGTTGTGTTCAATTGTCAAAGACGCTTGCTCTAAGGATGTCCTCCGGGAGCGAAGTTCTGACTCTTTCATAATGCCCTTGAAAATGCGCAATCTAACCTCTTTCTCGCGCAAATTTGAAAGATCTTTTGTTTTTGTAGCGCAGGCAACAATGTCGCTTTGAATTTTGTTATTGGCAAAACAAAATTCCGGAAAAATCAATATCACTCGATGTGGTATCACGCGCCAATCGCAGTGGGATGGTAACGCGGCACCGTATATGGTGCGGATATGCGCCGGCTTGGTCGAGTTAGCTCCTGTATCCAATCACTGAATTTTGTCAGCGTATCTAAGAAGTGAATAAATCAGTGAATCAATTTGAGCGTGGGCATTTTTTTAGCTGCTATTTGCGAGCTGTCTTCGTCCGTGCAAGGCGGCTCTGTCATAAGCCTGGTGATTGATTTTGCCAGCTCTAGCCGATTGTTTTCTTTGTAAGTGACATACCGCTCTTCCAGGCGTCCGTCTTTGAACAGTAGGACAGCGGGCACTTCCGGCACGTCATACTTGTAACTCAGTCCCAGATTCTTGTTCAAGTCGAGCCTGACGTAATCGACCTTTCCGCCAAATTTCGATACTAACTCGATAATCGATTTGGCTGCCGGATCGCAAGCAGGACAAGTGGGCAGCGAAAATTCGACCAAAACAATTCCTCGTCTTGCCAGCACGCGCGTACGAAACTTCAATTCCTGCTCGTTCTTCAAAGTGCGAGCAAGGTGTTCGTTTTGTTCGGCTTTATTGCCCAGAGGCACATAAGTGCCCAGCTGATCTGCGCCGATTTGTGCTGCGCACGGCAAAACGTTAGTGCAGGCAAGCAGCAAGATTGATACGCATCTAGCGAAAGGCAAATTCATATGAACCAATCGGTCGGTCGGTGTTTAGTTTACCGTGTGAATATGTCGGCTTCTTCACGAAGGGCCCCCTCGAAGTCGCGACCAGGTCGCCCCAAAACGCAAGCTGGACAAGCTTCAAGGGAAAGCTCGCTTAGTTAATCTCTCTTGCTCAGATCTACATAGTGGATATACGTATGTACTTTTGATGAAGCGAATGTTATATCCATCTCAATATCGAGGACTGCTGCCGTGCAAAGACGCATGTCTGGACAGAATCTTGGACCCGAATCGGGACTTAAGCCGGGAATGGGCATGGGTTTGAAGCTGGAATTGGATCATGTCATTGTTTCTCTAAAGAAACGGATCCTGATTCCAGGTCTTATTCTTGTCGGCGTTTTGATCTGGTTCAGCCTTTGTAGAGCCTTTTATGAGAGCTACTGGACAGGCACCGTCCATCGCGTTCAAACCGTCGACTTCAATCTTTTGCACCACACGCTGCCGAGTACTCTTTCGCAGCTGATTGTTTCCGGTCGCGACGACCAAATTCAGCGTGTGCTGGATTCAACCTATGGACTCTTTGGGCTGGTGATTACCGACCCGACGGGCAATTCTATTCTTTATCAAACGGACAAGGTCTACCGCCGTAAGTCCTGGCAGAAGCGCCTTAGCCCGGAGAATCTCAAGACAGAGACTGAGCCTTACGACCTGCTTACGGACCCGCCGCCCATCAGTGCTGCTTACGAGCACAAATCGCCCAGATCTTCTGGCGCCGTGAAAGTGGAAGGCGAAAGTCGGCCAAGTCGTGTGCTGGGCCGTATCTATTACATGCGTTCTTACCCGCCAACATTGCTTGAAGATTTGAATAACTTCCTGACCACTGGATTCTGGGAATTGTCCGGCTCCAAGCGCGGTTATCTCTTCATCACTTTGTCATCGATTTTCTTCTGCCTGGTTGTCGTGCTGCTCATCTGGTTGAGGCGTCGCGGCATCGAGTTGAAAGAGAAGGAACTCGAGCATATTCAAAAAGAGCTTGAAATCAGACAGCGCGCTCTTGCTCATTTATCGGGCGAGCTGGCCAATCAGAAGACCAGAAAAGCTTGGTTGGAAAAAGAAGCCGAACAATCATATAAACGTGCGCTCGGACTAAAACAATCTCTGGAGCGTCTGAGAGATTCACTGGCATTGGTCAGTGGGCAGCAAATTACAGTCCAGCAGGCGGAAAACCTTGATCCGCATCAAATGGTGAAGGTGCGCCCTCCCGTGCATCCGCCCAGCGCTTTGCTAGAGGAAATTGAACTGTTGATTCCGGCGCTTTCCGACAATGCCAAGGCGCTCCGCTCACAAGCAGGTTTGTTGCAAGACTATTGTCAGATTCTCGAGAACCGACAGGTTGAGATGCACCAGCTCGTGGAAAACGCTTACAACAGAGCGCAACAAGTTTCCGATCGATTTATTGACATGCGTCCTGGCACGACCGTTAACAACTGAGCACGGCGGGCAATTAAATACTGTAACCGCGTATGTCTCTTGATTTCGTGTTGTTGCTTAGTATTTGGCTGACTATAAGTAGGCCATGATAAGCTAATGGCTGTGGGACTAACGCCGCCCGCATCCCGTGATTATATAAGTGGGATGGGTAGGTGATTTAGCATGTAGCCCGCGCAATGCGAGCTTTTTCTGGCCGACTCGTTTTAGAGTCCCGGAAGAACCCTGGAGTATCTGGAGCAAGAGGAAATAATGAAACCAGCCTCCGGTAAGAAACTGACGCTGTCGCTGAATTCCTTGCAGGAATCGAGCAGCGAGCCCGTCTATCGCCGTGGTGTGCAGTACTATCGCCGCAAAAAGGTTCTTAAGTACGAAGAGACCGAGGGCGGTCAGAAGATTGATGCTCTCGTCATTGGCTCGGAGCCGCAGCCGTATAAGGTTCATGTCGAGATCGAGTCGGAAGAAGTTTTCAAAGCCGAATGCTCCTGCCCATATTTCGAAGAAGTCTGCAAGCACTCAGTGGCAGTTATTCTTACGCATATTGCTCGTGGCAATCCCGGCATAAGATTTGATCTGGCGGAAAACGACAGAGGGCGCGACAATCAGCAAGAGCGGGCGCCGAAAGCTAAAGATATGCTCGATGACGCCAAGGGCGCCGAGCCTGATCCTGATGATCAGCGCCATCAACTAGGCGTTTTGGTTTTGGAAAAACCACTTGCTTTGATCGTCGGAACCGTGCCGCAAGAGAAGCAAGGCAAGGTCAACATTCTCAAAGTGCCACCGGAGTTTTTGAATGTTCTCGAGCCCGAGTCCAGAATTTATCGGCTCACAAAATATTTGACTCAATTGCCTCAGACCACCAAGGGCATTGCCGGTGGGCATCGCATTCCTCGCGGCGATGAAGGCACCGTAATCGGACATTTGAGCCTGTGCAGCAAGCTAGTTAACACCGCAGACGGCAGCGAAGTAAGTTTTTCAAACAAAGTAATCAAGCCGCTTGCCGTCCTTTCCGAGACGGAAAGTGGTGAGCTGCTGTTGAAACTGGAAGCACGCGACGAAGAAGGCAATTCGCTTGAGCATCCGGTGTTTTTCCTTGGGCAAAGCAGCTGGGTAATGTCCAAGCATACGTTTTACAGTATTGATTTAAGCGCTATCCATCGGCTTTTCCAATTCTTTGACGCACACGGTCAAATGACGGTGAAGTTGGAAATTGTTCCGAAATTTCTGGCTGTGGATTTGCCGATTTTGCAAAAACGCATGGACGTGCGTCTTGACGAGACCACCGCACCGTTTCCTGTTGCTGTCACCGATGCACCTCGCGTCGTTATCAAGCTCGGCGAGCGCAAAGGTGTCCCGACAACTGCGATCGGCAGTGGCCCTAATGATGTGTCGCTCGAAGTTTCGCTGTCGTTTGGATATGGCGCGCTTGTTTTGCCTTCGCGTGATGAGACAAGTGCGGTAGAGGCCGAACTCTATACCCGTACGATGTCGGAGACCGGACAGAGCGTTTGGGTGAAGCGCCAATGGGAGTTGGAGCACCAGGTGCGCCGCTTCCTGAGCAACTTGCAGCCCACTCGCACGATTGCGGATCGTTTCTTCTTTGCTGACGAAGCAGCGCTGGATGCTCTCTATTACTTGTCCTCCGAGCAGTGTGCGGAGTGGGAAGTCGCCGGCATTGACGCGCTGAAAAATTACAAGGTCCGCAAAGAGCCGCTTAAGCTCAAAGCGAAGCTGTCACTTAAGAAAGACTCTTTCAAGTTCGATTTCGATCTCGATTGCTCTTCCAATGGCGAAGCAATTCCCTTTCCGCTCGTTATCGAGTCACTTTTCCGCAACCGCAATTACCTTAAGTTGTCTTCCGGCGAATGCGTCAGATTGCCGATGACGACACTTTTGAGCCTGCTCAAAACCATCGGTCAGAGCAAAGATACATCGCGACCGCTTTACCAGGCGTTGCCGATTGCGCACGCACTCGAAACGCATGAAATTGAAATCGATGCGGATCAAGGTTTCCAAAACTTTCTGCAGAAGATTCACAATTTCAGAGAGCTTGAAGGAATTGAGCTTCCTGAGTCGTTTGATGGTGAGTTGCGAACGTATCAGAAGGAAGGCTTCAACTGGCTTTCCTTCCTGCGTGAATACGGACTTGCTGGAATTCTCGCTGATGACATGGGTCTCGGTAAAACTGTTCAAGCACTTGCGCTGCTTCTCGATCACCACAAAGACGGCAAAAAGAAAATGCCATCAATTGTGGTGGCGCCAACTTCTGTTGTGTACAACTGGTTGAGCGAGGCAGAACGCTTCACGCCCAAACTCAAAAAGGCACTTTTCCTTGGTCGCGATCGGGGCGAACTTTTGAAGACCCTTCAAAAGGACAATGCCAAAAAGCCGGATGTGATCTTCACCACATACGGTATCATCCGTCGAGATTATGAAACGCTGAAAGATTTGCAGTTCGAGTTTCTCATCCTCGACGAAGCGCAGAACATCAAAAATCCGGAATCGGTTGGTGCGATTGCAGCGAAGAGCTTGAAGTCCTTCCACCGATTGGCACTTTCCGGTACGCCTGTAGAGAACAGACTGAAAGAACTCTGGTCTCTGTTCGACTTCTTGATGCCGGATTTCTTGAGTACCTACAAAGATTTCAACGAAACTTTCGAGCGCCCGATCGAAGCAGGTTTGGATGGCGCCGGACAAAAACTCCGGAAGATCGTTCACCCATTTATTTTGAGAAGGCTGAAGAGCCAGGTCGAGAAGGAACTTCCGGATCGTACCGATATCATTCATCTTTGCGAACTGGAAGACGATCAGCGTTCGCTCTATCTCGACGTTTTGGACGAATGCCGTCAGAAGGTTTTCAACGAGATTGCTTCTCGTGGCATCAAACGTTCGCAGATTTCCGTGCTCGCGGCGTTGCTTAGACTTCGTCAGGTATGTTGCGACCCACGTTTGCTCAAGAATCGCGGTGATGCTCCTGCAGCTGCGTCTGCGAAGCTCTCTGCATTCATCGCCATGATCGACGAAATCATCGATGAAGGTCACAAAATTCTTGTCTTCAGTCAATTCGTCGAAATGCTCACTCTCATTCGTGCCGAACTGGAGAAAGCTGGTATCGATTATGCGTACATCGATGGTCAGACGCCGGCGAAAGAGCGTCTTGATCGCGTTAATAACTTCAACGCCGATCCCAAGCTGCCGATATTTCTTATCAGCTTGAAGGCCGGTGGTACCGGTCTCAACCTGACTGGCGCCGATTACGTTATCCACTACGACCCATGGTGGAACCCTGCGGTCGAAAATCAGGCTACCGACCGGGCGCACCGTATCGGTCAGACAAGGCATGTATTCAACTACAAGCTGATCACGCGCGGAACAGTAGAAGAGAAAATCCTTGCCCTGCAGAAGAAGAAGAAAGAACTCGCAGAGCTTGTTATGGGTGGCGACGAAAGCGTGGCTAAAGAACTCACGAAAGAAGATCTCGAATACCTCTTCTCGTTCTAAGTTTCTTAAAGGTAAAAAATAGACTTACCGCGATCTCAAGACTTTATTAAATGTCGGGATTTTAGCGGTTTAGAGCATTATCGGCGTTACCCTCTCGCGGGGGACGGGAATATTTAACTTGACATCATGCGGCCTATCGCCGAAATACCGGCGAAATGACCAGTAAATAAGCCGTCCTGCAAAGAACGGCCACAAGGTCAAAATTAGAGTCATGTGCTGAACTCCTGCAACGTGCCTGGAGGCGTTCTTATTATGCGTAAATCAAAACTCCAAAGACGGAGCCAAACCGGCAGTATTGCTGAGTTTGCACCTGTCTTATTTATTTTCTTCATGATGATTCTATTTCCGCTCATTAACTTGATCGGTTATGGAACTGCCTGCGCTACGGTTCAATTTATTGGGACCAACTGTGCCACAGCCGCTCAAAATGCTGCTAGCTATAACGACGCATTGAGCGCAGTCGAAAACATGGCTAAAGGCTTAACAAGCTCTGGGTTTGGCAAGTTTGCCAATCTAAGTCCCACAGGTGGTTATAAGAACTGCGGCGTCGATCTCTATGTGATTGAAATCGACTATTCAAATAACAATCGCCAGACATTCGGACCGAATACCGAATTGCCGCATGCTTACGATTCAAGCAAAATCTACGAATATCAGGCTCGTTGCAATTTCCAAATCAATCCGTTTTTGAACCTTTCAGGAGTGCCGGGAATAGGAAGCGTTCCGATCATTGGCAAGCCGAGTGCAATGGCATCTAATGCGTGCCGCAGCGCAGAGCATCCGGAAGGACTCAGCTCGATTGCTGTTGCTGCACCGCCTCTTCCAATCGTAACTCCGCCTCCTCCCCCGCCAACGACGACAGGACCCGTTTTTATCTTCCCGTAGGAAGAAACGGCTCTTTCATCATGACTTTAGTTTCTGACCAGCCTGTTCGCATAATCAGGCTGGTCAGTCTATTTATGGGAGTTTTAAGGTTGCGCCGGGAGATGCTGCAGTGATCGATACACTCATTGGTGCATTTAATTGTTCGCCACCAGTGCTTACCTTCGTCGTTGAAATCATTTGAACTGCTGATGGCAGGAACTTACATTTCGTAAAATCGTTGCCTGCTTCAGGTCCCGCAGTCATGAGCTTTCGGAATACACTATTGGAAGTAAGTCTTGCCGGAGAAATTGTGTTCTTTGCCGACGCTGGCAAGGAGCAAAAGTCGAATTTCAAGTCGTCGTCTGGTGCAGGCAGTTTTGCATTAATGTTGGGAAGATAGACGAAGCTTTTGGGTGTAATGTATTTCTCTTGAGAATCGAATTCTCTCAAGTCCGGCAGTCCTTCAGCTGAAGTGAGATTTGTAAGGACGCCATCGATGTAGCCTGCATCAACGGTCTTTACTTTCATCGCTCCGGCAGTCACTCCGGGTAACTTCAGCTCATTTCCACTGGCAGAAGTCTCTGCGATTTGATTCGCACTTTTTTGCAAGTCTTTCATGATTAGGACTGTTAGCTCTTTGCGCTCGTCTTCAATTAGGCGAGCTGATTGTCTTGCTTCATCGAGCAGCTGTAATGCAATCGGTTTCATTCGCTGGTGGTGCGCAATTGCTTCATCAAGCGCTGACCTGGAAGAGAATACGAGTTCTCTAGAAAACTCAGTCATGTTGTTCATTTGACCGACCCAGTCGTCTTTGTTTATGGCATTTGCCATCTCAAGTGAAAGATTCTCGACCTGGCTCTGTGTGCGTTTTTGAGACATCATCATCATCGATACAACGATTCCGATTCCCAGCACTCCGACTACTATTACGATTACAAGGACGACAACCATCAACATGTTTCCGCGTCGATTTCGTTGACTCGCTGTAGGTGATTTTGACGTAGACATAATTAGAATCCGTAATTCATGTATTGCTGGCGGCCCGCTGGTTCGGAGCGTATGCTCAGAGTTGCAAGACTTGGAGAAAATTGCCCGGGGACGGCGGTAAAATTCCGAAATCCGTGTTTTTGCATACCCTGGATAAAGAGATCAAATGAGTCCTTCGGCACCACAATTGATCTCAGCGGCATCTTGTTGAGATACAAATCGAGATAGATTCGTATCGTGGCATTCACTGCAGCGCTAATTTCTTCCTGGTTTGAAGAACTACTTGTTGTAATCCTTATAGTTCCTGTCGTCCCGGGTTTCAGGACCAGCTGTTTATACCGTCGCAAACCAAGTGCACGGGAGTGACTGTAATACAGGTGTTCGTACAGCGTCTCAGGAATTGCCGCGTCAGGTTCAGCACCGCGTTTTTGCAATTCCCTATCCACATCGCTGGGATCGAGTACGTTTTGCTCAAAATAGATTGATGATCTTATTAGCGGACTTAACTTGGAGTTCGGATAGTTCAAGCATGGCTCGACCACCTTGGTCATTATCTGCACCACCCAATCTGCAGTGCCCGCTTTTGCCGGATCTCCCAGCACAAAAAAGACACTCAATACAAGTGCGAGAATTCGTAGCATCCGATAGCGAAACATGTTTTTGCGAAATCTCTTTGGATTTGCGTGTAGAGTCTACACGAGTTTAGAGAGTTGCAACCGCAGTTTCAAGCTGCCGAGAGGTTTGGTCGGGTGCTTACCACCAGCCGAAAAGCAATGTGTACACGACTGCGCGGTTGTAATTTGGAATTTTGTAGCCCTGTGGAGTGGTGTCGCAAGTCTGGTACAGAATGTTATCGAGTCTCACCGCGTTGGTCCACGGAACGAAGCTCTGTAGGAAGGCGATGCCAGCGGCCCAGTACGGACCAGACAAGGATGTTCCACTTGCGTTCATGATGGCAGCCGGCGTTCCGGTGACAACGGAAATGTTGGTGCCGGGTGCGCCAGCTTTAAAAGGACCGGTATTAGAAAAGGCTGCTACTTGATTGTTTTCATCGTAGGCCTGAACACGTCTCAAATATTGTTCTGGAGTTGGGTCGACCAAACCGCTGTTTCCGGAACCGTTAACAATCAAATCGCCTCGTTTACGTGCAGCTTTTGCAATTTCTTGAATGACTGCAGAACCGTTAAAGGTGGGAAGTGTCGGGTTATTGATACTTACGTTGATGACGCCGGGACCGCCCCTGAGATTTTGATTGTCGACACACCAAGTCATAGCGCGTAAAACGTCCATCGTGTCGATTGACGCACCGTCATTGGAAATTCGGCAGCAAGTAACTTTGACTGGCAAGTTGTGGGAGGAAGCACCGGAAATGAATGTGGAATTGTGAGTTCTGGCTGCCATGATTGAAGATACAGCTGTCCCGTGAACCCCTGAATCAAAAGGAGTTTCAGCTGTTCCGGTGGCGCCGCCAGCGAAATTGTACTGGCGAATATTGGTCATTTCTTCGCCTTCGGTGATCAGGTTATTACCTGAGTCGATGAGCGTTACGCGGGCCGGACCGCGTTGACCGATGCCGAGCAACTTAAGGGTGCAACGTGCATCATTCCAGTTCATCGCGGAGAGCGCCCACTGATCAGGGTATTCTGGATCATTTGGAACGCAACTGGGCCTGGGAGGCCAATTGAAGAAGCCAATTAGCCTGGATTGAAAAGTTGCCTCAGTAGACAAAATATTCGGGTCGACTTGCCCGTTGAATTTAGCAATGGCGCCGTTCACGTCGCCATTGTTGGGGCGGACCTGCAAGATGGAGAAGCCGCCGGTCACACAAGGAACCTCGCTCAATATCGTGCAACCAGCATCGGTGAGCGATTTCTTTGCGGAAGCAACGTCCCCGCCTGCTTGTGTGCAGACCAATACAGTGTCATTGGCCGCCTCTGCGCTCGGCATTAATGGAAATGCGCTCAACAGCAGAACCGCTGATACCTTAATGGCGGTTTGTCTAACTCTCTTCCACGAATTTGCATTCAACATGATCTGCTACTCCGCATAGGCTTCGCGTTTCCGCTAGGCTACTTCGCCGCGTTAGGAACTGGTTTCAAAAAGCCAAAGTACAAGTACTTTGTGACTGACCGGGGTCAGACCGCTCTTCGATTTTCGTGCCAAATGTTAGTAACTGAGGAGACTTAGCGGTTCAAAACGCTAATGTGGAATCTTGTCCGCAACTCTCCACGTAAAACGATTTTAGAACGTCACGGGAGAGTCATCAAGATACTGAGTTTCGGCACGGCTGACAGGTAAGGTTATTACCTATAAGCGACTATGCCCATGCAAAATGAGGCGGTATCGGTTTTGTACCGAAAAGAGGAACATCAATTTTCGATTTAATATCCAATCCGTGAGGATCGGATTTAACCCATTATTCGCTGAATTAATGTGGGAATAAGGTCAGTAGCCTCAAACGTGCCAATTCTATGCAAAAGCCGAGACACAATGTTGATTTAGCTAAAACCGCGGAAGAGATTCGGTTGACCACTGGATTGGACGAACCTACTCAGCAAGAAATTCTTGTGTCTGCGAAAGCCGAGCAAACTACCAGACAGGAGTTTCGAGTCAGTACTCAAACTGACATGGAAGCAGGTTTGGAGAGTGGTTACAGCTCTGACCGCATGTTTGATTCGCTCATCGATACTCAGACCGGTACATCAACGCAAACTGAATCACATACTGATACTCAATCAGACACGCGTCATAAAACGGCGTCTGGCGAGTTGTCCTCACTTGAAAAACACCACGACCCTGATGGGACTATGGGTTGCAATACCTGCCAAGGTGATCTGGTAGAGGCGATTGCCGATGAATGTCGAATAAATGTAGGCGACGTTATCGCATCGCGCTATGAGATAAAGCAATATCTTGGCGAGGGCGGTATGAGTGCTGTCTATGCGGCCACCGATAAGGTGATTAAGCGCGACGTGGCGTTGAAGATTTTGCATCGCGATTTGTTGGTTCGCGGCAAAGGGTCTTTGTTGAGATTCCAGCGTGAAGCTCAAGCGCTTGGAAATTTAGACCATCCGAACATAGTAAAGATCCATCATTTCGACGCTGACGAGAATGCGCAGCCGTACATAGTTATGGATATCGTCAATGGCGAGTCTTTAGCAAGACGTCTGGTGAAAGAGCCAGAGGCTGTAAAAATTACCGATATCATCGATATCTTTGTGCAGGTTTGCGACGCGCTGGCTCATGCGCATCAGCGAGGCGTTGTACACAGAGATTTGAAGCCGAGCAATATTATGGTAGTCGGCAATCAGGTCAAAGTACTCGATTTCGGCATTGCGAAGTTGATGAGTGAAGACAGTGACCAAGAATTGCAACTCACTCGCACCGGTGAGGTGTTTGGAAGCCCGCTCTATATGAGCCCTGAGCAGTGTCGTGGTTTGAAGCTGGACTTCCGCTCGGACATATATTCAATCGGCTGCGTCATGTACGAAGCCTTTACAGGAAATCCTCCCTTCACGGGAAACTCGCACATCGACACGATGCTTAAGCATGTAAATGATTTGCCTGCTTCGGTCGTGTCTTCTATGTGTGACGCTCGCTATGCAGAAAAAGTTGATGCTATCTTGCTTCGATGCATGGCGAAGAATCCTAACGCCCGCTTCCAGTCTATGGAAGAAGTTAAGGACGCTCTGCTTGAACTTGAGCGTGATACGAAAGGTCCGCTAGAACAATTAAAACGAAAGCTCGAGCTAATTAAACTGAGGATTGGCGCTCAGGGCAAGTTTACTAAGAAGATGATCGCAGCGTACTGTGCGGCAGGCCTTGTATTTACTGGACTTGGAACGATAGCGGTTGTGCAACACAACAACTCTGAGCAGCACTATACCTTTAAGAATGTGAGCATTGACCAGTGGAAAGAGTTGAATGAGCAAGGGCAAACTGATTTTAATTCCGGACGGTTTACGAAGGCTCATGAAATTTTTTCTGCAGAAACCGAGATGGCGAAGCGACTCGGAAACAAACAGTTGAAACTAGCAAGTCATAGCGAACAGTTAGATGTTTTCAACGCTCAGCTAGTTCTTAACCCGCAACTAAGTCAAGACAGCAAATTTCAAAAAGACAGAGCGCAGGTTATTCAAGCAATTAGAGATTTGCATAAGGAAGAGAACGCAGATATCGCTTCGTTGAAAAAAGACCTTCTAAATACTGCTTCGCTATCAAAGACGGAACAAAAGAGTGTTGCGGATAGAGCTGTCGATTTCGGATCGCTATTGAGTGAACACGGTCGTCACAAGGAAAGCATCGACCTGCTGAAGCAAGCGGTGACTATTGCGGAAAAAAGTGGCGATAAGATTGTCATGGCTAAGGCATATTTCAATCTCGGTCGTGCATACACAAGCAACCACAATCCTGCCGAGGCCTTGGCCGAGTTTTCGAAGTCGCTAGCGATAAGAGAACAATTACTCAACAAGAATGATGTTGACCTGGCGCGTTCGTTAGTCGGCGTGGCAAGCGCTTCTCCTCTGGATGTTGCCCGTCCTATGCTGGAACGTGCTCGTTCTATTTGTGCCGTAGCCTTTAGCCAAACCAGTCACCAAGTTGGTTGGGCTGACATGCTTCTAGCCTGGAATTATTACGATGCGAAGCAGTTTACGGCTGCAAAACAAAAGGCTGATTCTGCAATATCTATTTGTAAGGCTGCGATCGAAACTCAGCTATCAATGGAAGAGCAATTTCGTGCAAAGCAAACCTTGGTTCGAGCCTTCAACCTGCGCGCTCTGTCCAACAGGGAATTGCTGCGAGCCGACTTGAAAAAGGGTGGAAAAATTGCCGACAAGGACGCGAGGGAGGCAGCGATAAGCGCGGATTTTGCACAAGCGCTTCAATACGCTCAGGAATTGAATCCCAAACCAAACGCGCGCGAAATCGATTTGCTAACTGCGTACTTATTGTATGAGAATGCTCTCGCTCTCAAGCAAGAGTATGAGCTGGCAATGTCGAAAACTGGTAATTCACCAAATGATGAGACCGGTAAGCCGGCTTTGTTGAATCAAGCAAAATACAAACTCGCAAGAGCGCTGGCGATTAACGAACGCCTTCCATCTGGAGATTCCATTGCAAGCGCTGCCAGTCACTACCGTGTTCTTGCCAGTATAGACCGCGCTTTAAGTGATTTGCCTGCGGCTGAGCGATCACTAAAATTGGCTAAGGCAAACAGCGATCGTGCGTATGGCGCCAACAGTCCGCTGAGCATTTCGATCCAGCAAGACCTCGACGCAGTTCTTCGGGATTCCGGGAAGTAGTAAACTTGATTCTCTACTGTGCTAACTTCTCTTCGGAGAAGAAGGCAAGCTGTTCTTGTACATTCTCGCAATTCGGATCCAGCGCGAGAGAATTTTTGCTTGTCTGAATATTGTTACTCATCGCCGCCTTTTGAATTGCGGCGAAGTTAGGGTGCTCGGTCGGTACGTCGTTAAACCAGAAGAGTGGAACGCCTCTGTCGATTAGCTGTTCCTGTAATATGCGAACGCGATCCTTGTAACTTGCAAACTGGCTCGGCGCGATGTTGTTTTTCAAAGAAAGTACTGCGAGTGTCCCTTGCGCCTCTCCGATTGACCATTCGATAGGGTGAAGTCTGTATGAACCGTTTGTGACGTGTGTTGTTCCGATGTTTTTGCACGCAGGCAAAAGGTTGGTTGCGTCTTTGGGAATGAGCGCACCGAGCGGAATTTGGAATGGTTTCGTGTGTTGAGTCGCGCCCGGAACGTCTTGTTCTCCATGAATGTCCACAGGGTATCGACCAATTCCTACAGAGTCCGAGAACAAACAAGCACGCGCACCAGGATTTGTCGCAACTACAATTTCCTCTTCTACAATTGTGTGTTGTCCAACGATGCGGCGCGACTCTCGGATGTATGGGTATTTTGAAAGACCGTCTTCTGACCCGAGGACATCCGTTCGTAAGTAAAACTCCGGATAGCCGAAGCCACCATCGTCTCGGGGTGCTTCTGTCTGTAACCAGTACAGAAAGCCTAGACTGAGCGCTTTTCCGAGTGCGAGTCGTTCTGCTTGTGTGTTTGCGTCTATATCAATAATGTTTTGCATCCGCAAGTCGTTGCTGTTCCAATTGATCATCGCAACGTCGAATGGATGTTCATCAGATTCAAACAGTTTTGAGGATATTAGCCGGCGATATTCCCAGAAAGGCAGCTTCTCGATGCGCAGGTTTTCGCCTTCACCGCTGAGCTTGCAGGTGAACATTGGATAGCCTTCGAGCGAGAATTTCCCTGACGCGTTGAACTCATCGTAATGAGGCGGTTTTGCAATTACGTTTTTAGTGCCTGGTCTGTGTTCAATGACGAATGGATATGTGAAGTCTTGAACATTCTCAGGGCGTGCCTTTTCCGGTGCATGTGCTTCGCCGGTCTGGTCCTTTGATTCGGCGCCACTTCGGTACTGCATCCCAGCCATCGGGAGCAAGTCTCCTAGTTCTGTTGCATCGATGACAATTTTTGCCCTGATTTCCGTGCAAGTCTTTCTCTCGAAATCGTAAATGACTATCGATGTGACTCTCTTTTGCGAAGATGTTGATGTAGTGTCGTTTTCTTCGACGTTTGCGTAAATGGCTTTGGTTCTCAATTTGATTGCTAGCTGTTGACGTTTTTCATACGGCGAAAGAAGTTTCTCAATCTCATCAACCGCAAATTTAGGTTCAAACGCAAGCCAGCTCACCCAGCAATCGCCAGGATTTAGCCAAGGTTCTGCTGCGGCCCATTCAACTAATTTGAAATCTCTTTTGTAGCGAGCACGAATGTCATTTCTGAATTGTTGATAGCTTCTGGCTGCACCGCTAATTTCGACTAGGTGGTTCTCATCTAAGGCTGATACGCCCTGTGAAGTCATTTGACCGCCAAGCCAGTCTGTTTCTTCCGTGAGGATTACTAGCGGTTTTTTCTCAGGAGAAAAACTCAGCTCATCCGCGGCTCTTAGTGCGGAGAGTGCTGCAGAAACTCCGCCCATTCCTCCGCCGACGATGAGAATGTCGCATTCAATATGTTCAATTTGAGTTTCGTCGACCTCAACTGTAATTACCGCGCTGCGCGGTGTTTCTACATTGACCTTCAAAGGGTCAACGATTGAAAAAACTTTTTGAGCTGAATTTGTTTTGTTCGGCAAGAGTTGACACCAGTCGAAATCCTCACAAATTCTATCTTCTTGCAAACGTTTTCAACCAACGCAAAAGCAGGGCGGATGCCCGCCGCCCTGCTTGCTCCTGCGTAAGGAAGCCTGGGGCAGCTTCCATGTCGCTCGGTTAAAACGAGATGTACTTTAGTGGTCTAATCCAAAACCATTTGCAATGCCAAACAATCCGCGAATCTTATTGAGTTTCATCTTCGCGCGTTGTTCTGGCGTAAGAATCTTCGCGAAAGCGATTAGATGCTCAACGAGTACGTCTGTTAGCTCTGATTTCTTGCCCCGAATTTCATCGGTGATGTTCCAAACCTGCTTTTCGTCAATTGTTGGCTTAGCCAACTCTTTGAAGAGTCGCTTATATAGATCGACGATATCGACTTTTCCGTGCCCGAACTTACTAAAGGCTTGTCCCTTGAGTTCTGCGAGTTTTTCCAATTGATCGTCTGTCAGATCAATACCGGAGAAAGGCGAGCCACAACTGTGACCGCCAAAAGGTCCGTGCATTCCGCCGTGCATGCCGGCAAACTTGCCAAACATGCCCTGGGGTCCACAATTTCCAAATCCGAACATAAAACCTCCTATCGTCAGGGCGAAAAGCCCTGCCGCTCGTATAATTTGAAGGAATATCCAAAAACTGACTATCAGTATAAAATTATACCGTCAGTCGGTTTTGTGTCAAGGCGATCAAAAATTGGGACGAAGAGAAGAAAAACGAGAAGCAACCAGGCAGGAAATACTGACTGCGGCGAGGTCTATGTTCCAGGAGAAGGGGTATGACGCGACGTCGGTCGATGACCTCGTGCTTGCTGCGAATGTAGCCAAGGGGACGTTTTACTATCATTTCAACTCGAAGGATGAGCTGCTGCATGCTTTGCAGGAGATGGTCATTGATGAGTTTGCCACCCAAGCGCGCACAAAGTTGACTGAGGGGGTCTCTCCATTAAAGGTACTGTCAGAGTTCGTCTCGGAAATGGCTAAATGGAACGAAGCTAACTCAGACCTGTCACGCGCTGTATTTGCAGAGAAGTTCACGCGCTTTTCGCAGGGGCATGGTGGACACGGCAGTCATGGCAGCCACGGTAATCATTGCTCTGTAGAAGAGAAGAAGCGGAAATTCGTAAATTTAATTGCGGAGCTGATCGCGCTTGCGCAGAAGGCAGGCGAGATCCGAACGGATGTAGAAGCTGATGATTTGGTTCGAGTGATCTTGCCGCCAATTATGTTTACGACTGCAACGTGGTTGTTCAATCCTGAAGGCTCGCTGTCAGAGCGCTTAGAACGCAGTCTCAAGCTTGTTTTGGAAGGCGTCCGTCCTCAGTAAATGATGAGCGCCATTACACCAACATGGCTTGAAAAGCCTGATATCCTATGGGCGAAGTTGCCGGGCGCTCAGTGAGCCTTTGGCAAATGGCGGCACACTCTTGTGTAGTGCCTGAACACATTTTGTGGGGCAAGAATATGAACGGTAATAATCTCGACGTCAACTATGATTTGCTCAGTGCGGACATAATCAAGCGCGCTGAAAAAATTGCGCTCATTCTTATGGATGTTGATGGAGTGATGACTGATGGCACGCTCTATTACTTGCCTGGTGCGAACGGCGAAGCTGTTGAATTCAAAGGTTTCAACTCGCATGATGGTTTGGGATTACACTTCTGTCACGCTGCAGGTATCAAGACTGGCGTGATTAGTGGAAGAGATTCTTTTGCGACGACTGAACGTGCGCGCATGCTCAAGATGACATACGTGTATCAGGGACATTTGAAGAAGGTACCGTCCTTCGAAGAGATCCTTCAAGATGCACAACTGCCCAATGAAGCAGTTGCATTTATTGGTGATGATTTTACTGATGTACCTTTGTTCAACCGTGTCGGACTTGCGTGTGCAGTAGCAAATGCTAGGCCGGAAGTTAAGGAGCAAGCACACTACGTTACTGCTCAGAGCGGTGGAAACGGTGCGGTTCGAGAAGTGGTCGAGATAGTTTTGAAAGCGCGTGGCTTTTGGCCACCTATTCTCAAACAGTACGAATTGATCGAAGCGGCGAAAGTAACCACTTAATTCTTGAATCAACGGAATTTTCTTTGTTCTGTTCGACTTCGTTCATTTGAATCAGTTGCGCTCACATTGTGCCTGTATTCTATATATTGATTGGTTTGTCACTGAGCGTTGCTCCTTGTGACTGAGAACGCGTGCCTGGGTGGACTCTTCGAAAAAGTTTCGAACTTAAGGAAAAACTCAGCGGAAAAATTGAACTCTTTTTCTCTTGGTTTCGTCTTTAAAGTTAGAAGCAACTTTTTGGAGAGTTTTTATGAATAAGGTGACTTTGATGAGCTTTTCGCTCGCTCTTATCACCGGCTCAATAGTCGGCATTTTGCAACCCGCTGAAGCAAAGAATTGGGGCACGGGAGTGAATGGAAGGCAAGCAAGGCAACACTCGCGTATCAACAATGGAATCGGCAACGGTTCTCTGACTGGTCGCGAAGCGCGCCGCTTGAATATGCAACAAAGAGCTTTGAACAAGCAGGAGCAGTTCTATCGTTCGACTGGCGGCGGTCTCAATAATTGGGAGCGCAACAAGCTCGAAAGAGGGCAAAATCAGCTAAGCCACAATATCTACAATCAAAAGCATGATGGACAAGATAGAAATCCGGGTCCCGGTAATGGTTGGGGCAACCCTCCAGGTCATGGTATCGGCAACCCACCCGGAACAAGTTGGGGCAACCCACCAGGACGCGGTCCCTGGAATCCACCCGGCACCAACTGGGGCAACCCGCCAGGTGTTGGATATGGCAATCCACCCGGCACTAGCTGGGGTAATCCGCCAGGAGTTGGATATGGCAATCCACCCGGTACCAACTGGGGCAATTACAAAGGCGTGAATGCACGTCAGGAAAATCAGCAAGAGCGACTAACCAACGGATTGCAAAATGGCTCGCTCACACAAAAAGAATATGATCGCTTGCAAAAGCAGCAGAGTGGCCTCGCCAACTTGGAAGCGAAATATCGTGATTCCGGCAATGGACTCAATCCATATGAAAGAGCGCGGTTAGATGCCGCTCAAGATTCACTCAGCCGCAACATCAACCGGCAAGCGCACGACGGTCAGCATAATTAGCCCCTCTAACTAACAGCCGTCGTTCGTGCGAACGTGAAATTCAACCTCGAGAATTTCGCGTTGGCGATAGATTTGGGCGCGCTCCACCCCGAAGAAAGAGCGCGCTCTTTTCTATCACCAATTACTGTTTAAGCCATGTCCAAGTGGTTAAGCAGCGGCATTGAATCTGAATTGCATCTTCAGTTCTGGTTTATAACCGCTGGAGAAGCTTACAGTTTCTGGTTTCACTTTATTGTTAGCGAGTGCCGCGTCGCGAGTGGCTCTGAGTGCTGTGTTTACTGCGAAGCTTGTTCTTGCCTCGTTGCGAGCGCCTTCCAATGAAGCCATAACCCCAGCAAGTCTTGCCCTTACGGCATCATTGCCAGAGAATAATTGCATCAATGCTCCGACTTGCGAAATACTGCCTTCGAGCTGGGCGATGAGATCGAGGCTGATCAAGCCGCTTGCGGCTTTCGCTTTTGCCGCTTCGGCTACAGCTTCGGCGTTGCGCAGTACAGTAGCTGCTTGCTTGATTTGCTGTTCTTGAATGTCTGCTGCCAATTTTGCATTGTTTCCAACAGTCACTTCGCCACTTGCATGGAAAACAGTGCCGTCTGCAAAACTGACATTGCCTTGCAAATCAAAGTGTGTTCCATCAGCCATTTTGACTTCGAGTTGATGGCTCACGAAATCGCCGGTTGACTTGAGTGTTGTGCCGAGCTTATCGGTGTGGACTTCAGGCGTGTCAACTTCTTCTTTGACGGCGTTGACGGTTGCCTTATTGTTTCCTTCGCCGATTGTAACTTCATTAGTAAGTGGGTTGACGACTGATACCGGTCTGTCCGGTATCTTCAGTGACAGCCCACCTCGACCGGCTATCAGTGCCGTGTTGTCCTGGGTGGTTACGTTGATGCTGCCATCATTTCCTTTTTCGAATGTGACACCATTGCGTGTGAATTTGTTTTCGTTTGCCCAAGTCTTGAGTACTCCCAACATCTCGCGCGCTTGCGATTCAATCTGTTTGCCGGTTGAGCCATCGAGAATCTCTTGCGGGGCTTTTCCAGCTTCGATAATGAAGTATTTGTCGTTGGCATTTTTCCAGATTTTTTCGCCGGTGGGCAGTTCAAAAAAAGCATTGCCGTCTGTTTGCAAAACAGTAAACGAGCCATCTTTGTCGCGCATGAAGATGCCGTCTTCAGCGGCTCCTAAGACTAACCCGGATGCATTTCTATCGGCTTTGCGATTGGATCGCCATTGCTTGAGTCTTTCGCAAATCTTGCCGTCCGGACCGGTAAATCTGATAATTTCGTCGTTGCCTTTGAAGTCGGTTACTTTGTCTTTATCGATCGTTTGAATCAGGTTGTTCGAGCGATCGTATACGTTGTAAGTGTGCGTGCCGATAACTCTTTCGACCTTAAAACCGTTTGCAACATCCCAGACTTGCTTGTTGTCTACGACACGATAACCTTTGCCCTTTTCCGTCACTTCGACTTCGCCTGTGCTGCGATTGGCGCGAACTTCTGTTTGATGTTTGGCGCCAAATGCGCGAAAGCTTTGTTCTTTTGCATTGAAATCTACGACGTTGCCTTCCTTATCATCGTGTGTCACTTTGTCTTGCCCGACTTTGACTTCAGCTTCTACAGCTGCTTGCTTGCCTGATTCCTGAGTGTGCGATGCTCTCATTGTGATGCCGTCGCCATCAATGGTTGCTTGCGGTAGCGAAGTGTTGTCTTTGCTGTCGTTGAAAATTCGATTCCACTGATCTTGGTCGACATGAGCAGTGAGTTCGTTGTTTTTTTCGCTGTGGAAAGAACCGTTGTCGTTCTGCGTTGCGGGCAGCGCGCTAAGAAGTCTGTCCGTATTTATAGAAGGGTTGGCGGAAGTCGAAGTCTTAGAGTCCGCACTCTGCTTCAACGCTGATGCCCAGGCGGAGTCTTCCAGTACTGAGGTAATGCTTTTGCTTTTGTCTAGGATTTGAACTCTGTCGCCGGTTTCTTTGTTTTGGTAAGTGTTGTTGCCTAAGCTGATCAATTTAGATGCGACAACAGCGCCACCGGCCACCGGGCTGAGCATCGCCGCGTAGGTGCCGAGAGCGCTGGTCATTTCGGTCGTTTTCTTCCAGGCGTATGCAACCTTGTCTGTCAAAGATGAATTGACACCTTGGACTGTGGTTGAAAGGGATGCCGGCTTAGGGGCTTCCTTGACGGCGCTCGAGATGAGCGGGCTGGCAATTACTTCGGCGGTTTTTACAACTGCATCTTTGGCAGCTTCGACGGCTTCTCCAACCATTTTCTTGCCGGCTTCGGCTTTCTCCGACGCCCAGTTGAGCGCGTCAGACAAACCCATGCGAATGTTATCGCCGAATCCCACAATATTCACTTCCGTAAGCCATTCCAGTCTGTATATATGCGGCTGGCTGGCGTTCTGGACAAGATTCGACGATTTTTGGGGAAACTTTGAGAGCGGCTAAAAGGTCTTGCGCTGGTCCTTCGGTTTTTGTGCCTGTTTACCTTTCGGGGCTTTAGGGCGATCGGATTTTGGCTGGTTATACTAAGGTTAGAGGAAATTAGGATTTGTATGGCTGAGAAAGACCATAAGACTCACACTTCAGAGGCGCTGATCGGCAATTACCCTGGTCGGTATTGGCATGAGCTGGAGGAAGGCAAAATATTCTGCGACCTTTGCCCTCGCGCTTGCGTGTTGAAGGAAGGTGATCGCGGCTTTTGCTTCGTTCGGCAGAATGTTGACGGAAAGATGATTTTGACCACATATGGTCGAAGCACTGGCTTTTGCATTGATCCAATTGAGAAAAAGCCGCTCAATCATTTTCTTCCAGGCTCTAGCGTGCTGTCTTTTGGAACCGCCGGATGCAACCTGGGCTGTCAGTTTTGTCAGAACTGGTCAATTAGCAAATCTAGAGAAATTGAGCAGCTGAGTGAGATTGCGACTCCGGAAGACATAGCTCAAGCTGCATTGCGGATGGGTTGTAAGAGTGTCGCATTCACTTATAACGATCCGGTGATTTGGGCCGAGTATGCAATTGACACCGCAAAAGCCTGTCATAAACTGGGTTTGAAGGCAGTCGCTGTCACCGCTGGATACATCACACCGC
This sequence comes from Candidatus Melainabacteria bacterium 17Bon1m, assembly GCA_032128875.1. Lineage (GTDB taxonomy): Bacteria > Cyanobacteriota > Vampirovibrionia > Obscuribacterales > Obscuribacteraceae > QKMZ01. The sequence goes on from JAVLKG010000003.1 coordinate 487,277, forward strand.
AGGCTAGACCGGAGTTTTATTCCGTAATGGACGCCGCCAACGTAGACCTGAAGGCGTTTACATCGCAGTTTTACAAGCGTCTTTGTTTGTCCGAACTGGAGCCTGTAATGGACACTCTCGTTTGGCTAAAGAAGGAAAGTGACGTCTGGTTTGAGATAACGAATCTCATGATTCCCGACGAGAATGACGGCGATGACGAGATAGAGCGAATGTGTGATTGGATTTTGAAGAATGTCGGTGATGATGTGCCAGTCCATTTCACGGCTTTCCATCCGGATTTTCGACTGACTAAGCCTTCGAGCACTCCTGAGAAGACTCTTCGACGCGCCCGTGACCAAGCCCTGAAAGCGGGAATCAAGTACGTCTATACCGGAAATGTCAATGACGCGAAGCGTCAGAGCACCTACTGCCCGAACTGCCAAGAACTACTCATCAAGCGCGATTGGTACGAACTTGGAACTTACAAAATGAAGGGAAATCGCTGCGGCAAGTGCGACCATGTTATTGCAGGCGTATTTGAAGAGGACAAAGGAAACTGGGGACGCAAGAGATTGCCCGTGTTCATTGAGCGCCAAAGCTCATAGGTTCTGTAATTTCAGCCGGGAAACTTTTCGGTGCCAAGGATCTTTGTTGGTCTTGATGTCTTCACATCCGGGCTGAAAAGTCTACAATCGTAAGGGCGATGAATTCATCGTATGCAGATCTAAGGGGCGCAGAGAGGGAAGCCATGTCTGGACGGCGGTTGAATAAAAACCTATCTCGCACCGGCATTGCAGCATTTGCGCTTGTTTTATTTACTCAACTATTGCCGCTGTCTTGCAATGGGGCGTTTGCTGACGAGGCGGTAAGCCCGGACACTCCGGTGTCTTCAGACGGAGCCGTTTCTCCGGTGATGTCGCCTTCCGCCTCGTCTGGTAGTTCGGCGCCATCGGTTGGTACAGGTGCCTCAGACCGCTCCTCCGCCAGCTCCTCCGCCAGCTCCTCTGGCAGTACCTCCACCAGTTCATCAAGCAGTGCGTCCGACAGCTCGAGTGTTGATAACGCCCCTGGCGCCGTTTCACCCGCTTCTACCGGCGCAGAAATCGGTTCTCAAGTAAGCTCGCAAGTAAAGACAGTAAAAACAACTGTCCGTTACGAGCAAGAAAAGAGGGATAGGTTATTTGTCGATGCCACTTTCATTGCAGTGGCCCTTATTCTCTGTGTTATTGCCTTCCTTCTGTTTATGAGTTTGCCGAAACAATCCAAAAAGACCGGCAATGATAATGTTCAATAGGAAATGTAAACGCTGAGGTCGGTGTCGAAAAATGGATATTGGAAGCCGAATCATGTGTTTTGTACTGGGTCTCACCTTCCTGGGCGGCGGGCTCATTTTCGTCAAGCAATCTTTGGAAGCAAAGAATCTGATAGAATCCGTCCTGTTTTCTCTGATGGGCGTTATGGCTGGGCTCTTCCTTATTGTCACCGCCATAATGGGACCACCTGATATTTAGGTTGCATCAGAAAACTCGTGATACATGCCTGGGAGGCTTTTCATGCGTCGTTCAATTTTGGTCGCCGTTGCTGCGTGCGGGATTATGATGGTTGCTGGTTCTTCTGCTTTTTGCGCCGAAAAGAAAGGTGAAGAAGGAAGAGAAGGAAACTGGACTAAAGGAGCACAAGGTGCACCGTCCATAGAGGCAGCTCAGAAAGCAGTTGAGAAAGATCCGAAAAGTGCAATTGCGCACAATGACTTGGGTTGGGCTTACAGACAAAACAACAAGCACAAAGAAGCAGAAGCAGAATTGCGCGAAGCGCTAAAGCTTGATCCTGCACTTTCATATGCTCATTCAAATTTGTCTGTTGTTTTGCTCGACCAGGGAAAAGTTGGAGAAGCTGTTGAAGAAGGAAAGACATCAACGCAGCTCGATGGAAAACAACCAATCTTTCGTGTTGTATACGGCAACGCACTGCAAGCCGTGCCGGACAATAAAGCCGCAATCGAACAGTACAAAGCTGCGATTTCGCTGAGACCTGACTACGAAAACGCCTTCTACAATCTTGGTCGTGCTTACCTTGCCGACGGACAAACTACCGAAGCGAAAGTGGCTTTCAGCCAAGCTCTCGAACTCGACAAAGATGACGAACGTGTACTCAAAGCACTTGATCAGTTGCTCGATAAGTAGGAGTTGATATGCAATTTGTCTTGATTGGTCGGGACGGTGATGATGCTGATGCGCTTTCTCGCAGAATGGCGGCTCGCGAAGCTCATCTTGCTGGATGCGCGGCACTAAGAGAGAGAGGTGTGCTGCTTTATGCAGCAGCATTGCTGAGCGACGACGAACAGCAAAAGATGGTCGGCTCTATGTTGGTAATGGACTGGCCTTCACGCGCGGATCTTGATGCTTGGCTCAAAGAAGAGCCTTATATCAAGGGCGATGTTTGGAGAAAAGTCGAGATCAATCCGTGCAAGTTGGCTCCGGGATTTGCTGGACTAGTTCCGACAGCGACGAAGGAACACGTAGTTCACTAAATCGAGCGGCGGGAAGAAAGTCGAGCTATTCAGACCGTCCGCCGGTAACTAACAACTATTAATGCGAAAGGGAGGCTGTTGCCCCCCTTTCTTTTGCCCTCGTTAAAAAGTGTTTTTTGATCTGAAGTTAGCCGCGGCAATCGCCTGGCTGAGTTCTATTTGTTCTCCTTCACTTGTTTTACGAACTTGAGTTTTGCCAGCTCTTCCAATTTGTCTGGAGAGATTTTGCCGACTACTTTGGTTCTTTCTTGGAGCATCAATTCAAACCCAAGTTTCTTCAACGCTTTGATGTTCTCCGGCGAATCGCTCGTGAGCTGGATCTCGATAGTGATTTTGCCGTCTTGGACGTGGATTTTGAGACCAGACGCTGTTTTGACCTTCTCAGAACTGGCGACAAGCTTTTGAAGTTGTGCAGAGAGTTTTGCAATTGCTTCATTCGCTTTTGCCGCTGGCTCTGCTTTCTTTTCGTCCTGTTTATTGTTACCCTCGGCCGGTCTCGTTGCTGTGACTGAGTCTCCTTCTCCTTTGTCTGCCACTAGTTTGTTTGCTTCTTTAGCAGGTGGAGGTGGTATCAGCCCTCCAGCGATTGAAGGGGACGGACTCGCCATTGGTTTCGGCATTGCATTTAGCGTTCTGCCCATGACCGGAGTCGAAGTAGCGCTTTGTGCAAACTGTGCGTATGCACGTCCGTCGAAAGATGCGCCTTGGGATTGTCTTGATGCCATTCTGCGTTTGGCGCGTGCAATGCCTCCATATCCACCTCCACCTCCCGCAATGCCGAAGGATGCTGGTGCCCCTGCCAGCGGTGCTCCCGGCATAGCGGCTTGCTCGATTGTTTCTTCGCGTGATACTCCTTCTGGTACTTCCACTGGGACGGTAACTGTTCTTGCAGCACCACCCTTGGTGACAATTTTTTCTTCCACTGCGACGAAGGAAGTGTACTGCGTCATGATGTGATGGTCGAGTGCTACTTTGACAATCTCGTCCTTCAGCTCTTTATTGATCGAACCGTTTTGTGCACCTTGCCAGTCTTCGCTCATCAGGCGATCGACTTTTGCTCGCGCCCAAACAGATCCAATTGATTCACTTCCTCCTGCATTTTCTGGGAAGTTAACTTTGATTTTCTCTAGATATGGCTTTCCACCGCTAAACCCTGAGATTGAAATTGTTCCAGCGCCGGGCTTGATGTAGCGACCTTTTATGTATAGCGGCTTTTCAGCCCAAACATCGGATACTTCATGTGGAAATACTTCCTTGGCCTGGACGCCGTCGAATGTGAGCTTGATGTCCGTGAGGACTGGCGATGAAATTCTGTCGTAGAATTTCTTTCCAACCTCGTTGCCGGAGCTGTTTAGTAGCACATATTCTGATTCTCCGCCGCCTTCTTTTGCCATCGCATCGATGAGGAATCGGTTGACACCGTTGCCTGTGCCAAAGGAAAACCATCTTGATTTGCCTCTGAGCTTTTTGATCATGCCTAGAATTTCCATGTCGTTGCCGACATAGCCATCGGTCATGAAAGTGACGATACGAAGACGATTTGCATCTGCTGGAGTTTTACATGCCGCTTCAACTGCAGGTGCCATCCATGTGCCACCATTTGCACTCAAGCTGTTTATATAGTGAATCGCCTGTTTCTTCATTTCGGGAGAAACTTTCATCGGCTTCGCAAACATCGGTCGCGCATCATTGCTGAAGGCAATGATTTGGAAAGTGTCTTCTTTATTCATGTGCTCGATGATATAGCGCATCGTCTCTTTCGCTTTATCGAGAGGCGGACCGCTCTGTGAGCCTGAACAGTCAATCACGAAGATCATCTCTTTTGGCTGAATTTGTTCTGGAGTGGCGCGCTTGGGCGGCATCACCATAACCGTGAAATATCCGTCTGCTGTCTTGCTTGGCTTGTAAGTGAGATAGCCGCTCTTAATTTGATCGCTTGCGACATCCCAAGAGAGTACGAAGTCTTTGTTTGGGATTGTGTTTTTGTTTGTCAAACTGATTTTTGCCGTTTGGGCATTAGGCTGATTGGTTGTCACTTCATGCAAGGTAGAACGAATTGCCTGGATCGGTACGCCCGAATCAATGTTTACGTCAATCGAAATATCATGTCCTGCGCGTTCGCCTTTTGCGGCAACCGGCGGACTGATTTTTGATGCGTCAGGCACCGAAGTCGTGTCGTGCACTCGTCCCGTTCCGCTCTTGCCGACTGGATTTCCGGGCATAAAACGTGGTCCTACCACTGTCGGAAATGCGAAAGTGTAGCGACCTGATTCGTAAGGCAAAAGGTCTACATACTGAAGAGTCACTTCAATCTGATTACCAGGAAGAATATTCGCAACTGACTGCGTAAAGATATTTGGTCGTTCCTGGTCGAGCAGCGCAGCGACCTGTCCATGCGCTTTGGCATTGTCATAAATTTCTTTCGCTTCTTCGCGTTTTTTGATCGTACCTTTTATGACGCGTTCTCCGACCTTCATTCTCATGTCGTCTACTGCGCCTGTTTCTGAAAGAGGAAATGTGTAAACCGCTTCAATCTTGTCTTTAAACGGATTCTCGAATACTTGTTTAACTGTCACTCGCGCGACATAACCTGAGACATTCGCGGTCACACTAGTATGTTTGAGTGGGCATTGACCAAGTTTTTTTCCCGACCCAAGCATTGCTAAAAGTGTGCCTGAGCCATCGCCTTTAAATTGATTGCTTTGGGTTTCTCTATTCTGCTTTGCAGTTGCTGCTCGCCCTGGAATTGCCGCTCCAATTAATGGCGAGGCTGCTTGTTGAGCGTTCACGATCAGCGGCAAAGATGTACTGAGCACACTTGCAATTGCTGTCGGAACGAGAATGGCACCCGCTAAGAAGGACTTCATGGTTTATTTCCTCGTTATTTCCTGCCTGCCGCACGTCACATAGCACGAGCGTAACCGGCCGCAAGGAGCGGATGTATAGGGTTTCTCCTAGAGCGCCCATGGGACGAGACCTGAACCTTGTATACTACTTTCCTCTAATCGCCACTGGAGGCATGTTTTCAGTATGTTGAAGCGCAAGAAGTGTTTGCTCGTATTGAGTGCATTCAGCATGTGTTTCCCTTTGATTGCCCAGACCTCCGTTTACTCGATGAGCCTCGAGCGAATTCCTCTTGAATTTCAAAATGCGGAATTGAAAGAGATGGTTGGTATGCAAAAGCCGTTCACACCTTGTGTAACGGAAGAGATGTTAGAGAAGGTTACGCGTGAGCTAGCTATGCACGGAACCCTTGCTCTCAGGCGCTATTCCAGTGGTGGTCATTCAGCCGTGACTGTTCATGAACCACGCTCGTTAGAGTCGGCGATTGACGGCATGTTGATCATGCATTGGGATCGCGACAATATGATGCAGGTACTTGCAGAGTATCAACTAGCGCAGAATGATTCGCTTCGAAGCGAATTGAAAGTGGCAAAAGGCGCATGGTTTCTCGGACTTCTTGCTTCGCTGAAACATCACTATAATTACTACAAGAGATTTACCGATATTATTGACGGAAAAGCTGGGGCGCACGACTTCAGTAAACGGCCCCATATCCGTTACAACCCGATTAATCTGCAGGAAGTTCAAGATCCTTGGGGGCACGCTCAAAATGACGCTCTCGGCTATCTGCTCTTTATGACTTTCTACGCTGCCGATCAGGGGAGGTTGAATGTTGCGGAAAAAACAGTTGCAGAAAACGCTGACGGAAAACAGCCGAAACGACAATTGTCTCAAGAAGCATCTCATCGTTTAGGTGTGCTTGTTCCGCTCTTTTTTGAGAAGATTGAAGTGTGGAAGGATTTTGATTTTGGTGCATGGGAAGACAAAAAGGCCGAGCACGCTTCGTCTATTGGCTGCGCTCTTGCGGGTTTGCGCCAAGAGAAAAAGTTTGTTGATAAATACGGCTCACTGACTGAGAAAATCGACGGTAAAGACTACACGGTTACTAGCAAATTGCTGGCTAAACTGATCGCGCAATGCGAAGAAAGTTTGGCCAGAATTTTGCCGAACGAATTTGTCAATTCTGATCCTGAAGACAAACGTGCAGATGCAAGTAGAGACAGGAAGGCTGATTCAGCGCTTATTAACGCGCTCTTTCTCGGCGCTGTTGCTGAAGAGCAGTTGGTGAGCGAAAAGATGACTGCGGAAATTCTAGATGTGACTGCAAATCAACTTTGTCGCCCGATTGGTTTTGCGCGTTATCCTCTCGATATTTGGGATGGCAGGACAGACCGACGCGATCTCAAAGAAAACGAGGAAGCTCAATGGTCCCACGTCGCACCGATGATGTCGGTTATTTACGGTGACTTGTATCTGCGCACAAAAAAACAATCGTACTTTGAATCGCAAGACTTTTTCTTTCGACGCAGTCTCACGACTGTGAACAAGCGCTGGAGAATTCCTGAAGCTTACATTGTCGACCCGATGACTCGCCAGTGGATTTCTGATGCCAATGAACCGCTTGCCTGGGCGCAGTCTGTGGAAATCATGGCAATACTTGCTATGAAGCGAAGTCTTGCCGAACGTCATGCAATGAAACCGGCCGACCAGGGAGTGAAACCTGTTGAACGGGCACAAAAGCCAGTCGAGCCTTCCGATAAAGTTGTGGCGCCTAAGTAATTAAGTAGTTTGGGAATAGATATAGGGTTACTGTCGGAAACCCTCATTTGAGTAAGAAGCCCCATAAAAAGCATAAAGAAGAGGAGCCTGCGAAGCTTTCTGAGGTATCGCCGGATTCTGGCGCGCAGGGAGAATTGAATGAACCTCAATCGCAAGCGGCTGCCCGTAAAACATCGCAGGAGGCAGCCGATGACCAGACGGTGAAGATCTCCACGGGCTCGGATCCGCATCGAACACTGGACGATGCGAAGACCCATGTTGCTGATAAGGTCCCATTAAAAGAGCAGCTAAACAAGCCGGACGGTCTGGTCGGCACGATTATTGCCGACCATTTTCGTATCGATAAGCGTCTCGCCGAAGGAGGAATGAGCGCCGTTTATAAGGCTCGCGACCTGGCTCTGGGGCGTGATGTGGCGATAAAGGTTTTGCTGCCGGGGCGTCATTTTACTGAGGAAAGTCTGATTCGATTTCAGCGGGAAGCCAAGGCCGTCGGCATTCTCAACCATCCGAATATTGTCAATGTGTACGAAATGAACACTTTTGCGGAAGGCGAACCGTACATCGCGATGGAGTTTGTCGATGGGCAGACCCTTTTCCAGCAAGTACAAGGCACCAGTGGTTTGCCCGTGGATTCCGCCATAGACATCATCCGCCAGTGTGCCGGTGCCCTTGCTTACGCTCATAAACAGGGGATCGTTCACCGCGACATCAAATCGGGAAACATTATGCTCGCTCGTGCTGCACAAGGAGGCTGGCAGCCAAAACTGGTCGATTTTGGTATTGCGCGTGCGCTGGAAGAAGACGCGATTAATCTGACCCGCACCGGCGAGGTTTTTGGAAGCCCTCGCTACATGAGCCCGGAGCAATGCCGTGGAGAGAAGATTGACGCACGCACTGATATTTATTCGCTCGGGTGTGCGTTCTACGAAGCGCTAACGGGCGAGGTTCCATTTCGCGGTGCGACCGCTTTAGACACGATGCGCATGCACAATGATGATCAACCTGTGCCGCCGTCCGTTGCTCGAAAAGGCATGCCACTTGGTGCTGAGCTGGATCGCATTATTCTCAAATGTTTAGCAAAGGATCGCAACCATCGGTACCAGACAGCAGAAGCGTTAGAGCAAGACCTTTTCACTTTAGCCAGGCAGAAGAGAAGCAGTCTTGCCTCCGTGGTAGCGGGAGCCATGCGTAAGCTGCCGTTTTCTAAGAAAGCTAGTAAAGCGTTTGGCACCAAAATGTTTGCCGCTTATTTTTTGGTAAGTGCTGCGCTTTTGATTTGGGTTGCTTCAAGTCAGTCACATCGCTTGTTCGAATATTTGTGGTCCGATTTCAATTACAAGGGGCAGAAAGCCTTTGATGCAGGAGACTATAAGAAAGCGGAAGAAAACTTTCTAAACGCTCTCAAGATCGCAGAGACTTTCCCGGTCAATGATAAATCGCTGCATCTTGCATTCAGCCTTTCCGACCTGACTGAATTGAGCACTGCGAAGGGAGATGAAGAAGCCCACAAAGCTTGGTCTGCTCGTCGCAAGACGGAGGCTGCAAAGGCGCTTGGTGATGTGGGCAATTATCGCGGGCAGCAAATCAAGTTGTGCAACACCTCTCTAGAAAAGTTTGCCGCCGATGTGAAAGACGAGAGCATCGATAAGGAAGAGATGAGATTGCGTGCCAAGCAAGTCCTCGAGAAATTCAACGAGTTGTGCACGTTGTTGGATTTTGAGCAGTCGACGGAAGCTACTTTTGCATTGATGAATCAAGCGATTGAGGTGACAGCGCCGTATCTGGACAGAACCAGTCCAGAATATGTAGACGCAATAGTCAATCGTACTTGGCTTGCCTACTGCTCTAACTCCGTCGAGACTCGGGCACTCGTTGTAGATGCAGAAAAGCAACTTCGTGCCTCTAAAGGCATGATACCGTCTCTTAGGGCGCGTAACTTCAGCTCCCTTAGCCAGGTGTATTTAGCCCTTGGCGATAGGGACAGTGCTAGAAGATGCAGTGAAGAATCACTTGCGATATTGCGAGCCAATTCTGAACTAGAGACTGACACGGCCGTGCTTGCTTTGCTTGTTCGCGCACGCCTGGAGGATGAGACCAGGCACCCCGACACTGCTGATTTCTTTTTCAATCAGGCCAAGTTCGAAATGGAAAAGCAAGAGAGCCGAAATCCCGCGCTGGTTTTGCGGTATTTGGAAATACGCCTCTATCTACTTTCTAGCCGTGGTGCAACTCTCCATGCGTTGCAAGAGTGCCAGGCGATTCTCGAACACGAGGAGAGAAAGCCCAGTTCAAGAAGACTATTAGGACGCGCTTTGAATGCAACAGGGACGCTTTGCGGATGGTTGGGCCGAGAAACTGATTGTATTCATTTGCTCGAACGCGCGCACGCTGTAGCGGCTAACAACTCGGAATTCGCACTCTCTGCCGGTTCATTGGATATGATTGGAGAAGTGCTTGGAGCTCGTAAAAAATACAACGATGCCATCCCTTATTTTCGGCGGGCTCGCGATCTGTATTACTCTCAGCGCGATCTTTATCCAGGCTCAGTAGTCGCGACCTCGAACAATTTGTCTTTGCTGTTGATGAAACAAGGAAAGTACGCTGAGGCGATTCAAGTTTTACACAAGGCAGAGCCGTCTGTGAGTGCGCCCACGTTCGGGGCGCCAAAGTTTAAGCAGGTCCTCTATGAAAGGCTCGCCATTCTTTCCGAGAAGACCGGTGATAAGGCGGCGGCAGAGCGCTACAGAAAGCTATTCACTGAGAGTTTGAACCGGTGATGAATTAAATTTCCTCTCTGGCAACCGATATCCCAATAAGGCATTCTAAGTATTTCTTCAGATGCGGTGCAGGATTACTTTCACCGTTCTGGGTTGCCTGAGAGCGAATAATCGAATGGTCATGCAGCTACAACGCCCGGTTGAAAACGCGGTCGTACCAAATTCTGAAGCCTTGGTGCTCGAACGAAATGACGGTTCGCCAAAGCTCGACGTTCTCACCTCCCTTCGCTTCTTCGCTGCGGCAAGTGTCTTCTTTCTTCACGCGCAGTCCATGGGTTTGGCTCATGTAGTGCCTGCCGGACCAGCGCATGTCTCTCTCTCTCATGGAGTTAGTTTCTTCTTCGCCCTTTCGGGATTTCTTTTGGCGTACCGATATCAAAATTTTGAAACGAAAAAATCGGTCATAGAGTACTTTGGCAACCGCATCGGTCGAATATTTCCCCTGTACTACCTGACTGCGATACCGTTTCTGGTTGTGCCGCAGCTTGCCTGTTTTACTCCTCGGCCCTGGGAGGATATTCCTCGTTATCTACTCGCCATCCAAGCTTGGCAGAGAGATCCGAATGCCGCTTGCTGCGTAAATCCAGTGGGGCAAAGCGTTTCGATTGAGATGTTTTTCTATGCGTTTTTTCCACTCCTGTTTTTGTTCAAACGACGAAATCTGGCGTGGTTGTGCAGCACTCTGATTGTCGTTTTTTTCGTATCGCCCCACTTCATCATGGCGGCCGGTACATGTTTGAGCTACAGCCCGGTGTCGGGGCTAGTATTTTTTCTTGCAGGAATTGTTGGTCATGAGTGCTTCTCATACTGGAGAAAGCAAGTTCAACACCATCGGCTTCAAAGTGCTTTGCAAGGTTGGTTATTCACGACTGCTGAGGCTGTTGCTCTTGGTGTATGTATAGTGCTTTCATATTGGAATTCAACGACCACGAGCAACGAAATTTTGCTATGCGGCAATCGAGTGTTGTTTTCTCTTTTTCTCTATGTCAGTTTGGCTTGCTCATTTGGAGCAATGATTTCGATATTTGCATTCGGGCGCGGTGCAATCAGCAATTGTCTAAAAAGCCCGGTACTTGTCGGTTTGGGCGAAGCTAGTTATGCGCTGTTTCTAGTTCATTACGCCATACTCTTTCTGTTTAGGCCTTGGAGTCTTTCGCTTCAGCCTTCCAGTGCGCACAATCTATGTTGGCCTATACTGGCTCTGTGCATTACAATTTCGCTGCTTCTACATAAGTTGGTTGAAGCGCCATTGCGGAAAACAATTTCGGATTTGGTTCGTGAAAGCTTAATGAGTCGGCAAAGCGCACAGTCTTCATCAAAAGTACAACCAGTAGTTGGACAATCGACTGCACTAACCGCTGGTGAATATGTCAGAGAGTTAGGCGTGCGTTTCTTTCTGCCTGCCTTAGTAATTTCAACTATCAACTTTTGGTTTCCACCGATCAAAGCATTTTATTTGTCGGTTGTTACGCCGCCAGCGCAGGAAGTTTGGAAGAAGATAGAACAGCCAGAAATTGCCGGCACCAATAATGTTCGCTTTGGTGAGTCTGTCGTTCTTCTCGCTGCCAAGGCGGTCCCAAATGCCAAAGGTGTCTCTCTGCATACTCTGTGGAAAGCTCGTACAAACATAAATGATCAAGTCGGTTTTCTGGCTACGCACCTGGTGGACAAGACCGGAAAAATTGTTCGCAACCTCGATCATCAGCTCGTACCAGCTGGAACCTTCATTGCCAGAGATTCCTGCTGGGAGGATGTGGTGGAACTTCCATCGTTGGCGGGTGTGGATACATGCGGGCTGGCTTTGTATTATCCACAGAAGCAAATCTGTGATGTCGTACAAGGTGGAAGAACTGACTTTGGCGGGCGTCGTCTCTTGGTGACGATTAGCCGGACTCCCTAATCAAAATAGACTTGTATTTCGTCAAGTCGCTTTTTGACAGACTCTTGTGAATGTCGAGCTTTTACCAGCGCGTGTGCTGCCACCGCTTTCTTGTGAGCGATATTTGTATTATCGAGCGCGAACTGGACTGCTTTTGCGTGTGCATCAATGTCGTCGAAGTTTTCAATGAGCCAGCCTGTTTGGTCAGTGACAAACTCTGTAATTCCACCCACTGCTGGAGCCACAAGTGGCAATCCGCAAGCTGCTGCTTCCAGCAATACAATTGGAATGCCATCGCTTGAGGTTGTGTATAAAAATACGCTGACATTTGTTTTGTCGATGGAATCAAAACTTGGATAGGCGCCGAAATATCGAATGTTTGGTGTTTCGTTTAGACCTTTTAGAAAAACATCGGTGTCCGATTGAGTTCCTGTTTCGGCTGATCCATAGACCAAAAATTCAACTTGCGGAAGTTTCTTTGCCACCTCGATAAGGATGTCGGGTCGCTTAGTATCTACCAGGCGGCTTGCCCAAAGAACTTGTTTGCCGGTGCGTGCTTCGGGAACCCCATACTTGTCGAGCAAAGGTTCAAGATTGAGCGAAGAGTTATAGCAGCACTCCGTAGTTTTATCCGGCAGTCGCCTTTCATCCAACATGCTGATTGCCAGGTCTTTCAATTTTTGATTGTCTGTGATTACACAATGAGCCCAATTCGTCGGTCCACAGTGAGGAACCTCATTGAGAGGCGCCGGTCCACCGGGAATGTATGCCTCATATCCAAACAAGAAATTGACGAACAAACTTTTTTGCTCCAGCATGTCGCGATATCTAACCGCGGAATACAAATAACTGTATGCGTTTGAGCAGTATGTAACCTTTGGACGTTTTTCCATTATGAATGCCGTAACCAGCATTCCGCGGTCATTGAAATCGAGATCTGCAAGTTTTATCACATCGATGTAGCGAGTTCCCTCGGGAAGCCAATCTATGCACGTGTTTTCTTCGTATTCGGTAAACAGAATTAACAGGTTTTCTTTGCCGAGTTTTTCCTGAAGGTATTGAATGTAATTGCAAGCAGCCCTTTCGGCACCGCCGCGAACAAGACCGGGAATGAGGAAAAGATGCGTGAACTGCTTGGACGATAGGTCCAGAAGTTTATGAAAAGCAATAGAGAGCACATCTTCTTTAGCATTTAATTTAGCTGAAATCGCTGCGCGGGAAAAGGGCTGTTGGACAGTGGAAACACTCGCGCGCACCTTTTGATCCAGAAGCAGATAATGAGCTAGAGGACCGCCGTGAGTTTTTTCCGACTCCGGGTATTGCTCGAGATAATGCCGTATGTCAAAAAACGGATGTGTGCTGCCATTTATAGACAAGGGGTTACGCGCATAGTGCGTGAGCAAATTCAGTCCTTTCTCGACAGCCTCTTGATTCTGTGCTGCGAACCAGTCGACCTGGAAGAGACTGTTTGGAGCCAAATTCGCCGCTTCGCCGTACTTTATGTAATGAAGGAGAGCATGCCTTTTGATGTCTTTCAAATATGGCGCTTGCTTCAAATATAAATCAGGATCGAATAACGGATGCGGACTCGTAAACTTGCCTGACTCGGAATGCAGGCAGTGTGCGAGGGGATCTGGCGTAGCAATAACTCTCTCTTCGTCAGGGAGTTGACGCAAATAATACTGAGCATCAAATAGAGGATGCACGTGTGCCTTCAGATTGTCCTTTTGCAGCAAATAGTGCAGCAGAGGATTGGTCTGTGTAAGGCGCAAATGCAAATTGTGCTGGAGATAATATTCTGAGTCGAATAAGTCGTTTGGTGCAAACCTGCCTGTATAGCCCCACAGAAGAAAATGTTCTAAAGGCGTACAACTCGCCTGTCTTGCTTCTTGATACTTGTGCAAGTAATCGAGCGTATTGAAGTATGGATGTGGATCGAGCGACCTGCTTGCTTGCGTGACATAGTGTCGCAACGGATTGGTTTTTGCAAAGGCATCGCGTCCTTCGCCACTCTTTTCCATGTAGAAAGACGCATCAAACAAAGGATGCGGGTTGTACGCTTCCTTGCCCGTCGAGCGAATATAGTGCAAAAGTGGTGCTACGTCTTCGGGACAGTCGAGATCTGGATTTGACGTTAGGAAATAGGTCACGTCAAACAATCTGTGAGGACTGAGTTTTTGTCCTTTTGCCAGATAGTGACCAATTGGTCCGAAGGGAAAATACTGCGCTTCTGGCGCCTGAGCTAAATAATAGTGAAGGTCGAAAAGTCCACTGTCTGCTATTTCTTCGATTTTGGAATCGAATGCTTCTCCGGACTTGCGATTGATATTTCCATTCTGAACATAACTTTCAGCCGTGACGTATTGAAATACGTGCGGAAGACGAACTCTAAAGTATGCCCACGCGCAAAGAGTTGCTGGAAAGGCCAAAGCGCGTTTTACCCAGACGTTTTTTAGCGCGGCTGAACAAACAGGCTTTAGAGCGCTGGCTCCAGTGGCATCCAGCAGTCGGCTTAAACCTATGAAAGGACGTGTCAGGGTGCGCAGGTCCGCATGAATCTGATCGAGTTCTTTTCGAACGCTTTGATATTCGAAAAGCAACAGCTCGTATTTTGATTTCGCCGGCAGCGTTTCTTCTTCTTGCCCGTCAGCAACAGGCGTGGATGATGTTGTCTCTTGGTTCATCTTTTTGAGAATGTTTGGCTCACGATGATGAGAATACCAACCAAATAATTGCAGTAATAGTGAATGAACTTAAGCAAAATTTCCTTTGCCAGCCAATTCTTACCGGTTTGGACTCCTGAATTTTGCATTACAATCGGCTCTGCCTTCACCGCCCCCTGACGCAAAAGTGCCAAAACGTCCGCTGGTAACCGTTGTTACACCCACATTCAATCGCGAAGCCTTGCTTGGCGAAACGATTGAATCAATTTTGAACCAGGATTTTGGAGAGTTTGAATATATTGTTATCGATGATGGGTCGACAGACGAAACGGCAAAATTGGTAACTAAATTCGGCGACAGAATCAAATACGTCTACCAAGAGAATCAGGGTGAGCGTGCGGCTGTAAACGCTGGCTGGGCAATGGCGTCCGGCGACTACTTTGCCATGGTGAGTTCTGATGACTTGATGCGCCCGAAATGGCTGTCCACTTGTATTGACTTTATGGAGGCAAATCCGCAAATTTTGGCAGCTTACCCTGACTGGACGATTATCGATAAATTGTCACAGCCGGTGCAGGATGTAACTACATTCGACTATTCTATGAAGAATATGATCTCCTGGTTTCACGCATTTCCCGGTCCAGGAGCCATAATTCGGCGTTCTGCTGTGCAGCAATTCGTCCCTCTGCGAGAACAGAATTTGGTTTATTGTTCCGACATGTTGATGTGGTTTCGTCTGGCCTTGCACGGGGAATTTGCTCGCGTTCCACAGCTTCTTGCTACCTGGAGGCAGCATGGAGAATCGATAACCGTGAAAGGTTGCACTCTGGACAGAGCAAACGAGCTTGTCAGGATGGCTGGTAAATTTTTCCTAACCCCTGGGCTTTCGAATGAAGTTCTAGAGCTGAAGCCGCATAGCCTGGGCCGCGCATATGCTGTTGCGGCGGTCTTGACGAAGGATTCGCATCCGTATTGGTCGTTTTACTTCAGTCAGCGCATGGAAGCGCTTAAATGTTGGGATGAGGAGAATTTGCCGCTTGGGATTCGCATGGGAAAATTTGTCGACTTAAAAGGGTTGTTGCAGCGCAACATTTTTGTACGCTCAGATTGTCCGCACTTTCACAAAATCTAAACTAAAACTTCCGTCAGCCGGGTACTTGAGAAAAACTAGACACAAAGCGTGTTTCTTTCGATAGTATTGAGCTTCTTTCAATCAAAAGCTAACCGAATGGAAATTCTCATCACCGGCGGTACAGGGTTCGTCAGCTCTCACCTTGTTGCAGCGCTCTTAAAGGCTGGACATCGTGTGACAAGCTTTTCGCGTTCTGGCGAATTTGCATATTCGCTCTGTGACGATGCTCCGGTAGAAAACTTGCGCATCGTTTGCGGTGATATTTCTAATCGATTGCTGCTTGCCGATTTAATGAAGGACGCTGAGGTCCTCATTCATAACGCTAGTGCAGTCGGCGCTCAAGGTATTCTTCGATCAAGCGATGAATACATTGACACCAATATTGGTGGCACTACCGGACTGTCGGAAATTTTGGCGAATAGTCCTCACAAGATCAAACATGTAATTCTCGGATCTTCTATCAGCGTCTATGGTGAAGGGAGTTACAATTGCGAAAAGTGTGGGTTGGTGCGTCCTGCTGTAAGGCGACGCAATAGTTGGAACAGTGATGCTGGATGGAATCCGTCCTGCCCTAGTTGCCATGGCGTTGTTACTCCGACCGACACTAGAGAGGACGCCGCCAGAAACGGAGAGCATCTCTACGCGACGACTAAAAAGTGCCAGGAAGATTTGCTTTCTTTGGCTGCAAACAGCGCTGAAATTCCGTTGACGATTTTTCGCTATGCAACTATTTACGGACCGGGTCAAAGACAGCGAAATCCATACATGCAAATGTTGGCAAAAATAGCGGACGGCAAGTCACCGGAAATCTCAGAAGACGGAAAACAGACTCGCGACTTTGTCTATGTTAGCGACGTTGTTGCTGTAAATTTATTGGCTCTGGAATCAACGTCTGCTTCTGTTCGTGTATTCAACATCGGCTCCGACCGCCCTACTTGCCTGAGAGACTTTGTCTGTAATTTTTCCACTACGTGGGCGCGACTCAATGCAAGCGATGTGGTTGAACCGGTTGTGATGGAAACTCTCACTCCTGGGGACATTCGACATTGTAATGTTAATAGCAACTTGGCTGCAGAAGCGCTGGGATATCGCGCGCAAGTTTCGATGCAAGAGGGAATCGAACGGTTGTTGTCTTGGTACTCATCGCAAATCGATTCTGGCGCCGAGGCAATAACCTCGATGTTGAAGGTTCATAGGTAGAGTGAAACTATTAGTATGACTACTTCAACAATTGGCAAAGACGAACTGAAGAATGAGGGGGCAGAGCCCACATTTATATCTTCTTCTGAGGATAAATCTGCGCCTGTCGATCGCAATCGTGTGCTTGCTACAAGATTCACTTATGCTTTTACTCTCGTCGTTTCAATTCTCTTTCTCGTCAAATCCTCTGACAAGGCGTTTCTTGATGAGTGTGTTCGAATTTGCCAGAACATTCCAAATGTGGTGCAAGTCACTTGCGGCACAGAGCTAATCTTCAGCCCACTGTTCTTTATGGCATTGGGAATAACTTATGTTCTGGAAAAGTATATTCCGGCTCGCGAAGGTGGAGGAACATTCTCCCGCACTGCTTATTTAGATTCACAGTGGGCTGTTCCAAAGTTCTTGATATTCAGCAGCAGCTGGCTTTTGTACATTGCATTGCTGCGTGCTTTCTACAATCAGTATCTCGGATTTTTAACTATTCACGCTGTCGATAGTTGGCCGGAGTGGGCGAAGTTGGCAGTTGGTTTTGTTTGGACTGATTTCTTGAGATATATTTCGCACTACGCAAGACACAAGATTCAGACGTTTTGGACATTTCATGCTGTTCATCACAGTCAGAAAAATCTGAATTTCTTTACTGAATGGCGCAGCCACATCTTCGATGATGTCCTCAAATACACAATTGAAGCCATCCCACTTTTTATGCTTGACCAAAGTTTTGTTCAAGTCTTGTTTCTTAATAGAGCAATGTATTGGTACTCAGCGATTTATCACGGTAATATTCGCAGTAATTATGGTTGGCTTAAACATTTTCTGGTAACTCCTCAATACCATAGGTTGCACCATTCAATACATCCGCATCATCGTGATTGCAATTTCGGTCTGGTTTTGACGGTGTGGGATCGAATGTTTGGAACCATGTACAAGAATCTCGACGAATTTCCAGGCACTGGAACAGAAGATGAATTCTTTCCCTACGATGAGGAAGAATCATCCAAAAGCTACTACTCGAGAACATTCTTCGAGCAGTTCTTCTATCCATTTAAGCTCCCAAGGATTCGTTCCTGAGGGGAGGCAAGTTATTTCGGTGACGATGCTACTTCAGGAAAAGCAACTTCTTAAAGATGACCGTGCAGACGGGTTTTCAGCAACTGTCGCGGAGTCTGATTCGAAGCACCCTGCTTCAGAACTCAGAAACCTTGATGCACTTACTTCGTTGCGGTTTTTTGCAGCCCTATTTGTTTTCCTGGCTCATGCGCACACAAGTGGTCTTCTCCACCTTGTTGCGACAAAGCGGGAGATGCATGCTTTCAGCGAGTCAGTTTGTTTTTTCTTCGTGCTCTCGGGTTTTGTACTTGCATACCGCTATAGAAATATGGATGGTTGGAAGAGTGTGTTGCAGTATTTTGGCAATAGACTGGCGCGCATCGCCCCGCTCTACTATTTGGCGGGTTTGACTTGCTTGGCCGTGCCGTGTCTTCTTCACTTTGCTGTGCCATCCAACGTATCTTTGTTTGCTTATCTATTCGCTTTGCAGGATTGGTTTACCACTGCTGAGGTTGGTTGGTTTATAAATCCACCGGCGCACAGTGTTTCTTCAGAAACCTTCTTCTATTTTGTCTTTCCATTACTGTTTTTGTTTGGCAGAGGGCGCCTAGCTATAACCGCATGCGCAGTCGTAGTCGCAGTGACGCTGACCTATCACTTCTGCGGTTTGAGCAGCAATCCGAAGAGTATGCAACCAATTCTTGGTCTTGCATTCTTTTCCGGTGGCGTAGCGGTATTCGAATTGTATAAGCAGTTTGGAAATTCTCTGCGCCAGTTTGCTCACAAAGGTTTGCTGCCCCGATGCCTTTTCACTGTCGCGGAAATTGCTGTGCTGTTCTTTTGTGCCGATGTTGCCCTGCGCGTAGTTAACCAAGATTATTGGTTGATGGGACGCATATTCTCTGGTGGTCCGCTTTTTGAATTGGCAACCTTGGCGGCTTTTGCTGCCTGCACCTTCGTTTTTGCGCTGGAAGCCGGTGCGGTAAGTCGAATTCTCAAAACGAGACCCCTGGTGGCTCTTGGTCATGCTTCTTATGCGCTGTTTTTGACGCACTACAGCATCATAATCTTGTTTAACTTGCTTCTAAAACCGCATTGTCCGCCACACTTGCAGGCACTGCTCGGGTGGCCTTGTCTGGCAGTTTCAATCGTTTTATCTCTATTCTTACGCCGGCATATTGAAGAACCATGCAGAGAGTTGCTGTCTGAGCTGACATTCAATTGGTTGAATGCGCGCTCGGAAAACCTCATCCGAACAAAAATGCCGTATTCGACAATTTGGAGAGGTCTATGTATTCATTTATTTCTGCCCGCAATTGTTGTTCTATCGATTCTTCCTTGCTCTCAATTGTTATCTCACTGGTCTGCAGTGTTCAATACCAAAAATCAGTACCAACAGTGGAAATCGCTTAAACAGCCAATTGTCACTGGTAGTGCAAATATTCAGTTTGGAGATGAGGTCGAACTTCTCGGCGCGAAGATTGTTGCGGAAGAAGGCAAAACTTATTTGAAGACGATCTGGACATTGCGTCAAGACGTGAAACAGGAAGTTGGATTTTTAGCGACACATTTATTGGATTCGCGCAGGCAAATTGTGAAAAACCTCGATCATCCTCTTCTGCCGAGCGTATCCTCTACTTCTAAAGAGTCTATCTGGCAAGATGTCGTTGAAATTCCTCGTTTGCCTAATGTACGTGAATTGGGGTTGGCTTTGTACGATCCAAAGGTAAAAATATGTGCTCCTGTTAAGGGTGGAAATACCGACTGGAACGGTCGTCGACTTGTAATTCCATTGAATGAAACATTGAAATAAAGGAAACCCGTGCTGTTCCAACCACGGCAGCACGGGTCCCTTTTTCAAAGCAACTTTTGCTATTTGGTTAGAACGACCAGTTGCTTATCTACACTTTTGGAATTGTCATTTTCGAACTGCGCTTCCTCGGTTGAGCCCTTGAGAGCTGAGGTCGATGCTGCACCGCCAGAGATGGTCATCAGAACTTGGTCGAAATAGCCGGTTCCGACTTCTCTTTGATGGCGAACTGCAGTATATCCGAGGGGTTGCGATGCGAACTCTTCTTCTTGCAATTCGACATAAGCAGGCATGCCTTCGCGGGCGTAGCCGTGAGCGAGGTTGAACATGCTCATGTTTGTTGCGTGCCAGCCGGCAAGAGTAATGAACTGATACTTGTATCCGAGGTCGCCCAGCGTTTCGTTGAACTTGGCAATTGTTTTGTCGTCCAGGTTTTGCTTCCAGTTAAATGATGGGGAGCAATTGTAGGCGAGCAGTTTGCCGGGGAATTTTTCGTGAATTGCAGCTGCGAATTCTTTTGCTTCTCCGAGGTCTGGTTTTGATGATTCGTACCAGACGAGATCCGCATAAGGCGCGTAAGCTAGGCCTCGTGCAATGGTAGTCTCGATGCCATTTTTAACTTGGTAGTAGCCTTCAAGAGTGCGCTTGCCTTGGATGAATTTTTGATCGACCGGGTCGATGTCTGATGTGAGAAGGGTGGCATCGAGTGCGTCAGTTCTAGCTACGATGATGGTCGGAACATCGAGCACGTCAGCAGCTAATCTAGCAGCTGTGAGAGTTCGCACGAACTGGGAAGTGGGCACTAATACTTTGCCGCCGAGGTGTCCGCACTTCTTCTCTGAAGCTAATTGGTCTTCGAAGTGAACTCCCGAAGCACCAGCTTCGATCATGCTCTTCATTAGTTCAAAAGCGTGAACGGGACCACCGAATCCTGCTTCTGCATCAGCCATGATAGGGACGAACCAGTTGCGCTCCGAGTTGCCTTCCGCTGATTCGATTTGGTCTGCACGCAACAATGCGCTGTTCAGGCGCTTTACCAATTCAGGAACACTGTTGGACGGATAGAGGCTTTGATCCGGGTAGGTCTGTTTGGAAACGTTTGCATCAGCGGCAACTTGCCAGCCGCTGAGATAGATGGACTTCAAACCGGCTTTGACCATTTGCACTGCTTGTGAGCCGTTCATGGCACCAAGGGCAACGATGTGGTGTTCATTGTTCAGCAAATTCCAAAAGTGGCGAGCGCCCACTTTTGCAAGCGTGTGCTCGATGTCGATTGATGGGCGTAGTTTTACAACATCCAGAGCAGAGTAGTTTCTCGTAATCCCATGCCAGCGGGGGTTCGTCTGCCAGGCATCGTTCAGTTTGAGAGCTTGCTCTGCTTTGGATTGTTGCATCTTCATATCCTCGGAGTGTGTGGGAAGAATAGTTGGAACTTTTTTGCGTGCGCTATGTGCACGGTTTGGATTCTGCGTTTGGGTGCGGCAATGCGCCCTGACTTAATTTTCTAAAAACGCGTATGCTGGGATGGTCAGAAAATCTTTGAACTCTTTGTTCAAAACTAAATCATCGAGAATCTTTTCTGCATCGGCGAAACGGTGTCCATCAAAGACTGCCAGCTTCGCAAGATGTTCTTGCTTTAGTTCTTGGTACAGACTTTCAGTAACTGGGTTGCCGTCGTCCATTTTTGTTTCTAAAGAAATCCACTGCCAGAGTTGAGCGCGTGAAATTTCGGCAGTTGCCGCATCTTCCATCAAGTTGTGGATGCCCGCCGCGCCGATGCCTCGCAGCCACGACTCGATGTACTGCAGACCTACATCGATGTTGCTCGATACTCCTTGTCGAGTCACCTTTGCGCCCTCGATTTTTGTGTTCAACAAATCCTTTGCGGAGGTTTCGAAATCGGATCTCAAATTGTGCTTTTGATTCATTCTGTCGCCGAGAGCATCGTCAAACACAGAGCGGGCGACTGGCACGAGGTCGGGGTGTGCGACCCAGGTGCCGTCGAAGCCATCGCCGGCTTCACGGGTTTTGTCCTCGGTGACTTTTGCGAATGCTTGTGCGTTTATTTCAGCATCTTTTCTGCTTGGTATAAAGGCTGCCATTCCTCCGATTGCATGCGCGCCGCGTTTGTGGCAGGTTTTTACCAGTAGTTGTGCATAGGCTCTCATAAATGGAACCGCCATCGTGACTTGCGAGCGATCCGGCAAGACGAAGTCTTTGTGTTGTCTGGTTTTTTTGATCAAACTAAAGATGTAGTCCCAGCGCCCCGCGTTCAGCGCTGCTGCGTGGTCTCTGAGTTCGTACAAGATCTCTTCCATCTCGAACGCCGCGAGAATGGTCTCGATAAGAACGGTGGCGCGGATGATACCACGAGGAATATTGAGATGGTTTTGAGCGAAGATAAAAACGTCATTCCAAAGCCGGGCTTCCAAGTGACTTTCCAGTTTCGGCAAATAAAAGTATGGTCCGCTGCCACCTTTAATCAGTTCTTCTGCGTTGTGGAAGAAGTAAAGACCGAAATCGAATAGAGAAGCTGAGCAAGGCTTGCCGTTGATTTCTAAATGTTCTTCCACCAGATGCCAGCCGCGCGGACGAATAACGAGCGTGGCGATCTGTTCGTTCAATTTATATTCTTTCCCTTCCGGGCTTGTGAAGGAAAGTCTTCTG
The DNA here is from genome assembly GCA_032128875.1 of Candidatus Melainabacteria bacterium 17Bon1m. GTDB lineage: Bacteria > Cyanobacteriota > Vampirovibrionia > Obscuribacterales > Obscuribacteraceae > QKMZ01. The sequence goes on from JAVLKG010000003.1 coordinate 509,587, forward strand.
CGAACAGCATCTATGCAATTGGCTTGACCGTCGATCACGTTGTGCCAGGTGGGCGAGAGGGCATCTTCAAAGTCGGCCATGAAGACCTTGGCGCCGGAGTTGAGAGCGTTGATCATCATCTTGCGCTCTACCGGACCGGTGATTTCCACGCGCCGATCTCTGAGATCCAGCGCTGCCGGACCAACTTGCCATTCGCTATCGCGAATCTCTTGAGTTTCGGGCAGAAAGTTAGGCAGAACACCGCTGTTGATGGCCTTCTGCCTTTCTGCCCTCATTTGAAGCAATTCTTCGCGCCTTGCGTTGAAGCGCTCGTGGAGCGCGGCGAGAAATTTCTTTGCTTCCGGAGTGAGGATTCTCTCAACTGTTTCAGTCGTTGCGCCTATGACTTTTATGTTTTCCATAAGTACTGCCATCCTTCTGCTCCTTTATAAGGAATAAGTGTCGCGGATGTTGTGGCTGCTGCACCTATTCAAATGGGTGCGATTTTGTTGGCTGCATCCATTTTTATTGGATGGAACAGTCAACGGCGCCGACCTGTTTATATATTGATATATTGATCGAAGAGAATCAATACATCATTTTATTAATTTCTCCTTTTTGCCCTTTGCTGGAAGGTGGGCAAAAACCAAAAAAGCCTCTGAGCTGCCTTATTTCCCCCCCCAATTTCGGTGATTACTTGATAGGATTACTTGATATATTGACCAGCACAGATCAATACGTAACTACGTCCTGTTGATAAGGGGGTATTCCATGGTCGAGTCGACTGTGATCAAAAGCGGCCTGGACGGCGTCGTTGTAGCCGAGACAGGCATTTCTGAAGTCGAGGGACAACGTGGTCGGCTGATTATCAAGGGTTTTGACGCGGAGGACCTGGGGTTTTCGCATACATTTGAAGAGACCTGCGCCCTCCTTTGGTCATCGAAGGAAGATGGAGCCGAGCTGACCAAGCTTTTCGGGCAGGCCCGCGTTGACGCATACGAGATGAGCAAGGATATTCTGCCCGCCCTCTTGCGCGAGCATCCGATGGATTCTCTGCGTACAGCGACCAGTCTTTTAACCAGCGGCACCCAGGTCGACAGCAAGGAATATGCTCGCATCACCGCAGCTATTGGCGTTTTTGCAGCCAACTTCTCGCGCATGAGCCGTAAGTTGAAGCCGATCGCTCCAGATCCGAAGCTGACGCATGCAGCCGATTTTCTAAGAATGATCACGGACGAAACTCCGTCTAAAGCCGAAATCGCGGGCATGGACACATATTTGACCACCGTTTCGGACCACGGCATGAACGCATCGACATTCACTGCCCGTGTTGTCGCCTCCACCGAATCGGACAACGTAAGCTGCATCGTTGCTGCCATCGGCGCTCTCAAAGGCCCCCTCCACGGCGGGGCTCCCGGTCCGGTTTTGGATATGCTCAATGAAATCGGCAGCCCGGAAAATGCCGAGAAGTGGATAGCGACTCAGCTTGATAATTGCAAGCGCATCATGGGCATGGGTCATCGCATCTATACGGTGCGCGACCCTCGTGCTGCTATCTTCGAACAAGCAATCAGAAAGCTCGAGGAAGCTGGACTCAAGGCATCTCGCCTTACTCTGGCAAGAGCTGTCGAAAGCACTGCCGAGCGCCTTTTGGCTGAGCGCCATCCGGAAAAGCCACTCAAAGCAAACGTCGAATTCTATACCGCGGTATTGCTGGATTCACTTAAGCTGCCGAGCAATATTTTCTCGTCCACATTTGCAGTCGGTCGCGCCGCCGGGTGGTTTGCTCACATTGCCGAGCAACGCGCACTGGGGCGTTTGATTCGTCCCGCATCCAAGTACACTGGTGCATACCCCAGATAGAAATTCGGCAGCATGCAAGAAAACAATCCAAAAGATCTGCACGATCCCGAAGATAAGCTTCTGACAGGCAGCCAAGCTGCAGAGTTCTTAGGCGTCAAATCGGCTACCCTGTACGCCTATGCCAGCCGCGGCATGATTGAGAGTCAACCGGCGAAAAATGCGCGGGAAAGAACCTATCGCTTGAGCGATTTGATTCGTTTGCGCCAGTCGTCACGCGGATTTAAGTCGCCGAAGGATCAGGAGCCGGCGGTTTGGACCGGACCTGTAATCAAGTCGGCGATTACTGAAATTCGCGAAGATGGGCACTACTATCGTGGTCAGAGTGCACTTGAATTGGCTCGTTCCGACAAGCCTTTTGAGAGTGTGGTCGATTTGTTATGGGAAACGGGCGCGACTAACACCAGTCAGTGGAAGCGGATGAAACCGCTTCAGCTGCCGAAGGAATTGCGTCCGCTTGCTTCAAAAGACGCGGACTTTCTGGATCTGTTGAAGTTGATGTTGGTAAGCGCGGAAATGAGCGATCCTGTTTCGCGCAAACTTTTAGCTACGGATATTTTTGAGACAGCGCGCCGCTTGATTGTCACTATGTCTATGAACCTTGGATTGCCGACAAAGCGCGATAAGTACTTGCCGGATGGTCCGTTTCCTATCGCGCAAACGTTGCTGCACGCATTGACAGGCAATAAATCGCGAGAAAAAGCGCAAGCTATTAATTCGGCGCTCGTGCTTTGTGCCGATCATGAATTGAACGCCTCGGCGCTTGCTGCGCGTATCGCAGCTTCCTGCGATGCATCTTTGTATTCTTGTGTTGAGTCCGCGCTCGGTGCATTCAGCGGAAGTTTGCATGGTTCTGCCAGTAGGAGAGCTGAAGATATTGTCACCACTTCGCTCAAATTCAAAGCAGTTGCGGCCTGGCTAAAAGACTACTTGCGCCAGTTTGAAACGATCCCAGGGTTTGGCACGGATCTTTATGCCGAAGGTGATCCGCGTGCAAAACATTTGATCGCTTGCGCTCAAGAAGTTTCCAGCAAAAACACGCATTTGAAACGTCTTCTCGAGATCGTTGAATGCGTGCGTGATCAACTGGGTTTGGAACCAAACCTTGATGTTGGTCTGGCGGCAATTTCTTACGCACTCGCATTGCCTGCCGGGGCCGGCTCTACAATATTTGCCGTAAGCCGCTCATCAGGCTGGATTGCGCATGCGATCGAGCAGCGAATGTACGGCGGCGTGATCAGACCGCGCGCTCGGTACATCGGCAAGAGCTAGTTGCTGCCCAAATAGAAGTCCTTCATTCTGCGGTGTTGGAAAAGTCTTTGAAAAAAATCAGAGGCTGCTGAGTCTTTTCATCGATAATTGGTTTGCCTGTGAATCCCATGCACCACGCGGCTAGATAATCCCTGTTGTGTTTCACGACTATCGCTCCGGGAGTCTCTTTCTGTGGGTTCAGTTTTACATTGTTCAAGCTCAAGACAAACGATGAGGAGAGATAAGGATCTTCCTCAATGAGGATTTTGCAAAGCTCAGTTGGCGGAGTACCAGCATTAATCAATTCTTGCCGGAGCTCTTTTGATACCAGGCTCGAATCGTTGTAGGGATTTTCTGGGGGAAACGCTGGTGCTTTGGCGCTCCCTGCTCGCTCATCGCTAAAACGCTTTAGCTCTGCAACTGAACGCGGAAAGCGGTTCATTTTTGTTCGAAAAACGCCGACTAATTGAAAAACATCATTTGTTATTACGGCGGTCTTTTGATCGCACTTGAGAGCTGTTACCTGCAAGTCGAGAATTAGTTGTCTAAGTTGCTGTTTGGAAGGCTTGAATTGCCTTGTCATTGGCTGATTGTTTGCTGCCGGCTGAGGCGCGGCAAAAGAGGACGAACCGCAAAGTGAAAGAATTGCCGCTGCAATCAATATGGTTTTCTCGCACGGGGAATCTTCTCTTGCAGGCATATTTATTCTTGGGAGGTTGATTTGTCCAGCAAAACGCCGTGCCACTAAATATAGTGCACACGGCGAATTGAAATCTACAAATTTTTTCTAGAAGTATTTCTAGTGGCTGCGCGCGTCAGCTGAAAGCGCTTCGTCATTCAGCTCGTCGAGCCACGATTGAGGCACTTCAACGGAGCCCTTGCCTTCTAAAATCGCTGACTCTTTGAGGTCCCACAGATGGTCGAAAACACCATCTTGTGCGACTTTCTGCCCGCGACGCGAAGCGTAGAGAACATTCAATCGTTCTTTCAATCTGTCTGTGCCAACTCTTACTAGTTGCGCAGAATTTTTATGGGAATTATTGCCCATAGCTCTCTTCCTCATATGCTCAAAAAGGTCCTGTGCATTCTTTATTCCCGACCTCAAAAAAATTACACGCCATCAAAAATGTCAAGAGGTCGGCTTTTTCACGATTTTATCTGTGCAGAAAAATGTCTGCACAATTCAACATTCAACGAATTTACGGACTGTCCTAAGGTGGAAAGGTTCCGTTCTTTGAGGTCTTTGTGCATGGGGAATTTAGCTGGCACTTTGTTCGAGAAGCCATTGTTTCAACACGACCTTGAACACCAAGATTCACTGACCCTGAATGAACATTTGGCCGATGAGATTGCGCATCTTTGTTTTGAACCGGTCTTCGCGCATAAGCAGGAGAACACTTCTACTCAATGCAGGACTGCTCCATACAAGACCGCTCCGCCTTATCTTAAGGACAATCCGCTTTTGCCGGGCATGGACAATATCGATATATTTGAAGCCGAGAAGACGCGCACGGCATCTATGTTCGAGTGCGCAAAGTGGGCGGCTGGTGTTTATTCTTCCTACAAATGGGCGCCGCAATTTTTGCCCGAGGAAGTTTCTGCAAATGCGCTGCTCGAGTTGAAGAAGAAGGCTGGAGAGGAATTTATTGTTTTCGGCGGTAAGTCACGTTCGGAGATCCTCAAGGAGCTAAAACTCAGATATATAGCCACTTGTGTGGGCAGTATGGTGGTTGGTTGGACAGCCAGTCACGCCATGGATCGCATAATATTCCCCCGCGATCAGTATCTTGAAGGGACTTTAGTAGGTGATGTTGTGGGGATTGGCCTGGCGATTGGTATTCCTAATTGGCGCTCCAAAGCGATGTGCGTGGCCGGAACCCACCTGCTCGGAAAAACTGTTGACCATTGGCGACAACCCGTTTTTCCGACCCGTAGATAATTCGCTGCCGCTGGAAATTAAAGTCTTAAAGAAAAACGAACAGACCCGCTTTTCGCAAAGTCTGTTCATAATTCGTTCGTCAAACCGCCAAATGGGCGATTTGGTCGTCAAGTGTTCGCTGTTTTATGAGCGGCGCTTGCGTGCGGCTTCGGCTTTGCGCTTTCTCTTTACGCTCGGTTTTTCGTAGCGTTCGCGGCGCTTGATTTCAGAAAGAATGCCTGCTTTCTGAATTTTCTTCTTGAAGCGTTTAAGCGCCTGTTCGATGCTTTCGCCTTCTGCAACTCTGACCTCGGACAAGGGATATCCCCTCCTTCATAAAACGATTTTGGACAACAAAAATTTTGCAGTTGGGGGATCTTATCACTAAGAGGCTGATCCAACCAAGGTCGATCTTATAGGGAATCGTTATGCTTCGGATTTATCCGTGGTGTTCTGCTGCGTGCGCTGCTGTTGCTTGAGAGATAAGCTCTTGCGAGAGCTGCGGTGGCACCTGAGACAGGTGGGAGAACTTCCAGGTGTAATAACCCAGCCCCTGCGTCAGAGTCCGCAGCTCAATTATGTAGTCCCACAGCTCGCCACGCGGAATGTTCGCAGTCACTTCATCCCAACCCTGACGCTCAGGATTCGGTCCATAACCGAGAATTTGACCGCGCAAACCGGTTACTTGTGAAAGCACGCCCGACGTGTATTGGCTCGGGATGTGGATCTTCACTTCTGCAATCGGCTCGAGTATGAAGGGATGTGCTTTAGCCAAGCCGTCGCGCATCGCTAAAATGCCCGCCATGCGGAAGGACATTTCATCTGAATCAACATCATGGAAGGAGCCATCGAACAGGTTGACGGAAACATCGACCAATGGGAAGTTGGCTAAAGTTCCGCGGGCGAGCGCTTCTTGAACGCCTTTTTCGCATCCCGGAACATATTGCCTGGGTACCGAACCCCCAACAATTGATTCGGAAAATTTGTTACCGGCACCTCTTTCCAGAGGCTCGATGCGCAGATACACCTCGCCGAATTGTCCGCGACCACCGGTTTGTTTCTTGTGGCGGCCATGTCCTTCAACTTTCGCTTGTATCGACTCTTTGTAAGAGATTTTCGGTTTGTGAGTATCGAGCTCGATGTGATATTTGCGCTCCAATCTTTGCCTGGAAAGGGTTAAGTGCACCTCGCCTTGCCCGTAGAGGCAGTATTCATGCGTATCCGGATCGCGGTCTACTTTAAGAATCGGATCTTCTTCGGTCAGCTTTCCGAGCAATGTGGAAAGCTTTGCTTCATCGTTGCGGTTCTTCGGTGCAATCGCAAGCGAGTAGAGCGGTGGAGCTTCGGGGGGGGCCGGCATCTGAGTCGTTTCCTTCTCAGAGACAAGCGTGTCGCCAGTGCGTGGTGTTTCTAATCTCGCTAATGCAACGATTGAGCCTGGTCCTGCTGTTGGCATCGTTTCTTGCTTCTTGCCTTGCAGCCAGTACAAGCCGCCGACGCGTTCTTTGGGATGATTTTTATTGATATCGACTAATTGCGAATCGCCGGTGATTGTGCCGGAGAAAACGCGCGTTAGTGAGAGCTTTCCGGATTGCGGGTGAATGTATGTGCGAATCACTTGCGCAATGACGGGACCATCTTCTTTGACGTTTATGACTTTGCCGTCTTTGTCCTTGTACTCACGCTCGGCTGGCGATGGGCAGAGAGAAATGATGGCGTCGAGCAAGGAGAAAACACCGGCATCCGTATGGGCAGAGCCGACCAGAATTGGCACAAAGGTACCGGCTTTCACACCGGCTTTGAGATCCTTCTCCAGCATATCGATGGGCGGCTCGTTGCCTTCCAGCACCATCTCCAATAGCGTGTCATCAGTGTCTGCAAGCGATTCAATAAGTTTTTCTCTTGCCGCTTCCAGTTCGTCTTTCAAGTCTGCAGGGACATCGGTGTGTTCTGGTTTGCCTTGAGCGCCGTATTTGAACGCTTCTTTCTTGAGCACGTCCACATAGCCGGTCAAAGAACCAGAGATGATGGGATACTGCAGTGGTGCAAGAGGACGCGGCGTTTTGGTGCCAGGCATATTTTTCAATAGAGACAAAGTGTCTGCAAAGTTGAGATCCGGCTTGTCTAGCTTGTTTATGAAGACCAAGCGAGCAACACCGATTTCTTCAGAGAACCGCAGCAAACTGTCCATTTGAATTAGGCGACCCGGATCAGGCTCGACTACAAAAACAGCTATATCGCAGCCCATCATCGCGACTTTCGCTTCTTCCTGAAAGTCGATAAATCCAGGGCAGTCGAGGATATTGAACAGGGTGTCCTGGTACGTCGTGCGGGCCATCGAAACCTGGGTGGAAATTTGTCGGCTAATCGATTCCGGCTCATAGTCCGTGGTCATTGTGCCTTCGTTTATCTTTCCGCGCCTGGAGATCGCGCCTGTGAGGTGGAGAATGGCTTCCGTAAGGCTAGTCTTGCCGCTGCGGTTAAGTCCAACCACGGCGACATTGCGTATTTTGGAGACACTTGTCACTGCTCTTCTCCTTGTTGGCAAGAGTGCTTGACTATATATATGGTTCCTTGATTAAAGACTAACGATAAGGCCCAACTTTCTTCAAGGGTAACGGTAGGAATTAATCTGCTGTCGCCCGGAAAGCCTTTTGATGTGCGGATCTGGCGTGGTTTGAGTCTGGAAAACGTTGTTTGGCGCGGCTTCTCATTTGACTGCCTAACTAATGTCACAAACCGTTGTTAATCTGTGGGCACGAAAGCAATCCACTGCTTTTCTCTTCCCCTCCATCTCCTCCCCCGCAAGCGAATGCCATAAACGCCATACGGCGAGCGCAGGTGCATCGCGTTTTTTCAAAGGATTCTAACTATGCCCGAAATGAATGTTTGGCAAAAACTCGACAAAGCAGAACAGTCACTCAAGACCGGCGACTACAGCGGTTTGAAAGAAGCGGCAGTCATCTCCGGCGAAGGGCAACACACATTCATGGCTACTCTTGCGGACCGCATGAAAGGCTCACAATTGAGTCTGCCCGATCTCCAAATCGTCGATCTCGACAAAGACGGCAGCCCCGAAAAAATCTCTGCAAAAGGTCTGACCATCCAGAAAGACGGTCAAAAGCTCTCTGTTGAAACTACATCAGTGACCGCTCGCATCGGCGAGAAACTGAGCAACGGTTGGCAGTCATTGAAAAATTCCGTCAGCGAAACGGTTGATTCGACCAAAGTTGGAGATGCACTCAAGCGCGCCAACACTAATGACAGCGAAATGAACCGTCGCTGGGAGCGCCAAATGAAAGAAGCCGGCATCTAGAACAATGCCGGCCCGCTTCTAATCTTTCTGTAGATTGATTTATTTTCTATCGCATCGTGTCAGCGTAAGAGCCGCTAGATTGCGCATACGGAGTCAAATCATCCCCTGACTTTAGTCCGAGAGTATTTCCGAAGAACAGCTTGGCGAGCTTCTTGCTGTTTGATACGACAGCCGGAAACTGAACGTTGTAATTCCTCTTGGTAAAGACAATGAGCGGGGTTTTGTCCGGCAGGAAATAAGTGAACCCGGCATTTACGGTCTTAGTACCAGGCAGATTTGCAAGATCGGCTCCGCAAGACAGAGCAATCACCGCTGAGGCAAAGAAAATCGGACCAAAGAGTGCATGCACCCACATCGCTTCTTTGACTTTGACAAGCGAATTTTCCTTAGGCGGGAAAACACAAATCCAGGGTGAGATCAGTGTGAATGGCAAAAAGCCTTGCCAGTACCACATTTTCCCCTTGATGAATGCCATGTAGCCCTTATGGATGTAAACGCACCCCATAATCATCAGAATGATGCCGATGAGCATGTTTATTTGATCTTGACTCATTTAATAAGCCCCGTACCGGACTGGTAAGCCTTTGCCTGCAATTTGCCAGCATCTCTAGTTTACTACGTCTTAGATGCCAGGGCGGCGGGCGTATCAAAGGGGCTAAAACCTGAATTAGACGGAATTACCGGTTCTGCAGGCGACTAGCGAAACCGACCGAAGCGAGCCCTTCTCTTAAGCGGCTGTTACAGCGCAGCGTCCCGCCTGTAGCAGCTTTTAGCGCTTCGGATACAATAGCCTTCCCATATCGGAGACTTTTGAGATGCCATCCAGATTAAAGCGCAATCAGTCGTGCGGGCAATTAGGCATAGGCGACGTCGATCGCGAAGTTACTGTGGCTGGCTGGGTGCATGTTCGGCGTGACCTTGGCGGGCTTATCTTCATTGAGCTGCGTGACCAGACCGGGCGCGTTCAATTAGCCGCTGACCCCAATCGCAACAAAGAAGTGCACACTGAGCTGAGCACTCTCAAAAACGAGTTTGTGTTGATAGCCAAGGGCAAGGTAACGGCGCGTCCTGCCGGCAGTGAAAACCGCGAAACGCCCACAGGGCTTGTGGAAATCTATCCGGACGCTGTTGAGATTTTGAACACCGCCAAGCCATTGCCGTTTCAGCTCGATCAAGGCGATGCTGTAAACGAAGAGCTGCGCCTGAAATACAGATTTCTCGATCTCAGACGTCCGGAGATGAACAACAATCTCAGATTGAGACACCGCGTCACACAGGCTATTCGCCGTGCTCTCGATAGCACCGGTTTTATTGAAGTAGAAACACCGATTCTTACGAAAGCAACTCCGGAAGGGGCAAGAGACTTTCTTGTACCGAGCCGGTTGAACCCAGGCAACTTCTATGCGTTGCCGCAGTCTCCGCAGTTGTTCAAGCAAACCCTGATGATTAGCGGCATCGATCGCTATTATCAGGTCGCTCGCTGCTTCAGAGATGAAGACTTGAGAGCTGACAGACAGCCTGAATTCACGCAAATAGATATCGAGCTTTCCTTTACCGATGAGGAGGAAGTGCAGGAAGTTACTGAAAAGCTTCTTACAGCAGGTTTTGCAGAAGCCGGTATCGAGTTGAAACCACCGTTCAAACGCTTGCCTTACAAGGAAGCTATGGAAAAATACGGCAACGATAAGCCTGATCTGCGCTTCGATATGGAAATTAAAGACATGACTGAAGTTGCGAAATCCTGCAGCTTTAAAGTCTTCAGAGAAAATGCAGACCAAGGCGGGGTACTGAAAGGCTTTTGCTTGAAGGGCGGCGCTGAGAAAGATCCGATATCGAGAAAAACGCTTGATCTTTGGACTGAGGCAGCAAAGAAAGATGGTGCCAAAGGTCTTGCCTGGGTCATCTTTGGAAAGGACGGCACGCGCTCGTCCGGTATCGACAAACATCTAACTCCTGAAGAAATGGACAAACTGAAGTCTCTTTCCGGCTCAGAGACAGGCGATGTGCTATTGCTGGTTTCCGATAAATTTGCAGTTGCAGTAAATGTTCTGGGTCGCTTGCGCCTGAGAATAGCCGAAGAGCGTGGATTGATAGACGAAAGCCGTCACGAACTTCTCTGGGTGGTGGACTTCCCGTTGTTTGAATACGACGAGAAAGAAGGGCGCATGATGGCTGTTCACCATCCTTTCACTTCTCCAAATCTCGATGATGCACAATATCTAGAGTCAGATCCTGGAAGAATTCGCGCTCGCGCTTACGACATCGTTTATAACGGAGTCGAAATCGGCGGCGGCTCCATTCGTATTCACGATCAAGAACTGCAAAGTCGCGCATTCCAAGCCATTGGAATCGATCGCGATCAAGCTCGCGACAAGTTCGGCTTCTTGCTTGATGCTCTTGAATCCGGCGCTCCTCCGCATGGTGGGCTGGCATTGGGGCTTGACCGTATCATCATGCTTTTGGCTGGATGCAAATCGATTCGTGACGTAATTGCTTTTCCCAAGACGCAATCCGGCGGTTGCTTGATGACACAGGCACCATCGGCGGCATCAGAGGAACAGCTGAAAGAAATCCATATCATCACCAATCCTCCGCAAAAAGAACCTGCCAAAGAGAGCCAGGTCGCCTCTGCTGTTCAATAGGAGAGCCAGGGGTAAACCCTGGGGTGGTGCATGGCCAGCCATGCTAGAATGCGATTGAGTCCCAGCAGTGGTGGGTCTGGTCGATTTTGGAATACGTTGTTTATCTGTCCTGAATACGTTTGAATACGGACATGATCGCGAGAGCTGAGAGCAAAACAACTCAGAAAAGCAAGTCATTGCCGCCGGTAAGAACGGCCTTCTTGCTGTCGGCATTCCTGGCAGTGCAGCTATGTGTTTCATCATGTGGTGTAAAGCTGAAGACACCGACTGAATATCTAGTGTCGGGTAATGAGTATTTCAAAATCGGTGATTATCGTCATGCCGAGCTCGAATACAGAGAAGCTTTGAAGCAAGATCCGAAGAGTCCAACGGCAAAAAACAATCTTGGCGTGATTTTGAATGAGCTGGGTAGATACGATGAAGCCATCGCTATCTTGCAAGAAGCTGTAAACGCAGACCCGAAGAATTGCATTGCACGTTACGTGCTCGCCATGGCACTTACGCACAAGGGCGATTTCGATGGAGCGATGGAGCAGGCTCGACAAGCCACTGAGCTAGATCCCAAAGAGCCCCAAGCATATAAAGCTTTGGGCGATGCTGCTGTTGGAAAAGGCGATGTGAAGACAGCAGTTGAAGCTTATCGCTCCGCCACAATTGTCGATCCTACTAATGATGCTAATCATCATCGTCTTGCCGAAGTTCTTGGACAGGCTGATGATGTTGAGGGGCAGATTTTGGAAGAGAATAAATCGCTAGAATTGAATCCCGGCAATCAAGATGCGCGCATTGGTCTTGCTCTGGCCACTAAGAAGAAGGGCGACACTAGCGAAGCTGTTGTCCACTTGAAAAAGGTTTTGGAAGAAGACCCTGACAACGAGACTGCCAAGAAATACTTGAAAGAGCTCGATCCAACCGCTGTTCCGGCGCCACCTTCGGCCAGTTATTCAAGATAGAAGAATAGCTAGCGAAAAAATCTTTGCTGGGATTGAACTTTTTTTCTGCAGCGAACGTATTACTAAATAACCAGCCAAAAATGATTTCCAAGACAAGGAGGTCTGTATGTTCGCGCGTATTTTTTCGGGCGGCCTGATAGGAGTTGATGCCTACCGCATCGAGGTCGAAGTCGACTGCAGTGGTGGTATTGGACAAATACAAGTTGTCGGACTGCCTGATGCTTCAGTAAAAGAGTCACAAGAAAGGGTTAGAGCTGCAATCAAGTCATGTTCATTTCTTATGCCACCCGGAAAGAAGTGGGTGGTGAATATGGCGCCGGCCGATACGAGAAAAGAAGGACCTTTATATGATTTGCCGATTGCGATTGGAATACTGGCGTCCACAGGATTGATCAACAAGCATCACATATCTCGTTTCTGGCTTGTTGGAGAGCTTGGATTAGACGGTTCCGTCAGACCTGTCACTGGCATTCTTCCAATCGCAATTGCGGCAAAACAACAGGGTGCCGAAGCAATTATCGTTCCGGAAGCAAATGCAGAAGAAGCTTCTCTGGTAGAAGGACTCGCAGTCTTTTCAGTTAGTCACCTGTTGCAAGCGTGTCTCTTGCTGAATGATCCAGAGAGCCTGACACCTTATCAGTTAAATGCAAGAAAGAAGTTTGACACTCACAGCAGGCGTCGCCAACAGTTTGGCGATTTGCGTGAGGTAAAGGGGCAGTTGCATGCCAAACGAGCGTTGGAAATTGCCGCAGCAGGCCGTCACAACATTTTGATGATTGGCCCGCCCGGCTCAGGAAAGTCGATGCTTGCTCAGCGTTTGCCTGGCATTATGCCGCCTCTATCGTTTGAAGAAGCACTCGAGTTGACGAAGCTCTACAGCGTTGCAGGTTTAGTGACAGACCGCGCATCGTTAGTTCATGATCGCCCATTTAGATCACCGCACCACACAGCTTCCGCAGTCGGTCTTACAGGCGGTGGTGCAAATCCCAAACCTGGCGAAATCTCACTATCTCATAAGGGTGTTTTGTTCCTAGATGAATTGACTGAGTTTCCTCGTCATCATCTAGAGACGCTTCGCCAACCTTTAGAAACGGCCAATATCGTCATAAGCCGAGCACAGCAGACTATTACTTATCCTGCATCCTTTTTGCTGGTGGCGGCCTGCAATCCCTGTCCCTGTGGCTATCGCGGAGACAATGTCAAATTCTGTGTTTGTACTCCATCACAGGCAGACAGATACTGGAATCGCATTTCAGGACCGCTTCTGGATCGAATCGACTTGCATGTAGAAGTCGGGCGATTGAAGGAAGGAGAATTGGCCGGCGAGCCAGACGGGACGTCATCAGAGGATGTTCGTGCTCGCGTTTTGAGAGCAGTTGGTCGTCAGAGAGAACGTCAGGCAGGAGAGCCTTTCAATTTCAACGGGCAAATGACCCAAAAACAATTGACGCGTCATTGCAAAATTGACGAAGAATGTCGCTTTCTACTTGCCCGTGCCGTCACACAGATGGGTTTGTCTGCACGCGCCCACGATCGTATTCTTCGCATATCGCGAACTATTGCTGATCTCGCTCAAGAAGAACAAATCACCTCAACTCATATCGCCGAAGCCATTCGCTTTCGAAATACAACACGTACCGGTTAGGAGGTGATACAAAATGTTTACTGAAATCAGGATGATGTTGCTTCGGCTTTTCTTGCGGAGAAGAAGTGCTTGTGCAGTTGCTTTATTGATTTGTCGGCGTCTTCGTTGCTAACAACAAAACTCAGGTTGATATCTGAGGCACCGCCGGAAATCATGATGACGTTGACATTGGTCAAAGCGCTGAAGACTTCTCCGGCAATGCCGCTCTTATCTCTGAATTGGCGTCCAACAACAGAAACAATCGATACATCAGTCATGATTCTCACATCACCGAGATCTTTCAATTCTCTGATGATTGAGTCAAGCTCGTCTGTCCTGTCTACTGTCAGTGAAACAGAAACTTCTGAAGTGGCGATCAAATCAATGGAGGTGGAATGACGATCAAAAATAGCGAATACTTTTGACAGAAATCCGTGTGCCATAAGCATCTTGAATGAGCTTATAAACAGAGCTGTGATGCCTTTCTTTGCTGCAATAGCGCAGATTGGTCTGGCTTCGTCGTCTGCGCGATCGATTTCTTTGTCCGCTTTGATAATGGTGCCTGGAGCATCCGGACGCATTGTATTCAAAATGCGTACTGGAATTCCTTGTTCGATCGCCGGCTTGATTGTAAGAGGGTGCAGGACTTTTGCGCCAAAATAAGCCAATTCTGCAGCTTCCTGAAAGCCTACTTCGTCAATCACTTCTGCTTCCGGGACGAGTCTGGGATCTGATGTCATCATTCCATCTACGTCGGTCCAAATTTGAATTTCGTCTGCTTTCAGGGCAGCACCGAATATGGCGGCACTATAGTCGGAACCACCGCGCCCCAATGTGGTCGTCACGCCGTTTTCTGTCGATCCGATAAATCCTTGAGTGATGACGATCTTTCCATCTTTAGATGGCTTTGCCATTTTAGATTGGGCATTTTTTTCGATTTCATCGCTCAGCGGAGTCGCGCGGCCGAAAGTATCGTCGGTCGCCATAACTTGTCTTGCATCTACCCATGTGCTCGGGATGCCCTGATGCTCAGCAATTGCCGCAACGACTTTGGAGGAAAGTATTTCACCCATGCCAGAAATAGCATCGACAGAGCGCTTGGATAATTCCCCAAGATAGCTGACGCCTTTAAGAATGACTTCCAGCTCTTCAAAGTGAGGGTTGAGGCTTTCTTTGACCTTTTGTGTGTAAGCTGCGTCTTTGCCCAAAGCTTGATCAATTGCTTCGTCGTGTTTCTTTCGAATCGACTGCAGTTCTGCCAGTGCACCTTTGAGATCGCGCGCAACAGCTTTTTCGCCTGCTGCGATCAAAGAGTTGGTGACACCGGACATTGCCGACAGCACTACCAGCGGTGCTGCACCCTTGTGTTTTGATTTGGCTTTGTTGACTATGGACAGCACATCTTGCATGCGCTCGGCAGAGCCGACCGACGTGCCGCCGAATTTCATTACCAGCATTTAGCTACTCCTGCCAGCTGTGAACACGACAAGAGTTACTTTAATGCTTGAGCGAGCCGCATGTATTACCTGCGGTAAATCTCGTTACCTGCGGTAAATGTCTGCACCCAAACCACGGAACTTATCTTCAAGATTTTCGTATCCACGGTCCATGTGACGCAGTCCGGTAACTTCCGTTATACCTTCAGCTCCCAAACCTGCGATAACTAGTGCAGCAGCAGCTCTCAAATCGCTGGATTTGACTTCGGCACCGGTCAATTTCGGCACGCCTTTGATTACAGCAGCATTGCCGGTGAGCGAAATATCGGCGCCCATGCGTCTCAATTCGCCGACTTGCATGAAACGATTTTCGTAAATCGTTTCTGTAATAATCGAAGTGCCTTCAGCAACTGCCAGAACCGACATTAGCGGTGCTTGCAAGTCTGTTGGATAGCCTGGATAAGGCAAGGTAGTGCAATCTACCGGTTTGATCAGCTTGCCGGACTTAACTTTGATGATGTCCGGAGAGTAGATCGATACTTCAGCACCCATCTCTTGCATCTTGCTGATCACTGAGTAGAGGTGGTGAGGATTGCAGTTTTTGAGGACGATTTCGCCAGTTGTTGCCATAACAGCAAACAAGAAGGTACCTGCTTCCAGGCGATCTGGAATGGTGTCAATCGTGGCGCCGTGCAGCTCGGAGAGTTTTACACCGTCGATAACGATTTGGTATGTGCCGGCTCCGGTAATCTTTGCGCCCATTGCGTTGCAGAAGTCCGCCAAGTTGGCAATTTCCGGATCTTGAGCGGCGTTTTCGATAATGGTTTGACCTTCAGCGAGCACTGCTGCCAGCATGATGTTTTCGGTCGCACCGTTGGACGGACGATCTAGATAGATTCTTTGTCCAACCAGTTTATCCGTGGTGGCATGAACATAACCATGCTCACACCAGATTTCAGCACCGAGCGACTTCAAGCCGCGTTCGTGCAAATCAATTCTTCTTTCTCCGATGGCGCAACCACCAGGAAGTGAGACTTTGGCTTGGTGGCAGCGAGCTACCAGAGGACCAAGTACTACGAAAGAAGCTCTCAGCTGACTGACCAACTCATAAGGAGCTTCGAAGTCGGTGATATCGGTTGCATCGATGATTACTTCATCTTTGCCAATAGTGACTTTTGCACCCAACGTGCGGATGACGTCTGCCATCATGTGGACGTCGGTGAGATTAGGTACGTTGCGAAGGACGGACACACCAGGCGCCAGAAGGGCTGCTGCCATCATCTTGAGCACTGAGTTTTTCGCGCCGGAGATGGTTACTTCGCCGTTTAATGGCTTGCCACCACGAATGATGATGCGCTCTTCGGACTCTTGCGGACCTTGTTTGGTCGGAGGATCTACTCTGGAAATTTGTGGTGTCATTCTTTATTGCGCCGCTTCTAGGGAGTTGCCGGAATTTAGGATTCGTATTTTCAGTCTTTTGCGCTCTACTCCAAAGACGCAAACGACTAGATCGATATGTAGTGTGGGTGCCGAGATCCTGATGGATATTTGCGGGGGTGCCTAAGGTCGAATTTGTATCTTTTGCAAATATCTGTCGGTCACCAGTGCGCGATAATGCGCCTCTGTACTTACTTTACACTGCAAAGGTAAGCCGGGTGTTAACCTAGAGGCTAAATTGTATTTGGTATAAAAGTTCGTTAGGGTGTGCCTCTTTCACGCTTCTAGTCTGACTTGAAATACAAAGAGCAAGTTCCCATCACGCTTTCCATGGATGTTAAACAGGTGTTAATTTATTTTGTCAAGTGCCTTTACGCAATTGCACAGTCGGTGTTACGCCAGTCTCCAAGCGTAGCCGCAATGACGTTGACCGTAATTCTTCTCTTGTCAGCCTGCTCAATGGGTGAAGAGGTCAAGAGAATTCGAGCTGTCAATGAGATGGAGAAAGAGCGCGCTCAGTCTCAGTCGACGGACTTGACGGGTGAGCAAGTGTTTATTCGCAGTTGTAATACTTGTCATCCCCGGGGCAGGCAAGGCGTCGGTCCTGCCCTTGATCAACTGAGTGAACATTTTGCCACTGACGAGATGTTGAAGCGCTTTATACGTATGGGTAAAGGCGTCATGCCTGCCAATCCGAAGGAAACGCTCAATGACGTTGAACTGGACAATTTGGTCAAATATTTGCGTGCATTGCCCAAGCCTTAAAATCAGCTCAGACCGCTTTTAGCTGGTCGGATTGACGAGCAGCTCCAAGACCCAGATCAGCGTGATGCAGAAAAGCACCACGATAACTATCCGTGAGATCAGGTGCGGACCGGACATGATGATTGGGTCGATGGGGCAGAACTTGACGAAAGAATTCGGTATCTTTTCGCGCTCTGCTAGATATAAAGACGAGATCAGCATCGGCCACACGCGCTTTCCGTCTTTGTTCAACTTATAAATTACGATCACTAATTCGGGACTTATATAAAGCTGAACGACTTGATCCCAGTTGACTGTTTTTCTTTGCGGCCAATAAGTACCGCGATATTTGATGCCGTGCCGACTGAGCTGCAGGCTTGAAGGGCTCAGGTATGGTCTGAGTCCAACCAATATAGAAACAAGGGCGATCGTGATGAAAAAGCCCTCGACGTTGATGAGCATTTTCCAATTGCCCGTCTCTACCAACTTGGCCCAGAGAAACTTTGCCAGACCCAGATAGGCGGCCGCGAGGATTACGCACATTGCCAATTCCGTAGGATCTCTATTCTCTACGTAGTTGTCTTGCGAGTCTTCTAACGGTTCCGATTGTGGTGCATTAGACATGCCGGTATTAAGACCGATCTTGCAATTGCGATAGTAAGCCTTGACCTAGAGTAAACAAACGAAGTTTGCTTTTCCACTAAATTCTAGCAAGCGGACACAGGAAAAACCGGAATCAAGCTCCGAATAGTTCCTCGCGAGCCTGCTTTGCCTTTTCTTTTAAAACTTTGGGGCTGGCGGTGGCAATCTGTTCGCTGAGCGGTGCCACTGCCCGATAAAACTCTTGATCGAACGCACGCGTACGAATTACTACGGGCATGGGGACGGCATAGCCGAGAACAAGCGCTTGCTGTTTTGGATCCATTTGCGACAGTACGGTGCGTAATGTTTGGCTTCCGGAGACGCCAGTGAAAACTGCATCGATATCTTTGTCGTCATTTAGGAGCGCAGTTACTCGCGTTCCGATTTGGCTCAAAATCTCCGGATCGATGCCTGAGGGGCGCTGATCGACAATTAGCAAGGTGACTGAATACTTCCGCATTTCTCTGGCGATAATACCGAATATGGTTTGCTTGGCGACAGCCGGTGCCAAGAACTTGTGAGCTTCCTCAATAACAATCATCAGCTTGCGCGGAGCTTCAACGTGCTCTGGATCCGCCTGGTGAATTTCGGAGCGGCGAACATATTCCTGGTGAATACGGCGGGTGATTATATTGGTCGCCAGCATGTAGGAAAGCAAGTTGTTCTGGCGTCCGAATTCGAGTACAACGTGCTTGCCGGCCTGAATGTAAGAGAGGATTTCGTCAATGTAATTATGCGCAACGCGTGGCTTCAAATACGGTGTCTTTTGTACGACTGTATTCAGGCGGCGTTGCAAGGTCTTTAGAGCTGTTGGGTGACCTTTGTGAAACTGGCAAAATTCTTCGATCTCCTCACCGGACATGTCGAGCAAGGTTGCAATCCAGTCGGCGCCCATTTTTTCACGAGCGATATATGCATTTTCGACAGTTGCTTCGGACAGTGCCAATTCAACTTTAAGCAGATCAAGATCTTCGATTTCAATTTGGTTGTAGCCGATATAAAGCTCGTGAACATCGGGCAATCCGCGTGCTCTGGACGACTCTTTGTCGAGACTGAATACGACAACATCCCCACCAAAAAGCTGTTTTAGGCCTTTCACGCGCGGCGCCGATTTGCTTTCCGACATGGCTTGCCAGCCGTACTCGTTGTGCATGTCGAAAACCAGCACTGAGGCTATGTCTTTGCTGATCACGCCGCAAAGAAAAATGCGTGTGAGGAATGATTTGCCGGTGCCGGATTTTCCAAAAATTCCATTGGAGCGCTCGATAAAACGGTCGAGATTTACGCAAATGGGAGTTTCCATATTCAACGGCTTTCCGACATTGAAATACGAGTTGTGGCGGTCGTTTTCGTCTTCCTCACCAAAAACGAGAGCAAAGTCGCTTTTAGTTGCCTCAAATACCGGAGAAAAGTGGCTGGGAATTGTTTTTACAGGCCTAAGTCCAGACTCTCCAATTTCTGCTTCTATTGAATTTCCCGATTCGAGCATCAGCATGGGCTGTACTTTGACAGTTCCGAAAGTGGAAAAACCAGAGAGCACCTCGAGGATAAACTCGTCGTTGCCGGGCGGGCTGCTCAAAATATTCGGGTTGGATGTCGCCAGCGAAACATCAGTAAGCATGCTGAAAAAGCGAGTGCGCTTTCCTTCTACAACCACAAAGCGACCGACGCGCAAATCTTCTACGGACTGGCTTTTGTCCAGCCGCATTTCCAGCCCTGTCGAAAGAGAGCCTTGCGTAATGATGCCCAAGTAGTTTGAACGCTTTGCCATCCTTACAGTGTAGTCTGTAAGTTGGCTATACGGTAAAACCGAGAGCTTTGGCGAAAGCTTTTACTGCTGCGTCTTTGGCGGAAGCATCAAATGTTTCTTTGTTGAGAATCTCGCTTTCTTCGTTGCCGCGATATTCCGACAATGTATAAACGAGCGGTTCGTGCAAACTTCTTTCGAGGCGGTAGAGATTTCCATTCTCTCCTGTTGCGCCTACCAGTCCCCAAACACCGTCAAGTGACTTGAGAATGTCTTCGACCGTATGCGGCCATTGTGCCCTCATCAACACGCCCATTGCTCTTCTCCTCAAAAATCGGTCTTGGATTGCGACCTTATCTGGATGAACGAAAGTCCACTGCTTTTACCCGGGGTTCTTGCTGGATACCCCAGCCACGGAGTAAATGCACTGGCTGTTTATGCTTGAGACAATTGAAAAAAATATGTCCGGAGAGGGACTTGAACCCTCACGATTGCTCACACGCCCCTCAAACGTGCGCGTCTACCAATTCCGCCACCCGGACTTGTGGTTTGATTTTAGCCCATTTCGAGGTGGACTTGCTTCAACGTGACAATTCTTTGACGAAGGGCTTGGGCTGTCAATAGTCACGGGTTTATAAAACCGCATAAGCGTTCCTGCTTGCGCCTTCCCGTGGGGAACCTTATCCTTAAAGAAGCGTCTTTTTTCTAGTTCGACCAAGTTGGGCAAGCCTGCCAAAAGCGGCAGTTGAAGAGGGTTTTACTTGAGACGGTTGCAGAGAAGCTAGAGTGGCAATGGTTGAAAACCGGCAAAATATGCGGTTCTACCTCTGTCTCTAAACGGTAACACAACAAAAATTTTATCTTCGAAGCAAATAAAATCAAGGATCTTGGGAATAATGGGGTTTAGAGACTTACCAGCCAATCGGCGATTCGCCTGAAGAGAGCTTGAGTTTCAAAAGTCAAAAAGAGACAGCCGGCAGCCAAAGCAGCAGCAAAGCAGCAAAAGAAGGAAACATGACCGAAAAAGGGGACAATTCCGAATTTCTGATGATTGAGATGTTCGTCGCAGGCATCGCTCTTGATGCTCGCAGCGGACAGCCGATTGTTGTCCTCAATGACCAGACCAAAAGACGTGCATTGCCCATCTGGATAGGCATGGCGGAGGCCAGTGCTATAAGCCGGGCGCTTGATAACTACAAGCCAGAGCGTCCGATGACGCACGATCTTTTGCTCAACGTGATTACTTCGCTTGGCTACAAGGTAAAGCAGGTCGAGATTAACGAGCTTTCCTCCAATACCTATTTCGCTACTATCCAGCTGCAGCTCAACGAACCCGGCACTCCCGGCGCCGAGTCTATCGAAACAATCAAGCCTATTGATTCTCGCCCCTCAGATGCTATTGCCCTTGCGCTCAGAGCCAAGGCGCCGATCTTTGTATCAGCGCAGGTTGTTGCCGATGGCACGATTCCAGCCGACTTCGAGAAAGACGAAGCTGAGGCTCAGGAATTCAAGAAATTCATTGAGGGCTTGAAAGCTTCGGACTTCAAATTGTCGGGCGGCGAGTAGGCCTGTTTAGTAAGAAAGCGCTTATTTCTTTTTCAAAGATTGCTTGAGCGCTGCATCGAGCGTAGCGATTTTCGCTTCGAGCATTTTGATCTTGTCGTTAGTAAGCTCTTCCTTGAGCTTCTCGTCTTGCTTTTGCCAGGTCACCTGAAGTTGTTCGCTCTTAGCTTCTTTCGCTGTGCTGAGAAGCGCAGGCAAGGTGCTCAAGCCGCCGCATACGAACATCAGAAGACCTGCTAAGCCAAAAGGAATCGCCATTTGACTGCCGAAGAGCTTGATTGTGACCGGGTCTAAATTCTGAGCGCCGATTGCCAGGGCGATAGCAATAGAGAGTATGGAAACAGCTAGAAAGATTGGTTTTTTGTTCATGAGATTGGCTCTGGCTTCTATCGATGCGTCTACAGCTTATCGATGAGAGCCTGCATGTCGCTAGGGACGGGAGCTTGAAATTCTAGCAGTTCACCGGTAATCGGATGGGTGAAAGCTAGTTGAGCTGCGTGCAATGCGTGTCCCGAAAGCCCCAATTTGTGCCGTGCAGGGAGCGTGCCGGTTGTTTTACGGTTGTATACGATATCTCCCACTACAGGAAAGCCGCTATATGAGGCGTGCACGCGAATTTGATGTGTTCGTCCGGTTTCTAGCGTAAGTTTCAACAAAGAATACTTGGACGACCGCTTCAAGACTTGATAGTGAGTGACTGAAGGGCGGCCACTGTCTACGACCCACATTTCCTTGCGCTTGCTCGGATGCCTGCCGATTGGGAGGTTGATGGTACCTGTGTTTTGCTCAACTATCCCTTCGACAATTGCGTAATAAACTCGAAGTGCTTTTCTTTCCTTTATCTCCTTCTGCAGGTGGTGAAGCGCCTTTTCGCTCTTCGCTACCACCAACAAGCCCGACGTGTCTTTGTCGAGCCGGTGAACAATGCCCGGGCGGAGCGTTCCATTTATACCTTTTAGGCTAGATCCGATGCGATTCAAAAGAGCGTTCACTAGCGTGCCTGTGAACACACCAGCTCCTGGATGCGTAATCATTCCGGCCTTCTTGTTTACGACTACTAGTTCGTCATCTTCGAAGATTATGTCGACCGGGATGTCTTCTGGCAGAAGTGCTAGTGGTTCTGGTGCGTCGATTACCACGGTAACTTCTTCGCCGCCTTTGAGTTTCTGCCCTGGCTTGAGTGACTTTCCGTTTACCAGCACTTTCTTTTCTTCGATCAATTGTTGAATGCGGCTGCGTGACAGCCCGGGCAATCTGGTCAAAAGGTAGTGATCTAATCGAGCCGGCAGCTCAATTTCGGACTCGTTTGTGTCCGCATCTTCCTCTTCAATGAAGCTGAGCCCTGGCTTGCCTACCTTGAAGGATATGGTATCGCTGGCGATATCGTTGTCCACGCAATCGGCCTACCTAGCTTTTTTCGGGAGTAGCAGCAGCGGCAGACTCCTTTTCTTGTTGTGCATTAGGCTTATCGGCTGGTGGGACGTCGTCTGTTTCTGGCTTGCCCAGGCGAGAGATGAGCACCAGTCCCAAACCTATATTTATGAATGTGTCTGCAACGTTGAAGACCGGAAAAGAAAAGAATGCAAATTCCAGAAAGTCAGTGACGTGGCCCTGAGTGAATCGGTCGGTCAGATTGCCCAGAGATCCCCCGATGATGCAGCTCAAGCCGATTAGCTCCAGTATTACAACGGACTGCCCTCTGGCAATACGGGAGCCTAACCAGCAGCTCAGAGCCGCAGTCAAAACTACCGCAGTTACGGTCATAAAGCCGCCGTTGTTTGATCCCAGGCTGAAGGCTGCCCCAGTATTTGTCGTGAGGGTGAGCTTTAGAAAACCATCTATAAAAGGTTGGGAATTATGCAGTGTCAGGTTGCTGAGCGCCCAATCTTTACTCCATCGGTCCAGTGCAAAGGATGCGGCTATGGTAAATAGCGCTATCACGATTGAAACGGCGGCTGCCTTCTTTGCGCAAGCCTGACTGGTTTGCTCTTCTGTCATTACTAGAGTTTATTCTCGAGGCTGCTCTTCAATCTATCTATTCAGAATTCTATTCAGAAATCTATTCAGGGTTTGTGCTGTCTTTTTTCTTCTTGCTCTTGGAGGGCTTTTCCTTCGACTTGGAGCTTGTTTCTTTGCTAGATTTGCTGACGCTGCTGGATTCTGATTTTGTTTCTGTCTTCTTGTTTTTTACTTCGTCGCTCGCGGGCTTCTCTGACTTGTCCGATTTATCTGATTTGTCTGACTTTTCGTCCTTTGCTGTTTCGTCTGCTTTGGATTTTGCGGAGTCAGATTCTGCGCTCGTTTTTTCCTTGCTTGAATCGCTTGTGGCTTCAGCTTTCTTTGCCGAGTCGTCGTCAGCTTTAGCAACCTCAGTCTTTTCGCTTGGGTCTTCTACTGTTTGCGGAATGACGTTGAGACGTCTGGTGACGACAGTTATGCCCATCAAATGCGAGCGAGTGGCATTGGTGATGCCCACAGTCGCCATCAGCAATTCGTTGCGATTGCTTGTATTGGCATACATCACGCGTTCGAGTGTTTCGCCGTCGATAATGCGCGGCTTGGCTTTGTCTTCATCACCTGCGGGTTGCGGGTATTTGAGCGGCTGGCTCATGATGGACCCGATGGCGGTCAGCCCGACCGGAAGCGATATATCGACGCGTGCAGAATACTGGCGCCCCGATTTCACTTGCTCGGGAGCAGAGAAATTGGCGGTTAATTGGCGCGCCAGCCCATAGGAAACGCGCACCTTTTCATAGTCAATGCGATCGCCGATGATTTTCCAGACGCTGCCGTTTTTCTTCAGGTAAACTTGCCCTTCCGAAACCGAGTTGAGTTCACCTTTTGTGCCGGTGTCAAGGTTTTCTTTGTCTGTAGTGCCGGTGGCTACATCTCTCGATTCTATGGTAGAGAAGTTGCCGTCGATGCGAACTTGTTTGATCTTCGAGTTTGACTTCGAGTCGGGATACTGTGACCAGAATTTCTTGGTTATAGAAGCAACAGCCTTCTTGTCCAGTCCGTCGTTATTGATGTAATCATCGGAATAGTGACTCATCACGCCGTCCAGGTCATGCGCGTTCCACTGCGTTTCTAAATTTGCCAGCAGCGATTCAATATCTTTGCGCTCTTTCTCGTTTTTCTTATTGTCCGGCTCGAGAACTGATTCGCCGCTTGCAGCTGTCGTAGCGGCAGGGGATGTTTCGATTGCCAATGCGCTCGTATTGATACCCGCACTTGCGCAAAGTGCGAGTGATACCATCAGTGGTGTTAGTAAGTTTTTTCTTGCTGCTGTTTTCTTTGTCATTTTTGTCTTTGCCTTGCGGCATGCTCCGGGCTGTTCGACTAGATTATAACAATTGGGCATAAAACCTGTCGGGAAAAGCGCAGGGGAGCCGCAAGCGACTCCCCTGACTGGGCGGCTAAGCCGTCCTGCAGTTCTTAATGAGCTTAAACGGCAGCCGCGAGAAGCTCGTTCATCAAGTTGATGTTTTCCTTGATGGAATCTGCCGATTTCTTGAGCATTGCCGATTCTTCGTCGGTGAGCTTGAGTTCAACGATTTTGTCGAGACCCTTGCGGTTGAGAACAGCCGGCAGACCGATGTAAACGTCTTTGCTGAGACCGAATTCGCCCTTGGTTGGGAGTACTGCGCAAGGCAAGAGGCGGTTCTTGTCGAGAAGAATCGCTTCGACCATTTGCGAAACGGAGGAGCCTGGCGCGTAGTAGGCGCTGCCGGTGCCAAGCAGTTTGACGATTTCGGCGCCGCCGTCGCGGGTGCGGGCGCTCAATGCTTCAATGCGCTCTTTGGAAATCAGTTCGGTAATCGGAATGCCGTTGACCGAGGAGTAGCGCGGGAGCGGAACCATCAAATCGCCATGTCCGCCGAGCACCATGGCTCTCACGTCCTGGCAGCTGACATTCAATTCCATACCGATGAATGTTTGGAATCTGGCGCTGTCAAGAACGCCTGCCATACCAATAACGCGAGTGGAGTCGAGCTTGGTGGTTTCTCTAACAAGGTAGGTCATAACATCGAGCGGGTTGGTTACGACGATGAAGATGGCGTTTGGAGATTGCTTGACAGCTTTCTCGGCAACTTCTTTGACGATCTTGGCGTTTGTGCGCAAGAGATCTTCGCGTGTCATACCGGGCTTACGGGCGATGCCGGCGGTGATGACAACGATGTCGGAGTCCTTGGAATGTGCGTAGTCTGAGGTTCCGATCAAACTGCGAGAGTGCCAGCCGCTAACGGGGGCTGCTTGCATCAAATCGAGAGCTTTGCCCTGTGCTACTCCCTCGAGATTCGGGATATCGATCAAAACTACATCGGCCAGGTCTTTTTCGGCGACGTATTGGGCTACTGTACTGCCGACGAATCCGGCTCCGACAACTGTTACTTTGCTCACGACTGAAACCTCCAACCTGTCAAAACTGGCTGCCAGATTAGCATGAGGTCCATATAGACCCGTCGGAGCTTAAGCAAAGGTTTTGATTAGGTTTAAGACAAGGATCCAATGGGGTGGGAACACCCTCATCCTCTTGTCGTCATTTTTTGACATCAGGGCAGTTACAAAAGGTGGAGGACCTTGGCTTTCGGGTAAACCCACTTTCAAATAAGGTGCCTCGGAGTTATTCTAGGTATGCAGCTTATTAGTAAAGAGCAGTCTATGACCGCCAACAGCACAAAAATGCAGCTTTTGAGTTCTCGTCGGCACATTGGGAGGGTTTTCTCATCTGGCTCCTTGATGGGTGCTGGTATTGTCAGAAAGGTGCTGCCAGCTGCCGCCGTAGCCTGCCTTTTCGTTCCGCCAACCTTTTTTGAGCCGGCTTTAGCTGATGACGAGATTCTGCTCAAGCCCGATGTACCTAAAATGGATACCCCAGTCGACGCGCCGGCCAAGACGCTTAAGGGCACTGTCCAGCATAGCCACAAGCAAGCAGATCAGCAGCGTAAGCCCGTTTCGGCGGGGGTAACTCAGTCCCGTTCTAACCTCGGCGCTGCTGGAACAGGCAAGATGGCTCCTCCTCGTCGTGCGCAAGCAAAGGCGCAGACCGGAATTAATATGCTGAATACCGGGACCCTTTCGGGGATTGGCATCATCGGCGTTAAATTCGAGATGATCATCGGGCGCCCGCCCACGATAAAGATCGTATTTTCAGGGACTCCGGCCTCGGACGAAGGTATTAGACCCAACGATGTCATTGTTGCCGTCGATGGTGTTCCTACATATGGACTCACCAAAGAAGAGGTTTACGACCTGATTGTCGGCACGCCGCATACGCCGGTCACCTTGTCTTTGCAGAGGGGCGGAGACTTTTCAGTCAAGCGGCTCACGCGCATGGACTTTAATGAAATCCCCGATCCGCAAGTCAAAGCCGACTACTTGAAGAGCTTGTAGCCAATCGGGCTTTTAAGGGTGTCGAGACTTAGAATCTGGTAAACTTTTGGGCATGCGACTTTGTTTTGATGCCACCAGATTTGGTTGCGGTTTGGACGGCGCGGTTGAGCTTGCCGCCGAGCGCGGATTGACGGCTGTCGAGTATTCATTCCAGCCCTTTGACGTCACGCAGAAGGCTCCTTCTCTCGACAAAACAGAGAAGGCTTATCTGGCGGAGGTCAAGAAGGCTTGCCGCGAAACAGGCGTGGAGATTAGTTGCCTTAATCTGGATTACGCAGTCGATCCCGAAGACAAGAAAGCCGTCAAGAAGTTTTTGCAGATGGTAGCTAAGCTGGCTCTTGTAGCCGACGCGGCCGGCTGCCATCGCATTTCTGTTTCTGTAAACGTTGGTGCGAACGGTTCTTGGCGCGAGTCTGTGGTGGAGTTGCTTGCCGAAGCACAAAAAATCGCCGCCAAAAAGAATTTGCGTTTGACGCTCAGATTGTCTACACCACAGGAATTTCGCGGGCAGTCCTTGAAAGGCTGGCGGGCAATGGAGCCCCAAGACTGGCGCGACATCCTTTCATCGTGCCCTGATTTGAGCCTTAGTTTTTCGCCTGCCGACTGCGTTTGGCTTGGTATCGACTATTTGAAAATACTTTCCGGTCTTGTTGCTGCGATAGATCATGTGGAAGCGCACGACATAGAAATCAACCGCACACTTTTGAATGACAGTGGAATGTACGGTCCTCTTTGGTGGCGCTATCGCATGCCGGGCAAAGGGCAGGTAGACTGGAGTCAGTTGATTGAATTGTTGAAGCTGTACGATTTCTCCGGCACAGTCTCCATTCATCTGGACGACGAGTTTATCGGAGAAGAAGCAGAAGACCTTGGAGATGCGCTGACCCGCAGCGTGAAAGTACTCGCCCCACTAGTTAAAGATTGAGGTTAAGTGCAGATGGCTCAGACGGACAAAGAGCTGAATTTCTATCTGCACACTCACTGGGACAGAGAGTGGTATTTGCCATTTGAGACTTTTAGAACGCAGCTAGTCACTGTTGTCCGCAGAGTTCTCGACTTGATAGAATCCGGGGCCATTCCCAACTTTCTTTTAGATGGTCAATCTCTTGCGCTTGAAGATGCCGCCGAAATTGATCCAACCTTGAAGGCACGCCTGGCCAAACAAATGGAGGGCGGCAAGCTTGGCGCCGGTCCCTGGATGGTTTTGGCAGATCAAATGCTGGTAGGCGGCGAAAGTTTGATACGCAATCTCAAGATCGGCATGAGTGCTTGCAAGCAATTCGGACCGCCAGTGCCTGTCGGTTATTGTCCGGACACCTTCGGGCACTCTCAGGATTTGCCGCGCATTCTGAATGGTTTTGGAATTAAAAACGCCTTTGTCTGGCGCGGTGTTCCGGGCGGATTGAACAATACTGTGTTCGAGTGGCAGAGCCCCGATGGCAGTCATGTTAATGCTTACCATCTGTGTTTTGGTTACTACCAAACGATGTTTCATGGTGAGGTTGATATCGCTAAGCTGGCTGAGAGGCTGGAGCTTTGGGCAAACCTTGAAGGTCCAAAACTAGTGCCGGTTGGAGGCGACCACCTCTTGCCCCCGGCTGGTTTTTCGAAAGCTATAAAAGATGTTGAAAAGCAACTGACTACGCGTGGTATTAAGTTGAATTTCCTGACACCGCCTCTTTCCGAGTTTGCTGCGTCCATCGAAAAATTTGCTGACTTGCCGAAAGTAAAGGGCGAGTTGAGAGACAATGCATTCGCCTCTCAGTTCGAGCGCGCATACATGCTTCAAGGTGTGCTGTCGTCCCGGCTGTATCTGAAGCGCGCCAATCGCATTCAAGAGCATCGCCTGGCAAGTATTATTGAACCTCTGCTCACTTTGATTTCTCTTCGTGGTTCTCTGCCCTACCCAAATTGGGAGCTAGAACACGCATGGAAGCTGCTCATCGCCAATCATCCGCATGACAGTATCTGTGGCTGCAGCGTCGATCAGGTGCATGATGAAATGGTTATTCGCACCAACCGCTTTCACCAAGCTCTGGATGCCGTTGAGAAGAAAGCAGCGCAGGCTGTCTACAAAGGTGTCGGGAAAAACGAAATTGCGCGTTTTTCTCGTGCACTAAATATGGTGGCGGACCCGAAATTGTCTCCCACTCGCTTGCTTGCTTACAATTTGAGCCAAGATGAAGTTTCGGCGCCTGTGCGCTTTCAATGGGCTGAGGAAGTGTTGTCGCCGGAGACAGAGAAGGCGGAAGCCGCTTCAGCCAGTATGCAAATCAGATCTTCGCCAGCGCTGGCTGTTGCTGGATTGACTGCTGCGAAAGACTCCGGACCGCTGATGCTGGGGAAGAATTCCGTGGCGCTTTCGGAAACTCTTCAGATTGTCTCGATGAGAGAGGAGTCACAAGTGTTCACGGCGGTGGGTGAAGAGCCCGTCGAGAAGCGCATTAAACTGTACGATGGATGGGTTTGGATCGATAAGCTTCCGCCCTTTTCTATGCAAACATCTGACTGGGGTGCCATCGGCGATGGTGGCAATGGTAAATCAGGTAAATCGAGTGCGGCGCCGGTAATTTTGGAGCCGCGTGGTGTTAGTAATGGCTTGCTGCGGCTTGAAATCACTGATGCCGGCAGCCTTGTCGTGGAAGCGACCCCACCAACCGGAAGTCCCATCAGGTATGAGCTTGGACATTCATTTAGAGACGTAGCTGATGCCGGTGACACTTACAATCACGATCCGATTGTTGCCGATGTGCCGGTAATTTCTCGTGTCTTAACTGTCTCGCAAAGACAGCGTGGTCCGCTCGTCGGCTCGCTTTCCGTCACCTATGAGCTGGAGATTCCGCTTCGCGTAATTGAGATGGAAAGTGAGGATGCAATTCCATTTGAGAAACCGGGTGTGCCCGAACGTGCGGTCAAGTATGTTCGTTCTGTTGAATTGATTAAGCATGAAGTCACGACAGAGATTTTGCTGAAGAAGGGCATTCCGATTGTATTCTTCGAAACGAAGTGGAATAACCGTGCTGAAGATCACCGCTTGGAGGTGGTTTTCTCTACATCGAAAAAAGTGGAAAAAACTCTCTCTGAAAATCACTTTAGTGTGGTGAAGCGCAAGCATACAGGCTCTCCCGAAGCACTGCCTGTTGCTGCAGGTCATGAAGCTGCTCTAGACAGATTCCCTTGCCAGCGTTTCTTCCTGGCTGAGAAACAGGCATTTTTCAATCAAGGGCTGCCAGAGTATGGCACGCATGATAAGAGCGTTTCTATAACTGTGTTGCGCGCCGTCTCCAAACTTTCACGACCACGCTTGCGCACTCGTGGGGGAGGTGCTGGCCCTTCTCTTGCCACTCCTGGCGCGAATTCCCTGGGCGAAAACATAGTCAATTATGGCTGGGCGCCGCTGGGTGTGTTTAGCGAAACAAAAGCTACGGACCACGATCAGCTCTCGGAAGCATACGCGCTCGCCGATCAATATGAAGGTATGACCTGGTTACTCTTGACCGGCAGCGACTCAGAAAATGCAGTCGTTGGCGAATCTAAGGACTCTAGAGATTCTACAGAAGCCACGAGCCCGTTTCTGCGACTGGACAACAACGCAGTGCGCGTTCGCTCGATGCACATGGATCAATCAGGAAAATCCGTTTTCGTACGCTTGCTGAACGTCACCAATGAACCTCAGGCGCTTAACTGTTCTGTCGCTGCTTCGGTTAAGGCTGGAAGCCTCACCAGGCTGGACGGAATGGACATTTTAAAGATGGAATTTATTGATAAATCGGAGCGAAAGGAAGCGCAAATCACGCTCTCTCAGAATGAATTGACCACTCTGAAGCTAGATCTTTAGCTTTTCGTGGAACAACAAGCTGGAATGGCTTCCGGTAGAATGACCGGAAGAGGCTTGAGAGCAATCGAGGAATTTTGACCGTGAAACGCAGTATTTCGGTGCAGCTGAGGTGGCAAGCGCTCGCGCTGGCGGCAGTGGGTGGGATTCTGTTGATACAGCCAGCCCTTGCACGCAAATCTTGGCCTGGTTCGCCGCTTACTGATGAGGCTCAGATTGAGCTAGAGCGTGCCTCGAAGTACATGAAAAACAATCCTGCAAAAGCAATGCCGGGAATTATGAATGCGCTGAATACGGCGACTGATATTCCGAAGTGTTTGGCTATTGCCGCCTACACCGAACGTTATGGACATCCGATGTTGGAAGCTCGTCGCGCCTGCATCACCAAGGCTCTAACCTTCTGTCAGACTCGCGAGGATTATATTCAACTTGCATTGAAAGCCAGGCAGTATGGATGTTTTGAAGTTACTCGCTCGGCTGTGAATAATTTGGTTGGAAATTCCGATAGCGTCGAGGAGTTGCTGGATCTGGCTCATAAGGCCCAGGAAGTAGCCCTCAACGACATCAGTCATTTGGCAATGGAAAAAGCCTATAACAAGGCCGATTCAGTAGAGGAAGCGCTCAAATTTGCGCGTGAAGCGAAGGTTATGGGCATGGAAGATTTGAGCCGAAAGGCCACCAAAGAGCTAATCGATGATGAGCCGGAAGCTCATGAACTCTGCGCTTTGCTTCGCAGTATTGAACCGCTCGACCATAAAGACCTCAATCGTTACCTGCTGAAAAAAGCGATCGACCAGTCCAGAACTGTTTCGGATTATCGCGATGTTTATGACTCTGCTCGCCGTACCGGGCACGCCGATATTTTGAAACTTGCTGAATTCCGCGGCAGAAAAATGCAGATTTTGAACAAATACAATGCCAGCAGGGCAGACTATCAGCAGAAAGTCGACGCTGCGCGCGCTCAACAAGGGCAGCAACAACAACAGCAGTCGCAAGGTTTGCCGACTGGGTTCTAACTAGTAAGGCAAGCGCATGCGCTTGCCTTACAACTCTTTGATGTTAAGTAAAAACAGCCAGTGCCATAAGACAAACCAGTTCAGAGATTTCAACTGTGGCGCCGTATGTGTCGCCGGTTTGCCCGCCCAGCTTTCTATTCATTATGTGGCTGAAGATGACACCGGCGGCGATGCAGAAAATCATTGCGGTCCAAACGATTGGATATCCGACCAGTCCGAATGCTAGTGTCACTGCCAGTGGTGGCAGTGCTCCCTTGACCAAATCAATAGGATAGACGGTCGTGTCGTGCCAGATTTTTCCCTTGCCATGCTCTTTTACGTAGGCAAACTTGCCGATTGCATAAAGCTCGCACCAGCGAGCCCATGCTGGAATAACTATCAAACAAGCGCCTAAAGAAGCGCCGGTTAACGAATATAGAGTGACAAATTTGCCGAGCAGAACGATAAAGCCTGTAATCGCTCCGAAGTTGCCAACGCGGCTATCTGCCATGATTTCGAGCATGCGTTCTTTGCTTTGATGGGAAAAGATGCCATCAGCGGCGTCCATCAACCCGTCGAAGTGCAATCCATTTGTAAGGATGAGCCAGGTGACTGTAAGAAGAAATCCGACAACAATCGGTTCTGCTCGGCTCACCGAAAGTACGCTATTCAAGGCGAAAAGCAACGTCCCGATAATCAAACCTGCACATGGAAGATATTTGGATAGCCCATGCAAAAGCATTGGTTCATCGAAATCAATTCTTGTAAGCGGCAAGCAGGTGACGTAAGAAACGGCCACCTTCAAACGCTGCAAATGCTTATACACTGGGGAGCTCCAGTTGTACGCTTTCGTGAACTTCCGCCGTGTATTCAGGGCGCTCCGGAAATACGGAGCTATTTCCAATTACAAGCAGCTCGCGCCTCTCGTCGTAGTAATTCACCAGTTCTTCGATTTGATTGATAAAGTCTGGATCTGTCTCAAAGGATTGCGCTTTGCAAACTATGGTTTCCATCATTTGATCTGAATTGGTGCCCTTTTGAACGTTTTCCGCCCAGGGCATTTGCAAATGTTCCATCAGTCCCCCCACCACATCCGGTGTCACGGGCAGTGGTTCAGTCATCGGCAAACCGTAAGCGAAAATCAAGCGCTGGTAGTTGTTTTCCATAAAAGCCCGGTGTGGTCCGATTATGTCTGACGCCCACGACATGACAAGCAAAGTTCTCTCCGGGCGATTCGGACCCTTGTAGCTATCCGAAGGAATCGAAAGAAGTTCTGCCAGCATTTTCGAGAGCGGGCGAGAATAAGTGCTGTAATACTCGACAATTTCAAGATCGACGCGCAATCCTTGTAGTAGTCCTTTGAGGAGCGCCAACATCTGAGCAATCTTTTGCGGACCTTCCAGAGTTGTTCCTTTTTCAGCTTGCGGGCGTAAGAGGATAGACCCGTACAATATGTACAGCCAGTCTCTATAAGTGAATACCGACTTGCTTTGCATGCGCTCGAGCCGTTTCAATACCGTTTTTCTATGCGCAATTTCCTTCTTCTCGTCGTCTTCTTCAGCAAGGCTTTCCAGCCCTTTCAGCATGCCGCGCGCTTCTTCAATACGTCGTGTTAGTGTGTAGCAAACAGCCAAATTGAGCGAAGTATCAAAATCCTTTTCTTTCTCGCCGGCTTTCTCGAAGTATTTTGTGGCTTGGTGAAATTTACCCTGCGACATCAAGGAGAACCCGAGCTCATAGTTGATGACAGGCTCGTTTGGATGAAGCTTGATGCAGCGCTCCAAAAGCATGGACGCGAGTTCGTGAAGTCGAACATCTATTAGCGCGTGACTCGATTCGAATAGGATAGTCGCAAGCTCGCTATCTGCAAGTTTTCCTGCATTGCTGTCACCGGAAGCCGTCGTCACTTGTGTATGCTCGGCGTGCATCGTCTTTGAAAGACGCTCCAGCTTTTCAGACAAATCTGTGCGACCGGCTTCATTCATGACGCGGCTTAGAAGTGCCGCCGCTTCTGCATCGTCCGGATGCGTCAACCAATACTGTTTTACTGCGAGCAACGATTGTTCGAGTTGCCCGTCATCGAGCAAATTCTGCGCCGCCATCAGCGTATGCAAATCAGCCGAACTTGCTTCATTCTGGGTCACGAAACAACCTCATCAATTAATTGGCCGCGCGCGCAATCTCTTCTGCGTGATACGAGCTTCTTACTAGTGGGCCGGAGTGGACGGTCTTAAAGCCCATGGATAGTGCGATATTGCCCAGGCGATCGAATTCTTCGGGCGTGTAATATTTGACGACCTGCAGTTGATCGCGACTCGGTCGCAAATACTGTCCCATCGTCATAATATCGATTTCGTGCTCGCGCATGTCACGCATCACACCGATGATTTCTTCTTCCGATTCGCCCAGACCGAGCATGATGCCGGACTTAGTAGGGATATAGTCGCAAATTTCTTTGGCGGCCTTGAGCACTTCAAGCGAGCGCAAATATTTTGATCCAGGGCGGACTTTGCGATAAAGCCTGGGGATGGTTTCGATATTGTGATTGAAAACAACGGGCTCTGCTTCCAGCACCGTCTGGATGCAATCACGACGTCCTTGAAAGTCTGGCGTAAGTACTTCGACTGCGACTCCCGGAATTGCGTCTTTTAGAGCGCGAATGGTCGCTGCAAAATGACCAGCGCCTTGATCGGGCAAGTCGTCGCGATTTACTGATGTCAAAACCACATGGCGCAAGCCCATTTGTCGCGAGGCTTCGGCGACTCTTGCCGGCTCGGTCGGATCGAGCGCATCGGGCAAACCTTTATTGACTGAGCAGAATTTGCAGGTGCGGGTGCAGAGCGGCCCCATAAGTAAGTAGGTGGCTGTGCCCTTCGACCAGCATTCGCCTTTGTTCGGGCAGCGCCCGCTCTCGCAAATTGTGTTTAAACCTTGTTCTTTTAATATCTTGCGTGTGCCGCGGTTTTCGTCCGTATTCAAAACGGTTCGCTTGACCCACTCCGGCAAGCGCAATGGTGCTGTTTCTGGCCCCATCTCGAGAATTGCTATGTCGGAATTTTTTTCGTTGTCAGGCATTTTTTCTCTTTGTTGAACCCGGCGCAATGTGTCGTAATTAGCCGAAAGCAATCTGCAGCCGCCATCATCTTGGCTTGCAACCCAATGATTGTACCTATAGAAACGAAGTTTCTGGTCCGGCTTAGTTGCAAAATCGGCAACACTTGCCTTCCTGACCCTTGAAAGGGGGTAGAATTTACCCTTCAAACATTTGATAGCGCCTCGGCGAGCGCCTTCCGGCGACCTTTCGAGTTATTACCAGTCTTTGTGGGAGATGGGGCCGTGACTAAACGCAAAACGATTATTGCCGGCAATTGGAAGATGTTCAAAACCCGGAAAGAGGCAACCGAGCTTGCCGCAGCAGTTGCCGCCGGGGTTAAGGGAGAAAAGGATCTTCCTGAAGTAGTTCTTATCCCGCCTTTTACCTCTATCGAGTCCGCAATCAACGCGGTTAAGGATTCGCCTGTGGCGATCGGCGCCCAAAATATGGACTGGCGCGACAATGGCGCTTTCACGGGCGAAGTCAGCCCGGTCATGTTGATCGAACTGGGCGTTAAGTACGTCCTCATCGGGCATTCCGAAAGAAGACAATTTTTCGGCGAAACTAATCAGACGGTCAATCAGCGCTTGAAAGCAGCTCTTGCGCACAAGTTGATCCCGATTGTTTGTGTTGGTGAAACGCTTGACGAGCGAGAGTCTGGTTTGACCGACTCGGTTGTAAGACGGCAGGTTGCCGCAGCTTTGGCGGAAATTCCGCCGGAAGCTTTGGAAATTATCGTTGTCGCTTACGAGCCAGTCTGGGCAATCGGCACAGGTAAGGTTTGTGAAGCTGATGAAGCCAATCGCGTGCTTGGTCAAATTCGCGCCACCATTGCCGACCTCTACAAGGAAGGCGGCAAATCGGATTTGGCAGAACAAGTTCCGCTGCTCTACGGTGGCTCTGTGAAGCCCTCGACTATCGAAGAGCAAATGTCCAAACCGGAAATCGACGGAGCCCTCGTGGGTGGCGCCAGTTTGAAGGCCGAAGAATTCCTGCCGCTTATCAAAGCCGGACAGAAGCGCGTCAAAGACTCACTCTCGAAAGTGTAAACAACAGAATCGGGTTGTTTGTAACCAGTTACGCCGGTTGTGTAAACGCGGCGATGCCATGCGTCGAGCGCATAAAATTCTCTCGGCGCTTTCGGATATAATGCCTTCCGGATCACCTGGAGAGGTGTCGGAGTGGTCTATCGTGCAGTCCTGGAAAGACTGTTTGCGTCAAAAGCGCAACGAGGGTTCGAATCCCTCCCTCTCCGAGTTTTATTTCGCTAAGCGATAGTCTGGCGCTCGTACGAGTTAAGTCATGCTCATACGTGACGGTTTTTATGCGGACATCTGGCACCGCCTGAAAACCTGTCGTAATATCTAAAGAGAAGTCTCTCAATAAGCTCTGCAAGGAAAGAAAAATGTTGTAGCGAGTCCATGTTCGTCGCCAATCACCGTTTTGTGCGCTCACTGGAAGCCAAACACGGTCGGGTCTCGCGACGCCTGGACGGCTGGAGATTTCGAGAATTTTTGAAATCCGCATTCAGTCACAGTTTCACCCCGCGTGTTATTGGTCCTTGCTGTGCGTTGAGTTTTCCCGCCTGATAATCAGTTTTCTCTCAAGCGAAAGTCGTGCCAAGACGCCTTTGATTGGTCTGTCGCCTGACGGCGGCTACAGGCTCACACACTCTCAATTAAGTAGGAAAGAAAATGGAATCGCATTTTGTTGAAAAACTTGAAGAGATAGAAAAGGTTTACAACGAGCTTCAGGAAAAGCTCGCGGCAAACCCTGGCACGACTCAGGATTACAGAACTCTGAGAAATTTGGAGAAGACTGTTTCGCTCTTTCATGACTACCAACGAGTGGAAAAGGACATGAAAGGCGCTGAGGATATGGTGCGCAACGAGACCGACAAAGAGCTCAAAGAAATGGCTGAATCCGAGCTTGCGGGGCTGAGGGAGAGAGAAGAAGATCTCTCGCAACGTCTCAAAATCCAGCTCTTGCCCAAAGATGCCAATGATGACAAAGACATCATGGTTGAAATCAGGGCAGGCGCCGGTGGTGATGAAGCCTCGATCTTTGCCGGCGATCTGCTGCGCATGTATTTGCGCTACGCCGACAAAATGGGCTGGACTCCGGAAATTGCCTCGCAGAACGAAGGAGAAGTAGGCGGTTTTAAGGAAGTGATCATCGCTTTTAAAGGTGATGGTGCCTACAGTCGCATGAAATTCGAATCAGGCGTTCATCGTGTTCAGCGGGTTCCTGCCACTGAAGCGTCGGGTCGCGTACATACTTCGACAGCAACCGTGGCGGTAATGCCGGAAGCGGATGAAGTCGATATTCAGCTCAACGACAAGGATCTCGAAATCACAACTATGCGCTCGGGTGGTGCTGGCGGGCAGAACGTCAACAAGGTAGAAACAGCGGTGCGCATCGTGCACAAACCCTCTGGCCTCATGGTTGCGTGCTCGGAAGAAAGAAGTCAGTTGCAGAATAAAGAACGTGCCAAACAAATTTTGCGCGCCAAGTTGTACAAAATGGAACTGGAAGCGCAACAAAAGACGCTGATGGACGAGAAGCGCGCTCAGGTGGGCACGGGTGATCGTTCTGAAAAAATTCGCACTTACAATTTCAAAGACAATCGCATCACCGATCACCGCATCAACCAAAACTTCAATCTACAGTATGTTCTTGAAGGTGATTTAGAGAAGGTTATTGATGCCAACATCATGGCCGACAACGAACGAAAGCTGAAGGAGTCGCTCTAGTTGTCGTCTGAAGTTGAGCCAGACTCGCTATCTTTTTCTGAATGCCAAACCATTCGTGAGGCTCGAGAGAAGGTTGTAAAAACGCTCAAAGATGTAGGAATTGAGCGCGTCGAAGTGCGTCGTGAAGCGGATTTGATCATCGAGCACGTGACAAGGCTCAGTGCTGTTGAGCGTGAATTGAAATCTGATGAACCGCTCGCACCGGAGGCTCGGCAAGAGCTGGAAATGATTTTGAGTAGACGCGTAAAGCGTGAGCCTCTGCAGTATTGCTTGGGCTACGGCTGGTTTATGGGAATGCGCGTCGCGGTGCAGCCGGGTGTGTTTATTCCTCGCACCGATACGGAAACGCTTTGCGACTTAACGACCAAGCGTCTCTTGAATATGGGCATCACGGGCGAGCTTCGCGTGCTCGAGGTGGGTGTCGGCAGCGGTTGTATCTCTGTCGCTATGCTGCGCGAGATTCCGAACTTACAGGTCGTCGGCGTTGATGTTTCACAAGACGCACTCGACGCCGCCCGGCTCAACGCGCGCACTTACGATGTTTCCTCCAGATTGACTTTGAGCCATTGCGATTTTCGCGAATTCAGTCTCAGTGGTTTTCATGCGATCGTTTCCAATCCTCCTTATATTCCTAAGCCGATATTCGACAACCTGGAGCCCGAAGTGCGTGATTTCGAGCCGTCTCAGGCACTGATAGGCTGGGGTGAAGATGGGATGGATTTCTATCGTTTGTTTGCGAATTTTGCTCTGCCTAAACTAATTCCGCCATTCGGATTTGCTGCAGTGGAAGTGGGAGATGGGCAATCCGAGCCTGTCATGAAGATCATGCGCGGCGCTGGAATGAACAAAGTCGAATGCATTGAAGATGTAAACGGACTGCCGCGTGTCGTGGTCGCGGGAATTGCGTAAAGAGATGTAAAAAATGAGGTTTTACTGCTAGAATATTTTAG
The DNA here is from genome assembly GCA_032128875.1 of Candidatus Melainabacteria bacterium 17Bon1m. Lineage (GTDB taxonomy): Bacteria > Cyanobacteriota > Vampirovibrionia > Obscuribacterales > Obscuribacteraceae > QKMZ01. Next base: position 547,720 of record JAVLKG010000003.1, read on the forward strand.
AAAAGCTCTTATCCGGTGATGCTTATGGAAGACGGCATACTCAAGGCGATATCCAACGACGGCACAATAAGAGCAGTAATAGCCACCACTACCAGCCTGGTAGAGGAAGCGCGTCAAAGGCACAACCTCTCCTTTACAGCGACAGCAGCCCTCGGTCGAGCAATGACTGCGGGCGTTCTTTTAACTCCGGTTGTTGCGCGAGAGGGACAGGTAACCTTGAAGTTCCAGGGCAACGGACCTCTGGGCAAAGTCATGGTTGATGCGTCACCAAAGGGCACAGTTAGAGGCTTTGTAGAAAATCCCCAGGTTGAGTTACCACTGAACTCCCTGGGGAATTTTGATGTTGGGGGGGCAATCGGGTCAACCGGATATTTGCACGTCACTATCGATCATGGCTTCGGACGCGCTCATACATCGACTGTCGAATTGGAATCGGGTGAGGTCGGTGAAGACATCAACCGTTATCTTGTCGTCTCGGATCAGACCGGTTCGATTGTTGTTGTCGGCACTCATATGAACGCTCGTGGCGTGGAGGCAGCCGGTGGGCTCATCGTGCAACTATTGCCGGATCATACGGAAGAGACGATTTGCCGAATCGAAAACAACATAACCACATTTGGCACCTTCACTTTCCTGATGCGCAGAGGCATGAGTCTCGAGCAAATTCTCGAGCGCATCCTGAGCGGTTTTGAAGTGGTGCCGATTGGCCGTGCCAAACCTCTCAAGTTTTATTGCAAGTGCTCCAGCGAACGCTTTGAAAAAGCGCTCCGCTGGATGGGCTCCAAAGAGCTGATCAGCATGGCGGAGGAAGATGGGCAAGCCGAAGGGCGTTGCCATTTTTGCAATGCCGTTTACCTGGTCGGCAAAGACCGCTTGCTGGACCTGGCAAGAGGCGGCAGCTAGAAGATTAGGAAAATGATCGCGTAGAAAAATCATCGCAGGTAGCCTATTGTTTTTAGGCGCGGGCGCCCGTATTCTAAGCGTCAGCTCAGCAGCTCATGCACAGAAAACGGCAGCAGATGGCACTTATCAATTACCCGAAGCGTGAAATTGTCTATAAGGTCGTCTATTACGGCACCGGACTTGGTGGCAAGACTACAAATTTGCGTTATCTGCACGCCAATCTGGACTCTTCTGTCCGGGGTGAGCTTGTGACCGTCGCCACCGAGACGGAGCGCACTCTTTTCTTCGACTTCATGCCGCTAGATCTCGGAGAAGTCGAGGGGTATAAGGCGCGTTTTGCGCTTTACACAGTCCCTGGCCAAATTGAGTATGGCGAAAGCAGGCGCATGATTCTTAAAGGCGCCGACGGAATCATCTTTGTCGCAGATTCCAGCGCGGTGCGTCGCCAGGCCAACATCGAAGCTTTGCAGGGAATGATGGATAACTTAAAAGAACACAAGCTAAGCCTTACCGGCGTCCCTTGGGTTCTTCAGTACAACAAGCGCGATTTGACCGACGCTTTGCCAATTGAAACGCTTGAGAAGGATCTCAATCAGACCAAAGTGCCCTCTTTTGAAGCCGTGGCGACCGAGGGCAAGGCGGTATTCGGGACATTGAAAACCCTCAGCCAAATGGTCGTTCAAAAACAATAGATTTTTGCCGGGCTAAATTTAGCCGGCTGGTCAAAACTTTCTTAACCAGACCTTTTCTGTTCTCTTTTGATGAGCAGTTTTTCAGCGCCGGTCAGGCTTGTAGGATTTTGATAGTAAATCTGAAAAACAAAGACAGGCGCACCGGGATGCGCCTGCAAATTTTATCTGTCACTAAGTCGATGCTTGATGCTCAGACTAAAGTGCACGCTGGACTTTGCCGGCTTTCAGGCAAGAGGTGCAAACTTTCATCTTTTTGACGGTGTTTTGCAATTTAACTCTGACTGGTTGCAGGTTTGGCAGCCAGCGTCTCTTGTTGTGTGGGTTCCAGTGAGAACGCAAAAAGGTATAGCTGCGTCCGGTTGACGGACCCTTTTCGCACACATCGCAACGTTTTGCCATTTCCCTAATTCCCAAATATTGGTTGGTTTGCCATTTTTAACGCTCTGAGATCACCAGCCGATGGCTTCAGAACGCACCCCTGTCTTGTTTCAGGGGAGCCAGAAGCCGTCGCCGTCGGCATTTACAGCCGAGGTGATGAGCGGACCGTGAATTTTACCACGAAAGGCTTTGCACGCGAAGTACTTAGGCTGTTTGTAAGCAGTAAGACCGAAAGGAACATTTACACTAAACCACTCCAACGTCGGCCTTGTACGTGGTAGTCTGTTTTTGGGGTTACAGCTTTGGCTGGCGTTGTCAGGCAAATAAACCTAACCGGGAAATCAAGCAGCCGTTTTTTGACTGTCTTAATTAACTGTGTCCCCCCCTTCCCCCAGATCGAGATCAATTCTCGTAAGATCACTTCTAATGCTGTCCCAATCGTGGTATCAATTCCTGTTGTCGCCCCACCGAGCGCTTGAAATCCAAGTGCGTCGTGGCGGAACGGCGTTGGGGTAGGAAGGCAAGGATGGCTTTAGTAAATTACGCGGCACGCGAAATCAATTGCAAAATCGTCTATTACGGCACCGGTCTTGGTGGCAAAACGACGAATCTTAAGTACATTCACAGCCAATTGGCTCCGACCACCAGAGGCGAGCTGATTTCTTTGGCGACAGAGACTGAAAGAACCTTGTTCTTCGACTTCTTGCCATTGGACTTGGGTTCGGTTCAGGGCTTCAAAACCAGATTCTCTCTTTACACAGTTCCTGGTCAGGTTGAATACAACGCATCCAGAAAACTGATTCTGAATGGTGTAGACGGCATCATCTTTGTTGCCGACTCTGACGTCATGCGCTCGAAAGACAATGTCGAGTCCCTTCAAAACATGATTGAGAATTTGGCTGAATACAGCCTGACGCTCGACAACATTCCGTGGGTTCTCCAGTACAACAAGCGCGACTTGGCAAACGCAATGCCTATCGAGCGTATGGAGAAAGAGCTCAATATTCGTGGCGTCCCGAGTTTCGAAGCCGTCGCTTCTGAAGGTCTCGGTGTGTTCGCTACCTTGAAGGCGATTTCCAAGCTGATTCTCAACAGACTTCAGTAATTGGATTCAAAGCAATTTTGCAAGGGGTGCGTAACTGCGCCCCTTTTGTTTTAGGTCCCGTTTCGTTCGCCATGCGATTTGTTTGCGAAAAACCGGCTATCGCGCGCATACGTGGCGCATATAAGCGTTTTTTTTCATTGGCGGTTCTGGCGCCGATCTTTTAGTCTTATTGGCATAGGGACTAGTTTTCATTGCCAGGTCTCTTAATTTGCCAACCAGCACGAGCAACTCAAGACCGACCAGGGAAGCAGAGCTTTCCGCGTTGCGTCGCGCTGTCATTGTAGAAAGGCGGGCACGCTACGCTGACTTCCAGGGTAAGCGCACGACCTTTTCTACCTTCATGCGCATGACTGCTGAGCGCCTCACCCGAAGGTTTCCAATGGAAACGGTTTGGGTCACGGTTCGTGCGCTCTTCAGGCAATATCCGAATGTGGATGTGGCGACCAGAATTTCCATTATTCGCCGCACTGAAGAACTTATAGGACCGCTTCTGGAGACAGCTGAGGAGCGCGAGACGGCGACTGCAGACATCGGTGACATAGATGATGAGTCCGGTGCAATGACCGGGGGCAGTGAGCACGCTGATGAGTCTTCCGGTGACGCTGCTAGTAAAGCGGTCGGCGAATTGGCAGCGGGAGCTACAAGAATTCGTGACATTAACCGACCCGCTTCCGACTACAGCGATACGAAATCAAGCAAAGAGAAGGCTGTAAAGTCCTCGCATTCGACGTCAAGCAATCAGTCTTCGACCCAAATATCTAAAAGTTCAGTTACAAACGCAGAGAATTCATCTGAAAAAAAATCGTTGGGTCAAACCAAGACAAACGGACGTCATGTTGTTTCAGAGCCGGCTCAAACAACTAGTTTTGAGACAGGTGAAAAGCCAAGTATCGTTGCGAGTTCTAGCGCGGCGGCTGACAAGTCGAAAAAGCACAGCAACGATCCCGCCGAAGTTGGAGTTCAATTTGTAAAAGGTGTTGGACCGAAGATTGCAGCGCTGCTGAAAAATCTTGGCATCGAGACTGCCGCTGACCTTTTGCGACACTATCCGCGAAAACATTTGGATTTTCAAAATCGCCTTCCCATCCGCCAATTGAAGATTGGCATGGAAGCCACCGTATTTGCTCAAATCAGGCAGGTGTCTGCTTATCAATCTAAGCGAAGCAACATTTCAATTGTGAATGTTGTCCTTTCGGATGGCACCGGGAGTTTATCGATTACACGTTTCATCGGTGGCAAAGGCAATAAATATCTGCTTGACCGGTATAAAGATCAGTTTCCAAAAGGCGCAACCGTTATAGCTTCCGGTGTGGTCGAACGCGATAAGTATTCAAATAAGCTCGCGCTGAAAAACGCTGAAGTTGAAATTCTTGGTGTTCTTGACGAGGGCGGCGGGATTGAAGACCTGCAAAGCCAAAGCATTCACCTCGGTCGCCTGGTTCCAGTCTATGCTCTTACTGAAGGCCTTAGCCTGCGGTATTTGCGCAACGTCATCAAGAATGCGCTGGATGCTTTTGGCGATCATTTAGAAGATCCAGTCCCATCAGACATCAGGCAAAAATTGAACCTGATGGATTTGCGCACGGCGCTCACAAACATGCATTTTCCTGATGTGCCTGAGCAGAAAGATGAAGCCAGGCGCCGTCTAGTCTTTGATGAGCTGTTTCAGATACAACTTTTGCTTGCTCGCCGGCGCTACAAATTTGAGCAAACTGAAAACGCTCTGTCGATTGAGCTTGTTGAAAATGGCTTAGTTAAGGCGCTTGTAGAAAAGCTGCCGTTCTCACTCACTAAGGCTCAGTTAAGGGTGTTCGGCGAAATCGGTAGAGATTTGGCTTCTCCTAAGCCTATGCATCGCCTTGTTCAAGGTGATGTCGGCTCCGGAAAAACCATTGTCGCCATGATGGCCTGTTTGGTTGCAGTCGACAACAAGTTTCAAGCCGTGGTTATGGCGCCCACGGAAATTCTTGCTGAGCAGCATTACAAGCAGTTCAAAGAGCGGCTTGCACCACTCGGTTTGCGAGTTGGATTTGTGGTTGGAAAACAAGGCGCCAAGGAGCGCCGAGAGGTTTTGCAAGACATTCGCTCCGGTCAGGTTCATGTTGCCGTCGGAACTCATGCGCTGTTGGAAGATGCGGTTGAGTTTCCCAATCTCGGCTTAATTGTCATTGATGAACAGCATCGTTTTGGGGTAAAACAGCGTGCACGGTTGAAAGCGAAGAGCATGACGCCGGAGCTTCTAACCATGACTGCGACGCCGATTCCGCGAACACTGGCGCTGACCATGCATGGCGATCTTGATGTTTCTGAAATCGATGAATTGCCACCTGGCAGAAAGCCGGTCGAGACTAAATTGCTTCGCCCTTCTGAGAAGAAGCAAGCGTATGCGCTGATGAAAGAGCAGATCGAAAAAGGGCGGCAAGCCTATATTGTCTTCCCTCTCATCGAAGAGTCTGAAAGCCTTTCTGCGAAGGCTGCTACTCAGGAATACGAGAAGCTTAAGGATGGAGTCTTCAAAGAATTCAAGCTCGGTTTGATGCACGGCAAACTCAAACCGCAAGAGAAAGACGAAATTATGGATCGCTTCCGCAAAGGCGAGTTCCACATTCTTGTCTCTACAACAGTTATCGAAGTCGGCGTTGACGTCCCCAACTCCACAGTAATGATGATTGAAAACGCGGACCGATTCGGCTTGGCACAGTTGCACCAGTTGCGTGGACGTGTCGGTAGAGGTGCTGATCAATCGTATTGTTTCCTCGTCGCAGATATGAAGTCAGAACAAACGCGCCATCGTTTGGAAATCATGGAGCAGACCAATGACGGTTTTGTTGTCGCCGAGCGTGACCTGGAAATCCGCGGACCAGGCGAGTTTACCGGCTATAGACAAAGTGGCTTGCCGGACATGATTCTTGCTGATCTGGTAAAAGACACGCCAATTTTGGAAGACGCGCGTAACACTGCAATTGAGCTCGTTAAGCGCGATCCGGAGCTAACCGGCTGTCCCGCGCTTTTGAAAAACATCGAACGCAAAATGTCTTCTATTGAAGGCGATTTAGTAAGGTCTGGCTAAAAGCCGGCTGGTTACTAAAATAAAGGGTCAGCTCGTGAGCAGACCCTCGTAGTCAACATGCAGAAAAAAAACTAGTGTTCCTTCCTCATCGTAGCAATGGACTCTTGCAAAATGCTTGCTCGAAACAAAATGCAGCGACGCAAGGATTTCGCAAGTTGAATGGTGGCAATAATGTGCCACCACTATGGAGGAATTGTTATGAAGGCAAATGCGTTATTGGTAGCGCTTATGATTCTTGGATGCAGTTCTGGTGCTGCTTTCGCTCAGGAATCTGATGCCTCTGCACCGGCACAAACTGAAAGTACAACAACCTCGAGCGAAACGACTACAACCGAAGAGAAAAAGAACGACGGCGATACAAAGTCTACTGAAAAGAAAACGACTAAAAAGGAGAAGACCAAAAAGAAATCTAAGAGCACCAAGTAGTTACATGGAAAGTGAGTCACCCGAATATGAGTAAAAACCTGATTGTGGGCATGATCTTGGGGTGTATCGTGCTCTTGAACGGCTGCGGCCAACAGAGCGGCGAAACCTCAACAACCACTACAACTGAAACGGAGCAGACGACCACTGCAACCGATACTACAACTGATGCAACTTCCGACGATAGCTCGGAACAAGCTGCTGACGAAGAGAAGAAGCCGGAAGAGAAGCCTAAAGCAAAGAAAAAGGCTCACTAATCCAGCGTTTAGTCGATCTAGAGGGAAGCTGGTTTGGACCGGCTTTCTTTCTTTTTGTGTTTAGTAGCTCCGGCCGATCCGCTTACCGGAAGCGGAGCTTTAGTTTATTTAAAATGCTGTCGGTGTCGACATGTTGCTTGATGCGATCGGTGAGCCCGCGCACTTCATCCTTAACTGATTGCGAAGTTACTCCTGCAAGAGCACACGTCATAAGCGAATGTACTTGATACTCATAGTCTTCATTGAGCGCCATCATTAGCTCTGGAATGTTTTCGATGCGAAAGATACGCCAATCACCGAAGGAATTGTTTGGATACATTCCCAGGTTTACAATAATTTCTTTGCCGGCTTTCGGGCTATTGAACTTAAATCCAACAATTGTTCTTGGATATCCTTTCTCGTCTTTGATCGTTTTCCACCCTGTCACGCCACGGAAGTTGTCTTTGGTAAAGCCGTATTCATCGATAAGTAATTTTGCTTGAAACCCGATAATCTGCGGTGGAGAACCAAGTAGCTTTCCTGTGATGGTCTTTGGCTGTTGTCTTGCACACGCTGTGAGTCGCATGTAGGTTTCGTTTTTGAGCCTGCCGGTTTCACGACCAAGCTCTCGTCCTGCGGCTTGAAAAAAGCCTTGTAAATCTCTTGCCTTTGGCACTTCACCGGCGATAACTGCATCAGCACCATAATTGAACCGCTGCCCTGTATATCGTCCTTCTTGCGCACCGGTGTTTTGTATTGCACTTCGAATCTTATTGATCAGTTGCGAGCGTAAACTGTCTTTCGCGAAGGCAAGCGCTTCTTCACCCGTTGCACGTTGAAGTGACGTGAGTCCTGGTGTTGTGCTCGCCGGTTTTATCAACAAGTCATCGATCAAATTATCAACAAACTGATCGATATCGACCCGTTTTTCAAAACCTTCTAAATCATGTCTGGCTGCGGCGATACCAGCTTCTTGAATGGCATACATTGGCGTCGACATCCAGTAAAGATATCCGCCCAGTCCGAGCAGTATCAAACCAAGGCAAACGAAAATTAGAATCTTCACGGCGCTAGTTTCTTGCTGAGTCGCCTTCAGAGACCTTTTCCATCTGCGGCGCTACGCCAGGGCCGAGAGCTTGTTTGAGCTTATCCAAACTTTCTTTGGCCGCTTGTATATAAGGACCATCAGGATCCAATTTCACATATTTTTCGTAAGATGCAACCGCGTCTTGCTGATCGCCTTTTGCTTGATAGATCATACCGAGCGCATAGTAGGCATTAGCGTAATTAGGATCGATTTTGATGGCGCGATTGTATTCAATGATCGCGTCATCGGGTCTTTCCATGCCCATCAACGCAACGCCCAGATTGTAGTGAGCAAGCGAATTTTCCGGCTGCATTTGGATGGCTTTCACGTAAGCATCTTGTGCAGCTTGATATGCCTTTTGACCAAGATAGATGTTGCCGATATTGATATTTGCTTCTACCAAATTCGGATTCATTTCCAATGCTTTCTTGTACTGACCCAACGCTGCAGTCAATTCTTTATTGCGCTCAAGCGCCAATCCAAGGTCGTTATAGGCATCGGCAGAACGAGGATTGACTTGAACAATCTGCTGATACGCTTCAATAGACTGCGCACGTTTTCCTTGTTGTTCCAAATTCTCTGCAAGCAATTCGAGTACGGCCACGTCCTCTGGGTTTTTAGCAAGAAGCTGACGGTAAGTAACTTCCGCTTTATCAGCCATACCTGTTTGTCCATTCAAACTCGCCAGTGCAAGAATTGTGTTTCTGTCCGTGGGAGAAAGTCCGATCGCAGAATCAAGAGCAGAACGCGCACCAGCAAAGTCTTTCAACTTCATGAGCGTGTTGCCCAATTCTAAAAATGCTGCCGGATCTGTTCCGTCGATACTCAAACCTTGTCTGTAATACTCAACGGCAGTTGGTAGGTTGCCGCCAAGCAAATAGTTTCTGCCCAAGTTGATCATCGCAGTGCCGTCGTTCGGATTCGCAGCAATAACAGCTTTGAATTCGTTTTCAGCATCTCCCAATTTACCTTGCTTCTGTCTGATGATACCCAGGTTGTAGTGGGCGTTTACGAAATCTGGCTTGATGCGAACGACTTGCGTGAATGCGTCAGCAGCGCCATCGAGGTCGCCGGTCAATTGCAGAATGTAGCCCATGCTGTATGCGCTATCCGAGTCAGATGGATTGATTCTGATCGCTGTGCGATATTCGCCGACCGCTTTGTTGAACTCTTTTAGTTTGGTATAAACATCACCGAGCTGGGCATGCCATTCACCCTTATTGTCATTGAGTTGCAGTGCCGCTCTCAACTCATTTGCAGCTTCGGTGTATTTGCCGCGCATCGCAAGAGTGCTTGCGAGCAAGGCATGCACATCTGGAACTTTCGGATCGATTTTGACAGCGCGTGCAAAGGCATCTGTTGCGCCATCAATATCCTTTTGAGCCAAAAGGCAGTTTGCCAGGTTGTATTGCATGGAGAAATTGTTCGGTTCGTGCGCCAGAATGCGCTTGTATTCTTGCGACGCGGCAGCGAACTGACCTTTGTCTTGCAGTGAAGCAGCTAGTTGTGAACGGGCTCTGAGGTGGTCTGGATAATTTTCGACTACGCGTCGAAGCTCGTTGATGGCGCTGTCCAGATTGCCCTGAATGCGGTGTGCGATACCAAGGTTGAGGTAGAACAATGGAATGTCCGGGCGAAGCTTGATGGCTTCTTCGTATTGCTGAATTGCTTCGTCCATTTCGCCTTGACTTTGCAAAAGCGAGCCTAGCGACTCACGGGCAAATGCGTCATAGGGGCGAAGTGAGATAGCGCGTCTGTATTCGGCTATCGCGTCATCGACATCACCGTGTTGGTGAAGAACAGCAGCCAAGCTCAAATGCACCAGCGGATCTTCCGGGCAGTTCAATGCAAGCGCCTTAAACGCGCTGAGAGCATTGTCTAAATCGCCCTTCTTGAAGAAAGTAACGCCTTGATAGTACTGCTCCAGCATAGGCTTGGACATGCCTGCGCTTTCTTTGTCTGCGGCCACTGCTGCAGTGCCTGCAAGAGCTATCGAGATTGCCAGAAGGACCGATATCTGCCTCACCTTTTCACTCCTCAGCGCTGATTGACAACGTGGAATCCAAATCAAAATTCAGTTGGGGTGCCATTCAAGGCCACAAAAACAATATTATGACCGATGATGCCCCGCTAAGAAACCCATCATTACTAAATCGCATGCTTTTCAAGGGGTTGGCGGTACTCGGCGCAATCACCGAAAATGCTGTCCTTACCTGGTTTTGCGAAGATTTCTAAGGATTCGAACTAAGACACATTGCACCACAATTCTAGTAACCCGGAAGGACTTAGAGTGTCTTCCATAGATCTTGTGACAGCAGGATATGGAAAATGTTTCTGACTTATTGGAATTAGAATCAGAAGTTTTAAATCAGGAGTTCCAATCAGGAGTTCCAAACCAGGAATTCCACCGAAGTCGGCTAGCATTTGTTCGAAGCCGCTCTGATGCCTCAAGCGGTTGGCTGGGACTGCTCTCCTGCCTTCTTCTTTCTTGTAAAGACCATCGCCAGTAAAAGAAGAGAAAGCGTTCCAAGAGCAAGTCCTGACCCTAGATAGAAGCTTAACGGGCGATAAGAAAATTCGACGACATGTTTGCCTGGTGCTACGGCAACCCCGCGAATAGCATAATTCGTGCACAGAATTGGTGTTTTCTTGCCATCAACCTCCGCTTCCCAACCAGGGTAAAAGTAGTCGGTAAAAACTAGCAAGGAGTCGCCTGCGGCATCGCAGTCGATGCGAACATTGTTGGGCGAGATGCGTTCTACATGCGGAACAGGCCCGTTGAACGAACCTTCAGGCAGCTTGTTGTTCGCCAGCTTTTCAAAAAGGCGTTTTTGACCTTCATCAAGAACGTCCATCTTTTGGAATATTCTGCAGAAGTCGGAATCACAGGGCTGCCACGTTTTGTCGTCAATTTCTACTATTGCAGTTTGGCGTGCCGGGAAGTCCGGCGATAATATTTTTTGTAAGGCTTCCTCACCAGTGCGGGCCGGCACGACCTGCCCGACTAGGTAAGCCTGTGGCAGCGCGGTTGTGTTTCGGTAAATGCGAATATGATCTTCGCCAATTTCATGGAGCAATTGAAAGCGTTTTCCATTAACAGAATTTGCAGCAGCAACAGTGGCTGGAACAGTCCAAGTGCCAAGGTTATAGACGTCACTAGTAGTCTTTTGTCCATCTTTGAGAGGAAGCAGGAATGCAACTTTCGTGGAGTCGAATACTTTCACTCCAACCTGAAATTGTTGATTGGATTTAAGTGATTCCGGCAGTGGTGCCGTGAAGTTAAAACGGGGTTTGAAGAGTCCCCTGATTGGTGTGCTGCCGCCAAACCAGATTGGGTTGCCCTTTGCATCAGAGATGATCGGGACATAGTTGTACCGGTCAAAGGGTTCTGCTTTCCCGCGCGGAATCTTGGCCTTAGTACCTTCCTTTACCAGTTTGTTCCGCTTTTCTTCCGCATAGCGCTTAAGTACCGAGCGTCCATTTACATGCCAATCCAGACTTCCAATCACTTCTCTATTTTGAAAATCGATTGAGACATCCGACGCGTTAAGAACGATGCCGCCTTCGAATACTGCTGGTTTTGACACCTTAATGCACGTGTCCTTCTCCAACTCTTCGTCAGCGGAAATCGCTGGCGATAAGCCAATCACGTAAGCCACGCTGAATAAATCGAGAAGCTTGGATTGCTCCCTGTCTTCGGGCAGTATGTTGAAGAAATCGACATGCAGGCGCGCTTTCCGCATGAGGTCGTAAAAGCGTTTGTGAAAGGCTGCATTGTGCTGGGCAAGACTGCGAATGCCATAGACGGCATTGCTATTTGCCGCTAAGACGGAAAATCCTAATGGTGCCACTCGTTCTCCAGTTTCTTTCAAGAGCTTGTGCGCTGGTGTCAGTGCGAATTCAAAATTTGGACGAACCGGCAGTGCGTTCCGACTTACAAGCAATTCGCTTAAGAGGCACAAGCTGAGCGCTGCGATCGATAGCTGCGTGGCAGATACTTTTGCAAGTCTATAAACCACAATGACGCCTATGAACGCTAGCGATATGAAAAGGTCGGTTAACCAGATTTTGGCTTGCAGTCTGACTTGGGGAAGTTCTCCTGCGAAACTGAGGCTGCTGAGATTTACGTGGCACAGATTTAAAATCTGAGGCAAACCCAGAGCAATTGCCAGCACCACTGACATTGCGAGCAAGCACCGTTTTGATTTAAGCGCATCCTGCCGGAGTGCATCGACACCAAAACCCAAACCAAGCGCAATCAGTATTAGAAAAGAAAAGGAGTAATATGCGCCTGGTATCAGTTGTAGTGGCGTTCTGCTTGAAAGCCAGCCAATTGGACCAATCGAGCACATAACTGGATAGATGAGAACAGCCGATGCTGCAATGCAGTGAAAGATTTTTTGCTGTTGATCTTTAACGAAAAACGCTGCAGCAAGTAACGGCAAAGCCAAGATACCGAACCACGGAGATTGAGGTCCCAAGCCTGGATGCATCAGAAAGTAGGGAAGGCTCATCCAGGGGAAGATATCTTGCTCCAAATTGAATTTGTAGCAAGCGCATGCCTTCATAAATTCTATTGCCGGAAACAATATCGGCGATGCTAAACATGCACTCAAGACGCCAATGCAAGCGATGCCGAGGAATGCGTTACGAACGGTTGTGACGCGCGATTCACCGGAGTGGTAGACAAAGACCAATAACAGCACATAGAGAATACTCGCCGCAAAAATGCCTCCAAAAACTATGAGCGGATGCCCAGTAAAAATTATCAGAGCTGTCATTGCGGCAGCGAGAGCTAGCCGAGGCACACTGTTTTTTTGCGCAGCCCGTATAAATGCCGCAAATAAATAGGGACAAAGTGTGTATGTTGGACCGGCCATTAGTTCCAGGTACGTCAACTGATATGGTGACAAGGCATAAACAGTGGCCACGAACATGGAGCTGAGGACGCTCAGGCGGAGAATTCTTGAAAGCAAGAAACAGCCGATAGCGCCGCAAGCTACTTGCAGGAGAAGCACCTGGTTGTAAAACGCGATAGTTGGGCAGAGGCTAGACAATATACGCCACGGCGAAAAAATGCAGGACTGCAAGTCGCCAATCAATGGAAAGCCAAGGCCCACATACGGGCTCCATAGCGGCAAAATTCCGTCGCGCCAATACTGCCCGATGGTCACAAAATTGGGCGCTTTCAGCAAATAAAGTGATGTATCCCAGGCAAAATAGGCTGATGGGTCACGGAATTGGCTGTACAAAAGGTCTCGGTTAGCCAGCAAGAAAGTCTTGGAAATTGGCAGGTGAAGAATGAATGTCTTGTAGAAGAAAGCCAACAAGAACAACGCGATGCCGAAAACGGCAAGCAATTCCTTATGCCGGCGAATGAAATTCATAAGAAATGAACCAAAGACCTTATTTAGTTAAAGCAGTAAAGCAAAATAACTATTGTTCTACATGAACTATAAATAGATGTGCCTGCTTGCGGCGGGGTCGGATTGCGCTCATTACCAAGAATAAGTTGTTACTATTGGTGGTAGTGGATGGTGAGTAACGCGTGAAACGCTCGAAAATTGCCTCTTTTCAGAGAATCGCAGATGAATTTTCTGGTCATAACGTGAGTTTTGCTCCCCAAGAGCCGGTTACAAAATTCAAAGTGTATATAGTGCATATTCCTTGCCCGGTAAGGGTTTTCAGCTGCGGGATGTCAAGGTTCCCATTTCTTTCTTAGACAGGTTGGCTAATAACTGACGTCGTTTTTTGGACAGGTTGCACATTGTCCTGAATGTGCCATCGGGTGTACATTTAGAGAAGATAGCGGAAGTGAACCGGCATCCAGTGCGCACAAAAATGCGTCCGCATGCGCGTTCATACGTCTATCTAAGGTGACACGGACCAACCTCGTTAGGGAGCAGTCCTTTTATGCGTAAGCTACGTAAAATCAAAACACCATTCAGTTAGCGTAGCCTGTTGGCGTGGGGCGGCATTACTGCGCCCAGACTTGGACTTACAACAAACAATGGAGAGAGAGCTCTAAGAGGCTTTCTCCGGAGTTACACACACCAAATACGGTAGCAAGCACAGCTTGTGACCGAGTTTCAGGAAGGTTTTTTTATGGCTCTGTATCAGAAAGACACTACCGTTAAGCGATTTCCGGTTGTCGATCGTGGACCCAGTCACTATGAAGAGATTGCCGGACGTGCGCTCGAAAATTCCATCAATCATTTGAACCCATACTTCGCTAACAAGCTTTGCGGCTCGGAAGGTGCAGTCGAGTTTAGAGATGGCGGCGTTTACACCTACGACACGCACGGCAAGCGTTACCTCGACTGCCTCGGCGGCTACGGTATCTTCAACGTCGGTCACCGTCACCCGAAGGTCATTGCTGCTGTAAAAGCTCAGCTCGACCAAGTCTGCCTGCACAGCCAAGACTTGCTTAACCCATGGGCTGGACACCTCGCAAGCCAGTTGGCAGCGATTGCTCCAGGCGATATTCAGTATGCATTTTTCTGCAACAGCGGAACCGAAGCAGTTGAAGGGGCTTTGAAACTGGCTCGCCTCTACACAGGCAAGTCTGAAATCATCTCGACGAAGAACGCCTATCACGGCGTCAGCATGGGCGCACTCTCGGCTACCGGCCGCGATTGTTTCCGCAAGCCGTTCGAGCCATTGCTCAATGGTTTCACCCATGTTCCGTTCGGCGATATCAAGGCACTGGAAAAAGCAATCACCAAGAACACCGCAGCCGTAATCCTTGAGCCAATTCAAGGTGAAGGCGGCATCAACGTTCCTTCTGAAGGCTACTTACGCAAAGTTCGTCAGCTGACCAAGAAGAAAGGCGTATTGCTTATTCTTGACGAGGTGCAAACCGGTCTTGGAAGAACAGGCCGCATGTTCGCTTGCGATCATGAAGGTGTGGTTCCGGACATCATCTGCTTGGCAAAGGCTCTTGGCGGCGGCGTTATGCCGATCGGTGCTTTTATGGCATCTGCCAAAGTCTGGAAAGTTTTAGAACCGAACCCGAGCATTCACAACTCCACATTTGGTGGCAACCCGCTGGCATGTACTGCTGCTTCTGCCACTATCGAAGTGTTGATGGAAGAGCACCTTCCAGCTCGCGCCGCTGTTATGGGCAACCACTTCATGCGTCGCTTGCAAGAGCTGAAGAAAAAATATCCGAAGCACATCATGGAAGCTCGTGGTCGCGGATTGCTAATCGGCTTGGAATTTTCAACACAGGCTTTGCGTGTTGATGTTCAGACCGAACTGTTCCACCGTGGAGTATTGGTTGCTGCCACGATGAACTCGAACCGCACCATCCGTATCGAGCCACCTTTGATCATCACTGAGTCACAGATCAATTTCATGATCGACACTCTTGAGTCGATCCTCTCTGAGATCACTGAAGTTCCCCAAGACGAGCCGGAAGTTGTAGTCAAACCTGTTAAGAAGCTGGTCAAAAAGCTGGTCAAGAAATCAGTCAAAAAGGCTGTTCGCAAACCTGCTAAAAAATCAGCGAAAAAACCGGTAAAGGCAAAAACGTCTTCCAAGGCAAAGGCTAAAACAACCGCCAAAGCCAAGAAGTCGAGCACAAAAGCGAAAGCAAAAACCAGCACGAAAGCCAAAGGTTCAAACAAATCCAAGGCAAAAACCAAAGTAGCTGCCAAAGCAAAATCTGCGCCCAAAGCTAAAGCGAAAAAGGCGAAGAAAGCTAAGTAATCGACTCAAGAATCAGAAAGTCAGAAAGGACAAAATATGATTATTGCCAATAGTTCCAGCATGCTCCGGTCTCAGATTTCGAGACTGCAAGAGCTTGGGAAGCACGAAGAAGCCATGGCTGTGCTCCAACGTTTCTTGGAGCTGGAGCGTGAAGTACATGCAACAAATCTCGCGGAAAGCGACGCCGAGCCGAAAAGCACGATTATCGCTTTCCCGCGGTTAAGGCCAGTTTCCTAACCACCTGAAACATCACACCTACAAAACGGCCGGCAAGCGATTGCCGGTCTTTTGATATGTGCTCAATGAACGCTATCTCACGCGCACGAAGACGCACATGCTGAATTTGATGCATAATTGTTGCCCTTGATACCAGTTAACCGACTGCTGAGTTTTATGCACAAACTTCCTTGGAAACCCTTTTGGAGATACACCCTGTTGCTTGGTCTTTTGGCGAGCAGCTGTCAGGGAAGTGATGCTGCTCCTTCGGCAAGTCAATTGTCATCTGCCTCGCCGCCATCGCATGCCAAGCAGCCCGCGCCGACGTTGCGCCGTTGGTATACCGTAGATGCGAGCAGCCCATCAGAACTGAAGCGAAAGCAGGATTACCTTGCGCGAATTGATAGATTTTGGATTCAGTTCAGAAAGGAGCAAGCACAGCTGAGTTTGAGCGGGACTGGAAAAATCGATCACGCAGCGTGGGCCCAAAAGTACATAAAGCAGGTTGACCCTGAGATTTATTATGAGTTTGGACCCGGCGACAAGGCCCAGGAGACCAAGCTAGATTTTTCGTGTGTCGGCACGGATACACTCCTTCCTGTTGTGAAAGAGCTAGTTGCTAGAGCTCCCAAGATTGCGGGTTGGACGTTTTCTCCTTATAAGCGACCAACTAAATTCACCGCTGTGGAGGAGATGTTCAAAGCGCGCGGATTTAAGAAAGCTACTCCTCAGTTTCGTGCGGAGTTCACCGCCAATGAGTTCAACATTATCGATGCCCTTGTTGGCTTTTCTGGTGCAACTGGCGATTACAACAAAGATGCAGAAACAGTTTTGCTTCTATCTGACATGATTCTCGGAGAGGAGGCTAGCGACATCTGGCTTGGAGAGCTGAACGCAAAGAAATTGGCGACACAGAAGAATTTTGACTATGTGCAGAGCGCAAAAGATTTTTCGAAAGCCTTTTACGACAAGAAAAAGCAAATGTTAGCGACGTTGCCGAAGGTTCCGTACTACAAGTTGAAGGAATTTGGAACCTATGGAATGTTTGAGTTCCAGAACAAGGATGGTCGATACTCTCGAAGACAAACAATGTCAACCAGTGCTCAGAAGCTATGCAGCGCCCTGTCTATGGGAGTGCGTTTTCACTCCGAGCGCTTTTCCAATTTTGGAGAGAAGTTTGCGTATCTGCAGATTCCAAATGCAGGCGTATACGCTGCACCAAAAGAGCGCGGAAAAGTTGAAGATGCTTTGGACTCCGAACTAAGAAAAGCCCAACTTGGATGTGTGTTTGCTGCTGGTTTTGGAAAACCAGACATCTCATACATAGACCTCTGCCTTGTTGATGTAAACAGGGCTACGCCGATAATCAAGAAGATATGTGCTCAGTTCAAACTGTCGCACAAGAGTAATTTGCGCTTCTACGATTCTGACTGGCTTTATGAATGGGTAAAAATGTTTCCCGATACTCCTGTTCCTGACGACTTAGGAAAGCCATGGTT
Organism: Candidatus Melainabacteria bacterium 17Bon1m; assembly: GCA_032128875.1. Classification (GTDB taxonomy): domain Bacteria; phylum Cyanobacteriota; class Vampirovibrionia; order Obscuribacterales; family Obscuribacteraceae; genus QKMZ01. The sequence goes on from JAVLKG010000003.1 coordinate 565,039, forward strand.
TTACAGACCATAGCAATGTGTGTTCCGGTGCGGCAAAGAGGATTGATTAGTTGAAAAGCAAAATTTTGAACAATGGAATGCTGTTGGTCTCATTGGTTTTACTTACATCATGTAATTCATCATCGCCGCTTCTCAACAAAGCTAATGGCTCTGCTTACTGCGCTATACCAACTCGCTGGGCCACTGTGGATGAAAAGTACCCGCCGGAAGTGCGCTTGAAAAAGCAAACCATTGAGCACATTGAACAGTTTTGGAGCGATTTCAAAAAAGACCAGACAACGCTTAGCTTGGCATTGGATAACCTGCACGGAGAGAGCGGAAAGACGAACTCAGATATTCTTGCGAGCTGGATGAAGGAACATCTAGATTCGATTGATCCTGTCATTGAATACGAGTTTGGACGTGAAAAGGAAGGAAAGAAACTCGATTTTTCCGCAGCCGGTCACGATGAAGTGGTGCCCATCTGCAAACTCCTTGTTTCTAAAGCTCCAAAACTATCCAACTGGCAGTTTTCTGCATATAGACAGCCATTGTCGCCTGCCACTATTGCCACCGGATTTAAAAGGCGCACAGGGCGGGAACCGCTTCAATTTGAAACATCTGTGAGTGTTTCGCCGCAAAACAAGTTGGATGTTATGTTCACTTCGCCAGAGTTTGAGAATGACGAAGAGGATAACATCGAAGCGTGCCGCATCATCAGTGATTTGAGCGTCGGAGAGGAAAACGACGATATCTGGCTTGGAGCCATAACGCCGAAGAAGGGTGCATTAATGGGGCAGTTCAACTGCGCGAATAATGCAGAACAATATGCAAAAGCGTTTGACGACAAGAAGAAAGAAATTCTCGCTTCACTGCCTAGTACACCTTATTTCAAGCAGGATCTCAGCAGGACAGAGGAAGTTCATTTCTCGGGCAAGAAGCGTTTGTCTATGAAGACTGCTTTGAAGAAGCTTGCGGAAACACTAGGAGCCGGCGGTCGTTTTCATGATGTGCAGTTCTCGAAAAATGGAGAGCATTTTGCGTATTTGAAAGTATCGAAAGCCAAAGACTTGCAGTCTTTGGATAAGGTTGAGGCGCTGGGAAAGGAATTAGACGCCGAACTTCGTAAGGCGCAAGTCGGCTGCACTTTTGGTATAGGTACAGAATCTCCTGACTCTATCTACATTGATGTGGCATTGAAGGAGCTGGATAAAGCTGTTCCAATTTTGAAAGCTTTTTGCGAATCGCACAAATTTGATCATGAGAGTACGCTGCGTTTTTACGACTGTGTGTGGCGTAACGAATGGGTGGCGATGTTTGATGATACGAAGAAACCGCAGGATCTGCGGAAGCCCTGGTATCTGGTTGAAGAGAATTAGAGATAAAGTCCGTTGCACAAATAGCGAAATCTTTGAGTGCTTGACGGAAAGTTTCATTGGTATAAAATAGGTAAGTTGTGGGCAAGGAAACCCGGTATCTCGTTTACTGTTTGTGAGTAAACATTCGGATGTCCTTTGGGGGAAATCCCGAGAGCGACTCGCTCTCGTTGGGCGAAGAGCAGCTTCGCCAAATTATTGACGCAGCGCCAAGCGGAATGATCATGGTTAATCATTCCGGGAAGATTGTGCTAGTAAATTCACAGATTGAGCAATTGTTCGGTTACGAACGAACAGAGCTCGTTGGTAAGTCAATCGAAGTTTTAGTTCCAACCAGCGCTCGCGCACGTCACCCACAATATCGTGAGCAGTATTTTGACGACCCTAAAACCCGAGCTATGGGAGTAGGGCGCGACTTATATGGATTGCGTAAAGACGGAACAGAAATTCCAGTCGAGATCGGTCTGAATCCTTTGATGACAGATGGCAGTCGCTATGTACTTGCGTCGGTTGTTGATATTACTGAGCGAAAACGTGCAGAAGAGCGTTTGAGAATCACGATCGAGGCGGCACCTAGTGGAATGATTATGGTCAATGAACAAGGAAATATTGTCCTTGTTAACACCCAGGTCGAGCGATTATTTGGCTATTCAAGAGAAGAATTGCTGGGGCAATCGATAGAAAAGTTAGTGCCATCAAAGGTTCGTGATAAACACCCGGAACACAGAGCATCCTTTTTTAAAAATCCTCAAGCGCGTTCAATGGGTGTTGGCAGGGATCTTTTCGGCTTGCGAAAAGATGGCTCCGAAATTCCGGTCGAAATTGGTCTGAATCCGTTGCAGACGGAAGGCGAGAGATACGTGCTCGCTTCAATTGTAGATATTACAGAACGCAAGAAAGCAGAGGCGCTTCTACAAGAGAAAATTTTGGAGTTGGAGCGCTCTAATGAAGAACTTCAGCAGTTTGCATATGTTTGCTCACACGATTTGCAAGAGCCTTTGCGCGTAATTTCGAATTACACGCAATTGCTCGCAAAGCGCTATATGGGCAAAACACTGGATGAGGATGCGCACGAGTTTATTGACTTCACCTTGGATGCAACCAAAAGAATGCATCAGTTAATCAACGACTTACTCCTCTACAGTCGCGTGGAGACACGAGGGAAGGGGTTTGTAGAGGTGGATGTAAATGAGATTGTTCGAATAGCGGAGTCCAATCTCAGTTTGGCAATTGAAGAATCGAACGCCACCGTGTCTACAGGAGAATTGCCGACAGTAAAAGGCGACAACTCACAGCTGGTTCAGCTCTTTCAAAACCTCATTGGCAATGCGCTGAAATTTCGCTCGGAAAAACCGCCGGAGGTTCATATTTCTGCAGTCGCAGACGGTGACATGTGGCGATTCACCGTATCGGACAATGGTATTGGTTTTGACATGAAGCACGCTGAGAGAATCTTCGTGATATTCCAACGCCTTCATTTGCGAGAAGCTTATGAAGGAAGCGGAATTGGTCTGGCTGTGTGCAAGAAAATTGTAGAACGACATGGTGGTCGGCTGTGGGTGGAGTCGCAGCCGGGGAAAGGCTCATCGTTTCACTTTACTGTTCCAATACGAGGAGCTAAGTATCACTTATGAAAACCAAACGGCTAAGTATTTTGCTTGTCGAAGATAGTCGCGCTGATGCTCGATTGATACTGGAAGTTTTCAAAGAAGAAGATGTAAACGCAACGATAAACGTGGTGCGGGACGGTGAGGAGGCGATGGACTTTCTGTTGAAGCGAAGCCCTTACGCAGATGCGGCTACGCCTAATCTCATTTTGCTCGATTTGAATCTACCGAAAAAAGATGGACGCGAAGTGCTTGCGGAGATCAAGCAAAACACTGATTTAGACGGAATTCCGATCATCATTTTGACTACTTCGCAATCAGAAGACGATGTCGCAAAGTGTTACAAGCTTCAGGCCAGCTGCTTCGTAACCAAGCCAATTGATCTGGAGAAATTTGTAGAAGTCATTCGTTCTCTGGATGAATTTTGGTTTTCTGCTGTTAAATTTCCCCCGGAGCCAAAGGTATGCTAGACAAAACGTCCATTCTTCTAGTTGAAGATTCCGAGCCAGACGCGAAGTTCGTTCAAAGACTCCTGCCGAAACAGCGCTTTTCTATCATTCACGTGTCATCACTCTCAGAGGCAGCCTCTCAGTTGGAATGTTCGCCGTTTGATGTGATACTGCTCGATCTTTCGTTGCCGGATGGAAGTGGCCTTGACTCTTTTCAAAGTCTTAGGGACGTGGGTAAGCTTACGCCGATAGTTATTCTTACCGGTTTGAATGACGACGAAACGGCATTAATGGCTGTAAAGCTCGGCGCGCAGGATTATATTCAAAAAAGCGACGTGAATGCGAGTTTTCTCGAAAGAAGCATCAAATATGCAATCGAACGAAAATGTGCAGAAGAGACTGAAAAGAAACTAGCAACGTTCGAGCAGCGCGAAGAATTTATGGCAACACTTACGCATGACCTCAAAAATCCGCTAATCGGTACAAATCGTGTGTTGGAGCTGCTGGCTGAACAAGCAATGGGCCCAGTGACGGAAGATCATGCAGAATTGCTTTTGCAGATACGAGATAGCAACAAAATATTGTTGACGATGATTCAGAACCTCCTGGACGTTTATAGGTTTGAAAAGGACATTGATGCGGTAGTTTTGACAAACACTTATCTTAAAGACATTGTCTCCACCTGCTTGAAGGAAATCCTTCCCATTGCGAATAATCGAATGATTAAAATCAACACTGATTTTGCGACGGATCGAAAAATGGTTAGAGCTGATGTAATAGCTATGCGCCGCGTGTTTCAAAATCTGCTCGACAATGCACTCAAGTTTACGCCGTCCGGCGGAGAGATCACCCTTTCTATTGGCTCAAATAATGGGGATGTTTGCGTTGAAATAGAGGACAATGGTCCCGGAATGTCTGACGAAGAACTATCCAAAATCTTTTCTAGATTTGCCCAAGGAAGGGCTGGTAGAAAGTTTTCTCCCGGAACAGGTCTTGGACTATTCTTGTGTAAGCAAATAATAGATGCTCATCACGGACAGATTATTTGCTCAAGCAGAGAAGGAAAAGGAACCAAGTTTACGATTTGTCTTCCTGCCGCATAGAGAGTCCAGTCGCCAGCAACTACGCTCACAGCGACTTAGTTTGTCGATGATTGTTGAAAAGACTCTTCGTATTGTATTTTGAAATTGTCCATAAGAATCGGAAGCTTCTGCTCAAACGCGTTGTTAATCGGATATTTAAACAACCAAGCAATGAATCCGTTGGCTGAAATTGTGAAACGCATGGTGATTTCGCCCGGCGTCTTTTCTGCAAGTTCGTGATAGAAGACAAACTTAGAGCCAAGAACCGACATCTCGTCGCTGTAGTTATTTAGCGGGTTGAAGGCTGTGACTTTAAGAATATAGTTATGTCCGTCTCTCGATTTCATGTGCCCTATACTACCCGCTTTTAGCGGCCCGTCGAATTGCAGATCGTCGATGAAGATGTCCCATTCCGGCATGCGCTTCCAATCAACTAACTTTTCCCAAGCGGTCTTAAGATCGCCTTTGAATGTGATGCTGTGTTCGACGAATACCATGGCTATAACCTCGGGATGCCTGATTTTGACTAGTACCAATATGGAGTTTGTTTAGTCCAAACGTTTCCCTTATATTTCGAATGGAGAGTGACAAACATCTGTTTAGATAGCTTTGTGGTGGCGTCATCGGTGGCGCCGTAACGCGTGCACTTTATCGCGTAGTGTAGTGCTTCGGGCACTCGTGGGTCGGCTGGGTGCTTTTGCGCGTATGCCAGCACAATCTTTGCAAAGTAATTGGGAGCTGTCTCAACTTTGGCGAGTTTTGCCAGCTGCGTGGTAGCTTGTGCTCTCTGCGCTGACGTTAGAAACAGTGGATCGAAAGGTTCATCATCGGAAGATGAGTCCGAATCATCATCACTGTTGCTCGTTGTGATTTTGCGAACAGGGCTGGCTCCCCACCACCATCCGCTTGAATCCCCGTAGTCGTCATCCATCAACTGTCCGCTGGCCGCATTCGGCTCCGCAGATGAGAAGTGAAGCATTAACAGTGCTGCTGCGAATTTTCGATCTTCGGGAGTCGTCGCTGCGAGATAAGAGGTAAAGAATTTAGACTTCGCTTTGTTGAGCGGTGAAGCAATTGCTGCCAAGTTTTTTGCTTCGGCTTCGTCACCGACTAGAACTGCTCGAACCCAAGATGTCCATGCCACGTTGTTGCGCAAGTTTGCTGGAACTTGCTTGTTTGTAGCGACTTGGCGCAAGACACTCAGAGGAAATTTGTTGGTAAGAACATTACCAGCCAATGTTGTGAAGGTCGGTGGTGTTTTCCCTTTGCCCTTCAAATCATCCTCTTCATCAGGCATTTCCGGAACACCGCCGTCACTGCAAATTGCCAGCGGTTTTTGAATGCCATATTTCAAAAACTCATCCAAGTTTGCAGATAGCGGTAGTCGCATCAACTTGAGCGAATTGAGTGCTCCGGCAGGCAGTTCGGCCGGTGGAGCGGAAAGAACTTTGTCTAGTGAGGCTTTAACCGATGCGTCTTTGCTTTGTCCGGATTCAAGGCGAATGATGTGATAGAAGAGCGTCCACTTCGCATAGGGAGATTTGTCGGCTCGTGCTGCTGCGATTAATTGATTCGCGTGTTGATCTTCGGCATCCACCCCTGTAATGGCTGCCACCAACCACGCTGTCGATTTCGTTTCTTTCCAGCGGGCAAGAGCGTGTTTTGTGCTTGCCTCATCGGTCGCTTGGAAGGTCAAAATCCAGTCGATCATCTCATTTTTTTTGAGGTTTTCCGGCACTTTGCTGTAAGTCACTTCGGTTGCCGAATTGTCGGGGTCGAGGTAATTGTCTAGGGTTTTGGTGATCTCTTCGATGGTCTGTTGGTCAAATTTCTCCGTAGCCAATTTGTTCAGATGCGCGTCCGGTGAAATTCTAACGGCTATAAAATTCGCCAGAGACTGAAGATCTTCCTTGAGGGTCGCATACGATGGATTTGCAATCAGATGCTGGATCTTCTGCCCGGCTTGTTCGAGCAAGTTTTTATTTGTTTCCTTTGCAAGAGTTGCTTGGCGTATCATCGAACGAGTCGCTAAATATCCAGCCATCTCTTTCCATTTCGAGTTTGCATCAGCTGCTATAGCTTCAAAATCTCTACGCGCGGTATCGAAATTTTGCGCATAAAAATTAGCTGCAGCAATTTGATAGGCTCGCTCTTGTTTGCAGGTTGCGTCTGCACTTTCCGGCAGTGGTTTTGGAATTTTAGCTTCAGGCACCTTGTCGGAATATCTCGGGCTGCCGCAATTTGAAAAAACTTCGTCTTGTGCGGCGACCCATTCCTTCACTTGCGCAGAACCGATGCCATATTTTTCGATCATGCTCTTAAGCGTTTTGGCGGCAGTTTCGAAAGCGCTTGTTTGTGCATTGCAATAAGACTCGTATGAGTTCTCTTTGCTCACTGGTCGTTCTGTATCAATTGTTTCAATCTTGCTGACACCCGGAACGGTGGCGCGCAATTTGATCCAACTTTCTGTATTGCCGGCGCAGTCTGAAGAAGTTGCTTGGAGGCGTTGGTCCCAAAGTTGTTCAAAACCCTTCTGCTCATCTGTGGTGAGAGGTTTGTTGTTCAAGTAGCGATATGCTGCCATCAGGTATGAGCGCGCATATGTGTTTTTCAAAATTCCCAATTGGCCTGCAGCGTATTTATCCATTGGAAAATCAGGATGCAACGTGTAGGTCCAGTATGGATTGCTGCCAAACGCGCACGTATTTCCTGGCAGCGTGTTTACGTTAAACATGAACGCCAGTGACAGAGCAATTGCAATTGTTTTTTTCATAGTACGCCCAGCAACGATTTGACCGCCTGAATTTTTTTAGGGGTCCACGCTGTTTTGGTGAAAACATAGACCCGCACAGGAATTTTACGCCTCTGTGCAATGGGGATCATTAGTTCGTTAACGCTGGTATCTTCCAATGACAAGCCAAGCGATCGGTTCGCTCGCTCTTCTAAAAAGTCATGATGTTTCTGAAAGTAGCGCAGTACCTTCTCCCGTTCGCGCCCAAGGCTGAACATCATGGGCACCGCTTCGTCGATTGGCAAGTCCTTAATCCAGTTGTCAAACAGGCACCAGGATGCCAGTGCCGTAATTGAAATCGGCATTGTGGACGGGAGCGTCTTCCTTAGGTGTTCGAGCAACGCTCGGTAAAACGGACGCTCTGATTGGAGTGCATCGAAGTCAATCTGAAGCGCCGCTGCGTTTGGAACACTCGCCGCTTTCTGGATGTGCCAGGCAACTTTGTCAATTTGTTGACTGGACAATTCTGGCTTTTGGCGCCTAATGACGTCGATTCTAACGGTCGGAACCACAACTGTGTGCGGTGGGACCTTGAGTGGTTGATTTCTTGTTTCCCACTTGATCTTGTCACCATCAATAAACACATGGCACGCGAGATAAGCGACTCCAAATTGATGTGGATCAATGTCCGAAAGATCTTCCGCTCGCTTCCAAGCCCAGAGGATTTTATTGGGTGTGTTTATCTGAAGCGAGGGTTTTGAAGCAGATCTTTCCGCAGCGGTTGCTTGCAATTGCAAGAGCAGTGCGGATGCAATAATAGTTGCGAAGACGGTGGGGAAGCGCATTGCAGTATGAGAGCGAGAGCCATAGTATGATGTCACACTATGCTCAAAATCTCGCGTTTGGCACACTGATTTTGTCGGGAAGATCGTGGATAAATCAGTTACATCGCAGCAGAAAATGCTGTGAGATTTCTGCTTCAGTTGGACGAGTCAGCAGGCGAGTCGCGCTTCTATTTATCTCGTAAGCTTCGCGCAAAATGTTTTTTCCGTTTGGTTGGCGCTTGTAAAGATAACGCGGTAAGGCGCCTGGTAAGCCAAATCTAGAAGTGGCTGCCGACTTGCCTTGGTACGATTACGGCTCCCCCGGCTGTGTGAGCTCTTGTCGGAAAAACGTGGCCGATAGGTATAGGTGACATTCCGGCTCATGCTGTGGGAATCCATAGCGAAATCTTATCCAAACCATAGATTGCAAATTCGCATATCTATACTATAGTTTCTTCTAGGCAACGACAGCAGTCCTATTCGAGTGAGTTAGGAGCTGGCGCGGGCTTCGCGTGGAGAAATTTAGCAGGCGATGATGAAGAAGGCCGGCGTAATTTGGGAGCCTCTGATTGATGCGGTTGTCGATGCCAGCTGGAACAACCGCCATGGCAAGGCGGCGAAGGTTGTAAAAACCTTACTGAAGGCAATGCGCGATACGCGCGGTGCGACTTCATCGCACTCAGAATTGATGAAAGCGTTCTATCGTCTGATCGATTTCTATTGCATGGAGAATGACTACGAGAAGGCGCACGGGCTGTGTGAGACACTGTTAAAGGCGCAACAAGATATGTTTGGAACAAACGATCCGCGTCTCATGGATACGTTGATACGAATCGCAAAAATCAATCAGTTGCGTAAGTCGGCTGAAATTGGCTCTTCTCAAAAGAGCTGTACAGCATCAGCAGAATTCACTGCGCAAGCACTGTCCGCATAGCCGCAAAACAGAATTTCGAAAAGGTTTCTTGACCCCCACAGGCTCGCATTGCCACCACAGGTAGTGCGAGCCTTTTATTTGTCCATGGTTCTGGAGCTCGCGTGCGGGCTGTCAAGCATCGACTGGTTAAGTTTAAGTGACGTCATTTATAGTTATTCTCTCCTCAACCTGTGGCACGAACTCTTTGTGACGCCAATCACCGTGGAGGTTTTTCAAATGCGCGCAAGCCTGGCAATGGTATTCCTGAGCAGCTTTATGTTTCTTGCAGGGAATCCCTCACTAGCGGCTGATAACGAAGCGGCGACAGCAGCTAGTGTCACAAAGCCGGTTGAAGCGGCAGCTCCTCCGGCGGCTACTTCTCCAACCTCATCGCCTCAGACCGGCTCGTCTCCTGCGGTGGTGCCGAGCGGATCAGCAACCGATACAGCTGCCACTTCCGCGCCCTCAAGTACGCAAAGTGGAACACCGCCTGTAGCAGAGCCGGCATCCGCTGCCGCAGGCGCTGCGGCCCTTGAGCCTCACAAAAGGCCTGTGCCGGATGGCTACGCGGCTGCCGCCGAGCTGTTCAAGGCGAGGAAGTTTGCCCAGGCTCAAAAGGAATTCGAAGCGATTGTCACCACCGGCACAGCAGATATCAACACTCACCTCTGTCTGGCGCATTGCTATCTCCAGCAAAAGATTTATTCAAAAGCCGTTAAGGAATTCGACCTGCTCAGCAAGCATGCCAAAAACAGCATGAGTCTGCAAAAGAGTTGCGCCCAAACCGCAACTTCCCTACGCAACGCAATGAGAGGAATTTGCCCAGCTAATTGTCTTAAAGGGCACGACCCTCGCTGGACGCTCAAAGCGGGCAATAAAGTTATTCTGGTCCCCCATAACGGCGGTGGCTACGACACTCTGACCCCTAACGACATCGGTCATTTGATTGTCTATGAACACGGTAATGTCGTAGTCAAAGGTACTTGCCCTGTTTGCGAAGGAACGACCGAAGTTCCTGTGCTCAAAGACGGCGGACCCATGCCACGCATTTGATATTGTCCAAATCGTTTTCAAAGAACAAAGGAGACTGAATTGAAAAGGCAACTTTTCTCTGTGTTACTTTCTTTTTGTTTTGTCGCCGGGAGCTCCGGTTTGGCAAAGGGGACATCGGAGGGCGCGAAGATAACAACTAAGCCGAAGCTGTTGGTGCCGACGCTTCCCCCTCCAACGGCTGATTGGCCTGAGGTCCCGCCATCAGCGAGTAGTCCTTCTGGCACTGGTCCAAGCTCTGCTGCAAGCCCAAACCCAGCTCAGAACCCCTCTGAGCCAGCGGCGACGACAACAACTCCTTCCTCTGAAGCGCCCGCAGCTGCTCCAACCAATGTTTCTCCGCCTGTTGTTTCGCCAACGGGTTCGGAATTGCCTTCCAGTTCTAACATTGCTCCGCAAACCGATGCTGCTGCCGTTTCACCTCCGGCAGTCGAACAGTCTCCAGCGCAAATGGAGCCGCACAAACGGCCAGTCCCGGCTGCCTATGCGGCGGCTGCGGAATTATACAAACAGAAAAAGTTTCCTCAGGCGGCAAAGGCATTTGAAGCGATCATCCAGTCTGGCGTCGCCAACGTTGATACCCACTTGTCTCTGGCGTATTGCTATCTGCTTCAGCGCCTGTATTCTAAGGCGGTCAAAGAATTTGAATGGGTGGCGAAGTACGGCAAGAACAGCATGACTTTGCAAAGGCAGTGTGGTCAAACGGCGAGTTCGCTGCGTACATATATGGCCGGCGTCTGCCCTGCGCCATGCCTGAAAGCGAACGATCCGCGTTGGTTTCTTAAGCCTGACGGAAAGCACTGGATCTCTGTTAGTTATTCTAGAAAAGCGACCTGGATTTTTAGCGAAAATCATATCGGCGAGTATGTTGCCAACGAAAATGGGATTCCCGTTCTTAAAGGCACTTGCCCCGTATGTGGTGGCACTGGTCGTGTGAAAATATTGAAAGACGGCGATCCCGCACCGAGGATTTAGCGGTTACAGTTGAGGATAATATGAAAAGCGAAACTGTTAAAAAGAAATCCGTCCAGAGAATACCCGGACTTGTATTGATTGGTCACTATTTCGAAGTACCGCTCGATTACGAAAAACCTTCTGGAAAAAAGATCACAGTTTTCGCGCGTGAAGTTCGTTCAACCGAAAATGCTGAGAAAGACGACATGCCCTTTCTAGTGTATTTGCAGGGCGGGCCGGGCTTTCAATCTCCTCGCCCTGAAAGCAATGGCGGCTGGCTGAAACGCGCACTCAAAGACTATCGCGTTCTTCTATTAGATCAGCGAGGAACAGGTTTGAGCACCCCGGTTACGCATCAAACGATGAAAGGGTTTGGTGATGTTTCTGCCCAAGTGGAATACCTGAAAAATTTTCGTGCCGACAACATCGTGCGCGACTGTGAGTATATTCGCAAATCACTAAATCATGGAAAAAAGTGGTCGGTGCTCGGACAGAGCTATGGCGGCTTTTGCATTACAACGTATTTGTCGATGCATCCGGAAGGGCTTGAAGGCGCTATCTTGACGGGTGGATTTGCTCCGCTTGTGGATGATCCCGATGAAGTTTATCGCGCATGCTACACGAGACTAATCGAAAAGAATGAGCAGTTTTATGAGCGCTTCCCGGAAGATGCAGAAATTGTTTCGCGCATAGTAAAACATCTGCAATCAAATGATGTTCAATTGCCGTGCGGGGAAACGCTCACACCAAGGCGTTTTCTGGAGCTCGGGATTAACTTTGGATTTAAGTGTTCGGGTCATTCGATGAACACGATCCACTATCTTCTGGAAAGTGCCTTTGTTCCAAATACGACATTTGAAACTCTGTCGTTCGCGTTCTTACGCGGGATTGAGAATTTGATGGATTTCAACACTAATCCTATTTATTCACTTTTGCATGAAGCCATCTACTGTCAGGGGCATGCCTCTCATTGGTCCGCAGACCGCATAATCAAAGAGTTTCCGCAGTTTGACATGAATTCGAGCAAGAACAGTCAAATCTTCTTTACTGGCGAAATGATTTATCCGTGGATGTTCGACGAGTACAACTGTTTGAAGCAGTTTAAAGAAGTGGCGGAACAGTTGGCGACGTATTCTGATTGGCCTGCGCTCTACGATATTGAAGCGCTTAAGTCTTGTACCGTTCCATGCGTTGGAACTATCTATCATAACGACCTCTATGTTGACCGCGTGATGGCGGAGGAAACTGCGAAGACAATTCGTGGGTGCAAGTATTGGTTGACTAATGAGTTTGAGCACGATGGGCTCAGAGAGGAAGGCGAGAAAGTTCTAGATCGCTTACTCGCTTTACTCCATGGGTCATGTGACTAAAGAAAGCGAAGTGATAACTGAGGCTATTGAACCTTCTTAACCGTTTGGAACATCCAGCCGCTGAAACGGTCATATCACTGGATTGTCATCAAAGGGGTAAGGGGTATGGTACGCGCTCTCTTAAATGGTCTGGTTGGTTCGTTGGCGCTTACGGCGGCTCATCAATTGCTTCGTCGCTTTGTTTCAGATGCGCCGCGATTGGATAATCTTGGTATGGAAAGCATTGAGAAAGTCTATGCCGCAGTTGGCAAAGAGCCGCCCAGTGACGGTGTTTTATTTAAGAACGCGTTAGTAAGCGACATTGTTGGAAACGCGCTTTTCTATAGTCAGGTGGGCTCGCGGGGCGGTGCTGGCACTATAGCAAAAGGCGTTTCGCTCGGGTTGACCATGGGCGCTGGTGCTTCAACGTTACCGGCTCTTTTGGGAATGAGTAAAGACAATAGTCAGAAAAGTACGAGGCAGGCGGCGATGACGATTGGGCTTTATGTTCTGGGAGGAATTGCGGCAGCATGCGCTGCACAATGTTGTTCTAAGTCAGAATAGTTGTGGATTTGTATAAGACGTCAGAATGAAAGAACGGTGCGTGCAATTGCGGGCACCGGATATGGTGAACAAGAATGTGTGCGGCAAAGATGCCAGCGGCAAAGATGCCTGCGTTCTGACCTAGTCTAGCGGTCCTAAAACAGACTCCACTTTCTCGAGCAATTGGTTGTTCTCGATCAGTTTTTCTGCCTTATCTATATCGATGTGCACTTCTCTGTCTTCATCCATGTGCGGTATGTTTTCGCGTACAAGTTTGTATGCCGCATCAACACCGCGCCCTGGTGCGAGCCCGATCGACTGTTGGTCGCATGTTTCGTGAGTGATGGCGTCTCCGCAATTGCCAATCCGGAAGTCGATGCCTTGACACGCGCAGACGAGTTCGATCGCGAGCGATTTGCGAACGTTTTCCAAAATAGTGCGCGCTTTGCGTGCTGCAATAGAGCCCATTGAGACGTGGTCTTCCTGGTTTGCGTTGGTCGTAATGGAATCAACGCTGGCCGGGTGAGCGAGTACTTTGTTTTCAGAAACGAGCGCAGCAGAGGTGTACTGCGAAATCATCAATCCTGAATTGAGACCGCCCTTGTGCGTGAGGAATGGCGGCAGTCCGTCCGACAACGCAGGGTTAAGCAAACGTTCGACGCGACGCTCGGAGATATTCGCGAGTTCTGCGATGGCAATCGCCATGTAATCCATTGCCAGCGCAAGCGGCTGTCCATGGAAGTTTCCACCGGAAAGCGCGTAGCCATCGAACACGAGCGGATTGTCTGTCGCCGAGTTGATTTCTATTTCCAAAACCTGCCGCACATGCTCGAATGCCTGGCGCGAAGCGCCATGGACTTGCGGCATGCAGCGCAGCGAATATGCGTCTTGAACACGTGTACAGCCGGTGTGGCTTTTGATGAGTTCGCTCTCGGCGAGCAGTCTGCGCAAATTGGCTGCTGCTTTCGCTTGGCCGCGATGAGGGCGGACTTGCTGGATTACGTCTGCGAAAGGTTTTTCTGACCCGAGATGCGCTTCCAGAGACATTGCGCCGATGATATCGGCAACTTTTGCCAGTCTTTCCGCTTGGAGCAGGGTGAGGGTTCCGACAGCCGACATCATTTGGGTGCCGTTAATGAGGGCTAGTCCTTCCTTTGCAGAAAGTTCGATAGCGGTCAATTTAGCTTTCTTAAGTGCGTCGGCGCCCGACATGCGCTTTCCTTCGAAAATGGCTTCGCCCTCACCGATGAGGACAAGAGCTAAATGCGACAGGGGCGCAAGGTCTCCCGACGCTCCGAGTGAACCTTTTTCCGGAACAATCGGATGAACGCCTCGATTGAGCATGTCCAGCAAGAGGTCGACGACCTCGATTCGGATTCCAGAATATCCCTTGGCGAGCGCGTTTGCCCGCAAAAGCATGATGGCGCGGACAGTCGGCTCGTCGAAAGACGGCCCGACGCCGGCGGCGTGGCTCAGAAGGAGGTTGCGCTGCAGTTGCGACGCGTCCTCTTTCTTGATGACTACATCCTTAAATTTGCCAAAGCCGGTTGTGATGCCATAAACCACAGCACCTTCGTGGAGAAACTTCTCGACGACTGCGCGGCTCTTGGAAAGCTGCTCTGTTGCCATCGCTGAAAGCTTAACAGTGGCAGTGCCGCGCGCGACTCGCTCGACGTCCTCCAGGGTCAGTCTGTGACCATCTATCTGCAGGGTGGAGGAGGATTTTGTTGTTGTTGTGACCATGCTTTGGGTGTCCTAAAGACGTTTGCGAGAAGTTTATAGATTCGTTCGAGAGTCCTTCAGCCTTGGCTGGCGCATGAGTTGCGCCCCGGCGAACCGGCACGAAAAACGTTCTATGAATGTTACCAGCCCAAAACAACATACAAGGATTTGCTAATTATCGCTGAATCTTGAGGGACTTCTTGGCATCGGAACAAAACCAGACTGTTAACGTCTTTCAACGTTTACATTCGCTTTCATGAGTCCAGTCCGAATGACCTTATCGGTTTTTGGAAGTTTTTGAGGGCAAAAGCTAGTGAAAATCAGGGTTTGTGGCACCTAGCCGCATGGTAAGATGAAGGTGCAAAAGTTGTCAAAGCTTTGGTTCGCCAATCTCTTTAGTGTCCGCGGGGTTGCCCTTTTCCGGTTTCCCAATTCGAAGTGAAAAAGCAAGGTATGACCAGGTCAAACGCCAGTAAATCAAAGGGGAGAATGTCTTCGCGCGTCTCTGCTTTGGCGTTTGTGGCTTTGAGCGTTTTTTTAATGGCTCCAGCTTCCTTCGCTGTGGCAGACAATGACGGGAATCTGCTCAAGCTGGAAGAGAAATTTTTCCAACATACCTATCCGAAAGAGAGTATCGATGCGCGCTTAGACCGTATCGAGAAGATGGTTTTTGGTGAGGCGAAGGACGGCGATGACGCCGCCCGCTTGTCTGCTCTCGTCCAGGCCGTGCCCAACCTAAATAGTGTTTCTGACTCCGCACCAGCACAAACTGCCAGAAGCGGTGGTTCATCTTCAGGCGGCTCGTCAGGTGGAAGCTCAGGTGGCGGACGGCAACCAGCCTCCACACAAGTAGCTGAAGAAGAAGAGTCCGAACCAGCGCCCATCGGGAATTACCCAGCGGTTGACGCGATTGAGCGGAAGGCTTTTAACGGGAAAACATACAGCCAAGAACCAGTAAATCAGCGTTTGGCACGCCTCGAAACAAAGTATTTCGGTAAGCCATCGAGTAGCACCGACCTGACTGACCGGACCGACAGACTAAAGGCACAGTCTGGAATCGACATTACTAAGAACGCTCCTTTGAATGCCGACTGGGCTGACGAGGACGATGACGAGCCTACAAATATTGCGCCACCACAGCCGGTGGCGCGTCGCAATGCAGACAAAGAGTCTTTCAGTGGAAGAAATCTCGCTGATGACTTCCGCAAGCAAGGATTGATTCCTAAGACCAGCATGGGCGGAAGCGGCATGTATGGCGGCATGGGAAGCAGCGGCACGACAGGCAGTCGAATGGGTGCGGGTTCGGGATCGTATGGGGGTGGCTCATACGGTGGTGGCTCATATGGTGGGTCGTCCAGCGGCTCGTATGGAATGGGCAGCGGCGCCGGTACTTATGGTGGTCGTTCTACGCCTGCACCGCGTGCAAGACCTCCAATCACCTCGCAAGATTTTGAAGATGATGACGACGATGAGTTGCCACCTCCGAGAACTGCGATGGCTTCACCTCGGACTGCACCTGACATTCGCACATCTACTCCACGCGCGCAGGGCATGGGCCTGAACTCTCAAGTCACGCTCATGGAAAACGAAGTTTTCAACAAGACCTTCCCGAAGGATCCTCTGCCCACGCGCTTACATAGACTGGAACAGTCTCTTTTCCCTGCGGAAAAACCATGGACTGACAAATCATTGCCTGACCGCGTCAATCGTTTGGCAAGCGTAATTCAAGTCTCTCCTGGCGGCAGCGCCGGGTCATCACAGCGAGTCGCCCAAAGTCCGCAGCCAGCGCCGAGTTACAACGACGATGACGGCTACCCGCCGACAGCGCCTAGCATGAGACGCAAGAGTGGCGGACTCGGTAAGATTATCAATTCAATCGGAAACATGATTGGCGGAGGCTTTGTAGGCGGTTATCCGATGCAGTCCGGCAGCGTGGTCACGGATCCGCGTACTGGTCTTTTACTGGACACGGTGACTGGCAACCTCATAGACCCAGCCACCGGCATGGTTGTGCGGCAGTCTGCTCCGAGATATGGCACCGGATATGGTAGCGGTGTCGGCACGTTTGGAAGTGGATTTTCCACAGGTGGTTTTGGAATCGGAACAGGCGGTGTTCGATTCGGCGGCGGCGGCATGGGAATGCCGATGGGCGGCTATGGCTTCGGTGGGGGCATGTGGCCTTAACCACATCCGAAAGTTAGAGGTTTTGCGTGATTCTCGTTCTTGGCGGTTCTGGTTTGCTTGGAAGCGCTATCTTGAGGCACTTGCATCGGCAGAGATATCCGGCAAGAGTGTTGACCCGCGGAATGGGGGATTGGAGAAGTTCCAATATCCCCAATTTGAAACAGCAGGGTACCGAAGTTGTCGTCGGCGAAATGACCGACCCCGCTGTTCTTGCTAGAGCGATAAGTGGTTGCACTGCGGTAATTCATGCGGGAGGCAGCTTCTTCCAATCAAATGCGCAAACGATGAAATCAGAGCATCTCGATGTAGTCGGTGAACTTGCGCGCATTGCAGAGTCGGGCGGCGTCCAGCGATTTATTCATGTGAGCTGCTTGGGTGCATCCGAACATTCATCCAGCACTATGATGCAATACAAATGGGAAAGCGAACAAGTAATCAAAGACACTCGCTTCTACTGGACGATTGTGCGTCCTTCTTACTTCTTCGGAACATCTTTTCCTTTTCTCAATGCTTTGTTGCCTGTGCTTAAGCTCAAGCCGGTGATACCGATACCAGGAGCAGGGCTTTGTGAATTAGAGCCGGTCTTTGTTGACGACGTGGCAAACGTCATCGTGCAAAGTCTTTACAACCGGGGCTCAGTAAGCAAAACCTATGAAATCGGCGGACCCGTCACCTACACGCTGCTCGAATTTATTGAATTGGTTAAGGAGTACATGAAAATCAAGACCGCGATCATGCATATTCCGACAGACAGCGCTGACAAGACCGCGAAAGTTTTTGGCAAGATCGTCAAGAACGTTCACACAGATTTGATCGGATTGATGTCCGTAGATTCGATATGCAAAAACGAAGAACAGGAGCTGCCTGTCGAATTGTCAGGAATGACTCTTGAAGAGCATCTAGGGACAATTATTCAAAATCTTTAGTCTTTGGCGAAGCAACCCAAGCAATGCATAAGGCAGCGCCGGGCGGAATATGCTAACTTTAGGTGTTCTATTAATTTCCAAGTATTTGGAATACCAAGGCAGCGCGTGAGGGCTTACAGATGATCAGACTCGGCAAACCAGTACAGTTGCTTGAGTGGGGGCAAGGCACAAATACGACCAATCAAGTTTGGACGAAATTCGCCGAAGGCACTATAGAAGGCAAGCCGCGCACGGTCGACGGAGTAACAACTGCGATTATTGCTATAAGTGGCAAGCTTCAGAAGAATAACGGTGGCGATGACCACGTGAAGATAATGCAGCAAGGCGAAGGCATGACGCCGGCATCACAGAAGTGGGGCGAAGTCGCGATGGGCACGCTCAGCAATGTTGATGAGAGCGGCGGCAAAACACTGGTTCACATCGCACTGAAAGGCGCTATCAAAGTCGGACGCCTGGTGCAGTAAAATCGATACTTACTTCAAATAAGATTTTGACAGGGAGACGCTCGGCGTCTCCTTTGTTTTTTCTTCTTTCTCGACGTACTGCTTTAGCTGTTTGACGATTTCATTTTGAACGAACTTGAGAAAGAAGGCCACCATAGACGGTGGCACCATGGCGCCTGCGTCAACGTGCAAAGTGTAGGTCAACTTTGTCTTGCCGCCGCCTTGTGCAGCGAGTTCCCACGAGCCATCAACGTGCTTGAAATTGCCGTCGAGTTGTTTCCAGTTGATGCGATGTGGGCTGTCGGCGATGTTTGTAACAGTGTGCTGGACCGCGTTTTTAACAAACATCTGCGGCTTTAGGTACGTTTCTACGTAGATTAGGTCACCATCACGCTTGATGATTTCAGAGGTCTTTATGCGTTTAAATATCCGTGGGTAATTTTCGAACTTGACTAGTGCGTTCCAAACATTCGTCGGCGTCGAGGCGATCATAATGTCGACTGCCGACTCCGCCATCCCTTTGGGCAGCTTCTTACCTGGTTCATAGACCGGAATTTGCTCGTTTGTTACAGTTGTTTCGTCAGCTTTGGTTTTCTGCTTACCGAATGAAGCGGGAGCACATATAGGCGAAGACAAAAGCAAGGCAGCACAGAGGCTTACGCCAAGCCATGAGGTGAGAAGGGCTCGCTTTATTTTCACCGGAATCTCCGAGCAGACACTACAGTCTATACCACGAAGTGAAAATGCTCATGTCGTTGACTCTGCCTATTTTTCCAGTTAAGACTTGTGCTTTGCCTAATCCGCAGCGGTCTTGAACTCTGCCAAGTGGATCGATTATTGCGGAAGGTCCGGTGTTCGCGGCAAAGACGACATAACGGCGATTTTCAACAGCGCGCATAACAGAAGTGGCGATCATTTGTTCGCCAATTAATGAATCGTGAAACCATGCTAAGTCGCTGATATTCACCAATACTTGAGCCCCTTCCCTAACCGTGGAAGCCACCTCTTCTGGCGAAATGATTTCGAAGCAGATCAGCGGCCCAACTCTTGCTGTTGCGAAGTCGAACACCTCTGGTTTGTTACCTGCGTTGAAACCGCCGCCAGCCGGAGTGTTTGTCATGCGGCGCGCCCATTCGGGAAGCAATTGAAGAAAGGGTGGTGCGTATTCACCGACTGGCACAAGATAGCGTTTGTGGTAAATGTTGTCGACAATCTTGCCACTACTAGTGATGCCATAAGCAGAATTGTACGGCTTGCCATTTTGATCTTTATCCATCGCTCCGACGACAATGTCGGTGCCTCTCTTCGATGCCAGGTCTTTGAGATTCTGCTGCGTTCCTCTTTCCATACAAAGGTAGGTAGGTAGCGCACTTTCAGTCCAAACAGAAAGTCCTTTCGGCGCAGACATCATCAAGTCTCTATGAATGCGGAAAAGATCTTCAATGCCATAACGCACCGTCGTCTTTTGCATGTCGATATTGATATTCTGTTGAACAACTGAGACCGGAATATCAGCTTTGAAGTTTAGAGTTGAAGATTGGTAGAAACCGAAAGCAAGAAGTCCGGTGAGCAGCACAGCCATTGCAAAACATTGATAAACAGCCGCTGTTCGGGAAGGCGCTTGCAGCGAAGCTACACCTTTCAATTTCGAGAAGTTCGCAATTAGCGTGGCAAAAACTGTGTTGCACATCACCATGACATAGGATAATCCGATACCGCCGATGATACTAGCGATTTGGATGAGCGAGATTTGTTTGTACTGCGTGTATTCGAGCATGGCAAATGGCACGCCCAGTGCTATATGTGCGTTGCCGAGCTTGTTGACGATAAGTATCCAGAGCAAGGGAAGTATTAAAAACGCAGGCAACTTAATGCGTTTTTTTGAGCCTTCTGGGACGAACTGACCAGTCGTCGGAACAAGATATGCGACGGCTGAGAAAAGCCCGATGATCAGTCCTTGATGAACTGAAATGACCAGCAATGCCAAGCAGGCCAACAGCCATCCTTGCCATTGGTTGAATCCTAGCCAATCTAAGGGCTGAAGCCCAAGGTACCAATTTTGGTAAACCATGTTGTAGGCGGTGCCGAAGGCAGTACCGCGAAGAAAGGCTTGCAGTATGCTCTTGCTTGATGCTGTAAGGAGCAGAAGCGGCGCCAGTGCGAACCATGCAAGGAAGGAAAGGGACAGCGGGTGACCGACGCCCGGTGGTGCAGGAATCATAATTCCTGGTGCGGAGAGTCCAAGGATTGCTCCGCCCAACAACGCCCAACCCAAGTTAGAAGGCCAGCTGAATTTGAATTGCGGCTTCTTGGATTTGCCTTTGGCTTCTTTTTTTGATTGACGCTTCTCTGCCGTTTTCGTCATCCACTTAGTAATCGATGTTTCCAGCCGATTTCATTATAGATACTTTGGCGCACCCAAACCGTAAATTGTGTGCAGTTACGACTAGTGCCGCTTTCCCCAACAAATTTCCCCAACAAATTTCAAAGGGAGCGTTTATCGCTCCCTTTGGATTGAACTGTTCGGCTGTAAGCCAAATGTTTTCGAGTTATGCGCCCGCGATTATGGCTCTTTCTTTGCCAATTCTGCTTTGACACGTTGCTCGATTTCTTTGAGCATAGCAGGGTTCGCTTCCAAGAATGTTCTTGCTTGGTCGCGTCCTTGACCGATGCGCTCTTCTTTGTAGCTGAACCAGGTACCGGATTTCTTGACGATTTCCAGTTCGGCGGCTGTATCGAGCAAGCAACCTGCTGAGTTGATGCCGCGTCCGTAAATAATGTCGAACTCAGCGATCCGGAAAGGAGGAGCTACTTTGTTTTTCACTACTTTGACTTTGACGCGGTTGCCGTACTCAACACCGTCTTTCTTGAGTGTTTCGATCTTGCGGATATCAAGACGGACTGATGCGTAGAACTTGAGCGCGTTGCCACCGGTTGTGGTTTCGGGGTTGCCGTACATCACACCGATCTTTTGGCGCAATTGGTTGATGAAGATGACCATGGTGTTGGTCTTGCTTACGATTGCCGTAAGTTTTCTCAGAGCTTGGCTCATCAAACGAGCTTGCAGGCCTGGCAGACTGTCACCCATTTCGCCTTCGATTTCAGCCTTCGGAACCAATGCTGCGACCGAGTCGATGATGACCAAATCAACAGCGCCGGAGCGAACCAACTGTTCGGTAATTTCCAAAGCTTGTTCGCCGGTGTCTGGTTGCGAAATCAAAAGCTCGTCAACGTTGACGCCGAGAGCTCTTGCATATTCAGGATCCATTGCGTGTTCAGCATCAACGATTGCCGCGATGCCGCCCATTTTTTGAATTTCTGCTGCAACGTGTTGTGCCAGCGTGGTTTTACCGGAAGACTCCGGTCCATATACTTCAATGATTCTGCCGCGGGGCAAACCGCCGACGCCCAAAGCAACGTCTAAAGACAGTGCGCCAGTAGGCACTACTTCAATCGACTGATGTTTCGAATCGCCGAGGCGCATGATGGAGCCTTCGCCATAGGCTTTCTTGATGGAATCAAGCGCCATGCCGAGGGCTTTCAATCTTTCCTGCGGTGGTGCGGAATTTTTGTCCTTGTCCTTGCCGTTGTGTTCGGCATGGTTCTTTTTGTCCATTGCTTTTTCCGTGTTTTTATCGGGAGCGGACTTTTCTTTCTCTTTTGTAGCTACTGCCATTACTTATTCTCCTTTAGATTTTGCTGTACCCGAGCACTCCACAGCCGATTGTGACGTTGGATGGCGGGCTCTGCACTCGTGGGGCCGGTGCAAAACCTAATATTCATGCGGATTGCTTATTCACACACCAATCCAAATTATAGCCGCTACAAGGACGCGGAGCGTATTAAAAGTGGCTCCGTGACCGGATGTCGACCGTTTTTATGTGTCACTGGGATCGACTGTATATACTCTGGTTGTGTTCGACGCCAGGTTTGTAACTAGGTGTTCCAGTTATGTGTTTGAGTTGAGTTTTCAGTTTTCGGTCGAAATAGCGTTTTAGACCGAATTGAGATGCGATCGCATATCTTTCTTTTGGGTCCTCCTGTGAAATGTGCTTCGTTCCGCAGAGTTTCCGTTGAAGACTCGATAGGTTCCGTTGAAGAGTCGATGGTTTCCATTTTGGTCGAATTGACGGTGCCAACCTGCACCCTAATTGGCTTTGTGTTTCAAAGCCTGGCGCGGGGGTATAAAAAGGTTGGCTACCCAACAATTTATATAGGGTGCTTGTTAAATACAGACGTAATTCGTCGCCGAAGAGTTCAAAATTCGCCGGCACATTTTATCTGGTGCATTTAAGAACACCTGAATCTGGTATTGGGACTGAATTGTGGAGGCAGGTGGGCAATGAAGTCGGCGCCAAAACTGTTCTCAATCAGGCAGAGTGACTTGTTCGAGTCGTTCAATCCTGTTGAGTTAGGTCGGCTCTTGGGTATTTTGGAAGAGCTGGAGCTGCCAAAGCACCATATGGTTTTTTCGCCCGGCGCGCCGTCCGAGGCCATCTACTTTATAGAGAAGGGGCGAGTTCGCCTGACCAGACTATCGCCGGAAGGAAAAACGGTGATTCTGGCGCTTTTGGGTCCTGGCGACCTAATTGGTGAAGCGTCGTGGGAATCGGGCGAGCATGACAGTTATGCTGAAACGCTTGAAGAATCTCGTATATATCAAATTAGCCGAGAGGCCTTCCAGAACTTCATTCGCGAGAATCCGGAGTTTGGTTTGAGGCTCATCCAAATCATTGGCGGCAGGCTGAAACAGGCACAGGCGCGTATTGAAGACCTTGTCTTCAGGCAAGTCCCGAGCCGTGTCGCCCGTTTGCTCGTGACTCTGGCTGAGTCGCATGGCAAAGTGACCCCCAATGGCATTCGTGTTGAGTTTCCCCTGACACACCAGGAGATAGCAGACTTGGTAGGGTCGTCAAGGGTAACTGTTACTCAAATCCTCAATAGATTCCGCTCCAGTCAGTGGATTGACATTGAATCCAAGCGGGTGACCATTCACAATCTTGACGCACTGGAAGAAATGGTCCGGCAACCCTGAAGAGACGGGCTATAATGGGCTTTCATGTGCCCGTAGCTCAGCTGGATAGAGCGTCGGTCTCCGAAGCCGAAGGCCTTGGGTTCGAATCCCAACGGGCACGAATTTTCACTATCGAGATAAACAAGAAAAGCTTTGGCACTACATATGGTGCAGGGCAATTAGTGATTTTGTTTGGGCTTTTGTCTTTTTGAATGCGTGCTGTGCGCGATTCGTTTGTGGGATGCTTCAGCTTGGCTGGCGTAAACTCGCGGCGCTACGTGCTCTCGGTAGGGCTGCGACGTTGGTTGAAACCAAACCAGATAAAGGCCGATACCAAGGCAAGTGACGAAAACAGCTGTTCCTAGAAATTGCGTTGAGATGTGGCCGACGTCGAAGTAGCTGAATTGAAATCTATTGAAGACGACGAAGAAGAATGCTCCAAGCCCTACAAGCAGAAAGATAAATCCAAAATCGCCCAACGGTGTTTCTCCCAAGAATCGAAATTCAGAATCGAAGTACAGCTACAAGGCTGATTTAACCATCCTACATCCGAATTCTTGGCAACTCGCTACTTTCACCAACTCTTAAACATCTAAGAGTTCGAGGTTCTCCACCTCTAAATTAGCTTGTGACTTCAATGTTCTTATATGGATCGAAGTCAGTTCGCCAGACGGTGGTGTTGAAAATATCCACCGCTGCATCCATGTTTTCCGCAAAGCTTTCTATTGGTGCACTATAGAACAGGATGTGAATCATTTCTCCATTGCCAAAAACGTCCATGCAGTACTCGATCGTCCTGCGCCCGATATCGGAATTTTCAAATTCGAATATTACTGTTTTAAATCCTTTGAAATTTGTTGATCTAATGCCAAGACAAAAACCCTCATCACTTTGCACCGCATGTGGCGCTGCTTCCATGATCACATCATCCATCGTTGAAATTCTGGACAACATTCCGCTTTCCGCTGCAGGTTCCTTCGCTTCGCTGCTAGAGGCACGCATAGTTACGTCTTTGTCAAACAGATGTTTTTTTCGCTGCAGCTCTTCGTGTCCCTTCAAAATTTCTCCGGAAAAGTATATTCCGACGGAAACCTTTGAGTTGGGGTCTGACAGTGTGATCGAAGTTTTTAAGGGCATGTCTGATGTATAAACTTGGTGAACATGCTTCCAGTCCAATTGGTAGGGACCGTCATAGTCGCGAGAGCGCCATTAGTCTTAAGGACGCCATCTTTGAGTACTAGCGGTTCTGAGGATCCTTGGTTATTGCCCAGGAGTGCCATCGAATTTCACCTCTACAAGCGCTTGCTCAGTCAATAACGTCGAGTGGAAGTGCTGGGTCAAAATCTTTGCGCCATTCACTTGATTGTTTCGCAGACCAACCATTCGGGACGTTCATTTTCGTCAGGGCACCGTTCGTTTTTAGCAAGCCACCCTTCAGTACAAGCTCTTCCGATGTTAGATTTCTATGGTCCAATAGTGCCATTGAAGTTTTCCTCAAACCTAGCGGACGCAGCTTATTCAACCACCTCGAGCGGAACGAACGGATCGAAATCTTGGCGCCATACGCTCGATTGGAAAGCGCTTACTGCAATGTCCATAAACTGTTTGAATTTTTCGATAGCTGCATGGTAATAGAGAATATAGACAACGCGTCCATTACCGAGAACATCAATACAATATTCTATTGTCCTTGATGAATCGCTGTCATTTTCGAATTCGTACATGACCGACCTGAGTCCATTGAAATCTGTTGATTTTATTGCGCGGCAGTATTTTTCTTCACTTTGAACTGCGTGCCTTCCTGCTGAAAGAATATAGAAAAGCATCTTGGTGTCATTGGCAAGTTCGCCTTCTCCACCAATTAACTGAGTAGCCTCTGGTGTTCCTGCTGTCATTGTGATCTCTCGATCAAAAAGATTTTCTTTACGAATCTCTCCATCAATTTCATCATCCACGATTCCCGAAAAATAGATCCCAATCGAAAAATCGAGTCCGTCGGCATCTTTTAGGTCGATCAAGGTTTCTGGAGGAAAGCTTGGCACGATTTTATTTGAGGATTGACTAGCAGACCAACCACTGGGAACGTCCATGCTTACGAGCGCCCCATTGGTTTGCAGAACGCCGTTCTTTAATGCCACTTGCTTGGTAGTTGGATTTTTATTGTCCAGTAGTGCCATCGAACGATTCCTCTAGTAAACAATCAAAGAGTGCTTCGAGATCAAGGTCAAGTTCGTAGCGCCCTTCGCTGTTGAAAATATTGTATTTACCGTTTAGCTGATTATACCTTCCGAGTATGACGTGACCTCCGCCTTCTCCGTGAGGATTCAGCTTTTTTGCATCAATTGCAATGGCTGCCGCTCCTCGCTTTTCTTCATAGCGTCTCTGTAATATCTTTGCAAGATGCTCCTTATCACTGACAAACGTCTGGGTTCTGCTCAGATGTTCAATGAGCTCTGAATCAACATCTTGTGGTGCTGGACCGATTAAAACAAATGTTTCTTCTGGCAGTCCATGACCTGCTGCTTTGTTGTACATCTGCAGCAGATGTTCGCTTCCAATGTGAGGTCTATCGTCTGGAAGGATTTTCTGCGGAGATAGGCCTGAGTTTTTATTCGTGTTATCAACTTGGAATGGCAACCATTCATCGCTATGTTTGTAACAAAGTTGATGGCTCTCAGTCGTACCGAAGAATGCTACTTTGCCAGCCGCAAATTCTTTAACAACTGCGCCATCCGTGTTTGGCGATACAATCAAAAGTCCTTTTGGAGTTTCCTTGACGTAGATGCTTCTCTCAACACAGTTCCAATGAGCGTTTATGAGCATTGTTTGCATAGCCTTTTCCGTGGGCCTCCGAAAGTGTGGTATATGCAAGTCCTCAGTTGTCTTCCACCTATCGAGTTTGTTACTGTATGCCAGCGTTTCTAAGTCCGTAGCGTGTGCGCCAAAACTTGATGGCTTCAATCTGGTGCCGTCAGTAGTGACAAAAGTGTCGTAGCAAGAAATATCCTTTGCTATCTGCGCATAGCGGTGAGGCGCATTGAATGCAAGTTGTTTTTGCACTACGGTTGCATTACACGTTTGATTCATTCCTTGGTGGATCATTTCGGGATTCGCAAGTTCGAATAGCGTCATTTCTCCGCGGTGCCGAAGAGCCTCACCTTTCGGCAGGACATCTAGGTCCAGATCCAGTCCCTCCCTGATCGGACGAAAGAAGTGGGTGACTTCACGCAATGTTTTTGCAGTTTCCTTGGGATTATTGATTCTTTCCTGCAGTTGGTTTGTATGTTGGATTAAGCGTGTCAGGTTTTCCTTTGGCATGGTGTCTTTAGCACTTTCAAACAGCGCTCTTTTCGCGAAGTGTAGATTAGCGTGATCTATGGTTTTGCCGAGCAGTTTTCCTGCTGAGCGAAACTCTGCGTATTTAAGAAGGGCAACAGCAAAGTCGGAAGTAGACTTGATTCCTAATTCGTCGAGCTTGAATTTTTCCGGTTCAAGAACGGCTTCCTTTGTCAGTTCTGTTCCGGTTTCAAGAGTTGAGGTTTCGCCCGCCTTGTAGAGTTCGTTACGGATTTTTTGCTGCACATTTGATGAGAGTCGTTTGCTGGTTTCCTCTTTGATGAGTCCAACGAGATAGTTGACTTCATTCGGGTCAGCGCCTTCTTTTACAAGCGACTTAGCGAGTTTATGAACCTCATGTTCAAACTCTTTGGAGCCGAATGCGCAATGCGTGAGAGACATCTCCGACATGCCCTTCTGCATGATTTCACGTGCGTCATCTCTGATAAGCGAAACAGTCTTCGCCGTGCCAATCCGCTCGCAAACAGCGTCCGTTGTTGCTGCTGCAACTTTCGCATCTAATTTCAACAACTTGCTCAGCGGGATTACTTTGTCAGCAAATCCAAACGAAATGTCCATAAAACCTGAGCCCGCGATCTTGAGGGACTGCGATTCGTCGAAATCACTGCCCATCATTGCGCGTGTCATCTCGAGTTTTACGCCTGCTCCGACAACTCCTGCCGACGCGAGTATTGCGGCAGTCGCCGGAGGATCTGCAATTGAAAGAGTGACACCCAACAGCATTGTTGTAGCATTAGCGACGGCTTCTGCAGATTCGCGTTTTGTGGTTACGAAATTGGCTTTCGCAACAAAATAATTTTCTAGTGCAGCTTCAAGTTCTTCTCTCGTTTTCGGCTCAAGTTTGGCAATAGCTTCTTTGTTTTCCGCGTATACTTTCGCGATTCTAGCGTGTGCGTCTACGGCTCCCTTCATCATCAGCGAATCCGCGGCGCCGTCTTGTTTTACCAGATCCTTTTGAAGGGAAATAATTTTTTGTCCCATCGTCAAAGGCGCGTATAGTTCCACTAACTTGCGCCTATCTGCACCACTTGCTGCGTGCAAAAGATCTGCGTTCATAGTTGAGTGGTACTTGAGATAAGCTTGCTCTATGGCTTTGCGCTCTTTGGGTTTCAAACTGCCAAGCTTTTCAATCACACCTGAAAGTGGTTCGTCAAAGCCGACAACTGCTGCGCGAATGCGCATCGCAGAGGTAATATCCTTTGGGCTATTCAATTGAAGAACTTCGCGGGCGAGCTCGGCTTGTTCTTTTGATTTGAAGATCTCATTCTGCAAATACTGCGCTTCTGGCGCTTTCGACATCAACTTCTGAACTTCATCTTTTGAAAGATGCGTCAAATCGTCGATTGAGATTTTCGATTCTCTCCAAAGTGAAGCTTTGAGGTCTAGTGGCACCGTGCCAGCGTCGAAAGTCTTCTTTATATACTCTTCGTACTGAGCTTCGCGAATCTGCTGACCTTCCGCGTCGTACTGCGGACCGCGTCCAGTGTCATCGCAGAAGCGCTTTACCATCTCCTCCAATGATTTGCGCACTTCTTTGTCTTCATCTGATTTTGGATTTTTGAGGAGGTCGTGGCTCAGACTCGCTAGCGCGATTTCGAGTTTTCGCGCACGTGCTGCATTGCTTCCTTCGTGCAGGTTTGCGAGAAGTGCTTCGCTAATCGGATCTGCTTTTTCATTGCTTTTGAGTATCTGCTGCAACTTGCGCTTTGCGACAAGCAATTCATCACCTTGCAGTTCTGCAGAAATCAATTTGTCGATTGATTTCTGATCCTTCTTATATGCTTCTTTTTCTGCCGGGGTCAATTGCAAAATTCGATCGAGTTTTGATAGCCGGCAATTTTTCTGGCTCATTGCGTTCCAAGAGTCTTGAGCTACTTCCTCGCGGAAGTACTCCTCGATGGAACGCTTGCCTTTGTCTTTCGACTTTTCGTATGTAAGGCTGTCCTTCGCTTTGTCGCCGACTTTCTCCGTGAGCATGTGCATTATTTGTGCACGCTCCCCATCGTTCAAAAAGTCTTTCAGATCATCGTTGAGTTTTGCCAGGTGGCTCGGATTCTCTCGCAGCGATTGCCAATTTTCTTCGGAAATGTTCTCTACGACTTTCTTCATTCCATTCAAATCATTTTTCTGAAAATTGCCAAAGAAGCCATCGCCGTGCAGTTTTCGCAAGTCAGAGTAGATTTCCGGCGTACCGGTCATCTTTCTCTTCAGCAAGTCATATTGAGTCTTGTCGTAAAGAGTTGCGGTTTTTAAGGCTTGATCGACTGTTCGAAAATAGTTGATCAAATCCTTTTGATCTTCTGTTGGATGTTTGAGTTTTGCCAGCGCCTCTCCTTTGGTAAACGCTGCCCGATCGTCTGGATTGGCGAATTCTACAAGACGCGCCACTTCTTCCTTGTTGGCGCCGAGCCAACCGTACCAACTTGTGTTTTGGTGCAAGCCGGTGACCAACGACTCGTTGCCTCGTGCAATCAAATCTGATACCGCTTCGCCTTGAAGAGAATATTTTTGAATTACTTCCTTCGCTTCTTTCGATTTTGCGAATTCTTGTCTTGCTTCAGGAGCGGAAAGTCGCATTGCGTCTTTGAACAAATCAAAGTTGTTGTGGTCGATGGCAAGCCGCACCATCTTAGTGACTGCTTCGGGCTCCTGTGCCCATGCAGGATTTTCCAGCATGATCTTAAGTGCTGCGCGAGTTTCGGCACCCACATTGGCATCTGTCGTTAGTTGCTGAAAAAGTTCTCTATGTCCAACCGCCAATTCTGCAATCGCTTTGGCTGGCATCATCGCAATTGTTTGACGCATTGCGCGCTCTACGTTTGCTACTTGCGGATCGCGAAGTCCGATCTTTTCAGCCAGCTGCGGCAGGCCTATTGTTCCTGTCGCGACATTGAAGGCAGCCGTTACTCCAGCGCCTTTTTGTTTTAACTCCTTCAGTTTGATCAGGTCATTCTGCAAATCGCCAGCCCAATCTGTGACGCCTTGGCGCCGCTGGAAAAGCGCTTCAATCTCTTGGACATCGGAGGGGTGGTCTCCGCCTTTCCAGCGCAACTCGCTGAAAAATGTGGTTTGACTCTGGCTTTCACTGGCGAAAGCCTCTGCAACTTGCTGTCGTTTTTCAAGCGGCAATCCTTCAATAACATCCTTTAGCTGCTTGAAGTCGACATGTTCGCCAAATGGCAAACCGAACGGACCCGGCACATGAAGCGCCTTTTCGAGGAGTTGCACATTTGTCAAAGTCTCTTCGTCATATGTTTTTACTTCACCGACGACGAGCATCGTTTGAGAAGGCACTTCCTCCGGCGTGTCTTTCGTTTCGCTCGAAGGAGTTTTGGTTTCACTGCCAGAACCATCCCCGCTGTTGCTGTTAGTCGCTCTCTTTTCGCGCAGACCCTTTAACTCGGGCTCGAGCTGTTCTGCAATCGACTCTCTGAGCGCTTTGTCGGCAGATTGCTTCATGTCGGGCGGCAGCAATGACTCTTTCAGATTCTTGATCATCGCCATCGCGTGCTCGGCAAAACCTTGAGTCTTGCCTTGTTTGCGCTCTTCGTCGCGCAGTGCTTTTAGCTCTTGCGTAATTACTTTGGGAACATCGCCGGTGAAGCTAATTATGTTTCGCCCTTTCCATAAAAGCGACTCAAGCTCTTTATCGTGTTTGGAGTGAGGAAGGTGTTGCAGTTCTTTCAAATCGGCCAAGTCACGACCGAAATGCATCTGTGCGCTGTTGCCCAACCAACGGACGAGCTCTGTGCGAGTTTTCTCGTCGGTAATTTTGTTTAGTTTGTTCAGCCCCTCGACTATGTCTCTGGCAATCGGGTCCGACTTGCTCCTGTCCAGAAGCTCTTGCAGACGCATGGGTTGCTTACCGTTGGCAGCTTCGCTCGCACTCTTGTGAGATTCAAGGGCTTCGGACGCGGCAGCACGAGGATTACGCTCAGCATCCTCGGAACCCCTAGACCCTTGCTTCTCAGGCTTATCGACCACGGCAGACCTGTTTAATAAATCTGTCTTCGATATACCCGTTTGAGCGGGTTTATAAGATTTTGGGCGCCAGTGGGCGTTCTGGGGGCTGCCGAACTTTCTAGGCTTCCCAGGGAAAACCCCAGGTCGCCTCCATTGGTTGGGTCGGTGTTTCTATGTTGGCAGAACGTTAAAATCAACCTACTCGTTTCAAACTTCCTCGGTGCGCGATATGACCGATTTGCATATCCAACCTGCTTCTAATTTGTCTGCAATCGCTAACAATCACTTCGAGGCGCTGCGAATTGTTGTCGTTCGGAAAAATTCTTGTGAGAGAGATGTATCATCGGCGATACCAGTCGAGCACTTGCCACCACTGGTGAGGCGCGTTGTAAAGGCGCATTTAGAGCGGTTCTTGACTGAAATTGACTTCGCAATTCGTGACACAAAATCGAAGGCGAAAATGCAATCTTCATTCGCGCCCCCCGATTTTACCTACTAGATTCTCCGCGCCGTTTCTGGCAACATACTAGGTGGTGTAATGGCTGAATATATACACCATATATGGTGCGGGTGGCAGAGGCGAGAAAGTCTTTCAAATGGCAAGAAGACAGAGTTCAGCAGCAAGCAAACAAAACGACGGCATGACCACTCTTCTCACTGGAGAAGAAGCTGATGATTTTTTCGCCGGCACGTTAGAGCAACCAGAACCCGAGAGTGACTTCGCCGATGGTGGCGCAGCGACGGAACCAATTGATGGCGAAATTGCTCCCGAGCCTAGAGAAGTCGAAGAGGATTCGGTACGCATATATTTGCGTGAGATTGCTCGACACAAACTTTTGACAGGGCGAGAAGAGATTGAATTGGCTCGCCGGATCAAGGCGGGTGATGCAGTTGCTAAACGCAAACTGATTCAATCGAACCTCCGTCTGGTTGTCAGTATCGCAAAGCGCTACCGCCACCATGGACTTGGTCTTCAAGATCTGGTCCAAGAGGGCAGCCTAGGTCTGATGCGCGCGGTCGAGAAATTCGACCCGGAGCGCGGGAATAAGTTTTCAACATATGCAACCTGGTGGATTCGCCAGGCTGTCACTCGTGCGATTGCCAATAAGGCGCGCACTATTCGAGTTCCTGTTCACATGAATGAGGTCCTCAACAAGCTGCGCAAGTCCAACACGGCACTATGCCAGGAATTGGGGCGCGTTCCAACTCCGGATGAATTGTCCGAAGCTTCCGGCGTTAGCCGTGAAAAGGTTCTTCTGGCTTATGATTCCTCACGCAGCCCGCTGTCTCTTGACTCGGCTTGCGGCGATGACTCTGACGCCACGCTTGCTGACGTGATTCAAGATGAAACGGCTTTGGCGCCAGACGAGGCAACAGCCGCAAATCTAATGGTCACGCACGTTTTGGACTCTTTGGTTTGCCTCAGTACAGAAGAGCGCGAATTGCTCTCCTTTCGCTACGGTCTGACGGGCAGAACGCCCATGAGTCTGGAAGAAAGCGGCAGAAATATGGGTTTGACCAAAGAGCAGGCACGAAATTTGGAAGTTCGGGCGCTTAATAAATTGCGTCGCGGCGTCAACTCGAACATGCGAGAATATCTGAGGTAAGAGGCAGTCCGCTGCCCGACCTGTGATCCACGAGCTCCGCTAGTAAAGCGGGCTGTGTTTCTCCATCGCAGACTCGAAGCATGACGAATATCGAAGTATTCACCGGCCCATATCGCACCGGCAAGAGCGTAAAGCTGCTTGAGCGTTTGCTCGACTATTTGGAGACGAACCGCCCGGGCGAGGCACTTCTTGTTGTGCCGTCCCAGCGCTACAGAAAATTGATCACTGAGCGTTTGCTGGCGCTTGTCAAAAAGAGGCAGGCTGATGGTGCCGCAGAGCACAGGGACTTTCCCGGCGTTTTCGGTTTGAAAATCCTCTCTTTTTACAAATTGCTGGAGGAGATACTTCGCAAATTGGGCGTTTCTTTTCGCTTGATGCCCGAGCGAGTTCGACCAGTTTTGCTGCAGCAAATTTTGCTCAACATGAAAGCCGAAGGGACGCTGAAAGCGATCGATCCAATTGTTGAGTTCAACGGGACATCTCAACAGATTATTGAACTAATTGATGAATTCGAACGTGCCGCTTTGTCGCCGGCTGACGTGATTTCGCGGTTGGAGAATAACGTCGATAGCGGTTCGAAGTATATGGAACTCGCTCGAATATATGAGCGCTACTGGTTGGAGCTGGAGCGGCTTGGATATGTGGATCAGCGTATCGTTTCGTTCAAGCTGCGCGAAAAGTTGACGTCCGAGAAGGATTTGGACCTGAACCTCGGCTTTCTGGCTGTCGATGGTTTTGACCGATTCAATCCCCTGCAGTTGCAAGCTGTTCAACTGCTGGCACCATATTGCAAAAAGGTCGAGGTGTTATTCGACTATTTGCGCCCGGATGAGGACCCGAATAATGACTATCTGTGGAAAGACGATAGCTTTAAAGATTTGGAGAATATTCTCGCCGGCGACTTAATCATTAACTCGTCTGTCGCTCCGCCAGAGAATGTCGAGGCTCCCGAAATTCCTGTTCTGAAGCCGAAAAAGCGCCGTCAGGGAAGTAGTGATAATGCCCTCCAGTTGAGCCTTTTCGCTATGGCTGATTCGCTTTTCATAAAGGCTCCGGGCGATGCGCCCATTGCTGGAGGTCGACCACAGCGAACCTACACGGTAGAAAAATTCCGAGCAATGGATCGATATTTCGAAATGGATTTTATTGCGTCGCGAATTAAGCAACGATTGGTTTCTGATGGAATCGAGCCATCAGATATGCTTGTGGTCATTCGAGACTTAAACCAATACCGAACCGCAGTCCGCAGCGCTTTTGAAGGAGCGGGCATTCCTCATTATTTGGATGAGTCGATAGAACTTTTGTCCTTGCCTCTTGCGCAGTGGTATCAACAGTTGCTGTCGCTTTCAATCGATGAATATCCACGCGCCGCCACCATCAAGTTTTTGCGCAGTCCGTTTACTCGATTGTCGGCATTCGGTCTAACGCGCGAAGAAGTCGAGCTGTTGGATAAAAAATCAGCCAATGATTATGCAGTCGTGTCCGGGCGAAATCAGTGGGAAGACTGTGCGCGTTTGATTGGAACAGTCTCGCTGAAAACTGCGTTGGGCAAATTTCTCGATATGACGACGCCGCCTGCCGAAACCCGGTCACACGAAAAGTGGGTCGCTTGGGTTGAGGACCTTTTTGAAGAACTTTTCCTCGCTCCTGCTGACGATGAGAAAGACGATGAGATTCCGCTGAATCGATGGCAGCGAGAGACGACACTATCTGTAGTGCGCCAATCTTTGGCTCTTCTAATTAAAGAGTCGACGATTATCACCGGGCAGTCTTTCGTGTATAAAGAGTTTGTCCGCAAACTTGTTCATATGCTCGAGCAGTCCACTTTCCGCAGTCCGGGTGAAGGACAGAATCAAGTTCGTATTTGTAGCGCGGAATTGGCGCCCAACAAGACCTTTTCCGATATCTACTTGGCTGGTTTGGTAGAGGGCGAGTTTCCCCGCCGGGTTTCGCGTTCGGGTTTTGCCAGCCCCGAAGAAGTTAAAAAGTGGAGATTGTTTGGTGTCGATTTGCACAACCCCCGGCACCATGCGGGTTTTGAATCCGCCCTGTTCAACTCCTTGCTGGAGCGTTCGCGTGATCGCATTGTGATTACATGCCCCACTACGGACATTGTTGATGGTGAAGAGCTTATCCCATCTTTCCTTTTGACGGGTGGCAAAGACGAAGGTGTTCGTTCTCTAACGGTCGTAGAACCGTTCGCAAGCGCAAATAATCAGCCTGTTTCTGTTCGCGATCACGTTGCGAATAGGTTGTGGCGAAATCAGAATGAAGCCATGGTGGCGATGACGCACCCTGATGTTGCTGCGTATGCTGAGAAGATTTCTGCTCCAATAGCAATGCTAAAGGCTCGCGAAAGCGGTGCCTCGCATTTGGTTTATAACGGCTGGCTTACCGACCTGGTTTCCAGCGGTTCGCTCAAGATAAATATGCCGAAAGAATGGAGTCCTTCCAGACTTAACGACTATGGCAAATGTCCATTCAAGTATTGGACAAATCATGTTTTAAAGGTCGAGCCGCATGAAGAGCCGACAAACGAAATTCTAGTAACGATTCTTGGGGAGGCGTATCACAAAGCGCTGGAGCTCTTCTACATCGATTTGAAAAATCGCAAGCAGGCGCTTGTCGAGCTTGAAGATGACGATATTCGGCGGCTACTGGAAAGCGCCACCAAGAGCGCACTCATATCGATGAACAGTTTGCACCAGGTGAAGCGTGGTGAGTTTGCGCAGTATGAAGACCAAGAGATAGCCTTCAGGTTGGTTCGATTTGTACTTGAGGAAAAACGGCGAGCAATTAAAGATCAAGGTCGTTTTCAACCATCGCTTTTCGAGCATGGTTTTGGAACCGCGCGCACAGGCGAACAACTTTCACCTCCGCTCGTCATCAAGTCAGGCAATAAAGAAGTGAAAGTGGTCGGCGTCATCGACAGAATCGACGTCGCTGCAGATATGACTGCTTCTGGCAAACCGAAGGTGCGTGTAGTTGATTACAAGTCTGGCTCCACTCCGATTACCGAGCGCGATGCGCTAGAAGGACGTAATCTGCAGATGCCGATTTACGCGATGGCAATTTCGCAGTCGATTATGCCCGGGGCTGAAGTGGAAGTAGGACAATTTCTCAGCGTTTCCCAAGCAAGCTCCCTTGGGTCACTTGAATTTGTGAAGAAGCCGAAGAAGCCCAAAGAAGGCGAGCCTGAGGTTGTTGAGGCACCTTCTGAGAGCTTGCTCGAAAAATCAAAGAACTACATTGTTGATTATGTGACGCGCATAGGCAACGGAGACTTTGAAGTACGCCCGAACGGCGAAGTTTCGTGCCGTGGCTGTCAGCATTCAATGATCTGTCGAATCACCGAGTGCCGTGCTTCCGACGATGAGGATGCAGAGTGATGCGCAATGAGAAGAGGTCGCAATGTCTCAACTAACTGAACAGCAAAGAGAAGCTGTTTACAGCATCGACAAGAACGTCTTGGTGTCTGCTGGTGCAGGCTCCGGCAAAACGCACGTTTTGGTTGAGCGTTACATTGAAGTTTTGCGCAGCAATCCTGAGCTCACTGTCGCCGACATTGTCGCGGTTACGTTCACCAAGAAAGCCGCGAGCGAAATGCGCACAAGGCTGAAGGCTCGCTTTCAAGCCTTGAAAGACGAGAGTCAAGGGGAGGAAAGTCAGCGCTGGTTGTTGTGTGTCGCCGACATCGATTGTGCACGCATCGGCACGATTCACAGCTTGTGCGACAGCATACTCAAATCTTTCCCGGTCGAAGGGGGAGTCGATCCCAAGTTTGAAGTGCTCGATGATATCGAGCGGGCCGAGCTGTGCGAAGACAGTATTAGCGAAGCTTTGCGAGAAGCGATCTCCAGTCGTGGAGTAGAGCACGATTTGCTCGATCTGTTTAGCATTGATGAAGTGAAAGGTTGGTTGCTGGATATTCTCAATTCGTCGCTTCAATTTAGTGAAGTCATCGACAAGATGGGTGACACTAGCGACGAGGCAATGAAAGAGCGCTTTGAGAAACTACTACTCTGGGCGCGCAAACGAGCGATTTGTCAGATTGTGTCCGATTCGCAGTGGAGCGTGGCGCTCGCATATGTCTTGGAAAACCCGTGGAAGCCCGGTACCGATCTCGAAGACATTCGCCAAGCTTATGCCGCCTTGGCAGAGGGAATTGATCGCGCTTCGCTGCTGGAAACAGTGACCGAAGAGTCCTGGTCGTATGTGTACGGTTTGTTCGAGCATCCGTCACCTGGCAATAAGGGTGGCAAAGATGCAATGGACCTTCGCCACAGAATGAAGGATTTGAAAAACGCCGTAGACAAAGCCGTGAAGAAGGTTCCCACCGGCTTGAAGGAAAGTGATACCGAAGCCTTTCACTTGATTCGCGCGTTTGTCTCTATGGCGAAGCGAACCATCGAGATTTATGAGCGCAAGAAGAAAATTGTTCACAAGCTCGACTATGACGATTTGATTCGCTACACGTTTGATGCTTTGAATCAACCCGGCTCCCCGGCGCGCCAGCATTTTAACGATTCGTTGCGAGCGATTCTCGTAGACGAGTTTCAAGATACGAATGCTACTCAAGCTCGTTTGGTCGCTTCGTTGGCGGGTGAGAAAACCAGATTATTCCTCATCGGTGATGATAAGCAATCAATATATAAGTTCCAGGGTGCGGATGTTTCTAATTTCAATGAGTGGAAGAACGCTCTGAATGGAACACCTAGTAGTGTGTGCATTGATTTCTTGCAAGGCGAGAAAAATGTCATTCCGTTGAACAAGTCATTTCGAAGTCATCCTGACCTCGTGCATGGCGTGAATGCCATATTTGCTGACCTTCTCGATCCTGGCGCCGATCCTCAAATCTACCGTGCGTCATTCGAGAGTTTAAACCCCCATAGAGAACGCATAGTCGATACGGAAAGGACGGAAGTTCTTTATTTTGATTCATCGATAACAGAGAATGTCGAGCAGAAGAAGGCATTCGAGACTGAGTTGATCTGTCAGTGGATTGAAGAGAAAGTTCGTCTTCAAATGCCAATACAGCTCAAGGATGGCTCTGCTTCGAGACCCGCGAAGTTTGGTGACTTTGCAATTTTGGTTCAGAAGAATGACCACTTCGCGTCTCTGGAAGAGTCCCTGACACGACATGCGATACCCTTCGTGACGCTCGGTGGAAAGAGCTTTTTGATGCGCCAAGAAGTTTTCGACATTGAAAATCTCTTGCGTTTTCTCGACAACGAATTTGACAGCCACTCTTTACTGGGAGCGCTACGTTCGCCGCTCTTCTCAATCACTGATGACATCATTCATCAGTTGGTCACAGACGAGGGCAACCCGCGCAATCCAAACATCTGGGAATTGCTCTGCCGAGTTTCCGATCAGAAAAAGCCTGGATTTGAGGTTTGTCGTCAGGCTGTTGCCCATCTTAGAAAGCTGAAAGAGAGCGCACAACTTAGAACGCTTGGCGAACTCATTCGCGAAATTCTGACATTGACAGACTACGATACGGTTCTGCTTTCATCGAAAAACGGTCGTCAAAGATCAAGGAATGTTTGGAAGCTTGTTCAGCTTGCGACCGCGAATGAAAGCCTGTCTCCGGGCGACTTTGCGCGTCGACTTTCTTTGATGCGCGAGCATAGAGTAAAACAAGCCGATGCGCCTTTGCAAACCGATGATGTGGTGAAATTGATGACAATTCACGCATCGAAAGGGCTGGAATTTCCGGTCGTGATTCTGCCATTCCTTTCTTCTAAAATTGATCCGCGCTACAAGAAATTGCTTTTCCATAAACAATATGGAATCGCCTTAAACACTGATCGCAGCGTGTCCGCCAGTAAAGACAAAGATCAAAATACGCCGTCATGGTTTCAACTTGTGAAGCTTGTAGACACAGACATGGAAGCCGAGGAGAAAAAGCGTCTTCTGTACGTAGCGATGACTCGTCCGCGCGACTACCTTGCACTTTTTATTGATTCAAATCAAACTGCTAAGTTCAACTCCTTCTCTACTTGGTTGTACGACCACCTGGTCCCGGCTGACTATGCGGGAGATGAGAGAGTCACTTTTGACCTGTCTGACGGTTCAAAAGTTGCACTGCGTCGATATGAGCCTGTTCCGAAGCTTCCGGCGGAAGTCGAATCGCTTGCCCTCATTGAAGAACTGGACGAGGCAAAGAAAGTTCTCAAGCTCGATCTTATCGAGCCCATCTTAGATTCGGAAGCAACTCTGCGTGCACCGACAAGCCGCAGAATCACTCCCGGCAAGCATGGCGTTCAGTTAGATGCGCGTCTGGTCGGTACATATTTCCACTCCTTAATGGAACATATGTTGGTTCGGCTTGAAAAACCGCAGCGCTGGCTGTTTGAGGAAGTGGCTTTGTCGCAAGGTGATTGGGCTAGTCACCCTGATGTCGTTGAGCATTTAGTTCGGCAGGGCGAACGCTGGATCGACAAATTCTACGACAGCGATTTGTTCCTTCTGATGAAGAATGCACGTCGTCGCTTACATGAAATTCCGTACTTCAGCTATGTTGATGAAGGGCTTGAGGACAAACGTCCCGACTTGCTGATTGAAGATAAAGATGGCGAGTGGCATTTGGTCGACTATAAGATCGACAGCTTTCCGATCGCAAACCTTGATGCTCAGGCTGCAGAACACTTACCGCAAATGCTTGGATATGTTCGCGATTTGAGATCCATCACTGGTATTAATTGCACCGCGCATCTGTTTTTCGCGAATCATGGTCTGCTTCATAAGCTGAAAGCTGAAGTGCTATCGACTTGAGCTTGCCTTGGTTGAAAATGTTCGTTTGCGTTCAAGCTATGGCTGCTGTCTCTTAAAGCCTTCTTAACCCTTACAGGCGAGAATTAGCCTCAGGTAGCTAACAACACAGAACTCGGCAAAAGGGTGGTATCTAGCTCTTTGTCGAGGCACCTTGCTTTTGCGTTGACAGTGTCGAGCGCAATTCCAATTAAACACATCCGAATTGAGGACTCGTGTCAATGGACAAGAACCTCGTTAGAGTTTGTACGGCTTCTTTCCTTTTACTATGTTCTATCTTCGTTGTTCCGCAAGCTGTGAATGCTGAGATTGTCGATCGAGACAATGGCTATTGGGCGCCCATTATGCTAAGAGCGCCAATTTACAAAAAGTGGCAAGCCTCGCTCGAGTACCAACCGCGCTGGCAACAGGCTGCGGATAAGCATCTGACAGAGTCAGTTGTAAGATTAGGTGCTGGCTATGAGTTCAATAAAAAACTGTCTGTGTTTGGAGGAGCATATATAAGCTCTCACTTTAACGAAGAGCTTGATTGGGAAAATCGTCTCTGGGA
This sequence comes from Candidatus Melainabacteria bacterium 17Bon1m, assembly GCA_032128875.1. Classification (GTDB taxonomy): domain Bacteria; phylum Cyanobacteriota; class Vampirovibrionia; order Obscuribacterales; family Obscuribacteraceae; genus QKMZ01. Next base: position 604,436 of record JAVLKG010000003.1, read on the forward strand.
ACAAGCGACTTATACATCGATGATCGGGCGCTTTTCGTTGCAGAACAGACTTCGATTGGAGCAAATTCAAAAAGAAGAGTTCGAAAGGAGCTCGTGGCGCTTGCGTCATCAGTTGCGGATCACCACTCCTTTTCCAAAGTTCAAAAATTGGTATCTCGTAGCATCTGAAGAACCATTTTTCAATTTGAATTCTGCAGAAAATGGGCCAAGGCAAGGTTTCAATCAGAACAGGTTGTACTTCGGAATTGGGCGACAGATCAATCGATGTACAAGAATTGAAGTTGGATATTTGCATCAATATAAAAACAACCGCGGCAAACCCGACCTCTCGAACAACCTGATATTGACTAGCTTGACCATAGACTTGAATGCGTTGAAGCGGCAGCCCAAACCTTGCAATACCAAGCTGGCTACACTTCCTGTCGTGCGAAATCCATGAGAAGAACCCTTGAATTACTTTTATGGCTCGTATGTTCGTGGATAAATCAGCGAGTCGCGCAGAATTTCGCTAAGTGAGCGAGGCAACTTATTTGGAAGATGCTGCTTTCCAGAACCTTCCTTGTTGTTTAAAAACTCACTATTTCTTGGTCCGATGTTGATTACACCGTCTTTGATAATTACCGGTGGTAGGTTTGAACTGTTCTCGCTTGGCGTATTTGCGCGCTTCCGCGGCATCGTCGGAATGTCGCTAAGACCTGAGCCACTGCCTATTCCATTTGCGATGGTATCTGCAATTGTTCGTCCTACAATGACGCCAGCCTCGTAGCCGCTGGAGTGACTTCTTCCTGCAGCGCTGGCTCCTTCGATCGCCGCTTTTCCTGCAGCGCTGGCTCCTTCGATCGCCGCTTTTCCTGCAGCGCTGGCTCCTTCGATGGCTGCTTTTCCTGCGGCGCTAGCTCCTTCGATGGCTGCTTTTCCTGTAGCGCTGGCTCCTTCGATGGCAGATCTGCGCGCTGTAGCTCCTGCTCCAGACGCAATGGCACCGCCAATAATGGAGCCCGCGATGGCTCCACCCGCGCTGCTCTCTTGCGCAACAACTTGCCTGCTCGCGTTCAACATAATATCGAGTGCTTGATTGGCCAGCTTGTGGTCTAAATCAGCTGTTTTTCCAGCAGCGCTGTTAATTTCAGTACTACTGCCGGGGTGTTCAAATTGCCTATGGCTCACGATGCATCTCCCTGTCGTGCGACTGCGCTCGTGTGTGAAGGGGGAGATTAAGCGTGTATATTCGGCTCTGCGAAACTTTGGACGCTCGGAAGATTAATTCGATTGAGAAGGTCCAGAAGTGGCTATGCTACCAGGGCTTGAAACTTATTCCAGTAAAAATTCAGTCTTCGAGCGATGCGGTGGCGAGTCTTCTTGGCCTTTTGGCGCGCAATTTTGATGCAATCGAAACCGTTGATTCTTGGCAGATTAGAACATCCCATTGCTGCCTCGGAGGGAAGAGTATCTATGACGGGATTTCTCCAATGAGTAATAACTGTGCGATCAAACTCAATTCCAATTACGATGTGATCCCGAATGTATTCATCGGCATCACGTCCGCGCAAACCAGCTTTCCATGCATCGACGCCAATTTTTCTTCCTACTTTGTTATTTGATAAGTCCCGATGTCTATCGCGTAAATCGCGCTCTGATACTCCGTTTCTATCAAGCAGCCATTCAGTGAATTCATTGGCTACGAATAGTTTGTCCGAAAGGTAGTCTCCCAGCTCGTAGGCTGCAAGCGCAGAACCATAGCTGTGCTGGAAACCATTAATCTTGTCACGCCAAACAGGAAAGCTGAGCGTTTTGTAGTTTTGCACGAAAGTCTGTGCAAAATAGGAATCAATTGTCGGTGGCAAATTGAATTGTTTGTCGGATTTGAAAACGTGAAGCATCAAATCTTTTCCCATTACTTCATGCTCTGCTAATGACACGCGCACCAGAATAGACAAGACGTAGCCGCCTAGTATTGTGCCGCTCAGAATCATCAAACAGAGTGCAGAACTAGCAATCCTTACTTGATTTGGAGTTAGTAATCTCTTGTATTGCTGGAGCGACTTCAACTTCGGAATTGATTTCATGTTTCCAACCTCATGGAAGCCATGCTAGCAATTCATCACATTAATTGGATTAATCAAAGTTACTTTGTCTTGCGGAACATCCGTAGAAAATTGACGTCGGGTCGAAGTTCGCCAGGCGCTAATCAACCTTCAGTCGATAACCCACGCCTGGTTCTGTAATCAGATATTTCGGTTGCGCAGGGTTTTTCTCCAGCTTGCGCCGCAATTGCGCCATGTACACGCGCAGGTAGTGTGTTTCCCCTGAATATTCCGCACCCCATGCTTCGCGCAGCAAATGATTGTGAGTGACCACGCGTCCAGCGTATTTGATCAATGTAGAGAGTAGTTTGTATTCGATTGGCGTGAGATGCAGCTCTTCGCCATTTCGTGAGACCTGTCGTTTTATGAAGTCTACTTCCACGTCTCCGAACTTGAATGTCGATTGCGTTTCTCCGTTGGAATTAGTCATGGTTCTGCGCAGAGCTACGCGCGCTCTGGCCATCAACTCAGCAACTCCAAATGGTTTCGTCAAATAGTCATCCGCGCCCGCATCAAGCGCTTCCACTTTGTCCTTCTCTTGGCCGCGTGCAGACAATACGATGATTGGAATGGGTGTCCACTCTCTCAGTTGTTTTGTGACTTCTAGCCCATCCATGTCTGGCAATCCAAGGTCGAGAATGACGATATCCGGCTTTTCCGAAGCGACTTTGAGCATGCCTTCCTGCCCAGAAATTGCTTCCGAGAAATCGTATCCCTGACTCGTCAGTGTCATCTTGAGAAAGCGCCTGATTGGTGCCTCATCTTCTATTACTAATACCGAGACTTTTGACTTTGACATGATTGCCTCTTACGCTTTTGTAGCGCTTACTTTCTTTGGCTGCTCTTCGTCCATATCGGATATTTCGATATTCGATTTGTCGACTTCAGATTTGTCGATTGGAAGAGTAAACCAAAAAGTTGCCCCTCCACCTTCTCTAGCTTTGATGCCAAGCCTGCCACCATGAGCTTCTACGATGCCCTGGCATATTGCGAGCCCGAGACCAGCACCACTGGCACTGGATTTGTTTTTTGCGCGCACAAACTTTTGAAAAATTTGAGTGTGCATTTCCTCTGGAATTCCTGGTCCTCTATCACTCACTTCGATTGTGATAAACTCTGGTTCTGATGCGGATTGCGATGCTCTGAGTAGTAGCGGTGAATCCGGTGGGGTATATTTGAAAACGTTCTCCAAGAGATTGATCATCAGCTGTTGCAGTAAGACCGCGTCACCGGAAATCATTGGAAGATCGTCTGGAATATCTGTTTCGACCTGGCGGGATTCTAATTGTTCTTCGAAGTAAGAAATTGCGGCTCCGATGATTTCGTCGACTGGCTGTGGTTCTTTTCTGATCTCCAGGGCTCCGGACTCGACTCTGGTCATGTCCAGTAAATTGCCTACCAGTCGGTTAAGGCGGCGCGATTCGTTGAAAATCTCCCCTGCAAGTTCTTTGCACTCTTCCAAGTTGACTTCCGCGCCAGCTTCCATGATTCCACTGGCGGCACCGGTAATAGTGGCAAGGGGTGTTCGCAAATCGTGAGAGATAGAACTCAAAAGGGAGCTACGAAGTTGCTCTGCCTTTACTTGCACGCGAGCTTGTTCGTTCTCCGCGGACAGCCTGATGCGCTCGCAAGCTGTAGCAAGCTGTGTGGTAAACGCTTCGAGCGTGCTCAGTCTTTCCGAATCACAGTGCGCTAAGCCTTCTGAAACGTACACAAATCCGAGTGGTGCGTCGGTTGCAATCGAGCTCTTTAATGGAATTGAAACAGATTTGGAGGTGCCGGATGGCAGTTCTGGAACTTCGCCTGGTTGTGCTATGAGAACATCAACGTGCGTTTCAACCAACTCCTCAATATGCCGGCGGGCAATATCAGCGAGTGCCGCCAAGTCTCGCCCTTCGGCAAGTTCGCGGCTAAAGGAGTAAAGCAATGAGGTCTGATGTTCTTTGCGCGTAGCGAGCTCTGCTTGATCATGTGCCGCTGCCGTCAAGTTGCTAATGACTAATGCTGTCGTCAGCATCACTCCAAAGGTCAAAAGATATTGGGAGTCGGATACGGCGAAGGTGAGGTAGGGCGGGATGCAGAAGAAGTCGAAGATGCAGACGCTCATTATCGATGCCATGATTGCCGGACCCTTGCCAAACTTTATGGCAGCAATCACGACTGCCAGAATGTATAGCATTACCAGGTTTGCGGCGGCAAAGTGCGGCACAAGCAAACGCGCGATAAACGTCGCCGCCCCGACAAGCATCAGGGTGTAGAGGTACCGCATTCGGTTTTCGTGATTCATATGATGACCCGGACCGGGCTCAATCCACCCGACGTTCACGGTTCTAGCCTACCAGGATTCTGGGGCGTCGCGACGGGTCGCGTTCAATTTGGCGCAAGATTTCCCGTGTAAGTGGCGCCGTTTCACCTTCTCCGAGGAAAACGAATTTGAACACATACCTTAGCGGATTGCCTTCCGTCCAACCAAAGTAGGCGTGTGGCAGAATTCCTGTCTGGTCGCGCAGGTGAAGAAGCAAGGCTGCTATGGCATTTGGGATTGCCGGACTTGAGCACCTCAAAACTCTCACCCCATCTACCTCTTCGCCGCGGACCACAAGCCGGTCTCCCACGAAATCAGAAGAGTCGCTGAGTTCGACTTCCAAAAAGATGAATTCAGCTTCTTCGAGTGTAAGTTTGTGCACTTTGCGGGTTTCTTCCTCTTTCACGCCGTACCCGAGCCCATTGGGGCGGTGTGCAAGCAAGGTAATGTGCCCGGTGTTTTTCACGGATTCGGCAATGTAGCGCAACGCCGTTGGGTCCAGCGATACTTCGCCTATTCGAAGTTCAACAGAGCGAATAGTCCGGGATATAAATGAAACGATGAGAATTGATCCGATGAAGAATGATGCGATGTGCAAACCTTCTGGGCGCTCAATCATGTTCATGATTGATGTATAGATGAACACAAGCGTAATTACGAAAAACGCGCGCGCCTGCAATTTGTTCTTGAGTCGAACCGACAACAAAACAGCGAAGGCCGCAGATGTGATGAGCACCAACACGCCCGTAGCGTATGCGCCTGCTTGGGCGTCAACGTCGGCGCGAAAGATGAGGGTTACGGCAAAAGCAACTGCGGTGAAGAAGAGAACCAGCGGTCTGACCGCCTTTGCCCATTCTGGCGCCATGCCGAATCGAGGTAGATATCGAGGGACTAAATTCAGCAGACCCGCCATTGCTGACGCACCGGCGAACCATAAAATAAGGATCGAGCTGATATCGTACAGCGACCCGAAGCCGTGTCCGAAATAGAGATGCGCGAGGTAAGCGATTGCACGACCGTTTGCTTCGCCGCCATCGAGAAAGGCCTTCTCCGGGATTAGCAGAGTTGTGCAGAGCGAACTGACAAGAAGGAATCCGCTCATAATCAGCGCTGCTGTGACGAGCAGTTTGCGAGTGTTCTTCACCCTGCTCTCGAGCATGCTGTCAGTATCGCTCGCAGTATTGTCGCTTTTTACGAGCGGCATCACGGCCACACCAGTTTCGAATCCAGACATTCCCAAAGCTAGTTTTGGAAATAGAATCAGGCTAATTCCTATCATCATCCATGGTGAGCCATGTTGCACAAATAGCTTGTTTTGCCATTGTGTAATTAGCTGCGGATTCATAAATAAGTGATGCAGGCTTTCACCTAGAACCACAATATTGAGCACCAGATATAGTGCTACAACGGCGACAGAAACACCGATCGCCTCACGAAATCCCAGCAAAAATATACCGCCGAGGATGGCAATCAGTAGGGTCGTAACGCCCACTCTGTCAAGCATCCAGGTAGGGAACATTTTCAAAACCGGATTTTCAACAATGTGCGCAGTGGCGTCAGCCGCCGATAGGGTAATAGTGATAATGAAATCTGTAGCTGCAAATCCAAGCAATGTTAGAACAAGCGCTTTACCAAACCACCCTGGCAAGAGTCGCTCAAGCATTGCGATTGAGCCCTGCCCGTGTGGGCTTGCTTTGGCGACCATTCTATAAATCGGCAACGCGCCCGCCAGGGTCACAACGACGAGTACGAGTGTGGCGATTGGCGACAGCAGACCTGCGGCAATAAATGCAATGCCCGGCTGGTATCCGAGCGTGGAGAAATAGTCCACGCCGGTGAGGCACATCACCTTCCACCAGCTGGCTTGATGGTGCGCCTCTTGCTTTTTGTCACTCATTCCTTGAAACAGCCAACGCCGGAACTTGTTGCGAGTGTCAGTGGCGCGGTGTTCTTCAACTATGAATGTTGATGTCATTTTGGGTTGCCTTGGACTGCTCTTGCAGGCAGTCGCCTGGGTCTTTATCAAACCGCTCAACCCATAAAAAACTCATCAGTGGCTATAAAATGTGCATCAAAATTTCATAAAGATTTTTCAGTGGAAGTCTCGAAAAGCCCCGGCTCTGCCTGCTTTCGTTGAAGCCTGATTTGATTTGCGCGTTAATGTGTTCATCAAGATGAAGAACCCTGCAAAGAAAAAACCAGCGCAAAACGCGCTGGCTTTCTCAATTATTCAATCCCACGTAGATGGGTTTGTAAGCCTACTTTGAGGTCTTTTCTGCTTCAGCCGGTTTGGAAGCGTCTGCAGCTTTTGCTACTTCAGCTTTATCTTCGCCTTTGGCTTCAGCTTTGGCTTTGTCTTTGCAGCAATCTTCAGTTGCTTCGGCTTTCTGCTTTTTGGAGCAGCATCCTTCGCCAGCTACTGCCGGAAGAACGGATGTGCCAACAAATGCGACTGCCAAAAGACTCAAAAGGGTTACATTGACTTTCTTCATGGACTTCTCCTGTTACCGATTAACCACCGCAGCAAGAGCCCGCTTTGTGGGTTTGGCCTTCGCCTTCGATCTTGAGATCGCGCTCAGCCCAGCTGTCAAAACCGCCTACGAGCTCTCTGACCTTATAGCCCTTTTTGGCGAGCTCAAGAGCTGCCTGGGCTGAAAGGTGGCAAACGATGTCGTAGCAATATACGACTGTCGTTGTGTCCTTAGACAGTTTATCCAAGTTCTTGTCAAGTTCTTCGAATTTCAGGTTGATTGCGCCTGGAATGTGACCTTTCGCAAAGAGTTCAGGAGTGCGCAGGTCGACGATGGTCAACTTTTCGCCTCTTTCGATGGCCATTTTCAGACCGATAGGACCATATTCATAAGCCAGTTTTGCTTCGAAATATGCTGCTGCGTCAACGATTTTGCTAGGTGCTTCAACGGCCATAGACCCTCCTTACACGATGGGACACATCGCGGTGGTGAATTAAAACTGCAACTGACCACAATGGTAGTTTTTTACAGTGCGTTTTCGCAAGTAGGCACCGGAATGTAGTGTAGTATGCGTTGGGATACCACCCTTGCAGCCCAACTTGCTAGTACCAGCTTTTTCTGCTGAGACTTAGTTCTGGAGCGGCAAGAGGCTTCAATTCCAGCCTTAGATTGCTGACCGATAATGGTACTAGATCGGATGAGATTTTGATCATCGCCACCGCAGAATCTCGATCTATAACGTGGGAGCGGGCGATTGCTTCCGTGCGGAACTGTCGCTTGCCCGTCCCTGGGATTCGTGCCGGATGGCAGGCTAGACTTTCGGCCGCTTGCATCAAACGAAGATCATTGAGGTGCATACTGGCGTCAATGGAGCTCGCGCAATCGACTTCACCGGTAAGTGTGATGCGCACAAAGCGTTCTTGCAATACTGTTGCCGGCAATTTGGCTACGCCGGTGAAGGTGGTGCTGCTCTCTTCTAGTTTTGCGCCACGTCGAACTTTGGACCGGCGCTCCGTTGAAGGATTTTGGCTGATGCTTACATATATAGGGTGGTAGTCGGAAGTTGATCCGCTAGCCCGCGCGTTCTCTTTTCCATCCATTGCCTGACCGGCAAGCAAGAACATATGGTATTGCCCGCTTTGTGTCCCCATCTCCGAGGATAGGTCCTTGTTGACACTGCCGTTGGTTTTTCGCACGGATGTTGCGCGAGCCACTGATTGAGGCATTCTTTCTTTCAGCCTGGGCTCCATCGCAAAGGGAGATCTGCAGAGATTTGTCGGCGAGAAGATGTTGACGGATGGTGCCGAAATGAATGTCGAATTTGGCTTCTTTGTCTTGTCACCATATGTGGTGCTGCCCGTGAGCCTGGCGGATCCACTCATTCCTTTTTCTGCAAAGAGCGCAATCGTATTTTGTGCGCCTGGTCTTAACGACCCGGGCTGAATTGCAAATGCCCGCCACTGATCGATTCCATCTGTTTCAGTCCTCAGAATATAACCGAAAGTTCGATAATCATTGCTGAGGTCTGGAGAAGAACTCAATTGCAGCAGCGAAAGTGGTGCCGCATCGATTAACTTCTCATTGACTTTGAGCCGCGCGCCTCGCCAATCACCCTTCAGGTTTACGAGCACGAACGCCTGTTCTGATGAATCAATAGAATCTGGCAAATCGATTATGCGAACAAACTCTTCTTTGTCACTGAGCCGAGCTTCCCAGTCCCAGGGACATTCTTTACCCGCCATCCCAGCTGCCAGAGAGAGTGTCAAAAGAAAGTAGGTACAAACGAGAGCCAGAACTTTTGCAGTCGTGTTTGATTTGCCCGAACCTAGCAGTGTGCGGACAGTAAGAAGGCAACCGATGAATAGAAGCAGCGCACCAAGAGACAGTGTCGATGCAATCATTGCTTCTGTGCTGGTAGCGAAGAGACCTCGCCAGACATCTTCCTTTAGGGTGAAAGCGATCATGATAAAAACAGCAGCAATGCTTAGCCTGAAAATGGCTAGTTTGCTGATTCGCTGTTTTAGCTGACCTGATAAGCACCACAAGGCAAACAAAATTAGAGACGGCAGTGCTGTGAATCCATAACGACTATCAGCTACGAAGGGCAGATAGGCAGCGTGTCCGCAAATGATCGCAAGTGCTGCTAAACCGACAACAAGCGTAGAGAGCAAACTGGGTGTTGCAGTGGTTAAATCTGTTTTGGCATCCTTTCCCCTGCCGTTAGTTGCTGGGAGCAGCTCTGGATGCGGTTGTTTTGAGATTTGCGCTTCTGTGTCAGCGCTACTTCCACCGCTAGTTTCACCAATAGCTTTGTGAGCGTCTGTTTCTAACTGTGCGGCTGATTCAGGAGCAAATGTTTTACTAAGCGGTAGCGATATAAAAGCGAGTAAGCCGAAAAGACCAAAGACCGTGAGTATTTGGTGGGCAAACACCTGTACGCCGAGCGGGATACCGAGGAAATCGAGGCGGCAGTCATTCCAGGGAAACTGGAACAACCTCAGCGGTTTTCTAGCCATGCGCCCCCAGAAATCGCCTGGGTTCAAGTTGTAGATTGCGTATGCAACAGCTCCCGTTCCATCACTTTCAGAGAACATCTTCACCAGCGGTGTTTCAGGCAAAGCGCTCAATCCATCTGTCTCCGGGTTTAGACCGGCAGCTATGTTGTATGTAGGTAGTCGTTTGGCAGTCAGCGCAAACTCGCCGGTCGCCAGTTTTGTGAATATCAACCATGGAGTGAAGGCAAGGCAAAAGCCGAGGGCTGCTGCAACAAGCGAGGTGACGAATGAGCGTCGATCGACTCGCGATAAAAGGATAATAGTAAAAACAGCCAATAGGGCGAGCACCGCTCCTGGTGCCAAGGCTGCTTTTACCAAAGCGAGTAAAGCGACTGAGCTTCCGAAGAAAAATGCAGCGAGTCCTGAGACTATCAGCTTTCCGTTGATGCGTGCTTTTGGCAGATAGCTGGCGCAAAGCAAGATTACACCAACCAACAGTATGGTAATTGTCTCTGTTAAAAAACGTCCTGCGCCAATAATCGCCGAGGGCCAAACAGCTAAGACAATTCCCGCGGACAGTCCAATCGCGCGTCTGCCGGTAAATCTCCAGCCGTCGAGAGCTAACACTGCCGCGCCAATGCCGTGAATGATTGCCTGAAAGACAATGGGAGCGCGTAAATCAATGAGGGAAGGCTCTCTGCCTGTGAGCGCGAAAAATGCAGCGCCCAGTCCGGGCAGGATTGGTCCGTTCAGCATAAGTGTTTCACTTATGGATTTGATCGCTGTTTCAAAAGGCATGCCGTTGGCAAAATTGTGGGCTGCTGTCAGCACGTACTTGCAAGACATAATGTATGCGCCCGAATCGAAAAGCATCGCCACGTCCTGAGCGGGTTTTCGCGTGTTTTGCAAGTATGCGAGTGTAAAGCCAATGACAAAACAGCCCGCTGCGGCAAGCAAAGCAATTTCTTTTGCACTCAATTTGGCTTGCGGTTCGTCAGTTGTCGCTAACTGAGTCGCTTCCTCAATACCCGGCAGATTTTCATTCATTTTTTCTGCTAGTGAGTCGTGGTCAGAGCGCTGCCGACCGAGTGATTGAGCGCTAATTCACTGCTGAGGAGTCTGAAAAACTCAACGCCCCCTAAGCCATTCAGGTGGACAGTGTCAGCGAAATGTTTTTGCTCGAAAGCATTTGGTTTGTTCAAATCGAGAAAGTCAGCATCATTGGCTGCAGCCATCGCGCCAACTTTGTTTTTGAACTCGTTGTAAAAGCCCGGCGGCATCAGCGCCACATTACCTGGCGTAAGCGGCATGTTTACCACTACCAGTCGAATCCCGCGCTCTTTTGCGAGTTTCATCAGTTTTTCCAAATAGCCAAGTTGGCTCGTGTAAGTCTTCTGTTTTATGTGCGCATAACGTTGGCGATATTCCGCAGTGTTATCTCGAAATGGTTCGAATTCAGAGCCGTATGGAGCAATCTTCAATTCATTCGAGCCGCTGTCATCAGGCATTTCGCTATAGGCTATCTTCCGCAGTTCGAATGGCGTGCACAACTCATTTTTTGTGATTGCATTCTGTCCATAAGGAGCTAGCGTGTATGCGATTTTGTGTTGCCAGGCAAGTAGATTTGGACGTCGAGACAAGGTGTAAATGACCTTTTCCAAGCCGAATTGGAAGAGTTCGTTGAAGGAGCTTCGCGCGGATACCGCGATATCAGACAAATCATCAATTCTGCTCAGGTACTTAAAAGTCTCAGTACTGGCTGCGCTTGGAAGGGTGTTGTCCATCAAATCTCGAGGCGCGATGCCATAAATAATGACTTTCGGCTGTTTGGGTCCGACTAGAAGCGAACGCGCGATTAGATAAGAATCTGACGCCATCTGTCCGGCGATAGCGAAGCTGAAAGTGGAAGGCTTTTGCCCGGTCTTCTCGCTAAGAAAGTCTTGGAGACAGGTTGAGTGAAAATGACTGACTTCGCTTTGAACTTTGTTGAGCTTGGTGGCATCGCCTGCGTGGTGAGCGGTCATCATAAGCGAGGAGCCCAGTAGCGCAATGTCGGGTGCAGTATTTTCATTTGCAAACCCATTTACCGTCCACCAAATCAGGCTTCGATTGGGCGAATCCAGTGGATTTGTAATATGAAAAGTCTTGTCCGCAAGTCGAAATCCCAAATCCAAAACAAGCAACATCACCAATCCCAGCAAAACATAACTGGAGAGGAATGCCTTAGCTCGGAAGTTTTTTACCATTGATTTAGAACTGGAAGTAAATGAATTTTGGAGATTTGTCCGGTGAAAAAACCAGAATCATAAGCATCAAAGCGCAGCACCATGCCGCTTTGACTAGACGAGGAGAGTTTTCCACCCACTTCGTTTTATCAACATAGCCCATGATGATGTGCGAAAGAGCCAGCACTGGAAGCAGCAAGAATATTGCAGGGTAGATAAGCGGATAGTTGATTGCCGGAAGTGCCATTGCAAAGGCAGGAGCGTTGCCGGCAATCGAATCGATGAAAAACAGCTTGCGCAGCATATCTCCAGCAATAGTCAGAGTGTCGGCACGGAAAAGAACCCAGCCGATGCAGACTACATGGAAGGTAAACAACGTCGAAAGTACTGTGCCGACTTTTGAATCTATTGCTGCGGAAAGCCACCCGTGCCCGCGATCTGCAAGCCAGGTCCTTCCTTCTTTGAACATCTTGTGCAGCCCCAGCATAGCCCCGTGGAACACTCCCCATATAAGGAAGTGCATGGAAGCTCCGTGCCAAAGTCCGCCCAAGCTCATGGTGATCATGAGGTTGCGATAGACATTCCAGCGAGAGCCTCGAGAACCGCCCAGCGGAATGAAAAGATAATCGCGCAGCCAGGTCGAGAGGGAAATATGCCAGCGGTGCCAAAACTCTGCGATATTTTTCGCGAGATACGGCAAGTTGAAGTTGATCGGTACTTTGTAGCCGAACAACATCGCTGAGCCGCGAGCAATATCCGTATAACCGGAGAAATCGAAGTAGATTTGAAACGCGAATGCGTATGTGAAAATCCAGAGATCAAGGCTATTGAAGAGTTCTGGGTGTTGAAACCCGCCTTGAACAAAGAACGCCAGATTGTCTGCAAGCAATACCTTTTTGAAGAGTCCAAGTAAAATCAATGAAACGCCGGAATCGAGATCCTTTATAGAAAACTTGGCCGGCGAGAGAAATTGCGGGATGAAGTCCTGAAATCGCTTAATCGGTCCTGCAATTTGTGTGGGGAAAAAGCTTGCGAATAGTGAGAATGCGAGGAATGACTTAATTGGCTCGCTGCCTCTATAAACGTCGACAACGTAGTGGATAAACTCGAAGACGAAGAATGAAATACCCAAGGGCAAGATAATGTCGAATGGCATCGCCGGCGGTGCCATTCCAATCGGCTTCAGTGCAGAAATCAATACGTCGTTTAGGAAGTATGCGTACTTGAAGAAGCTCAGAGTTAAGAGGTTTGTCGCGACAGCCGCGAAGAGCCAGGGCTTTTTGTTCTTCTCTGACTTATGGATCCTGAAACCAAAGAAGTAATTTACTGCCGTGAGTCCAATGATAAGCAGGATAAATGCTGGTCTCCAGCTCATGTAGAAGATGTAGCTGGCAATCAACAAAATCGGCACGCGCAGCTTTATTGGGCTCGCCCAGTAGAGTGCGACAACGATTGGCAAGAAAAGCGCGTAAGTCAGCGAATTGAATAACATTTGAATCCTGGAAAAACGTGCATTTGGGATTCCAAAACTTGTCAATAATACTTGGGACAGGCTCTGCGGTCCTTAATCACAGCAAAGCAAAAGACCCGGCGATCCTAAGGGCCGGGTCTTCAAAATTAGTTTTTAAACGGAAGTTGCGGTGATTTCGCTAAACGGAAAGGGTCTTTAGACCACAGGTACTTGGAATACAGCTCCTTGTGAATGGAAAGTAGTCGGAGTTGGACCTTACACGCGCTTCATAGTGCTAATGGGCACTCTGTCAGTTCTTTCCACTTCCGGCTGAGCAAATCAGTCAAAGCTTCCAGAGTATTGGTGATTCCGGAATCATGTTCTTCGTTGCCGTTGATGCGGATTCTTGGTGATGACTGGCTGCTGGTTTCGACCAGCTCGACGGGAATCGGAAGGCGCTCTTCAGCAATCACCTTCTCCAAAGTATCCCGGACACTGGAATACGAGTTGCAACCGGGTCTGTAAATGAGCTCTACCCGCATATGATGAAACCTCCTCTCTGCAAAATGAGTGAAAAGGGGATTCCGTGGGCTTCCAGAGAAGCTCACCAAAAATAAAGGAAACCTTAACGCCTTACTTGAGAGAAGTATAAGCGCAAATTATCAGTTGCCAATATTAATATCCGGGCGAAATGGTTAATCTGCTCTAAGAGAGCTGAAAAGCAAAGCAGGAAGCTTTAGACAAAGCTTCCCGGGGGAAGAAGGGGCGCAGGATTGTTTTCTCTCTGTGTCTTATATTCCCTGGTCTTGGCAACTCAAACCTACTTGCTCGATAAAATTTGCAGTCGGCTGCAGAAACCGCGATGCCTGGAAGAAACTTGCTCAGGGTGCAAAGAAAGCAATTCGGCGTTTGGTGCCGGTTGTTGAAGCAAGACGAATCGAGTTTTGACCATTTGTTTGGGAAAGTTCGATTACTTAACTCGTTCAAAACCGGCACCAGCAGCTTTATGGCATCACCTGTTTTAAGGTGTCATTCGGTTGATGTCGCGCGGAAAAAGTGCGGCCAATTTTACGGACGGCAAGCCGAGCAATTGTTTTGCAATGCGCTCCAAGCCGATGGCAAAACCACCGTGTGGAGGCATTCCATATTGGAAGCACTGCAAGTAGTCCTTGAACGCTTCTGGATCCAACCCTCTTGCCTGCATTGCGCAGACCAGCTCTTCATGTCTGTGTATGCGCTGTCCGCCGGTGGTGATTTCCAACCCGCGGAAGAGCAAGTCGAAGCTGCGGCTAGACATTTCCGTTTCGGTCGGCAATGGCATGGCATAAAATGGCCTCACGCTGAGCGGATATCCGGTGATGAAGACCAGATCCGAATTTTCCGTTTTGTGGAAGTGTTCGCAAATGATCTTCTCGCCTTCTGGGTCGAGGTCGGTTTTTTCCTGAGTGCCTTTTTTCTGATAGCTGTTGATGATCTCGACAGCTTCGGCCAGCGTAACACGAGGAATGGTGCCGATTTGCGGTATCTTGGCGCCCCACAATGCAAGTTCGTCGGCACAAGATTGAGAGACCTTCTCGAACATATGTTTGACCAACTTGTTGAGTAAGTCCATCAGGTCGTGCTCGTTTTCGATGAACCCCATCTCGACGTCCATGCTGATATATTCGTTGAGATGACGGGTTGTATCGTGCTCTTCGGCGCGATAGACCGGAGCAATCTCAAAAACTCGCTCCAGTGCGCCGACCATAATCTGCTTGTAGAACTGCGGGCTTTGCGCGAGAAAAGCTTCTCTGCCGAAGTAGTTGAGCTTGAAGAGCTGTGCGCCACCTTCGGTTCCAGTTGCAACAATCTTGGGAGAGTGAATCTCGGTGAATTGCCTGTCGCGCAAAAATTCGCGGAATGCTTCACAGAAAACAGCTTCTATCTTGAAGATTGAGCGTACTTTCGGACTGCGCAATGTGAGCGGACGGTAGTCGAGCATGGTCGAAAGCGACAGTCCATCGACTTTGCTTTGTTTTCCGATTTCTACTGGAAGCGATTGTGCAGGCGTTGAGAGCAGCGTCAATTTCTTCAGTTGAATTTCGAAACCTTGTCCCTGAGGGCGCGCAACGACCACACCCTCTGCGATGACAGGCGTCTCTGGTGCTGCTTGTCCCACGACAGCAAGCACCTCTTGCTCATCAGCAACCAACTGCACACTGCCGTCCATGTCTCTGATTACGACAAAGGCGAGGTTGCCCATGTCTCTCAGAGACTGGATGTGACCGTGTATACGCACGGTGGCTCCCGTGTGTTTCGACAGCTGGCTAGAGCTGATTTCTTCTGTCATCATGACCTTACTCCTTGTGGTTTTTGGTTAGGTTTTCGTCGTAAAAGAAAAACCGCAAGAACCTTGATTCTTGCGGTCGTAAAGCTTTTTGGTCGTTGCCTGTTTTTACTAGGTGTGCCGCCTTACTAACCGCAAGAAGCGATTATTATCGTTGTCGTTATTATTATTGTTGTCGACAAAGGCGGGCGATGCGGCGCCGACCATACCCTTGAGAGGCAGGCGGGAAGGCGCTTTTGCGGTGATTGAATGTACCGGCATCTGATTACCTGAATTACTGTTTTGTATCCACATATAGTGGATTGTGAGTGCGCGCATTTGCAACGCCCTCTTTGCTGAATGCTACCGCCGCCATTAGCAGGCGTCAATAGTTTGTGAAATCGGAAACCTGAACTGTTATTAGTCTGTACCAGTCAGCCAGTTTTGATCTGGTCCGGTATGCAGCGCTAAGGTCATTAGTCGGTTTCAGTTTTTGGTGCTGCTGGTTGGGCTTCGCCTTCACGAGCCAGTTTGCTCTGATCATCAAGCGAACGCTTCAAATCAAGAGAAATCCAGTCGAAGATAGTGCGATTGCCTTCTGTCGGATTCAACTGATCTTTCAGATGTTTTGTGCCGCGTAGGGGCTTGTAGCCATCTATGAAAGTGAGGTGATCGATGTTGCGGAAGACACGCGCAGTGCGCACATCAGTCAACGATTTGATACTGGCGACGTCCGATTCTTTAGCCAGCGGCATCGAACCGATTACCGAGTTCGGCAGGCACAGAGCGCTCTGCAACGGTGTTATGCCGTCGTTGAGACCGTAGACATATTTCGTTTTCGCCTTTTCTGTAGCAGATGGATTGCAGACAACCGTCGTTATTTCGCGGTTGAGCATTCGCAATACAGGGTGCTCCAAAGCAAAGTGAGAAGGCACTTTCAGAGTGAAGAAAGTGTACGGAGCCATGACTCCGCGCTCGATAAACCGCTCTGCTTTCGGCATCAAATAAGGGTTGAGCAAGTATCCGCCGTAAGCAACAATTTTCTTCTTGTTGATCGGGCGAGCGTTAAGAGCGAGAAGTTCTCTGTTCTCAGCTTCTGCCACTGTCAGCTTGCCGCTTGGTCCGAAGGGCAGTCTGGACTTGAACATGCCCACTTCCGGAACGCTCGTGTCAGCGTTGTCCCAGCGCAAATCTGTCATTAACACTGAATTGCGCTTGAAGTAAACGCGATAGGCAATGCTATGGTCGATGCGAGTCCAAGGGAAGCAGAGGTTTTTGTAGACACCGTACTGCAGCCAGTCTGTCGAAAATAGCGGCGAGCCGTGGAAAGGAACGCCGAAGGCCATAAAGAGTTTGATCTTGTCTTCAGTGTCCTTATCGGAGAATGCTTCGTAAGCGACATTACCGCCCATGCTTAAAGCCATCATCGTGATGGGGCGATTGTTTGTCAGTGTATAAAGCTTGGCAATGACGTTGCGCAATTCCGGCACGGTTTTATCCAACTTGTCTGATGTTGAATAGCGGGCCATGTATATTTTGAATTGCTTGTCGAGCTGCTGGTCTTCCTTTATGTGCTTGATAACTTTAGTCCAGCGGAAATTGCGGTGAGTCTCACCGTGCAAGCCATGAACCATAAGCAGAGGTTGGCGATCGCCGAGAGGGGAACTATCATATTCGTAGAGAGTCGCCACCTCAGGCTTCACTCGAAGCTGCTTTAATGTAGGCATAGGAGGCAATGCTGACTGCACTACCGGTTGAACCGCTTCAAACTTTTCAGCCGAGCTCGTCAACATTTTTTTCGCCGACTCAGCCCCAAATGCAGACGATGAGAACGTCACCGCGCATAACATGGTGGATGCCAAGATGGTTTGAAATCTCGCACTTTGGTACATAGCGTAGTTACCGGTTAGTGGAAGCCCCTTACTAATGGCTCAAAAAGCCATAAATTAGAACCACATTAACAAATTTAAGACAGAAATAGAACCCGTTGGAAAGCGAGATCACTATGGCTAAGTCCAATTTCCGCATTGCCTTCTTCTACTCCGATACCGGAGGTGGGCACAGGAGTGCGTTCAACGCCATTGAAGCGGCGGTGAAAGAACTGATTGCACGCGATTCCCGCGGATACACATTTGAATTGAGTTCCGACACTATTGTTGAAAAGAGCCATCCGATAAACAAAAAGTTTGTCGAACTTTACAACTACCTGCTAGGGCACAAGCAGGAATGGATGAAGTACTACTACTGGTTTATCCAGACTTTCAAGCCGAACGATTCAGAACTGGGTTACCTGATTGTAAAACGCTATCTGAGCAAGCTTTTCGCGGAATCAGAGCCGGACGTGATTGTTTCGGTTCATCCAATGACCAATCAATATG
Organism: Candidatus Melainabacteria bacterium 17Bon1m; assembly: GCA_032128875.1. Lineage (GTDB taxonomy): Bacteria > Cyanobacteriota > Vampirovibrionia > Obscuribacterales > Obscuribacteraceae > QKMZ01. The sequence continues at coordinate 622,149 of JAVLKG010000003.1, forward strand.
TTGCTCGTGTTCTTAAGGATCTGGGAATGGACGAGCGCGTCAAGCTTTTGACGGTCGTAACCGACCCCAACGGCAACTTCTGGCGTGGATGGGCATGCCCGGATTCTGCTTTGACAGTTGTTCCTAACTCTCTGTCCAAACAGCAATTAGTTGAATGGGGCGTGCCGGCAGAAAAGATTCGGATCGTCGGAATGCCAGTCAATCCGCAATTCTTGAAGCCACCAAAAACCACCCGTAAAGAGTTTATGGAGTCACTCGGTCTGGATGGCGAAAAGACCACAATTTTCCTTAACGCAGGTTGGGCCGGCGGTGGCAACATGCTGGACATGTATCACCAGTTGAGCAAGACCAAGAAGGACATTCAAATAATCTTTCTGTGCGGGCGCAACGAAGAGCTCTACAACAAGGTTAAGAATGCCGCATCACAGAGTCCTGTACCGACCGCGGTCATGCCTTACTACGACAGTTTGGCTGACATCATGTCTCATGTGGATTTGATGGTCACCAAGGCTGGCGGACTTACTACTTTCGAAGCTATTGCTAAGAAATTGCCTCTGGTTTTTGACACAATCACTGCTCCTATGCCTCAAGAAATGGGTACCGTTCAACTTCTCGTGAAAGAGAATTTGGCATACAAAGTCGAGAAGCCAGAAGATATTCTTCAAATCGTTGAGAATTTCAAGCCTATTGAAGACAGACAAAATTACAAGCTGCCGACTCGCTACAGCCTCGATCGCACCGAAGCAGTCTACGATATTGCTAGAATGATCCTTGGTTTCTGTGATCCGAGCTTTTCTCCTGTTTTCGATCCTGCCTCAGGCAGCGTTAGAGAGCCGGTACGTGCCGAATACGGCAAACATGCAATGCTCGATATGCAGGGACAGACTACATAGATCGCACTGGCGTGCTATCTAATCAGCAAGTGTCCTTTTGAGATGAAACTGCACGTTCGAACATTTGAGTCCGACTTTAAACAGACAAAGTCGCATCCTGACGTTGTCCTGATCCATGGCACCGGCTCCAGCGGTGAGATGTGGAACAAGCAGCTTGAGTTTCTGCACAGGCGCGGTCACAGAGCTTATGCATTCGACTTGCGCGGACATGGCTTAAGTGAAGAGCCTTTCGATATGACCGATCTGGAAGTCCACATTGCAGACGTCATGGAGACGCTTCAGAGCCTCGACCTCAATTTCCCTATTGTGTTCGTGGGGCACTCACTTGGTTCGATCTTGTCGGTGACCATTGCTGAGCGTCATCCTGAGATGGTTCAAAGAGTGTTTGCTGCCTCCTTGCCGGGGCGTGTACTGAAACCGATGGAAGTCGCTTTCCGTTGGTTTCTCAAAGGGGCTTTTCCACGATTGCAAGCCATGGATTTTGGCGACAAACTTGCCTGGCGCGAGCGGACGTTGTTATCAACGAAAGTGCATACGCTAGAGCAGATCGTCGACAATTTCGGCGGCGTCAATTTCATCGACCGCAAAATTAACGTCGATTGTCCTGTTCATCTGTCCGTCGGCAGGTTCGATCCGGTAGCTCCATGTGTCTATGTAGAAAACATCCACAAGGCTTTACCAAAATCGACACTGAAGATTTACGAGTGGAGCGGACACAATTTTATGGATTTACAATTCGAGAGTTTCAACGGGTGGTTGCAACAGCACCTCGATGAATAGAAGACGGAAAACGGCATTCCATCTGTTTGTTTAGAGAAAACTGCGCGCAGTTGGGTTGGTTGCTCTTTCGTTTCACACTTTGTTTAGTTGTTCTGTCTGATTATGAGTTGTCTGCCTTGTTAGGTTTTCTTTCCTTCGAACATCCAAAGATTGCTTGTAGTGCGGTCTTTCGACCGCTTGCTTTTTGATGTCTTCTTTTTCTTGTGAGCGATGAACTTCTTCTTTGGTTGTTTTTCACTGTAATTGAAACTGGAACCCATCTCACCCATCGAAGCATCGTTCGATTCTAGTGTTGGTGATGCCTCCGTGCGAACATCATGAACACCGCGAGCATGCACCTCCTGTGCGGCGATCAATAGAATGGACAAAGCGCTTGCGACAACGAGGAGTTTTTTGTTTGCTTTTTTCATAGGTCATCTCCTTGTGAAAATTCGTCTACACAGCAAGGCAAATTTGCCTCACAAATGTAGAAACGTAATTTCTGACCAAAAAGTTCAAGCGCTTGACATTAAACCTTCAAAGCCTGGCCACTGGCGGGTTTTGCTTGTCTATTTTTTCGTCCGGTTCAACAATGCACTGACCAGGTCATATTCATTGAACGTTTTATTTCCGTGTTCTTTCACCCACAAAATCATCGGGCTGGCTTCTGCACCCTTATTGCTGGCCAGGAGGTCAAAAGCAACATAAGTCTTTGCTTCAGTCATTTTGTCGTTGTCTGTTGCAAATCGGAAAACCGCATCAGCACCTATCTGCCCCGCCATGTATCTGACGATTGGATACGGCCATTTTTGCGGGTCGAGCATTTGAGCAGATTGAGTTACTAATGCAATTCTTTCTGGTTCATGTCCTAATTGTTTTCTGCAAATGGCAGCCATTATCACCGCATATGGTGCACACGGATCTTTCATTCCGACTTTTGCGAGTGTTTCCATGCACTGTTTATCACATTCTATGTAATCTGCTTGCATGAAGTAAGCGTACATTCTCCCGTTCATGGCTCCGACCAAATTCGGATCGAGCTTGATTGCGGTAGAGAAATCCTTGATTGCATCATCACACAAACCAAGATTCATATAAGAGTAGCCACGGTGGCTAAAAGCATTGGCATTATCTGGAGATAGTCGAACAGCTTCAGAACTGTCCTCCAATGACTTCGAGACATCGTCCAGTCGGTCGTAAATTGAAGAACGCACCATGTATCCCTCACTGTCATTGGGTGCGGCAGCGACAGCCAGGTCGGCATATTTCAAAGCGTCTTGAAAGTGCCCCAGATCGTTCAGGCGCTTTGTTTTGAACAGAAGATACTTAGCCTCGTTCGGGCGGGTCTTCAGCGCTTCATCAATGTCAGCAAGAGCTTTTTTATCGTCGCGAAGGGCGGCGTATGCGAATGCGCGCAAATAGTGCGCCCATGGATCATTTGGACTTTTCTGCAAAAGAACATCTAATAATTTGATGGCATCTGTTAGCTTGCCACTTTTCATTAGAGCTGTCGGTTCTTTGAACTCTGCAGGAGTTAGTGCTACGGATTGTGTTTTAATGAAGCTCTTCGTGTGTTCGTAGCTTAAATAGAAACCTCCGATCACAAGGGCCACTAACAGAGTAAGTCCTAAAAAATCTTTCTTCTTCCACTTCGGTTCGCCTTCAAAGTTAGGTGTAATCAGCACACTACATAAAAATCCAGCAGCCAGTCCGCCGAGGTGTGCCGCGTTATCGATGCCATTTTGAGTGAAGCCTTTGTACAAAACGTATGCAAGAAAGACGACCAAACTGGTCATGTGAGACTTTAGAAAATCTACTCTGTACCTGCTTCTATTTGCAATCAAGAATCCCATCCACAAACCGAGCATTCCAAATACAGCGCCAGAAGCGCCGGCAGATGTCTTCAATGGATTTGAATAAATACTTGCAAGCGATGCGATTATTCCCGTGAAAAAGTAGGTGATCGTAAACTTTGGACTGCCGAATTGCCTTTCTACATTTGGACCCAGCTGACCAAGCACCCACATGTTCATAAAACAGTGAAGCAATCCGATGTGTACAAAAATGTTGGTAAGGATGCGCCAGTATTCTCCATTCATCGCTTTGATGCCCTGATCGGCACCGAAGTTCATCAAAACCTGATTGCTGGGACCGAGAAGGGCTTGCGATCCCGTGAAAACAGCCATCACAGCAAACACGATGATGTTTGCGGCGATAAGCCCACCTGTCGCTGGAGTGATATATCCGGACTTAGACTCTTCTTTGCTGTCGCTTTCCAAAGTCAGTTCCTGGGCTTGAACTAAAGATTCAGAACGTCCTTCAGCCAATCAGTGAATGAATGAGGTTTGCCTAGAATTTCAGGTCTCTTCAATGTGGGAGCCGCTTCTTTTGGCTCTGCACTAATTTCTGATTCTTTCGCTTCGTCCTGCTTCGGCAAAATCTTTGCCATTAAAGCTAGATTGTAGATTAGTTCTTCCGGTATGAGTATGTCTGGACGGCGAAGTTTTGCCACCTCTTCATGACCGCGCGCGACGGCGATCGTCCTGCGAATAACCTCCCCGTTACCCATGAAGAGCGTCGCCTCGCCACTTTCTTCGGAGAACATGAAAGCTTCGCCTTCCTTGAGTGAGGACGTACCGTGCTCTGCAAGGTATTTAAGTCTGGCGTCTATCGGGTCAATGGGCTTCTCCGCAGCCTTCTGGGTCGATGCCGGTTTTTCCTCGTGGTTGAAAGCTGAAAGAAGGGCCGCGACAAGAGAGATGCGCTTGGTGATTGCCGGAGGCATGGTCAAGCTGAACGAACCAACTTCTAATGTCTCTTCCTTGTTTGAATTGTCAGAAGTATTGAGCGCTGAGAGGGTTGTTTCATCCGGTGTAAAGCTGATTGAAGCAGTCCGTTTTTGCGATTCTTGCTGGCTTTCTTGTTGTTCAGTGATCGTTTCTGTTGTTTCAGATGTGTCTTTATTTGCTATCTTGCTCGTCTTCTCTTCAGCTTCTTCGGATGCACTCGTCTCAGCAGATTTGTCCTTGTCGTCGGTGCTGCGCGCAAGATGTTTTTCAAGCCAACCGCGGCGCTCTTTCTTCTCTTCGACGGTCTTTTCTTCGCCAACTTTCGCGGTATCCGCAAAGCGCTTTTCCTGGGAGTGCTGTTTTTCTTCTTTCAGGCGTTTTTCTTCGGCAAGCTTTTGCGCCGCAGCTAATTTCTTTTCCTCAGCAAGAGCTTTCGCGTCAGCGACTCTCTTCTCTTGAGCGAGTCGCTTCTCTTCTTTGATACGCTGAATTTCGGCGCGCTTCTTTTCGGCGGCAAGTTTTCTTTCGTGCGCTGCCTTCTCGGCCCTTTCTGCTGCGCGTCGCTTTGCTTCACTCCAGAACGAACGGCGCGGCTGTTTTTCTTTCTGCTTTCCAGATTCTGCCTTCTCAGAGTCCATCGATATTCTAGGGAGTCCAAGAATGGAAAGCGGATTGAAAACGTGATCTTTTAATTCAGCAAATCCTTCTTTAATCAAGTCGGAGACAGTGGCATCCGCCGCACTTTCTTTCTCTGATTCCAGCTTGGCTGCGATTTTCGATTCTTTACTGTCTTTGGGCTCTGACCACAAGTCGTCTTCGTTGATGTGAGTGGTTTTGACCCGACTAGTTTTCTTTTCTGCAATTTCCTCCACTTTAGGATGCAGTTGCAGGATGGTGGTCGGGGACGCGTCGGTTGAGGACTTGTCACCGGATTCGGTGTTGGTGCCGGGCGCCGTGAGAGTGATGCCTAAGGAGCGTGAAAGTTCTTCTGCTGCGCTTCCGACATTGCCTTGCTCTAATCGCACTGTTGCTAAAAGGAGGCGAATGCGAGTGAGGTCATTTTCGTTGAATTTCTTTGGATGAACTGCCCTTTTCCCAGCAGTCTTCGCAGACGACCGGGCTATCCGCAAAGCTTGTTCCAGGGATGAATCGGCAAGCTTCAAATAGCCTTGCTGTCTAAAGATCAGCGCCTGCTCATAAAATGCATTGATCTGGCGAGGATTCTTTTGCGTAGCTTTGAGAAATTCAACTAGGGCTTTATTTGTGTTCCCTTTGGCTTTGAGTGCCAGACCCAACTGGTAATGGTCTGTCGCTATGGGCTTTTTCCGGCCTCTGAAAGTGTGATTTCTGACAAGCGCTTTACCAGTCTTAGGACTGACAGGCACCATCACGGCGGATTGAACGAGCGGCGAGCCAAGCGGTTGCAACTGTGAGAGCGTAATTATGGGCTGTACTTTATCGCCCGGACTCACAATTTGCTTTGCCACTGCATGAGGTGCCAGGGCCAAACTTGAGGAGAGGGAAACAGAAATACAGGCAAAAGAAACACGAGATATACGACTCTTGTATATCTTCTGTATAAACACCTAAAACCCTCACCACGACTTGCTTCAAGCTAACCCAATCGGATCAATTTTGCAAGCAGTGAAGGTGTCCATCGAGTGAGGGATAGCAGGCGAACTTACGATTGAAAAAGCAGCGCAGTTACCTGCCGATCAAGCGTCTTTCCAGATTGCGTATGCTGGTCTTCCAGGACGGTTCATTGATTGTGCGCAGAATTTTTACAAGCACCGTTTTCGCACCACTTCTGTGCCCACCCAAAATATCCGTTAGTGGACGGTCGCCGATCACCGCCACTTCAGTTGGTGTCAAGCCGAGCATTTCTATTGCCTGCCTGAAACCTCTGCGGCTGGGTTTTTTCGCATATCCGATCACTGGCATATCGAAAAGCGCTTTAACCTTTTCCAGGTAAGCCGTGTTTTTGTTGTTGCTCAGGATTACCATCTTGAAGTGCGGTTTGGCTTTGATTAACCATGCGTTCACTTCATCTGTCAGTCTTCCTGACTTTGACTCCATGAGCGTGCTATCCAGGTCGAAGATCAGTCCCCTGACGCCATCGGCAACTAGGGTTTCGATAATGATGTCTGTGACGTCTCCGTCGATGTTGTAGGTTGGCTTGATGAAAGGCATTGGAAAACCATCTGTTTAAAAATGCGCGTTGTTTCCGGCGAACAAAGCTCCAGGTAAAGCGAAATTACACTGATAAGGAATAAATCGAACGTATCGGCCGCTTCTTTTGGCTTGTAAAATCCCGTGCTGGCGCAGCTTTAGGAAGATTCTGTGATTATATCTGGTCCCGTGAGGAATTGTTTATGTTTTTTGCTCGAGCCGCTGAGAGCCGGTAAAATTGCCAGTTAGTGCTCTCGATATGCACGACCGAGCTCTTTCAGTGAGTCAACTGTTGAAAGCGTCAAAAACCCAGCCTGTCAGCTCAAAGGATACCGAGGCGGCGCAGGCGACATCAATGTCCACTTTGCCGCTCAGGCACGTAGCCATCATCATGGATGGCAATCGCCGTTGGGCTGATCAGCGCAAGTTGCCGCGCCTTTCAGGTCATAAAGAGGGTGTTAAATCACTGAAGAGGCTTGTGCAGCACGCTGGAGCCATTGGGCTGGAATATTTGACCGTCTACGCCTTTTCAAGCGAAAACTGGCAGCGCAGCAAGGAAGAGGTTCGGTATTTGTTCGAACTGTTCAGCAATGTGCTGCGCGATGAGTTTACCGAGCTGGCTGACAATAAAGTCCGCCTCCGCTTTCTCGGAGACATGTCAACAATCCCCGCTCGCTTGAGGAAATCATTCGAGCGTTCGATGGAAGATTCCAAAAACAATACTGGACTGAATCTCCAGGTCGCTATCAACTACGGTTCTCGACTGGAAATTACTCAGGCTGCAAAGCGCCTCGCCATCGATGTGGCTGCAGGAAAGTTGAATGCGAATGAAATTACGGAAGACTTGTTTGCCAATTACCTTTTTACCGAAGACATTCCGGACCCGGAAATGATGATTAGAACCGGCGGCGAGATGCGCCTCTCTAATTACTTATTATGGCAAGCCGCTTATTCGGAGCTATATATTACGCCGACTCTCTGGCCAGACTTTTCGCCACAGAACTTTGACGAAGCGCTCGACGAATACGCGCACAGAAATCGCCGGTTTGGCGCTGACTAAACTTTTCGCTTTAAATGCTATTTGTGTTGAAAACGCGTAGTTCCGGCCAGAAGCTTATCGCGGATAGTATCCGCCTTGCTGTGGCGGGTAACCACCTTGTGTTGGCGGCGGGTAACCGCTTTGAGGTGGAGGATAGCCGCCCTGTGGTGGCGGGGCGAAACCACCTTGCGGTTGTGGATAGCCACCATATCCGCCACCACCGTAAGGGTAACCATATTGAGGCGGTGGAGGGGCTCCTGCGGCTACCTGCATTGATTCATCCAGCTGTATTGGCAGTTGCGAGCCGGCAGTTATAGTGACTTCTGACCCTTTTCGAACGACCGCGCCCACAGCGCCAACGCCGCCACCAAGTGCGGTGCCGAATACTGCGCCCATACCCGTGCTGCGCCCGACTTGTCCTCTTCCTGTTGCGCCTACGATTGCACCGAGTGCTGTGCCGAGAGCGGCACCACCGGCAGCGCCCACGCCTGTCGTGACCATGCCTTTGCCAACTCTTCCGGCTGTTGTTCCGCCGGTCAACCTTAACTGATTGTCGTCAATTGAAGCGGAAAGAGGAACCCGCCGCCCGTCCGGAGTTTCGATTTGAGTGAAGCGAATGTCGATTTTTCCATTGGCGCCAAACTTGAAACGCTTCGCTGAAACCACGTTGGTAACTTGTCCTACAAGCTTGCTTCCGGCTGGAACGACAGGAACACCATCGGAGTAAATCGGTGAGCCTAATGTCGCTTCAACTGATTCTCCCGGTTGTGTGGACCCAGAATCGAGCGTGTTTTTTAGAGTAGCTTGGAGCTTCGTTCCTGCGGCCACTACTGCAACTCGGCCGGCGAGATATGGCTGAGGTGGAGGATAGGCGCCAGCTTGTGGATACTGTGGCTGCATGGGTTGCATGGGTGGATAACCTTGTTGTGCTGCACCGGCATAAGGATTTTGCGGTGGCATCTGCCCTTGTTGTGGGTAACCTGGCTGTCCATAGCCCTGTTCGCTGACTCGTCCCTGAAAAGCTTGAGGTGACACTAATTGTGTCGATGCTGCATTCTGCGCGGGTGCATTTTGTGCCCCTAGATTTTGAGCCGTTCCATTTTGCGCTGTTGCACTTTGAACGGCTTGCGCTGTCGAATCTGCAATGTCTTTTCTCGCTTGAGTTTGCTGCAGTCGATATAAGAGTGCTGCCGCTGCGGCTCTTGTGGCTATCGTCGTAGCGTCCACCAGATTGGGCTTTTCGTCACCGTCTAAAAGTCCGCTCTCTGCTGCCTGTGCAACACCTGTTCGTGCCCATTGTGGAACCTTGCTGCCGTCTTCGAACCGAGACAGTACGCGTTCTACAGTACCTTCATCGGGCGGTTGAGTTTGCAGCGCGCGCGCCACAATCACAATTACTTCGCCCTGTTGGATAAATTGATTTGGTCGAAAACCGTCTGCAAATCCTGCTATGAAATTGTTTTGCCGAATAATTTCAACGTATTTGTAATAAGGGTCGCTGACTTTGACGTCCGGAAAGCTTGGTGTCGTCGACACCGGCTGGTTTTCCAAACCGAGTGCGCGGACCATCCACATCGAAAGTACGGCACGCGTAACTGGCTCGCCTGGCTTAAACTTGCCGTCCGCCTCGGCTGGAATTACACCTTTGTCGGATAATTCATTGACGTACTTCTCAGCCCAACTGCTGCCCAGGTCGACAAATCTGGCTGCGTACGCCGGCAGAAGAGTGTTTATGGCGAAGAGCGCTGCCAGCGCAGCCGGCTTCACTTTTGAAAGACGCATAGACACTCCTCGATAAAGTACCCAGCATCGGAATCCTGTCTCCCTGGCGCAAACCCAAAAGATCCCGCCCATCATCGATACACTCGATAACTACTATAGCCTATATGGTAAATTTCAAGTTTTTCTAAACGTGTGAAATCAGGCGCCTACGAGGGTGCCGCGCTTCTAAATCGATTTATCTGGACGCTAGCGACGAGTTTCCTTTTGTCGATTAGCCGATCATCTGCTGGAGGCTCTTTCCTTGTTCTTCTACCGAGCGGATCAGACCTTCCAGATTGATCTTCTGATTCTTGGCGGTGAGCACTACGAGGAAGTGGTTGGCTACTTCATAGAAGTGCAGGATGCCCTGGTCTGTCAGAAGTGTCATCTGCATGAGATTTCCGCGATTCATTCTCTGTATCGAAACATCATTGTTGGAAAACAAAGTTGCGGACAATGCGCCGATCATCGCCACGTCTACTTCGGGCGGCAGTGATGTAGCTACAACCTGTCCGTCTCGTGAGATGAGCAAACAACCCAAAATACCGTGCTTCCCATTGAGGGTGTTTAAAAGCGCCATCAGTTGTTGGGTATCGGCCATTTTGTTTCTCCTGAGATGTCGAACTTTCGGCAGTTAGGCGACGCGCGCATCACCATCATGGCACAAGATTACTTCGTATCTTCGTGCTTGGCACTATCCTTTTCTTTGTCTTTCTTCGGGTCTGGTGCGCTGGCGATCTTCACAAGCTGTTTGACGTCAACCCATGGTTCGTCCAGGGCGGTGGCGAACACCGTGCCGGCCACTTCAATCGTGTCGCCGTCTTTGAGGTCTTGCAGCAGTTTGTTTTTAGGATCTTTGTCCTTCGGAATTGGCATCGCCAATTTGATTTCCGAAAAAGGCACCTTGCTATTTGGTCGTAAAATCAAGAAAGACAGGTAGCTCTTAGACGCGCGCATCGCTGGCTTGTAGTCAAGAGCGAGGCTCGAGTATGCGTGAAACGGAGCGGTGAACTTCACGTTTTTGTGCAGGTATTTATTAGGCTCGTCCACCAGCTGCTGGGTCGTGACGTTTTGAACATTTTCAAGGGGCGGTTCTGGCACTGGAGCTGCTTCTGCCTTCTCCTTGCCGTCTTTGTCCTTGGCGTCCTTGTCCTTGCTGTCCTTCTCGGCGCCAGCGGGCTCTTTCTTGTCTTTAGCTGGTTTTGCGCTCGTACCGCTCGCCTTGGGCGCCGCGACGCTTTGCTGTGTGCTCACAAAACCTACAACCGTCAACGAGAGCGAAGCTGCTACTGCAAAGGCTATAAGTCCGCGCTTCGAATCTTTCAAATTGGTTGAGCTGATTTTTTGATGCTTGATTTCTGTCATAACTTTCACCGGTTACCGCCCTATTTTTGGCTCGGAAATTTGCAGGACCCACCTAACGCCTTCTCAGGCTCCCGCTTAAGAGTCGTCTAAATTACCAAAGGCTCATCTTACCAGAAGCTTATCCTCTAATGCGAACAGACTCCTGTGTCGAAATGTAAGATTGGTCTGTCTCACAGTCGTTCTGATGATTTCCGTATGTGTCGAATTGTTTTGACTACAAAATGAGCACAAAGCAAATCGAAAAGATATGCAGCGGGATCTGCCAAGGTGCGGCGGAGAATTGGGGAACTAGAAAGCGAACGTAAGGTGTTTTGAAAACGTGAAAAAAGCGAAGAACACGCAAAACGAAGTGGCAGAAAATGCAGAAATCGGCGACACCCCCGTCGCCGAAGTCGAAAAACCCCGCGAGCTGACGCCTTTAATGCGTCAATACTGGGAGATTAAGTCTCAATATCCGGACTTCCTGGTTTTTTTCAGAGTTGGTGACTTCTATGAAATGTTCGATAGCGATGCCCAAGTTGCGTCCCGCGAACTCGATATCACACTAACGGGCAGACCAGAGTCTTCATATCCGGGCGGTCGCATGCCGATGGCTGGTGTGCCAGTGCGCGCAGTCGATGCTTATCTGGCGAGGTTGATTCAAAAAGGATATTCGGTCGCGATCTGCGAACAGGTCGGCATTGTCGGCGCAGAGAAAGGACCTGTCGAGCGTCAAGTAACCAGAATTTTGACACCAGGTACGGTGCTCGAATCTCACCTTTTGCCTGTTAGGGAAAACAATTATTTGCTGTCTGCTGTGAAAGCGACGGGTGCAAACGACCTGTGGGGGTTGGCTTTTGTTGACGCTTCGTGTGGTGAGTTCTTCGTCACGCAAGTTCCGGAAAGCACACTCGCAATTGAAATCGGCCGCATTCAACCAAGAGAAATCATTGCTGCTAAGCGGGTCGTTAAACCTCAGGGCGATGATGTTGTAGCTCGTGAAGTTATTGATTTGCCCCCGGCGATATTGGAGCAATACCATGTAACCGGTCGACCGGCGATGTATTTCCAATTCGAGCCGGCGCAAAGACGTGTTTGCCAATTCTTTGAAGTTTCCACCCTGGAAGGATTCGGCTGTCACAAAATGCCGCTCGCGACCGCTGCAGCAGGCGCGGCTCTGGAATATCTGGAGAAGACTTGCGGTTCTCAAATCCCTCGCTTCAACGGTATCTCGACCTATAGCGTCGATGGTCATATGACGATGGATGAAAACACCCGGCGCAATCTTGAGCTGACTGAAACTTCGCGTGACGGTGTTTTTCAAGGCAGCTTGCTTTGGGTTATTGATCAAACGCAAACCGGCATGGGCAGCCGTATGATGCGCAAATGGTTGATGCGCCCTCTCTTTGACGTCGCAGCGATTGAACAGCGTCAAAATGCAATTGAAGAATTGATCGGGCAACATCAAGTTCGCGAAACCCTGAAGGATTGCCTCTCTTCCTTGTCTGATTTGGAACGCCTTTCGGTCAAGCTTTCGTCCGGTACGATCAATCCCAAGGAATTGGCTGCGGTAGAAAATTCTCTCTCTCAATTACCCGCTTTAAAAAGCGCCGTCAAAGGTCTGAAGAGCGATAGCCTCAGGTGTTTATCTGAGCTTCCATTGAGTTTGGAAACTCTGAAGGAGGAAATCTCTCGTGCGCTTTGTGCAGATCCTCCCAGAGAATTGACTGAAGGCGGCATCTTCAAGGAAGGATACGACGAAGAACTGGACGAGATTCGTGGTTTGCTTGGTGGTGGAAAACAGTGGATCGAAGATCTGCAAAAGAAAGAAGCTGATCGCACAGGCATAAAGAGTTTGAAGGTCAACTTCAATCGCAACTTTGGTTATTTCATCGAAGTGACAAACTCGCAGAAGGGCTTGGTTCCTGATGATTACATCAGGAAGCAGACTTTGACGAATGCTGAGCGTTTCATTACTCCAGAACTAAAAGAGTATGAAGCGAAAATCCTCAATGCTGAAAAAGGTCAGTCCGACGTTGAATATAAGTTGTTTACTCAACTAAGGCAGCGTCTCACATCCGTTGGTGGAGACTTGCTCGCTGTTGCTAATAACCTGGCGACACTCGACGCTCTTCTTTCGCTCGCTAAAGTCGCGATCGAAGGAAGGTATGTCAAACCGCAAGTTGATAATTCTTTGGAACTGAAGATCTCCAGGGGCCGACATCCGGTGTTGGAGCGTATCTTACCCAAAGGCAGATATGTCGCCAACGACACTCGTCTTGAAGGCGATAGCGAAGATCACCAAATGATCATCCTTACCGGTCCAAACATGGCTGGTAAATCAAGTCTGTTGAAACAGACCGCACACATTGTGATTCTGGCTCAAATGGGCTCTTTCGTTCCTGCTGATGCAGCTACTGTCGGTATTGTCGATCGGATTTTTACACGCATCGGCGCTGCGGACGATTTGTCTCAAGGGCAGTCTACATTCCTCGTAGAAATGAGTGAAACGACGCAGTGCTGCTTGTCGGCAACCAGCCGTTCGCTAATTCTCTTAGATGAAGTTGGGCGCGGCACCAGCACCTACGACGGTGTTGCGATTGCCTGGTCAGTGTCCGAATATCTTGCAAAAGAAGTACGTGCTCGAACGATATTCGCAACTCACTACCATGAGTTGAACGGGCTTGCTAGCTTCTTCCCGCAGATATCCAATTATCAGGTTCTCGTCAAAGAAGTCGACGGGCATGTGGAATTCATTCGCTCCATCGCTCCTGGTGGTGCCAGCAGAAGCTTTGGTATTCAGGTCGCCAAAATGGCCGGTCTGCCTGCTGAAATCATCACCCGTGCGCAACACTTGATGCAGCAAATGGAGCGCCGCAGTGCTGCCAGCAAGATTCTGGACGGACCAAAGTTTAGAAGCATTCCGATTGACGAGGTAATGCAATTGTCTCTCTTTGAGGCTGCCACTGCGGGCAGTGTTAGTGAGAGTTAGATTCGAAGAAAGTGTCGAGGGGTCATTTGGTTAATGACCCTCAAAGAAGCTGAGGAGCTCATGTTTAAAAACTCATCGATTGAAAGTGCAACCATTCAAAAGCGTCGCCATCACAGTGCTTTGGCTCTATCGTTGAGTCTGGCACTTCTGGTGCCGACGCTATCTCCTTTGGTGAGTGAAGCGAAGTCCAAGGAAAAGACGGCGTCCCCCGCTTCAGAGAAAGCTGAATCAAAGTCTGACTCGAAAGTCGAACCAAAAACCGAATCAAAACCAGAGTCTAAAAGCGACTCCAAAACCGACTCCAAAAGCGACTCCAAAACCGAATCTAAAAAAACATCAGCGAAAGAAGAGAAAACTGCGAAAGTAGAGAAGCCTGTAAAAGCAGAGAAGAAAAGCAACGCCGACAAAGCAGTGCCTGCCGTTGAGGGAGGGAAAGCCGACCAGCCGCTTGGAGTCATTGGACTGCCCAGCCCCATCGCCAAAATGATCAATCAAGGTCGCTGGCGTGAAGCGAGCCAATTGCTCGAGGCCAGAACCAAGAAAGAAGCGGACGTGAATCGCGACAATGCTTGGCTGGCATTCGCATACTTGTTTTTGGGCAAGAGCGACGAGCTGAAAAAGCTTGCCGAGGATTGTGAGAAGCAAGCGCCAAAGAGCCCGTATACGCTTTTGGTTAAAGGCTTCAACCTTACGTTGGACGGCAAATTTGAAGAAGCTGAAAAGCTGTTTTTGACTTTGCCCAAACAATTTGGTGCAGATCCACTGGCTAACTTTGCACTGGCTCTCGTCACTGCAAAGCAAGGCAAAGCTTCAGCGGCTGCGCAGTATTGCCAAACGGCAGTCGAGCTTGACCCGCAGTTTGCCTGGGGTTTTCGCACACTGGGTTATCTGCAGCAACGCTGGCTTGAAGATATCGGCAAAGCAGAAGAAGCTTACGCCAAGGCGCTTGAAATTGAGCCAGGTATGACTGAAGCTCAAGACGCGTTGGTTGATCTTCGCTTGTCGAAAAATGACTTCGATGGTGCAATCGATGTGGCTAAAAGTGCCATCAAAGCCGGACCTAAGGTCGCAACCAATCACTACCGACTTTCGCAAATCTATACTGAGCAATGGCGCTTGCGCGATGCGCTCGAAATTTTGCAAGACGCAATCGACCTTGATGCTACTAATCCGCGTTTCTTCAGAAGTCGCGCATCCATCAAGAGTTTTCAGGGCAATTTGAACGGCGCTATCGCCGACCAGCAGAAGGCTGTAGAGCTAAGCAAAGACAAGCCGTTTGAATTGATCGAGCTTTCAAACATGAACGTCCTTGCCGGCAACAATAATCGCGCGGCGGAGAATTTGGCTGAAGCCATAAAGATTGAGCCGGATAACCAGGCAGCGCACGACAAGTTGTATCGCATTCTTTCTCAGGAAAAGCGTTTTGACGACATGGTCGCCGAAGGGCGCCGAATGGCTGAGCGAAAGCCGAAAGAAGTTCGCTATCGTATGGAGTACGCCTATGCTTTGGCACAAGCGAAGCGACTAGATGAGGCAGTCGAGCAGTATAAAGTGGCTGCAGGGCTGACGAACACTGATCCAGAACCGTGGCGCAGGCTCGGCGCACTCTATATAGGTAAGAAGGACTGGTCGTCTGCGCAGCGCGCGTTCACCAATGCGCTCAACATCAATCCAACTTCAGTTGCCGACTTGTCGGCTCTTGGTTTTTGCTATGCCGAAGACGATGAGTATATGAAAGCGGAAGCGGCTTTTGTGACCGCTCTTGCCTTGCAGCAACTAACGCCACCCAATCAGCAAACTGGACCAAGCAAGATTGATTTGATGCGATCGCTGGCAGGTTTGTTCTTCGCGGAAGGTCGTTTTTCTGATGCCGCGACGCAGTACGAAAACATAGTGATGCTGACGAGAAACACTCCGCAGAGTTCATTTGATATGTTTATGCTGCTTAAGGCCAAGGCAATGCGTGATTTGACGAAGCAGTCTGCGCTGCATCTTCAAGAGGCATTTCAAAAACTCGACAAAGAGCAAAAAGCACGCGAGACGGTTCCGCTAGCCGACGCCTTGCTGAAATCTGGCGCTATTACTGAAGTTCTTGTTCTTTTGCCTGAAGATCTTTCGGGCGTTTATCCGAAGCATTTGGCTGATGCGATGCAAACCCGAGCTAAAGCTCTTGCAGTAAAAGGCGAGCTCGACCAAGCGATTGCGGTGGCAACAAAAGCGACCGAATTGAAGGATATCGACTATGAGCAAAAGTCTGATGCCTGGTTCGTTTTGTCAGAATTGCAACTGATGAAAAAAGATCTTGCTGGAGCTGAAGCGTCGGCAAACCGGGCTCTGGAAGCTTATGTGAAATCTCCGGAAGCTTATGCAATGCTCGGCAAAGTTGCGCTTTTGAAAAACGACAGCAAGGCCGCGATGAGCCATGCAAAACGGGCTCTGGAGCTAAATCCTTATTACGCCGGTGCGTATTTGCTGCGAGGTGATGCACAGATGGCGACGGGTGCTATTAAGGAAGCGAAGGACAGTTATCGCAAAGCCGTAGAACTTTATCCAGGTTCTCTGGAAGCGCATAAAGCACTGCTGCAGTCGCTGAAGAAGCTCGCCCTGACTGATGAAGCGAAGCATGAAGAAGAGCAGATTACTCAGCTTGAGTCATTGCGTTAAGTCACAGTAAAACATCAAGTCACGCGTTAGAAAGCCGGGATGCGCAAGCGGCGTCTGGGCAATATCAACTTGTAGTACGGAACATAACAAACGCGAAGGCGTCTACCTAGGGAGTTGAATCCACTAGGAATTGCCGTTGAATCGGCTTTCGAATTCGCTGATAGAGTCTGCATCCAGACTCAGCTTTTAGCTCAATTTTATAAGGAATTGCGTCATGAATCTGCTCGAGCCATTTGTATTTTTTGCATCTGTGGTCTTGTGCTTCATTGCCGCGGCTATAGGTAGTCACTACACTGAAAAGTCGGTCGACTCCTGGTATCCATCGCTCAATAAGCCTGCCTTCACGCCACCGGACTGGGTATTTCCAGTTGTCTGGTCGGTTTTGTATTTCCTGATGGGCATCTCGCTTGCAACTGTTCTAACCACAGGGACACACGAGCAGATCGGGCTGCCAGTAAGCCTCTTTGCCCTTCAACTTCTGTTGAATATGGCTTGGTCTTACATATTTTTCGGACAGAAAAATCCGATCGGCGGTTTTGTCACCGTGGCACTTCTCTGGTTTACCGTTGCATTTACGACTTTGTCGTTTGCCAGCGTAGCCTTCGAAGCAGGATTAATGCTTGTACCTTACTTGCTCTGGGTTTCGTTTGCGTTGGTATTAAACTGGGGCATCGTGAGAGCCAATCATCGCATTAAGCCAGTTAGTCAATATCCGGCTTTTCCGCGCCATAACTCAACACCATTGCCACACTAAGTTGGCAAGCATAGAGGAGCTCTACAGGCACTATATGAGGGACGCGAAAGCGTCCCTTTTGCTTGCGGACAGTTAAATCACTTCGCAGAAGCAGGAACGGCTTTCAGTTGCTTGAATGCTTCGAGTGCTCGTTCGCGTGCAAATGAATGATCAACGACCGGCTTAGGATAGTTTTTCCCAAGCTCTACTCCGTGTGCTTTGAGAACCTCGGCCGGAGCGTCCCAAGGCTTATGTATCCATTGTTTTGGAAGCTGTGCCAATTCAGGCACCCACTTACGAATGTACTTTCCGTCCGGGTCGAATTTCTCGCTTTGCAAAACAGGATTGAAGATTCGAAAGTAGGGCGCAGCGTCAGCCCCACATCCAGCCGACCATTGCCAGCCGAGTGTGTTATTTGCCAGGTCCGCGTCCACCAGCGTGTCCCAGAACCACTCGGCGCCATCCTGCCAGGATAGTAGCAAGTGCTTCACAAGAAACGACGCCACAACCATACGCACGCGATTGTGCATCCAGCCTGTGTGCCAGAGTTCCCTCATGCCGGCATCAACGAGCGGATAGCCGGTTTGTCCTTTTTGCCAGGCCTTCAAAAGCTTCTTATCGTCGCGCCAGGGGAAACGTTCGAATTCCGGACGCAGCGGCGCTTTTGCCGTGAGTGGGAAATGATAGAGAAGGTGATGGGCAAACTCTCGCCAAACTATCTCCTTCAAATAGGTAGATTTTCCTTCTCGACCTATTGCAGATTTGTCGATTTCTTTGACAGCGTGCCAGATGGTGCGTGGACTGATTTCGCCAAAATGCAGATGCGGCGAAAGACGCGAAGTGCCAACCACGGCGGGACGATCCCGGTCGGTCGTGTAGTCGTCGATGATACCTTCCAGAAAGGTCTTCAGGTTTTCTTTCGCCCCCTTTTCACCGGGCGTCCAGGCTTCTTCCATTCCATCCGTCCAATTGATCTGAGGTAAAAGCCTCAAATCTGCGATTGAAACTGTTTGGATTTTCTTTGTCGGCGCAATCAGCTTTTGGGGCTTTCCAATTGGCGCCGGCGGTGTGACTAGAGCAGTCGCGGTTTTGTAATATGCGGTGAAAACTTTGTAGGGCTCATTCTTTCCATTCAATACTTGCCATGGTTCGAACAGAAGATTGCCGTTAAAACTGCGTGCATCGATGCCATCTTTTACGAGCGCGCCTTTCATGTTTTTGTCGCGAATGATTGTAGAAGGCTCATAGCGACGGTTCCAGAAAACCGCATGGGCTCCCATTTCTTTCGCGAAATCTCTCAAGACGGTAAGGCTATATCCGCGTTTTACAATCAGTGGCGAACCCAATTTTGCCAGCGATTCTGCTAACTCGGTTAGTGAGTGATGCAACCACCAGCGTGTAGCACCGCCGGGCTCCCAATCCCCTTCTTCTTCAGGCGACCAAATAAATAGTGGTATCACAGGAGCACCACTATCCGCCGCCGCCGATAGAGCAGGGTTATCGTCGATTCTCAAGTCTTGTCGAAACCAGACTATTACAGGTGCTTTGCTGGGAGCCGTAGCTTCCATTTATTTCCTCTGCGAGGCGTTGATGCCTCTTGCGCAGTTCTTCATGTGTTCTGCTTCCGCTTCTCGGAATGTTTTCGCAAGAAGGTCGGCATAACTTTCAAGCACGATGGCAACTTCTGGGTGTTGCGGTCCGAGCTTCTTCATGCGAATGTCCATGGCGCGCTGATAGAGCGGTTCAGCATCTTCGTACAGTTGCTGACGTTTTAAAATATCTGCGAGTGGATAGAGGCACGAAGCGACATGAGGATCGTCTGCACCATAACTGCGCTCGCGCAGTTCGACGAGCTTTCTGAAGAGCGGCTCGGCGTCTTTGAGTTTGTTTTGTTGGTAATAGCATGTGGCAAGACTGTACATCGCCGGGTCTATACCGCTGTCGAATTCGCCCAGTAAGCGGCGTTTCATTTCCAGCAAACGTTTAGCATGCTGCTCTGCTACTGCAAAACGCGAGAAGCTTATATAGAAGTTGACCAGATCGCTGAGGTGATTCGCCATTTCGAAGTGATCGTTGCCGAACACTTTTTCCGCGATGGCTAGCGAATCTTTGTAATGTTGTTCGGCTTGTGCGAATTTGCCGTCTGCTTGATAGACCTTCGCCAGGTCGGTCAAACTGGAGGCAACGTCAGGATGTTGTTTGCCGAGTGCGCGCTCTTTCATCGAAAGAATTCGCTTGTACAACTTTTCCGCCTCGCCTGTCTTGCGCTCTTGCAAGTACATGTCGCCGAGGTGCTTCATGAGCGCCACGACTTCTGGGTGAGTCGGACCGAGGGTAATTTGTTTGCTGGCGAGCTTTCGCTCCAAATATGGCGCCGATTCCTGCGTGCGCCCCTGCAAAGTAAGAATGTCGAGCAGGTAATTGGTTATCGACTCGACTTCGTTGGATTCTTGACCGAGGGCGTTCTCAATCACCGGTAAAGCTCTTTCAAGGCACTGGCGCGCTTGTTCGAGCTTGTTTAATTCCTTGAGGGCAAATCCAAGCTGGTGAAGTGACGAGGCCGTCTCGGGATCATCAAGCCCAAGCGCGCGCTCTCTGATGCGGAAGGCTTTGGTGAAAATCGATTCGGCATCGGTGAATTTCTTCTGGGCCATGTAAAGCAGGCCAAGGTTGTTCAAGCTGGTCGCCACTTCCGGGTGGTCGGGTCCGAGCGCCTTGGCGTACATTGCGGTGACTTTCCTGCAAATGGGCTCGGCTTTGCCATGTTCGCCCATGAAAAAATAAAGGGCGGAGAGGTTATTCAGGCTGGAGACGATGTCCTCGTGACCAGGAATCAGATTGTCTTCGCGCAACTTCAGGGCACGGACGTACAGGGGCTCGGCGTCGGCGAACCTGGACTGCTCGAAGTAAACTTCCGCAAGGTTGTCGAGCAGAATCGCCAAAGTAAGAGGATCTGACGCAGACTCCGCCTCTAAAAGGGCGGCCCGCATCATCTTCTCAGCCTCTGGAAAGTCGCCGGCTTGGAAAGCAGCAGCTCCTCTTTCAGCGTATTTCGTCCAGCTCTCACTCATGCCGCAGTGCCAATAGTCCCCGATGTCAGCAGATGGGAGCCGCTGACTTACTATCAATTATGCACCGTCGCCAACGTTCTCATTCTCCATTTGAGGAAATTGCGTAATCAAATCTCGACAGCGGTAAACTAAATTGTCAGAAGGAAGTGAACTCTGCGCGATTTTGTCTACAAATCGGAAATTGAATGTCCCGCTCAAACCCTCTATGCGTGGCATCTTCGCCCTTTGGCTTTCGAGCGGCTGACACCGGCCTGGGCCGATGTGCAGGTCAAGGGAGCCCCAAAGAAGCTTGAAAAAGGGCTCAAAATTGATTTAACGGTCCGCAAATTCGGCATCCCTGTCGAATGTCAGTTCGTCGTGACCGATCTAGAGACCGATAAGTTTTTCGCCGACCAGCAATTGAAAGGTCCTTTCGCCTTTTGGCGACACGAACATAAATTTGTTGGGATTTCGGACAGTCGTTCTTTGATGAATGACTCTGTTCAATATTCTTTGCCGCTAGGCTTCCTTTCGGAGGGATTTGCCGGTCCACTAATGGACAAGGACCTCGAGAGATTGTTTCGTTATCGCCATGAAATTCTGAAAAATGACCTCTCGGCGTATATGAGAAATCAACATCAACCGCGGATGCATGTACTAGTTTGCTGCACTCCTGACGCTCTGCGGACACCTCTTGCATCGTATCTTTCGACTCAAGGTCATTCCGTTCTAACTGCCAGTTTTAATGAGAATGCAAATGTGGAGGACTATTCTGAAATCTTGAGCCGGCCGATTGAGACTTATATCCATGTAGATGACCTTGGATCTTCGTGTCGCTCGGCAAATCTAGGCATCCTTAATCGCCTTGTGGAATCTAAACATCTGAAGACATACATTGAGGTTCACGACACACACGATAACTCCAACGAAAATTTCGAGCAGCGTTGTGCACCACTGCGAGCGGCTTCAGTTAGATGTGCTTACGTTCGCACTGGGGCGATTCTTTCGGCGGCTTTTGGCGTCTTAAAAAACAATGCCAATTGGAAAAGTGAGACACAGCCTTGGGTTGCCGTTGATGACGTTGCTTCTGCCATTGAATATTGCATGCTCAACGAATCTATTGATGGGCAGATTCATATTTCCGCAAATCAAAAGAAACCGCCAACCAAAGAGTTTAGAACCATGCTGGAATGCGGGTATCCATTTAGATACCAATCTTTAACCGCCGCGCGTAAACACGTTCTTGGTCTTTAGTGCTTTGCGTAAAAGAGAACGGCAAGTCCCGAGGAAATTACAAGAAAAATTCCCCAGAAAATCAAAGCGCGCAGGTTCATCGTCTTTTCGTCAATTGAGCGCAACTGTTCTGCTACAGCCTGATCGACTTTGTAGTCTTCTTCCTTCTCACCAGGCGTAGCGTCCATTGCACGAATACGATTGAGGGTGTTTTTGCCCATCGCCGCTTCCAGGCTCACAGGCAAATTCGGCATCAAGTTGATTATCTGAGTGATGCGTAATTTCAGGCTCTGATCGAGATCTGCAAGACCATGCTCGGTGTAGTCGTAGTAGTTGAAGTTGCCTTCTTCTACTTCCAGCAAGCGTTTTATCGCAGGATATCCTGTTTCGTTAGAGCCGTTGATTTTTCCGCCGGTCAAAAAGATGCCGTGAAAGACGCCAATCTCACCTTCGATTTTTGGCTTCGTTCCGGATATGACCAGAATGCCGCTCTCCACTTTTTGCAATTTCAGAAGAGTCCAAAGGACTTCGCGTGTTCTTCTGTTCTGCCAGATTTTGCCCGACTGGACGGACCGTGCCTTCGCCATTGTTACCTGACTCAATTCGTATTACCTGTTTTGCCCAAACTAAGGAACAGTAATGAGATCTTAGCGTAGTCCCAATACTGTGGGCTTTATTTCCTCTCAAACTTTCAGTGTCAAAGTTACGGGGCAATGGTCCGAACCAAGCACCGCTGCTTCGATTGTGGCGTGCTCTGCCATCTTTTCCAGCGCTTTGTGGATGAAGAAATAATCGATGCGCCATCCAACATTGCGCGCTCTTGCGTTTGTCATCATATGCCACCAAGTGTAATGGTTTGCATCTTTGTTGTATATGCGAAACGTATCGAGGTGTCCGGCCTTTTCGAAGCGGTCCATCCAATCACGTTCTTCAGGCAGGAAGCCGGATATGCGGTGATTGTCTTTCGGGTGTGCAAGATCGATTTCTTTGTGCGCGGTGTTGAAGTCGCCGCAGACGACCAGCCGTTTTCCTTCTTTCTGCAACTTCTTCGAGTATTGGAGGAAAGCTTCGTAAAATTCCATCTTGTACTTAAGCCGCTCAGGGCTTGCTTTCCCGTTGGGGAAGTAAATATTTGCCAGCAAGAAATCGCCGTAGTCTGCAATGACAGTGCGCCCTTCGTTGTCGAACTTTGCGATTCCAAAGCCGTTTAGAACTTCCTTTGGTTTCTCGCGAGTGTAAATTGCGACTCCGCTGTACCCTTTCTTCTCCGCGTGGCTGAAGTAGGCTGTGTAGCCTTTGCGCTCCATCAATTCTTTAGTCAATTGGTCGGCGCCGATTTTGGTTTCTTGCAAGCAAACCACGTCATATTTCTCTTTTTCTTTCCACTCGAAAAAGCCTTTTTTGGCGATTGCTCGCAAGCCGTTGACGTTCCAGGATGCAATTCTGAATTTCACTGTCGATACCGATTTTGCATGTATACAGAGTCGTAGTTATGAGCCACAACTCTGTATTAAAACGTGCCCAAAGCCCTGATGGGGACTTCTTTGCAAATTGTTCTTCATTTGGCGGATAAGAAAAAGCGTCACACTTCACGCGTGACGCTTTTCGATATTTCTATGGCGATTAAACCGTGATTACTTGGCGGTTGCCAATGAATCGCAAGCTTCTTTGACGCCCGGATGGACGATTTCGCCTTCGTGGATGTTGACGCCGAGAGCCAGTGCCGGATCGTCGAGGCAGGCTTTGTAGCCCAGCTTGGCGAGCTTCAATGCGTAAGGCATTGTGGCGTTGGTGAGGGCTCTGGTCGAGGTCCACGGTACTGCGCCAGGGATGTTGGCGACGCCGTAGTGCACAACTCCGTCCACAACGTAGATGGGGTCTGAGTGCGTTGTTGCGTGGATGGTCTCGATGCAACCGCCCTGGTCGACTGCGACGTCGACGATGACGGAACCTTCTTTCATCTTCTTGATCATGTCTTTGGTGATGACGCGCGGAGCGGCTTTACCAGGGAGCAATACTGCGCCGATGACGAGATCTGCACTCGGAAGTGCTTCTTCGAGGTAGTGTCCGACCGAGAATACGGTGCGCACTTGACCGTTGAAGATATCGTCGAGGTAGCGCAAGCGCTCAAGGTTGACGTCGAACAAGGTAACGCGAGCGCCGAGACCGAGAGCGATCTTCGCTGCGTTTGTTCCTACGACGCCACCGCCGATGATGATGACGCGACCCGGCTCAACACCAGGAACGCCACCCAGGAGAATACCGCGGCCGCCCATTGGACGCTCGAGGTAGTTGGCACCGATTTGTGCGGACAAACGTCCAGCGATTTCACTCATTGGTGTGAGCAAAGGCAGTGAGCCGTTTGCCAATTGAACTGTTTCGTAAGCAACACAGGTAGCGCCTGTCTTTGCCAGGTCGTGAGCCAGTTTTGGCTCAGCTGCCAGGTGCAAGTAGGTGAAAAGCAATTGGCCTTTCTTCAGCATTGCCACTTCGCTTGCTTGCGGCTCTTTTACCTTCATGATCATGTCCGATTCGCCGAAAACGCTCTTCGCATCAGGCAAAATCTTTGCGCCTACTTTTTCGTAGTCTTTGTCACTGATACCACTGCCGACACCAGCATTCTTCTCAACATACACGGTATGTCCGGCTGCAACCATGGCGGCGGCTCCTGCCACAGTCAGGGCAACGCGATATTCGTTGTTCTTGATCTCTTTCGGTACACCAACCTTGGACAAGGTTCAGCCCTCCATATGTGTTGTAAGAATGCGACTTCCTAAAAAAATGCGTAAAGTCGCTAAAGCCCGTAAATTCTAGCCTGACAATATGACTATTGGATATTGTCTTGATACTTGTTTTAGTTTTTGCGAGTATTTCGGACTTATGGTCAGGTTTTGCGGGTTTGGCAACCCGGTTTATAAGGCGGCGTGAGAAATGGCAGAGAAGAACGGTAAGGGCGCACTCGTAGTAGTGTCGGGTGCTAGAACGGCTTTTGGTTCGTATGGTGGAGGGTTGGCGTCTCAAACGGCTACCGACCTGGCTGTTGCGGCTTCCAAAGGAGCTATCGAAAGGGCCAAAATCGACCCGGCGAAGGTTGATGAGGTTGTTATGGGCAACGTGCTGCAAACGAGCAAGGATGCCATTTATCTAGCCAGGCACGTCGGCTTGCGCTCCGGCATGAAGCAAGAAAGCCCGGGGCTTATTCTCAACCTGCTTTGCGGCTCAGGTGTGAAGGCCGTAGCTACTGCAGAAATGCTTATCGATGCGGATCAAGCACAGATTGTTCTGGCTGGCGGAACCGATTCGCTTTCCATGACCCCTTACATGAGCTGGGCGATGCGTTGGGGCGGTCGTATGGGCGCCACCGAGATGTTCGACGGGCTTGACATTCGCGACACTCTGCCGAATGCCTCTATGGGCGAAACAGCGGAGAACCTGGTCGAGAAGCACAAAATCACAAGAGAAGAGCAAGACGCTTTTGCCGTTGAATCTCAGCAGCGCGCCAAGAAGGCTCAAGATGCCGGCGTTTTCGCTGACGAGATCGTCGCGATGGAAGTGGCAGCCGGCAAAGGAAAAACCAAAGTCATCGACAAAGACGAGCACATGCGCCCCGAGACCACAGTTGAAGGTCTGGCGAAGCTCAAGCCGGCATTTAGAAAAGGTGGTTCCGTAACTGCCGGAAACGCTTGTGGCATCGTAGATGGTGCCGCTGCTCTGATTGTCACCCGCGAGAAGATCGCCGAGAAGCAAGGACTGGAGCCGATGGTGAAGGTACTTTCCTGGGCTGTCGTGGGCGTGCCTCCGGAGATCATGGGCATTGGTCCGGTTCCTGCCATTCCTAAGGCTCTGGAAAAAGCCGGTCTCAAAATGGAAGATATCGATCTTTTCGAAATCAATGAGGCTTTCGCTGGACAGTATCTTGCTTGCGAGAAAGAACTAAAACTCGATCGCAGCCGTGTGAACGTGAATGGTGGAGCGATTGCACTTGGACACCCGTTCGGCGCAACCGGCGCGCGTTTGATTCTAAGCATGGCACTCGAATTGAAACGCAGAAAAGCAAAATATGGAGTCGTCAGCCTCTGCATCGGCGGCGGCATGGGCATCGCCATGGTGCTCGAACGCGTTTAGAAGGCAACTGCCGGAGCGCCTGCTTCTAGCCGGCTTTTGAAGCAAAATGCCGCCAGGATGGCGGCGCTCCCTAGGGCTCAGCCAGTGAGGATTTCTGAACAACAAAAAAGCCGCCAAAGTGACGGCTTTCAATCAATTTGCTAGAAGTCAGAAATCGGAATTCTACAATTCGCTAGCTTCCCCAGTAGGTTACGTAGGGATTGGGCTTAGTCGCTTTCGGCTGTTCATAGCCCTCGCGAGTGTAGACATACTTCTTCTCTTCGACTTCTTTCTTTTTCTTCTTTGACTTTGCTTCAGCTATTTGGGGCTGACCATTCACGTAAACAGCCGGAGTGAGCGAAGGAGTGTAAGCGGGCGGCGGCGGAACGAAGTAGCTTCTAGAGCCGCTTCTCTTTTTGCCTTTCGCTTCAACATCTTGAGCGCACACGAGATTAACCGACGTTGCCACCAGAGCTAGCATAGCGACGTACAAGGAAGGATTCCTAAAGACCATAAAAGACCCCCGTACCCGGAGTTCTGATAACTCCGGTCATCAAGAGCAGACCATAAGTAATCTTACCATCTAGGTAACGCATATAGGGTGAGATATAGTTACCGCGTGATGAACACAACGCACAGCCCTGCTGAGTTTCAGCAGATTGAAACAAATCTCACAGCCGCTTTACATCGGCGATCGATTGTCTGATATTGAACTATCTGGAAGTCGTATCTTTCGTCCAGCGAGTAGCACGGCGGATTTTGCTTTGCTGGTCACTGCTATCCACGTTGTGAGCATTCACTGATGGATCCCAGGTGGCTACGGACTCACCGAACCACACCTGCAAATCATTGCAAGTTTTGGAAGCCGGCAATTTGTGAGTAGGGGTGGGCGCAGGCATTTCGCCTGTCATCTTGCTGCGAGCTTCCTCAGCGATTTGAATCACTTGAGGTTGATGCTCGTGCAAAGGCTCGGCCGGTTGGTAAGCCTCTAGACGGTTAAAAGTATCCTTCCAGATTGTTTTAAGTTGCTCAGGCTTTTCAGCTTTCTCACTTTGCTGGGAGTTCGTTTTCAGCCATTTAAAAGTGAAAAAGTCGATTAGAGCTTGACGCCAAGTACACATAAAAAGCTCCTCTCAGTACATAAGGCTGCCTGAGATATGCCCATGACATACGGGCGGTAACTTTTTGGTCTTGGAAATTAAAAAGATTAAAGACTGTTTATATTCAGTAACGGCAAAACTTCGCCGAATGCACCTTCATTTTCCGGATCGCAATCGATCAGCGATGCCAGAGGCGGCATTTCGGAATGAATTTCGTTAGCCAGCTCCAGCTTGAGCTGATACTCACTGGGTGGCTCGAAACATGAAAGGCAGCGGGCTTCGTACTGGGCGTCGCCGACCAAAATCTGCTCGTTGGAATTGACCATACGCTGGGTGCGGCAGGCGAAATCGGAGCCACATTTGCGACAGACAGCCAAAAGCTTGTCTACGCGGTCTGCAATCGCCAGTAGTTCAGGGATTGGACCGAAAGGTTTGCCTCTGTAGTCCAGGTCCAAGCCTGAGGCAATAATCTTCTTTTTCTGGCGTAGGAGCGCCAAAACAACTTCAGGCACATCTTCGGAAAAGAATTGGCACTCGTCCATGCCGATCACGACTGCATGAGACGAATACTTCAAAATGTCCTTGGCTGTCTCTACAACAATAGCTTTGGAAGCGAGACCATTTCGCGACTCTATTTGATTAGGCTTCGAACGCGTATCGGTAGCTGGGCGCACAATAATAGTCGGAAGATACGCCAGGCGGGCGCGTTCTATTCTGCGAATGAGTTCGCTGGATTTCCCAGACCTCATGCAGCCGACGATCATCTCGAATCGATATCCAGTCAGCATAAACTCGGATCTACCTCGAAAGTGTTTCCTAAAGGGTGCGCGAAGATTCAAATATTACCGAAAAACCGGCTGACAATACCTGAAGAAAACGCCCTCCTCAGTTTCATATTTCTTCATATGAAGTAAACGTCAGTGCAGCTTTGTAAGGCAGACAACACGAAAAAGTCGTGCAATAATGCGCCCCGCGATCGTTTAGATATGCGATCTGTACAGCCTCAGCTTGCACCGCCGGTGGTGTCAGGCTCTTCTGCAGAAGAAAACGCGGCATTCATCCCGGTCAATTCTTTATATGAAAGCATGCGGTCCAATTCCTCTTTAGGAATGAGGCCGCGCTGAGTTACGAGTTCTTTCAAAGTCAGATCGGCTTGTTCCGCCTCGCGGGCCAACTCTTGGGCAGGCTTATCGCCCAGGCGTT
Source organism: Candidatus Melainabacteria bacterium 17Bon1m (assembly GCA_032128875.1). Classification (GTDB taxonomy): domain Bacteria; phylum Cyanobacteriota; class Vampirovibrionia; order Obscuribacterales; family Obscuribacteraceae; genus QKMZ01. Next base: position 649,982 of record JAVLKG010000003.1, read on the forward strand.
TGCTGACGACGGCGAGCACAACTCCTGCTTCTTCCATCTGCAAATTGCATGCGGAATGATTGGCTGTAATCGCGCGCAAATACTTACTGTTGAACGGTTCAATAGTGCTGCGCAGCAAATCTACCGATTGAAGAATGTTGTGAATGATGAGCGGTGTCATCACATTTGATTCGAATTGTCCTGACTGGGCGGCCAGTCCGACTACTATGTCATTGCCGAAAACCTGACTGGACGCCATGTTGATGCATTCGACCAAAGTTGGAATGCGGCGATTAGGAAGTGTGTTCGGGCGAATGAGAGAACGTTCGACAATCAATTCCGGCGCAGTGATTTCGCTCAGGCCTGTGCGCGGACCTGAGGAAAGCAGGCGCAAGTCGTTGCCAATCTTCGTGAGTTCAATTGCGAGTTCTTTCAATGCTGAGGAAAACTCGACAAAATCGGACATTGACTGAGAAATGCGGAAGAAGTCATCCGATTGGCGCAAGCGTATTCCTGTGTATTGCGAAAGCCGCTCCACTGCTGCATGTATGTATTGGCTGTCGGCCCCGAGTCCAGTGCCCACATGAGTGGCGCCGATGTTCAACTCTGTAAGACTGACGCTCGCTTCTTTCAAGCGCTTCAAGCAGCGCTCAATGGATGAACCGAACGCGTTGAATTCCTGACCCAGCGTGATCGGCAGTGCATCTTGCAAATGCGAGCGTCCCATTTTGATGACGCGTTCAAACTCTAGCGATTTGCGCCTGAGCAGGCGTTCTAAATCTAGAAGGACGGGTTCGAATTCCTTTGTGGCAAGCAACACTGCGATGCGCATAGCGGTTGGAAAAACATCGTTTGGCGATTGTGCCATGTCGACGTGTTTGACCGGATGTATCGTATCGTAGCTGCCCAGCGCGCCACCGAGGATTTCCTGTCCACGATTGGCAAGCACTTCGTTGACATTGATATTAAGGGCGGTGCCTGCACCAGAAGAAAGGATTTCCAGGACGAATTGATCGCGCCATTGTCCGCCGCACGCTTCATCTGCCGCCTGCATGATGGCGCGTGCGACTGAAGCATCCAGCCGCTTGCAGTCGAGATTTGCCTGAGCGCAGGCTTTCTTCACCAAGAGTAAGGCATCGATCAGCCTTGGATGGACTTTCAGTCCGCTTGTCGGCAGTATTTCTTTGAGCCTGAATGTGTTGGCGCCATAGTAAGCCTTCGCGGGCAGGAAAACTTCTCCCAGCTCGTCTTTCTCAACTCTGACGTCAGCTCTTTTAGTTACCATCGAACAATTGGAAAACCGTATAAGTCGAAGGGCCGCCACGGAAAATGTCCGTCAAGAATAACTAAATAGAAATAGTCATAGATCCAGTATTGAGTAAAACAAATCTCAAAGAGCCCGAATCATAGTATTCCTGCGGCTCATGAAAGAGGTGTTACTTCATGCCCGCTAATAGATTCTCGGCCATGTTGATAACTTGGGGATCCGAATTGATTCCTTTTGCGCGGTCTAGAAATACCTGCAGTTGCTGGCGTGACTCAGCGATATTGCCCATTCCTTTTAGCGCCAGAGCCTCATATAAAGGCAAATTCGGGTCTGTCGCCATCAATTCGTGTGCTCTCTGGAGCTCTCTGAAGGAGCCGGAATAGTCGCCCTTGAAAAGAAGCAGTCGCCCGTAATTGAGATGTGCAATCTCGTTTTTGTCGTCGATTTCGATGGCGCGCTTGTAGTCGAATTCAGCTTCCTTTAGGAAATTGAGCTTCACCAGCGTATTTCCGAGGTTAATGCGCAGTTGAGATGAGTCCATTCCCAGAGCGGTCGCTTTCTTCACCGAGGCGCTATAGTTGGTCAAAGCCAACTGTGGATTGCCTTTCTGGTCATAAATCAAGCCAAGCAGGAATTGTGGAGTGGGATCCACTCTGCGGTACTCCATCGATTTTTGCAAAAGCCCAATCGCGGGATCCATCTGCCCGCTTGAAATTAAGTCCGTTGCTTGCCGAATGAGCATCTTGCCGCGAATGAATGGATCTTGTTCGTTCGGCGGCGCATTTTGGAAGGGCTGGAACACAGGCATTTGTGGTTGCTGTGGAGGCGGCGCTTGCATATTTTGTTGCAGGTTGTTGAACTGCTGAAAATTGAATGGCAAGGCTGGTGATGAAGATCGCCCTGGCAGGGTCTGCGGTAAAACCTGAGTTTGCGCATAAACCGGGGGCTGCGGAGAAATTGGAGGCTGCGGTGAAAGAGGCGGGAACGCGCTATTGTCCTGCGCAAGAGTTGGCAGGGCAAGCAGAATTTGCGCCGCAGCCACGCAGCCAATTTTTCCAAAAATAGAATTGGATTTCAGTTGAATCAAAAACCGTTCGCTCAGTCCAGTGCCTCGCATTTTAACTGATAGCGATGTGAAAAACGCGCCGAACTCTACTTTCTCTATCTTCTATCTAAATTGTCTTCGACCGCCCTGGCTGCTGGTTGAGCGACTACCGATACGCCTACTTTGATAGGAAGTTTGCGAACTGTTTGAGTATTGTTGGTGATTCTGCCTTCCACTGCAGAGAATGATTTCGGATCAATCTGCTTGCCGGCGATATGCTGGGCGATGAGATCGACTTGCGAGACAGGAACAGGCTTCATAGCTATTTCTTGGGCCACATCTTCCAGGGTGCGCTCCGGTCCGAAGAGTCCGGCTTTTGTCCATTTATGCACAGGGTGCTGGCGAGTGACGACGTTGTAAGTTTTATCGAGCTGAAGAGGTCCAAACGAACCATCAGCAGCTTGAATTTTTATATTGTTGATTCTGCCGCCCAGTGTGCCTGCTCGCCAGGGCTCTCCAGCCAGGTCTATTGCATATTTCAATCCGCTCACCTGTACAAAATTGCCGGAGAGATCTTGCGGCGCGTCGTCAACTTTAGGGAAGAACAACTGTCCGACACGCTGAGCAACAGAGGGTTTTTCTGGTGTGTTCAGATCGCGAACACCATATTCCAACCCTTGTTTTATTTGCGCTCCTGTGAGGCGAACATTGACCAGTTCTTTGATTTCGCCTTCTCTTTTGCCTGCGTTCATAACCAAATTGGCTATGTCGAGTCGAGTCAACGGTTTGCCTGCGACGATTTGATCGCGGATTCCGCCGGAGTGTGTCATGACGACGAGATCATCTCCGAGCTGCGGTTTGAGCCCGCTGCGAATTGCATCAGAGACAAGATTCCCGAGCGCTGTTTCTTTGGCTCGCAATCCACGTGCGCTGTAATTACCGACCGCCATCGCACCATAGGTTTCCTGTGTAAGAGCGTTGCGCTCCGGCAGAGCATTCTTGATGGCCTGCTCGATAGCTTCATCTGCTCCAAGCTCGGCGGTGATAGGGACGAGATTGCCGCGGGTGAAATAGCGGTTGGCCGTGCCATCTATATTGACCGCCGATTGGAAATTGCCGAGCCATCTACCGCCCGAGCCTGCGTGCATAATTGGAATTTCGAAATTGCCACCAACCGGTCTGCCTGCCAGGCGATCTATTGTTCTTCCAATAATTCCTTTTTCCGGGCCGACCCAAATTGGAGTTGGTGTGATGCTGTGACTGTGTCCGCCCTGAATGCGGGTGACTGGGAGATTCTCGCGGATCAATGCTTTGGCGAGTTTTAAATCTTCGCCAAGACCGATGTGCGTATCAAGAACGATGTGCTTGATGCCCTGGCTGTTCAAATCTTTGATGGCTGCGATCGCCGTTTGTTCTGCATCGTGATACTTAATTGCACCGACGGCGCCCTCGTCTGTCGTCAAGCCGATTGTTGCGACTTTTGTTTTGCCCCACGGTGCCATAATTTCTTCAATTACATAAGGTTTTGTCAGCCCGTTGTATTCCGGATACGCGCTCACATCTAAATTCGAATTGATGACTGAGACGTTTGGATTTTTCTCCAGGATGGGGCGCATGACTTTGCCCCAGCGCGGAACATCGAAAAGCCCTCCGGCAGCGTCGTGTTCGTGGTTGCCTAAAATAATCTTGCGCGCTTGCATATCGATGAGCGTTTCATATTCTACTTGTCCGCCCTTCGTAAATGCAAAGTTGACGTGCCCGGAAAGGGCATCGCCGGTGATATCAAAGCTGGTCGGTCTTCCTTTTGCATAGGACTGAGCATTAAGGTCATCCAGAGCTGATTTCATGTATGGCAGCTGGTCAAGGTTGCTGTGGAAGTCGCCCATAAATCTGCCATCTATGCGCATGACATTAGCGTCGCTTCGCACTTTGGCACCAAGCTCGCCGACAATTTGTCTGCCTCTGAAAAGTGCAGTGCCAGTGCCTGTTAACGCTCCGCCGAAGAGCGAGCCGAATGCTACGTCCTGTCCTATTTGCGATGCGGTGGTGGTTAGTGCGTCACCAGTATTGGTGGCAAACTGATCTTTGTTTTCCCAGGCGCGTCTGGGCGTGCTCCAAACAAAAGTTCCTGCAGCACCGCCCGCCATGCCGCGTACGACGTTATGTTTGATTGCTTCAATGCCTGAATTTTTGACAATTACTTTGGCGCCTTCCATTGCTGTTTCAGTGGAAATGTTTTCGCCCAGTGCTCGACGTCCGAGTGCCGACAGGTAGCGTTTTGACACTTGCTGGTCTACTGCACTACCGACTACGCCGGCAAGCCCGTCCACAGCACCCCATGCCAGGTCAGAGGCTTTGGCTGTTCTGTTTTTTTCATCGAGAATTGCATGCTCGACGCCTGTTTTCACTGTGTATTTTGTGGCACCACCAGCCAGCATTGCCAGCGGAATGGACATCGCTTTTGCTGCGCCATGAGTGGTTGCATTCAGAAGGCTGTAAGCAACAACGCCGGACACGCCTGCTGTGAGGCTTCCGGCGAAGTCCGCAGCGGTTTGTTTGGCAGTTACTCCAGAACTCTTTTCTTCTGGGTTGGTCTGCGCGACTGCCTGCGGTTTAAAGCTGTAGGCACCTGCAGATTCGAGCAGCATTTTGCTGACCGCAGTACCTTTGGACAGCTGCGACTCTGGGGGTGTTTCTTGCAGCTGTGCAGGGTTTTCTTGTTGCTCGAATGGAGGCATGAGCCCGCAGAATCCTTTGAAGAGGACTTCTACAGTAGATTAGTAATTAAGCTTCAGTAATGAGGAGATTACGCAAACCCTTGCGTAAGACTCCCCCGGGGCTGCCCACTGCCAGTCCGGTGGTATATCTTTGAAACGTGCTACAGTACCTGCTCTCGGTGATTATTAATCAATAAATGGACGGCGACCACAAAACCGATACGGCTATGGACCAGTTGCCGGCCGACTGCTCAAAGTGCAAGCGGCCGTTATGTTTGCGCCAAAAAGTTATGAATTTGACAGTCGGGAATGTCGACGAGCTTTACTGTCTTGAATGCCTGGGTCTGGAAAGTGACCGGAGAGCAGTTGAAGTTCTTCTTACACTTAAAGGTTATGCGCTCGCCAGGGAGTGTTTTTCCAAAGAATGGCGCCGCTACACCACAGTCGACGATTGCCCTGACAGGCTGGGCTGCTGCCCGGAGCAATGTTTTTCGCAGCCTTAGTGCTTTAGACTTTTGTTAGGACACGTGCTGCTCAGATTAGGATGTAAGGTTCCATTTGGCAGCGCTGGCGAGGTTTTAGGGGGTTCTCTACTGGTGGCTGATTTTGAACTGGATTTGCGAGGCGTCGCTTGTCCCATGAATTTTGTCAAAACAAGGCTGTTTCTTGACAAGATTCAAGAAGGTGACCTGGTGACGGTTTTGCTCGATGGGGGTGAACCTGTCGAAAGTGTTTCAGAGAGTGTTGTGCAAGACGGGCACACGCTGGAAGGCAAATCTGAGGCGGCAGAAGGGCACTTTAAGCTGGTCATTCGCAAAGGTAGATTCTAGATATTAGTAATAACTGTTGACAAACTAGCCTGGTGCAGGCGACTATAACCCGACTGGGCGTAGCCCCTCTCGGGCAAAAGCCCGAATAACGGAATCCGGTTGGCATTGCGCATGTTTAAACACGAAAGCAACGCTTGCAAGAGCAAAGCTAAAACAGCCCTAGGCGGAAGCGCTCTGGCTGCGCTTTTGCTTTTCGCCGGCAGCTTGTCCGTAGTGCCTTCGATTGCGGCTGATATAAGCAAAGCGCCGCCCTCAGAGGCCGAGTTCAAAGTCGCCAAGGACAATCTGGCTGCGGCTCCCAAGGATTTTAAAACTCACCTTGCTCTGGCTGAGCTGTACAAGCGTGCCGGTTCGAACAAGGAAGCAGTCAAAGAGTATGCACAGACCACTGAGCTCAACCCTGCCTGCTATGTCGCCTATCACCAGATGGCTTATTCCAATCCGGATTCAGCGACTGTCGAAGCCGCAATTGAGCGCCTGAATAAATTGAAAGAAGAGAAGCCTCGCGACTTGCTTTTGCGTGTGGCACTTTCTGAGCTTCTGGAGCAGCGCAAAGAGTATTATCATGCCGCCCGCACACTGGTGGACCTGCTTTATCAAAATGCAGTGCCTGATCAGCACATCGCCAAGGTGAATTCGCGAATTCGCTTGTTGCTCGGCAAAGCAAAAGACATGCAAACACTTGAGAAAGCAAAAGGTTTGGAAGACGAAATGGAAGTCGTTCCGCCACCATTGCCTGAGGCAAGCTTGAGACGCAACCTCCATGCCTCTAAAATAAAGGAGCCAAAGGTAATGCCCGGCGTCGGGCACGCGCCATTGCTTCCCTAGGCTTTTTCTATGAAATCTTCAATGACATATTTGGTGGTAGCTCAAACCGCTCTACTGCTTTGTAGCTGCACGTCAAGCGTAAAGACAGATCCCAGCAAATTGGCGCAGGTGTCGATCAAGACGTCTGACGGCTCCCCGACTCAGGGCAAGGTATCCGATTCTTCTTCGACATCGGTGAAGAAGGTCAATGGTGAGTATTCGCCTGAGGCTGTCACGTCTGAAGCAAGCGCTGCCAACGTCAAAATCGAAGTCGATATGGCGGCGGAAACGATAATATCCAAAGAGTGTTTGGAAGCCTGGCGAAAAGCATTGAAGGGCGACGAAAAGGGCGCCATGTCTCAGCTTGAAGATTTGGAAAAACGATATCCAAAGGTTTCCACAATCAAGTTTATGAAAGGCCAAGTGCTAGAACACCTCGGCAAGGGCGAAGAGGCAGTCAAGTTTTACCGCGAGTCACTCGACAACTCGGAGTACAGTTCTATCCGCCAATTCAAGCTGGCTCAGGCTTACGTCAAACTCAAAAAGTTCAAAGAAGCCGAATTGATATATCGGAAACTTTTAAAGACCTTCACCGATTTTCCGGATGCAAAGCTAGGGCTGGCTCGCTGTCTAATTGCACAGGACACTCATACTAAAGAAGGACACCAACTTTTGGCAGAAACGGTTATATTGTGTGAGGCGCTTGTGAAAACCGGTGAACCCCAGAAAGTAGCTGAGGGTCGGCGGGTAATCAAAGAAGTCCTCGAACTCGACCCGGCAACACCGGGGGCGAAGGAGCTTTTGGGCAAATAAGCGCCTTGGTATCCACAGTGCCACAGTGGGTGGCAATCTGCTTTGAGGTGTTGGTAATGCTTAAAGAAAAGGATTTGTTGGAATCGCCGTCCGTGGAAGAAATCGCTATCGACGGGTTTGATTTCATCGAGTTTTACGTAGGCAACGCGCTGCAAGCGGCTTACTACTACGAACGTGGGTTTGGTTTCGATCTGGTCGGTTATAGCGGATTAGAAACAGGCAGGCGCGATCAAGTTTCTTATGCCTTGAAGCAAGACCATGTTTATTTGGTATTAACCGGCTCTCTGAACAAAGACCACGAAGTCGCAGAACACGTCCATGTTCATGGAGATGGCGTCAAAACCATCGGTCTAAGAGTTCGTGACTGCCAGAAGGCTTATGAGATTGCCATCGCCCGCGGTGCCAAGAGCGTAAAGGCTCCTGAAGTTGTTGAAGATGAAAACGGTAGGTACGTATCTGCATCTGTGTACACCTATGGAGAAACTCTCCACACCTTCGTCGAACGCAAAGACTACAAAGGTTTTGCACCCGGATTTAAGACCGTCGACAGAAAGTATATTGATAATCAAAACGATAACAAAGTCGGACTGGCTGCCGTCGATCACGTTGTCGGCAACGTAGAAGTCGGTCGCATGGAGCATTGGGTCGATTTCTACAAAAAGGTTTTCGGCTTCTATGTCTATCAGTATTTTGATAAGGGTGATATCAGCACTCAGTATTCCGCGCTCGTCTCCAAAGTGATGGCTAACAAATCCGGCTCGGTCAAGATGCCGATCAACGAGCCATCGGAAGGTGTCAGACGCTCACAAATTCAAGAGTATTTGGACTATTACACGGCACCGGGCGTGCAGCATATTGCGATTGTCACTCGCGACATCATCAAGACGGTTGCGGAGTTACAGAAGCGCGGCATCGAGTTTTTAAAGGTTCCACGCACCTACTACGATGCACTGCCTGAGCGCGTCGGACAAATTGACGAAGACATTGAGGAATTGGCCAAGCTGCACATTCTGGTGGATAGAGAATCAGAAGGTTATCTCTTGCAGATATTCACTAAACCTGTGCAAGACAGACCGACACTGTTCTTTGAGGTAATTCAAAGAAAGGGTGCAAAAGGTTTTGGCAAGGGCAACTTCAAAGCGCTATTCGAATCTATCGAACGCGACCAGGCCGAAAGAGGAAATCTCTAACGCAAAGTACGGGAGCCGCATGCGGCTTCCTGGCAAGGACGGCGCATGCGCCGACCCTACGAAGTGTGACGGCTTCTAAGAGGTTCGGTGACGGCGGGACTGCAGCTCTTTCACGCGCAAATCGGTGAGCACTGATTTGACATAATTCCCCTTCTTCCACATCAGTTGGGAGTACTCGCGCAAGGCTGCGATCACGTCAGGATCGGACTCTCCCAATTCCGATTCCATTTTTGGCAATGCTGATTCGTAGAGATAGCGAGCCCGCTTGTAATGCCCTTCTTGAAAGTGCACAAAGGCAAGCAGTCGTGTCGTAGCAATTAGCTGCGAAGTATCTTTGTTGTCTTTGCTCCAAATTTTGAGGGCGCTTTCATACGCTTTCTCTGCATTGGCAAACTGGCTGCTCATGCGATAGCAGTCGCCAAGCCTGCACAAAATTCGCGCTCGCCGCTTTTCTTTTGGATTGCTAGTTTCACTATATTTCTTGAACTCGGAAAGTAAAATCTCGTACTTGATTGCCGCTTCACCATAACGACCACTGGCATAAAGAGCATTTGCTAAGTCTTCACCAACGTCATTGAACATTGAATGACGGTTACCCTCGGACTTGTGCATTTTGTTGGGATCTTTTACGTCCGGGTCCGATTCTAGTTTGTGATAAAGGTCACTATACACTGCGATGGAATCCGCCCAGTTGCCGGTTTTGCCGAGAGTTTTAGCAAAATTCCATTGAGCTTCGAGCGTATCGTCGGTTGCCTCACCGTCAAACTCTTTCAAAGAAAAGTACGCCTTCTTTCGATAGTCGAGAGCTTCTCGATAGTGACCGTTTTCTTCGTAGAACTGGGCAAGCATCTGTTGCCCGTTTATATAGTGTGGAGATGTGACACCTTCGGGGCGGTACTTCTTCAAGGCAACTTGAAGAAGTCCTAAGTTCGAAGCGAAATTTGACTTTTCTTCCGGTGGCTTTTTAATGACAGACCAAGCCGACGCCGCTCCCGGTGGGGGTTCGCTGACGTCTTTGAAATAGATACTTAAATACTGCACGGCGACGACTGCACAAACAACCACCGCTGCCAGTGCCACCAATAACAGTTTTTTCTCACGACCGACGAATGGCGCAACTTTCAATCTCAGCAATTCGAGTTTCAACTTTGCATTCGTGATCCAGCCGGCATCCATTTGATCGAGAAACTCGTGTAGATCTTTGGCTAACTCTTCCATGCTTTGGTGGCGCATGGCAGGGTCTTTTGCGAATGCTTTGAAGACGATTGCTTCCAGTCTTTCCGGTACCTTAGACTCAGGGCAAGAAACCGAAAATGAAGCAGGAACCTCGCTCAACTGTCTGTACAAAGTCTCCATTAAGTTTGCGCCGACGATAGGAGGCTTGCCGGCAATAACTTCGTACATCAAACATCCCATCGAATACACATCCGAGCGTGCATCGACTTTTTCGCCGCGACACTGCTCAGGACTCATGTAGAACGGACTGCCGAAAACCTCTCCTGTCTTAGTTAAATGTAGCGATTCGCCGCCGTCCTGTGGTATCAACTTTGCAATGCCGAAGTCCACAAGTTTTACTATATCCAGCGCCGGATCCTGGTGAATAAGCAGCACATTGCTGGGTTTTAGATCCCTGTGCAAAACATTATTCGAGTGTGCGCACTGTAGTGCATCTGCAATCTGCACGAAAATCGCCACTGAACGTTCAAGTGCCAAGCCGCGCAGCATCTTGATTGCTTCGTTTAGCGGAGTACCGTCTAAGTAGTCCATCACGATGAAGGGCTCGTTATTGTCGCCGGCGCCGAAATCGTAAATCGAAACAATGTTTGTGTGCGAGAGGCTGCTGGCGGCTCGAGCTTCTTGCTGGAAGCGTGCGTAAGTGACTGGGTCATTCACCAAATGCGGTAGCAAAAGTTTGACAGCAACTATCTTGCCAAGCTGCTTGTCCACGCCTTTGTAGACGACACTCATACCGCCTTGTCCAATGTAGGATTTCAGTTCGTAGCGGTTAGCCAGCACCGTGCCTACGAGTGCGTCCATTCTATGTCTGACGAGAGTTTCTTCGCCGTCGTTATCGGCGTTGGCAGCGCCATCTGAGTCGCAAGCGCTGCTCTCCTTTTTATCAGTCGAACCAAGCGCGACCTTTTCTTTGATTTCTGGGGTGGCCGACAGAAAGGCTGATTCAGCTCCGGGAGGAATCTGGTCGGCCTTCAGTTTCGCGGGTTCTTTCTTTGCTTTTTTGTCTGATTTTTCGGACATTGTTGCAGAGCTAAGCTGAAGCTTGGCAGCTCCCCCCAGTCAAGACATACCTCACTAAAGGGGTATCCAAACCGCACGGTCTGTTTTGTGCGATGATACAACCGTAATCGTTGCTTACCAACCATTTTTTGACCGGCGAAAGTTTCTCAAATGACTGCAAAAGATGTTGTACCAAGTTCACAACGACGCGTGATTTCGGCACAAAATTGCGTGCCTGCTTTACTGGGAATTCTCATCTCCCTGGCTGTGCAATCCGCTTCGGCTGCGCCTTCTGATACCGGTTGGATAATCGAACAGAAGAGTGAAGAGCGCGGGCGGACGGTCATTCGCATGACTGAAAACAGCATGGTTCTTACCAGCAAGTTGATGTCGGCGATTCTGACGGCGCCGAAGTTCGACGCTTGTTTTTTCAATGAAAGCACTCGCAAGTATGTGCTCATGCCGCATAACGACTGGATGAAGCGTTATGCGCCCGGTAAGAAAGAAATGAAGGGACCGTTTGCGGGCGAGAAAATTGCCGGCTACTCTACGAAGAAGTACACGTGGCAAACCAAAAATCGACACAAAATAATGGAATTGTGGGTTACGAAAGAGCTGCCTCTAAGTGCGCCCCTGCAAGAGTTTGTCTCAAGTACCATTGGCATCCCGCAGAGCATTGGTATGCCGTTGCGTATGGTTTCTAAATTCGATGACCGTGAGCCTCGAATCGACATGGATACGAAGTCGATCAAAAAGACCAAAATCCCGAAAAGCGCCTTCGAGCTGCCCAAGGGATTCAAAAAGTGCAAAAGCGAGATGGAGTTGTTGTTGGGCGACGACGAGAGCGGCATTGACGCGTTTATCAAGTAGTTGAGTCATTAAGGACCTTCAGTTGCCATATATGGTTTGCTTTGTATTTGGCGTGGTATTGAATGTTCACCCCCCTTGCAGCATTTGAGGTGCCCCTTCTGTGGCTTCCATTTTGGTAGTCGAAGACGACGAAGACCTTTCCTCGACCATGGTCGAATGGCTGGTTTTCAATTCGCATGACGCAGAGGCCGCACTGACCGGCGAAGATGGTCTGGCACGCATGTGCGAGAAGTCGTTCGATGTCATCATTCTCGACTGGCAGCTGCCGGGAATGGCCGGTATCGAAGTTTGCCGAGCCTACAGAGAGCAAGGAGGCAAAACACCGGTTCTAATGTTGACCGGCAGGCGCGATCCCACCGAGAAGGAAGCCTGTATGAAAGCGGGCGCTACTGAGTTTCTTCCCAAGCCTTTCCGGCTAGAGCAATTGAGCAATCAAATCCAAAAAGTGCTGGAATTGGCTGGCACAAAGTAATCCGGTCCTCACACCCCTCTCGAGAGTTTTTTGATGGAAAGCTGGCTTCCCAGGATGACCCAAAAGAAAGCGGAATTCATCGCGAAAACTCGCGACCGCTTGACCGAGATGGAAGGTCTGCTCGCTACTCTGACTTACCGTCCTGCGGACGCTGGCATCATCAAGCAATTGGCTGGTCACTTCCACCAATTGGCTGGTGGCGGTGGCATCTACGAACTCGATGACTTGTGCATGTACGCGCAATTCGGCGAGACCATTGTTTTTGCCCTTGTAAGACAGGGAGGATCGGCATCACCTGATTCGATCGACAAGCTCAAAGAAGCCGTCGAAAGTATGCGAGGCGCGATTGAAGTCGGGCGTCCTGACGCAAGACCGCAAGACGATACGGGTCCTTTGCCCGCAGTTGCACCGCAGATTACTGTGACTTCCCCTGCCAAAGACGCTGGTCGTCTGCGCATCTTTGTGGTCTCTTCCGATCCTGAGCACACTGACGCGTTAGAGCCGCTGCTTGCCGGTAATGATTTCGAATTCCGTGTCTTTACCACTTCGGCAGAAGCGCTTGATGCCCTCAAAATGACTTTCCCAGACGGAATGATTGTCGACATTCCCTTGTCCGACGGCAACGGTTATGAGTTGGTTGCTAATTTGCGAAATCTACCCGGTGGCAATAAGCCGCCTGTGGTCATGCTTTCGCGCGAGCAGGGCTTTCTCGACAAAGTCGGCGCTATCAGAGCCGGCGTGGATGCCTTCTTCGAGCACCCATTGGACTTTCAATCAATCGTAGACAAGCTGCGCTATTTGCTCGACAGAGACAAGCCCGAGCGCTTCCGAATTCTTTCCGTTGAGGACGATCCGGATCAAGCCGAATTCATTCGAGCTACGCTAGAGTTTGCCGGATATAACGTTCTTACTTTGAACGATCCCAAAGCGTTTGAAGAAGCGCTTCTCGCCTTTTGCCCAGATTTGCTGCTGCTGGACGTAATGATGGGAGACATGACTGGCTTCGAAATTGCGAAGTACGTCCGGCAAATGGAGCGCTTCGTGGCGCTGCCAATTTTATTTTTAACAACGCAAAACCAGCTCGAGGCACATATTGAGAGCGCGCGGTCCGGTGGCGATGATCACTTGATCAAACCGATAGCACCGCCGCTTTTGGTTGCAACCGTTGCCGGCAGATTGGAGCGTTATCGCGTCTTCCAGAAGATGTTAAAACGCGAAGGTCTCACCCAATGCTTGACGCACAGTGCTTTCATTGAACGCGCCGGCGCGCTTGTAGAGCCGTTTCAGCGCCGTTTTTCGTTGGTGTTGATGTTGATTGATATTGACGGATTGCGTTATGTCAATGAGCGGTATGGATTCCCTGCGGGTGACAAGGTCATTCTCACTGTTTCCAATCTTTTGAAGAAAACTTTCCGGCACTCGGAATTGATCGGGCGCATTGGTGGTGACTCTTTTGGTGTGATGGTGGAAAACCTTTCAGTGCCGGAAGTTGCAGAGCTTGGTCAAACATTCTTGCGGGAACTCGCGGCCGTCGAACACGTCGGTGGTGGAGAACCATTTTTCGTAACAGCGTCAAGTGGTGTGGCGTCGCTCGGAGACGGAATGGATTTGAAAGTGCTGATTTCAGACGCGGAACAAGCCTTGCAAAGCGCGAAAGCGCAAGGGCGTAACCGCCTCGTAAGGGCCGCAGGTAAAGCGTTGCGTTAATATTTTTTCTGCTTGGCACTATATGTGGTGCTGCGTTGATTGTTGTTCTTATTGTTTGACTTGAAGGAGAAAGTTCTGTGACTGAACAAACATTGATGGAAAATCTCAAATCGACGACTCGTGCAGATCACGATTCCGCCGAAGGTCATGATTTCCAGCGATTGCTTTTCTCCGGTCAATTGCCGTACGAGACCTTCTGTGATTATGTAGGTCAGCTTTTCGTTCTGCATAAAGCGCTTGAGGATGAGCTAAAACTTGCTGCCTCTGACGAACGTGTGAAGAAAGTTCTCGGTGACTGGCAGTTTCAAGAAGGGTTTCTCGACAAAGATCTCACTGCCCTTGGTCGTAAAAGCGCTGATTGCAAGCCGCTTCCAGCTACTGCCAAGATAATTGAGTCCATTAAAGAAACAAGCAAGAAGCACCCGATTGCATTGTTGGGCTATCACTATGTCTTGCTGGGCAGCAAACACGGAGCGCGCATGATTTGCCCCAACCTAAAGAAGTCTTACAACCTCGAGGGGCATGACGGCACTCTTTACTTCGACCCTTACGAAGGTAAGTTCATGCAGCTCTGGGGCGAGTTCAAAGACTCTATGAACGCCAATCATTTAAATGAATCAGAGACTGCCGAGATTTTGGATGCAGCCAAGAAGATGTTCCGTTCGATGGGCGAGATTGGCGAAGGGCTTCATGCCAACGCTGCTTGATTGCCTGGGCGCCTTAACCGCCGCCCGCCATTCGTTGTGCACGCGCCGGTATACCGAACCAAGTTGTCATCGATTCGGTTTTGTGGTGCTAGAGACGTCCCTGTCCTGAATTGCACTTTTAATTGTTTTCGCGCGGACAATCCGTTGACTTTCCCGCGGTACATCTTTTAAACTAAGTCGAAGATTAGACTCGTTCTAAAATGGATTGGCGCGGCCGCTTTTGGTCGCATCTTCAGGAGACGTCATGATCCGGAAACTTAAATTCGCCCGCGTAGCGGCAACTTTCTCCATGCTCTGCGTGGCGACCACCTCATTTGCACAGTTTGCAAGAGCCTCGGAAACCTCGGATGCTAGCAAATGCCCAGTAATGGGTGCTCGGAATCCATTGCTCAGACCGACTGCAGAAGGCGCTTACGGTAATGGCGACTGGTGGCCGAATTCATTGAATCTGAAGATACTTCATCAGAATTCTCCTGCCGGCAACCCGATGGGTGCCAAATTCAACTACGCAGAAGAGTTCAAAAAGCTCGATGTCGAAGCCGTCAAGAAAGACATAAATACGTTGATGACCACGTCGCAAGATTGGTGGCCGGCTGACTTCGGTAGCTACGGTCCTTTCTTTATCCGCATGGCATGGCACAGCGCAGGTACATATCGTGTTGCTGACGGTCGAGGTGGTGCTGGCTATGGTACACAGCGTTTTGCTCCGCTCAACAGCTGGCCCGATAACGCTAACCTCGACAAGGCGCGCCGTCTTCTTTGGCCGATTAAGCAGAAATACGGCGAGAAGATTTCTTGGGCCGACTTGATGATCCTGGCTGGTAACTGCGCTCTCGAGTCTTCAGGTCTTAAGCTGATTGGATTTGCCGGCGGACGCGATGACGTGTGGGAACCGCAAGAGGATATTTATTGGGGACCAGAAAGCACATGGTTGGGCGACAAGCGCTACACGGGCAACAGACAATTGGAAAACCCGCTTGCTGCTGTGCAAATGGGCTTGATCTACGTCAATCCGGAAGGTCCTAACGGCAAGCCGGATCCGCTTGCCGCGGCGAAAGACATAAGGGAAACCTTCGGTCGCATGGCGATGAATGATGAGGAAACTGTAGCGCTTATCGCTGGTGGTCACACGCTTGGAAAAGCGCACGGTGCAGCCGATGCAAGCAAGTACGTTGGTCGCGAACCGGAAGGAGCGCCAATGGAAGAGCAAGGGCTTGGATGGAAGTGCTCCTTCGGAAAAGGCTGTGGTGATGCGACCATCACTAGTGGTTTGGAAGGCGCCTGGACTTCTACTCCGACCAAGTTTGGCAATGGATACTTCAACCATCTGCTAGGCAAAGAGTGGAAATTGACCAAAGGACCAGGCGGAGCCAATCAGTGGACGCCCGAAGACGGCAAAGCAATTGTGCCAGATGCGCATGATGCTTCGAAGAAACATCCGCCGATGATGTTCACAACCGACATCGCGCTGAAGATGGACCCGGCTTATGCAGCTATCTCGAAGAAATTCCATGAAGATCCCGAAGCGTTCCGGCTCGCATTTGCAAAAGCTTGGTACAAGCTCACGCACAGAGATATGGGACCTGTTACAAGATGTCTCGGCAACGATGTTGCACCTCCGCAACTGTTCCAAGATCCAATTCCAAAAGTCGATCATAAGTTGATCGCTGATGCCGACATTGCGGATCTCAAAGCAAAACTTCTCGCTTCCGGGCTGACTGTTCCTCAGTTGGTTACAACAGCATGGGAATCGGCATCTACCTTCCGTGGATCCGACAAACGTGGTGGCGCTAATGGTGCCCGTATTCGTCTGGCTCCTCAAAAGGATTGGGAAGTAAACAACCCGGCCGAGTTGGCGAAAACATTGCAAACACTGGAGAAAATCCAAAAGGACTTCAACAATGCGCAATCTGATGGGAAGAAAGTCTCTTTGGCGGACTTGATTGTGTTGGGCGGATGCGCAGGAGTTGAAGCGGCTGCGAAAAACGCTGGACACAGTGTGACCGTGCCGTTTACTCCAGGACGCATGGATGCTTTGTTAGAACAAACCGATGTCGAATCATTCGCTGTCCTCGAGCCGACAACAGATGGCTTCCGCAATTTCCGCGGAAAAAATCCGGACAGACCTCTTGAGCAATTGCTGGTTGATCGCTCGCAAAAGCTGACTCTATCTGCTCCCGAAATGGCAGTTCTTGTCGGTGGAATGCGCGTGTTGAACACCAATGCTGATCACTCTCAGAATGGTGTTTTCACAAACAGACCTGAAAAATTGACCAATGATTTCTTTGTCAATTTGCTCGCTATGGACTGCACTTGGAAGAAGTCTGCTAAGGACGAAAACCTGTACGAAGGTTGTGACCGTGCTACCGGAAAGGTCAAATGGACAGGAACTGCTGTCGACCTCATCTTTGGATCGAACTCGCAGCTAAGAGCTATTTCGGAAGTCTACGCAAGCAATGATGCTCAGAAGAAATTCGTGAATGATTTCGTTGCCGCCTGGACGAAGGTAATGAATCTCGATCGTTTCGATCTCGATCAATCAGTTCGCATCGGGGCAAAACCAGCGAAGATCGAATCGTAACTTGTAGGGGCGATGCCATGCATCGCCCTCTTTTTATCGTGGGGGCGCATTGCATGCGCCCTCTTTTTTCCTTTAGTCGTATTTTGAAACGTCAAACACTGCAGGATTTCAAATTAGCTAAAAAGCCAAAAACCCCGGGCGAACCCGGGGTTTTTGTTCTTCCAAATACTTTGAATACTTTGAAGAAGTGCTGCGATTACTCTTTGATGAAGGTCAAGGTTACGCAGTTTTCGCCTTCGAATTTGGTTTCGCCCTTGAAGCCGAATTCTTTTGCGAACATCGATGTGCAGTTCTCAAATTGAGCGCCCATCTTTTCTTCTTGTTCTTTGCTCATGTGGCCGTACTTCTTGAGTGCTTCCCACATTCCGCAGGTCTTGTAGCTGAGGTGAGCTTGTTTGTCATCGCCCCAGATTTCGATCTTGCTGCCGAAAACATTGGCTTCGAATTCAGCCATTGCTTTGACGAGTTCCATCGGGGTGGTTACTTTGAGAGCCTTGAAGTAGGCTACTTTTTCTTGACGCTTGACGTTTTCAAACTTTTTGATTGCTTCTTCGCCGTGCTCGCAGATGACGCCATATGCGGCCATCCATTGCGATGCCAGAAGACGAGCGGTTTCTTCTTGAATCTTTTGTGTGTTCCACTTGGATTCGATAAGTTGTTTTGTTGCTGTTGTCATTTCGATGTACAAAGCTCCGTGTGTGATTTGATGCGCTCAGTATAGGCGTGTATTCGATAAAATTAGCCACCTTTAAGAGAGCCTTTCGTATTCTTCTTGACATAGTGAGTCTCGTTTAATGTTCTCTGAGCCGGGCTTACTATCAGGGTTTTACCGCGTGACGATAGAAGTATAAATTTGGCACAGACTTCTACAATGATGGAACAAAAGCGGAGTTTTCCACTCCTCCCTCAGGTAGGTTTGAGTAACAGGAGTGAAGCATGAACGTCAAAAAGCTGGTTGCCCTTGGTGGTTGTGCAGTGCTCGGTGCATTGTCCGTGTGCGCTGCTTATTCGAAGGATTTGACGACATCAGGACCGATGTCTACCGCGGCAAAGCAAGACATCATCAATACTTTGCGCAGCAAGGGTTCTTTCCACAAAATGCTCCAGGGTCTTGAACAGACATACGAATTGGACAACGAATTGAAAGGCAAAGGACCTTACACGGTGTTTGCTGCAGATGATAAAGCCTGGAAGAAAATCAATCAGGCTGACCAGGATACGCTTTTCGGAAATAAGAAGAAACTCGACGAAGTGATGAGGTACGGCGTCATTAAAGGACAAGCCTTGGATACCGATCATTTGTATAAGATGCAAGGACAACAAGTGCAATCGCTCGAAGGTCGTCTTATCAACGTTCGCATGACTGCGGGTGAGAAGGAGCAAGCGTTTCTCTTTTTGAACGATTCAAAAGTGAAAGACGCAGACATCAAATGCAGCAATGGGATTATCCATATAGTTGATGCACCGCTGATGCCACCACTGAAAAAGTAGGTTTATTGCACAACTGGGATGACTTCAGCTGAGTTTTCTCGCTCTGCGAGCAAGCTCAAGAGGTTCTTTTCAATGGTCATAGATATCTCGTCCAACGGCAGATGGCTGAGATTGTGGACGTTGAACGGGTTCTGCAGTTCTACCCCGAGTTGATCAAGTGAGAAAAGAGGGTAGGCGACGAGCATCGTCACTAAAGGGACGAGAAAAAAATTGTCCAGAGAGTGCAGAAGCGCGAATGGCAAGGTAAGTACAAACAATGCAATAAATCTGCGAATCTTTATGGAGTACGCCTGAGCTAATGGCGTCTTCAATATTCGCTCGCAGGCGCCGATATGATCTATCAGCTGCGCACGTTCTCGATCGACTTGCATGTAGGCGAAGCTGTCAATGTCTCCTTTTTCTAGCGCTTCTTTCAGAAGCAATCCTAGATTCAAGGAGATTGTGCTCGGCGGATGGCGCGTATCCAAAATTTGTGAAGCCGTCTGCGGACCTAGAAGCGCATTTAACTCTTTGGAAGAATTTTGTCCCCGCAAGACTAGTCTCGCCGAATGCGGAAACGAAGCGGCTAAGCGCACAAATTTCTCGCGCCACGTTTGGTCTTGTGGTCCGTAAGCTAGCGCAGAAATCGTGATGTTGCGAGACTGGTTGACTATGCCGCCCCAAAGCTTTCTTGCTTCCCACCAGCGGTCATATCCAGCATTTGTTCTTAATACCAACAGCAATCCCAGTGCGGTTCCAATGAACTCGTAAGGAGTCAATTCAAGTGAAAGTCGGACGCCTAGGTATTTTTGCGTCAGTGCCGCTACCGCACAGATGAGCGAAGCCACCACTCCGACAGTGAGCACGTTCGGCAACACGTGCGGAGTAATTGATCCTTGTATGGCAAAGGCATCAAACCAAAATGATTCCCACTTGCTGCTAGATGACGCTGTTGAGGGAAAGTCTTGGTTTTGAGATTGCTGTGACATCAGAAGCCTCCAATATTTCAGCAAACTGACCAGATTTGCTGTCATAACTAAAAACTTGTCCTGTCTCGATTTTGTATGTCCATCCGTGCAGGTTGATCTCGCCTCGAGACAATTTCACAGCCACTGCTGGGTGCGTTTTCAAATTCTCTAATTGAACCAGAACGTTTTCCTGAATGGCGACATTGAGAAGCTCTTCAGCGTTCAAACCGGCGTCAATGTAATTTTCTTCGACAATGCGTCGAGTGGCTTCTGCGTGCGACAACCACGAAACTACACTCGGAAGTTTTTTGATTGATTCAAGATTGAGTAGCCCTTTTACCGCTCCGCACAGCGAATGTCCGCATACGATAATGTCCTTGACGCCCAGACCCGCAATAGCGAATTCAATAGTAGCGCCTTCCCCACCGTTTGCTGCACCAAAAGGCGGAATTATATTGCCGGCATTTCTGAGAATAAAAAGGTCACCAGGCTGTGTCTGAGTGATGAGATTGGGATTTATCCTTGAATCGGAACACGTAATGAATAGAGCGTCCGGACTCTGTCCTTGCGCCAATCTTTCGAAGAGCTCCTGATGACTCTCAAAAACTCTAGATTGAAAGTGATGCAGACCCGTGATGAGTTTTTGCATGTAAAGCTCCTTTACTACCTCTAAACGCCTACCCTTTTAGGAAGCCAAATATTGCGAACCCTTTTTACCGCTGACTCAAACTCGTGAGGCTCTGCCTGAAACGGTCCTGCAAATTGAAGTCCGCCGAGAATCCAAACAACCCGAGATTTCGAAAACGCATTGTTGCGAAGCTCAAATATGCAAAAGTTTGCATGTTTGAATATAACATCTTTGCTGGCTGTTGCGCAAGTCTCCCCGCCCTGTAAGCTCAGTTAACTGATTTGTCCTTAAGGATGTACACTCCGCCTTCTTCAGCGGCAATGTATATGATTCCGTTTTTCGCCTCGATATCGGAAGCGGAAAGTGGTATCGCGCTGAGATCAACGGTGCCTACTAGTTTTGGATTTTTCGGGTTGCTGATGTCGACTGAGTTGACCTGCATAAATCCTTGAACGTAGGCTCGGTTGCCTTCTATTTTCAATCTATCGGCCTGTTTGATTTTGATCGAGCTTACACGCTTCAATCTACCTGATGTGGTTCTGTCAAGGATGCTAAGTTCTCTGTCGCCCCAGATGCTGCCTTCCAGAACATACAGGTGTCGTGTATCAGTGTCGAGCGCAAATGCTTTTTGATCAATTTCTGTCTGTGCAATTTTTTTGAGGTGTTGGGGATCTTTGGTGTCGAAGACAAGGAGCAGCGTCTCTTTCGGTCCTGTATCCGTCACAACGTAGAGGAAGTCGTCATGAGCACTCAGAATATCCGCGCCTGTCTTGATCGGATGGAAGAAGCGCTGCGCGCCGGATTTTTTGAAGATATGTACACCGTCTTCTGCAGCAGTGAAAACATAGTTTTTATTGCAAGCTAATTCACGATTTGACTTATCTACCTTTTGCGACCATTTCTCTTTGAAGGTGCCATCTGGCTGCTTCTCCAGGAGGGTAGTCACTGTAATGCGTGAGCCTTTGGAAGGAAACCGCTCATCAGCAACGACAATGTCGGAGTCAGATTGGCACATTGCGCGCACCCCTTTGAAGTTCAACGTTTGAACAGCGGGTGACGTCTTATCTTCTGGTTTTGAATGGAAAGACTGAACTTCAGATGGATTGGATGTCGCATATAGTGTTTCGTCCATAAGCGCCAGCATTTGCGCATCGCCGCCAAGATGGTGGCGTGACACCAAAAGTGGTGTAAATGGATCGCTTATGTCTACGATTGCGAGGTCACCGGCATTCGTCGTTGCATACAGCTTTGTGCCTTCTACATCAAGGTCCACAATGCCCGTAATAACTGTGCTTGTGGATAATGTCTTTGGTTTTTTTCTATCGTGAATGTCAATAATCATCAAACCTGAAGACGTGCCGATGAATGCAAATCCATTGCGAATCGTGGCGCCTGTCCCATACCAATATGCTGGAACATCAAGGCTTGATGCCAGTTGCGGCTTTTTTCCCTCGATACTAAGAATTGAAATTCCAGCATCCGGTGAATCTCCAGCTATTACGATCGTATTGCCTTCAACAGCGGCGGCTCCACGTCTAAGCCCACGTCCACCGGCTTTCCATTCGCCAAGTTTTACTGGGCTGCGTGGGTTTTTGATATCAAACAATCGCAATCCTTGATCTTCATCGATCACGCACAAGCGGTTAGCATCGATGCAAACATTCAATGCATCCAGGGTTTCCGAACTCTTTTCAGGCGTGTCCTTGAAACTAACAGTCGATGGAGAGGTCGGGTTCTTCACATCAATGATTTCCAGCCCGTTCATTCCAGAGGCGATGTATGCGCACTCTGCACCGATAGCGACATTCTTTGGCGCAGCCATGTGTCCGTAGGCGGCAACTTCGCGCGGTGAGTCCGGCTTGCTTACGTCGATTATTCGCAATCCGCCCCGCCCATTGCAGACGTATGCGAAATTGCGTTCTACTTTGATATTGCTGATTTGACCTAAGAGAAGGAGTGAGCCCACAGTTTCCACATGCTGCGGGTCTTGGATGTTTACTACCAGCATTGTTTCACCGGCGCCAATGTACGCGTATTTGCCTTCAACCGCGATTGCCGACAGTTTTCCGCCTTTCTGGGCGACCACGTCGATGTTCTTACTGGGCGGCAGGCGAGGGATGTCGAAGCGCTTCTGGCTAAAAATGTCGTAGCCGGTTATTAATTGTGTAAATGCAGCAAGGCGCCACAAACCGGCACTCTGCACGTATGCAGCGACCACGATGAACGCTGAAGCTGTCACCCACATCAATAGAAGGGGCGATATCCTTACGCGTCTTCCAGGCACCTTGGGCGCCGGTTGTGATACTTGCTCTTCCACAGAAGTGTCCTGCAATACATCACCGATTCAGCAGTAAGTTCTACTGAATAGATGTGATTTTTAGGCCACAGTTCCGTTTATCCGTTTATCGGGTTAAAGGATTGTTTTTAAATGCTTGACCAGCAAATGGTTCTCGGCTGGGCGGCCGGTTGTTACACGGAAGCAAGTCGGCAGTCCGAAAGCAGCCAGCGGGCGGATTGCGATGCCGCGCTTCAGCAGTTCTTCGTGAATGCGATTGACCTTTTCCTGGCAATTCATCTCAACGAGGATGAAATTGCCATGCGAGGGCACCCGCTGCAGTCCAAGCTTGTCAAAAGCATCTTGCAAGAAAGCCATCGCATGACGATTGTTTGCGAGTGTTTCTTCCAGGAAGTCTTCATCTTGTAGAGCTGCCAAACCAGCGGCTTGTGCCAGTGAATTGGGCTCGAAAGGAAGTCTGATGCGGTTTACGAAGTCGATCAAATATTCGTGACCGAGTCCGTAGCCAAGTCTCAAACCTGCCATAGCGTAGGCTTTTGCGAATGTTCTCAGAGTGAGTACATTGTCCATGCGATAGCTCATCGAATCCGGATAATCCGGGTTGTCGCAAGCAAACTCGTAATAGGCTTCATCCATGATGACGAGCACATGCTCTGGAATCTTCTTGATGAAAGTGTCGAATTCCTGACGCGTAAAGATTGTGCCTGTGGGGTTATTGGGGTTGCACAGGTAAATGATCTTGGTGCGGTCGTTGACAGCATCAGCAATCGCGTCCAGGTCGAAGTGATAGTTTTTGAGTGGAACGGTGCGGAGCTTGACTCCCTGGGCTTTTACAAGCACCAGAAGTCCGATGAAAGTACCCTCGGATGTCAGCACTTCGTCATCGCCGTGCAGGAAAGCACGCACAATGTTAGCCATGATACTTTCGGAGCCGCTGCCAACCGCGAGGTTTTCGATGTTGACGCCCAGCTTGTGTCCAAGCGCTTCTCTGAGCTTGAAACTGCCTGATTCGGGATAACGGCAGATGTCGGGTAATGCAGCGGTTATGGCTTTCAATGCCGATTCCGGCGGTCCAAGTGGATTTTCATTGGAAGCCAGGTTGATAAACTTCTCAATCCCGAGCTCTTTCTTCAGCTGCTCGGGCGGTCTGCCGGGCTTGTACGAAATCAACTGTTCGATGTGTGTTGGCACGAGTTTTCTCGGTGCCAGCCTTCCACCTTGTTGCACCACTAGTCTCAGTGGGTCGGTCTTCGCTGCCAGTTGTTGAATGTATGTTGCCATGGCTTCCGTTTAGTAATCAGTTGGTAATTTCCCGCGCAAAACCAGTCGGGCGGCGTGCCCGAAACCTCTCAATGTCACTGCGTTTGGCGCGGTCGGCATTAAGAAACTTTGACGCTAAAGTAACATCTCTTTTTCCCATGTACAAGTTAATGCAGGGTGAATTCCGTATTTATCAGATATATCTAACCTTAAGACTTCCTTGTGTATCGGGCATATCTTTAGATAAATAGCGTAAAGGGGCAATCTATGGACGTTTCGGGACTGAATACGCGCAGTAAGGGCCGGTTGCCAGGTTTAATCGGCATAGAAATTGTTGAGAGCGCTAATGAAAAACTGATTAGTAAGCTTGATATCCGAGATGAGCTTTTAGCTCCTAATGGTTATCTACATGCGGCATCAGTGATCGCCCTTGCGGATACAACTTGTGGATACGGCTGTGTACTGAATTTTAAGCCTGATGTGGCGTCATTCACGACAGTCGAGCTTAAGGCCAACTTCATAGGCACAGCCCGAAAAGGCACGATTTTTTGCCATGCTGAGAGAATTCATAGCGGCAAAACGACGGAAGTTTGGGATGCCAGGGTGAGCGACGCCGAAAGCGGCAAGTTGATCGCCCTGTTTCGTTGCACCCAAATGCTTCTCTATAGAAAGGAAGCGCAATCCTAAATGTAGGGGAGTCGCATGCGACTCCCTGGCAGGGCGGCGCATGCGCCGCCCCTACTTATTATGCAAACCCTACAAATTAGAGATATATGACCCTGTAAAGGGCGCCAGAGTGTTCTTTATATAGCTGTGTGATAAGATCTTGCATATTACGCGGGTGTAGTTCAATGGTAGAACGGCAGCCTTCCAAGCTGCACACGCGGGTTCGATTCCCGCTACCCGCTCCATTTTTTTCTGCATACCGCAACATCGGCTAAGAGTCTTCGCCGGTTTTTTCTAGTACAGATATATTCGTGCTGACATTTGAGGAGCGCGCCGTGGTTGATAACAA
Organism: Candidatus Melainabacteria bacterium 17Bon1m; assembly: GCA_032128875.1. Taxonomy (GTDB): domain Bacteria; phylum Cyanobacteriota; class Vampirovibrionia; order Obscuribacterales; family Obscuribacteraceae; genus QKMZ01. Next base: position 674,839 of record JAVLKG010000003.1, read on the forward strand.
AATCTCTTTGAATGATGTTTTCGTTGCTCGCAAGAAAATTGCCGGCAAAGCAATTAACACGCCGTTTCGCAAATCGGTCTGGTTGTCTGAACTGACCGGTGCCGAAGTTTATTTGAAACTTGAGAATCTTCAGGTAACAGGATCATTCAAATATAGAGGTGCGTTGAGCGCTCTTACACGTAGCAAAGAGAACGCTCTTAGCAAGGTGTTCACAGCTTCGGCTGGCAACCATGGACTAGCAGTGGCGGAAGCCGCAGTAGAACTCGGTCGCGATGTGACAATTTGCATTCCTGTAAATGCATCGGCTATTAAACGTCAGCGATTGAAAGATTACAGCGTCGCTGTAATTGAACACGGCGACGATTGCGAAGTGACTGAGAGTTACGCGCAACGCATGGCGAAAGAGAAGAAAGCTTTTTACATCTCGCCCTACAACAATAGAGAAGTTATTGCAGGGCAAGGAACAGTTGCGCTGGAAATGTTCGAGCAAGTTCCGGAGTTGAACAAAATTGTTTGCTCTGTTGGTGGCGGCGGACTTATAAGCGGCATCGGTGTCGTTGCGCAAGCCGTCAAACCGAAAACAGAAGTTTTAGGCGTTGTCGCAGCGAATTCTGCAGCGATGACTTCTTCCATAAATCAAGGAAGAATCGTAAAGGTTATGCAAGAGCCGACCATTGCTGATGGTATCGCCGGTAATATCGAGCCTGATTCAATTACTTTTCCGATGTGCCAAGAGCTTGTTTCCGATTGGGCTGTTGTTGAAGATCAAGACATCAAAACAGCGATCTTCGAATTTCTAGATAACGAAGGCATGCTCATTGAAGGCGCTTCCGCAGCCGCAATTGCCGCGGTGTTGCGCAAGCAAGTTCAAATCAAACCGAAAGAAACGGTTGGCATTGTTGTTTGCGGCGGCAACATCTCGAAGAACGAGTGGCGCGAGATTGTTGTCGAACATCTGGTCTCCCAGACTCGCAAGTAATTCGAATTTACTCGTACAGACCTGAAAACAATCTCAATGCATTTAGATTGTCGTACTTTTGCACACTCATTTTTGCTGGTTCGTCTTCTTTGTGATCAATAAGGACTGTTCCATCTTTTAGATCTATCAGTCCTTTCAGTACGGGCGTATAAAAATCCGTTTTGGACCGCCCTTCAGGTTTTTTCGAAACTTCAGTTTGCCCGAACTTTACTTCTTCGCCAGGGCCTTTAAAGAACTTGGTTTTATGAATGTTCTTTTCCTTGGCAAATTCAGTTGTAAAAGCGTCCTCGAATTTTCCATCGTTATCTTTATCAATTTCGACAACCGCGAGCTTGTTGTCTCCAATGATTGTAACCCTGGCTAAGCCATCGGCCTGTCCGTCCTGGTCTCTGTGTATTTCAAGCTGCATTCGCCGCTGCTGGATGGAATTCAACGTTTCGTCTGATTTGACTTTGAATTCCGGTATCTTGTACGCGTCATCAACTGCATTGTTCAAGTAAGTCTCCGACGCTACCAGTGGTCCCATTATTTGATCGGGAATTTTGTCGACATATGGTTGGTCAGGCACTTTGTTCACCCTTCTTAACTGATGGTTTTACTCTAAGACGGTGCCATGACATTGCGTTGACAGAATGAAGGCGACCACCCTCATTGCGAAGCTAAGATCTTTCGTCACAACCTCTCCGGAAGCGCTTGGGCCGAGGGAACGATTCGTGTATCGAGTTAAGGTTGTCGTGGCATTCTTGAAGCTTTCAAGTGTTCAAATATTCAAAGTATTGCACATTTGCACAGATTGTGTTAGATTCGAAATGTCTTCTGGAGTGGTATTCGATGTTTTCCAACGAGAGCGTCCGTGCTCCCTATGAGCACGTCAGTCCTATGACACGCCTCTGGGGTTTGCTTGTTGCGGACAAGCACGATCTCGTTGTGCTGCTCGTCTATACCTTAATGACGGGCATTGTCTCGCTAGCCGTTCCGCTTGCTGCCCAAGCGCTCGTAAATACAATTGCCGCCGGCATATTTCTTCAACCGCTCATCGTCCTTTCGTTGCTTGTTTTGGCAGGCCTTCTTTTCGGAAGTATTTTGCGACTCTTGAAATTTTGCCTTGTGGAAGAATTACAGCAAAGAATATTCGCGCGCATCACGTTGCGGCTGGGCGAGCGCATTCCGGTCATAAAAGCTTCAGCTCTCAACACCGAGTACATGCCTGAGCTGATCAATCGTTTCTTTGATGTGATGAATGTTCAGAAATCCTGGGGAAAACTTCTCCTTGAAGGTCCGTCAGCCTTACTGCAAGTGTTGATTGGCCTTGTTCTCATGGCGTTTTACAGCCCGTTTCTCCTCGCATTTGATGTCCTGATTATTCTTTTCGTTTTCTTCGCTGTAAGCGTATTGGGAATCGGAGGACTTAAATCGAGCATAAAGGAATCTGCGTTCAAGTATCGGGTGGCCGAATGGCTAGAGGACATGGGGCGTTGCCAGACCAGTCTCAAGACCAACGGGATAAGTCATTTTCTCTTCAGGCGCTCTGATGCGCTGGTGCTCAACTATCTGAGAGCACGTCGTGAACATTTCAGTGTTTTGTTTCGGCAAGCGTTGGGGACTTATTTTTTTCAGGCAGTCGCGAGCGCGGGAATTCTTGCAATTGGTGGTTGGCTGGTGATCAACAAGCAGCTTACATTGGGGCAATTGGTGGCTGCGGAACTAGTTGTTTTAAACGTGCTATCGGCTCTGGAGAAATTGATCCGCAACTGCGATACATTCTATGATTTGCTCACCGGTCTCGACAAGGTCGGTCACCTGACGGACTTGCCTAGCGAACGCGAAGGCGGAGTCACTCTGCCCGAGAGCTCGGGCGGGCTGAGTGTAGAGTGCATGAAATTGCATTTCTCTTACGGAACAAGAGAAATACTCAGCGATCTGGAGTTGGAATTGCAAGCGGGTGAGCGAGCCAGTCTCGTTGGTGCCAGCGGGGCCGGCAAGACAACTCTTGCATCCATCATCTGTGGATTGCAGGAAGCGTTGCACGGAACCGTGGAGGTGGGCGGTTTCGACGTGCGAGATCTAGACCTGAAAGACCTGCGCAAACGGGTCGGTTTGGTTGGGGACATCAATGAAATTTTCGAAGGCACCATTGAAGAGAATGTTGGGCTGGGCAGACCGACGGTTTCCCATCAGGATATTCGCTGGGCTCTTGATGCTGCACAATTTTCTGATGATCTCGTGCATCTTCCGGATGGTATCAATACGATGCTGGTTAGTGGCGGGCGAAATTTGTCGCGTGGACAGGTTCAAAGGCTCTTGATCGCAAGAGCCGTAGCCGAACGTCCTCGGCTCTTGATACTGGATGAAGCATTCACCGGAATTGATGAAAAAACAAAATTGAAGATCATTGATTCATTGCTCGCTCGCGAAAATGACTGGACGGTGCTCGATATTTCTCACGATGCTGAAGTCGTTATGCGCTCGGATAAAGTCTATGTGCTCGGTGGCGGCAAAATTAGTGAATGTGGGACGCCGGCAGATCTCGCCTGGCGTAACGAGAGCGAATTTTCAACTCTCTTTCCTGACCTGGCAACGCAAATTCGCATGGTCGAGAGAAGAAAAAAAGAGCGTGTGGGGAAACTGTAAATGGATTCAACTCAAATTCGCCAGATAGAAGATCTTTCGTACAAGGCTGATTACGAATCCCTCAAAGCAGTGACATCGCGCAGAGGCTACGCAGTCATTGCCGTCATGCTTTCCATAACCCTTGTTTCGTTTGTTCTAATGCTCGTCTATGTTCCCTGGCAACAAAGCGTTGCGGGCACTGGAAAGATCATTATTCTGTCTCCAATGCACAGACCTCACAACATAGAGGCTCCTATACCTGCGCGCTTGAAGCATTGGTATGTAAGGGATGGGCAATTCGTAAAACAGGGTGAATTAATTGCTGAACTTTCTGATCTCGATCCGAAATTTCTTGATCCGGAGCAAGGTAAACGTATCACTTTTCAAAAGCACGCTCTTCTTGCACGTAGAGGTGCCGCTTCAAACAGGTTCCATGCGTTGGAAAAACAATTGGATAGTCTTAAGCGATCACAGAATGCCGCTGTGCCCTCGGCTCGAGAACGCTCTCATCAAGCCAAGGATCGCATCTGGGCAGCAGAGCAGGGTGTTGAGGCCGCCAAACAAAATCAGTTAACAGCCAGGCTCAATCTTGACCGCATGCGAGAGCTGCATGAGAAAGGTTTGCGATCAAAACGCGACTTGGAGTTAGCAGAACTTGAACATACTCGCGGTATCACTGACTTAGAGCGGGCACATGCAGCTCTTGATGTGGCGCGGCGCGATCAGACAGTGGCAGTACTGGAACAGGAAAAAATTGTCGCGGATACTGATGCGACAATGAGCAGCATTGCTGCTGCAATGGCCGCGGCGCAAGAGACAATAGAGTCGACTTCAAGTGAGATTTACAAGCTCGATATTGAGTTACAAAATGTCAGTGCAAGGCACGAACAGCGCAAAGTTTTCGCGCCGTCTTCCGGGAAAATAGTACGGCTACTAACAGTAGGAGCCGGTGAGACTGTTGATGCAGGAATGGTGCTAGCAGTCATCGCTCCAGAAACACAAGATCTTGCTGCCGAACTGACTATTAGTGACAACGACGCGCCGCTCGTTGCTGTCGGCAGACCGGTGCGATTGCAATTCGCCGGCTGGCCTGCGTTGCAATTCTCCGGCTGGCCCTCAATTGCGGTTGGCACATTCGGTGGACGCATAGCTGTTATCGATGCTGTTGATGACGGACGGAACAGTTATCGCGTTATTGTCAAACCCGATGCAGATGCGATCGCCAACGGAAAAGACGAGCCTTGGCCCGATGCCAGATTTCTCAGGCCTGGTGCTGAGGTAAGCGGCTGGATCATGCTGGACACCGTCAGTCTTGGCTTTGAGTTGTGGAGGCAATTCAACGCGTTTCCTCCAACTGTCAAACCGGAGGAACTTGGATTGCACAAAACATCTCAAGGCGATAAGGCAGAAATCAAACGCAAATCGAAGTGAGGATTACGAAGTAATGCGTTTGAGTCAGAAATTATTGAACTCGATAATATTTCCAATCTCATTTTGTGCGGTGCTAGCCAACGCTGCATTGGCGCAAGACAGTCAGCTCCAAAATGTTCCTGTGCCGAGCAATTTAAGAGGCATAGGGCTTCAAGCGCCGGAAGGTAAAAGTTTCACGCTCGAACATTTCCTGAAGCTGGTCGAGAAAAATTATCCCAAGCTGTTGGCTGCCGATGCCGAGCGGAGAATCTTCAGCGCCAAGCGTCTGGAAAAGGCGGGTGCGTTTGATCCTGTTTTAAGCAGTATCAATGAGTATTTGAGAGTTCAAGACACATTCATACCTGGCAAAGCAAAAGACGCTATTCACAATGAATCAAGAATAGATCTTCTGACGCGGTCAGGAATAAAAATATTTACCGGTATGCGCCTGAACCCAAATGACACGAAAACACCTTTTGTGCCGACCGGTAAAAGCGGCGAGTATTTTGCCGGTGTTTCTGTGCCGTTGCTCAGAGGATTGGGCATCAACGAGAAAATCGCTGCTGAGTCGCAAGCCAAATTAGGTGAGCCCCTGGCATTGCAATTATTCGGCGCTACGCGACTGGAAGTTCTTCTCAAAGCGGCTGCAGTTTATTGGGATTGGGCAGGAGCAAAAGCTCGCGTTGATATTGCGCGAGATCTCCTTTCGATTGCTGAAGCCAGGGTCGGTCAGATCAAAGAACGTGTAAACAGCGGTGATCTTCCTGCTCTCGATATTGCCGAATCTGAGCAAGAAATTCACAGACGGCAGGCTGCTCTCGTCAAGCAAGAGCGTGAATTTCAAAAAGCATCACTGCTACTTTCTGTTTATCTATGGGATGAAAATGGCGTTCCTCGTAATGTACCTGGTGTTGAGGACGTACCTGCTCTAAAGCCCGAGCCTCGTAAATTAGCGGACTCCGAATGGTTGGACGGACGCAAAATGGCGTTGGCACTTCGCCCAGAATTAAAGAAAATTGCTTTGGAGCGAGATCAAGTAAAAGTCGATTTGCGTCTTGCGGAAAACATGATCCTTCCGTCGATGGATGCATACGTCTTGCAAGGCGCAGACACGGGTCCTCAGGGGATCGGTCCGATTGTCAGGGCGGGGGTGGCTGTTTCGGCTCCATTGAGGCAGCGAACCGCAAGAGGCCAGGCACAAGCTGCCAGACTGAAACTTCAAAAGCTAAATCTGGATGAGAAAGCCGAGAAATTGCGTATTCAAGCCGAGGTGGATGACACAGTTTCAGCCATAAATACTTCATATGAGCGGTGGGCTGCCACTATGGTTGAAGTGCAGAAAGCAAAGCAGGTGGAAAAGGGTGAGCGTTTGCGCTTTGGTGCGGGTGACAGCACTTTGTTTCTCGTCAATCAAAGAGAAAGAGCTTCTGCCGAAGCGCAGCTGCGACTGGCTGAGGTACATGTTGAATATTTACAGTCCATGGCTGCTTTTCGTGCTGTCACTTGCAAACTATGAAAGAACTTTCTTGACTAATTGTTGTATATATAGATATGCTAATGTTTGCAAAAGTCAGAATGAGGACGCGTCATGCCCTACAGAGCAGTTGTGAGCGCGGAGTTGGCAAAGCTCTTCAATGTGCTTTCGCACCCGGTTCGCATTCGAATAATTGAAGAGTTGAAGAAAGAAGATCTCGCTGTGGGCACACTGAAAGATATTCTTGGTATTACGCACTCTGCTGTTTCTCAACAACTTGCTGTGTTGAGAAGCCATCACCTGGTCGTCGAGATGCGTCAGGGGCGGAATGTTTTCTATCATCTGAGAAAGCCGGAACTTGCTCAGTGGATTATGCAAGGAGTTGGTTTTATCTCACCAGACACAACGGAAGTAGAAGATTTGATGTCTGCTATTCAGAACGTCAAGACTGTTTGGGGTGATGAAACTCCTCAGCCTAAGCGAAAAAAACGCGGCGCCTGATTATTTCTCTCTAGCCTCTTTTGAGCGAACCTTTTCTTTTTCATCCGACCAATGATTAATAGCCCTCTGGGCCGCTGACTTGAGTAAATTGGATTCTGAATCGTCAGGGACGATAAGTGGAATTCCTTCAATCAGCCATGTTGCAATTTCAGGTGATGCCAGCCGGTACAAAATGTTGCGGCCGTCTCGTCTTTCTTTTATTAGTCGCTGCGACTTAAGCAGCGCGAGATGTTGCGAGACTGCGGATTGTCTAATGCCGAGAATGTCCTGAAGCGAATTAACACATAGCTCGCCTGCCCTCAGCTCGACAATGATGCTGATTCGCACAGGATGGGACAGAGTTGAATACATCGCTGCAAGCTGTTGCGCAATCAAAGCTCTATGAGGCATAAAGGCTTCGTTCCTTGTGATATTTGCAAATGTGCAAGTATATGAATATCAAGACACATAAATACTAGCAAATATTCGCAGTTTGGGCAAGGCTGGTGTTCGAGCCATTTTGCGCTATTCGATTTATCTAGAAATGTCTTCAGGGCCTTTTGACAAAAGTCTTCGATCCGCTATACTTGCAATTGTTGAGAGTTTTAGATATTCAAACATTTGCAAATGACTGAGGTGAACCATGAGTGCAACTTTTACAGCTGAAGAAATTCTCTGCGCAACCGGAGGACATTTGAAATCAGGATTCGTCGACGAAAGACGAGGTCGGCTGACGTGGGACATAGAAGAGGTAAGGCCCGGTGATTGGTTTATATGCATACCCTCTCAATTTGATGATCCACACGACAGGCTCGGTTTGGCATTCGATAGGGGAGCTCTGGGTGTAATAGTCAATCGGCGCAGTCGTTTTTCGTCGGCTTCGAAGGATGCGACTATCATTTCGGTTTCTGATACAAAGACAAGCATCCTTGAGCTTGCACGCTACTGGCGTTATCGTGTTCAGCCTAAAGTCGTCGGCGTGTCTGGCAGTTGCGGTCGGCGAGTGACTGTTGCTCTTCTCAGCCGGCTGCTCGAGGGCACTCAAAAAATTCATGTCGCTTTTATGAACAATCTCGGTTGGTTCTCTTGCCTGGAGGATGTTCTTTCCATGCCGGAAGATACTGAGGTCTTGATCTTCGAAGCCGGAGGAGTAGAAAGAGGCGATGTCAGCCGCATAGGTGGTTGTCTAGATCCTGATCTGGCTGTCTTGACGCGAGTTGCTCATCCGCTTCCATCCGCAGAGCGTGATGCATTTATTGCATCGCTCTACTGCGAAATACTAGAGACTCTGCCTAATGGCTCTTCTGAGAAGCTTAGTGCTGTGATTTACGATGATAATTCTGCGGTCCAAAAGCGAGTAGAAGAACTGTTCGATGATCCTAACGTGAAGAGGCGTTCGCTGAGCGGAGCTGGAATGTCTGGAAGATTGTCGGAAGCTTCGCTTAAAGAGTTGAGTGCAACCATGGAATCGATTTTTGCACAACATGTTACGCAGGCAGAAATCTGGTGCGCAATAGAAGCGGCATCTGCTCTGGGAGCTACAGAGTTTGAGATAGAAGAGCTTTTCGAGTTGCAAAATGATTCATGCGACGCTCAATTGAGCCTACTGAAATGAAACGAGGGTCTGATTTTAAGTTATTGAGGAAATGATGAACACGCAGTTTCTTGTTGCAAATGAGCTGGCGGCACTTCTCGCCGCGCCCCTAGCTCTTCTTCTAAGTTGTTTGGCGACCATTACGTGGAAAACGCGAATACTCATATTTGGTCAGATTGCTGCTTTCAGCTTTGCATTTTTTGGTCTTTCATGGGGTTTGATTAATCCATCTCTTGTGCCATCTGCGGCAATGCTCAAGCATTTGCCGTTCAATTTGGATGTTGCCTCGTGTTGCTTGCTTACTGCTATCACATTCATTGCAGCGGTTGTGCTCTCGTTTAGTGATCGATACTTGCTTGGTGACGCTCATCGGCTGAGTTTTTTGCGACTGCTTGCATTTATGTCGTCGTGCGCAGCGCTGTTGAGTGTAAGTGACAGTATATGCTTAGCATTTGTTTGTTGGAATGCACTTTCTTTGGGACTCTGGGCAATTATGCGATTGCACTCTGAGTCTAAAGAGTTCTCAAATGTTGTTCTCGGCTACCACTTGCTTAGCGACCTCGGGTTGCTCGTTGCACTAGTACTGATTGTCGGAGGCACTGAAAGCACACAATTTAGCAATTTAACCAGCGCGTCCTTTTCTTTGACGCAGACAATCAATCAGTCGACAAGCTTGGTGGCTTGCTTGCTTCTGGTCCTCTCTTTCGGCATAAAGTCAGCGCTTTTCCCCTTTCACCGATGGTTGCTGGCTACATTGAATGCCCCCACTCCGCTGTCTGGTTTTTTGCATGCCGGCGTGGTGAATGTTTCAGCGATCATGGCCTGGCGATTAATGCCGATACTTCATGAACAAACAGAAATTCTCCTCTTCTGGGGGTTATGGTCGGCTGTTTCGGCGATTGTGGGAACTCTCGGCATGTCTGCCCAGCCGGATGTAAAACGCAAACTGGTTTACTCAACTGCAGGTCAGATGGGTTTTATGTCTCTGCAATGTGCTGTGGGCGCTCCTGGAGCGGCCCTTTTCCATTTGATTGCTCATGGACTCTTCAAATGTCAGATGTTCCTTCAATCAGGAAGTGCGGTGGCAGAAGGATTGAACAGTAGGAAATTCGCCTATGGGCTGCAGGATGGTAGTGAAGGAAAAGGTCTGAAAAATCTGCTGATTGTCGTAACCGTGGCTCTGGCCTTTGTCTGTTTCTATACGACATGCATCGACTTCGATTGGACGTCGCTGTCAGCTGCAATAACAGCTGCGGCCATTCTGTGTGCGATTCCTGCTCTGGACCGAGTTGATATGAGGTCTCTTTGTTTATTTTTGCTGACCACATTACTGTTCGGAGTTGCGACCGGGTTTGGGCGTCGCTTCTTCGAAGGGCTTTTACCCGCAGAATACGCGATAAATGAATGGCTTCTACCTGGTTTTTTGCTCCTCGCTCTGGCGCTTGCATTTGCCCTGCACATCGCTCGAAGAAGCAGCATTTCCAGGGCCTTATACGTGCACAGCCTGAATGGATTTTATTTGGGCGAAGTGGAATTGAGCCGTAAGTAAATATTGGAAAACTACAGGAGGCATAATGAAAAGCACTCAGATAAGCCGGTCTCAATCACTCAGCGACGCGATTGGCGATGCGTCGAATTGCATCGCTCCGTTATATCCACTTACCAATTTCATCGCTGGCAATGCTCTGAAGGGTCTTGAAGAAATTCCTTTTGCGTCGGCGATGCGGCAGGCTGCTCATCTTTTCGGTGCTCATGGTTTTCTTCTGCTGTCAGAGTATCGCGCGATGTATGAATACGGGCGTATTTCTCCAGCCAATCTCGAGGAAGCTTTTCTGAGAAAGCACGAAAGTGAAACTGCTCAGCAAGATTCAGAAAAAGAAATTCTCACGTTAGCGGAAATGCTTGACCGCACGAGCGGTTCGAAAGTTGTAGCCGCTATTAACAGTCAAATGGTGAAGTGGTGTGCGGCTTATTCAGATCGGACACAGGCTCCGTGGAAAGCTTGCAGAAAAGATGATCTGTATATCTTTTGGCGAGATTTAGCTAAGTACGATCTTTCGCTTTCTTTTCACGGTGTCAAAGATTGGACTCAAACAATTGCTTCAATGCCTGAGAAGGCGGAAGACGCTTTAGAAGCGCTTCTAAATGCGCTTGACGTGAGAGGAGAAAACATCTCGCCGTATTTGAGAAGGCATTTAGTTGAGATGCCTGGCTTTGCTAGTTATTTCAAGTGGCGCGAACAAGAAGGGCATGATCAAGGAGTCTTGTGCGCTTATTTGGCAATTAGGCTGTGCTACGAGAAAGTTTTGTCGCAACCTGTTGCACGTCGTTTATACAAATCTGATGATCTGGGACTGGTCAGACCCTTGCTTGAATTAGAAACGCTTGCCAAAAAGGCACCGCCTGCTAGCGAAGACTATGGACCGGTCTGGCAAGAAGCCTATGAGCTGAATTATCGCGACAGACTTTTGTCTTTGTTGGATAACAAAACGCGAAGCAGCACGGACTCGAAGTGCCAGATGATCTTCTGCATCGACGTTCGTTCTGAGCCTATCAGGCGAGAGTTGGAAAGATGTGGACCATATACGACTTATGGCTTTGCCGGATTTTTCGGTATGCCTATGAGGATGAGTGAATTGGGAAGCGCCCTTTCAATTGATCTGTGCCCTGTTCTATTGAAGCCTGAGCGTGAAGTTAGAGAAAGCGCGGTCGGTTTATCTGCGACAAAACGCATAAGCTGGCAAGCTCTGCGAGTGTCCGCTCTGCAATTGAAAAAGAAGCTCAAATGTAATCTTTCCGGTGCCTTCGGACTTGTTGAGATGTTGGGAATTTTCTCCGCCGTGCCTCTTGCTCTGAAAACATTCTTCCCCTCTCTTGCGAAGAGGATGTGGAATCGTATCGAGTCTAGTGTCGCTGCTGATGTCCGTACAAGTCTTGATTTGACGAATTTTTCGCTTGAGGAAAAAGTTGCCCTGGCGCAGAGGGCTGTCAAAGGAATCGGTCTGGAGAACTTCGGCGAACTGATAGTTCTTTGCGGTCACAGAAGTACTTCAACTAACAACCCATTTGCTTCCTCGCTTGACTGCGGTGCGTGTGGTGCCAATGCCGGTGGATTCAGTGCACGTTTGGCGGCCGACGTTTTAAACGATTCTGAGGTCCGGGGTGAGCTGATGGTTAGAGGTTTGATAATTCCCGACCGGACGCATTTCATTGCCGCAGAGCATGATACGACAACCGATCTGTTTATGTTTTTCGATTGCGACGATTTGTCGCAACAGCATACAGAGATTCTCGATAAGCTCAGATTTGATCTGGTTTGCGCTGGGGATGAGGTTCGGCGAAGACGAGCGGAGCGCCTGCCTCAGAGTAGTTTGCCCAAATTCGACGATCCACTCGAGCGTTCTTGTGATTGGGGGCAGATAGCACCAGAATGGGGACTCGCCGGCAATGCCGCTTTTGTCGCCGCTCCCCGGTCCGTGACAAAGCATGCTGACCTAGAAGGAAGGGTATTCCTACATTCATATGAATACAGCACAGATAGTGATGGACAGATCCTCGAGTTGATTATGACAGCACCGCTGGTAGTGGCGCAGTGGATCAATATGCAATATTACCTGTCTACCGTTGATAATAAAGTTTTTGGCAGTGGAAGTAAGGTCTTTCATAATGTAGTCGGTGACTTTGGCGTCATGCAAGGCGCACATAGCGATCTGAGGATGGGCTTGCCGCTCCAATCTGTGGTGACTGAGTCCGGTGTTTTTCATGAGCCGATGCGCTTGCTTGCTGTAATTCGAGCTCCTCTGAGCGCTATAGATTCTGTTCTAGATAAGCACCATGATGTGCGTAAGCTGGTAGCCAATCGTTGGATTCGATTAGTAGCACTAGAGCCGCAGAGCGGTGAGTTTTTCGAAGCCGAGGATAGCGGATCGTGGAGACGAATAAACTTTCAATCTCAAGCTGCAAGCGCGGGTTTAGCCGGTCTCTCTGAGGAAGCTTGTGTCGCACGCCAGTCAATACTTCGGTAAGAGAGCCATCCTGGGCACCATGCACAAAAAGGCTGAAGCTTTGACTTTACCCTTTAAGGTTGGTCTGGGAATGGAGCTGCAGACCTGTGAATTCGACACTGACCAGTTGGGGACATTTACAGGTGAGATAGAGAGGCAGGGCAGTGCGGTCGAGACTGCTGGAAAGAAAGCTCGATTGGCAATGTGCAAGACCGAAGAACCGCGCGGGCTTGGCAGTGAAGGTAGTTTTGGACCGCATCCCCTCATTCCGTATATGGCCTTAAGTCAGGAATTTCTTGTTCTTGTCGATGATGAGTTGGAAATTCAGGTAGCAGAGAGCGTCGTGACAACCAGGACAAATTACTGTCACACAGAGGTAAATTGCGTCGATGAGACTGAAGAATTTTTGCACCGTGCAAAATTTCCTTCTCATGCGCTCATCGTAAAGCCTGTCAAAAGCCAATCATCCGTTTTTGACAATGTCAAAAGACTATTCAGCGGGCAGGTCGTGACGTCGCAGATCTATAAGGGAATTCGAGACAGGGACTCTCTGGCATGTGCAATTCGCACTTGTCGGCAGCATTCCTCTTCTGGGCGCGTTCATATCGAGACTGATATGCGAGCGCACATGAATCCAACAAGGATGCGCGTATTAAGGTCATTAGGTATTAAGTTGGTTAGGCGTTTGCTCTCTTCTTGTCAGGCGTGTGGCTGTCCGGGTTTTGGAATTTCAGGACAAGACGGAAATCTTCCCTGTGAGGAATGCGGCTTTCCATCGGATGCCTATGCTCAAGAGTTGCATTCCTGTCCTCGCTGCCAATTTACAAAAACACTGCCGCGAAGCGACGGGCTCACTTATGTGGAGGCTCTCTTTTGTCAGCGTTGCAATCCTTGATAAAGGAGTAATTAAGTCGCACACCTAAGGATATCGCTGGAGCCCTTGTGGCTCGCTAACCGTATCGGTCTTAATGGAGGAGTGAGTTAATTAAATGGATAAGAATCTCAAAGACCTGGAGAACGAAAGCATATTTATCATCAGAGAGGCTTATGCAAAGGTGAAGGATCTGGCTTTGCTCTGGTCTATGGGAAAAGATTCTACCGTCCTTCTGCATCTCGTGAAAAAGGCCTTCATGGGTCACTGCCCTATCCCCTTGGTACATGTGGACGAGAGTTATGAACCAGAGGAAATGACAAACTGGAGAGATGATTACGTGAAGAGGCATGGATTGCGCCTCATCGTTGGACAAAACAAGCAAGCTCTCGCCGATGGCATGGGTCCTCACAAGGGTCGGCTTGTTTGTTGCAATGCACTAAAAACAGTCGCCTTACATCAGACGGTGAAAGAGCGCAAAATTCAGGCGCTTCTCGTCGGCATCAGACGGGATGAAGAAGGATCTCGCGGAAAAGAACGCGTTGTATCCCCCAGGTCGGCCGGCGGCGAGTGGATGTATAAGGATCAGCCGGCTGAAATTTGGAACTACTACAACTTGCATGCGCCGAAGGATGTTCATCTGCGTGTTCATCCTATTCTGCACTGGACGGAGCTGGCGATTTGGGAGTACATACTCAGCGAATCTATTGAAGTTATTCCGCTATATTTCTCTCGAAACGGTATGCGTTATCGTAGTCTTGGATGTGCGCCTTGCACAGGTGCATTCCCTTCGGAGTCGTCTAGTGTTGAAGAGATCATCGAAGAGCTTAAGCTCTCTAATGACTCCGAGAGAGCTGGCAGAGCTCATGATCAAGAAGAAATGTATGCCTTGCAGAAGCTGCGAAAAACGGGCTTTATGTAAGTTTGCAATTAGAGCTTGCTACGAATTCTAGACGTCCAACGGATGAGGCTAAAAAATTATTTCGGCTTGGTTCATTAGAATGCCCAGATGGCGCTTGTCTAGACTTTCTGGATGAATGTCGAAAGGACGCAGAGCTGCGTTTATTCTGAATGAAATGCGAACTGTCTCTTGGTCACGATTTACGCCTATGAGTTTTGCTTCGTGGACAAAACCGAGAGCATCCTGCACTCGTGTGAATTGCAGTGGCTGACCGTCGGCCGCAATTTTCAGGCTGAGTAGTTGATCTGGTTTGAGAGCGCTCACTATTCGAAATCGAAGATAAGCATCGCCAATTTTAGGAACCCTGAAGTCCAGCCACGACTCATTAGTTGGTCCTGACCATGATGCCTTGTACGCTCCATGATCCTCTTCTTCATACCAACCTCCGCGAGCGATTGGCTTTGACCTTTTACCGTCGCGTTGTTCCAAATAGTCCGCCGTCGCTGCGTCTTTCTGAACTTCCAATAGAAGTACTTTTCTTCTCAGTTCAATTACTTCGCGGCACAAGCTGTCTTCTCTGAAGGAGACTATTTGGTCTGCGTGACTCAACGGCATCTCGAAATGCACAGCGAGTTCGGGATGCTCAGGCGATGTATAAAAACGATTGAGACCATCGAAATATCTGAAGATGTATCCTTGATCTTCCAAAACGTGATGCCATTTTGCCCATGATGGAACATCACTGAGGGGCTCGAGTGATTCGATAACGATGATCCATGGTTTGAACTTCGCAAAATTGATACCGCCGAGTACTTCGAACTCAGAACCCTCAGCGTCAATCTTGAGAAAATGAGCTTCTTTGACATTGTGCTCGTCGAGAATATCGCTCAGCGGTAATGCTGATTTCTCTGAGCGTGTAATGGTGATTCCTAAATTTGCTTCGTAGAGCTTTGCCTGTTGCTCATCTGTAGTTGATAGCCCGGATTCTTTGACTTCGAAAAATGTCACTGTCTCTCGCTTATTCCACGCAATCACCTGCAGGTTGATATCATCAGGTCTTTCTGATTCGAGCTTGTTGAACCAGTGCGAAACAGGATCTATGTTTATTCCACGCCATCCTCTGTCGTAGAAAGCTTTAGTCACCGAATCCCGCACAGGATCGCAGGCGCCAACATCCACGTAACAACCGCGCTCGATGTGTTTCAACGCTCGATGCAACAACGCGTCTTCTCGATTCTGTGCGTATGAAATGAAGTGCGTGTTAGACCAGTTTGTCATTGTTTGTTTTCTTCGCTTCCCCGTCTATTGATTATCCCGATCCTTCGTCACTCCAACCGCATCGCCTTCTCAATCTGCTTGCAGTTCAGCTGATATGTTCTCTTGCCGAATCGTACGAACCGCTTTCAGTTATGCGCGCGTTTATGAAGCGCGAATGCTACCAGCGCAGTCGCAAGCAGGCTGAAGAGAGAGATTGCCATGCCTGTTTTAAGTGGGGCCGGTTCAAAGGAAAACTTTACTGTGCTGCTGCCGGCTGGAACCGTTGTCGCCCGTATGGCATAGTCAGCTCGATAGACACCGCGACCTAAAGCTTTCACACCATTTACTGAGACGTTCCAACCCGGATAATAACTGTCTGCTGTCACTAGTAGTGCCGATTCTTTAGTCTGTACTTTGAGGGTCATTGCATTTTCATTTGATTCAATGATTTCTACTGTTGCATTTGGATCGCGCTTTGAGTCAGGCACGTGTAGAGACCAACCGAGAATTTCCTCTAGCAACACTGTGCGGTTTGGGTCGATTGATGCGGTGCCTATTTGTCCAGTCTGCAATCCTTTTGCAAGTACTTCCGGTTTTAGAGTAGGCGGCAATATTCTATAGTCACTGACAAGCCAAGCTCTGGGAAACGCCCGCAAGTTCTCATAGATCAGAGCATCACCAGCTTCTTTCACCACCTTCCAGCGCGGTCCGACTGGCGCCGGACAACGACTATCATTCTTCGGTAGAAGGACATATTTGACAGCAAGAATATCGAGAGTGCGGTCCTCATCTTTGGACCATGTGCTATCAACAAGGAAGCCGCCTTCCTTCATGTTGAGCAAGTTTGCGATGCGCTCAGGAAAGAGGTTTTCGTAACCGCTGGCATTTTGAACGCCCCACAGCATCGACAGATTTACTGGAAGTTCGTCTGCGCGTCCTGAGTTGCCGCGTAAACTCAACAAGCGCTGATGTGTTTTCGCTAGTTCACTGTTCAACCACGCGACGTGCTCCGGCTGATTCAGTGCAGATGCTGGTGGAGAGGCAACGAAATATTCGCTGCCTAGTGCTACTGTTGCGAAATCGAGAATAAAAACCAACGTTAGCGCATTCAGAAAAATGTACGAACGCTTCAAGCACAACACATAAACAATCGAACCGAAGATGAATAAGATAATCGGTATTCCTAGAGCTGGATTTGTCCATGGATACAGCCCAAAGACTCCGGACGCTGTCTCGTGGACCCTTTCTTGTGATGCGCCTGCGATTAGATAGGTAAAGATTGCAGCGATGATGAAAAACCCAACGAAGATCGCGTGGGCACGCATAGCAACCTTCTGAGAAACTTGCTTTGTTGCAAGAGCAGCAACACCAGCAGCGGTTAAACAGCTAAGCGCCATGCTGATTTCGAGGAAGTGTCTAGTTGGTGCTCTAAATCTGTTGTAGCAAGGAAGTTGGTACGCAAGCTGGGAGAGAGGACCGACATCTCCGAATATCAAAATGGAGAAAACCAGCAAAGCGATCGACCAGTAAACGATCACCGGCTTCTTTCGAAAAGCAAAAATACCTAGCGGGAAGAGCAGCCAGCTAAAGAGACCGCAGTAGCCGAGCACGCTTTGTAAGTTGTATGCGCCGAAGTAATTGCAGCCGTAGATAGAATCTTTGAAGCTTCCAAATGCGTAAGGAAAAATTTGATTGATAAAGTTGACCGGCAGCAATGCGTACTCGACGAAGAGTTTGTAGGTCATTTTCCAGCGCCAGGTGAATGTCCCTAATTCTGCCGCGGGCAAGATTACAACGCTGCTTATTCCCACTCCCAGCATGATCGCAAGGAGCGCGAGGAGTGCAAAACGTAGGCGACTCCCTTTTTCTGCTTCAAGTGTTTCTGCAACTACAGAACCACCTAATAACGCTAGACCATAGCAAAACATTTGTGGATGTCCTGCGAAACAGAGAAGAGCGGTTGCGAGGACGGTGAGCGAAAACCAGAGCGCAGGCTTGCTTGGTTGGAGGCGTGCACTTCTGATTGCCCACAGCCCGAGGGGCAGCCAGACTGCGGAATGAACCATAGTTGTGTGGCGGAGGTTTGAAAGTAGGAAGCCATTGAATGCAAAAATACATCCCGCCACCAGCGCCGCTGTCCAGCAGCTAGTCAAAGAGTACGCATAGAGTGTGGCAAAAAATCCTGCTAACGCAAACGCGATAATAATGTACAAATTCCAGCCGCCGGGCAGCAGAGAAAAGATGTGTTTCAGCGGATAGAACGTTTGTGATTGTGGATCGGCATACCATGGAAAGCCGCACAGTATCTGGTTAGTCCAAAGGTGTGTTCCGTTTTGAAATGCCGGCAAATACTGAACGAGTGCGTCGCCCGGCGCTAAAAGTTTTCCCTGAAAAACTACAGGTAAGAAAAAGATGCAAGAAACAATGGCGAAAAAAACAGCTGCATACAGTGAAGGATTGCTTCTGAATTTTTCGACAATGACGCTCATGTTGTCGATTCGCTGCATCAATAAAATCCGGGCAATTCCGAGTGGCTTGAGACATCAGCATTTTAATGGGTTGCCACGCGAACGTCAAAGCTAAGGCAAGCGGATTGGGTCTCGAGGCACGATTTCAAAATTTATGAAGTCGAAACACAAAACTTGCTGTTTTCCAAAGTCAATTATGCAAAATCCGGGACCGTGCTTTTGTAGCAGAGTGCCGGCGTTGACGAAAGTTACGTCGTCAATTCTACGGACCATTCTGCGATGACTATGCCCTTTGATTACATACCGGTAGTCGCACTCATACAACAACTTCTCTAGCGCTTCGTTGCTCGTGAGCGCGTATCCCTCATCGCCAGGGAGAAGTGTTTTCATATCATTCTCGCCAAGTCCATGGCAGAGCAGCACGCTACCTCTCACCGATTCAAGCACCCTCGTAGGTGGAACCTGTCTTAGCCACTGAAGGTTTTCTCTTTCAAAATCCTCTTGGTAGTGCACGTCGGCGAACAAGCGCATTTCATTATTAAGCAACCAGCGCTCGTGATTGCCTCTCACCGCTGGAATTTTGTTTTCTCGCAAAAGTGCAACGCAGCGGTTGACGTCGCCGCTTCCATCTACGATGTCTCCAACACTGACAATTTGCTCAACTTGTGGTCGACAAAAGTTGATTGCCTTGTCCAGCAATTCATCTTCAGCGTGGATATCTCCAATGGCTGCAATTCGCTTAAGCATCGTATGCCATATTAACACCGAGAGGGATTCGTCGCTTGTTGCCGCCTTTTTGAAATGCCTTAGGGGCGCGAGTAGCAGTCTGTTTTAAGCATTTTTCTTTCTATGGTTTGCCTGCCCTTGATAAGATGTTTCTATGAAGGTCAAGCAATATGGGTTGATATTTTTCGGAGCCTTATTGATAGGCTCGTTATCCGGATGCAGCGAGCAAACCGAGCGATTAGGCCATAGCCACCACGAGACCGGATATGTTTCGTGGGGAATCGATGAATTTGAGCTGTTTGGGTTGACTAAGGAAGAGGTAGCAGAGAAGTTCAAAGGGCGGTTGTCGCTGTCTGAAGAGGATACGGCGGTAACCTTTGATGATGGACACTGTGGGCATTTCCACCTTTCATTCAACAAGGATAAGAGGATTGATGGTGTTCAGCGCGTTTTCATAGACGGCGCTGGTTGCGAGATTTTTGGTCCTTACCTGGGTTCAAAGAGATCTGCGCTCGAATTCTCGATAAATGGTTTGACTCAGAATGAGCATTTGGACAAAGACGATACGACCAAGCTGGCAACAGCGCGCAAACTCTTGGAAGAATCAAATTAGGTTAGTTCCGAGGGCTATTGATACACGGTTTCTTACCGCATCTGACTTTTCGAACGAGTGCGTCCCCGGCGCTAAAAGTTTTCCTTGAAGCATGACGGACAGAAAGAAAAGGCACGAAATGCTCGCAAAGAAAATTGCCGTGTAGAGATGCGATCTCTTCCGAAATTTCGCACCTAGTGAATTTCGGTCTGAATTTGCAAATTATCATTCTGCTGACGATTGAAAACGTCCAATTCAGCGGTAGACTTTTGAAATGCGCAATGTAAATTTTATACCAGGCGTGTTTTTTTGTACTCCGCCTGACGCCACTGCATTCAGTGGCGAATACGCTGGCAATTAGATGATCCGGAGTTTTTTAGTGAAAACAAATTTGCGCACGGTTGCTCTTCTCACTTCACTGTTGGCGGTACTGAACAGCTTTCCACTTAAAAGTCCGGCTGCTGATGCTACTTTTAGCGGGCAGTACACTGAGCTGACCAAAAAGATATTACTGCAGGGTATCGAGCTTGAGAGATTTAGTTTGAATTACCGTAAGGAGGTTGCAAAACCCCCACGTTTCAGGACCCTACGCTACCTGGGAGCGCAAGAAGGCGCCGCTAGCTGCTTGTTGGCTTTTGAAATTGGAGCAATGAAGCAATTTGACAATGGTAGACGTAATCCTCTTACACTTGATACGGCTAAATTATCCAATGCTCTCAATGCCGCACTTACGGGATCGATTATTGGGGCATCGTCATCGACATTCGAACTATCATCAAATGTGCTTCATTCATTTAAGAATGGACGCCGAGGATTCGACTCTCGTTCAGCCAATAGATTTGTCTCATCCCACCTCAAGGAAGTCGATAAGCTACTCTCACAACGCGCTGCACTTGTGGATGCCAATCAGGGCGATCCTGCATATTCTCGTATGGTTGCCGAAGGGCGAGTATTGCAGCAAATGCGTAATTCTTTCGTGAATGAGTATTCGCAATTCAATATCGATGCAAATCGTTTTTTGGCTCTTCAAAATTCCTTTTTCTTGCTGAATACTGCTTACAACACATTGGGAGCGGTTGGGGCCGGACTTGGTAAACAAGGTATTACAAAACCTGCAGCGAATGGACCGTCCAATATACTTTTCATTGTTTCCGGTGCCATTGCTGGCGCTACTCCGACGCTCAGCTACTTGAGCGGCAAATTGGCGGAGCATCGCTCAAGGCGCGCCTTAGCCCGTGAGATAGGCAGCGATCATATTTTCGATCCTGAGTCGTTTGCCAAAGCTTGCGCGGAATTGCACAATTTAAGCGGGGCGGAGCCGGGAAGCTTGATCCCGTCCTTGCCGCAGACGGAAAGGTTTGCTCTCTACAGTGAGTCAAGCAGTCGTTTTCAAAAGCAACTCGACAATGAAACCACCATGGTTCGCCGCATTGATAAGGTCGCCTTGGGAAATGCCTTTGCCGGTCCTGCCATCGGTGGTCTTTTAATGACTCAAGGTGTGATAGGAACCTTTGGTTACTATCATTATGGAGCCAGTCGCCTCCACCGTCTCAGAAAAGAATTCGATCAGCTCTACAAAGGAACGCTAGTTGGTACTGTAGGCGCAGGCATGAATGTAGTGGGAAACGCAGCATTCCTGCTCGGGACGCTTGCTTATGAACACAAGCTATCCAAGGAAAAGAGGTTGCCCGCACAGTTAATAGCCGAGCGCCTTAATTATTTAGATGAAGTTGAGAAAACCGTGAAGTCTATGTGAGTAGCGCAGCGCTTGGCGCGCCTGGCACTTTATTCACTAGCTTGGTTGTTGCGTTGCCCCTTCGTTTCGAGAGTCTTGATGTCTTCCGGCGTGAGCGGCGGAGGCGGGTCGAGGTTAAGTGTGATTTTGTTCAGTTTGCCGGTAAAACAAAATGGTGTCTGATAGTCTTCGTCGGCAACTGGAGTGCCGGTATCAGAGCCGATATCGAAATTCTCGTCCCACTGAAGAATGATAGGCAAGGTATTCGGCATCTTCTTGCGGGCAACCTCTTTCCCGTCTACCATGAGAATACCGGTGCCACTACGACCAATACCACTGAGATTGTTGTAGGCGAGGGTTTGCGCACCCAGTCCATCATATTTGAACTGGAATTCCAGTAAGTGTTTGCCGGGCTTCAGCGCCTCAGAGCCCTCCCACTTTACGTGATCGAGTCCAACCATATTCCAGCAGAAAACCGGTTTGCTCTTTAATACATAGAAGCCATAGCCGGCAAAACGTCCTCCGCAAGTCAAAAGCATTCCGTCCGCTCCGTTTTCGGGAATGTCTATGTCTGCTAAGAGTTTGTATGACGTATTGAGCAGTGACGGCGCATCGCCCAGAGGAATACCGGTCTGAGGCCTGGTGTAGATAAACTCGCGCCTGCCGGCAGTTATATTCGGTTTAGCGCTGGCAATTCTTGTTGCGCAGCTAGCATCAAGAGGCAGAACTTGATACTTTTTCGCTTCTTCCAAGAACATTCGCTTGAGTTCATCTAGCTTTGCCTTATTTGACTCGGCGAGATTATTGCACTGAGTTGGATCTTTGGTTAGATCATAGAGTTCCCATGTTACGTTGTTCAATGGATCTGTATTTACGGGTCCTGATGTAATCCATGGTGGACGTACAACTTTAGTCGAAGCAATCCAACCATCGTGATACAGTGCATGGTCACCCATCATCTCGAAGTACTGCGTCTTATGTTTTGAAGGCGCGGTGCTTTCGTCGAAGGTATAAACGAAACTGGTGCCTTCGATTGGCTTTTGGTCTATTCCGTCTACACTTTCAGGTGCATTTATACGTGTTGCTTCCAGTATCGAAGGCATTACATCGATCACGTGATGAAACTGATTGCGAATACCGCCCTGCTCCTTTATACGGTCAGGCCAAGAAACGCACATTCCCTGGGTGGTGCCACCGAGGTGGGAAGCAATTTGTTTCGTCCATGAGAAAGGAGTGTCGAATGCCCATGTCCAGCCCACTGCCATATGATTATAGGTGCGGTCGGTTCCCCACGCATCGTAAAAGTTCTTGAGTTGGGATTCAACCGGGACATCAACGCCGTTAAACATTGCAACTTCGTTTGGAGTGCCTGTCGGAGTGCCCTCAGCGCTGGAGCCATTATCACCACTCACGTAAATGCAAAGCGTGTTATTCCACTTGCCCATGTCCTTAACGGCTTGAATTACGCGACCGATCTCGTGATCGGTGTAGGCAAGGTAGGCTGCGTAGACATCAGCTTGGCGAATGAACATCTTCTTTTCGTCAGCGCTCAGGCTAGACCAGTTCTTCAGTAAATCTTTGGGCCATGGCGTCAGTTGCGCCTGTTTTGAAATTATGCCCAGGCGTTTTTGATTGGCGAAGATTTGGTTGCGCAGTTCATTCCAACCCTTGTCGAACAAGTGCATGTCGCTAATTTTTTTTGTCCACTCAGGAGTAGGGTGATGTGGTGCATGCGTGCCGCCCGGAACGTAATAGCAGAAGAATGGCTTGCTTGGTTCAATTTGATTGATTTGATTGAGCCAGCCGATTGCCTCGTCCGCTTGGGCGGTTGTTAGATTCCAGCTCTTCTGTCCTATATAAGGATAGATTGGGCTCGTATTGCGGAATAGGTTTGGTTGCCACTGGCTGGTGTCTCCACCAATAAAACCGTAGAAGTATTCAAAACCCATTCCATTCGGCCAGAGATCAAACGGACCGGCTTGACTGGCTGCAAAAGACGGCGTGTTATGCGCTTTGCCGAACCATGAGGTGGAATAGCCGTTGTCTCTCAAAATTCGGCCGATTGTTGCTCCATCTTTTGGAATTAAGCTGTTGTATCCGGGGAAGCCGGTTGCTTGCTCGGACACAACGCCAAAACCCACCGAGTGATGATTGCGTCCAGTGATTATTGCCGCTCGTGTTGGCGAGCATAATGCGGTCGAGTGAAAATTGGTGAATCGTAAACCGCTTTTTGCGACTTCATCCAGAGCGGGCGTTGGAATCACTCCACCAAAAGTGCTTGGTGCGCCAAAACCGACATCATCAGTCATTATCAAGAGAATGTTGGGTGCGCCTTTGGGAGGAACAATGCGTGGAGCCCACCAGGATTTCGAATCCAGCGCATTATCCTTAATAGTGCCTGACCACACTGGGTCTGCAGCAGGCAGTCTTTTGCCTTCGATGGTAGTTCTAGCGCTTGGTGAGCCGAGTTCACCTGTCACTTGTTGCGCTAGAGCTCCAGAAGGAGAAATCAAAAGCCCGCTAGTTAAGAAACTGAGCAGACTCGCTTGCCACTTTTTCACATTTTCACCCGAGGAAATCCAAACGGACCAATGATAAATCAGAAATTCAGCTTGAAAACGCCAACAGCGCCACCTTCTACATTAATGTTTGATATCTAACATTAATGTCTGAGCCAGAGGCAAGACGTAATGTTTAAGCTTTCCGGTTCAAAAGCCAAAGAGTGAAAGTCTTTGGCACCATATTTAGTGGCGTCAGTCTTGTCTTTGAAGGTGGTTCTGGAATGCTTAGTTAGAAGCCGCCGAGGGCGGCTGCCGACGTTGCTTTTCCGGACCAGACTTCTCCGAGGCGTACAGGCTCAAGCATGTTTGCCTCGGGTGTCGGGCGTTTGAAATCGTATTTGAGAACGCTTGCTTTGGTTTTTCCATCAACAGAACCACTCACTACGAGGTGAGCACCTGTGGTCGTACTTGTAGTTGCTACGTGTACGGCACCAGATTCGGTGAACGGATTGAAGCTGGAAGTCTCACGGAAAGGAGCATCCTTACCGCATCTGCATTGTCCCATGTACACTGCAGGACCTTTGTCCAATGCAGAGCCGCTCGAGAATACTTTTACGGTTCCACTGCCCGCTAGTTGGCTAGCGATAATTGACTTCGCGCCACCAAGTGAGCCTGCGATCCATCCTGTGGTCAGTGAGACCCCACCCGAATAGTCTTTGCCGAATGGGAAGAAGCTCGTGTTGTTTTGAAGCGTATCTGCCGGATTCGTTTGACCTTTTCTGGCTTTTTCGTTTGGATAGAATAGGCTGTAGGCGAAAGTCTTGATTTCGGTTGGGGTGCCGGCGCCTGGTGCCGTAACGATGTCCTCGCGGCCGGTCACAAAATCGACCATACCAGCGGCAACACTGACACCGGACTTATCGTCGCCATAGGGCTTAAAGCTGGCGAACAAGGTGGGTCCGCTATTAGAACCGGCCAACGGAATATCGTAGACCTTCACTTCATCTGTGATGCCCGCTGGGGAGCCTACGATGAGGTTGTCTGACTGTGTTCCATCAATCTGTGCAGAAGCGACGGTCACACCTTCTCGTGCACTAGAGTCAAACGGCTTGAAGTGCGCAAGCTCTGTTCCGAAAATGCCTTTGCCTAGAATGGATGCTCCCGCGTAGGCGATTACTTCGGGCTCGTGATCTTTGCCGGAACCAACGAGTAAGTCGAGTATGCCGTCACCGTCTACATCGCCCATTGCGACATTGACATTGCCTTCGTAGAAGGGAAATGGAATTACGGAAGCGACAAGCCGATCATCTTCGCCGTCGTACACATGAATTTCAGTGGCTCTGCCGGGCGCACCAGGAATTGCTACCGCGTAAGTAGAAACTGCTGGTATCACGTTGATCGTCGACATCAGCCCGTTGTCTTCATGGTTGAGGCGATGGCAGTGCGTTACATAAGTACCGGTATATTCGTCGAACCGAGTACGGAACGAAAGAATACCTGGTGCGCTTACGTTCTCTTCCAAGTCAATTTTTGGTGCCGGTGCATTGGCATTGTCGACTGAAAAATTTTCTGGGCCAAAACGCGCACCGTTTGTCGGATCGTGATACTCAGTCACCTGAAAATCATTGACGTGCACATGAATAGGATGCTCGTCGTTGTTGTAGTTGACGAAGTTCCATTCCTCGATCGAATTTAGTCGAGGCTGGATCAGCGAAGTATTGGGGAATGTTTGTCCATCGAATGCATACATGAATGCTTTCGGATCATTCTTGTCTGCTAGCGAATTTAGAAATCCACCGTTCATCATAATCTTTCGCTTAACGTCCGGGGTCGCCTTGGAAAGATCAACATAAGATGTGTACGCACCAATCTTCTGACCTTCTACGAAAGCCGTAGTCACACCGCCTGGTTCCACCGCTTTTGCTCGCATAAGAACCTGCGTTGGAAATATGAAGAACCCATCAAAATAGCTGATGTACTTCGGATCAATGCTCATCCTTCCCAACACAGCGGGAGGATTTTCGGTTCCATTACTGGTGTACATAACACCCGGGCTGCTGAGCGTTTTGGTCAGATCGTACTGTCCATTATTCACAGCAGTTTTTCCGAGATTGGGCATCTCCAAAATGAGCTCGCCTTCTGCCGGAATGGTCACCGCGATTGCAAAGCGTGTCGCCGGCGGAATCAGCAGACGCGTGCCATCGACTGTCCGCGGATAATGAACTGTTGAATAAGGGTTGCCATCTTGCCCAACAATGGCGATCTTAGGATGCCGCCCGGTCGCTGTCTCAGTTAGCTGCACATTCATATAGGCAAGGTCGCTTATATTTGCGAGTACCCATATTTCAGTTTGACCAGCCTTGCTTTTGATGACCGGCTGAAATTGACCATTCACTGTGTATTGCACGTCGCGCAGATAGTCGGGAAGTGTCGGATTCTCCGGCAGACTGCCAGCCTTTTTGTCATTTGGTGTGAAGCTCTGGAGATTGGTTGGGATGAGTGAAAACTGTCCCCTGTGATTGCGAACTGATAGCGGACCTTCATACCAGATGGTGGCAAATTTGGTGCCCTTCTTTGATTCGTTGAAATTGACCGGCATTTGCGAAGGGCGGTATTTACCACTTTCCAGTTCGCCCTTTTTCGGCGGAACTAGTGTGTTGAGCCACATCGGCCACATCGTGTTGTTGAGGTCTGCAGAGCCGCCCGCGCGATCAAAAACAAAGTTGTATTGGAGCGCCATATTGCGGACAGGAATTTTATTGTCCGTGACAAGAGGAATGTTGCCATCCGTCTTTCCAACCGCAAGTAAGCCAGCGAGCCCACAATAAGTCTGCGGCGAAGTCAGCCCATGAAGATGGCAGTGGTACCAGTACAGCCCCTGCGGCATGTTCTTCGGAATGTCGTAAGTGTAGGTGTTGGTCATGCCAGGCGGAATGTCCAACATGACATTGTCAGCGTTTCCTTTCGGACTGATGTGAGCTCCATGGATGTGGAGATTCATCGGAGACTCTTTCATCTGCGGCGGGGTCAGTGGAATCGGCTGACCCTCGGCTGTATATGATGGAATGAAATAATCTTTGATCGTCAGATTTTTGAGTTCATTCTCAAAGTGGACGATCATCTTTTCGCCCGGATAAACCTTGAGCGTCGGTGCTGGATAAAGATTGGTGGCGGAATTGTGTCCGTCTGATGCGGTGCCTCTGATTACTTCATAACTGAAAAGAAGAAAGTTGTTGACCGGCTTGGCTACTGTGTCGAGCTTTGCTTGTCCTTGTCTTGCGGTGAGGCGAACTTCGAGGACACCATCCTTGCTCGCCAACACAACCGGCTCTTTAAGATCTTGACGAATAGAGATGTCTGATTTTTTGCCAGAAGTTGTTTTGACTGAATTTGTTTTGACAACCGGTTTCCCTAAAGCAGCTTCGCCAGACCAGGCAAACGACATACAAAGGGTTGTGACACTTAGAAGTAAGCTGTACACGCGAGCATTTGACATGAAGGGAAGTCCTTTGTGGGAGTTATGCAATGTCTTCCTATGTTTTCTTCAGCACCGCTGATGGTGCGCTTCAGATTCAACGAGCAGCAGCAGAGCCGCGCTCCTTGTGGATGCTGTTCAGCACGAACAATTTGGAAATTATGCGGGGTCTAGCGATCATAGTTTGATTTCGACGGGTGCGGCTCAACGTCCCTCGCCTTTAACGAACACACTGATCGATACAATCGCACCCGTCTTGGAATCAACAGTAACTACTTTCTTGCCATCCTTGCCTACGACGCGAAAGTCAAAGACAAGCTTGCCTTCTGTTCCTGATTCCCATAGAAGAAGTTCCCAGGCCTCAACAGTGCCGGGGTATGCATTGAGTGCTTTTTCCTGGGTCTGCTCTCTGGTCAGCTTCGGTTCTTTCAATCTGGCAAGGTCTTTCTCGTTGGTGGTTTTGATTGTTTTGCCGTCTTTGCCAAGTGACTCAATCAAAATACCGATGTTGGTTTTCTTGCCTGTGTTTCCGTCCAACTCTACTTCGCTAATTCTTCCGTCTTTGCCTTTTATGTAATAAGCGTATTCAGGTATGCCATCTTCAATCTGCAGATCCCAACAAAGTAATTTACCTGGGACCAATTTCAATGAAGCTTCCTTTGCCTTTTTCTCTGAAATTTTTGCTGTTACGGTTTTGCTGGTCTTGCCTTCATCGGCCGCAAACGTTGGACCACAACCGACGGCAATTGCCAAAGCCAAAAGCGAAGACAAAAATTTCATAGACCCTCCAGGAAAGTACAATCGGTGCGTGCCAAAGAAGACCATATTTTACATCAGATGGATGTGCATAAGCTGGCTACAAGATTTATTTCTGGTGGGTTAGTCTTCTGTTTGCGATAATGACGCAGACTCAACGTAAGGGACGAACAATGAATCGAATGTTTTGTAAATTAGCTGTTTTTGGCATCATCGCGCTGAGATTCATTGCAACCGCTGAGCCCGCATGTGCCGGCAGCCAGTCTGGAAAGTTCACAAACTATCCCGTTCCGCAGGCGTCCCCGCACGGGATTGTTTACTTTGGCGCGGGCCCGTTGAAGGGCGTTTGGTTCACCAACTCTACCCGCGATGCAAAATCGGGAGCGGTAGAATTTTCGAGCAAAGGTGCAAAGACGACTTTCCATGCAACTCCTACTGCGGCCGCTGTGGCTGGCTCGATCAACTTTTACTCAGGCAAAGAGCCGCTTTGGTTTACTGAAACTGGCGCCAACAAGATTGCAAGAATTGATGCATCAAGAAAGATCACCGAATTTGCAATCCCGACGGCAGGCAGCAAGCCATTTGATATCCAGCACGGCCCTGACGACGACTGCATGTGGTTTACGGAATCAGGAGCAGGCAAGATCGGGCGGATCGATTCAAACGGAAAGATTTCGGAGTTCACTGTTGGTAAGGCGGACGATGCACCAACATCTCTTATGGCTCAAGACGGAGTTATCTGGTTTACAGAAGTTGGCAGTGGACAGATTGGCCGTCTGACGACCTCCGGGGAGGTGAAACATTTCGCTGCTGGTAAAGGGCGACTCACCGGTGACATCACTAATAGCAACGACGGTGCCTTGTGGGCTCCCAAATTGTCGTCGGTCGTAAGGTTGAAAACCGACGGAACTCTTGATGAATTTCCGCTTCCTAATGTTGTCAACACAGGTGCGATTTTCGGACACGATGACGGTGTCTACATCGGAGCAATGAAGGCCGATGGGCAGGGAGCGATTCTCTCGATAGACGGCTCGGGCAAGGTGCATGAATACAATCTTCCTCGCAAGTATTTGATGCCGGCAGCAATGGCAATCAATCCCGATGGCGGCTTCTTCATGACGGTTAGCAGCAGCAGGCCCGGACAATCTGTGTCTATGATCTGGCGTTTGCAACTAGATCCTACGAAGAAAAAGTAGCGTCACGCACCATTTCAATCGACGGCCTTTAGCAGTTCATAGAAACCAACATTACTGCTTCTCAGCACCGCACGTAAATCAAAAAGCATGGTCAGCCGGTTGTTGACCATTTTGATGGTTTCAGACCACCAGTGGTGCGCTTTTCCTTCAGCAGAAAGCTTTTGGACTTCTGTGTCTTTGTTGATATTGATGCTCAAAACCTTCGACTCTTTCCAGTACTTGATCAATGTTTCCCTTCTGGACAAGTTCACCTTCGAATCCGGCGCTGTTGAATTGAGATATTGAAATGTGACTGGAGACAAATCGAGGCGCTCGGAATATTTTCCGAAAGCAGCACCCAGGGCATTTGGCTTGGCTTTGTCCGGCCGCCATCCGCCGTGTTGTTCAAGCATAGAGAGTGCCGCCATGCCGGTACCGATTGCCGAAGTAGTGATAACTGTATAGTTTGCTGCCTTTACATCTTGTGGTTTGCCGGTTAAGCCGAGCGAAGTTGCAACGAGACCGAGAATGCCTCCCTGCAAAAAGTTGAGATTGTCTGTCAGTTGAGTAACCCTGTTTTTTAGCCTTTCCATGCGGTTCAAGGCTTTGAACTCCGAGTCTATTTCATGCCCTATTTCATCGGCATCGGTAATCAAAGAAAGAAAACCTTCAAGCACTTGTCTTGTGACCAGCAGCTTGGCGTCCTCATCTGATTGCCGTTCAGGGGTCAGTAATCCGTGCACTCCGAGCAGTGTTGCTGCAGCATTAGCAGAAGGATTAAGCCCTGAGTTGGCGTCAGGAGGACTTGCAGAGATGGTCACAGGCCAGGCTTTGCGCAACAAATCCAGCAGCTCCACGTCGAACTCATTCAATTGTTGACGCAGAGAAGTTAGTAGGGCGATTCGATTTACGACCAATTTGATTGTGTCGCGCTTGCAAGACGGCATACTTCCTAGCCGCTCAAGGTTGCGCCGATCCTTGAGATTTACGGTAGCGACAGACCTTTTAGCCCATAATTCCATCAGGCACTGGCGCCTGGTTTTGCCATCAGTTCTTTCGGGCGCGGGTGTATTCAGATAGTTCATGACCAAGGGGGAAAACCCTTTTTCAGACGCAGATTTCAGATTGAAAAAGTCTGCAAGCGAATTTGGTCCTGTTTCGTTTTTGCGCCAGCCCCCGTGCATTGCCAAAAGCGATGCACCAGTGAGAAGCAGACCAATCCCGCCAGAAACAAGCAAAATCTCGCCGCCTGTATTTGGAAATTTTTTCAAATAACAATAGCTGGCGGTAGAGCCGAAAACGCCATTCTGTATGAAGTTTGCTTCGAATATCTTTTGCGTAATTCCGGACTGTCTGTCCGTCAACTGAGCCAGAACCACGTCAGCCTGGTAATTGAGCTCTTTCTGGCACCTGTCACCAGCGACTGCCATATCGAGGCCGCCCGAAATCATTGTCTCCAAAAGCGTGATTTGCAATTCCCGCTTTCTCTCACTGTCCCCGCCGGAGGCATTGAGGGAGTTTAGCTCAGCTAGTAGAGGCTCCAGGTGAAGCAGGCGAGCTGCATGATCGGCATTTTTTCCAAGAGATGGCGGGGAGCCGATGTTAGCATTTGAAGGCGTGTAGTCTGCATTTGTACTGCCCCTTGCCTGGTTTAGCAACGAGAGAAGATCAGAGTTGAAACCCTCAACGGTAGTATAGAGAGACCAGAGTAAAGTGAGTCGTCCATTGAGATAGCCTTGGCTCCTGGCTTTTCCGTCATCTATGCCGGAAAGCGTCTTCCTATTTGCCATGTCCGCTTTATAGTATTGCTTCCATTCGGCATTGAGAACCTCTCTGCGGGTGCGGCTCTCGCCCGGTGCCGGCGAATCCAGGTATCGCATCACCAGTGGTGGCAGATCGGCGCCGTCAACAGGCTTGCCATTAACATAAGACGACATAAATGCAGGCGGAGTTAGGTGTTTTGCTTTCGCGACCTTACCGTAGAGGATACCGACAGTGGGCAAGATGGTTCCCACCCCGCCGCTGACGAGCGCCTGAGTAGATTCCGCAACAAACTTGTTGTGCAGATCGCTCACACTCGCGGTAATTCCTAAGACGCCGGATTGTGTGAAATTCACAGCATTGAAAACTTGATTTACAGCGTTTTCTTTGCGCTGCTGCCGCATGACGGCATCATAGGTATAGGCGATCTCGAACTCTAACCGGCTCTCGGCAGCCTGCGTTTGCAGATCAGCCTCGAAAATTTTGCGCAGTACTTGAGCCCTGTAGTTATTAAGTTGATGCCGCTCGTTGCTCGAGCCAGCTCCGCTTCTGCGCAAGGAAATAATTTGTTCTACTTGTTGGCGAATGCCAAGAATGTCTGCTGCCTGACCTGCGTCAGCGGACAGAGCATTTTCAGCAGGCAAGGCACCCTTCAATGGTAGGGCACCATCAGTAGTATCAGCTGATGCGGCAAGGCCCCAGGGTTGAACTAGCAAGCATGCCGAAATGCAAACAGCATTACGCAAAAATCGAGAAATGGACTTGTGGAAAACTGTAGACGCCAAAGAATCGTCCAGCCGTTGCAAAATAATTTATTTAATTGACCCCACTGCAATTGAATCATCTTGACTATCGCACTGCTACCTAAAAGTTACCGGTTAGCGCATATTTGCGATAGGCTGTCCGGAATTCTGGAGACCACGTAGCTAATTTCTCCGCAAGTGTCGCGCAGTTCACTCTGGGGATCGCTCTTGCCAAGAACATAATCGCGAGCGCATATGGTTCAATTGGCAAGCCCAACGACTGCTTCGACTCAAAGAATCCCATGACGCAGGTTGTCATTCCAGCGCGGCTAATTGCACTATTTCTCGCATGCTTGTTAGTTGGGCAGTCGGTGATGCCGCTCGCAGTGTTTGGAGCGATTGAATTACGCGGACTTTCAGGGGATTTCGAAGCGGCAGACATTCTCGGTGTGCGCAGCAATGTCGATCGCATTCTTGAGTTGCAAGCCGTCGGCGGTGAGCCCAGCGAAGAGTTGCTATACAACAAAGCGATCGTTCTCAGGCGGCTCCTTCTTGGCTATTTGGAAGTTCGCCAAACTTCTGATCTGCTGGATGAAGCAATCGACGACACGTACGATGCAATTGATAAGCAAGTGCGAACCGTCAACCGTCGCGTCGAGCTGGCCAACATAGCCAACTTCACGACATTCGGCGTGCTCTTTAACATCGGGGCGGCCGAGCGGCTATCGAAGCGATTTAATAATTCGGTCTATTTGACATTTGTCGGGGCTTCGTTGAGTGCCGGCATCGGAGCTGCTGCTGTAGCTCTTTCTTATTCGGGGGCATCGAAAGATCGAACTCGCCCCAACCCACTTGCGAACATTTTTGGATTGAATACAGTTTCAGTTCCGTTGCCTGAGTTGGTTAGCAAATACATCAATGCGACGCCCAAAGGAAAATCACAGTCGCGCAGGCAAGCAATGCTCGATCTGTGGAAAAAGGAATTCAGTCTGAAAGAATCAATCACTTCTCGAGAAATCCTTGCGGCTGAGTCGACTCAACGTCATCGCGCATCGGTGGGTCTACTCAATCATCGACTCGCGCTTTTGTTCTCGCTTAATGCGCTAGCCGAGGAATTCGATAGTGAATTGCTGGCCCTCCTGCGCGCAATTGAAAGCACGTCGGTTCCGGCACAAGCATCAAGCGATTCGATTCAGACAGTCGCAAATCAGTTAGGAACATCAGGTACTGAGGCCGCAAAATTGCTTCAGGTAGAACAGTGCACAGCAGATCTCATTCATATGAAAGTGGCAGGACCTAGTAATGACACTGATCTGCGAGCACTGTCACTGGATCTATATGTGCTCGAAAAAATTCTCGGAGCGGCGTTTGAAGTGCGCCAGTTGGTCGACCGTATCGATCGAGAAAAACACTATCAATTTGACGTTCTGTTGCCACAGCTTATACGCGTGCGTGATCGAGCCAACTTATTGAGCAACACTGCAAACTTCACTGAAATAGGGGTGTTGAAGAACATAGCTGCAAAAGACTTCTACCTCAAGCGTACACAGGCTGGCGTCCAGAAGATTATGATTATGGACGCTATTTCTGTCGCGATTGCTAACGCCAACTTTGTATTTCTCAAGCTCTATCGCCGCAAGCAAGTCTCTGAAATCAACGCGCTGGCAAACATTTTCAATTTTGATGTGCCAAGCGAATGTCGTTTTTCTCCCTTGATCTCAGCATATTTGGAAAGTGTCCCTCCAGACTCAACAAAGGGCATGACCAGAAAACAGCTATTGATGGAGCGATGGAAAAAAGTAGGCAGATTGTCGAATAAGAAGGGCAGTGCGGAGGCGCTTGCTTCAATGCCTTCTATGCATAACAAGCGTGTGGAGACAATCGACCTGGTCAATAAGCGTGTGGAAATGCTGTTTGATGTTAGCGGCGCCGTTGAAACGCTGGATGCGGAGCTTTTGCAGCTGCTTACTGCTGTAATTCTGCCTGCGCCTGAAAATTCCACAGGCAATAAAATTGATAAACAGCTGATATTGACAAAGCGAGTTCTGCAACACGCGTTGGAGGTTCGCAGCGCCTCTGACCAGATCGACAATCAACTTTCGGATGAGTACACAGCAAGAGGTGCAATCCTTGCTTCACGCGCTCGTGGCGTTCAATACAACAATATTCTCAACTTTACTCAGTCTGGCATACTCGGGATTATTTCCTCAGGCTTAGTCATGCACGACAAGGGCAATCATGCCTACGCTATAGATCTTGTAGCGGGCTCGACGGTATTGCTTTTGTCTACTGTAGCGCTGATTCAAGCGCGGATCGGGCGAAGGCCTTCAAAGCCTGAATTGAATGTGCTCGCGCACGTCCTTGTTCCCAGTGCTTCCGGCAAAGAGGCGATTCCCCAGTCGATCCGGCAATACTTGAATTCACCCGCTGCAGAAAACGGAATGACTAGACGAGACTTATTGATTGAACGCTGGAAAAAAGCCGGTGTAATCACTACAAACTTGCAAAATCAGCGCAGCTTTGGCAAACTGTCCGCCAGTGCAAATCAAAGTAGAAGGGAAACCGTTCAGCTCATAAGTGATCGGATTGTGATGCTGCACGATGTGAAAACCACAATTGAATCGATGGACAAACAATTGGTAAGCGCTTTGAAAGAGGATATTAACTGAGGAGCACATGACTCAAACTTCCACACAATCAAAGCAATCTACGGACGATACTGTTCAGCTGACGAAGTTGTCGGTGAAAAGTAGTGATGTTGGTGAGCATATTGATTGGCTCACGAGACTAATGATGGTGGGCGTGGGCAGCGGTTCGGTCTTGTCCGCAGAGATCATTCCGTCGAACACACCCGATGAAAACGAGTGGACGTTGGTGCAGCGCTTTCATGATCACCATTTACTTGCTGAATGGCGAGAAAGTTCGGACCGTCAGGAATTATTGAAAGAACTGACACCGAGGATTGAAGCAAATCAGGTTGCCTTGAATGAATCTGTGACTTCCACCTATGGCACCGTAGGTAGTGTCGCGGTAGCGATTGTCACTGAGGTTAAGTCGGGACTGGAGGCGCCTTATCGCGAGTTTGAGAAGCAATTTCAGTCTGCTCAGGCTAAACGACGAGGTTATCGCGGCGTTTATTTGCAACCACCAACCAAGAAGACGCCTAACGTCTGGACAACCTTGATTCGATTTGATTCACCAGATGCCCTGGATGAATGGTTCGTTTCCGAGGAGCGAAAGAAGCTTTTAACACTTGCAGAACCAGTAGTAAATTCCACTGAATTTCAATCGGTGACAGGATCGTTTCCAGGCTGGTTCCCAGCTCAGGAAAAGGGGCAGCAAGGGCCACCTAACTGGAAGACAGCGATGTTGATTCTTTTAGGTTTGTATCCGATTGTCATGCTTGAAATTCGATTTTTGAACCCGCAATTGCACAGTTTAAACTCGGCAGTTGTTAACTTCATCGGCAACTCCATAAGTGTTGCCTTGACGACATGGGTGACCATGCCACTTTTGATCAAAGCGTTTACGCCATGGCTGTTTCCTAAAAAGGATACTCCGGCGTGGGTTGGCCCGGTAAGTCTTGCGCTGCTCATTGCAGTTTTTGCAATTGAAATAGCGCTTCTATGGAGGTTGCTCTAATGTCCGAATCGACAACTAATGCCAAAGAGCGTAGCTGCGAAGAGGAAGTCACTTACTCTGACCAGCTCGTATTTTGGCTTAACGGCACTAGAGTGCAAGTCAACAACCCTGATCCGTCCACAATGTTGACAGAATATCTCCGCAAGGCTGGTTATACGGGTACTAAGGTTGTTTGCGAACAGGGCGGATGTGGTGCCTGTACCGTGATGGTTTCACATAAAGACCCTGTTGATGGAAAGCCTGTTCACCGTGCTATCAACGCGTGTTTAAAACCGGTTTGTTCCGTCGATGGCATGTCGGTTACAACAACTGAAGGCATCGGCAATGTGCATGATGGACTCGATCCCACGCAGTACTGTATTGCGAAATTCAACGGAACGCAGTGTGGATTTTGCACGCCTGGATTCGTGATGAACACGCACGCGCTTCTGCAGCAAAACCCAGAAGCGACCCAGCAGGATATCGAGGACAGTTTTGGCGGCAACCTTTGCCGTTGTACTGGGTATCGTCCAATTCTTCATGCCATGCGCACATTGGCGAAAGATTACGATGAATCCACTGACCAAACACAGAATTGCATAGTCGATCCTTGTTTTAAAGTTCAATGCAAACCTGCGCTCACTCAAGTTAATCTCGACGAACTACCGTCGCACGAATTGCCGGCGAGGGAGCTCCATTTCACGGGGCAACGAGCGGAGTGGTTCCGTCCGTCGTGTTTGGAGCAAGTGCAAAGCCTGAAGAAGAAATTCAGTAAGGACTACGGCAAGGCTAATGTCAGATTAGTTGTAGGCAACACGGCCTCCGGCATTTATAGCGACGAGAAGCCCCGCGTCTATATCGATCTGACGGCCGTGCGCGAACTGGCAGAAATTCGCGAGACCAACGATGGGATTGTGGTTGGTGCGGCTGCTCCAATTCAACACATGCTTGATTTTGTCGGAGGCGTTATCGCTAAGCGCAGTCCTGACGAAACAAGCGGACTGCAAGAACTAAAACGGCATGGCGCATTTGTTGCCGGATATCAGGTGAGAAGTGCAGGCAGCGTTGCTGGAAATATCTTCATGACTCGCGACCACGCCGAGCACGGTGGACCTTTCCCTTCTGATATATTTACCGTTTTTTGTGCTCTTGGCGTAACGATAACCATCGCTTCGGCTGAGTTCGATGGTGGCATGAAGACGTGTCTTCTCACTGAGATGCCGGCTGTTTCATCTCTGCCCGATGACGCGGTGATCTTATCCTTTCTAATTCCATTTACGCGCCAGCGCGAGTATGTTCAAACCTACAGAATCGCCCGCCGTGTGCAAATGGCCCACCCGGTTGTAAACGCGGGCATGCGCGTCTCCCTTGATGAGAATGGCAACGTATTGCCGGGCAAGGCTTGCATCGTATTTGGTGGCTTGGCTTCACTAAACTGCCGCATGCCCAAGACAGAGAAGTTTCTCGAGGGCAAAGCTTGGAATAACGACACACTTAAAGCTGCGCTGGATACACTTTCTGCTGAAGTCGCCGACATCACCATAACGATGGACGAGGAAGGCTTCACCAATGAGTATCGGATGCAGTTGGCTCTGAACTTCTTCTACAAATTCTTCCTGTACGTGGCAATGCAGGTGAATCCGGCGATGGTGGCGCCGGAAAATCAATCAGGCGCATTCCATGACGAGCGGCCTCTCTCCCACGGCACTCAGGAGTATCAGGAATATCCGGAGCTCTACCCGCTCACCAAGCCAATCATAAAGCGCGCCGCATTCGTTCAAGCTTCAGGAGAAATCAAATACACCTTGGATTTGACTCTGCCAGTTGGTGGCGTCCATGGTGCCTTGGTTAAAAGTGGCCGTCCACACGCCAAATTTTCGTTCACTAAAAACACGCCCGGGCTTCGTGAGCTGAAAGAACTTTTGGCTAAGCAGTTTCCTGACTTTGTCGACCTGATTACCTGCGACGATGTTCCGGAAGGTGGACAGTGTTATATCGGACTCAATGATGACGACCCTATCTTCTCCGACAAGATTGTCACCTCGGTTGGTGCGCCTATCGGGATGGTACTGGCGGAGACGATTGTAACCGCACGCGAAGCATGTCAGTTCATCGAGAAAGAATGCATCGCATATGAAGACCTGCCCGCCGTACTTACGATAGAGGAAGCAATCAAACAGAATACGGCGATGCCTCAAGTGCGTAAAGCCAAAGATGAAGATGAGGACATTCAACAGCGCATTCCTACCATTACGCGTGACGGCAGCAATATGGAATGGCTTGAGAATCCGAAAAATCCACTACCTGGAACGGAAGTTGTATATGGTAATTTTCGAACTTCAGCTCAAGCGCACTTCTATTTGGAGAGCATGTGCGCTTTAGCTGTTCCTGGACCATACAATCAAATGTCCGTCCATTGCTCGACGCAAAATCCCAATGGTACGCAAGCAGCAGTTGCTCGGGCGTTGGGCGTGCAAAATAACCAAGTCTCCGTTGTCATCGAGCAGGTTGGTGGCGGATTTGGTGGCAAGCAGCACCGTGCGAATATCACTGGCGCGCAGGCGGCAGTTGCCGCTCGCAAGTCAAAGAGGGGCGTGCGTCTGATGTACGAACGGTCTACAGATATGCATGCCGTAGGAAAACGCCATCCTTATTCAGGTCAGTATCATGTTGCCTATACGCGAGACGGCATCATCAAAGCAATGAAAATTGATTTGAATTCGGACGCCGGAGATACATACGACTGCACCTTCGCTGTAATGGATTCGAGCCTGCTCAATGCCGACCAGGCCTACATGATTGAAACATTGCAAGCTAATGGAACGGCGTATAAAACGAACAAGGCTAGCAATACGGCATTTAGAACGTTTGGTGTAGTGCAGGCGTGGGCGATTACCGAAAACGCCATTGAGCACGTAGCGTGGAAACTATCGAAAGATCTCGGAAGAAAAGTTACTGCTGAGGAAATTCGCTACAAGAACATGTATCGCAATGGAACGAAAGATTCCTACGACACAACTCACTTCGGCCAAGAGCTAGATTTCTGCAATATCCGCGCCATCTGGGATGACCTTCATAAGTCGTCGGAATTTGAGAAGCGTCAGAAGGAAGTCGAAGAATTCAACAGCAAAAATCGCTGGCGCAAGCGAGCTATTGTTATGGTCCCGCAAAAACACGGCATCGGATTTACTGAGCCTCGCGGGTCGCTAAACTCTTCTACCGCGCATGTGACAGTAAACATGGCAGATGCCTCTGTGCTGGTCTATCACGGCGGTGTCGAGATGGGGCAGGGCGTCAATACGAAGATTGCTCAGCTTGCAGCGAATACACTGGGCATACCACTGTCCATGGTGCGCGTTGGTGGCAACAATACCGACACCATTCCCAACGCACCAGCAACAGCAGCCTCGACTGGATTTGATTTGAACGGTGGTGCTGTCGAGCAAGCGTGTCGCGTGCTGCGAAAACGGCTTGAAGATTTGTGCCGTGATTTGGAGCAGTTTACGCCACATAACAAAGTTGAGAACTGGCGCGAGGACTGGGCCGCGAAGTGGCCTGAGATCGTTTTCAAAGCCTGGTTTGAGCGCGTGAATTTGAGCGTTGCCGAACTATACAAAACGCCGCATTATAAAGGACCAACCGAGCGTAACCCGCGTGGCAGACCATTCCTTTACTTCGCGTATGGCGCAGCAGTCACGGAAGTTGAAATCGACGTACTCACCGGCGAGTTCAAAATACTTCGAGCTGATGTAGTTTGCGATGTGAATAAGTCTCCTAACCCGGCATTAGATATCGGGCAACTCGAGGGTGGTTTCGTCCAAGGCATCGGCTTTGCAACAACTGAGGAAATCATCTTCGACCATGAGGGCAAGCTGGTAACAGACAACATCTGGAGCTACAAGCCGCCGTGCACTAAAACCATTCCCATTGATTTCAGAGTACGTTTGCACCCTGTCGATGCGGCTCGCAATGAGCGAGAAGCGCTTGCGGAAAGGCATGCAGTGAAGATGTCAAAGTCATTCACCGAGTCTTCTTTGACCTTGGGTGCTTCAACGTACATTGCCATAAAGCAGGCAGTTAAAGATGCCCGAGAGCAACTCACTGGAGAGAATGAGTTTCTGGACATGGATATGCCCATGACTTGCCAGCGCATTCAAAATCTGTGCGGCGTGTCTAAGGATAACCTGACGCTTTAATCGCGCCTATCAGTAAGAACGCATGGCGTGAAAACGTGATGGTGAGACATTTTGTGGAGGACAATATGTACGCTGGTGTCAAACTGGAAGTGCTCGAAACGGAATTCGAGCAATCGTTCGAGCGCGAACCTTATTCTTATTCATGGGGCTTTTTTGCTTACGACGACACCCCGGGTGCTTCGGGCGGTGGCGCTGGCAATTTCAGTTGGTTTGATAAGAAAGAAGAACTCGTTCGCTTTTTGCAAAAGTTTCCACTGCTTGCACACAGTTTGGGAACAACTGATGTAGAACTATTTGAGAAAGCCCAGCGCTATTTGTCGACTGTCACTACGGACAGTTTGGACCAGAAGACAGTAGACGAGTTCAATCAAATTATCAAAGGTGTTGAGCAAATCCAGTGGTTTGGTCAATTTTCTGATTTGTTGTCTGGTGAAACGGAATTTGCTCAAGGTTTGCGCAAGTTCTATTCTTCCTCCACACAACCGCTTACGAAGATCCAAATTCCTGAATTCGCAGAATTCTTGCGCAATTGGGGGCGCTAACTATGTCCTTGGCTTATGCTGAACCTAAGTTTGAAGAGATTTGTAAGTCTATAGATACTTCGGGAGCTGTATTTAGCCCCGATCTTTTACGACGTTATCATCTCTCATTGAAGACCCGACGATTTGTCATTTTGAGCGGCACCAGTGGTAGCGGCAAGACTTTGCTAACACGCGTGTATGCCGATGCTGTTAAGGCCCATTATTGTCTTGTTCCTGTTGCGCCCAATTGGACCACAAACGAAGACCTCCTGGGGTATTTCAACCCGCTAAGTAAAAGGTATTTCGATACAGATTTCAGCCTTTTTCTTCGGCGAGCGGCGAGAGCATATAGGTCTGCCGTAGATGCCAACGAAGATCCTGAGCCCTTTCATCTTGTTCTTGATGAGATGAATTTAGCCCGCGTTGAATACTATTTCGCGAAATTCTTGTCAGGGATGGAGGTTCTTACCGGTGCGGGGCAGGCTCAGGTAACCTTGTCTGGCACGGATGTAGTTGATCTGACACCCAATCTGTTCTTTGTCGGCACAGTAAACGTCGATGAGACTACTCAAGGATTTGCCGACAAAATCTTTGACCGGGCTCAAGTTATTGAAGTGACTCATCAACGAGACGAAGTGGCATCCAGAGTTCAACTCCCTGAAGTCCAAGATGCCCTTATGCAAATATGGGATGCGGTGAATGATGTCACTCCTTTTTCGATCCGCATTGTTGATGAAATCAACAAATACGTTGCAGAAGCTTCTCGGATCGGGGTGCCTTGGGAAGACGCATTCGACGATCAAATTATTCAGAAAATTCTCCCGAGAATCAAAGGAACTGATATCAGACTTGGTGTCATGCTCCAACGGCTCAATGACATAACTGCAAACCGTTTTCCGCGCAGTAATAGTAAGATTCAACATCTAAACCATGGTTTTCACTCCAATGGAATCGTCTCCTTCTTCTAAGTTCAGATTTTTTGATGAGAGTGGAGCCGAGATTCCATCGCCTGTCGAAGGGAGCAAATGTGGCATTGCGATCGACGTAGCTCAACAGTCTTGGTCGAACATCTCGTTGAAGCTTGGCACTCATTCGCTGGAAGTTTTTTTCGATGAGAAAAAGAATCTGGCTTACTGTGAATGGCCGGCATGTGGACCGGGTCACTACGAGCTTTATCTTGTCTGCGGAGATAATCGAGAACGCAGAAGAATTACTTTGATGCCCAAATATTTCACAGACAGCGACATTTCCTGCGTAATTAACGAATTGACGGACGTGCTTCCCAAGTCAATCGCTTTGCAGTTGATCAAATGTGGTGCGCAATTGGGCACACTTGATCATAAGCCATCCGTCGAGGAAGAGTTTTCCGAATTACGTCGTGCCCTCATGGGCTCGGCTGAGAGGTTGGGACTGTTGCAGGTTTTGCCAATCATTCAACGAGAATGTCATCATGAGTTGGTCCCGCGAATTGAGGTTCGTGATTCTGACAAGGTGAGAAGACCGGACATATCAAAATTGCCCGGAGTTATTTCAATGCCCGGCAATGTTCTCTCGCCTGAAGTTGTATTTCGGATGTACGACGTGGCTGTTGAGAGCTCATTCGACACATATGAGAATCGCCTGGTGAAGGCTTATGTTCAAGCCTTGCGCGGGCGATTATCGAGACTGCAGGGCAGAATGGGGCAGCTTTCAGAAGAGATCGGTCGCGACATCGACAACTTAATTGACGAATTCAATCTGGCTTGTGCGCGTGCAACATTTCTGAGGGAAGTAAAACTTCCTACTGTATTTACCGGGCGTGTGACAATGGTTCTTTTGAAAAGTCCATCGTATCGCCTCGTGTTTGAGGACTACCTCGCCCTCAATCAGCAGTCGTCGGTAACGCTGTCAGAGACTGCGTTGAGAGATTCACTAAAGCAGTTTCCTTATCTCTATGAGATGTGGGCGAATTTGAGAGTGCTGAACGCCATGCTGCAGGTGTGCGTCGAATCTGGCTTTCAATGTGTCAGCCACAATTGGGTCAAGAAAAACAGCAAAGGAATTTTCTTTCAGGTGATCGACGATGAACAGGCTGCGATCGAATTGGTAAATCCAAAGAATGGAAAACGTGCCACTTTAGTAAGTTGGAAGCCTGATGGAGGAAATGAGATTCTCGAAGATACTCCGAATCATGAACGACTCATAGCCCTCGCCATAGTAATAGATGCTCCCGCAGAACAATCCAAACTTCTAGTTTTCGATCCTGAATACAGAGTCGCTGCCAGAAGTTCTGATGCGTTGGAAAATGAGGGAGGTGCGAAGAATGCGAGTGCCGGAAATGCGAGTTCAAAGAGCAAAAAGAAAAACAGTGCAGCCTCAAGAATAGCGGATGCAAAACGCGAGGTCGCGGATGCTCGCAGCGGTATCGAGCCGATGAAAGAAGATATCGCTGATCTTCAGCGCTGGGTCGAACAGAGTAAAGCGCCTGATTCAGCGCGCACACTTGAGTATGCGGCGATGTTGTATCCAGGCACTCGAATGCAATTTGGTTCTGAGGTAGAGGCCTTGTCGGCACTCCCGTCAGACGGGGATGGTCTTCACAAGGCAATCAGCGATGTGCTCCGCCGCTATTTGGCTTGAGGAGATGCC
Source organism: Candidatus Melainabacteria bacterium 17Bon1m (assembly GCA_032128875.1). GTDB lineage: Bacteria > Cyanobacteriota > Vampirovibrionia > Obscuribacterales > Obscuribacteraceae > QKMZ01. Next base: position 717,317 of record JAVLKG010000003.1, read on the forward strand.
AAGAATTATGGGATGTTCAATAACATCCTATAATTCTGAATCTTGTGTAATCCAATCCCGGCAAGCTCAGTTTTGAGAGGCTGTCTATGCCGCTGACACCGTCTAGGGGGCTAAAGTGGCAGAGCAGCACCAAAGCGTTCATACGCAGATTTCTTATCGCACAGTAAAGATTGACAATCTTGAGATCTTTTATCGGGAAGCAGGCGACAAAGCTTCCCCCACTATCATTCTGATGCATGGTTTTCCAACTGATTCTCATATGTTTCGGAATTTGATTCCCCAGCTTGCTCGTAATTTTCACGTGATCGCACCGGACTATCCAGGTTATGGTCGCAGTTCGACGCCGAGTGTGAGCGAGTTTGAGTATAGCTTCGACAATCTGGCGCGCATTATGGACCGCTTTATAGAGGAGCTGAAACTAAGTAAGTTCTCTATGTACGTTATGGATTACGGTGCGCCGATTGGTTATCGCATCGCCGTGAAAAATCCAGAACGCATTCAGGCTCTCGTTGTTCAGAATGGCAATGCTTACGACGAAGGCTTGGACAATGACTTTTGGAAACCCTTCAGACCGTTTTGGAAGGACAAGTCCGAGGCAAATGCAGCACCGCTTAAGCCGCTGTTTGAGCTGGACGCGACGAAGTGGCAGTACTACACGGGCGTCGGAAATCCTGAGCTTATCAGCCCGGATGGATGGGTCCATGACCAGGCTGGGATGGATAGACCAGGCAACAAAGAAATCCAACTGGAATTGTTTTACAGCTATGGTTCCAACCCGGCGCTGTACCCGCAATGGCAGGAGTATTTCCGCAAACACCAACCTCCTATGCTCATTGTTTGGGGTAAAAATGATCAGATTTTCCCTGCCGCAGGTGCTGAGCCATACAAGCGCGATCTGAAAAATCTGGAGTTCCACCTGCTCGACACAGGCCATTTCGCTCTCGAAGAGTATGGCGAAGTCATCGGTGAGCTTATGACGAAATTCCTCAGTAAAGTGGTACCCGCACCAATCGGCTCTGCGAGTTAATAGCCCGAGTCGATTGCTTCTAGCTAGCGGCTTTGCGCTATGTTGTTCGTTTGTTCGTAAGGAGCAGTGTCCGAAAGTCTGACACGCCTGTCAGTAAATCATCCATCCAGCGCTTTGGTGCGGGTTCGATAATGACCGTACAGGCGAACAAACCCAAAGCAAGGAAGGTGAAACAACATGCAAGCAACTATTACTGTTTTGTTGCTCATAATTTCAAATGTCTTTATGACGATGGCATGGTATGGGCACCTGCGCTTTAAGTCGGCGCCGCTATGGGAAGTTATCGTTATAAGCTGGTTGATCGCTTTCCTTGAATATTGCTTTCAGGTGCCCGCCAACCGTATAGGCAGCTATGAATTTTCAGCGGCGCAGTTGAAGATTATTCAAGAAGTAATCACCTTAATTGTCTTCGGTGTATTTTCCGTTATTTATCTAAAGCAACAGTTCCAATGGAACTATTTCGTTGCGTTCGCGCTGATTGTAGGGGCGGTGTTTTTTGTGTTCTTGGGAAGTGACAGCAGTGCTCAAACACACGTTGTCAGCCAATGCCCTAACGGCGCCCCCAGTGATCAAACAAGTTCTCGGCTAGGAACACCTAGAGTCATGTTGTAGGGAATCACATGAAGAGCTGTGCAAACATGAAGAGCGCCGATGAGCGAATCAGACGAAGTTTACGCGGCCTGGACTGTCTCACGGGATGATCATTACTGCTCAGGGAGTTGGGGCCGCCTCAAACAATCTCTTGGCAGGGTGGACGGTGCTCAAGGCTGGCTACGGTGCCGGTTTTCTCTTACTTGCATTTATAGGGCTAGTTGGCCTGCTACTCTGTTGCATTGGATTGCCCGAAACACGCGACCTTAATATGGACTCAGGAAAACCTGTTAATGGCTAGGATTCTTGTTCTTCACGATCAACGCTCAACGAGCGGAATTCTGACGGAAATGTTGGAGCGCCGGAACCATCGCATATCGGAAGCGGATTCTCTCTCGGCGGCTCTAAGCCAACACTCAAATGAGCCAGTGGAGATGATCTTTATTGATCAGCAGTCCGATGCGCTCTCGGTCTCTGAACTCATTTCTGCCATAAAAGAAGAGAAGTCATTTTGCACAATGCCAGTAATTGTTGTTACTTCCACCGCAAAGAGCGAGGAGGTTATAGAAGCGATGAGGCTGGGGGCCTTCGATCACTTAAGCGCGCCGGTAAGCGCGGACGAACTGGATTTGGTGATTGAAAGAGCAATTTTCGCTCCTAAACTTGAACCTCCTTCAAATGTCGCTCAGTCTGACTCGGAAAGTTTTCTTGTCGGTTTGAGCACAGTCATGAGGCGCGTTGAGAAGCAAATCGGAATTGCCGCCGCTTGCAACGCAACTGTTTTAATTCAAGGCGAAACAGGAACCGGGAAAGACACTGTTGCCAGAGCAATTCATAGGCACAGTCAACACCGAGACAAGCCTCTCACAATAATCGATTGCACGGCTGTGCCTGAAGACTATGAAGCTTTTGAATCACTTAGCCCAGGCGCTCAGGGTACGGTCATTTTGGATGAGATTGGCGATCTGAATGCTCAGACTCAAGCAATGTTGGTGAGAGCGCTGAAAGAGCGTCTGCAAGGGACAGGCGTGCCACGCATCATTGCCACCACGCAATACGATTTAGTCACAATGGTCAAAGAAAAGCGCTTTCGAGAAGATTTGTTTTATCGCCTAAATGTCCTTCCCATCTCACTTCCACCTCTAAGAGAGCGTGGATCGGACATCCTATCTTTGGCCGAGGCGTTCTTGCTGCAAGCTCGCCCCAATGCAGCGAAGCGCTTAAGTAGCTCCGCTGCAAAGGCTTTACTAGATTACAAATGGCCGGGAAATGTACGAGAACTAGAGAACCTGATGTATCACCTTACTTTTTCTGTGCGCACGGAAAGCATTGATGCATCCGATTTGAGCATGATTGTACCTGTCGAAGCCGTCGTTGAAGGAGAGGAGTCGTTTCTTTCCATGGATTACTACAGTGCCATGTCCGCACTGGAAAAACGCTTGCTGGAACGCGCATTGCATCAAGCAAATGGAAGTCGCGCTGAAGCGGCTCGGTTGCTCGGGATAAACCGGCAATTGTTGTATAGCAAGCTAAAAGCGCATGGACTTATGAATTAGCAGGGGGATTTTTGAATGCCACTCCACGAGAATCACAAATCGCAAGATAAAGAGAGTCGGCGTGCTCTGAACACACCGGAAAATGCGTTGAAAGCCGTTGCTGTCGGGCGCGAATGCATAAGTGCTCTACAGCCAGGAGCGGTCTGGCGCCATCGCGCACCTCATGGAATCGAAATAAAGGCTTCATTGATGTTGGATGATGCTCCCGTAGTTGTTATTCACTTCAGCCCGGATGATGGCAGCGTGTTACCAAAGGGGCTGCATGGTTTTACCGAAGGGACACCTGAAGTTATAGCGATCATAAAGAAGAGTCTTAAGGAAATCCCTGCGAGAATCACAGTTTTGGAAGGCGCTGAGTTTCGCGAGCCCGAGTCTTGTTGGGCGGTTCCGCTTGTCATTGACGGAAGAATTGTGTCTCATCTTAAAGTTTCGTCTGATGGTAGCCGAGTTTTAGCAGACAAAAAGGCAATAGAAGAATCGCAAAAAGCTGCTGAGTAGGTGGTCTTTTTTAAAGCCACTATATCCGGTGCTACGAGCATTGCAATGTTTTTCGGTTTGCCGAATTTCTGTCAGGTTGTCAGTTTTGTGTAATTAAATGCAGCGGCAATGGGGCGAGATCTGGTTCAACAAACTGCTGGCGAGCTTTTTCAGACGTCAAAATTTCTTGACTGTAAAACCGCTTCAGGCAATCTTTATCGTTGAGGTCGGGATTTCGCGCGACAAAACCTTCCAGCGTCTCTCCGGCAAGGCGCCTAGAATCAATTAATCGCGCAAAAGCAATTGTTATTGTTTCGTGATAGCCAATGCTGTTTTTTGAAGAGTTGAAGCGCATAATCCCGTTTCTAATTCGGTTTATCGCTTCGTCAAAAGAAGTTGATGTCTCTAGCACCAACCAGCCCATACGGACATGCGCCGCGTGTGTCCAGCATTTTGCGCCAAGCGAGCAATCCTCGAAGGACTGCAAGAAAGCTTTATCGTCGTCAGTGATCATGCTTTGAACTCAATGAGTGATTCTTCTGCGGCGCACGCAAAAATTCACGGTTCATGAGCAGCTATCCTTCTTCTTTCCGAAACTCACCGGAATGACATCAGGCATAGGCGCACAGCATGCGGAATTTGTCTGTGTCTCGAAGTTTGCATCCTCACCATATGTGGTTGCAACGCCGGTGGTGTAAAAGCTCTCCCAGGCAATTCCTTGCGGATCATGTACCCATGTTTTGTCTGCTTTTGCGTAACAGCATGTGGTTTGATCTTGCTCTAAGATTGGCTGCTGAGCTGCTTTTAGACGTACAGAAATCTCTTTCAAATCATCGGAATTTTCAACTTGTATCCCGAGGTGATCGAGTCCGGGCTCTCTTCCTCTCGTAGAGATAGCAAAGTTAATACGAGGATCGTCGAGCATCCATTTTGCATAATCTTCCTTTTCAACAGAAGGCGGGGTGTTGAAGAACGTCGAATAAAACTGTATCGACTGGGACAGATCTGCCACAGCAACATGTACATGGAATCTTTTCATTAGCATTTGCCTCCATTATCAGCGCAGCAGTTTTCCATTAAAAAGCCGAGCAACTCTTGCATCTGGTCATAGTTAGCTGTATAGATAATCGATCTGCTTTCACGTCGCGAAACGATCAACTCAGCATTTGTAAGTTCTTTTAAATGGAATGACATCGTCGCTGGTGGCATGCCGAAATGAGTACTTAGATCACCGGCTGCCATACCGGCAGATCCTTTTCTGACCAGAAGGCGAAAGATTTCTAGGCGTGTTTCTTGCGCCAGAGCGGCTAGGGCGCTGACCGCGTTTCTTGTTTTCATATTTCCAATATTATCGAAATAAGAGCAGCGTGTCAACCTTCCGTATTGGAAAACGCGACAAACTCATAATTGCTCTGTCTTAAGCGCATCTGCTTGCACGGTTGCGATGGTTCATGCATTACTAGTTTTGGTGTTAGATGGAAGGATGTGTAATATAAGCTCCCAAGCTGGCGCTTCTGTTCATTCGTTATGGCCGCTGGCTTACTTGCACTTCGTGCTCGACGCCTTGGAGGCGCATGAAAGAAACTTTTGAGACCAATGACCGGAAGCGACCGTTGAAGGTTTGCGTCACCCCAACTGAGCATCAGGAGATTGAACACCAAGTTCTCGTTCGCGCGAGATGGTGGCCGGTCGACGCTTCGGTTAGGTTCGCCATCCGTTCTCTGTGCGCCTTGGCTTTGGTGCTGATCCTGGGCGCCGGCGCCCCGCTAGCTGTTTTGTCCGCCGACACACCGGAGCTGCAGAGCACCGTTATCCAGAACGAGTACAAGCATCCTCAAAGCCCGACCGTTAACACTGGGGATGTGCGTGTGGTGCCCCCCGGCGTGGAGTTGGAGCTGTTTCTTTCGACCGAGATTGAAGCCGGCGAGACAGTTGAAGGCGACGAGTTCTTCGGAAAAATCAGCAAGGACGTGCTGGTGGATGGCCGGGTGGTTATACCAAGGGGCACTGTGCTGCATGGAGTTCTGATTGCCATGGAAGGGCCGAAGCGCGCTGGCCGCAATGGCTATATCAATACGCACTTTGATTATTTACTCACGCCTGACGGGCGTAAAGTCCCAATTGAGGGCGACAGCACTACGCGAGACTCCAAAGGCAAGGCTGCAGCTAAAGTCGTCGGGCGCGCGGCGGGCTACACCGCCGTTGGTGGCGTGATGGGCACATTGATGGCGCTGCAATTTGGCGGGCTGGCGGCTGCTGCTGCCAGCCACGGTACCACCCTGGCGGGTGGAGCCGCTATTGGTGGGGCTGCTGGGCTGACAATCGCCATGTTGAAGAAGGGTAAAAGCGTCATGCTCCAGCCCGGAGCTGAAATGCACGTCAAACTCAGTGAGCCGTTAAAACTGCCCACCATGACCATGCCCGATGAGACGGCTGAAGATTTTAGCATCGCGGGTCTGAAGGTGAAGGTAGCGGGCATGCGCATTGACCGCCGTCCGTCTGGCGGCGTAGGCGAAATTGCACTGGCGCTAGACATTTTGAATGAAACCGAAAACACGTTCTCCACGTTTGAAATCGGACTGGAGGACGATTTGGGCAACGTGTTCTTCCCCTCTCCTCTTGGCGATATGGGCATCTCGTCTGGCAAAATCAAGCCCAGCGATCACTTCAACAGCAAAATTACCTTCAGCGTGGACAATGTCAGAAGCCGATACAAGCTAGTGTTTTACAAGCCGTATTCCCGTGAAGCGCTGGCAAAATTCGCTCTGACCGATGCCATGTTGGTAAGCGGCAAAACCCGCCCCAAAGGCAAGCACGTGGCCGCTGGCGCGCACCAGTCCGAGTGAGTTGCCGCTTAGTTCTGGAATCTTGATGGAAGCTTGATATGTCCGAGGCCATCTTTGACACTAGCTTGAAAGCGCCTGTGTAAATCTTAGGTGTCGGTGCTCAGTTGACCTGTACTTAAGGCTTGTTCAGGTTTTCACGCAGTGTATTTCTGACCGAACTATTCACTGTAATGAGTAAATCCTCTGACATTTAGTTTTGCAAAAACCACTTGCACGTACCTGCAAGTGGCGCACTCGGTCCCTGGGCTGGCTGGGCGTGACGATTGAGAAAGAGTAGTTCCAATCTCAATCTAACTTTCAGTCAACTCCGGGGGGATCGGCAGTCCGAGCTTTTTTGCTAGAGCTAAGGAAACAACAAATGAAACTCAAACCCGATTGCACAAATAGAAACTCAAATTTGCATTCTGCCGATGTTGTCGATGCAAAAAGAGTCATTGTCAAAATAACAAACAATGGATGCTGAAACTGTTTAAGACACTGGCACTGTGTTCCAGCGCATTACTGCTCGTACTGTCTATATCAGGCTGTCATGAATCGATTGACAGCAAAACTGCTGCGCATGCGGCTTACCAGGTGATGAAACCCCTCGGCGAAGACCAAGCGCCGAAGGATGAAGAAGCATCGCATACGACTTACCAGGTCAGTAAACCGCTTGTCAAAGACCTAACGCTGAATGATGAATACGTCTGCCAGATTAGGGCGATACAGCATATTGAAATTCGTTCGTTAGAGAAAGGGTACCTGCAAAATGTACTTGTAGACGAAGGTCAAATTGTTCATAAGGGGCAGTTGCTTTTTCAAATCAAGCCCAATGTCTACGAAGCTGATGTTCAAAAATCAGAAGCAGAAGTAGAGCTTTCCAAAATTGAGCTGCAGAATAACCAGGCACTTGTCGATAAAGACATTATTTCCTCCACTGAAGCAGCCATGTCTGCCGCCAAGCTGGCTAAAGTTCAAGCGGAACTAGAGCTAGCCAAAACGCATTTAGGCTTTACTGAAATTCGAGCCCCGTTTGATGGGCTGATAGGCCGTTTTGGTGATGTTAGGCTGGGCAGCTTGTTGGAAGAAAACCAACTGCTGACGACTTTAAGCGATACCCATCGATTGTGGGTTTACTTCAATGTGCCTGAAGCTGTGTACCTGGACTACATGAAAAACAGTCGAAACGGGATTTCTCAGACCGTCCACCTGGAGCTCGCCAACAAGGAAATTTATCCTGAACCTGGAACGATAGAAACCATTCAGTCAGACTTTAACAATACCTCCGGCAATATTGCCTTTCGAGCGGTCTTTAGTAACCCAAAGGGACTGCTGCGATACGGGCAAACTGGCACGATACTATGGCCCAAGAAGGTCAATCAGGCGGTCATTGTGCCTCAGAAATCTACGTTTGAAGTCTTAGACAAACGCTTCATTTATGTCGTCGACAAAGACGGAGTGATTCACGAACGTGAGGTTAAAGTGGCCCGTGAGGAACCCAACGTTTACATTCTCTCCTCTGGAATTACACCTGATGAGATGTTTTTGCTTGAGCGGCAGAACAAATTAGATAAAGGCGACAAGATCAGCTACAAGCTGATTGATCCCAAAACAGCTGTTGAGAATATAAAACTGTATGCAGAGTAGGTTAGGTTAGGCCAGCTATGTTTCGTAACATCCTTACACGGCCTGTACTCGGGATTGTTATCTCGATTTTAATCGTTTTCCTTGGCTGCCTTTCGCTTGTGCAGCTTCCTATTTCACAGTTCCCCCAAATTGCGCCCACCGTCGTCAATATCTTTATTGCCTACCCCGGTGCCAGTGCCGATGTGCTGACCAAGTCAACGCTGGTACCACTGGAAGCGGCTATCAACGGGGTGCCGGGTATGCGCTATATGGCCTCGGATGCCACCAGCGCCGGTGAGGCCACAGTTCGTTTGGTGTTTGAACCAGGTACCGATTCCAATCAGGCGGTGGTTGCCGTCAAAACCCGGGTGGATCAGGTAATGACCTCATTACCTGATCTCGTTCAGCGAGAGGGGGTCATCATTCGACCCCTGCAATCCTCCATGTTGATGTATGTGGATTTGTATTCTGATTCTGCCTCCTTTAAACAGCAATACTTGTTCAATTACGCCTATACCAAGCTAATACCTGAAATTCAACGGATTACAGGGGTTGCGAACGCGTCCTTATTGGGCAGCAGAACCTACGCCATGAGGCTGTGGCTTAAGCCTGATCGCATGCGAGCCTACAATATCTCTTCTGAAGAAGTGGTCGAAGCTGTTAAAAGCCAGAGTCTTATTGCCCGCCCTGGCCGGCTCGGTATAAGCTCGGGGAAAACGGCCCAGTCTACTGAGTACGTGCTGAATTATGTCGGTCGCTATACGGAGCCTGAGCAGTACGAAAATATCATTATCAAAAGCTCCGGATTTGGTGAAATGGTCAAGCTTAAAGACATTGCCACCGTGGAGTTGGGCAGTGAGTTTTATGATATTTACACGAATTTGGATGGAAAGTCCTCTGCCTCTATCGTGCTGAAACAGACATCCGATAGCAATGCCAGAGAAGTCATTCAAAAGGTCAAAGAAAAAATTAGCGAACTCTCCAAGGCGTTTCCAGACGGTATACACGTCCAGTACAGCTACGATGTTTCCAAGTTTTTAGACGCCTCGATTGAGCAGGTCATTGATACCATCCGCGATGCCTTCATTCTGGTCACGCTGGTTGTCTTTCTGTTTTTGGGAGACTGGCGTTCAACCGTCATTCCTGTCATTGCCGTACCTATTTCATTGATAGGCCCCTTTTTGGTGCTCTCGATGTTTGGTATGTCCATTAACCTGATTACCTTATTTGCTTTGGTACTGGCCATCGGCATTGTGGTGGATGATGCCATTGTGGTGGTGGAAGCCGTCCACAGCAATATGGAGAAAGACCCGAAGCTCACGCCTTATGCGGCGACGCAAAAAGCCATGGGCGAACTGGGAAGCGCTATTCTGGCCATCACGCTTGTGATGATTTCGGTGTTTGTGCCGATAGCCTTCATTCCGGGCCCGGTGGGTGTTTTTTACCGGCAGTTTTCAATCACGATGTCTAGCGCCATTGTGATATCGGCCTTGGTGGCATTAACGCTGACGCCTGTTTTATGCGCCATGTTTCTTAAAAACCATGCAGATCACGGTCACGGTGACAGTCATCGTCGCAAGCCATCTCTCAACGTATTTCAAAGGTTTATTGGTCTATTCAATGCCGTTTTCGAAATATTTACCCGTGGCTACATGTGGCTGTTAAATCGTTTCGTCACCCAAAGACTAATGTGCCTGGTGGTCATCATTCTATTTTCTGCCGGAGTTGTTTATATGAGCCAAAAGGTTTCCTCTGGCTTTGTGCCGAATGAAGACCAGGGCACAATCTACGCTATTGTTCAAACACCTCCGGGGTCTTCGCTGGAGTATACAAACAAAGTAATGGGCCAGCTGCAAAACGTGTGCAAAGCGATTGACGGGGTTGGCTCAGTGACGTCGATGGCTGGCTACGAAATCATGACAGAAGGCCGAGGCTCCAATGCGGGTACCTGTCTTATCAATCTCAAAAACTGGGATGAACGCAAACAAAACGTCCATGAAATTATTGAGGAATTAGAGCATCACACTGCTGGGTTGGGGGGCCGGGTTGAGTTTTTTGAGCCTCCAGCCATTCCGGGCTTTGGATCTTCTGGCGGATTTTCGTTGCGATTACTGGATAAAACCGGCGATCTCCGCTACCAGGAGTTACAAGCGGCCACTCAGGACTTTATGAACAACCTGATGAAACGCAAAGAGATTTCAGGGCTATTTACTTTCTACAATGCGTCCTACCCGCAATACGAAATCAAGATCGATAACCGGATGGCCATGCAGAAGGGAGTTTCCATAGGCACGGCGATGAGAAACCTGGATGTTATGAACAGTGGCTCTTATGAGCAAGGGTTTGTTAAATTCGGCCGGTTTTTCAAAGTCTTTACTCAGGCATCCCCCGAATACCGAAGGAATCTGGAGGATTTGACGACCCAGTTTGTCAAAAATGATCAAGGGGATATGGTGCCCTACTCGTCTTTTATGACCCTGGAAAAAACAAAAGGGGCCAATGAAATTACTCGCTATAACATGTACAACTCTGCTGCCATTCGGGGATTTCCGACAAAAGGATATACGTCTGGTGACGCCATTCATTCTATCCGCGAGGTGGCTAAAGATACCCTCTCCCGCGAGTTCGACATTGCCTGGGAAGACCTTGCCTACGACGAAGCGAAGCGAGGTAATGAATTTCTAGTAATTTCTTTGATTGTTGTGCTTTTCGTCTATTTGGTGCTGGCAGCCCAGTACGAAAGCTTTGCATTGCCTTTGGCCGTGCTCTTTTCATTGCCTGTCGGTATTTTTGGCTCCTTCTCAATGCTGAGCCTGATGGGCCTGGCCAACGACGTGTATGCACAAATAGCTGTTATAACCTTGCTTGGACTGTTGGGTAAAAACGCTGTGTTAATCGTCGAGTTTGCGGTGCAAAAACGCAATGAAGGTTTATCGTTGCGAGACGCGGCCCTGGAAGGCGCCAGGATGCGATTTCGACCTATCCTGATGACGTCCTTTGCTTTTGTCGCAGGGCTTGTCCCCCTTGTGTTGTCGCACGGCGCCGGGGCCGTGGGGAATAAAACCCTTGGTTCATCTGCCATGGGTGGGATGATTACCGGTACGCTCCTCGGTGTGTTGATAATTCCGGGTCTCTACTTTCTTTTTGCCACCATGGTTGATGGCAAAAACCTCCTGAAGGATCAAGAACATACCAGTATCACGGACTCCATTGTGAGGAGGAAAAAACACAGGGAGCAAACAGTAAGACTTATTAAATTACTGATTCAAAAAGCGAAGCCGCCGGTTGCAACCAAGAAAGAAGCAGCAAGAGTAGAAGCAGAACGTGTTGCAACCAAGAAAGAAGCAGCAAGAGTAGAAGCAGAACGTGTTGCAGCTGAGAAAGAAGCAGCAAGAGTAGAAGCAGAACGTGTTGCAGCTGAGAAAGAAGCAGCAAGAGTAGAAGCAGAACGTGTT
>JAVLKG010000003.1:728973-1099756 GCA_032128875.1 Candidatus Melainabacteria bacterium 17Bon1m
GCGGCTGAGAAAAAAGCAGCAAGAATAGAAGCAGAACGTATTGCAGCTGAGAAGGAAAAAGCAAGAGTAGAAGCAGAACGTGTTGCGGCTGAGAAGGAAAAAGCAAGAGTAGAAGCAGAACGTATTGCAGCTGAAAAAGAAGCAGCAAGAGTAGAAGCAGAACGAGTTGCAGCTGAGAAGGAAGCAGCAAGAATAGAAGCAGAACGTATTGCAGCTGAAAAAGAAGCAGCAAGAGTAGAAGCAGAACGTATTGCAGCTGAGAAAGAAAAAGCAAGAGTAGAAGCAGAACGTGTTGCGGCTGAGAAAGAAGCAGCAAGAGTAGAAGCAGAACGCGTAGCAGCTGAGAAAGAAAAAGCAAGAGTAGAAGCAGAACGTATTGCAGCTGAAAAAGAAAAAGCAAGAATAGAAGCAGAACGCATTGCAACCGATGCTAAGCCTTCAATTGCAGCTGATTCGAAACCGGATGCCTAAGGACTAGTCAGTTAACCATGAGCGGAAACTGGAAAAAAATTGTTAGTTTGACACTCATAATTTTTATGGGAATCCCTCAGGCGCCTGCTTTTGCAAGATCGTTTTTTCATCCGATTGATCTGTTGCAGAGAAAGCCGACATTCAACGTACCAAAAAAGTATGACACTCCGCAGCTAAAGGGCTCTGTTGAAGTTGATAGTGCGGCTTCCATTAGCTGGCGGCAATTTTTTTCTGATCCTGATCTTGTCCATCTGATTGAAACAGCCCTGGCAAATAACCAAGAATTCAATCTTGCAATACAGGATATTGAAATTGCTGCCAATGAAGTGAAAGAGAGACAAGCTGAGTATTTGCCTAAAGTCGGCCTGGGATTTGGCGCAAGTTACATTCATCCATCCGACAACACTCCGGAAGGAGTGTTGGATACGATTACTGCGAGACACTTTTTTAGTCAACCGGATTTTAACCTGAATCTAGGTCCTTCCCTGACTTGGGAAGTGGATATCTGGAAGAGATTGAGAAATGCTAAAGAGGCGGCCAGACTGCGTATGATGGCCCAATACGAGGTCCGAAATTTTCTCATTTCCAGACTCGTTACTGAAATAGCAATTAACTACTATGAATTAATGGCTCTGGATACGTCTCTGAAAATACTGGATGCAAACATTAGCATTCAGGAAGCGGCTTTCCTTAAAATGCAGACTTTGAAGCGTTTTGCTAAAGCGAACCAGTTAGGGGTCAATCGGTTTGAAGCCCAGTTAAACAAGACTAGAAGCCAGCGGTCTGAAACCAAGCAGAGTATCGTTGAAAAAGAGAACCGTCTGAAGTTCCTCACTGGTATCTATGACGAAGCGCCAATAGCGAGAAACTCTGACCAGTTTATGGCGATACCGGTGCATGAATTGCAAACGGGTGTGCCTGCTCAGCTTTTGCAAAACAGAGCCGATATTCGTCAGGCTGAAGCGGCGATTAAGGCGGCAAAGCTCGATTTAAAAAGTGTGAAGGCACAGCTCTACCCCAACCTGACGATTAGGGCAGGTACTGGATGGTCGGGGTGGAACCCTCAGCTGCTGTTTAAGACTCCACAATCGCTTCTCTACAATGCGATGGGTGACTTCATGCTTCCATTAGTCAACCGAAGAGGAATACTTGCGCGAATAAGGATAGCCGATGCCCACCAGACCCAAGCTGTTTTGACTTATGAGCAGACTTTGCTAAAAGCCTACACTGACGTTCTTAATCAGGTGTCAAATATAAGAAACATGCAGGATGCTTTTGATACCAAAAAACGAGAAGTCGTATTGCTTGAGGAATCTATCGGTACGGCAAACATGCTGTTTAAGTACGCCAAGGCGACTTACATCGAAGTGCTACTCGTCCAGGAAGAAAAATTGAATGCCGAAAAAGAACTGGTCGCAGTGAAAATGGAATTGGTCGGGTCCAGAGTTAACCTCTACAGAGCACTTGGAGGCGGCTGGCGATAAAAAGCCTATGGTAAATGGTGAGCGGATGTAGGATTTACATGGTTTGCACTCAATGGTTCACAAAAGCGTCGATTTCGGGGGACTTTCAGATGAGAATAAATCTTGCAGCAGTCATATCCCTTGCCGTTGTTTTCAGCGGGTCGCTCGCTCTGAGCAGTCAGTCTGTGGAAGCGAGAACAACGCGAAATAGTTCCCACGCAGTCGGTAACTACTTTGTCCCTGCGCCTCCGCCTTACACACCTTCAATGGTCCCAGCGGCGTTGGGCATGACGTACGCTCAAGCGTTAACAGTGGATGCGGACGGCGCTGTCGTGAAGAAGCTAGTCGATCCATACAGCAAGTACATCTTCTCGCACAATCAGGGCGACGTGCCGCAAGTGGTTCGACCCAATCCGTACCTAACCGCCAACCCGTCCGTTGAGGCGAGAATTCTAAAGCGCATCGATTCCTTCGATTCTGAGATTTCGAGCACTGAAAAAGAAATCGGCAAATTGCTGGACCTTTGAGGACAGCAATGGGTTTGCTTTTGTCGATTTGAACTATGTAGCTTCTGCACCGCATACGGTGCAATTGATCTGCAACAGCTGAGGCATGTGCATGTGCGAAATCGTCTCTCTAGCTTTCACGCAGCTGCAGGATGCGACCCGCCTGGTGATGCGTCTGACACGCTTGGTGTTTTTCTTGCAATCGATGACCGCTGCGGTTATTAGAGAAAAACAGAGAATCGCTAATCCTGGGAGTTTGTATTGATGGGGCGCAAATTGCAGGGCCATGAGCGATACGAAGAGTATTTCGTTACCTTGGTTGAACTTATTTTTGATGTACGTCATTGGTCGTCCTCCAGTATTGGTGGGGGGCGGATACCTCGTTCGAGTTGCAAGAGAATCGCCTCAAGGCGATCTTGCTGTCCCGACAATTTGCTTATCTGAATGTCAAGCATAGCGGTGAATGTATCAACTGGCAAGGAGGTCGATTGTTTACAGGTTTTAATCTGGCTGTTGCTTGCCGCCCACAGGGCACTTTCGGCTTTGCCATAGGGTCGCTGCATCTTCGGCAAGATTAAATCGTTCAGTTCTACTTCCGACAGTGTTTGACTGTCTCTCATGCCTGTGGTCGCTTTGCGACACCGTATATAGTGTCATTAGGCTTTTAGGAATGCTGGTGAATGAGTCGCCTTCTCATAGAGAGTCTCGTTTTTGCCAGTCCTTTCGCGACGCGTTTAACATGGCAACGAATCGATCCAGCCCGAGTTGTCCCTTCTCAGTCACCGAAAACGCGTATACACCTTCAGGTGCATCTTCTTTCTTCATCCAACCCCTGCTCGCTAGCTCGGACCAGAGGCGGTAATTGTCGCTGCCAGAAGAAGTTAAGGCCGCCGCGGGTTGCCCTTTCTGTACAATCGCCTCCAGTATAGAAAGGTCGCCGTGCATTCCAGAGTTCCCTGTCGTTGTCGCATCTATAAGGATGTGATTGACAAGATGGCAATAGGTGTATATACTCATATTATGAACAAGAAATCGTCAACTAACCTGGATGCCAAAGCGAGGGAAATAGCTTCGAGTTGCGCATGCTTCAAATTGCGAAAGGCATCGCGCGCTGTTACGCAGTACTACGATGCTGCGCTGGAAGAGTGTGGTATCAAGGCCACTCAACTCACATTGCTTGTGGTTTTGTCGCTTGCTGGTCCGGTTGCCGTAGGGACGCTGGCAGAGGAGCTTGTGATGGATAGGACAACTTTGACGAGAAACGTTGAGCTTCTTGTGCGTGACGGACTTGCGGAAGTTGTACCTGGAAAAGATAAGAGAATGAAATTACTTCAGAGCACCGAGAAAGGTCGAATTATCCTGTCGAAAGCCATTCCATTGTGGGAAGAGGCACAGAGCGGATTAGTTTCCCGACTGGGCAAGCAAAATTGGACGGACCTTTCTCAGAAGCTCGCCGCCATTACGACAATGGCCGTAATGGGCTAGTTTTTTTTTTGCGACAATAGGTGTATATGCACGTATTAAGGAGGAGTGATGAGTCGAATCGAAGGAAATGGCGATACTCCCGACCAATCAATTAGACAATTTGCAGAGCACCCAACCGTTAGGCGATACCTATCGCAGATTGATCGAACCAACGAACCAATCACACCACTCGATACCGATTGGCTTAGAGAGCTCTGCTTGAAACACGGTGCCGCCGATGTAGGATTCGTGCAGTTAGAGAGCACTGAGCTGGACTCTGAAAGGCTGAAGATTTTGGAATGTTGGCCATCGACCAAATCATTGATCAGCATTGTGGGGAGAATGAATCGAGATGACATCAGAAATCCGGCACGATCCTTAGCAAACAACGAGTTTCATCATTCTGGCGATGAGGTCAATGAAATAGCCAGGGATATCGTGCGCAGCCTTGAAGATAGAGGTTTGCGCGCCGTCAACGTAACTATGGGTTTCCCAATGGAGATGCAGAAGTTTCCTGATCGGATCTGGCTCGTCGCTCACAAGCTTGTAGCTGTAGCCGCTGGCATGGGAAAGATGGGCATTCACCGCAATGTTATACATCCCAAATTTGGCAATTTCATTTTGCTAGGAACGATTCTCCTCGATGCGCCTCTGACGGCGTATTCAAAGCCATTGGATTACAATCCCTGCCTGAGCTGTAAGCTCTGCGTTGCAGCCTGTCCCGTTGGCGCAATCGGCGCAGATGGTCACTTCAACTTCTCTTCATGCTACACGCATAACTATCGAGAGTTCATGGGTGGTTTTCAGGACTGGGTTAACAGCATTGTCGAAAGCAGCACACCGGAGAATTTCAGCAAGAAGGTTACCGCTGCCGAAAATGCTTCAATGTGGCAAAGTCTTTCCTTTGGTGCCAATTACAAGGCCGCGTATTGCATGGCTGTTTGTCCTGCCGGCGAAGATGTTATCGGTCAATTTTTGGAGCATCGCCAGGAATTCGTAAAAGATGTTGTTAAGCCACTTCAAGAGAAGAAGGAAGTCATCTATGTCGTGCCCGGGTCCGATGCTGAACAATACGTGCAGAAGAGATTTCCGCACAAATCGGTGAAGCGTATTCACAACGGGCTTGTACCTCAAAGTATTGAGGGCTTTCTCAACGGATTGCGCCGAGTGTTTCAACCTTCTCAGGCAAAAGGTCTCGACGTCACATATCAGTTCAACTTTACCGGACAGGAGATGCGAGAGGCGACTGTCACAATAAGGAATCAGCGCGTCGATGTTACTTACGGTTCCGCAATGAAAGCCGATTTGATGGTCAACGCGGACAGTGCCGCTTGGTTGAAGTTCTTGTCCAATCGGAGTTATTTAGTCTGGGCGATGTTGACGGGTCAAATCAAACTGAGGGGTTCACCTCAGCTACTGCTCAAATTCGGTAAGTGCTTTGTGACGTAATGCAGAAAAGTGCAAATCGGAACTTGCGGTTCTACCGCGATGCGGCGCCGCGATACACCGACGTCAATGTCATATCGCTTCTTGCGATTTCGAATCCATTCTGCATGAATGTCCGGCGACCACTTTGCCTGAAAGAGATCCGTCTGTGCATCGCTTCGAATTTCGCACGCTTTGATTGCTGCCGATACTGCATCAAATCCTTGAACAGAATTCGACGATGCCTTCCAACCATGTGAAACGGAATCTTCTTCTGATCAAGCAATCTGATCAAATATGGGCGCGAGACGTTGAGCAGATCCGCTGCTTCCTGAGTCGTCAATTCAGCGTTTATTGGTGTACGAACTGACGCGCGAAGGCCGCTGTTAGAATAGCCACCGTATTCGGTGGCAACGAGACTAAGTCGGCAACATGCCAACGTTCCTCGGCGTGGGTTGGGCAATGGGTTAGGCAAGCGCTGCGCTAGGCAATGCGCTAGGCGCTGCGTTAAGCATTGCGTTAGGCGCGGAAATCACCACAGGATTCTGCCGGCCTAGTGCAATAGAGGGCAAAAAGCCGGTCTTTTTTGCGGAGAGTTTCGTGATTCGTGCGAGTGCCAGGTAAGGCAAAGGGTGCGGCGTTTTGAAATAACTATCCCAACAAAAAATCGGCTTCTCTTATGAGACCGCCGATTCGATATTGCCTAATTGGTTGCGGGGGTAAGATTTGAACTTACGACCTTTGGGTTATGAGCCCAACGAGCTACCGGACTGCTCCACCCCGCGATCTACGATCTTACCAAACCGCTCCGGGTAGAAGCAGCAATCAAGGTAATGACAATTTGAATGTTAACATAACTACCAGCAGGCTTGCTGAAGGCGGCATCGGCGCTGTACTTTGCTTATCGGGCGATACGAGCCCAAATTTTGGCGCGGAAAGGAAACGATTCTCACTTTATGAAGGCAGTTTTGCAGCGAGTATCACGTGCAAGTGTGACGGTAGACGGAAAGGTCGTGGGCTCGGTCGACGGCGCTGGATACATGATTCTGTTGGGCGTTGAGCAGGGCGACACCGAAGCGGACTCAGTCTATCTGGCAAAGAAGTCCACAGAACTGCGGATTTTCAACGATCAGGCGGGCAAGATGAACCTTTCACTGATGGATGTGGAGGGCGGCTGCCTTGTGGTTTCCCAATTCACACTAGCCGCTGATTGGAGAAAGGGGCGCCGGCCTGGGTTTTCGCGAGCGGCGGCACCGGCTGAAGGTGAGCGCTTGTACCTTCACTTTGTGGAACAGCTCAAGGGGCTGGGTGTTAAGCGAGTCGAAACCGGTATTTTTGGGGCGGACATGAAAGTGGAATTGGTCAATGACGGACCAGTAACGATGCTTTTGGAAAACCGTAGCGCGGAAGGCGCGCCGGTAGAGTAGTTCCGGATCTTGTAGGGGCTTCGTATGGGGCTTCCTCTCAGGGTGGCACTCATGTCTTTTGTTCAGAGTAAATTTAAAAGGGCGCGTGCAACGCGCCCTCACGCTCAGCTGCCCAAGAAACGCGCCACGCGCCGCGACGATATCAACTTATAAGGACGGCTTCCGGGTTTGTGGTTCGGTCCAGCAATTTACCCACATGCTGCCGTAAGCAGCGCTGAATTTTGTCCGGTGTTTCGTCAGCAGGAACGACGACAAATGGATACTCAGCCATCATTTGCTCGTACTCGAACATAATTTGGGACTGATAGAGCTTGAAGGATTGATATAGATCTGTAGACATTCCGATGTCGCGCCCAGATTCGTAAAAGTCGAGACTTCCGCGCGTTGTAATGATTCGGCGTAAGAGCGGGTCCAGCGGCATTTTGAGGTAGAACACCAAATCAGGCTCAACTGCAAAACCATAGAGTTTTCGCACCCATTGAGGGTCTGCGCCGCGCACAACATCTCGAGCAAAGGCAGTGTAGTAGTAGCGATCGCAAATAACCATCAGTCCGGCTTTGAGCGCGGGGACGATAATGCTATTCAGTCGATCAGCCAAGTCAGTCGCGTACAGGAGTGAAAAGGTAATGGTATTCAGCGCGTTTTTTGATTTTGCCTTCTCAATCACGTTGGATATCAATTCTGAAGACTTCCAGCCCGTGACCGTTACGCCGTAACCTTCCACCGCAAGCCAGTTCTTCAATAGCTCGGTTTGTGTCGAACGACCGACGCCATCAGTGCCTTCGATGACAATGAGTTTTCCTGGATAGTCGTGCTTTACACGCTCAGGCGGTTTGGGCGAATTGTTTTCGTTTTTCATAGGACGCGCTTTACTCCCGCCTCTTAAATGCGCTTTAACTTAGTTGCTGCTCTCGATGAGTTCGGTAACTTTTTTCCGAAACAGCATTTGCTGCTCGTGAATTGTCTTGGTTGCAGGCATGACGTGAAATCCAAATTCGTCCACCATCTGATCGTACTCGTTGATGATATTGGTCTGGAAGATGCGAAATGATTCGCGCGGATCGGTGGAGATTCCCATATCCATGCCCGATTCATAAAATCCTGGCGTGCGCATGTTGTTGATGCGCCCCAGCGACACTTCGACAGGTACTTGAAAGTAGAAGGCGCCATCAGGGCGGATGGAGAATCCGTAAAGGTTTCTCACCCATTCTTTGTCGACACCTCGTGCAACGTCGCGCGCGAAGGCTGTAAAACAGTAGCGATCCGCTAATACATACAGTCCGGCTTTGAGTGCCGGTATGATGATATTTTCCAAGCGGTCTGCGAAATCAGTCGCGTGCAAGATACTGAAAGTGACTGGAATGAGAGTGTTTGAGCGCTTCGCTTGTTTGATTGTTTTAGAGATGAGATTGGAAGAATTCCACTCTGTAAAGATGACACTTTCGCCTTTTGATTCCAACCAGTTTCTTAAAAGGTCGAGCTGTGTCGACTTCCCAGAGCCGTCGACACCTTCCACAACGAAGAGTTTGCCCGGAAAGTCGTGTTTTTTGTAAAGGCGCATGTGTGATTAGGTTCCAACTAACCGCATGTAGCGGCTGTGTATCTAACTTTTGTGTAATTTCGTCTTCGGCAGCTTCGCCTCAAAGCTAGCTACAGCCAGCGTTTTGGCTTTCTTGTCCCGGACAGGTGGGCGATAACAACTCAGTATTATATAGTTTTTGAGTGCTACAGTAGTCCCTTCACTTATTGGCGAAGGTCAGTATGAGCAGGAAAATAGCAAGTCACTATGTTTTGAGCCTTTGCGGGCTGATGTTGTTTTGGGCAGGGTCGGAAGCGCAAGCTTTGCCGATGCCAAAAATGCCGTTCTTCGGGAAGAAGAAGGACGCGCCGATTATTAAAACGCCCGGTTTAGAGGACAACGACGAACATTACATTCCGCCGGGTATGCGTTCAGACCACGATGAATCCAGCTCAAAAGCTGCTCCCGATGTAACCGAAGGTGAGGACTTAGAGCCTGAAAAGGAATCCGTCGCGCCTAAGAAGTCAACGAAGGAAGCGCCCTCCGAAGACAATGAAGTGATGTCCGAGGAAGAGCCGGCGTCGACCGGAGAAGAGCATCACGACAGTGAAGAGCGCGGACGAAGACTGCCCGGCGAAAAGATTGATCGCTCGGTTTTGGAAGACAATAAAGAATTAGAGTTGCCGGAGCAGAGAAAAGAAGAAGCTGCTGGAGACCCGCGTAAGCATTACATCCATGCAAAAGAATTGCTGCATCAGAAGCAGTACAAAGCTTGCTTGCACGAGGTGAATAAGGCTCTGGTACTTAATCCGCATTACTGGGATGCGATGTATATCGGTTGCCTCTCCCTACAAATGCAGGAGCGCAATGAAGAAGCGATTCGCAAGTATCGACGTCTTGTGAGATTCAAACCCGACATGACTGAAGCACACGTTAATCTCGGTGTGTTGCTCAAGAAGACCGGGCAGTTGGATGAAGCCGAGAAGTCCTATAGAAAGGCGATCGAAATCAATTTCTATAAAGTCGACCCTCACTACAATCTTGCCAATCTACTGATTGAGAAAGGCGATCTCGAAGGTGCGCTTGGTGAGCTGAAAGCGTGTTTGAAGTTGGCACCGAGAAATGCCTGGGTGCATAACAATCTTGGCGTCATCTATCAGAAACGCAACTACCTGGAAGAAGCTGCAGAAGAATTCCGAAAGGCGCTTAAGCTGGAGCCGGCGAACAGAACTTTCGAGAGCAATCTCAAATCAGTGCAATCTCTGATGAAGAAGAAGGACGTCGGTGCATACACAGCAAATCCAGTAAGCGGTTAAAACCGACTTGAGCTGATGGTATTTTGGCTAATGCCTTTGGCTGATGCTAATTTGGAAATGCTGGCGAACTCAATACTTCCGGCGTGAAGTTGATGCTGTTAACTACGCGCGTGAGAAATCCGCGCGCACGTGACAGAGGGTGCTCTGGGAAGTGCTCGTCGTATTTGATTTCTTCGGCTAGTGTCATCTGTGTGCCTGCCACCAGATTTGGTTCATAAGGATCACGACTCCAGCCGATCGGCTTGCCTTCTGGTCCGATTGATATTTCTCCTGTCTTCAGCAATTGTTCGAGTACAACTGCTTCGCGCGTCCCTGTGGGCTCGTTTTCCGGGCACTGAAGCTTGATGACAAAACTGAAATCACGGAACGGAAAGGTCAAAGAAGCTACGTAAGCGATACCTGACGGCTGCTGAGGAAACTTGAAGATAGTGCGGGTACCGAGCAGCCCCTGAACACGCACAACGTTGACGGAGACCAAACCCCCACCGGATTGATTTACACCACGCCTATAAGAATCGCGCAAAGTTGCTACGTCATTCAACGAGCACGGAATGTCCGGGCGGATAGGAAAGTAATGAAGGAAGAGAACCTCGCGTCTCTGGTTGTGCCAGGTCACGCAAGTTTCAGTCGCTTCAAGCTGAATCCAATCGGTAGTATCAAAACTGATCGAACGAATCGAGATCATCTAATAGGGTCGCTTAGTTTACCTGCAGTCCAAGATCTTGGGTGAGCAGTACTTCCAACTCTTGTCCAGGACTCAAGCTGACATTGTCACCAGAACGAAATAGCGCAATTGCAGAACTGCCGATTAGAGTTGCTGCTGCCGGTGCGCCGAGTGTGGCGATGTTCGCTGCCATAAGAGCACCGTTGCGCGACCCATCAGGGTTGATACCGGCAACCGACTTCACACTGCCCGATACTCTGGTACCAAAACTGGTGCCTGGATCGAGTTGACCTTTGTCGTTGCTGGTTCCTTTTTTGAATTCCAATGCCGCATCAAGTGGAATGACTTCGCCCGTGGGAGTGACGATTTGCTCTAGCTTGAGACCAATTTTTGCGGCTCGGCTAATCAAACGTGGTTTTGCAACTTCAACGACGCGTCCACGAACAAGGCTGCCTCTCGGAAGTAAGAGCTGTGTGCCTACAGCGAGATCGTCTTTGACATGAGCTTCGAAGATGTCGCCTGGTTTGCTCGCTTTGGCATCAACCATGCTTTCCAGCACCAACTTGAGTCTGGTAGTGGTAGGCAACGTGGTCGATTCGGCGCCGATTTTAAGAGCAGTGCTTGGACCGTCATCGGACCCAATGCGAGTGCCTTCGGTTTGCGAATAAGAATGTTCTGCGAATTCCGGAAGATTCTTTGGCTCCATCGATTTGCCCGGACCGAATCTTGAAGGCGCAATCGCCGGAGCGTAACGCGGCTGTCTCGAATCGTTGCGGGCCGCTTCGGCAGGAGGTGCAACCTGTGTGAGTGCCACCACGCAGACAGCAGCAAGTAAAAGAGATGATTGAGCGGAGCGTTTGAACATATTTGTTAGTGACCTAATAAAGTGGGCTCGGCTAACGGTTTTACCAGTTCCAAAGAAATAGACTCTAGGAGAGATTCTACAGGTGTTCACCTAAGTGCGCAAAACTTTGAGCGCTCGTTCGACTTTTTCGACATCTTCCGGCAAATCTACAGCCAATGAGCGGCTTTCGATATATGACACTTTGATAGGAATGCCGTTTTCAAGTGCTCGCAATTGCTCGAGTGTCTCGCTCATTTCCACTGGGGTTGGCTTCATTGCGGCAATTTTCAAGAGGCAATCGCGGCTGTAAACGTAAAGCCCGACATGCCCCAGGTACTTGCGCTCTGCGAAGCTGCGCTCGTCTCTGTAAAAAGGTATAGGCAAACGTGAGAAGTACATCGCGAAATCATTCTGGTCGACCACGACTTTCACTACGTTGTGACTGAAGGCTTCTTCCTCGACTTTGATATGCCAGGCGAGCGTGCCCATCTGCAAATTTTTGTCTTTGAGAAACGGCGCCATAGCCTGTTCAACATGTTTAGGGTCGATTAGTGGTTCGTCGCCCTGAACGTTGACGATTACATCAATTTCCGGATGTTTTTCTGCGACTTCAGCCAATCGGTCAGTGCCGGTTGGATGGTCGTTGCGCGTCATCACATATTCACCGCCAAAGCGCTCGACTTCTGCCTGGATCCTCTCGTCATCGGTGGCAATGATGACTCTGTCGAGTCCGCGCACTTGCTTCACTTGCTCGTGAACCCGCTCAATCATCGATTTTCCGGCAATCTTCGCCAAGGGCTTGCCCGGAAAACGGCTTGCCTGGTACCGAGCTGGAATGATGGCTGCAATCTGGCGTTTGTCGTTTGAACTCATTTCAGATCCTTCGAATTTCACGGGCTATTGCAATCGAGTCGCAATAGCGAATCGATAACGATTGGGTTTCGGGCCGCAAGAGGTTAGCCTGGTTTGGTTCTTGCCTGCGGAAAAGCCAGTTTCTTACATAAAGGGAGTTGTTGTATTAGCAATTGTTAATCTCCTGCTCGAGCACCTCACTCGTCTTGGATCGAACAGTGTTCAACCCAATCCCCAGGGTGTTTCATGGGATGCTAAAGTGAGCGTTGTGTAATAAATAAACCTGACAGGCTCCTAAAATGTGTTTTTTCCCTGTCATAACGAGTGACAAGTTCCGATTATTGGGAATCTTGAACTCATAGCACGTTTCTAGAGGTAACCTCATTGAGCTGTAACTGTTGTCGCGACGAATCGGCTATCGAGCCAATTGCGCAGAAACTTTTAGGCAAGGAACAAGAGCTGATTGATGCAGCCAAAAAATTCCTCAACAAGGCCAGTGATCCATTCTCAGGTGTAATCAATTTCTTGCACGACCATCCTGAGGATTCGTCGCTGCCCGGTCTTATCGTTAATCGCGTCTTGCTGGGCGCTTTTGGCGATCCCGACAAAATTCCAGGTTTGATTCGTGTGCTTGCATCGCATGTCCATGAAATTGCTCGGAAGTCTGATGTAATCAACATCATCAATGAGCATCCTGCTGTTGAAAAATGGGGGCAATACCTGATCAAACAAAAGGAAAAAATTGCCTTCAAAGTCTCCAATGAGAAAGGCAAATTGCTTCTCAACGATATTGTCGGATTGGTTGCTGTCGAGCATGGCGTCGAGCTGCCGCTCGAAAAAATCCTGGTTAGTCCGCCCAATCTAATTGTCACAGTGAAGTTGGGTCTTCTTCGACCACAGAAGGTTGTTGAGATTTAGACTTGGCAAAATCGCAACCGGCAAATATTTCGCACCGCGGCGGGCGTCATTGGGCACCTGAAAATACTCTTGTGGCCTTCAAGATGAGCCTTGACATTGGTGTGGAAGGTCTTGAACTGGATGTTCAACGTTGTGCTTCAGGCGAACTCGTTGTGATTCATGACGAGCTTGTTAATCGCACCACCAATGGTGTGGGGCTCGTTGAACAAATCACTTATGATGAGTTGAAAAGGCTGGATGCGGGAAGCTTTTGGCATGATGAGTACG
This sequence comes from Candidatus Melainabacteria bacterium 17Bon1m, assembly GCA_032128875.1. Lineage (GTDB taxonomy): Bacteria > Cyanobacteriota > Vampirovibrionia > Obscuribacterales > Obscuribacteraceae > QKMZ01. The sequence goes on from JAVLKG010000003.1 coordinate 742,110, forward strand.
AGGATGCCGGAGAAGTGAATTTCAAAGGAGAGAGAATTCCTCTTCTAAAGGACGTACTTGATTTAGTGAACGGAAGGGCATTCGTAAATGTTGAATTGAAAAACACGCCCATCGAATATCCGGGCATCGAAGACGACCTTATCGACTTGCTTTCTGACTATGAACACTGTGACAAAATCATTGTCAGTTCGTTCGATCACCGATTGATGTATAGCCTCAAAGAGAAGGAGTCAGGCTTATCGATAGCGCTTCTCGCGGATGCTTTATTCGTCAATGTTGTGGAGCTAGCGAAGCAAATTGGTGCCGATTATTTCCACCCATGTTTTGGTTCACTTAGAAAAGAAATCGTAGAAGAAGCTCATGCAGCTGGTCTTAAGGTGAACGCTTGGACCATCAATACGGCGCGCGAATGGGCGATGGCAGTTGATTGGGAGCTGGATGGCGTCATCACGGATGCTCCACACATGTACAAGGCTTTCCTCGAAAAACGCAAAGCGTTTTCGACTTAATTCACAGACCTGTTCATTTTGCACCAAATGTGGTGGCGCTGAAACTTCCTGCGGTTGAGAAATTGAGTGGCAGCCTCAGCTTCAGCACAACGCACAAAGAGTTGCTAACGCAACTGTTGGCGAACGATTTTGGAAACTATCGGAACTTCTGCTTCCTTGCCCATAAGCGCAAAAACAAGACCGTACAGAAGCAGCAAGGAGCCAATCTGAATAATCCAGGCGATAACGGTTGGCAGCCACATTATCGTTTGCTCTCCGCCGGGAATCAGGCCCATCAATCCGCCAACGATGTTCACAAAAATACTGGAGCTCATGTTGATGAGAAGCCCAAAAATACCGAGCAAGATCGCTTGCAGGAAGTGAAAGCGAAAGAAAGTCGTGCGCGCGTAGCGACCCTGGATCATCGTGTATATGAGCCCCGACAACCCAAGTGTCAGATAGTTGAGGCCTGCCAGAATCCGTTCCAGTCCGTCGGTATTGCTACCGCCACCGCTGCCTTTCCCCCCGAATTTGCTCGTATTGATGACGGGCATTGCTTTTCATCTCCCGGTCGATTTCACCTACAGGGTAATTGTAACTGGAAGCCTGGCCCCCTGCACTGAGGTTAAGGATAGTGCTGGGGTGGGTTTGTTTGGTTTTGCCTGCTTTTGGCTGGATTCTTGCTTGGCTTCTGCTGGCAGGCAGATAAATTCGTCATGTTTCCTGAAACCCGCCCCGAGCTTGTAATGGGATTGTTTTAGAGCCCAAAGGGGCACATTTAACTTATGTCGTCAGCCAAAGATAGCTATTTGCAGCAGATTCGGCTCCTGTCCGTCCTGGATTTGGAGGAATTATCGGGCGTCGTCGCTACGATAGTCACGGAGCTGACGTGTGCAAAAGCCGTCGGTGTGGTTCTCTACGACCCTGATATGGAAGCTCTGAGCGACAGGTTCTGGTTCGGCGAGCACAAGAAGGATTTGAGTGTCGTTGGCGAGCCGTTTTGCGAAGAGTACGAGGACACGAATGAAGACACTTTCGAGGTCAGCTTTGGCGACTTAGGCATAGAGCTTCCTGCGAGCATGTTGCCGGTCTTTTGCCATCGGGTGAAGAAAGAAGGCGAGCTGGTCGCCTGTCTGATTATTGCCTCGCCCAACAAATCACTCGAGGAGATTGCTCCCACCTTTGCAGATTTGCCTATCGCTCTGGCGTTGCATAATGCCTGGACGACTTTAGAACTGAGTCGCGAGAATGGGCGCTTACGCTCGAGCTATGAAGAGATTGAGAAGAAGACAGGCATGCTCGAAGAGCAGACTATGAAACTCATTCACGACGTGACCATTCGCGACAGCATTCGCACCAAGAATGTTGAGCGAGAACGTCTTGTTTACTTGATCTCCAACCTTGTCCGCAGTTCAATGGACATCCAGAAGGTGCTCGACACTACTGTCGAGAAAATTGGAGAAGAGTTTGCGTTGAGCCGTTGTATTGTTCTTCGTTCGATGGATTTGAAGGGACTGGAAGTCAACGAGTTCAGAACTGAAAACGTGAATTCGGTCAAGGAGCTCTTCTTCACTGAGGCTGGTAGGGAATTTTCCCACCAGGTGCTCAGTAAGACAGCGCCACAAGACATCGGAGATCCTGATACAGACACGCAAGTCGCTTATGACCGTGAGTTTCTCAAAACGCTCGGAATTCGATCTGCTCTGATTGTTCCTCTCATCATGCGCGAGCGCGTCTTGGGTGCGCTCTTTTTGCACGACTGCAAAGAGCCTCGCGACTGGAGTATCGACGATATTTCCACAATCGGATCGCTAGCAGACAACTTGTCTGTGGCGATTGAAAACGCCGAACTGCACCAGGAGATCGCAAGACAAGCTGTTACCGATGGCTTGACCGGTGTTGCCAATCGTCGCAGTTTCAATGAATCATTCAGCCGTGAATTTGAGCGCGCCAAACGTTATAACGAGCCGCTTTCGCTTGTAATTATCGACCTGGATTTCTTGAAGAAAATCAACGATACTTACGGTCATAAAGCTGGTGACGATGCTATCGCAAGCATTGGAAAACTGCTCAAACAGTCGTCTCGCGTCAGTGATTTGGCTGCAAGATACGGTGGAGAAGAGTTTTGCATTCTCCTTCCGAATACCGAACAAGAAATGGCCGAGCAGCTTGCTGAAAGGATTCGACGCAAGATAAATGAGGTGCACGTCGAAGGACCCGGCACCATTTCTGCTTCAATCGGAGTTGCCAGTTATCCTGGGCACGCAGACGATCCTGACTTACTGTTCCAGAAAGCCGACACAGCGTTGTATGCGGCAAAGCAAAGCGGCAGAAATCGCGTCCACGTGGCTAGCAAGGACGACACAACACATCTTACTCATTTCACGGATAAGATGAGCGATATCATTGAATCAGGCACGAATAGCAGTGATGCTGCGGGTAGCAGTGGAACCGGTAATGGACATTCAGATCCAAAACCAAAGCTGCCGCCTGAAAAAAAAAGTAAAACTGACAAGAAGCTAGTTGATACTCATTAGTTACAAGCAGTTGTTTACTCCGAAAAAAGTCACGCGGGAAGTTTCGAGCGCGTTTTTGTGTGGAGAAGTTTCTGTCTAGGGAAAGTCCTGAGGCAATGAAAGTTCTGGTCGGTTATAAAACAAGATATAAAGCTGAAGAAACCTATAAAGATGGTTGATCGATTGACGTTTAGGTCTATGTTGCGGGCATGAAGTCTATGATCGGTTTTGTAGGAAGTAGAAGGCAGCACTGAACAAGCCGGCAGTTTTCTAAGGAGAAGACGCAAATGGGATTATTAGATGACGTTGTCCAGGGGATCGGCAAAGAAGTCAGCCGCGTACAGGCGCGCGGTCAGGAAATGATGCAGAGCTTCAACTTACAGAATCAAATCCGTGAGTTGGAGAAAAAGAAAACAGGCAAACTTCTGGAGATCGGTCGGCTCGTCACAGATAAGTATGTAAAGGGCGAAGACGTTGCTGAGGATGTGCTCAAAGACAAGGCGAACGAAGTCGCCGGCTATGAGAGCGAAATGCAAATCTTGCAAGCCGAGATGGACAGTCTCAAGGTTGACACTGAAGTGCCGACATCTAAGAAATCAGAGAAGGGCGCAGGGTTTCATGCATCGCCCGGCTACGAATGTCCCAACTGCCACGCTCCGGCTGCGCGCGACAAAGCGTTTTGTCCAAGCTGTGGTGAGTCGATGAAGAAGGCCAGCTCGTCGTCCTCGTCGAGCGATGATGATGTCGTTGATGTAGAGCCTAACGGCAACTAGGTCAGACAATTCGACTTAGCCTGGGGGCGTGTTGCACACGCCCTTTTTGCTGCTCGCATACTTTTGGGTTTAGCGTGGGGGCGCGTTGCACGTGCCCTTTTGGCTATAGCATATTTTCGTGTAAGAACGTAATTGTAGAGCTTACCCACAATTGAGTTTGAGCTAGTCACATTAGTCTCACTAAAAAATGAGGGCGCATGCAATGCGCCCCCACGAATTTCCTAAATAGCTCAAGCTTTCTAAAGCTCTACACGCGGGAATTTTTGCCGCAGTCCGGACAGAAGAAGAATGAGGGGCTGATCTTAGAACCGCAGTGCGGGCACGGACGCAGACCTAATCCAGGTTCTTCAGTCGGATAGCGTCCTGCAAGAATTTCTTTGTACTGCTTGCTTTCCGACCAGAGTTTTATTTCTTTGGCGCGGTAGACCGGCACTGGGTGCGTTAACCACAGCTCGTTGAATAGTTTGAATACTTTGTTGAGCGTGCTGTAGTCGAGTTCTTCATACGAGTCGGCCTGTTTTAAAAACTCTTTTGGATCTATTTGATCGTAAATGCACTTCGAGCCTGCCGACAGTTTCATATGTACGTGCAAGCAAACATTGACGTCTTGGGTGACTAGAAGCTCGGCGCGGTCTGCTGACATTTCAGCTTTGCGGAACCAGTCATACAAGGCAACGGCAACGCCTGCTGACGCAATTCTCGCCATACCCATTGTCTTGGCCAGTTCGTAAAGAAGCACAGCGATACTGCGATAGAGCACGTGTCCGCACTTTACGTGTCCGAGTTCGTGCCCAAGAACACCCATCAACTCTTCTTCGGTGAGAAGGTCCACCAAAGCGGAGTGGATAGCGATGAAGGGACGCTCGGCGCCGAAAGTAAAAGCATTGACGTACGGGCTGGAGACGAGAAACAGGTCCGGTTCATGAACATCGAGAATGTCACAGGCTTCGCGGAACATTGCGTAAATCTTGGGACACTGTTTTGGCGTTACGTGAACAGCCTGACCGATCATCTGAATACGGAAGATTTTCTCAAATCCAAGTTCAAAGAACTTGCGCAGAACCACGTCCAGGATTGGAATCTTCTTGAGGGCATCCAGCGCTGCTTTGTCGGCGGGATGCTCAAAAGCCCCCGATGTGAGGCGCGGAAACTTCTTTTTAGATGTAGCGGTAGTCATTTAGCCTCCAGTGGCTTTATAGCTTGACCGGTCGTACGGCTGGCTTGGTATCCGTTTCATTCTCCCTTGCGGGTCGGCGCGGAATTAGTTGCCGTCTTCACTTAATACAGTGTTCTAACCCGTTTTTACCCGAAAAAGATCGCCTTGGAGCGAGCCTAAGATAAATACATGGTGAAATCGCAAAACTTCAGTCTTTACCCGAGAGAGCGCCTGGGGATGAGGCAAATGTTTTTCGCGGCATTAAGACGTTATATTCGAAACGGCTAAAAAGCCTTAAACACTGACTGTGCGAGTTTCTACCGTCTCGCTGCTAGAGCTTTCGCTGCTTTTCGCGGTTTCCAACCATGCAAGTTTGTTCGTCCCGTCCGCGCCTACCGAGTGACTGTGTACATTCAGAGTGTGATGGTCTTCGCCGGAGCCCAAACCGGTCGTGCCGTCTTTAGTATCGTCGAATTCCCCTTCCCAGCGGGCAAGGACACAGGAAGCAAGGCAGTTGCCGAGGACATTGACTGACGTTCGAGCCATATCCATGACGGTGTCAACGCCGAGAATCAAGGCGACGCCAGCCAAAGGAAGATTGAATGATGCGAGAGTTCCGGCAAGAATCACCAACGATGCGCGTGGCACGGCCGCAACGCCCTTGCTGGTGAGCATTAGAGTAAACATCATCAATACTTGTTGTTCGATTGTCAGGTTGACGCCTGCAGCTTGCGCGACAAACACTGAAGCGAGCGAGAGGTAGAGCGTTGTTCCGTCCAGATTGAATGTATAACCCAACGGCAAGACGAAGCTGACGATCTTCTTCGGTACTCCGATAGATTCCATGGCAGTCAATGCTTTCGGCAGTGCAGCTTCGCTGGAGGTCGTGGAGAAAGCGATGAAAAATGGTTCTTTCACAGCGCGGGCAAATTTGCCCAGAGGAATTCTTGCGATTACTGCGACCGGCAATAACACGCAGAAAATGAAGACGAACAATGCAAGGTACAAGGTACCCACTAGCTGGGCGAGTTTTGCCAGCACGTTCAAACCGTGTTCGCCAACGGTCGCTGCCATTGCGCATGCCACGCCGATTGGAGCGAATTTCATGACGTAGCCAGTGTACTTGAACATCACATTAGCAAGGCTCTGACAGAACTCCAAAATCATCGTTGCTTTCGTTGCGCTCACAGCCAGCGCGAAAATTATTGAGAAGACTACGATTTGAAGAACATCACCGCGCGCCATCGAATCGATTACGCTGGTCGGAAATATGTGGACGATCAGGTCGGAGACAGACGGTTGCTTGGCTATCTCACCGACCTTTGCGGCGGCATCGAGCTGGACGCCGACGCCGGGTTTTAAAACATTGACCAACAAAAGACCAATCGCCAGTGCGAATGTTGTCACCACTTCGAAATAAAGGAATGCTTTTGCGCTCAATCGTCCTAACGAATGTGCGCTTTCCATGCCTGCGATGCCGACAACCAGTGTTGCGAAAACGAGCGGCGCGATGATTGTTTTGATCAAATGGATGAAGATAGTTCCACCCGGCGCAAGCGCGGTGCCAACTTGCGGAAAGAGCGCGCCGACAGCGATCCCTACTACAAGTCCAATGAAGATCTGAACAGTCAGGCTGGGTGCTTTCATTGCGATGCGCTCACATTAGGGAGAGTAGTTCTAGCCCGCGACCGACGACGATTGCCATGCGGTCTTTGATTGAGATTGCCGAAGCCGATTCAACGACTGGCAGTGTTGCAACTATCTTTGGTGCCGACGGAGTTGTGAAGTCGACGATGACAGCAATGCTCTTTCCGTCCGGCGTTCTGCCAGCGGTGATAGCACGCTTGCCCTGGACGGCGACTGCAGTGCCGTCGTGAGGAAGGTCGACAGAACCGAGGACGTGCATGTCCTTGTTGTCTTTTGAAAGAACCAGAAAGAAGCCCTTGGTTTGTTGATCTACAAAGGTAGCAAGTACGTAGTCTTCGGTAAGCGCGAAATCGCGCGGCGCGAGATTTTCAAAATGTCGTGTGGAAAATTGCTCGACATTGTCAGCGACACCATAGAGATATAGGTCGTTGAGTGCTGCGCAGAGCATGTATCCGCCCAGTGCGACGCCGCGATTGACACCCTTGGGCAAGTCGATAGTTTTCTCAACTTCCAATTTGTTGGAGTAAACCTTCACTCGCTGGGCGACCGATTTTTTCTCTTGCTCCGATATGACAAAAGCCTTCTGAATCACTGAGTCGTAGCAGAGCTGACTGCCTTGAGTTTTCAGTGTTGCTGCCACATTGGCCAGACTGTCCATCTTGCGCAATGCGACCCCGTCTTTCGAAAGACAGAGCACATAACTTCCTGCGCCCACGATTGCCTTGACTGATGTCGGCAATTCTTGAGTTGAAACAAGGCTCGGTTTGTCTGGGTTGGAGATGTCGTACAGCTTGAGATCGGAGCCGCCGAGCACCACCATGTTGTTCCAACTCGCTACGCCCGATGCAGGCAGTCGCGGAATAGAGTAGGTATAAGCAGGCGTCCATCCTTCTTTGCCGCCCGTCAGCATTTCAACGCCAGCCCACCCTGAACATACATAGATGTTGCGATCTTTGGCGACGATGCTGGCGTGTTGCCCATAACTGCCTTTTGGTGTCGGCAGGTTGACTACTTGTTCTCTTGTTAGATGACCGGTTTTGTCGGCAACTAATGAGAGTACTTTGCGCCCTTGTTTTGTTTCACCCAAAACAAGAAAGCGGTCGCGCTGTGCTGTAGAACTCAGCACCGAAGTGAGAGGCTCCAAGGTCAGAGATGACACCACTCGTGGTGAGGGATCGAGGAATATAGTGCGAGCTTCGCATGCATTTGCCAGTCTGTCGTTAATCACTGGACGACCGGAAACGACTACTGTTGAGCGAACACGCGCCAGACGTTTGAATTCGCCTTCCAGCTTAATCGGCTCTTTTGCCACCGGCGAGCGTGGATATGCAATGTTGTAGATATCCAGCTGGGAAATTGGCGCTTGCGGTGCACACTGCAAAATCACCATGGTGCGGTCTTGAACATCCATGGCGGCCACAGGATAAGGAACCGAGAAAGAAGCAAGAAGAGAAGGTTCTGCAGCTTTGCCCTTGATTGTTGATTGATAGAGAGTAACCAGGTTTTCTCCTGAAAGAGACGTTCCTGCAACGCATACCAGATCGTTATTGGACGTGATCGCCGTAAACTCTGCATAGTCTCTCAGTGGCATCTTTGATACCACTGACGGTGCAGCGAAATTGGTCACGTTTATTGTGACAAGGTTCAACTGCAAATCTGCCGGATCTGAGCTGAGTGCGACCAGTGCATAGGCGCGCGGTCCAAACGACGTGAAATCAAATACGCGCTTGCCCAGACCAGCCAGTTCGCCCATAACTTTGACGGGGGTCTTTGGGTTGCCAGGGCGTCTGATGTCGACGATCGACATCCGTCCAAACTCATCACAGAAGAGCGAAAAGCCCTGGGGATTTGCCACTGAGGCAAAGTCAGGAATAATCGCCGGTGGCCACTCGGCGCGCGCTATGGTGTGCGGACCCGAGACGGGCGCTGCCGGCTTTGCCTTGAGCTTAGGCAAACTGAATACGGGATTGAATAATTCGCTTGTTGCCGCCCACGAAATGAGCGAGCCCAAGAGGAAAGACCTTCTAGTGAGCATCACAAAACCAAAGAACCGCTAAGGCCCTGCAGGACTTAAAAGAAATTCCTTACAGCAACCATGATTCCTTGTAACACAAAAATCGCCACCATTGGCGACAGATCGATATTGGCAATCGGCGGGATGATACGCCTGAAGGGCGCAATGATAGGTTGCACGATGCGATCGAGAGTTCTAAAAGGTTGTTCATGCCAGTGAATGTTGGGAAACCAACTTAGCAAACACCAGACGATGATGATGAGATTGAGGAGCTGAACTAGCCCGACGATGATATTTCCGACCGCGCTCACTGATTTTTTCCTCTTATTCGATGCCCATACTTTGGTGACATTGCGTCTTAGATGACTTTTAGCTGATTCGTTTCAGCATTGGAATGTCCTTTTTACTGGACTTTTTTACCATTTGTCCGAGCCATTCCTTTCACGAACCCTTTGGTTCTCGAGTGCTCGAACCCTCGGTCACCGGCGGTTTTTGCCGACATCACTGGACATTCCTTACTGCCTGATTGTAGCATCTTATGTGTTATTAATTTTTGGCAGTGGGAGTTTGGCTTTGGGGCAGGACAGCACCATGAGAACGGCGTCTTCATTCGCCGGATTGCTCACTGGCGAGCAAAAAATGATCGATTCAATTAAGAGTTGGGTGGGAGGCAGCCTGATCGGTGACGATTGTGCGCTGATCTCCTCGCAAACCTTAGTCTCTACAGATGCGCTGGTCGAGGGAGTTCACTTTCGCCGCGACCTTATGTCGCTGGAAGAAATCGGATGGAAAGCAGCAGCAGTCAACTTGAGCGATATTGCCGCAATGGCTGGCCGCCCTCGATATCTGTTCGTCACCGTTTGCGCTCCTGCGGGATTTTCGCAGAATGACTTCCGTAGCCTATATGAGGGCATCGGCAGTTGCGCTCGGCAATTTCGCGTCAGCATCGCAGGCGGGGACATTACTGCCAGCGACCAACTAATGCTTTCATTGACCGTTATTGGTGACGTTCATGAGAATGGGTGCTTGACTCGCTCTGGTGCTAAGCCGGGCGATGTAATCATTGCTACCGGTGATTTTGGAGCCAGCCGTGCGGGGCTCTGGCAGCTACTGTCGGGTGAGTCCTCAAAGAGGAACAGCAAAGACGGCGGTGGGTCGCATACGCTCGGCAAGCACATCCGCCCTATGCCGCGTCTCTCTGAAGCCTGGATGCTGGTGGGAAAAACAGGCTCAGCCGGCGCTCTAATGGACGCTTCCGATGGTTTGGCGGACGCACTCGTTCAACTTGCCAGGGCGAATTCTGTCGGCATGATGGTTGAATTGGGCTCGATTCCGATGAATGCGGAAACAAAGCAGATTGCCTCGCAAGCAGGGGTAGACCCCGTAGATTGGGCGCTTTACGGTGGTGAAGATTATGAGCTGGTCGGTTGCATCGATGCCAATGTGTGGGGCGAATGGCGCAAAGAAGGCAGCAAAAATAACCCCTTCGTTCCCATAGGGATTGTCACTGACGGAGCGTCTATCGATTTGACGCGGTATGGTTCGCCGGCGCCGCCACTCGACATGAGTAAATGTTTTCAGCACATTTGATCGATGTAATGGATCCGCATGCGACTCCCTGCCACGGCGGCGCAGGGGGCCGCCCGCATGTATGCTTGCCCGTACATAAATTGTTATTAGATCCGGCAAGATGACGTCGAACACCGTAAGCTTATGCGAGGTGACTGCGGGAGGGTGTGAAGTGCCAGAAGTGCTGAAAGACGAAAAGGCTGCAACTCTTATGGATGGCAAAGAGCTTGCCAAGCTGGTCAAGGACGAGCTAAAGGTCAAAATCGAGCGCCACACTCAAAAGGGAAAACGCGCCCCGGGCCTGGCCGTAATACTCGCCGGTGACGACCCAGCAAGCGCCATTTACGTCAAAAACAAAGTGAAGTCATGCGAAGCGGCAGGCATCGAGAGCTTCTTCCATAAGTTTCCTGCGGATGTCACTGAAAAAGAACTGATTGACTGCGTCGAGAAGCTCAACAAAGACGACAAGGTGGACGGCATTCTTGTTCAGTTGCCACTTCCAGGCAAGCTTTCGGCAGACAATGTCCTCGACCATCTTGATCCTGCAAAGGACGCAGATGGCTTGCACCCTTACAATCTTGGACTGCTTTTCTGCGGTAAGAAAGGTCCGACGCCTTGCACTCCGAAAGGCGTAATGAGACTTTTAGAACAGTACAAAATCGACCCAGCTGGTAAAAACGCCGTGGTCATCGGACGCTCCAACCTCGTTGGCAAACCCGCAGCAGCGCTTCTTACGCAGAAGAATGCGACGGTTACCGTTTGCCACAGCAAGACTGCCAATCTAAGCGAAGTGTGTGCGCAAGCCGATATTCTCGTTGTAGCAATGGGTAAGCGTGAGTTTGTGCGTGGCTCATGGATAAAGCCAGGTGCTGTCGTAATCGATGTCGGCATTCACCATTCCGAAGGCGAGGGCGGCGCGAAAGGGAAAATTGCAGGCGATGTCTGCTTTGAAGAAGCAAAGGCTGTCGCGTCTCACATCACGCCTGTTCCCGGCGGTGTTGGGCCAATGACTGTGGCAATGCTTCTTGCTAATACTTTTGAAAATTACGAACGCAAAACTGGAGCTGCTGACTGAGTGAAGAAAGAGAAACGGTCTCTGCCGCTTTGGTCTAAATCACTGATTTCGCTTGTGTTTATCGGTGTTGCCGGTTTTCTTTTTGTTGCCACTCAAGTGATCCTCGAGTTTCGCACCATGAGTTTGCACTCAACCGATGCAGCGTACATGGAAATCGTTGCGCAGAAAATTGCGCCGTTTCCTAAGCCGTTGCCCAGCGGCTACGAATACAAATATGATTTGGATTTTCGTTGGTTTGATGGTGCCCTTCTAGTTGTTGAGCACGTTCCAAATAGGCAGCAACTATTCTTTATTTGCAAGCTCAACGACAATACCGAGGCGATTGCTACTAAAGAAGTACTAGATCGATTTTATGACATAGGCATCCATACCGGGACTACAACCTGCAAATTTACTGATGTGAAAACAAAGGGCGAAATTCCCGTGGGCTCTGAGAAGATGCTCTACATGACTGGACTTCTAAAGGATAATGCAGGACGCGTTTACGAAGGTTTTGTCGGCTGCGTGCGCAATTTGGAAAAGAAGAAGACTGTGCTCGTTTGGTCGTTGAGCGAACCTGGTAAGGCTCTCAACACAGACGTTTGTACGAACCTGATCAAAAGTCTTCCAAGCATATAAGCCTGTGTGATAATCGAGCTTGGAACCAGCAAACGAGTTTGGAGCCGAAAAAGGATCTGAATGATCAAAGCCAACAAAGCAAAGATTTTGCAGAAGTTGAAGCACTTTGGCATTCTCTACGGCGCTTTCACTGCGTTGTTTTTCATCTACTTCGCGCCCGTGGTTTTGACAGGCAATTTGCTTGCGCCCGATGACGACCGCACGCAAAGTCTTCCCGCTTTTCTCGCTGAGCGAACCATCTGGACGCCATTAGTAGGCGCGGGCTGGCCGGTTCATGCTGATCCATTGGCGCAAATTTGGTATCCGATTTCACTTGTTTTGAGCAAAATTCCATTGCCGGTTGGGTGGAACTTATTTATTGTCAGCGGCTTTTCACTCTGCTCTGTTTTCCTTTATTTGTATGTTCGATTGATCACCGGAAAGCGCTTTCCAGCAATTGTTTCAGCGCTGGTGTTTCCATTGTCCGGATGCATGTTGGCAGAACTTAGGCATGCGCCTGTTATTCACTCAATGGCATATTTGACGGCAATTTTGTTCGTGATGGAAAAATTATCCAGGCAGCATTCGTTGGCGTGGCTCGCTGCTGGAATGGCTGCCCTTGGGCTTTGTGTTCTGAACGGGCACATGCAATTTGTTGCCTATATCTTAGTTGTCGTGGTGTTATATGCGGTGTTCCGCTCGCTGACGATGAAAGAGGGACAATCGAAGTTTCTTATCGACATCGCTGCCTTGATTGCCGTCGGGCTGGCTATTGGCGCCATTCAGATACTACCCACATGGGAATTGACGAAATTCAGTGTGCGCAGCAAATTTGCTTTCATAGACTTTTTGTCTTACTCCTGCCACCCCCTTCAAGCGATTGGGTTAGTCACGCCTAACGCGTTGGGCTCGATGAACAGTATGTTTTTCAATATTCCATATTTTGGTCTGGAAGCTCGTCCCCCTCACTTTATGTATCTCGGACTATTGCCGCTCATCACCTTCTCAGCTGCATTCCTTTTGCTGCGCGGCAATGTGATAACTCTTTTCTGGCTTTTCACTGGGATGCTCACCTTCTTGCTTACCTTCGGCAATGCTACACCGTTGGCATGGATTCTCTACAACATACCGCCGTTCGGATATTTCAGAGCATTGTCCTTGCTCTATCCAATTGCTGCTGTTTCATTTGCAATCGTCTGTGGAATAGTCCTTTCTCGTCTGATGGAGGAGAAGCTTGCGCGCCGGCGCATAGTCGTGTTTGCTGCGACATTATTTTGTGTCGCCTGCGGTGCAATTTCTCTTTCAGTGCAGATTCTTCAAGAAGTAATCGAGCTTCCTGAGAGAGGTTCGCTAGAGGGAACCCTTCCGCCCTTTTGGGAAAACCCGGCGATTCTCGTGCCGTTTTACGGTTCAATCTTAATGCTGGTTGTTTTTCTTGCGTGGCTGCACAAGCCCAATTGGCGTCCGTTAAAAGTCGCACTGCTCGTGGTGGCAGTTGCTGATCTTGCTTATGTCGGTTGGTTTAACGAATGGCGCACTGCGCCTGTGCCTGTCGCAACGACGCAGCTCCCCGCGTCACTCTCAAAGTATCGCGACTTACTTACTGCAAGCAACCAGAGATTGTTGCCCTCTCGCGGTGTTTCCAGCAGTGATGACGAATGTCCGCCCAATCTTTCTCGCCTCTGGAAAGTTCCAAGTGCAAGCGCGTTTGGACCGTTGTTGAACACTCGCTACTTGGAAGTTCTCGGTATTACAGAAGGTGGGTTTATACCTGTGCCCTGGACGTTCACTTCAGACTTCAGAGGTTTTGACATGCTTGCGGTCAAGTTTTTGACAGTACCGCATGGTGACAATAGGTTGGCGGATTATAAAGCTAACGACAAGCCTATCTTCAAGAAGATAGCGGAGATTGGAAAAGCAGATATTTTTGAGAACACCCGCGCAATGCCTAGAGTCTGGATGGTCGGCGAAACTCGCCTGATGGCGGACGCAGACATTGTTCGCAGCATCCGACGTGGTGAATTGCCCGACGGTGCGATGTTTGACCCCACCAAGCTTGCTCTTGTTTCTGATGCCGGTATGAAGTCGGAAGGCTTCACTTCACCACCAAAGGCAGTGAAGGTCGACAACTTTTCTGGAAGCGCTAAGGTTATTTCCATCGAGAACAGGAAGGTTTTGTTAGATGCAGAAACAAGCACTGGCGGCTTTCTCGTCTTGAGCGATTTGTTCTACCCTGGCTGGAAAGCCACTGTCGATGGTCGGCAGCAAGAGATTGTGCGGACGAATTATGTTTTGCGGGGTCTTGAAATAAAACCTGGAAAACACTCGATTGAATTTCGCTACGAGCCTATCTACTTATACATTGGCGGCGCGATTAGCTTGCTGGGGCTTCTCGCGCTTTTCGGGTTGCTTTGGAAGGCTTTGACGACAAAGGAAGAAACGTCCGAAGCCGCACAAGAATTGGTGCAATGACTTTGAATTTGCCGCCCGCGACAGGTCGATAGGTTTTGGAACAAAATCCACAAACCAGCTCCCTTTGATAGGATGGAAAGAGCGTCTTCTTGGGAGCATTGGCATGCCGGAAGATTTCGTACCTTCAACGGAGATGGAGCGCGCTTATGTGCAGGCGCGAACGTGGCCTGCCGACAGGGCGTGGAAGCGTGCGTACACGCAGGTGGCCGAACGTAAGTTAGCCCTTGGCACGGGGATGTACCTTTGCTTGTTGGACTATTACGCTCGCCGCGACGGCATTAAGGAGCTGTTCGAAACATGCGAATGGATTTTGATGCGCATGGAAAGTCTGCGCCCGGAGGAACGCCTGAGTGTTTGCAAGATAGTTTGCAGCATTGTGAAATCCCTGAAGGAAGATGAATTCGACGTCAAAGAAGCACGACTAAAACTTATTCTGCGAATTCCTCTTGCCGTCATCCTTGATGCCGTCGCAGAGCATCGACTTTCGTGCGCGCTTACAGCCCTTCTTGAGTTTTCCCGGGTGTTTGAAGAGTCTGTCACGCTCAAGCAATGTTCAGAAATCGAAGGCGATTTCTTGGGTGTTGCGTTGGCAATCGATAGAGCGATTCGTGCTGGCACTGTTCGCGACAAAGTCAGATCAGGAGAGCTGAAATCCCGCGCAGAATATGACAAAGAACGATTGGAAGCCATAAATACTGCGGATGTGATCAGAGACAAGCTAGAGAGAGAAGCAAAAGCTAGAGCTGAGGTGCGCGAGTTCGAAGACGATCTCAAGAAAAAGTTAGAGCAACAGCCTGAGCTTTGGTCTCAGCAATCTGAGAATCCTGCTGGAGATACCGAAGGGAATTGTGATCCCGCGATGCCGTCTATGCCAGATCTTGCAATGCCGCTTCTACCGCCTGGCGAGTTGCCCACGCTCAAAGTAGAAGATAAGAATCCAACCTATGCCGTAGGACAGAAGCCGCCGCAAAGTGTTCAGACTTCGGTCGATAAATTAACCAGTGCCGAGTCTGACCTTGAAGCAAAGGTTGCGCTTTTTGGTCCTCGTTCTTCGCAAGTTGCTCATGCACTAGCCAACCTGATTGAGCTTAAAGCTGAAAACTTTCCCGCACTAAGTGTGGATGCGCAGATTGAGCAACTAAAGGACATTGCTCTGGATAGCAGTGTGCAACTATCTCCGTACATAATGCGCAAGATCCTTTCTACCATTGGCAGCACGGATGAGAGACAACATCTTCTGTCTGTAATGGCGATCATTGAAAAGTCGATTTTAATCCGGCGGGAAGAAAGCGTAGGGCTGGATGTTAGCCTAGGTATCTCTCTCTGGCGTTTGATTTGCTTGTGGAAGGCCACTAACACACTAGTCGAAGGGCATGCTTACTGTGACTTGTTGCTACAGAGACTAATGCGAACACGGGATCTCAATGATCCAGTTGTTCGGCAGGTGTCATCTGCAACGGTTTTCCTGAGCAAGCAGATAAAGGTTGCAAAAAAGAGTGTTTTGAATCGACTGATGCAACTGTTCTCAGACAAGTTGATGAGTCGGCTGAGTTTGCCGCTATGCTGACTGTCATTGCACTTGATGATTATCACGCAGGGCGATTGGAGTCAGTTAGACTTGTTTTGAATGAGCTACTTTGTTTCTACTCGGACAATATCGGTGACAACAGTAGGCGAGTCGGAGAGATGCTTTGGCTAGCCCAGGAAACCTCGCTGAGTAAGATGCGCTTTTGCACTCTATCTCTAATTCAACATAGTCAGAAGGCAGCTAGAGATAAGTATTTGCAGTGGAAGTTGGGCGTTCATATGAAGCGTATTTTGGAGAAAACAAATGACATTGAAATTGTCAACGAACTGCTGGCGGCGCTGATCATTACTCGTCGTAACGAAAACATGTACGAGAGTTTTGATGACAGAATGCAGCAAATGAAGGAGGTTCTTTCTCTTCGAGGCTTTGTGAGGAGTTTTGAGAAAGAGGCAGAAGTAGAGCGTCTGCGGGAACACGAGGACGATGAAGGCAGCCCCAAACGTCTTCGCAAAGCTGAGTCTGCAAAATTGCTCTTGAAACTTGAAAAACTTGCAGAAAGGAAGGACTGGAAGGAGTTTGTCAGCGCATGGCGAAGAGTAGTAAACCTGCTTGTGCCAGGTGATTCAGTTTATCGGTTGGGGCAACTGGGTCTGCTCGCTGTAAATGATGATCAGCTCGACATTTGCGAGAGAATAGTAAAAGTGCTGGAAAAGCATGTTTCTCCCTCGTGTATCCATGTGACAAACTATTTGTCAGAAGAATGTGCAAGAAGATTTCTTCGTATGAAAAACTATGAGCGCGCGGCGCATCAAATTGAACGTGCTCTTTCAAACGAGCATCAGTTTGGTGACCTTTGCAATTGTCTCAGATTGCAGCTTGCGGAAATCTACGTCGCGCTTGGAAATTTATTCGAAGCAACAGTACTCATTTACGAGGCGTATTCCAATATTCCAGATAGTGATTATGGCGGTGCGAAGCAGATGCTGCTGAGTCGGTAGCGTCCGGTGTTTTCAAAGTAGGTGTTCGGCTTACGCAGGTTCACTCCAGAAACCTGTAGGGTGACGCAATGCGTCGCCCCTTCTATTACTGCTGACGTACAACGACTGGCGTATGAGTGCCGGAATGTGCGGTGCGCGGCTTGCGTCTGTCAATGTGTTCATTCTGTACTTTCGGCTGTCGTACAAAGAATGCGGCGGCTAAACCGAGAAGATACACGAGAGAAACGCAGGCTGCTGCTGTTCCATATGAGCCACCGAACATTGCGATTAACGGTCCAGTCATCAACGCAGCGAGTCCTGCGATCACTCTGCCAAAACTCCATGCGATACCGGATGCGGTGCCGCGGAGTTCTGTCGAGAATGCATCGACCACATAAATTTGTAACGCGATGAATGGAATATATGTCGCTACTCCCACTGCAAAGGCGCAAAAATTCACGGCTGGGCTGTAGGTTTTCACCATCATGAATGTTCCGACCGCAGCGATTAGCGAACCGATAAATCCAATTTTGAATACTGTGCTGTACCTGAAGCTGCTTACCATAAGTGGAAGCAATAATGCTCCAAGAAATCCACCGATACTCATGCTCAGCGTTGCTGTGCTTCGCTCAGCGACTGCTTCGTGCCCGGTCAGTTGGTTTATCCAAGCGGGCATCCACGACACACCCGCCCAGTATCCGACAATTGCTGATGTGGCGAGCAACGTGACGATAATCATTGAGTGGCGATTGCGTTTGTCGAATGCAAGCGCAAAAGGATTTGCCATAATGTCGCGCTCATGACGTTTCAACAGAATTTTTGGAACGCTCTGCAGGTCATATCTCTTCTTCTGCAATTCCTCAAAGCACTGCGGTTCTGAAATTTTGAAACGAATATAGAGCGTGACGAGAGCTGGAATGATGCCCACGGCAAAAAGATAACGCCAGCCAAGCTCGCCGGTTCCAAAATTGAACAGACCGCAAAGCATGCAGCCGACGCCAAACGATGTTCCAAGTGCCGCCATGGACCATGCGCGCTGTTTGCCCGGCCTGGATGTTTCACCAAGCATTACTGCGCCCAATGCTATTTCACCGCCGATGCCCAGCCCCACAGCAAATCGGCAAAGGGCTAATTGCCAGGTGGTCTGCACGAGCGCACAGAGTCCGCATGCGACTGCATAAAGCAAAATTGTCAGGCAGAGTGTGTTCTTCCGCCCGAGCTTGTCTGCAACATAACCAAAGACGACGCTGCCTATCGCCCATCCGAGCATAAAGCAGAACAAAATTGATGAGCCATGCCAGCCGATTTGGACAGCATCTTTGGTCGCCAGCAGTTGGCTGACAGCCGGATACATGGCAATAAAGTAGATAGTTGCATCCATAGCATCGAAGCATTCTCCGAGCCAGGTGGCTAACAATGTCGGGAAATAGGTGCCGCGTGTTTTGACCAATAGGACGCCGTGGTCTAGCAGATTGCTTGACGCCATATGTTCTCTCCAACTTTTCCTCGCTCCAACAAGGTAGCCAAGAGACCGCTTGGCGTCCACCCGGTTATCCGCACCCTTTATTAATTGTCAAGCGTTAATTGGATACGCTCGGCAACAAAAATCTCGAAAGCCAAATTGCAAGCGAGTTGGGAGGTTTGGGCTCCGAGGGCTCTGAGATTACTCACTGCTTATTGAAAGAAGAAGTAGTCAGGGATGCTCATTTGGGCTGTTCGCCATATAATCTAATTGTTAGCGCGCGAGCAATATTTAGGAGTTTCTTCGATGAGTGCACCCGGACATAAAGACCCTGCCCAAGGGTGGCTGACTTTCTTCTTTGTTTGCTTCGCGATCGTCGTCTTCGGGATCGGCGTATTCGCCAAGTTTACCTATGACGTCAATGCGCCCGAAGCCACCACGTCAGCTGGTGGCGGTCACTAAGCCGTTCGCTTTTCAAACTTTTCAGGCTCTTCCAGCTAAAACATCACGACACGTGTGGTTGGAAGAGTCTTTTGTACTTCGTTCTGCTGGGTAGCATCGACCGAGCCTCTGGAGAGAACAAGGCTTTCCAGTCGACGCAGACTGCCGAGACTGCGAATCGCTGCGCGCGACAGGCGGCAGTCCTGAAGATCTAGGTGTCGCAGATGCACTGCATTGGCGAGCGCATCTATCAACTGTTTATCTATAGACGGATACATTTGCACGCCCAATGATTCAAGATTTGGGATAGACGCGATCTTTTGATAGTCAGCCTTTGTCAGTTCGCAATTGCGGATGCTCAATTTACGCAGCTTCTTGGATTTTGTGAGCGCGTCGAGAATCTGTTCTACGTAAGGCATTTCTCCCAGCTTGAGCACTTCCACTTGCTGGAGAAGCGGTGAGCCGCTCAACTCTGAAGGCGGCAGTGTTGTCGACATGAAGGCAAGCGACCTGAGTTTTGTCAATTTCCCCAGGGCTTTGAGGTCGTGCTTGTTGAAATGAACGTTTTCAAAAGAGAGTTCATCCAGCTGTTCAAAACGTGCAAGATCTTGCAGTGCATTCTTGAACTGATCTCCGCAACTGTCAAACCTGATTGCCTTTAGCTCGTCATTGCCAAATCGCATAAACGCTGCCGGACACGACTCGAAAATCATAGGAGCAGGTCTGAATTTCCATGGTCCGTACCAGGGGACTGTTTTTTCTCCCCGTGCTTCTATTGCGTTTGATTTCGAATCGACGAGCATACCAATGCGGGTGCTCGGAAATTCATACTTCCGAATCACCTGTCCTTCCTCCATATGAGTGGACCTGAAGAAAGGCTCCGTGGACGTATCTGGCGGCGATGTAAGTCGCCGTTCTTCTATCGTTTCTACGAAGGGCGACGCATGGAAGCGCGTGGAGTCGCTGACATATTCGGCGCGCTGGATGTGATGCGGGGTTTGGTTGACCTGCATGGTTGAAAAAATCGCTATGCCAAGACCGAAAAAAAGCACTGTTGCCACAATCGCAAACATCTTCAGGAAATCATTGTCAGATTTCCCCCTGGATTTTGGCTTGATTCGCAACTGCGAACTCAGCTTTAGTCGCATCAAATTTTCTGCGACCTGGCTTGCCGATGTATAGCGCTGTTGCGGGTCTTTCGCCAACATGGTCAACACAATATCCTGCAGCGCCTCGGGAAAATCTCTGCCAAGCGAAGCTTCCTTAAGTGACGGAATCGCCCCGGACGTGTGTAGTTGCTTAGCCTCCTCCAACGTCGAGCAGGGAAACGGCGGGCGCGCTGTGATCGCTTCGAATAGCGCGCAGCCCATCGAGTATATGTCGCTCTTCTGATCTGTTTTCTTTGGAGTAAACTGCTCGGGGCTAACGTACTGAGGATTTACGTTGGAACGAATGAATTTTGCTTGCGGTTTGCGCCCCCCTTCGCTCAATTTGCCGGTCGCAAAATCCAACAGCTTGCAGCTCCAATTTCCCTGCTCGCCGACCAGCAAAATATTGCTTGGTTTGACATTGCGATGAACAATGCCCT
Organism: Candidatus Melainabacteria bacterium 17Bon1m; assembly: GCA_032128875.1. Classification (GTDB taxonomy): domain Bacteria; phylum Cyanobacteriota; class Vampirovibrionia; order Obscuribacterales; family Obscuribacteraceae; genus QKMZ01. The sequence goes on from JAVLKG010000003.1 coordinate 762,413, forward strand.
TCTCATGGGCATCTTGGAGTGCCCAGGCAAGGGAAAGAAAAACGCCGAAAACGTCGTCGTATGTAAGTCGACCGCACCGCTGCAAGTAGTCGGCTAGCGATTTACCTTCGGTGTATTCGCTGACATAGAACGGCTGTTCGCCTTCGTGGACACCGTAATCTGCTAGTTTGGCAGTATTTGGATGGTCAAGGAGTGAGACAGCTTTTGCATCGTCTTGAAAGCGCTGTATTTGGCTATCGCTAAATTCGGGTTCAAATAATTTGAGCGTAAACACTTTCTGCTTAGTTGTATGCTCGACCTTGTAAACGACGGCAAGCTCGCTTTTGCCGAGCGTCGATATTACTTTGTATTTGTCGTCGATAAGAGTCCCTGGTTCGAGCGCATCCAATTCCGGAACCTCAACGAGTTCGTCTGAATTAGAGTCTCGAAATAGCTTCGGCTCCGTCGATTTAGCAAGTTTTTTCTGCGGGGTTCCTTCGGGCACGACGAACTCCTGACGCCAATACGACTATTGTAGGAGCTTGGCAGGCAACCGCCAAGGACGCTTTGCTCATCGACTAATCCGAAAACCACAGGTTGTTTATTTGAAAACCACGTGATTGTTTATTTGAACACCACGCGAAACTTTATCTGAATACGACTCGACAGTTCGGTAGCGAATCGACAATGAATTTGCGGTCTGCCGCTGAGAACTTATGACCTGTCAAAATGAGCGTCTTCAGATTTTGCATTTTTACCAATGCAGGGTAAGTTTCTGCGCGCAAAAAACAATGCTGAAGATCTATCCACTCTAATGTTTTTGAATGGGATAAACCGTTAAACGCATCAGGTCCCATTTCTGGTGAGTCGATTTCTATCCTTGCCAGTTTTGGAAGCTGGGCTAGCTTCTCGTACTCTTTCTCGGACATAACGCAAAATCTGAATTTCAAACTATCCAAATCCCCGCCCTGAAGAGCGTCGAGTAAGTTTGCCATTTTCGGCATTTGCCCAATGGACAATTTCCGTAGCCTTTTCAAACCCTTATACTTTGCCAAACCGGCCGCAGTCACGTCAGTAGTTACGACTGAAAGTGATCGAAGGTGCGGCAGTGGGTCTAAATATCTAATCCCTGCGTCATTGAAGTCTGAATCTTCAAACGAAAGTTCTTCCAAAAATTTATACGAACGCAAGTGCATTAGTGCGTCGTACTGGCACTCTGTTTCACGCGCAAAAAGTATCGACGCTATTTCATCATCTTTAAATTTATCGAATAAGCCAGGATAGGCACTAACAACATCTTTTGTGGGTTTGAAAACCATGGGTCCTCGCCAGGGAATTTCAACGAGCCCTTTGGCGTCGTATGTCTGTTCGCTATCGCGATTTTGCAGTGCTCCGATCGACTTCTTTGGAAAATTGAAAATCCTGATGGTTTTTCCTTTTTCTTCTTTTACCCTCGTGCAAAACGGCTTTGATGTGTCTAGCTCGAGCGGTGGTGGTTCTTCCATGCCGTAAAGACCTTTCTCCGCAATTATCGAAGAACGATCACCTCTGAATCCTTCTACGGTGCTCGCTAATTCCGGCACTTTAGCAACGCGACTTTCGTCTTGCAGCAGTATCCAGAAATAGATCGCAAAGCCTGTTGCAATCAGAGCGATAGTGCCAAGAATGTAATTTGCAAGAGTCGGACCATTCTTATTCTGCTCAAACATCTTCTCATCGTGCGCGGAGATCATTAGCTGAGCTCCTTGCTTCAGGCGTATCAGATTTCCGGCAACTTGCCTTGCTGAAGCGAAACGTTGATCAGGCTTTTTGGCTAGCATCGAGTGAACGATTCGCTCTAAATCAGCGGGAAACTCTTGCCCCATCGTCGCTTCTTTAAGAGTTTGAGGTTCTTGGTTGAGGTGCATGCCGATTGTTTCGATCGCCGATGCTCCAGGGAAAGGAGGTCCACCGGTGATTGCTTCGAACATCGTGCAACCAAGCGAGTAAATGTCACTGCGTCGATCGACTTTGCCGGCGCTGCATTGCTCGGGGCTCATGTATAGAGGGCTTCCGACGATTTCCCCGGTTTGTGTGAGAGCGGTTTTTTCATCGATGAGTTTTGCAATTCCAAAATCCAAAAGCTTTGGTTGCCACTGTCCCTGTTTTCCCACTAGCATGATGTTGCTGGGTTTGACGTCTCGATGCACAATCCCTTCTTCATGAGCGTCTTGCAGTCCCATGCATAACGGAATAAACACGGTAAAAATTTCTTCGTAAGATAATGGTCCATTTTTCTTCAGGTGCTCTTCGAGGCTAATTCCCTCGACAAGTTCCATCACGAAATATGGCGTGGAAAAATCAATCACGCCGAAATCGCTCACTCTGACAATGTTTGGATGATCTAGCTTTGAAGTCGCTTTGGCTTCTGTTTGAAATCGCCGCGCTTGGTTTTCGTTGAAATTACCACCAAAGGTTTTTAGCGCAAATTCTTTCTTGAGGAAAATCTGCTCGACTTTGTAGACAGCACCCATGCCACCTTTGCCGATAAGCGAGATAACACGGTACTTTGTGTCGATTATGGTGCCTGGTGCAAAGACAGATGCTTCTGTTTGCTTTGTGCCAAAAAGCGTTATTTCTTCATGCGTAGGACTTTTGTCTGCAAGCTGATTTTCCGCTTGCAGTACAGGTATTTCCGAACTTTCGCTCGTGGTCTGGGGATTCTGTTCGGACACTTCGTATTACTGAACTACACGACCGCCTACATCTTCGAGGCTCTTTTTCAGAATCGCTACGCGATCCTTGCCTGACGGGCTGTGGTCTTCGATCCAATCGCCGAGAGCATCAATCGATGTCGCACGCACAAACGATGTTTCAAGCTGAAGGTGTCCTTGCTTTCCTCGCCAGCAGAGAGTTTGATCGTCCGACGGAACATTCATCATGAAGTCTGTGACGTGCACCGGTGCTACGCATCCATCGACGCTACCCTGGATGATGAGGAGAGGCAGGTGCGGTCCGAGCAATTTTCCAAGCTTGGCTGTTTTATCAACAAAATCGTCTGTGGCGAGCAAATCTTTGAGACCTAGCTCTGTGACCATGAGCGGGTCGCTCAGCAATTCGTCCACAACTTCTTTGCGCGGACATACCAGCTTAGTGAGGAAGCCATGCAATTTGACCTTGTGGTTTTTGGTGACCAGCGACGCCAACCCTGCCGTTATGTCACTTGGTGAAAGGTACATCTTCGGGTTCACCTTGATCGCCGGTGCGGACAAAACTAGTCCGTCTACCAGGTCACTATGCTCTCCGGCAATTTTGACGCAGAAAGTGCAGCCAAGACTTTCGCCGAGCAAAATGATCGGCTTTCCTGCGTATTTTGTGCGCGCAGCTTGTACGATTTTGACGATATCTTCGTTGCTTTTGTTGTGCGCGACCTTGTGATGGTCGTCGCCGGGCGGGCTAAACTGATTTCCGTTGTCGTAGTGGCAGCGCCCGAATCCGCGCATGTCCATGGCGATGAAACCAATGCCGCTGACCGCCATTGTGCGGGCGAGAACTCTGTATCGACGTCCGTGAAGCGTCAAGCCGTGAATGCCGATGATGATGGCTTCAGGCTCTTTGTCTGCAGGCATCCATTCATAGGTCGGCAGACCCGAAATCTTGGTGAATTCGCCGTCTTCTGAATACTTGAATTTTGCGAGGATATCTCTGCTGACGGCATCCTCTGTCTGGGTGGGAATTGTGAATTCCGCGGCATTGGCAGTGCCCGAGAATTGCACCGTTGGTATGGCGAAAAGGCTCAAAAGAGCTGCTGTGACTGCCTTTACCCTGGATTTCGCGCCTGTTCTGTTCATCATTAATCCGTCCATTAACTGACCGCGGGCCCCAAGTGCCCGGCTCTTTCCAGCCCCACCGCGTTAGCGTAGCGTGTTTTAACCTGATCATGATTAAACAGAGTTTTGAAAAACTGCGCCAGTGTTGGCAAAAGGCTAAATCATTTGGTGCTTGATAACGTCCTCCTATTTAGGTTGGGTATAGTTGAGCCATCAGTTTCTAAACCAGGAGCCCAAATATGGGATTCGAAGTATCCAACCTCAAAGAAAACTCGTTTTACGCGCTCGACACCCTAAAAGAATCTTGGGTTTTGACGGTTAAACAGTTTTTTCCGCTCTTCATCGGCTGGTTTTTGACCCTGGGCGGTCCGGTTTTGCTGACTTGCATACTTTCTGCGGCTGGCTGGGGAGTTGATAAATTCATCCTCGGCTTTCCGAAGGGCGGACCGTTTGCGCTTGTGGGATTGCTGGTCGGTGTTTTGACCATCGGTGGATTTTGGGCAGGCTGGGCAAAAATCGCTCTCAAGATTACCCGCAACATCCCAACCAAGATGAGCGATGTCCTTTGCTCACCTGGACAAATGCTTGCAGGATTGATCGCGCTTTCGCTTTCCACAATCGCTATTGGTCTTACAGGTTGGCTGGTCATTCCTGCAGCTCTTCTCTTCCTGAAGTGGCAACTGACTCCATATTTCATCGTTGATCAAAACTGCGGTCCAATCGAAGCTTTGAGAAAAAGTTGGCATGCAACCAGTGATGGAATTTTTATTCCGCTTGCCGTGCTCGATTTGATTTTCTTTGGGCTGAGCACCGCCAGTAGTGCTTTGTTTGTTGGGCCGATCATCTGTCACATGGCGCTCGCCGTCGCATCAGCCATCGTTTACGCCCGCTGGCTGACTGATGAAGAAGCTCCATTCAACAGAGCCGATTTGCTCGAAGAACACCATGAAGTGGTACGGTAATCGACCTTGAATAGGGAAGCACGCGCCGAACGAATCAGGATTTTTTCGGAGAAGATCGAAGCTTTACGAAGTGAAGCGAAAGCAGCTTGGGAGATGGGGGACGACAGTAAAGCGAGCCGACTTCTGGTCTCTACATGGGAGTTTCAAAAGAGAGTGGCGAAGCTGCAATGTGTTGTGCCGCCGACAGAGCCGGAGAATGCGGCATTCCTTTTCAAAGGACCTTTGGCTCAAAAGAAGATTGACGCCGCGAAGAATGAGGCTCTGGCTTGGAGAAATCGTGCCCTAATGGCACGCAAGCAAAGTGATGAAGGACTCGTAAATCAGGCGCTCGGATACATGTGGAGGTTTCAGACTCAAGTAGCCAAAATGCAAGGGAAAGAACCTCCGGACAGACCCGCCGACATTCCTCTCTCTTTGTTCGACGAGGATGACTCTGACCCACCGTGGAGGCCTTACGATCCGTCAAGAGTTCCCAAAGTTCCGTTGCCGTCATCTGGTGCAGGTGAAGTAGCGCTGCCGCTTCCAGAAGAAGATTGGGATACGCAGTAAGATGGCTTTAGCGAGAAGAAGAGACGGCTTGACCACCGATTAAAAAGGCGCGCTATCATAGCCATCAAAGTGATTTGATTCCCCGTTGAGAAACTTTTTGATGTTGTAGTTACGGTTATTTTGTGGTTTTTTGAAACCTCTGCCGAGTGGAAGCATCATTTCGGGTGACGCTTTAGCCTCTCGTATGCGCAATGGTCCGAGTGCTTTTTGCTGGTTGGCTTTGCCGGGATAGGGGTCTTCAAGAAACACATCTCTTGGAGTAAAGAAAAAGCGATATTCACGCTGTAAAGCTTGCTTCGTAGTTGTCTGTGGTGTTTCGTGATTGCAACTTAAATAAATTGCCTGGAAGACAGCGGCATTGAATGGCTTATCCTCGCTGAGATTCCGTACCACAAATCCAACGAGTCGATTTTCGTGGGTGACTCGATATTTAACTTCGCAGCATAGTTGATCAGAAAGATTTAGACCTGTTGTAGTCTGTTTAAGCTTTGACCTAAGAATATTCATCATCGCGATTGATTCGTATGTTGATGGCGTGATCACGTCTATTGGCGATGATTCGAACTGATAACGTGTTACACGTTGCTCATTGTAGGTTGCAGGCGGTGGATCACAAAAACACGGATATCTGTCCTTCGGGATTTTTTGTGCCCAAGCCGGTTCGACTGAGTCGAGCTGATCAAAGGCCTTAAACTCTTTGGCGCAGGCCTCGGTTGAGCACAATTGTATGTGTATTAGGAATAGAACGGACAATTTGCTTTGTAAGTTCATTGACTCACTCGCTTTTTACTGGTCCAGTGTAGTTTGTTGGATCGATGTCGTCGGTGCCTAAAGGTTCTCCCGGCATAGGATTTCGCCAATCAAATTTGTAGTGAGTGATTTTTTTGATGTGCGTCTTGGTCGAACCTTCGGGAAACTTGGTGAAACTACTTCGTTGCATGGAATCTGCCGCAGATCTGACGATGCTTCTGAAAACCTCTGACTGAGGTCCATCAATTTGAAGAACTAAAATTCGTCCATCATCTTGGATTCGCCAGTGCACCTTGCAGTAAAAACTTCGTTCCACATCCCGCGGACCAAGACGAAGTAAGTCTTGCTTGATTCGATTGAACAATTCATCGGCTATTGCTTTATTCCAGGCCTTCCATGCGGCTGTTTCCGATTCTTTCCCCGCTGATTGCGCTGCGTTTGTCTCCGGAGTTGGAACTGCGCCGTTCGCGAGCAGTTGTGCTTTAGCGCTCGTTATCGGCGGCTGCACCAATAAGAAAAGCAAAACAATGGCGTAGCAGCTATTCCTCATTTGTTGCCTTTTTTCTTCCACTGCGGTTTGTACATGGTGGCATCAAAATCACCAAATCGCGTCCATTGTGTTTGCAATCCAACCCCAAATTCAGAGATTTTTTCAACATATTCTCTGGTTGATCCGCTTGGAAATTTTACCAGGGGAATAAACTTCATGGAATCAACTGCGATCCTTACTGCTTCTTGGACTAATAATGACTCTGTGTCTTTAATCTCCTTTAGAGAAACATTTCCGTCTTTGCAAACACACCAAATCACTTTGACATGAAAATGGCTCTCTTCCTTTGATCTGCCGAGTTTCGACACTTCCAATTTGATTCTGGTGAAGAGCTCTTCGGCTAGACTTTTATGCCATTCATCCCAGATTTCTTTGCTTGGTTCAGTTGAATTCGCAGCAGGCCGATCTGTGGTCGATGTAATTTCATCTGCAAATACTGCGAGACATTGCATTTGCAACGCAGAAAACGACAGAAGAATTGCTGTATCCAGAATCCATAGCTTCATACGCAACTAGACCTCACTCCCATTATAGGCTGTGTGTCTCAATCACTAAAGTTTTGTACCGCTGAGCCCCGCTACTACGTAGTTAATCGCCAGCGCTTGGCGAAGGCTAATACCGATCGCCGGGGCGGCGTCTGGTAGTTCGTCAACCTTCACGCCTTGTCCACGATCGAAGTGAGCCATCATGTGCATGACGTATCCGCGACCGAATGGAAACACAACTGCGAGCGCCCCGAGTTTGTCTGGGTCTTCTTGCGCTAATGCATCACTTACGGCTAAAACTTTGACTTTCTCTTTGTTGAAAATTCGAATCAAGTGACAATGAATATCCATCTTCCAGGCACCATTGGTGACGGCATATCGATACAGTGCAGCATGTTTTCCAACCAATGATGCTTCGTACATTCTTTGTTGATTTGTCGCACCGTTCCATGCGATGAAACCTGGGAATACGTGTTGGTTTAAGCGATCGATCATCCAGTCAGTGGTTAGTAAATAACCACCTCGGATTACAAAATCTCGAATTTTAATTCCACCGTTCCAAGATAGATTGTTTGGTCCACAGTCGATGATCACTACTTGCGCTGCGCTCAAATCATAAGAGTCGAAAGCCTTCTTGTTCATGATTTTGTATGGCACACCTAGATTGTCTAGTGTGCGTTCTGCTTGATCGTATTTGTCGGAAATGACGACTAGTCGTTCCGATTCCATAGCGCTGGTTTGCAGACTAAATTGCGGATGTGTTTGTTCTAGCCAACCTCGATAGGTTTTCGCCGGCGCCATGCTTGCACGACCTGGTAATGCCATTCGTGGTGTTTCAATTGGACCGTCAAATTGTGCACGACCTTGCAACGGAACACGAACTGTTGAAGGCGGATTAGGAAAAAGAGATTCGATGGGAACTGGTGCTTCACTCGGATTCGGCAACGGTTGAAGTGTTGGAACTTCGTTTGTTTGCGCGATTACTGCATCAATGAAAACGCAATTGCAAATCGTTGCTGTGGCAAGAATGAAACTTGACCAGAGCTTTCTTGAAATTTGTTTGTCGCGAGTTAAATACATGATCTCTATTATATTCTCCGCGCGCGTGTGCGAGAAACGCGAACTACAAAACTATTTGAAAATCACAACCATTGCTGTTCATTTGTGCACCGCATTTGATTCACATTTGCAAAAACACACTTGCGCATTTTCGGGCGACTCGTATAATGGTTTTACCGGTGCCGATCTTGGCGCCGATTTTTTAATCTAACAAGTTTAGGTGGATAAATGATGCGATTCCTCATCCAAATCAAGAAAGCTCGTAAGGCACTGCCTGCGACAGTTTTGCGTTTTGGACATGAGGTCATTTCAGGTAATTATGCTGATGAAAAATCCTATCGTTTATCTCCTATGGACCGGCTGGGCTTACGCCGGTAAATATCGCTCTGTAATTGTTCTCTACACCGTGATGTTCGCCTGCGCTCAGGCGATGATGCTTGCCGAGCCTTATATCATCGGCAAACTCATCAACTGCATACAGGCTGGTGTGACAGGTGTTGCAGCGGGACAAGTTCCACGTGATCACCTAATGGATCAGGTGAAATGGTATTTGCTCATCTACTTCGTCACGCAAGTCGGGTTCTGGGTTTTCCACGGACCAGGCAGATTGCTCGAGCGGTTTGTGGCGTTCAACATGAAAGCGGCATACAAAGGCAAGTTGTTCTCGACTTTGACCAAGCTGCCGTTGAAGTGGCACAGAGAGCACCATTCCGGTGACAGTATCGACAAGGTGAATAGAGCGTCGAACTCGTTGTTCGAGTTTTACGACACCTCTTTCGAGATCGCCTATATGTTCTTCAGGCTTATAGGCAGCATGATCGTGCTTTGCGTGTTCATGCCGGAAGCAGGACTGATCGCAACTGTCGTGACGTCACTTGCAGTAGCTGTGATATTTGGCTTTGACAGAGTTCTTGTCAAAAACTACAGCACGCTCAACCGGTTCGAAAACTCCACTGCATCTGCGGTGCACGACTATGTCACCAATATCATCAGCGTCATCACGTTGAGGTTGGAACATCGAGTGCATGGCGAAGTGAAGCGGAGAATGCTCTTGCCGTTGTCGCTGTTCAAATCGAACAACGCCGTCAATGAGATCAAGTGGTGCATCACAACTGTGCTCATCGCATCGATGATCGTGACGGTGTTGGGCTGGTACACAGCATCTACGGTTGGTGCCGGTAAAACCATCGAAGGCGGAACCTTCTTCACTCTCTTCGAATACTTGAGGAGAATCGGAGATTCGTTCTATCAATTCGCTTGGATCTACGGAACTGTCGTGAGACAGGCCGCCGACGTGAAGAGCGCCGAGCCAATCGCAAACGGATTGAGTTCGCCGGATGCCGGTGAAGAAGAGCAATTCCACTTACCTAAGCAATGGGATGTGCTTGAGGTCAAGAATCTCAACTTCACCTATGAAGACGACAAACACAGAAAACATCATCTCAAAGACATCAACTTGACCTTGAAGAAGGGATTGGCGGTGGCATTTGTAGGTGAGAGCGGCAGCGGTAAGAGCACATTGCTCAACCTCCTCAGAGGAACGCAAACCGCGCACTGTGCCGACGTTTTCGCTGACGGTGTTCAATTGCCTGGTGGCTTGAAGCACGTAGCTGATGCCACCACTTTGATGCCGCAAGATCCGGAAATCTTTTCGGACACGATCGGATTCAACCTCACCTTCGGGCTTGAAGTTGATGAAGAAGAAATCCGCGAAGCTATACGGATGGCGAGGTTCGAGCCTGTGCTCAAACGGTTGCCGAACGGACTGGAGACGAGCATTGCCGAAAAGGGTGTCAACCTTAGCGGCGGTGAGAAGCAGAGATTGGCACTCGCGAGAGGAATATTCTTCGCGAGAGACAGCGAGGTAATCTTGCTGGATGAGCCGACCTCCAGCGTCGACCCACAAAATGAAAGGGTAATTTACGCCAACATACTTGAGGCGTTCTCTGACAGATGTGTGGTTTCGTCCTTGCACAAACTTCACCTGCTCGATATGTTCGACGTGGTCTACGTTTTCCACAACGGTGAAATCGTTGAATATGGCGAAGTGAATGAAGTGCTTGCGCAGAACGGAAGACTATCGGAGCTGTTCAACAGCTACGAAGGTGCAACCGAGATGACGCCGCTGATGGCAGCACAACAAGCGGCAATCGCCGGATAAATCAGGGGCGGGCTTCTATGGAAGCCTGCCTTTCGATTGTTTCGTTCCGTCACGGACCGGTCACGTGAATTTGATTTGATAAAGATGTGCAATCGGCCCCGGGTTGCGTATTACCCGCACGAAGATTCACGACGTGCTCACGCAGTTGTCTGTTTACTTGAGTCAGACTTTCTGAACAGATTTTGAAAAGATTCTATGTATAAATTCGACGAGCCTAGTCATTTAGAGAGCGCCAAATTCTCGAGTAGCAGCAGAGATTTAGCCGTACCAGTTGAATCCGCGGATGTGACTTGGCTTGGTTCTGACGTTTTTTCCGCGCCGGGGCAGGACAAGGTTTCATCCGTTGTTTCGGACGCGTGGGAAAAGAAGGCTGCGTTAGATAACAGTGTTGCACCAGCTGCACCGAAAGAAGCAAATTCACTTGGTTCAGTGGCAAGATCGGCTGTGCAGACTGCAATCAACAATCCACTGGAAACGAGTGGAACAGCCCTTTTGGCCTTGCTTGCGCTGAGATTTAAGGCACCTGTCGTGGAGGAAATGGCTCAGGCTGCGGCTGGGCTTGGGAAAACTGTGGCGCGGAGCGGTTCTGGTGTTCCCCTCGTAAGAGCCATTAGAGGATTGGCGGGAGAAACTTCGGCAATTGCTGATTCTACTTTTGTATCTCCGTGGGCTCGGGCAGCGACGAAAGAAGCTGGAGTTTTGGTTCCAGACGCGGGTGCAGTTGTCGCCAAAGGTGGAACTGTTGTTTCTGACGCTGGTACCGTGGTTGCAAAAGGCGGAGCTGCTGCAGATGAAGCAGCTGTTGTAGCGAAGGAAGTAAAACCGCCGTCTCCGCCCGATGCGCTAACCGATAAGGTGCCCGATTTTTCCGGACTGAGGTTCGACAGATTTGCGCCGAAGAAGCTCTCTCTCGATACAGCTGCTATTCCGATCATTACGGTTGATGCGTTCAAAATGGGGCAACCGTTTACGCGAGAAGCATTTAAGATAGTTCCGAAGGCTTCGGCGGAAGCCAATCTTTACCAGGGTGCGAAAGACGCTACTGTTAGAGTCTGGAGTCAAGATGGCGTAGGGTCGGGCTTCTTCGTCGACTCAAATCATATTGCTACTGCCAATCATGTGCTCAATGGTAGAACCGGGCGCGTAACTGTCGAGTTGGCGACCGGTAAGGCTGTACCGGCGCGTGTAGTGGCGAGAGAAGCACATGCTGACTGGGCGCTGCTTAGAGTTGAAGAACCGTTGAGGCACGCAAAACCGTTTGAATTTGCGCCTGCGCGCGAGGTTAAAACAGGGATGCACGGTTACTTGGTAGGGCATCCGCACGGAACAGTCGAGAAGGTTATGACCAAAGGTCGAATTTCTCAAATGGCTGTCGATTCCAAATTAATGCTAGGCACAATCAACCATACTGCAGAATCGGTTACCGGCATGTCTGGCGCCCCACTCTTGCTAGAAAACCGCAAGGTGTTGGGTATTCTTCGCTCTGGACCAGCCACCGGCGGGACTGCCTTTGCCGGTGAAGCTGTGCATATCCGGCATCTTAGACCTGCTCTTGATTATGTAAGGAAGGTGGAGAATCCCAATGGTGTTGACTGGCACACCTATGCTCAGATGAGCACAAATGCGCGCGGTATCCCCAAGATTTCAATTTCCGGTCGGCGTGAGATCGGTCAAGTTTAAGTTTGTAACCTGATGTGTGTTGAAGCGAAAGTCACTGGTGCCTTGGCGGCCAAGCTTTGTTTCTGTGGGCGATGATAAGGGTTCTTACTTGCCCGGCATCATATAGACTGGTTCCATGGCGAACGCGGAAATCTTATCTATCGGAACCGAACTCCTTTTGGGCGAAGTTCTCGACACCAATTCCAAATACTTCGCAACTGAGTTGGCGAAGTTGGGAATCGACTGCTATTACCGTGTCACGGTTGGCGATAACAAAGACCGCATCAAGGCGAGTTTAAAACAAGCCTTCGATCGCTCGGATATTGTTTTGACCTCTGGCGGTCTTGGTCCAACAGCAGATGATTTGACGACCGAATGCATCGCTGAGTTTTTCAAGCTGCCGATGATTATGGACGAGAAAGTGGTCGAAGAGATTGAGAAGCTCTTTGCTGAGCGCAATTTGAGCATGCCGGAGACGAATAAAAAACAAGCCATGCGACCGCAGGGTTCGGGCGTGTTACCCAACCCAAGCGGCACTGCACCTGGGATTATGTGGGTCATTCCCGAGGATGTTCTAAAAAACGCCGGAGTTGCAGACCCGTCAAGAAAGCGCGCAATCCTCACTTTTCCTGGGGTTCCGTCAGAGCTTGTTAATATGTGGAGCCAGTCTGGGGCTGATTTCATAGCGAAGAATTTTTTGACTGGTGCAATTTTCAGCATTGAGTTGAAACACTATGGAATCGGCGAATCAGCTCTGGCAGAGAAGTATGCGGACTTGCTCAATGGAACTTCGCCCACGGTCGCACCTTATGCGGGAATGGGTGAGTGCCGATTGAGAGTGGCTGCAAAGGCGAGCACTGCTGAAGAAGCCCGTGCGCTTGTGATGCCGATTGCTGAGCTGATTCGTGCGGAGAGCGGTAAGCTTTGCTACGGGCAGGACGACGACACGCTTGAAGCTGTTGTTGGGCAGTTGCTTGCGCAAAATAGTCTCACCTTGTCAGTTGCAGAGTCCTGCACCGGCGGTTTGGTCAGCAAGCGGCTTACAGATATTGGCGGAAGCTCTGAATATATCAAGCTCAACGCTGTGACTTATGCCAACGAAGCCAAAATGCAGCTTCTTGGAGTGTCGAAAGAACTGTTGGACCAGTACGGTGCCGTCAGTGACGAATGCGCCCGGGCTATGGCTGAGGGTATCGTGAAATTATCGGGCGCAGATATCGGCTTGAGTATCACCGGCATCGCTGGACCTACCGGCGGAACGCCTGATAAACCAGTCGGTACGGTCTACCTGGGGCTGTGCGCCAATGGTCAGGTAGATACAAAGAAATTGAGTCTGGGCACAAAGCTAAACCGCCAGGAGATTAGGTTTCGGACCTCGAGTGCGGCACTGAATATGGTGCGATTGCACCTCTTGGCGCGCACCCTGGTAGCTAAATAGAGGTGTTGACAACATTGCGTTCTTGAGCTTGACCTGGAACTCCCGCAGGCGGTGCTATTCGGGTTGTTTAACTTAGTAGAGTTTTCTCTGTCTTTGAGATTGACTTTCTCCTCATAGGGAATAAATTTGGTGGTTAATCCCCGTGCTCCAATACTGGTGAGGAAGGCTGTTGCTTTATGAGCAATAAACCGGGTCAGAATCCTGGCAACAAGAAAAACGATGAGTGGGTCATTAAGGACAATCTGTTCCATCGTCGGGTTTCTGACGTTCGCAACCAGGTGACCTGGGATTTTGATTCGACCGAGAAGGCAATCGATATCTTGCAGACCGGTGGAGCCAGCCGTTTCGGCGCCGGTGCTCAACAGCAACCGGAGTACCAGCCTCTTTCGGATGAAGAAATCGAGGCTTACGCATTTTTCGATGCGACAACACCGTGCCTGAAGTTTCAGTACATGCTGCGAATGTTGCGGCGCGAACTGAAACGTGGAAAACGTTTCAACCGCCCAATTGCGATACTCGTTGTCGCTGTAGATGGGTTTGACAATATCGTGAAGACTCACGGTCCATCAGCCGCAGACGCAATGCTAGCTTTTGTTGGCGAACGTCTTAACGCTGTAACGCGCAGCGATATTGACCTGGCTGGTCGTTATGTTAACGAGCGCTTTTTGATTATCTTGCCGGAAACACCAGGCAAAGGCGCAACGATAGCGGCTGAGCGCCTCCGCAAAGATGTGGAAAGTTCGGTCATGCAGTGGCAGTGGCACCAGTTGCAAGTCACAGTCAGCATCGGTATCGCTCACCGTCCTGGTCACGCCGGTGAAGCTGAAGAGCTTATTGTGCAAGCGGACATGGCATGCGAATCAGTCGAGCGCACTGGCGGAAATAACATTGCGATTGCGCAGATGACCGAATTCGTCGGCGCCGAGTAAACGTCTCATTATCATACGGGAGCCGCATGGGTCTTATCGTATGGTTGCCGCATGCGGCTCCCTGGCAGGGAAGCGCATGCGCTTCCCGTACGTATGCCGAAACAACATTGCGTCGACCGTTACAAAATCAACATCGCGTCGCCGTAGCTGTAAAAACGATATCGCTTTTCCACCGCTTCTTCGTAGGCGCGCAAGATTATCTGTCTGCCTGCGAATGCGGCAACAAGCACGAGTAAACTCGAACCGCTCAAATGAAAGTTTGTTATCAAACTGTCCACGATATTGAACTTGTGTCCTGGGCGCACATACAGGCTAGTGCTGCCGTCTTCCACAGCTTCAAGGGTGCCGCTTTTACCTGCAGTTTCTAGCGCTCGCAAACTGGTTGTGCCAACAGCAATTATGCGCGAACCGCGTTTTTTCGCCGCGTTTACGGCTGCTGCAGTTGCCTCGGAAATGGTGTAAGTCTCAGCTTCAATTGTATGTTCGTCAACGCTTGTAGAAATCGGTTTGAACGTACCCGGCCCGACGTGCAGCGTGATTTTGTGCATCTCTATGCCTTTGGCTGCAAGTTGTTCAATCAAATCTTTGGTAAAGTGCAAACCAGCAGTCGGAGCCGCAACCGCGCCAGGGTGTTGGGCAAACACGGTTTGATATCGATCGAGATCTTTGTCTCTCTTGTGTTCTCCAATTTCTTCCGGGCTGTCTTTTTCTTGTTGAATGTAAGGTGGAAGAGGCGCATAACCAACGTCTCTTAGAATTTGAAAAACGTTTTCCCTGTCGCCTAAATCGACCAGAAGTCGCTTAAAACCATCGGGACCTGTAGTCAAATCTTTGAGTACCAGTGGATAGACCTTTCCAGAGGGCGAGTCTAGCAGTAGTTCTTCACCGATTTTAAGGCGCTTCAGCGATGTTGCCATTGCCTCCCATACTGCCGCCGATGCAGTCGTTGGCTTTAGCAGGAGCATCTTCAAATTGCCGCCGCTTTTTCTGCGCGGAAAAAGCTTTGCGGGAATAACCTGTGTATCGTTGGCTACGATTACGTCGCCGGGCTTCAAAAATTCGAGTATGTCTCTGAAATGAACGTGTTTAAAGCTATTGCCTAGGCGATCGATAACAAACAACCTGGACTCATCACGCTTTGCCAGCGGTTCTTGGGCGATTAGTTCGGCTGGAAGGTCGAACTCGAAGTCTTTAAGCTCAAGGGTAGTTTCTTGTTTTTCCATCACTTATTGGTTTCTCACTCGGCTCAATATAGCCTAAGCAGGGTATTATCGAGCCATGACGCCGCATCAGCTAAAAGAAGAGATCAAGCGAATAGCTTCCGAGCTCGGGTTTCAGCGTACAGTAATCGCATCGCTTGAACCCATGGAGGCTGAGCGCCAGGAATACGAGCGCTGGTTGGCGCTTGGGTACGCCGCAGGTATGGAGTACCTGAAGCGCAATCCACATTTTAGAACATCTCCACAAATGCTGTATCCGGATGGACGTTCGGCAATCGTGGTGTCTGTAAGCTATTACACGGAGGTGCCGGAGCCGCCACCTGGCTTCTTTGGCAAGGTCGCCCGTTATGCTGTTGGGTTGGATTATCACGTTGTAATTCGCGCAAAGTTGAGAGAGCTTAATGCGCGTCTTGAGAAGATTGCCGGTCGAAAGATCCTTGCAAAGGCTTACACGGACGATGTTTCCCTGTTCGAGCAAGGGCTCGCCTCACGGCATGGTCTTGGCTTTGCAGGTCGTCACACTTTGATAATCGGTCCACAGATGATGGGCACTTACAACTTCGTTGCCGAGCTGATCACGGAGCTGGAGTTGGAAGCTGATGAGCCCTATCAAGGAACTTGCGGTAAGTGTTTTCGCTGTGGAGAAGGCTGTCCTACTGATGCCATTGCATATGGTATCGGCGTGAATGCGAACAAATGTATTTCTTATTTGACCATCGAGAACAAAGAAGCTATCCCATTGGAGCTGAGGAAACAGTTGGGCCGGTGGGTTTTTGGCTGTGACGTATGTCAGGAAGTTTGTCCGTATAATCAAAAACCTAACCCTGCTCCGTGGGAGGAATTTTCTCCTCAAAGAGGTGCGGGTCATTATCTTGATCTCTTTTCGATCTTGGCGATGGATTCGCAGCCAGAATTCCATCAACGCTTTGTACATACACCTTTGCGGCGTCCAAAGCTGCGCGGGATGAAGCGGAATGCTCTAACAGTAGTTGGCAATATTCTTGGTGAATGCGCTGCAGTTTCTCCTACCGGCATTACTCAACAAGAGCAATTTGAAGCTGTAGATAAACTCTTCGACTTTGTCGGCTCTGAGTCTGATGAGATGCTAAAAGAGCATGCTTACTGGGCTTTGGCGCAGCATGAAGAACCAGAGACGAGAAAGAAACTTAAGCAAGTAATCGATAGAGAAGAAAATCAGTTTGTTCGATCGCTAATTGGCTCTTACGTCTAAGCTCTTATCTTCTTTGTTTTTCTGTTTTTCCCTGTTCAGCCCAGAGCTAAGGTTGTGTTGAGACCGGCGTTTCACTCGACTCTGTAGGGTTTTCAAAAGAAGTCTTGACTCTTTGGGTCGAATCAACGGAGTAGTCGCGGTCTTTCCATTTGACTTGTCGTCCGCTGACAAAGCAATAAGCTGAGTTTATGTATACAGCGCTTGTAAGAACGGACCCAAGCGGCAAAAGGAAGAAATAGAGAGGATTAAGCCCTTTGTAGAATGCTGTGCTTTTAACGTACCAAATTAAGATACATGCGAATTGCAGGGCGAGAAATTCCCAGATCATAAAGACCGGAACGACTTGTGAAATGCTCGCAGGACTCATCATGGTGATTGCTAAAGTGACAAACGGAGCCGCAAACCATAGATTTAGCAAAACAACAATTCCAATCAGACTGGTCATGTTGCAGTTGATGATTGCATAGGCATTTTTTGTCCAGCCCTTCCATAGTTCCGAAAAATTGGTGTACATTCTCACTGTATACAGCGGACGACCATCGCAAGCAGTGACGGAGAAGCCCTTTTCTTTTGTCACTCGGCCGATGGAAATATCGTCGAGGATTTGATCTTTCACTGACTCGTGTCCGCCGATTGCATCATAGGTGGTGCGCCTAACCATAATGTATTGACCATATGCATACGATCTCGGGTTCTTGGGATCGTTTATCGAGTTGGTCGGATCGCCCGCCAGGAAAGAACCTATGAGCACCGGCATAAGTACTCTCTCTCCAAAACTATACAGCTCTTGTACAGGCATGAACGAGATCATGTCGACGTTGTATTTAATCGCGGCGCCTATTGCGTCTCTCAAGGAGTTTGGATGGTGGTAAGTGTCAGCATCAGTAAAAACAAGCCAATCTCCCCCTGCGTGCGGCGTTCCGTGGTCGAGTGCATTGCACTTTCCGAGCCAGCCGGTTCGGTTTTCTCTGCCTTGAATGACTTTGATGTTTGAAAATTTCTGCGCCAGATCACTAATGATCTGGCCTGATGAGTCTGTTGATTTATCGTCGATAACGATAATGTCGAAATTTGGATAGTTTTGCCTGGCCAGAGACTCCAGGCATCGTGCGACCTTGCCTTCTTCATTTCTGACGGGCACAACAACACTAATTGATGGAAGTTGTTCGTTTGCTAAATCGCATTTTTGCACCGTGCGAAATGTCGCGAAAAAAGACAGCATCATGGCGACAAAAACAACCAGCGCCAGCGTGTTGATAAGCAGAAATGCGGCAAAGAGCATAGCTACATTCCTGCTGTTAGACCACCATCTACCGCAATCGTTGCTCCTGAAACATAGCGAGCGTCATCTGAGCAAAGGAAAAGCACGACGGATGCTACTTCTTCCGGAAGACCTACACGCAACATCGGTATGTTTGCTTTTACAAACTCGTCAAGAACTTCCGGTCCACTTCTGCCGACGCGCGCCCCTACTTCCTTGTTGAAACGCTCACACAGAGGCGTTTTGATGCAGCCAGGGCAGATGCAGTTGCAACGAACACCGTGCGCGCCGTAATCCAATGCAATCGACTTGGTAAGGTGGATGATTCCGGCTTTCGACGTGCTGTAGGCAGCGTTTAAGCGGATGCCGCGCAGACCTGCATCCGAGGCATTATTGGTAATGACGCCGAACCCGTTGCGAACCATATGCTCGGCTGCGGCGCGGGCCACCATAAATGTTCCTTTCAAATTGGTGTCGAGTACCTGGTCCCACTGCTCATCTGTTGTCTCGAGAAGCGGCGCGACATATTCACAGCCGGCGTTGTTAAGGACAAAATCCAACCCACCCAATTTTGAAACTGTATCTTTAATACTGTTGGTGACTAGTTCTGAATTCGAGACGTCTCCGTGAATTGCCAGACACTTTCCGCCTGCAGACTCGATGGTTTTAGCCGTGCCCTGGGCGCCTTCGGCATCGACATCAACGATTGCCACCGAAGCACCTTCGTTTGCAAATGCAATAGCAGTCGCTCTGCCAATGCCTGAGCCACCACCGGTGATGTATGCGGTTTTATTCTTAAATCTCACTTTTCGAGTCTGCTTTCGGCGAATAACTTCGTTATTCTTCGCCTTCCTTGCCCTGCTTGCTGACCATCTCGGTGAGCGATTCGATGATTACTTGATCGCTTCTGTGCTGCCAGTCCAGTGCTTTCATCAAGTCTTCGCGCGACATAATGCCCTTAGCCAAGACCAGCTCGCCAAATGGCATTCCGGACTTCTCTTGCTCTTTGATCAGGTCTTCTAATTGCACGAGAGTGATTTTGCCGTGCTTGAGAAGAATCTCGCCGAGCTTTTCGGGGCGCGTGAGTATGTCCCACTTTTGCTCGTCGTTGAGGTCTTCTTCTTTTTGATCATTAGGGTCCATGAGCAAATCCTTGGAATTGGGATTCTGGTTCAAAACGAATTTCGTCTTGTCTGTGCAGCGGGCAGGGACACCAATTGTTTGTCTCGAACTATATTGTATTTAGACTCTACGAGATTTTAGCAGAGCATTTGTACAGTACATGTCAGAGACAGTTAGAGGCTAAGCCGCTTTCGGTTTTGGCTTCGCCGTAGCGGTTCCTTTTGCCTCACGCCACATTACAAGCAGGCAGCTCGCGTTGAAGATTGAGGAGTAGGTTCCGGAGATGATACCCAAGAGCATAGCCAGAACGAAGTCCTTTGTCGTCACCCCGCCGAGGAAGTAGAGGACGGTCAAAGTGATGACAACGGTCAGCGAAGTGTAGATAGAGCGGGCGAGAGTCTGGTTGACGCTGTCGTTGGCGACATGCCCGAAGTTTTTCTTGTACTCGTTGCCGCTGGCATCTGTAGCTTTGCTGCCGACGTATTTGACGTTTTCTCTGACTCTATCGAATACAACGATTGTGTCGTGAACCGAGAAACCTATCACAGTAAGAACAGCCGAGATAAACAAGCTGTCTACCTCTGTGCCCATCACCAATCCGAGGATGGCGAAGATACCGCACAAAGCAATAACGTCGTGAAGCAGTGAGGCAATTGCACAAACTGCATAGTCGAATTGGAATCGATATGAGATGTAGCCGACCATCATCAAGAACGTGACGATGAGCGCGATTAGACCACTCGAGAGCAATTCTGGTCCGACCGTTGCACTGACTTTGTCAACTGACAAAACTTTGAATTCGCCCAACTTAGAAGTCAGATCTGCGTCCAGCTTGCGCTTTTCGTCTTCGCTGTCGATTGCCTTCGTGCGCATGACGATGACTTCTTTTCCGGAAATGAATGCTTGCTGAACTTGCGAACCCTCGAAGCCGGACTCGTTGAGCACCGCTCTGACTGTGTCGAGTGGGGCTGGTTTTTCAAATTGATACTGCAGAATGGAGCCGCCCGTGAAGTCAATTCCCGGCTTGAGCGGTGAATTGAATTTGGTCATGCAGATGACCATGGCGATAATTCCAGGCACCAAGATGACACCGGAAATGCCTAGCCAGATCCAGCGATATTTGACCAGGTCTATCTTTATGCCCTTCACCGCGCCTCCTCTTTCGTTGCTTCAGCTTCTTTGAAAATCTGTTGTTTTTTGATCTCGTGACCTTTCTTGTCGTACTTGTGTCCGAACATGCCGAGGCTCTTCGGTATCAAGTGCAACATCGCACGAGTGGCTGTAATGGCGGTAAACATCGAGACGGCCACACCGATTGCCAGTGTGACGGCGAAACCTTTTACGATTGATGTGCCGCACAACATAAGAACGCCGCAAGCAATCAAACTGTTGACGTTGCTGTCGAAGATTGATGTAAATGCTCTTCCGAAGCCATTCTCGATGGCGACGTACAAGCCTTTGCCACTGTTCAATTCTTCTTTTGTTCTCTCGAAAATCAGAATGTTGGCATCTACCGCCATACCGACTGACAGAATGAAACCGGCTATACCAGCCAATGTTAGAGTGACGGGCACGGCTTTAAAAATAGCCAGCGTCGTAATCGTATATAGAACAAGTGCGACGTCAGCGATCAATCCGGGCAATCCGTAGACCAGAATCATGAAGACCATAACGGCGGCAATGCCGACTGCACCGGCAAGCAAACTCTTTTGAATGGAGTCTTGACCGAGCGTGGCGCCAACTGTTCTTTCTTCCAAAATCTTGACCGGTACAGGCAATGCACCGGCATTCAGTTTTACTGCCAGATCCACCGCTTGGTCGCGGCTGAAGTTGCCGGTGATTTCGCCGGTGCCGCCTAAGATCGGCTCGCGTACATTGACGCCGCGATATTCGACAAGCGAGACAGGGCGACCATCTTGTCCTCTGTCGGTCGGTTCGCCATCAAGGAAGATACCGATTTGTCTGCCGACCAGACGTTGGGTCATCTCGCCGAATTTCTTGGCGCCTTCTGGTTTGAATTCAAAGGAAACGCGCCACAATCCGCCTGAAACCATTGGTGATCCTTGCGCGTGTTTGAAGTCTGCGCCGGTCAAACCGGTTTCTTTCCAAACGGGCCCGCCGTTTGGTCCAATGATAGGACGACCGCTTTCGTCGTAAGCCATCTCTTTGAATTCGAGAAGGGCGGTCGTACCAATTCTGTCTTTAGCTTGTTGTGGGTCTTTGATACCGGGCATTTCAACGATCAAGCGATCTTTGCCTGAGCGCTGGACTAAAGTTTCTGAAACACCAAGACTATTGATGCGGTTGTTGATGACTGTTTCAACACCATTCATAACTTGTGGGTTGATCTCGGGCACCAGCTTGCTGGGCAGTGCCTGCAGCAAAAGTTGGCTGCCTCCTCGCAAGTCGAGACCAAGTTTGAGCGTCGTGAAAAGAACGTAGCCGTTGTAATGCTCGATGATTTGCATGTTGTTGGCCATCTGCGCATTGTCGGTCGTGCGCTTATACAAATCTTCCTTTTCGTACTCGTTCATCTTCTCGTAGCCGGGAGTTTCTCTCACCCGTTTTTCTACTTCGATTTTGAGTGCGTCCGGAGTGAGTTCAGCTAACTTTTGCCAGTCTGAAACGGTTTTTTCCGGCTCGACTTGAAAGAGTGTTGTGAGCGACCAGATCAAAACGATAATGACTGCGATTGGCTTCCAGTCTTTTATAAATGAGCCGGAGCTAACTTGCGGCTTCGACGGAGATAGCATCGATTGAGACTTTCCTTGATTTTACGACCGGCAAATTATAAAGGTGCCTGAGGCTTTGTGTCCCTCAGACTGTCTTATGTTTGATATCAATCGATGCACTAAGCGTGCAAGCGATGCACAAAGGGTGCAAGGTCGACGTTCAGAAATCGAGTTATCAAGGCGCTGTCTAAACCGAGCAGACGCGGTCTCCGCCGCGTTGCATGGCCATCTCAAGAGCTTGGATGGAACGCGCAACCAATTCGTCGTGTTCGCGAGCGTGTGCAGGAAATGCGGCCAGCCCAACCGAAGCTGTAACTTTCAAGTTGTGCCAGTTGTGGGTGATCGCTTGCGAGCCGATGCGCTGGCGAATGCGCTCAGCAACTATCTGGGCGCCGGAAGAGTTTGTTTCCGGGAAGATGATGGCAAATTCTTCAGCGCTGTAGCGAGCTGGGATATCAACGTCTCTGACCGCTCCTTGCAAGACAGAGCCGATGACTTTCAGCACGGCATCAGATGTAAGGGCGCCGTACTGTCTGGAAATGTCTTTAAAGTTGTCTACGGTGACCATGCAAAGAGCGACAGGGCGTTTGTAACGCTTGGCGCGTTTCAACTCTTCCTTAATCTCTTTGAGGAATGTCCTTGAGTTGTAAAGCTCGGTGAGAGTGTCGAGCAATGCCAGGCGTTCAATTTCCTCGCCCTTGACCATGCTCATCTTATTTTCTGTGGTGGTCAAAAGCGAGCGTTGCTCCAGCTCTTTGACTCGTTCTAAAACCTGACTGTCCATGTACGAACGATTGCCAAGCTGCTTGAGACGATTAGGATTGTCGAGGACTCGGCAAAACATGCATGTTCTGCCGCTGCAAATGTGATCCGTGCGTCTTTCCATGTTTGTTGGACCTTCCTGGCTGGGCCTGACTAAGGCGCTTGGCTATTGGTTCTATATAGATTTCGGCGGCTAAGGGATACTTTCCCCCGGGGCTATTACGCAAAACCCCGAACTAAAGTATAGATGAATTTCAGGCTCGTGTGCGCACAGCCAGGCTCAGCTCTCCTAATTACGACTGAGCTTGCCTTCAGACACGATGAATTGTCCATCTACGAGTAAATCTCGCAGGCGTGCGCCACCGGAAATCAGCAGATTGTATGGACACAGCGATTCCTTTTCGCTGTCGGAAAGAGGGGCGGGTGGCAGAGCAAAAACGGCAATATCGGCGCGTTTGCCTGACTGCAAGCTGCCGATCAAATGATCCATTTTTAGTGCAATCGCGGCTTCCATCGTCATTGCTTCGACAAGCTGTCTTGCCGTTGGAAGATGGTGCCCGCCTTCTTCTCCTTCGTTTTCGTCAGCATTGTACGGTGCCAGGCGATGTGCATTGAGTGCGAATTGGGCTTCGGAAAGCAGGCTCAGGTCATCGTTGGATGCCAGGCTGTCTGTGCCCAGCCCGACCGTAATTCCGTGTTCGAGCATTTTGGAATACGGTGCCAGGCCGTTCTTAAGGCGTGCATTAGAGCGCGGGCAGTGAGCGATCTTGACGTTATGTTCGGACAAAATCGTCAAATCCTCTCTGTCTGTATGAACTGCGTGCGCGGCTATCAGCCATTCATTTAATAGCCCGTAGTTCTTCAAATGTTTTACCGGCGTGAGGCCTCGCCCAGCCCATCTTGGTTTTAGCTTTTCTGAGGAAGTTTCGGTTCGCATCGAAAATGCCAAAAACTCGTGAACAATTTCGTTGCTGGCCGCCAACCACTGACATTCCTCTTGCGACTCTGCGAGGTGCGCCAAAACAGGCAGGTTGAACTTCTTTGCCCACGTAGCAGCTTTCAACCACAAAGACGGACACACCGTATATGGTGCGTGAGGTGAAACAGTAAGAGTCAGGGTTTGCTTTTCCAGCGCTTCTTTTAATGGAGGGAAGTCTGTTTCGCTCAGGGCTTCAAAGCGCGAAAGCCAGTTCGACCAGGTGTTATCTGATTCAGCGTCGGATAGTCCGAAAATCTCCAAACCGACGACGCCTCTCAGCCCTACTTGAGCCAGAGCCTTGGCTGCTTGTCCGGAAAATGAAGAATCGACCACTGTGCTCGTCCCGGTAAAGGCTGCCAGACGGGCTCCGTACAATGCAGATTGAAACCATTTGTCGCCGGGCCACTCTCGGGAGCTGGTTACTAATCCTTCTATCCATTCGAAAAACGGCAGGTCTGTGGCGAAGGCGCGCAGGGCGGAATAGTCGAGATGCGAGTGCAGGTTGATCAAACCTGGCATTATGACCGCGTCTTTATAGTCTTCAGCGCGCTCTATTTGCTGATTTTTGTAAATGCTATTGAACTGTGGTCTGGCATAAACGCCTTCAATAATGCCGTTGTCGATCACGACTACGGCGTCGTGGATTGGCTCCCCTACGACAGGAATAGCCCATCTGGCTGCCAGGCAAAGTTTCCCACCCATGATTCCGTCTTTCTCACTTGCTCCTGAAAACTTGGCAGGAGCCCTACTTATTGTTGTAATATTATCTTCGTTCGGTGTTTGCGTCTCGTAGGGACGGCATACATGCCGCTCGGGTTGCAGCATGCGTCTCGAGGCGGCCAGCTTTCTAAGGAAGCGAATCGTTATCGATTCGGTATTCCGAAGGAAGCCAGGGGGCTCGGTTTTGTAGCCGGGTAAAAATTAGGTAGAAGAGATTCGTGAAAATCAGTTATGACGAGCTGAAAACCTTGCCGGGTGGGCGGTTGGAATTCTCATTCAATGAGAATCTGGCTGGTCTTGATGCGGTAAAGCCGGTTGTCGGTGAACTGCAAGCCGGGCTGTCGGCCGCCGGAATGAGGTTGAGTGGAACGGTCAAGACGCTCTTGAAGCTATCTTGTCATCGTTGCCTGAAGCCCTATTTCCAAGCGCTGACGGTTGATATAGATGAGCGCTTTGTTAACTTGGTTGAATATGCCGACTTCGCGGGGGCCGAAACCAAGGAGCGGGAGCTCAAGTACGACGACTTTTTCGAGTATCTTCCTGAAGATGGCTTGCTTGACATCAGCGATGTTGTATATCAAGCTGTTACATTGGCCACCCCGACCTATTGCCATTGCGGCGATGAGTGTCCGGGCCTTCCCGAAAAGGAAGCCCGTACTGGTGCGGGTTCCGGGCGTTCCTCGGAATCTGTGGCTTCGTCTTCCGACGCAGATTTAGAAAGATTAGACGAAAATTCAATTGATCCGCGATGGAAGAACTTAAAGACTCTATTTCAAAAGGGTAAATCTGGCGAAGAGTCGTAGATAATATTCAATCCGCCAAGGCATGGAGGTCACATAGGCTATGGCACAGCCAAAGAAGAAAACGTCGCACCAGAAGCAGCATCAAAGAAGAGCTCACTGGAAGGCTGAAGAAATCAATATCGCCAAGTGCAGTAATTGCAGTTCGCCCGCGCGTTCGCACCAAATCTGCATCGTCTGTGGTTATTACGGCGGACGCCCAGCGCGTCGTCGTGACAACGTAGTTACTGAATAGTTTTAGAGACGAGTAGTTGGCAGGGTTTACTGGGAGTCAAAGATGATTCGCATTGCAGTGGACGCCATGGGTGGGGACTATGCCCCTCGCGAGGTTGTCCACGGTTCTGTAATTGCCGCACGCGAATACGGCGTCGCCGTGCAATTAGTCGGACCTACCGATGCAATTGAAAAAGAGCTGACGCGTCACGATCACGCCGGTCTCGATATTTCTATTGTTCCTGCCTCCGAAGTCGTGGCCATGGACGAAAAGCCTGGTCGCGCTATTGTCAAAAAGAAAGATTCGTCGATTGTTGTAGCCACCAAGCGTGTCTCTGATGGACTGGCAGATGGGCTTGTTGCCGCCGGCTCGACCGGAGCAGCTGCAGTCGCCGCCCAGCTCGGACTCGGACGTATCGCCAACGTAGACCGTTCTGCCATTTGTTGCACCATGCCGGCGACAACAGGCAAATGTCTTCTTGTCGATGTCGGCGCCAATGTAGACTGCACTCCGCACCAGCTTATGCAATTCGCCGTTATGGGCTCGATTGTGTCGGCTGGTCTTTTCAATAAGAAGAATCCGACAGTCGGTCTTCTTAATATCGGAACTGAAGAGACGAAAGGCAACGAGCTTGTGCAGGAAGCGTACAAACTTCTCAAGCAACAATCCGGAATCAATTTCATCGGTTTTGTCGAAGGACGCGATTTCCCTCTCGGTAAAGTTGATGTCACTGTCACGGACGGCTTTACTGGCAACGTCGCTTTGAAGACCGCCGAAGGTATCGCCAACATGTGCAAGATCATGTTGCAGCAAGAATTGCTTAGATCGACACGAACAAAACTTGGAGCGGTCGTCATCAAGCCGGCGCTCGACGGGCTGAAGAATCGCGTCGACCATAATGTTTTCGGTGGCGCCCTTCTGGTCGGCGTCAAAGGTGTTTGTGTCATCGCCCATGGTGGCTCGAAGCACACAGCAATCAAGAACGCGATTCGCGTAGCTAAAGATATGGTGGCTGCCGATATCGTCAAGAAGATTGAGAACAGCTTCAGCATGACTGCGGCTGGGAGCAAGTCTTGAAGTTTTCGCATGGCGCCCGACTGATTGGTGTCGGAGCTGGTTTGCCCTCTGCAGTGGTTACGAATTTCGACCTTGAGAAACTCGTAGACACATCGGACGAGTGGATCAAAACACGCACAGGTATTTCCGAAAGGCGCATCGCGTCAGAAGAGGAAACGACCAGCCAATTGGCTATTGCTGCTGCAAAGGATGCCATTGGATTTGCCGGCATCGACCCGCAAGAAATTGAACTTGTCGTCGTCGCCACCTCCACACCGGACAATCTTTATCCGTCTACTGCTTGCATGGTCCAAGCGGCAATCGGCGCAAAACGTGCTGCCGCCTTCGACATGGAAGCAGCATGCACCGGCATTGTCTATGCGCTTGCAGTTGCACAGCAATTTATAGGATCTGGAACCTTCAAATGCGCGCTCGTAATTGGAGTGGACATTCACTCGCGTTTTCTCAATTGGGCCGACCGCAATACCTGCATACTTTTCGGTGATGGCGCCGGCGCATTTATCATCAAAGCTGACGAGAAAGAAAACGAAATGCTGGGGACTTATTTGCGCGCAGACGGCAGTGGCGGGCACCTTTTGCACATTCCCAACACTGGCTCTGCTTATCCTCATGCGGGAGTTACACCGCCTACTGCAACACATGGATTTCTCGAAATGAATGGTCGAGCAATCTATGAATTCGCAGTCAACGCAGTGCCAGAAGCGGTGCGTGCTGCATGCAGCGACGCAGGCATTACTGTTGAAGACATCGACTTTTTGATCCCTCACCAAGCCAATATGCGTATCATCAAGTCAGCTGCGGAGCGGCTTGGCATGGCGCCTGAAAAGATCGTCAGCAACGTAAATGAGATGGGGAATACATCTGCCGCGTCCATACCACTTGCAATGTGGCAAGCTCTAAAACGTGGTCAGATCCAGGTCGGCTCGACTTGCGCCCTTGTAGGCTTTGGTGGTGGATTGACCTGGGGTTCTGCGATTGTGAAGTGGACGGCGGTTGATCAACGCAAGTCGTCTCATGATGAAGGTTCGCAAATTACTGAAGTAGAGACGTCCAAAAAGTAACTGCCCTCAATTGGTATCAAGATCATTTTGAATCGTTTTTGAATTGCTTTTGAATTCTGTTGGTTGAAGGAGAAAAAAAATGAGCAAGCTGGCATGTATCTTCCCGGGACAGGGCTCACAAGCTGTGGGCATGGGGAAAGATCTGGCGGAAAAATTTCCAGAGGCAAAAAAGCTTTTTGCAGAAATCGACGAAATTGCCGGACGCTCGCTCAGTCAATTGTGCTTTGAAGGTCCAGATACCGAACTGAAGCGCACTATCAATACTCAGCCGACAATTCTTGCAGTGTCGATGGTCGCATGGCGCTGTTATGAATCCATGGGTGGACCCAAACCATCTTTTGTAGCTGGGCACAGTCTCGGTGAATTCTCCGCTCTCTATGCCGCTTCTGCTTTTGATTTGCAGTCGGCTGTAAAACTCGTAGATAAGCGCTCTCAATTGATGGAAGCTTGTCCGAAAGGTGCGATGTCTGCTGTTATCGGAATGGCGGCGGATAAGCTCGAGGAGATTACAAAAGAAGTTTCAAAAACTCTTGGTGAGCCTAAAGTTGTAATCGTCGCCAATTTCAATACCAAAGAACAGCTGGTAATCTCTGGCGATCCTGATGCTGTGGCTGAAGCCGGCACCAGAGCCAAGGCTGGTGGTGCTAAGGTAATTCCGTTGCCGGTTGGTGGCGCATTCCATTCACCTCTCATGAAGGCTGCTGCCGATGAGTTTGAAACACTGGTCAAAACTATCGACATCAAGGACGCCGCATTTCCTGTCGTTCAAAACGTTGATGCTAAGCCGGAAACGAGCGGTGCTGCATTGAAAGAGAAACTCTCGCGTCAAATGCCGAGTTCTGTTCGCTGGTGTGAAACCATCGAATACATGCTTGGACAGGGCGTCAATACGTTCGTCGAAATCGGACCAGGTAAGGCGCTTGCCGGTATGATCAAGAAAATCGATCGTTCTGCAAATGTCTATAACGTCTATGATGCGCAGACTCTGGAAGAAACATTGGCAGTGCTCAAAGAGACCGCTAAGGTCTAATGTCTACCTAAATCATTAGCTAGTGATCGCGCTTGTATATAAGTGCGGTTGGCATTGTTGCAGCATTGTCTTTCATCCACTTCGTAGCTGAATTTATTACAGTTATTTGATATGTGCCTGGGAATTGAATTTCCTGCTTCAGTGTTTCTTCCAATTTCATCTCTTCTCTGTTCGGAAGAATGTTGACCACACCAGGAACAACGGCTAGCACGTAGAATTTTTGATCGGGAAGATACTCCATGATTTTGCGATACAGGTACGCTTCCTTTACGCCTTGGTGCTTGCTCAATATCTCGATGACGGTGTCAACGGTTCTTTGCGGTAGATCGTGTGAAACGATGAGATCGGACTTGTTCAAGCTCTGTCTTTCGGCTTGCGCGAGTCCTATGACATTCTGATACTCAAACCAGAGTTTGTCTAAATCTTTGACCGCTTCATGATTGCGCTTCTTTTCGTAGTACTCGCGCAAATAGGCGCAGGCGTGTAGACCAAACTCTTTCTTTTCTCGTGCCAGTGCTTTCAGTATTGGAATACCACTTTCGTCATCCTTTTCCAAAAGTATCGTTGCAACGGCATACCGAGCTTCCGCGTGTTGAGGTTCTCGCTCCAGCACCTTTTGAAATGCGGCCAATGCAGCAGGAGGTTCATCTCTTACTGCTGTCAGGTTCGCGACTTTCACCAACTCATCTACTGAGAGTTCTTGAGTTTCAGCTTTCCTCTCTAGTTCGTTCAATTCATTTGCTGCTTCCATAATCTGCGCATGAACAGATTTCCATTGCATGTTGTTGGCGTTGAACCATTGGTCACTGCAATACTGAATTATCGAAGGCAACTTCTTTCCGAAATAGAGAGACGCTGCCGATTGCGCTTGCGTCAAATCTAGCGGCAACGAATCGTAAAGGGTTTCCGGCTGCATACTTTCTTGCGTGAATTTCGCCAGGTGCAGTCGTTCTTTGAGTGAGGGGTGGCTATCTTCGTCGTCGGTAGGTCGCTTGAGCGCTTCGGCTAGTTTTTCAACTGATTTGGTTTTGTCGTCCGGTGCGGCTGCAAGCTTTTCGCCGATCTGAAAGTAAACCAAATCTGGCGGAGCATCAACGTCTTTGATAGTGTTTTGGATTGAAGTCCAAATGTCATTGAGCTGATTTCCTTTTATTTCTGTGAGTGTCAGAGCCTGTCCGCAAATCTTGTTATCTGTGACTTCGATAGCTTGAAGGTCTGCTTGTTTTTCGTGCTCTCTGGCTATGACAAGAGATGATGCGCTGAAGCGTGGGAAATACCAGTCATAGAATCTGCTCAAAAGTACGAGTGCAATCTGCGAATGCTGATGCATCGCCACAAGAAGCTGTACCAATCGCACGCGCTGATTGTATATGAATGAGTTGCTTTTGCCGTGGTTGCCGGAAATGTGACCAAATTCGTGAGCTAGAACAGACTTGAAATGCTGTGGCGGCAATGACTGCATGAGTGGCAGGCCCAGCACGACATAGTTTGCATACCAGCCGAAAAATCCTAAGCGCGGATGTTGCACCACCATCGCATTGAACTGGTCATCGACCAGTATGTGATCGACTTTGATTTTCAACTGTTCGGACAATTGTGTGACTAGTTCGAACAATTCCGGATACTCGCTGCGATCTAGTTCAAGTCCGGCAGGCGGGGCAAGCGAAACCCAGAGCGCACGAATGTATGCAAGAAGAGCAATCAGTAATCCGAATGCGATTTGTATTCCGATACCGTAGATGTGCTTGGATGCAACCATGATCCAAATCGTGCCAGCCAGCATGAGCACGAGCACCAAAGGCACGAAAAGAATGTAGAGATAACCGAGCATCGCAAATGCCAAAACTTTTCGTCTGTAGCCTTTGTAATCTCTTCTTGCTTCTTCTTCGGCTTTGCTGACGCGGCGTGCAATTTCATCTTCCGGCATCATCTGATGGGCGACGCTTTGGGGCGTCTCCATAGCCGGCATGTTAGTCAGTGTTTTTCTGACCTCAGCTTTTGGTTGTTGGGCTTCGTTCATTATCGATTTAGATCTAGATACTTGAGAA
Organism: Candidatus Melainabacteria bacterium 17Bon1m; assembly: GCA_032128875.1. Lineage (GTDB taxonomy): Bacteria > Cyanobacteriota > Vampirovibrionia > Obscuribacterales > Obscuribacteraceae > QKMZ01. Next base: position 793,000 of record JAVLKG010000003.1, read on the forward strand.
GAAGGAGTCTGCGACTAGCGGCAAATGGCCTTTTCTTCTGTCTTTGCTTCTATAAGCACTTCCTCGACTGTTTTGCGCATAACTATCGTGCGTTTGGCGAGCTCGTGGAAAAACTCTTTGTGCGGGACGCAGATTTCAGGAGGGATGGCGCCGCGTTCCATGATCGTTCCGGCAAGCATCATGTCGGCAACGATTGCCGGTGGTACTCCTGTATCTAAAGCGCCGCAGGACAAGCCCCATTTCTTGTGTGCCAAGACTGTGGTTTCTAAGGTTACATTCACGGGTTGACCGTTGCGCTTTCCTTTTACTTCGACGCGAACAACTTCGGCATCATCAGGTGCCTGAGGTGTTTGTGGGAAGCGCTCGATCAAGTGAGCAAGCACTTTTCTCGGTGTGAACTTTCCTTCTTGTATTTCTACTTTCTCGTTATCGCCGAAGCCGAGATCGACAAGCAATTTCAGGCGGTCATGAAACTCAGTCGGTAAGCCAAGTCTGAAAGTGACATCGGTACAGCCTTTGTGCTCGTAAGTTTTTGGCAGTGTCAAAACTTCTGAGTGCAGCGTCAAAATAGCTTTACAAGCACCGACTGGTTCGGGCAATTGAACGAGCTTTTCGCCGGACATTGGTGGCTTTGCCCGAAACTCACCATCTTCGAAAACCATGGGTTCTTTCGTGTATTCATCGAGGATGGTGTCGATTGCATATGGCGGCTGCAACGGGTGATCGGTGGTTACGAAGTCGATGCATCCGACTGTGATATCGATTGATTTCACTTCGTCCAGCTCGCCGGCCCCTGCTGCTGCCATGATGTTTGTCATGCCAGGTGCTGCGCCCATGCCGAGTACTGCAGCTAAACCTTTGCTGCGGAATTCGTCGTTTAATTCCAGTTGTTTCTTCGTCACGTGGAATAGTCCACCCAGATCCATGTAGTGGCAACTGGCTGCAAGAGCTGCTTTCATGACATCGACGTTGAAATAATATGGTGTGGAGTTGATGACCAGAAATGCGTCACTTAGTACTGCGGCAAGTGATGCCGGGTCTTTCAGATCGCAGAATGCTGCCTCCAACTTCTTGCTCTTCAGGCTGTTTTTCAGCTCTTCGGCTTTGTCTTTATTGAAGTCAGCGATGACGATTGAGTCGAAATTGCTGAATTCGGCAAGGTCTCGCACAATGACCTGTCCCATTGCTCCGGCGCCGCCCAGCACTACGATTTTTTTCATGAGCTCACACAACCTATTGATTTGCTATTGCTTACTTAATGGTTAGTCGTTATTTAGACGAATTTCAATCTCAGCGGGTGAGTTCGAGCAAACTCGAAATCAAGCGCTAAGAGCACACTGAGGACCTATACCGAAAGCAGCCGTGAAACCGCCTGCCTGAGTGCGCGCAGGTGAATAAGTGTAGCAAAAGATGTCAGACCAATAATGGCCCGCTCTCGTACTCTATTTATGGATACGGTTTTGCAACCGGCAACTTCTAATATTTGCCGCTGGTTGCTGACCCGGCGCCGTTGGCTGTGTCGTCTCCATAGGATGCCATGCCGTTGCCACCGGGGATGTAAGGCGTCAGTTTAGGACCGCCGTTGTTGCCGCTTCTGTAGCTGCTGCCGCCGCGCTGGAGCACGGTTCCGGGGACATAGTATTGCGCAGCCTGGTGACCCAGATCTGAGCGAATTTGGTCGCCAGGTTGAGACACGTTTGCTCCCCACTTTGAGACAGGAACCTGAGCTCCGCCCTTCTTTTCGATTCGCTGTGGAGTGTAGAAGTTGTCTCCAGGAGTCTGGATGTTGGCGCCCCACGGTACTTTGGGAAGTAATGGGTTGGCTTGAGCGCCACCGACTTGTAATCCCTGCGCCGTTTTACTGAGAGTTCCAGAGGAGATGTAACTGCCGGAGGGATCCATGAGCCCGATCTGGTTCTGGTTGCAAACGCGCGCGCTGCCGTTGCCGTAGTGGAAGCTATAGCTGCTGTTCTGCGCAAAGGCAGGAGCAACTACAGAGGCGCAAATAAAGGCTGCGCCTGCAATAAGGAGGGTTTTATTCATAACGTTAGTAAGGTCCATTAGGAGCGGGTACCTGGGGTGGTAGATAACTTGCTTCTAGGTTTGTAATCCGCGGCTCCGCCTCACTCTAGAGATGGCTGAGTTGGCTGAATGCGGAAAAAAGGCTCAGCGTTAGAGCGCTGAGGAGGATGTAAACGCCAGCCAGACGAGCTTGCGACCGTGAAATGGTCACTGCTTTCACCTTGACCTGTACGCTTCTCAAGGCGCCTGCCGGCTGCCTGTTATGCCTGTTCATAAAAAGTCCGCCTAGTAAGTGTTGTAGATGCACTATAGATCAGTAGTAAAGGTAATAAAAGTTGCTACTTTACAATTTAATGTAACAGATTTAATCTGGATTCCGCAAGGGGGTCTGGCTCTACCGCCCACCAGGCTTGAAATACCCAATTTTGGAACTCTATCGATAACGATTCGGTTGCGCACATGAAATCCTGAACCGAATCGATAACGATTCGATTTCAAAAGACTGGTCAAGGGATGAAAAATTATGCCGGCAGTGTGAGAGCGCGTTTGTGGGCTTGATTTTCCAGGGCGTCGTCTAGAGCATCAAGTTGGATGCTGCCATATCGTCGGCTCAAAGCTTGGGAAATAAGCTGGTCGCAAAATTGTGGATTCTTGGGCAGCAAGGAACCGTGCAAGTATGTGCCATACACTTTGCCGCTTTGCGCGCCTTCGCCGCCGTCTTCTCCATTGTTTCCATTGCCGACCACGACTTTGCCTAGTGGCTGAACATCTTTGCCAAGATATGTTTTACCGCTGTGGTTTTCGAAGCCGACAAGAGTCGTCTCGTCGCTGCGCCTGATAAGTACATTGCCGATCATGCGTCGATTGCCGGCAACCGTGTGCGCATCGATAAGCGAAATACCTCTCAGCTCTTCGCCTTCATGAGGTTTGTAATAGTGACCAAGAAGCTGATAGCCACCACAGATTGTGAGGAATGCAGCGCCATTGTCGACCGCGGTTTTCAATTGCTTGGCGCGCTTGACTAGATCCTGCGCAATGATTTGCTGCTGTTTGTCTTGACCGCCGCCGATAAAGTAAAGGTCGAAATATTCGGGATCAGCTTCTTGGTCCAATCCGATTGGACTAACTGTGACTTCGATATTGCGCCATTTTGCTCGTTGTGTAAGGGCGATGATATTGCCCCGGTCTCCATAAATATTGAGAAAGCGAGCGTATAAATGAGCGATACGTAATTCCATAAGTTGGCTCAACTGCTGAATTTGAAGTGCTGCCGACAATTCATTATAACGATGGGATTTTCTTTGCTACTAGTTAACTTACGCCCGACTTTTGATTGCACTCGGATCTCACGAGCCTGTCATCGCGCTTTCCAGTGTCTCCATATTTGATACCACCGGCGGGGCGCACCATATATAGTAGCGCGATCGCAAGAAGCTCAGTCCGATAAAAGATCAATACCGCGGGAATATTTGAGTTCTTGATAATTGGTTGCCAGGAAATAAGGCGTGCCCTGCGTCTCGGGATTTCTAACTGATATATTTTTGGTGCCCTTCTCTTAAAATATTAGCGTTTTTTAAGCTCCGGCTTTTCGGCACCAGTCGTGGTTTTTCAACGATACTTTCAACACGTGTTTCAAATTGCACGTTTTACCACTACTACTGACTGGAATATGTAGGCTATGATGCTTTCGTTAGATTCAGGTCATTGCGAAGGAGTGATTACTACTATGAAGAAGGGGTTTGCAACCTTACTTACCGCATTAGTTGCCGTAAGTGCGAGCACCTTAGTCAATACGTCTGCTGCTTATGCGCAGGGTGCTAGTAATGTCAGCGAACTGACTGATGTTGTTGGAAATGAATGGGCATACAACGCCCTCAAGGAGCTCGTAAACAGCCCTTGCCACATCCTCGTTGGTTACCCAGACAGAACTTATCGTGGACAAAAATCCACCACACGTTTTGAATTGGCTGCGGCGCTTTATAAATACGAACAGTGCATTACCGAAAGGCTTGCACTCAAAGCTGATAAAGCGGATTTGGAAAAATTTGCTGCCTTGTTGGAAGAGTTCCGCGGTGAACTCAACCACCTCAAGGCTCGCGTTGATAGCTTAGAAGCTAGAATGCGCGCTGTTGAAGAGAAGAATATTGAGCAAGACATGAGACTTGCTTATGCTGAGCGACAAAAGGGCTTCCTCTGGGAGCGCGTGGTAAAGGGAACAGCGATCGACGTACGTGATATTGGTGTCGGCGTGTACCGTGGTGCACGTGGTATCTACCAATACTTGTTCTAAGAACGAACGGATTCTCTCTACTCGCTTAGATCTGATCTACAGGAACTCCCGGCAGTCACATGCTGACGGGAGTTTCAGCTTAGCTATGCAAATTTGTCAAGCGAAAAGGTGAGCAATTGGCTCTCGTTGGGCACCAGCCTGGCGGCAGCTTGGATTCAAAGATGGCAGCCTTCAATTTTTCGATGCCGGATGTTGAGATATCTCCTGAGCTTGCCTTTGCTCTTGATGTTTGTCGGCGTGCGGGCGAAGTTGCCATGAATCATTTCGATCGCGATATTGCGGTTGAAGAGAAGTCCGATGGCACCCCAGTAACTGCTGCTGACAAGCAATGCGAACGCCTTATTCGTGAATCAATTGCTGATAAATTTCCCGAGGACGCAATTCTTGGAGAAGAAGAAGGCGGCGACGATGCGCCACTTTCAAAAGGCCGTCGCTGGATAATCGACCCCATCGATGGTACTTACAACTATGCTCGAGCCGTGCCGATTTTCTCGACTTTGCTTGCCCTTGAGAAGGACGGTGAGATTGTCTTAGGGGTTGTGTACAATCCGGCTGCCAATGAGATCTTCTGGGCAGAGAAAGGCGCAGGAGCCTTTCGGAATGGCAAAAAAATCAAGGTCTCAGAAATTTCTGAGATCAAGAATGCCCAGTTTAATTTCGGTGCTTTGAATCGCGTACAGGCAATGGGGCTCTGGGATTCTTTTGCCGAGCTTGTAAAAAATACTGTCCGCCAACGTGGATTTGGGGACTACCTCGGCTTTGCGCATGTCTTTGAGGGTAAGGCCGAAGCTCATCTAGAAGTCGGTGTGAAAGTCTGGGATCTCGCGCCCATGAAGATAATCGTTGAGGAAGCCGGCGGGCAGTTCAGCGATTTGTCGGGCGGCAAGTCTGTCTACAGAGGCAGTTGCCTGATTTCAAATGGCCTTGTGCACTCGCAATTTCTGGGCATATTAAAACGTTGATAGGCGTTGTGGGTTTCCTTTAGGCAAGCCGCATGCGGCTCCTTTTCCGGTTCTTCACTCAACGCTCTATTTCTTCTAACTGGCTAAATCAGCCAATTTTGACAACTGTCAGGGTAAAATTGCCTCTCTGAGGGAATTCTCAATGCTCAAGGCCGAATGGACTAAATCAATGCGGGCGCGGATGACGCTCGTTATGTCTTTGTCCAGTGTTGTGCCTGTTGTTATTTGTCATCTCATCGTGGTCGGCACGAACGGAGCAAGGTTTAGCGATATCGTTTGGTACTTGCCTCTGATTCCGGTACTTATCGCCATCAACTGGTTTCTTTCAGGGATCATTCTTATTCCTCTCAGGCAGCTGCTACAGGCAACAACCAAGCTGGCTAACATGGACATTCGCCAGCGGCTAGAAGTTGAGCCTAACGAGCTCTTTGAGACGGCGGAATTGCGAAAGTCTTTCAATAAATTGCTCAATCGATTGGAAGAGTCTCTCAACATTCAATGCCAATTCGTTGCTGACGCTAGCCACGAATTGCGTACACCACTTACTTCTATTCAGGGATACACCAAACTTCTATTGCGTCGTGGACAGAGCATCGACGGGCATCTTCTAGCAGAAGCCTTGCAGACTATTTCCGATGAATCCGGTCGATTGATTCGACTGGTGTCTGACTTGTTGCAATTGGCTCGTGCAGACGCCGGACAAGCAATAATCAATCAGCAAGAAGTTATTGACGCGCGTGATGTTCTTGCATCAGTCGAAGATACCGTCACGGTAATCGCTCCGGAGCAGATCGAAATTCAATTCATCATGCCTAGTCAGCCAATCTTTGTCTTCGCTGATAGCGACCGGCTCAAGCAAGTTTTTCTCAATCTGACAAACAATGCGATTAAGGCTACGCAGGCAGGTGGAAAAGTCACGGTTACTTTGCGCCTGAGCAACAATCAGGCGATCATCCGCGTAATTGATACCGGCATTGGTATCGCACCTGCGGACCAACAAAGAATTTTCGATCGCTTTTATAGAGTTGAGCGTTCTCGTGTGAAGAGCCGCATTTATGGCGGTGGTACCGGTCTTGGGTTGGCTATTGCTTTGACCATTATCAAGGCACATGGCGGCAGCATTGATCTTGAAAGTGAATTGAACAAGGGCTCTACATTCACTGTTCGATTGCCTGTTGCCGACGAAAAGACCGGCAAGAGCGACACGGAAAAAAAAAGAACCGCCGAGCTGGCGAGACTGGAAGCACAGGAGAAACAGGAACGTCCGAGGGACCAAGTCCAGAAGGACCAGCGTGATCCGCAAGACAAAGTGCAACCGAAAGAAGCTCAGACAGCCGATTCCTGAGAAACTGCAATATTCGATTCCTGAGAACCTGCAAACGTTGAGTCCTGCGGACTTCGAGTTACTTATCGGCAGAAAACAAAAACGCACCGCTTGAGCAGTGCGTTTTCAAATTTTTCTTTCGTCGCAGAACTAGGAAGCTGCTGCTGCCGGTTCTGGAGTTGCTGCGCTTTCGCTCGATGCTCCAGCTTCTCCTGCGGCTGCTTTCTTCGCCACAACGCGAGCGACAACTTCTTCTTCTGGGTTGAGGATTTTGATTTTGTCAGAAACCTTCAACTCTCCGAAGTGGAGTCCTTGGTCGATTTCGGTGATCAACGAAACGTCTGCTTCGATGAAGTCAGGGATATCACCAGGCAAGCATTCGATTTCTGCGTCTTGGAAAACTTCGATGAGCTGTCCGCCTTCGATAGTTACTGCAGTCGATACGCCGATGAACTTCAGAGGTACGGTCACAGTCAATTTGCGGTCGAGAGCCACGCGATAGAGTTCTACGTTGAGAACTTCGTGGGTTGTGCCTCTGCGCTGAACGTCACGGATGATGGCATTGATTTTGCCCTTGCCTGTCTCCAGCTCGATCATGTGGGAGTAGGCGCCTTTCGGCAAACGGGAAAATTCTTTGGCGTCTATTTGTACGCTTTCAGACGGCTGGCCGGGACCGTAGAGAGTCGCAGGGATTTTTGCTTCCCTTCTCAGCTGTCTCGGTGTTTTGTCTTCGCGAGCAGCGACCGCCAACTTAATCTTGTCCATGACCAAAAGATCCTTATAAATACGTAAGCCTAAAGCGGACGATAAACTCCCCTCAAAACGGAGGAGTAAGAGCTGGGGTGCAAGGATTCGAACCTCAGAATGGCTGGACCAAAACCAGCTGCCTTACCGCTTGGCGACACCCCAATCTTAGCGTCGAAGGCCCATTTTATTTAATAGCGCGCCATTGTGTCAACGCCAAACGGTTAGTTTGGTTACATCCTGTGCGGGTTTCGATCGGATTTATCGAACTGGCGCCAATCGGTACTAAATTGCCGGTCTTATTTGATTCGCCTGGGCAATCAGCGCGCGCGCAAAGTCCAGTGCGGCTTTGGTGTCGCCCTCTCCAGATGCCATTTGCGCCAGTTGTTTGAGGCGCTCATCGCCTTTCAAGGTCTTCACACTGACGTTGGTTTCTTTGGCCGTTTGACGTTTGGCAACTTCAATATGGCTGTCTGCCACGGCCGCGATAATTGGCTGGTGCGTAATACAAAGGATCTGGTGGGACTTGGAAAGCACAGCCAGCTTGTCTCTTACCGCTTGCAGCGCTTTGCCGCTCATACCCGTGTCGATTTCATCGAATATGACGGTTGGAACATGGTCGCCGGCCGCAAAAATAGATTTGACTGCCAGCATGATTCTCGAAAGTTCGCCGCCTGAGGCGATCTTGCCCAGCGATTGAGCGGGCAGACCGGGGTTTGGCGCTATTTGAAACTCTAATTTGTCGACGCCCATGGCGGTGGGTTCGCTCAGAGTTTCTATTTCAATATGAAAGACGGCGCGCTCCATGCCAAGGTCTCTGAGCTCTTTTTGAACCCTCGCCCCGAGGTCGGCTGCCAATTTTTTCCTGGACTCTGACAACTTCTCGGCAATTTTAATTAGACGGTGGTAAAGCTGTTCTGCTTCAACCTTTATCTCTTCAATTTTCTCGCTGGAGCGTGTGAGATTGTCGATTTCGGTTTTCAGGGATTCTCTTGTTTCGATTGCCGTCGCTAACGTGGGACCATACTTCTTTTTGATGCCGGTGATTACCGACAAGCGCGATTCCAGGTGATTGAGAGCCTCAGGATCGCTGTCCAGTGTGTCTTTGTAGCGGCGCAGTTCAGCCAGGCTTTCTTCGAGGTGGAATAAGCTTGTTTTCAACGGTTCTGTAGCTGCACTTAATTCAGGATCGAATCTTTCCGCCTTTTCCAGTCCTGCTAGGGCTTCCTGCAAGCTGTCTATGGCAGGCTTTCCATCGCTGTCACCATCGCCGTTCAATAGAGCCCTGGCTAGATTTACCGATTCTTCCAAAGTTTGAGCATGGGCAAGTTTGTTGTGCTCGGCACTCAAATGCTCGTCTTCATCGGGGTCGGCAAGATTTGCTTCATTCAATTCTTCAAGTTGGAACGTGGCAAAATCCAGCCGTCTGGTTCTTTCCTGTTCTGAAATTTCCAACTCTGACAGTTCTGCCAGGAGTTCTTTTCTTTGTGCATAAAGGGTGCGCACTTCGTCGATGACTTTGCGGTGTACGTCGCTGCCCAGACTGTCCAGCATTTCGAGCTGAGACTGCGGGGACATCAATGTTCGTGCCTCGTGTTGGGCATGAACTGTGATCAATAATGCACGAAGTTCTTGCAGAACCGAATGGTTTACGGTGGTGCCGTTTATGCGCACCTTTGAGCCGGTTTTAGTGATTTCGCGGCTGACTACAAGCGACTTTGAATCTTCGTCGATCAAATCTTCCTGCTTCAACCATGCTTCCACCCGTGGTGTCGGATGAAATGTTGCTTCAATCTTTGATCGCTCGCAGCCGATTCTTATAAACTGCGCTCCGACTTTGCCGCCGAGCACCGCACTCAGTGCGTCCATTACAATCGATTTCCCGGCGCCGGTCTCGCCTGTAAGAATATTTAGACCGTTTGACCAGTCAATTTTGATCTGTTCGATCAGAGCAAAATCTTTGATTTCGAGACTTTCTAACATGCACCGTATATAGAGTCGTATATCTTTTGTTCGCAGGAGCCGATGCCCCTACCGGCAATATCATAGCGAATTCAGATCGTCGTGCAAGACCTTTGAGTTAGGCGTTTTAAGTGACAGGTTGAAAATCCTTCGGCTTGTCTTTCATTTAGCCTAGCGAGTCGCCGGAGCCCTCAGCTTTAGTGCCTGCCGGATCATTCGGGGATGACGATTTTGCCTCCGGGCTCACTCTCACTCCCACCATCCAAAACGCAATGCAGCTGGTTATCGCGTTTAGCAAACCGAGAAAAATCAAACCCAGCATTGTCGCGCCGGATTTAAGTTTCACATTAGCCATGGAATCTAACAAAGACATTTCTTTAGCGCGAATCGACTGCACTTCTTTGCGCAGATCGTCGGAATTGGTGCGCAAGTCTTTCAAGAGCTGACGCTGTTTATCTTCAGGCAGACCGCTTTTCGGCGAATCAATCGCTGACTGAACCTCTTTTGCAGCTTTGACAATTTCGGCTGAAAGTTCGCTGACTTTGATTGTCTCATTGGTCGGCAGCGTCCCAATCAACTCAGTCAGCTCTTTTTTTCGTTTCGGCAAATCTGCCAAGTTTTCTTTCAAGCGCGAACCGAGTGTTTCGTCACGGTCCTTGAAATACGGCACCAAATAAAGGGCGACATCATTGCCTGATTTGGAAATTTCCTCGGCTGCTGAGGCGATTTGAATTTGTTTTTTCAGTGCCATCAAGTAGCCGCGTTGTGCCTCGGCCACTTCTATGCGCGCAAATCCCCTTGCACCTAAAAACGTCGGTATGGATATCGCCGTTAAGACGACGAACAGCATTATCCAGGTCTTTTTACTCAGTTCAGGCATGATGACATATTAGCCCAAATTTTGAGCCAGTCGAAGCAGGATTTGGCTGACGTGTAAAATCGAAGTAGTAGAACTCGGCTAACTAAAAGAATGCGCTCATGAATCAGAAACTGTTACCGCAAATCGTAATAGGAATTGCCGGTGCGGTTATCTTCTTTCTGTGCGGCGCGGCGGCGGGATGGTGCATTTTGATCGCCCCTGTGGATGGTCCGAAAAATCCTTTCGACCTTAATAACGTGGAGATTCTATTGATTTGCGGACTGATACCAGCAGTGCTTGGAAGTGCACTGGGAATTTTCGTTTTGCGAGCAATTGAGCAGCGCAAGGAACTAGACAACTACCAATAGTAGCTGCTGCGTAGAGAGCGCTCCTGCATTAATGTAACTCGTGTTCGCTTAAGCAGGCGTCAGGGCGTGAATACTGACTTGAGCGGCGACTTGTTTTGCAATTTCGATAAACGCTTGCGAAACGGGGCTTTCTGGGTGCGTTGCCGTAATCGGTGCACCGAGGTCGCCGCCTTCGCGAATGCTTGTATCGAGAGGAATTTCGCCGAGGAACGGCACGCCTGCAGCTTCTGCAACGCGCTTGCCGCCACCGTGTCCGAAGATTTCGAAGCGCTCGGTGGAACCAGGCGGCTGGAAGTAGCTCATATTCTCAACGAATCCAAGAACCGGGACATCCATTTGTTGGAACATCGCCAAGCCCTTTTGACCGTCCAGAAGGGCAACTTCTTGCGGTGTGGTCACGATGACGCCGCCGGAAAGTTGTGTCGCTTGAACCATAGTCAATTGGGCATCGCCGGTGCCTGGGGGCATGTCCACGATGAGGTAATCCAGTTCATCCCACTGAACGTCGCGCAAAAATTGCCGGATGGCTTTGTCGAGCATTGGTCCGCGCCAAATGATCGGTGTTTCTCTATTAACGAAAAACGCCATTGAAATGACTTTGACGCCGTAATTTTCGGTGGGAAGAATTCTATTGTCTTTGGCGACGGGTTGATAGTCGTCGACGCCCATCATGAGCGGAACATTCGGTCCGGTGATGTCTGCATCGAGCAAACCGACTCTGGCGCCCAGTTGTGCAAGTGCGATTGCAAGATTGACAGAAACAGTGGTTTTGCCGACTCCGCCTTTGCCTGAGGTCACTGCGATAATTTGGCGAATACCCTCGACAGGCTCTTTGCCTCTCGGTTTCAGACCAGCCACAGCAGCGCCTGATTCCATCTCAACTTCGGTGACGCCAGGGATTTTGGCGACAGCTTCTTTGGCTTCCGTCTCCAGCTTCTCTTTGACGGGGCACGCCGGTGTCGTCAGAGTCAGCTTGAAGAAGACTTTGCCTCCTTCTATTTTGATGTCGGAAATCATGCCCAGCGTGACGATATCGGTATGGAGATCTGGGTCCATAACCGTTCTCAGGGCGTTGTTTACAACTTCTGGGGTGATCGCTTCTGTTTGAACGCTAACCATAACTGTCACCTATCCTACCTATCTGGTCTCTTGGACCGGGGATATGCCATCGGGCGCGCAACCCGGAGCGCACCTCTTCTGCTGTAGATGATAACCTCGAGCAGCCAGTCTGCCTGGCAACATAATCAATTCTTCTATTTAGAGAGCCCTTTTCTGAGACATATGTTATCTCTCGCGTAAGGGCTCTGCCCGCTTGCTGCCTGTCGCGGGGTTCTTGCCAGGTCGAAAGAGCGATTACTTTCTTGCTTCTGCCGTTACATTTTCAGTTTTACGCAGAGCTTCGGCAGTCTCGAGAGTATCAGGGTGTTGAGCGCCCAAACACTTTGTTTGAGATTCAAGAGCCGTGCTCAATTGTCTCTTTGCCTTATTCTTATCGCCTTGTTTCAAACTCAGTTCTCCAAGCGATGACAGCGTTTTGGCGATGGTCGGGTGACCTGGCTTGAAAAATGCTTGCCTCGTTTGGAACGATTTTTCCAAGTAGTTTTGTGCTTTTTCTAAATTTCCCTTCTCGAGAAAAAGCCTCCCCATTGTGCATTCGTCCGACGCTACGTTTGGATGCTTTTCGCCGAACGCCTTTCGGTCAATTGCGATTGTTTTATCCAAAGTCTTTTCAGCCTCGTCGAATCGCCCTTGCTTTTGCAGAATTTTTGCCAGGTTTTCCATCACTTCAGCGCACTCGAGCGAGTTTTTTCCGGTTTCCTTTTCCCTCATAGCTAGCGCCTTTTCGGTTGCCTGCTGCGCCTCTGCTAATTTCCCCTGCTCTCTGAGCGATCTACCTAATCCGTTGTAAATTGCTGCAAGTTTGGTGTCGCTGTCTTTTCTGATATTTGTTTTCCAAGTGTCGAGCGCGCGTTTGTACACAGCCTCCGCCTCAGCATAATGCCCGAGGTCGTTCAGTAAAGCGCCTTCGTTGCTCAGACTCATAGGCAATTCTTGACGTTTTGGAAAGTATTTTTCTGCAATTTCGACTGTTTCTTTGACATAGGGCGCCGCCAGTCTATATCTGCCGGTGCCTCGATAAATCATGCCGAGGTTGTTGAGAACGCGTACCATCCTTGGGTCTTTGGCGTTTTCTGTTTTGCACTGTTCGTAGCAGAAGAGGAATTCCTCTTCCGCCTGCTCGTACAGTCCCTGCTTGAAATAAGACTCGCCTTTTCCAATGGATGCGTAGTAAGGCATTGATTTTATGGCGATGAAAACTGCCCAAGGAACGGCAATGACATAAAGGACAATGCGAACCTTGTTGATTGTGTTCTGGTACGGACGGATTTTTTCCTGCAGAGCACGGACTTTTTGCTGTGCTGCGCGGAACTTCGCAGTGGCGCTGCCAGGACGGCTGGATGCTGCAGGATCAGTGAATTTTTCTGTTTTTGATGTTTCGTCCGTCATATCGTTTGATGTGAATCCGTCGGCACGCCAGCAGGTATTGCTGGCGTGATTATCGGGCAAATGCACTTGGCATTTTAACCGCGAAAGTTGGCTGTTTGTCTAGTAAGCGCCCTTGAGGGCATTATGCTTGCAGCGTAAGTCCCGCAGCGCCGGAAGTCAATCAGGGAAAACCATGAGATATTTGATTCTGTGTTCTGACGACAAGAACTGTAAGAGGGTCTAGCGGCGTGAAACCACAAAATCGATTCTTTTACCTGTCTATTTCCTTGATGCTATTTTGCGCGCAAGCGGTTTTAGCATTTTCGCAGGAAGAAAGCAGCGCTGAGCCTAACGATGCCGGACAGAAATTGGATTCCGCCGAACCGGAGCACCAGGGTTTGCATAATCGGTTCGCAGAACATCGCAGAAAGCGCCTCCAGCAAAGGCAAATGCGCCGGCAGCAAAAGAACCAAAACGATCTTAATAGCAGTAGCAATCAGCAAATTCAAAGCCCGCCAGAACAAGGCGTTCTTAGACAAGACACAAAACTGCCGACTAGAATTGAGAAATCTCACGATAAATCCGCTGCCAAAGAAGCGCCATGTCTGTCATGGCTCAATCCAATAGGCAAGCCGAAAGCCATCATCATTTGCGTGCATGGTCTGGGATTACATTGTGGCAGCTACGAGCAATTTGGAAAGGCGATGGCCCTGCGTGGCTATGCTGTTTATGCGGTTGACGTGCGAGGTTTTGGTTCTTGGATGGCCGCCAAAGGGCGAGAAAAATGCGATTTTAAACATTGCAGCGACGACATCGTTTCTACTCTCAATGTGCTGCACCTGGCGAATCCCGGCGTACCTGTATACCTGCTTGGTGAATCGATGGGAGGAGCAATTGCCTTAGATGTCGCGTCCGAAAATCCCGCTTTAATCAATGGTTTGATTTCGGCAGTGCCAGCGGCGGAGAGATTTAAGACTGGTCAAACCAACCTTAAGGTTTTCATGCATCTGCTTACTGGAAATCGCAAAGTCAATGTCGAAAAGTCAGTCGTCAATCGAGCTACTGCTGACCCGTCGCTGCGTGAAGAGTGGGCTGAAGATCCGCTTGCCCGAATGGATTTATCTGCTAGTGAGTTAATGCAGTTTCAAACTTTCATGAATGAGAACCATGACAGAGCGAAGAAAATCGATAAGCTTCCTGTTCTGATCGTGCAAGGTGGAAAGGACAAACTCGTAAAGGCTGAGGGCACAAGAGAGCTGTTCGAGAAGCTTGTCACAGAGGACAAGAACCTCGCGATGGTGAATGGAGCCGAGCACCTGGTTTATGAGGAAGGGCAGTTCTCTAAAGAAGTCCTTGACCTAACGGACAATTGGATTTCTCAGCGATTGCCGATGAAGGACGGTCAAGCTGCTTCGCCAAACATGATGAAGGCGCGAGCGATGGTGCAGTCTAAACAGTTTGCCAGAGTAATTCCACTGTTGCAAAGGATAGTCTTTGAGGAGCCGCAGAATCCGGAAGCTTATGTGTTGCTCGGATTGGCTTTCATGCGCACGGGGCATCCGTTGAAAGCCCGCGAGAATGTTCGCAAAGCTTTTTTGATGGCGCGTGCCAGCAAAGATCCGGAGAAGTCTCGCAAAGCAAATGATCTGCTCTTGAACCTGCCACCGGAAATGGTAGCGCCAGTTCTTGCTCGTGCTGTCCGCGGTGCTATGCCGGGAAGTTCAGGCTCTCGCCGAATGCCATTTGCTGCAGGTTTACAGCCGGGTAGTTACAAGGTTTTGATCTTCAGTGCGAAGTGGTGTGAGCCGTGCAAAGATCTTGAGCCGATTATCAATGAGGCTCGGTCGCGTTTCGGCAATAAAGTCCAGTTCAGCACAGTGGACGTCGACGATGAGAAGAATCAAGCGTTGATTGAGAAATACCACGTAAGCCCTGTTCCAACTATGATATTTCTGCGACCTGATGGAGACATCGCTGATTACTCAGTTGGATTTTCTGGGGTTTCCGGCATGATCAAAGGCATTGCAAAAATGTTATTGCCCGAATGATATTACATCTTTTCTGGTTCGTGCCTTTAGCCGTCGTCGCCTTGTCTGTGTTATGTTGGCGTTGCGGAGCAGTCCCGTTGCTGTGGTTGATGCCTTTTTTTTACGAAGGCTGTTATGCAATGGGTGAAGACCTGAGCATCGCATATGGTGCCGGCGCTTTTGTACATCAGATTGTACTTGCGTTTTTGAAGAAACGGCTGGGAGCGTATGATTTCCGTCTTGCACCGGTTATGGTGCAAACTGCGGTTCTCCTTAATGCACAAGGAAAATACAAGGAGGCAGAACCCTATTTCTTGAAAGCAAAGGAGATATACGAGCTGGCGCTAAACAATTTTCAGCAGAAAAACGAAAAGGACATGGTCGAAAAGATTGCTCGCGAGCTTGCCCAGTTAGGCTTGGATTATGCCTCGCTTTTGGAAGTAACCGGACGCCAGAAAGATGCCCCTACCATGCTTTTGCGCGTCGCGCGCCAATTGGAGGATAAGGGGCATCAGAGTTTGGCTGCGTCTCTTTCAGCAGAGGCGCTTAAGTACGAGCACAAGTGAGTAAATTGAATTTACTATTTCTCAATCGCGCTGAGCGTATTTTTCATGGAGTCGAAGAATACTTGGGCCATAAACATCTGGTTGAGAGTCCACGGGGCACTGTGTTTTTCGATTGTCTTGCGCAGAACCTGGAATGGATGGGTGTTTGCGCGCGTTTTTTCTACGCTCATAAATATTGAACTTGCCCAGGTGAATGTCTGAGTCAACTCAGGCCTGAATATGTGCATACTCAGGTCGTGAGCAGGGAATGACATTGTGATGACACCACTGGCGGTTTCAATCATGCCTTCCAGCGGAAACTTCGCGCGCAGATTATCTTCCACGAAAAAATGCTTTTGGTCTGTTGTTTTCAGCCATTCTGCATACTTCGAAAGGTCGATGTTTGCAGGTGTTACCGGATAGGTTCGAATTGTGTTGTGACTGATCAGTGCAAGTCCTTTTCCGTCGAATAGTTCCAGGATAGTCGGTGCACTGTTAATCAGCTCTATCTCTAGCGCTTCTTGAGTCGGATTCTCCCGAACCTTTTCAAAAAAACGTTTGAGCTTCTCTTTTAGATCACGCTCTGAATTGTCTTCATAAGCGCTGATTCTCAAGGAGATCAACTTTCCTACTACCTCGCAGTACGACCGCAGCCAGTGTGGAACTGCCTTTGCTTTTGCGTGGTGGCAAACAATCAGTCCCCACAATCGTCCGTTAGAAACAATAGAGATCGTCAAACTTGCTCCAATCCCATTTTCGCGCAGATGCTGGATGTGAAGCTTGGAAGCGCTTGTTAAGGCGCAATTACTGAGGGTGATTGGTCCGGAGTCGCCGACTAATGTCGCGGGCTCGTAGTGAGAATCGGGAACTGCTCTGACTGTGTTTCGACAGTAAGCTTCACACGTTTCCAGGGTTATATCTTGAGCCGGAAACGATAGATTCAAGAAAGAGTCCATGCCTGGCGAAACGCGCTCGGCGATAATCTGGCCGGTCATAGCTTGGTCGAGCTTGTATACCATCACACGATCAAATCCACTCAGCTTTTTCATTTCCGGTGGAATCAACTGAATGAGCTCTTCAATGCTGCCGACTTTGCCGAAGGTTGCTACAGCCTCAGTGAGTGCCACTGTTTGTTCGGTGGATGCTTCCGTGTCGTCCTCACTTTCTTCCATCTCTATGAGGATACGGTTCTCTATTGTTTGTACAAAACAGTTGAACTTTCTTTGATCAAATAGTGGAAAGTCCCCTGAAATAAGCATCAGCGTGCGACCTTCTTGGTTGATACGCCTTCTGAGATTGGCTGTGATCGCCGCTCCAAAAAGTTCTTCAAAGGTATGGCCAATAATTGTCTTGGCGCCGCCAACAACGATTTTGCTGAAGTTGGTGCTGGCTTTCAGTACTGTTAAATCTTCTTTCTCAAGCACTAACAGAAATCCGTTAGGTTGAATCGTTGCTTCATTTGATGGAAATTTTTCCGCTTCTTCGTTTTTGAACATAAGTCTCCCCACAGAACCCCAACTAGGGTTCCTCGTCTCTGTGGTATTGGTTGCGTAAATTTGTCTAACTGTGCCAGCCGCTATGCGACTCGATTACTGGACTCGTCAGCAAGCGGTTGCACTTTTCCGTCTTGTCTTTTTAACAGTGTGTCGACGAGCGCTCTATAGATTTCCAGAGCCTTTTTAGGTTGTCCGTGAGTGGCTAAGAATTCCGCCATCCACTTAAGTTCTTTTATTGGCGTGTCACCATTGGCTCCTCGTGTGAGATTGTTTTTGTCCATAACTAAACACCTTATTTTGATCCGCAGCACAGATGCGAATCGTGAGATTGCTCTGGCTACGAGTTTGACGGACCAATACCGCGTTAGTTCCTCTGTAAAAAATGAGCAAAAGTGGGAACCTGGGAACCCAATAAGCGCCCCTAGATGGGCACGGTCATCTGGGCAGTGTTACCTTGACTTGAATATAGAAAGAAGCAGAGATTCAAATCCTTCTTTATCCACAGCGGTGGCAACTTGCACCTTCCGTCCGCCAAAAAGAGAGGTGGATGTTTTACCCATGCTTTTTCCGGACATGGCAACATCAACTCGCATCTCTTTAAACGTATAGAGTTCGGGTTTAATCGTCGCTGCAGCAGTAAGGGTGTCCCAAAAATAGTACTCAAATCCTTTCACGAGCGACCACAGTTTTAATGCCAATTTGCATCCACGCGATCGATCGGATGATTCATCCAGCAAGGTGAGAAATTCTTTCGTGACCGGCAGATTGTTGGTCACATCCAATGGGATCAGTTTTATTGGGATTTTTGTGTCCAGGGTTACTTTAAAAGCTTCAGGATCAGCATAAATATTCCATTCAGCGCTGCCGTCGTGCCCTTCTTCCTGAACGTTGCCAGGCACGTTGAAAGCGCCTCCCATAATCACTATTTCCTCGACCTTGCTTTTGAGGTCGGGGTTGTCGCGCAGAAGCGGCGCCACATTCGTCAAAGGACCGGTTGTGACAAGGGTCATCGGTGTTTTGGAATTGTTCAAACAGTCATAGAAGACTGACTCTATCTTTCTGCCTTGCTTGGCTTGATACGAGCGTCGCATTTCTATTTCACTGAAAAGAGGAAGCTCATTAATGATGAAGCTCTCTTTGCGCCAATTATCGGGAAATGGGTTAGGAACTGCATCTTCGGTGACTGCAATTTCTGCGCCCTCGAGCTGAAGGTACGTTGCTATTTTAACCATGGCGCTGTAAGCCTGATCGGCAAAACAGTCACCATTGGTGATACCAATTGCTTGCAGATCGATTTCCGGCGCCATCCATAGCAAAACGGCGCTTAAAATATCGTCTACGTGTCCGTCATGGTCGTGCAGTACGGGCTTCGGCATCAGCTAGACAAATTCCCCAGTTCTTCTTTGCAGGCATTAAGCTGAAGTCCAGTTTACTTGTCCTGACGCGCAGTTTCATGAATCTGCGCAGATTCCTGAAGGGTTCGAAATGAACCTACGTATTAAGGGCGCCCGTGGCTGATTATGCCTCTACAAAATTCCTAACTGCATCTTGGCGTCTTCGCTGGCCATGGTTCTTGGGTCCCACCTTGGCGTCCAGACGAGGTCAACCTTGACGTTTTCAACCCAGGGCAATTTCTTCACTGCCATATGAGCCTGAGACTGAATGACCGCGCCCAGCGGGCACGCGGGACTCGTAAGGGTAAGTTTGACTGTGACATTACTTCCCTCGACCTGGATTCCATATATAAGTCCAAGATCGACAATGTTGACCCCCAATTCAGGGTCAACTACCGTCCTCAAATTCTCTTGCACTACATCTTCTTGCAACGAGGACATTTCACGTCTCCTACTTTTGGGCTAATCCGGACTATTGAGAATGGGTTTTGATAGCGAATCGATAACGATTGAATAAAGCCTAAGGGGCTGGGGATTTGAGGGTGTTGCCAAGCCCTTCCAGCATTGTGTTCCATGGCAAAAGTGCGCACTTAATGCGAACGGGGTATTTTTTTACTCCGCGCAAAGCCTCTAAATCTTCCAGGTCTTCGGGCAATTCAACTTCCTCGGTTTTGTCGAGCATCATTCTTTTGAAGAGGTCGACAATTTCATTGGCTTCGTCTACGGTTTTGCCAAGAAGTAGCTCTGACATCATGGAGCCGGAGGCGGTATTTATTGAGCAGCCTTTTGCTGTCAGTTTGACGTCTTCGATTTTTCCGTCTTTTACAGAGAGGTAGAGCGTCAATTCATCGCCGCAAAGAGGGTTGACGCCTTCAACCTGAGCAGTCGGGTGTTCAATTGCCCCGTGGTTGCGGGGATTATGGTAGTGATCGAGAATTGTTTCCCGATAGAGATCATCTGACAGCGACATGACCTAAAACCTTATCTGCTTCCTTCAACGCTTCGAACAACAGATCCACTTCTTCTTTGGTGTTGTAGATATAGAAGCTAGCTCTTGCTGTTCCCATAACATTCAAATCGCGCATCAGTGGCTGGCAGCAGTGATGCCCGGCTCTGACTGCAATTGCTGCGTCGGCGCAAATTTGCCCAATGTCGTGCGCGTGGATCGCGTCAACATTGAATGCAATTACGCCACCACGCAGAGTGGCATCTTTCGGCCCAAAAATAGTGATATCGCCGAGCTCGCTCAGCTTTTCGAGAGCGTATCTGGTGATTTCAATCTCGTGCTCGCGGACATTATCCATGCCGAGCGCGCTCAAATATTCAATTGCTTTTCCTGATGCAATCACGTCTGCAATGTTGCGCGTTCCAGCCTCGAATTTCCATGGCAATTCAGTCCATGTGGCTTTGTCGCGAGTGACTGTTGTAATCATGTGACCACCTGACTGAAAAGGCGGCATAGCGTTCAACAATTCTGTTTTGCCATACAAGATGCCGACACCGGTAGGCCCCAGCATTTTGTGCATAGAGAAGGTCAGAAAATCGACATCCAGTTCGCGCACAGATGTTTTCACGTGCGGTACGCCTTGTGCTCCGTCAACAAGGATGACAGCGCCGTGTGCATGTGCCAGTTCAGCCAATTCCTTAATAGGATTGATTGTGCCGAATACATTGGACATCTGAGTAACAGCGACGATTTTCGTCTTGTCGCTGATCAATTTCTTTGCTTCAGCCATGTCCAATTGACCGTCTTCGGTAATCGGAATGAAGACTAGTTTTGCACTGCGCTCTGTCGCCAGGCGTTGCCACGGAATTAAATTGGAATGGTGCTCCATGGCGGTGAGTACAATCTCGTCGCCTGGAAGAATGTTGGCGTTGCCCCAAGAGTGAGCCACGAGGTTGATGGCTTCGGTGGTGCCGCTGGTGAAAATAATCTCGTGTGTATGAGCGGCATCGATAAATGCACGAACGGTTTCGCGGACAGATTCATAAGCATCCGTCGCTTCTTCTGCAAGCGTGTGGATACCTCTGTGAATATTAGCGTTGTAGCCTTGGTAGTATTCAGTAAGCGCGTCGATGACAACTTTCGGTTTTTGAGATGTCGCAGCGTTATCTAGGTATACAAGCTGCTTTCCATCGATTTTGCGGCTCAAAATCGGAAAGTCTTTGCGGATTTTTTCTACGTTCAATTTACTCATCGTCGTTACCTCGCACCAAAGGCAGTGGCTTGTGCCGCTACCCAAATTTCTTCCCCACGCAATTCGACTTTGTAAGTCGGCACCGGCAAAACCGCCGGCAAACACAACGCTTTGCCTGTAATCACGTCAAAGCGCGCACCGTGGCGAGGACACTCTATTTGATTGTCAACAAGTTCGCCTTCGCCTAGTGGACCGCCGTCGTGGGTACACAAATCAGCAATGGCGTAAAACTCTCCGTCTACATTGCATATGGCCAATTCCGTTTCAAAAGCGGTAAATACGCGGGAGGCACCTTGCGGTATATCCGCTTTGTTTGCCACTTTTACGAATTCAACGGACATCTGAAACTTGCTCCTGAAAGTTAGCTGTGAATCTTGTCTGCAACGAGGGCGTTTATCCAATCGCCTGCACCATCGACCGGACAAGATTGAACAACTTGGCGGAAGAAGCCGGTAACGATGAGTTCTTCGGCTTCGAGTAAACTCAAACCGCGGCTCATTAGATAGAAAATCTGCTCTTTATCGGCTGGTCCGACAGTTGCGCCGTGCGCGCATTTTACGTCGTCTGCGAGAATTTCCAACTTTGGAATCGAATCTGCATGCGCATTAGAGCCGAGCAGTAAGTTCTTGTTGCTTTGATAGGAGTCTGTGCGCTGCGCTTCTTTGCTGACTCTGATCGTTCCCAAATAAGCTGATGAAGAGCTCTCTTTGAGGGCGACGCGGAAATTGATTGTCGATGTGGTGTCAGGCGAAATGTGATCCTGAATGGTATTGAACGAATAACGCTCGCTGCCGGCACCCAAAACAACTCCTCGGATGTCGCTTTTGGAGCCAGGCTCTTTCAAATTGGTCTGGATATCCGATTTGATTTGCCAGCCGCCCAAAGCAACGGTCGATGCATGAAGTGAGCCGTCTTTTCTTACTTCGTTGTATACACGTGAAACAGCGAAAGTATTTGACGAGAAGTCTGAAACATCAAGGTAAGAGAGGCTGCCGTTTGCTCCGACATAAGTCTCGATTGACGAATTGACCAGCGAAAGTGATTCCTGCGCATTGACAGCTGTCGTTTTGTCGGCGGTGCAGATGTTGACGAACTCGGCTTTAGCGCCTTGTTCGACGATGATGATCACGCGCGGGAAAAGGGCGATGGATGTTTCAGCGCCACTAGACAGTACATTCAATACAGGACTTTCAAGAATAACGTTCTTCGGAACATAGAGAAATGCACCGCAATTGAAAAGCGACTGGTTCATCAAATAAAACTTGTCGTTTTGCGCAAAATCCGGTGTCGGCAAATTCTCCGGCGCCAGGTATTTGCTCAGAAGATCGGCATGTTGAGCCAGAGCTGTTTTCAACGAGCAAAAAATCACTCCTTTGGAAAGCAGCGCGCTGTCGGCATTGCCGATTTCAACACTCTGAGGAGTCGTGTAAATGTAAGGCAAGTTTTTGCCGAGGTGCGAAAGTGCTTCAGTTATAACCGCGGGCTCTTTTGCAGCGCTCTTTTCTTTGCTGTCGCTGACGACTACATTGAGAGTGCTCAAGTCAAGCGCGTCTACTTCGGTACGACGCCAGTTCTCGTCACGATTGCACGGAGTCGGGATCTTCAAATAAGACTCGAAAGCCTTCAAACGACTATCTTTCAACCATGCTGGTTCCGCAGTCTGTTTGGTTATTTCGTCTACCCGCTCTTTTGCTATCGTTTTCACCATCTCACCCAATGTCTCTCTAAACCCAGTTGTCACGCGTATTCGCGTCCGTCTCGGCCATGTTTAAGCATGGCTCGCCTCAGTCTTCGATAGCCATAGTTAACCTACGGAACCTTCCATCTCGAGCTGGATGAGCCTGTTCAGCTCAACAGCGTATTCCAGTGGAAGCTCCTTGGTGAAGGGCTCGAAGAAACCATTAACGATCATCGCTTTAGCTTCCGCTTCAGTCAGACCGCGGCTCATCAAATAGAAAAGCTGCTCTTCTCCGACTTTGGAAACGGTCGCTTCGTGCTCGATGGTTACTTCTTTCTCGTCCACTTCCATAGTCGGATAAGTGTCCGAGCGCGAAGCTTCATCGAGAAGGAGCGCATCGCAACGTACTGAGGACTTGGAGTTTTTCGCTTCCGGATACACCTTGATCAATCCGCGATACGAGGCGCGGCCGCCGTCTTTCGAGATGGACTTCGAGACGATGGTGGAGGTGGTGTTCGGTGCGGCATGGATTATTTTGGCACCAGCGTCTTGGTGCTGCTCGCTGCCGGAAAGAGCAACTGAGAGCACTTCGCCGTGCGCGCGCTGTCCGACCAGGTAAATAGCCGGATACTTCATAGTCAGCTTGGAACCGAGGTTGCCATCGATCCATTCGACCTTCGCGTCTTCGTGAGCGACTGCGCGTTTGGTGACAAGGTTGTATACGTTCTTCGACCAGTTTTGGATTGTCGTGTAGCGAATGTGAGCGCCTTTCTTCGCGATCAACTCAACTACTGCAGAGTGCAGCGAGTCTGTCGAATAGACAGGAGCCGTGCAACCTTCGATGTAGTGCACGTAGCTGCCTGGCTCGGCGATGATAAGCGTGCGCTCGAATTGACCCATGTTTTCTGCGTTAATGCGGAAATACGCTTGCAGCGGGATTTCCACTTTGACGCCGGATGGCACCCAGATGAAGCTGCCGCCGGACCAGACTGCCGAGTTCAATGCTGAGAACTTGTTGTCTGCAGATGGAATAACCGTAGCGAAGTGTTCGCGCACGATATCTTCGTGCTCGCGCAAACCTGAATCCATGTCGAGGAAGATTACGCCTTGTTTTTCAAGGTCTTCACGAATGGAGTGATAAACAACTTCCGACTCGTACTGAGCGGTGACTCCGGCGAGGAATTTGCGCTCGGCTTCGGGAATACCAAGGCGATCGAAGGTTTGCTTGATGCCTTCCGGTACCTCGTCCCAATTCTTTTCCCCCTTTTCGGAGGGCTTGATGTAATAGAAGATATTGTCGAAATCGATGTCTCCGAGCAGCTTGCAGTTGCCCCAGGTCGGCATCGGCTTCTTGCGGAAAATATCAAGCGCGCGCAGGCGGAACTTGAGCATCCACTCCGGCTCGTTTTTCATCGCTGAGATACTGCGGACAATCTCTTCTGTCAGTCCGCGACCGGATTTGAAAACGTAGTCTTCTTTATCCTTGAAACCGTATTTGTAGTCAGACGCAATGGAGCGGATGTCTCCAAACTGGTCTGTGGTTTCTTGTGGTTGTCTAAGTTCGGCTGCCATGGTTGCCTCCTTCAGGCTAAGCTACGCCCGAGGGTGTAAGTTCTTGTGTGACCCAGTCGTATCCGCGTTCTTCGAGCTCTTCGGAAAGCTCGCTTCCGCCGGTTTTGACAATCTGTCCGCTCTGGAAAACGTGGACGAAGTCCGGTTTTACATAGTTGAGAATGCGCTGATAGTGAGTGATTAGAAGCACTGCGGTTTCTTTTGTCGCCAGCGTGTTGATGCCATTTGACACAACTTTGAGAGCGTCGATGTCGAGACCGGAGTCGGTTTCGTCAAGCACAGCCAGAGCCGGCTTGAGAAGAGTCATCTGCAAAATTTCCAGACGTTTTTTCTCACCACCCGAGAAACCGTCATTGATATAACGCGAAAGAAATTCATCCTTCACTTCCAGAAGCGCCATTTGAGCTTTCAGCTCCTGACGAAACTCTTTGACAGGAATTTCTTTGCCCCGCACCGCTTTAACTGAAGCGCGCAGGAAGTTTGAAACTGAAACGCCGGGAATGGCGACGGGATATTGAAACGCCAGAGACAAGCCCTTTTTCGCTCTTTCGTCCGGCGGCAAATCACCGATCTCTTCACCTTTGAAGAGAATCGAGCCGCGATTGATGTGATAGCGAGGGTGCCCCATCAGCGTGTAAGACAGAGTCGATTTACCCGAGCCGTTACGACCCATGATGGCGTGCACTTCACCAGGGTTGATGGTGAGATTGACACCCTTAAGAATGTCCTTGCCCTCTACTGAGACCCACAGGTCTTCAATCTTCAGAAGTGGTTCTTGTGCTGCCATCTTGTTTCTCGGTCCTTTGTGGTTTCTGTCTCGAGCCTTAAGCTCTGCCGGCCCTTTAAATGGGATATATATCCTATCCTTTTTAAATAAGGAGCTCCTTGAGAAGGCACCTTAAACATATCAAAGTTTCGGCTGGTTGGCTTTTATAGATATAATAGTATCAAAAATCTACCAAGTCCCGCTCGTCCTTAAGGATAGTTTTTGTAAGCTCAAATGGCGCTTTGGGACCGACCTGACTGATAACCGAGCCGGATATTTGGGGTACCGGGATAGAAGAAATCGCGAAAAGGCATTGTTGCGACACGGTTACACTAGTTACGCTTAAACTTCGACCAGATAACGATTTGACCATTTAACCAATAGACCGATAGAACTATAGAAATGATTACTCAGCCACTATCCGGAACTCCAGAGACAACTCAACAAGCCGTGCTTCTTTACTTGAAGCGCCACGGCGAGATGACCATCGGGGAACTTTGTGACGTGCTGAATATTACGTCCATGGCCGTGAGGCGCCATATCTCCGGGCTAATGCAAGAAGGTCTGGTGCTCTCGCGCATGGTCAAACAGTCTCGCGGGCGGCCGACTTATAAGTACAGCTTGTCTCAAAAGGCCGAATCCTTATTCCCGTCAGGGATGCAGACCCTAGCCGTCGAGCTTCTCGACATGGTTTTTGAAGAGTCCGGGCACAAGGGGGTTATGAAGCTTTTGGAGCGCCGCAATGAAAAGCGCGCCGCACGCTTGCTTTCCCGCGTGGAGGGCAAGTCGCTCGAAGATCGAGTGGTCGAAGTGACGAAGATCTTCTCGGAAGACGGTTATATGACCGAATGGGAGAAGTTGCCGGATGGCAATTTCTTCATTTTTCAGCGCCACTGTGCGCTTCACGACCTGGCTCATAAATATCGCCAGCTTTGCGCTCTTGAGCCCCAGCTGATGGAGACTTTGCTGGGGGTTAAGGTAACGCGCGAAAAGTATATGCTGCAAAACGACCCGGTGTGCGGTTACCTGGTCAAACGGGCTGGATAGAGGCGCTTTAAGCGTAATTACACGCTAGTCACTCCCTCTGCGCAGATCTAATATCTGTACACTTCACATGTTTTTTTTCGAAAACGCGCTCTCGCGTAGTTTTGGTTAAATGCGCAGTACAGACTCCCCTGATCTAAAGCAAAGTGACGATGCTCAATCGACGGCAGCGACCGCCGACGGTGAAGCATCCAATCTGCTGCCTTCTCTGGAAGAACGCAGCCAGCACGCACGCCTTCAGAAGGAGAGTGTCGCCGGTGTTGCATCGGAAAGACAAACCGTCGACGGCGGCGCTCAAGTCGTCGAGGTACGGTCCGAAGTCGGCAATGCAGCAACTGCGGTCGCGGAGTCATTGGCAAAGGCCGAAGATCAAGGAAGCCGAGGCGGAACAAAGAATGTTGCGAAAGACGGTGCGAAAGACGGTGTCAAAGATGGCACTGCGTCTTGCCCTGTTTCCACCGAGTACAACACCTTGATTGATAAAGCCTGGCGCAATATTTACGATCCCACGCCCTTGGGCGATTTGGCGTCACTGAAGAACAAATACAACTGTCAAATCAAGACGCCTGAAGACGCATTTCGCTTCGTCAATCAAGAATTAGGCAAGACGGACGATCATTTTTCTCGCGTCCTGAATCCCGCTCAAGTAAGGCAATTCGACAATCTTCTCAAAGGCTCGAGCAAGGGAATCGGTATTGAGGTTGTGCCGGTTGACCCCGAAAAAGCAAAAGAGTTCGGTTCGCTCAAAGTCATTGAAGTAATTCCTGGAAGCTCGGCAGCTCAAAAAGGTATGCAGCGGGGCGATTATATTAGTGCCGTTGATGGCGTCGATTTGAAAACCAAAACTCCGCAAGAAGCGTTTGCGCTCATCCAGTCTCAAAAAACGCACCAAATTACGGTCTTGCGTAATGGGGAGAAACTAGAGCTAAGTCTGCCGCAAACTACTGTCGATGTGCCTGCGGTGGTAGACAGAGTGATTCCTGGAACAAATATCGCTTACATCCGCGTGCGTGATTTCATGCAGGATGACGAATCTTACGAACTTCAAAATGCAATAAAGCGCCATCCTTATGTAGACGGATTTGTTTTCGATGTGCGCGGAAATTTGGGCGGCTCCGTTCTCCAGGCGCTGCAATCTGCCTCTATGGTTGTCGGTGAGGGGACCTTGCTGACGCAAAAGATGCGCCACGAAGATGACAGCCCCGCAGGACCAGCCACATACGACAATACTGATTACACGCTCGACAAGTATGAGCTTGTGACTCGGACCATCATGCCCGACGGAAAAGTGAGCGAAATTCGCGATCTTCGACTGCCGGACATCGTTGATAAGCCTACCGTTGTCTTAGTCAATAACGATACGGCGTCTGCCGCTGAAATTTTTGCTGCTGCACTGCAACAAACCAACGAGGCAACTTTAGTAGGGACGCAAACCTACGGCAAAGGCATTGGTCAGACAGTTTTCTATAAACAGCCTGCAGGCAGTCGTTTGCAAGTCACTAATTTCCGTTTCTATACGCCTAATGGAGATTGGATAGGCGACGCCAATAAAAATCGCATTGGCGTGAAGCCCAATCAGGTTGTGGAAAACGGCAAGTTCGCCGAACCGGAAACTTCAACAGATCTGCAATTTCAAGCAGCTATCGCGACTATAAACAAGCAGCTGGGCCGCCGGAGCGAGCCAAGGCGCTAGGTTTAAGTTCCTTCATTGCCGAACTGATTGCGAAGGTCTTAGATGCCTTTGAATTCGAAGTTGCGTGTTTGCTTCTTCGGATTGATAGTCGAGAGTTTGACGAAATTAGCAGCTCCGCGCGCAGCGATCGGTAGACCGCCGGTGATGATTATATTGTCTTTCGGAGAGACCAAGCCCCGCTTCAACAGCGTTTCTTCGACAAGCGCCAATGTGGATTCGGAATCGCTGACTTCTGTAAGCATCAGAGGCGTGGTGCCCCAGAGAAGTGACAGTTGCCTGTAAACGTATTCATGCTGGGTAAGAGCGATGATTGAAACTGGTGGGCGGAATTGTGACACTAATCGAGCAGTGGAGCCGGTCTTTGTGAATGTTGCAACTACTCTTGCGTCCATGTCCAGAGCCATGGCAACAGCTGCGTGTGCCACCGCTTGTGATGCGGTATGTAGTGGGTGTTCTACAATTCTGGAACTCATTGTTGCTTCGGCCTGATAGGCGATTCTGTCCATCATCCGCACTGCTTCAAGTGGATAGCTGCCCATCGCCGTCTCTTCCGAAAGCATGACAGCGTCCGTGCCATCGAAAATCGCATTGGCTACGTCAGAGGCTTCCGCTCTGGTTGGGCGAGGATTGTTAGCCATCGAATCAAGCATTTGCGTTGCTGTGATTACAGGCTTCGCCTTTTGATTGGCGCGTTTGATGATCATCTTTTGGATGGGTGGAACTTTCTCGGGTGGGAGTTCTACACCCAAGTCGCCGCGTGCCACCATGACACCATCTGCGGCATCAAGGATGGCTTCAAGCTGATCGATTGCTTCCGGTTTTTCCAGTTTGGCAATGATCATCGGAGGCGGCCAATGGTCGCCGATTGCTTCTCTCAAGTCGACAATATCTTTGGCATCGCGAACGAATGAGAGCGCGACGAAATCGACTTCATTCTTCAAGCCGACAACTAAATCGGTCCTGTCTTTTTCGGTAAGTGCAGGAATGGAAAGGCGCACGCCAGGAATGTTGATGCCTTGATGATCTTTCAAGTGTGCTGCGGTGAGAACTTCGCACTCAGCATCAGTTTCGGTGGATTTTTTGACGCGCAGTTCGATGATGCCATCGTCCAAAAGGATCGTATCGCCTGCTTTCACTTCTTTTGAGAGGCGAGGATAGTTGGCGGTGACAATTTCGCTCGAGCCTTCAACTTTGCGGCTCGTGAGTGTGAATTTTTGCCCCACCTTCAGTTGGACACCTTTGCCGCCGGCAATTCTGCCGGTTCTTATCTTTGGTCCGGATAAGTCGAGAAGAATTCCTACTGAGGTATCGAGCTGTTTGGCGATGGCCCTTAGATCGTGGATCACGCCTTCGATGTCTTCATGCGATGCATGGGAGCAGTTGATGCGTGCAACATCCATGCCCGATCGGATCAATTCTTCCAACATCTCCTTGGAGCGGCATGCCGGACCAATTGTCGCGATAATTTTTGTTCGAGTCATCGAATTGGTTTCTCTCTTTTCCTGGCAACAGGTAGTCGTTTCTCTAAAGCGCTTGCGGACGATAACTTGGTCCGATGTCTTAATGCACTTGCTATGCCGGTGTCGACACTTGCTGCGACAAGAACCAGCTGGGAGAAACATCTGGGAACAGATTGTCGATCGACTCGATTTCGGAGAGGCGATTGTTGTCGAAGTTGTTTTCTCTGAGCATTTTGGCTAAATCTTTGAAGCGCTCGTAGTGCCCTTCAAAGCGTTCTTTAGCATAGACTTTGGCTTGACCTGTCGTGACAAGGAACGGCCAGTCACTGGATTGAATGAGCAGATTCTCGCGGCAGAGTTGTTTGATTGCGCGGCGAGCCGAATCGTCGGAGGTGTTCTCAAACATCTGGCACAACGTCTCTGTTGTGTGCTCGCATTCCGAAATGATGGGCCACATCCATTCAGTTTCGTTATTCAACCAAACTTGCCAGTGTCCGCCAGAACCCCAAGATGATTCTGGTAATTCTATTGCCTTGGTCGGTTGTTGAGCTTCCAAATATTCTGAAGCTGTGCGCATGGTGACTGCTGTGTACTGGCGAAGTTTCTTGATCACTTCTTTGATCCAGGTAACGCCTTCAAACCACCAGTGTCCGAATAGTTCGGTGTCAAAACTGGCCATTACCAAACCAGGCTCACCGGTTCTCTTCAAGTGATCCGTCAGGCACTGTTGCAAGAAGCCGACATAGTGATCGGAATTTTCATTCAATCTGGTCATCGCAGCTTCCGGGTTGTAGAGCTGCTTTGCGCCGAGATCTGTAGACTTAGAAGTGAGCTTCCAGTAATGCAAGCCGGAGTTGTCGTCTTTCTTATGGAACTCACGATAATTGCCGTCGCCCGGATAACCTTGATCGGCGGACCAGACAAGATAGCCGGCTTCTTCGTGTCTGCCCATGACGGCGACCGGATATTCCTTAAGCCAGAAAGCTTCGAATGTGTCTAGACCTGTTTCTGGTCTTGGCGCCGCCGGAATGTATTCGATTGATCCGTAAGGTCCGATTACTCTGCGCATCTCAGCGCTCTGTCCGCCCTTGATTACAAAAGACTCGGTGAAAAAGTACTGGAGACCCAGCTCATGGAGCCACTTTTCCAGTGGTGGGCGTTTTCCTGATGCTGGTCTGTAGGCGCATTCTGGCAGCCAGAAGCCTTTCGGGTCGCGACCAAAGTGGCGTTTATAAGTTTCGACGCCGGTCTTGTACTGCGCAAAAATTGCCGAGTCAGTTTCCAGCAAGGGAGAGAAACAGTGAGTGGCGGCCGAGGTTGCCACCTCGATGCAGCCGGCATCTTGAAAGCGCTTGAAAGCTCCGATCAGATCTCTTTGCCAGCGCTCGCGCCAATCTCTTTGGATGTGGTTGAAGAGGTTGACGTAAAATCGCGCCAACAGCAGTTTGTTTGGATTCGAATTTTCGCCGCGGACGCTGTAAAGTTTTTCGTCCTTTTGTGCAGCTTCGATTTTGTCGGCTATGAATTTGTCGAAGCCGGCTTTGAAGTGTTCGTCTGAAAGCTGTTCTGCCAGAACAGGCGTGATTCCAATTGTCAGTTTGGCTTGTATGCCTTCGTCAGCAAGGTCGCCAATCGCGTTGAGCAGCGGAATGTAGCTCTCCGCGATGCACTCGTACACACTTTCTTCACCGAAGGGCCACATTCCTGCTTTCCTGTAATACGGAAGATGGCTATGCAACATGAAGACAAATGAACCGACACTCACGCGAATATACCTCTTAAGTCCTTTAGTTCTGAGACTCGCCATGGCGGGAGCCCGCCTCAGACATCCAATAGCAAACGAGTTGCAACACAGGGACAGGCAAGCTGTTGCAATATAGGAACAGGCCGAAATATATCAATAAGAGAGTCAACGTGTCATCAAGAATCAGGTAATCCGTAACTATTCTTGAAAAGAAGAGGTATCCTTGTATTGAAGTGCTCAAGCGGGTGCGCTGTTGTTTCCGGTAGTTCACAACCGGCTAAAGAGCCGCTCCTCCGCAAGGTCATGCGGCGTTGAAAGAGACCTGTCAAAAGAGAATAGGGATATCTTGATGTCAGAAGAAGAAAATCCGAGTCCGCCACCTACAGAAGACGCAACTCCTAAAGCGCCGCGCCGCGTTTTGGCCCCAAAGCCGAAGCCAGTGGCCGGCACCGAAAAGAAGGAAGACAATAAGGTCGTCAAGCTCCTGGAGAAAAATCCGCTGGGCATGACCCTTCCTGAAATGGCGGGTGGCACTCGGCAACTTAAAAAGATTCGCCAGCTCAGACCGCAGCTTGCTGAAGCGCTCAATACCGGGCTCGTTATGCCAATTTCTCAGCGCGCCGGGCACACTGTCTACAAGCTGGTCAAGCACATGGGACCTCGTTAGTCTCTATCAGTTCGCGCCAATTTCTCGGCAATGGCGGCTAGATGTTTCTGGTCTTTGTCTTGTTCTACGGCGCCAGTGGCTGTGCTTGCGACAAAAACAGTCTTCAATCGGCCACTTTTCCCTGACAAAATGTGCACATTAGCCAGTGGTACTGCGAAGCTAGCCGAGATGAATTTGAGCAAGGCTGCATTTGCTGCGCCGTCAACCGCTTTAGCGGCAATTTTTACTCTGATTCGGTTGTCGTGAACACCTGCGAATTCGTCCTTCTTGGCTCCGGGAGAAACTTTGAGGTCCAGGGTTATACCCTTCTTACCTTCGCGCTGCGACAGTTTGAACATCCTTTTTCCCTTTTGTCCGGATCTGGCAAAGCCCTGGCCCGCCCTGTTTTGCTCCGAATGCAAACAGATTTTTGCCATGAAAAAATTACGCCTATCTTAAATCAAACTCCCGATTCAAACCCTTTCGGATAGACTGCCTTCATTACCGCACTTGGTAGAATGAGCCGGTGCGTTCCAAATTTCAGGCGGATTGAGTGTGTCGGTAAAAATCGCAGATATCGAGCTGGGTGGCGGCAAAGACCTGGTAATAATTGCCGGACCTTGTGTCATCGAAAATTTTGAGACTATATACAACACGGCATCTTATCTGAAGGAGCTGTCGCAGAAGTTGGGCTTTCGCCTCGTTTTCAAAGCTTCGTTCGATAAAGCCAACCGCACGTCCATCCATTCATTTCGCGGTCCTGGACTGACAGAAGGGCTGGCGATGCTGGCCGACGTCAAGGCAAAACTTGGTCTGCCCGTACTAAGTGATATACATGAATCTTCGCAATGCAAGGAAGCCGGAAAGGTTCTAGACGTTTTGCAAATTCCTGCTTTTCTTTGCCGTCAAACCGATTTACTTATCGCGGCCGCTGAAACCGGCAAGTGCGTAAACGTCAAAAAAGGTCAGTTTGTTGCACCTAACGACATGCAAAATGTCGTGACCAAAGTATTCGAATGCGGCAATAAGAATGTTGTTCTTACTGAGCGTGGTACCACATTTGGTTACAATAATCTGGTTGTCGATATGCGCTCAATTCCGATTATGCAGTCATTTGGCGTGCCGGTTGTGTTTGACGCAACGCACAGCGTTCAACTTCCCGGAGGCGGCGGTACGGTTTCAAGTGGTCAGCGCCAGTATGTTCCGACGCTGGCTCGAGCTGCAGTCGCTGCGGGCTGCGATGGTGTTTTCATGGAATGCCACCCCAATCCTGATGAAGCAAAAAGCGATGGACCTAACCAAGTTCCGCTTTCTCATGTAAGCGCATTGATCGAACAGTTGTTGGCCGTTCACAAACTGGCTAAGAGTCTGCCCGATCTCGAGTTACCGCAAACAGGCAAGTGCACTCCTTTCGATTTCAAGTCTGCAGACAGTCTCAAGACTGCTGCTGCTCGCTAGACAGTAAACTCTTTTGGCACAGAAATCAGTTACTCGAAAAACAGTTTGCGGAGTAAGACCATTTCGGTCTGTCGCCACTGCTCTCATTCTTACGCTTGCGACTCTTTTGCCGTTGGTGCTTCCTTTTGCCGGTGCACGGGCTCAAGAAGAGGAAGCTACCGAACTGACAGTATCGGAAATTGTCGATAAAACCTTCACTGCCTATGGTGGCAAGGAAGCGCTCGAACAAATTGATTATCTCTCTGTGGTCAATGGAAAACAGATTTCAACGGTCGCCGGAAAGCGCACGGAGCTCGGCTACAGATGTGCCAGAAAGAACGGCAAGTGGCGAATTGATCTGGAGCGTTTGCCGGAAAAGCCACCTGAAACTTCTGCGGATACATCTCAAAAGGCGGCGCCTGAATCTGACAAGGGTGGTGAAGAAAGTAAAGCTGCAGATTCTGCTGCCGGTGCAGCTTCTGGCGGTTCTCAGGCAGCGACCAAACAGGCAGAAGTCAGACCGGAAACCAAGCCAGAAACCAAATCGATTCAACCCTCCGAAGTTTTTGGATTTGATGGGCATAACGGTTGGCGTCTAGTTGGAAAAGAGGCTTCTGCTCTATCAGGCGATGAATTGGATGCTCTTACGGAAAAGGTTTGTCGTCATCCCGGCCTTCTGACTTACTGGCAAGAACCTGACACTGAATTGAAATTGGTGGGGCGTACTTTATATAAGCAACTGCCGGTCTATACTCTGGCGCTTGTGGCGAAGGGGCGTACCCCCACTACGTTCTATGTAGACGAGAAGAACTTTCTTGTTATTGCTCTTGCTTATGATATTGCTGGTGCCGGCGACAAGAGCGTTCATTACACAATTGAGTATTCTCAGTATCGGCCGACAGGCGGCACCCTGTTTCCCTTTAAACAGATTCAGTTTAAGGATCAAGTGAGAGAGTCGGAATTGCTTCTTACCAGCGCCTCGGTAGGACAGCCGGTTGAAGATTCGCTCTTTGACAGACCTAAGCAAACTGGACGATTTCGCCTGTCGCGCAGTCTTACCGTTCCTTTCGAGTATGCCGACAATGAGATTGTGGTGAAGTGCCGACTCAACAATAGTGAAGATGTCGATTTTCTTTTTGACACCGGCGCTTCCGACACGATTATCGACCGTCGAATTGCTGCTCAAAACTTCCTGGCAAAACAGGACAAATTCGACATTGCGGGCTACAGCGGAATTGTGCAAGCAAATCGCTCTGAACTTAAACGTTTTGAGATTGGCCCTCTTGTTTTGAACGACGTGCCTGTACGCGTGCTCGATATGAGTGCGCAGTCGAGGCAGATGGGGCGGCAGATTGCTGGCATTATCGGTACAAACATAATTAGCCAGTTCTTGGTCACAATCGACTACAGTAAGCCCAATCTTGTTTTTGAAGATATGGAAACAGCGGTGCGACCGATTAAAGCGGCCAACGTTCCATTTATAGTGCGTCAGTTGCCTTATATCAAAGTCTCGCTGAACGGGCGCGACGAGCAGCTTTTGCTGGTTGATACGGGTGCTGCTTTCAATCACCTACCTACGGGTGTTGCTCAACGGCATGTGCAAGGGGATCCTGCGGCGGTGCGGCATGTCACCGAGGCGACTGGTCTTGATGGCAGGCCGGTACAGCTTGGACGCGTGGTTATCGACAGTGTTGGTTTGGGTGGACTGACCCGACGGGGTGTTCCATTTACTTATCCGATTCAGCAAGAGAAGCGTCTATCTCCGAAGAAGCCGACGCCCGAAGGCAAGGAGCGAGCAGGGTTTTTCCAGGATTCTAATTTCGGCATTTTAGGAAATCCGTTCTGGGAAAATTTCATTGTCACGGTAGACTATCGATTCCAGCGATTGCTCTTGCAGCAAAACCCAGTGTACAAGCTGAGGAACGACATGGATGATGCGCTGTCGCGTGGAGACAACATGCTGGTGGCGCGGCGAGATTACCGTCAAGCAGAAGTGTATTACCAGAAAGCCTTACTCCTGGCCGATGGTGCGCGGGACATCAAAATGCAAGCGCGTCTTCTGGGACGGCTCGGCAATTTGCGCCGTATTATGGCGAAAGATTTGAACCGTCCTGAACATGCTAAGGCGGCGTATCAGTATTTTGTGCGTGCACAGGAATTGGCGAAGAAAGTCGCTGCTCGTGATGTTGAAGGACGAATTCTTGCGGATTGGAGTCTTCTCTACAGCGACAATGGACAGAAGGCGATCGCCAAGCAAGCAATCGATAGGGCGATGGTGCTGGCTCCGCAGGATGCGAACGTCAACGTTGATTGTGCAGTGCACCTCTATCGCGCCAAGCTTTTCCCTGAGATGCAACGCTATGTCGAAAAGGCTCTTTTCCTTGAACCCTCCAACTGGTCCGCACTCTGGTATCAGGTGAAGCTAAGTGAAAATTTCCAGGACCTACCGCGGGTGGTGGCAACGCTAAAAGAAATTCTGCGCTTCTACCCCTGGTCTAAAGTCGCTCAAGAAAAATTGGCTTCGGTTAAGGCAAGCATGAATTTGCCAACAGTCACACCGGCAAAAGAAGAGCCGGTGCAGCAAGTACAGCCTGCGCCGCCGGTCAATCCCGGCGTAAATCCGTGGATGCCGCGCGTACCATCTGTCACTCCGACTCCAGCCGGCAAGTCTGTGCCGACTATATCGCCGTGGAATCAACCGGGTCGAGGTCAGCCATCGGTGCCCATGATCACACCGATGAATCGCCCTGTTGGACCGGGTTCTGCAGGTGGCGCCAGAAATGTGCCAATGATTGTGCCGACGAATTCAAATGAGAAAGTACGCTAAGCGGTAAAAAGCTACTGTGCCTTTTGACCTGCCGCTGTTCTTACAGCTCCAGATAGATTGGTGAACTTAGGAGTGAACCAGTACTTACGCATTTCCTTGTAGGCTGTATCGTAGTCGTATCCATCGCGCATCACTCTCCAGATGCCGATCATGCAGCCTGTGCGGTCTGAACCGTGAGCGCAATGAACTAGCACTGCCTGCTTGGGAGTTCCAACCTTTGCGTTTTTTTCCAGCTGAGCAGATTCTGCTTTCGCAATTTTGTCGGCTTGGCCCGGTTCAGTTACTTCCACCGCATTGCCTTTCGCTTTGTCGATTTCTTCAACTAAGCGCTTAATTTGTTTGCTGGTCGGTGCTTTGGAGTTCATCGGCATACTGATGTAGCGGATGCCCAGTTCTTTTGCTGCATCTTTTTCGCTGTACGACATCTCGCCGGGATTGCGCAGGTCGAAGATGGTTGTAATACCCATCTCTTTTATCTTCTTCAATCCTTCTCTGGAAGGTTCGCCGCTGCGGAAGAGATAAGGGTGCACCTGGTGAAAGTTCGGCAGGTCTTCTTTTACTTTTACTGCCTTGGTCGTTTGCGCTGTATCCGAGCTTTTTGCAGTTACCGCGGCAGGCGAATCGGCGGCTTGAGCGCCTATACTTGTCAGACACGAGTATAGAGCGCAGCTGGAAACGGTGAGAGTCAGGGCAATCGCCCGACCAAGGTTAACTGTTGTTAATAAAAGGCTCAAAAATTGAACTCCGAAGCATGAATTTACGTATTCAATAATAGCGGACCCTGAAGTCTGGCTAGGAGAAAAACAGTGGACCTTACCGACGAGGCCATCGTTGAAGAATTTAGACAGACTGGAGACTCGACAAAGTTCAAGTCTCTGGTTCGCCGATACCAAAATCGCGTTTACAACGCGGCTTTGCGTATCTTGGGAAACCAGGATGAAGCCGAAGAAGTTACACAAGATACTTTCTTGAAAGTGCATCAAGGAATTACCGGGTTTAGAAAAGAAGCTTCTTTTGCCTCATGGATCTTTCGGATCGCACATAACCTGTGTGTCGATGTCGTGAGAACAAAACAAAGACGAGCTGGGGTGAAAGTCGTGTCCTTCGATCCTCAATCTACACAGAATGAAGAAGATTCGCTGGATCCGGCTGTCAGTCTTTCTCAAATCGCCGATCCGTTGCCTTCACCGGCGCAGAGAGTAGATCTTGAAGAGCAACAACTTTTCATTGAGAAGACATTGTTAGCGTTGCCGGAGAATCAGCGAACAGTAGTTGTATTGCATGATATCGAAGGCTTCCAGTATCAAGAAATAGCCGATATCGTTGGCACCAGCGTCGGAACCGTACGCTCACGTTTGCACTACGGTCGCTTAAAAATGAGAGAACTGCTTGCCCCCTATTTTGACAATCAAGGTGTTCAAGCCGCTTCAAGGTGATTTCTATGTCTAGTAAGAATTCCCAATGTGAAAAATTTGTACCGATGCTTGATGCATTCGTCGACAATGAGCTGGAGGGCTCTGAGAAGGAGCAGGTTGTTCTGCACCTTGCTGCTTGCGATGATTGCACCAGGCAGGTGAAAGAAATCGAGGCGCTGAAAGTTTCGCTTTCGAGTTTGCCGCGCAGGCAAATGAAGTTTGACCTGGCGGACAATTTTGATGAGGTTCTTTCCCGCAGCTCATCGGCTCAGAGCGAGCCGCCTAGCAATGTTGTGCCGTTGCGCAGCAAGCGTAAATGGTTGGTAGCATCTGCAACAGCGGCGGCCGCAGTTGTGATTGCAATTGCCGGTTCTATTGTTCTAAAAGGCGATCCGCAGCAAGTTGCACACTCGAATGTTGACGAACAGTCCAAAATGATGGCAGTGAAGAGTGCCGGTTCGCCAGTTCAAAACGACAGCGAAAGCAGTAGTGCTCAGAGCGCTGTTGATACACACTCGAAAGAAGATCTTGCGCAAACGCAGCAGCAAGAAAGAATTGCAGCTCATCGGCCCCAATCAAACACCAATTCTCCTGCAGCAAATAAGACTGCCGGTGCGCATTTGAGCGAGGAAACGGAAAGACTTGCACATGGCGAATCTACAACTGCTGTCGCACCAAATAGTGAAAGCACAGAACCTCTTGTCGCGCAGCAGAGCACTAAAACAGTCGTGCCTGCGTCGCAAGCAATACAAAGCAATCGTGCCGCTTCATCAGAGCTATTGGCACTTTATGAAGATGACGACGGCATCAGTTCGGATATCGGAGTAAGCACAGATGAGGATGGCCTTTATGCGATCAAGCTCTAACAAATCACTTATTGGATGTTTGGCGCTGACGCTGTGCTTTCTTGCTGCGGCACCATTTGCCACGGCTCAAGGAGCCGGTTCTGCCTCTGACACTAAAGGTGGTGCATCTACCGGTTCGTCAGCATCCGATGCAATAGATAAGGGCAAGCGCAGAGTCCGCGCCTTGCTGAATGAGGTTGACAGCCAGAGCGGTACCGGCGATGTATCCGACGAGTTGGCGCGCCGCGCCAGAATGCGCAAAGCGATAATGCGCGCTCGTCAAATGCAAGGACAAGTAGGCGGCCAGGCATCCTCACAATCACCTGGGCAATTATCTGGACAAGCTCTTGGACAAGAGGGCATGGATGCTGCACAAGAGCCGATTGCGCGCGGGCCGAATGTGCAAGCAGAAGGATTTGGTGGTGGTTTCCGAAAAGGCCGTCAAGGCTTTATGCAGGACGGACAATTTGGTGGACGCCGAGGATTTGCCGGCAGAGGTGGGGGATTTGGTGGAAGAAAAGCACTCGATCTCACTGCTCTTAACTTGACCGACGAACAAAAAGCAAAGATTCAACAATTGCGAAAGGGCACAGCTACTCGTGTTCGCGAAGTAAGACGAAAACTTTTCAGTGGCGGGCAAGAACTCAGAGACATGATGTTTGATCCATCCGCATCGGACGATCAAATTCGCGCGAAAGGCAAAGAATTGCGCAAACTGCACGAACAGGCAGAAGACATGAAGCTGGACGATTTTCTTGCGATTCGCGGGGTTCTGACTCCGGAGCAACGCAAACGTCTGCCCGATGTAAAGCCTGGTGGTCCGCGTGCTGCGATGATGTCACCGGGTGCTCCACGCAGAGCAGATGGCATGCCACCTGACGGCGGCGAGTCCGGAGGGCCTAATCAGTAAAATCCTAATCGGTAGAATAAAGAGTTGTTATAGCCGCTGAGCGCCCAATTTACTTCTTTTTCTTCTTGCTTGATCCAGCCCAGTCAATGAGGAAATCGCCTTCGCCTTCTTCATCCACGCTGGGTGCGTCTTTTGCATCGCGTGCTGCTTTGTCTTCTTTTGGTTCCGGCTTAGGTTCGGCTTTCGGCTTTTCTTTCTTTATGACTGCGCGGGTCTGCAACATCGGTGCATTAGGGTTGTAGCCCATGGGTGGCGGCGGGGGAAACATCCCGAATGACGGAACGATAGGAGGCGGTGGTGGCACCAGTCCATTCTTGGAGCGTTTGGGCTGAGTTGTTGCAACGACCGGGGTTGGCATCGCAGGCGGAGGAGGAAGCACAGACGGTGCCGGTTTCTCAATCTTCTTAGCTGGAGACTTCGCAACTTCTTGCGCCGGCTGTTCTTTCTTTGGCTCTGCTTTCTTCGGCTCAGGCTTCGCTTCTGGTTTTACTTCCTTCTTCGGCTGTTTAACAACGACAGGCGGTTTCACAACCGGCTTCGGTGTTTCTTTCTTTGGTGGCGGAGTCGGTGCAATCACGCGCTTCATCAATGCTGAAACAACAGAAGGTGGAGCTTTCGGTTTTTCCGGTGCTTTCGCTTCCGCTTTGGCATCTGCCTTCGGCTCGGGCGGTTTGGTCGGTGCCGGCTCTTCTTTTTTGACTGGTGGAGCAGCCGGCGCATGCGGCTTGATGGCAGACGCCACCATGGTTTGTGGAGCGATACGCTTGTCCATTCCACCAGCTATTTGATTGAGTACATAAGATTCTTGGGTCGCCAGAGCCACAAACCCTTTTTCTTGCAGCCAAACAATAAGAGCTCGTCTGGCAGCGATTGAATTGCGATTGCGCTTCAGGCAAGTTTGTATTTGGGAGAGAGCCTGATCGTGTTTTGCTCGAACTCTATAGATTTCGGCAAGTTTTATTCTCGCCATCTCAGAGTTGGGATTACGCTTCAGTGACTCATTGAGCCAAGATTCGGCAGTGTTTTCCTTGCCTGCGTCAAAGGCGAGACTGCCCATTTCGAAATAAATGTCCGCAACGATGGTTGAATCGTTGCCGTATTCTTCGATAGCACGCTTCACTGCACGCTGGTAAGTTTCCAACGCTGATTCCGTCTGCCCTTCGATGTAACACTGGAAGGCCAGAACTCGCAAATTGTAGGGGTCATCTCCTGCCATCATCAGCCGGTTATCTGCATTGGCTCTCATGTCGAGACCAGCCAGAAGGCAGAAAAGAACACCCAGAATAGAAATTGGTAATCGTCTCAAAGACAAATTTCTCGATTAACTAACAGTGGAGGTTCTGAGAGAACCGGGCATTGAGCCCTACCGAAATGGAAAATTGTGAGGTTTGGCTTTCGGGCCGGGTCTTTGAAGACAAAGCGGCATCCGAGAAACCTATACCCTAAAACACACAGGTGCACTTAGTGCTCATTACATTGTAAGACTAAATTGCACTCATCAAACCGGAAAAAACCTAGTTTTTCCAAATTGATGTTTAGTACATTTGCGGACTGACAAGCTCAAAAGTGAGAACTGGCGGGTTTCCCTGTTAAAATGCTCAGTTCTCACCCCTTTGATCGGGCTGGGATTGGTTTTGCCGAGAGAAATTCGGCAGCAAGGAGGATTATGCGACGCGGAAGACAGAGACCACGGGGAAGTCGTGAATCAGCGCCCGCTCAGGTCAGTCAGTCTCAACAGCCTCCCACAGCCAAACTGTTTTTGCGCCATGGTGTAGACATCAATACCAACATGGGTGAGGGTTTTGGACCCTACCGCATGCCTGGCGAGTCTGATGTGCTTCCTTTTGTCACATCTGCAAACATCGCTTGCGGTGCACATGCCGGCGACCCTTCACTCATGGAAGCGGCTCTGGAAGAATGCCGTTATTACGGTCTGGCTCTGGGAGCACATATCGGCTATCCCGATCTGCAAGGGTTTGGCAGACGAGAGATTCATTTGTCCACTTCCGAACTTCGTGCATCGGTTCTTTATCAAATCGGTGCTCTGTCCGGTATGGCTCGTACATTTGGTTTTGAACTGACTCAAGTCAGACCCCATGGTTTTCTTTATCGGCAGATGTCGCATGATGTTCGCATTGCAACCGTGGTTGCCAAAGCGCTTGCTGAGTTTGACCGTTGGCTGATTTTGATTGGACCATCAGGAAGCAATCTGCTTGCTGCCGGCGAGCGTGCGGGAATTAGAGTAGCTCAGGAAGCCTGGTTGGACAGAGCTTACGACAGCAATGGCAATCTCTTGCCCCATACTCACAGTCGCGCACAGTTGCGTTCGCACAACGAAATCATGAATCAAGCACGCTCGCTGATTAATTACGGCGAAGTGACTGCTGCAGACGGCTCACGAGTAAAAATCGACTTTCAGACGATCCACTTGCATGCTGGCATGCCGCAGGCTCGTGCTATCGCTGAGGAGTTGCGCTATATGATCCCCAATCCGTGCGCTCTGACATCCGAGCCCTTCACTGTGGATGAAGAGAAAGACTCGCCGCTGCCTTACTTGCTGTAAGCAGGTTGGCAATCAACTAGATTAGAACGCGTGCTAAGGCAGTCGCTTCGCCGGTGGTACGATTTCGTCGTACCAGCTGCCGTAATACTCTGGATAGTCTTCGCCCGTGGTAGACGTGATTGTTTTCTGCAGGGCTTTCATGATTGCCTTGCGTCCGCCACGTTTATAGCGTTTCAACCACTCGAGCTCCTTTGGATCTATTTTTACTCCGGCCTCAATCAGCTCTTTGACGATGCTAATTTCGTGAACGATAGCCTCTGTCTCTTCCTCGAGACAGCGAGTGACGAATTCCTGTCTGCCGGTAACACCTGGAACTGGGTCGATAGTCGGACGAATGACTGCATGGACGAACTCGTGCGCAATGCTAATCAATTTGTAGTTGCGCGGACACCATCTGCCAATATAGATCGTGCGCTTCTTGCGGTCGTAGTACGCCCGGCAAGGTCCATCCACCAGCCTAATCTTGACGCCCTCCTGGCGAATACGTTCAATGTCCGCGACTAAGGTCGGACATTTGAGAGCGCACTCGACTAGGCGTTTACCAAATTGGCGTTTCAGGTTTCTGAACTGTGATGCCGAGGTCATTTGAGGCTTCCCTTTTATATTAAATGAGCTTACATTAATTCTATACCAATTCGGGGGCGCTTTGAAACGTGCTGTAACGCCCGCTGTATTGGCGTTTGAGCGACTAGCCAAGTGGGGAGAACGTTTTTAGCAAAAATAAACTTTCGCTAATCTCGTTTTCTCGCGCCTGGTTGCTGTTTGGCGGTGACTCTTTGCGGTGCAAGCGCTCTGGGCTCCCGCACCTGTTTGCTACTGACAGCTGCACATGGCTGTATGTTCCCAGCAAAAACCCCGGCCCACATTAGAGGTTCGGCTTATAGTTGCTCGGAGTTCACTATGAAAAACCCGTATATGGACAGTACCGTATGTTATGGGGAAAATTGGAATATCCCTTAGGCTTAAGAGATCGATTAAAACCCTTGTTCGCCCTCCCGCCGTAATCGGTAAATTAGTTGAACGTACCTAAAGTTGCCAAATCAGAGAAATTAGTCGGCCCGGCTGATCTTTGGGCTTTGTTGAGCAAAGTCACTGAGCTTGTGCGCGGTTCTATGAGAGCGCCCGAAGACCTGTCTGTACTGACTAGCCGGGCGGCGCAGGAGATTGGGCAAGGATTGAATCTGGAGCGCTGTGCGGTTCTGCTGTTCTCAGAGGATGGCGCGTCGCTTTCAGTGAATGCGGAGTATTCGCGGTCGCAGAAATCTGTGTATTTGGGAAAGAGCTACCATTTAGGTTTGCGTTCCGAGTTC
Source organism: Candidatus Melainabacteria bacterium 17Bon1m (assembly GCA_032128875.1). Classification (GTDB taxonomy): domain Bacteria; phylum Cyanobacteriota; class Vampirovibrionia; order Obscuribacterales; family Obscuribacteraceae; genus QKMZ01. Next base: position 835,588 of record JAVLKG010000003.1, read on the forward strand.
ACCAAACTCCTAAGAGATGGGCGTCCTCTGCCATTGCAGGACATACTCTCGCACGAAGGATCGCAGTTGGGCGAGTTTGTCGGTGATGCCAAAACCGGTGCTGTGATTGCATTCCCTTTAGTCGGACCGAAAGGTCCGATTGGTTGTCTCACTATGCACGCCGCTCCGGGTGCGGATAGTGCATATTTCTCGGACGAGATGATTGAGGCTTGTGAGGGATTGGCGCAGCAGGTCGCGCTGGTTGTTGAAGTTTCCCAGGCTCTAAGAAGTCTAAATCGTGAAGCTGTCTTTTTCAGTGAAGCAGGATCTGCGTGCCTGATCGTCAATCGAGAAACATTGGCGGTCTTGAGCGCCAATGCGAGTGCGGCACTGTTGCTGACTGGCTCGAGCGCATCTCTCGTAAATGTCAGTTTGAGCGATTTGCTTGCTCCTAAGGCGCTTGTTGTCGAGGCGATAAACAGAGCTGCCAGCGAAGATTCTGCAAAGAGCGCCAGCGATTTGGCCGTATCTGCCGGCAAGACGGATGGCGTGACTGTTTCTTTGCTTGCTTATCCGATTCATGATCCGCAGTCGAATGGACAGCATGTGGCTGTGATTGTTTATCAACAAAAACAAATCGCATCGGGCTCTAAAACAGCTGGGGCTCAAGAAGATTTTGTACAAGCGGAGGCTGGTCAAGCCAGTCTTTCCAAGCAACTTACATGGGAAAGATGGATGCGCCAGATTGTCTGTCGTGTTCACTCATCGCTCGATCGAGACAGTATTATGCAATCGGTCGTCGACAGTTTAGGCCGCGCTTTAAGTGTCTCGCGCTGCATGATTGTCAGAACTGAATCCGTGACGGCGCCCCTTGTCACGCACGAGTATGCAGAGCCTGATGTTTCGCCGCTTGGGCTCGGGCGAACAGGGCAATTTCCTGCGCGTACAGCGTCGCATTTCAAAACCAGGGTAAAGGCAGTTGGTGATATCGTTGCTGAAAGACCAAATCTGCAAATAAGCGATGAAGAGCTGGAATGGTTCCTGGACAATGGTTTTAGTAGCATTGCCGGCGCTCCGATTTCGCATCATGGGCATATTTACGGCGTGGTAGTTGCCATCTCCTGTGGTGCTGCGCGCAAATGGTTGCCGAATGAGCTCGATATGCTTGAAGTGGCTGCCGCAGAAGCTGCGATTGCTCTCGAGAACAGTCAGGCATTCATGCAAGTGAAAGATCAATTGTTCAACATGAACTTACTGGGCAACCTCACTCAGCAGTTGACGAATACTCTGGAAATGGCATCAAGGACTAATCGACCCGAAAGTTTGGAAGACAAAGGTCGCGCTGAGACTGGCGGTCCGCCGCTTTCCTTCCGCGAGTTGGAAGTTCTGAAATTAATTGCATCAGGTCTTGCCAACAGAGAAATCGCTCAGCGTTTATTCCTCACCGAGTCGACCGTAGAACTGCACGCTTCGCGCATCCGAAAGAAACTCAAATTGAAGAGCCGTACTGCTCTTGTCAAATACGCGTGCGACAACGATCTGGTCTAGATTTTTCTGGTTTCAGACTGAACTGGTTCGAGCACTGCTGTCTAAACTGAAAACGACAAGCCTAAAGGCGCCCGCGCGTCTTGATTTCCAGATAGGTGTCGACAAGCTTGTCGGAAAGCTCTTGCGGTGGGCAGTCCAATACGAGGCATCCGCGTCTATGCAAAACATTCAGCGCCAGTTCTCTTTGCGAAAGCAAATCGCACGCGACTGCGCGCCGGTAAATTTCGTCGACCGGAACACTTTTATCATGTGCGTCCTTAAGAACGCCTTGATGTGACATCTCGGTTACTTGGCGGTCCTTGAGTGTTACGCAAAACGGCAGATGTCTGCCGGCGAGGCTGGCCAGACCGGCGAGCATCGATTGAGAGCCGACAGCATCAGTTAAATCGGTAAGCAAAACCATAAGGCATCTGCCTTTCTGCATGGAAGCGAAGTACGAAAGCATCCCTAAATAGTCAGGCTCGATCATTTTAGGTTCAACATCGAATACGGCTTCAAGGATTTTTTTCAAGTACGCTTTGCCTCGCCGCGGCGGTAAATAGGCGAGCGGTTTGTCGGCGAAGATGCCGAATGAAACTTGGTCGTTGTGAGTGAGTCCTGTTAACGCCAGGCATAGACCGGCATTGAGGGCATGGTCGAAGCGCGTCAGACCTTCGAGATCGGAAAGCATCATTCTTCCTGCGTCGATAAGAATTAAGAGACGTTGTTCTTGTTCTACTTCATATGTTCTCACGACAGGCCTGTCTCTGCGGGCGGTGGCTTTCCAGTCGATGAGTTTGCTGTCATCGCCTACCGTGTACTCGCGCAGGCTGGCAAAATCCGTGCCTTGTCCGCGTTTCCTTTGGTGCAGTTCGCCGAGCTCCGTTGTTCGGCTTAGCTTGATTGAAAGATCGTAGAGCGCTTTCAAGTCACTGTAGACCTTGGCACCCTTTTCCGCTTTACTCGTTGACTCGCGATAGAAAAGTCCTAAGAAACTCAAGTAGCGAACGTGGATATCGCCGAATTTATAGAGACCGCGTCTGCGTGGAACTACTTCGTACTTGAGAGTTATTTGTTCGCCGCTCTTAATAGTGCATTCGAATACTTCAACGCTTGGATTGAGATTCAGCGGGCAGTCATCTTTTACCTGGACTCTCAGGTCGAGGCTGCTCTTGTTTTGAACATAGAGGAAGACATCGTTGATTCTGCCGATGGATAGGCGCTCTTGATTATCTCTGGTGGCGGTGATCAATCTTGGTCTAGGCGTCAATTGAAAATCCACTGCCACTGCCACCAGTATCAGTGCATCGAAAACCAGACCGAGTGTGTGCGCGCCTTCGACGAAATAAGCTGCAGCGAAAATCGCGACACCTACGCAAAGCAATAAATAAAGTCGCCGGCTGGCAGTGAATTTCATATCAATGTGCCGTCATCTTGGCACGGGCACTTGCCTTAGCAAGTTAGCGATTACTTGACTGACTGTAACGCCGTCAAGCTCTGCTTCAGCCGTGAGAATAAGCCGATGTCGCAAGACCGGTTCAGCGACGAATTTGACGTTGTCTGGCGTGACGAAGTCTTTGCCTTCGATTGCGGCATGCGACTTTGCTGCAGCCAACCAACTTAGAGCGGCACGGGGGCTCGCGCCTAATTGCAGGTCCGAGAGGTTGCGAGACTTCTGCACAATTTCCATCAAATAATTGAGAATCGATTCTTCTACTTTTACATTGTCCAATTCCTGGCGAGCCTGCAGAATTTCTTCCACGCTTACACACGGTTCAAGGGCCGGCGTTTTCTTTCTATAAAATCCGTCTTGCCAGTTAATGAGCATTTGGCGCTCGGCATCGGCATCGGGATAGCCAATCATCACTTTGATCATGAAGCGGTCCAGCTGCGCCTCTGGCAGCGGATAGGTGCCTTCGAATTCAACGGGGTTCTGGGTGGCAACCACCATGAAAAGATCGGGCAGCTTTTGAGTGCGGCCGTCTAGGGTCACCTGACGCTCTTCCATTGCTTCAAGCAGCGCTGACTGAGTCTTGGGAGGCGTGCGGTTGATTTCATCAGCGAGCAAAAGGCTCGTAAAAATTGGACCTTTTTTCAGCGTGAATGTTTTCGTATTGAGGTCGTAGATGCTTGTTCCGAGTATGTCGGATGGTAGCATGTCAGGTGTGAGTTGAACGCGCCCGAACTCAGCACCTATCAGCGATGCAAGTGTTTTGACCAGCATCGTCTTTGCTGTGCCAGGTACGCCTTCCAGAAGAACATGTCCTTCAGCAAGCAAAGCGACCAGAAGCTGATCGATTACCATTTGTTGTCCAACAATCACTGAAGAAAGCCGCTCTTGCAAGCGCTTAAAAACTGTTCCGATTTCGCTCATGAATTAGATTCCGCCTTTGTTTTTTCGTCTGTAGAATCGGCAAGAGTTCTGGCTATCTTATCGCAGGTGCCCACTAAGGTTCTCAAATCAGAGTCGCTCAAATGTTTCTTGCTTAATGCTCGCTCATAATTTTCAATCAATTCTTGCATGTTCGCTTTTGGTGCCAACTTAGATTGCTGCCACGCGGAGACTATGTTTTCGGATGATTCATGGGGCGAAATGCCAAGCGTTTTGCAAAGACGGTGTTTGAAGGACTGCCCTAGTATTTCCAGAACAGCCGTGTTTGCGCGGGCGCGTCGGAAAGCATTTGATAATCCGTGAATAAATTCCAGATTGGAAATCTTTCGAGTAACAAACACTTGGCGTACGGCACCAAATCTTTGTGCTGAGCTAATTGTTGCTATTAGCAAAATCAGCATTAGCTGCCAAAAGATAGGACCCGTAGGTCCCCTTAGAAGATAGTGGAACACATTTGTCGCGGAGGAAAACCCGTGGCAACGCTCGTCAAAAATTACCGCACCGTGGGCAGTGCTAAACCAGTTAGCGAGAAATTGGAAGTTCGACCAGGACTCAGGATTGGCGAGCCGGCGGTTCGAGCAGATGCTTGGGACTGTACCGAGGAGCACTCGACCCTTTCCGTGTTTCACCAAAGCAATTAGAGTGCCGGACGAATCAGAAAGAAGAGCCTGACCACCTTTCAGGCGTCGTTCGGCACTTAGTAAAAGCGATGAAACATGCGCGAATTCAGGAGCTGCTGTGTTGTTTAGAGGTAACACCTTGTCCACAATGTCAGTGCCATCCTTGGTATCAATGTTCAATTTATCGATCAGGCGGCGAGTCAGCTTGTACGAAAAGTGATCGAAATAAATGAGGTCGTTTCCTTTTTCGACCCAATCAAGAATCAATTTGGCGTCTAATTCTGAAAGTGACTCGGTCGGCTGGAGGATTACCAACATTCCTTTGACGTCAGCTAGATTGCGATATGGCAATTGCCATGTCATTGATTTTATGCCGGTTTTCGTGACTATTTCGTGCATCCCCGAAAGACCGCTAGGTTTTTTATTGAACACAGAGATGAGGATCTCAGTCTCCGGCCAGAACTTGTCCTTTTGTTCGTCGAACGCAAGTCCCGAGTAAACGGCCAATCCGCTGACCACGAGCAAGGCAAATAACTGCCACCAAATACGGTTCGACTTTTCGGTTGCTGTGTGGGTCATGAAACTTTGTCAGACCCCGCTGCGTTACTCTTCAGGGCGAGGTTTTGTGCTGCCGGTTCTTTCTTTACTTTTGCTCTGGCTTCATCGATCAAACGCAGGCAACTTTCAAAATCTTCTCGTGCTGCCTGTTTGTTTCCAAACCAAACAAGTTCCACGATATCCGCTAGTTTCCTGAATATTGATTGAACTTCCTGGTGTTTGCTCAGTTGATACCAGTATTCGTAGTTTGTTTTTGCCGGTGCATATGGAGCTACTTCTTGCTCTTCGAGATGACGCAAAAAAGAAAGATAGACTGCACGGCAAGCGGCTTTGTAGTGTTCTTTCTGGGCGAGAGATTTTGCTTCTTCGAGCCAGCCTTCTGATGTAAGTAACCTTTCGCTTTCGAGTGCCCCGGCGCGGGCTAGTTTACTCATTTGAGTGAGCTTGGTCATGCGCATGAAGACCAAGTAAATGATAATCAACGCGCACAGACCGCCGGCTGCGTAGAGCAATATTTGCATCATGTTTCCGACCATGCGAGTGTCGGAAAACCCGGAATTAAACAGGTGCAGCTGCTCGAGAAGGTCTTTCACAAATCGAAGCACTCGGCTGAGCATCTCTTGCACGTAAACCAAGAATTCCGGCGGCTTGTGGTAGTGGTAGCCCCTGGCGACGTCGGCAATTGCTTCGCTAATATCTTTGAATTCCATGACTTGCGGCTGAGCCTCAAATCCTGTCTTCGGCGATTAAACCAGCCGGCTTATTGATGTCTTCAATGCGTCTAATCAAATCAATTCCTTCTTTTCGCATCCGTTGATCGTAGTAAAAAAGACCGGTTGCCATAAAGGAAATGGGCCAGGTGATAATGCTTACAATCGATTCCCAGCTTTGATTGAAGAGCGTGTAGTAGAAAGGCATTTTTCCTGGATCGGTTAGGAAATCTGGACTCATGCCTTGACGCATGAATTCGAAAATCGACACTAGTACCAAAGGCAGTGATAGAGGATAACTAATCACCATTAAAGCTATGAAAAGCAGGCTGCAGAAATATCCTGAGCGCCAGAAATCTTGAAATACCAATGCGAAAGTACGGTTGAACAAACCACCCAAAGAGAGATCTTCACAGGCGCCGACTGCAAAAGAAAAATAGAGTGCAATGCATGTGATCGTGATTGAAGCTACCAGTCCCAGAAGTCCAAAGAGCATACCGGCGAAGAGTAAATAGGTGGTCGCGGTATTCGCTTTGAAGAACGCCATGCAGACTGAAACAATGATGCTCCAGAAAGTGACAGAAACGATAATCGCCACGTACGCAAGAGTGACTAGTCCGATGATTTTCCACTTGCGCTTCATTATGTATGCCTGCGCATCGGCATAGTTATCTGCAAAACCGGTGACGAGGCGGATGAACGAAAGTTGTCTCAATTGCAGGAAAAGCGCGACACCGATCAGGCTAAGAATGCCCAATACGGCGGCGATCCCTGAAATGATCACCATGGTCCAGTCCTTTTGGTCCAGGCGCAAAGAAAAACTAGTCACGCCCCAGTGGAAAGCAACCTTTGAGGCGGTTAGAAAAATTGTCGGCCACAGCAGAACATGGAAGAACAGTTTGATGTTTTTGCGATAAATTCTGATCGAGCGACCGATCAGGTCACCAACCGACTGTAATTGCTGAGGTGGCGGGTCAAACGCGGCAGTTTCCATCCCCTCAATTTTAGCGAATCCTAACCTTGTCTGCCGGTCATTGGGAGACCATCCTTTGGAAATTCAGGTTAGGTCGGTTGCCATGGTTATAATCTGAACCCTGAAAGTTCAAATCTGATTCGCTTTACTACGGCAAAAAAACGAATCGATAACGATTGAGTTTTCAATTCCGTAAGTGGGGTTTAGAGGGGTTTTCGAGCGTTGAGTATGAACCGTCCGCAGCTTTCGACTCATTTATTACCGCTTGTAAGACCTGTGCCCAATCACTTTACGGCGTCAGCCGTTGTCATTGAGGAAGGACATATCTTGCTTGTCCATCACCGACGCATCGGCGCATGGTTGCCACCGGGTGGTCATATCGACGAGGGCGAGCTGCCGCATGAGGCTGCTATACGAGAGGTTATGGAGGAGACGGGCGTTCAGGTCATGGTTCTAACTCCCGAACTTCCAGTCTCAATCGACAGCGACGCTTTTTTCCTACAACAGCCTCTGTGTATGCATGGCGTCTTTGCTGTTGAGGACGGCGTGGAGCTTTATCACATCGATATGGCGTACCTGTGCGCGGTGGACAGAGGTGAGTCCGGAAATATGCCACTTCTGACCGTAGCAGAAGAAGTGCACGATGCTGCATGGATTCCAATAGATGGTCTTGGCAGCCTTAATTTAGCCAAGAACGTAAGAGAGGTGGTCGATATGGCTCTTCTGAAATTGCGCGGCTAGGTAACACAAATAGATCTAAATAAGCGATACTAGGATTCTGAGGGGCACTTTGGCGGTTCTCAGTAGAAAGAATTCGATGACTGTAGCGCTACTACAAAAACTTTCAGGGGTCAGGGATTTAAGAAAAATCCTGGAAACCACGGTCAAAGAAATCGGCGAAACGTTCAACGCCGATTCTTGCCAGATTATGGTGAGCAATCCGCTCGATCCAAATGTCACGTCAATATGCGAGTTTAAGCCTCACAAAGACGTAAAATTGCCTGACAACTTGCCGAATGTTTCGATGCCTTTGGTCATTCAAGGACGCACCTTCGGTGCCTTGAGTTTGCAAAGACGCTCTGATGTTTCACGTGACGAAGTGAATTCGATGCGTGTCGCTCTCGGGGAATTAGGCGATATCATCCGTCACGCTCAAATCAATGACGTAATTCAGCGCGATACTTTCAGAGATACATTTCTGGTCGAAATCGGCAACGTAATGGCGTATTCGCTTGGTATAGGCGATGCACTTTTTATGGTCGTCAATATCCTTGGCAAGGTTTTGCAAGCGAGTCGCTGTTTATTTATCTGTACCGATGATGCTCAGGCTGGCTGGAAGTGCTACGAATTTTGGCAACAAGACAAGGTTCAAAGCTGCCAGGATTATTATTGGCCGACCACCCATTCGCCGCTCATAGCGCAAGTTCTGCTCAGCAAAACGCCTCTTAAGGTTTTTGAGGGACAACTGAATTCTTATGCTTCGCCGGTGCAGGACGAACTGCAACTGATTAGCGTGAAGTCATTGCTGGGCATTCCGCTGCGCACTGCCAATGCGACTCACGGTTGTGTCATTCTGCAACAGTGCGATTATCGTCGGGCATGGACGCGCGGCGAACTCGATATGGTGCAAAATGTCGCAGACAAGGTTGCAGAAGCACTACTTAAATTGCCTGCTGAAAAGCGTGCCCGTGAGCCTATCATGCAGCTTCACCAGCGGGTTGTGCAAGATACAGCGCCCGGCGAAAAAGCTTCGATTGGCACGGTTCGTAATGCTCTAAAGGGCGCACTCGGAGCACAAGCTATTCCGTCGGCGCGAAAAACATCGCAGCAATCTGTGCCGGCGCAGGCAAAGGCAGCGGCCGCTTCTACACCAGCTCCAGCGCCTCCGCCACCAGCACCTACGCCACCGGCACCACCGACTCCGATTCCACAACCATCTACGCCTCCTGCACCGCAACTATCTGCGCCTCCCGCTCCTGCACCGGTTGCGCAAGCTCCGGTGGCGCCAGCATCGCCACCACCTGCGCCACCACCTGCGGCGCCGATGTCCGAGACCGCACCTCCAACATCTACAGACATTCCGGCTCCGACAATCACTCCCGTTGTGCGTGGTCAAGGTGCTCCGCAATCGCCGGCAGGATCTGCCGCAGGCAATGCGTTCAGCAACATATTGGAGCCGCCACCGGCAACCGCAACTGCCGATGTCCTGCCGATAAGCCCGGAAGAAATTCTCACTAAAACTGCAGATCTTACCGATCAGCTGGGCGAAATCAAAGCGAAAGACCCTTACGCAGACATCGATTTTGGGGAATTTGTCGAGCCAGCGGATTTTTCGCCGCCAGCTACTGAAACACAAGCGCTCCCGCCTGTTGACGTAGCAGCTGCTGCCCAAGCGCCTGTAGTGGCTCAACCTGCAGAACAAGCGCCTCTGCCTAACTCAGTTGCGCCGACGCCAGAAGTTGCACAGGCTGCGCCGCCAGCTCAAGAAATGGCTGCATCGTCAACTGCTGAAACAATTTCAGCTCCGGACCTAGCGCCAGCGCAAGAGCCTGCACCCGCACCCGCAGCTACACCCGCACCCGCACCCGCACCCGCACCTGCGCCCGCACCCGCACCTGCGCCCGCACCCGCACCCGCACCCGCGCCTACACCTACACCTGCACCTGCTGCAACTCCTGAAGTGGCGGCGGCACCTGTCAGTGCAGAGTCTGCTGCAACAGCAGAAGCGGAAGCTCCTGGTGGATGGGGTAATCTTGACGCTATTCCAACACCAAAAGCGGCGCCGGCAGCAGCGCAGGCTCCCAGTGCGTGGGGCGATTTAGATTCGATTCAAACACCCAAGGCAGCGGCGAATGCAGCACCCGGGGCTGGTTTGCGTGGCAAGCTCGGCAAGGGCAAGGCTCCGAGTCCCGCCGCTCAGGGTAGCGCTTTGCTCGCGTCGATGCACAAGGATAAGTCTCAGTTCAAGCCTCAGGAACCAGCGTCTGCGCCAGTGCAGGAAGCCAAACCTGAATTTGTCCAGGGACCGCCGATAGAAATTGATGAAGCAAAAGCCCAAGCGAAATTGCAAGAAATTCTCTCGTCAGCTAATCCGACAAGTGACTATATCTTCGCCACGCCCGGTCTTGACGCTCGTATGTTGGGCCGTATAGACGGCTGGGTTTCGCAAATCGAAGCCAAAGACAAATATTTGAACGGGCATGCGCGTCAGGTTGCCGAGTATTCGGTAGCGATTGCAAAAGGAATAGGGCTGGATGAAGAAGCGCAGAATCTTGTGCGGCAGGTGGCTCTTGTCCACGATGTCGGCAAGCTGGGTGCTGCAGCTCCCATCCTGCAAAAACGCGAAGAAGAATTACATGATTCAGAATTGATCACTGTGATGCGTCACCCGATCGACGGGGCCGAACTTCTCGAGTCGTTCCCCGACTTGGCGCACCTGGCGCCGATCGTGAGGGCACACCACGAGGAATACAATGGAGAAGGGTTCCCTGCCGGCTTGAAAGAAAATGAAATTCCGATCGAAGCGCGCATAATTTGTCTCGCCAATGCTTATCACAACATGGTGAGCGACATGCGCTATGGACCTGGCATGGATCCTCAAGAAGCGCAGGCTGAAATTACCCGCGGGGCTGGACGCCAGTGGGATCCGACTCTCGTTCAGGCGTTTTTGCAGTGTTTGCAAAGTGGCGTAGTACCTGCAAAACATAGCTGATAGTTAGTTCTATAAACGTCGTGGCTTACAAACGTTGTGCTTACAAACGTTGTTTCACAGAACTGTGTTCTATCGCAAACAAAAGAGGGGCGGACTATCCACCCCTCTCTCGAAATGTTCATGCTATTGATCGGTGCCTAAAAGCTCGCTTTATCCGCCGATCAAGTCGCTTACGTCCATACCACGCAGACTCAAAGAAATCTTGTGCTCCTTGGGGGAGAACTTCTTGATGATTGCTTTGACGTTCTGACCGACTTGAACAACTTCTTCGGGTTTGACGTTCGGTGTATCGGACATTTCTACCGTCGGCAAGAGTGCATCTACGCCAGGATAGATTTGAACGAATGCGCCGAAGCTTTGGATCTTGCGAACCGTGCCCGATACAACTTGTCCGTCTTGGAATTTGTCTTCGATCTCTTTCCACGGATCAGGCTGCATTTGCTTCAAGCTGAGAGAGATGTGGCCTTTGTCCTGGTCGACCTTGAGCACCTTGGTGGTGATAACTTGGCCGACTTTGAGAACATCCGACGGATGTGAGACGCGTTCCCACGAAATTTCCGAGATTGGCAACAAGCCGTCCAAACCACCCAAGTCGATGAATGCACCGAAGTCGGCGATACGAACCACTTCGCCAGTCACTTCTTGACCGGCTGCCAAAGTGCTCAAAATCTTTTCGCGCTGAGCAGCTTTTTCTTCTTGAACAGCCAAGCGTTGGCTCAAGATGAGCTTGTTGCGCTTGGTGTCTGTTTCCAAAATCTTCATCGGGATTTCCATGCCGATCAATTCTTCCGGCGTGGTTCCCTTTACGCGCAATTGGCTGGCCGGAACGAAACCGCGCAGACCATAAACATCTACGACTACGCCGCCTTTGACCACTGCAGAAATCTTGGCGCGAATGGTGTCGTCGTTTTTCTTCTGTTGTTCGAGCAGAACCCAACCGCGGGCTTGAGCGACTCTTTTCAATGAAAGCGTCAGCTGTCCGTTTTCGTTTTCCTCGCGAAGGATGTAGAACTCCAATTCTTCGCCGTCTTTGACTACATCTTTGATGTTGTCGACGGGTACATTGGAAATCTCCTTCAATGGCACGAAGCCTTCAGACTTGCTGCCCACATCGACCAATACTCCGTCGCGCTCGACACGAACGACGAGACCCTTAACGATGTCGCCCTGCTCGTAGCGGCGGCTATTCATCGTTTCATCGAGAAGGCGCTCGAATTCAGACCGAGTGTCCTGGTCGTGTTGTAACTGCTTTTCCGTCACTGAAATTGCCACTCCTTTAACCTCTTTTGATGCATCGATGCGGTCGAAACGTCGCTCCCATGCCGCGAATTGCCCAAGCACTCGCTGGTGCATCGACGCGCCGAAATATCGGCGGGTCACAAACCCAAGATCTTAATCTTGGCATGCGACCAAAACTTCCGCCACCGGGCGGAAACGTACAATATAAGACAACGTGCGCAAGGACTTCAAGGTTATGTATTGAGGTTTAGAGGAACCTTTAGACTTGCTTTATAGTTCGTCGCTAATCTGTATCCCTCTTATGCCGCGCAGGAGCCTGTTTCCGGGCGTTTCCTAGAAGCTTAAACGACGCCGCGGTAAAACCCTCCCTTATCCTCTATTTATCTAAATCCCTGCAACTTTTCTCAATTTTTCTATCAGAAGCACCGAATTTTTTCGAAACTCTCGGTCATTTTTCTCCACATTTGATTTCAAGTTGGACTTTTGAAATTGGAAAACGTGCCGTTAATGTATCTCTTGGCTTCTGGTTTTTGGAAGATTCCAACCTCTCTATATGCAAACGGGTCGAAAACCGATCAAAAGTATTCGCGCTGTAGATCTGTCGGATAGCCTGATTTTGTGAGCTTTTTCATAGTTGCGCGCTAACCTTAAACACGACATATAATTTTCTCGTTCCGTTGTTCATCAAGGTTTTGACAGGCGAGGCAAGCAAATGAAGCCAGCAAGTTTTTATCGTAAGTCGGTAATGGGCGCCGCAAGCACCCTTGCCATATCTCTCGTTTTTGGTATCGGTGCTGGTGCACAGACAGCAGTCGCACCGTCCGAAACACCCGAGTTGGCTGCATCCAGCCATGCTCTCGAGCTAGCCAAGACAAAGCTCGACCAATGCCGCAAGCAGCTGGAAGCATCACGGGCGCTGCTGCGTGCTGCTGAAGCAGAGTACAAAGCTGCCGTGGCAAGCAAGGCTGCTCTCAGTTTGAGAACGCATGCCAAGCAGCTCGCTGATTTGTCCGGTTTGCCGGCGCATATCTCTGATTCGGCGCCGGTAGTGGTGCCTGTTGATTTGCAGAGCCTTCCTGCTTTGGGCATCGGGACACAAGTTAAGGCCGGTCAGCCTCAACAATCGGTAGATCTCGCTCCCACACGCATCAATAATGTGGATTTCAATGCTGAGCCGGCACCGGCTCCTGGCGCGCAAAATCCACCGGTTCAACAGTAAACCGAAAGGTTTGAGTCGTCAGGCAAAAGAAAATCGTTTAGCGGTCGCCCTGGCGGCCGCTTTTCTTTAGGGCTGAGACGCCTATCTTCTCTACGGCAGCCTTGGCTGCCATCTGCTCGGCGGCCTTTTTCGTGCTTCCAGAGCCGGACGCCAGCGTGTTTCCCTCTATAGCAACCGAAACTGAAAACGTCGGTTCATGGGGAGGTCCGTCAATTTTGTCTACCGTGTAGACCGGCACGCCCTGGCCGCCGCCCTGGCTGTACTCCTGCAATTGCGCCTTGTAATTGTCTTTTGCTTCGTCTTTATCAACGTCTGTTGCGCGGCTTCCGAAGAGCCTCAAGACTAGATTTTGTACTTCGAATAATCCAAGATCGTTGTATACGGCGCCAAAAATCGCTTCCATCGAACGCGCCATAATCGAGGGGCGCATCTGGACTTGTCTTCCTAGCAAAATGTACTTGCTCAGTCCAAAGTCTTGCGCAATTTCTGCCAGTGTTTTGTCCGAAACCAACACTGAGCGAATAGAGGTGAGCTGCCCTTCATCGTAGTCGGGAAAGCGCTCTAGCAAATATTCGCTTACGACAAAGCGCAAAACCGAGTCGCCAAAGAATTCCAAGCGCTCGTAATCACGAGCTCCCGGGGTTTCGGCCGCAAAGGATGAGTGCGTTAGTGCCTCGTTAAGAACCGCCAGGCGACCGAACAGGACGCCCAGCTTCTGGCAGAGCTGCTCTAATTCTTTGACACGTTTTGGGGACAGTGAATAGCTATCTATCATTGCTTTTACTTCAGGGATTCCAAAAAGAACTATTTGATCTAACCAATATTTTTACTTACAAGCACCCTCGTCTTGAATACTTGAGAGATAGAAGAACTATTTTTGTTAACCATTGTTGCATGCGTAGTCCGATTATGCCCATGCCTGCTGGGTTTGAATGCCGCGGCGAAGACAAAAAACGGAGATAGTCAAGTATTTCTGTCGCTGAAGACCGGGCTCCAGTCATAAAGGTCGGTTCGTTTTTCTTCTTGAAATTTTTGCCAGCTTTCAAAAAAAAGATTGAATCGTTATCGATTGAGTTCTTATAGCGAATCGTTATCGATTGGGTTTTTTGAAGTGATGAGTGCCGCTTGGCTTCGCGGAAGCTGAGCGGTAGTAATCAAGTATTGAGCAAAATTCAAGGTAGGTCTAAAACCGCTACACGTGCCTAATTTGTGTTCTCTAAAGCTAATTTCAACTCGCTTCTTACGTGCCTATAATCTAGTTACAGTGCGGCGTTATGTCAGGCCTGATATGCTTTACGGGGCGGTGAAAATGACCGCCGATTGCCAGAAATATTCGGCTCGGGGATAGCGATGTATCAACTTCAGTTGGCGCAGATTGCCTTGTTTGTTCTGATGGGCTTTGCCCTTCCGGCGCTTGGAATGATCTTGCTTGCTTGGATCTTGCAGCTCATGTTCGGTTATCACAGACCGTCGAAGACCAAGATTCAGCCTTACGAATGCGGCATGAAGCCTCTGCAAGAAGCTCATGTGCAGTTTGATATTCGCTACTACCTGTATGCGCTTCTCTTTATTCTTTTCGATATCGAAATCGTATTCATCATTCCCTGGGCTCTGGCAACCGACCAGGTCGGCAAAGCACTCAATTTCAAGATGTTTGGACCTATCGAAGTAACGATATTCCTTTCCATTCTGGTAGTTGGACTTGCATACGCCTGGAAAAAGGGCGCTCTTGAGTGGGAGTAATGATCGATGGCAGATAGTGACGTCCAGGGCATGAACGAAGTCCCTGATGAATTGAAAGACACAGTCACGCTGACAACGCTTGAAAAAATGATTGAAGCGATGGGTGATTTATTGTCGCCTGTAGTCAGCCCTATTGCCAATGCGGCTCGCTCGAATTCAGTTTGGCCTTTGACATTCGGCACTTCGTGTTGCGCTATCGAGATGATGTCAGTCGGGATGTCGAAATTCGATATCTCTAGATTCGGCTCTGAAGTTTTTCGCGCTACTCCGAGACAGGCGGACATGATCATTACCGCCGGTACAATTACTCGCAAAATGGCGCCGGCTTTGATCACTCTTTATGAACAAATGCCTGAGCCTAAGTACGTAATTGCCATGGGCGCATGCACCGTGACTGGCGGCATGTTCAACGATTCTTATTCTGTAGTGCAAGGTGTTGACCGCGTTATTCCGGTCGACATTTATTTGCCTGGCTGCCCTCCTCGTCCGGAAGGCATTCTTGATGCACTTCTCAAGCTGCAACAAAAAATTCGTACTGAGTCTTACGCCGAGCGCAAGAAAAAACGGTACAGACAAAATGCGGTACGCCAAGTCGATTACGATACCGGACGTCCGCTTGAAGACTTGATCGATGAAGCTAGATTCGAAACCGCTCTAGCGCTTGATCCGCTCAAGAGTCTTCAAGAAAAGGCGTAATTGCAAACCACAGCAGATAACAAGGGACTTCGAAATGTCAGAGACACCAGCCGCAAAACCGCCCGAGGAGCCTAAAGGCCCGGGACTCTGTGGGCAGTTTTTGAAAGATCACGGAATTGCTACAAACCGCTTGGCTGATTCATGCGGTGTGGAGACCATCGAAATTGACGGCGCTCATCTGGAAGCCGCGATGAAGCTGCTGCGCGGATCTTCCGAGATTAAGCTCGACTATCTCGTAGCCGTTAGTGGTGTCGACAGTGCTGACACTTTTGATTCGGTTTATCAACTTTGGTCATATACCAATAACAATGAGTTGATTATCAAAGTCAGAGTCAAGAAGACAGATGTGGTGGAAGGGCAATTGCCGCTGGTTCCTTCCCTTTCGCGCTTCTGGAGCGCAGCCAACTGGCACGAACGCGAAACTTACGATCTTGTTGGAATTCGTTATTACGGCCATCCATATTTAAGACGCATTCTCAACGTTTGGGATTGGGACGGTCATCCATTGCGCCGCGATTACAAGCAGCTGGTTGATTCGCTCAATGACAAGGCTCCCGGCAGTTTCCGCTGAGCGCCGATTTACTTATTAGAGGCAAGGACCAATGGCAACGGACACAGAAGTCGATCTGACACCCAGGCTAAAAACAGACGAGATGCTCATCAACATGGGCCCTCAGCACCCGGCAACACACGGTGTGCTGCGTTTGATTCTTACCCTGGACGGCGAAATCGTTCGTCATACCGAGCCCATCCTTGGTCACCTTCACAGAGCTCAAGAATGGCAGGGACAGAATCGCACCTGGTTCCAATACCAAGCCTTAATCGACCGAGTCGACTATCTTTCCGGCATGTTTACTTCCTGGGCAATGGCTCGCGCGGCTGAAGTCGTAGATGGTTGCGAAGTTCCCGAACGCGCTGAATACCTGCGCGTAATGGTTTCAGAAATGAACCGCATCACTTCGCACTTACTCTGGTTAGGCACTTATTTGATCGACTTGGGCGCGATGTTTGGTTTTCCTTTCTATCCTTTCCGTGAAAGAGAGAAGCTGCTCGAACTCTTTGAAGAAATTGCCGGTCAACGCATGATGTTCAACTACATCAGAATTGGCGGCGTCATGCGCAATCCGAAGGATGCCTGGCTTTCCAAGCTGAAGAAGTTCACAGAAGAGTTTCCTGATCGTGTTGATGAATACGAGGCCATCGTTACTGAGAACCCGATCTTCTTGAAACGTACAAAAGGCATCGGCATTCTCAGAAAAGAGCTGGGCATGGATTACGGAATTACCGGTCCATCTATTCGCGCCTCGGGCGTTGATATCGACTTGCGCCGCACCAAACCTTATTCGGTTTATCCGAAACTTAAATTCGATGTTCCGGTCAACGACCGCGACGGCGATACATTCGACAGATACATTTTCCGCATTCGCGAAATGAGACAGTCCAACGAGATCATCAAACAGTGTCTCGATATGTTGCCGCAAGGCGAAATTTCCGGCAAGAAACAAATCGCCGGTTTGCGCGTAAAAGCCGGTGAAGGTTTTGCTGCTGTCGAATCACCGCGCGGAACTCTCGGTTGCTACATCATCTCGAATGGCTCCGATAGAGCTTACAGAATCAAGTGGCGCAATCCGTCGTTCTGCAACCTTTCGATTTTGCCAGAACTTCTGAAGAACCACCCAATTGCCGACGTAATGGCAATTTTCGGTTCAATCGACGTAATTCTGCCCGACGTAGACCGCTAAAAATCATATTGGACCGGTGAGAAACTCCCTGGTATCGCTAGTAAAGAATGCTCTCTGTTAGAAAACCCATCTCCTTAGAACAAGGACAGCTTTTAGAATCATGAGAAACGGCGCCGAAATTTTGAAACTTGGAACGCTCACCTTCACCTGGTGGTGCATCATATTCGGTGCGGTCTGGATTGCCTGCTACGTGGTTGGTGTGGCAATTCCAATGCTGCTCTCGTCTTATGAAAGTGATGCTGCAAGAATCACAGCCGAAACATGCAGAGCACTGACACCAATTCTTTCGGTGCTGGTTTTTATTCCGATTAACGCGATGTTCATGGTGCTTTTCGAAAGAAGAGGACTGGCAATTTTCACAGTTCGTCTGGGACCAAACAGAGTCGGTCCTGATGGCTATCTACAAACAGCCGCAGACGCCGTCAAACTTCTTTTCAAAGAAGACATCACTCCTCACGGAGCGGATGCTTTCATGTTCACATTGGCTCCAATCGTGTTTTTTGCTCCATCAATTTTTGGAGCGATGCCGCTTCTGGCTGCTGTCACCAATTATCACGAGCTCTTCCAGATCGTTAATTTGCCCACCGGGATTTTCTTCATCCTGGCTGCGTCATCGGTTCCGGTTGTTGGAATTGTGATGGGCGGTTGGGCCAGCAACAATAAATACTCGCTTGTGGGTGGATTGCGCTCTGCCGCTCAAGCAATCAGTTATGAAATTCCGCTTGTACTCTCGCTTGTGACCGTATGCTTGCTGGCAGGCAGCTTAGATGTTGTCGAAATCATGAAGCAACAAGCTGGAGGAATTCTCAACTGGAACATCCTGGGTGGCGGTGCTCTTCGTGGTCTTGATTCCGCTCTGGCACTGAAATTCTCCAATGCTGCGCCAGCGCTGCAAGAACTCTCTGCTAAATCTTTTGACCAAGTTCTCAAAACTGCCTACAGCGATCCAGCTGCTGCTGCCCTCGGTCTTGCGGCCGGTCAGGATTCGATGGCTACAATCGCTTCAGTTATTGCTGTTGTAGTTCTTATGGCTTGCGTTTTAATCGCTGCCGGTCTTTATATGACTGGCGCCTGCGCTGAAATCAACCGCATTCCTTTCGATTTGCCGGAAGCCGAATCTGAACTTGTAAGTGGATATAACACCGAGTACAGCGGCATCAAATTCGCTATCTTCTTCTTGGCTGAATTCACTAACTTGTTCGTGGTCGCTTCGATTTTTGTCGTGATGTTCCTGGGCGGGGGTGACTGCCCTGTGCCTGCTTGGCTCGGTAATATGCTGGGCGGACCGCAAATGGCGAGCGCTATCAATCAGTTACTCTCTCCACTCATTGCTATCAAATTTGTAGATCCACCTACTTTATTTGCAGCAATCTGGGTAATCCTCAAGGTTTACGGCATCGTATTTTTCGCAGTCCTTGTTCGTGGCACCTTGCCTCGTTTCCGCATCGACCAGCTTATGGATTTTGGCTGGAAGCGTTTGATTCCGTTGTCTCTCATCGTTTTCGTGTTGGTTGTCTTTGCAAGGGAGTTCGTAAACGTTCATGTTGGGTCTTAGTTTAGTTACACGCGCCAAAGACAGCTTCTATCAAATCTATCGCGGTTTGAAAACAGTAGCTATGCACACGTTTCGTGAGCCGATCACGCAAGTCTATCCGGACCAGATGCCGGATACGCATATAAGAGGAAGATTGGCGCTTGCTGTCAATCCTGAATCCGGCGAGCACCTCTGTATCTCTTGTCGCCAGTGCGAGAGAGTTTGTCCTGATAAGTGCATTGAAATCACTGCACACAAGAGTCCGGAAACAAGCAAATTGGAATTGATCGATTTCAAAATTGATCACGGGCTTTGCATGTTCTGTGGTTTGTGCACCGAGGTCTGCCCAACCAGTTGCATTATCAATACCAATGATTTTGAAATGTCCGAGTACAGCCGCGAGGCTCTTGTGTACGATTTGCGCAAGCTGACTTTGAGTCAAGAAGAGTCGGGATACTATTTCGACCGTAAAGAAATTCCGCTGCCGAAGCCTAAACCGGCCAAAGCCGCCCCAGCCGCCGGCGCCGCTGCCGGTGCTGCAAAACCAGCTGCCGCTGCTGGAGCTGCCGCAGCCGGAGCTGCCGCCGCCGCGAAACCAGCCGCACCGGCTTCTGCAGCAAAACCTGCTGAAGGCGGTGAAGCAAAACCAGTAGAAGCTGCAAAACCAGCGGATGCTGCAAAACCGGCTGATGCTGCAAAACCGGCAGAAGCTGCAAAACCGGCAGAAGCAAAAGCTGATGCAGAAACTAAACCTGCTGCAGAAACTAAGCCGGCAGAAGCTAAGGAAGAAAAGAAATCTGACGCCGCAGAGAGCAAAGACAAACCTGCGGAAGAAAAGAAAGAAGCAGAGAAGAAGGAAGGCGAAGACAAGCCGAAAGAATAATCGGCTGCACAATTGTTTTGAGGAGTGAGGACAGGGAATTATGGAACAGTTTGAGATGCTCAAAGCGCTGGCTGAGACCAATGTAGAGAGCTTTATGTTCTACATTCTGGCTACTATCTCCATCCTTCTTGCGTATGGGGTCATTCTGGATAGAACAATTATCCGTAGCGGTTTTATTTTGATCGGTGTGTTCGGTTCTATTTGCGGTTTGTTCTTACTCTTGCAAGCGCAGTTCCTCGCACTTGCACAGCTGATGATTTATGCAGTCGGCATTACCCTTGTAATCGTAATTGCGCTGATGTTGACCAATCCGCGCATGGAAAAGTCTCAGCTGAGCACCGCAGCTCCCGCCAATCAGCTTGGCGCGTTTATGGTGGCAGTTGGTCTATTCATGACTATCTACCTTTCTGTAAGACCTGAAAATTGGACGCTCAGCAGTGAACCACTTGATATGAATAATGTTCAAGTCTTAGGTCGTGCGTTGACGACTGATTACTCGCTGCCTTTTGAATTTGCATCTGTTTTGCTGTTGGCTGCACTGATTGGAGCTGTGATGCTGGCGAAAGCTGAGAAACCGCCGAAACCAGGCGAAGAAGATTTTGAATACTCGGTGGTAGAAGATTCTGCCGCAGAGCCCGTCGCGTCAAAGAGGTAATAAGGATGACTAGCTCAGTGGCAACCAAGTCCCAATCTCCAGTTCAAGCAATGTCTTACGCATTGGCTTATGCGATCGCGGTGTGTTTCGTTGTTGGAGCCTATGCGACTGGGAATCTCGACAATTTCGTAAGTATGACCGGACTCAGTTCTGTACTTGAGTCCTGGGCGCTAAAGGATTACACAGAACTTCTCGCCTTTGTTCTTATCGTGCTTCTTGGCTCAACGGTTGCGCTATTGGGCGGACAGACATCCATCATTATGGCTGTAGGAACGGTGGGTAGTTTCTTTGCACTAACTCTCAACCAGCATCCTTTGATTCAGTACTTGAGCCTCGCAGCAGTTCTTTTCGCTATTGGGCTTTACGGCATGGTTGTTTCGCGCAATGCCGTAAGGGTGCTAATGGCAATTGAGTTGATGCTGAACGCGGTCAACATCAATTTGGTTGCCTTTGCTCGTTATGTTGATCCGGTTCAAGTAAAAGGACAATTGTTCGCCATCTTCGTAATTACAGTTGCAGCCGCTGAAGCTGCAGTTGGACTAGCAATCGTTCTTTCCATCTACAGAAATACATCTACCGTTGATATGGAAAGATTCAACCTTCTCAAGTGGTAATTCTAAATTTCACCGTATAGTTTCGTTGAACCGAATCGTTATCGATTCGGTTTTTCGCTATTTGTCCTGAATTTTGCGGGCTTTCAAAAGGACGCGAAAATTTTTTCGCGTTCCGTTGAACTTTTTGGTCGCAGTTTACGTACCTGTTTATATGCGTGCGTAGCGAGGTGGGCGAAATGTCATCAAATCCTCAAATTGAGAAATTTACTTCTTCAGAAGAAGAGATAGATCTTTGCTTCGCGCGATTCGAAGAGAGATTTCCTACCAAGGCTGATAAGGAGGAGTCAATCTATAAGTCTCTGACACGAAATGGGTTTTGGTGTGCCTGTGGCACGCTCATTACAGACAGAGAGTATGGAAAGCGCAACGTAAAATGCTCTGCCTGCGGCAGAAAGTCTTCTATTACGGCGAATACCTTTTACCACGGCGTCAGAAGACTTTCTGCGTACTGCAACGGGCAGTTTTTGATGGGTGAGGGAATCACAATAAGTGCCAATGATTTTGCAAAACGAAATGGCATTTCATCCTCACAGGGAAACAACATCCTCCACGCTGTTTCTTCGGAAATAGTGAGGGAAATGGAAGATGCCGCGGAGATACTTACCGCGGTTCTTTTAGAGCCTGTGGGTAAACGCAGTAGAGAAACCCCTGCTGGAGAACATCCTAAGAAAGAACAAGAAGAGCTCGAAAAGAAAGTTGCAAAAGGAGGGAGTAAAAGAGCTGAAAAAAATCCTCGCGAATTTCCAGCAAGGTTGCCGTCCGGAGAAAAGGACAGACGAATACTCCAACTCTTGCAGAAAAAACCGCTCACCACCGATGAGCTCGTAACGTTAGCGAAGATGGCTCTGTCTGAGCTTCTCAGCATTCTAACAATGTTGGAGCTGGCTGGATTTATTAGAACACTTCCTGGAAATCGCTATGAGGTTATCCAGGAAACAAAAACAGCACAATCAGTACCGGTCGTCGGAAACACTATGGAAAAGCTGCTTAAAGGTTTTATTCGCTTTGTAAAACTTACATTCCACACTATCTCTCGGAAATATTTGCAGCGTTATTTGGCTCGATACTGGTGTTTCATCGACAGAAAGAAATGGAGTTTCGAAACTCTTCTCGAAATGTGCGCGAGGGCGCCATATCAGAGTTCTGCGCAACTCGTTAGTTATGTTACGCCGCTCAAGGCAAAGGCTGTTTTTGAAGACGCATAGGTGCAGGCTCGCACTGTGCCGGTTGTTAGTTCAATGTGTCTCTCTCAACTGTTTATATATTCCATCTGCTTCGGCAGTGCGGTTCAGTTTGTACAAAAGGCGCGCATAGTCTTCCATAACTTTGCGTTGTTTTTGTGCGTCAATTCCGCTTGATGTTTTACCTATTTCCAGCGCTCGCGTCATAAGAGGTTCTGCGTCTTTGAGCTTTGAAATAGTGACATACATCTGCGCATAGTCGTGGAGTAGTGAATGCAACTCAGCTGCCTGCGAAGTGTCCGACTCAACAATTGCAAGAGCAGTTTTGTAATTCTCTTCTGCTTCTTTGTAGTCATGTAATTCCACGGCACAATTTGCCAACTCATGGTGCGCTTTTGCAGCTTGTATGCTTTGCGCACCCGCCTTTGAGACTTGCTGGTCGAGAGCGTTCTTTAGATTGAAAAGACGTTCCTGCACCTGAGCTTCCCGCTCTTGCAGCTTGCGATTGACCGCCGTGTCAACTTCTAACGGACGCAGCTGTGCACCGCCTGAGGAAATTTGATAATCACCTTGAGGCAAGGGCACACCGTTGAACTTCATTTTGTTCACGAGGTCCTTGGTCGGTCCCGCTTCAAAAGTGAAAGTGACAGTCATCTTGTCACCTAAGCTGGCTGGAATGGCCGGATATGGTTCAGCCAGTTTAGCCGCATGGAGCCCTGCGTCATCTACTATTTTGACGCCTGACGATTTAGCAACTTCGGCTTTGACTAATTTGCCCGATTGATCAACTGTGATTGCAATTGACACCTTGCAGTTTTTATCAACTTTTGGGTTGCGCCAAGCTGCGTTGACTTTTCGGCTAAATGCATTGATGTACGAGTCGTTGTCCGCTTTTGTTGACTGGTTGCGATTGCCGGCATTAAATGTGTAGTTCAAAGTCATGCCATCTTTTGCCGAAGCGGGCATAGGCGGAAGCTGCCCTAGCGCGCTCAACGAAGCTATTGTCGCATCGTCGAATGCTTGGTCGCCGGAGGGCTCTTTAATGGTTACGCTCTTGATTTTTCCAGATTGCTCAATCGATAACGATACGATTACTTTCTGCGCAGTAGTCTTTTCCGGCGCTTTCCACGCTTGCTGAATTTTGGGGCTGACCAACTTTATGTAAGTATCGATAGAATCTACACCTGGCGCTTTTGTAGGAGTTCTCAATGTCGCCTTCGCGACGCCTTTTGCGGGTGCTTTTGATGTATCCGCTGCAAATGCTTCGTTGAATAGTGCATTCGAGACAAGCAAAATCGACCCAGACATTGCTAATAATTCCGCCGCTTTTTCTTTCATTGCTCTGTCTCTATAAGTTCCACCAGATTCCTAGAAGCCGCACCGAATGACACTGGAAGTAGGAGTCGACTAAACAATGATTACTTCTTGCCCGCAGCTAATTTGATAGGAGCCTTGCGACGCATTTTGCCATTTGCACAGAATCAAATAATCACCATTGGTAAAATCAAGTTTTAAATCTTCGCTTTGATTCATTTGAAAAGACATTATCTGAGTATGTAAGAGGCGAAAAATCGAAGGATCTTTCAAGATTCCATTCGGCGTCCAGATCTCGAAAGCTTGATTACCAGCCAAGGCGAAGTAGATGGGACTGTGCACGGAGATGAAATCAGCATTGAAAGTTAGAACCAATTCTTCTCTGCCGAACGCAATTTGAAAGAGCTCTTGCCCTCTCAGATATCCCAGTTCGCTCGCAATGTTGTCGCCCATTTGATTTGTGTCTTCCTTATTAGTGCCCGCTTGCTTTGTGTTGCTCCATACTCACGTACTCTTTGCTCATCAATTCGTAAGCGTTGTAGCGCACCTTTTCCAGCTCCACCGCTTTGTCGTAAATTGCAAGAGCCGTTTTCGCAATAGGAATATTCGTGCCTGAATCGGGTCCAATCAATTCTTGTAGCTCATCGAGTGATTTGTTAATTGCTCGAACATCACTTTGCCAGCTCTTCCAGAGCGGATTTATTTTTGCCTCTATATTTGGCGGTACAGCACGTCCGTTAGTGTCTACATCATGTATGTCATCAGTTAGTAGCTGGACAATTGGTTCTAGCGTGTTGATGTAAAAAACTAACCAGTCTTTTCTTGGTGGCATGTAGTTCTTTTTTTCCCTAAGCATCTCTGCGCTTATGGTGGTTGGGGAGAAATGAAGCGCTGAGTCGCCCGGCTTCACTACGACACGAGTGGCCTCCAAAAACAAATTGACGGCTTGTTGCTTAACTTGACCTACACTCAATCTGGTGTCGCGCAGATCAGAGAGCATCTCTTCCGGCAATAACTGCTGCTTATCGTCAACTGTTCGGCGACGCAAAAGCATTTGATGCTCGCTTGAGCGTCCGCTCTGCTTAATGTCAGTGTCTTCAGCATTTGCAGCCAGGCAGCCAGAGTGTCCGAATGTGGCAAAAGCCGCCACCAGAACCAACGACCTCAGCACTTCTTTCTTCATCTAATTGCAGTCCTCTAATTTCGAAAAGTGTTCAAAGCGCAAACAAATCTTCTGTTAGACCCTTATTTGTTTCCAAATTCTGAAATAGAACAAGCGCGTGCGGCACACCGTTTTGAAATGTATGCCAGCCGACTGGAGTTTT
The DNA here is from genome assembly GCA_032128875.1 of Candidatus Melainabacteria bacterium 17Bon1m. Classification (GTDB taxonomy): domain Bacteria; phylum Cyanobacteriota; class Vampirovibrionia; order Obscuribacterales; family Obscuribacteraceae; genus QKMZ01. The sequence continues at coordinate 860,204 of JAVLKG010000003.1, forward strand.
GGTGTCATTGCTGATGTACAAAACTTCCAAGATTTGGCTGTCTGCTGCTGGTCCGGCCCGCAGCACTATGATGCTCACATCTCCCGGAAATGCTTTTACACTTGCTGACGGAGCAGTTGAAGCTGTCGCGCCGCTGCTTATACTGCTAGCCAACACATCATAAAGAGATCCAAAATCGCTTTGCGCCAAACTGTATCCAGTCGGCAATTGCAGAGTGCGCGAGTCCTCTTTCAATGTGATTTTCATAAAGCTGAGCGCGCCGCCGCCGCATCCTTTTATGACACCGCTAGGTTCTCTGACAACGACCGAACCGTTCCTGTAGTCCTTGGTTTTAATAGTGGCTTTGAAAAGCCCTCGATATTTGTACAAATAGTCAGCGCCGCCATAGTTTTTCCAGACGCCCCCTTTTCGAGTGTAGAGCTGGCAATAGCATTTGTAGTCGCGCAGTTTTGCCGCTTTGTCTTTGAGCTGGTTGATGAGAGCAGGACCAACAGAAGTTTTGGCCATGCCCTTCAAAGCGGTTGTATCTGGCAAGACTGCGTCCGGATCAATCTCGAGTGACGCGTTTGCCGCAACGCATGCAAAGAAAAGAGAGCAAAATGCGCCCACTAATGGAGCGACAAGTGATTTTGACTGCCAATTCATAACCCTGCCTCGATATGCCCACGCAGCGATGACGTGCTTTGAAGAGCTTATTTCTAGCATATTTCGGCTACCTACGGTCTTCTGTGCTTGCTCTTTGAAAGGACTAGTTTCTCAAGATCGCCGCAATTGCATTTGTGGTGAGGGTCGAAGCTCATCGAGGTGCGGAACGCTTTAACTGCTTGCGGCACTTTCCCTTCTCCAATCAGATAGTAGCCAAGGTATCGGTGTCCTTCGATGGTACGAGGATTGAGCGCAATTGACTTCTTCAAATGCTGAAGCGCGCTAGTCTTGTCGCCCATTTGCAAATGTGACCAGCCCAGATAAGCCTCCGCTTCGGCATCTGGCTTTTGCGCGAGTTTCGCCCATAAGGGCAATGCTTCAGCAAACTCTCGCCGGGTCGTGTGAAACTTCGCCTGCTTACGAATTTCATCTCGTTTTGCAGAAAATTCCTTAGGGTTCCTGGTTGCAGTTAAGGAGTGAATCGTTATCGATTGAGTATTCGAATCATATGGCGCTTCGGATGAGAGTGGCGCGGTTGCCGATTTCTGGGGCTTCGCTGACTTGTTTGCTGCTGCATGCACTTTGGCAGCAGGCACTTTGGCAGCAGGCACTTTGGCAGTGGGCACTTTCTCTGCAGAAGCAAGTCTTCCTGCCACCGAAAAAGTGAGCACCAAGGCGAATGCAAACGCAGATGCGGCTTTAAATACCAACAGAGTTACTTCTATTTCAAAGCGCCTGTATAGTCCAGCGGAATACCGGGATGTGCACTGTGACGTCCCTGAATCGACTGGCGCAAGAAGCCCAGAGCCCAATCGTGCAGCTGGTTCCAGCCTACTACCCGGCGCATTGAATTCATACGCCGACGCTTCTCTTCTACTTCCATGCTTAACGCTTGCGAGATAGCATTCGCAATGCTGTCGGGACTTTCCGGATCAACAATCAATGCACCCTGTGAAAGCTCAGCGGACGAACCTGTTTGTTTGCTCAAAATGAGAGAGCCTTGCTCGTCTTGTCGGCATGCCACGTACTCTTTAGCGATCAAATTGAGACCATCTTTGATGGAATTGACCAGCAGAACGTCGGCAGCCTGATACCAGGCAGCTAGCTCATTTTGATCGAGATATTCTTTCACGGCTAATATTGGCTGCCAGCCGTTCGATGCAAATCGTTTGTTGATTGCTCCAATTTTTGATTCAACAAGGACTTCATAGTCGCTCGGAGCTGCACCTGGTGTTTTTACCGCGTGGCAAACCTGCACATAGTGGAAGCGACGATGCCAGATTTCGTTCGTTTCAAGAAAACGCTCGATTCCCTCGAGTTTTTCGAGAACGCCCTTCGTGAAATCGATGCGATCAACTCCAAGTAAAACTTGATTGGCCAATCTGTGTTTGACTCCCATTGCTTCGGCTTTTGGTTTATTGCTGCGAGCCAGCTTTTGCCAGAGCGAGAAATCGAGACCGAGAGGCATTACGACGACGCGTGTGTGTGTGCGACGGCGGCGAACTTCCATTTTGAGCACGTCAACCTGTGCGTTCGGGAAGAGTTCTTTGACTGTATTTAAAAAGTTAGTGGCGTACTCGGTTGTATGGAAACCGATCAGCTTATTGCACAAAAGTGCTTCAACCAACTCTTTGCCGATTGGCGAGTTGATGATTACTTCCGGCTCCGGCCACGGTACATGCCAGAACTGACAAATTATCAAACCTGCCTGCATAGACATAAGTGGCGCTGCAAGCGGCACTTGATAGTCATGCAGCCAGCAGAGTGTGGGAAAACTTTGTGAGGAAACGCTCAAAGAATCAGATGCAACAATTTCATTGACCTGGCGAAACGCCTTCCAATTTTCCGGGTCGAATTTAGCTTTGTCGGTAATGCCATGCAAAAGAGGGAAAAGGTACTCGTTGGCAGCTTTCCTGTGTCTCTCTGCCAGTAGCGCCGGTACTTTGGGAGAATAGAAGGAAAAACCTTCGGTAGGTGTGTCTTGGTCTGGTAGAGACTGTCCTTCGATGGCGAACCAATGTACTTTCGTGCCCAGTCTCTTAACGACGGGCTCCAGGCTCTTGCTCACTCCGCCGGACTGCCCGGGACCAGTGTACGAAATTACCTTCAGGGTCGGTAAAAACAGCTCCAGTTCTTGAAAATCTTCTCGGGACAGTGGGGTTAAAAGAGGAGGTGACTGGAGCGATGAAGGCATTCTTGTGAGGTACTCCGATAGAGTGGTCCCGCCACATACTGAGGCTAACCTCAGCTGGCAGGTGTGCAGGGATATGTTTTGCAGTTTCCGTCAACGCCGGCAGAAATCTCGAAAGCCGAGTCCGCCAAAATTCCATCGGATTTTGCTGGTTTCAGGAATCTGTCTTGTCCGTAAAAGTTTGAAAGTTGGCTAAGACAAAAGTCAGCCGCCGTTCAAAATCGGGGTGCCGAAGAGTCCAAAGTGCAATTTCCAGATACATATAAGGTAAGGTATATGCGCTGGGTAATCAAGTTGATCTTTGTTCAATTAATCCCGCCTTAACACACTTTAACGAATTGCTTGCTGATACCATCTGCGGTGCGAGAAATTGGACATCGGTGTATGTTTGTCGAACGTTTTCTTTCGCTTCAAAATCACAAAGAAAAACTCTCTGCGATTTTGAAGCGAGCAATTTAAGATCGCATCGAGATCTTTTGAGAAGTTCTAGGTTTGAAGTTCTTTTTCGAGATCTTCTGGCTGAAGATTTTTGAGCCCAGCGATCTCATGGTTTTAGTCCAGCAGTCCGGGAAGATTGATTATCTCAATCCTGCGTCCTTTTATGTCTACGGTTGGAACTATTGCTTTGACGAATGGAATCAGCACAGTGTCAGTTTTTGCGGCATCGGCACGTTTCAGTTCCAGGTACTCTCCCGTCTCGCCGATGATATCGCATACGGTGCCAAGCCTTTCTCCCTCTGTGGAAAATACATCGAGACCCAGTAGGTCCTTCATCCAAAACTCGTCTTCTTCCAGATCGCGTATTTGCTTTCGCTCAGTTGTAATCAAAGCACCCATGAATGTTTCGGCTTGTGTGCGATCGCAAATGTCTTCAAGCTTTACAAGCATGTGCCGCTTTTCGTATTTCATACTTTCGACTCGGTGATGCGTTTTGGCACCGGCTGCGGTGGCGAGTGAAACCGTCCTTACCTCACTCAAAAGATCCGGATTGTTCGTCTCCAGCCGTACTTTGAGAACACCCTTTAATCCCAGTGCTCCAATCACTCGACCGACTTGAAACTCGCTTTCTGTTTTCGATTTTTCGCGTTCAATCATATTTCAAACGGTTATATTACTCTTCAATGTTGTCTTTTGCTCTGACTTCCATCTTTTGAAAAGCTGGTTGTCGAAACCAAATTGGTCGAGCACGCGACCAACTACAAAGTCGATTTGATCTTGCACTGTTTCAGGCTTGTGATAAAAGCCGGGTGAGGCGCAGGACACAATAGCGCCGGCCTCTGAAAGAGCCAACATGTTTTTCAATTGGATATGGCCAAAAGGCATTTCTCGCACGACAATCATAAGCGGGCGTTTTTCTTTGAGGCAAACAGCAGCCGCCCTGTGGATGAGGTTTTCGGTCAAACCGGCAGCCAGAGCACCGAGAGTTCCTAGCGAACAAGGGACGACGGCCATGCCTTTTGTTTTGTATGAACCGCTGGCCACTGTCGCGCCGTAGTTAGTCAGAGAGTGCACAGTCAGCGGCACATCCGCTGGCAAGTTCAAATGCTTGAGCAGTTCTTCTTTTAAGTTGTCTCCGAACACGAGATCGTTTTCTTCTTTCATAACCATCAGTGCCGCTTTCGAGACAAGCAGCTCGATGGGCTGATTCTTCGACAAAAGGAACTGAACCAGGCGAAGTCCGTAAACCGATCCTGAAGCTCCGGTTATGGCGACGACAAATGGCAGCGAGCGTGCGCTCTCGGCTGTGCTGTCCCCGTTCAAAGTCATTTTTCCGTCTCAGCAGTAGTCGGCTTCAAAACTCCATGCTCGGTCGAAAATCTAACTTGGTCAAAAATCCGCGGCCTGTTAAAAATCCGTACCTGGAGCTTTCTGCCCATCAGGAGCAACGCCGGATGGAATTGTACCAGGCTGCCCGATGTATCCACCGCCGCCGCCATTGCCTTGACCGCCTTGCGGCTGTTGCGCACCGCCGGAACCGCCACCCTGCGGCTGTCCTCCGCTCTGGAACATCTGGTTACCGGGTATGAAGGAACCCTTCTGCGAAACGTCTGGAATCAGAGGTTGTTCTGGTTGTTGGTCTTGCTCTTCTTCCTCGGCGCCGGCTTTAGTTCCTCGTTTGGCGAATCGTCTGCCGCCGTTTCTATCGACCCGATCGGCGTCATCCATCGGGGAGTCCAGGACAGAAGTGCTTCCTGCCGCAGCCGCAATGCCCATTTTGAATGGCGCATCGATTCTGATTGAAAGAGGAGAGCCCGCCAGTATCCAGAGATTGTAATTGCGCTTTACCAGCGACCGGACATGAGACATGCCGGACATTTGAGTTCCCGCTTGACTGTTGCCGTAAATAGGATCTCGCATGATCTCCTGTGGCGTTACGACCTTTGGCGCCTGACCAGGCTTGGTGCGGAATCTTTGCGCCGCCCCCGGAGCGACCGCTTCAAAACCAGCCTGGGTGCCCACATAGGCTATACCATGCCCCAATTTTGTGTTGGCGCGCTCCATTCCACGACCGCGTCCGCGTCCGCCTCCTTGCGCCTGCGTTTCACCCGCTAACGACGCCACCATTGGATATGTCACGCCGTCTGGGGTTCTTAGTCCGGAAAGCTGCACTCTCAGCTGACCGGTCGGCTTTGGAAAACCTTTCTGGCGCGGCAGTTTGCTCGATGAAATGCATTCCACAACTTCACCGATTACTGAGGAACCCGCTGGAATTAGGACGTCGGTGCCGTTCGCTAGTACCGGCGATGAAACTTCAACTTCAAAACGCTCTCCCGGCTTGCTGCACGACGAGCCGATTGTATGGTCGATGCGCCCTTCAAAGTGAACCCCTATAGGAATGATCACTGTCTTGCCGTGCATCGTGTGCGCAGCGCGGTACAGGCTGTCGGCCGACTGATTTCGCTGCGCTTCCGCCGGCTTTAGTAAGCCGAAGCCAGATCCAGTCAGAGCCGCGATGCCCAGAGCGAATAATGCAGTTTTTGTCTTCATCTCGAAAGCCCTCAAAGAGGCATTTGTTTTAATCGATGTAACTTAGTGTAGATCAGGCTTGAGCGATTTTGCTCGCGGCGGCGTTTAGTTTTTGTCTGCTATGTCCTCTGCTCCGGTGCCGCTATTACCATTCGTTTGCGCTGATGCGGCAGATGTCTCGTTCGGCACTCCCGCACTCGCGGCGGTTGCTTTCGCTTTGCGAACTTTCTCGAGCGCTTGCCTGGCCATCATCACGTTCAATAAATAGGCCAGGCCTAGTGCCACCACAATTAGTATCACCATTCTGCCCACGCCGGCGACGAACTGAAAAATCGCGGGCAGCATAATGCCACAAGCGGCCAAAATAATCAGGGCGCCCCCAATTTTGACCAGCTTGCTATTGCCTTTCTCTTCGCTCAATATTGCTCTTCCGCTTTCAAATACTGCGCGAACCTATCAATTACTTGCGGTGCGATTAATTTGGCGCCCGCCCACCAGGCTGCGCCTATGAAGACAGGGACTACAAGCACCCGCACTAATGGTGGTAAGAACCAATAGAAGAAACTGGACATGACGCAGGCAGCGCCTACTGCGATGGTGATTGAAAAACGTTCTATATAGCGCTCCTGCTCCGAGCGCGACAATTGTTGGAACGTCCTGCCCAGCAAGTTCAGATAATTTCGCCAGATCTTCTGCAGCCCGCCTTTGGAGTCTTTCCAAGCTTGAGTCTCTTGGATGCTGCGCGGTTTGCTTCCGTCCATAGGACGGCGCGATGAGGGCCTTTCAGCCGGCGGCCAGTTGTCGTCGCCGCCTCCCTCAAAATTTCCTTGGCCGCCTTTGAACTGTTTGACGCTCATCTGCTACTCCTCGATTCTCCTGTCATTTAACAGTTTATCTAACACTCTCTTTCCCAAAAGTCAGCTATTTTGTCGATTTCCCCTTTTTAGGCTGTTTCTTTAGTTTAGCTAGATTCGCCTCCACTTCCTTGCGCAAGGGGTTAGCGTCGTCGGCTGCTTCCAGAAAGGCTGTCGCATAATCTATTGCTTTATCGGAATCGTCTCGCTCGGTCTTGGTGAAAATCGAGAATAGCCCGTAATAGGCGGCTGGGTATTGGGGATCGTGAATAAGCGCTTGATTGTAATGATCGATGGCCACTTCCGGAATCTTCCAGGTCGCGTCCCCTAGTTTGGTCTGTCGCGCCGCCTCATTGCGCTGGCTTTGAATCTTGCTTATACCTTGCTCGGCGCGGCTGGTCACCTCCGAGATCTCTTTGGCATATGTATAAGCGGTTTCTGCCGAACGCAAATCTCCGTCGTTCAAAGCAAGTTCACCAATGGTGAGCAAATCGTAGGCATCGTCCCTATGAGTGTTTATAACTTGCGAGAAAATTTCGCGACCTTCTCTGAATCGCTTTTGAGTAAGCGCTTTCTCTGCCTCATTCAGCTGAATGCTTTCTTGTAGAGTCTTGGCGCCTGGCTTGATCACCTGCGCTTTGACAGACTGCTCGCTGACAATGTTTTGCAGCTTCTCCATCAGCTCCTGCATGCCAGGCGGATACTGCCCTTCGCGACGGGCCTTGCGGTGATAAACTCGCGCCAGCCCCAGCAAAGCACGAGGATCGTCGGGTTCGGATGAGAGAATTGTGCGGTACTCTGTTTCCGCAACGTCTAATTTGTCCTGGCGCAGAGCCAGCTCAGCAAGCGCGTTTCGCAATTGCATATCATTGGGAAGAATTTCCAGCGCGTTGTGCATTTCAGCGATAGCAAACTCGCCGTCTCCACGCAATGCATAATATTCGCCCATATGTTGATAAGGATCGGGCAAGTGCGGATCTTGTCGGATAGCTTCTTTCCATGATGCGAGTGCCGCAGGTCCATCGCCCTGTCTTCTATAAATGTCGCCTTCTACAAGACTCCACTCTGCATTGCGCTCTGCTCTAGGAATATTACGCAACTGCATGAAAGCGTCTTCGTTCTTGCCTTGCGCAAGGAGCACACGCGCTTTTTCCAGGTGCGCCGGATAAAACTTTTTGTCTTCCGCTAATACTTCAGTGACAAGCTGTTCGGCATCTTTGTCTCGAGGATCTAAGCGAAGAAGCGCATGAGCCCAGAGAGTTTTGTTGGCATTGTTGGGATTCATCTCTGCCGATTTTTTGAGCGGCTCGACTGCTCCTTCGGCATCGTCTTGGGCGAGTTTTACAAGACCTAAAGTTTGATGGGCGATAACTGTTTCCGGATTGGCCTTAATAGCGCGTTTGCAGAGAGCTTCCGAAGCTTCCAAATAGGCATCGCGTTTTGCCGGCGACGCGACCTGGCGAGAGTGAACATAAGATACGAACCCAGCCGCAGCCATCAAATTGATGTTTTCCGAATACTTGTCCTTTGCGGAACGAAGCAGCTTTTCCGCTTCGATGATCTTTGGCGGCCAGTTCTGTTTTGCCAAAGCTACAGCCAGACCAGCGTGCGCGTCGCCCGACTCATCGTTTTTGCAAAGCGCACGATAGGATTCTTCGGCCGCTTCAAACTTGCCCTGCAGAAGAAGCTCATCGGCATCAGCAATTGATTTGTCTTCAGCAAACGATGGTAGGCACGCCGAAAATGAGAGGCAGAGAGACAATGCCACGAGCCCAGCGGTGAGCGATGTTTTGATAGTTGAGGTTTGCCTTTTGGGGATCATTGCCGTTTTGCCCGTCTACTCTTTTTCCACTTCTCTCAGTTTCTTCATGACCTTTTCAATGTCTTTGGCGTCAGCTCCCATCTTCTGCATGCATTCCACAAGCTTTTTCAACGGCATCACCAAGTGCGGAGCTACCGTTGTCGCTTCTTTCCAACTGGACGCGGCACCTACCCAGTTACCCGCGGCTTCTTGTTTCTCGGCTTCTGCTTTGAATGGCTGAATCCGTGAAAGATCGACCTGATTCATCGCATCTTTTGCATCTGGGTCTTTTAAATTGAAAGCCATGCGATATGCGACAGAAGCTTCATCAAGATTTCCTTTCTTTTCGTTAGCTCGTCCGAGATAGAACCAAGCTCTAGCGTCTTTAGGGTCTTTCTCAATTAAAGCGTCCGCTTCCTTTTTAGCCCCATCGCTATCATTTGCGGCCATCTTGCTTTCGATAGGAATCAGCCGTCTGGGGTCCAGAATTTTTTCCAGTGGAGCAGTCGCTATCGGTGGAACACTCGCTGCAGCGACAGCGCCACCACCTGCGGGGGCGCCAGGTTTGGCTCCAGCGGCACCCGCTACAGCCCCCGCTCCAGCTATTGCTGGCGCCGGTCCGCCACCCAGGCGGCTTATGCCTTGAAGCAAATCGGGATGTACATGTGGATTGATTGATGCGGCTGCTTGATACGCTTTAAGCGCAGTCGCTTTGTCGCCTTGCTGCTCCTTACCCCTGCCGTATATGAAGAGCATTTCCGCATCTTGGTTGTTTTGACGAAGGATGTCTTCGGCTTTTTGCAAAGATGTAGCCAGCACTGCCGGCGGTGTCGCAGGGTTCATGACCACGGCCAGATGATAAGAACGGCGAGCCTTGGCCAGCTGAGGCGAATTAGGGTTTTTCTTCCAGCATTCTTCGAATTCCATTTTTGCGTGTTCGAAGTCGCCTGATAATTGATAGGCACCGGCCAACATCAAATGGTTGTCGAATGAACCATTGATGGAGACAGCTTCACGAGCGACTTCTTTAAGTCCTTGTATGGCGTCCGAATAGGCCGGATTCAACGTAACTGCACGGCGATATGAAACAGCAGCATTCTGAAGACGCTTCAAGCCTGTCTGACGGTCACCTCTGTCGCGCGCTACTTTTGCGTATCGCCAAAGGGTGTCGCCCAACATCGTATGGCACTTAGCCTGTTCAATCTTGTCCTTCCAGGGTTTGTTGATGGCAATCTTCAGTTCTTCAAATGCAGCTACGTCTTGTCCGTCCTTTAGAAGAGAGCGGGCTAAATCGGCGTGGCTTGTGCCATCGTCAGTCATACGGCAAACTTTTCTGTATTCGACTTGTGCCGTGCGGAAACGTCCTTCTGTTTCGGCAGTTTCTGCTATCTGGTGGCGAACATTCGGGTCATCGGCGTTTTTCCCGGATGCACGCAAGCACTCATCAAGGTTTCTGTCCGCCACTGCGTTGGCGGGGTCGGCGAATAGAGCCTTTCTATACTGGACCATTGCTTCGTAGTATTTTTTCTTCGATGCGAGCATATCGCCATAACGAAGACAGGCACCAGATAAATTGATTTTGAATTGTTCGTTATAAGGATCGCCTTCAAGCGCAATCTCGTGCTCGCGTATGGCATCAGCCCAGAGATTCTTGCTCCCCAGCTCAACTGCACGGTTGTTGTGCTCGAGCGGGTTTGTCGGGTTCGGCGTTGACAGCATCACTCCGCCACCGCCGCCTCCTCCTGACGGAGCCGCACGTCGAGCGCCTTTAGCTAGACATTCGGGTTGGGCCCATATATAGGAAAGCGAAAGAGACAAACACAGAACGGCCGCAAGTTGCTTCTTGGAGCAGCTCAGGCTCATGGTTTCGCGCGATTGTCTCGGGGATGAATTGAATTTCAATGAACGAATATAAAAGGACATGTCTTTTGTTGATGCTAAATTCGGAAGTTGATGTTAGTTTGTGCCTACATCCCTTCAGGATGTTTGTTCCTTGCTGGACCTGGCTTTATTCAAATTCGGGCTGGTAAGTCGTTACTAAATCCGTCTTTTCTTTGATTTCCCGGTAGCGCTCTTATAAGTGCGCATTATTACCCGGATTTCATTTTAGCGATGGTTGTATATTTGGCACAATTTTTTTTGTTGGCAAGAGGCTTTTCCCTGATGCCCGAAAAAGTGTTGTCTAGACAACACTTTCCCCCACCAGAGCGAAGTTTGTTATTGACAATGGTGCCCCAAACAATTAAAAATTAGTCATTTCGCAGGCATTTTTGCCCAATTTCGCCCCGATTCACTAAAGGGAGATTAATTCGCTTTTATTCTGTTAGTATGAAACCAAGATCACATATATAGCCTCTAAGTATTTTGGTATCTCTTTTTTGTTATTTGGCGTTTTCTTACTAGGCAAAAGAGGCATGTGTTCAGAGAGGGCTCGTAGAGCCCGAGATAGATATCTCCCTTGGGAGGGATATTTAGTAATGACAAAGCCTGCGCCACTTTTGGCAGCATTTATCGTTTTGGGGCTTACGGTTCCAATGGCATACGCTCAGCTTCCGCAGACGAATATGGGCAAGTACGTCCACAAGCCGGGCGACAACCAGTATGACAAAGCCGCGCAATCAGAGCGGCATCCACCGCCCCCACCTCCCGTGACTCGATTCGCGACAAGCGGCGGAGGAGGCGGAGGTTACATGTACCGCCCAAAACCAAAACCACGTAAGCCAGACCCTTCAATAGAACCAATCGCCTCAGACGAGCCTGTGCCGCCTGCGGGCTTTCCAGTTTTACCGGAAAGATTGGAATTGCCCATCGCTATGGGTAGCTGGGGAGGAGCTGGAGGCGGCGGTGGTGGCGGCGGCTCCTGGAGCGGCGCCCCTCAAGGCGGCGGTGCCAGCGACGACGGACCGCCCAGAATGCTTTCTAAGAAGCAAGGCTACGGGCACTTCGAGCCTGGCGCTTTCATTCCGAAGAATCATAAGTCCGGATACTACAAGTGCAACGAGGTGACTCCTCCGCACAAGCAAGTCTCCGACCAGATCATGACCGGCAACGGTGGTGGCGGAGCTGTACCTGGTTTGGGTGGACCGCCCAGCCCGGCAGGAGCTCTTAAATCGTTGGGCAGAGAGCCCAAGTTGAACGATCGCGAAGATGGCGCCACTGCTCCGGATGCTCCGCAGCCGGTGGTGATCAATCAGTCGACGACACAAGACCTTTCACTTCCTGAGGATGATTTCTCAGGCAGCTCGGCAAAACGTCCGAGCAAGGTTGGCAGAAAAATGAGGCAGGTAGGTCGAAGAGTTGTTTCTCCAATCAACTCGGCATCACGCAGATTTACCGGAATAAGTTTGTTCTAGGTTTTTCCAGATACTAATCGGCTGCCGGAAGTCCGGACAGCCAATGGCTCGGGGGAAGGAGTTCTCAAAATGGCTAAGTTAGTAAAAACAATGAGCTTGATAGTGGCAGCCAGTGCGTCCGTGGCTGTTTGCGCTGCACCATCAATGGCACAGGGTTTCAAAATCGATCAAAGAAAGCTGGACAAGACCACTTTCTACAGCGCGCCAAGACAAATGCAAATCTTGGACGAACGCCCGATCATCAAAGATTTCCGTGAAGCACCACAAGCCCAGCAGCAAATTGAGTTGCCACCTGGACCTCAAGGTTATGGTGGTGGCGGCGGCGGTGGCGCCGGCGCATTGCAAGGCGGCGGACCCGGCGGCGGACCGAATGGCGGTCCATTGCAAATGGGTGGACCAAGCGTGCAACCCAGAACCAGCAACGGCATGATGCCCAATATGGGTAGCTTGCCTAAAACAGGTTTTGGTCAGACAAATATTCCGGCACGCGGCATGGGACCGAAAGGACCTTTGGCAGATGCAACCAGCACCAACCGTTTGATGGGCAAAATGATGACTCCGCCCAAATCTCAAGGTGCTTCCGCCGGACCGGCTCGCGGCATGGCGCCGACGAAAGGACCGTCCAACGGTAATTATGCAGGACCGGCTGTTTCGTCCTACAGCGGCGGATACGGCAATGGCTCGGGCGCCGGATTCGGCGGCAGCTCGTCCCGCACGGATACATCGGTTAGAGGAAGTCTTTTGAAGAGAAACTAATACACTCACAAGCTAGAAAGCGCACACCACCCCCTTATGCAACACACCCAAACAATTTCCAAATTCGCAGCGCTTGCCCTGACGCTGGCTTTGACTGGCTGTGCCAGACAAGAAGCCGGCAGCGGCGGCGCCTCTGCGCAAGGAATTGAGCAAGTGCAGGGACAAGGGATTTTGAACGCTTTGAGACCGAAAGCGGATCCCTCGATGGTGGAGCGTATTCGCCAGGAAGACGCAAACAGAATGCAGCAGGCGGCCCTCGCCCAGCAGCAGATGAACCAGCAAATGTCCGAGACTGACGGTTCCGGAAGGATCCTTCCTAAAGTCTCGATGGAGCCCATTGCTCCCCCGGCTGAAGAAGTTGCCTCAGCCGGTGCGGGCATGAGTGTGTCGGCTGATTCCGGTGCTTACACACCAAGCACTTCCGGCGCCGTTCCTCAAGCAGCAGGCATGACAGCGACTCCGGCTACTGCCAGCTATGGCAGCTACCAGGCATCGCAAGTGCCCGCTCCTCCGTCCGGTGCTCTCGGCGGCGGATTGGTTCCGCCACCACCAGCAGTGACGCTATCAACGACGGCGCAGACGACAGTCGCTAGCAACCCTGGTGCAGATCCGAATAATCCGTACGGAAATCCATATGGCAATCCGTATGCCAATCCATACGGCAACCCTTATGCCAATCCGTATATGAACCCATACGGTATACAGTATCCGCAGCAGCAAGCGCAGCCCGCTGGTGACGGCGCCCCTCAAAGACCGGCTTTGTTTGGGTCTGGTAAGCGCACGCCGCGCGAAGAGTCTGAAGAAGATCCGGGCGCTCGCGAAAAAGCCAAGAAATTCGCCAATTTCGTGCCGATCACGCCGACCGGCATGGAAGCTCGCTCTCCTTACAAACAAAGAGACGACTTGAGAGTGCTCTGGAAAGGTGCCATCGGCTCTGGAAGCTTGGGTGCCTGGTCTCAGAAAGACCCTAACATCGCCGCCTCTCTATCTCGTATCGATGTCGGACTGCCTGGTGAGTCGACCAAAGGTTCTTTCAGCGTCGGACCAAGACAAGTAGATGCAGTGTTCAAGCGGGTTTTCGTTGATAAGAGAATACAGCCTCAGCTGGTAAAAACTCAAAACGAAATGGTCCAGAGCTACTACCGTTATCTGTATTCATATAACCGATTTGCATTGTCTCAACAGACTGTAGCAGCAAGAAAACAGGAAGTTGAAGTTGCCTCGTCGCACGCCGAACAACAAAGAGCGGCAGCCGATCTATCTCAAGCACAAAGTGAAGCAGACTCTTCAAAAGAAGACATGCGCTCGGCTCAGTTGGAGCTCGCTGCCGTAGCTGGTCCTCAAGCAGCTCGTGCAGTAATTCAAAAAGTGTCAGGTGTTTCGCCCACTATCGAATCGCTGGCTCAAGCCATGCCGGCACCGGAAGCCGCTCCGCAAGGTGGCGGATTCAATGTGCTTGGTTCGATGGGCAGCCTCTTTGGTTTCAACAAGAAAAAAGCGGAAGAAGGACAAGCTCCTGAGCCGGTCAAAGCCGCCAAACCAGATGAAGGCAAGAAAGAGAAAAACGCCGGCAAAACCAAAGAGAAAGAAACTAAAACCAAGACAGCAAGCAAAGAAACCAAGCCCAAGAAAGGCGGCAAAGCCGAAGTAGCCCAAGGCGACCTCGAGCCTGCACCGTCCAAAGGTGAGTCACCCAGCGCCGCAGCACAGGCAGAAGCTCCGGCAGCATCGGACGGCATCTCCTTTGAACTCAAAGGCAAAAATATCAGCGCGCGCAAGAGCGTGCTAAATGTTTCTATTCGCAACTCGTCTGACAATGCTTTCAGCTTCAGCCCCGACGATATCTCCGTCCAGGAGGGCAATCAGAAGCTTTCGGAAGCAGCGATGCGCGCCGAATTCGACTCCACCAGCATTGCGCCAAATGGGGAAGTCAAAGGCACCATCACGATTTTCGGTAGACCCTGGAATGACAGGTTGACCATATCACTGTCAGACGGACAACGGAGCATCCATATGAAACGTTGACCCGATGAGAGATGAAGCGTTTGCAGATCCTAGACCGCGTGAAATTACTAGACCAACGCTCAATCAGGTAGTTTTGATGAATAAGATGTCGAGCCAATTCAAACTGGTTACACTGGCAAATGGCCAAGCGCGAGCAGCAATCGCGCTTTGCGTGCTGTTTGCAGTTGCGATATTAGCCCTGCCGGCATTCTCGCAGGCTAATACTAATCAGTTTTTCCGTAATGCCGAAGGCACTATGGATGACTCCAACAACTCTACCGCGCAAACCATCCGCGATATGGCTTGCTTGCGCTACAAGTGGCTGGACATCAACCGCAGATACGATCAACTGCGCACTATCAACGAGCAAGCGCCTACGACCACACCGTCAAGAAGACAAACGATTCCTGAAAAACGCGAGGAATTCATCACCGACGGACGCTCGGCAAGACAGCCACAAGCCGGCGAAACAAGAGTAAAAGAAACTGCTGATTCTACTGCGCAAACCAAAGTTCTCGCATACGACTCCTGCTTCGTTCCTTGCGGCAGCCCGGTCGGCTGGTTCTTGCAAGACGCAGAAGCCTGGAAGTTTCCCAAATACACAGCCTACGGTATTCCTTGCTATGTCCAGCCCCGCATGGAGGCCATGGACAAAGTTAAGACGACCAGAGACGAAGCCATCTTCGAGAAAGCGACAGGCTACAACCCGCCTGGTATGGGCCGTATCACCACGTTCGGTCTGCCGATGTCTGATACGCAATATCAGTTGATCGACAGAGAAAATAATAACCGGATGCTCGAGTTGCTTTCCGACCCCGAGCGCTTCATGTGGGCAGCTTCGGTAACCGGTCAGATGATGAACGGTTCCGGCGCCAACAGCCTTGCCGGTGTTGCAGAAAGTGCTTTCGACAACGCCGCCGCCCGGATTATTCAAGGTGACTCCACCAATTCGTTGATCAACCTTGCTAACGAAAATTCGGGGACCGGACCGAATCTCGGTTCTTACTATCGCCAAGTTTCCGATGCAGTGAGACAAGTTCAAATCATGTACCACCAGGTATATGTGCCGCTGGCAATTCTTTTCCTTTTGCCGGGCGCCGTCATCACGCAAGCAAAATCCATTGTGGCAGGCGGTTTTGCGCTGAGATCACCTGAAGCTCAAAGTCCATTCGATGGACTGTTGCGCTCCTTCGTCGCTATTTTCCTTATCCCTGCGACTCAATTGATTGTCAGTTATGCAATCGACGTCGGCAACTCGATGGCGTATAGCGTTTACGATCCCTGGGTCAATATAGACAGAGTCAAAGAGTGGACTCACCAGCTCAGCTACAACAACAATCCACGCACAAATTACGACAACAGTATTTTGCCTCCTGAGCAAGGCGGCCAAAATCAGAACGGACAAAGTGCCTGGGATAGAGCATTATCGGGCGATGTTTTCGGTGCGATCTTGCAATTCGTTATGGACTTGTTCGGTTACGGAGAAGGTTTGGGCGGAAACGTTCCAGAAACCGTGACGATGGAAGAGCGCAATTCATGGCTGTCATCTATGTTGGAAACAGCTTTCAACTGGATGATGTGGGGTATGTCGCAAGGACTTATTATCCTGACGGCATTCCAGCTCGTCTTTATGTGCTACCTCTTCTTGCTTGGACCTCTGGCCGCTGCATTCTATGCTTGGCCGGATTTGCAGAATGACGGCAACCAAAAGCTATTCCGTGGTGTTTTCGGAAGCTGGGTCAATGCCGTGATTTCGCTTGCTCTGTGGCGCTTCTACTGGATGGTGATTTTGGCCATCATGACTCAGCGCCTCATCTACATATCGCAATCGCGGACGGCGACCAACTTACAGTGGGAAGTTGCTGTCTTCACGTGCTTGCTTGGACTGATGCTGCACGTGCCGTTTAGTCCGTTCAAATTCGACCCGGCTGCCGCGCTGGAAAAAGTGGAGAAATTCGCCAATAGCATGGGCGGCAGTGGCGGCGGTGGAGCCGGAGGCGGCGGTGGCGGTGGTGCCGGCGGCGGTGCCGGAGCCGGCGGTGGCGGCGGAGGCGGCGGCGGAATGCTGCAGCAGATGGCCAACCAGATCCAAAGCTCCAATATGCCTGCCGGTGATAAACAGCAAGCCTTGCAAGCAATCAACCAGACTTCGGTCGGCTTGAATGCCTTTAGAGACGGACGTTTCGGTGGCTACGACGCCTTCAATGGAGGCGGCGGTATCAACATGGGCGGTGACCAGGGACAGGGAACCGGCCAGGGCCAGGGCACGGGGCAGGATATAACCCCACCTCTGGTCAGTAATCAAAATACGGCAAACATCAATGCAGCACTGGCCAGTAATGCGATCATGCCTCCGTCTTCGACAGGAATGGATACAGGCACTGGCACTGGCACTGGTACCGGTACCGGCGCAGGCGTAGACCTGGCCGCCAACCGCGGACCGACATCCTCACCCGCCGATGCATCCGAAACTGGTTCTCGCATCAACCCAGGAGTTCAACTTGCCGGTTACGTTCAATCGGCACAACAAAACGTCCAGGACATTGGTGCTCAATTGCGCGGTGCCGGTATGCCTGAGCAGCAAGTGCAAGACTTCATCACCAAGAATAATCCGCAGCAAATGATAGCGGCGCTCGATCCTCAGGGCAGCGGTTTCTTCCCTTCCGGTGGAGGTGATGACAGCGGCCCGAGACGACAGGATCGAAGACCAGATGATGACTCTGATACCGCCTAGAGTTTCCAGCGGCAGACAGGAAGCTCTCAAAGATTTACAGAACGCGTGAGGATGGATCTCAAATGATTGGAAGAAGAAAAACGGCATCAACGTTTAAAGCGCGGCTAACGCTAGTGCTGCTTCTCATCGGATTCGTACCGATAGCTGCCATGGCGCAATCGCCAAATGTCGGCGCCGGCGGAGGCACGGGAGATTCTCGTGACGGCAACCCCGGTTCTGCCTCACTGACATTGAAGCAATTCTACTACCGGATGAAGAACGCCCAGACTTATTCCACCACCGAATATGGTGGCACCGACGTATTGCAGAACGTCGGAGGATCTCAGGGCATTTCCAGATTTACCAATGGTCTTAGCAATCTCGTCCAGGGCAATGTCCGCGGGGCACTTCAGGCTGCTACCGGTCAAGACGGTCGCGGTCCGAAAGAATCTGTCGGACCTGGTATCGTTAAAACCCAGTCTGGTCCTACTTTTGCATGGCCCGTGCCGGTGCCTCCCGGCATTCCTTCGACAGTGCCCACGAAGCGCGACGAAGGTATCAACAAAAACGAACTGAAGACTTTCGGCTATCCCGTTTCTGATACGCAGTTCCAGCTCATCCAACGCTACAACCAGAACATCATGCTGGAACAGCTGTCCAATCCGGAACGTTTCATGTGGGCAGCCAACACCTTGGGCGGCTTGTCATCGAACGCCGCTGCAAACTCAGCCAACAACATGGCTACCAACCAAGCAATCAGTGCAATTGATTTCAGTAAGAAATATCTGGTCAACTTTACTGCCGAACAAGGCAACGTATGGCACCGCCTGCGCGATCAATTGTTTATCCCGATGGCAATTCTCTTGCTTTTGCCCGGCGCAGTGCTTGCGCAAGTGAAGGCGATTGTTGCTCAAGGCTCGCCATCGTGGGCACAAGCAGATAGTCCTATTGAAGGTATTACCCGCTCTATTGTTGCTGTTTTCCTGATTCCTGCAACCTTCCTTGTCATCAACTACGGTATCGACGTATCCAACTCGATCACGTTCACGATTGCCGATGAGTACAAGAGAATTTTTGGCACGGACATGTATGAGGATGCGATTTGCCACGAGAAACGAGCGATGGCGATCAACCCGGCCAACCGCAAGGAAAACGCTATCCATGAGGAAGAAAGACCAGTCAATAGAGGCGGCTCGGTATGGTCGTCCTTTGAAGGCTTGAACTCGACCGTGCGCGAATATGACCCCTGCTTGGGCGTAGACAATACACGTGTACCTGACGAAAACGTCGTACAAGCGAAGAACTTCAACCGCCTGGCTAAGGGGATGGCCAACACCGGATTGACCGCTGCCTGGAACATTATGAGTGCGTTCCAGATGGCTTATCTCTATTATCTGTGGTGCATGGGACCGATAGCAGCAGCCCTGTGGGTCTGGCCGATTGGACCGATGCGCGGTGCTCTCAGAAGCTGGATCGAAGGCGTTATCACGCTGTGTTTCTGGAGCTTATTCTGGAACACCACTGTCTTGCTGCTTGCTTGCTTCAAGGGGGTCGGCGACGACGGTTCGGTTATCGTCACCGCTTTGAATACACTTGCAAACTTGTCGGTTAAGAAGGCATTCGACTTCGCTGGTTTGATCGCTGAGGCCGGTAGTGCGGCATCTGCAGAAATGCAGAAGTCCATGGCTGGTGGTGGCGGCGGCGGTGGCGGCAGTCGAGGCGGCGGTGGTGGCGCCGGCGGTGCTGGTGGGCAAGGTGGACAGGGAACACCTGGGCGCAGTGCAAGCGGACCGGGAGGCGGTCAAGGACTCGTTTCAGGACCTGGCTCTGGTCAAGGCTCGGGCGACATCGGTCAAGGTGGAGGAGCATTGGCTCTGTCGCCTGCCGGAGGCGATCTCACCAGTGGAGCTCTCACTCCTCGCGGTGGTGCCGACATCGATCCACTTACCGGACTGCCGAGAGACGGCAGTGTGCCGGGCGTAGATCCCGGCCTGCCTCCAGGCGAGCGCGGTACAAATATGGGTATGCGTGGAGGCGCCGACGCTACCACCGAAGCAGCTGCATTGGCGGCTCTGGGTGCTGCGGGCAGACCTCCATCCGACCAAGAGCGTCAGATGTTCGACAACGTCAAACGCATGGACGACGCCGGACACCCTGCTGCGACCGCACTTGTAGAATCGCTTTCACGCACGCAGCCAGGCGATCTTGCCAAAGCGATGGACGGCGATGCCGATGCGGCTGCTCGTATCAGATCCGCAACCGGTATGGACGCCAAGACGCTCAACGACGGCTTACGTGGAGACTCCGCCGCGATGATGACTGCAGCAGCAGTTGTAGGCGCTGCCGGATCAGCCGGGGCCGCCGGATCTCTTCTGTCTCGCGCAGAGCAAGGCGATGCTGGTGCCAGGGCACAATTGGAAAGCCGCACCGGTATCAACCCCGATACACTCATACGTGCTGCGCAGGGCGACCAGGGCGCGCAAATGGCTGTCATGGCGAGAGCCGGACAGGATGGATCCGTACAAGCTGCAGCCCAAGGCGGCGACCGAGTGTGCGCTGATGCGGTTCGTGCTGCAGAGATGACCTACGCTCGCAACGGTGTCACCGGCGACTATACGCAAGTAGCCGCTTACGACCCGCAGACGGGTGTATTCTCAGCTGCGGACGCTCAAGGCAATATCTTGCGCAATGCTGATGGCACTGCCCAAATATCCTTCGACCAAGCTAGTGGTGGATATCAGACTAGAGACGGCGCGGGCGTTACCTACGACGCCGGCTCCGGACAATGGCTCGCTCGCGACGCCAATGGTTCTGCCGCTGGTGGCATCGTCTACGATGTTAACGACGGGCGGTTTGCGGTTGCCGGAACAGGTGCTGCGGTCAACTATGAAAATGGAAACTTCGTTGCCGCAGGTACCAACGGAAATGTTGTCTGGGATGCTCAAGCCAATCGCTTCCAGGACGGCGGCGGCAATGCTGTCATGTCCGATCCGGGCGGCTCTGGACAATGGTTCCGCGTGGCTCAAGATGGTCAGAGCATCGAGCGACTGGCCGGTGGAGCACAAGGACAGGGCAGCTGGGAAAGAGTTTCCGGTGCTGCACCGATGGAGGTCAAAAACGGCGAGGTCATCGCCGCAGGCACCAATGGCAATGTCGTGTTCGACACTGCGCAAGGCAGATTCGAAGCCAGAAATGTCGATGTCGGAGTGCAATACGACCGCGGTTCCAATCAATGGTATGCACAGGGCGCATCCGGTCAGGTCGCATACTCTGTGGACGCTGGTCAGTTCAAAGCCACGGGCACCAATGAAGGAGTCACGTATTCCGGTGGTCAGTGGTCCGTGGACAACACCGGCGGCCGCGTAGTTCTTGATGCGGCGCAAGGTCGCTATGAAGTGGCTGGAGGCAACGCTGCTGTAGCCTACGACAGAACCAGCAATGGTTGGGTTGCGGCGGACACCGGCGGCCAGATCAGATTCGACCGCCAAGACATGCGCTTCGAAAATAGTTCTGGAGCCGTCGCTGTCGCTGATCCCAACGGATCGGGCAGATGGTATGCCCCATCAGCTGATGGCAGTTCCGTCCAAGTGCTCTCGCCTGCCTCGAGCGGCTCGGCCACCTGGTCGGCCGCAGGAGCTGATGCGCCTGTTTCACTGCAAGGCGGAACATTCGTCGCACAAGGATCCGGCGGTCAAGTCTTCTACGATCAGCAAGCCGGTCAATGGGAATTGCGTCAGCCAACCGCTCAGGGTGGCTTCATCGATACCAATATCGCGATGGCTAGAGACTCTGCATCGGGCAACTGGATGGCAGCCGGAACAGGAGGCCAGGTCGTTCTCGATCCTGCCTCCAGACAGCTGGAAATCTACGGCACCAATACGCCTGTTGCACGCGACAATACAGGAACTTTCGTTGCGGCCAACACCGGCGGTAGTGTCATTCTCGACACTCAAAATGCCGGCGGTCCTCGATGGGAAGTGCGCGGCGCCGATGTCGCTCTCACACCCACTCCTAGTGGACAATGGACGGCAGCGGACAGCCGCGGAGCGGTCGTTTGGGATGCTCAGCAAAATCGATTCGAGCAAGCCGGTACAAATGTGGCAGCTTACCGAGATCCAGGCGGTTCCGGTTGGTACTCCGTGGCAGCCAACGGCATGGTCACGCAGTTGCAGCCAGACAATCAGTGGAGATCGGTCGATCCGGCGACTGCGCCGATTCGCGTCGATCAAGGTGGTGTCATCAGCGCCGCTTCGTCCAACGGCATGATCACATTCGACCAACGCGACAACCGTTGGGAGCTGCAAGGTGGTCAACCGGTTCAGTACGACTCGAGAACTCAGCAATGGGTCGCTCCGGAGACGGGCGGCCGCGTAGCCTACGACTTCAACGACAGGAGACTGGAAGTGGTCGGCTCCAATGGTGCCACCACCAATGTGCCGGTAGTTTCAGACCCGAGCGGTCGCAGCTACTACGCCTTCGGTGCAAACGGAGACGTAAGGCAGCTCGATACGACAGCCGGCTCGTGGAGACCACTCGATGCAACGTCGTCGGTCGGCTACACGCAAAGCGGACAGATCTACTCGACTGCATCCATCGCGCCAGGCGATGCAACACGTACTCCGCAGGTCATGTACGACACGCAACAGGGTGCATGGACTGTGGCGAACAACCCGAATCCATCAGCCAACGGTGTAGCTGTAACGCAGTCTGGAAGCGGCTTCTATGCGGAAGGCACGGGACGGCAAATCGAATATGATTTGAACAACCGCCGCTTCGAGCTGGCTGGCTCCGACAGACCGGTCGAGTTTCAGCGCGGTACAGGATGGACATATGCAGGCACCGGTGAGCAGGTCGCACTGCGGACGCCGGACGGTGGATGGACTGCCGGAACGCACGCCTCTACAGACCCGAGCAGGGTCCAGCAAGGCTACGATCCATTCTGCAACCCGACTCACCACCAGGGCGGATACACACCTGATCCTACATACGGCCACAGATTCCCCGACTGGAGAGCCGACGTCGGTGAAATGCGTGGTGGAGAACACATGGATGTGAGAAGCCCTGATGTGAGCGCTCACATCGGACCTGGACATGCCCATGTCGACGTCCATACACCTGGCTTCCAAGCTCACGTAGACACGCCGACTGGCGGCATCATGGATGCTCCCAGAAGAATGGATCCGACAGGAGGCACTGCAGGTAAGGCCATAACAGCTGCCGGTGTCGGAGCCGCTATCTGGCAACAGTGGTCCAATATAAGCAATCGCATGAATCGCGGACAACAAGGACCGGCTCAGTCACTTCAAGATATGATGCGCAAGGGTGGAGGCTCGCAGCGCAAGAAGGACAACCGCAAAATAATCGGCTATGACGAATACGGCAATCCGATTTATAAAGACTAGCAATTAGAGGAAAGGGCGGCATTGCGCTGCCCTTTCCTTTGAAAAAGTCAGCTAGGGACTGTACAAAACAAAAAAAGTCCATACAATGCGGAAAGACCTATTTGACCATGGTCTTCCAAATTCAAGCAAAATAAGCAAGCCAAGCAAATAACATATGAAAAGCCGCAGGAGGAGAGGCATCTCTTTCCTGCGGGTATTAATATAGATAGATGGTGGTCAGAGTCCATGGACATGTTGTTAGCTGAAGTAGGAGTCAGGTGCGATCGTTGCGGAACCTCATTTGTTTCGCGTCAATTGCCGACCTTTATTGATATCGGACATCGCAATTCGGAATTGCGCCAGGATTATCGCGGCTATCAGCCGATGATGGAGCAATACGCAATTATCAGCTGTCCGAGTTGTGGGCGTGCCGATTGGTCTACCGAGTTTCCTCCGGTGCCTGGCACGCCTGTTTTGGCTCAAGCTTCCACCAGCGCGCATATGCAATACAGGCAGGCCGCGCTCGACAAAGAGCGCAATGCCGGCAGCATCAACTCCTTTAAGGCTGCAGTTTTTTATGTGCATGCCGCTTGGTGTGCCGACGACAGCAAGGCGTTTCCGCAGGCTCGAGAGTACAGACGGCTAGCCGTAGAGTCTTATAAACGCTCGCTTTCCGACAATACCTGCCCTCAAGATTCACGCGGCGAGACTGAATATTTAATTGGCGAATTAATGCGCCGCGCCGGAGACTTCGAAGGGGCTCGCGATCATTTCCGCATGTGCATCGGGCGCTTGAATGCTCGATTTGCATTTATGGCTCGAAAGATCATGCGCCTTTGCGAACAAGGCAGCACCGAGTCCATCCAATTCGAAGCCGACACCCTGATGCAGTCCTCCGTGGCCTCTTCCGGCTCGGCGGTAGGCGCTCCGCTGGGCGTTTCGGCTCCGGTAGCTCCGGCTGGCGCGCCGCCTAGTTCTGCACCGCCCAGCCCGCGTGCTTCATATTCGGGACCGCCAGCTGGTGGCCCGCCTGGTTTTTCCGGCGCACCACCTATAGGGCAATCTCAGTCGTCTCATCAGTCTCAGCCGCCTCGTCAATCGCAGCAGTCGGTGCCTGCGGCTTCCCCGGGGGCTTCGCGCTCCTCGACCAATTTGCCAAGTTCTCCGGGCGGACCGCCGGTCGGACCGCCAGGGTCGAAAAAGGGCGACTCGAAGCCGAAAGGTCCTCCTACTCAGCCCCCGCCAGGCGCTCCGCCCTTGGCTTAAGTTTTCCAATCAAGGCAAAATGATGTTAGGTCCGAAACTGCAATAAGGAGTTAGTTCTTGGGTTACGTCCAGCGAGTGATCATCCTCAACAAGCCGCTTAAGGTGTTCGGTTTCGAACCCCGGCAGCTGATATTGCTATCAGTTTGGGTTGTTTCCGGATTGATCATTGCCGGTCGCTTTCCTCAGGACTGGAAATTCCATAATTTCCCTATTGGCGTGTGGTTTTTCATCCTCTGGATGTGCGGTGCCGTGGCTGTTGTTATGGGCACCCGACTGAAGCCCTTCTCTTGGTGGAAAAATATCCTCACGTACAGGTTGGGCTTGGCTCCTAATCTCTATGTTTCACGCGCAGAACCCGCTCCGATCTATCCAGATGGGAATATAATTGAGGTTAAAAAAACTAAAGAAAACTTCTATGTCCAAGCTGAAAACACAACTGCAGACCCGGATGACTTCTAGAAGTCCGGTTTTTCAATTGGTCAGCGCCCAATCAAGTTCTTGAGACCGACCCGGCAGAACACCCAGGAAACCCGAGACAGGAAACCCAATGGCACAAAGCTACGCTGCATCACGAGGAAGAAAACGCCCACCTCCGCCAGGAGGCGGTGGCGGTCGTGGCGGTCGTGGCGGCGATGGCGGTGGTTCCGGAACCGGGTCGAGAGGTCGCTATAGTGACTATGCGGATGACGACGGATTTGATGACGATATAAAGCCGCCATCAGTGAGAAGCGAAACGTCCGGTCGCGTTTTGCGCACGACTCCGCAGCCGTCCATTCAAAATGTTTTTGCCGGATTCTACAACTCGCTTCCCGGGGCGCTGCGCGAGATGCTGCCATTTGGCAGCGATGCGACTGAGCACGATTCGCATGACGACGACAGTCCACCCAAAGACTCGCGACCTGAATCGAGTTGGAAAGATGTTTGCTACCTTTACGCCATCCCTGGAGACGACGAAGACGAAGGGCTGGTCGTGCTTGCCGACGGCAGCATGCGCAAATACATCAGCTGCAAAGGTATCAATGCCTTACTTTTCGACGAAGCCGATCGGGAGTCAATGGCTCGCCAATTCACGAATTTCGTCAACTCTTGCGAATCGGATATTCAAGTCATCATCAAATCGCGCAACTTGCCCGTCGATGAATATCTCTCTCGCTATCAGACTTTGATCAAGACGGACAACGATTACCTCAAGTGGTACGCGGACTACACCGATAAATGGTTCCGCCGCCAACAAGATGTCAGCTTCGTTCCTCAGCGCGAATTCTATATCGCTGTCAGTTTCCAGCCACCTGATTGCCGCGGCACAACGGGCTGGAGCGGCCGACGCTCGATTCAAAAACACGAAGAGTATGTCGGTGTACTTGATCGTTATACGCGCACTGCATACGAGCAATTGCGTGTATCCATGCTGCGTCCTCAGGTTTTGAACAGAAGACAAGTTCGTAACTTGATTTATGCCGATCTCAATCCCAGCCTTTCCGAAAGAGATCACGAAGCGCCGCCTTCGCGTCCTGATATCTCGGAAGTCTCATCTTTAGCCGGTTCTGCTCTTAAGGTCTCCGATGAGCACATCTGGCTGGATGGCAAGTATATCGGCACTCAATATTTGGAACAGCTGCCGCACGAAACTTGGATGGGATGGCTTGTAGACTTGCTTACGCTCTCTGTTGAGTACCAGCTATCGTTGTTTGTGCATTGCTGCAACCAGGATAAAGTACGTTCGGATTTGAAATGGAAGCACCACTTCGGTCGTGTTACATCCACGCAGTTAGCCAGTCCCGATCTTGAAGGTATTGAAGAAACGCGTTCTGCTGCAACGGCTATTCAAGACTTCTTGCGTTCATCCAACAAAGCTTTCGATACGAGTTTGTACATAAGAGCGCTGGCAAACTCGCCTGAGCAGCTCGCTTCAAACATGGACGAAGTAAGGCGCGTGTTTAAAAACCGCGGTGCTTTGCTCGATCGCGCTCAAATGCTTCAACTCGATGCATGGCAATCGACACTTGTTGTCGGCGTTGACAAACTTGCGATCATTCACCGCATTATGTCGCCGGTTGTCGGAACCTTCTGGCCGTTTTTCACAGCTACATGCGGAACGCCCGACGGTGTGCCATTCGGCTTTGCAAGCGCATCCAGAGAACCGGTGTTGCTCAACCCGTTCTTTAGAGGACAGGGTAAAGACGCGAACAATATGTTCGTTGTAGGAACCACCGGTGCTGGTAAATCATTCGCCGTGTCGATGATGATCTTGCGCTTGTTGCCTTTGGGCACCAGGTTTGTGCTGATTGATAAAACCGTGGACAAAAACGGTGCCTATCGCTTCATCACGAAGCTCTTAGGACCGGAGATGTGCGCGTACGTCGATCTTGGTCCATCTTCCGGTTATATTTTGAATCCGTTTGACTTGGGTCCTGAAGATAAGCCCGGCGAGCCATCTGCCGACAAAGTTTCAACTCTGCTTTCGCTGCTCGACTTGATGTTGGCACCGGAAGGTCGAGAAGAAATGAACGTCGAAGAAAAATCACTGCTTGATGGTTTGATTCGTGTTGCTTACATGGACGCGCAATTCCGTGAATCCGTACCGACGATGTCCGACCTGGCGCGTGTTACGGCGCAAGCGGCTGCAGATGAAGTCGACCCGTTGCAGCGCGATCGCTTGCAGATGTTTGCTCGTGGACTTTCACTCTTTACGAGATCCGGCGCATTTGGCGGACTTGTTGATGGCTACACTAATATCGACACCGAAAAATTGTTCATCGTATTTGATACCAGAGAAGTCAACGAACCGAGACTGGAAAGAATCGCTGTGTATATGCTTGCTGAGTTCATCAGGCGTCGTGCAGCTGAGTGCAAATTGCGGCGTATCAGATTTGCGGCGGTTATCGACGAAGCTGCGACACTGATGCGATTCAAAGCCGGAGCGCGGCTTTTGGATGACCTTTCGAGAAGAGCCCGTCACTACGGTATGATGCTTGTTTCGATCACACAGCAGTTGAAGGACTTCTTCAAACAAGCTGAGCAAGCCGATTCCGTTGTGAAAAACTCACACATGAAGCTGATTTTGAGACAGGATGCTTCCGACCTCAAGATGCTGAAAGAGGCGCTGCGTCTCAGCGATGCTGAGATTGCTGCCATTGAAAATTTTTCCAAGGACGAGGAGAAGAGAAAGGATTCACAGCTCCTGCTCATTGTGGGATCTGTTCACGGAACGATTCGACTGGTGCCGAGCCCCATGGACTACTGGATCTGCACTTCAGAACCGATCCGCGATATCCCGAGACGCGAAGAAATGATCAAGGAGGTAAAACTCAAGAATCCCAATTTGAGCGAAACCGACGCGTGCCGGCAATCCGTGTATTATCTAGGATTGCAACACGACGGTTGAGGCCGATTGCATTTCAACCTTCGCCTGCTGACCACTATGGCGAAGATGGAAAAACAATCGGACATCTGGAAAGGAACTGATGGAGAAGCTCTTTCGTCCGAATCGAATATTTGTAATTTTTTGCTTGCTTTTGATCATCGTATGGTTGGGACTGCAATATGTCTCCAACATGCGTATAAGCGAAGCAGCCCGGCTGGAAGCAGCCGAAGTGTTCGATTGGAAATGGCCAGGACAAGTATCTTCGAATGTAGAGATCACCGATGTTTCGGTGCTCAGCAAGTCTGAGAACGAAGCGAAAGTGAGAGTGAAAGCAAAACAGACTTTCACAAAACTCGCCGGAGCCAACGGAACAGCCGCGCCGGGCAATCAGGAAAAACCAGCATCCGCAACTCAACCGGTTCCATGCGCTGCTACCAGCAGCGACACAGCCTGCGTGTTAACGCTCTATCGCTCTAATCGCAACTGGGTCCTCGGAAAAGTGGAGTTTGACTAATGTATTGGAGAGTAAGAAGAGTCAGTCCTGAACAAGTGGTTAAGACCTACGGTGTGCACGCCTGCCTGGCTGTAAGTCTTTTGGTCAACGGGTTTTTGCTTATTACCCGTCCTAATCCTCAAAAGCAAGTCTCTGGAGAAATGAAAACCAACCTGGATGTGTTCGCGCGTAATGTGACGCAGCACATCTTAGATACGAGTTTCATCAGCTATGAAGCCTCGACAAGAGCACTGCTGCCTACAGGCAACGTGCCTGGCGAGCTCGCACCGCCCGTGGTTGCGCAGTTAAAAGCTCGCGAGCAATTGCCGAAGACTCTTGAAGATCTGCGAGCCACCGCCAGAACGCTGGAATCCCAGCGCCAGGTGTCGGCCGTGAGAATCGATTCGGTCAATCAAGGTGAGCCCGACGAAAAGAGTCTCGTGCCTTTGGAAGTTACTGGGATGGTGGCGATTCACTCTGCGGATGAATCGGTTTCCGGCAATCCTGTGGGTTTCAAATTTGGGCTGAAAGTCGGTATGGCTGCTAATCCGCAAAATCCTGAGCAAAAACGACCGATTGTGGTTGAATTCAGAGATATGTCGGCCGGCACTAGGTAGAAACCAAGACTCAGGCAATTAAGATAGAGGCGCCGTTTTTTCGGAACGCCTCTAAATGCTTTTCGTCGACTGATGCATCCGTGACGATGGTTCCAATTGCGCCGATCTCTGCCACCTTATATGGTGACACCCGGTTGAATTTTTGACCCTCTGCAAGCACATATGATTCAGCGGAACGTTCGATCATTGCTCGTTTTACAAGAGAGTCGTCGTAGTTAGAGACCGTGGCGCCATATTGCAGATCCAAGCACTCCGTACTGATCAGGCAGAGATCTGCTTGTATACTCGTGATCTCTCTTATTGTTTCCGGTCCAAACGTGAGCAATAGATCCGGTGTCACATGACCGCCGATAACCCGCACGTCAAGACGCGATAGCTCGGATAGTCGCATCGCAGTCGGCAGGCAGTTGGTAATGAATGTGGCTTGAAGATCCGGTTTTAAGTGCGCTGCAACTTGTGCGGTTGTCGTTCCGCCGTCGATAAAAATGACCTGGCGATCTTTTACGAAAGAAGCTGCACGTTTTGCGATTGTGTTTTTTTCGGCTGGTGATTCTTGCTCGCGCTTTGAAAATTGGAAGGTGACTTTTCCAACCGGCAGGGCGCCGCCATGCACTCGCTTTAGTAGTCCTGCCTCAGCCAGATCCTTTAAATCGCGCCTAATGGTATCTTCTGACACCTTCAGGTCGTTGACCAATTCCTGTGAAAGAACGCGCCCCTTCTGACTGAGCGCCTCCAATATGCGATTTTTTCTCTCATCATTAAGCATCAGCGTAAAGCTTTAAAGAGATAGGGTTGTCAGTGCGGGTTTGTGCGTGTATTATCTGGAGTGTGCTGGTTTTTGCTGGTATGTGCAGTGATTATAGGTGGTCTTATGTTTCAAATCAAAGCGTCAGGTAAGAATTCGACCAAAAACTCACGCCATAAACAAAAACAGGTCTACAAATTAGCGGCCATCGACCTGGATGGCACTCTGCTCAACCCAGACCGCCGCATCTCCGATGAGAATAAGGCAGCCGTGGCTCGATTGCGAGAAGCCAATATAGATGTAGTCCTGGCATCCGGTCGTAAGCACGAAGATATTTATAGATTCCACCAGGAATTAGAACTGACCACTCCCATTCTTTCCTGCCATGGCGCACTGGTAAAGGATCCGCAGAATGGCGAGGTGATTAGCAATCGCCACATTCCTCTGGAAATTGTTATGCACTTGCTGCAAGAAGCAGTCGCTGCCAACCTTTCCTGGGTGGTTTACGACGAACGGGGCGTTCACCTTTGCCGCTCTGAATACTGGCTCTCCGAATACGTCCGCCGCACTTGCTTCGACAAACCGAATATCTGCGATTCAATCGAGCAATACGTTTTCACCCACGCCGAAAAGGTCAACTGGATGGGCGATGAAGAATCTATCCGCCAAGAATTTCGCCGCATGGGCGATTATTATGCCGGCAAACTGACTACCGTGATCACAGACCCTGATCACCTGGAATTCACTTTGCACGGTGCTGACAAGGCTTCCGGGCTGATGGACCTGACAAAGAAGTTGGGAATAGCTCGCGAAGAGGTGCTGGCCTTCGGTGACAGCAATAACGATGTGACCATGCTTTCCTGGGCCGGCCTTGGTGTCGCCATGAATCACGGGACTACGCAGGCACGCTTAGCGGCCAAGATGATCTCCTCACCCGGCGACGAAGGCGCCAGCCTTGCGCGCGCCGTCGACTCAATCCTCGGCTGAGTTTACTTTCAAAACCCAATGCACTAAAAACAGGCGCCCACCCGCGCCTGTTTTTTTACGCCTGGCCAGCAACACATAAGTTGAGAACCGAATCGTTATCGATTCGGTTCTGGAAATGATTATCAATTGTCGGATTTTTTGTTAGGCGCCTACCGGTAGTTCGGATTGCGTCTCAAAACCTGCGGCATGCGCTGGTTGTGCCAGTATTGGCGGCGGTCACAAGGACCACAGCCTTCCGGCTCGGGTCTATAAGGCTCGTGAGAATAGTCCGGACGATATGGCAGCGGACGGATTTGCGGGCGGTCATAGTCGTTGAACTGATAATAGTCGCGTTCGCGGCCCCAGTTATTCTGGTTATCGAACTGAGGACGGTGGTCCCAACCACCTCTTCCCATAAATATGTTGACCACGCCGCCTGGTTGATTGATGATCATCGGCATTCTGGGCGGACAATCATTGAAATCTTGCGGAGGCATCGGTCTGGGTATTGGCCTTTCTTCTGGTGGGCAAGGGCGGCGCACCGGATATTCAGGCTCGACAGGACGTGGTTCGATGCGTACAGGTGGTTCATATGTCACCGGTGGCTGTTCTTTTACCGGCGGTTCTTCTTGCTTCGGGCAAGGAATTTTTAGTTTCCATTTCTCGCTCATGAAGTCGCGATTGCAATCCAGCGTTTTGTATCTGTCGTGGTTTGCTTCGACAATGGCATCCTGCATGGCTTGCAGCGAATCTTTATTGACTGCAGCGCCCTGACCTTTAAGTGCGCGTTCGGCTACTGTCGAGAGACTGTCTCCCCATTGAACTTGATACATTCCATTTTGATCTAGTTCTAATGGCTTGGATCTTTGCACTTGCGAGTCTTTTGCCCATTGCTGAGCTCGCGGTGTCGAGAGTTCAAAGTCTGGTCTGAAATTGCATGCGGCGGAGTCTTCTGGAGAATTGCTTTTTTCGCAGTTACGCCATGCGCCATTTTCTGTGCTCATTTTCTGTCCCTTACTTCAGCTACTGGACGGGGAATCCAGAGGCTTAAGGTATAAATTGCGAGAGGGAAGGGCTTGCGCCCGCTTGAAGGTATTAAATAGCGAGCGGCTCGGTTTGACTATGGTGATTTTCCCCCTCACAAGCGCGCTTGTTACGCTTCGACATAATTTGCTTTACGTCAAACGCCCACGAGGCGGACAATTTGCCAGTTGCCAGCAAGGCGGACGAACCCGAGGATTTTTCTGTGTTTTCCGGAATCGTAGAAGAAGTAGGTCAGATCACCGAAATTACCCAAACAAAAGACGGCTGCCGTCTCACAATCGGTGCAAAGAAAGTCGTAAACCCGGTCAACCTGGGTGATTCCATCTCTGTGGACGGAATTTGTTTAACGGTTGTGAGTTTCAATTCCGAATCCTTTTCTGTAGAAGCCGTGTTGGAGACAATGCGCCGCACAAAGTTGGGAGAGAAAAAGGTTGGTGATGGCGTCAATCTAGAACGTGCCGTTACGCTTGCCGACCGCATGGGTGGGCATCTTGTCACTGGTCACATTGATGCGGTAGCTACAGTTTCTAAAGTTGAAGACGATGGTTTTTCAAAGCTCATCACTTTTGAATTGCCGGGCGAGCTGGCTGCGTTTTTCGTTCCCAAAGGATCTGTCGCTGTAGACGGTGTATCGCTTACTGTCGTTGATTGCCCGATACCTCAAGGGGACGACAATCTATATTTCAGCGTCGCTCTCATTCCTCACACCATGGAAGCAACTACCTTTAAGTCTCTTAAGCCTGGCGTGAAAGTAAACATCGAAACCGATGTAATCGCGCGCTACGTGGCTCGTTGGCTCGAGCCGCATCTGGACGAGAAGCTTAAGAAAGTGGCGGCGAAGATATCTTCCGGCGTCGCAAAGGGATAGACTTTGGGTTGGGCTTGAAAACGGTATCCGGGCGACATGAGGCGCAGATAATGATGGCAGAATCGCACATTCACGAGTCGGCGGCATTGAGTTCTAATCTGACTGAGCAGACAGACGAGAGCGAAATCTTCGATTCGATTGAAGATGCGCTCGACGACATTCGTCAGGGCAAGTTTATTGTTGTCTCCGATGATGAAAGCCGCGAAAACGAAGGTGATTTGATCTGCGCTGCAGAATTGGTCACTCCCGCCATGATCAATTTTCTTGCGACTGAAGCACGCGGCTGGGTCTGCCTGGCGCTGACGCAAGAGAAAGCTCAGCAGCTCGAGCTGCCGCTTATGGTGGACAACAATACCGAGTCTCAGTCCACAGCATTTACGGTGACCATCGATGCTGATACCAAATTCGGTGTCACTACAGGAATCAGCGCTTACGACCGAGCGACGACAATCCGCGTCGCCGTCGACTCCATGTGCAAGCCCTCCGACCTCCGCCGTCCAGGTCACGTCTCTCCGCTTATCGCCAAGCCCGGCGGTGTTCTCCAGCGCGCCGGACACACTGAAGCAGCTGTCGATCTTGCCCGTCTTGCCGGTCTCAATCCGTCCGGCGTGATCTGCGAAATCATGAACGAAGATGGCACCATGGCTCGCGTCCCGCAACTTCGCGAATTCTGCAAAAAACACGGAATCAAGTTCATCAACATTGCTCAGCTAATTGCATATCGTTTACAGCGTGAGCGCTTTGTCGAGAAGGTTGCGACCGCTGAAATGCCGTCGGCATACGGCACCTTCCAAGTTCACGCTTATAGAAACAAGCTGGACGGACAAGAGCATCTTGCATTCGTCAAAGGCGATCTCACCGATAAGAATGATGTTCTCATCCGAGTGCATAGCGAGTGTCTGACTGGTGATGTATTCGCCAGCCTGCGCTGTGACTGCGGCCCGCAGCTGGAAGCTGCCATGGCGATGATTGCACAGCAAGATGCCGGCGTACTTGTTTATTTGAGACAAGAAGGTCGCGGTATCGGGTTGCTCAACAAAATTCGTGCCTATCAATTGCAAGATAAGGGGCAAGACACTATCCAAGCTAATGAGTCGCTCGGTTTCAAACCCGACCTGCGCGATTACGGCGTAGGTGCTCAGATTCTCTGCGACCTCGGACTTTCCTCAGTACGCATTATCACCAACAATCCTCGCAAGATTGTCGGACTCGAAGGCTACGGTCTTACTGTTAGCGACCGTGTCGGTCTGCCTGCTGCCTGCAATAGCCACAACTTGCAATATCTGCTCACCAAGAAAGAGAAGATGGGGCACTGGTTGGAAGGACTGGACAAGAACTGGCAAGAAAAAACCACACCCGCGGGTTTTTCATTGAATTCAATTTCGACTGAAGCCACAGCATCACAGAGCACAGAGAGCTAAAAATTCAGAAGCTAGAAAAGGAGAAGTTCATGGCACGCAATGACGGTTCCGCACCGGACAAGGGAAACTTCAGCTCAGATGCAAAACCACGCACAGTGGAAGGCAGACTGATTGCTACGGGACTGAAATTCGGCGTCGTCATCAGCCGCTTCAATGACTTCATCACTAAGCCTCTGTTAGATGGTTGCCTGGACACCCTGCGTCGTCATGGCGCAGACATTAGTGATGTAGACGTAATGTGGTGCCCAGGTGCATTCGAGATTCCGCTCGTAGCTAAAAGCGCCGCCGCAACCGAAGCCTACGATGCAATCATTTGCTTGGGCGCCGTAATTCGTGGAGCAACACCGCACTTCGATCATGTTGCCGGACAGGCTGTTTCCGGCATCGCACGGGTATCTTTGGACACCGGCGTTCCGACAATTTTTGGTGTTCTTACTGTAGAGTCTATCGAACAAGCAATTGAGCGCGCTGGCACCAAGGCTGGCAACAAGGGTGGCGAAGCCGCTCTGGCTGCAATTGAAATGGTCAACTTGATCTCTTCGATCAAAACTAACCACGCTGTTGCTAAGTAAAAGCGCTTTTAGTGCGCTTCTTGTAGTTCGAGAATTTGCGCTTCGCCAAGCGGATGTTCTTTGAGGAACTGTTCGATCGTGTTTGCGACTTTGAGTGCGTGCAGGAGCGGACCTTCCACTTCGATTTCTCTCAAAAGCAGAGCGCGATGCATGGGCAGCTTGCTTTGAATCATCTGCGACATTGTCTTTGAAGTGAGGTGGAAGCAGATGCGAGGGCGCTCGTCTTCCGGATCGAAGCGTTCCACTACTGCTTTGCCTTTTCGCGCCCGCAGTATCCAACCAAGTCCATCCGCATCTTTGATGATGAATCCGATGGTGGTACCGTTGGAGGTGGCACGTTTCAAAAGCCCTTCGTCGAAATGTTGTGGAATGAATTCTTCGAAGTAGTACGCTGCCAGTCGTTCGGTAAACTTGAAGAGCTTGCGTTTTTCCTTGTCCTGAGGCACGCCCCAACCAGTCAGCTCCGCTTTCTGCGCGACATTGTGGAAATACTGATTGTCGATTCTTGCACGTGGAATGCCATATCTTCCTGCGACTTCGAATAAATTTCTCGTCTTAACCTGCAAATTGTCGTTGAGCATTTTGCGCAAAACGCCTGGCAGGTTGAGTGAATCTCTTTCGCTCTCCAGTACAGCATTGAAGCCGATCTCTGTAGCTAATGCCGAGAGCCACTCTCTGTTCAAAGTTGCTTCGGTAGAAACCAGATTGAGAACGCGCGGTCTCGATTCGTCTTCCAAGTAACGGCAGAAGGTGTTCACCACTTGATCCGATGGCGAGAACCAGAGCGTGTAGTCTGGATTGTAAGAAACCCTGAGGTCGTTGTTATTGCTGTTCTTTGATTCGTAGTGTTTGTGAACCAGCGCCAACTCTCTTATCAATGTGAGAGGTCCTGAATAGTTCACGAAATCTGCAGATTGAGAATCAGGAGATATCAGAGGAAGGCGAATCAAATACCAGGGCGCTTCAGACTTGTCGAGCGCTTCCATGACTTTGTTTTCGTATTGCTGGCAAATGCTTTCGAAGTGGCTTGTTGGCTTGCGGCGCTCGAATTCGCATTCTTCCGGAACAACGCCGTCTGTTTGTACACCTCCCCAGATAGAGGAAACAATAAAGATTGGTTGTTCCTTGAAATACTTAAGGAGCGCTGGCAATTCTGTGGCTGCCCATGGAGCTCTCGGCACTCTCGGTTCGTCGAAATTCGGAGGTAAGCCGCAGAAAATTACGGCATCATATGCGGTGCTTTGCTTGGCGCCTTCTGCCTGATCGATAAATTTGATTCTGTCCTGGAACATGCGGAAACGTTCGCGCCCGCCAAAGGCTTGTTCCAATGCGCCTCGCGCTGAAGAGCGCAGATCTAGTGGCGACAAGCTGAAAAGATTGAGCGAAGACTTGGTTGGAATGTGGACAGTCCAGCCGCGTGTGACAAGGGTAGCCGCCAGCGGTCCAGAAAAGCTGGATACAGGTCCCCAGATGTAAGCTGTTTTGTGTGTCGGTAGGGTCATATGTTGAATCGATAGTTACCGGCAGTCCACTTGATTGGGTGGGCAGCTAGAAATTGCAGCATAAATGGTAGCAATTAATGGCTATGGCTTGCCAGCTTGTTAAGCCTTTGCCGCTGCTTGACTAATTGTTTGAGAATTAGTTCCTACCTTGGCAACGGGTTGGAGAAGTCCATCCCTGCCTCTACTACCATGGTTCCGGCGAATTCATCGCCTTTCCTCAAGCTGTCAGGTCGTTTCCAGGCTCTATAACATTCCATCGGCAGCACAACCGCCACATAAATCATGCCGACAATCTGAATCAGGCCAGTAATCGAGTCATGCACCATCTTGTGCGCAGTTTGCCACCAGGGCAAAGGTAAATTCGCCAGCTGCAGCAGATCTAGAACCACTTTGACTATCAAAAGAACAACGTATGGCGCGCACAGAATGATATTGCGCTTGAACGACTGAACCAATGTGCACGGTCGACCTGTCCTTGCATCTACCACTTGCAATCCCATCAAGTTCTTGCCGAAGCCACGACCGCTAAAAAGGCAGTCTCTGAAAAGCAAAACCAGCGGCATCGCGAAAGACGTGTTGAAAAACTGATTTATGAACGGGATGAATGTCATGGGTACGGACAAAATCACGCCGATAAAATAGGCGCATACAAAATCGATGAGCAAAGCCCCGGCGCGTTTGCCTGGCTCAATGCGAACAGCGGATCCACTTTCCGACTCGCCTTGATCTTGATACTGCCCTTGTCCCTGTCCCTGCCACTGGTTTTGTTGCTGCCCTTGCCACTGGCCTTGTTGCTGACCCTGCCATTGCTGACCTTGTCCCTGCTGACCTTGCCATTGCCCCTGACCCTGGTTCGGCATACCTTGCTGATTGGGGAATTGACCAGGATATTGACTTTCGTCCTGCTGATAATTCTCGTTGCCGTAGCCGCGATTTGCCGGCGGGCGCTGCCCCGGCTGTGGTCGGCCCATAGGTCTACCCGGCTGCTTCTCAGGACCTCCTCCTCGGTTGCCAAAGGATTTCATTTGTACGGTCCTTCCTTTTGGGTGTTGCTGAGACCTGGCAGTCTTAAGCGTGTAGCGCCTTTCCGGCTTTTCTAATAATACCTAGTTCCGGCACCGTTCTGGCGAATGTGGAGACCAGCATTGAAACTACCCTCTCTTGGTATCTATACCCGTATTTAATAGTCTGATTCAGCATTCTCGTAAGAAGCTTTTGAGGAAATTGAACAAATAGTGATAGGTTCAAGGTTCGGGCTTCATGAAATGTACGATTTAACTGTCTCACCGAGTTCTAACAACTGCGGCGGGGCTGCATTTACTTGAGAGGATCGCTGAAATGGTTGAGACAGTAATCGTAGACGGTTTGCGCACCCCATTCGGAAAGTTGGGTGGAGGATTGAGCACAGTGTCGGCAGTGGATCTTGCCGCCAACCTGATTGCAGAGCTGGTCAAGCGCAACAAAATCAAAGGCGAAGCCGTTGACGAAGTCATCCTCGGTCAGGTTGTTCAAGCCGGCTGCGGACAGATTCCCTCGCGCCAGGCTCTTTTGAAAGCTGGTTTGCCCAACACTTGCGAATCAACAACCATCAATAAGGTCTGCGCATCCGGCATGCGCGCAGTCACCCTTGGTGATCTGAGAATCCGCGCCAATGACGGCGAAATCATCATCGCCGGCGGCATGGAGTCGATGAGCCAAGCTCCATACTTTGTAGACGCGAATGCGGCCCGCTTCGGCAAGCGCATGGGTCACGTTCAGTTCCAAGACTCCATGATTCATGATGGTTTGGAGTGCCCGGTACAAAATGTCCACATGGCAGTGCATGGTGCAAAGGTTGCCGAAGAGTTTGGAATTACTCGTGAAGATCAAGATGCCTGGGCACTGAGAAGTCACTTGAAGTCGCTGGAGGCAATCAAAGAAGGTCGTTTCAACGACGAA
Source organism: Candidatus Melainabacteria bacterium 17Bon1m (assembly GCA_032128875.1). Taxonomy (GTDB): domain Bacteria; phylum Cyanobacteriota; class Vampirovibrionia; order Obscuribacterales; family Obscuribacteraceae; genus QKMZ01. The sequence goes on from JAVLKG010000003.1 coordinate 897,665, forward strand.
ATTTTGCCTGTGTCAGTCAAAAAAGGCAAAGAAGAAAAGAGCATTGCTGCCGATGAAGGCCCGCGTGCCGACACCAATTTGGAAGCACTGGCGAAATTGAAGCCGGTCTTCTATGACAAGGGAACAGTCACTGCTGGTAATGCTCCCGGCGTTAACGATGGTGCTGCCGTTCTTCTCATCATGAGCGCAGACAAGGCTAAAGAGCTTGGTTTGAAGCCTTTGGCAAAAATCGTTTCGCACGCTTCTATCGGACAAGATGTCCCGTATCTGGCAACAACCCCAGCATTGGCAACAGAGAAGGCATTAAAGAAAGCCGGTCTGGAAGCCAAAGATCTCGACTTGATGGAAATCAACGAAGCCTTTGCATCGGTCGCTTTGAAGTCCATGCGCATGCTCGGAATTCCGGAAGAGAAGGTCAATGTTAATGGCGGTGCTATCGCTCTCGGTCACCCGATCGGCGCCAGCGGAGCCCGTATCCTCTTGACTCTGGCAATGGAAATGAAGAAGCGCGGCGCAAAACTCGGCGCAGCTGCAATCTGCTCAGGCACCGCCCAAGGTGACGCAGTTATCCTTTCCCGCGAAGGTTTGGACTAACATAGGCAACTTGAAACAGGTATGAATTTCTTGAGAAATTCATACCTGTTTTCTCATATCTGGGGCATGAAATTGCTTCCACAGCAAGCGTTTCTATGCGCATGTAGTCATCAGTGAACAAATCGAAATTCGACTCGTACTTTCGTGAATTTCAATCTTGATGGGGTGTTTTCGGTGAGCAAGCAACTGAATCTCGACGTTCGTGAAACCATTGAAAGTCTTAGAAAGGAAGTTGAGCATCACCGCTTTCAGTACTATGTGCTGGATCAACCTGAAATCTCTGATGCCGATTTCGATGTTCTCTTCCACAAACTGGAAAAGCTGGAAAAGGAACACCCAGAGTACTTCTCCGCAGACAGCCCTACGCAGAAAGTCGGTGCTGCACCATCGACCGAATTTCGTCAGATTAAGCACCGTGTTCCACTCCTCAGTCTCGCTAACGCCATGTCGGAAGAGGACCTGGACAAGTGGGAAGAAAGACTCGGACGCGGATTAGAACTCGACGAAGAACAGCTCAAGCAGCTCAAATACGTTTGCGAACTCAAGATTGACGGATTATCGATCGCCCTGACTTATAAGAAAGGAAAGTTCGTCGAAGGTGCCACCAGAGGTAATGGTGAAGTCGGCGAGGACGTCACTCTGAATTTGAAGACGATTTCTGTTCTACCCAAGGAGCTGAAGGCACAAGCGAAAACCTATTCCGGCGGGCTCCTCAAAGTACCCGACATGCTCGAAGTGCGTGGTGAAGTTTACATGCCCGTCAGCAGTTTCACCGAATTAAACCAGGCACTCACTGATGAAGGCGACGCCACATTCGCCAATCCGAGAAACGCTGCCAGCGGCTCACTGCGCCAGAAAGACCCTCGCAAGACTGCTAAGCGCAAGTTAGCTATCTTCCTCTATTCCGCGTTCATCACTGACACCGAAATGAGCGATCCGCCAAACCATCATTCTGAATTAGAACTCCTGAATTTGCTCGGATTCCCCACTGAAAAGCACAGCAGAGTGGCAGTCGGCATCGACGAAGTGAAGGAGTTCTGCCGTGAAATAGATACCAAACGACACGGATTGGATTACCAGACAGACGGTGTTGTTGTAAAACTCGATCAACGTTCTTTGTGGAACGCATTAGGTGCAACATCCCACAGCCCTCGCTGGGCGATTGCTTTCAAGTATCCGCCAGAAGAAGCGGAAACACTACTCGAAGACATTCAATTCGACGTCGGCAGGACCGGAGCAGTTACTCCCGTTGCAATTTTGTCACCAGTCAAACTTGCCGGAACGACTGTAAAACGTGCCAGTTTGCACAATGCCGATCAAATTGCGCGCCTTGATGTGCGTGTTGGAGACACTGTTCTGGTGCGCAAAGCCGGAGAGATCATACCGGAGGTACTTTCGGTCAAGTTAGATAAACGGAAAGCCGACAGCATTCCATTTGAGTATCCAACGACTTGCCCCGTCTGCCACCACGCGCTAGAACGTTCTGGTGACGAAGTGGCTTTTCGTTGCCCTAATACTTATGGTTGCCCCACCCAAACCAAGCGCCGCATCGAGCATTTTGCCAGTCGCGATGCAATGGATATCGAAGGCGTGGGTGAGAAACTAGTTGATTTGCTCGTCGATCAAAACCTCATCAAGGACGTTGCCGATCTCTATCGTCTGGATGCTGAAAAACTCAGACAGCTCAAATGGAAAGACAAGAAGAGCGGAGAGGCAGGCAAGGAAAAGCAAGGCACTAAGTGGATTGAAAACGTACTTTCCGCCTTAGAAGAATCGAAGTCCAGACCCTTCCCCAACTTGATTCATGCACTGGGTATCCGCCACATTGGCTCCTCCGGTGCGGAAGTACTCGCTGACCATTTTATGTCTATCGATGCTTTGGCGAATGCGACGCAAGAAGACATTCTTGCCATTGACGGCATGGGACCTGCAATTGCGCAGTCTGTCGTTGAGTTTTTTCAAAGCGATTTGACCAAAAAATTAGTATCAGATCTGCGAGCGTTGGGCGTGCAAATGCAGGTCAGTGAAAGCGAAATCAATGCAAGAGCCGCAATTGAGAAGACTTTCACAGGGAAGACTTTTGTTTTGACTGGAACTCTGGAGACTTTAGATCGAGCGCAAGCCGAGAAAATGATCAAAGATAGAGGTGGGAAAGCCTCAAGCTCTGTTTCCAAAAAGACCGATTTTGTGGTCGCGGGTGCCAGTGCTGGCTCGAAACTGGCAAAAGCGCAAGAACTTGGTATAACAGTTCTTGATGAGGCCCAGTTTAAAGAATTGATGGGAGTCTAATACTAGTTGGATAGAGTGCATAGAGCGACGCTTGCATTTACCCTTCTACTCTCTTTTTCCGCCTATCTGGCGGCGCCCTGCGATGCCAAGTCCGAGCGCGGCAAAGGTCACGTTTTGCCGTCCGAAGCTCAATACGATATCGGCATCAAGAAGTATAAGGAAAAGGACTACGAGGGTGCAGTAGACGCCTTCAAGCAGTCTATTTATTTCGCTCGAAATGAGTACATGCCGCAAGCCTGGTACTGGCTGGGTGTGACTTACATGGTCAAATTGGAAGACACCAAGGCGATCGAAGCGCTCAAAAAATACTTAGAGCAAGCCGTCAGCTCCACATGGGAAGCGCACATTCACCTGGGTCATATTTACTTGCGCAACAATCGTCTCAACGACGCTGAAGACGAGGCTAGGCAGGCTCTGGCAGCGTATGCAGGACAGTGCCCGAAAGCTTACAACCTTTATGGATTGGTTGCCAAAGCGCGTAATGATTACGATGGAGCGGTAGGCTGGTTTTTGCAAGCGCTTGGCGATAGGCCCTGGAGCTACACTGAAGCGTGGATGAATTATGCCGATATGCTCATGTGGGCAAAACGCTGGCCGGCTGCTATCGAGCAATTCTCACAGATGCTCGAGAGCGAGAAGACGCTCAAAGGTCTTGATGAGGAAACTCTCTTCACCAGCCGCGGCAAGTGTCTATTGGCGCTGGGCGATCACCAGCGCGCTCTGGAAGATTTTCATAGAACCCTGAGCATGAATAAAGACAACTCAGAAGCTCACTTGAATCTGGCGATGATGTTTGATCAAGAACGCCACATATCATCAGCGATTAAAGAATACAAAGAGTTTTGCCGCACTTGCACCGAGCAGAAAAGAACCGCCGCGGTCATGCAGAGAATCGCTATGTTGGAGCATATGCTTACGCCGTCTCAAGCTGAACCACAGGCTCCGCAGCCGTCACCTTACATGCGCAGACAGCAGCATGAAGAGCAGAAGCAAGAAGAGACTCAACAATTAGCTCCGCACGAATCAGGCTTTTGAACACTGCCGGCAATTTGCCGATATCGCTATCTGGAAGTCTACTGTGTAGGCCTTTTGCGCAGCTTTTAAAAGCGAAACAGAACGTGCTGGAATGATTTCTCTTTTGTGTCGTCTCCGGAAACCCTTATGAGAAGCGAGCCGTCTGTGCGCTTCTCATACTCGATTGATTTCGGGAAATCGTGCATCGGGTTTTCAAACTTGAATCTTTCCGAGTTCTGCACTTTGTTCGCACTCGTCAATTTGAAATCCGTTTGTGCTTTGCCGCGCGGCTGGGCTACATAGTAGACACCATCCTTGCGCTGCTCGATTCGCAGATATTCAAAGAACTCCATCTTGCTGCCATTCAATTCGCGCCCCATTCCGATCATAAAGCCGTCATGAGGCGTCATCCAATGTTCTTCAAAACTTGGCTTCTCATTCTTCGATTTCCACCTGCCTGAAAGCCACGAAAGCTCGTTAATACTGCGAGTAATCCCGGGCTCGCTCTGATTGGTTTTTGCTATCGCTACCGACGGCAGGAAAATCGAACCAAGGCTGAACGCGACGACCAAGCGGCAAAGCGTTTTGTTTTTCATTTTATTTTCTATCCGAACTACTTGCCGGTATAGGCGGGTGTGCGTTTTTCTACAAAAGCTTTTACGCCTTCAGCAAAGTCGTCCGAGCGTCCTGCAATTTCTTGCAGTTGTGCTTCGTACTCGAGAAGCTCTTCAAGGTCTGAGAACATGGAGCGATTGACGGCGCGCTTGGTGAGAGCAAATGCCTTGGTCGGTCCCTTGGCGAGCTTTTCTGCAAGTTCGATCGCTTCTTTCATGAGAGCATCTGCGGCAACAATTTTGTTGATTGCTCCGAGCTCCAAAGCTTCCTTCGCTTCCAGTTTGTCGGCTGACAACATTAAGTCGAATGCGCGAGTGGCGCCAATCAAGCGCGGCAACAAGAATGTGGCGCCCGAATCCGGAACCAGACCAACTTTGGTGAACGATTGAATGAAGCTGACACCTTCGGCAACGATGCGGTAATCGCAAGCGAATGCCAACGATGCACCGGCACCAGCAGCGACACCATTGACAGCGGCGATGATCGGTTTTTCCATTCTACGGATTTTTGTGATAATCGGATTGTAGCGGCGGCGGATCGAATCGCCCAGTGATGGGCGAACGCCTTCTTCGTGACTGATGCTGCGACTTTGCAAATCTTGCCCTGCGCAGAATCCACGACCTGCACCGGTGATGACGATTGCCTTGACGTCTTTGGATTTTTCCATCTCTTTCAAGGCGTCTTGCAGTCTGAATGTCAATTCGTCGGTAAACGAATTCAGCTTGTCGGGGCGGTTCAAAGTGATAATACCGACGCCGTTCTTAATCTCTGTCAAAAGGATTGTTTCTTCAGCCATGATCTTTTACTCCAGATCTATTTAGATGTCTGTTTAAAACGAAATTTGAATGCTTGAGTGAAACCGATTCGAGCGTGCGGGAAACGGTTTCAATCGAACTAGCGTCCGGTGAAGGTCGCCTGGCGTTTTTCAAGAAACGCGCGCATGCCTTCTTTTTGATCTTCGGAAGAGAAGAGCATATAGAAGTTTTTGCGCTCGAATTCCAAACCTTCCATGAGTGAGCCGTCGAATGCTTTGAGAATTGCTTCTTTCGCGAGTTTTACAGCTACAGGAGATTTCTTGGCGATTTCTTTTGCCAAGGCTTTTGCTTCGTCGAGGTAAAGTTCGACTGGAACGACACGGTTGACCAAGCCCATCGCATGAGCTTCGTGGGCGGTGATGGAACGTCCGGTCAAGATGATTTCCATTGCTTTATGTTTACCGACAACGCGGGTCAATCTCTGTGTTCCGCCGGCGCCCGGGATAACACCGATGTTGATTTCCGGTTGACCGAATTGAGCTGTTTCGGAAGCTACGATCATGTCGCAAGTCATTACCAGCTCGCAACCGCCGCCCAGAGCGAATCCGCTGACTGCAGCGATAATCGGTTTTTTTGTGCAACGTACTCTGTCCCAAGTGGCAAAACGATCTTTGTTCATGATCGAGATGGTCGTTTCGTCTGACATTTCTTTGATGTCAGCGCCGGCTGCAAATGCGCGTTCGCTGCCGGTAAGAATGATCACTCGGATATTGTCGTCGCGGTCAAACTCTTCCAACGCCTTTACCAGCTCGTCCATCAAATCATGGCTGAGGGCGTTCAGAACGGTCGGGCGGTTTAAGGTCACGATACCGATTTGATCTTCGGTGCTGGTGAGAATGTTCTTGTAGGTGAGGGTCATCATCTCTTGCTCCTTCAGTCAGAGTATGAATCTGTAGTATTCCGGAGGTTAGAAACCACCGGCACGTCTTTTAGCCTTTAAGCTTGGTGCCGCAGGCGCCGCAAAATGCGTTTGTCGTTGGCATCGGTTCGTTGCAGTTAGGGCATGGCACCGTATCAACGTGTCCGTTGAATGTGCTTGCTTGTCCTGTGGCTTTGCTTCTAATTTGTTGATATGGGATGTCTTGTTTTCGGCGGAAAGAACGCAGACCTTCTGCTGTCTCTTGAGCTCCGGCGTGCAGAGTGAGCCAGTCTCGAGCATGACCGATGGTCATACCCCAGGAGAAGTCGCGCCAGAAGTTTAACTGCTGTTTTGTGTAGCGAGTGCACTCCGGCAATTTGTTGTATAGCTTTTGAGCCAGTTCTTCGACCGCTTGATCTAGCATAGAAGCAGGCACTACCTGGTTGACCAGACCCCACTCCAGCGCTGTATATGCATCAATAGGTTCGCAAAGCAGCAACATCTCGCGAGCGCGACGGTCGCCGATTATCAAAGGCAACCATTGCGTGGCGCCACCAGCTGCGACACTGCCGCGTCCGGCACCGACCTGACGTATGGTCACGTGATCTGCAGCTACAGCCAGATCGCAAGCCATATTCAGCTCATTACCGCCACCTACTACCATTCCGTTCAACTTAGCAATCGTCGGCTTGCCGATATTGCGAAGACGGTCATGCATCTCTATGAATTGGTACATCCATTTGTAGTAGTTGTTAGGCTTCTTGAGGATGTGGTCTTCCTGCTCTTTCAAATCAGCGCCAGTGCAGAAGGCTTTGCTGCCGGCTCCCGTGATTATCACAACAGCAACGTTGTCGTCTTGCGAGGAATCAACAAAGGCCGTTCCGAGCTCTTTCAATGTCACCGAGTCGAAGCAATTCAATACATCGGGGCGATTGATTGTAATCGTGGAGGTGAAACCCGACTTTTGGTAGATGATCCGTTTGAAGCCGAAAGACTCTGGTGGCGCGCCTGTGAAAACGCTGTCTGCCGTGGATGTCGACATCTTCTCTCTCCTTACTTGCCCTTGGAGGTAACCGGAGTCTTGGCGTCCGCTTTGTCAGCCGAAGCCTTGTCTTCTTTGCGTTTGTCTATCACGCGAACAGCTTTGCCTTCGCTGCGCGGCACAGCCTTTGGCTTCATCAACAGAACGTCGGCTGTGATGCCGAGATTGTCTTTGAGAAGCAATTGAATATGTTCGGAAAGATTCGACAACTCGACTCGGTCATTGTCAAAATGTCCCCAACGTTTGATCAATTCTTCCGTGACTTCAACTTGCACTTCCAGCGTGTCGAGCGCTTTCTTTCGATCGATAACGAGCTGGTAGTGGGGCGAAAGTTCGTCAAGAGCAAGTAGAACCTTTTCGATTTCGGAAGGATAAACATTCACTCCACGAATGATCAGCATGTCATCCAGACGAGCTCTTACACGCTGCATTCTTGCCATGGTGCGCCCGCAAACGCAGGGCTCCATGGACAATCTGGAGATGTCACCGGTGCGATAACGAAGAACAGGAATTGCTTCCTTCGTGAGGGTAGTGAAAACGAGTTCGCCCTCTTCACCGTAAGGAAGTACTTCGCCGGTTTTCGGATCGATGATCTCGGGCAGGAAGTGATCTTCCCAGATGTGCAGTCCACTGCGTCCCTGTGCGCATTCCATAGAAACGCCAGGTCCGACTATTTCACTCAATCCGTAAATATCGAGCGCTTGAATTTGAAGTCTTTCTTCAATCTGACCTCTCAATTCTTCAGTCCACGGTTCTGCACCGAAGATGCCGAGTTCTAACTTGATAGTGTCGCGCTTGATTCCAAGCTCTTCCATCGTGTACGAAATGTTCAGCGCATAAGAAGGCGTTGAGCACAAAATGCGTGATCCGAAATCTTGCAGAAGCAAAATCTGCTGTTGAGTTCTGCCACCAGATGCGGGGACAACAGTGGCACCGAATTTTTCTGCGCCATAGTGCATGCCCAAGCCACCGGTGAAAAGTCCGTAGCCGTAGCTGTTGTGGAGAATATCGCCGGGACGCGCGCCGGCTGTGGCTAGCGAGCGAGAGCAAACTTCCGACCACATGTCGATATCGTTTTTCGTGTAACCGACAACTGTCGGTTTTCCTTTTGTGCCGGAGGAAGCATGAAGGCGGGTCACGTTCGACAGAGGCTCAGAGAACAAACCAAATGGATAGTTCTCTCTCAAATCGGTTTTCTTCGTGAAGGGGAAATTCTTCAGGTCCGCAAGCGTATTCAAAGACTTAGCGCTGATGCCACGCTCGTCCATGAGTTGCTTGTAAAACGGCACTTTGTCATAAAGCCGCTGAATCAGAGTCTTAAGCCGACCGAGTTGCAAACTCTCCAGCTCACCGCGCGAAATTCTTTCGCACTTTTCATTCCAGATGAACGTATTCGACACGCAAACGCTCCAGTCCGCCTGGACCCGCGCCACGTAAGGACGCCCGAGCCGGCGAGGCAACTTAGCACGAAGGCAGATCATAACCCCTTAGAAAGAGAAATCACGCGGATTTTAGGCTGTCTTCCACTTTGAGCAACCTTGAAAGCCCGGTGTCAATTTTCTCTGTGTTTGACAACAACTCTGGGAACAATCCGGTAGTCTCCCCTTGTCGAGTACTTACAATGTTAGAAGCAAGTTTCCGAATCATTCGTATTACTGACTAACGGCAGCCCCATGGCACAATTCGTCTCCGCTGACCCAAATAGGCTGGAGGCCCACCAAAAGTCCCCTTATCGCCACCTCTGGTGGCTGGTACTGTTTGGCATCATCGGCTGTGTCATTTATTTCGCGAAAAATGACGAGGTCTTCGCCGCCGCGTCGCTCAACCTGTCCATGCCAAAGGACGAGATTATTCAAAAGGCCACAGAGTGGGCTGTCAAGCTGGGGTATGACCCCGAGCCTCATGAAGCGACTGCTGAAGAGCGTGTTGAATCCGGCGAGAAACAGTCTCAGGCTGGAGAGAAACTCAATCAGGTTGATTCAGTCGGGTCGAAACCTGAAGACCAAAGCTCAACACCATCCAATCCTCCAGTTGTAAAACCTTCGCCAAATCAGCCTGAAGGCTCACGGACTTTACTGCCACTTGGCTCACTTTCCACTGCGAACTCGAGAAGTCCCAGCCGTTTTGAGCCAAAATCTCCAGACCCTTCTAATCAGCGCGCCTTGAAATCCATCACCTTCTCGTACGACGATGATGCCAAGAGTTTTCTCGAGTACGAATTGGGAATTGCCAAAGCCAACGAGCTCATGGTCAAAGAGATTCCTGTTTGGTATTGGCGCGTTCGTATGGTCCGAGAACTCCAACAGGAAGAATTGCGCATCTGGATAAATCCGGAAGGCAAACTTGCCGGAGTCGATCACGACTTTGAAAACGACAAAGCCTTGCCTACTCTTTCGCACAAAGATGCGGAGAAATTCGCGCGGGAGTTTGTCGAGAAAGAGACGGGCAATTCGCTCGCAGGTTATGACCTGATTAAGGACGAGGAAAGCCAGAAGCCGAAGCGCAAAGATCACTCCTTTACTTTCGAAGATTCGAAGAATGACTATAAAGGCGCCAAAATGCGCGTCTATGTCGGAGTTGCCGGCAACAAAATTGAGTCATACAACCGCTATTTGCATGTGCCCGAAGCATTTGAAAGAAAGTTTGCCGACATTCGTTCTTACAATCGAATGCTTGCGCAGATAGCTGGAATCTTCATGACTTTGCTCATGATAGTCAGCGTTTTTGCTTTTGGCTGGGCGGTCATGACCAGCAATATACGCTGGTTTCCTGTGATTGTAATTTCGCTGATTTTTTCCTTCGTTCCATTTCTTGACGGTATCAATAACTACAACGAACTTCTTGACGGATACGACACCAGCATCACGTATGGGTCTTACATAACCACTGAATTGATCAAAATGCTGATCACGCTTGTTCCCAGTACCTTCGGTGCAGTCGTTATGTTTGGCGCTGCCGAAGCGCTTTATCGAAAAGCTTTTCCGGATCACATTGCCATTGAAAAGGTTTTTACCAAAGAAGGTCTCAAATCAAAGGCAGTGGCACTCGGGCTTTTCGTTGGGCATATGCTGTTGCTCATCGATCTGGGATGGGTAGTCTCCTATTATTTGATGGGACAGAAAATCGGCTTCTGGTGCCCGCTCGGCGTTGAGAATTACCAGATTCTGAGCAGTTATGTCCCGGCGCTTTCCGCGATGAGAGTCGGCGTCAGTGCGTCTTTCATGGAAGAAGCTCTGTACCGCGTCGTCGGCATGAGCTTGATGATGAAGATTTCCGGCAACTTTTGGGTAGCAAACCTCTTTCAAGCGGCTGCCTGGGGATTTGCACACAGTACCTATCCGCAACAACCGTTTTATGCCAGAGGGGTAGAACTCACACTGGGTGGGCTTCTCGATGGATGGATCTTAAGGCGCTACGGAATTATTGCTTGCATAGCATCCCACTACATCTTCGATACTTTCCTCGGTGTAAAGCCTCTATTTACCTCCGGAGACCCGCTTCTCAAGGCACAAGCATTTCTCTCGGTAATTCCATTCGTCGCAATATTTGCGTACAGTTATTTTCGCTCTAAAGGAGCTGACGATGCCGAGGCAGAGCAGAAGCTTCTCAATCGCACCGTCAATGAAGGCATCCACATAAAGGAAGAGGAAGAAGCAGAGCCCGAAGAAAAGTCGATAAGCTATGTGCCGATTGTCCCTCAAAAACGCCTTTTCCTTTTTGTCATTACCGTCTTGCTTGGCTTTGCTTGCTTTGCTGTCAGAGAGCCGATTTTGAATATGGACAGCAAGGTTCGTATTGACAGAGCGCAAGCTGAAGTTCGCGCTGCTGAAGTTTTGACGCGTCACGGTATTCAAGCTCCGAATTACACCGTTGTTTCCTGGCTTTCTGAGCAAGGCGCCGGTCCGGCAGAACAATATATGTTCGAGAAGTCCGGATTCTACAAAACAAGCGACGTAGTCGAGAAGTCTCACTCCGGGGGCTTCTGCTGGCGTATTCGTTTTTTCAAGCCGAAGGTCCCGGAAGAATATGAAGTCCAGTTGGATGGAGACGGGCGCGAGATTGGCACCGATATTCGCTTGGCGGAAGACACTAAAGGCGCGTATCTCACAAAAGATGCAGCGTTGGCTAAAGCCATTCATGAAATCGACGTCACTTATCCATATTTGAAACCATACGAGCTTGAAACTGCCTCAGAGCAGAAGAGGCCAGGGCGCACGGACTGGGCGTTCACTTTTCGCTCGAAGCAATTTGATGTGTCAGAGGCACGTTTCAAAATCAACGTGAGTGTTTTCGGTGATCTGGTATCCGGTGCCAATTGGAGCTGGGAGGTCCCTGACAAATGGACATTCGACCGCAGCAAGCGAAGTTTTCGCGAGGACATGGCTAGTCATATAAATAGGGCCGGCTCACTTTTGTTTTTCATCCTTGGAGGAATTTGGGCAATTGGTGTGCTCAAGGCTCGTGCCATACGTGTGCGCGCAGCGCTCTTCATTGGCGCCGCCTATGTACTTACGCTGATTCCCACGCAGCTGAATTCTTTGCCACTATTTTTCTATGATTACCCGACCACGACACCACTCAATAATTTCTTGACTGATCAATTGTCGGCATATGCAGGGCAATACATCCGTTCGTTCTTTATGGCATCAATTGTTGCCGCCTTTGCGATTGGTTCGATGCGAATTCTGTTTCCCAAAATCAGACTTTCGAATTATTTCATTGCCGTAACAAGACCGCACAATCGTGAGAATCAGAGTGTTCAGCGCACGATGTGGGTTGATGGTGCCTTAGCAGGCTATGCATATGTAGCAGTGCTCGAAGTTATTTCCCTGGTCGCCAGTGTGGCGCGCACGCGCTATTCGCCAGACCTTCAGCAGGCGTCGTTGAGCACAATCTCGTCCTTGATGAATCTGCAATTCCCTCCCTTTGACGCCGTGATCTCGGCGCCCGTCCAAGGCGCTCAACTGCTGCTCACAACGGCGATTTCGGTGGGAATATATGCGCGATATTGTCGCAATCCGAGGGTTTACTTTATCTTCGTTACTTTGGTTTCGATCGGCACATGGTGTGGTCAAAAACACATCGAGGATGCGGTAATCGGTGCGGTTTCCTCATTAGCTGTCTACGCTTGGAACTTTCTTTTCATTGCTCGAGTGGCAAGAATGAATCCGATTGCATATTTCACAGCAGGTCTTTCCTCTGTTTTGTTTGTACGCATGATTTCTGTCGTTTCGCATGCGTTGCCGGTAATGCTTCCGACTCTGGCTGTCAGCGCATTGGTTATGGCGGCTCCGGCGATTATCGCTGCAATTCTTTCCATGCGCTCGGAGATGCCGCCGGCAGAAAATGAAGTGGCGCCCATCGGTCCGGATGCGCCCCCGGAAATTGCCTCACTGGCGCCGGAAACTGCCGAGATTGCAGCCGAAGAGCGTGAAGAAAGTTAGCGGATTATCGGACCGAAACCCGCCAGCCAAGGCTTCCAAGGTTTGTCAGATCTAAATAAGTGGTAGGCATCTAGTAATAGAGTTCTTAGGCCTGTGGAGAACTGTTTTTCCTGAGGTCTGATAACGCCGATTTACCAGAAGACCAACTTAGAAGCCCAGAATTTAAACTCCGATGTTCCGACCGCAAAAATCCCCTCCTCCTATTCGGCTGCCGCGTATTGCGCAATTGCCGACCTATGAGATGCTCATAAAGATCACGGAGCAGGCGCATGAGTCGCGCGGTCGAACTGTCGAGCTGCCGTTCAACCCTGAGCGCCAGCAATTCGGATATATCATCGCGGTTTGCTTCGAGCCTGAGTATTCAGAGCCGACCTGGAGCCTGACGACCGGTGACGGCAATCGCGTCACAACGATTTTTCGGATGCAGCAGTCCGACGTCACTCTGATTCAAACGGTCATTGAAAGCCAATGTCTGGGGACCGACGTTGGTGAAGCGATTAGCAATAGGGCAAAGATTACCGGCACGGAATTGAATCTGAAAAGCGGAATTCCAAGCCCTAATGACACCGGTACTATGGCGTTTCCGTACATGATGGGTACTCTGCACGGCATGCCGCCTTCATCGCAAGTTGCCGCCGCTGCAGCGGCTGCCGAAGTACAGGAGACCGGTCCTGCAGCTCTTGAAGGCGATTTGCAAACAGTTCCTTATCCCAACCTTCTTCAGTCTATTTCGATGTCCAAGATGACAGGGCGTCTGGCTGTGAAGTCATCGAAGGGTGGAGGAGAGTTTTACTTTGAAGACGGGGCGCCTGTCTATGCAGTTGCTGCCGACGCTCAAGGCGACCTGGCGCTGCTCGAATCGCTGACCTGGGAAGACGGTAAGTTCAAATTCTTCGAGCGCGAGCGCACCGTCGAGCGCAATGTCAAAAAGAATCTCAATTCCTTGTTGATGGAAGGGATTGGTTTGCTCGACCAACTCAAATATCTGCAAAACACAGGCGTGAAGATGGAGACATATCTCTTCCGCAAAGTGCCGAATTTGACTGAGAAAGACTTTGAGCAGAGAGTCTCTCAGTTCGTTCCGATTGATATGAATTTGCAAAAGCAGTTTTATCAAAGTGTCGATAACATGAGCACTTTGTTTGAGCTCCTGCGCCGTCGCCCCCTCACGAAAACTGAGTGGGTGCCGATTCTCTTCAATCTTCTGCATGCAGAATTGCTGGCGTTTTCTGATAAACCACCAGCAGGCGTTCGCATGGGGCTCATGGAAGTTCAGAGTTTGGATCGCACTCAGATTCAGGGTGTGATGAGCAAGCTGGTCAGACCGGAGACAGGTTTGTACACGTATCCGATGTTCCTCTTTTTCTTGGAGCAAGAGTTTCATCGATACGAACGCTTGAATGTTCCTTTCAGTGTTGTGCTTTTCGATATGCGCTTGCGTGATGCAATGGGACTGCAACCGTTGGCTGGCCCTATTCTCAATGAAGCCGTGCGACGTTTGATCACGGTGAGGAGAAACTTGGATATCATTGCGCACTTCGAGACTTTTGACTTTGCTGCGATTCTTCCTCATACCACCACAGACAGTGCCGCGTTTTTTGCTCAACGCGTAAGCGAATTGATTATGCAAACGCCACTTGCACCACATATCCATCCAACGCACATTCACTTGAGCTTTGGTGTCGCCGGGGTGCCCGAAGATTGCGACGACCCTGCCTTCCTCATTGCTGCAGCCAAGGAAGCAAGAACCAGAGCGGCGAGCAGCACCATCCCTATATGCTTGTTCAAAAACATTCAGTCGGCTCAATCGTCCTGAGTATTAAGACAGCGAAACTAAATCAAGAAAACCAAAGCTCATGTATCGACCACCAAAGCCACAGCCACCACCACCGCCAATTCGGATGCCTGCACTGGGCACGATTCCGTCCTACGAGCATGTGGCGCAGATGCTGGCTCAAGCGCAACAGGCGCGTGGACGAATTGTAGAACTTGTTTTTATAAATCCAAATCAGCATCACGAAAAGATGTTATCAGTGCGCTGTCCCGCGGACGATTCGGATCCTGTATGGTTTTTCTATTCGCAGTTTAGGGACGACCCCAATGCGGCAAGCAGCCCAGATCAAAACCCTCCGGCATGGAGCTACCAGAGTCCGGACGTGGCATTGATCCACAATATCGTCACCCGCGAATGCATGGGCGGTCCTGTGGAAGAATCTGCTCAGCAGATAACGACATTGTCAGGTTTTAGAAGTAACAATTCTGGCGCAGACAGTCTTGCACAAGCGTTCAGAAATGCAGGAGCCGGTCTTCAAGCGGCTCAGGCTCAAGCGTCGATGCAAGGTGATTTGAAAAACATTCAAGTTCCCAAATTGCTATTGTCTGTTGCTATGCATGAGCTAACCGGCAGACTCTACATTGAAAGTCCGCAGGGTGGCGCTGAGATTTTCTTCGAGGCTGGAAAGCCACTCCATGCCAATGCGCTGGATTCGCAGGGTGACATGGCTATCATCGAGATGATCACCTGGCAGGATGGTCGATTCGAGTTTCACGACAACGAGCGAACAACTGCGCGCACGGTTAGCCAGAGCCTGGATGTTTTAGTCCAGCAAGGCACGCCGTTGCGAGAGTATGTGCGTGAATTGAATACGCATGGACTAACCATGGAGTCTTTCTTAGTCAGGCGATTGCCGAATTTGACAGAGGTTGATTTCGAGCGCGCCATTTATGGTGGCATCCCGCTCGATTTGAACATGCAAAAGCTTTTGTATCAATGCATCGATAACCAAAGCACCGTATTTGATGTCTTGCGTCGTCGCCCGATGGCGAAGACAGAGTGGCTTCCGATTATCTACAACCTTGTGAAATGCGACTTGATCGTGATTTCCAACAAGGCCGCGCAGGTTCAGCAACAATTGCCACTTGAAGCGATGGGAATCGATCGCGCCACTATTCAAGCCGGAATGCGCAGTTTGCATCGTCCGGAAACTGACCTGATCAATTATCCATTGATTCTCCATTTCGTCGAACAGGAATTTTTCCGATTCGAGTCGAGCGGTCTGCCATTTTCTCTCATTGTTTTTGAGTTGGCGATGCGAACCCCTGACGGACCGCAGCCTCTGCCAATACCACACATTCGCGAGATTGCAAAACGGATCAATTTGATCACTAGAAAAATCGATCTGCTTGCACACTTCGAAACGTTTTCTTTTATGATTCTTCTTCCCTACACCAACGTCAACGCAGCTTCGGTGGTGGCAAATCGCATCACACAGGCAATATTGTCTTCTCCCGTGTGCGACTTGGATTCCCGATACATCGCTGTGGCTATGGGCATTGCCGGACTTCCCGAGGATTGCAACGATATCGGCATGCTTCTTGCCGGTGCCAAGGAAGCAAAAAAACGCGCTCAACAAGGCTCGTCACCGATCGTGCTGCTCAAGGATATCCAATCCTAGAAAGATAAATTTGTAGGCGCGATCCCATGCATCGCCCGCTTTGAAGCCTTGTCGGTTCGATCCGGTTCCAGAACCTATGGTCCGGTTTTAGAACTTATTCAGCTTGCTCTTCTTTGAGCTGCGGACGCACTTCGTCCATCGTGTAGCCAGGCGGCTGCGAATGCTTCAATTTCAACTGCGTGCCGTCTGCCAGGTCCATCACGTTGGCTATGACCGCGAAGTGGAAAATCGTCCAGTCTCTTAGTTGACCTTTGCGCACAACATGCAATCGCACCAGGCAGTTTTGGAGACGAGGCAAAAGCTTTTCGATTTCCTCTTTGGACATCTCTGTTCCGTCTGCCTTCACGACCGGACCAGCGTCTTTCGGTTGGACGTAATCCGCCGCTTCGTCGCCGAACATGTCTCTCAGTTCTTGTGCCGCTCGTTCGTTTTGTCGACGCTCCAACTCCAGAGCGTCCTTATCCTTTTTGAGCATTCTGCTTTTGTCTTTTAGAATCGCTTGAAACTCTAATTCAGCTTCCTCAGAAATTGCACCTTTAGGCGGCAGAATGGCGTCCTTCTCAATCGACGGTCTGAGGCGCAAGTAAAAGCCTTTGTATGCTTCGTGGTCGGGATCCTTTGAAAAGGCGTTCAGCTCTTCTTCCGTCATTTTGTAGCCATAGGCCATCTTGAGCGGCAAGAAGTAGGGACGATCGTTCTTTTCGAATTTGATCGGTACATCCACGACGGTGTCTTCTGGAGTTTCCCAGAATACTGTCACCGCCTTCTTCTTCGGATGGTTCACGTTGTGAATTTTGGGTTCGCCCACAGAGAAATTCTTGCCTACTGTAAAGGCAAGGTTAGGCTCCTGCGCCGATACATATATTAGGTACGAACCCCACCCACCTTTGGCCGGGCAACGGCAGACATTGCCGCCAAATCGCTTCACAGCGCGGCTCAGTTCGCTGTGCTTCAGATTCTCCAGAAAGGCAAATGCTTCTTCTTTTGGGCTGACAAAAACTGTGTTCATCACCAAAAGGCACATGGAAAGGGCGAAGACAGAAAGTACAATCGCTGGATAAACAAAACGCATGTGCCGTAATTTTCCTTCTCAGCCCTTGCTCAAATCTCGCGTATTCTTAGCCCAGTTCTAACAGGTTGAAAACAGGTTTCGTGTTACATTCATAGTGGTCGGCTAGAAGTTTATAAGCGTCCGGCTCAAACCTGAAATCAGTCCCAAAACATTGTATTGTAGGGCTTTTCAGGTGGGGTTCTTTGTGTCTTGTTCAATCACGAATTAGACAATATGAGTGGAACCACCGATTTAGTCTAACACGCGTCTCCCGGGAGGGTTGGTAACTGCGATGATGGCATTGTCCAGCAACATTCTCAATTTATTTGGCGCAGTTCTGGCTGTTATTTTTCTCTGGAGCTTTGTTCGAGCGCAGGCGTGGAAAGAACTGTCAGCGAAGAATTTGGTCGCTTCGATCAAGCCTCTTCTCTTCACATTGATTCCTCTTTGCTCACTTGCGTTCATAGGTACATTCGCCAAAGTCTGCACTTACTGGGACATCGCATACATTGCTCTTGGCGTCGTGATTCCGTATATCCTCAGCCAAGTCGGCTTGCCAGTTTTCTATCGCTCTATTCTTTTATTGGTTCTCTCTGCTGTAGTCGTTCTGCACCCGGGTGCCGTAGTTGGTGATATCACCTCTACATTGATCGGCCTTCTCAGTTGGAAGGCGATGGAAAACATGCACAAATTGCCGGAATCTACTTTTGAAGACATTCTTCCTGCATTTGTTTTTCTTTCGAGCACCTTCTGGTTCAAAATAGGAGGCTCAACTGGTGATGAAGTTAGAAACACAACTTTAGTGCTCGCATCGCTGGTCATCGGGCTTTTCTTGCGCTGGAGTGAACGACCTCTGGTTGGAAACGATCCGTACTGGTGGAGAAGAATTCTCATCGCTGCAAGCGGCGGATTGTTCCTCCTAGTTGTGATCAACAAACTTTTGCTTGCTCCGAAAATTGCGACAATTGCAGCTTTGGCTGGCGCTTCCTTCTTCTTTGCTTATTTGTTTGAGAAACTGACGCAAGAAGATGGAGAGAAAGGCGAAATGCTTAAAGGCTTCAAATCGCTCGTCTTCGTCGGTATTCTCACTTTGCTTGCCACTCGTCTATTTGGAATGCTGGGTTTGTGCGTCGTTGCTTCCGCCGCCGTTGTAGCTAGAAAGCCGGGGCTTGCACAAACAGTTGGCATATTCTTCGCCTCACGCGTTTTGCTGCAAGGCTTCATGTCTGCGTACAATGCTAACGTCACCGGCGTAAATATCATGCACACTTACTGCTACGCCGCGATGTTCGGCGGCATCCTCGCGATGTTCGTGATCAGTTCGCTATTTAGAGAGACCGAGGCTCGCAAATATTTGCCTTTTGCGCTGGTTGGCGCTGGCGTGACACTGCCGGTAGTGTCCAATTATTTCCTGCATGCAGAACCGTCTTGCGCGCTCTTGTCCTCGGTTCTTGTCGGCGCTGTGCTGCTTGCTGTGTTTTTGCAACATGCTTATGATTTGAAACTGCCCGAGCACGAGAACATCATTTTGGTTCCCCCTCTCATGATGTCGGTCGCGTATCTTTCCGGTTCGTTAATCGAATTAGGCAATAATGCACCTTCGAATTTGAAGACTCAAGTGATCGCAGTTCTTCTGGCAGTCGCGACTATCGTTTGTGTTGTAACCCACCTGCTCACTGGCAAGAACGCACCAGTCCAGCCCGCAGAGCCGGAACCCAAACCGGAATAAAGCGACAGTAAAAACTGCAGCAAAAGCGTTTGATTTTGCAGTCTTAACTAGAACCCGCCGTCAGGGTCGTTTCTGAAGGTGCCTGCGTCATTTCGCGTTCTGCGACCACCGCCGGAGTTGTTATTGCCGCCGTAGGCACCGCTGCCATTGCCGCTGTTTCCGCCGTATGAGCCGCCACCATAGTAGTTAGAACCACCGCCGCCACCATAGGTCGCCGGCACCTGGTCTCCTTGAGGCTGCGCAACCACTTCATTGTGGCTGGAGCCCCAGGCCGGTTGCTGAGGCGCCTGATAGTTGTTGGAGTTGTAATTGCTGTAGCTCGCTACTGCAGGTTGTTGCTGATATTGGGGTTGCTGCTGATACTGCGAGTAGCTTGGCGCTGGCGAGCTTGCCATTGATGAAGACTGCTGCGAGCGAGGCATCATGGGGTTGTACGCCATCCGTTCATTTAGACAAATGCGAATGTTTGCGATCACTTTCATAGAGCCGCCCGGGAGGTTGGGCGAAACAAAAGTGTGTTGAGTTTTGCCCACAAAATATCTATCGCCGTGCGTTTCAATCACGCCTTCGTAGACGTCGCCGGACTGGCGATAACTGCCGTCAGCGTTTTGATAAATGACGTTGCCGCGCATAAGAACGCCATCTCTGATGTCGGCTGGAATCGGGCACCATTGAACCCAGTTGCCGCGCATGCGATTGACATTCACTTCTACACGCTCTTTGCCGAACAGCCACGGTCCTGAATAGCTTTTCGATGCAGCGTTCAAATCATAGTAATGCTTGCCGCTGCTGGCGTCAGCACGAAGGAATGTGTCTGTCGACTTTGCGTACATTGCCTCTTGCTGGCGTGGCAATTCCTGATAGTTGTCGTCTTTGATTTCTGCTTGTAGCTGCATGGTTACTTTCGGGTTTGAGTAGTTCGGTGTCGAAACCTGAATTCTGCTTTGGGTTTACTTCTTTTGTTTTGCAGGCGCTTTGGGCTTCTTCGCTTCCTTGGGCTTTTGCGTAATGTCCTGTTTTGATGCGCTCGGTTTGCTTGCCGGTTGCGCTTTTGAAACGTGATGAGGAGAGAAAACATCAAGATGTTTCTTCGCTAAAGCATCTGCTTCTGATTCTTTCTTTAGCTCTCTGAGAAGGTCGGAATAAACGCGTGGCAATTCGTAGAGTTCTCGTCTGTGATGGGCGGAAAGTGATTCATAGACAGGCAAAACTTCCTTCAACTGGTTTTCCGCTTCCGTCTTGCGTCCATGTCTTCTTAGAAAATGAGCGTACTCAACTGCGCATTCGATAAGCTTCACCCTTGAGTCAGTGTGATATTTTGTCGCTGTGCCCACGGCATCTTTATAAATTTCTTCTGCTTCTTTTTCTTGTCCGCTGCTGTCTAGAGTGCGTGCCAGATTTAGCTGATGCACCAACGTATCAGGGTGTCTGTCGCCCTTTAATTGCGAATGCAGCGTCAATGCTTTTCTGTAAGCATCAATTGCTTTGCCGTGTGATTTTTCCTCAGCGTGGCTGAGACCAAGATAGTGCAAACATTTGATTTTGCCAGGTGCATCATTCAATTTTTCGTAGAGCACGAGCGACTGATCGAGGTATTCGATCGCTTCTTTGTTGTAATTGTGGTGGTACATAACCGCGCCTAAGTTGAACAAGTCCTGTGCAACTTCTTTGTGCTCTGCACCATAGTTTTTTTTGTCTAGTTCAAGAGCTTCTAAATAGAGTTTGCGAGCCTCTTCAATCTTGCGCATCTCGCCGTAAAGGTTGGCGAGATTTGTAAGAGTAATTGCCAGTGAATTCGAGTTGGCATCTTTTCGCTTTATCTCGATGACTTCCTTGTACAAACGCTCCGCGTCCGCATCGTGACCAGATTTATGTTCAACCAGAGCGAGATTTCCGAGCGTTTCGGCCGTCTTCGGATTGTTCTTCCCTAATTCCTTTTCTCTTATTACCAGCGCGGCTTGCAGGCTCGTGCGCGCTTCATCCAGGCGACGTTGCTTCAAGTAAAGGTGAGTCATCTGGTTTAGCGTCTCGGCTAAATTCAGTTTGTTGGCATCCTTTTGCGCAATTTCGATTGCTTCTTTCCACTTTGTTTCAGCGTCTCTGAATTGCCCAGCGACAAAGTTTGTTTCGGCTTCGTTTTCCTTTTGAGCCCAAGCGCTGTTTGTCGTTTCTCCCGTCTGTGCTCTAAGCGGGGCTGATATGACCACAGCCGCCAGCAGTGCGAGCGCAAACATCTTTACTTGTGTATTTTTCAAAGATGGCAAGGCGTTACCTCTCGTGCCGTCAACTATTGCCGCCAATCCAAGCTGCAAATTATAGCCTCGATTGCTGACGGTGAGAAAAGAGTGGACTTTGTGCATGGAAAATTTCTGATGAATCGAAAAGTCCACTGTGTGGAAAACCCGTCCGCACTAAGGCAGTCCTTAGGGTCCCCCGAAAAACTGATAAGAAAACACGCCTTTGCGTGTTTTTACCATTCTAAAAACGGTGGTCAAGTTCTACTATTTGGGGGTCCTCTTGCAACCACGTGAGGCTAGGGCCATGGTCCAAGCATTCGACGCTAATGACGGCGGTGGAATCCCTGAAGTTGAATCTGCAAATACCGACCATCAAACTTTGATTGGTGAGGTTTTGGATTTCGTGCAGGAGCACAAAACCTTAAGCGCCATCGCAGGAATTGGAGTCACAGCTGGAGCGGTATATTTCGCTCGTGCTCCGATTGCTAGATGCTTAGGTCGTCTCGGCGGTTCTATCGTTGCGGCAGAAGATGCTGCCACAGTTGCAGGCAAGTTAGGAAAAACGCCGTTAGGACGCGAGCTTGCAGTGGCCGGAGAGGATGTCGTTGTTGCCTCGGGCGCTGTTGATGATGTAATTACAGGTGGTGTCAAAGCGGCTGAAGGCGCTAGTGATGGGGCGAAGCCGTTGTTGGGCGCACTCGATGAGGCCGCAAAAGCAGGCAAATTAAAAACGCCGGAGCCCTGGGTGTACCATCCGGAAAATAGAGGACTGTTGAAGGATCTGCCGAAAGGCGGCACCGGAGAAATCAAGTCAGCCGAAGGTGGACTGGATGCCGCAACTACAGCACACTCAACACATTCTCCGGACGCCGTCGATATAGCCAATCTCGGATTTCCAGGACTGACAAAGGCGCCGATCATTGATGTGACCAGGCACAGATTTCTGCGCGGAAAGTAATAAGCAGGAGATATCCGAGTCACTCGGCAAGCTCTTCACTTACACGCGGCAGACCCACTTGCGTAACGCGTGACCGCGTTTTCATCGACTGAGTGAAGTGTTTTCCACCTAACCTCTAGCTGCGGACAATGGAAGCGTTTTGACGAATCCAGTTGCGCTTTCCTGTGTGCCGAGCAGCTCGGTGAACGTGTCCACCCATACGTTTAGCGGATTTGCATGCAGGCGTGTGTTCATTCTGCGAACACAGGCAGCACGTTCTTCTTCCGGCATCATCAATGCGTGATGAACTGCCGCGCTCATTTCGATGGGCGACTTCGGATTGACCTTCACCGACCAAGCGCCGAGCTCGTCGAAAACCCCGGCGTGTGGCGACAGAGCCAGCGTTCCTGGTCGGCCTGATTGGCAAGCGACGAATTCTTTCGCGGTCAAGTTCAGACCGTCGCGCACTGGGTTTACGAGCATCACTGATGCGTCACGATAAAGAACGGCTAGTTCGGCCGGGCTAAGCGGGCCAGGGACATCGACGATGGGTTGCCAATCGTCGGTGCCATGCTGCGCATTTACCGAGTTAACAAGACTTCTAGTCTCCCAGTAATACTTCGCGAATGCTTCGATGTTCATTCTCGACTTGCCGCAGATTTGAGCAAAAGTGATTTTGCCCTTCAATTCTGGATAAAAGTCGAAGAAGTGCGCAATTGATTTAAGCCGCGGGATAACACCCTTTGTGTAATCCGCTCGGTCGACGGACAAGATGTAATCCGTCTTCAGCACGCCCGACAAGGGATTTGCCATTTTGTCGGAAGTGGACAAACTTTGCCAATAGGAGACATCAAGACCAAGTGGCGCAACCAGAACTTGAGTCTGAGAGCGGCTTTGGACAGGATAGGTCTCCACTTTGCCATCGAAAAACGGATGAACGTATGGAGAGAATGTCTTAACCGAGTCTCTGGCAATCGTCAAGCTATCAGGGAAAGCTTTGAATCCAGGGACATGCTCCTCGACGAATCTGAGAAAGTTTTCCGCATATTCGGTCGTATGAAAACCAACATACTGCGCCGAGAGCATCGATCTCGTGATATCGACAATAGGCTCTACAAACTCTTGTGGAACGGACTTCGGCCACGGAATATGCCAGAAAACGGCGGTCTCTGCATTGCACAGACGCTTCAGTTGGAGCGGCATTAAAGCCAACTGGTAGTCCTGTACAAAGAAGTTTGTTGCAGACGTGTAACGAGATATTTTTCGCGCGAAGATTCTATTGAATTTTTCATAGGCGTGTCTATGAGCGCCACTATAAGAGGCGTATTCAGACAAGTCGTGCATAATCGGCCAGAGAAATTCATTGCAATAACGGTAGTGCCCGTCAATGATTTCTTTGGCCATATCGCCGATTTTTTCTTCTTCGGAGCCGCCAAAGCGAGCACAGACCTCGTTTTCCCCGCCCATGAACCACCAACTACTATTTCCGTTGGCGCTTGCTTCCAACCGCGTCAAGCTGGGGGAAACCCCACCGCCCATCCCCGGGCCACGGTAAGATATAATGTGCATTTGGCTCTCCTTGCTGTCGCATGGTTTGAAGTCCATGCATCAAATTTCCGGCACTAAACTTCGGCTGGTTAGACCCAGAGATTTGCAAAGAGTTCCCGTATTTTTCGATTGTTGATCGTCGTGTCACCTACATCTCAGGATTAAATTAGTGACTGGAAACCTTGGAAACGAAGCTGGAAAAGAAGGAGCGAAGGCTCCGATACTCGTCGTCGACGACAACAAAGTAAATCAAAAGGTTATGTGCGCCTTGCTCGATCGCTTGGCTCTGTCTTCGGAAATAGCCAATGATGGACAAGAAGCGATCGATATGTGCAGTCGCAACAAATACTCTGTCATATTGATGGATTGCCACATGCCTGTAATGGATGGGTTTGAGGCGACAAAGGTTATACGAAAGCTCGAGAGCGCTGCAGGGACCTACACACCGATTATTGCTGTAACAGCTATGGCTATGGCTGGCGATCGCGAGCGTTGTATCGCGGCTGGCATGGACGATTACATGTCTAAGCCGGTCGACAAGGAATTGCTCAAAATCAAATTGAATCACTGGCTGCGCGAAGATGTCGTCTACAGCAGCTTGAAGATGGCACGCAAATACTTCCGTATGGACAATACAAGCGATGCCACATGCATGGCTGATTTGCTTGAATTCTACGGCGAAGCGAAGATAGATGAAATTATTCGCGTGTATTTATTTGAAACAGAAGATCTTTTGCGTCGCATCGAAGTGTTCGTCAAAGAAAAACGAAGTGATGCTGTTGCAGGACTGGCGCACGAATTGAAGGCATCATCCGCATCTATTGGTGCAAAATCGATGGCGCGTTTAAGTTTATATATGGAACAGTCTGCAGGACAACAAGATTGGTCAGAGGCTGAAATCAGCCTGCAATCACTGAAGCGGCAGTTCGAGCAATTCAAGGAATTCCTGCTCTCTGCGACATGGCCTTCGATTTCAGAATCAAAATCTTTGTAAAACCTAGGTACCGTGAGCTTTTTGGCTCGCTTAATGTTAAGTTGCCCGCGAAAGTTTGATGAATCGGGAACTTTGAGGCATTTTACCGTCTGTGTCTTATAACAGCCTGATACGCATCAGGGGCAAGTTTGAGATGAAACCAGGCTGCGATCTTTAGACTTTCTGCCGATTTTTCGGTCCTAGAAACGAGGTAACACTAGTGTTTAGCTACTTTAAGAAACTCATTAAAGTGCAGCGCTTTCAATCGAATAACAGCTCATTGCCTTACTTCACGCTCGCCAAACTTCGCCTGGCGGCGCATCCACAAGCCCGCTCGGAGGCTTTATCACGGTTGGCAAAGAGCAAAATAGAACAGGTGCTTGTAAGAGTCGCGGAAAATTCCAATACTCCACAAGATACTCTGTGCGATTTGGCGCTTTCAGATTCTGCAGATGTAAGAGCTGCAGTGGCGGACAATCAAAACACCCCGGCACGCGCGCTTTTCTTGCTTGCAATGGATAAAGACTTAGATGTCCGGTACAGCATTGCGGAAAACCACAACGCACCTCCTGCGGTGCTTCAACTTCTCACACAAGATGAGAATCCGTATGTCGCTTGCAGGGCTTCATCGACGTTGAAGCGTGCATTGGACTATCCGAATATTTCAGGTTCGGACCGTCTATGGGGCGGTGAAGAGCGCTTCCGGCGTTCAGGAACAGGTTGAAAATTCTGTTAGCTACTTCAAATAAATTCGAAAGAGGAGCCCGCGAGGGCTCTTCTTCATTTAGAAAGGGGAGCTGAATCTCAGCTCCCCCGGCGGGTCAACTTCCTGGGCATCAGGAATGATCTAGGCAGATTCTTTGAGGTAAGGTGCCAATTGGGCTTGAATCTTCACGCGGGCGCGAGAGATTCTTGATTTCACCGTTCCCAATTCGGTGTTGGTGATGACGGCGATTTCTTCATAGGACAAACCATCAACTTCGCGAAGAAGGACGGACTGTCTGAACTGTTGTGGGATTTTTTCCAGAGCTTCGCCGAGCGCTTGAACCAATTCCATTCTTTGGAATGCTTTGTCTGGTTGAGTTGTCGTGTCGGCAATGGCGCGTTCTGCATTCTTTGTGCCATCTTCGCTTTCCACTGGTTCATCAAGCGAGATAACGTCTTGGTTGCGAACTTTTCGTCTCAGTTCGTCATAGTAGAGGTTGGTGACTATCTGTCCGAGCCAGGCTTTAAAAGCGGCTGGGCTTCTCAGTTGATCGATGGATTTCCACATCCTGATATATGCTTCTTGCACGATATCTTGCGTGTCCGTCCATTCGGGAGCGCGCTTGCGGATCATCGCAACAATGGTTGTTTTATGGCGCTTCAAAAGTTGGTCAATTGCACCTGCTCTGTGTTGCTGGCAGGCGACGATAAGTTCGGCGTCGGTCATATCGCTGAAATTCTTCTGCGATGCAACTACCGAAAGGTGATTGACTTTCTTCGCGCTTGGAAGGAATTTCACGGTATTACTCATTTTTTTCTCTCCACGTCTTAGGACGGTAAATAGCAGCAAAATACCCGCTCCGACGGCATGTGTGCCGTTGGTCGGTTTTTAAAGGTGGGAGGCGTTTCGTATTCGCCTTACCCTTTCATTCTGCCACCGCCGACGGGGACTCACAATTATGGTTTCCTGCAGTGAAAAGAGGTTTGATATCGCTTGTCTGATGCTAGAAAACCAGGTAAGGTTCGCCGTTTTATAGATTGTTACGCTCATTTTCGGGAAGCGATATAGGGTTTACTGGTAGTGCTCTTTGTTGAACATGCAATTGTGTAAGATCATGCCTCACTTTTTATTGGAAAGAGCGAAACGCTGATGAAAGGCTGCTTTAACAGAAATGACAAAAAAGGCGGAGAGATCCGCCTTCTCTGTTTTGTCTCACGTTCCGTTCGGCATAACCCTGCGAGAAGCTAGGCCGATTCTCTGAAAAACTTTTGATTACTTCTAATTTTGCCATTGGCATATGGAAGCAACAACAATGGTTTGCCCTAGTGAAGTGTCTCTTGATTTCCCGTGTTGCAAAATCTCTTATCCGTCAGAATGCAAGTGTTTTCTGTCGATGTTACGTAAGATTTCGGGCTGCTGTATCGGGTTTTCCCGTAGGAATGGGCCCTGTACTAGAGTCTGATTTTACTGTGAAGTCTGC
Organism: Candidatus Melainabacteria bacterium 17Bon1m; assembly: GCA_032128875.1. Lineage (GTDB taxonomy): Bacteria > Cyanobacteriota > Vampirovibrionia > Obscuribacterales > Obscuribacteraceae > QKMZ01. The sequence continues at coordinate 924,453 of JAVLKG010000003.1, forward strand.
CACCAATTTCAGCGTGTTCGCAAGCGAGATTTACTTTGAGATCTATATAGATCCCTGGAGATAAATGTATCGTGCCCATCATCACTGCGGAAAACCTCGACAAGCAACTCACCCGGAGAGCCCGTTTGCTCAAGCCGTTTCAGTTGAGCCTTTTCACAACTCTGGGCCATTTTCTGCGACCCAAGAAATTCGACTTTCAATTGTGACGCATTAGTGAGAGCCCTTATCTGAATGGGCGTGTCCGTCGTGTTCTCAAACTTAAGGTCTGCTCTGCCATACCAGACCGTTGCATCGAAGCCTGGTGGCACCGTCTGCATGGTGCGCAAATGAGGGACTCTCTCCACGATCTTTAATCCCGCGGTAAGTGCAGATTGATATAGGCACGACGATAAAAGACAAATGCCACCACCCAGAGTATTAGGCGTTTCCCCACCTAAATAAGATGGAGCCGGCTGGTAACCTTGTTTTCCGGTACGTGGGCCAACTTTACCGTTGAAGGAGAAAGTTTCTCCCGGTTTCACAATCGCACCATCAAGCCTCTGTGCTGCTTGATACAAGTTGTTCTTTTGCTCGTATGAAAGCGCCCGCAAACTTACGACGCGTGAAACTATTACTTTTGAAAATGGGTATACAGCGAAATTTGTCGCTACCAATGTGCCCGTCAACAGAATCAAGAAGATGATTTTGAAATCCAGTAGAGTGGACACTGCATTTTTCACGGTTGAGAGTTTCATATTCCTACTCGGTTATCTTGAGCACATCAAGCATGGAATACCCGCGGACACTCTTGGTGTACATTCCTTCGAATGTGACCGGGTTCAACTGCACGTCACCAGGCAATTCCATGCGCAACAGCGTGTGGAATTCTGATTTGCCTGCCGGCATTTCTGTGCCGAAGAATACGATCCGGTCATCGAGTACATCCTGGTGAGTCCACCATGGTTGCCCCCAGTCCCCTTCAATAACGGTGCCACCACTTTCGCCGTCCATCTCTTCCGATTTGTGATTTTCGACAACTTCGGCACCTGAAGGCAGAGGCGACTCGACGATGATGTATGGCACATGTACCGGTGTTTCTATGTAAACCTTCATAAGCACAGTCTCGCCGGACTTAATCTGTCCGCCTGCAATTGGTACCGTGCGGAATCGAAGAGTTCCGGTGCTAGCTTCTTTTACTGTTTGTAAGCGGAAGAATTTGCGTGTAACTTTCAGCCCTTTTGGAAGTGCTTCAGCCTCTATATTTTCGCCCGGTAAGAGCTTTCTGAAATAGGTTTGCAAAAGTGTGTAATAGAGCTTTCCTGCTCCCTCTTTTTTGAGCGTTATGGTGTCTTTGAGATCGGCAGGCAATGAGACTTTGCTTTCCGCTGCGTACCGACTCTTAGGGTCAAACTTCAGTTGCGCGAACACACTGTCTTTCATCAGAGCATCCAGTGAGAAGTTTGTCTCTTTGCTGCTGCGATTGAGAATGTCATCTTTGAGAAGCACTAAGAAAACCTCAGCTGTGGTTTTTGTGTTGTCCCAACCAGATTTGCCTCTCTGCATCATGAGCCAGCGCTTGATTGCTTCAACCTTTTGCTCATTTTTTGGTTCCATCGTCAGCACCGCGCGCAGTGCCAGAGCTGTCGACTCCACCCCTGTGAAACGGTATGAGTACTCAAGCATGTGCGGTTTAAAGGTCGGACCCATCAGCTTTTGGGCGAGCTGCAGTGTATGGTCCCAATCGATGGTCTCACCACTTTCATTGGCAAGCTCAAGCAATCTTTGATAAAACACATTCGCTTGTTTGTCTTGCTTCGCATTTTTGAGCGTTATCGTCAGATACGTGAGCGCTTCAGGTGTTAATGAGTTGACCTCTTTCTCGAAGCTCGCGCAGATTTTCGCATCTGGTTTTTGCCCAGTCAGGCTGAGAGCGTAGAGAGCTCTTGCCAGATCGATGCGTTTTTCTCTGTAGTCATAGGCTTCGATCTTGATTTTGGGATCGTGCAATTGTTTGTTCAATTCGACGACGTTCTTGCTCAACCATTGGCGACCCGTATCAATCATCTCGCGCGGGACGCTGTAGTCGCAATCCTTGAGCATGAGCAAGCCTTCGACCACATACGATGTCAGATACATGTTGCTCTCGTCGTCGACCCACCATCCCCAACCTCCATCGCTGTGGTGGTGGTCGGTGAGCTTCTTCATTCCCATTTTGAAAATCTCGTCAAATTTCTTTTTCTGTGCCGCAGTTACCGGCATGTCGAGGTTTTTCTGCAATTGGAAGGCGACGATTGAAGGCACGAGCCGGCTTAGGGTTTGCTCTGTGCACCCGTATGGATAGTCGATCAAGGAATCGAAGCTGCCGATTACAGGGCCCATCGAAGAGCTTGCCACAGTTAAATTGACTTTGCCTCTGTCTGCTCCTTTCACCGGAGGTTGTATCCGCAAATCAACTTGCTGCGAATCTTGAGTCAATACGCCTGTCTTCGCGACAAATGCCGGCACTCCAAGTGGACGTACAGGCAATTTCACTTCCATCGCGTCTGCGCGTGTGTCGCCTATTGCTTTGACACTAATCGCCACTTGCCCAGCGGACAAAACGTTGACCGGCCAAATATGGCGATACGCCTTTTCCGGCGCGACCTTGAATGTCGCAGTGAGCGGCGCATCTGTACTCAGTTGTCGCGTCATGTTGACTGACAATTTGATGTTCTGCTCTTTTTCAGAATAGTTGTGCACGATGCATGTGACCTGACTGTGATCTCCTTCGCTGAAGAATCTAGGCAGTGCCAAACGGACGAGCACGTCTTGAGTCGAGAGAACCTTATTGATGCATGAGCCGACTTCGGTCGTCATCGAAACTCCACGTACGGTCGCGCGCCAAGTCGTGAGATTGTCCGGCAGCTTGACTTTCGCTGTAGCGATGCCGTCTTTGTCGGTAATCAATTCAGGTGCCCAGAAGGCTGTGTCCTTGAAGTCTTTTCTCACGCGCGGCTCGATTTTGTCAGGACCTCCTGAGTAAGTTTCCGGGAACGAGCACATCACCTGCACGAGATTCTCTCGCCTGGCGTAAAAGAATTTGCGAATGTCTTGCGCAAGCTCTGCTCTAATTGAATAGATGCTTTCGTCCACGACACCAAGTGAAAGCTCAGTGTTGGCGGCGGGAGTATGATCTGCTTTCTCTGCCTTAATTGTATATGTCACCGTTTCGCCTGGTTGATAACGAGGTTTGTCGGTTGCAACTTGCACCGTCAAGAAATTGTTCGCCGGCGAAACTTTGATCATCTTGTTCTGCGTGTAGAACTGATGTTTTTTAGTTACGAGTACTGCGTTGACGTACACATTGGGTGCGTACTTTTCCTCAATCGGAATTTCAATCAACTGCGCTGTCGATGAAAGCGGTACTACATGCCGTTTATAGATGGTTGTCCCTTCAACGGTTATTACCGCCTGTGCGCCTTCGCTTCCGGTGACAGGTCCGCTAAACATCAAGCGAGCCGTGTCTCCTGGTTTGTAAATTGCTTTATCGAAGCGCAGTGAGACTGGTTCGCTCTGCGCGTTGTTGCCGCTTAAAATGTAAGGATAGTCAGGGCTGGCGATCCATATGCTTGACTGGTCACCGACGAGGTTGCCCGCACCATCCGAGGCACGTGCGGAAATGTAGTAGGTGTCCGTAGCGTACTGGTCTTTAACCGGGAATATGACTTTGCCTTTTCCTTGAGCATCAGTCACAACTTTCGCTTCGCCAAGTACTTGTTCATCTCTATAAGTGTACGTCGAAGCGTCCCATGGATAGCGGCTGAGGCGCATTGTAATCGCTTGATTGGCGACCGGCTTGCCGTCGTAATCAATCGCTGTCACGGTCGCATTCAAACTGTCGCCGACTTTGGCGACATAAGAATCTGGCGTGACGAACAAACAGAAATTCCCCGCAGAAACTTTTGCAGTGCCGGAACTCACCACAGTCATTCGGCTGATGTCCGTAACTTCTGCTTCGATTTTGTAATTACGATCTCTGTATTCACTGGAATTAGGATGCTCGCCGAGTGGCTCAGCTTTCTTTGTTTGAACTTCGACTATTGCCTCACCGTTGTCGTCGGTCGTGACAGTGCCTTCCTCGACATAGTCCCCACCGTACTCTCCGTAGTCTTCGTCTGAATCCCAATCATCGAAGAAAGCAAAATATTCAGGTCTGTCTTGCAGTCTGTATCGACTAGACCAATCTGTCGATGAATAGATTGAATACTTCACCTGCGCATTGGCAACCGGTCCACCAAAGAAATATGTAGCGTGGATTTTGGCTTTCACCTTCTGTCCGGCGACATATCGTGCTTCAAGTGGTTTGACTTCAACCTGATATTCCGGCTTTCTGTATTGCGCGACTTCGAAATTTTCGTACGCTACCGTGCCGTCAGGATAGGTGATATTGATGGAATAGGCGCCCGTCTTGCCGTCTTGTGGAATTGAGTACAGTCCGTGGAATGTTCCGTGATCTGATGTTTTGATTTTTCCGTTGAACAACTCTTCGCTGTTCGGATCTTCTATATGAACATTCAGTTCTATATTTTTGCCGGGGTTTTTGAATCCGTCCGGCGAAATTCCTCTGGCTATGCCTTTGAAATTGACCGTCTGCCCAAGCCGATAGACTGGGCGATCCGTATAAAAATAAGTCTGCATCTTGTCGGACGAAGAGCGCCAATAGTTCATAGCACCGTAAGCGATATTGCTTCCTGACACTCCCATGACTAAGGTGTTGAAACTTGATTGAGTGTTGGTTGATTTTGGCAGTGCACATTCGACAAAACCATCGTTCGCCGTCACGCCGCTTGCCAGTGCATTCTTGGGGGTGTCCTTGATAAGGCTTTCGTAGATGTTTATCTGTGCGCCGCTTACTGGTTTTAGCGTATTGAGATCAATGGCGCGCACGAGAGTTTTTTCCGGCGCTTGCCAAACTACAAGACCGATATCAGTGACGCTAAACCAGTGAATAGCGTGCGTGTGTTTCGTCGAATTGACGCCTTGCGCTTCACCATAAACTACATAATCGCCCTGGGGAAGCGGCTTGTCGAGCTGAAATTCTGCACGTGATGAATCATTTTCATCTTGCTGGAGATCGCGGCTGAGAACGGCAACCGGAGTGTCTTTTGGAAATGGGATCGTGAATTTGTTCTGATTGCTTCTGTAAAGCTCCAGGCTGTTGCTCAGTTCATAGCCCCATTTGTCGAAGGACTTCTCTTTCGCTAGTTTGAGAATGTCTGTTTTGTAGACCTTAACTTTGACGTTTTTCGAGGCGGTAGCATTTGCCCAGAATCGAGGCGCCTCCTTGCTCGTGAATGTGCGCATGTTCGAGGCAATGGAAAGGCTCGGTTCAATCAATGAAAGGTGAGTGCTGTCATGCACAACAGTATTCTTTCCGTCTTCGATAAAAACACCGTTAACGTATTCGGTGGCATATCCGGTGGCACGGAGCTTTATTTGATACTCCCCAGCCGGTAACTGATCGATACGATATGTGCCGTCTTGGTTTATCCAAACACCGCGCTCGACTTGCGGGCCGCCACGCGGCCCATATGCCATCGCGTAAACTTTGTTGCCTTTCAGGTCGTAGCTTGAAATTCCAAACCCTCTCTCTTCGAGATCGATCTGTCCTGAAACCGACCCGACTGGATGTTCGAGATAAGCACTGAGCAGTGCCAAGAACAGGAGCTGTACGACAACCAGATTCCATGCCGTAAGTATGCTGCGAGGCTGGTTTTGGATGACTTTGGTATTAATTATGGAAGACATCGGCGGTAATCCTGTACATTTGGCAACGAGAGTTGACGGGAATTCCAGCTTTCAATTTGCATTGCACCAGTTGGTAGTGTGCATCGACGCATTCGCCCGGCAGAAGTACTGCCGCACGCCCTGCCTGTCTAACAAAGAGTCCGTGTTTTAAAGGATTGATTGCGCGAATACTTTCAATTGGATCAACTGATTTGATGACTGTAACCTGTGCTTTGAGCTTGCCGATTTCTCCGCGCTTCACCTGGCTGAATCTGTATTCTTTTGTGAGCGCGGCCTCGGTCGTAAAAACTGTTGAGCTGATGAGATCTGCATGTTCCGGTGTGATTGAGCCCCAGCATGCTCGAGTCTTTCCATCTTTAGACAATGTGACGAAAAGACCTCTCGGTTCTCCGGTCACTTTTCCTTTGGAAAGTTCCTCGGTTAATTGCGTCAGCGATTTTCGTTTACCATCCGGAAGAAAATGATTTTCAACTGTTCGCATAGCAATCTCATTCAGATGCAGCGATTTCACTCGCGCATCCGTATCAGGTTGCGCGTTCGCCAGTGCAAGTGGCGACGCGGCAAAAACTATGCTGCTGTAAGCAGCAATATAGGCGACAAGACGCTTCATAAACCTAAGAGTTTACCCTGAGTCGCTCGAAGAAATTCACACATGGAATTTCAACAGACAACTTTCTAACAACCATTATCACCAGAGCCTGTAAACTTATACAGGCGCACAGGTTGCAAAGCTGTGAAATGATTGTGATGGCTTTGTAAAACGCCAACAGGCGCGCGTTTGTAAGGGTTTCAGCGTTTGACTTCCGACTCAGACAGCAGCAATAACTCCATTGGGCGGCGCGACTTTTTGAAGTCGATGTTTGGGCTGGGCGGGCTTTTGGAAGCTTCAGAAGCGTCTGCAAAGCCAGCACCCGGGCGCACTATCTTCTTCTGGACCGACTTGAAGACCGGGCAGGTAGGCTTCCCTACCGGCTTTATGGTCGAGGCTGGCCTGCCTGGCTCGGTTATGAAGATTGTTTCTTCAGCGGCACTCATTGAAGAACGCTTGGTCAACCCTAACGACACCGTTGACTGCATGGGGCACGCCACGATTCAAGGTCGAAAAATCAATTGTTTAGCCGCGCATGGAAAAGTAGACGCGGTGCACGCCATTGCCCAATCGTGCAATGTTTATTTTGCGACAGTTTCAAAACAAATGAGTCAGGCCTTGCTCTTTGAGTATGCCAAGAAATTTGGATTTGATTCTGCGGTCGGGTCTGTGAAGAGCGGGCTGTTTCCAAAGCCTGAGAAATCTTCAGCCTGGCCTTATGTTGTTGGTTTGAGTCCTAACCTGCATCCCAACGGATTGCAGCTTCTGCGCATGAGTGCCCTTGTCGCAAATCGCGGTGACGTTCCGTATCTTCATAGCGCTGAAGAAAACGCTCAAGGTAAGCCTCGATCGAAAGTGGAGCTTTCAGATCTCACCTGGGGACGTTTGCAGCAAGGCATGGAGCTGGCTGTACGCGAAGGGACTGCCAAAAAATTAGACCCTAACCACAAGTTGCATATTGCCGCAAAAACCGGCACGGCACCGCACGGCAACAAGTTTCAGTCTTGGGTGACAGGGTATTTCCCGTGCGAGGCACCTCGTCACGCATTTTGCCTGGGCGCGACCAGCGGCACCAGCTCAGAGGTTGCTGTACCGAAAGCCAAAGAGTTTTTGTTCGCAACTGAATGGCCGTAGGCCTATCTATATATAAGAACGCATTTTGCTGGGGAAAAACGCTTTTGAATCGCGAGAAGTTGAAAGTGCGGTTTTTTTTGTTTTTTCATTTGTCGATTGCAATAGCTTTGCTTTTGTTCTCAAACACGATTGCTCTGGCGAACCCGCCAGGCATTTATGTCACTCTCTTTCAATCGCGCCCTCGCATTGACACGCTATATTTGCGCGGTCCATTCGTTGTATCCAATCCGATTCACGCTGTCTTTCATGAAGGACTCTTTGAATGCGTGAGCGATGGAGGAGTGATTAGATTCGCACAGATAATTGGTCGAAAAAGAAAACCCATTTTGCGTGCACCGCATTTGGTGATATCAGATCGAGCTCGCTCAACAATCGAGATTGGTCCGGACCTTGAGCACATGCGCAAATACTATGGGCAAATGACAATCAGCCGGCGCTCCGCCGGACCACGCGATAGACAAGGCGGCGGACTGAATGTAGTAAATTTGATCGACAGCTTTAATTATGTGGCATCAGTTGTCGGTGGCGAAACTACGGCAGATTTCGGCAAAGAAGCTCTCAAAGCCCAGGCAGTGCTCGTCTATACGCGCCTCTCGCCAAAAGGACGACATCCGGCGTTGAATGATACGACCGACGAGATGGTCTACCTCGGCGCCCAGCATGAACGCGCTGATGTCATAGATGCGGTAATCGATGTTGATCGCCGGAGACTGATGTTCAATGATCGACCCGCTCAAGCCTTTTTCCATGCCTGTTGCGCCGGGCGCACCAGCAAGGGCAGTGACATCTTTGGAGAAAATGCCAAAGCCTTGGTGTATTTGCAGTCCGTTCCTTGTAACTATTGCAAGGCGTCTCCACTTTATGGCACGACGACAAAGCAGATTCCAGCAACCATATTCAACCGTGAAATAGCTGAAGGGGGGCCGAATGTGCTCAAAGTCGACCAAGCAAAGCGTATTGTCATTGCCGACATTCGCAAGGGCGGTAAAACTGAGACTGTGAGTGGCTACCAGTTGTGGCTGCGTTTGGGACAGCGTCTGGGCTGGGACAAGGTGCCTGGTACTCGCTATCAGATAAGGAAGACGGGTTCTGCTTACACGATAAAATCAAGTGGTGGCGGGCACGGAGTCGGTCTTTGTCAGTGGGGCGCACAAGGGCTGGCGAAGCAAAATAAGACCTATACTGAGATTTTGCAGTATTACTTTCCTGGCGCTACCGTAGAGAAACGCTGAGAAAGCCGCCAAAGAAAAGCGCCGAATATCTGGTCTTTTCTAGTCTTTGCACATGCAAAGCGGGCTGTCTTCTGTTAGATTATCTTCTTGCGCTAGGTCTAGGCTAAGAGAAGGAACGGCACATGCAGTCAAGAGTTCGCAAGCTCGCATCCCACAAGGCAGATCAGTTTCAAGAGTCAGTCATCAGAGAGATGTCACGGCTTGCAGCCCGGTACAAGGCAACAAATTTGGCGCAAGGTTTGCCCGATTTCCCTTGTCCTGAAGAACTCAAAATAGCTGCTAAAGATGCACTGTTCGCGGACGTCAATCAGTATGCGATTACCTGGGGTGATAAGCCCTTGCGCGACGCGCTTGCCGAAAAACATTTGAAAACAGCCGGACAGAAAGTAGATCCCGAAACTCAGATTACTGTTGCTTGCGGCGCCACAGAAGCCATGGTCGCAACAATGTTGGCGCTTGTGGATGCTGATGATGAAGTGATTGTATTCGAGCCCTTCTACGAAAATTACGGACCTGATGCCATCTTATGTGGTGGCAAGCCTCGTTATGTATCGATGCATCCGCCTGATTGGACATTCGATGTGAAAGAGCTCGAGAAGGCGTTTAACGACAAGACTCGCGCCATCATCGTCAATACTCCTCACAATCCGACAGGCAAAGTTTTTAGCCGGGAAGAAATGACCGAAATAGCACGCCTTTGCCAGAAGTGGGGCGTTCTTTGCTTGACTGATGAGATTTACGAGCACATTCTTTATGACGGTCACGAGCATGTCGCGATGGCTTCCTTGCCGGGCATGGAAGACCTGACCGTGACAATAAACAGTTTATCGAAGACCTATAGTGTCACTGGATGGCGCGTGGGTTGGGCGATTGCACCTGCTGAATTGACTTTGCCAATTCGCAAAGTTCACGACTTCCTTACCGTCGGCTCACCCGCACCATTGCAAAGGGCTGCCGTTACTGCAATTAACATGGGCCAGAAGTATTACGATGACCTTGCCGCGGAATACAAAGATAGACGCGCGTACATGCTTGAAACGCTCGATATGTGCGGCATCAAGTACTACAAACCGCAAGGCGCCTATTATGTCTTCAGCGATATCAGCGAATGGGGATACGGCACCGACATGCAGTTTACCGAGTACCTGGTTAAGGAGATCGGTGTGGCTGTGGTGCCTGGCGCTAGCTTCTTTGGACCGTCTGAGTTGGCGCGTAATTATGTTCGCTTCTGCTTCAGCCGTCGAGAAGAGACTCTCGTTGCCGCTCGCGAAAAACTTTTGAAATTGAAGAAGAAGGCGTAAGTTTAAGGCTTAGCGATTTCAAGCTCGGCTCCGTTCAAACCCGCTCACCTTCAAGCTGGGCTTGGTTCAGGCTCAGCTTGGTTTTGAACCTAGATGATTCCCAGAAAGAAAAGAACCTGGAAAACGCCTGAGATAATCAGGAGAACGCCGGACGGCATAAACTTCTTGGTCTTCGCCAGGCGCATGGCGAAAACAGCTTCCAGTACCAGAGCAAGCGCAAATGCGATCATCAGCGCTGTTTTCAGGTCGCTGAAGCTGAATGCGTAGCAGCCCGCTAGCGCTGCAGCGCTGCCTCCTCCAGCAATAAGCGAGGCTTTGCTCTTGCCTTTGACAAAACCCATGATGCCGCCGAGCAGCATCAATACTGCATAGACAGGTATGGCAATTTGAGCAATTTCGTGCATCTTTCTTCCCCTTACTGGTTGCAAGAATTATTGCACGGCCGGTCATCCGGCGGCTTTAGCGCTTGCTCACTAGTCGCTTTGCTTGGACGTCGCCGGCGCCGTCTGTGGCTTCCTTTCGCCCACTAGCTCCAGTTCTTGATGGTCTTCGATTTCAAATTTCAAATCTTCTCCATCTTCGTATCTCTTGGCTGTCCAGGTGCCCTTGAGGTCCGTCGTTTCCTTGCCGGAACCCGGGACTCGCCAGCGCCCCATGAGCGTCTTTCCATCCTCACTCATGCTTCCCTCGTAAAAGACGGAGTGTCTTGTGCCTGCTCTATATGTCTTGGTGAATTTGATGTGCGGGTAGAAGAACTTTCCGTCTACATCTGCTTCTCCTGAGGAACAATCATCGAGAATATTGCCTTCGATAATGCCGTCAGCATCGATGAAAACAGCTTCAAAGCCCTGGGCGTCACTGTTGCCGGGATAGAAATATCTTCCCCTCCAGCTTCCTGCAATGCTATGACTGCCTACCATCTCCACCTGTCCTGCAGTGCTACTCTTTCTTTATCGAAAATTTGTCGATTACTTTGCCGGCATCGGAAACTTGAGACACCGTCAATTTCCCACCATCGACCTTGCAGACTGTGTACGAATGGCAATCAGAAATTTGTTTGAGAAGGAAATCACCCATGCGATTGATCTCAGCGTTGTCGGTTGGGCTGTAGAGGCGCGCGCCGCCAGCGCCCGTGACAATGTGAATGATGCCGTTTGGTTTTGTGTTTTCTGTTGAATCGTAAGATTTGTCCAGAGTGATAGCACCATCTACGGTGCCGTCATGATTCATCTTGCCTGTCGTCGGTTTGAAATGAAGAGGGAATGTTCGCTGGTAATTGTGAGCGTGCCCAGCGAAAACTATGTCTACGCCTCCTTTTTCGAGTGCGTCGACGATTAAGCGCATGCGCTGTTCTTTCAAGTGATAGAGGTCTGTGCTAAAAGCTGGCTGGTGAAATGTCGCGAATTTCCATTTTGCAGATGATGCTTTGGCTAGATCATCGCTCACCCACTTGCGCATTTCCGGACTCGACCAGTCCATGTAATAGTTGCCGTCAAGCACTATCCAGTGGGTGTTTCCAAAGTCGAAAGAGAAATTTGCCATTTGGGGAAAACGTTTGCCGGCCCCTTGCTGGAAAGAGGAAAGTTTGGACTGGGTTCCCACAATGGGGCAGATGTTTGGACCCTGAAAATGCTTCAGTGGTCCGTTGAGTGGCGCAGACCAAACCAAAAAATATCCCAATGCATCTTGCATGCGATTTAGATTGGTCGGCGCTAGCATGACGCTTTGAGCGATATCGTGATTACCAATCACGGGGACGCAAAGCGTTGAACGCATAATCGGAGCGCCTACAGCTTCTTTCGATTCATCAGCATTGAAGATCGGAAAAAAGCGAGCCAAGTAATCTGAGAGTAAACCCATGTTGTACACAAGGTCTCCCGGCATCACCCACATATCCGGTGACTCTGAATAAATACGCTGCGCAATGCGCTTTTGTCCATGGCTGCCCGCCCCCAAATCACCGGCAACTATGAATTTGAACGCCTGGTCGTGTGCAACTTGCGCTTTCGCATTTGCTGAGAATGTTTCCATTCCATCTCTGTAAACCTTGTAGGTAAAAGGTTTTCCGGCAGGTAATCCAGTGAGCGTTGTGGAGAAAAGGCTGACTGCTTCAGGCTGAGAGTCTTCCAAAATGTTTTTGGTTAGTGGTTTTGCTTTTTGCCAGCTTTTTGCTCCGGCAGTTTTATATTCCAATTCCCATTCATGCTTATCGTTGCGAGCTAGAAAAAGAACATCGTGACTGACCTTGTTGTTCTCGAGCTTGCCCTGCCCAAGTTGCACATATGGTTTGGCCACAAAAATTTCCGGCGGTGTGAAATAGGCTTTGATTTCCTGACTGATGGTGATGGCTGCCAGCACCGTGACAGTGGAAAATGCCAAAATGGCACTCCGCTTCTTCGATTTGCCGAAAAATCTCGAGAATTGCCTTTTCATAACACCATGGACTCCGGTCGACCTAATATAGCTAAACCCTATAGATTGTTCATCATCTGCGCAGATATAGCATTAATCTCAAACTTTTTTGCGCGTAAGGCATTCGTATAAACTAAATCTGGAATGCTTAACAGTGGTTGAAGCCGCTACGAGGAAGACTTGGTTTTTCTTTGCCCGATTTGCAAAGTAGAAAACAGGCAAAATGCCAAATTTTGCCGCCGTTGCGGGCGTGCGCGGGTAGAGCTCGAGACCTCCAAGACTGCCGGTGGTGGGGATATTGGCACCCCGGTAGTAAAGGAAGTCGCGGTTCCTATTGCGGCGGTAGTTGCAACATTCGAAGAGGAAGAAATCTTCGAGCCTGCCGACGAGACAGTGCCGCAATGCTCAGCTTGCTGGGCAAAATTGAGGCTGACCGACAAGTTTTGCTACGGGTGTGGAGAGCCTCAACCGGAGAGAAACCTAGCTCATTTGAAAACTTGCAACCAGTGTCAGTCATTGTTGCCAGCCGGCGCCAATTTTTGTTTTTCTTGCGGGCAAGAAGTGAGTTCTTCTCAACGGCGGAATGTGCGCTCACCGGTCGAGCTGTTCGATGACGAAAATTCCGAGTTTTTTCCACGTTTTGAAGCCTAGATTTATTTTGCCCCTGTCTTATGGTCTCGCTCGGATTTGTTTTGAGTAAGGCAAAATCAAGTGCCCGCTTGCTTTTCCCTCTTTAGTGGAAAACACTTACACACTTTTGAGGAAGCGCTATTGTCAATTTACGCCGACCAGAACACGACTTAGGATGCTTATTGAGGTGGTCAGGCGAGATGTCCCCTCTCTGGCGATTTGAGGTGACTATTTAAATGGAGCTGTTTGCCCCTTTCTGTTCGAGGATTACACTTGTTCAGGCGCTTATATCGATTTATCTGCTCTGTGGAGTGTTTTACTTCGCGCAGTGGCTTTGCGCAGACTTTCTAATCTCCGCGAAAAACCGCAGCAATATGAAAGAACTAGGCGATCTGATTTTGATGTCGTCACTATTGTTTGTCATCACGTGCTGTCACTTTCCCTACGGAACTGAACTGAACCGCATGGTTGCACAGACATGTGCGCAGCAGTTTGAACTTATTTCACACGCTGCGCATTCGACTGTTGCTGCGGCGCAGCCTTATTTGAGACCGCATTCCAAGCATTCCAGCACCCATGGGCGGCACGTCTTCAGGCTATAGCCGCTCATCCGCCCCGAAAGATGGTATCGCAGGCGGTGCACACCGGCGCTACTAAAGCGAGTTCAATTGGAAAAGTTTGCCGAGAGCCGGGATTGAACCGGCGACACAAGGATTTTCAGTCCTCTGCTCTACCGACTGAGCTACCTCGGCGCATAGGTCGGTTCAGCCTCCGCATAGAACATCAAAAAAGTCCCCAGCGGAGGAGACAGGAACTCAATATATCACATGAGTAATTCCTAGACCCTCGTCAATAGGAAATCAATACGGACTGTTAGATTGCATTGCGTAGGATTGGTTGTAAAGCCCCGATATTCGGCAGTTTTCGCCCTCTTTACGTACCAAAAGATCCATAACGATTTGATGCGTAATGGGGCGAACAGAGGCTTGTTGCAGGACAAGTGTTCCTGTCATTTTTACAACTATACTGCCGTCTGGGTTGACTGCCTGTGCTTGGACTGAGATTGGCTGGAATGCGCCCCTTAATTGCCCGGAGGCAATGCCATTGGCGATTTCAGGGCTCCAAAAGTTTGTTTCGAAGGCTTGCGCGGATTCTTGTGTCATCCATTTTGCTGCTTCTTTATGGCTCTGGGCGGCTGTGGCGGTGTTGTAATCCATCGCTCCACCCATCCAATATTTAACGAAATCCGTTGCCAGAGTCGGTGTGAGAGCGTTGGGATCTACGGGGGCGGCTGCCGCCGGTGTTGCCTGTGCACTGGGCGCCCCTTGAGCACCGGGAGTGCCTTCTTGGGCTGCCGTCTGGGCTCCAGGCTGACCATGTCCACCTCCACCCCATCCTCCGGATTCTCCGAGCTGCGGGGGAGCATTGGGATCGCTGCTGTTGTGACCGGGCGCCTTTTCATCATTGCCGACGTTCGGCACGACGAAGACAGCCAGAACGCCAAGAATGACAAGCCCCATGAGGATCTTGTCTTGCATAATCCGGGTAATTAGAGCGCGTACGATTTCCTGGATCATGGCAGGGGTTGGTCGCTCCTTGCTGAGCTCACGAAGGCGTTCTCTCGTTGGAAGTTGTAATGCCATACATTGATTGTGCTTATATTTGGCGGAAAATCAACTGTGGGGTGGGGGTATTCCCATGAATTTACCTCTCTTTCGCCCATCGTGAGCGGAAATAGGGGAAGTAAACTGCCACTTCCTAAGCCTTTACACTGCCAGCCTGTCGAATTTGCTGACCAGCCTGTAATACAATGTTGGCGACGAGCGCAAGTGAACCTGTGGGGAATGATGCCTGACGACGAAAGCGATAAGAATTCCGAGTCAATGGAGCAGCAGACTATTCCCTTTGATGCTCCGGCACAAAAGACATTGCCGGTTGTAACGAGCGGTGGGCGGAAGTATGTGGCGTACACAGTTAAGTTGCCGTCCGAGCAGCTGGCTGCGCTTCAGTCAATCTGGCTGGAGCTGAAACGCCTCTATGGACCGCACTCTCCTGACAAAAGCGGCATGATTCAGCAGGCGATTACTGATTGGCTGAAGAAATGGGACGGGCCTGATCGCCAGAAGCTTTTGCAAGATCTGCTGGAAATCCGCGAAGACACGAGAAAGCGACAGTATAAGAAGGACTGACACCAAATACGGTGCGTAAGTATTGCTAATGCAGGGAGGCCATGCGTCGACCCCTTTTGTCTGCGGATGTTGGATGCCGGTTGGCTCCAGGACCTGCCGGAAACTCCTCACCAGAACCCATAAATATGTGCAGGGTTTCAGCTTGGCTGAAGCCAGGTTAGAAAACGCTGATTTAGTTGGTTTTTGAGCGGCTTCTTAATTACAAGAACGAATGTTGAAAGCATATGCAACTATTATGAAACCATGCATTTCCCAGTCTTCGTTCCCCCGCTGCTCGCTGCGACCATGTGTTTGGTCTGCGCTCTGGCAGGTGGAAACTATCCGCAGTTGTTCTTTCAGGAGTGGCAGCCGGCCACGCTCTACAACGCCGTCCAGTTGTTTCTCTGCTCTCTTGTCGCCGTAGCGATTGCAAATACCGTAGCCGCACGCAAGGTTCCGTCACTAGCGGCGACCGTCCTCTGGTCAATTGTCGGAGGGTTTTGCGCTTATATAGGTTTTGACGAGCTCTTTCAGTTTCACGAAAGTACCGCACCGCTTGCTCAAGCATTGCGCGACTTTCTGGGGCAGCCAGGCAATCGCCCGGTCATTGCCGGATTTGAACTGCCCTCGTACAGCTTCTTAATTGAAGGCAGCTATGCGGTGATTGCAGCTGGAGTTGCAATTGCTTTTCGCCAAAACCTGCTTCTGCAGCCGACGGCACGTTGCCTGATAGCACTGTCAGTGCTGTTCTTGTGTGGTTCTCAAATCGTAGACGTTGTGCTTTTGCAAGGTCCATCTACCTATTTGACTGCTCTGCCTGGAGACCTTGTTGTCTCTGATGGTTTGCTGTCCGCGCTTTCTCAGTCGCTCAAGGTTGCCGGATTTGCAACTGTTCTTGCCGCTTTGCTGGAAACGCTTCTTGCTAAAAAACAGATTTTGTCTGTAGAGCGCATGTTGTCAGAGTTTAATACTGAAGAGCCGGTGCGCGTCATTCCATCAGCGAAGTCGCTGGTTTAGTTGAAGTACGCATCCCAGGACGCATAAGCCTACGTTCTGACCACAAAAGAAAAGGGAGGCATTGAGCCCCCCTCGAAGTTTCTTGTTGTCTAGAGCTTTGAACCGCTGAGGGCTCTTCTTTCGGCGTTTTGCTAGTCGTGCTTCAGGTGATGCTTCAAATAAATGCCGAACAAAACCAAGCCGACGACAACAATTGCAACGTCGAATTTGTGCCAGAGGTCGACGAATACTTCCATGTTTTTGCCGAACTCGATGCCTACCCAGGTCAGGAAGTAGCACCAGATCAGAGATCCAATGAATGTCGAGCCGACGAACATCCAGAAGTGTGCCTTGAGCACGCCGGCTGGAAACGAGATGAAGGTTCGCACTACAGGCAGCATTCGGCAAACGAAGAAAGTGATGTCGCCGTATTTGTTGACCCACTTATCAGCTAATTCCATGTCCTTTTCTCTCAGCAGGAAATACTTGCCGTATTTCTGAAGAAAGGGACGTCCGCCATAAAGACCAAGAAAGTAGGACGGAATTGAGCCAAGAACGCAGCCCACTGCGCCAGCAAGAGCGGCCAGGTGAATGTCCATCTTGCCTTCGTTAACGAGAATTCCGGCGGTGGGCATGATTGCTTCACTGGGAAGTGGAATGTTAGCGGATTCGATTGCCATCATGACGACGACGCCGAGGTAGCTCCAGTTTGCTACTTGATCTCTTATCATCTGCAAGATTGGGTCGATTATTTGGTGAAGCACAGGACGTCCTCGGAAGCTGATAAATATAACCAGGCGATTTTACTCGGAGGGCTCCTGGCAAACATTCCAGCCGCCTAATGCTGATGCTTTCTGCATCCTTGCTTGCCTGGCAAAAGCATCTGAAGCCTGTCTCTTTGCTGTTTGTTGTCGTTTGATTTGCTATACGTCGCACATAAATAGTTTAGAATTCTCTTACCGACGAAATAGAGTTAGATTTTCGCTGGACTTTAGTTGGGTCTGATGTCAACGCCTGATCTGAAGAGTAAAACGAACACCTTGTTTTTCACCGTGTCGACTGCCGGACACGTGGACCATGGCAAGACGAGTCTTTTGCGCGGGCTGACAGGTACAGATCCTGATCGCCTGAAAGAAGAAAAGGCTAGGCAGATGACGACTGACCTGGGCTTTGCTCATTTGCGATTGCCGGCTGCAACAGTTCGCAAGAGCAGACCGAAGGTTGATACCGACATTGTCGTTAGCTTTGTAGATGTGCCGGGGCACGGCAAGTTTTTGAAGAACATGCTGGCTGGGGTCGGCGGCTTGGATATGGCACTGCTGGTGGTGGCGGCCGACGAAGGTCCTATGCCACAGACTGAGCAGCATGCGAAGATTCTCAGCGCGCTTGGAATTTCCAGAGTCTTGCTTGTTATCACGAAATGCGACATGGCTAGTTCATCGCAATTGAGCGATGCGATTTTGCGTTCGAAAGAACTTTTGCAACGCGTAGATCTAACTCTTGTCGATGTGGCTGAGGTTTCGAACGTCACCAAAGACGGCTTTCCAGAGATGACAGAAAAGCTCGTAAACGCGCTTGTAGACGCCGGAGAGCGAGAAAGTGCACGGCTTAACGCGCCGCCATTTTTGCCAATCGATCGTGTTTTTTCCATTCAAGGATATGGCGTTGTTGTGACTGGAACGCTTGTTAAAGGTTCGATCGCAGCAGGAGATAATTTGCTGATTGAGCCCGGTAACATCAAGGCCAGAGTACGCGGCTTGGAAACTTTCAACACGTCAGTCGCCAATGCCACCGCCGGACAACGTCTGGCTATCAACTTCTCGCTTAAGGAAGGCAAAGCACTTTCTCGCGGACAGGTGGTCGTTGGTGAACAATGCGCGCCCACTAGTATTTTGATTGTCGAACTAGGTCAACCCGGTGTGAAACTGGAAGACAATTTTCAGCAGCACGTGCTTGGACAGCCGGCCAGAATTTATCACGGAACTGCTGAATGCCAGGGTGCCGTGCGATGGATGGAAGACCTGCCTGTACAGCCGAACGGCAAGAAATCTTTTATTGCCCAGATTACTCTTTTTGATCCTTTGATTGCCGAACCTGGGGATCGATTTGTTTTGCGTTATGGCGATGATGGTTTAGCTGGTGGCAGCATTTTGGTTACCTCTCGCCCACGCTGGATTACTCGTGAACGTTTGGTTGCACTTGCAAAACTATTAGCAGGTGGCTTAAGAAACGAAGCTGCCCTCGAATTCCTAAAAGCTAATCCCCAAGGGCTTTTGCCTGATTCTGCGTTTGGCTGTTTGCTGCCACCGCTGGTCTTGCCCGTTGTTATTTCTGATTTGATTGCGTCGGAAAAACTTACGCGACTTGCGAATTTTGTTTTGTCTCCTCACACTCGTCAAACTCTATTTGCTCGTTTGGTTGCTGAGGTAGAAAATGCAGCAAAGACATCTGCTTCTGACGCATCTGTGGATGTGAAAAACTCGCAAGAGGCGCTGCGTAACAAGGTTCTGGCTGGTCTTGATAGAACTGCATTTCAAGAACTTGTAAAGGAAGCAATTGAGAAAAAACTTGTCATTCGACAGTCGGAAAAATTACTGCCGGCGAAAGCAGAGCTTTTACAGGCACCTGATGATGTTCTTGAACTTGCTGAGAAAACGATTGCGATTCTCAAGCAGCATGTTTGCTTAGAACTTGATGAACTGGCGAAGCAGACTGGAAGCGACAAACGGAAGGTGCAGGTAGCAATGCAGTACCTCTCTAAAATGGGACAAGCAAGCATTGTTGCCCACGACTTTGCAAGCAGCACAGAAAGTCTCGATGCTGCCCACAAGCAATTGTCGAGGATTTTCCGTGCGAAAAAGGACATTGCGCCCGGCGATTTCCGTGAATCTGTTGGAACTTCACGCAAGTATGCAATGGCACTATTAGCCTATTTCGATGATCGCGCCATCACTCGCAGAGTTCAAAACGGGCGCGTTTTACTCAAGTACCCCAAAGACGAAATCACATAGGGTCGACGCCATGCGTCGAACCGTTTTTCACTTGATCACTGATTCCAAAACGGCGCGATCTACCCAACCACGAACGACGAGAATTTCGCCCAGGCGCTCGCCTGAATGCCTCTGTTCGAGCAATGCGAGCCACAACTGATTAATCGTTATATAACCCAGGGCAAGCAACTTGTCGCCGAGTTTACTGCGCAGAGTTGGCAAACATTCTTTCAATTGTTCGTAAGTTAACCAGCCTTTTAACAGGCAGACTTCTCCCAGGAGAAGACCAGTTTCCCTTTGTAGCTTTAACGCTTCTTCTAGTTGATCATCCTTCAGAAAACCGCCCTCGATCAGCCTTTGACCGATCAGACTGGCGTTCCACTTCGCGTTTCCTTTCGAACTGGGCTTTGAACGTTCCTTAGAGTTTTCCTTGGAAGTTTCTTTCGAGCTGTCCTTCGCGCTGTCTTTCGATTTTTCTTTAGCAGTCATTTTCAACTAGTCGTCTAAGGACAGGACGATGTGGTCTCCGGATACTCCCAGGCGGTTGCCGTCTTTATCGACCGCCCATGCACGAAGTTCATATATACCCAGTGCACTGAAATCCTTTCTTTCGAGGGTAATACTGCCAGTGGTGCCGGCGCTTTTAATTTCTCTCAGTGTAACCAGACACTTCTCTTGGTCGTTCTGGCTTGCGAAAAGCAGGTTGGCTCTAGTTAGTTCGAAGACAACTCCGGCTGCACCAGGAATGCCGCTGGCGTCGTAATTTACGGTGTCTTTTGGTTTATTACTTCCAAGGTGCAAATAGCCTTTCGTGCCCATGAAGCCGGATTTTTCAAATGCGATCGAAGGCATCACCGATTTGGTTGGGACTGTCTCGATGGATATAATCTTCACTTCCCCGTGCAGCGGTAGGTACAGCTCAAACTCGCTAGACGTTCCACCTAATGCCCATTCCGGCGCACTGCGCAATGAGAACAGAAGCTTTTGAGGCTCGTTTGATTGTATGAGATTCGCGTGAGCCCGATGGAAGAGATTGAACTCTCTATTGATATCGTTTTTGTACAGCAGATCCAAACCTTTGTTATCCGCTGGGACGGACGGCGCGATTACAGTAACTGCAATAAAATCGGTCGTGAAGCAAGGCAAGGTCAGCCCGATCTTGAGCGCAGGGCGCCTACCTTTGGGTGCGTCAGTCGTGACGGAGAAGGCACCTTTGTCGTCAAAGGATGAGGTCTTTATTCCATAGTTGTCGGCTACTTTTACCAGCTGTTTCAGGTCATCGCCTTGGAATTTCACCGGCGCCTGGTCGGTTTCTACAAGCTGTTTCTCAATTCCCGTGGACGATTCACCAGATTCTTTAGGGATAGATATGGCGACGAATTTCTTGTTTTCGAGATCCCATCGATAGATCTTGACCTTATCACCGGCATTTCGCAGTGAATTCTTTATATAGCCAAAGGGCATGATTGGCTCGAAGCGGTCGACCAGAATGTTGTGTTCGACATCGCGGTGGAGCTGCGGTGCCTTAGTCATGCCGTAGAGAGCGTTGCGGCAAACATAGGAGCCATGTATTTGATCCGGAAGTCCCAGGAAGAGAACCTGCGGGTCGCCTTGGATTTCAGTTTTATACAGCGCGTCGAGCTGACTTCTAATCGCGTTCGATTGCTCCCCGGCCGCAATCCAGGCTTGATTGTTCGTCCAGAGCATTGCCGCAGCAGCAGTGACAAACAGTGCTCCCCAAACAATTCTCAGCCTGTTCGCCGCGCGCAGCCACGTTATCGGATTGCCCACCATGCGCACGGTCGTGAAGCCGAATGCCATGAGCAAACTTAGTGGAACAGTCGCAAGATAGGCGAGTCGGCTGCCTTGCAAGTCGTCAGAGATGGCAAAGATTTTGTAGACGGGTATCAGGGCCAAGGCGAGCCAGACCGTGGTGAAAATAAACGTTGGGAGCATTCGCCTTAGAGTTGCGAAGTTCGCCAATGCGGAAATGGCGATAAAACCGAGAGAGACTTGCCAGAAAATGAGAAGAGCGTTTTTTGTGTCAAAGAAGTCTTTGTTGGCAGGAATAAGCAGCATCTTCAGGGCATGGAGCCATCCATAGACGAACTCTTTCATGTTGGAGATAAAGAAAAGCGAGTCGTCGTATCCGCCGACAAAAGTTCCGAGCGCAATCAAACGAACCACAAAATAAAGTGCGATAACCACAGCGAAAGGAATGATCGCTTTGATGGCATTGATTGCTCCGGGAACCAAATTCTTGAGGTTGCCGCCTTTCTCCGACCAGAGAAGAACCTCATAAGCAGCCATTGTTGCAGGTAAGGTAATTGCCATTTCCTTGGAGAGCAGCCCAAGGATAAACGAAACAATCGAGCCGCCACACCAGAGAATGGACTTGCCGTCGCGCCACTGCATGTAACACCAAAACGACAGAACAATGAAGGTGGTGACGACACTATCTACTCGACCTGTGATCCACGAAACCGCCTCAGGATGCAGCGGATACAGCCCGAATATAATTGAGGAGAAGAATGCAAAGGAAATTGCACTTCCTCTTATCGCTCGCGTCTGGCTATTCGAATCAGCGCTGAATATTCTTCCTAGTCGCAAAGAGACAAAGAAAAGAACAACCGTTGATGTGAGGTGGAAAAGTAGATTGGTAACGTGATAACCAAGCCCGTTCAGCCCATACGCCATGTAATCTGTGACCATAAAGATCGAGATCAATGGGCGGTAGAATTTGGTTGTTGTTCCGTCTAACCAGGACGAATAGAAGTTTTTCCAAATCAGCGTGGGATAGCCCATGGCTTGCTTGAGCCATGTGAGGTGCACGAAGTCGTCGCCGCAGAAGAAATTGAACAAGACCGGCAAATAGCATAAGAACGTCGCCAGTGCGATGATAAAAACCAGAATTGGGACGGCGTTCTTCTGCACCAATGTCGGGCTGGCCGGGTGACCTGGCTGCTGTGCTTCGCTATCGTTTCTAGTTTGATCTAGCACATTCACGGTTTCAAATTAGCGCTTTGCTGTACTGTTCGATGCCGCGCCGTTGCGTCTCGTAGTGATTCTGTAAGTTTGGCTCTAGCCCTTATTTTCCATTGCCACATCGTATGCAGGGCGGTCTTCAATGTGGCAGCGAACCTCTTCACGCCCTTTGATTACTTTCGCAGGCATACCGGCGACAACCATGCCTGGCGGTACATCGTGGGTCACCACAGAGGCGCCTGCAACAACGCTCTTGGACCCGATGCGAACTCGCGGAAGTATAAGTACCTTGGCGCCAATGATGACACCTTTCTCAAGGTACGGACCTTCGCGCCCTTTCTGGCATGGCGGATGCATGCTGTCGACAGTGCAAGACATCGGATAGAAGTGCACGTCGTCTTCGCAGGTGGTGAATGTTGCTATGAACACATTATTGTGGAAACGGCAGTTGTTGCCGACGGTCATTTGACCATCGGATTGCGCCATTGTCCCGAACGAGCACATATCTCCGAAAATGCTCTTCTCGCGGATTACTGCCCGGTGACCGGTTTGAAAACCTTTGCCGATTTTGCAATCTGCATAAATGATTGTTCCCGAGCGGATTGTCGCGTTTTCACCAATCAGCAGAGATGGGTTTTTGTACGACGGGTCGCTCAAATATCCCGACAATCTTTCGCCTAGAATGCACTGCGAACCAACATATGAATTGGCACCCAGTTTTACGTTTTCATAGACAATCGCACCCGGCTCGATGATGCAGTTGTCGCCGATAGTGGCGCCTGCGTAAATCAGTGCTTCCTCGTGAATGCGGGTATTTGCACCAATCTTCGCATCTTTGCTGATGTGTTGGCTTCCGGTCGGACTGGTTTTTGTGCTCATCGTTTTGCCGCAGGCTCCATTGCAGCGGCGAGGCTAAGCCTGCCGCTTATATGATGACCGGAGGCGTCGGAGCCACAACATGCGGCACCGCAACTTCACTGGTCATGATCTCGGTAATTGCTTGTCCGACTGCTTGAATCTCCTGATCCTTGAGTTCGGGGAACATCGGCAGTGAGAGAACTTCACTAGCCAATCTTTCGGTGATCGGGAAATCGCCTTGCTTGTATCCGTAGCCTTGGAAGGCTTGTTGCAAGTGCAGCGGCACAGGGTAATAACACATAGAACCAATACCGCGTTGAGCCAGTCCATCGATCACCTGTTGGCGCATGGTGGCGCCAGTGGTGCCGAAGTTTGTTTCGAGAACGCGAATTGTATACTGGTGCCAGACGTGTCTGTAATCTGATTTGACTGCCGGATTGGGCAGGATGATGTTTGGCACGTTTTTCAGAACTTCAAAGTACTTGCCTGCGATGGCGCGACGTTTTTCAGTCCAGTCATCGAGGTGTCGCAGCTTGGTGAGCAAAACTGCGGCTTGGATTTCGTCGAGACGGCTGTTGACACCTAGCTCTTCGTGGAAATAGCGTTGTTTTGAACCATGTGCTCTCAAGCAGCGCAAGCGCTCGGCCAGTTCATCACTGTCAGTGACGATCATGCCGGCATCGCCGCAAGCGCCCAGGTTCTTCGTCGGATAGAAGCTGATGCAGGCTGCATCGCCAAGGCATCCGGTGGGCTTACCTTTATATGTTGCGCCAATTGCTTGAGCGTTGTCTTCAACGATCTTCAATGCATAACGGTCGGCGATTTCCTTGATCGGATCCATGTCCGAAGCCTGTCCGTATAAGTGAACAGGAATGATCGCTTTGGCTTTAGGCGTAATTACTTTCTCGATTGCTTTTGGATCGATATTGAAAGTCTTTTCGTCCACATCGACAAACACCGGTTTTGCACCGTGCATGAGGATGGCTTCAATTGTGGCAGCGAAAGTAAATGGGGTGGTGATTACTTCATCACCGGGACCGATATCGAGCGCCCAGAGCGCCAGAATCAAGGCATCGGTTCCATTAGCTACGCCAATTCCATGTTTGACACCGCAAACTTTGGCGATTTGCTGCTCGAGGGTCTTATTCTTTTGACCCATGATGTAATTGCCGCTGCGCAATACTTCTAAGACTGCGGCTTCCAGATCTGCGGCGATTTGAGGGTATTGCTCCTTGGCGGAGAAAATCGGGATATTGTTGCTCATAACGAGTGTGCTTCCAGTCCTTTTTAACTCGGTCTGCCCGTGTTCGGAACTGGCACATACTATCCGGTCTGATCATGGCATCCAAGATGAAGTTGATAAGAATGGACCATTAGACTGTCTGATATCGGTTTAATGTCTCAAAACACTAGCAGGCTGGATTTTGCGTCACTCGGTATCGAATATTAGAGTCTGTTAAATCAAGTCCACAATCTTCTACAAAAAAAGAAGGAGGACATTGTCCTCCTTCAATAATGTGTCCTGTTTAACAGGGCGATTAACGTTTGCCTTTTCCTGCTACCGCTACGGTGCGGGAAAGTGCGTTGGTTACGAACAGGTTGAGGCTGACGCCTTCTTTTTCTGCGCGGTCAACGAGAGCTTGGTGGAGCGACTTGGGCAGACGCACCGTGAACTTGCCGCTGAACTTCGTGTAGTCGGAATCCGAGCGAGCTGCTGCGGGACGAGTAGCCTTAGCTGCATGCTTCGCTACGTTCTTGCGGGCAACAACTTTGCGAGCTGCAACTTTCTTGTGTGCCGGTTTCGCTGCTTTGGCCTTCGGAGCGGCTTTAGCTTTGGATTTGGCAGACTTACTCTTGGAACTGGCCATGATTCACTCCTTTTGCTTTGGGGATCTTTAGGCACTACTCGGGCAAAATTCCGATTGGTGCGCAAGGCAATTCGGCAAACCGAAATGCCCAGCCGGGCCGCCGAATATATGTCGGGCGACTCGCTAAGTTGGTATGCCACCTACCACCATTCTAGGTGGCATATAGATTGTACCAAAGGGTGCTATATCTCTAACCGTCGATTGGATATATTCTTCGCCGGTGATACCAGGGGTGATTGCGCAAACTCCGCTCCACAGCTGGTGCGCACCACTTTTGATGGCTGATACCACGAAGTTAAAAAGTTACAGAGTATTACCGATGGTGCCTTTTTTGAGCGGGATAAAACCCCCGAGCGTCAAATAAAGCCCTGGTTTTCAGTCCTTGGTGCAAAGTGGTGGCAAACAACTTCGGCCGGCCTGCCAACGATTTTTGACCAAGCATTCAATTTTCAGCAGGCCTCCGCAGGTGGTTCTTCATGGTGGTGCTGAATTCGGTGCGCAATTGGCTCCGAATCCGGTGCTAATTCGGTGCTAAACCTGGCCGAATAGCAGTATCAAATCCGGCGCTGAATCTGGTGGCGAATTAGCCTTTGGGGAAAGGACGAAACATCCTGATCGTGGAGCGCCAGAGGGGACGAAGAGGTCGGCCCTGTTTCTCTTTCAGCACTTGTCTGTTCTGGCTCAACGGGTATCGGTCGGGGTGCCTGGGACTTGTCTGCAAACTCTTGCCGCCCTAATCATTGTCAGCTTGTCTGTCTTGTCAGGAATATTTGCGCCCAAAAGACTTCCAAATGACGACTGGAATTGCCGTACGCATGTCTGGTATTCGGGACTTCCAAACTGGTTCCGACGCTGCAAAACCAATACGCGTACGCAGATGCCATGGTCCGAAACGATAACAGGCGCACTATCTTCGTCGTCCTATGTGGAGCGGGTCGATGCCACCGGCGGTGGGGTGACACCAGGGGCGGAGTGGTATCGGGGGTGGGGTTGATACCGGCCGTGGGGTTGATACCGGCCGCGGGGTTGATACCAGCTGCGGAACTGATACCAGGGGCGGGGTGACATGAACTACTCGTCGGCCATCGATTTCCATGCCAAATCCTATGAGCAAAACCTCACTCAGATTCGAAAGTGATAGTCGAAATAGTCGAATAGCTCTGTTTCAGACCGGTCGGTCTGCTCTACTGGAAGACCAGTAGGCTCAATCATTCGGGTGGTAGCCAAGGGAGGATTGGGTTTCCATTCTTTCGGCAGTGTATGATCCACCGGAAAGAATCTCTGGTGCTATATGGAAGTCCTGGTAGTAAAACTGAGCGCGATCGGTGATGTCGTTCACAGTTTGCCGGCCATTAGTTTGCTGAAACAACGCGTTCCTCAGGCCAAAATCACCTGGGTCGTCGAACCCTTGTCTAAGGATTTGCTCCAGGGAAATCCTCTCGTTGAAAACGTTGTCGTTTTTGAGAAGAAGAAGTTCAAGTCCCTCTCTGCCAATGCCATCAAGGCTTTTGCCAGCGAATTGAAGCGGACGAAGTATGACTACGCTATCGATCTGCAAGGTCTTTTCAAGAGTGCTGCAATTTGCCGCGGCTCTGGCGCCCGCAGAATATTCGGATTTGCAGATGCGCGTGAGATGGCACCACTTATGTACACCGACCGAATCAAGACTGGTGACTATTACTCTTTTGATGATCACGTAGTCCTGCACAACATGCGCCTTGCTAACGCTTTGGCTAACTCGATTACGGGAAAAAAAGCCGATGTTGGCGACGATCAAGCTTTAGCATCAGCAGCCAAATTTGTCTTGCCTTCCATTAATGATGCTTCGAGTCAAAAAATTGAAAAGCACTTCGCAGAAGAGCAGGCTGCTCACGGAATAGCTGGCTCGGAGCATGCACCTCTGGTGGTGCTGATTCCAGGCACAACTTGGATTACGAAGATTTGGCCGATGCCATCATGGGCGACACTGGCTGAAAAGTTTGCGGCGAAAGGATATCGAATTGCCCTGATTGGCTCAAAAGGAGAAGCGCAGACCAACAAAGAGCTTGCCGATAGTGTGCGTAAAAACGCTTCAGGAGCCAATGTAATAGACATCACAGGCAAAACAAGCCTTGTTGATTTGATGGCGTTGTTTTCGCGAGCACAGCTTGTCGTCGGCGGTGATACCGGACCCCTTCACCTCGCTGCTGCAGTTGCCGGACCTGCAATCGTAGGTGTTTATGGAAGCACTCCAATTGGTCGAAATGGTCCTTTTGGTGCACAATGTTCGACTGTCTCGACTGCGCTGGAATGCCAGCCCTGCTTTTCCTCTACTTGCAAGATTACGACCCTTGCATGTTTGAGAGAATTGAGTCCAGATGCGGTTTTCGCCAAATCTATGAGCGCCGTTGGAAATTGCTAGGATGTTCTGGAAAACATACATATATAGGATGCAAAAAAGGGACCACATTCCTGTGACCCCTTCTTTTGAATTCTGTAGAACTTGATTAGCTGGCTGGGGCTTATTCCCAGATCCACTTGTTCAAGCTGCCGCTCCACTCCACCAGCTCTTCTGGCTTGAAGAAGATGCCGATTTCACGCTGACCGTTTTCCGGACTGTCAGAGCCGTGCACGATATTGCGGCCGATTTCGACAGCCAGATCGCCGCGGATGGTTCCTGGGGCTGCGTCTGCGGGCTTGGTAGCGCCGATTGTTTGACGGGCGAGGGCAACTGCGTTTTTGCCTTCAAGCGCCATTGCAACGATCGGGCCAGAGGTGATGTAGCTGACCAAACCATCGTAAAACGGTTTTCCTTTGTGCTCACCATAGTGTTGCTCGGCCATCTCTTTGGTGACCTTCATGAATTTCATGCCGATGATCTTCAATCCACGCTTTTCAAAGCGTCCGACAACTTCGCCGATCAAAACACGCTCGACACCGTCCGGCTTCACTGCCACAAATGTACGTTCTGTTGCCACCTGAAAACTCCTTGATAAGACCTGTCGGGAAGACACTCGCTCTCCCGGCCAATATGGCAAACCATCCTATTAGATCTGATCCCAGAGTTGCCCTAACTCATCCAGTGAAGTTAACAAAGCACCGAAAAATTTCGCCTAATCTTTGGTTGTCACGAGAATCGCGGCAGAAAATTTCCACCCGCCCCGGTAGATCCAAAACAGCGAATCGTTATCGATTCGGTTTCAGCCAAATTAGCTGCAAGGCTCCTTTTAGTGAGCCTGTTTGCCTTTCAGATTTCGGTGCCTTTAGGTGGTCTTGATCAGTTTTGCGAATCTCGGGTCAAGAAGACGGCGGCCTGCCTCGTCAAATTCGACGTTGTAAAGCTCTTTGTCTTGATCGCCTATGACTTGAACAACTGTCCCGATTCCAAATTTGGCGTGTTGGACTTTGTCGCCCACAGCCAAGCGCTCGAAAGAAACAGGTGCGCTGGTTTCCTGTGAGTGTTGTGTTTTGGCTGGTGGCTGAGCATTCGGGTCCATGCGCATGGCGCGTGGTTTTGCCGGGGGCTGCGAAGAGCCGCTTCTTTGAGCTCCGCCGCCATACGAATTATTGGAGCCGTAGCCGCCTCCTCCACCGTAATTGTTAGGTCGCGAATTGCCGCTGTTTCCATAATTTGTTGGGCGTGAATTGCCACTGCTTCCGTAATTTGTCGGACGGGAGTTGCCACCACTTCCGTAATTGGTAGGGCGCGAGTTGCCACCACTTCCGTAATTGGTAGGGCGCGAGTTGCCGCCGCCATAATTACCGCCACCACCGTAATTGTTCGGTCGTGAATTGCCACCACCGTAATTATTGTTGTTTTGGTATCCGCCGCCGCCGCGAGACGGAGCTTGCCCCCATCCGCCGCCTTGCACGAATGGGTCGTCTTGTTCGATTTCTTGTCTGCGTTCGCCGGCTGGTGGTGGATAGTATCCAGCCAACAATCCCGGAGTAATTTCGCGAAGAAAACGACTTGGAACCGTGTAATTGGAAGTAAATCCAGAACCGCCGGCAGGTCCGCGGCCCAAGATCATGCGTTTGCGAGCCAGCGTTAAATAGAGAGAATCTTCCGCGCGGGTGACGCCTACATACATGAGGCGCCTTTCTTCTTCCATTGCTGTCTCAGAATCAAGGGAGCGCATGTGTGGGAAAAGACCTTCTTCCAAGCCTGAAAGAAAAACGACAGGGAATTCCAATCCTTTTGCTGCGTGCAATGTCATCAACGTAACGGAGTCTTCGCCTTCGCGCACTGCATCGAGATCGCTAACCAGTGAAATACGTGTGAGGAAAGAGTCGAGATCCGGCTCATCCGCCGACTTTTCAAATTCTTGCGCCACCGCAATCAATTCTCGAACGTTTTCAATTCGGCCTAGCGCAAGTTCGTCTTTGCTCGAATTTGCATCTTCCTGCAACTTGTCGATGTACTTTGTTTCTTTAAGTAGCGTTTCGAGAAGTTGAGACACCGGAATGCTCTTCGAGAGCATGTGCCAGCGATTGACCATCTCGCCGAATTCTTTGAGCGATTTTCCTGTTTTGCCAGCGATATCGCGAATAGTCTCTGCTTCCAGGCAGGCTTGAATTGGGCTGATGCCACTTTCAATTGCATATTGATTGACGCGGTCGAGCGTTGTTTTGCCCAGCCCTCTTCTCGGCACATTGATGACTCGATTGAAAGACTGACCATCTGCGGGATTGTAGATGAGTTTTAAATACCCGAGTACGTCTTTGATTTCTTGTCTTTCGTAGAATCGAGTGCCACCAACTATGGTGTACTGAATATGGTTGCGAACCAAAACTTCTTCAAGCGCCCGTGACTGAGCGTTGGTTCTATATAAGAGTACGCAGTCCTTAAGAGTGCGTCCGCGAGCAGTAAGTCGCTTAAGTTCTTCGACAATGTAATAAGCTTCGTCGATCTCATCTTGCGCTTCGAAGCATTGCACCTTGCCGCCCTTGTCTCTATTGCAGCGAAGTACTTTGTCGATACGCTCCGAGTTGTTGGAGATGATGCTATTTGCGACATCCAAAATTGTCGCCGTCGAGCGATAGTTTTCTTCCAGTTTGATCAAGCGCGCCGGCTTGAAGTCGTTTTGGAAGCTGAGCATGATTTTGTAGTCGGCTTTGCGCCATGAGTAAATGGATTGGTCGACGTCGCCTACTACCATTAAAGTGCGCTCCGTCCAGGGATCTTGTCCCAGAACTTCCTCTGCCGGTTCTGCAAGCATGCGAATCAAATCGAACTGCGCTCTGTTTGTATCCTGAAATTCGTCTACAAGGATGTGGCGGAAGCGATAGTGATGGCGATTGCGCACGCCTGGGCAAGTTTTCAAAACCTGCGTAAAAGTAAGAATTAGATCATCAAAATCCATAGCGTTGTTGCGCGCCAGGTCCGCTTGATACGCAAGAAAGATTTCCGACAAGCGGCTTTCTCTGTAACTCTTCGCCTCCTGCGCATACAGTTGTGCCGTGAAGCCGTCGTTCTTCAAAGCCGAAATTGCGTAGCGCATTTCACGAGGCACGAAAACCTTTTCGTCCAAATTCAATCGAGAGATGACTCCTTTCATCAAGCTGAGGGAGTCGGTTTCATCATAAATAACGAAATTGCTTTTGAGCTTATGCCCTTCCGGAGTCGTGTATTCCTCGATGTCATAGCGAAGCAGGCGGGCACAAATGCTATGGAACGTACCAATTACTGTCTTTCTAGCCGTCTGCCAACCGACAATTTTCTCGATACGGTTCTTCATCTCCTGCGCGGCTTTATTTGTAAAGGTAACTGCCAGGATAGTTTCGGCTTCCTGATTCATCTCAGAAATCAGATAAGCGATGCGTCGAGTCAAGACCGTCGTCTTGCCCGAGCCGGCGCCGGCGATGACCAGGCACGGACCCCAGCCGGCGGTGACCGCTTCGGCCTGTTGGGGGTTCAGATTTTTCAGCAATTCGCTGTCAGATCTGTATTCCGATTGTTCAGGTGTAGAGCCAGTTTGCATTTCTAATTCAGATCCCAGTACCATGCCTGCTTGTGCCTCATGACATTGTCTCAAGTGCAATTATGCTATGATTCCAACCGGCTTTTCCAAGATTTTGCTTGGTCGGCTTCAAACCGCAAATCGTCTCGTTTCCGAGCGGTTTAACAAGTTTGCAGAAGAATCAGAGATAAAAGCCTAACGGGACAGCGCCTAAGTGTTGATTATAATTTGTAAACTGCACTTTCGCCCAAATCCCCTCCCGATGCGCAGACCGGTAATCTAGGTTCTGCAATCGACAAGATAAATTCTTGGTACTAACAACTCGGATAACCCCAACGGATATACGCGATGCCTTCACCTGAATCGACCTCCGCAACTCTCCCTTCCGTCGATGAGTTAGCGCAGGAGCTTTTACTAATTCAGCAGGGCGGTCCGAAGAAAGTCGCAATCATCGGCACCAGAAACCTGACTCTTACCCACCAACAACTGGTCGAAATGTTGACCTACGCGCTGGTCCTTTCCGGCAACCAGGTTGTCACCAGTGGTGGTGCCAACGGAACCAACATGGCAGTCATCCGCGGCGCCAAGCGTGCGAATCCCGACCGCCTCGACATCATTTTGCCGCAGACCATTGCGCAGCAGCCCAGCGAAGTGCAAGACCTGCTCACCGGTATCACTCACATCACCGAGTACCCGGACCGTCGCACCATGACGCTCGCTGAAGCTTCCAAAATCTGCAACCACGAAATTATCGACCGCAGCCAGCAAGTTATATGCTTCCTGTATCACACGAGCCACACGCTGCTCGAGTCGGTCAATTACGCAAAAGAAAATCGCAAGATTATTACATCGTTTTATCTGGATTAGCCTTCTAGAATTAACGCTGCAAGTGCTTAAATTAAGGAAGCGCAAGCTGACTTATTCAGTTTGCTTTTGAAAGAAACAGTTGCCTCATTGGTCTACCTGCGGATTTCTACCTTGCCTGAAGCAATCCTGACTCACATGAAAGAACCGAGCGTTATTGTTCCGTTTTTCGCGTCCCTGGTAGTCGGGCTGTGCGTATTTCCCTTCTATATAAAGTGGCTCAAGTCCAAACAAGTCGAGCAGTACTTGCGAGAAGAAGGACCGAAGAGCCATGCCGCTAAGGCAAAAACCCCAACAATGGGCGGTTTGGGCTTTATTTTTGCAATCTTTATCGGCATAATCCCCTCTTTGATTATTGCTGGAAAAGCGCCCTGGACTTCTCTTCTGATTCTCAGCGCCGCCGGTGCCTGCGCCTTGCTCGGATTTGCTGACGATTACGGCAAAGTGACGAGCAAGAGCAACAAGGGTATTTCTGGAAAACTGCGCCTGGCTGTTGAATTTTCTTTGGGGCTTGGACTGGCAATTGGACTCTGGTTTTTTGGAAACGATGCAGGCAAAGT
Organism: Candidatus Melainabacteria bacterium 17Bon1m; assembly: GCA_032128875.1. Lineage (GTDB taxonomy): Bacteria > Cyanobacteriota > Vampirovibrionia > Obscuribacterales > Obscuribacteraceae > QKMZ01. The sequence continues at coordinate 956,745 of JAVLKG010000003.1, forward strand.
AATTCTCTTACCTTCTGCCGACGGTTCCATTTATTCATTCGCTCTGCCACTCTGGGCATTTATCGGCGCGTCGATGTTTATCATGGCTGCAACTACCAATGCAATCAATTTGCATGACGGCATGGACGGCTTGGCCGGCGGTACGTGTTTCCTTGCTTTCGCCACAATGGCTGTGATTTTGCTCGTGACTGGACAATATGCAAACGCCGCCATCGCCTCCGCCGCAGCCGGTGGGCTGGCAGCGTTTCTAGTGTTCAACAAAAACCCGGCAAAAGTGTTTATGGGCGACACGGGCAGCCTCTTTCTCGGCGGCTTAATGGGTGCTCTTGTTATGAGTGGTGGACTGATTCTCTGGTTTGTCCCACTCTCTTTGATCTACATTGCCGAGACAGTTTCCGTGATGATGCAAGTCAGCTATTTCAAACTGACCAAAGAGTTCAAACCCGATAAACCGATGCTACCAATTATGGTGGCATGGCATAAGCTCACGCACAAACTTCCAGGTGAAGGGAAACGCATTTTTAGAATGGCTCCGCTCCATCACCACTTCGAAGCTGTGATGGCAGAACGCAATACCGGGGAGGCTAGCGTCGTCTCGATGTTCTGGCTGGCCCAGGCGCTTCTATGCGCGGCGATACTTTCCGCCTTCTTTCTCTCAGGCGCAAAACTGTAGAATTGAATGAGTTAGAAGCGTGGGGGCGCGTTGCACGCGCTCAGATATTTTGCGCCGGTGCTTAAGCGTTACCCTTTCGCGTACCTATTTCGCCTGCAAATCTTTCATGCGCACTTTCAAAAGGCGTTCGATCAGATGCCCTGTGTTGTCCGGATTGTCGCACAAGTAGTCAGGTTTGCCAGTCCAGTGTTTTCCGACTCTCACGGCAATGCCGCCACGTTTGAGCACGTATGAAAAACCAGGCTCATCTGCTTCTGAATCGCCGGCAAACATAAAGAATGTCTCTTTGACCTCATCGCCCACCAGTCCGAAATGCTCGGCTACATTCGCCAGCCCGAGACCTTTGTCCCAGTCGAAATCAGGCATGAATTCTATACTTGTCTGCAATCTTCTAATTCGCAGATGCGGAATTTCAAAATACGCTTCGCGGACTGCTGCTTCAATTACCGGCATCATATCTGGTGGCGTAAGATGATAATGCAGGCAGATAGTCAGTTCATGATCTTCCAAAATTGTTCTTGTCGAAGGTGGCACAAGTTTTTCCAACCGGCCCCTTAGATGCGCAATTGATTCACGATGGTGATCGCCCACCTGAAGCGTTCTTTGGTCACTTCCGGCATAGAGAATTTCCATGCCGTAATTGCCTGCCAGTGTAAGCGGTGCATCTCCAAAATCACTCTTTAAAAATGGGATTGGACGAGCGCTGACGATTGCCACATGGACATTAGGCAGCTTTGCAAGTTCGCGCAAGGCGTGCACCGTTTCTGGTGGCACCTTGGAAGCCGCCGGATCTACTGTGAAAGGAGCCAGAGTGCCATCGCGATCGAAGGCGAGAAGCCAGTTTTTCTTATGAAAGAGCTGTTTAAGCCTTTCTTCTACAGGGTTGGATTCCATGCCGAGATTAACCACCGGTGATTAACGAGCCTGGGTGGTCTTTCTGAACTTGTTGCATGTCTTCTTTCTTGACGCCCTTGCAGCGGTCTGCATCGACTCGAGCCAGCGCTGAAATGCGCATGATAGAGCTGAGCCCCGCTTTTGTAATTGCTGTGCCGGAGGCTCTGACGTAGCGCAATCCCTTCATTTGAGAGAGGGACTTGCAGCCGGAATCAGTAATGCTGGTGTCGCTGATATCCAAGCTTTCCAACTTGGGAAAGGTGCTGATTGTCTTCAGACCAGCATCACCGATTTTAGTGTCGGGGATATAGAGTTCGGTCAAAGCAGGCGCTTGAGCGAGTGCAGACAAGCCTTCGTCCGTGATTGAAGTTTTTCCGAGATTCAAAATGGAGAGAACCGGTGCCGATTTGAAAGTCGCCAGCGCTTTGTTGGAAATTTTTGTTCCACTTATATCAAGTGTACGCAAGCGCAAATTCTTCAGTGCTGCTATGCCTTTGTCCGTGACGCTTGTTGAAGCCAGGGAGAGCTCTCTCAGGTTCTTCAATTTCTGAAGCGATGGAATTCCAGTATCGGAAACTTTGGTTTTTGCCAGATTCAGTGACACCAAATTTGATGCCGTCATTACTTTGGCGATTGTCGCGTCGCTGACTTTCGTTCCACCCAGGTCAAGACCGATCAAGAAGCGGAAGGACGGCACGGTATCGAAAGTTGCGCCGGTAACTTCAGTGTCTTCGAGAGCCAAATTGTCGAGCGCGCTGTAAGAAGAAAGTTGTTTCAGCCCTTCTTCCGTAATTTTGGTTTTGTTCAGGTTCAGCGTTTTGAGTTTGCGCAGAGCGGCTAGACTGGCCAGTCCTTTGTCGGTTACATCGGTGTCGTTCAGCGAAATTTGTTCAAGCGTTTCGATTTTTCCAAGAGACGCCAGCCCTTTGTCGGTGACCTGCGATTTTGAGAGATCGATGCGAGAAAGTTTCAAATTCTGAATCTTCGACAATACATCGTCGCCCATTTTTGTGTTGCTCAGGACGAGATCGCGCAGTCCGGTCATTTTGCCGATTACGCCACCTTCAACGTCGGTAAGATTACTGCCCGTGAGGACAAGTGTTTTCAAGCCGGTCTGCTGCGACATCAGGTTGACTTCTTTCATCGTCAACACGCGACCGGTGAGGTTGAGAATGTTTGTCTTTTTTGAAGCTTCGATGATTTTCTCGACCGAATCTTCTTTGGGTTCAACTTTGGCGGGAGCCATTCCTTGAGCTGGGGCTCCGGGCGCTTTTGCCGCCGGTGCCGCTGGAGCTGGCTGCAGAGAAACGCCGCCCAGGGATATGGAGAGTGACGCCAGAAGACATGCGACTCGCTTGAACATATACAAACCCTACAGAAAAACGGTGACTAATGGCGGCAAAGCTTACTTTGAAACAATTTTTCTTGCCAGTGATCTTCTCTAACGGGCACTCCCGCCCGTATTTTGTGCGCCTGTAATTGACCTGCCCGAGCGGGTTCGGCTCGGCGGCAGGATTGTCATCTCTTGCTTAACCAACTTTAGGATCTCAAGAATATACTCTTGAGTATAAGAAAGTGAATTTGTACGGTGGCAGCAAAAGTTACACAACTGGTTAAAGACCTTGTCTCTCAGCAACGCTGGGAGGAGGCTTATTCCGTGCTGTCGCGTTTTACCGCTCAAGGACCTACCGATCCGGAACTCGAGTACCAGTGCGGTGTTTTATGCTTTAACATCGGCAAGTATGAAGACGCCGAGCGGCACTTCAAAACTTCTCTTTCCATGGACTCGGAAAGCGCAGACGCCCACTATTACCTGGGCTTGACGCTCCTCAAAGACGGCAGACCGCAAGAAGCGATGCCTGAGTTTCGCGAGTCTTGCGAACGCAAGCCGAATTTCGCCGTTGGTCACTTCCATTGGGGGTTGTCTCTAGCCCAGATGGGCAGCCATCGCGGCGCGATCGGACAGTTTAATCAAGCGGCAAAACTCAATGTGCGCCTTTCTGCCGGTTCTTACCAGGCTGGCGTTTCCAGCTTTCAACTTGGTCAATATTTGGAAGCTGCTCAATATTTCCAAAAAACTTGCAGCCTGGAGCCGCAGATGCCGGAAGCTTTTAATGCGCTGGGTGTCTCGCTTTGTGCGATGGGTAACTATCCTGATGCCGTGCAATGTTTTTCTATGGCGGCACAGCTGGACGGGCGCGCGGCGATCGTTCATCGCAATTGGGCGATTGCACTGGTCGCCCAAGGTTTGCTGGAAGACTCGCTCAAGCATTATCAAGAGGCTATTACTGTCGGCGGCAAGAATCTCAACGCCAAAGAAAGAGCGCTGCTTTACAACGATTGGGCAGTCAATTTGTACAAGCTTGGGCGTGCCGATGAGGCAGCCGAAAAGTTGCTGCACGCCATCGATGTCGATCCGTTTTTGATGAATGCGCGCCTCAACCTCGGACTGATTTATACGTCCATGAAGGAGTACGACCTTTCGTCGGAAGCTTTCGAGAAGGCGCTGGAGGTCAGCCCCAGCTCGCTTGAAATCGGCATGTATTGTGGTGTGAGCTATCTGGTTTTGGGTGCCTATGACGCGGCGATTGAAAAGCTTTTGCAGGTTCAACAGAAGGGTTTGCGCGACGCCGAAGTCGATTTGTGGATTGGTCATTCATACTTAGCCAAGGGCGATCTCGATAAAGCGGACGAACATTTCGGTCGCGCCAATTTGCAGGACGAGCAGAATTATTTAGCCGTAGACGGCATTGGGTGCTGTTTTGCATTGCGCGGCATGCATGCGCAAGCCGTGGAGAAGTTCAAACAAGCAATTCAATTAAAGCCGGACTACGCGCTCGGGCACTTGCATCTGGCGCGCAGTCTTGAAGAGATGGGACAAACTGATGTGTCGAAGGCGGAGTATTTCCAGGCTGCCAAACTCGACCCGGGCTGCTTTGTGCCTGAGAAGGAAGCGATAGAACAACTATTGAAAGCGTCTGATTTCGACCTCGTTACCGTTCGCTCTCTAAAACTTTTGGAAATCAATCCAAGCGATATTGACGCGCGATTGGCTCTTGCGCGCGCCTACAAGGGAACAAATCAATTGCCCGAAGCTCAAGAACTTTTGCAAGGGATCATCAGTCAGGACCCGCAGAATTGGCAAGCATTTACCACGCTGGGGCAGGTTTTCCTTTCGATGGGGCAGTTTGTCGACGCAGATGATATGTTCAGAAATGCTGCCCAGCTCTTCGACGGCGACTCTCAAATGTTCTATTTTTGGGGCAAAACACTTTCACTTCTCGGGCTCCACGAGCTGGCTATAGAGAAGTTCGAGAAAGCCGCAGAAATTGACCCTTATGACGCCGACACTTACGATGCCTGGGGCTCGACCTTGAAAGTGCTCGGTAAATTCGCTGAAGCCGGCGAAGTGTTCAAGCGTGCTTCCGAATATATTTAAAGAATGAGCGATTCAAACTCTAACCACAGTCCTCAGGACAGCGACCTCTACATAAAGACAGAGCAGTTGATTCACTTTCGACTTGCCTTCTCAGTCGTCAGTCTCGTTGTAGCCGTCTGCATTTCCTGGCTCGCGCGTGAGGAGCTGGAGATTTATGGTGTTGTCGCGATTATTCTCTTTGTCGTTTTTTATTCGGCGATTTTGCTCGGCGTACTCAATACTGGTGTCGCGGGCTCGGAGCGAACCCTCAAGCGTATCAACGCTAGTTTGCTCGGCTTCGATGTGGTGAGCCTGACGGGGCTCGTTCACTTCACACGCGGCGTCGAGTCAGAAGTTTACCTTTTGTATTTGCTGCCGATTTTGCTGTCCAGCTATACGTTTCAGCGCCGCGGTATTTTCACGACCGCGCTCTTTGTTTCGGTTTCATACACTTCTTTGCTCTTAATAGAAAACGCTGCTTTCCTGCCGTTTCTTGTCGAAAGCCAGTCCGATTCAGGTTTGGCTGCTGCCTACTCGCACCGCCTGTGGGGTCGCATAGTGGCGCGTTCTACAATGCTGGTTGCCGTAGCATTTGTGTGGGCTCGGTTTTGTCAGTACATGAGTGGAGTTGCTCAACAAGGCGCCAACCGGCTCCGCGAGCAGCTTGATAATAATACTCGCCTGATGGATGAACTGGAAGAAAAGGCGCGTCGTGAAAAAATGATCAATACGATCAACTCGGCATTGCGCAGTACGCTCAACCTCAATCAGATTTTCGAGACCGCTGTAGACGAGCTTGCTCAGGCTTTAAAAGCGCCTGACTGCGCAATTATTTTGCCTGGCAGAAAGTTGAGTGACAAACCACTTATCGTTGAAGCGCAACTGGATTCTCCTCTGATTGCCGGTGCGCGCCAGGGTTTTGGCGATGGTGAAGAGGACGATGGCTTTGTTCCGCGCGAAGAAACTGGGCGCTTCGATCGCGCCTTGTGTGAATTTGTGCTCAAGCATAAATCAACTTACGAGAGGCGTGAAGACTCCGATGGAAAGCTGATGAAGACTTTCCTCTTCTTCGACCCTGCTCGCGATCCGGCTTTCTCGTCGATTTCGAATTCGCAAAGCCTCGCACAGATGAGTTCACTTATCGTACAGCCGATGATGTACGGCGAAGAGTCAAAGGGCGTGATTCTGATCGCCGACCGAGATACTCATCGTGCCTGGACTCCTGTCGAGTTAGAGCTGGTCAAATCTGTCGCAGGTCAGGTCGCTGTTGCCGCTGAGCATGGCGAGCTAGTTGAGCAACTGTCGACGAAGAATGAAGACCTTTGGAATAAAAACCTCAATCTTGATGCGAAAAACCTTGAGTTGCGCGCTATTCAATCGCAACTCATCCACCAGGAAAAGATGGCATCGCTGGGGCGCCTGGTTGCAGGTATTGCGCATGAATTGAACAACCCTATCAACTTCGTGCATGGCAACTTGCCTTATCTCAGAGAGTATTTTGAGGATCTGAAAAAACTTATCTCGGCGCTCGACGGTCTTTCCGGAGAGAACAAGCCGGCTGTAGATCAGCTTAAGGATTCGATGCGTTACGACTTCCTTATCACCGATCTCGATAACATCATCGCAGACTTGAATGAAGGCGCTGAGCGCATTCGATACATTATTCGAAATCTGAGAAGTTTCAGCCGTCTGGATGAAGCCGAGCTGAAAGAAGGCTCTGTGCGCGAAGGCATCGAGTCTACATTGAAGATTCTTAGCCAGTATTACGGACGCGACAAAATCCCGGTCGAGACTGATTTTGCTGAACTGCCGCCGATTCTGTGTTATCCCGGTCAGCTCAACCAGGTTTGGATGAACCTCCTTTCCAACGCCGCGGAGGCGGTCTTGGGCACACCTTCGCCTCTTGTGACGGTGAAGACAGTTAAGGATGGCGAGCAGGTGCAAGTGACCATTTCGGATAACGGCAGCGGCATCCCCCCGGAAGTGCAAAGCAAAATTTTCGAGCCCTTCTACACGACGAAGCCGGTTGGACAGGGCACAGGGCTGGGCTTGTCCATTTGTCACTCGATAATGCAGCGCCACGGGGGCGAAATTTGGTGCGAATCAAAACCAAATGAAGGCACCAGCTTCATCCTCAAGATACCTATCTATACAAGCGCCTCCGATCTGGCGAAAGTCAGAAAGGGTGGGGATGGGGATTTTATTTTTGAACCAGCACTAAACCCGGCAATGGAGCCCGATTAATTTCTACTTCCACTTATTTCCGAATGTTGATATAAACTTGAGTAATGGCAATGCGTCACAAGATACTGCTCGTCGATGACGAAGAGGCGAACGTCCGCCTCCTTAAGCGCGTACTCAGCGATGAGTACGACACTGTCGAGGCTTTGAGCGGTCAAGACGGGCTCAACCTGCTGAAAGAGCATGACATCAGCCTGATTATTACCGACCAGCGTATGCCTGGTATGACGGGCGTTCAGCTTTTGAAAGAATCGCTGGCGATTCGACCGGATGCCATGCGCATTTTGCTCACGGGCTACACAGACGTGCAGGCGCTCATCGATGCTATCAACAGCGGTCATGTTTACAAATATGTGCCGAAGCCGTGGGACAGGGACGAATTGAGAGTCACTGTTCGAAGGGCAATTGAAACTTACGAACTGAAGCAGCGCAATACTCAGCTTGTCCAAGACCTCACCGGCGCGCTTTCTCAGCTCGAAGAGGTATCCCTCGGTACGATTCGCGCTTTGGCAGATGCGCTCGACGCGAAGTGCGATTACACCTCAGGGCACAGCCTGCGGGTCTCGCAGTATGCTCTTTTAATTGGCAAAAATATGGGGCTGACGCCGGAAGAATTGCGCGACCTTGAATTGGGTGGCATTCTTCATGACATCGGCAAGATTGGCGTGCCAGAATCAATTCTCTGGAAGCCGGCAAAGCTCACTGCGGAAGAAACCGCAATCATGGCTGAACACCCTGTTAAGAGCGCGCAGATTATTGGTGATTTGCCGAGTCTGCAAAAAGCAAAGCGTTTTGTCATGCACCACCATGAATTTATGGATGGCTCCGGCTATCCCGATAAACTGGCTGGCGACGACATTCCGCTTGGCGCACGTATTATTTTGGTCGCCGATGCGTATGATGCTATGACCAGCGATAGACCCTATCGCAAGGCAATCGGGCACGAGCGCGCTATTCAAGAACTGAAGAAGTGCGCAGGAAGGCAATTTGATCCGAAGATTGTCGAAGTGTTAGTGCGCGTTCTGGGTGAGGGGGCTGAGCCTAATCCGCATGAACTGCCGTCGAGCCACCTGGGTGTTCAACTCGCTTCAATAGATCCAAAACAGACCGGGCGACAATTTCTGCGGGAAGCTGAACGGCTGGCGCGCCAGGATAAAGAAAACTCGCCTGCTTCATTGTAGTTTCTGCTCCTGATGCAGTCTCCGAACTACCGATAGCATTCTCGCCCTTTGCTGATAGTTTTTCCTTTCGCAGCACCACGAAGTGTTCCACTCCCGGCGGTACCAGAACAGCCTCGTTGGTAGGCCCAAACAACGCTACAGTTGGCTTGTCGAGCGCGATTGCCAGATGCATCGGTGCAGAGTCGACGCAAACAGTCAGATCGCAAATATCAATCAGACCAACCAGATCTTTCAAGCTGCGTGTTTGTCCGTACGTCGAAATCGCTCTGCTGCCTGGCTTTAACTGTGCGTTGATTTGTTCTATTGCTTCTTTGTCGTCTGGTCCGCCCGCGAGAATGACGTCCACATCAGGTTCTTTCTCGAGTAGCTCAGCGAGTTTGCACCAGTTTTCTGCAGGCCAGGTTTTGTTCAGTCCTTTGAGAATGGCAAGGCGGCTGGTTCCTGGGTGGAAGAGCACACGCTTTCTGTTGTCTGAATTGCCGGTTTTCTCTGGAGAGTTTTTCTTGTCGTCGCTTTTCTCGTTGCTGCTTTTCTCCTTGCCTTGTTTCTCGCTCCAAAGTTTTTGGAGCAAGCTTTCCATGGATGTTTTCTCTGCCGCACCGGCTTTTATCCGTGGTACCGCCGGCAGTGCAGCCGAAGCGCCAGACATTTTCAGAATCAGATCGTGATACATCTTGCCCGCATACTGACTCCTGTTGAGCGGCATGGGGTCAGTAAGAAGATAAGGTGCAAGGCGATTTGAGTTGTAGCCGATGCGTCGAGGAATTCCAGACAAGAAAAGCAGACCCGAAACCATCGGCGAGCTGCCGGACGAAACCACCATGTCGTAATCGCCCGCGCGCAGCATGGTAATAAGCTGAATCAAATCTGAGGCGACTAATGGCCGTTTTTTGATGTCAAATGTAACTACTTCGTCAACCAAATCAGTGATTACGCCGATTCCTGCTGAGCGTGGCTCAACTAATAAAGTGATTTTCGCGTCCGGATAGGTTGCGCGAATTCCTTCTAACGTAGGCAGGAAGAGGACTTCGTCGCCTATTCCGCCGAAGTTGATTGTGAGAATTTTGGATGGTGTATTCGTCAAGTAGCTGTATCTCAGGCACAGTGACCGCTGGACGAATATAATAATGCAGTTGGCATCTCAGGAATCGGCTTTGCGGTCCCCAAATTGGTCTCTCATTATTATTGCGGCAGCTCTGGTCGGGGTTGTCGTCGGTTATATCTACACGCTGATTGCGAAGCCGCAGTTGCTTCCTCCTGTCTTGCGCATCGGCGCTCTGCGCGAGCCCATGACCGTGCTGGTCTTGGGCACCGACGTAGTCTACTCAGATCGTGGACGCAATCTCAAAGCCGATAAGGACGCTTTTACGGGGCGCTCGGACACGATTATGGTCTGCCGCCTTGATCCTTATAGGAATTCATTGGGCGTACTTTCTATTCCTAGAGACACGCAGGTCCGAATTAGTGGGTATGGAACGCAGAAGATCAACGCAGCCAATGCTTTGGGCGGTCCGTATTTAGCGCAGACCACCGTCAGCCAGTTTCTCGGTATTCCAATCGATCATTACATTGTGCTCAATGTTCATGGTCTCGTTGACCTCGTCAACGAACTGGGCGGCATCACGATCGATATTCCTAAGAAAATGCAATATATGGATTGGACCGCCAAACTCAAAATCGACCTCGAGCCCGGAGTGCACACGCTCACTGGAAACCAGGCGATGGGCTTTGTCAGGTTCCGTCATGACGCCCTTGGCGACATCGGTCGTGTTCAGAGGCAAGAACTTTTCATGCGTGCCGTGCTAGACCGTGCAATGAAACCAGAGTCCTGGAGCCATATTCCGCGCTTGCTGGAGATCGCCCAGAGATATATCAATACTGATATGAGCGCTGGCGATTTGATGATGCTTGCGCAATATGCGCGCGGAGTGCCCAAGGCTAACCAGTTCATGGCGATGATGCCCGGCAATTTTTCCGGCTCTGGTGATTGGGATGTGTCAAAGAGCGATGTTCGCCGAATGGTGGCTCGATTGACCGGCTCTGCGTTTGTCACGGCAGAGAAGGAAGAGATGCGTATTGCCGTGGAGAATGCCAGCGCGACTAAAGGCTTGGGCAACAAGCTGGCGAAGCTGTTGCGCGAACGCGGTTATCGACATGTATTCGTGAGAGCTAGTAATGATGAGCGTCCATCGAGTTTGAAACGAACCCGTATCATTGCGCAGAAGGGCAACCCTGAAGATGCAGAGGTCGTGAAAGCTGATTTGCAGTCACACGGAGACATAGTCACAGCATCCGTTGGCGATATTGAGAGCTCTGTAACCATCATGGTCGGAGACGACCTTGCACCTGTGCTGGCAGACTAGCAAGTCCTTCATCGAGTTTGATGCCTTCGCGAATGCCGATGGATAGTCGCTCTTGTGCCCTTTCGAGCGGTTAGTTTGCGTTATGTTTCTGAACCAACTGCTGCGACGCTGATTGTTAGCTGCGTGTTAGATCTCTCAAGATATGCATGTTGCCTGCTTTGTAGCTGTGAAGCGCTTCTTCATTATTTTCCACTACATTGCAATCGTAAAAGTTTTCTCTTACAAAAATGGCACCGGCTTAATATGGCGAGTGGGAAAACCCCCACTGCCACAGCCTTTGCGGTTTTGCAGTTACGGGAATTGTTCAGAGAATATTATGATTCCTCTTGAAATACTCCCATCAACGTACGATGACGTGGTGTACAGTATTGGAGTCGGCGTTTCACTGCGCCGCGCCCCTCCCAATTTTTCTTCCTCAATTCAACTAAGTTTCGGGCGAACTAGAAAGGCAGGCATCACATGATTCATTACGTATATGCAACTCGCGGAGGATATCTCTACCAGGTCGGACGTCATAATCACAAACCTGCTGTAGAGAATGCCGGAGAATTCGTACTCTCCGTTCCCGAGAAGACCTCACAATCTCAAATCGATACACTCGCTCACCGTCAATTTATGGATCACCTCCGTAGACCCAGAAAAGTAGAGCACAACAGACACAACACCGAGCGCGAACTCGCCTCAGTCAAATAACAGTCAGCCTGCCTGATAGAAGAAAACCAATACTGAACCGCCCGCCCTGTTTATAGAGCGGGCGTTTTCTTTTGTGTTGAAACCTTGCACTTAGCAGTTTTGGGGACGCTCTTGCGTTTTACTTGTGCCACCACCGGTGATGCTTTTCGTGTTATGACATGGGAGCGCCTGTAGCTCGCCGGCTTCTTAATCTTCGTTCGACCGATCCTCTATGGCCGAGGAGTTGACACTTCGACCAAACCCGTTGCACCCAATTACTCAAATCCAGACCCTTGACCGAAACTTTCGAGTTAGCGGGTGACTGCGAAAACCATACTATTGAGGGTGAATATTCCTCCTTGCACGTGATGCCAGAACGTGGTCCTCGATGCCAAGATTAAAATGGCAGGCATGAGACTCAGAACCGCAGCTGAGTCAGTTACCAGGATTTTTCCTGTGGGCAGTCTTAAAATGACATAATAGAGTGGGAATATAAAGGTACGGCCCACCGACTGTTCAAAACGGGCCACGAAGACTGGGTTTGACTGACTGGCAAAGCCAAACACAAGCGACTAAAGGAAGGGATGGAAATGCGTTCACGTAAAAGAAATCGGGCGTCGGGCTTCACTCTTATTGAGTTGCTCGTTGTTGTAATCATTATCGGTATCCTCGCAGCAATCGCGCTCCCGAACTTTATTGGCGCCCAGGATAAGGCCCGTGAAGCATCGGTCAAAGCCAACATGCGTACCGCTCAAATTGCCGCAGAGTCCTTCGCTACTGACTCAGCTGGCACCTATCCCGCAAGCGAAAGCGATAATGGCTACAAGAGCTACTTCCCAGGTGGAAGCAGCGACCAGACCGGCACTACGGCTGGCAACATGCCTGTAAATCCTTTCAAAGGCTCGCCTGATCCGCTTGTTCAAGCTCCCATATCGTCCACTATCGCTGCTGCTCGCACCGCCGGCGGCAGTTTGGGCGCCCCCGGAGCTGTCGGCTACAAAGCTGTCCCCGATGCTCAAGGTAATAACACCTCATATGGCGTTATGGGCGGCAACAAAAGCGGTAACGCTCTTTCCGGAACCACCGCAGGCACATTCTTAGTTCTGTCGAACCAATAATCCCGTCTGTCTCGTTCGCGTGACGCAGGGTGAAAGGCTCCGCGGAAATGTTTTCAAATAACGGCTGGCTGATCAGAGCAATACTTGTGTTGCTGATGTTCGCCGCCGTTACTGTTTCTCACTGGGGTCTATGCGAGCTGACTCGGGAGACGAAGTTCCTTGTTCCCTCGTCACGCGAGCCCATTTTGCTGAAGCCGGAAGTCGTGAAGCTCTTTTGCCTCGGGCATGAGCAGCTGGCTGCCGATCTCTATTGGTTGCGGTTCATTCAATACATTGGTGACGGAGCCGCTCGCCGTACGGACAAATACGAGAACGCGTATGATTATTTAGACCTGGTGACGTCGCTCGACCCTCGTTTTACTCAGCCGTACTGGTTCGCAGCCTTCGTGGTGGGCGCTGAGATGAAACGGCCGGATCTTGCTCAAAAACTCATTGAGCGAGGCATCCAGGCGAATCAGAACAATTGGTATTTGCCTTTTATCGCGGGCATAAACCAATATCTGTTTGCCCATAATGAGGCAGCGGCCGCAAGTTATTACAGGCTGGCAGCTAAGTTTCCGGATTCACCCAAGTGGCTGGGTCGACAGGCAGAGATTCTTCAAGCGAAGATTCCATCCCTTGTTAAAGAAGTGAACACCTGGGACACGATTTATAGAACCAGTACCGACCAATTAGTGAAAGAGCGTGCCAAGGAGCGTCTTGCCGCTACATGGATGCGAGTTTTTAAGGTCTCTCCTAGTGAAGAGATTCGCAAGAAGGCACGAAAAGCGCTTGCAGAGCTGGGAGTGGAAGTTCGTTAGCGTAGAGCGTAGGGGCGTGTTGCACACGCCCGTTTTGTAGGGGCGATGCCATGCATCGCCCGTGGGCGGCATGTATGCCGCCCCTACAGTTGTATCCCCCTCAGCGCTTCAAACCCGGATGCTAAGATCAAGGCGTATCTATCTGGGAGAAACGCCGTGAAATTCGGAGAATTCGAGCTTTCAATTGTTCGAGAATGTACTTTCAAGCTAGATGGCGGCGCCATGTTCGGTGTTGTTCCAAAGACGCTCTGGAATAAGCTGTCTCCAGCCGATGAGCAAAATCGCGTCGAGATGCATTGCAACTTGCTTTTGATTGAAACACCGAAAGGAAAAGTTCTTGTAGAAACAGGAATGGGTGATCGATGGAGTCAGAAAGAAGCTGAACGCTATGGTCTGACATCGCTGGTAAAACCGGCAACAATGCTTGAGTCTGTCGGTGTTTCTAACGACGAAATAGACTACGTTATCATCTCTCACTTGCACTTCGATCATGCAGGTGGTGGCACCATATTGAAAGATGGAAAGTTGGTCCCGACCTTTCCAAATGCTAAGTACATAGTTCAAAAAGGTGAATGGGAATTCGCATACAAAGCCAATGCGCGCGCGAAAGCGAGCTACAGATTTGAAGATTTCGAACCGTGGAAAGAACATGGAAATTTGAACCTTGTCGATGGTGATTACGAAGTTATCCCTGGCGTTGAAGTTCGCGTAACCGGCGGACATACCAGCCATCACCAAGTTGTTTACTTCGAATCCGGCCCTGAAAAAGGCGTTTACTTCGCCGACATCATGCCCACTAAGAGCCATGTGTCTCCGCCTTGGGTTATGGGATACGACCACTATCCTTTAGCAAGTTGTGATGTTAAGAATGAATGGTTGACTAAAGCAGCCGCTGAAAACTGGCTCGTTGTGTTTGATCACGAACTGGGAACTCCCTGGGGCAGAGTCAAACTCGTCGACGGCAAGAAATTCGAATTCGAGGCATTACCTGTGGAATCACTTGAGCCAAAGCGCAAAATCGCTGCGGTGTAAATGGCTTCTTGTTCTTGCGGTGCTCGTGAAAACCTACTTCAAAGCTTTAGCAGTTTTGGTTTTTGTCGTTCTATTGGGTGCAGGCTCTCTTGCTTGGGTATTCCTAGATATGACTACCGGGCACGTCGTTGTTGAGAATTGCACGGACGAATGCCTTGCGGACTGCACTTTAGTTTTGCCAGGGGCAAGGACAAAATTCGAGAACATCATGCCTGGCTACACGCGAGACCTTTGGTTTACTGCCGAACGAGATGGTGAGTACCATATTGCAGTTACATTCTCATCAGGAGCAAAACTGGTCGACGATGTCGGGTATGTGACGCCAAATCTTGGAAATAGAGATCGTCTTATTGTGTCTAACGACCAAATCAAGCTGGTTTGCGACAGATTTCCCTCAATTGCAGACGTTTTTCGCAGATTTAGATAATTATTTGCGACCGGCTGCGTACTTGTTGTGAAGTTGTCCGCAAGCGGCGTCGATGTCTGTGCCGCGTTCCAATCTAACCGTGACTGTCTTGCCGCTGCGCGCTGCAAGCGTTTTGAAACGCTGTTGCGATTCTCGTGAAGGGCGGTCGTAGAGCGCTTCTCCCATTGGGTTCAAAGTTGGGTTGAACGGGATGAGATTGATGTTGCAATGGAGATCTTTCACAAGTTCTGCAAGGTGAATCGCCTGCTCCGGACGATCTGTAACGTCCTTCAGAAGAACATACTCAATTGTTACTCTGCGATTGGTCGTATCCACGTAATCGTGCATGGCTGCCATGACTTCATGGATTGGATATTTCTTTGTGATTGGAACAATCTCTTCTCTTGTCTCCACATCTGGTGCGTGCAAAGAAAGCGCAAGAGTGATCGGTAAGTTTGCTTTTGCTAGTTGTCTGATACCAGGTACGATACCGGAGGTGGAGACCGTAATGTGTCGCGCACCGATGCCGACTGTGTTAATTAGCCGCTTTACTGACTCGATGACTTCATCTGTATTTAGGAGTGGTTCGCCTTGACCCATGTATACGACATTGCCGACGCGCTTTCCTGATTCGCGTTGAATGCTCATAATTTGGTCGATAATTTCTTGCGCAGTCAGGTTTCTTTTGAATCCCAGGTAACCTGTGGCGCAGAATGTGCAGCCCACCGCGCAACCGACCTGACTTGAAACGCAGGCGGTGAGTGACGGTCGATCTTGAAAAGCCATTAAGACAGATTCGACCATTTTGCCGTCAGGCAATTGAAAGAGATACTTGCGGGTATCGTCGGAGCTGACCTGCAAGTGAGCCATGTTGAGCAATCCGACTTCTGCGGTCTCAGAAAGTTTTTTTCTGAGGTCGGCGGATAGATCTGTCATCTCTTCAAAGTTTTTAGCCCATTTGCTGTAAATCCAGCTGTGGATTTGTTTTGCGCGGAATTTTGGCAGTCCGTGTTTCTTGACAAAATCTTCCAGCTCGTCAAGCGACAAGCCCGAAAGCGAGGGCAGGCGCCCATATTTCGTCAATTCAATTTCGGTTGTTCCGTCGTCTGTGCTCAAGGTTTTGGCCCGCAGTTCTGAAAGGCTCACAGGCGCAGTATTATGCACCCGTGCCCAGAGTTTGTCGCCCGCGCTTAGTTGTGTTTCAGGCTGAAACTTACGACCTGCGGCGACGTCAACATAATAACAGCGCACATGACATCCGTGGCTGTTTAGAGCCTTTTGGAAACGGAATGTGACCAATGCTTAGGAGAAGGTTCAAGGTTCTGGATGTCATAAGGGCCGATGATACAATCAGAAACTAATTAGATCTGTGCCGAACGCCCACGGGCCGGGCTTGGCGAGGATTTCCCGCTAGAGCGATGGGATTTAAATAATCGCTGGAAACCGGCTCTGAATGTTCATTTAGGTAAGATCGTTTTTTGCAATCGTGGGAGTGAATATCGAATGTCGGAATCCTGGGAAGAGCGTACGCGAACCTGGCTGAAAGGACTTTTTGGGGACTCGAATGAAAAGCGCGTGAAGGCGCTGCAACAGTACGTGGACAAAGCGAACAGCTTTGAGCCCGCCATGCAGAAGCTCACAGATGATGAGCTCAAGGGCAAGACTGTTGAGTTTCGCCGCCGCATCGACGAAGCCTTGAAGAATGTCCCGGACGTCAAGCTGATTCCCGACGATGCTCCCAAAATGCCGGGACAATTCCGCACTCAGAAAGACAAAGTGCTCGATGAAGTGTTGGAGCAAATGT
Organism: Candidatus Melainabacteria bacterium 17Bon1m; assembly: GCA_032128875.1. Classification (GTDB taxonomy): domain Bacteria; phylum Cyanobacteriota; class Vampirovibrionia; order Obscuribacterales; family Obscuribacteraceae; genus QKMZ01. The sequence continues at coordinate 973,347 of JAVLKG010000003.1, forward strand.
TGCCCGAGGCTTTCGCTGTTGTTCGCGAAGCCGGTCGCCGCGTGCTCAACATGCGTCACTTTGACGTTCAGCTCATGGGCGGCGCCGCACTGCACTTCAACAAGATTTCCGAAATGCGCACCGGTGAAGGTAAGACACTTGTCGCCACCCTTCCTGTGTATCTCAATGCTTTGACCGGACGCGGCGTCCACGTCGTTACTGTCAACGATTATCTAGCCCGCCGCGACGCCGAGTGGATGGGACAAATTTACAAGTTTCTCGGTTTGACCGTTGGTTTGATTTACTCTCACCAGCCTGACGATGAAAAGTACGCTGCTTACCGCTGCGATATCAGCTATGGCACCAATCACGAATTCGGTTTTGACTACCTGCGCGACAACATGCGCAAGTCTCTCGACCAGCTCGTGCAGCGTCCGTATTACTTCGCCGTCGTTGACGAAGTAGACAACATCCTCATCGACGAAGCTCGTACTCCACTCATCATTTCCGGTTTTCCGACAGAGTCTTTCCAAGACGTTTATCTCTCCTGCGCAAAAGTTGCACCGATGTTGGAGAGAGGCAAGGACAAAGAAGACGAAGACTGCGACTACTGGGTCGATGAAAAAGGACACAGTATTCTTTTGACGGAACGCGGTCAGGATCGTGCTGAGCAATTGCTCGGTGTCACCGACCTCTTTGATTTGCACTTCAACTATCACCATCATGTTGTGCAAGCGCTGAAGGCGAAAGAGCTGTACAAGCTCGACGTCAATTATGTAATTCGTCCAAATGAAGAAGGCAAAATGGAAGCCGTCATCGTCGACGAGTTCACCGGACGTATGATGCAAGGACGCCGTTGGAGCGACGGTCTTCACCAAGCCGTAGAAGCGAAAGAAGGTATTCCGATTCAGGAAGAAACCCTCACATACGCTTCGATCACGTATCAAAATCTTTTCCGCCTCTATCCAAAACTGTCTGGTATGACCGGTACGGCGATGACGGAAGCCGCTGAATTCCAGAAGATCTACAACCTCGATGTTGTTGCTATTCCAACCAACAAGACAGCTGTCAGAGGCGACCAACCGGACGTCATATATAAGACTGAATTGCAGAAATATATTTCTGTAGTCGAAGAAATTATTGAGTGCCACGAAGAAGGGCGCCCAGTGCTGGTTGGGACGGTCAGTATTGAAAAGTCGGAGCTTGTTGCTGATCTTTTGAGCAAGCCTCAGACGATGGGAGAAGTTCTTCTGAAGAAGATTCAGAAGGTCATGGATTCCATCAAGAAGAATAATCTGGGCGGGGACAACATCGAGGCGCTGAAGAAGCTTTTTGAGCGTCCTGCGCTGATTGATCCATCCAAGATGGAAGAGACTTGCAAACTTCTCGAGAAGGAGTTTCCGAAGAAAGAAGATTTCCTCGAGCGTCTCTATTCGGCATTGAGAACTGCGCGTGTTGTCTCAGCGGTGAGAAAGGGCATTCCGCACCATGTTCTCAACGCGAAGCACCACGAGAAGGAAGCGCTCATCGTTGCGCAAGCGGGTCGTAAGGGCGCGGTGACGATCGCAACCAACATGGCTGGTAGGGGTACCGACATCTTGTTGGGTGGAAACCCCGAGTTTCAGGCGAGAGAGAAACTACTCAAAGACAATCCGAATTTGAGCGAAGAAGAGTTCGATGCTCGTGTCAAAGAGCTGAAAGAAAAGTTCAAAGTCGAAACGGATAAAGAGCACGACGAAGTAATTAAGCTGGGCGGGCTCCACATCATTGGAACCGAGCGCCACGAAGCACGCCGCATCGACAACCAGTTGAGAGGTCGTGCCGGCCGTCAAGGCGATCCTGGCTCGACGCGTTTCTTCCTGTCGCTTGAAGATCAATTGATGAGAATCTTCGGCGGAGACAAAATTGCTCGCTTGATGGAACTCATTCGTGCAGACGAAGAGATGCCCATCGAATCCGGCATGGTGTCTAAGTCTATCGAGAACGCGCAGAAGAAAGTAGAAGCGCACCACTTTGATATGCGTAAGCACGTTCTTCAATACGACGATGTTCTCAACACGCAGCGCGAAGTAATTTACCGCGAAAGACGTCGCTTGCTCGAGCGCGCAGACTTGCGCCAGCAGGTCCTCGACATGCTTACAGAGCACCTCGATATGCTTTTGGGAAGCTATATCGATTCTGATGCACCGCCGGAATTCTGGGAAGAAGATGGTCTTCCGCAGGTTGTTGCCTTGCTGAAGAATGATATTCCGTTGCTTGAAGAACTCAAAGACACTGAGCTGCATGGGCTTTCATACGAAGACTTGCGTGCAGAACTTTGGAAGCAAATAAAAATGGCTTATGAAGTTCGCGAGCAGCACATCGGCGTTGAACACATGCGCGAGATGGAAAGACAAATTCTGCTCAATACCATCGACGGCAAGTGGGTCGATTACCTGCATAACATCGACCTTTTGCGCGAAGGCATTCACTTGCGTGGATACGGTCAACGCGATCCACTGCAAGAGTATAAGAAAGAAGCATTCGATATGTTCAATCGCTTGCTCAAATCCATCAAAGAAGAATCCATTCAACTGATCTTCAGAGCGCAGCCTGTAATCATGGATATGGACGACCTTGAAGGAATGATTCTCAATGAGTTGAAGAGTCTCGGGCAAGAAGGTGACGAATTGCCCGATCTCGATCAACAACAATTTGCTGATTTGGTCAGCGGAATTATTTCAGGCAAAAGCCCTGAAGAATTAGGCTTGATAGGCAAAGTAGACGATGAGGGCGATATCGATGCGGACGCAGAAGAAAATCTGAAGGACGTTATCGAACACCTTGGTGAAGTCGATTCTAGTATCGGTGATGCCAAAAACGGCGAAGATAAAGCCGTTGGCGGAGACGCTGATAGTGGCAAAAACGGCGAGGCGAAAGATTCCGAAAAAAAGACTGAAGTGAAGTCGGAATCAGGCTCGAGCAAATCCAAGAAAGCGTAATTTTCTTGTAGGGCAGCCTATGCGTTGCCCTGACAGGGAGCCTCATGCGGCTCCCGTACATTCGACAGTTTGAAAAGTTATGCGTATCCTCTCCTTCGATACAACAAACAATTGCGTCAGTATTGCTCTGCTAGACTCTGATAGTGCAGTTAGCGAGCGGCTTTTCGTTTCAAGCGGTGGGGCGCGACAAGAGTCGGTTACCTTGCTTTTGCCGGCGATCGACGAGATGCTGCAGGAAGCAGGTTGGAAGAAATCCGAACTTGATTTGCTCGTTGTTGGAATTGGTCCGGGAAGTTTTACCGGCATAAGAATCGCAGTCGTGACGGCAAGGACGCTCGCACAGGCGCTCAAGTTGCCGCTTACTGGCGTCTCTCTGCTTGACTGTTATGCTGCAAAATTGTCCGAGACCGAAAAGGGGCTTGCGGAATTTTCCGTTGTTCTTTCCGGCGGCCGAGGACATTTTTACTTTGCCTCTTATCGCAATTCACCCTCAGGAGAGCCGCATACTGCACTAGGTCAAGACGGCGGGTGTCCCGCCCCTGCCGAGGTTGTGAAGCCTCAGCACGGAACTCTCCCTGATATGAAGATTGCATTGTCTGCGAGTAAAAACTGGGGACTCGATCCATCCTTGATGGAATCATTGTCCGGCGCCGGCGGGACTAATTTTATCGAACTGCCGGAACTTGCTAACATCGCGACGTTTCAAGGGGTGCTCGCATATCGTCGAGTTTCACAGAGTAAATTTGACCAAGCTAAGACTCTTGCTTCATCCGGGGTTTCGGAGGAAAATGGGCGCGGCGTACTGGCAGCAGATGCGAAAGAGTCGTTACTAAATGACTATCCCTATCGCGTCGTAGAACCGCTCTACCTGCGAGGCGCGTCCGTTACGCTCAAGGGAACAGATGGCAAAGCGTCAGCGACTAATTGAACTGAGACGGCTAGACAAAAGCGATCTAGACGAAGTGATGGAAATCGAACCTGTCGCTTTCGGAAATCATCACTGGTCGCGTCAGTCGTTTGAAAACGAGCTAATCAACCGCCTCGGGTATTATTTTGCTGCGGTCGACGCCGAGTCAAAGCAATTGATCGGGTATTCGGGATATTGGCTGATCGGTGGTGATGAAGCGCATATAACAACTCTTGCTGTTCACCAAGATTACAGAAGGAAACGTGTCGGCGAAGTCCTGCTCATCAACAATATTCTGACGTGTCGCCGGGAAGGCGCAAAATGGTTGACTCTTGAGGTGCGCGTCTCGAATGAGAAAGCCCAAAACCTCTATTTTAAATTTGGTTTCAAGAACCTTGGCGTCCGCCGCCATTACTACCAGGACAACGGTGAAGACGCCCTCATGCTTTGGACCGAGAATATTCTAAGGCCCGAATATTTGGATGTCCTGAACGAACGCATAGATTCGGTCCAGCGCCTGATTAAAGTCGATTGGATGGCGCCCCAGGAGTTTGATAGCCCGTATGCCAGGGGGGAGGAGATTCCCGCCGAAGAGAAGCGCGCATAATTGACGCTTGACTATAGCCTTAAATAACAGCGACAATAGGGCGTCGAAGCGTGAGTGGTGCAACAGCACAAAGTATATACAGCGGGATATCCCGCACTTTTGTCATTCGTCATGGTCTTAAAAGCGAGACCGACGATTTGTGGAGTCACTGAGAACGAATCACGTGCAGCTCGTAGTAGTACCTCCAAAAGAAAGAATTCAGACGCGGCGTCCTGTTCGCAAGTCGATTGTCGGCCAGATCATTCTGGTGATGCTAGGTATAGAGCTTCTCTTTGCCGCAACTTTCACTTGCCTTGAAGTGCCAGTCCCCACCGGCAAGAACATGCGTGCTTCAGTAGAGAAGCAAATCGCCCTTATTCAACTGAGCATTCCGGAGCAGGTCACCGAGAAAGTCGCGAAGTATATTCCTGCGGTGAAAAACATTCCGCAGGTTCAGCCTCCTTCTGAAATTCGCTATTCGATTTACACCCCACAGACGCCGGTCGCCATTTTTGTAGGCTATGCACTTGGTTGGCCTATCGCAACAATTGCCTGTACCGCTTTTGTGTTTTTAGGTCTGATCGGACCAGTCTTCAATTTCCATCCCTTCGCCAGCGGCGGCGGTGTGAATTATTATCTCGAGCCGGGATTCGGCTACCTTTTGGGCATGGTTGCCGCTACCTGGGCTGTCGGCTACATAACGAAAAATGGACGCACTTCTCTAAACCAAGCGCTGGCGGTTCTTGCCGGGCTTGCCTCCGTACACGTTATAGGACTGGCGTATTTGCTAGGAACTTGTGTAGTATTGGCTGTTATTGAAGGTATTGGCGTACAACCGGGTTGGCAGCAATGGCTGTTTCAAGAATTTCGCAATCTAAGCTGGTATCAGTTGCCGTACGATGCGCTGTTTGGGGTCTTAGCCGTGGGGGCGGGATTCCCGCTCAGGTGGCTCTCTGGGCGATTGATCGCGCCAGACATCGGAGCGAGAAAAGACGTTTCGAGGCAGCGAGAATACAGAGACATGATGGACTACTAAACAGTCCGGACGGTTCGCAATCTGGCAAAGCTGATATTACTGAGTTGCGCACCATGAGACGCGAAGGCGTTTTGCCGCGCCTGCTCAAATCAAAGTCGACCTGGATTTTCGCAGCTTCTCTTTGTACTGCCGGCGCCGCAGCCTTCTATTACGCTCGTAAGATCGAGCCCAAGAAGTATAAGTTGGAGACAGTGCGTGTCATCACAGGTGATGGCAATGCCTGGCGTGGACGCGAAGGTAACGGAAAAGGGGCACGTTCGGAAGAGCGCATAGAAAGGAAGCTTTTCAGAATTCTGCATCTGTCGGATTTGCATCTTGCCAAACCTGAGAGTCACAAAATCGATTTCATCCGAAAGATCACTGATGCGGATTTCGACTTGATTGTTTTGACAGGTGATGTATTCGAAGACCACAGTGGGCTGGAGTATGCTGAAAGGCTCTTGAGCCGCCGTCCTCGCCTTGGCGCGTATGCAGTGTTAGGCAATCATGATTATTATGACTACACGATGTTCAACAAGATAGTCGGACGCGTGATGAAAAAGTATCGTCATCCTAAAGAAAAGCGTGATGTGACACCATTTGTAGAGGCGCTGCAAAATGGTGGTTTTGATGTTTTGCGCAACGAGTCACGCTGTCTAAAAGAGCACGGTCTGCATATTGTCGGAATAGATTATCCAGGCATTGACGAGTACGAGTTGCAGAGATTGGCCGCTCAAGCACCTGAACATCATCTGAAACTTTGCATTTTTCATTTGCCGAAAAAACTTCACCACATCACTAATGCTCGAATGCATCTTGCCCTCGGTGGACATACCCACGGCGGACAAGTAAGAATTCCCGGTGTGGGTCCTCTGATTACGGACTCAGAACTCGGCAGACATGAGGCTTCCGGGCTTATCCGCAGAGGCGAAACAGCGTTTCATATCTCGCGCGGATTGGGTGCAGATCCTCGCTCGAACATTCGATTTTTCTGTCCGCCTGCCGCCACGATCATCGAAGTTCATCATCAAATGCCGCGCGGCTAAGAAAATGGCGCTAGATTTCGGCCCATGGCCAGTGCGCTTGAACTTGTCGCCATAGCGACGTTACGCTGTTTCTCAACAATCGAACATCAACATATTCGTTGTTTTCGATTAGCCTTGCTTTGATTTCGTTTTCTTGAAATGATCCAGCTAAAGGATTCATGCCGTTGCCGGAAAACTTGCCGTCAAAAATAACGGTGCGCATGGGACGCCCCTTATTGACCCATTTTTCAGGTGTTTGAAAAACAATATGCAATGGTTGATTAGTATCGACTTTGTTTATGGTGGCTTCCATGGTGGCACCTGTTCCCCAGTTGAGACGGCACTTCACATTGGTGGCGAGCCGGTAGAGCGACAATCGCACCACCTCGCGATCGCGCCCGCTGGTGGCGTATTCGCCTGTTACATCGGAGATTGTCCATAAAATCCATATTGTTGAAAAAACCATCAAGCATACGAGAATAATCATGTTCAAACGCCGCGATGGCCGTATCAAATGTGCGAACTTGCCTGGACGAGCCTGCTGTTGGGGGCGTCGTCCTGTGAGCCCTTTCAGCCCTGGAATGCCGCCTATTTCGAAAGGATCTACTTCCTGGTCTTGCTCTCCGCGTCCGCCCCGACGCGTTCCACCGCCCGGATTGCCCGGAGGGTTATCGTCAGGTCGGCGTCTGGGGGGGCGATTCATCCGTTTTTTCTTTATGGAATGTAGTCTGGTTGATGCTTGTAGATGTATCGAATCGTGGCAGCATCGTTATTGGACGGCACTCCGCGCCCATAGTAGACACTCATCAAGTCGTATGGATTAGTCGAGTGCTGGTCGATGCCGAGCGCATGACCGAATTCGTGTCCGGCCGAAGCGCGCATTTTCTCATTACTCATTGGGTTGCCTTGCTGGTTGGTTGTGCGCAGCAAAATTACTACAGGTTGGAAAAGGGGCTGCTTGCCTTGCATAACGAGCCTGTAGTCGAATATTTCTTTCGATGTGTATCCACGAATATCGTTAGCGAAGAGTCCAAGCCCGAGCTTGTTGACGAAGTGATGCGTCCAGAAAACATAGATGTCTGCTTCGGACGGATCATTGGTCAAAACATACTGAAAAAGTCCTTCGCGCTCGAACCCTTTCCAGTAGTTGATTCCTTGCACTGCAGCCTCGTAATGCGGCTCTACAAAGCCCTCAGCCACTGGGAGGTTGTTTATCTGCCCATTCTCGATTATCTCGGCAACCAGGTGCGGCCAGCGCTGTTTGCCGTCGACATTTGTGCGAGGCACACCCAACTCCTCGTCCATAAAGCCATCGATGCTCGAGCCTTTAGAAACATAGACTTTGAGCGGCATCTGGTCAGCAACCCAGCGCACGACTTTGCCGTTGAATAATGCCTGGGGATAAACGCCTGAAGGCCCCGCTGCAGCCTGCTTTCCGCCGCCCCCACCGGGACGCGCCGGGGGCAGTTGTCTGCCGCCATAGCTGTTGCGAAACTGTGCTTCAGAAGCCTGCGGCATCCAGGACGCGACCAGAAGAGCGGCGATTATCGCCGGTAGAAGAAAGAAGGCTGATCTCATCTGCATATTAAGGCTGAAAGCTTAACGGGTGTTAATTCTAAAGAGATAATACCCTAAACCTTTGTTCGTTCATCTTTCAGCCCGGTTCGGGCTTTCATGTCCCGGTCTGGAATTTGAAGCAAGACGATCTCGTCTGCCGGCGTCGGCGATACCTTTCGAATTTATCGGTCTGCTGTGCTTGAATGATTCGTGTTTTGGAAAGCGCGAAGATAAAATTCGCAAGATTTCTCAACACAATTTTGTCTCTCTTGGAGACCGGCGTCTCTATTTATCGCTTGCAAAGCGAGCTTTTGTCGCAAATGTCATGGGGCGAGTAAATTTTCTGCGCGTCGATTGCTTGAAAGCCTGCTCGCAGATTGGTGATCTGCCAAATCCTTGTCCCTGTTAGTCTTTGCGGGCAGTCACTTGGGAACAATTTGAAATTCTTGGCGTCGTCAGGCTAGTTATCGGCATTTGCCGGATGCCTGATAAACACTGCCTATTTAAGAGTGGCGTAAAAAGGGAACCTTCAATATTTCGTTACGTCAATCTTGAACGAAACCTAAAGGTAGACAATGTTTTCCGGATTCTCGGGTACAACTGTATCAACGACATCGCAGAATCACCAGTTAGTGGGGCACTAGGGATAGAGCCTATCGGGGCAGCACCGATCCTGCGGACAATTTAAAGAATCAAAGCGGGAGTGCTCACAGCAACCCGCTTTTCTTTTGCTCGTTTTTTTGAAAAAAATTGTGCATTGCATCGAGATTGCTTTGCGAAGCAGGTCCGCGGGCGGCATTCATGCCGCCCGCCAATGGCTTTGGATGCTACTCGTCGCACATGCGATAGCCGACGCCGTGGACGTTTTCAATCATTGAATCAGCCCCTGCGTCATCGATTTTCCTTCGAAGTTTTTTGATCAAAGTGCGCAGGCTCTCCGGAGAGCGTTCCGAATCAGACTGCCAGACGCGATCTAGAAGTGCTTCTGGCGAAAACACCTGTCCTTTGTGGCGTATGAGAAATTCCAGAAGCGCAAATTCCATGCGCGCCAAATGCAATTCCTCTTCTCCTTTGTAAATTCGGAACGAGCCCGGGTCCATTTGCAAATCCCGGAATCTAAGAGTGTTGTCGAGTGTCGTGCGTGGTCTGCGCAACATCGCGCGCATGCGAGCGGACAGTTCTCTCAAATGGAAAGGCTTAGTCAAATAGTCGTCGGCGCCGCTGTCTAGTCCGTCTTCTTTGTCTTTCAAAGCATTGCGCCCTGTGAGAATCAAAACAGGCGTCGGACCACCCATCGCGCGAAACTGCACAAGAACTTCCACACCGCTGATTCCCGGCAGTGAAATGTCGAGAATGATCAAATCGTAGCTGCTCGTCTTCAGCAGAGCGAGCGCGTCTTCGCCTGTTTCTGCTACTTCGACCAGGTGGTGTTCGAAAGACAGCCAGTCCCGTACCGTTGTGACGAGGGATGGATCATCTTCGACTATCAGTATCTTGGCCATTGGTGCAATTATAATTGAGTCGACTGTTGGACTCGGTGCATGGCGCAACTCAATTTGAAAATCTCCCAACGGGGATTTCTCCTCGTGTCGATACCATTGGTGTTCGAAATACTTTTCGTTTGGGTTCTCACATCGCTTAACTCTCAACTGGAAGCGGAAATGCGCAGGGAAGCGCATGCCAAAGATGTTGTGCGGACAGTCTTTAAGCTGCAACGTGACCTTCTTGATTGCGCCACTGCTGCTGCTGCTTTCAGTCTCACCAACGATGTTTATTCAGACGAGAGATTTCCTCTGACACAGCGGTGGATCAAGCAAGATTTGGAACAGCTTGATAGTTTGATTGGAAACAACCCTGAGCAGACGCGTAAATTGAAATACGCGCATGCTGTCGCTGAGCGCGGATTGAAGCTCTTTGATGATTTGAAAAGTCGAAGGGCTGAGTCCGCCACTCTTGATGGTTTGATTGGAACCGGAACGACATATGGGCGCGTTCGCAGTCTCGTTGGTCAGATGGGTGGTGCTACGCGAGACATAATTGAAGAAGAGGAGCGAATTCTTGCACAAAGCCCTGTCATGCAGTCTCAGCACAGAGAGATGTTGCAAAATGCATTGATTGTTGGCGTTGGTCTCAACGTCGTAGTGGCCGTGATGCTGGCGATGTTCTTCAGTAAAGGAATAACAAAGCGCCTGGAGATCATGTCGCAGAACAGTCGCAGAGTGGCGAAGGGTGAGTCTCTTCATCCTCCAGTTGAAGGTTCTGATGAAATTGCACAATTGGACCAGACCTTTCATCGTATGGTTGACGATTTGAATCAAGCAGAGTTGAAAAAGCAACAGCTTTTGCAAACTGTTTCTCATGACTTGCGATCACCGCTTAGCTCCGTACGAGGCATTCTGACACTCCTTTCTGCCGGCGCGATGGGACCACTTCCTGAGAAAGCGCTGGATAAAGTCAAGCTTGCCGAGTCTGATGTTGAACGTTTGATCAAATTGATTACCGACCTGCTTGATCTAGAAAAAATAGCCGAAGGTAAGACCCAATTGGAAGTTTCACCAGTGCAGGTAAAACGGCTGGTGGAGCGCGCCGCTAATTCTCTTGTATCGCTTGCGGAAGAAAAAGGTATCAACATTAGCCGCACCATCGACCCTGTTCAGGTTTTAGGTGATGAAGATCGATTGGTGCAAGTGCTTGTCAATTTGCTGTCAAACGCAATTAAATTCTCCCCTGATGGAGGCGAAATCGAGGTCGAAGCTGCGATGGTGGAAACAGTTGCAAGCCCAGCGGATTCGCCGCCTAAGCAGATGATTGAAATCACCGTCGCCGATCATGGCAGAGGCGTACCTGACGAATTGAAAGAGAAGATCTTTGAGCGATTTGAGCAGGTGAAGAAAACTGACGCCACCGAAAGTGGTGGCTCTGGGTTGGGGCTGGCAATTTGCAAATCTATAGTTGAACTTCATGGTGGTTCTATAGGTGTGCGCCAGAACCATGGTGGGGGCAGCATCTTCTGGTTTCGTATCCCTCAGTGCCTCTCGTAAGGGAGACACATGTTCCTGCCTGCCCGGGAGCCGCATGCGGCTCCCCTGCATTTGCGTAGAGTTCACTAAAAGGTCACAAACGAGATACCAAAAGGTCACAAACATTCCTTAATCTGGTTTCATCGGTCGTGAGAAACCGTGGGATCGGGAAGAGTCGGGGCGGTAGAGATACCGCCCGAAACTCTTCAAAAGATGCGCCAGCATCGTTTTTTCTTACTATCGAAAAAGCAGCGAGCCGGAAGACCGAGATATCGAATAATTTCGTGTTCTTCGTCAACTTCCAACTTTCGACCACCGAACTTGTTGCTTTACCCGCCCGACCTTGCAAGACCACCAGGCGCCTCTTTTGCTCGTCTGGAGTTTTTCCCTTAAGCCTTGCGCGGCTAGAAACACTTGCAGGTCGCGCCCAGCGCGACGACAGTGGACAAAGACTGCCACCGACAATCTGTTCGAAACAGCGAAGCCTTAGACTTCGCCGCAGCACTTTGCTGTCACCACCGGGTGATAGCGCGGTGTTTTCGTTAATCGCGCCATTTTAAAAACAGAGCAGGGCCTGGCGGTTTAATCCGCGTGCTTTGCTTTTTTATTTGCAGCCTGCCAAAAGGAAGGCAGTCGTTTGCCGGCACACCCCACCGGTCAGCGTTTGTGTCGACCTTTGACCACTGCTGCAAGGCGACGGCATATTGACTTTTACAATTGAGTGATACTGCAGGTGATGGCGTTGTCTATCGCTGACAGTAGCATCGTTCGCCCTGCCCCACCAAGGAAGGTTAGTTTATGGCACCTCCGAATTCTGAAATCGCCCAAAAGCCTTACGCTGTCGAGGCATATGCACCGCCTGCGGTGCCATTCCAGTTGCCGTCGATTGAGGTGTCTGCACCAGCAGAGACCCCCGCTGTCCCAGGCAGAGCTCTTCCCGGCGGGTTGGAAGGTGTCCGCTCCGACACCTTTCGTGCTCCCGGACTTGTCAATCCAAATGACAGAGCACAACTGAAGCGCGATGAAATAATTCAGTTTGTCGACTTCGACGGACAGAAATTGCCGGAGGTTCGCGTTGCGGGAAAAAACGGCGAGTACCTCGGGCGCGACAAAGAGCGCGGCGATAGAATTACCGAGATTAACTTCGCCGGCAATAAGAAGTCGGCACTCGTCTGTTATGCAAACGACGCTGCCACTTCACCCAACCGAATCGACATAACCGAGAGAGCATCAGACGGGATGATGAGCCGCACTAGCTATAGGCAAGAAGATAGCGGCAAGTGGGGACTGTATGTCAACGATCGCCGACTTACTCAGTTGCCGGGTGATGTAAAACTGGCTCAGGACGGCACGATCTCGCATGAGACGGGCGACGGATATTGGCACACAGAGCGCCTCGATGGATCTGTTGTAACAGAGAAACAGTTGGCAGGCGGTGCGCGTGTAGCAGTCGGTAATGATGGCTCTGTTTCGCAAGTAAGCAGACCTGACGGTTCGCGTGTGGAAGTGCAGAAGATAGCGGGGCAGCCGTATTCTGTGACTGAAATCGACGCGAATGGGCAAAGCGTCAACTGGACGAACAGTGATGGTTCTTGGACAAGCGCGCAAAAACCGGGCGAAGTCCGAAAGAACATCAAGCTCTATAACAACGGCTTATTGTCTTTCGAATCAGGTGACAGCAGAACACATGTTCTCGGCAACGGCAACGAACTGAAAGAATCTACATCGGCTGAGAGTATCAAGTTCGATGAACAGGGACGTCTCAAGGCAATTTCCTACCCTAACGGCGACACGCGCAATGTGGTTTTCGAAGAGGGCACCGACCGTATTAAGTCTATGACCTACACGACTAAAGCCACAGGGCAGATCAGCGAGTACACTCGCGTCGGCTCTGAAGAAAAGTTCGAGTTCAAGGGAACGGACGCCAAAGGCAAGGTCAAAACTGGCAAGTGGAACGGCTCGATTGACTGCAGCCCCGACGGAACATTCACAATTAAGGACGGCGAAGGCAACGGAAGAAAAGTCGACGGCTTCGTCACCAAAACACCGACCGACGGAAAGACATATCTCGAAAAGAAAAACGCCGACGGCTCGACTTTGATTTGCAATAAGGACAAAGAACTGCAGGCGCTTTTGCGCCCGGATGGTTCTAACGTAGAAGTGCAAAGAGAAGGCTCGCAGATAACGAAAGTGAGCGAGACTAGACCGGACGGACGCACGGTCAATTTCAGTTATGACGCTGGAACTAAAGCCTGGTCGAGCGACAATTCTCACATTCCAATCTCGAAGAACCAGCCTGTCGATGCTGATGGCAACTTGAAGTTCAAGACTGTCGACGGTTCGGTGCATTCGGTTGCTACTGATGGCAAAGAACGTGTGGTCACCAAGGACGGTGCCACGCTGGAAAACAATTCGAAAGGCGAGCTTGAAAGAATTACACAACGCAATGGTGAATACCGAGTCGTTAACCGGGACGGTGACACGGTCAATGGCTTCTCTGATTATGACAAAACCGGTGCTCTAAAACGAGAGCTGAAAGGTGTTTCAAACCTGACCCTCGACAAGGACGGCAACTTCAAATACACCGATGCCAATGGCTCCACGATTGAAGAGCGGTCAAATTTTTCACGAGTGGAGAATGATGCCAGCGGGCGCATTGCGAAAGTAACCCGCCCTGACGGCTCTCACCGCGATTTCACCTACGACGCGACAACCGGAGAATTGGCAAAGATTTCCGACGTCACGAAGTCGGAAAAAGGGGAGCGCACTGATGACTGGACAAGAAAACGCAACGCTGCACCACCGCAAGGAGACGGAAAGTATAGTGACACTTTCGAGCGACTCCGCCCGCAAGATGGAAAGTCCGTAGAGTCGCGTACCAATGTTCAACTGGATCCATCCGGCGACTACACGTTCAAAGATCAAAAAGGGCGCGAGCGTGAATCGAGAGTATCAGAGCGTTTTCGCCGCAGTGGTGACGGTTTTACTTCTGCCACGATCGAAGAAGCTCACTACAATTTTCTCGACGAAATGCGCATGAACGTCAAGGATGAGTCGAAGTTGGAGCGACTCGAGTTAATGATGAATGGATTCGAGCAACGCTTCAACGACTCGGTTGAGCTGCGTGTTGCCGCCGGACAATCGGAGGATGCTGCTCGTGAAAAAATGGAGCAAAAGGTCGCCGCAACCTATGACCATTTAACTCGGATGGTGCAGGCTGACGATGCCGCCATCGACAGCAAAGAAAATCGCGTGATGCTGGCTGAAACATTCATGTATCACGCATGGGAGCCGGAGACTGTTAACCAGCAAGGGTGGGGCTCGTGCTGGCTGCAGTCCGGATACATCCCCTGTGGTCTCGGCAAGAATACAGACGATATGGCGAAAGTACTTGCCGACGTCAGTCTGACCGGCCGATACACAGACAAAAAGGGCAACAGCTACGACTTCAAACGTGACCACCTAGGCATTCACTCTCGAGCCGACGGTGCCGGCTGGAGCATTCAGAATGCCACCCAAGACAATTCACAGCCCAGCCCAGTTGCACACCGTTTGGACAGAACGCTTTCCGTCATGGACCGTGGTGCCGGCTATGGGGGCGCCGGCAACTCGCAGCGTATCCGTACAGGTGGCGGCGGACAGCGGGAGATCATGCGCCGGGTGACGGGCGACGAATTGCTCTACACCAACTATCCGCACAGCCGCAAAGAAAGACTGGCAATGCTCGAGGCTGGCGGTGCTCAGCGCAGTGGCGGGCCCGGGCACGTGGCGACACTGGCAATGCGCAAAATTGGGGAAAACTGGGCGATTGTTCGGGGCGATCAGTACGACGGTCGGGACCGCGTCATCTCAGTCATTCGTGACCTTAAGCAGTGGCTGAACACCGGCGAAAGCGCGCGCATTGAGCGCTCCTTCGCCCCAGCCTGGAATAAGGAATTCAAAATTGCCGACAATGTCAGGCCGAGTGACTTCAAGCCTGGACCGAATCGTTTCAACGACGACGATGATAACGATCGCCCAGTTCGTCCGTTCCGCCGGTTCTTCCGGCGCCGCGGTTAGCCGGTGGCAGCACACGGGGCAGGATTGCCTGCCCCTAAAATCACAAACGTCAAGCAGGCTAATGTGATTGCACGTTCACGCCAAATTCATGTTGTCAGTATTAATCTTTAGGTCCACCTCCTGCAACAAATCTGAAACTCTTGTTGATTACCTTTGAATCAACTCCCCCTCCTGCACCAAAAGTTTCTAAAGCCATGCAATTACTAAATTCTGCTGCTTTTTCCTCTTCTTTCACCTCTGATTCGGGCGTTCCTGAAACCTGGCTGGACAGAGTCTGTCTGCCGGCAGTAGAGACGCGAACGCAAGAAATTCTCAGCCAGGCGCTCGCCGCGAGACTTGACCAGGTGTTGGAACTCTACGACGACTTCATAGCTGCATACGACCGCTACCGCTCGAATCGCGGACCGCGCCCTGATGCTGGTTTGTTGGCAGTCCTGCGTTTTCTCGATGATCTCCGTCCTGCCGATATAGATGTATTGATTCAAGCGCTTCGTCGGCTCGAAACCTCCAATCCATCGCCTGACGCGACCAAATGTCTCGAACGTATGGGTGCTCTGTTGAATCGTCTGGAAGCGGACAGACGGCTCAAGGTTGTAGCCTTGCTTGGCGAGCTGAAACGACTCGAGTCTCACGAGAGCAGCGAATACAAGGAATGCTTTATTCGGATAAGAAAGGACGAAATCGCACGCTTATCTATGATCATCAGCAGCGAACTCCAAATCTTGGACGATTCCCTCGCTGGCGGTCGCATCGCCAAGCTCAATATCGTCAAACTCTTGCCTCTCTTTATTCGTTATCGCCTGGCTATGGACACGCAAGATCTCGACAAAGCCACCACGCTGGTTTCCGAGATGAGTCAGTTCAGCCAAATGCACCTCACATTGTTCGGCTTGCACCTGACGGCGCAAGAAATGGAGTCCTTCGGTAAGCGTATTACTCAACTGCGCAAGCGCAATTTGCAGATGTTCCAAATGAAAGGTTGGACAGAAGCTGCTCGACAAGCCAGTCGCCTCGAGCAGGAAATCGCGGAGTGCTTTTTAACCCTCACGGGTGAAGATCGTTTGGAAGCGCAAAAAGCGCTGTGCAGATTTGAAAACGCTGAATCGACCGTAGATGAAATGGTGGCGCTGTCCGATTTGCACAAGTACAGTCCGGAAATCGCCGGCAAAGCTAAAGAATGGCGCTCGCTAACTGACGATGTGTGCAACTGCAGAAAGATCGGACAACAACTGGAGCGCGTTCAAAACGGCATCGCTGTTTTCGGACCCGGATTTGCGCCGCCGCAACTTGGTGTTGTGGATGAAGAGTTTGTGCAAAGCAAAGAAAGCCAAGAAATTACGAGCGAGATGCAGGCGTTCACCAAATTTGAAACGCTGGTTAATTGCATGAATGCGGTAATGAATTTCTAGTCGCTAGTTAAAAACTAGTGAATCGATATTTCAGCAGTGACTCGGCTGCTGCTTGGCACTGCCCGAGCTTCATCCAGGTGTGTCATTGAGCCGGCTACAATCTTCCAGCCGTCTTCTTTTCTGACCCAGATCCGCATGAAATTCATCGCCAGTCTTCCGTCCGGTCCTTCATAGTTGCCATATCCGGTAACTATCGCCGTGTCGCCCTGCTCTAATATTTTCATGTCCGTGACTTCGACCCGGTCGAATTTTTGAGCCTTGTTAGGCTGATGCTTGTCTACGATGAATGCTTTGGGTGAGCAAATGTCGCCGTCAACCATAAGCACCATTTGGTCGTCTAAATAAGTTTGAAAGAAATTTGGGTTTGGTTTCAAGTCCGCCTGCCGCAGCAGCTCTTCGAGCTCTGCGATTTCCCTTTCAACACTAGACATAAGGTCTTTCCACCCAGCAACGTCAATATTAAATTAGCCGCAGTCGAAGACGCCGGTGCGGCGCCTCTACTTCTATTCTTGGCCACAACGTTCATACTGCATATCCCCCCAAATCGGTATAATAAGCCCTTGTTTTGGGCGTTCCAGGCAGGTTTGTATATATGAAAGATGGTTCCGGTGACAGAACAAGAGTCGTTCTTCTAGCGGCTGGGCAGGGCAAGCGCATGAAGTCGGACTTGCCAAAGGTTTTGCATGAAGTGCTTGGCAAAACGATTTTGGGCCGGTTGATGGCTGCCAGTGATGAGCTGAAGCCAGAACATATCCACATTGTCATCGGGCATGAGGCAGAGCAGGTCGAGAAATTCATTCAAGACAATCCATCTGCGACTCCAGTTTCCACTCATTTGCAGAAGCCTCAGCTCGGCACTGGCCATGCGCTCATGCAGGTGGCACCAAGCTTGAAAGACTTTACCGGCACATTGGTCGTCTCGGTTGCCGACACGCCATTGCTGACAGGCGCAACATTGAAGGCTCTGGTTGATGCACATCGCGAGAGCAAGGCTGTTGTGTCTCTTCTCACCACTGATGTTGAGGATGCGAAAAACTACGGTCGAATTACGCGCAACGAGACGGGCGAAGTGACCGGCATTGTCGAGCACAAAGACGCAACCGAAGCACAACGCGCAATCAAAGAAATCAATCCAGCAATCTACTGCTTTGCGTGGCCGCAAGTCGAAGCTGCGCTGTCGACGTTGAAAAACGACAACCAGCAGAAAGAGTATTACCTCACCGATGTGATCGGTTGGGCGCACAAAAATTCTCACAAAATTGCATCGGCGAAAGTGCCTGACTGGCGCGAAGTCGCTGGTATCAACTCTAGATTGGAACTTGCCGAAGCGATTCGATTGATGCGCGACATCACAATCAATAACCTGGCGCTAGAGTCGGGTGTCACTATTGTTGATACGCAAGGAACGTGGATCGCCCCCGAAGTCAAAATCGGCAAGGACACCGTTGTTTTGCCGGGCTGCTATTTGACCGGAGAAATCGAAATCGGTCAAAAATGCACCATCGGACCGAACACTGTGATGAAGGGCGTTGTGCATGTCGGCGACGGTTCAACTGTTGCCCAGTCGCTCGTGCAAAACTCAGATATCGGCGCGAACTGCAGGGTTGGACCGTTCTCTCAATTGAGAGAGCATGCTGTATTGCACGATCAGGTCAAGATTGGAAACTTTGTTGAGATCAAAAAGAGCATCATCAACAACAAGACTAGTGTTGGGCATTTGAGCTATATCGGTGATTCTACGCTGGGTTCGGCCGTAAACATCGGTGCAGGAACAATCACTGCCAACTACGACCATATCACCAAGAAAAAAGAGCTTACCACCATATGTGATGGCGCCTCAACTGGCAGCAATTCTGTTCTCGTCGCTCCGGTGACACTTGAAGAAGGCGCTGTCGTTGCTGCTGGAACAGTAGTAACCAAGACCGTTCCCAAAGGAGCGCTGGCTATTACCCGTACTCCTCAAAAGAACCATGAGGGCTGGGCCGAAGAACGCAAGAGAAAAGCTGAAGCTGCAAAACTCGAAGCAGCGAAGTAACGATCGAAGTTTCGCACTGCTTTTGCGTAGTTTGATTCGTGTTTGCGTTGAGCGCTTTGGATTAGTGCCTCGCGGGCACCTTAACATAATGCCCCGCCGGCATCTTGACGTAGTGCCCGAGTGGCGCAAGCAGGCATTCAGTTAAGGAAACCCGCCATCAGAATGAAGAATGGTGCGATATATGAGCAAACGTAGAGAATAGGAATGAAAAAGTTCGGCTTGCACCGAATCGGTTCAGGATAACGCATCCCGCACGGCATAAGCTTTTCGGTTGGTGCTGAATTTTGATCGAGGCAGACAACTTCGGAGCCGTTCGTAATGTAATTGAGTTTCTCTTGCGGAATGTTGGTTGGAACAATACGCAGTCGCTCAAACTTAGAGCCAGAACTAACTCGAAGCGTGGTTATCGGATTGAATTGAATAGCTTCCTTTTGAACGCTGACCGTTTCCACTCTGAAGCCTCCGTTCACCCATCAAATCACATTTTGTTATTTGGCGAACCGGCGCCGGCGACCTAAAATCAAGGATTAGCACGGCGCAGGGTTTTCAATAGTGCAATGGGTGCGGGTTTGCGGGTATCCTTCTATTCAGAGACTTTGAGTCCTGTACCCATAAATTGGGCATATTGGACCAATGTGTGAGGGCTGAATATGGCCGACGAGGAATCCCCAAAAAAAGATAGACGGAAACCGGGCTCGGGCGCCGGTGCGTCTGGTGAGGCCGAAAAGAAAGCGGACGAAGGTAAGTCCGAAGGTTCGTCTGTCCCCAGTAACGAAATGCCATCACCCTCAGACACCTTTAATCGCGGTCTAAAAGCGATTTCTAAAGATGCGCGCCCGGAAGATTTTGAAGACCTGCAAGGTCTTTACTCAATCATGTATATGGAGCGCAAAGCAGAGCGCTATTTCAAGCGCGATCCAAATGAACCGCCGAGCCCTGACGACACTATGACTGCGGGCAACAAGCCTTACGACAAAACCGAAGGGTATGTTTTTCCCTTTCGTGGCAAAGAAGCGGAAAAGTTGGCTGAGTGCACAAAGGTAGAGTCGAAGGCATTTTTGACGGCAGCCGCAATGTTCAAAGATTTGAGCCGTTATATGTGGGCTCCACGTTTGCTGCGACAGCTTGTCGGAAATGAGATTCACTACTACGATCCAATCGATATCGAACGCGACAAGAACGCGCGCAAAGGTGTGATTAAGAGCAATAGCCAGACCTTCGGCTATACGCAGGTTTCAATTAACGCTGTAAAGCTCTACGTACTCGAGTTCCCGATCTTGCGGCAGTATTTCGAGCGGAAAAATCACGTAGGAGCCGACTACGAAATTAGAGCATTGCTCGATCCTCAATGTGCCGCGATGATTGTTGCTGCTGTTTGCGAGCACCATTTGAAACTCTGGAAAGGACAGGACAATGATGACGGCGTCCCTATTCCAATTAATGAGCGAACTTTGGCATACGGCTATAACCCTGATGTCTATGACGTCAACGGGACATTGGAGACGTCGCCTGTTCCAATCTACGGCGCAAGGAAAATCTTGATGCCGTCAGAGCGCGTGGTTGCCGTTTCAAAACACGTCAAAAAAGTTTTTGAGCAAGACTACTAGTTTTCCAATTCGGAACATAGCCGGCGAGCCGCCCGTGTTCAAATGATTCTGAAGTACCGCGCAGCAACGACAAATATCGTGGTGAAGAAAAACATCACGATGAACCATATTGAAAAAGCGATCAGCGGCTTCAAACTTTTGAAGCGATATAAGACTGACGCGAGCCAGACGCCAAACAGCGGTGGGACAGATGCGATCAAGATGGCAATAGTTGCAGCCATTCCGCCTTTCAACAGTACGGGATATGGTTCTATCCCTGTCTTGAGCATTTTGTACGCACCATCTACAAGCTGCGGATTTCTCTGCAATACGTAGAACATTCCGAGCGGAATCAAAAATGAGAAAACGGTCCGCAGCGTCCACCACACAAAGCGCATGAATAGCCCATCGTCAGCGAAAAACTTCTCTACTGCGCCCCGTGGTTTTGCTGGTTCGCCAGTCGCTGGGATGGAAGGGACTGGTGGCGTATTTGGTTGCGGCTCCGCCGCTTCGTTTGCAGCATGAGCGCTATCCAAATCAAATTCGATGCCGTTCTCTTCAGCCGGTTGGTATTTCTCGACCAATTGCGCGCCTCTTAGTGGAGAACTAGCCTTCCAATTCGGGGAATTCTTCGCGCACTGCGCTTTCACTGTTGGCTAGATAGTCGAGGCGGCGGCGCTCGGCTTCGGCGAATTGCGGAGATTCAATCGTCAGCATCTTCACCAGATTCATTGGTATCAAGTGCTTGGAATAATCCCGCGAATGTGGTCTATCAGTATCGCCGTACGATTCCAATTCGATATAGTCGTGCCCGATACGCAGAACCCGCCCAATAACGGTGGTTCCGTCAGCAAAGTGCAACCGCACCCAGGCGCGGCTGTCGGCGAGTTTTTCCAATCTGAGCTTGAGATTCATATGTATTCTGTACTTAGGTTGCCTGTACTTATTCTATGCATTTCACTGATTTCATCTTAGCATCGCGTCCGATAAGTCGCCGGAAGCCCGCAAGCGATCCTGAAAAGCTTTGCAGGGCGGCAACTGTGGCAGGATCACCCAATTGTATTTCGATTGGGAACACATCACCATATATGGCGTCGTGTCAAGCGTGGAAACTAGCGACCAAGCCGCTTTCCGAAATAGATGATAGCTAGAAAGGATATGCAAAAAATCTTTGAGTTCAATTAAAGAACTAGCAAAGAAGTCAAGCATTCATTTTTTGTATAGACGGGCTAAACTGGCTTCAGGTGAAGCTTTTCGAGATCAATCAAAACAAAATTATCGGTATGTCCACCGTATAAATTAGGGATCTCTGAGCGATAACCAAACCTCCTGTAACAGTGCGCGGAAGTATGTCGTATTGACGAGTTCAATCAAAAAGCCGCCGACGAAAACAGGTCAAAAAGAAAGAAAGCAGCGTATTTAAACCACTAACACTCCCAAGGTAAAAACTAGAAATGGCGGCATTGATGCAAGAAGATAGCCTTCCGGCGAACCTTCAGAAGCGCATTGAGGAATTGAGAGGAAAAGAATCGAGCTACTGGGAAGACGAAATGTTTTCGCCTGAAGCGCTCACGAATCTCAATTACAGAGGTGAGTTAGAACGTATTTTCAATCTCGATCCGCTCGGACCGCTTCCGCCTTCGCTATAAGGTCAATACCTAAAAGCGTTAGCGTCGGAGCCAGGTGCTCGATCTCAGTTAGAAATGGTGCAATTTGGTTGGCATAACCACCTGTGATTACAGTGGTGTGCTCGCCGGGTAGTACCGCTTTAGCCGTGGCTATCCATTGTTTGATGATGCCGATATGGGCAAGCAATGTGCCCGATAATATTGCATCGTCGGTGCGATGACCTGGTGAAAGCTGATTGACTGAGCGGACCTTTCCGGTTAAATCCGGAAGCTGGTCGGTGTGCTCGTTGAGAGCGCGCAGAGTACGTCCGAGACCAAGTGTTATCCAGCCTCCCTGGAATTCTCCTTCTGCGCTTGCCGCCGTGAAAGTGGTGGCAGTACCGCAGTCGATTACAAATGCACCGCGACCCTTGCCGAAGATATGTATGGCGGCAGACACGCTGGCGACTCTGTCGGTGCCGAGGGTCTTGTATGTGCCGGTGATCAGCGGCTGGCTGTGGGTAGTGACTTGGACCGCGTCTTCTCCCGCCTCCAGCAGGCGCTTGAGGATGATGTCCGATGCTTCTGGCACCACTGATGCTATCGCTATTTTTGCCTTGTGCGCGCGAGCACCGGTGAGAATGGCGTCGGCTGCGTCTTTCGGCAGCAATGTGTCGTTGTGCCAAATATCGAGTATCTTGCCACCGTCTATGACGGCGCTGGATATTCTGCTGTTGCCTACGTCTACCGCGATTCGAGTCATTAGAGTCAGTTAACCGTGCGGGACCGGGACGCCCCGAAAACCGGGTCCGTCTTCACAACACGGATTTTACTTCCTCGCAAGGTATCTATGTACGCCCTTAAGCAAACCCTCAGCTACGCGTTCCTGCACCACAGGGTCCAGCATTTGGGCAAATTCGTCCGGATGGATCATAAAACCCACTTCAACTAGCACCGCGGGCATCGATGTCGGTCGGCAAAGCGCCAGATTTTGGAAGCGGCAACCGATGTCTGGAAAGCCTACGGCGCTTATGACTGAGTCTTTCAACCCGCGCGCCAACTCCGTCGATTGGGGGTGGTACCAATAAGTGGATGTCCCGTGTTCTTTCCACGGATCGCGACCATCCGGCAGCGCGTTGTTGTGGACCGAAACTAATAGATCGGCGTCAGCTCTGACCGCTATGTTGACCCGCTCGTCCAGTGAAACCGTTTCCGAATCGGTCGTGCGCGTCATTATTACGTGGGCTCCGGCACGCTCGAGCGCGGCTTTGAACTTAAGTGCCATCTCCAGATTGAGCTGCTTTTCTTTCATCCCATTGCAGCCGGTAGAACCACTTTCGGTACCACCGTGCCCAGGGTCCACGCAAATTTTCAACCCGGACAGAGAGCCGTCTGCTGCCAGCCTGGGTGCGTGTTTGACTCGCAGGCGCAGGGTCGTTCCCTCATAGTCGACCTTGTAGCCCCATTGCCGGTCCCCCTTCAACTGCGCGGTTACTTCGAAGACACCGTCTTGCACTTGCCGGAAAGAAATTCCGTCAACCAGGTCAAGGTTCGACCGTTTGCTTATTTCATCGGCGTCTGTATCCGCGGGGCTAACCCAGTCAGTGTCTTGAGTCGCACCGTAGATCTTCAATGTAAGTTTATTTGGATGAACCGATTGCTCGACCTGGTAGGGCAACCTCTGGCTCATCGGTAAAAGCAATGCGTCGCCGTAACCATCCTTTTTAGTATTTATAGTTCTTACAGTAGATGCCGGAAGCGCGCCGGAGGCTCCAGGATTAGAGGGCGACCAGCCAGGGTTTGCGGCGGTCATATCGTTTTTGCTGATATAAACGTGTTTCGTTGAAGAGTAGACAATTCGCAGTTCGTCGCCATGCCAACCATCAGCTAACAAGCGAACGCCACGCACTAGGGGCGTAATGCGTCCGGCGCCAGGACCTACTCTGACAATAGTGTTGTCGTGTGCCGTTTGCACTAAAAACGGCTGGCGCACTACAGTGATTTTGTAGGGTGACGTTGCGCTTACGCTTCTTCCGTCTTTCTCTGCAATAAATATCGGATTGGTTTGTTCAAACTGATCCAGGGCGCTTATTTTTATAAAACCAACATAGCGATCTGAGCGAGCTGCGGGCAAGCGCTGGTAAACCTGTCCGTATGCTGCGTCGAGACCGATGTTTACACCGGAATTGGCTGAGGTGTCTACTGGGCTCATCCCGATTGTTGTGTAAGGATTGTAGCCGCCGGTCTGTTGTGCGGCTGATGCTTTCGCTAGCGATGCCTTCGTTGACACTGCATTCGAGTGCGTCGCTGATTTTTGAGGGGTATTGTGTCTTGCACCATTTGCGGTGGCGCCCTTCTTTCCTTTGGCTGCCGCCGATTTTCTTGCCGCAATTTTTCTTTGTTGTATTTGCTGCTTCAATGCTACGGAGGGGTAAAATGGCACTACATGCCCACCTATCTGCATAGAGACCGTTGAACCAGGCGTAGCGCGAACAGAGAATTCAACTAATTCGCCCGGCAATACTCCGCGCTCTACTGCTGGTGAAATCGAATCGGGTAAGATTTTTAGCTCACCGGCAGGTACCGGTGGTGGTGGCAGCTCTCGATTGACAGTGATGACCTTAGGTGGGCCAAATGGTCGTCCTGGTGCCTGTTGGCTGCTGGGCCTGTCTAGCAATTGCAAGTTGAGACGATTTGCTCCTGGTTGCAGACCAATAACATGCGCAAAGAATCCGGCACGACCAACTCGTGCCTCTTGCCCATTGATGGTGAGACCGGCACCGGGTGCAATCGCCCCGACAATATATGAGGAAGAGGCAGGCACCTTGCCGTTATCCGGAGGGTAGGCAACAAATATGTTGGCAGAACCGGAGGCGTCCGCAGCGCTTGCCGCATTTGCTCCAGCTCCAACATTTATTGCAGCTCCAACATTTACTGCACATTCCGCTTTTTCTGTTTTCTTGCAGCAAAGATCAGGGCTCGGTGAAATCACGGAAAGCACCAGTCCGGCAGCCACGGCGCCTGCGATGTAGCGCCAACCGGAACTCTTCAAATGCATTGCGCCTCCTGTTTTCTGAATAACGTAATCTGAAATGCGCGACTGAAGTTTAGTTCGGATTCGCTAATTTTTCCTTTTCTTGACGCGCCTTTTCAATTCGTTTTTTCAATTCCCAATCGTTGACAGTCCAATTGAATGGTAGTCCAAAACCCTTAATTACAGTGACATTGCTTATTGTTTCTTGTGCTTCGGGGTTTAGAAAAGACAAAACAAAATCGACAGGTGTGCCAAACCGTTTTTCAAAAATACCCTGGTTCCACTGCAAGAAAGGCCCAATGTCCAGGCGGCTTTTATATTTGTCGAACTGCACATTGCCGGGGTCACAAACCCATCTGTACGCGGCTTCTTTCATGTCTTTGTCCATTCGCTCCGGCGTGACCGGATGGTCCAATATAGCTGGATGTCCCATCGCGCCGCCGCACATCAAGAAGATTTCTTCCGGAAAGTTATCGCTGAATAGTGGTTGAACCTTTTCGAATTGGATCGTCTGCATCGAGTATTTATCCCCACCAACAGTGAATTTACGCCGTGTGGGGTCGTTGCCGAGTTGTTTTAGATCTGTGATGGGAAAACGATCTGCGACCGTTTTAATCACTATGAGGTTGTAGACATTGAGCCAGTAGCAGAGCCTTTCTTTATCATCCAGCATCTTTGCGGGGCTGATATGGGCGATCTCTTTTATGCTCTCTTTTAGCAACGGAGACTTTTTCAAATTTGCATAGTCGACGCTGCTGTCTTTGACAAATTCCTTGAGCAGTTGCGAATACTTGTCGAAGCGGTATGTCACCGGGGTTTCGACTTTGACGAACATCGTCTCCAGTGACTCGAATCCGTCGCCAATCATTTGAAAGCCGACAAGAAGCAGACCCAGAGCCAACACGCAAAGTCCTATAGCTTTCATCAGGAAGCCGTTGCGTTCGGTCAAAGTCTCAACCTCGCTCGTGCCCGAAGCACTTAGTAAAAATCAGGCAAATGTCCACTAGCTGTCATTAGACATTAAAACACTGGTAAGCGCAATTTTATCTGTTTGTCCGCCAAAAATTTGCCGGGGGGAAGTTTTCGGCGATGGTTTTACAAAAGCAAAACGGCGCCGAATGCGACGCCGTTGCAAGACCAAAAATTTGGAGCGTACCGGGGTCGAACCGGTGACCTCTTCAATGCCATGAATGGTTGCGCCGTCACCCTTTGGGGTGATTTGACGCGGGTTTATGGGGGATTCCCTGTGTATTCACTTGGGTAAATCCCAGTCACAAAAAGGATACTGTCGATGATGATCAAAATCCGTATCTCCGGAGGCTTTGTGGGCAATGAATGTAGATCACCTCTATAAGCTGTATTACGACCGTCACGCGACAGTCAGAACCAGGTGTCCCGAAAACGTTCATTACTTCTGGAAGGCTCATGAAAAAACATGGACCGGCCGCGAAGTGGAATCTATAACCAAGCGCGAAATCCAAGATTGGATGGATGATGTGGCTCAATCAAGCCGCTCGTCTGCAACAAGAGCCGTCAATCAACTCTCCGCAATATTTGGATGGGGGATAAAACGCGGCTATATAGAGTCGAACCCGTGTATTGGTGTCGAAAGGTACAAGATCAAATCTCGTGAAAGATTCTTGATGCCAGGCGAACTATCGAAATTTCGAGCTTCGCTAAATCAAGAGCCCGAATTGTTACGGGATTTCTTCTACATCTGCCTGTTAACGGGTGCACGTCGTGGCAACGTTCAGGCTATGCGATGGGATGAAATAGATCTCGATCTAAATATATGGCGATTCGATTCGAAGAATGATGATTCACAGGTCTTACCAATCATGCCCGCGGTAAAAGCAATTTTGTTGCGACGAGCACTTGTAAGCACATCACCTTTTGTTTTTCCGGGCCGGTATGGTGGACATCTCAAAGAACCGAAACGAGCTTGGGCGCGGGTTCTGAAAAGGGCTGGGATTTCCAATCTGAGAATTCATGACCTTCGGCGGACGGTTGGGTCTTACATGGCAATTAAAGGCGAATCAGCCTATGTCATTGGCAAAGCATTGGGGCACAGGGATCAGCGGTCCACTGCCGTCTATGCAAAGCTCAACTTAGAGCCGGTCAAATCAGCATTTGGAACCATCGAATCTATTCTTCTGCCATCTTGACCGAACCAGCATTAGAGCCTAGAATCTAGAGTATGGATTCCAATCAGAGGGAGATATGCCAAAGATTCAAGTATTCATCAGTGAAGAAACAGACGCCGCTTTGCGGGATTTCTCGAATCAAGTTCGAAAGTCAGTCTCGAGTGTGGCCGCTGAAGCTATTGATTATGCAATTGCGTCAGGCTGGCAGCCTGGAATGACCGAAAGCCTGGCAGACCGAGTGGCCAAATTGGAGGAATTCATGGCCAAGCTGCAGAAGAAGAAATAACCCAATAAAGCTACCCCGCGCGGTAACGCAGGGTAGGGCGGGAGAGAACCCGCTAGAGAACCATAATACAAGGGAGAGAACCCACATGAAAGTAAATAAAGAACTTCTCGCGCCTTTGCGCGACGATATCCCGTTTCATCAGATGTCAACCGACACAATGATGACGATGGCTCAAGACAAGAATTCGCCACGCCGAAGAGAATTGGCCGTTTTCGTATGCAATCGCGCTGATGCTTACGACGAATTAGGACAAGAGTATCCGACCTGGTTGGCTGCTTGTCTCTTCTATCTGTCAGACAAGCTGGAAGAAATCGCTCAAGAAGCTGCGAAAGAACTCCGCGCTCAGAGACAAAGCCATTAGTGTCGAATTAATCGACCAATCATCCGAGTCAGTCGAATTATCAGGAGAAAATCGACATGTCTAATGTAGTCCCGATCAATCAAAAGACTCTATCTATCGTTCCGCAACAGAACGCATTTACAACAGCTATGTCATTGGTTCCAATCAAGAAGAAGCGATTTGGCGGCAGACCGCCGAAAGGACCGAACAACCCGCACACCCGGAAGGCGCTCAGCAAAGAAGAGCTTGAGCGAGTATTCGAGGCAGCGAAGACGGCGAGCAGATACGGGCATCGTGATTACTGCATGATGTTGATTGCATATCGTCACGCGCTGCGCTCCAGCGAGATCTCCAAATTGCATTGGTCAATGATTGATCTCGACAAGAAAGAAATATACATTCCTCGATCAAAAGGCGGTCAATCGAATTATCATCCGCTATCGGATCTTGAAATCAAAGAATTGAATTGGCTGCCTGATCATCGTGGATATGTATTCAAGGCTCAAACTGGTGGCAACCTGCAAGCCAGAGCCATCTTCAAAATAGTTGCTCGAGCCGGCAGACTCGCTGGACTTAATTTCCCACTTCATCCACACATGTTCAGGCATTCAAAGCTGACTCATCTGGCGGAGCGGAAGACTGACGCGTTCATTCTTCAGAACTTCGCTGGTCACAAAGACATTAGATCGACTCAAGAATATGTGAAAGAGGCAAAATGGCAATTTGAGGGGCTGACTGAAGACTAATGAGAAAGCTTGACTGTTCGGAAAGTACTGAGAATTTGCTAAAGGCAGCGGGTGAATGCCCGTATTGCCAAATGGACACGCTTTGGAAGCAGAAGTGGTCAACTCACTGGTTCTATTGCTGCATGTGTGATCAATGGTGGACAACTGAACCAGAGCCGTTGAAGATGAATCCAGGCTATATCAATCAGATTGATTTCATGCAAGCAATGCGAAACTATCAGCCGGAGCCTTCAATGTTGGTAGCAGCTATAGCCAATCAACCGAGTTACGCTCATCAGCAATTACACCCAACCAATCGATTAGCTCAATGGCGCTCACCGCTCGAATTGGTAGTGAATGAATCAATCACTGTTTAATTGATTGGACCGACCCAGCAAGCAACAATCTAAACATATAACCCCAGGCGCCCCTCATTGAAGCCACTGGGGTTTTAGTTTTGGAGATGTAATGCTGAAAAGAATCAAGTGGAGTTACCACTATAAGATGGTCTGGCTGGGGACGCTACTGTTCAAGACCGGCAAAGCCCATTGCTCTTTCTGTAATTCCAAGCCCACCAATTTCATTCAATACGCCGGTCGGTTGAAATGGGAACACCTGTGTTTCGACTGCTACATGATTACCCATGATGTGATCATGGAACTGGCCGACATGAACTTACCAGCCGATGCGATAAATTATCGATTTATCTCTAAACAAGCATGGAAAGAGTACATGAAGCGTCAGGCCGCCCTCTAAATCTTCTTGGCTCCGCAACGCAGGCAGAGCATTACCCGCCTGGCGATGTCATAGCGACTCATCCGCCCAGATATATCGATCTGGCAATCACCACATTTAGTACCAGACAAAGCTTTCTTATCAATCAATCCGCAATGCCTGGATTTATTGAACTCAGTCGAATTCGGTCTGTTCTTCAATCTATTTAGAACAGTCAATTCACGTTTTTGATCATGACTAAGCCCAACTCTATGGCTCGACATTCTTATTGATTACCTAAAAACGGACAAAAAAAATAGCGCTCTTTCGGTATGTTTAGCTTATCTGTTGCTGCGTGAAGCCCTAGAACACACACACATAACCCTCACAGACTCAGTAGGCTGCTAATGGCTATGGCGGATGACTCGTATCCGCGCATCTCTCCCAGGCTGAAATGTAAAAGGTGTAATTGCTTTCTTTTTTACCATCGATCAATTTCCCAATCAATTCCCTCAATCAGATATTGATCTGGTATCAAATCCAACACCATATCGAAAACATATCCTCATCATTTAATCAAACCAAATTGATTAGAGTCGAATTCAATCCAATACACTAATCGAATCAGTGGTATCGGATGTGGTGGCAATGTTATTTGGCGAAGACAAATTCAATCGATGTGATCTGTATGTCTCAATCTCATTAGAGCCTAAACAGATCATGTTAGCTTCGAACTCAGGGATTCGATATAAAACATTGAAATCTGAGAAATTGAATCTAACTGAATTGGATCAAGCCGTTGAACAGATGAGATCTGAAATCCCGAACTCTGACCAGGAAGAATCTTATTGGGAACTCTATCTGACTCCAAATCATGTTGAACAATACAATCAGATCCGAAACAACCGAAACAAGACGTTTTGTCTATTGGTGGCATAGATGTCTGAACCTCTCCTCTTTTATCCTCTCGCTACGCTCACCTTCATCACCTTTGCAGGATACATATATGTTTCCCTCTTATCCTTCATATCGTCAGAACCCGTCGACTTCAACGCCGACAGAGAACTATAAATACTCACAGGAAGTCAGAACCAATGCACAGAGAAAACTCGACAGCCTCTTTATTGACCTCAGCAACAAAACGCCCAAAGACAAAAAAGCGTATTACCTTTACCAAGTTCTTCACGAAGCTGTTAACGCGAAAGCGGAACCAGGATCAAGAGACAAAGGTGAAACAGTCGACGACGACTATCTCTGTGGATAAACTCCCAGATCTGAATGTCCAATTCCCTGAACAGCCATTGACTGAAGAACAGCAACAACAGGAAGACGACAAACTCCCAGAACCAATTCCACCAGTAATCCCAGCTCACATCAGAGCTCAATCATTCCCAGTCAAGAAAATCACTGAAAACAAATGGGAAGTCTAAATCTCTTCTTCATTCATAGAATTCTCTGGTATTGCATTCAATACCATCTGTATATCTTCTCAATCATTCAAGGACTCAGAATCTACTGATGGAAACAACTGCAGTTCTCGCAATTGCCTTCTTGATCTATGCAATCGCTCAAACAGTCGAATCAGCAATTCTCAAAGAGAAACTTGATGATCTAACAGATATATCCAATCAGTTGATCAATGATGTTCAAACTATTTGGGATTCAACCATGAATCTAAACGTCATTGAATGCGACTTCCAACCAAATACATTCTCTGAAGGTAATGACCTCTAATGGACTTCATATTCATCCCTCTGATTCTATTCCTGATAGCGACAGCGCTGCATAATCCCTATCAGCGAGTGAACGAGCTCGACAAACAAATCACCGATCTAACCAAGCTGATTCACGCAATCGAAGCAGATCATTACATCCATGAATTCAATTGGAAACCAATCGGAAACAAAGTCAGAACAGCAGAGAAAACAATCTCAGTCCATGAACAACAGATTGGTTATGTAATGGATCAACTCAACATGATCAAATCTGACCTTCAATTATTTGTTGGACGATCAAACGCCAATCGACAAGCTGAACTACTCAACGAGATCTTTACTCGACTCAATACCGCTGAACAGCAAATAGATGCTTTGAGAGAAGAAGACCTAAAGACGCTGCAAGACGCAGAGCTCCTAACGACCATTAGAAACACTCTTTCCTGAAGGTAACTCAAACCAATAGAACTAATCATTCCTGCGATAGCAGCATTCGATGTTCTATTGACCTCATTCATCATTTATCGATTCATCCTATCAATCAAAGCTGATCAGAAATTGAATCGAATAGAAGCGAAGCTGGATAGGTTAGAACAGTCATTAGATCAGTTAGAGAGATCATCTGATTGGAATCACATCGTTTAACTGATTCATTGAACCGCAAGGATTGAATTGATTAAGGCTGGTTCCGAAGTGGTCGGTCGATATGATACGGAGCGGGCAATTAGACAAGGCCAGTTAATCAACAAAATTGTTAGTTGTGGGTACCAAGTATTGAAGGACTCGGTACTAATCAGGCTGGCTTATTAATCAGGGCTGCCGGTTGCCTCGGTCGGAAGGTACCGGGTATACCCACCCAGGGGGGAAAGCGTCCGCCCCCTTTAGGGTGCCTTCAAGCGTGCGCATAACTTTGATTGGGGGTCTGAATTCATCAATGATTCGACCAGATTTCCTGATTTCAAAATCGACTCAAATTTTGCAATAAATTCTGATTGGGGGTATTGATCATACCCACTGATAGATATATCCCTAATTTAATCGATTGAAAATCAGATTGCTGCAGTTCGGGCTGGTACTGTATCTGGTGTCAAATATTTAGTACCGGTGGTGGTGGCAAGTGGATAATAATAAGGTTACTGATGATGCGGCAGTTGCTGGACTCCAAGAAGTTCGGGACAGCCTGAAGTTGCAAGTTGAGCTGTCTGCAATGATGGATCAGCTTTCTGATTCGATGAGCCGTGAAAATCTCTTGGAGTGGTCCAAGGCTAAATCAGTCTTGGTCAACAATCTCTATAAGGCGATTGATGGAATGATTCAGGCAGTCATCGACGCGCCGAAGGCGGCTGTCTAATGATCGACGAAGCCACCCTTGATCTTTGGGAGCGCATAGCGACCCAGCAAGCTTTCCACGAAGGCTTTCAAAGTACGTTGGCTTTGCCATTCCTGACGTTGATCAAAGAGAATAAGCGTCTCCAAGGATTGGTCGACAAGTTCAATGAGCCTGAAGCGGCTCGCCGCAAGACGGCAACTTTGATCGATGGCATCGAGGTCAATTCTAATGGGCGCTAATTCACACTATTTCCAATCGATGCTTGAGAGATATGTCAACAATTCTGTTGCTGATGAAGGCGGTAAATTCTCGCTTCAGACGAATGTGTTTGATTATTCGATCGAGCTTCAATATCTGAAGGATGGACAGAAGGAAGTAGCGACGATTCCATTCTTTTCTGATCCGACTTATCCAGTTGAGAAATTGCTTGATCTGGCGCGCAAACTTCGGAACAAAGTCAATCATCAGTTGGGGAATAGTCAGCCGGTCGATCCCTGTTCATTCGGGGGTTGTATCTGATGAAATTCGCTGTTGTCTGGTGGCTTGTCACGACTACTTTAAGTGGTGGCAGTGTGCCAATTGATAAATACACGTTTGAATATCCTGCATTTTGCCCGCTTGTTTGCGAGAGGAAAGAGCAGACTCAGATCGCGGCTCAGTTCTTCACTGATCGCAAAACGGCAGAAGATTTCATGAAGCAGGCGCCGGATCGAATCAAGAAACGCATGAAATTGATGGAGATTGACGAGTAATGATCCAGGAATTGGTTAAACGCTGGGACGCTAAAAAAGCTGACCTCCGTGACAAATATTCAAAAAAGCGCCCGGGCAGCTATGGGGATATCGTCAAAGACGTTGTTCAATTGGTGACTTCTGAAGGGAAATATGGCGACTACAATCTAGATCCCGAGCGAATCACTTTGATCGACCACGGCGACTATCAAGGAACTGAGCTTTTCATTATTCCAGAAAAAGGCTATCAGCCTAGTCGGTTTTGGTTCGTCAAGGTCGGCTACGGCTCATGCTCTGGCTGTGACACTCTCCAATCGATTCAGGGTTGGAGTGATCAAATCTCGCAACAAGAGCTCGACGGGACTATGACCTTGGCGCTGCATATCTTGCAAGCGATCAAGCCGCTGGATGGAGAATCAGTCTAATGTCTAAATCAAAATCAAAGAATCTTGGCGGTCAATCATCCAGAATCATCATGGTCAATCCGAACAAAGAGAAACGCCGGCGCTTGAAGGCGCAGATTCAGAAAATCTTTGAAGCTGTTGAAGATCAGCCAAAACCAGTTCTTCTGAACGCTGCTCAGAAAGAGGCTTGGACTTAATGCCTTACGGTAATATCTATTACAACCCTGAAGATTACGACTGCGAAATTGTCGATGAACTTGACTATGGGCTCAGCTATGAATTCGATAAAGTTGTCGTTTTCCGCCGCAAAACGACGGACGAATTAGCCTGGGGGTCGGACTCCGGCTGCTCATGTCCAACCCCATTTGATAGGTTCAATGGATTTGAAGATCTAGACAAGCTCCCGGAAACATTGGCTGATTTCGAATTGGCTGTTCGGCGGCTGGGATATCGAGAAGAAGTATCAGCCGACAAACTTGAATTCATCCAGAAAGTCAAAAAACTTCTAAAAGCTTGATTTATTACACAGTCCATTTCTTCGATTCATTCACCAATCGCCGCGCAACGCTCGATTATGACATTGCCGACTGGGATGATGAATCAAGTGAATTCCTCTGGAATGAACATAATTGGGGCTGTGACTGCAATCGAATGTCAGTCTTCGAAGACGAAGAAGAAACCAAATGTGTTTATGAATTCGCTGGAAAGCATGTGGATCGCCGCGTCTTCATTGAAAAGATCGTTCATCGAGACGGCAGAATTCTCTATCAAGAAGATATCGAATCAATCTGGACCTAACATGGACTTTCCCGAAGAATCTGAACCAGAACGCCATTGTTCCGGTCCTGAACCGATCATTCATGAATCCCAGAACGATTTCTGGTGGCCGGGTTCTGCCGGCAATTGCCTTGATACAGATGATCATTTTGATGAAAATCCTGACTAAAAAGCCCCGGGTGAGTTACTTCCGGAGCCCTTTAGACAGGAGGATTTATGTCTTCGATTTCTTGATTGCAGAAAAATGATACCACGGATAGTATCACTTTTCCAATTCTATGCTATGATTAATTACATGATCAATCAACTTCCCGGAGGCAGACCGGGCTTTTCAGTGATTTCCTCCAAGCCCAGCCACTGGGGGATTAATAGGTCGATTGAGTGTGAAGGATGCGCCCCGACGGGTGGGATAACTGGGAATGCCCTAGCTTCCGGATTAGGTAATTGATTGGACCCTTTGTCTGACGGGACAATAAATCAATCACATGCCAGGCTGGTTTTAATCGATCAGCGTGGCTTCATGGGAAATCGGAAGGCTTACAATCCTTCCCCCTCTTGCGAGACAGGCTTAAACGTCCGCTGAATACAGCGGGGCTAGTTATTAGAGGGTCTGCTGAAACCAGTGATTTCCCTATTTGGGCTCGTAG
Organism: Candidatus Melainabacteria bacterium 17Bon1m; assembly: GCA_032128875.1. Lineage (GTDB taxonomy): Bacteria > Cyanobacteriota > Vampirovibrionia > Obscuribacterales > Obscuribacteraceae > QKMZ01. Next base: position 1,007,960 of record JAVLKG010000003.1, read on the forward strand.
TGTAATGGTTAGCACGGCACCGCTCGAGGTGTAAGAGCATGTTCGAATCATGCAGGGTCCACCAATTTTATTGAGAGAGAAATCATGCCAGAAATTAAAGATCCTTTCGAATATCACAAACCATCAGAGAAGCAATTGTGTGTCTTGTCTCAGCTTCGCGCGAAGTGCAAGGAATTGAACGATCTCCAAATGCAATTGCTCCCGCCTGGTCGCTGCCGATCACTGGCTGTAACTAAGCTGGAAGAAGTTTCGATGTGGCAGAATAAAGCTGCCGTGTTTGAATTGGCGGAATAACCGCCCTTCTTGGTCCTGTCGTCTAGTGGCCCAGGATTCCGCGTTGTCGCCGCGGAGACGCGGATTCGAATTCCGCCAGGACCGCCACTTTGCCCGATTAGTTTAGTTGGAAAAATGCCAGCCTTCCAAGTTGGTGTCGCCGGTTCGAATCCAGGCATTGGGCTCCAATTTTGCCGAAATAGCTGAGACGGTTCAAGCGCCGGTCTGCAAAACCGGAGACATCAGTTCGAGTCTGATTTTTGGCTTTATGCAACAGTATCCAAGCTGGCTCAAGGACGCGGCCTGTAAAGTCGTTGGTTAACCCCGGTCATTGGTTCGAATCCAATCTGTTGCAATTTTGCCTTGTCGTCTAACTGGTAGGACAGCGGACTTTGAATCCGTTAATGGACGTTCGAACCGTCCCGAGGCAGCTTACTAAATCATAGAAATTTGAAAGCCGCCCTGGTGGGAGCGGCTTTCTTGGCGAACGGGGGAGTCGTTCTCTTTTATCTTGTCAGACCACCAAACCCAATCAATTAATCAATCCAATTTCCTGATCGAAATAAATCGAATGCCACCATAAGCGGTATCACTTATTGGGGAAATTGAATGAGATATATTCTCGAAATAGATGAAAAAGGAATCCCGAGACTAAAGGGATTCAATGAAGATTTAGCCGTTCAAATGGCGGCAGAACTTGAATTGATCGGTCGAATGGTTGGCGCCCAAGACGGGGAAAGAGCCAGCCATGCTTTGACTAATGTCAATGAGCGCATGTCAACGCTGAGAGCGGAGAACACAGATCTTAGAAATCAGGTTTCTACCCTGCGGGCTGAAGCTAAGAAGTACGAAGAACTCAATCACGCGCGCGGTCGCGAGATGCGCTCATTGTTCGGATTCAATCCAAGCATTAGCTATGAAGAATTCGTTGGTCATCTCAGAGTCTTGGGCGACGCCTACAAGAGACAAGCGGCGAAATATACCGGCGGAATATCTATCCAGTCGATATTGGATCTGCAAAAGCAATTCGCGCCGTACATGACACCCAAGCCGATCGTCATGGATCGTCCGGCCTCAATTCATCGCGGCTCGCCGCTCATTTGGGGTAACTAATCATGATTGAATATCCCAAAGTTGATTCTCTGTTCAAGAGAGACGAGAAGACCCAGAAGGTAAACGGGGAGATCAGGCATAGAGAATATGATTTGGTCACCCATTGGGTTGTTTCCGAAAAGATTCACGGTCAGAATGTTCGCGTCCATTGGGACGGAACTAATGAACAAATCACATTAGGCAGCCGCCGGCAGACCGGAGATGACAGCCTTCCGAAAGATCTGGTCAGTCATATCAGAGAAAGAATCACTGTCGACAAGATGAAGGCGGCTTTTGGGCCGGCGACAGTCACGCTCTTTGGTGAAGGTTACGGACCTGGTATCAATGGCGGTGGCGATCTGGCAGACTCCAAGAGATTCGCTCTCTTTGATTGCCGAATTGACAAGGCTGATGGTTGGTGGATGGAACCAGATCAACTCGAAGGTGTTGGGGAGCACTTTGGAATTGAAACGGCTCCAGTCTTGAAAGGGCTCCTAACTCTTCAGGAAATCATTCCGATGGTCAGGAAAGGTTTCAATTCAATTGTGGCTCTGAAGAATACTGGGAAAGAAGTCTGGGCTGAAGGCGTCGTTTGTCGCACTTATCCCGCGCTGAAATTCCGGGATGGAACAAGACTCCAATTCAAACTCAAGACCGAAGACTTCGCTAAGAATGTGATCGCTCTCCCTCAGAGAAAGGGAATCATTCAGGTCGAAGGCGTTCTATCGCCGGCGGGATAGTTTTTGCCTATCTTGCTGGGCACTGCCGATAGATCAAGAAAGCCGCCTTTTTGGGCGGCTTTCTGTTTCCGTTACAGCTCGGAGTAAATGGCGGATTGTGAACGATTCGAACGTTCGGCACCCTCTCGGGAGCGCCCGGTTAGCAACCGAGTGCATTAGACCTCTCTGCCAACAATCCATGGTTGCGAGAGGTTCGATTCGAACGAACGATCTTTGGGATATGAGCCCAACGAGATAGACCACTTCTCTACTCCGCAAAATCAATCTTAAAACTGAATGACCTCCCCAATCAATAGGAAGGTCATCTAGTAACAAAATTTTGACTGTATTTAGTTGGGTCGCTAAATTTCACGCCTCCGAAAAGCCGTTTGCAGGATTTTTGAGTTTACCATAACTGGTATCAAATATGGTGGCATTTTAGGAATCAAATGATTAAATGACTCAAAACTATTCTGATCGCGCTGTTGGTCAGTATTTCAGGAACGCAAAAATCGAAGATGGTTGGCACAAACTATTTCTGGTCGCGCTTCATCATGCGAATCGAGACGCTAGAAATATCAAAGCCCCTCAATCTCCGAACCGTAAGTTTCAGCCAGGAGTAGCGACGCCCCAGGCGGAGCTCGACGCGGAAGAAGAGAATCTAAGAGACTGGATCGAATCTGATCAATTGATTGATTGGTGTCTATACGTAGGCAAAGATCCAGATATTGCAAGGGAACAAATATTGAGATCGCTCGATGGTTTACATTAAGAAGCGCAAGCGCGGCAACCCTGACGCCTACCTAGTCCCGCCAGAAATGTGGTGTGGACATCCAAAGGCTAACGGCGAGAAATGCCGCGGCTCTCGACTCAAGAAAGAAGACGGATCTCTGACGGAGTATTGCCAGGCGCATGATCCGAAGAAGATCGCTGAAAAGACGACCTTGAAGGACAAGGCAGAAGAAGCCAAACAGGCAGCCTTAACTTTGATTGAGACGCCTATTAGAACGCTCCATGACGTTGTTGCCACTGCTGATTGGGCGCTTCGATCAATGCTGTCCGGTGAAATCACAATTGGTCAAGCCAATTCAGTCGGATTCTTATTGGACAAAGCTCAGAAGGCGATGGTATCAGCCAAGAAATTGGATCCGAAGGAAATCGCCAATCGTGAATTTACTCGAGAAGCAGCAATTGAGGCAGCGCGGAAATTAACAGTTGCCGACGCTCGCCAGGTGGCAGCCCGCCGAAATATGCACTTGCTAGAAGATGCAGCTTATAAGCAGCCGGAAATCAAGGTTCTCACGATCGAGGCTGCCCAAGAGAAGGTTAATCAATTGGTACCGCGCACGGTGGCAGAAGATAAGAGAGAATCAGAATCGTTGGACGTGGTGGAGATAGATCAATCAAATGAAAGTACAGAAATATAGTCAAGATTCAGTTATGAAAGCGCCTGCAGAATTGCAGGAAGCGCGCATGGTCAAGCTCGAAGAAGAGCTATCAAAAATCAGCCGAAGTCTTCAGACCTTGATGGCAGCCGAATATCCGGAAGGCGAAAATGTCGAACTCCAATTGGTTCACCTTGGCGATGTATATCTTTCGGATGAAAACAACTGCGCGGTTCACGCTGGATTCAACGGCAGACTAAGCGGCTGGCTTTTATATTCAGAAGATATCGAAGATTTGACCGAACTGGTTGAATTCGTTTCAAGTCAATACTTTGAGAAGCAGCATTTTCACAAGATTGAAGCTGAACCATTGAGCAGTAATGGACAGGTGATTGTTGCTCTTGAATCGGCTGGATTTACAAAAGTCGGCATCAGAAAAATGAATAGATTGATTGGCAATCGCTGGGTGGATACGCTCCTAATGGAGAAATTGAATCCGGCTCTAACTGAATCGCCGGTCGAAACAATCGAAATTAAGAAACAGGATGAAGGGGAGCTTCCGGTTCTAAACGAACAAGGAGAGGAAGCTAAATGTTCGGAACTGCCCCAGGCCCCCAGGTCAGTAACAACCCTTACCTAAACCAACAGCAAAGATACATGATGATGTTGCTGGGTGACTCGATGTTGCCTAGCAACCTTCAATTAAGACCCAATCTTGGACAGGCGGAAGCTGCCCGGGCGCGATCTGACGTGATGCGCTCGACGGTTAATCCTCAAGTCGCTGATTTAACGGTCAAATTCGGCGCCAATGGTATGGGGAATAGCACGTTTGCCGCGGCTAGAAGCGCAGCGCTGCAAGCTGAAGGCGCGCGCATGGCTGAAGATGCAGCGCAAGACGCGATGGATCGCGCATACAACAGAACGATGGCTGCCAGAAGTAGCTATTTCAACGGTGAAGGCGGACTGGCAAGCGGAACTACTGAAGGCGCTTTGGCGGAAGAGGAAAGGCAGCGCCAGGAACGTGAGCGCAGAATGGAGCGCTACGGGCAATTTGGGCAAGCCGGTTTAGGTTTGCTCCAGGCAGGATTCCGACCAACCTACAATCAGCCTTATCCCGGTGGCCCTGTTGCTCAGGGTCCAAGTATCTTTTCACAATTTGGATCTGGTGTTTCCCAATCTCCGTTAGGAGCGCTGGGCCGTTTCGGTGCTGGCGTTATTAACGGAATGTTCGGGAGCCGATTCTAATGTTTGGCGGTGGATTCGGAACAGCGCCCGGTGGGCGCCCTCTCGGCTCATATCAATTTGGCGCAAGCGGTGTAACCGGTGGCGGTTACATCAATTGGCTTGATGGGTCGAATTCGCTAGTTGATTTGTATCGCCAGAAAGTAGCGGCTAGCGAACAGGCTTGGCGTGATGGCAAGATCACTAATCCTAATGAGATGCAATCGCTCAGAGATTCTTTGAAGCGATGGGAAGATATTCAATCAAATCGCGGCGTCACTCCGCAAATCTTCGCACTGCCGGAATACAGTACGGATAACTTCTTTACTGAAGCCAATGAAGCTTCGCGCCTTCCTGGTATGGGCGGGCAGGTTAGAGCGGATGCAGTTGAAGCAACCCTTCCTGAAAGTCTTCGTGGTCAGAATCGAGGTCAATTGATGCGACCTTGGACAGCGACCGGATTGGTCGACAGTAATTTTGGCAGCGGGTCGGAAGGAAATTATGTAGCCGGCGGCATCGCCAGGAATATGTCTACGACCGCGCCAACCGATCCAAACCGGGTGAGCGCTTTCGGTGGAGCTTATAACGGTGGCGATTTACGATCTGCTAGCCAGTTTGGAAGCTATCAATCTCCGCTTCTGCGCGGTGGTGATGCTCATGGCGCAGTCGCGCGCGTGACACCAAATTGGGGCGGAAGCACAACCAATCCATTTCAGAACCAAAGCGGAAATCTTTCAAATCCTTCCCCGCTGTGGGATCAGCCGCGCGACTCTGGACCGCGATTTGACGACAATGGAAGATCTTCGCGTCCTGGCGGTGGTTATATTCAAAACACACCAAACGGACCATATGAAGTTGATAGATTCGGTAATCGTTTATCGTCCGGAATGCAATCAAGCACATTTGGCGCTATGGCGATGCCTTATGGTGGTCCTTCGACTGTTGATTACAGGAAGCAGCCTGATTTTAGTCCGCGATATATGGGACCGTACAGCCAAGCTTATTACAACAATGCGATGAATTCAGCCGCAATCTATGGCGGTTTGCTTGGCAGCGGTAACGGATATTCAGCCAGTCCGAGCGCCTACTATCAGCCCGGACAGGGCATTTTCAACAATGACTTCAATCGAAGAGGCGGATTCTAATGTACTCAACTAGATCGAATGCAAGCCCTCTTAAACCAATGGATTTCTTCGCGCCGCCGCTGATTCCAAAGGTTGATCAATATCGACCAGAGCCAAAGACTTTGGGATTTGGAACTCTGCCAAGTCCTAAGCCAATGCCTGTTGGAATTTCTGATCAGATTTACGGACTGCCAATTGGTACCAATGGAAACTATGAACGCCAGTATTCGACGGCTGATGAACTTCTAGGAAGAGAACCAATCTTGGAGCCTCCGCCTAGACCAGCGGGAATGCATTCAGCCTGGCAAGAAGGGCCCGATCCTTCTTACATGCCTTCGCGCGGACGCGGGCAAGTGCCGGCAGGCTATGACAAAGAAGCCTGGCTTGAACAAGGTTTACTGGTTCCAATTGAAGAAGTTCAAAGACAACAACAAGAGCTTTTGAGGCAGAAACAAGAAGGAGCCAATAGAACGGCAGCGATGCAAGGCGCTCCAATGGGCGCCGATGACGGAAGCTTGGTAAATCTTGATGATTTCCAGGTTCCGCAACGTCAGCCATTCATGCCGGATCCGAATGATCCAATTGCAAGATTTGGTCAGCCGCCTGTGCCGGCGCCTGGAAATCCGTACATCAACGGCGGTCAAATGCCCTATCCAGGCGGTATGTCCGGTCCGCACATGCAAGGTCGGATGCAAAACATCCTTGATGAAATGTTGACTCGCCAACAATACGGCCGTCAATACAATGACATGCAACTGCAGCGCGATCAGTACGATGACGGCTGGGACAGAGCCCGCGCGGATATCCTCAATCCTCTCATGGGTGGCTTGATGGGTGGTCGCGGCATGGCAGCGATGACCGCTGATTCAAACAATCGCAGAAATCAAATCATGGATCGCCGGCAGTTGAGACGCCAGTCGATGACAGATCAGTGGGGACAAACCAAAGATCTGATCAGCATGATTGCAGCTAATGATCCGCAAACGATCAAGAATCAGAACATGCTGGCGAAAACCCAGAATGACTATATGCAGAAGATCATCAATCAGCAAAATGCGAACACGAATCAATTCAGTTCGCAAAGTAACGCACAGTACAAATCCCGTATGGCTACAGTAGCCGAAAGCAAGGCCGCCACCGCTGCCAGCAACCTTCAACGATTGATCAGCGAAGGCGCTGACAGAAGCCAACGTGGCTGGGCAATGATCGAATCAAATCGTTCTAAATGGGAATCTTCGCTGGAAATGCGCGGAATGGAACTTGAGCAACGCAAGGCGCAAGCCGCTGCCTCAAACGATATCCGAATGATGGCATTGATCCAAAAAGATGAAGCCGATTTGGCAAAAGAGCAGATCGCATATGACAAGATGAGCGCAGATCTTGAATCGAAAGCGGCTGAGGTAGACAAGAATGGAGCGCCAAAGCGAAGCGCTGAATTCGTTGATAAATACGGAACTAAGGCAGCGCCTGGTAAAGAACCAGCGCCACAGCAGAATCAAGCCGCGGATATCATCAACGCGCTTGGAGGATTTTTCCAGAGAGTCGCAGGAGGAAACCAACAGAGTGGCACAACAGCGCCAGCTCCGAAGCCGGTTCCTGGAAAACAACCAACTAAGCCAGCCGCTCAATCAGCCGGATCCAAACCAATCACGCCGGATGTAGTCCGTATGTTGAAAGCGAAATTTCCAAACGATATGAAAGCCGCTATGGCGGAAGCTAGGCGCCTTGGATATAGGATCGATTAATGCCCTCATTCTCTCAACTCTGGAATCAATCAGAAGACAAGCCGACCAATTCCAATTTTGAATCACTTTGGAATCAATCGGAACAACCAGTGGCGCCACCAGCGCCGCCGGATCCTATTCGAATGTTGGCAGGACAGGCGACGCAAGGCGCCGCCGATCTGCTTGGAGGATTCACCGGGTTTCTGAATGATCACGGGGTTAATACTGAGGCATTTTTCAAACCAGCCCGAACTGCAGCAAGAACACAGAAAGCATTGAGCGGCAAGGCTAAAATCTACGCCGCCGAAGCGGGCTTGGCTGACCTTGGCGACGCTGTAATTAATACCCCGGCTGGATTAGTCCAACAGGGATTGGGAATCGATCCAGCGAAGCGCTGGCGGTCTGATATGGCTGGATTTATTGAAAACTTCCCAGCCGCTAGAGAAGCTAAAGAAATTCTTCCCGAAGCCTTCAATTCTTACAAAACGACGGCCGGATTCTTGGCTCCGCTGCCTGGCGGTGGCGTAGCTAAAACCGTTGGCATGGCCGGGAAATATCTCCCGGCTGCCGCCAAATGGTCTAAGGCGGTTCAAGCCGGAAGCAAAGGAGCGCAGATCGCGGATCTCGCCGCCACTGGTGGCGCTATTGGTGGCGTCATGTCTGTCGGTTCTCAAGTCAAAGAGAATCGAAATATCGATCCAATTGAAACTTTAGCTTCTGCCGGATTAGGCGCAGCTCTTGGCGGTGGACTTGGCGCCGCGGCTCATGGCGCGGGCGCTGCATTTGAGAAGCTATGGAACAAGGTTCCAAGAAAACAAACGCCGGCGGCACAGGTTAATCAAGAGGTTTCCGGTCAAATCCTTCCGCGTGAAGGACCGATGAACGCCAATGAAATGGAAAACATTGGCATGATCGATCGTGCAGCCCTTGATCCTGAAGATGTGGCGGCGCTTGATCAACTCCAAGGGAAAGCGGCTGAACCAGCCGTAGTACCAGAAGTTTTACCAACTGAAAAGCCGCGCGTATCAATGCCGCTGAATAAAGCTCAAGAAGGATTGGTTCCTGTTGAGCCGCCTATGGATTTCACGCCGCCCGGCAAGCCAAAAGTGGCTATGCCTCTAGAGGATGCAATGGCAGGCGTTCAAGGCGAGCGCCGCGGAATCCTGCAAGTCGACGAAAACGGCAAACAGATTCTTGGTCGTGATCGGGTCGGCATGGCTCCGGGAATTGAGACATTCTCTGACAATGTTTTACCGCCCGAGCTTCGCGCGCTCAAGATGGAATATGCCAAAGCGAAAGCTGAGAACGCCTATCATTCTGACCAATTGAATCAGATCAATGAAGTCTTGATTGATCGATTCGGAGCTAACGGCGAAGCCAAGCTAGGACCGTTTAAGCTGACCCGTGTTCCTGGACAGCGTGAACTAAATAAAGCCGGCGAAGACCTTAAGTATCGAGTCAAGGCACAAATCGATCAAGAATTGCCCGCATATATTGAAACCAACCGCAAGGGTGGTGGAATCAGAGCGACGCTGGATGAAGCTTCGATCAACAAAATGCCAAAGGCTGTTGTTCCGGAAGGAATCACTGAAGCCGAAGCGATCGCAATGCTTGAAAAATATCATTCACTTTCTCAAGCCGCTGCAGAACGTCAGAAACAAGTCAGAGCGATGTTCAATGGTGAGAATGGCGAAGACGCGATCTTGTTGGCTCAACAAAGATTGAGAGATGAATTAGGCGATCCCAATGCCAGCCTTCAATCCAATATTCCTGTTCTCGGTCCTGATGGTCAAGTCTATAACGTATTGGTCGAAGCGCAGAATCCGCGGCAAGAAATGCCACTACTCTGGGAGCAATTCAAGAAAGCCAAGAAAGAAGAAATTGGTCCTCGCGGCGGAAAGAACAAAGTCCCGCAAACTGAAGAGGAATTCTTTGGCGACTATGCGGAGAAGATGGGAATCGACACGCCATATAAAGCATTGGCTGATCAAGCCCGCGCGGGATTCCAACGCCTTCAGGATGAAATCGCTCAGGCGCTAGCCAAGCCGCAAACTAGCCGAATGGCATCCGACAAAATTAAGATTGCTAGAACTGCTCAGCTTGTCGGTGGTCTGGCTGGATTCGGCGCGATGTCTCTTGATCAAGGAGCGCAGGCCGCCGGCGTAACTGATAATCGAGGTAACCCGATCATTGGATCTGGAACGCTTGTTGGCGGAGCCCTCATCATGGCAAGCTTGGCACATAGATTTGGACCGCAAGCGATCAGGAATTTTGCTAAATGGTCAGGCGCTCATGCAGCTTCGATCTACAAAGACACACTTGATCATATCGATCAGCTTGATAAAGTCATGGCAACGATCAATCCGTCAACCCTGTCGCCTGCAGCCCAAAAGGTGTTAAGCAAAGGAAACAAGCTCAACGGCAAGACCTTGGCTCGAAATATCTGGGAGCACAACGCCGCGGCTGTCATGTCGAATTGGGGTGTTGATTGGTCGAAGAGCGCTAAAGGCGCTAAATGGGATGGTCAAGTTACCAAAGCTAGATCTCTGGCATTGTTGAGATCCAGGCAGGTCACCAGCGCTGAAGCGCTCCGCGGTAAAGCGGGAACGCTATTCGAAGACATGACGCAGCAACAAAGAGATGCCGCGGTTGGTTACTTCCTGAATCAGAAGACCCTTTCACAGAAAGTAAATCGCTTTGAAGCTGAGATGAAAGCCGCTGGAATTGCGCAATTGGCACAGGTTGATCCGAATGTCAAAAATGCTCTGGCCGCATTCAGTTATCTGAAAGATGCAGTAGCCCCAACCAGCCGCGCCTTCGAAGATGGCTTGGTTGATGCTTATCACAAAGGTCTATCCAATGCGATGGACTTCTATTTCTTCATGAATCCTAAACACCATCTATTGAACCTGACTGATAGCTTCATTGGTGGCGGTGGAAGAGTGGGAGCCACGCGGATTGCCCGCGCCTGGCAATGGTTGGCCGCCGACAAAGATATTCAGAAAGTATTCGCTGATTCAAATATTGTTGGATCATGGCGAGCGGAACAAACAAATCTGGCAGCCAAGAACGCGACCAGTAAAGCTCTATTCGAACATGATTTTCCATCTGATCGAGTCAATGCCAATCGCGTCGCTCTTGGATCGCTGATTCAATATGCGGAAGATAACGCCGCCAGAATGAATCAAGCTGGATTCAAAGGCGATTCAAAGCAGTTTGTTAAGGAGCTATTCCAGGGGAATCTAGATCCTAGTTTGTCGATGGACGCAGGCGTTCACATGGTTGAAACCCTGAGCCGGACTCTTGGAGTAGATCCATATCGAGTCAATACCGATTGGTTAAGCCGTCAAAAATTCTCAAGCTCATTGGGTGTTTTCGTCAAACAGCCGGCCAGAATTTCGCGCCTTGCGTTTACGTACGCAAAAAATGGTGAGTATGGAAAGCTGGCAACAATGCTTGGAATGATGGCTTTCTTTGGCGGCTCCGCCGTTCTTCCAATCGAACTTAAGAAGGTTTGGGAAAACGTTGATCCAAACAGCTACTTCCAAGTTGCTGGAGCGCTTGATCGATACAATCCATATTCAATGATTAGTGGTCAGAACGCCAGCAAAAAGCTGCAATGGGGAGTTAACCCGATTGGCATGACGACAACCAACCCCGCATGGACAACAGCGTATGGCATGGCTGAAGATGTCGCTGAACTATACGGCGCATACACCAAACTGGCTGCTGTTCCTGGTGGTGTTTTTGAAGGGATGACCAGTCCACGAACCCAAGGCGAGCGCTCACAGATCGCCAGCAAGCTTCAAAAGTTCATCGGTGGTTTGACTCAAATTGTTTTGAATCGATTGCCAGGCAATATTCCAACCGGTGAAACCACTCGCCTATGGAAGCAGCTCACGCCGGCGGTAACCGGTCAGACTGATATCACCTATTATCGAGACGGCGAGAATCGCCCATATCATCCGAAAGAAGAAGGCGTTCCGCTCAATAGACTTGGAATGAATAATTTCAATCCGGTATTAAATGCGGTACTACCTGGTGAGATGTCTGGCGTATATCAAAATCAAAATGGTGTCCTTGAACAGAAGGTCAGACAAGATCGCCGCCAGCGTGTACCAGCCGACCAATTGGGCTATCACGATCCTCTGATGCGGCAGCTTGCAACGCGTCGATAATTGCTTGGCTCAATTGCCTAAGCGAAGCTAGGAAATATTTCCAGGGGATCTATTTCCATGCCCAAAGGCAAATCAAATGAAATCAAAGAAGAAGGCGCCGAAACAAGCGCCGATGCAAATCGACCCAATAGCCAAGAAAATGTCAAACAAGGCAATGTTCGGGATGAAGCCGAAGGCGGGCAAGAAAGCCTGTCGCTAGTTGGCGCTGAAATCAAACCGCGCAAGGGGATGACGGTTTATTTCATTAGGGGTAGAGAAGTCAGCCCAGCCCTCGTTTTGAATGTCGTGAAGGATCAGGTCATTGATCTGAACTATCAGAGCATTCATACGCCAGGACGCTGTGTGACGATGCTCAAAGTTGAAAAAGGATTGAAAGCTGGTCAGTGGTGGCCTGACCTCGACGAGTCAGAGGCCGCGCTAAAACTTGAATTCTCCAAATGCTTCGCTGTCTCCTGAGCAGATTCTAGAAATGGTGGCTCAAGAAGCCGCCGTTGAAGCAATCCAATGGGAACAGAATAGACAAGATAGAGCAATCAAAGACCGGGCAGAACTAACTGTTCGCTGTGCTTATTCGCTGGAAGAGCGCGCCGCGGAGCTCGTACTTTGCCGCGAAGATATTTTTCACTGGTTAGATAACTGGTGTTGGATTGAAGAGCCGCGCGCCGATGTCCAAGAAATCCCATTCTTAAGATACGACTTCCAGACCGAATTCATTCAATGGGTGGTTGATAACGTCGCTGAAACTCTCGGCACGATCAAGAAGAAAACCCTATTGATTGAGAAATCCCGGGACATGGGGGTTAGCTGGACGTTAATCGCCGTCGCTGTCTGGTACTGGCTATTCCACAACAGATCATCTCTATTTGGATCAAGAAAAGCTGAATTAGCCGACAAATTGGGCGACATGAAAACCTTGCTGGAAAAAGCAAGATTCATCATCCGCCGACTTCCTGAATGGATGTGGCCGATCGGATTTGACCAGAAAGAAGATATGGGTCACAACCTGATCAAGAACCCCAACGGTGGCGCGATTACCGCTGAAGCCAGTTGCGTCGACTTCGGACGGGGGGACAGAAAACTTTTCATTGTCCTGGACGAATTTGCCAGTTGGCCGTATGACGACGCTGCAGCAAAATCAGCCGGCGGATCTTCATCTGTCCTGATTTTCGTATCAACTCCGAAAGGACCATATAACAAGTTCGCCCGGATGGCTCGAGGCGAAGACGACGTTACACCACTGATCAAAACACTGCATTGGACGCAGCACCCGATCAAAGCGGCTGGAATGTCGATGGATCACGCAGGTAAACCGACTAGCCCTTGGTACCGCGAGCAGTGCAATTCAGGAACATTCTCAGCCGATGACATCGCTTCAGAATTCGATCTGAACTATGCGCATTCGACCAAAGGACTTGTATTCCCGGACTATGTAGCCAATTGGCACAGAATGAAACTAATTCCGGATGAAAGATCCCCGATCATTCGGGTTTGGGATCCTGGAGTTAAGACATTCTATGTTCTCTTTTGCCAGGTCGATAAAGACCGCCGGATTCTTTGCCTTGATGAAGTCTGCATTACAGACGCCAATCTACACGATGTAGCGCAAGAAGTTTTGAGAGTCAGCAATGAACGCTTCAGGCGTTTCAATTTCCTGGACTGTGGCGACCCTGCTGGATCCAGAATCACTAACTCGCTGCAAGAATCGCCCGAGTTTGAAACGCTACGTGATGAATATGACATTGATATTGATGTGTCATTCATGGACGGAATGCGATCTGATTTGAAGGTCAAATCAAGAATCACAGCGATTCACAACAAGCTCAGAGAGCTGAACGCCAGAACCAATACACCCGGTTTATTGATTGACCATGAGCGATGCCCCACGCTTGATAGGGCAATGCTCGAAGGCTACCGATACAAGGTAGACAAGCACACGAAACGTGTTTCGGAAATTGTCGATGAAGAACACCCTTGGGAAGATGCGGTTGACTGTCTTGGTATGGGAATCCTATACAAACTCGGTCTTGGTACCAACAAACAAGGTAGCAAGAAAGTTGAGATTGAGAAGAATGTCATTCGTTGGCCCGGTCAAATGAGGCGCCAAAGAATTGTTTGAGAAACTTCGATTTATCCAATCCAACATTCCCCCGGTAACCTCCGATTACTGGAAGGAACCGGCACAACAGCTATACAACCAATATAAGTACTTCGAAGAAGCCAGCCTAGATCTAAGAACAAATATTTGGCCCGCTTGCGCGCGAGCTTATTTCTGTCGCCGGCAATTGCCAGACAATGAAGGTATGGATTGGGCAAACGGATCCGATCTGGGTGAAACGGATATTTGGGATTCCGTTAACTATGCGGGCGACGCGCTATCCTTGGCGCTCTTCCCTCGCGACCAATCTTATCTAGAACTGCTCAGCCAATACGAAGAAGATCAAGGCCTGTTGAATGACATCAGAGATCTTCTGATGATGTATCACCGGCAAGCTGACACCCGCGGTCAGTATGCGCGGCACATCAAACAGATGCTTATCTATGGAACGTCGGCTATCCGCTGGACGTGGCGCACGATTGAAGATCACAAGCAATTCCCGCCAACTGAAACTTTGCGCCGACTGTTGGAAGAAGGTGTTGAATTAGATCCGCTCGAAGACATCACCAAAACATATAAGAAGTATAAATTCCCGGTTAAGACCTTCAACGGTCCTGTTATCCAGCCGGTCGATATGTACGACTTGTTTTTGGATCCTGCCGCTGATCTTTCCAATGAACACAAAACGGCAATCATTCAGCGTCTCTATTTGACGCCAGAAGAAATCGAACACGCCGAAGACGAGAACGGCGAGAAACGTTATTCGAATACAGACGGCATTGAACCAATGTCGCTTGAACAAATCTATGGACAAGAATCAGAACGCCTTGAACTGGTAACTGAACTTGGATTGAATCCGATTGCCGCTGGCAATAGTTCAAAGAAGCTTGTTCCTGTTTACGTTTTTCACCAACCAGTGAGGAAATTTGACGGTGACAGCCATAAGTATGTCGACACCTATTTTTACCTGGCACTCAGCAACAGCCAAGAGCAATTCAAACTCATTCGAGTCGAAGACAACCCCAACAGTCAGCTTGGCGGCCAGCGTACTGGAAGTAGGGGATTATATATTGACTCTTACGTGGATTGGCTTTCTGGTGCTTATGGAATTGGCGCAGTTGAGAAATCCCTTTCCGCGTATGAACAGAAAAACGTAGTCGCGGCGCTCGGTCTGAACGCTCAATTGGCTTCCGTTTTCCCGGCATACACCGTCATTGGTGGCGTGCTGCAGGACGATGCAAAGCTAAAAATGGCGCCCGGATCAATCAATGTGATCAACTATAAGCCGGCTATTGGAACTAATTTCATTGCCCCTGTGCCAGCTCCAATCGGAACGGTTCAGTTAGGTATGCAGGCTGAACAATGGTATGGTCAAAAGATCGTTGGTCAATTCCAAGCCTACGGCGCTGCCGCTCAAGATCCAACCAAGTCGATCAAGACTGCAAAAACCGCAACTGAAATCAACACGCAGTCAACGACCGGATCTGTGATGAGAGATAACCTCTTGGAAAAAATCACGACCAGATCAGTTGAGCCGCTATTTCAAGACATCTATGAAGCTGCCCGCCTGTGGGTTGATGATATCAACACGTTTGAGAAATCAGCCGATGGCGATGGACGATTGGGTTCAGTTCAAAAGATGGATCTGGATCGCGACCGCCGCGTTATTTGTACCGGATTCCATGGACAAATGAATAAAGCCAAGGAAATTGAAGAACTGCAGAACGCTCTGCAAATCATCACGACCGGCAACGCGCTTGAACAGCTTCCGACCTTGCGCCCTGTCCTTCAGGATCTTGTATTCAAATTGCTGGGCCGCTTGGGCGTCAAGAATTTGGAGCAATACAAAGCTGATCCAATGCAGCTAATCATGAACGATCCAAATGTTCAGATGATGATCGAGCAAGAAATTCAGAAACGAATTGCCCAGTTGACAGGTCAGCCCGCGGTACCATCACCACAAGAAGGACCGCCACCAGGGGCGGTACCACCTGAAATGATGGGAGCCCAACAGGCAGCATGAAAAATCTAAATATGTTCAAGCGCTATACACCGACTAGCGCTAAACGAATGATGACTTCGGAGCAGAAGGAACAAGTTCTTTTGGCTCGATTGGTTAACTCGCCCGAATGGGCGGCAGTGAAGCGAGCGACCGGCTTTTGCTTGAGTCGTTATGCTGCAGCGCCACCACTGAAACTCAATTTATTGATTGGCTATTTAACTTTCTCAATACTTAGGGATGGATTCAATCAGCTAATCGATCACATCGAATCTGAGGCAATGAAGGCTCCGAATCCGCATGACTTTGACGAATAACGGCGACTAGGGGAAAGAGTCGTTCTCTAAGCGAATAGGTAGGGAACGAATGCCAGTAGAACTAATTGAACCGATGGAAGACGACATTGAAGAAGTCGTTGACCAGGAACCGGAAAAAGAAGAAAAACAAGTTGAGCAACCTAAAGACACGCTGGCTATGGCGCGTCAAATCGGTGCAGAAATTTACGGACAGATCAAAGCTGAATCTAACGCCCAAGGCGTGCAACAGCCTAGCAAAGTTCAGATCGCTATTAAGGAAATGCTGGATGAAGGCGTTCCTCCGCTTGCGATCAAACGAATCTTGAAATTGAGAGAAGCCGAACGCGCTGACGAGCAGGAGATTATGAATGCTCACCAGCAAAAGGCTGCTATGGATCGATTCAACGATGAATGCTGGCAAATCGGCGCGATGGAACTTGAGAAATATTCAGCGAATATTCCAGTCCTCGCAAATGCTGGCCAGGGACTGAGATCAGATCTCTTGGCTCAGTTGAATGAAGTGATCAGCACTGATCCTGAATTCGCATCAGTCAGACATCAAATCCGATCGGGAAGACATCCGGACGCCAGGAAAGTCGCTCAGGGAGCCGCGAAAGTGGTTGACGCCTGGTTGGCTGGTAACGGCTTGTCTAAACCAAAACCGTCATTGAATCTGCAAAGCAGCAAGGTTCAGCCGGCGGAAGCAAAAGCAAATTTTGATGATTTCAGTAAGGGACAGAAGCAACTCTATCACACCGTACTGAAACACACGGGGGACGAGAAGAAGGCAATGAAGCGAGCTCTAGAGCTGGCAAGTTAATAGGAGAAGATAATGCCTGGTTTTGAATATGCCAAAGGATTGTCTGGAATCTCTGATCCCCTCAGAGACATGCAGATGCAAAACGGAGTCACGATCACTCGTGGCGATGCTCTGGAGTATGTCAACGGAAAAGTAGTTGGTGTTAACGCTAAAACCGATAAAGCCCGCTATGTAGCCGAAGAAACTTATACTTGCGGCGCGACCGAAATCAAGAAAATCAAAGTAAAAAGTACCGCTAAAGGTCTGGCCGTTTTCAAAGTCGGCTTGACTCCCACCTTGAACGGTGTTGCTTGCCAATCAAACGCAAGTACCACCACTGTCAAAGCAGCCCTGACCGGAACTGATTCCGACATGGTTGGCGGTGTTGTATATATTCCGGAACTCAACCAACAAAGATTCATTACTGCAAACACCTATTCAGGCGGTGTAGTTACGATCACTGTTGCTGAGCCGTTCACCACTGCGCCTACTGTCGGTCATACCGTCAGAGCAACTGCTTTTGGTCCTGGTCATGAAGCTGTCCAATTCTCAGGAACTGGATCAGCCAATTTGAGCAACGTCCAAGGCGAAGCGGTATCAGGAAACATCAGCATCTTTGATGTGGATCTTTCCAAGAAAACAGCTTACGTCAGTTTTAACCCGTAGGGTACTGATGACGAACTAGGGGGAGTCGTTTCCAAGATCACTTAAGGAGTGAGAGGAAATGACCGTAAAAACTACAGATTTTCCGCCAGCTTTGAAGTCCACTCTTCATGACGTCTTCGAAGCAAGTTGGAAGAAAAGACAAGATCAGTATTCACGGGTATTCGATGTTGAAACCAGCTTCGACGCCTATGAAGACGAGCTTCAGATCCAGGGTCCGGACGAAATTCCGGTAGCCACTGAAGGCAGCGTTTTTGAACGCGTTGAAATCGAGAATGTCCGCTCTAAGAGATACACCCACGCCATTTATAAGGGCGAGGTCAAGATCACTAGAGAGGCACTCGATGATATCAAATACGGCAAGATCACTGACGCAGTTGCAAAATTGGCTATTGCTGGTTTTAGAACTGTTGAAAGAATTGGCGCCGCGTTCTTCTATAACGGCTTGATCGGATCGGAATTGTCGCCTGATGGCGCTGCCGTATTCGGTACGCACAACCTGTCTAACCCGCTGCCCGGTCGCCCGACGACTGACAGCAACGCAGGAACCGGAAGACTTGGTTCTACCAATATCCGCGCTGCCCGCGCTGACGGTCGCAAGACCCTTGACGAACATGGTTCTTTGGCTCCGTACTACCTGACTCAATTGTTAGTTGGTCCGGATCTCGAAGATGAAGCCTATGTTCAAAAAGGCAGCGATCAAAAGCCTGGAACGACTAACAACGATGACAACTATACCGGTCGTCAGATCAAGGACATTGTTGTTCTCGACTTCTTGGCTGAAGCGCCGAACTACTCCGATTCCATGTGGTTCCTTCGTGATCCTGACATGGCAAGGAATAAATTCTTCTGGCGCGTCAAACCAGAACGCAAGCTGATCCAAGAGGAAGCTTCTGGAGACTGGCTCTATCGCCTGTACTTCCGCTGCTCCGCTGGATGCTCGGACTGGCGCGGTTTGTGGGCTTCTACTGGTACCACTGCTTAATCATAGGAGTGAGTAACAATGCCTGCTGAACAATCAAATATGGACAACCTGTCACTGTCAGGAACTCTGGCAGTGGCGGGTGTCGCCACCTTCTCCACCCCGCTTGCTAAATCGAATATCAACGCTTCAGTAAGACGGCAGAGAATGACAATTCCGCTGGCTCCGATCACCGGTGCCGCCGCGGATAGTACCAACTATTCAGGCTGGTTTTTCCCTGGTGTTGCTTGTACCGTAACCGGTATTTCGCTCATCACTGACACGCCGCCTACTGTTGGAACGGACGTATTCACAGCCAAGAAGGCTAGCGCCGCTGGTAATACCATGCTTAGCGCTGCCTCTTATAACTGCAACTCTCTTGTGGCAAACACCGGAACGCCAATGGCTTTAACCACCACGGCTTCCGATCTTCAATTGACCGCTACACAAGGCGCGCACTTGAGATATGCCGCGGGTGTTCAAACTGTTGATTTGATCAACTTGTTTGCAACTGTTGAATACGAAGTAACTGATTCGTAAGGATTAGTCTGTGGCAAACTCCACATACATGGATACTGTGAATAGGATCTTGAACCAAGCCGGTCAGGATCCTATTCCTGATTCTTCAACTTTCACAAATGGTCCTCTAACTAAGGTTCAGCTTCAGACAAAATTGTTTGTCGATAAAGCAAATCGCGGCTTAGTGCGATCGATCCGCGGCCGCTTTATGAAGCGGAAATATACATTCAATACAAGCGCTGCATCGAATTCCTATAGCGTCGACACAACGACCAGCTTGGAAAATATGGTTGAGGATTCGATGTTTAGGACATCCGCCGGCAAGGGCGGAAGAATTGAATATATCCCTTATGACACTTGGATCACCTGGTTCCCCGAAGGTGAATCAGTCAAAGGGATTCCAAATTTCTGGTTTGATTATCCTCCTGATGGAAGTGGCGTCGACAAGATTGGATTCAGCCCGCCGCCTAATGCGACGATTGCGATCCAGTATGAAGGCTATTTAGATCCGGTCGTTCTGTCTGCATACAACGACGTTATTCAGTGGCCGCAAAAATTTGAAGACTTGCTTTGGGACTACGCTCAACTTTGGGTCGAGATGGTTCTTTCTGAAGGAAAGATGGAGCAGATCGCCGTCTTCCTCGAGCCGCTTTTTACTCAAGTTCGACAACTAACACTTGGACCCGTCGATAAGCCGCCTTCGGTGGATCTCGGAATGAGATTAGGCGGGGTTCGCAAAGGGGGTTCTAGAAGTGCTTACAGCCCGACTCTCTAAGGGTCTTGTTGCTTTAGTTCAAACTTGCCTGTTGGCGATCATGCCAATGGCTGCCGACGCACAAACAGCGCCGCAACAGGCGCCGCCGCCCGCATCAATGACAGAACTGTCACAGCAAGGGCGAAGCTTGAAGCCTGATGTAATGGCGCCGGATAAAGGTCTGCTTACCAATTCAGCCGATATTCTCAGGGAAGCTAGTTCAGCCAGAGTACTTCACAATCTGCAGATGCTAAAGCGCGGCATTTGGTCTTCTCGCGGAACTGGGTTCACCAAAGAACGCGCAATTCCTTTCAATATGGGCACTTCCTTTATTGAAATCGGCAATCACGGCGGAACAATCCCCGTTTTTCAAGTCGGCACAAGTCTATTTACCTACGATTTAACAACTCATGCAGAGACACTGCTTGGAACCGTAGGCAATACCAACGTCGCTTGTATGCGATCGTTCGGTCCTCAACTATTTATTGTTGCGCAAGATTCCGGCAAGCCTCAGAAGTGGGATGGCATTGTTGGGCGCGCCCTATCAAATTTAGGCGGCTGGAACCCGTCAATTGGTGGCGTCACATATATCAATCCGCCATTTGTCGAAGTCTTCAACAACAGAGCGGTTTTTGCTGGAATGCCAACAAATCCGCAAGTTCTAGTTTTGTCCGATTATGGCGCGCCCGGTAGCTACACGACGTCAGTCCCGGCAGTTGCCACTGACGCCGGCGCTATTGTCATTCCCACATCACTGGGATTGATCACAGGACTGCGCACGGTCCGATTAAGCAATGAAGCCAATTCAATGGCGCTGATCATTGGCTGTACCAACGGCATGGCAATGTTGACCGGATCTAGCCCTGATGACTTCACGCTTCGCGAATTAACCAGATCGTTCGGAGTAGTGAACAACAGGACATGGATTCAATTAGGTAATGATATTTACTTTCTAGCGACTGATGGAATCCGGAAGTTCTCCAACGTTTATTTCTCGTCTTCAATGACGAGCGTTCCTGAAAGTTACTCGATTCAGGATGTTTTCAACAGAAGGAATAAGGCGGCAGCGGCCGCGCCTTTTGCTGTCCACCATCCGGATACACAGGAAGTTCATTGGTTCTTTCCTCGAGATAATTCAACAACAAATAATTCTTGCGTGATTCTGAATTACAGCACGCGGAATCCAAGCAATCCCAATGAATCATCTCCTGACGTTGTTTTCAGCACGAAGGACACGACAGCGACATGCGGCTTTGAACTCAATGGGACCATGTACCACGGGAATTCATCCGGCTATCTATTCGTTGACTATTCGGGCGATACATATGATGGGACTGTAATAACGTGGGAATATCTCAGCCCCTTCATACCAAGCAACAGCCCAGCACAAAGCGCTTCAGCTAGACGATTCATCATCCTGACAGAAGGCGGAGATCAAAAGTTCACTTGTAGCGCTTACGTTGTCGAAACATTGAGCAATGGTCAATCTCGATTCAAACTCATGTCGACTATGCCGATCAATCAGGTTGCTGAATCAATCACAAAACTTGGTACATGGCCGTCTGGCTCAACCACGACATATCCAAAACTTATCAATTTCGAATCAAAAGGATCGGGAAGATTCTGGGCCCTGCGCATGACTGGTACCGGCAGTGGTGAACATATTGATTTGGTCGGAATCCAGTCAATACTCGTAGTAGGGGGATGGAGGCAGTAATGGCACAACAACCACAACCAGTATATACAGCCGCGCCAACGCCGACCAGGCAGATTGGAACCGGCGCATTGCCAACGGCAGCGCCAACCAACGGCAGTATCAATCAAGCTCTTCTGACAGCTCATGGCAAAGTCGGGGAATCAAGCTTGGTCACTGTCGAAGTTTCGGCGGCGGCCACAATTACATTCTGGGTCTATTCGCCTGCCAGCCAACGTTGGATCAATCCGGGCTACACAGGAACAAAATACACGCTTGTTTTTGCTGCCGGCGATCTAAGTGATTTCTTCCAGGCAGAACCAGGAACGCTCTTCTATCTGCAGTCTTCGGCTGGTTCAGTCAACGCTTACACCAACGCACCAAAAGCCAAACCGGATCCATAATGAATAGAAATTTCAAGGCGCTATTTCTCGCTTTAGCGGTTGGTCTGTTCTGTCAAACGGCAAAAGCAGATCAGCCGGTTTATGGCGTCAATGGCGGTAGCACCGGCGTTCCCTCAAACGCTCCATTCCTATTAACCACTTCCAGCGCGGCGCTTAGCGACGAGCGGGTTCTAAGATCTCAATTCGGAAACATCACCTTAACTGATGGCGGCCCAAATGGATTTTTCGATATTGGCTGGACCGGGCAATTAGGTCTAACCAATGGTGGTACCGGCGGTAATGGCGCGCAGGCTGGAACCAATAGTTTGCTAGATGGAATCGCAGGAGCGGCGGCAGCCAATGGCGATACGCTTGCCCGCGTCTCTGGTAACTGGACGAGAATCGCCAAAGGAACAGACGGTTTTGTCTGGACGATGGTTTCTGGCAGCCCTGGCTGGGCAGCTTCGGCAAGCGGAGCGCCGGCGGGGTCTTCTTACGTCACGATTTCCCTTGACGGTTCTTTGACGTCAGAACGTGTTTTAACCGGCACATCAAACCGAGTGACCATCACGGACGGCGGAGCCGGCGGAAACGTCACCTTAGATGTTGGATCAGATGTCGTTCTTCTGACTGCAAGTCAAACCCTGACCAATAAGACCTTAACCAGTCCTTCAATTGGGACTAGCTTGATCTTTGAATTAGGCGCGAACGATACAACGATCCAAGCAACGGCGCCGGCAGCGGCAAGACTCTACACAATCCCTGATGCTGGTGGCGCGGCTTCCTTTGTCATGACCGAAGGCGCTCAAACTATCAATGGCGTAAAAACCATGGGTAGTGCGACTCGATTCAATGCCAATATTCAAAATAGTTCAGGCAACACAATCACCCTGCCTTCATCGGCGGCAACACTTGCAACGCTTGCGCTGTCGGAATCACTGACCAACAAGACATTGCCTAGTGCGATTCTTCAGACTCAATTAACGCTTGATCAAACGACTGGCGATTACACAATCACATGGTCAAACCCTGGCGCGACTCGCGCTTATAACGTTTATGACGCTGGCGGATCTGCTGATTTCGCGATGAAATCCGGAACGCCAACCAACCAGGCGATTGCTTATGGCGATGGAAACAAGATCGTATTTTTAGCACCTGGATCGAATGGTCAAGTCGTCAAAATGAGCGGATCGACGCTCTCTTGGGGATCTGACAATTCAAGCGGATTTGGCGGAAGCGGTTCGGGCGGAGCGACGACCAAAGGCGCCGTTACCGAAACAACCCCGGTATCTCTTGAATGCACAACATTTACGCAAACGGTTTCAACCACCTGGGCGCCTCTTAGCGGGACTGTTGTTAATTGCACATCAACAGCTGATTTCAACGGAACCACCAATATTAGCGGACAAGGCTACTATGGCGGAGCCGCAACAACAAATGGCAGAAACGGCAGCGGTCCATGTGGTGGATATCGCGGCGCCGGCAATGGTGGTGGCGGTGGTGGCGGTAACGCTGGAACCGGCGGAGACGGTGGCGCAGTAGCCGACAGCGGCGGCAACAACAAACCCTTCACGCTAGAGCCTGGAAGCGGTGGCGGCGGCGGTAACGCAACAGCCGGCGGCAATGGTGGCGGACTTCTGAAAGTCTGCGCGATCGGAGCAATTACGATCGGAGCCAGCGGAACTATTGATGCATCCGGGCAAGCGGGAACGGCCAACACAGGAGCAGGCGGTAAAGCTGGCGGCGGTGGCGCGGGCGGTACTGTTCTTTTGGCTAGTCAAACTTCCATCACGCAAACAGGAACCGCTTCAGTAGCCGGCGGAAACGGCGGAAACGGCGGAGCCTCAAGCGCTGGGCAAGGTGGCGGTGGCGGCGGCGGTGGCTATTATGTCCGAATCTCTCCCTCCAATACTGGCGCGGGAAGTATCACGACAACTGCAGGAACCGGAGGGACCGGCAACAACGCGGCTGGAACTGCTGGAACCAGTGGAACGGCAATGGCGATTACAGGAACCCCAAATCATCCATTGATCGGAAGCTTGGAAAAACATCTTCCTATCCTGGCCGCTTTTGCTCGAATTCATGCTCCAAATCCGCATGATTTGAAATTGTCAGAGAAACAGACGATTGGAACGCTGGCAGCGCTGGACGCCAAATCAACTCAAGAATATGAAAATCTCTGCCATCTCTATCAATTTGGTGAAGATTTCAGCGGCAATAAAGTCGTGAAGCTTGATCAGAAACAATCTGAAAAATTAGAGGCTCTGAGAAATGCCAGCTAATACATTCCTGATCTTTGAAAAGGATGAATCAGGTCATTATCCAAATCGTTCATCAAATATCTGGCAAGGACCAACGCCAATCGCTGGGCAAGACATGCCCGCCGAAGCGATCGCTGTGGTCTGGCTTGTAATTGAAGGCGATGTTAATCCGCTCAATTATTACCGGAACAATCAAAACAGCTTATTGCACCTTCCGGAAGCTCCACCTAATTGATTGGCTCACCCCTTGAGATGACACTAAATGTAGTGGCACTCATTTGGGGTAGCGATGGCTATATCTAATCAAGGCCTCAATTTCATCAAGAATTGGGAAGGCTGCAAACTCAAAACCTATATTTGCGCCGCCGGCAAACCGACCATTGGGATCGGTCACGTTCTATTGCCTGGCGAAGATAAGAAATTCAAAGACGGGATCACGGAAGAATTCGCTGAACAGATGTTTCTTTCTGACGTGAAACCACGTGAAGCGTCGATCAGATCGGTGGTCAGGGTTCCTTTGAATCAGCGGCAGTATGACGCAATTGTCAGTTTCGTTTTTAACATCGGCGTCCAAGCATTCAAGACCTCGACTTTCTTGAAGCGATTGAACGAAAGGCGATTTATCGAAGCATCGAATGAATTGCTCCGCTGGTGTAAGGACGACAACGGCAAGGTCATCAAAGGCGTCCTAAATCGGCGCGAAGCAGAGCGCAAATTATTCCTTTCAAAACAAACCGACAAAGTGGAGTTTTATCATGTTTAAGATTTTCAAAAAGGCTGGCGAAGTAGCAGACAAAGTTAAAACCGGTATCAGCGTATTACAACGCTTTCTGAAGGCGTTTGAGGCGATCAAATCTGATATCGACGGTGATGGTAAGCCGGAGTATCAAAACATCGCTGAGAGCGTCGATGAGCTGAAGAAGCTCGCCACTGAACGAATGCTGAAGCACAAAGATCTTTTGATCGAAGACGGCAAAGCCGGCGCTGTGATCTTGAAAGATATCCTTCATCGAATGGAAGCTTTGGCTAAAGAAGTTCAGGAATCCGCTTTGGCTAAAGCCGCTGATCAGGAGCCGGTCGCATGATTGTTCTAGAAGCCAATCTAATGTGGTTTTTATCTGGTTCGTTGGTCTTGTTGCTCAGCGGATGTCTTGGTTATCTCTTAACGGTGAGCACACATGACCCCCAGTCTACCCCTTTCAAATTCTGAAGACGATTTGGATCAATGCGAATTGATTGCTGAGGCGCAAGCCAAGGCAATTGTGATCATGGCTGAAGGCAAAGCCAAAGGGCTTACCTATATGTGCTTGTCTGTTCCAATCCTGATCGGATTAATGCTCTGTCTGCAAACTTTTGCGGCAGCTAATCATGTCACTTTGGATATTGATAAACAGATTCCATTGATGCTGGTTGGCGTCGTGCCGGCGGTCCTGGTCGTTTCCTTCAAAGGGAAGAACGGGAACGGCAAATCATGAGCCTTGGTCATTCTTGGATCAATAACGATTACTGCCGATACTGCAAGACCTGGCAGAATTGGGATGACAGGGACGCAGGCTATAACATGAAAGAGCCGTGCCCTAAGAATCCGAGCTCAATCAGTTTAAGCCGCAACGGATACGGACCTGAACTTGCTCTTCGGGACAATGATCGTCTTGAACGGCTGGACATTCCAACAATGCCAGGCGCAAGTAACTGAATCGGTCTTACCATCACCGGTGAAACTGATTCTAGGCAAAACGATCAATCCATCGGGCGGATGACTCGCAAGCCAATCGCCGCGTTCTTCTGTTGGCTCCATAAAGGACATGCGAAGCAGAAGCGCCAATGGCGTGTTGTGTGAATACAAATTTTTCAGAATTGGGAAGGCGACCAGGAATGGTGGATTGGTTCCAATTGCCAGATTGCCTGGAGCCACATAGCTTGGCGAGCAATCATCAAATTTAGCGGATCGAGCGTCAGCATAGAAATTACATGGCATATCTGGATCGATATCCGAAGTAATTACTTTATGCTCTCGCTCAAAAACTCGGGCGATATCGCCTTGTCCGGCGCATGGCTCCCAAATTATTTTGTCTGAAAACTCAGGAACATGCTCCAGCAAGAACTCTGTTGCTCGTCTCGGTGTTGGGTAAAAGTCGTTCCTTCTTCTCATTTGCCAATTCCTTTTCGACTAATTGTCCTAGCTTGATCGGATTATTTTCTTCAGTTGATTCATAAACTTTATGGGCGTGGCTGCCAGGTCTGGCATATCTCCAGACGCCTTTCTTGTCCTGCCAAAATCGGCGCTGTCTGCGCTTGAATCCATAATGTGTATTTCTGCCATTACCTCGGAAGCTAGATTCAAGCTCTTTTCTCAATTGAGGACTGATTGAATCAAGCAAATTTTTACGGGCGCCTTCAAGCATCTTGCCGCCAGTTACTTGATATCCGTAACCAATGATCCAGCACACTTCCTGCCTGGTGCAACCCATCATCAGAAGCATGATCATTGCATTCTGTTTCGGAGTGAGATCTTTCAATTCCTTGAAGAAATGCCGCGCTATTTGACGCCGGTAAACTAATTCTTCAGCTTCTTCTCTGTCTCGGTTATTCCAGCACAAAGGTTCCGGAAACCACTGATAATCATGCGGGCAATTACTATCTTGAACTGAGCCAGTGACAGAATCGACGTACTTGTATTGATTGAAATATTTTGCATATACTTGATGCCGTCTCGATATGTCGATCGCGCGGAAGGTAGTGATTTTATAGATTAGAGCGCGAATATTGTCTTCAGATTTACCTGTGAAATCTATCTGAAGAATCGCTTCCAATGCGTCTTGAATCGCATCTTCTCGATCTTCTTTTGATCTTAGCCAACGCGTCGCGTTCACGCAGATCGGCAAGACTGCGCGAAGCGGAAATGGTGTTTCCGGCATTCCTCTATTTATCCTTGATTGATTTAGTTGCCAGCTAATTTTCGATACTCAGAACTTCGTTGATACTCGATTTCAACAACAGCCGGCGCTTTGCCGTCACAATTTTTATGCAGCTTTCCAAACGATTTTAGAAATGGAAGAACCATATCCAAAGGCATGGAAGGAATGTCTTGGCGCTGATTGCATCTCGTGCATTGCATCATTTTGAAATCAGTTACGACGTGTTGGGGCAAATTTTTCGAAGCGGTCATGATTAAGCTCCTGTAGCCATGGCCTGATAAACATCTGGCCAATGCTGGCAAAGATGTTGAAACTCTTTCTCTGATTGAATGATGTAAACCGGCTTGCCCAGCTTCTTCGCTTTGCGAATGGTGTCAACCGTTCCGCCGCTGAAACCGTTCCAAAATGCGATTACAACATAGGAGTTTTGAACGATTTGCGTGTTCCGTGCATGAGCCGCTTTCGTAAACTCAATTCGTGACAGCCCTTTGCCTTCAATCGGGAAGATCTTCTTATTAAGCCCGCGTTCATCAGCTTCTTCTTCCGCCCAAACATCGGGACCGCCTCCAGGCGATCTGCCGCTGACTAAGCAATCATCATTGTTGAACAATCCAACAACGGTTTTAACCCATCGCTTCGCGTCTTTGTGTAGATCTGATCGACTGCCTACAATTGCAATATTCATGTCAATTCCTCACGTCCGATAAGAGTCTTTATGTTTCACTAGAGCGGTATTGCCGCAATGCAATCGGGGCACAGAAGAGGTTCGTCAAGCCCTTGCGGTGCGACCATATCCTCAAGCTCGCACCATTCGCCGCAATCACACTTGCAAGGCATTTCCATATGGTCCGGATCTTTACAGCTCATCGCTTCCTTCTATGTTCTATTGCTATCTTGAATCGCCTG
Organism: Candidatus Melainabacteria bacterium 17Bon1m; assembly: GCA_032128875.1. Lineage (GTDB taxonomy): Bacteria > Cyanobacteriota > Vampirovibrionia > Obscuribacterales > Obscuribacteraceae > QKMZ01. The sequence continues at coordinate 1,035,923 of JAVLKG010000003.1, forward strand.
CTCTACCCACTTGTCGAGATCGGCTGCAAGCTCTGGGTATTCTTCACGACAGGCATTTGCATACGCTTGCATTCCAGCAACCGCAAACTTGTCGTGCTTTGGGTCAAGTACAAAATACTCGCAGTTTTCATGTTTTCCGGTCGGGTCTTTGAGTCTATGAACCTTTCCGTCAACTGTTATATATTTGTGATAAAGTCCACGCTCTCTGTCTGTGTCGCTCATTGTCTTTCCTCCTATACTTCAAAGCTTAGAATTGTTCTTTTGCCTCTGGGCTTCCATCGGTAGCCGCAAACGCAATGCGCTTCACATGTTCCGGCGGGATATAAATCAGAATTGTGTGCAAAGACAATTAGCTCGCCGCCTTTGACTTCGTAAAGTGATTCCGCAAAAATATGCTCACTTATCGATCCATTGAAGGGTTGCTTTCTACACGAAGGACACCTGAGTCTTACAGGGAACTTCCTGTCTGTTCTGCTGTAGCTGGGTTCCCAATGCATCACGCTTCACCTCCGATAACGTAGATTATGTTTTATTGATGCCTTCCAGGGCTTCATTCGCGATGTTGAAGACTTCGCTTGCATACAGCGTTTTCTGCTTCTGACCCTTGCTGATGATTCGTCTGAGCCGGTGTTCGTAATATCGCTGATCTTCTTCTCTCCACTTCTCGCGCTCTTTGACCGCGGCTTGCAGCTCACGCACGGTGTTGACGTTGACCAATTTCCCTCGAATCGAAGTTGAAACTGGCGGATGACCAAGCAATCGCGTGACGATCCGAACGAGACGATCATGGAATTTTAAACAGCGTTCGTCATTGCCACCAAAGTGGCGGTCATACCATTTGCTCTCGAAGATCTGAAGCTGTGAATCCCAGATCAGGCATTCGTTATCAGCGCCGTAATACTTGCCCATCGGGTAGCGATAGGCTGATGAGATGCAGAGCTTATTCGGTCCGTCATGCTCAAAAAAACAATCGTGCCTTAACGGGCCGCTTTCAAATCGATCTTCGTCGCTCATGCTTTCATCTCCAAAGCTTCTTCAAAGTTCTTCTGTCTTGCGTCATATGCCTGAATAGCTTTGATGCAGCAAGCGGCAAGTTGAACTAATTCGACTCGATAATTCTCTGAATCTCGATCATTGAATGCCTGACAGGCTTCGCCAAATTCTTCACCAATTACGATCAATAGGGTAGATTCGGGGTGAGCATCGTCACCCCATTTCTTGATCTGGCGCTCTCTTTCTTCGCGAACTTCCTGACAGATTTTGTCAAAGTCATTCATTATTCTGGCTCCACTACCTTGGCTGAACCGTCTTCCGTATCCAATTCAACGGTCAGATATTCGCCATATTCAAACCAGTGACCAACTTTGTTTTTGAATGACGCAATGCGCGCATCTAGCAGGGCTTCGCGCTCATCCTCGTCAAGCCCTTCAATTTGGGCCAGCGATTCTTCCGCGGCTTCTTTGACTGCATCGTCAAAAGTATCCGGATCCTTCATCGTGACTCTGAATTTCATTCGTTCCGTTCTCCCTTTTGATCAAGTGCATCACTGACAGGATCGAATCCTGAAAGAATTCCATTTGGAAACAATTCCTCAAGCTTGGCAATGAAATCTTGATCTTGGCTCTTGATCTCAAAACACTTGTCGCCAATCTCAACTTCAACTTCAGAATACTTGCCTAAGATGTCGGAATAGTAGGCACTCAAGCCCTGCGCCTCATCCCAATCCTCTTTGGTGGTGATGAATAGAGCGCTCAAATCACCCATGCGCCCGAAGTCTTCCCAATATTGAATCAATAGTTTCATTCCAAGGAGTGCCATCTATTCTTCCTCCAAGGTTGCCATCACTTCTCTTTCTGACAGAATCAAATAATCGATTCCTCTAACTTTGACTTCCATTCCTGAATGTTTCGGGAACAGAACGACTTGATCGACTTTGATCAAGACAGGTTGGATCGATCCATCTTCCATCCGTCGACCAGGACCGACCGCCAGAACCTTACCCTGCTGCGGCTTCTCTTTCCCTTGATCCGGTAGAAAAATGCCGCCTGGTGTCATTTCTAGAATGTCGGATTTCTTGATGACGATTCGATCTTGTGTTGGAATTACTTTCAATTTTTACTGCCTCTTTGTTGAGAAACCGCGTTCTAGCTGCATCGAAACGGAGGACAGCGGTTCCAATCCGACCATTCCGATTTTTGGCGATGATGATTTCCGCATCGCCTTTATTGCTTGTGTAAGGGTTGTAATAATCATCTCGATATATGAACATCACCACATCGCTATCTTGTTCGATGGATCCGCTTTCGCGAAGATCTGACAGCATTGGCCGTTTGTTCTGCCGCATTTCAACGGCTCGACTTAATTGGGAAAGTGCCAAGATTGGGACATTCAAAAGCATCGCCAATAACTTCAGCCCGCGAGTTATGGAGCTCACTTCCTGCGTTCTATTCGGATCACCTTTCTGATATTGGCTGCTACCTTTCATCAATTGGATGTAATCGACAATCAACATATCCAGCTTGCCAAGCCTGGCTTTGAGCCGCTTCGCTTTGGAGCTGATATCAGCAACAGTCGCTTCAGTCGCATCGCAGATATATAAATTCGAATGTCCTAATTCGGCAACCACTTCAGTAAGCAAAGTCCAATCATCATCTTGAAGCGTTCCGCGCGCCAATGCGTCGCCTTCAATTCCGCTATCAGCGCTGATCATTCTTCGGACTAATTTCTTGGCATTCATCTCGAGACTGAACGCAAGCGCAATAAAATCACTAGCCCCCAAATGCTGTCCAATCTGGAGAGCTAAAGATGTTTTGCCCATCGCCGGTCGCGCGGCTAGAGTGACAAGATCCCCGGGCTGAAAACCATTCAAAAAATCATCGACCGCCGGGAAGCCACTGGGCAAGCCCGGAAGCTGCTTAGAATCATATTGATTCACCAGATCTTCATAGACTCCCGGAACGATTGCTGAAACCGGCCGCGGATCATCAGAAGTGTTGACTGATTCAATTTCTGATAGAACCCTTGCAGCTTCCGCAAGTAATTCAGGAACATCTTCAGATGAGGATTCCAGCGCCTTACTGGCTGTAATTGTGCAAAACCTGACCAGTGATCGAGCAGTCGCCAACTGAATGATACGCTCTGCATAGTATTCCAAGTTTGCAGAAGTACCACAGGACAGCGCCAAATCAGTGATATACAGCCTGCCGCCGACCTTATCCAGAAGCCCCTTATCTTTCAATCGTTCACTGACAGCAACAAGATCGGCATTAATGCCCTCTTTGTTTAGATCAAGAATCACCGAATAGATTTCTTCATGACCCTTTCTATAGAAATGGCTCGGTTTCAATTTGTCATTGACGCGATATGTCGAATTGCCATCGACGATCAAACGCCCCAATACTGCCTGTTCAGCCTCTATTGATAGCGGCTGCTGTGATTCTTCAAGAAGCAAACTCACTAAGCTGGTTTCCTATGCTTGTTAACTCTTTCGAAATGATCCAAAGTCGAAACAACGACTTCATCTGAACCTAGAATGATTGGAAGACCCGAATCTAATTGATCAATCTGCCGGCGGGCTGCCAGCCAAATTCCCTGAGCCTTAAAGACTAAGAGCGGGACTTTCCCTGACTTCATCGCGTTTTCTGTTGTCTGATTCCACCAGTCAAGCAATGCTTTTGTTGGTCGAAACAGCCAAAGAAGTTTGGCGACTTTTCTATGCTTAACTTCCGGCTCCCAAGGGAACCAACCTGGACAAATAATGTCTGAACCAGCCAATCCCATTGATCGACGCTCAAACCGGTCTTGCCACCACTCAACCCAACGGCTCACTATGTCACGCTCCCCCGCGTTACCTTTCTTGCGACCGTTGACCATTTCCTACCTATTTCCTATTGAACTGATTGTTTGTTGCGTTCCAAAGATTTGCCATCCCCGAGATGAAGCCAAGCCCGCCGTTGTATGGCTCGACCCGCTTACAAGCTACCTGCAGCTTCTGGTCAAACTTTTCCCAGAGCCATTTGATTCCTGTCTTGTCACAGACCCAGCCGCTAGATTTCTTCGTTGTTGTCGCCACCGAAGTGGTTTCATCAGCCGATTTCTTAGCGACGGATTTGATCAAGTTGTATGGCTTGCGGACAATCGCGGTCGATTTCCACAAAATTGGATGATCTTTCCAATCAAACGCCTGCGCCGGCGCTGCCACTATCAGCGATACCATGAGAGCCAGAATTAATTTCATGTTCCAATCCCTTGAGAGTAAAAACAGTTCTTTGCTCAACCTGCCCGGGAGCCAGCCCAACACTTGCAAGGTCCATCACTGCCTTATCTTTGGCAATTAACGCATCTTGCTTTTCTTTGGATCTAGGATCTGCTTTCTGCCAACGCTCCAAAGCTTGAAGGTAATTGACGATCAACAGATTCTTTGGCTGCCCGAACAAGTGATCTAATTCAGACATTAGGCAAGAGTCGAAAAGATATCTAGGAATTCATCATAGATTTCCTGAGTCAATCCAATTGTGGTCGCCTTGTTATTGGCGTCCTTGCCAAATTCAACTCCATTGAATCGGAGGCATGATTTCAGAACGTAAGCTTCCTTATGTTCAATCTCAAGGAATTTATCCGTTGGATCCATTCCAGCTTTTGACTGAAGGGGATAAAGGATTTCCTCATGGCCTTCCTTTTTGCACAGTGCTTTCAAATCCTGCAGAAGCTTTTCATATCGCTGCTGATCTTGCGATCCGCCCGTTGTTGCTGGCTTTTGCGCTGGCGTTTTATTCTCGGGCTTCTTCGCCGGTGGCGTTTTTGCCTGCTCAATCATCGCGCCGTTTCCGTCGTCGTCCATTTCTGGAAGGACATTCAACAGAGCGCCAACCGAGTAACGGCGAAGGTAAGTAATCCAGATACCAACCTTCTGAGGATCAGACAAATCAGGAATCTTGAATTCCGAAACAATCTGTTCATCAGTCGGATGATGGATCAGTGTTGTTTTCAGGACTTGCGTTCCTGCTTCCAGCACTTCACCCAGTCCAAGAATTTCCAGACCTTCAGCGCTTAGCGCCGGGACTGTTGCGTTCAGAACATCATCGAGCGTCGCATACTCATTGTTATGATAAGTATTCTTCGCTGACTTCTTGATCTCTGCAAAATTTTTACGGGCGCGCGCCAGCGCTTGTACCAGCGCGTTACCCGTCGTTTCTGATTCCTTAACTGTCATTCCACCACCACTTAACTAGATTTGTTCTTACGCTGATTGCTGACTTGGATCGTTTACTTCCATTGTCGAAACTGCCAGATGTGCCGCGCCTTGCGATTTCCTGAAGGAATCGGTATAACGTCGCAAAGCTTCACGTATCAGATCAGATCTGGTTCTGTGCTCATAATCTGCGATGAAATCGACTTCTTCAAGCATTCTGTGCGGCAATGCAATCAATACTTTCTTCGGCATACTCTTGTTTAACTCCTGATTTGATTCGAACTAACTAACTGACTTTCTTCGAGCGAGAACTAATCGCTCTTTTAACCTTCGGTTTAGACTTCGCTCCTGATCCAGATCTCGCTTTAGCTTTGCAATTTCCAGATTTTGTCGATGAATTTCCTTTGCCAGATCCTCTTCGCTTTGAAGCGCACGTTGAAGCCACGGCTCCCAATCGGCGGGTAGTCTTACCATTTACTGTTGACCTCTCATGATTCAGATCCATGATCAATTTCGGTTTGCCGAATCCAACGACAATTAGCACTCCCGGATCTTTCTGAATGATTGTTGGGGTGCCGAATACAAAGATTTTGGACTTGTGATAGGCAGTGATCTCTGTATTGTCATAGGCGTTCACCGTCGACTCATCGAGCGCCGTCACCTTTGCATTATCCTTGGCAAAAACTTTCGTTGTTCCCTTGGCCACAATCGAGCACTTCATTGACACTCGAACAATGCCCTGTTTAAGACAGCGCTTACGGCCTCTGCAAATTACTCTTTCCATACCAAACTCCCTCCGCCACCAAATACAGTGGCGAGCATAGCAACTGAAAAATTCGATTTCGATTCGAGACTTGATTAAATCGCTAAGCGACTTCTGTTAATGACTTCAATCGCAATGCAATTGTGTTCTTGTATTCAACCAAGTGATCTATTTCTTGCATAATCAAAGATTGAGCTTCCCCATCTTTGCGAATGCCAAACTTGTCGCATAAGCGATCAATAAACTTGCCGCATGAAGCGATAGTCGCTGCCTGTTGTTCATTCTTTACAGAAAGAACCTTGTTGTTCTCCAACGATTGCTGAAGTGCTACTTCAAGACCTTGAGCCTTGTTTGTTGCATTCGCGAGCTCTTTCCCCAGCTTGTCTTCACTGCAAACAATTTCGAGCAGAGCAGATCGGACCAGTTGCTTACAAAGCAATGCTTGCTCTTCTGTTGCCACCAATGGCACATCCGAGACTGTCGCGACTTCAAATCTCTTTTGCTTTACTGGCGTACCGAGAAAATATGACTCGAGCAGCTCCGCAACTTTCGAAGTCAATCCCTTGTACTTCTTTGTTTTACGTTCAAAACGTTCCGCCGCTTCCTTCCATGTCGTGCAGCCAGCAAGCATATTGAAATCAAATATGCGCACAGCACAACACATGATTGGATGCCAATTAGTCATGTTCGGGTAGCCATTCTTTCTAAGAAAGCCAAGAAAACCATTTCTATCAAATTGCATAGATTCTCCACAGCAAAGCCAACCCTGCCAAAAGAACAGGCATGGATGAATATCGCCGAGGAATAGGCGATCACGCCTGCCCTTCAGACAAGATTGGCTACATTCGACTTAAGACCCTTGCCACCAGATTCGGTATCAGCAAAACATTACCGAGTGATAACGCGGACAATCTTACAAGGGGTTGAAAGATGTTTCAATCACTTCACATCAAACTCGATGATTACTTGCCTTTAACATCTGCTTCGTTCCACAGCTTTTCGAAGTTGCCGACCCGCTTTTCGAGTACTGGGACAGGCTGAAGAACCTGTTGACCTTCGGCATTCTGTACGACCTGCCACATATCCCCTGTATAGGAATCAAGCAAAAAACGATCAGCCCGAGTTAATGGGCTGATCGAAAAATGAAACCGCTCTTTGTTTACGGTTGGTTGATTTTGTCGGCTATAGAACTGATAGGCGATTAATCCAATAACAACCAACATTGCTATCGATATCAATCTATCTGGATCTAGTTTCATAGCTAAGAAGCCATAACTAAATCAGAAAACCCCTCCATGATTTCAACCGCCGACAGCCCAGTTAAAGCGCTGAGCTTCTTCGCGTTCGGAAGTGTCGGCACTCGCCCATCAAAAGCATATGTATCCAATGTCGAACGAGCGAGGTCGTGACCAGTTTCAAGCGCAAGCTTGGATAGGTCTGTTAACGTTTCGCACTCTGCCAATTCCAGCAGTCGCGTCATAAACGGATGCATTTCTTTGGATGATTTGCCTGCCATGCCCTACCCTCTTCCTTGAATAGAATATATCCTGTATATTGAGCTGACAACCAGTTGACACTGGATTTAAAACCTGGAGCGTACCGGGGTCGAACCGGTGACCTCTTCAATGCCATTGAAGCGCGCTACCAACTGCGCTAACGCCCCGTCAGGAAGTGGTTATACCATAAACGCTTTAGGAAGGCACGCAAAGGCAAGGTGAGCCTTAACGGAATGAATTTTGCAGCAAACCAGGCGATGTATCGCTTCGCCCTTAAGCTTTGCGGCTAATTTCCACAGGCGTTACGAGTTCGCCTAGTTCATTTATTTGCGCTTCAGAATTGGACGCTGAAGGGCAGGTTCCGCAGCCGGCGCCTTGATTAGTCCCGCTCATAGGGTTGGCCGGCAGTTTTGCAATTGCTTTGTCTTTACTACCGGGCAGCATCCTTGTCAGGTTGAGTCCTGTTCTGGCTTCAACGTACTGTTTGGCTTTTTCCTTGCCCCAGCGCAATTTGCTCTTCACATTGAGAAGGAAATATTTGTCGGGCGGCCACAAGAACGAAGTCTCGAAATAACACCAAATAGTGCATCCCTGGCAAAAGTCCCACGAACCTTCTTCCGATCGTTTCTTCTGCACCGGTGGGCTTCGCCACAGCTCATCCAGGTTGGAGCGACCGTTTTCGTGTTTGATCTTCAGCCTTTCATCGTGCATGTGATAGCACGGCAAGAGCAGATGATCGTCAGGTGAGATAACTATGGTTGATGAAACCGCCCGGCAGCGCGGGCTTTTGACCTGATTGCCGCCATTCAGGTAAAACTCGAGAAACGCCCAGTTAACACAGACATTGTCGAATTTAGCCAGTCTTTGAAGTTCTTTGATGCCTTCTTTGTGCAGCAATTCGTTGCCGCAGAAATCGAAGACCGGTCCTAGAAGCACTACGACGCCCAATTCTTGCGCCAGCCTGATGACAGGTTCCATGCCCCAGATAGATTCTTGCGTCGCCGTGGCAATGATAGATGGGCGCTCGCCAAGGCTGCGTGCAAGCTTTAAGCTTTCAACAACTTTGTCGTATCCGTCGATGCCGCGCTCAGCCTTGTATTCATCTCGATCTGTGGTTGAAAGCGAGAATTTCAAATCGTCGACCAGTCCGACAAGTTCTTTTGCCATGCGCGGATAGAGTGTTCCGGTGTTGGCAAGGCTGGTGAAGAACCCCATTGCTTTGGCTGCCCGCAAGACTTCCGGCAAGTATCTGTAGATAAGCGGTTCGCCACCGGTGAAATCAAGAACTTTCACACCCAGACGTTTGAGCGCTGCCAGGTTTTCAATGATTGTCTCTGGCTGACTTTCTTTGATGCGAATGTTTTCCGGCTTAATAGGAATGTCGCAATAGGTGCAGCGCGAATTGCACTTATAAGTGAGGTAATAGTTGGCAAGGATAGGCGGCACTGTCTAAAGCTCGATTCTTGTGGCTTGGTATTGGCGCGACTCGGTATTAGTCAGTTGGTTCCAAAAAGTTTGGGCTTCTCTTGCCAACCTGTTGCGTGTCACTGCTATAGGGCGCCGGCTGGCAGTCGAAAGACTGTAGAGGGCGGTCAGGGTTGTTTTATACAAATACAGTATATTAAAGCCGCTAGCGGCTACATTATCTGGTTGCCAGGTATGGGCGACTTTCGCTAAATAACTTCTATAAAGTAGGTTTTCTGTGCGCCATCCTCGTCTGCTAAAAAGAGAAGATTCCGTTCTTCTCATCGTTGATGTTCAAGAAAGTTTTCGCTCGAACATTCAAAACTTTGCCGATTTGACCCGCAACATCACGATAATGGCGGAAGCGGCGAAGATTTTGAAATTGCCTGTAGTGGTTACGGAGCAGTATCCTCAAGGTCTAGGCAACATTGTGGCCGAGATTTCAGCTTGCTTGGGAGAGCACAAACTGTTTGAAAAAAGTTGCTTCAGCTGCTGTGGCAACGAACAGTTTATGTCTTATCTGGAAGGCACGGGGCGCAAACAGATTGTTGTGACTGGGATTGAAGCACATGTTTGCATCAATCAAACAGTTCACGATCTTATGGAAGCAGGGTATCAGGTCCATCTCGTTACAGATGCTGTATCGAGCCGTAGTCAGAAGAATCGCGAAGTCGGAATTGAAAAAATGCTGCAATCCGGCGCCATTCCTTCATCTGTAGAGGCTGCACTTTTTGAAATGTTGGTCGAAGCAAATACAGAAACGTTCAAAGCCGTGCAGCGACTCGTTAAATAGCATCGAGACATCGAACCGCTGGTGGTGGCGTACTAAATCTGTTGCAGTATCCACGCGCACCCTGTCGAATTTGCTCAAATTGCAGCATTGCTGCATTGCATTGCGAAACTTAGCTAAATTAGCATTATCCCTTGGATAGTTCGCTCGCAATGTGATTTACTTTTGCGCGGAAGCTTGCCAATATTAAAGACGTCAAGCGATTTATGGAAACCCCCGGTATGCGAAATTATTCTCCATTGGTGCCCAGGCGTGCGGGTGCATTGGGAGCGCTTTTGTCGTTGTCATGCATACTTAGTTATGCGCCATGTTACTTAGGCGGCTTGCCGGTACTTGCTCAAACGACTGCTCCTTCAGGCAATCCCAACGATCAGCTTACTCAGCCGTCCAATCCGCCTCAAACTGCTGTTCCGGCTGGACCTCAGCCCTCCATGCCATTGCAGCCGTCGGTTCCATATAAAGTTGAGCCGCAGAGCACTGGTTCTGGCTCTGCGATCAATCCGCAAAATCCGGCTTCCGGCAACGATGGTTTGCCCAGCGGTGCAAGGGTTGAATCAGAGTTGAACTATGGGCAAGGCACGAGTGAAGAAACGGTAAAGCAGGAGTTGAATACTTCTCCACTTTCTCCTTTTTTCCGTAAGCAAGAAACCCAAATTATCGAAGGTCAAGCAACCGATTTCAGAAATAAATATCTGGTCGGTGAAGCAATTGAGTTGCAGCTTCCCAAGCCGGAGCAGATGATTCCGCTTGGAGGCAGGTTGCCTCCAATTCGATTGGAAGCTAGCTATACACAACCTGTTGGTTTGAAGGATGTATTGCAGTACGCCATCGGCAACAACCTCGATATTCGCATTCAGCAAGAACAAGTAAACACCGAGAGATGGCGGTTAGGAGCGCAAATGGGGCGCTTCTTGCCAGACACGATCATGGATTACCAATCGCAGTATATCCAGGGTTCGCAATTACTCGGTGGAACAATTCCAATTGCGTTTGCTACGCCGAACGTGCTTACCCATGCTGGTTTTCGCTACTACGGATTCCGTGGCGGCAGTGTTATGTTCGGCACGCTTGCGCAGCTTCATAATTACAAAGCCTCAAAGCAACAACTGAAAGCCAATGTAAATGACACTCTTATGGAGGTCGCGCGTCAGTATTACAACATGATTCGCAACCAGGCTTTGCTGCAAATTCAAACTCGCGCAGTAGAAGTGTCGAAAGCGCAGGTCTTACTCAACCAGCAATTACAGAGAGCCGGCACCGGGACTAAATTCCAAGTCCTTCAGGCAGAAACACAGTTGGCTCGCGACGAACAAAATCTGCTTACTCAGCAGGTCGAATTGCGCCGCACTGCAATTAGACTCGCTGTTTCGCTCAACTTGAACAGCAGCGTAAACCTGCTTTCACTCGAGCCTGAAGTGAGAAAGACGCGCCTTTTTGATCCAAACCTAGATATCAATCGCATCATTGCACTGACGATATTAAACCGACCTGAATTGCGACAATTTGAAGAGCTTCGCCTTGCCGCGCGCAGACAAGTTCAAGTGGCTGCTGCTCCTCTTTATCCCCGCTTTTCATTCTTCGGCACCATTACCGGAAGCGGTCAAACTCTCAGTCAAAAGTATGCATTCGTGCCTGGCTCTTTCCGCGATGTTCCTGTAACCGGTCCTGCACCACAGGGAAATGTTATTGACGTAACGCAGGGCAACGGCAATAACCCGACTGGAAACATCAATCAATTCGTCAATCCGGCATTGAATGCTACTCTCACTCAGGCTGGTGAAGTTTTTACCCCGCCAAGCTTTGTTTCGCGTCAGATTCGACCGTCTTACGCGATCGGCTGGTTATTGGACTGGAACTACGAAGGTCTTGGTGTTCCCACAGCCGCAACCGTTGGCGCTCAAAAGGCTCAAGCTCGCCAAGCACTGTTGCGCTCTAACCAAACGCTGATAAATGTTTTGCAAGAAGTTCGTGACGCTTATCTGACAAGCCAAACCGCCGAAAGGCAGATCGAAGTGGCGACAAAAGGCGTTTTATCATCGGCGGAAGAACTTCGTCTTGCTCGTGTGCGTCTGGCAAATGGCGTAGGGACTAACATCGACGTCATTAACGCTCAGCGCGATTTCACTCAGGCCCTGGTCACAAAGGCAGACGCCATTGTGGTTTTCAACATCGCTCAAGCGCAACTTCTGAGAAATATGGGTTTAATATCAGTAGATAATCTGACTTCCGGAAGACTTGTGACTCAATAACCGTTATGTAATGACATTTTCTGGGATTGATGTCACAGGGGGAGATACCTAGCAGGCCCCTCGGAATCCCAGGTCTATCGTGGACTATTTTGAGGAGTGCTCCCTTGGCGGACAAGAACCTCATAGGCATGATTGGCGGATTGCTGAAACGCTCTCGCAGCGAAACAGGCGGTCCCAAGCTCTTTCGCCTTAAAGAGACGAACCTGGTTCGCCCTGACGATGACATCACGGGCGAAGAGCAGCAAGTTGCCAGAGAGCAAAGCTACACAGACCTTTGGTTGTCGGCACTCGACACTTCCAATGCCAAAGAGAAGAAACCTCGTTTGGCTGGCGCTGCAGCCGGCAGTGCGCGGCGCGGGCCGTCCAATCCCGATTTGAGTTTTACCGATGTCTGGATGAAGTCTCTGGCACCACCGCCGGAGGCGTTTGCGGAGTCGCAGGCTGATCCCGAACGTCTGAAAGAAGGCTCAGACCTCAAAGAAGGCGATTACAAGGTTCTTTTCCAGGTCGATAGACCGGGCTTCGGAAATTCGTATCTGGTATCGCACCAGGTCATGGATGCGGAAGGCAACTTCCTGAAGAAGGTCGCAGTCTTGAAGCGTTATCACCTTGTAGAGCCTAAAGATCCCGATATGCCGGACTCTGCGAGCCGTTTTATGAAGTATGCAAAACGGCTTGCCAAAATCGATCACCCCAATATCGTTCCGGTGCTCGACTACTTTGTCGAGGGTGATTACGGTTACCTGGTTCACCAATATTTGGAAGGTTTCTCTTTAAAGAAACAAATTCGGCAACTTGGTCCGCTGGACGAAAAGACAGTCATTGGGCTGCTTTTGCAGATGACTGATGTGGTTGGACACCTGCATGACCAGCCATCGCCGGTGGTGCATATTGATCTGACCCCGGATATTTTGCAAATGTGGCGCGGCAACACTTTGAAGTTGATCGATCTCGGTCCGGACCCCAGTCGCGGCATCTTCACTGCCCGCGCAGGCAAGAGCTACATGAAGTATTTGGCTCCCGAGCGTCTCACATCGAAGCCGGACGAACGCACCAATATGTATTCCATGGGTGCAACGCTCTTCTTCCTCATTACCGGCAGATCGCCTGTGAAAGGCGTTGAGGCGCTCCATCCGCGCTCTTACAACAAGCGCGTTAGTCATCAATTGGATGCAATAATTGCCCGCCTGACCGCTGCCGACTTCCGCGATCGTTATGCCAGCATAGCCGAGCTAAAAGACTGCGCCTTCATGGCTCAGCTCTTTTACGGCACTAAATAAGCGTTTTTATTCGACCAGATAGATCTTGTTGGGCAGTTTTTCGCAGTCTATTGCATGGCCGCCGGCCAGGTCAGACCACTGGTCTCCGATGTTGACCACAATAGTGAAGCCCATCTTTTCCACTTCTTCTCGCAGCGGTACTTTCACCGACTCTGCACCGCCACGGTCGCCTTCCTTTCTCATCAGCAGACCGTCGTAGGCGACTTGCCGTTTGACCAAGTTGGCAATTGTGTCCGCCCTCAAGCCCTCACGGCGCCCTGTGATGAAGAAAATCGCAAAGCCGTTCTTCCTCGCCCAAGTCAAAAACTTGGCGGTTTTGGGAAGCAGCGGGGCGTCTGCTTTCTTGATCCACGCTTCAAAGGCTGGCCAGTTAAACTTTGGTGTCGCATCAAAGTGAGGGCGATTGTCTATTAGAGTCTCGTCCAGGTCGCTTACAACCGCGCCAAACCCTTTTACCTTGCCGGCTTCCTTGTTTTTGAGAAACTGCTTGCAAGCTGCATAGGCGTCGTCGATTGCCTTCTCTGTTTCCTTCTTGTACTCAGGCGTCTTGCTGAAGTCCAAACCGATGCGATTGCCGAAGTCCTTTTCCACCAAGGGCGGCGGCTTTACGTCATTGGCCGGCAGGCTAAAACTCGGCTGGCAGACCAAACAGGACGAGGCAATGCTGAGGACCAGCGCGGTTCTAATTGGAAATAGCAAGATGCTTCACCAGGGAAAGGGTGTGAATGGCAGCGCGAAAGCCAAGAAAGCCAAATTCAAATGGATTTGCTCACTTGCGTGCGACAGCCAGGGATATTCTACGCGCTTACGCTCCGCGCATGCTGACGCCGCGACCCATTGCGTAAGTCGTGTGACCAATGCAAGTCTTTTCTTTCCCGGACGATTTCGTAACTTCGATAGTCTGTTGTTCTTTAGGCGCTTCGGCTTCTGCGTCCACGTAGTGGCCCCAGTAAGTGACACCTACTTTGAATTTCTTGTCTTTGCGCTCTGGGAGAAACCTCTGCGGTTCTGCAATGGCAACGAGCAGCACAAGTGCCACAATTCCGCCGAATATATAGAAGAAATCCATCTGCCTCACCCGTCCTTATGGGTCTACCGCCCCCTCCCCAAAATTCAAGGCGGGATTAGCCCCGGCTTTTCGCCTAAGGCAAGCGGTATGGTCTTCCTCTGGTTTCTCACCGCCACCAGGGCGCGGAAATCAAGTGGATATAGATTAAATGAAAGCTTTTGGGTTGTCCATGGGAAATGCCCCAATTTGGACGGGAAAGAGCTTAAAAAGTGGAAATAGTGGGCGTTTTCGGGCTTTCCTTGCAAAACTTTTAGGCTGGCGGGCTCCAGGGGAGCAGGAAGACGGTGGTAATCGGACACTCAATCCCTAATCGTCAATCTCCTCCTTCTCGCCTTTCGCCTTTCGCCTTTTCGCCTTCTCGCCTATTCGCCTTCTCGCCTTCCCGCCTATCGTCTTTCGCCCATCAGAACTTTCCGCCCAGGTCAAAAACTGGGCACCGTATCCGGTGACCAGCGAAAGTTCTAAATTCAGACTGCATTCTTTGACGTTAGCCGTTGCTGGCGTCGGGCGATGGTCTGTCGAATCCGTTCAGGTTGGCGATGATGTCCAGAGCAACTCGAGCTGCATCGGCAGTGCTTATCGACATGCCTGTCGTTTCGACCTTCTGCAAAATGGACAGGTAAACATCTACAAATTCGTCCGCCATTTCTTTTGACGATTTGTCCGTATAAGGCATTGCCAACTCCTTTTTTCTAGCGCTCGGTTGCGTGGTGTCTGATCATACTCAATAGCGCCCCGGAGATTGTGAGACGCCCTTGTTTACCGAGTGCAAGCCGAACAGCAAAAGAAAACGGCGCGGAAATACCGCGCCGCTATGGAGCTGTGAGTTGAACGGGTCGGCTTATTGCTTAACCAGTTCTGCCAATTCGCTGTACATTCCTGCAATCTGAGCAGCAACGGTGGCGGAAGAATTTTCTTCTTGAGAGTATCTCGTGAATTCTTCTGCTTTCCGTTCAAACATTCCGAGCAATCTTTGGTTGAAATTGTTGATGTGATCGTTCATGGGGCGTGCTTTCTAGTAGGCTGTGACGCGGTTGCTGCAGGTGGGGTACCCGCCGCTTGGCTGATTTGTAATAGAAGAAGTTGAATTAATTTTGTCTCAAACGGATGTCAAGCTCAATAGGTTTTGAGCAAGTTTCCATGATTTATTCAAAAGTTTAATCAAGCAGCGTATATGTTTTCGATATTCGGGCGTGGTGGCGCAGGTGGTATTACCGCTGGTAGTCGCATTTAGACTCGACCAAAAATGCATCAAATTTGACCTTCCCTTAACCATCTTAAAGCCGCATGTAAAGCGCGTCTGTGTGGTATGAGTCCAGCTGGTTTTTGAGTGGTATCAAACTCGGTGACCGCCCTTTTTTGTAATTGATCCATCACCCGGTTGGATCGTTCATGCTACCCCCCGCGGTATCACTCCGAAAACAAAAGTCGAGAGCATTCGCCCTCGACTTTTTTACTAGCTGACTAGCTCGCCTCTTTTCGAGTCCGAACTAAAAGATCAATTAGCGCTTGCGGCCTTTCGATGCTTTGCTGGTCTTCTTGGCAGACTTTGCAGCCGGCTTGGAAGAAGACTTTGTTTGCGAAGCAAACGCTTTTTGGCGCGTGCTGCCATTGACGATGTCCTTGAGCTCTTGTCCGGCTCTGAAAGCAGGAACGCGGCTGGAAGGAATGCGCAATGGGGCGAGAGTTCTGGGGTTGCGACCAGTTCTGGCTTGACGGTTGCGTCTTTCAAACGTACCGAAACCTACCAGCGTCACTTTTTCGCCCTTGCTGATAGCACCGGTGATGGTGTGCAGAAAGGTCGAGACCGTTTCGCTGACAATGGTCTTGGGTTGCCCGGTAAGCTCAGCAATTTCGCTGATCAGCTCAGCACGGTTCATTCGATATCCTCCTTAAATGAAAAACCCAGTTTTTGGCTTCCAAGCTGCGGATGTTATCACCCGTTAATACGTAAAACAAGCCAGAAGGCGCCCAAATCTTTTGATTACGGCGGTTTCGAGTCCTCACTGAATACCCCAAAAGCCATGCTGGAAATACGTTTTCAGGTTCATGCAAAAAACGCAAGTTTTATCTTCGCTGGCGTATCTGCCACGTATATACAGATTTCGGGCTCCAACAAGTTAAGATAGGACTAGAAGAGTTATCGATATATGGTTCATTCGCAGTTCGCTTATCAGCCCACATTGCGCCAATTGCTCAGTTCTGAGGCGTTTGCCGAAGCACAGGTGCTTTGCTGCGACGATAGTATCGACTCTGCGGTCACGCAAGTAATCTCCAATTTAGCCTCCCCATTTCGCCAGGGAAGCCTGCTGGTCAATAAACTTGAGGCCTTTGAAGGCAAGGAATTGAAGAATGTCGCCGATCTCTCGGCTGTCGTTGTTATCAAATCAATTGCCGATACTACGGTGCGGACCAGCCGCTCAGCGCGAGCACAGGGCGGCGCTGAGCCTGTTGCCAAGCTGGTTGTGCCTTCGATTGCTCCGGTTCCAAACTATGATGCCGCGCTAAAGCAGCTCCTCAAGACCTGCCAGGAAGTGCACGTTCCACTGATAAGCATGCCCGGCTTTGGAGACCTGGGGCAGATTTCGGACGAAGTTCGATTTACTTTCCTGCGCCAGCTCAAGCTCAACAGCACGCGCCTGCATACATTTTTGATGAACCTGGTGGTCGAGGAAGGGCTGGAAGGTCTTGTCGAGGAGGTTTCCAATCAGCTGAATCGCCCGCTCAGTATTGAGTCGGCGCAGTTTTCGCTGATGGCGTCCAAGAATATGGGAGGCACGCCCGCCAGCCAGCAGCGCAGCCTCGCGGATGATGTCTATAAGACCGTACGCAAGCAACTCAAGACCCCGGATTCTAATGACGGCAAGGACTGGATCATCCCGACCCTCAAGGTCGGCAAGCGCCTGGTAGCTCCGATATTGTTGGGGGAGAACATCGTCGGCTATATCTCGTCAATGGTTCGGCCCAATGACGATATGGAAGCAATTGCCGAGCTTTTGCGTCCTGCAGCGCTCGCCTGCATGATTGAGTTTCATCAGAATCGGCAAACCGGTCCGATGTTTGCTGCCACGCAGAAGAGTTTGCTTAAGGACCTCTTGCTCGGCGGCTCTCTGGCAGCGTCTGACCAGGAGCGCATGGATCAGCACTATGGATTTGACATGGCTGATGGCATTCTTGTTTTTGCTTGCAGCGCGTTAAATCGCCAGGGGCAGCCTCTTGCGCTTGAAGGGCTGCCGGAAAATTTCGGGGTGATGACTGAAATAGAAGGGACGGCAACGGTTGTCTTTCCTTATCTTGCAAATTCCGGTAAAACCTGGCAGCAAGTCGCAGAAGCGCTTCAAAAGCAGCTTAAGGAACTTGTAAAACAAAAGCCGGGCGGTGCGGATGCTCAGATTCAAATTGGTGCCGGGCGGATGGCAGAGACCACATTTGACCTAGCGGAGAGTTATCGTGAGGCGCGTCAGGCTCTCATCGTAGGCTCAATGATGCACGCCGATAAAGAATTCACGATCGGCTACGGCGAGCTGGGCGTCAAGCGCTTGCTGTATTTGATGATTGACCACCCTGAATTGGAACGCTTTTGCGAAGAAATCATTGAACCTCTTGAGAGTTATGACGAAGAGTGGGAAAGCGAACTCGTGCCGAGTCTTCGTGTTTATCTGGCTGAGGGCGCCAATCTCAACTCGGCTGCCCGGGCTCTTTTCATTCACCGACATACTTTGCGCTATCGCCTTGAGCAAATTGCCGAAATTCTCAAAGTTGACATCGACTCGCAAGAAGTATTGCTAAACTTGCAGATCGCTTTTCAAATTCGAGACATGATGAGCGGCAGCACAGGAAAGAGGGGATGAGCGCCAAAGCCATCCAGGCAATCGAGATTTCCAAGCGCTTCGGTACGACCCAGGCTGTGCGCACGCTTAATCTTGATGTGGAAGAGAGCGAATTCTTCAGCCTCTTGGGACCATCGGGCTGCGGTAAAACCACCCTTCTTCGAATGATTGCCGGTTTTGAAACCCCAACAGAAGGCAAACTTTTGGTCGGCGGAAAAGATGTTTTGGGTGTTCCTCCGCATAAACGCCCAGTCAATATGGTCTTTCAAAGCTACGCTTTGTTTCCGCATCTGACAGTCTTTGAGAATGTGGCGTTTGGACTAAAATCTGGACTTAAGCTAAAGAATGATGAAATCGCTTCGCGCGTTGGTGAGGCACTAAATCTGGTGCGCCTAGCTCACTTGTCTCAGCGGTACCCGTCTCAACTTTCTGGCGGACAGCAACAGCGTGTCGCCTTGGCGCGTGCAATCGTAAATCGCCCCATGGTACTGCTTCTGGACGAACCGCTGTCGGCCCTTGACCCTCAAATAAGAGAAGAAATGCAAAGCGAATTGGCCCGCTTGCAGCGCGAATTGAATATGACATTCGTCATGGTTACACACGACCAAGATGAAGCGTTGGCACTCTCCAGCCGAATAGCGGTCTTCTACAACGGCAATCTCGAGCAGGTCGGAACTCCGAAAGAAGTATACGAACGCCCGGAAACGCCATTCGTGGCTCGTTTCATTGGAAATACGAATTTGCTCCAAGGGACGCTAGTTTCATCCGACGGTAATTTGGCGAAGGTCAAACTCAACGATGGACGCGAAGTAGTCGTTGAAGGCGACACCGCAAATGGTGCCAAAGCAGGCGACAGAGTTTTGCTTTCAATAAAGCCTCAAGCGGTTAAGTTGGTTTCTGAATCTCAGACAGGTCTGCCATCGACGATTTTGAATCGCAGTTATCTCGGTGCTTCGACTGAATATGTCGTTAAATCAAATCTTGGAACAGACCTTAGATCTGCAGCCGCAACCGATCATGCTCTCGAATTCGGCATCGGACAATCCGTTCATGTAGAAGTCGACTGGAAAAACTGTACTTTGCTGAAAGATGCAACGCCAAACAGCTCTGAAGTTTCAGAAACAGAGAGCGATGCGAAAACCGCCAGGGAAGCAGCGCAGACCGGTACCGAAAGAATGGGAGATTAGTTTCGGTGCTTTCTCGTCGCACATTTTTGCAAGGCATGACCGGCGCATTGCTGGCTCCGGGGCTGGCAGGATGCGCGCTGGGTCGAAAGCAAAAGGACAGCGGCAACTCGGTAAACATATACAGCTGGGCAGATTACCTTCACCCTGACACGATTCCTGATTTCGAGAAAAGGACTGGTGTCCAGGTCGTCTATGACACGTTTGCTTCAAATGAGGCTCTTTTAGCTAAGCTCCAGGCTGGCGCTTCCGACTACGACATCGTGGTTCCGACCGGCTACATGTTGAGAAATCTAGTCAAATTGGGACTGCTGCAAGAGCTCGATCATTCCAAAATTCCGAATTTGAAAAACATCATGGATCGTTTTCAAAACCCTGGTCACGACCACGGTTTGAAATACTCGGTTCCTTACACCTGGGGAACAACTGGTATCGGATATAACACCGTAGCAGTGCGACGAGCCATGACTATCAAGGATGCAGATTTGCAGATGCCTCAAATGGCAATGGATAAAACTCCTGCTGATTGGGATGTCTTCTGGGACGCACGTATGGCTGGCAGAATCACGCTTTTAGATGATTCAAGAGAAACAATCGGAGCGGCTCTAAAACGCCGTGGACATTCTTACAACACTACAGACGAAGCATTGATTCGCAAAGCGACCGAAGATTTGAAACTCCAAAAGCCGCTCACGATGTGTTATTCATCTGATCAGGTCATTACTCAGCTCGTCAGCGGAGATTGTTGGTTGGCCCTCGTTTATAGCGGTGATGCGTATCAGGCTAGACGGGAGAATCCGGATATCGGTTATGCAATTCCGGTCGGTGGATGTTCGATTTGGATGGATAGCTTGTGCATTCCTAAGTCGGCCCCGCATCCAGAGAGAGCATACGAGTGGATAAATTACATCCTGGAACCGCCAGTCGGTGCGGCGATTGCAAACTATACGCGTTACGCAACACCTAATAAGCTAGCGCTGCCCTTAGTCAATGAAGAGCTGCGCAAGGATAAAGTTCTATATCCTAATGAAAATGTCTTGGCTCGCTGTGAGGAGATCGGAGACGTGGGCAAGGCGGTCTTCACATACGATCGAATGTGGACGGAGCTGAAGTGTTCCTGAAGTAGGGGAGCCACATGTGGCTCCCTGACAGGGAGGCGCATGCGCCTCCCCTACTTATTGTTGTGATGCGCCTCCCCTACTGTTGTTGGGATGCGCCTCCTCTTGGATAGAAAAAAGCAGCAAGGGCGATGCATGTGCACCGCCCCAGCAAATACTTTAAGTAGTCTGGCTTATTACGAGCCTTTTCCTACCATCTTCTTGGCACCATTGCCCATAGCCTTGAGGCCTTTGCCTACGGCTTTGAAGGGCCATACGATAGCATTGCCAACTTTCTTGCCGGCTTCTTTGATTTTGCTATCTTCTGCTTGCGCAGCGGTGGCGGTAAAACTGCAAATGGCGATCATGAGACCGACTGCCAAACTCTTCTTCATGGGATACTCCTTAACTGTTCCTGCGCGTATGGAACGTGACTTGTCACGTTGCCCTTTATAGCACAGTTCAGGGCGCCCGTGCCCTGTGCAATGTTCAGATAATAGCTGATACGTGTGGATGTTCAGAGATTTTGCACCCGGATAACATTGTCGTTATATACGCCGGGAATCAAGTCCTGTCATGCGCTGCAGGGCTGTAAGAATCTAGAATCCGCTTTGCTTCATCTTCTAATTCCTTCGCTTTGTCGCTCAATCCTTTTTCCTTAAGCAACTCCGCATATGCAGTCAGGGTCTGTGCAAGCAGCGGCGGATATGAGGCGTGGCGTCTTATTGACAGGGAAAGCTTGTAAAGATTCTCAGCTTCTTCCAATCTTCTTTCCCTGTGCAAAAGTTTTGCCAGAGAGTGTGCCGTTGTCGCTACCGTCGGATGCTGGTCGCCAAGCACGCTCTGACGTAGTGCCAGAGCCTTTTTATAGATGTGCTCTGCTTCACCGAGCATACCCTGGGCCGCATATAAGTCTGCTAGCAAATGCAGGCTCTGCGATACAAATGGGTGATACGGCCACAGTTCCCACGTTTCGCTGAGTAGTGCATAGCGGAATAAGACCTGCGCATCTTCTAATCGTCCCTGGCGAAAGTGCTGTCTTGAAAGGAAAAACAGGCTATGGCCAATGTCCTGAAAGCTTTCCAGATATTCGAGCCTGGCAGCTCCTTTCATTTGCCTTTCGCATTCTGAAAAGCAGCGATTGGCCTCATCTTCTTTCCCTAGCTGTTTGTAAATGAGTGACAATCCCATAAGGCAGAAGGATGCGTATTCATGGTCTGCGCCAAGCGTTTTTCTGTAAATTTCGAGCGAGTCTTTGACGAGAATTTCTGCGTCGGGCAGTCTTCCCCATGCGAAGTACAAACCGGCAAGGAAGTTTTTCTGAGTGGCCAGATCAAGTATGCCTGCTGGTAGAAATTTTTCCGTAAGAAGTATGGTGCGAATATAGACCTGCTCTGCTTCTTTGAACTTTTCTTGTATTCGATAAAGCACCGCAAGATTGTGCAGTCTTGGCACCAGAAGTGGTGACTTTGCACCCTCTTTCTTTTCGGTTATTGAAATCGCTCGGGAATAACACTCTTCCGCTTCGGAATGTTTTCCTGTGCTGTGATAAGCATATGCCAGCTGATCGAGCAGTGGCACGAGCTGCCCATCGTCGGGTCCCAGGCGGCTTTCCGCGTCCTGCAAAACCTTCTTGCATTCTTCTTCGTTGGGCGTTTTATTCAGCGCTGGCATTGATGTCTAACTGTGATGCCACCATATTTGAGGGCACGACGGAAAGTAGGTAGTTATGTGTGAGCTACGACAAATCTGGTTCCGGAATCTAGTGTTTTAAACTCGTCGATCTTCCAGCCGCTCAGTATTTCTTTCAGCTCTTCATCAGGGAAATAGCGCAGCATCATGCCTTTTCTCGATTTGTCCGTATAGACTTGTGTGCCGTCTTCGAGTTTAAAATACTCACCCGGTCCGGTTCCGACTTTGTCAAAACAACCGATGAAAGTTCCACCGCTCACAACGATCGATTTCAGTTTTGTCATTGCCACAAGTGCAAGCGAAAGTGGCAAGTGTTCGATAATTGAATTGGCAACCACTGCATCGAATGTATTTTCTTCGTAGGGCAAATCACCAAGGTCACCTACATCGAATTTAATTTTCAAATCTTCCATAGTCGCCCATTGGTTGCCTAGGTCCAGCGCATGATCAGCTACATCAATGCCGGTTACCTGAAAACCTTCTCTTGCCAATAACACCGAAAGCCACCCGCTCCCGCAGCCCAAGTCCAGAACTTTATGGGTGTTCTTCGCCCGCAGCGTGCTAGGAATCCAGGGCAGGTATTCGAGATCTGGCATCTTAGTGTAGGGCTTGGTACACATATTCCA
Source organism: Candidatus Melainabacteria bacterium 17Bon1m (assembly GCA_032128875.1). Lineage (GTDB taxonomy): Bacteria > Cyanobacteriota > Vampirovibrionia > Obscuribacterales > Obscuribacteraceae > QKMZ01. The sequence continues at coordinate 1,058,654 of JAVLKG010000003.1, forward strand.
AGCCTGATGCCAGAAGTCCAGATTCTCCTTGTAGACCTGCGACGAGCGCAATTCGCTCGCCTTTTGAGGCGCCTGCTCTATTGTGGCTTTGTCTACTTTCATACTGGCTCTGCGTTTTGTGATGTGCGAAGTCAAGCTGGTTATTGCGCTCGTATAGAGCCTGCTCACATGCCGATAAAGCGAGGCTCGTCTCGACATGCCGATAACCGGCGTCGAGATCCTAGCATGTAACCGTGAAAGGCAAAGCGTTTCGGGCTCGAATGCTAAATTCCAGCAAGATTAATTGGATCCTGAATTGGGTATTAGTAATATGGCGGGTGTGTAGGATCTCTTCCTACGACATCTATTGGCAAATGGTGGGCGACGATGACGGAGCCTGGCGGTTCACAACTGCAGATGATGTTGGTTCAGCAAGCTGGGCCTGGCGCTTTGCCGCTTAGCATCCTTTCGCCTGCCGAATTTTTGCCTTTTATTCGCGATGTCGAGCAGCTGGCGGTTTCTGAGAAGCTCGCCCCTGTCTTGGTTTATTGGTCTCGCCGTTCCGCAGCCTGGCTCTTACCCACCGGTCCCCGGTTCAAGGAGCTCATGCGTGACGCTTTCTGCGTCTCAATCTTTTCTGAAGATCGTCAAGACACGCCCGATGAATGGTGTTTCCTTATAGAGAGCCGCGGATTGTGTCTCATCTTGTACGCCCAGCAGGCTCTGGAATCGCCACAGGGCGAGAAATATCAATGTTCTGGCTCCATGAATGCTCAAATTGTTCGCCAGGCATTTAACCGCTTGTTGCCTGCTTGGCAGACTATCGAGCTGGGCGAGAGCAACCGCCTGGAAGATGCGCGCATTAATCTTGGTCCTTGCGGCAGTGCCAATCATTTTGTCGACAATATCCGCAATCTCTGGCCGGTTGTGAAATCGCCGATTCAGCAAAATTTGATTTTGAAGCCTCAGGAAGTTGCACAACAACCACCAATAATTGTTGATCATGGAAAAGTCAGCCCTATCGCGCTAGAAGCAAGCGCCTTCCCGGGCGGCGCCGTGGTTGCGCCTCCTAGACCATTACCCGCCCAGCAACCAGGCAACACACCCATTGCTCCGCAGTCACCATTTGCGGTGCCCGGGGCTGCAACCGGCGGTGACGGTGGTGGTGGGCACGATCCTATCAAAGCGCAGCAGGTGCGCACGCAGCCATTGCCCAAGCCTTCTGCATTCGAGCTTCCGAAGCCGAAGCAATTGAAGGATCAAGAATATCTCAACACCGCCGAGTCCGAATTTGAAACTACCGGTGATTTGACCGAGAAGCTCAGCGCGGCCATTGGACCGGATGGGCAGCCTTTGCCTCCTCGTCCTTCGGCTCTGCGTGGACTGCGGCAAACTCTTGCGGATGAAAACCAGGCGCCGCAAGAGGACGTTATTATCCCGGTTCCGGCGCAAGCGATTATCAGCGATATCATCGGTCAACTTCGTCATTCTAGCGATTTGACTTCTATTCTCCAGTACGCGATTGAAACACTTACTCAGGTGGTGCAAGCTGAAAGAGGCTTGATCTGGCAGGTCGTCGGCGATCAGCTCGCCGTAACTAATGAGTTCGCCACCAGCGGTCACACTTGCTTTGTGGGCAACCAACTCGGGTCGCAAGAATCAACTGCAATCGTTCTGGAGTTTCTCTCGAGATTTCCTGATGAGTCGGGTGCAGGCGTTATCAGCATTCCCGACACATCTCATGATACGAATTTGCACAAGATGTCTCCCACCCTTTCGTCTCTCATCGAATTAGGAGAAGTGCGCGGCAGATTGATGGTTCAGTTGCGTTCGCGCGGCATATTCTCAGGCTTTTTGGAACTGCAACAGTGCGGCGGCCCCCGCGAGTGGAGCAGGCATGATGCGGTTATTTTGCAAAGCGTCGCCGAAATGCTTTCGGTTGTAGTTCAACAATCTTTTGACCAAAGCAAAATCGAGATGGACGCGCGCGAAATGAAACTCATCAACGAGATCGCGAGCTTGTTCCGCGATTCTCGTGGTCAGTCGACCGAAGAGTCTCTCGTCAAGTCAGTTATGCTCGTGGCAGAGCACATGGGCTTCACCCATTCTCAGATCTATTTGTACGATGCTGAGGAAAACGTTCTTAAAGCGCAAATTAAAGGCGGCGGTCACTCGCTTGTCGACATGAACAACAAAGACAATCCATTTGTCGCTGTATTCGAGTCGGGCAGAGGAAAGATCGTCAACGCTGAGTTCACCCGAAAGGGCGACAAATTCTTTGGTCACGATATGGCGCTCGTACTTCCTCTCATCTCCGAGGGGGAGCGACTGGGTGTGATCGGGTTGTGGCAACGACTTCCAAACAAACCGCAATTCAGACCTCAGGATAGAGAACTCGGTTTGACTATTGCTGGTCACTTGTCCAACGTTATCCGGGCAGAGCAAGCGATCACGATGATTCGTGCAGAGCAGGCTCGGGCTGCTCTTATCAATAAAGTTTCGAGCGAAATTCGTCAGTCACTCAAAGAAGTCGACCAGATTATGGAGACTTTGGTCGAGTGCGTGCACGAGTATTTTGGACTTTCGCTTTGCGTAGTATCACTTTTCGATTCACAGCAGCAGGATTTCACTAAGTCCAAAACAGCAGGATTGGAGCCGCCTCCGGCTAAGGTAATTCAAACTCCCGACGAAATCGGCGAGCCGAAAATCGAAGAAGAAGAGCCTGCCGCTCCTAACTTCGGTGAGCAATTGCTGCTCACTATGCTTGAAGATTTGAAGCTCGAACAGCGCATTTTCCTGAGTGCAGATCAGATTAGAGAAAAACTCGCAGGCAAGACGGTTGAAATCCCTGATGACCTGAAGTCGGCAACTCTCTTTCCGTTGGTTCATGCCGGTAATTTCAAAGCCGGTTTGTGTCTGGTTTCGGCCGATCGAGAAACACCGTTTCCGGAAAAAGACATGCACATGGTCACCGACCTTGCCGATAGAGTCGCAGTTGTGGTTTCACACGCAGAGCTCTTTGCGCAGGTAGAACGCCAGGCTGTCACTGACCCGATGACCGGTTTGTTCAACCGTCGTTATTTCACCGAACAGCTCACCAAAGAAATCGACCGTTATCAGCGATTCGGTCACCCCTTCTCGTACATCATCGTTGACTTGGATTACTTGAAAAAGATCAACGACTCACTGGGTCACCACTTTGGTGACGCCGCCATCAAGCATATTGCCAATGTGATGAAACGCAGCGTCCGTGACGTTGATACAGTCGGCAGGTTTGGCGGTGAGGAATTCGTTGTGCTCTTGCCAGAAACTGCTCATGAGAATGCGCGAATGGTTGCTAACCGTATTTGCGCTGCTATCAGAGCAAAACCAGTTGAAGGCATTGGTGTTATCACAGCTTCGTTGGGTCTTGCCACCTTCCCCCAAGATGCGCAGGATAAAGACAAACTGCAAGAACTCGCCGACCAGGCCTTGTATTTGGCAAAACACCGTGGCAGAAACCAAGTCTGCTCCGTAATCGAAGATTTGATCCCGAGCCAGGTTGCTCCACTGGAAGAAGCTGCGGCACCGGTGGCGGTGCCTGCGGGTGCGGAAGCTGCTGCTGCCGCTGCTGCGAACGCTGCCGCGCCTAAGTCTGCCTCAGGGGTGGAAACAGCAGGAACAGTCGATCTGGCGCTGGCAAATGAGAAAGGCATTCTTGGTCTTATCACTCAAATAGTTAAAAGCATCGACGAGAAAGATGCTTATGGCAACGAGCGCTCTCCGCGTGCTTACTCTTACGCCAACAGCATCGCTCAAGCTTTGCGCTTGTCAAAAGAGCATGCTGAGTTGGTTTCTCTTTCCGCTGCGTTTAGCAATATCGGCAAGTTATCGATGCCGGAAGAATTACTTCGCAAAAATGGTCCTCTCAGCGAGGAAGAATTGGTGCAGATTCGCAAAGCACCAAGTCTGGGAGCGAAATTCCTCGAGCCAGCGAAGATGCTCTATAAGCTGAGTTCTGTGATTGAAGCCTTGCACGAACACTGGGACGGCAGTGGCTATCCGAAAGGACTGAAGAACGAAGAGATTCCGCTTGAGTCCAGAATTATTGCTCTGGTTGATTCGTATGTAGCGATGACCAGCGACAGACCATATCGAAAGAGTCTTTCTAAGCAAGAAGCAATCAAGCAAATTCAAGATGATGCGGGCAAGAAGTTTGACCCGCGGCTGGTTCGCTTTTTGCTTACTGTGCTGCAGAAGGAAGGTTAATAACGCGCTGGTATCGCATGCTGCTGATGAGAATGGGTGGGAAGCAAGCGTAAAGATCATTGCCATGCACACAACAGATTTCGGCACCTGTGGCTATTTCCAGCTTTGGCTTAATGCAACATAATTGCGTTCAAAATTAAGAGTGCCGTTTCATGGGCTTTTCCGTCCTTCCATCTACTCCGAAAACTCGCTATTTTTCGGAGTGAATGGAAGAATTGAACTTGAGACTAGGCATTCTAGTCAGCCGCCTTAATCTTTTCGTTAGGATCTTGACCCCCTCTTGGATACTGGCCTATAATGTTTTCAGATCGACTGGAGACCGACAGCTTATCTTGACGCGGGCCACTAAAACATGACCCGGTAAAACTTTCATGCAAAGAAGGCTGCGGAGCAAAAGTTGAAACAGGAAAACCTCGTGTCACGAGAACATTAGGAGCAAACCCCTCTGAGCCCGGTGGGTGAACCGGCAGAGGGGTTTGTAGCATCTGGATTTATTCGGCAGTATCTTTGTCTGTCGTCTTATCTCGTCTTAGAAGATCTTTTGTGAATGATTCAATCCACTGAATCTCACTATGATCTGATCTCCACGTGGCCGACAAGATTTCGTGATTTCCATCCGTTTTTTTCTTGCCCAACGCTTCGAAAACAATTGTTTGAATGCGCTCTTTTGAGTCTCGCTGCACTCTAATATTTGGAAAGCCGGAACTATCAGACCACCTTCCATTGTCTGCCTCGAGTTGGCGAACCACTTTTTCAAAGAGGTCTGGTTGATTGCGCTCAAGGAGATGCAAAATCTTTTGCAGTTCGAGTTCTTCGCACTTGCCGTCAAAGAACTCAAGCGCTTTTCGACGTATTTCGAGAGATCTAATTTCGGCGTCGTTCATTAACCACGTCCAGCGTCAAAACAATATTCTATAACAGCTTTGGCTTCCGTCATTTGCGAATTAATCACCAAACAGCAATTGTGCTGCGTTTTTCTTCTGGTATCGAATATGGTGGCGGGCGGGCTTCGGCGCGCTGCAGGGAACGGTTTGATTTGCGTCGTTTAGAGCTTCGTCTCAGGCGTCGTTTCTAGCTTAGTTTTAGCCTGCGTTTCAGTCTTTGTTTGTAGCTGCTTTGCTTCTTTCAAAGCTCTGTAGCTCAGACAAGAAACAGCTTTGGGGCGCTCGATTTTTAGGCAGTCAGTAGGGTTGTTGAATCGGCAATCATCGCAGAGATAGCGGCCTTTTCCTTTTCGATTCCATGCGGAGTACAGAGTGAGAGCAGACGCAGCAGCGGCAACTAATCCTGCCGGCAGCCAAAAGCTCAATTCCCCTTCCACGTCCAAACCTCACCGATAAGTCGGCAATAGCATACCACTATTGTGCGGCGCGGCTCAGAATCGAATGCGCCTCGGATCTGATGGCCAAGGCTTCATTGAATTGTCCTAAATTCATTTGTGCATCGCTCAAATTAAGAAGTGCATAAGCAAGATACTTATGATTGGTGCCGAAGTGTAGCTCCAGGGCTCTGCGTGCGAGTTCCAGTTCTTTAACAGCCTCAGTGAATCGGATTTTTGCTTGGTCGTTAAGTGGGCCAAATTGATCGAACTGTTTATCGCGAAGTTTATCAATTGCCAGATCGCGCAGTGCCAATCCCTTTTTCAATCTCGCCATACCTAAATTAGCTCTGGCAATTGCAGTCGTTAGCGAGCCGCGCCCAGCCCCGCGTTGTTCGCACATGTTGACGAGAAGTTGGTAGCATTCTTCTGCGTCCATTATGTAAGTAGTAACGGCGTTAAGATAGAGGCGGCTTCTTGGAACTAGCTTTCCACGGAAGAAGGCTAATTCGTGCAATTTACTGCGGGTTGGAAGTCCAGGAACCGTAGCGCTCTCATAAGGCAGCGCTTCTTCGTTTGTCGCGTACTGCAGTGCGTTGACTCCCTCGTTATTTTCCACGAGGTAGTCTCCAAGTGAGGAGAGCTGGTAGCCCATCGAATTTTGATTGACGTCAGCCCAACGAAAAACAATTGGTGCATCATGAGTTAGTTTGTCGCGCTCGCGCTGTCTGTTGATTTTTCCAATGATTGCAGAGTACGTTTCCGATGCTGCGAATTTGAAAGACACGAGCGCTTCTATCTCTTTGCCGAGCAGATGGCATGCTGTTCCTTCCAAGCATTTAGCCATTGCTACTGGTTTTATTTGACTGGCGCTGGTGAAAATGAACTCTGCCAATCTTGTTTCGGCGAGCGCACTTTTCAATGCGGGCTCGTCGTTTTTCATCTTGTATATTTCATACAGGCATGCAGCTTGTGCCAAGTGCAGAAAGCCGATATCCATGGATTCGCCCATGCCTACAGCCTCTGATAGAGCCAGTGCTTGCTGCAAATAGCCATACGCAGCGTCGAAATCCCCGCGATAAAGTCTGTCTATTCCGCGATAAAAGAAGATTCGAAATCTTCCTGTTTCTGAACTGCCTATTTCGGTCACTTTCTCTGCAAAATCAGTCAGCTCGTCTGTGTCACTGGCGTCAGTAATCGGTCGCATGCGTTGCATTTTTTCAGCTGCGACGGTTTTGTAGAAGGGTTGATCCGTAGCCGACCATGGAATCATACGTTGGCTGAGCTCGGGCGCACTTCCAGGATGATAGAGCGTGCTCATCATGATCGAATAATGCAATACAAAAACCGACATCAATGCAGTTATAGCGATCTTTGTACGCCATCGCTTGCCCAATCTGTTTTGAAAGAGTCTATCGAGCTTGTTGCCGTAGCGCCGCATGTATGCCACAGCAGCAGAGCCGCCTCGCCATTCTGATTGCGTTTGCTCAATGGCTTTGCGCATCTCCGGCGCAGATTGAAAGCGATTTTCCGGCTCCTTCGCCATTGCCTTGAAGACGATATCTTCAAGTTGTTTTACGAGTCGCACATCGGCTTTCACATTGGACAATCCGGCAGGCATTTCACTAACCTGCTTGTGCATTGTCTCCAAAGTATTGTTGCCGACAAGAGGCGGTTTGCCGGTTAAGCACTCATAGAGCAAACAACCAACTGCATAGATGTCGGAGCGCGCATCAGTCATATTCCCCAGGCATTGCTCGGGGCTCATGTACAGCGGGCTTCCGAAAACGTCGCCGCTTTGCGTAAGTTCTTGTGCTTCCAGTCCGGCCTTCGGCAAAATTTTGGCGATGCCGAAGTCCACCAGTTTTACATAGTCTGTATTGTCACCGACTGGTATCAAAACAATGTTGCTCGGTTTCAAATCTCTATGCAAAACGCCCGATTCATGCGCATGTTCGAGAGCATCCAGTATTTGTTTTGCGATCGACAAGCACCTATCGATACTAAGTTGTCCCCATGTCCTTACTATTTCTGAGAGAGCACGACCCTCGAGATAGTCCATAATGATGAAGGGCTGATTGTCTTCCGTAAGACCGAAGTCGTATACGGTGATGATATTTTGGTGCGCTAAATGGTGAGAGGCTTGGGCTTCTGCCTGAAAGCGCCGCATCATTGTTGGATTGCTGCTCAAGTGTTTGTGCAAAAGTTTGAGCGCGACTATTTTTCTCGTGAGAGTCTGCTGTGCTTTATATACGCGGCTCATTCCGCCTGCGCCGAGCAGTTCTAGTATTTGATATTTGCCGTGCAGGGTTCTGCCGATGACGGGATCTTTCTCGGAATTCGCCGCCGCTGTCTGCATGGAATTTTCCACTACCGAGCTGAAAGTTGTTCGGTCCAACTCTTCGGCTGGTGGAATTTCGCTATTGCCGGCAGAGTTCTTATCGGACATGCTTTCGCTGTCCGTACAAGGCTCTTCGTCCTTGGCGGCAATGTCCGGATCTGTGTCAGGCTTATGTGTAGAGCCTTTTTTAGGCACGCTGGACTCCTGGAGCCAAATTATGTGTCAAAACATCCGGACAACCCACATAGTTATTCCCAGTGGTACTCTAAGCTTTAAGCTCTTGGACTTTAGACTCTGGCATAATTGCCTATCAGATGACAAAAGCCATCCGGTTCTTGCTATTTACCAGCTTCGTTTTTCAGGTAAACAATGCTTAAATTGCCATTTTTGAAATCGCTGCTCGTGCCTTTAGCCATCATGGTTTTGCTTGGTGGTAGTGCACCTCCCAGTCAAGCAGGCAATAAGCTTAAGCCCGGTGAAGTCTGGGTTTTGCACATGAGCAGTAACTTCCTGGGCAACGTGACATTTAATCTGAGCGATGCGACAACCTCCATCTACATGGAGAAGCTCGGACTGGAAGCCTTTGGCGATGAAAAAATGACACAGATATTGATCTGCAATCACAGAGACAAGACTTATTTGCAAGAGCCGCGATCAGAGTGGGAAAAGAGAGCCAACAAGTACAAAAGCAAGAACAAAAAAACGGCCAGTTACTCGGGCTATAAAGTCTCAAAACCCAAACCAGCTAAAGTTTGCGGGCTAAACTGCTCATTCGTTGAAGTGAATGCTATCCGCAAAGACGGCACCATCGAGCCGCAAGATCAGAAAAAACAGATTTGGGTCACACAAGAGCTCGAAACCGGAAAAGGCGTCGCGAAGCAGTTCGCTATGGAAATCTTGAGGGTATTTGCACAGCTGGAAGAAACACCAAAGACTGGCGGCGTTTTGCTCCGGTTAAAGGCCGACAAGAGCAAGAAGCTGGTGACAATGCTCGATACTTATAAAGTCGAGAAGGTCAAAAAGGTGCTGGAAGTGAAGATCCCAAAGGGTTACCACCGGGTGAAAGATGAAGTAGCGCTTCTCTGGGGTGATGACTCCACTACGGGCGATATGTTCGGCTCGCCTTAGGATTTTGGCAGGTAAGACTGACAATGCCGGAATCGCTTTGCATGCATAGGCTTGCAGTGGGGAGGAGTCTCTGCTATGGCTGTTGGCTTGCAGTGGGCGAGAAATCTCTGCTATGGCTGTTGGCGTGCAGTGGACGAGGAGTCTCTGCTAAGGCCTTTGGAGTGCAGTGCCGACGAAGACGATCAGCGATTCCCAGAACGCAAGTTTTTCGCTTCGTCCTTAAGAGGTTTTGCAGTTGCGGTGTCGCCCAACTCTTCGCAAACAGATGCGAGATTTTCATTGATAGTTGCAAGCAAAGATCTTTCGCCTGGATTTAGCTTTTCTGCCGAACGTTCTTGCAGCAATTCTCTTTTTAGCTCTTCCATCGTTGTTTGTGTAAGCTGAAGTTGCTGGCGCTTTTTCGATGGCTCCGCTTCTTGCAGCGCTAAAAGAAAATTGCATGACGCCATGTTTTGCTTGTCGCGAATTCGAACTTCAGGTGTGCTCGAAGGATCGTGTTGGTTCAGTGTTTGTATCTGCCGCAATGCGGCAAGCATATCGGCGTACCTATTGCTGTCGCGGCAAACTGTGGCGATCTGGTTGAGTGTAGCAACAATCCGGTCATTGCCCGCGCCGCCTTCCTTTTCTAGGGCAAGCGCTTTGGTAAGAACATCGAGCGATTCTTTTAGCTTTTGGTCTTGCCATAAGAGTGTGCCGAGCTCTTCCATCTTTTCTGCTTTGCTCAGGCGTTCGGCAGAGGTTTTAACTTGAGGCAGTCCTCTAATTTCTGATTTTTGCTGCTCGATCTGCGCTTGCAGTTCTGCTTTTTGCGCGCCTGATTCTTGGTCTTTTGCCTGGCCGGAAAGGCGGATCGAGCGCTCGATACTGAATGCAGCAATTCCGCAGAGGATGACAGCAAAGAACAGAAGTGCGATTGTTTTTATGGTTAGCAACTTACTTATCCCTTCACGTGATACCGAACTTGATACCGGAGAGCAAAGCGACCGGCTTCTTGATATAGTTGCGCTAAATCTGCAATTCTATTGTCAAATGTTATTCAGTTCCATTTATCAGCATTCTCATTTTACCCGTCCGGGCGCACGGCTCAGGCACGTTTTTTCTGGTGCACTTTCCATTGGGCTGAGTTTGAGCATGGGCGTCGTATTTGCTGTTGATGCCATCTTGGGCTGTGCCAACCAAGCATTCTGCGCCGCAGAGAGTCCCGCTGCCGCGAGGCTCCACGCAAATGCCATTAAGACCGAGAAGGCAGGAAATGTCCGCGAAGCATTAGAGCTTGAGCAGCAAGCCATGCACCTCGCGCCTTCAAATGTTCTCTATCATGGAGAGTTTGCACGTTTGCTCTGGGAAGCAGGTTTTGTAGAGCGGGCTATTCGTGAAAATAAGGAAGCAATAAAGCTAGATCCAGCCAGTGCTAAGCTGCGATTCAACCTGGCTGTGATGCTGCAAACTTCAGGTGACCCCAAGTCGGCGATTGTCGAGTATGAAAAGCTTCTGAAGGCAAATGGCAATGACTTGCAAGCTCGGCTCGGTTATTTGCAATCGCTTGCTCTCGCCGGTCGATCGCAAGACGCTGTCAATCAGCTTGATGCTCTGGCTTCGCAAGCTAAGAAGAACCAATCGATTCTTATCGAAGTTGCAGACACTGCGATAAAGATCAACCAGCCGCATCGCGCAAAGGAGATGTTGCGGGACCAAGCAAATACGGGAAGTCCGCGCACTCTCAGCCTTTTGTATGTTGCCGCCGCCGATGACAATGATGAAAAGTTGGCGCTCAGTGTGCAAAAAAAGGTTTTGGAAAGCGGTCCGAAAGATGCACGAATTTACATCATTGCTGCAAAGCTTGCTGATGAAAAAGGTGGAATCTTGCTCCAGGAGCAGATACTGAATCAGGCAATGAAATCTGTTCGCAACAATGGTGACATGTATGCTCAGATGGCGGGAATGTTTATGCGCAATTTCGCGCAGTCGAGATCTTCTGGTGATGAGAAGACCGCCCAGTCCTGGCTGAGTTTGTCCGAAAAGGCACTAGTTTTTGCCGAGGAGATTCATGTTAAAGCGTGGCGCTATCGCTTTGCTCACGCGGGTGTTCTGGCTTTGCAAGGAAAACAGAAGGAAGCTGCTGACATGATTGATGCTCTTGCGCATCAAGAGCCGAAGAACGAACTTGTGTTGTTTTGCCGCGGTCGCCTGCGTGCATATGCCAACAACCCTGCCGCTACTGCCAAGCGAAATCTCAAAAACCTTTTCGGCGATGCAGAGCGAACGGGCGTTTCCGCCGGCGCCGTTGATGATGCGATCACCTTGGCATGTTCGCGCGCCTATCTCGACAAGCTCGGATGTGGTTGCCATATGGCTGTTTTGGAATTTAAGTGGAAACATTTGGGCGGGGTTTTGTACTCAAAGGTTATTTCCGAGCATCCTGCAGTCGGCTTAATCGTTCACAAATTGGGCGACCAGGACGGCTTTAAGGGGCGGATAATTTCCGCGGCTGCGTCCATAAACGAGCGTGTTGTGAAGGTCGAAACGGATACTGTGAAAGGCTTAGGAGCTCTGGCGATGAACGTTGTTACGCCCGAAGCTCAAGAGGAGCCGGCTCTCATGGCTCGGCTCACTCCGCTGGAGCTGCAAAGGCTCTAGGGACAAGGGTAAAGAGCCGCAACACCTGGGGCTGAAATCCTTTCAGCGGGGCTGCCCGTGTGCTATTGTGAATTCACGTCCCTTCGCTCGAGGAATGTGTCTGCAAATGACTCAGGCGTCGCCGCCGGAAGAATCTGCCGACCTGCGTATCGGAAGCCTTCTCGCCCTTAGTGGTCTCGTTCGTGCCTCTGATTTGCAGGAGGCGCTCACGATTGCGTCTCAGACGCAAATGCCGGTCGGGCGCGTGTTGGTGATGTCCAACCGCCTGTCCGAAGAAGCTCTCAGAGCCGTAGTCGAAGTTCAGTCTCTGGTGAAAGATAGAGTTTTAACGCGCGAACAGGCACTTGAGTGTGTTGAACAAGCGCGTAAAGCAAACAAGCCGCTCATTGAAGTTTTACACGAGCAGGGCTTGCACCAACCGCAGCGCCCTACCAATCGTCTTGGGGAGTTGCTTGTCGATTGCGGACAAATTTCGCATGATCAGTTAGAGCGAGCTCTTAAGATGGGCGGCGCAACAGGTTTGCCACTCGGTCGCGTATTGGTTCTATTCGGCTTGATTACAGAACCTCTGGCGGCACGCGCATTGCAGATTCAGGACGAAATCCGTAAAGGACACGTTTCACGCAGTGAAGGTCTGATGACATTCCGCATGGACCGCATGCGTATGCAAGGTTTGAAGAGTAAGGATAAGGACAAAACATACAAGATCAAATTGGGCGAATTGTTCGTCGCTGCTGAAGTTTTATCCACATCTGACGTGGATGCTGCGCTCGAAATGGCGTGGGCGAACAACAAAATGCTCGGGGAAATTCTCACTGATTTGGATTGGATTTCTCCGGAAATGTTGCTGGGTGCATTGAAACTGCAGCAAAAACTTTGGTCTGGTGAAATTGATTTAGAGCGCGCAGTCAATGTCGTGAAAGACATGTACACGACTGGTGTCAGCTTCGATCTTTCGTGGGGCCGATTTGGTCAAACGAGCGATCCTCTCGATAAGCAATTGACGTTGTTCGAGTTCCTCAAAATTGCAGGATTCATGACGCGCCGTCGATTGACTGAGTTGATCGAGAGTTGCATCACGAATGGTGACTTGCTCGATCGCGTTATGGAAAACGCCGGAATAACAGACTACGAAGACGCTGATTTGATGCGTAAAGCAATTAAGACTGCGGTAACTGATTCGTATCTGTTGCGCGACATTCTTGCGGAGTCAGAGATTATGGAACTTGACGTTGTCCAAGCTTCAGAGAGCCTTGTTTCTCTGGTGCAAGAAGGCGCGCTTCCACTCGAGCGAGCTATCATGGCCTTTACTTACTGCCATGACCAACGTATCCCGGCGACTGAAGCCATTGCACAACTGGGCTTCCCGGCGAAGTAGTTGCGAATTTGGTTCGATTTCTGATGAATGTATTGAGCTATCGAACTTCCGATCTCAATGATCTGACGTTTGTACTTTTGATTGACGATGTGCCACTTCACGAGCTTTACGAGTCTGACACCGTTGGTGTTCCTTACTGGCTTCTGGAAGGCCAGTTAACAGCTACAACCATCATGGGTGAAACCCACTACATCGTTTCTGTCTGCGATTGTGGAGAGCCGGGCTGTGGGAGGGTTGCGTGTAAGGTTACGGAAGAGGACGGGATTGTCACATTTCACGATTTCAAATTTCTCGCAAACGATCTCACATTCAAGTTCACTGCGGAAAATTTCCATCAGGTGATGGATGAAATTGGTCACGAAGTTCTGAAGTTTGAAGGTCCGCAAACCGAAGCTTCGACAGCTCAGCACAATTTTGATGTGATGAAGGCTTATTTGAATGCTGTTGATGAGTTGCTTCGACAACCAAGCACTCGAGAACGCATTGCTCAGGCTTGCGGAATTGAAACATATGGAGCTCAAGAAGCTGCCGACTGGATTTGCAATCCTGCAAATCATGAAGCTGTAAGAAACTTGATCGTGCTAGATAAACACAGGTTCCTTTTATTGGAAAATGGACCAGTGACACCGCCGATCTTGCAGCATGAACACATTCCATGGACCATTAAGGTCAAGTCTTATGACGCAGATACTACGCTGGTTTGGGTTGGTTACTTAGACAAAGTCGGTGATTGTGTGGGAACCAAGAGCCTGAAGTTTGAACGTGCAAAGGAATAGCCGCTACTTCCCGAAGAGTTCCGGTGCAATTGATTTGACAGCGCTTGCGCTAATGGCTCCAGCGAAGTTTGTTAGCTCTGCACCGGACTTTGTCTTTGCACGTTGAGCGACAACAGCTACGACTTTTCCGCGAATGCTAACGACAGGACTTCCACTGCTGCCGGATGTAACAGGTGCATCTACTTGCACTGTATTTGGTGTCACTCGGCTGACGCGCCCCGTTGTGAAAGTTGGCGCATAATACTTTTCAGAATCCTTGTCGAGCTGATCGGATGCAACAGGATAGCCCACAACTTGAATTTCTTGTCCTTCGGATGCCGGCATCAAGTCAAACTCAAGTGGCATCGGGTGCAGTCCTGGTGCAGATAAGATTGCGATGTCCGGATCACCCTCCGCTCCTTCTTTGTACAGTGACGCTTCGATCGCTGGAATTGTCGCTGGTCCTGCAGGATGCAAGAAATAGCCGATGATCGGATTGACTCTCGCCATCTGCGCATACTTGAGGAATTTCACTCTCGAAGGGTCAGCACGCAGACTCAAATTTTTCTCGTAACACTCCCAAATCGCATCGACCGTGTTTTGGTAGTGCGCGCGTTCGCCACCAGCTAAGCCCGGTTTTATACTGAGATTGATTGTTTGGAGAAGTTCGTTAAAACGAGATTCGTGATCTTTGAGAAAGGCAGTTTGCTCTGCGTACAAACGAGTCGCTGCGAAAAATCTGGCGCACTCTGCGGCAACCGGACCACAAGTTTCGGCTGCCACGTGCCTGTCTGTTACGTAGTATGTTTTGTCTCGAGCCGCAGTTTTGACTGGGAAAGCAGTGCCATATCCCATGATTTGAAAGCCGCGCGTGTCGTCTTTCAATGTGCAGTAAACAGGAAAACGATACTTTGGTGAAAGGTCGGATACGTAGCACCAATATTGATCTCGCAATCGAAGTTTCAATCCCGGTCGAACATTGAGTACTTGACCTTTCAATCGCTTGTCGAGCTTTTCCCATGTTTCAATTGCAATTGAAGATGGGCAAGCCGCGCTCATGGAAAGCGTAAGCAATAGGGCTAGCGATTTCACTCGGTTGCTAAGATTCACTTGCAGTCTTTCCTGTAGTCCTTTTCTGCGCGTGTTTCGCGGCTTTTCGAATTATAGCCAGACCGGACGACTTTGCGCCTAATATGCTGCGGCGGTTGCTTCCGCCGGCGTCAAGCTGACCTCGATTTCGAATGTTCTATTCCATGGTTGCTTGACTGAAATACTGCCCGGCGCAAATTCGAGGCATTTGCCGATGCGCAGGACGTACGGGGCGAGCATTGCCGCTAGCTCATTGCCGGGCAAGGCACCTTGCAATTTGGGGCGAACCTGAGTCTGATATCCCCAATCATCCGCAAGTCTGACGAATAGGCAGCGCTGAAGTGGTGCTTCAACATTGGCGTTGTTTTTCTTGCCATACCAGTGCGCAATCGCCAGAGCGAGTGCAGAGCCCGTTGCGTTGCCTGTTGTGTTCCACCCTCCGTAGCCCCACAGTTTTTTAAGCAAACCTGGCTTAGACAGCATCTTTTCCATGAGGATAGGATCGCTTCCATTTGCGTATGCGACGTCGGCAATAGCGACGGGCAGATGGCAAGCTTCTAAAAAGCGAATTGAATTTTCCGCCGAGCGTTCACTCTCGATGTTCGTCAAATTCGGTAAGCCTTGTATGAGAACATGATCGCCCTGACGAGAGTCGGGAAGGTGGACGAGGAATACGAAATCCGCATCAATAGCCGTTGCTGCTGTGGTGGTATTGTAGGTGCCTGTAACTTGAACGCCGCAAGCCTTCAAATGTGATTCGATGGTGCGTGCGATTGTTTGACCCTCATAGCGGCTGAAAATCTCGCCCATGGTCTCGTTGGAATAAACCAGCGCTACTTTTGGTGCACCTGCCTTGGAAGTCAGATGTCGTGCGATGAGAGAGCATAAAACCTCATCAGCACCGGCATACACCGATATGCGATCGGTGATGTTCATGTCCTGCGCTGTTTTTTCGAGCATTTGTTTTTCAACAAGGTTCAAACCATACTCGCCTGAATCGTCCAAACTGAGTGTGATGCGCTCGAGTTGCTTATCTCTGACGAGTTCCAAACATTTTTTCAATGCCTGAAAATTTCTGAATCTTGTGTCCATATAATCCTGCCGAATCTCAGCAGGGACACGCATCTCAAGCGTGCGCAAATGCGTTCGGTCACCTTCACGGTTTTTCGTCAGCTTGTGCATCTCTTGCGACCAGGCGTAAATTTCGCGACCATATTTTGCCCAGTATTCTTTTTCTTCTGTATTGTCGTAATTGTCAGAAATGCGCATGATGCTTGCCTGGCAAGATATTGAAGGCTTCTTTTCGCTGCGTTTGTACCAAGCTTTGAGACCATCGACTCGCTTTAAGACTTCGGGCAAAGTGATTGGTGCGCGTCGCGATGGAATCAATCCGCCGTAAAGCAAACTGTCGAGCGCCAGAATGAGAGCGTCTGGTTTTGACGTGCTCGCTTGCTCCAGCCATTCCATGAGCTTTGCCGGGTCGGCGGGTTGAGAAAGAGAGCCCATCAATTTGCGCGGGGGCGCAATTGTTTCAATGCCAGCAGCCTGAGCAACCATCTGAGGATACACATAAGTAACCGGGCGATCGTCGAGTGGCAAGAGCAGCAGTTTCATTCAGTGGGACCCCTTTTCCTATGGTTTGTTTGAATCAAGTGAACCTGGAATGCTGTGCTGGGATGGTGGCAACGCTGTTGTGGCGCCAAACTTCACTCCCTTCTTTACCTCATTTTCCGCGGCAACGAGCACGCCATTGTCTGCGCTCTCGGTTTGCTCGGGCGAGATGGTCTGACAGACTTCAGCATCGCTGAAATCATCTTTCGTCCAAACGACCGCCTCGAAATAGAAATTCTGCCCAATCATGTCGCCCTGCACAGGCGTTTCGACAAACAATTGTCCAATGCCGCCTTCGCCGATTCGAACCAGTGCGACGAGCTTTCTGTCCGCACCAAGTCGAATTTTGTGTCCGGCAATGTCTTTGGCGCCGGAGTTTTTGTCAGCCATGGCGATTGCTGCCCAAGCTCCGGGCTTCCCTTTGACGATGAATTCTTCAGAGCGGCCCAAAATCATGCGACCTGGCAGATAGAGGCGAGGAGGCACCAATCGGTCGGACAGCTTCAGGCGGCTCGCCAGTGTTCGGCGTCCGGGGATCGAAATCGGCTCGGTGATCGGGTCGTCATTCGCCGACCCGGCTTGTTGCGAACCCCTGGTAAACGGAGTGGGGTGGGTTTTTAGCATATTGGGAGGTCCGAAAACCTCGTCCGCAGCCAGCGCCGGACTGCAGAAAACCGGTACTAGTAGGCTGAACGCGAGCCCCAATGCGGCGTGTCTGCTTGCTTTTGAAAACAATCTCATGGCATCCGATTCTTTATATATATGTTGGACTTAGTGGATTATATCGCCTCGCGAATGTTGCGGCGCCGTTTTTGTAGGGACTATGCCATGCATCGCCCGCTGTTCGGTAGGGCAGGCACATGTGCCTCCCAGCCCAGGGAGCCGGATGCGGCTTCCCTACATCTGATTTGGAAAGATTGATATGCTGGTTGGATATTGATCGAGGGAAGTATTTCAGTTTGGCTCGATTGACTGCCTCAGGACCGCCGCAGCCGCTGGCGACCACGATTAAGGAGTGGTTGCTGGAGCAGGTTCCGCTTATGGAGGCATTTCTGATTGCTGTCAGTATCCATGTGGCGTTGTTTCCTGTCATGTGGTTCATCGGCTTTGCGTTGCCCTGGCCCAAGTCTCCGGTAATAACGACGATTATTGAATACGATCTTGGAAACTGGCCCGAGATGCCCAAACCAAAGAAAGTTTTTGAATTTCGCGATCCCAAGCTCAATCAATAGCGCAGTTGTGCGTTCTGTTTTGCTCCCCGAGGCTCGGTTGGGCGGGGAACTTTAGCTTGGAATTTTCGCTCGGAATTTTCATTTGCCGATTCGATTAACTTTGGATTTGCGATTGAACTTTTTTGTATATCAACTCGTATTTAATTGTATGAGCAGTCGGATGCAATGCAGAATTTTTATCGAATTGGTGGTGTAACTACGGATCCGCTGAGCGTTTATTAGCCTAGACTGATACTTAAATCACAGACGCGCGCATTACCCGTGGTGGCTTGTGATCTCGAAGTATATCTTTTGGATTTGCGGTTTGTATCCGCTGGTTTTGTAGTCGGTGTGTGTTGGATAGCGAGAAGGCGATTGGTATGAACAGCGGCAATGGCAAAGAGCAGGCAAATTCGTCAGGTGGCGGCGCAGGGATGAATCTCTCTGCACGGGGCAAAGTCTGGCTTGTGCCGAAGGTAAGCCCAGCGGACGCCGCGCTTGTCGCAGCTGCGAGCGGGTCTGACTTGATTGCTCGCCTTTTGGTTCGTCGTGGATTCGACTCGGCAGAAAAGATTCAAGCCTTCCTGGACAGCACAGGATATACCTATACCAGTCCACACGAATTACCCGATGTAGATAAAGCTGTAGCTCGCATCACTGATGCTATCAACAAGAAACAGCACATCACCGTATATGGTGACTACGATGTGGACGGTGTGACCGGAACGTCCGTTTTGATGACTGTTTTAAAACGCCTGGGAGCCTCGGTCAGCTACTACATCCCCCATCGCACCAGCGAAGGTTATGGGTTGAATGTCAAAGCTGTAAGTATTCTTGCAAGCAAGCACAGGACCAAACTGATCATTACTTGCGATTGCGGCGTGTCCAATTTTTCAGAGATAAATCTTGCCCGGTCTCTGGGCGTCGACACGCTTGTACTCGATCACCACACTATGCCGGAAATGTTGCCGCCGGCTGTGGGCATTGTGCACCCCAAGCGGCTTCCGGAAGATCACCCACTTTTCCATTTGCCCGGCGTGGGTGTTGCTTACAAAGTATGCGAAGCGCTCCTCACCGAGCATGGGCATGCCGATGAAGTGGAAAGCCTTCTCGATTTTGTTGTTCTCGGCATGATCGCCGACCTTGTACCTCTTGTTGGAGAAAACCGGCACATTGTCCGCAATGGTTTGCAGGCATTGCTCAAGTCCCCAAGACCTGGCATGCAAGCACTTCTTGGACAAGTGCAGAAGTCCGGTGACACCGATATGGTGGCATTTGGAATTGCTCCGCGCATCAATGCTGTTGGACGTCTTGCCGATGCCAATACAGCAGTGGAGTTGTTGACGACAAATGACGCATCAGTAGCCGAAAATATCGCCAAGCAACTTCAGTTGGAAAATACACGCCGCCAAGATCTTTGCGACAAGATTTTTGCTGAAGCCGACAAGATGGTTCAAGATCGCATCGATCTGTCTGCAGATCGCTGCATCGCTATCTACAAGGAAGGCTGGCATCACGGCGTTGTCGGCATTGTCGCTTCCAAGTTGGTTGAGAAATACAATCGACCGGTTTTCATCGGTGAATTAGAGCCGGAAGAAAATGTCGTCAAAGGCTCGGCGCGCGGAGTCGATGCTATCGATCTCTATCAAGTGCTCAAGGCTAACGAGCATTTGCTCACCAGATGGGGCGGGCACAAGATGGCGGCCGGTTGGGGCGTCGAAGGCTCAAAAGCCGATGTACTATGCCGGGCGCTGACGGATACTTGCAACAAGATGCTCGCCGGCGATCCTCTTATCCCAACATTGAATATCGATGCTGAAGCATTTGCTGTGACTGTCGATCTCGACCTGGCTCGCAACCTTCAATCATTGGCACCGTTCGGAATGGGCAACCGCAAGCCAATTTTCATCTTGCGCGGTATGACTTGCCAATCAACACGTGTCTTGGGCAAAGATGGCAAACACCACAGAGTCATGCTCGAGCACAACGAGATTGCAGAAGCACTCGAATGTGTGATGTGGAATACCCAAGGTGTCGTTCCGCAAGACGGGGAGCGCATCGATGTCGCGTTCACTCCGGAAGTGAATACTTTCAATGGACGTGATCGATTGCAGTTAGTTTTGTCGGACTGGCGTATTGAGCGGCAGGGTGATGACGATATCCAAATAACCGAGGCGACGATCAAACGCAGTTTAGCTGTTCCTCAAAAGGCACCGGTAGCTTCATCCGTTCCTGCATCCACTGATGAGGGTGTCCCGGCTGTGGCAGGAACGCGCCGAGAGATTCGTTCGCAAATAACCACGTGGAAAGACCTTCGCGAATTCGACAATAAAAGCGAGGTCTTGAAGAAAGCTGCAGAGCGTTTGGGTTCTGATTATGTGATGTTCAGTGAGACGACTCCTCACGCGGGCGACATGAATGCTTCTGATCGCACGACTTTGAAGGCTGCGGGTAACTTGATCATTTGGCAGTATCCGCCCAGCTCCAACGTTTTGAAGGAAGTTTTGGACAAGGTCAAACCCAAGACCGTTTTTGTTGTCGGACAGCCTGACGATGTAACTGATGACGCGTCGGTTTTCCTCAAGCGCTTACTTGGTCTCATTAAGTACGCTGTCAACAACAAAGAGGGACAGGTTGAAGGTGACAAGCTTGCTGCGCTCATGGGCACTAGCAAGATGGCAATAGCTCTGGCGCTAACCCTCCTTCGCAAAGTCCACGTGGTGGACTGGTTTGCCGAAGAAGGTGTTCTGTTCCTCGATCTGATTGGACAACCCGAGAGTGCCCCAGAGGATCACCCTGAATTCCGCCAACTGTCTGACAGTTTGCAACAAGTCAAGAAGTTTAGGACCTGGATGTCCGAAACCGCGCTCAAAGAGATACAATTAGCGGTCGCTACCAACCAGATTGAGTTGGTAAGCCCTGGCGAAACAGATTCCCTTACACAACCCGGGGAAGACACGCTTCTGACCGTTAATGAGGATTTTGAAAATGACCAACCCGACAGCCGCGAAGGCGCCAGCATCTGAGCTTACGCTGCCACTGTCCACGGAAAAGTCTGACTGGCTAAAGTCGACCATTAGAGATATTCCTGACTTTCCAAAGCCTGGCATTATCTTCAAAGACATCACTACGCTTTTGAAAGATCCGCAAGCGTTCGGATTCGCAATTGATGTAATTACTGAGCAAGTTCGAAAACACAATGTCGATTATGTTGTCGGCATTGAAGCACGCGGATTCATTCTTGGCTCGGTAATTGCTTACAATTTGGGTAAAGGCTTTATTCCAATTCGCAAGCCGAACAAGCTGCCGTATAAAGTCGAGAAAGTTGAATACGACCTCGAGTATGGAACAGATTCTGTCGAAGTGCACATCGATGCAGCAGCGAAAGGACACAAAGTCGCGCTCGTTGATGATTTGCTCGCCACCGGCGGAACCGCTGCTGCCGCCTATCAACTGCTGACAAAGCTCGGCGCAGAGGTCTCCACTATTGGATTCATCACCGAACTCTCATTCCTCGATGGACGCAAAAAGTTGCCTGCTAACGTCGATATCTTCTCGCTGATTAACTACTAGTTCATGCGAATGTACAAACGATCGAATAAAGCCACAAGGGTGGCTCGTCTCCTTGCCGCTTCACTCGCTGTTTTCGCACACGTGTGCTACCCCGCACAGGCTTATTTGGATGAACCTGAGATTGATAATGAATCTCAGCAAATGCATTGGAAATGTGGCTTTATCGACAAGCAAGGCAAGCCTGTTATCGAAGCTAATTATGACGGTGCGAAGCGCTTTTCCGAGGACCTAGCACCTGTTTGCATTAAGGGCAAATGGGGTTTTATCGACACGAATGGTGACCTCAAAATTCCGATGCAATTTGAAGACGCAAACTCTTTTTCGAATGGTTTGGCGGCTGCTCAAGCAAAAGGCAAATGGGGTTTTATCGATGCCACTGGCAAATTCGTGATTGCGCCTCAGTTTTTGTCTGCAAAGAAGTTCTCTGAGTCATTGGCTTTTGTTGAGGTTGAGCAAAATAAATGGTCTTGTATCGACAAAACAGGGAAAGTTCAGTTTGCACTCGATGCGAATGTTAGTAGTGTAGATAATTTCAAAGGCGGCTTGGCTGTTGTTCATCGGTCAAGTACCGCTGAGTATCGAGATCCGAAAGGAGAAAAGCTCTTCAGTGAGTTTGAACGACATTCGCATCCGTTTTCTGAAAAATTAGCGTGTGTTTCTGTTTCACCAAATGGTTGGAATTATTCTTACGGCTATATTGACGAAAAAGGAAGGACTGTCGTAGAGCCAACATACGCACGTGCAGGTTCTTTCAGTGAAGGTCTTGCTTGTGTTTGTGTTCACGAGGGTGAACAAGAAATGTTGCCGAAATACCCGATGGGAAAATGGGGATATATTTCCAAAGACGGAAAGGTTGTTATTGCTCCCTCGTTTGACGATGCTGGAAATTTCCACGAGGGAATGGCGGTAATTCTCGTTGGTGAGAATGGGCTTTGCGGCTATATAGATGCGAGGGGTAAAACAGTGATTCCGGCGAAATACGTTCGTGGTTTTGACTTTAGCGACGGACTAGCACTGGTCCGCGAAGGCACAACCTGGAAATTCATCGACAAAGCCGGCGCTATTGCAATCACGCCAGATGCTGCTCTGTGTGGCAGTTTCCACGCTGGTCGTGCTTTGGTTGCTAACCCTGTCGACAAGGAAGTATTGAATCGCCTCGATGCGGAAAATTACAAGTTCCCGATGCCAATTCACCATCAGTACGACGAGAACGACTAGCAAGTTCATCTGATAAACACGTGCTCGCTAACGAACCTGCCTCGCTAACGAAACTAAATCGCCAGCGAACCAAATCGCTAACGAACTTACTCGTTAGATGCGTCGATGAAGCTGTGGCCGAGTTCGGTCAACTGCAGCCAAACGCTGGCATCCGAGAGAAATGCCGCGTTTTCCAAAATAAACTCTCTCATGTGCAGGCAGATTTCGTCGCACCTTTCGAATCGGTCAGGATAATTCTGAGCTTTTATCTCCATTTCGAATGGCGAGATCATCGCGCCACCATCAACTGAGATGATGCGAACGGAAATTTCTTCCGGCACCAGTTTGCGTTCTGTTGAAGTCAGCTGCTGTGCGAGTTTCACTCTCAGCTGTGGAATAAGAGGCGTAATCTTATCTGCTGGACAGTGTTTTGAGTGGTAGATGTTAGCGGTTGGCATTGATTTCTTCTGTCCTCATGCTTCCGAACTCGTAGGTTCGCTTGGCGTTTAACAGTAACTGCCGTCTGCAGTTCTGATGCTTATTTCTCCAGCGTGCAAAGTAATGTGCGAACCGTCAGCAAGCTGTACGATCAGCGCGCCACTATCAGTGATATCAACGGCTTTTCCTTCGAGTTTTCTCTCAGAATTTTCAGTGACGATCATCTGCCCGATTGTTATGGAAAGATCTCGCCAACGTTTGGTTAACTGCTGCGAAGTCGCTGGGTTCAAGAGTTGAGATGTAGTTTCAAACGCTTTTGCAATTGCGGCTGCCACGCGGTTTGGGTCGACATCTTCATTTTTGATTCGAGAAAGAGAATCGATCCTGCTGGTAAGCTCATCAGGAATGTCTTCCTGCTTTAGATTGATGTTAATACCAATTCCCACAATCACAGCTTGTGGCAGCGCCTTCGCTTCTGGTGTCGCATTGCCGAGCGCCGGCATCTCAGCAAGTATGCCGCCGATTTTGCGCCGATCGTAAATGATGTCGTTTACCCATTTCAAGCCGACTTCGAGATCGCAAACAGATCGAATCGCATCAGCGACTGCGACTCCAGCGGCGATGGTCAAAAGTGGGATTTGAGATTGGGGCTGTCGCGGCCGCAAGATCAAACTCATGTACAACCCGGCATCAACCGGCGATACCCATGTGCGACCAAGACGCCCCCGCCCAGCCATCTGATGCCGTGCGAGGACGATGACTCCTTCCGGCGCGCCTTCTGCAGCGAGTTCTGCGGCGCGAGTGTTGGTAGAGCCAATGCTTTCCCACAGTTCGTTTCGCCAGCCGGGCGCTCGACCCAGCCAACTTGTTTCCAATTGCGATTCGAACTTCGTGAGATCCAGAGTTTCCGACATCAGACGGCCTTGGTTCGCAATTCCTGAAAGACCATTTAGAGCGCATCAACTTTGCGTTAACTGCGCCCTTTTTTAATTGTGATGGACGTTGGTCAAAATTTGCTTGGGGCCAGACAAGAGTTTGTGGATGGGGCACTTGTCTGCAATTGCTCTCAATCCGTCGACTTGCTCTTGTGTGAGGTCGCCTTGCAAGTCAATTTCTCTTGTGATTTTAGAAATCTTCTTGCCGGGATTTTCCGGATCTTCAACTGTTTCTTCTTTCAGTTTGACTTCGATATTTTTGACCGGCCATCCCTTGCGCTCTGCGTACATCTGGATGGTGATCGACGTGCAAGCGCCGAGCGAGCCGAGGAGGAGTTCGTGCGGGTCCGGACCCACTGCTTCACCGCCGAATTCTTTCGGCGCGTCTGCAGTCATTGTGTGCTCACCTGCTTTGATTTCTTGTTTGTATTTACCGGTGGTGGATTTAACTAGAACTTCATTCATTGCTCGATTCTCCATATTCATGTCGGAGCGATGGCTCGCGTCGACGCACACTGTCGTCCGCTTCACCAATTCCGGCGAGTTACTGATCTTACAACCCCATGGCATCGAATGTAGTAACGAGAGAATGCGGGGTTACAATAATTGGCTTAACTTTGATTCTGGTGGACACATGGTAAAAATCGAGACCAAAAGGCTCATCTTGCGCGAGTTTGAAGACGAAGATTGGGTCTCGGTTCACGCGTACGCGTCGGACCCGGAAGTCTCGAAGTACATGGAATGGGGTCCAAATACCGAAAAACAGACCCGCAACTTTGTCAAGGGTGCTCGTCACTTTCGGCGTGAAGACCCGCGGCGTCACTACGAAATGGCGATTTATCACAAAGAAGACAAGAGATTGATGGGCGGCGTAGGGCTGACGATCTTCGATTCCGGGTTGAAACAGGCTGCACTTGGATACACACTGCACCGAAGTTATTGGAATCGAGGGATTGCCAGTGAAGCGGCCGCGGCAATGATCCGCTACGGTTTTGAACAACTCGGATTGCATCGCATTCACGCATCATGTGATGTGCTCAACATCGGTTCTGCCGCCGTAATGCAAAAGTGCGGTATGCGGAAAGAAGCGCACTTCTTAGAAGAGCGATTGATCAAGGGAC
This sequence comes from Candidatus Melainabacteria bacterium 17Bon1m, assembly GCA_032128875.1. Lineage (GTDB taxonomy): Bacteria > Cyanobacteriota > Vampirovibrionia > Obscuribacterales > Obscuribacteraceae > QKMZ01. The sequence goes on from JAVLKG010000003.1 coordinate 1,083,613, forward strand.
ATTGGAGAGATACTTTTCTCTACGCGATCCTTTCCAGCGAATGGCGTGCCAAGCAGGTTTTGAAAAACTTAAATGCCGAGCAAGGGAGCGGGGATAACACAGGGATAAAAAATGAGAACAGGTAGTGGGATAACACGGGAAAAATAAATGAAAACAGGTAGCGCGGCGATTGACCTGGCAGTCGACTGGTTGAAGAATTGCAAGTTTCTGTTTGTTCTAACCGGCGCTGGAGTATCAAAGGAGAGCGGCATCCCAACTTTTCGAGATGCATTGGAGGGATTGTGGGCAAATTACAATCCTGAAGAACTCGCAACGCCGCAAGGTTTTAAAAGTAATCCTTCCCTTGTGTGGCAATGGTATGACTCTCGCCGCCAGAAAGTGAAAGATGTGCAACCCAACGCTGGGCACTTTGCGCTTGCTGAGTTGCAGAAGCTGATTCCTAATTTCTTTCTCTGCACGCAGAATGTCGACGGGCTGCACATCCGCGCCGGTAGCACTGACGTCGTTGAAATTCACGGAAGTTTGTCTAAGTTCAAGTGCTTCGAGCGAGAGCATGAGGCGAAGGATGTTCCATTTGATTTGAAGGAACCGCCCAAGTGCGACTGTGGTTCGCTGATCAGACCGGCTGTTGTTTGGTTCAATGAAGCAATGCCGGAAAAACTGTTGAAAGACTCTTATGCGGCTGCTGGAAAAGCCGATGTTGCGCTGGTTATAGGAACATCAGGTCTTGTGCATCCTGCCGCCTCACTGCCGTACATCGCTAAACAAGCAGGTGCAAGAATTATTGAAGTGAATCCCAACAAATCAGAACTCACCGAATCCGCGGACTTGTTTCTCGCTGGTCCATCAGGGGTTGTTTTACCGCAGCTTGTTGAAAAACTTCGCTAAATGTAGTGGAGGCACATGTGCCTCCATGGACAGGGAGCCGCATGCCGCTCCCCTACTTCTATCTGTTGGTCAGGGCGCCTTTTCCAAAAAATTGAAATCTTGGTGCGCGCTCTACACCCACCAAAAGTTTTTCGTCGCTCAATTTCTTTGCTCCTACTTCAATCATCCATGCCGAGGCCGCCAGCGTAATGAGAGTCGCAATGATGATTTGGAATGCTGTGACTTTGCCGTCCAGCGCTTGTTGCATCACGTATACCGAATTTACGATCGGTATGTAGAGAAGAATAGATTCCAATGATTTAAACGTGATGATGTATCGGACGATTCCATTGAGCACCACCATGTATATGAGTGAATAGCCGCGCGCTTGTTGGGCAATTCGGTAATAGCAAGAAAACAAAATTGATGAAGCGGTGACCGAAATTGCGATTGGTACGGTAAGCAAAAGTATCCACAAGACTGTTTCCGGCGGGACGGAGACCGCCAGATTGTGCATCTTCAAACGGTCAGCAATTTCGTCCAGGGAAAATGCCCAAGATAGAGAAAACAGCCCCGCCAACACCGGCAGCAACGAGATTCCTGATACGACAAGTAGTAATGAATACAGGATGCTGGAACGCTTTATCGGTAGCAAAAGAAGTTGTGCGAGACGCTTATTCTCACGCTCCATTGTGATTCCGCCAATTGCACCACCAATTGCAACAGTGGTGATGAAAAACAAGATGACCGTCGGCAGTGTTTCGCTGAGCGGCGCGGCGCCAGTGCTTTCCATGTGCGGAATGCCTTTGTATTTGATTTTTGGAATAGTACTCGAATCGCTGTCTACTCCAACTTTCTTCAGTTTTGTCCTGAGCATTTTCATTTGGCTGCTGCTCATCGCCGCAGCAACTTCGACTGCCCACGATATTGTGCCTTCGGAATGCGAATCGTAAAAGACATCTATCGTCGGTTTTTCACCGGACGCGGTTTTTTTTGAATCTGGAATAACGACAACAATGTCATAGACGTCATCTTCAATAGACTTCACAGGCTCGATATCGTAAAGCGGGCTTATATCAAGTTCTTTCTTTTCCTTGAGTACATCCCGGACTAGATCGATGTCTCCTCTTACGCCAATTTTTCCTCTCTGATTGGAAATCTGGTCTTCAATCAACGCTGCAGAAATTTCTGTGTTGCCAAAGAGCGAAAACATCGGGAAGAAAACGGCACAAAATCCAATAAAGAGACCAAGCGACTTGAACTCGCGAATGGTCTCGATAATTTCCTTATGCATCAGGGTCAGAATTTCATGACCCATTGTTTTCATTGCCCCCACTGCCACCAACAACGGCAAGGAAAATTTCTTCCAGATCTGATTTTGCGTATTGCTCTTTCAACTCGCTAAGAGTGCCCATTGCCAGCACTTTGCCTTTGTTGATGATGCCGATGCGATCGCAAAGCTTTTCCGCTTCACTCATGATGTGCGTAGAGAAGAGAACGCACTTGCCCATCTCGCGGCACTGTCTGACTAATTGGTAAACAGATTGCATAGTCGGCACGTCCAGACCGCTTGTCGGTTCGTCCATGATGACGACGGGCGGATCGTGTACAAGTGCGCGTGCAATGGCGACGCGTTGTTTCATCCCGGTAGAAAGAGCCTGGCATCTGGTGTCTGCAAATGAAGACATGTCCAGCAAGTTGATCAATTCGTCAATTCTTGCCGCGAGTTTTTCTTTCGGATACTTGGATAATTTGCCGACGAATTCCAAGGTTTCTCTCGGTGTCAGCAAGTCATATAAGGCGGCGTCTGCTGAAACAAACCCGAAATTCAAGCGAACGCTTTCAGGATTTGTCGCAACGTCGAAGCCGTTGACCTCGACCTTTCCGGCATCGGGCTTGAGAATTGTCGTGATGATCATGAGAGTTGTTGTTTTGCCCGCACCGTTTGGCCCGAGCAATCCAAAAACTTCACCCTTTTTGCATTCGAACGAAACACCATCGACAGCGGGAAATTCTCCGCGCTTGCGGTCGTAAAACCATTTTTTTACTCCCTCTGCGCGAATCGTCAATTGTTTTTACTCTGAATTGATTTGGTCCGCCGCTGCCACGGCCACCTGAAATGTGTCTCGCCCGACAAAATGAACGACTCTTGCCCAAGGCGAAAGGCTGTCAGGTGTACTGCGACGTATATTAGCAGCATATTCTCGGCAATTGTGATGAAGACGGGCAGTGGGGTGTGGGTTTCGGTGCCGACACTTTTGATGACAAGCAGAAGATTCATTATAGGAATGAGAGCGGTTTGCCAGGTGAGCGCTTGATCCGGGGAAAGGGCAAAGATTGAGACGCCGACCATTCCCAAGCTGGAGATGATCAAAATAGATTGCGCTTCTTTTGTGGTGCGCGACAAACTGCATAGAAAAAGAAGAAGGCAGGATGAAAGCAGAATGTCAAGCAATGAGCATGTGACGATGAGACCGACAGCCGTAGGCGATATAGATTGAATAATGCCTTCCACTGTGGAGCGAACACTCGGCAACCTGATAACCAGGCTGGTAATAACGAAGAAGGCAAGCAATGCCACGCCGATTGAATTGACGAAAACCGATAGCAGAGCCATGAATGACACCGCGACTGCTTTGCCAAGGACGAGGGTGTTCCAGCTGACCGGCAAACTTAAAGTCGCTTTCAGCGTTTTCAAATCGCGCTCTTGCGCCAACATGAAAACCGCTGGTGATACCGCAGACGAGCGCGCATTAGATAGAAGGAAGAAGATCGCCAGCAAAGCTCCAAATCTAAGCAAGGGTGCATAAGTTTCTGCAAAGCGCGCATCAAGCTGCGGGATTTTATGAGCTGATTTCATTGCGCTAATGTCGCGCAACCGGACGTCCAGCGGTTCCAATTCTTCTTTTGTGATACCGCGACCAACCAGGGTGTCTGTCAGCTGTTTTTTCTCCTCCGCCTCCAGTGTGTCGGCGATAAAGCGAATCGGCTCGCTAGCCTGGAAGGAAGACTCGTCGTAGTGCACTTCCAGAGCGCCTGTGTCGGGTGCTGCGCTCAGAGATGCTATGACCTTTTCTTTTCGGACTGCGTCGTCCAGATTTTTCACAGGTATGGGCGTTATGCGGCCCGTCGCTTTCAGAATCGCAACCACACGTTGGACGTTTTCCGAAGGACTTTCGGGGATAGCGATCTTATATATCTGCGTCTTTTGATTTGCGACAGCCCATGCGCTGTACACCCCGGCTCCGATCATTAGTACCGGATAAAGAACCATGGGTATGAGCACCGAAAAGATGAGCACATCCGGCACTCGAAAGATATATAGAAGTTCTTTTCGTACGACGACGAGCAGAGCGTGGAAGAAGTCTTTCATTTAATAGTGAGCTCGTCGTATTCGCTTCGTACTCGACGAGCCGGTCCAGAAAAAGTGATTCATTTTATTGTTTGGCTCATCCTGTGGATCTGCCCATTCTTCTGGGGCTAAAACTTTTTGCTAATAAACATGTTACGCAGAATGCGTCATTTAATCTATCGGGAGCGATCTGACAGGCTCAATGTTTACGGGTATGAGGTGGTGTCTTGGATATCGAGTATATCTGGATCTCTCTCCGAATAATCCCGATCTGCGTATCGATCGGATCAATTGCCAAAGTCCGTCACTCAAGTGTACTTTTAAGGTGTCGTTATCCCGATAGGGGCGATCTTCAATAGATCAAAGCTGAGCATTCAGCAACTGCCAGGGATTCGTTGCAAGGACCAACTCGATAACTTCGCAAGTTAGTTTTTCTACGCAATGAATCTGGTGGGGGAAGTGTGGTGCAATTCCACCGCTGTCCCGCAACTGTAATCGAAACAAGCGAACAAGAAAGAAGCGCAGTTTTGGAAGTCAGACTACCCACCTGGATGCTTTTATATGACACCTCCTCGCGGCAAGGAGTGATGAGTCGAAAAGGGGAAGTTTTACTTCTGCTTGGACCATCCTTCTGGTTCCGTGAGCCGGGAGGTTTTTTCTTTTCACGCCGACAAGTACCTGGAGCCGTTTCATGAGTCAGACAACCACCGCAACGAAGTTTACGGAAGCAGCCAGCAAAGAACTGTCTCTTTATAGAGTAGTGCGCAGAAATGGCAGCGTCGTTGATTTCGAACCTTCGAAAATTCAAGTCGCAATGACTAAGGCATTTCTTGCTGTTGAAGGTGATGCGGCTGCCGAAAGCTCGCGCATCAAAGACATTGTCGGCAAGATTACAAGCCAAGTTGTTGAAACACTCATGAAGCGTTTGCCTGATGGTGGCGTTTTGCACATCGAGCATATTCAAGATCAAGTTGAAATCGGCTTGATGCGCTCCGGCGAACACGAAGTTGCTCGTGCGTATGTTCTCTATAGAGAAGAACGCGCCAAAGAGCGCGGTGCCAAAAACGAAGATGGCGCAGAGCATGCAATCACCGTAATTGGTACCAATGGCAAAGCCAAGAAATTGGATGTAGCCGAACTCAATTCGATGATCAAAGATGCCTGTGAAGGTCTCGGCGAAGCCGCTGTACCAGCCAACATCGTTGAATCAACATTGTCTTCGCTTTATGACGGTGTAAGCGAAGCCGAAGTTATGAAGTCGGCAATTTTCACCGCTCGTACTTTGATTGAAAAAGATCCAGTTTATTCATATGTAAGTGCACGCCTTTTGCTTGAACAAATCAGAGAAGAAATTCTCGGCGAGCGTGTTGCACAAGCTGACATGGGTGAACGCTACGCAGCTTACATGCCGGTTTACATCGACCGTGGTATCACCGCAGGACTCCTGGATCCTAGACTCGCGCAATTCGATCTCGAGAAAATCGGCAAAGCGATCAAACCCGAGCGCGATTTGAAATTCCAATATCTTGGACTGCAAACCCTCTACGATCGTTATTTGCTCCATACCGAAGGCAAGCGTTTCGAATTGCCGCAGACCTTCTGGATGCGTGTCGCCATGGGTCTCAGCGTCAACGAAGTAGACAGAGAAGATAGAGCGATCCAGTTTTATGAAGTTCTTTCCAGCTTCGATTTTGTTTCCTCTACTCCTACTCTCTTTAATTCCGGAACGCACCGTCCGCAGCTTTCATCTTGCTTCCTCACAACCGTGAAAGATGATCTCGCCGGTATTTATGATGCGCTCAAAGAAAACGCGCTGCTCTCGAAATTCAGCGGTGGACTCGGCAATGACTGGACTCCAGTTCGCGCTCTCGGTGCTCACATTCAAGGCACCAACGGAAAGAGCCAAGGTGTTGTTCCTTTCTTGAAAGTCGTTAACGACACTGCAGTCGCAGTCAATCAAGGTGGAAAGCGCAAAGGCGCAGTTTGCTGCTACCTCGAATCTTGGCACCTCGACATTGAAGAGTTCCTCGAACTCAGAAAAAATACCGGTGACGATCGCCGTCGTACCCACGACATGAACACCGCCAACTGGATTCCTGATCTCTTTATGGAACGGGTCATGGAAAACGCTCCATGGACATTATTCAGCCCTGACGAAACTCCGGATCTTCACGAGATCTATGGACAGAAATTCAAAGAAGTCTACGAAGCTTATGAAAGAAAAGCAGACGCCGGCGAAATGAAAGCTTTCAAGCGCGTGCAAGCCGTAGATATCTGGCGCAAGATGCTCTCCATGTTGTTCGAAACCGGACATCCTTGGATCACCTTTAAAGATGCTTGCAATTTGCGCAGCCCACAACAACACATCGGTGTTGTGCACAGCTCCAACCTTTGCACCGAAATCACTCTCAATACCAACGAGAATGAAATCGCAGTTTGCAACCTCGGTTCTATCAACCTCAGCGCTCACATGATCAACGGCGCGCTCAACGTGAAGAAGTTGGCGAAGACGGTTCGCACCGCTATGCGCATGCTCGACAACGTAATTGAAATCAACTATTACAGCGTCGGCAAAGCACGCAACTCCAACCTCAAGCACCGCCCAGTTGGTCTCGGAGTTATGGGCTTCCAAGACGCGCTCAATAAGATGAAGATTCCCTACGCTTCCAATGAAGCCATGGAATTCGCAGATGCAGCACAAGAAGCCGTCAGTTATTACGCAATTCTTGCCAGCAGCGAATTGGCCGTCGAGCGTGGAACCTACGCGACTTACAAAGGCTCGCTCTGGGATAAGGGCATTCTTCCGCAAGACAGCATCGACCTGGTAGACAACGCACGTTCGTCGGCAGTAGAAGTCGATCGCACCAGCCGTCTCGACTGGAAACCGGTACGCGAACATATCGCCAAACACGGCATGCGCAACAGCAATTGCCTGGCGATTGCTCCGACTGCCACCATTTCCAATATCGCCGGCGTCAGCCAATCGATCGAACCAACATTCCAAAACCTCTATGTGAAATCCAACCTCTCAGGCGACTTCACCGTGGTCAACGAATACATGGTCGAAGACCTCAAGGCTCGCGGATTGTGGGACGAAGTAATGGTTCATGACCTCAAGTACTTCGATGGTTCGCTCAAGAACATAGAGAGAGTTCCACAAGAAGTCAAAGATGTTTATGCCACCGCTTTCGAAGTCGAACCGCAATGGCTCATCGAAGCTGGTTCGCGCAGACAAAAGTGGATCGATCAATCCCAAAGTCTCAACCTGTACATGTCCGAGCCAAGCGGCAAGAAAATGGACACCATGTACAAACTGGCATGGCGCAAGGGTCTCAAGACGACCTATTACCTGCGTACGCTCAGCGCGACCAATGCCGAAAAATCGACGATTACAACCGGCGCACTAAATGCGGTGTCAACTTCACCCAAAGCTGATATACCTGCGACAGAAGTAACGTCAGTTAGTGTTTGTCTCTTATCTGATCCGGAATGTGAGGCTTGCCAGTAAAAACCGAGTACTTGTAGAAACCCATTAACGCTGAGGACCCCTAATGCTGTCATTTGATGACGATTTCACCCCGCCAGATCAACAAAAAGCAGATGCACTAGCTGCAAAGCCTGTGCAATCTGAAGCGAAGCCAGTGCAACAGGCTCAGCCTGCCCAGCCGGTTCAGCAAGCACCACAAGTACAACCAAGCCAACCGGTTCAACACGCTCCAGTTAGTGCGATGACCCAAGCGCAAACCATTGCGCAGCCGCAAGTCGCAACGCAGGTAGCAGATGCAGCAAAGCCTCAGACTCAACCTCAGCAAGTTAACTCGATCAGCTTTGCTCCAGAAGAAGCACAAGGTTCGGGCGTTACAGGATTGGAAACCATCGCTTTCAACGCCAAGCGTTTGAGAGTTGATGATAAGCGCATTATCAATTGCCGCGCCGACCTCAACCAGCTCGTTCCTTTCAAATATGAATGGGCCTGGAAGAAGTACATGGATTCTTGTGCAAACCACTGGATGCCTCAAGAAATCAGCATGGCCCGTGACATTGCACTGTGGAAAGACCCGAATGGTCTGAGCGATGACGAACGTCTGATTGTCAAACGCAACCTCGGATTTTTCTCGACCGCAGATTCGTTGGTAGCAAACAATTTGGTGTTGGCAATCTACCGCCACATCACCAATCCTGAGTGCCGCCAGTACCTCTTGCGTCAATCATTCGAAGAAGCCGTGCACACTCATGCGTATCAGTACGTGATTGAAAGCCTTGGTCTCGACGAAGGCGAAATCTTCAACATGTACCGCGAAGTACCTGTCATCCATGATAAAGATGCATTCGAGCTGCAGTTCACACAAGAGTTGGCTGATCCTAATTTCCACACCGGAACCCCGGAAACAGATCAAAGGTTCTTGCGCAACTTGATCGGATACTACGGAATTATGGAAGGCTTGTTCTTCTACGTCGGATTCGTTCAAATGCTCTCATTCGGTCGCCAAAACAAGATGACTGGAGCTTCAGAGCAATTCCAATACATCTTGCGTGACGAATCGATGCACCTCAATTTCGGTGTCGACCTGATCAACCAGATCAGACTCGAAAATCCGCATTTGTGGACTCCGGAATTCGAGAAAGAAATCGTCGAACTCTTCGATCAAGGACTGGAGCTCGAATACAGATACGCTGTTGACACCATGCCGCGAGGAGTTCTCGGACTCAATGCCGGAATGTTCTCTGAGTACCTGCGCTTCATTGCTAACAGACGTATGAAGCAGATAGGATTGCCAGGAAAATATGATAGCGCCAAGAATCCATTCCCGTGGATGAGCGAAATGCTCGATTTGAAGAAAGAGAAAAACTTCTTCGAAACCCGCGTCATCGATTATCAGACTGGCGGCGCTCTTTCTTGGGAATAAGCCCTAGTTTTTGACAATAAACTGAGACCAGAACGTATTCATCTATGTTCTGGTCTCCTCTTTTTTGCACCCAATCAAATTGAGTTTTCGCCTCTGCGATTTTCTTGTTTTGCAACAAGTAAATGCCAAGAAAAAGACGATCACGTGTTTCTGTGTTGCCGCTAGCTGAAGCTTTAAGCATTGCCTCTTGCTGTTTCTTCCCAAGCAGAAATTCGAGAATAGGAACCGTATTCGAAGGGGTCATGCGCTTTTCTGCAATCTTCAAAATCTCGTCCGCTTCTTTAGGTTGTCCGTTTTCTCGAAGGGTAAGAACCAATAAGCTCGCGGCATAAGACGACGAACGTCCTACCCACTTCGACAGTCTCAAAAAGCTGCGGAGGTCTTCGATACCGCCCGGCAAATTTTCTAGCGCAATTCTGAGCAAGGCTCGGTCGTGATATGGAGCCGATTGAGACGGAATGGTAGAAATGATTTTGCTGTAACGCGCGCTCTCCTTAATGAGCTCTTCCTTTGTTATGGCGCGGGTTGCACCCTGAACGTTGTTGCCAGTCTGCCCATCTGCAAAACTCAACTCGAGATTGCCTCGCATCGCCTCAACGGCACTTTTGATTCTATAAATGGACTTGTCCTTCGGTGCCAAAGCAAGTGCTCTATCTAGGTCTGCCTCTGCGGCTTCCAGGCTGTGTAATTTCGCGTAAATTTGCGCGCGATGCACGTAGCCTGTTGCATAGTTCGGACTGACGCTAACGGCTTTGTTCTCGGCTTTGATTGCCTCGCTGTAGCGCTTCAAGTCGTGCAAGCACATACCCATATCGTCCCAAGCATGTGGATTTTTGTCGTTTAGTTTGACGGATTTTTCCAACTCGACAAGAGCCTCTCTTGGTCTTTCTAATCCGATATAGCAGAGCCCCCTAAATCGGTACTCCTCGGCGGTTTTGGCCGGCACTTGAAGAATGCGTTTTAAATATGGCGCACCTTCTTTTAGACGTTTGGAATTTATGAAAATGAGCCCCATTCGCATAAGTGCTCTAGTATTGCCGGGCTTCATTTGTTCTTGCTTCTTGGCCATTACGAGAGCCGCGTCATAATTTTCCTGATTCAAATAGCAGTCAGCCATTCCTCCGTATGCTTCGAAAAGCGAAGGGTCTATTGCTACTGCTTGTTTGAAATATTCGATGCCTTTGTCTAGCTTATTCGAATTGAGACATTCCATGCCCTTCTCGGTGAGCAGCACGGGATTCTTTGGATTTACTTTTAGCGCATCATCTACTAGCCGGTCTCTATGAAAGGTAGTTTCGACAAACTCATTTTCAGGATCACTACGGACAATATTTGCTCGTCTTATATCGCCTTCCGCTCTCTGTGGCTGACCAAGCATTTGATACGCTTTTGCTCTTCCGGCGTAAGCTTCGGACAGATGGGTAGTTTGTTGAATTGCCTCATTGAAGTCTTTTAGGGCCAGCTCAGGCTTTCCTTGGCGGAGATATACACGCCCTCTATTACACTTAGCCTTTGGCGATACCGTGAAAGCCTTAATTGTCAGATTGAAGTCTTCAATCGCTTCTTGATCTCGACCAAGACTGCCATGCGCAACGCCTCTCGCCGTGCATGCATTGATGACATACATGTGATGGTTTTTGATCTCGAAGTATTGCTCTGGAGTCTTAACTTTTGACATCACCACAAGAGTATTATGGTAGTCACTACTCCAATTATTTGATGATTGCTTAATTGCTTTGCTGAGAGGAACAAGTGCCTCTGCGAACTTTCGAGCTTCTAATAATCTCAGTCCATCACCCAGCCAAAACTTTTCTTTTGCTGTCGCTGGCACCGCCATTGATACCGCTGCTGATGCAATGAATGAAATGATGAATGTTGTTGGTTTGGGTAATTTGGTCAATTAGTTGTTGCCGTACATGTCCGGCGGCTTCAAGTCGCCCGTGCCGTCATCATCGGTGCCGACCGGAAATCCTAAGATATTGCCCGAAGACATGAAGAAGTGCTTCCATGATTGCGCGTACCACTTAAGAAAACCCGCGCGCTTTTGCTTCGGCTGCTTGCTGTTGTTTTGGTTGTTGCCGTTGCCTTGTGCCATATCATAGTTGTAGGCGTCTTGGGCTCTCGGATCGACTGCCGGTGTTCCGCCCCCATTGCTCGCTTGAGTGCCCGGACTCACATTCGGACGATTGGGCAATTGGATTGGATAAGTCGATGCGCCTCGTGTTCCTTCCGTCGGGTAAATCTGTTTTTGACCCGGATATTCAGGGTCGAGGTGAGTAGCTCTGTCTACCGGCACGCTGGCATCTTCCATCGCGTCAGGATCAATGTTGGCGCCAGAACCGAAGAATGATCTCGGGTCGTCACCGGTGATTGTGCCGCTGTTGCCGTACTGTTCTTTCTGGGCGTGCGCGGGAAGGCAAAATCCAGCAATGAGGAGCGAGGAGATTGCGATAACAGAGATTCTTTTCATAAACACTCACGGTTGTGACGGTCTTGGCAGCGTTTTTATAGCATGCCACAGCGCTTATTCCATTAGCGAAAAAACACCTAAAGGGGAAGCCACGCGGCTTCTCATCAGGAAAACGCTTGCCCTTTCCATCAGAAAAACGCGCAGAGGTCCGTGCGGCGTCCGTTTACGAACCGTTGCTGTGCGCACCTGCAAATGCACTCTTGAGCGCGTTTTGCCAACCGCTGTATTCGAGCTTACGATCCGATTGCGGTGTAACCTTTACATCTTGTTGCCACTGGCTCTGAATTTCATCCAACGAGCTAAAGATGCCTGCGCTCAGTCCTGCTAAAGCCGCAACTCCCCATGCTGTCGATTCGACTTGCGCAGCGCGTACTACCGGAATATTGAGAACATCGGCCTGGAACTGAATCATAAACCCATTTTTTGTGGCGCCACCGTCTACACGCAGCTCAGAGATTTGAATGCCGTTTTTGCGCATATCTTCCGCGACATCTCTGATTTGATACGCCATGGATTCGAGGGCTGCGCGCGCCAGGTGCGCACGTCCACTTCCTCTGGTCAGACCGACGATGGTTCCGCGAACATCTGAATTCCACCATGGAGAGCCGAGTCCAACAAGCGCGGGGACGAAGTAAACGCCTTCGTTGTCTTTGAGCGACGTCGCCAACGCTTCGGTTTCTTCGCTTGATTCTATGATGCCGAGCCCATCGCGCAGCCACTGGACAGCGGCGCCGGCGACAAAGATGGCACCTTCGAAAGCGTAGACAGCTTTTTCGCCTTTCAATTGCCATCCGACTGTCGTCAGAAGACCGGTCGTGTGTTTTGGTGTGTTGCCGATATTTGCAAGCAAAAAACTTCCCGTGCCGTAAGTGCATTTTGCCATGCCAGGCTCGAAGCAACCTTGACCAAACAACGCAGCTTGTTGGTCGCCCAAGTCAGCAGAAATTGGTGCTGAAAAACCTACAAGTTCTTTTTTGATAGTTCCGAACTCGCCATTGGATGGTATCACCCGTGGCATCATTGATTTGGGAACGCCTATGATTTTCAGCAGCTCGTCGTCCCACTCCAACGTTTCAATGTTATAGAGCATGGTGCGTGAAGCATTGCTGGGCTCAGTGTAGTGATTTTTTTCTTCCGTGAGATTCCAGATCAACCAGGTGTCGATTGTTCCAAATAGCAATTTCCCTTCGTCTGCGAGTTTCTTTGCACCGTCAACGTTGTCCAAAATCCACTTGATTTTTGGACCTGAGAAATATGCATCAGGAACAAGCCCCGTTTTATTGCGTATCAGATCCGCGTGTTTTTCTTTGATCTTTTCCGCTATATCAGCCGTTCTTCTGCACTGCCAAACGATTGCATTGTAAATTGGTTTGCCAGTTTCTTTGTTCCAAACAACAGTTGTTTCGCGTTGGTTGGTGATACCAATGCTGGCGATGTCCGCAGGTTTTACACGAGCGTTTTTAACTGCTTCTTTAATGCACTCAATTTGAGTCGTCACGATCTCTTCGGGATCGTGCTCTACCCAACTTGGCTTTGGAAAAATTTGCTTGAACTCTTTTTGTCCAACACCTAAAACACTGCCGGACGGATCAAAGACTATTGCTCGGCAGCTTGTGGTTCCTTGATCGATGCTGAGTATGTACTTATTGGACATTGGGACAGAAGACCTCGACAGTCGCTAAGCGGCGAACCTGGCACTCTTTTCGGGCGCAGGAAGGTGAAATCATAGCCGAATTCGCCCCGTCTCGCGTTAGATCTGAACGGAGTCTGTCTAGAATGAAAGTGTGGGCTATTACCAACGAGGGAAATTAATGCTCCCCAATCCTCCGGATTCGACTCTTAAGAACTGTTGTTCTATTTGCGGGAAACCTTTGGAATCAGGGCTCATACCAATGCCTTCCGCGCCCGGGGTGGCGAAAAAACACTGCGGGGGCTGTAACAGTGACGTTTGCGCGACTCACTACAGTGATTCAAGGAAGCGTTGCGTCCGATGCACAGCGGGGAAAGATACCTGGTGCAAAATTCCTGAATTGCCAAAACCCTAGCCCTGCTTGCCTCAAGACTGCTAGATAAAACTTGCTTGGGTGTGGGAGAAACCGCCTCACACCTTTTCCAATAATGCCTCTATGATGCTCCCAGCCTGAAAAGGAAGCATCTGCATCCCGGCGTTTCTGAGCGCCAGCGTGATAGGTCATTAAATGCGAAAACCTAACCAGAGTTGGCATCTTAAGCTCTCAAGACTTTTAGGAAAGCTACTTGTCGCGGCGATTTTGCCGGCATTGCTTCTGGGAGTCAGCGTACCGAGCGCTTTGGCTCAAGACATGGCAGGACCGTCCTTTTCGGGGGCGGAAAGTACCAACGGGATGGTCCCGGGAATGGGAGGAAACTTCGCATCTGCGGGCTACAACCACAATGCACCGAGCAATTGGGGCCGCAATGGAGCCGGTATGCCCGCCTCCAATATGGGACAACCTGCCGCAATCGGTTTTGCAGCGGGGCATAGCGGATATTCCAACGGCGGCGCCAATGGAAGTGGCGGATATTCGAATGGCGGCAACTATTCAAATGGCGGCAACAACGGAAATCAGTCGGCGATTAAACTTCCCGCTTCAAATTGCTGTGGCAAGCTCACTCGCAACAGCAGTTATTATTCCAAAGAATATTCCGGCTACATGGACAGCTTCATGCGAAACGCGACGAGCAACTCTGCTGGTATGGTAAATCCTGCACCAGGAATGAACACCATGGGTGGTGGCGCAGCATATGCACGAAACGCTGGTCGCGGAAATAACGGAACAAATGTAATGCCAGGTCAAACATTTGTGCCTGGACAATTTCCCGGACAAATGCCTGGTCAGATGTCCGGACAAAGTAATTATGGACAAATGGGCGCGCCAGGACAAGTCGCTGTTCCTGGACAGGTTCCTGGTTTGAACTAAAAGGGCACAAGTTTGGTCAGTCAGTTGAGCCGATTTTGAACGAGCTTGAGCTTGCGCAGGGCAAGGAAAAATCAACTGTTATAAAAGCCATTCAAGCGCTGAAGCATAGCGTAACAGCAGCGCAAGTTTCTGCCAGCACCGGCATGCCTATGGCTCGAACAATGCAGCTACTCAATCAAGTTGCCGCCGACACTGATGGCGCGCTCATCGTCAATAACCGCGGCGAGATTCAGTACAAATTTGCTCCGAACTTCCAGGACAAATATTTTGCGGACAAGCTGAAGAAGACGCTTTTCACTGCAGCGGTTTTTTTATTCGAGGCCGGCTTTTACCTCCTGCGCGTTTCCTTCGGCGTCATGCTGGTGTTTTCTCTTCTCGTAATCGTGTTGTTATTTATCGCTCTTATCCTTGGAGCGCTCGGTGATTCGGGCAGTGGTGGCGATGGTGGCAGTAGCGACTTTGGCGGATTGCCTGATGTCGGTCTCTTCGACATCGCATCGATTGGTGACGGTTTTGCTTGGCGCTATGGTCCTGGGCATCAAGAGAAGCTATATGAACTCGAATACAACGAAGAGAAGAAAGCCAACTTTTTTCTTGAGGTGTTTTCCTTTCTCTTTGGTGATGGTGATCCAAATTCCAACATTGAAAAACAGCGCTGGCAGTACATTGCCAAACTAATCGTCGACAATGGCGGAGTAGTCACAGAAGAAGAGGTTAAGCCCCTTTTGGAGGGCGAGAAGAGTTCGATCCTTCCCGTCTTGGTTCGCTTCAATGGTCGACCGGAAGTGACTGAAAATGGCGGTATTGTTTATGTTTTCGCTGAGCTGGCGCAACAGTCGTCGGCGATTCTCGACACGCTAAATTTGCCTAGCTCTGAGGAAACGACGGAAGGAAAAATTCGCAGCAATGTTGGCGCTCGATATTATGAGATGGTGATAAAACCGCAACAAGAAGCGATGCGAAGTCAGCAACATCTACCGGTTGAGCACAGAAAAGTTACGCTTCAGAAGGTGCATCGTCCGCCATTTTTGCAGGAGAGCTTCTGGGAATTTAGCCAGTTTCCACTTTCATCGAGTCTCTGGGTGACTTCTTTAGCGGCCCTCAATTTGGCTGGCAGCTACTGGCTCTATAAGCACATCGCCACATCCGCGCTGCTTCATAGGTACGCGGCTCTCATCGACTGCCTCCTTGCATATGCTGTTATTTTCGTTGCTTTGCCTTTCATTCGAATCATCTTCAATTACTGTGTAAACTATTTTATTGAGCGGCGAAACACCGCGCGACAAAAGTCTTATGCGGTGATTGAGCGACCCAATGCTGAGCTGAGGAAAACCATGGCCGCCGGGGCAATGCTCAGGCGAGAACTGGCACATTCGATAAACCAGCCGAGTACGGTCGTTTACACAACCGAACGCGAAAATCTGGAGCAGGAGTTCGAACAACATTTCGAGGTTCCGTAGATTTCCTGTCGGACGTCAATTAGCCCGCAGCCTAGCAACGGCTACGGCTCCGCTGCGGCAGCAGACAGCAGCGCTGTCAGCCGCCGCAGCGGCTGAGGATAGACGCGAAATTGAGTGGTTGGTCGATTTAGATTGGGCTGATTTGGTGA
>JAVLKG010000004.1:0-768404 GCA_032128875.1 Candidatus Melainabacteria bacterium 17Bon1m
TGATTGGCGTCAAATTAAATTGAACGTCAACGACAATTAGAATTGCGCTTTTAGGACTTCCTTTCCTCCTTTGCTGCTTTCTTCTTCGATGCCGCAGACGCCCTGAAGCTCTCCCCGTTCAGTTCCAAGATGGTTGAATGATGAACTAGGCGATCAACAGCAGCCATTGCCGTGATTGGATCTTT
Organism: Candidatus Melainabacteria bacterium 17Bon1m; assembly: GCA_032128875.1. Taxonomy (GTDB): domain Bacteria; phylum Cyanobacteriota; class Vampirovibrionia; order Obscuribacterales; family Obscuribacteraceae; genus QKMZ01. Next base: position 186 of record JAVLKG010000004.1, read on the forward strand.
GAAGATCGAATCCCACTTTGAGAAAGGTAGATTGCTTGTCAGGACAACACTTCGTCTTTCGTATCGCTCCGCCAAAAGAACGAAGAGTACGTCAGTCTCTTCTCGCTCTTGCGGAATGTATGAAAGATCGTCGATGACCAGAGCCTCAAACTTGTCGAACTTCTTTAACAGCGCATTCAGCTTCAAATCCTTCTTGGCCTTTAACAGCTCCTGCACAAGTGCCGCTGCTGAAGTGAAAAAGATGTGCCGCCCACGAAGGCACCACTCTCGAGATAGTGACGCAGCAAGATGAGTCTTGCCCGTGCCCGGATTTCCAAAAATCAGGACGTTTTCGCACACGTCCAAACACTTGCCAGCTGCAAGTTCGTTGACGCGGCTCGGAGAGAGACCCGGCACATGGCTGAGGTCAAAGTTGTCCAACGATTTACCGGTCGGCAGTTTGGCTGCCTTCAGAAGGCGTTCCGTTCGCCGGTTGTACCGGTCGTCATGCTCTGTTTTGCTTAGTTCGTACAAGTAGGCAACATGGTCGAGTTTTTCAAGCTCAGATTTGCGAGCATAAGTGAGGTAGTGCTTCTTGAATGACGGTAGATGGAAGTTCATCAGCATTCCCTCCAGCTGTTCTTGGCGAGTTGCTTTGTCAGTCATGAGTGCGCTCCTACCGGCTCGGTCGTAAGCAGCGTGTCGTAAAACGATAGTTCCGGCATTGCAACAGTCACGTCGGGAATTTTGTGCTTGGTCACAATGAGGTCTTTAACGGCATTCTCACTCGGTAGCAGCTTCATTTCGAATAACAGTGTTAAAGCGGTCTCGACCAGGTTCTGTCCGTCCATAGCGGCCACGTGCAGTATTTTCAAATACTCTTTGTCCTCTTTGCCGGCAGCTTCCAGCTGGTCATATGCCTTCCGAAACGTGGCTGTAGGAAACAACTCGTCTCTGTATTGGTAGTTTCTGAATGCAGCAGGTTTCCGAACCAGATGCTTGATGATGTGCCGATAATTGATTGCTACTTCGCCAGGAGAAATACGGGGCATTTCTTCAACGAGATTCTTTCCAAAGTACAACTCGATTCTGTCGGCATAGGCCAAAGCTCGCAACCTTGTTCCGACAAGCCTGCTTGGAACTGAGTAAATGCCTCGAAGAATCGAAATAGTGCTCCAAGGTCTAACCGTAACGAAGAGTTCCTGTGGTGCGTTCCAGTCCTTTCTCGGCAGTTGCTTTAGTAATTTGAGTTCAATCGCCAAGGCCTGTTTTCTGTCCTTGTTTCGACGATAAACAATTGATTGCACAAATTCTTCGTAAGCGTTGATGCTTGAAAAATCTCGGCTTCCTCTAAGTCTAAGTCGCTGGTCCAGAGCGCTTTTTAACAAGTCATGCGATTTCTCCACTGAGCCATTCTCATTACTTTGATTTGGAAAATTTGAAGAGGGAATTGCGCCATAATGACTTAGGAAATCTTTCCATCGCTTCTGAAAAACCTTCCTTTGTCCGATTGGAACAGCGGCAGCCAGATTGTCTGTACGATGCTCCGGCGCTATTCCACCTAGTTCTCTCACTGCAGCAGAATAACCTTCGGTCAAAGACTGAAAGCTTTCAGAGTACGCGATTGAGACAAATTCCCATCTGGAATATGGCAGCATAAAGTGAAACAACATATGCTCAAATGGTTGGCCAGCAATCGTGATCTCCAATTTGTTGCACCATGTATAGTCGCTCTGGCTCTGCATTCCAGGCTGAATATGCTGAGGGAAGAAAACTTCTTTTTCAGCACCATGCAACGCTCTCCATGCTGAAACGCGTCGCTGAAGAGTGCGCAAGTGAGTAGGTCTAAATTGATCTGGATAACGCTCTAGAAGCCACTGCATCAGAGTTTTTGCTTCCAAACCTTCGTCACGGTTAAGCATCTCCTGAAGCTGCTCCCAAACGTCGGCAAACGGATCCTTTCTCGTTCTGTAATCTCGATTTTGACTCGGCAATTTTCTGCCTCCTTGCCTGAAATATTTTCTTGCAGTGTTCGGAGACATGCCGGCCTTGGCCGCTGCAATTTCAAGTGAGTACGTTTTGCGGTATCTCATGAAATTGCGAACCTGTTCACTTGTGCACGCCATTTGCCAAACCCCAGCCAACTATCGAGACGTACTAAAAGTACGCCATTCCGACCTGGTGGGCGTTTGCGGGGCTGTCAACCTGCAATTCTAATTGTCGTTGCGAACGATTCTAATTGTCGCCGGACAATTACACTGGCTACCCCAAAAAGGTTCAATTCTAATTGTCACTGACGTTCAATTTTAATTGTCGTTGATCAACGCCTGGATTATTTGAATGGCGTGCTAAACAGAAGTGGCCGGACTGTAGATCAGATTCTTTCGCGCGAAGAACAAGAGAGGCTTAGATTGATTGAGCGTAAGAGTTTTCTAGAGCGCTTGGGCGCAAAACTCGGTTTGTAATCGACGAGTTGCTAGCGTCTATCCCTTGAATCTATAACCAACTCGTGGAACTGTTTCGATCCATTCAGTGCCGGGGTCTGCATCGGCGAGTTTCTTCCTTAGTCGCATGACGCATGTTCTAATGGCATCTTCGGTTGCGCTGGTATCAGCTTTCCAAACCCGCTCAATCAGCGCATCATTGCTGAAAACCTCAGGCTTATGCCGCATCAGAAACTCCAGGACCGCAAATTCTTTTGGCTGAAGCGCCACTTCTTTACCGTTGATATGGCATTGTCGTGCCTGCGTATTTAGGGACATCGCACCATGTTCTAGAGTGTTTGAAACCTGATCTGTCGCGCGTCTCAGAACGGCTCGTACGCGAGCTGAGAGTTCTCGAAGATTGAATGGTTTCGTCAAATAATCATCAGCTCCGGTGTCAAGACCTTGTTCTCGATGCTCAATTGCTGTGTTGCCGGTGAGCATGATGATCGGTGTTTTCACCCGCTTGTTGCGCAGTTCATTGCACAATTCAATTCCTGATTTGCCAGGCATTGACCAGTCGAGCAGTATGACGTCATATTTTGAGACCGCCAGGAAATCCTCGGCTTCCTCGGCGGTAGCGGCAAGCTCGACAGTATGTTGCTCCAATGTCAGCCACTCACGCACTGAGTCGCTCAATTTGGTGTCATCGTCAACAACTAAAATCTTCGCCACATCCCCGCCCCGATAGTGTGTGCAGGAATTATATCAACTCACTGATGAAAAGAGCGAAGTCATCATGCGTCGTCTAGCGCCAACCGAATAGCGGCTGTTTCTCTGCCATGTACTGAATTACCGACACCGAGCAATGCAGAGACTCTAAGACTTCAATCGGCGTGGAGCTTTTTCGTATACCGAGCTCGTCTCGATTGGAGGATGCTCCCATTACCACAAAGTCTGCATCCCATTCGTTCGCGTTTTCGACAATAGCGGCGGAAGGAACCTCATGCCTTAGGAGAATAACCTGAAGATTCTTTCTGATTACTTCCGGTAAGCGAAGTTCCATTGTGTTTAGATGAGATTCAATTATTTTGTTGTGCTGTCCTTCTTTTGTGTACAGCGTGCCGATGCCTCTGTGCCAGTGAGAAATTTCGGCTTTGTGCGGTGGTTCGGCGACTGTAATGAGCCTGAATTGTGAATTCTCTGGCCATGCTATCGAACCGACCCAATCGATCAATTGCTCGGAAGTTGGCTTTTCATCAATTGCAACCAGAATTTTGGAAGGTGGGCGTGCTATTGCCTGTATCTCTTCGTCGGTGATTTTGCCTTCTTGCAAAAGGCGTTTGTGCAGTTCTTTATAGCGAACAACCTCTACCGAACATGGCGCGTATCTGATAACCTCCGACGCAACGCTGCTCAATGCGCAACGATCTTTTAGTCGTCTGTCGTGCGACCCTATCACGATGTAATCAGCGCTCCATTCGTAGGCAACGTCACAAATTCGCTGGACGACGTTGCCCCTTTCAATACTCGATTGAGTGTTCGGCAAAACCTTTATGAATGAATCTGTCAGCTCATTGAGCCACATGCGCATTTCATATGTGTATTCTTCCTGCTCATTTGATAATGCGGTGGAATGTAGAAGTTCATTTGCATACAGCAACGAACTGAAATCTTCTACCACTTTGAGCAAATAGAATTGAGTATCACTTTCCCACGATCTTGCCATTACAGTTTTAAGTGCCGATACGGTGCACTCTTGATTATCGACAGGAATGAGAATCCGGGCAGCCATGATAGCGACTCCAACAATAGCAGTGTGGACCTTAACTCAACAAGATCAGTCTCATCTGCTCATTGAAGGGTGTTTCTCGATAATGGCTGTTGCGCGTCCAAACAATTCTTGTGCTTCGCTCTCCTTCTCATGCTTATGATATAGAGCGCCGAGATTGTACAAAGATGTTGCCATCTCTTCTGAGAGGTTTTCCGAAGAAGTTTCGCAAATTTCAATCGCTTGTTTGAGCAAGGACTCTGCGTTCGACCAATCTTCCGTATTTGCGTACACGCCGGCCAGATCGTTTAAACACCTTGAAACAACCGCGCTTCTAGGTCCCCTCACTCGTTTTAGAACAGCCAGTATGTGCTCATACAGCTCTTTGGCTTCCTCGTCTCTGCCTTCTTTTAAGTATTCACGTGCAATTCTGTTTAAGTCTTCCTCTTCTGGAAAGTGGGCATTATTGCTACTTTTCTCTGTGTCAGCAGCAAGTGCTTTTTCGTATACCTCTTCAAACTCTGTATACTTTCGCTGCGCGGACAAGCACCGTGCCAGATGTCTTAAAACTCTGCACAACAAAGCTTCTGGAACGTTTGACCTTTCCGATTCGAGGAGAAAATTCTTGAAATTTCTTTCTGCTGCAGCGTAGTCATTTTTTTCGAGTGCCAGCTCACCCAGCATCGATGCGTACATCCAATGCTGCTGAATTTTTTCGGAATTTGACACCTTCCTACTCGTCACTGCAACAGCTTCTCCGGCGGCGGGATCTATCATGCGTTCAATAAGTTGTTTGTGCTGCTCCTCTGTGCCAAATTCATGCTCTCTCCGAGGCATGTCTGTCGTTATCTCGGTCGGATGTTCTCCGGGATAGTAGTAGTGCCAGAAATTAGAAGCATGGTGCTCCAATCTTGATTGACGCTCACCGTTAGGTTGGTGGGTGTCTAGAAAATCAGGGTGGGCTTCTTTCTTCCGGACTTCCAGTCGTTCGTGCATGTCCTTCAATCTGTTAGCGTCATCGCCCGGGTATAGCTTTTCTCGGATTTTATTGAGCAATTGATAAATATGAGACATTACAGGACCCTCCGCCCACCAATCAAGTTTCCACCTTTGAGCGGAAAGTAATATCGTCTATTCAGTCTAAAGTGCCCGGCCAGTGGTCCTTCAAAAGGATGATAACTTCATAGTTAGTATCGTATCGCTCTCCAACTAATTCAACTTGCTCCGCATACTGTTCGGTAATCCCCAACCTTTCTGGAATTTACTTTTTTGTCACGACACTGATGGAGATGGCGAATTTTCGCCTTTCGAATTCTTTGCGCTGACTGATGAAATAAGTGATTCCGAAGAGATAATTCTGGCTCGAGAGATGCGAGATCAGCTCAAAGATTTAGCGGGTAATCCGGTGTTGCCTTTGAATTTTAGTAGTGATGAGAAACTCGACGCTAAGAGCGTTATGTTTGAGATTTTGGAGACTTTGGATGACGGCGGCAGGCAGCAACGGATTGCAAACTGTGTGGCAATTGAAGCTGCGTTCGAAGCAGGATTTGGTCCGGAGGGTGAGTGAAAGGGTACAGGAAGAATGGCAATTCTGGGTCAGTCGTAATTTTGTTAAGATTAGGTCGGTAAGGGAGATGTTATGGCATCCGAACCGAAAAAACTATCTCTTGAGCAATTGCTCCGCCTTGTTGTTCGCAAGGCGATGGAAAGCGCGCAGGAGCAGATCAAATTGTTTGGTAAGTTCGAGTGAGGTTGCAGGCGTGGACCTAGAGGCTTTCTGGCACATAATTGACGAGTCCCGAAGCACGTCTGACACAGACCAGCAGTTAGATTTCATCAAAGGCTGGTTTCGACATGCAACAGATCCAGAGGTCTTGGATTTCGAACGATTACTCAAGCTTGAATTGATGTCCGAGTCTAATTTGTACTTGCTATCGTTTGCTCTTGGGGCGGTTTGCATGGATCTCAACTGGACCGACGATACGTTTGACCATCTCAGAGCTTGGTTGGTTTTACAAGGCGAGGAATCTTTCTATTCAGTTTGTCGAAATCCAGATGAGCTAGCTTCTTTTGAAACAGTCAGGGAGTGTGCAGCACTTCTGGCACTGGGCGATAACGAATGGCGTCGCCGCCACGGGTCTTCTTCGCCGATCAAAATAGATCATTCACCTCTCAAAGGTGAGCCACAATCACAGGAGCAATTTGAGAAGTTGGTTTTTGATGACTTGGAGCATACTTTTCCACGACTATTTCGCACTTGCAGACCAATGAAGGAATTGCAATGGCATCCAAAAGACAGACAACTGCTGCATCTTATCACTGACCAGGGTGGCAAGCTTGATCAGATACACGCTGTGGATCATGTTTTTATTTGTCCCAATCGAAAATCGGCGGACCATGTTGCGAGAGAACTAGAGACTGCTGGACACACCGTTAAGGTAATTCAAACCGGTTGGAAGAAATGCGAGGTTCATTCCAAAGAAAACACTACTCTATTAGCTCTCACCAGACGCACCCCAAAGTTGATGGATTTAGCTGAGAATTACAAAGCCTCTTATGACGGCTGGGGGACAAGTGTATGAGTGACCAAAGCAATAGTGATGACACCCCGAAGAAACAATTAGAGGTTTCCGGCTCTGGAACTGGCGGTAGAAAACGCACAGCAGTTGGGGCTGGCGATGGAGGAGAGGGCGACGCTCCTAAGGAATTTCCTGGTGGCTCGGAGTACCCATCATTTGAGATCCTTCCGCGCGTAGTAATCTGCGAGCCGAATGAATTAGTACGCGCCGGAATGAGAAGAATGATTCCGTTTTGCAACGTGATTGGCGAGGCTACTGAGGGTACGCAAGCGCGGGAATTAATTCGAATGCTGCAACCAGACTTGGTAATTACTGAAATAGAAATTGATGGATTTGACGGAGTTGAGCTATGCAGCCAGATTCGTGATTTGTCATCGAGGTCTGCAATTTTGATTTCGACGCATTCTTACAATGCGACGAAGTTTTTTCATCGAGTAATGCGAAACGGGGCCAACGGGGTGTACCTAAAGCGCACTGGGCGACTGGAGCTGGTTAGGGCGGTTTCTGATGTATTGAATCATCGAGACTATTGCGATGAAACTATTTCGAGACTGCTCAAACAACATCCATCTCAAATTAACTCACTTGATGAGGGTTTGACGGAGAGAGAAATTGATGTACTAATTCGCCTGGATTTGCGAAACAGAGAAATTGCTGATGAGTTAGGGATTCAGCTACAAAAGGTTGAGAACGTGATATTTAGCATTCTGAAAAAGCTCAATACGGAGACGCGGACTCAGGCAGCACTTAAGGCAGTAAATGTGGGTTTCAAGCTGATTCCAGTGATGCCTAGCCGTAACAATATTACGGGGACCACGGAGGATGAAGAGATGGCATGGGCACATGCAGAGGCTGCACTAAAAGAAGGTGATTAAAAGTCACCGCGTTTGACTCCGATCGCAAGGAGCAGCGTTTGTCCGCTCGTGCTCGAAAGCGCGCCGAAGTTGATAAAATATCGATGTGCATAGTTCAAAAGTGACTTTGAGATTGAACTATCTCCATTTTCAGGCGCGTGTTGGAGGTACACTCTTTGACTGCGCCTGTCCTTAAATTTGAGCGGCAGTTGGATAAAGTGATGAGACGCTATTTGCTCACGTTCGGCAGGCGATGTATTGGGCAAATCCGAAATATAAGCTCGAACTGCCGATTGAGGTTGGCCGTGTAGACGGGCCTAGAGACGTATCGCATGGTGGAAATCCTCCTTGGTAGTGGTTCTGCTAGCAAGCTTGGTGCTAGTCAAGCTAAGCTTCGGAATCTTGATCAAACAGTAAAATAGGGGCCAAGCAACTGTCTTATTAACAGCCAGAAATATCCCTTTTGAACCTTTCCACCTGAAAGTTGAATCCTTGAATGCGTTTTCTTTTTTTCACTCTGGAAGGCAAAGTCTCGAACGACCATAAAGTTAGCAGCACGTTCTGGATGCTCTGAGTAGTAGGTCCACACTATTTTGTCTCCTTCCTTGTATTTCATGGTGAAGCCTAATGCTTTGTCATCAGACCAACACGTTTGTTTATGCAATGGAGAAGAGCCGTCGATATCCTGTGTTCTGTATCTCCTAATGCCGAACCATTTCTCTCTGCCGAAGATTGGATTGGCAGAACTCATGGCTTTTGCAAGAGTCTTTGGCGTCATTTTGTCGATGAGGTAGTGCAGAATGTTTCGATCGGTTGCGTACATCAGTACGCCAGGTCGAGGGGAAAAAATGAAGAAATCTCCGAGGGCGCTAGTTCGCTGATCATAGGTTATGCGCATCATCGTAAACTCGCCGCTCTTCGAGTATTCGGTCGCGTGCGAACGCATTGCTCGCACGAACTTATCCCATCTTGATTGATTATTATTCGAGAACACCAAAACATGCGCCGAATCGTAGGGTGTTTCGAATTGGAGAAACGATGGATTGAGGTATGGAGCTTTCTTCGTAAAGTTCATCTCTATCTCAAGTGCCATCAAGAGCGTCAGCCCATCTGCCGCTTCATGAAACCAATCTTCGCCCCATGAAAGCGGTCCGGCACTACGACCTTGAAGTATCTGGAGTAATGACTTTCCTTCCATCCAGTCATTGGATTTGCCCAGGCGAACTGGACCTCTGACCCTTGTGACAGTTTGGGCTGAAGGTGGCACCCAGGATAAGGAGCCAGTTCCAAAAGCAGGTAAGGTGTCTTCTGAATTCTTCGTGCTAAAACAAACAAGAAATGCGACGATTACAGGCAGTGCGGGCGCCGCAAGCCAGCGTGTAGCAATAATCTTTTGCGCAGCTACGAAAATTGAAGGCACGATTATTCCTGCCAAACGAAGGAAAGCGTTGGCATTCTACGGCGTTGGTTTATTATCCAAGCAACAGTAGCAACAGTTCGGCAACTGTATGCTCTACTCCCAGCCACAATTGGGCCGGCAAGCTTTTTGCACTAGAGTTTCCAGCAACTTAATAACAACGATTTATCATCTTTGGTACGAGACTCAGTAAAGATGAGCCCCAGCTGCGCATCCATGAATGAGAACCTGCCATTTTTAGGAATTTTGAACCGTTCAGTTTCCTGCAGTTTCTGATCCGTTGAATACACATAAACATCTTTTGCATCGTGAGCTTGTGTCAACCAAAGAAACTGCGCTCCGTTGGATACACTTAGCAAATCAAACTTCATTTTCAATTTGTGCTGAGCCACTATCGAACCATCTTTGAGCGACAGTACAGAAACGCGTCCATACGACGGACCTGGGCTGCAAACAGAATATTGAGTGTCTGCATACAGTTCACCTTCTGAGACCCAAAGTGTTTTCGTCTTATGGTCGAGTGATGAATCGATGAATCGGGTATCCTCAAGTAACAATGTTGGCTTTCTCAAGTCGTTCTTATTGAATCGCCAAACTTTGCCATCTTCACCACAACAAGCTAGGAAAGTATCTCGTGATTCGCGTAAAAGCGGTCTGCCCATGCCGACTCGCACTCTCTGCACTTTCATTGTGTCTAGGTCGTATAGCGTTACTGTGTCTATTCGTCCATTCTTCATCGCAAGAGTGTTACCAATTCTCATGATTGAATGCATGTAGGCAGGCACTTTTCGATCCCACCTATCGAGTTCTTCCATATTCTCTGACAGCAGAAAAATTTTCTTGTCGCTATTTGTGAGGATGGTTTTGGTTTCCTCGTCATGGTATGCAGCATTAATGCTTGACCTGGGTCTGAAATTGCAAAGCTCCTTGCCGGTTTTTAAATCAAGTCTTCTAAGCCGTATTCCGGCGAAGGCGCACCCCCAGCCATCAGACACCAACAGCGATTTTAATTGGGGCACCAAAGTTACAGACCCAGTTGTAACCCATGCCTGAGTAGGCAACTGTGCCGTCCAAATCAATTCAGCCAAGGTATACCGCCTCTCCACGATGTTGGGAATTCAATGAATAGCTGCTTATATTTTCCAGCACGTTAGCTTGAAACGCTCTCCTCCCGAGAACCTCCTTTCCGTAAAAATCAGTCCACTGGGTGCATCCATGTGTCCGAGATCTTCTTCGTCTGGAATCTCGAATTGTTTTACTTGCTTCATTCCCTCTTTGATTGAGAGAACGCAGACATGAGATCTGTGATAGTTCGAGCAAGTTTCAATGTCGCAGCGAGTTTCTCTTGCTACCCATAGGAAGTTACCGTCTGCGGTGACCGAGATTTTTTTGAAATGAAAATCCAAAGCGAATTCTTCGATCATGAATGGGTGAACCAAAGAGAGCCTGTGTACCTTATTTGTGAGTTCGTAGAGATTCATGCTTTCTTCGGATAACCATAGTGTTTTACTCTCATGATTAATTGCTGAGCCGTCGAAGAACAGCTGTTTTGCTAGCAAATTCTCACTATCATATGTATCTAAATTGATGCGCCAAACGCTTCCATTCTTGCTGCAACATGCGAGGAAAGTTTCTGGATGGATATCTCTGTAAAGTGGAACTCCTGCTCTCAGCTTGATTCTTTTAACTTGCTTTGAATTCAAGTCATACATGCTTACTGCTGTTCCAGGAGAAAAACCCTTCATTGCCACCATGCGACCAAGATGGAGCATTGATGTTGTGTTCGCAGGTACACGAGTTTCACAACGCAGGATTTCCGAGAGCGTCATTGAAGAAAGTAGGAACAGACGGCGTTCTGTGTTCGCTATCACTTCGGAAAAATCTGTGGAAAAGGCCAAATCGTAAACATGCGCTCGCGTTAGAAAGTTTGCAAGCTCCTCTCCAGAGTGCATGTCGAGTCTTCTTATCTTCATGCCTGCATACATGTTGGAGCCGTTGAGATAGAAGACTGACCGCAACTCAGGTACCACAATTACGTGATTACAGAATCGTTCTTTGAACTCTTTTGTCCACAAAAGTTCTGGCAAGATCAATTCTCCCAATTATTGCTCTTGGTTTGGAAACATTACATGGTTGCCACTGCACTCAGGTTTGGGCTTTCGCGGTTTGCCAGTCGGGTATCTAGGATCATCATTGTCGGGCTCGTTTCCACCTGGATCTCCCTCAAGCCATCGGATAAGGGTGTCTTTCGCCGTATTTAAGTAGATTGCTGCCTCATTGTCACCGCCCTGCTCTGGATGAACTCCCGGAGCAGCGATTTGTTTCTTCCATGCAGTCAGAACGGAGTCAACAGTTAGATCATCAGTGCGCACTCCTAGAAGCATGCACGCCTTACGAATTTCAGGTGGTAGTTTTCTTTGCACTCCGTTCCTCCAATCCTATTATGCGGGATTGGTCTATCTAAATTCTCTACGAATAGTTCAATTTTGGGGCAGCAATTCCTGGTTGATTTCAGTTGCAGACAAAAACAGCATGCATTCCCGCATACATTAGTTGCGATCTAAAATGGTCAATGATCTTGAAAGCGCCATATCCAACGCTAATAAGGCGCCCAAAAAAGCTCGAAGTAATTCGCTCAAAATGAGCGCAAAGTTTCCCGGAACCGAAGTAGGATTGCTTCTTGATATTGATTTCGCAAACGAATTGCGATTTTTGCCACCTGTGCATCGATCCAGGCGAAGTAAATTGCTCATCTTTTAAAAGCGAATTGCGCAAAAGCCATGCAGCACAGCTATTCCCGGCAAAACGAATTACCTTGTTTCTCCTGCCTCCGTCCTACGGGCTCCACGAAATTCGCCACTTATGGGGGAGCTGGCTAGAGCGTCAAATACTTAGCACAATTTGCTCGCCAATAATAAGAGGCGGGAAAATCCTCGTGCGAAAGAATGCTCTAGTCATTGCCTTCAGCGTTGCTCTTAAGATTTCGTGCAATCCACTTACTTTTCCCATTCGAGGAAATCAACAAAGCGTCAAATTCCTGCCCAACCGTTGAGGAACTGGTCTTATGAGTTATTGCAATCATTTTGGATACAAGTTTCAAAGCTTTTCCTTCTGACCAATCAGCAGTGAAGTCAGCTTTACTTATTGCCTTTGCGACATCACTTTGCGCATTTTTGTTCATATAGTCTGACAACGGCTGCGCCTCACCATAGACCCGGGCACCAAGAACATCTTCCCTCAAAGCCTTATTTCGATCGGCGGATTCGGCTCTATAAATTTCTATCTCCACTACCTCTGCAGGCTTTCTTGTGATTGGGAAATGGACGATCAAAGTTGTTAAAACTGGTCGTTCAATTGTGTTTAGGAGTTCTAGGTCTCGGCCATTGGGGAGCAACTGAAGTGCTCTATTGCGTTCATTGAACAAAAGTTGCGCTAAGCTCACAACTTGAGCGTCGCTTAGGTTCTGTGCCTTGTCACGCTGCTGAGTTGAAAGAAAATTGCTTGCAGTCTTATTAGCGTCAAACAAAATGTCTGAGCTGTCATCAACTTTGTATCCCACTACGCGTGGTGCGCCATGAGACGCTATTGCGAAGGCCTCATTTGCCAGCAAGACTTTGTCAGCTGTTTGTACTCCGGATCTGGTCTTTGAGGTAAGCAGCCTATCAGCTGCGACGATGACACCTTTGTTGCACGGCATTATGACAATGACAGTTCCCAGCAGAAGGTCTCCAGAATTCGTTGATGCAAGTGTGTGAGTGCAAGACATTGTGACCAAAGTGGTAAGGGCGGATATCTTGGACAGGTTTTGTTGCTTGACCCAGAGGTTTAGTCTAACCGCTTTTGTCCACCCTAATTTAAACACTTGCGAGGTCCTCCAAAAGCAGATCAGCGACCTGTTTTAGTCCTGATCGCTAGCAGCGAGCACTGCTATGTGTCGCTTGTCGGGACGAAGGCACACAATCCCCAAATCCCACGCGATGTTATAAAACCATTTTGATGTCGATGAGAGAGACCACCAACTGCTCTGTTTTACGGCATTAAGAACATCGTCGACGGTGCCGCTCGCTCCAACGCCGGTCAGCGCACCTAAGGATTGCCAGGCGGCTAATCGTCCGTACGCGCCACCTTCGCCTCCGGAGTATGCACCGCCGCTCGACGCAACTCCAAACATCATCTCAAAAATCCTGTCTGCTGGAACGGGTTTGAATTCCACTTCGCGTGGCGTCATGCCAGCTATGCATTCAAGTTGCAGCTTCAACAATTGCTTTGTAGATAGGTCAGTCGGAGAAATTGCTGAAGAAATTTCGAACAGTTTTGACTCAGACTTTCCATTGGAACGTTTTTTCCATGACTGAACACATCTAACTGCGGCTTCCTCGTTGAACAGAATCGGCACCGCGGTGAATGGATTTTCTGGAGCAGTTCGTGAGGGCTGCTTGTCTAATGTTCCTTGTACCGAGGTGGACGGTAAGTGTTTGACGCTCCTGCCAGCGTTGTAGATGGGAAATGAAACTAAACCTTCAATGTCCGTTCTATGAAGCGGAAGCCAAGCAAGCGGGTTGTTCTCTTTCTTGAGTTTTTGCCAAAATGTACATATCTGCTCATCCTTGTCGTAGTCAGCACCTCTTACTACTGATTCCTGAACGAGAGGAGTAATCACTTCTGGGAATTTGGCGTCTGCTAAGTGGCTGATGATGAATGCTTTTGTTTCCTCTGATGTGTGCGTCGAAGCAATCATTGACGCTGCATGCAATGGGCTGCGTTTTGCTTCGAGTGTTAGCTCAATTCCAGCATCGATCTGCTCTACTTTATTCGACTGACAGAGTTCATCGATAACGTCTACGACTGGCACAAAGTGAACGCCATTCGATGCTGGAGCTTCAGCACCTATTCTCTTCATGTCATAGTTGCGCGACTTTGCGATTTTCTTGACGTTATCCAATTTTGTCTTTTGCAAGAAATCGGTGGGCAGTGAAGGCGGCCTTTGCAGCGATTCCACAGGAACTCCCAGTGGTGTACAAGCGAGCAGATGATGCTGCGACGGAAGTTCGACAGAGTATGAAACGAACAATCTCTTTCCTGAAATGCTTGCCATAGTACCGATTTTTTGGAATAGCATTTCAAACTCATTCAGGAATTTTCCTGGCATCTGCAAATAATAGCCACCATATTCTCTCGGATTTGCGGCGTTTAGCTGAGGCCAGTTTGCGGGCCATGTGACAGACTTCCTTCCTTCTCCTTCGTTTAGGGTGACATCAAAATATTCTGGGACCCATGGATGCGCGTCCTTGGGTTCGAAATAGTGTGTTTCATACCAGGCTCCGAGAGCGCTTTGCGGTATTTCACCACTACCATAGAGCGGACTCTGACACTTAACTGCAGGTAAAGAAGTTGAATATGATGCTGTTTTACCATTGCCAGTTTTCTGGATTGAAACAGGACCGTACATCGCTAGCTGACGCATAACTTTGCCGTCGTCAAAGATGATTTGGCTGTTGCGTTGATCTTCTGCTTCCGTAAAAGCAAAATTGGTCTTCACGTCAGGCAATTCAGCGACGATTTTTTCGAATGTCTGCCATGCTTCACCATCTACGGTGCCAGTAATAAAACCACCAGATTGTTTCTTCCGATCTCTGTAAATGACTGTTCGATTTGAATACAAGGCAAAACGCACAGGAGTGCCTTCTTGCTCTGAGTAGTCTTCAGACTCAAAAAGCCCGAGTATTGGCTTTGGGTCATTGGACTTCTGGCAATTGGTAGTTAGTTCAGAACTTTGCACGATTGCTCCAACATGCCAGCTTAAAATCAGGAGAATTAGGGTGTGTGTGATCTGCTTGTCGCGGCTTCGCTTTCTTATATGCATCTTGATTGACTTGGCTGGATAATAGTTTCATTGTTACTGTGCCTGCAAGGAGAAGAAGTGGGTGATTTCGGCAAGATTGAGACACATCACTGAAACTAGCATTCGTTAGTAGCCATCTACATTGCCGCATGTTCGTCAACAGGACATATTGAGAAACGCTCAGGCGCGCAAAAATGGGTTAATGGGCGCCTGTGAAAATGCAGATGGCCGGATCAGATGTGGCTCATGATGCGGATTAACAACCTGATTTTCGAGGGGAATGCCTTAAAGACTCCACTGGTTCTAGAGAATGGACATTGGGCACCCCTTTCCTTTTTTTTGAGAACCCCTTAAAGGGTACACAGGCGCATCGATACGGGAATTTGGCGCCTGTCGGCCTTTATCCTGCCTCCGGACCTTCGGGCTGAAGCAAAAATAGAGAATTATGGGGTACTTCCTCAGACATATAAGAATTCCCCCGCCCCCATCTGCCGCTCTGCCCGAATACCGTCGAACAAGGGTCCCGGAGTGAAGGTTGCCGGAGGCATCCGAAGGACTTGACCTTCGCTCCGGGTGTTCAGCGGTAGGCTGTTCGCCCGGCAGAATTGGCGGGGGCTACCGTAATTGCCCTGCTCCGGCCATGCACATATTTTGAGTGGTAAACGATAAGACTGAAATCTTGTCCTACTTGCCGAATTTCCAAGCATTTAGCAGAATTCGACTTTCGCCAGAGAATCTCCCATCAGTGAAGATAAGTCCAGCCTGAGCGTCTAAATGCAAGTACCAGAAATGTCCAGGCAGTTTGAATTGGTCTACCTCTTTTAGTTTTTCACGCACTGAGAGTATGCACACATGAGTTGGATGATAGAGAGGGCAGGTACCGCAGAGTTTTTCTTTCACCACCCAAAGAAATTCGCCGCTGCTGTCGATGGCAAGGCGTGAGAATAGAAATTCAAGATTGAATGTCTGCACATTGGAAGGGTCTTTCACAGATACTGAGCGCAGAATGTTTGTGGACTTACCAAATGCGTAGAAAAAATTTCCATTCAATCGCTCTGGTGTTGCTTCCGACAACCACAGCGTTTCCGTCTTGACACACATCGCTGCGTCGTCGAAAAGTAATCCGGTTAGTATGTTCTCTCGCTTTCCCGAAAGCACATTCAATCTCCAAACACTTCCATCAACTCCGCAACACGCTAGGAGACTATCCGGAAAGATGTCCGGAAATAACGGTTCCCCTCGTCCAAAGTTGAAGCGTTGGACCTTAGATGTATTCAAGTCGTACAGTATAACTGCATCTTGTACCCCGCCTTTCATCGCCAATATATTGTCGAAACGCAAGGGTGAACCCATTAACTTTGGAACGCGAGTTTCCCACCGTTTTATTTCGGATAAGGATTTCGACGATAGCAAGAAGATTTTGCGATCAGTATTAGCGATAACCTCAGAGAAGTCTTTCGAAAAAGCAAGATCGTAAACGTGAGCTCTAGTGAGATAACTGGACCGCTCTTCCCCGGAGTCAATGTCCAATCTTGTAATTTTCATGCCTGCATACATTTGTGAGCCATTGAGAAAATAGACCGAACCTAATTCCGGTACAACGCGGGCGGTTCCACTTCCCTTGAATTCTTTGGTCCAAAGCGGAGTAGCCATAGGAATGTAGTCCTCACTAAAACCGAACAGATCTACGAAATTGCACGCAGGGATCTCTAACTCCTATTAGTCCACGACAATCCTCTTCTTGAAACAACTATCTGGCACCAGTAACTCGGATCGCTCTGCGATTTGAGATACAAATTTCAGGTTGATTTCGGCAAAGTTGAAAGAGGCGACTGGAACTCGCATTCATTAGTGAATATCCAAACAGGTCAACGGTTCTCAAAGCGCCATATCTGTTGGAAGTCAGGCGCTGAAAAACGTGCGAGGTAATGCGCGGAAGCTATGCGAAAAATTTCGCTTAGCAGCAACCAGACTGTATTGAAACTCTGTTTTCGCAAACGAATTGCGATTTTTGCCAACTGTGCACCGATCTGGGCGAAGTAAATTGCGCTGCTTCAAAAAGCGAATTGCGCAAAAGCTATGCAGCACATGACTTTCCGTCAAGACGAATCACCCACTTTATCCTGCCTTCGTCCTGCGGACAAAGGCAAAATAGACAATTATGGGGTATCCTATGTCCACGCAGCTCAGTATCCCAGTTCAACAAGGAGCGCAAACTCTTCTTCCGAGCCGCCCTAAGAAAGTTTTGCGTTGTAAAAATGACTCAAGGAAACCTCTTTACTTTCACAACACTATGAAAATTTTGTCGATTGATGGTGGAGCCCCCCTAATCCCGTACATTTTTTTGAATGAGTTGGAGAAAAGAACTGGCAAGTCAATTCCGGAGCTTTTTCAATTGGTGGTCACAGTATCCACTGGAGCCTTCCCAGCCTTCTTCTTTACGCATCCATCTCTGCGAAGCTCTCTTTCAGAAGTACAGCAACTTCAGATTTTGAGAGCCAGTTTTGCCAACAGAAATGCATTTAAAAATGAAGTAGAGAAAAACTTCTCAACGTATAGACTTAGAGATGTAGGTACGGACCTAGTGGTAGCTTGCTACGACGCGATGTCCCGAGACGAATTTCTCTTTCAAAGTAGAATTGCAAAAAAGCGAAGTGGATTTGACTACACTGTTAATCAGGTACTAAAGGCCTCGTGCGCGAAGCCGAGTGTTCTTGATCCATTTAAATTGAAACGAACTGACGGAACAGAGAGTTTGCTTCTGGACGGTGGAGTTTTGGGCAGCAATCCCGCAAACATCGCAAGTCGAGAAGCACGGTCGGTTTATGCCGAAGATAATCCGGTTATTGTTTCCGTTGGTACCGGATCAGTTGCGCGCGACACCTCAATGGTGAACCTCGAAATCAAAGATCCGCAATCTCTGATGCTTTTTACGCAGGCTGCTTCTGGAACAGTAGGGAGTTTCGGTCCGCCAGAGTTTACCGCACTTGGTGCAACCACAGATGTAACTCTTTCAATTTTTCCGAATTCGAAATTTCGTTTTGACACTGAGTTGACATCACATGGTAAATCATTCTGGTACACGGACGACATTTTCGAAATGCAAAAAAAAGCGGCCAGAGCACTAATTGAACAACAAAGCGTCCGCTTAGATGAACTTTGTAAGAGTCTTGTCTCTGGATAGTAGTCATGCCTGTTAGAAGAATCCTTTCGATAGACGGTGGCGGAGTGAGAGGAATTATTCCGGCATTGATCCTTGCTTACATCGAGCAGAGAGCGGCACTTCCCATAACGACCTTGTTCGATACCATAGCCGGAACCTCTACGGGGGGAATAATCGCATTATGTCTCACCAAACCTAACCCTGATGGTTCACCATGTTATTCAGCTGCTCAGTGCGCTCAACTTTACGAGAAATCTGGACAAAAGATTTTTCCACCCTTTGATTTAGCACTACGAAAATTCCTTGCAATTCGTGCGTTTAAACCATTTGCATATTGTCCATCAGGTCTCGAAACTGTTGTTGCGGACTATCTGGGTGATACCTTACTTAGTCAAGCAAGTTCTGACCTCTTAATTTACAGTGCTAGAGTTTTTCCTCCAGGGATTTTTACTTTTAAACGGTTCGAATCATTAGAGAATGAGGATGCTAACTTTGCGATGAAAGATATTGCACGTGCAACTTCTGCCGCATCTACATACTTTCCACCTGCCACCATCAAGAATAGATCAAATGCACATGAGTTTAATCTGATCGATGGTGGAACTTTAGTCAACAATCCTGCGCTTCGTGCCTATTATGACTCCAAAACTCGATTTCCTGATCATGATGTGTTCGTTTTATCAGTGGGAACAGGAGCGGTTACACATAAAAATCAAATGAAGGCGCAGGACGGATTCACGTTGGCACCGCTCCTCGCAGCACGAAAATTGATATCGTTCCAAATGGACGGGACAAGCAAGCAAGCGCACAGAGACCTTATGTCCATACTTCCAATCCAGCTGCATCAAAACGGCAACCAAGAACACAGACGATATTATCGAATCCAATGTCGATTGGAGAGTGACGCGGAAGATTTAGATAACTCAGATCCGAAAAATTTGAAAAAACTTCGCAACTTGGCACAAGAGATGATTGATGACAGTCGCGATGTTCTCGATTTTATCGCAATGAAATTGGTCGCTCTCCATTTAGCGCAACAGAACCATGAGTAACGATGACGCTAGCGCCACATATCGAGGATATCGGAGGCAAGCCATTTATGCCTTGTTTCGCCTCTTTAGTGACAGTCTGCCGGACGGATGTGTAATCCAACCTGAGGGGACTGAGGACCTCGCAATTTTTGACAATGCAGGTAAGCTAATTGAGATAGTTCAGGTAAAGGATCATACTGATAAACTTGCAGCCTCTAGTTTTAAGCCTTCGTTTTACGAAAGGGTATCGCCCTATTGTGCACCTGATTCTTCAACAATTGTTCGCATAGCTACCTTCGGTCCAATTGGGCCAGATCTTCAAGGTGCTATATCCGGTGACCAGGTTGCTCGGTCTCGTGTTCTGAAAACGATTACCAACTATCTAAGCGAAAGGCACGCAACTGCGAATTTAGGCAAGGCTCAGAAGCGGCCTGATGTGCAAGCCAGTGAAATCATTGCTCATATCGATGTGACGCCGGTAGCTGAGGTAGACCTTGTAAATACGATTCTTTCCACTCTTTCTAATACAGTCACAGGAGTCAGTCCGAAACAATCATTTGAGTTTTTGATGTGGTGGCTGCTCACAGCGTCAGAAGCAAAATTGAAAATCAGTCGAAACAAAGCCATCGCTAAGATTCAGAGTATCGGGAAATTTTTGTCTCAACGAGCAGCTTATTATGACGAGTGGTACTCCACAATTGTGCCGATTGTACCCTCTGATGATTCAACGAGACGCGTTAATAATTTTGAAAATGAGTTTTATCGCGGAGGGCGAGTTAGTTTTGATCATATAGAGCTGGGACTAGATGTTCCACGGAACCGCTTCTTGAAAGATATCCATGACGCATTTAAGGATAACAGTGTAGTTGTTATCCATAGTGCGTCTGGGCAAGGAAAGACTACTCTTTCATACAGATACGCAAAGGATTTCGCCGCTTCTGATTTTCGACTTGAGGTTTTGACTTCATCAGACCTTAGGCAAGCGAGAAGAATCGCACAGGCGTTGATAGGCCATGCAGAAGCAGTGGAAGTACCTACTTTGATATTTTTCGATGTAAGGCCGGGAGACATTCTATGGCTTGATGTTGTTAGAGAACTTGTATCAGTAGGTGGAATTAGAGTCCTAGTTTCGGTTCGTGAAGAGGATTGGAAGCGCACTCGCATAAGCGCCGCCGACTTTTCTTTTGCTGAAGTCTCACTATCTTTGGAACAGGAAGAGGCAAAGGCTATTTATGATCGTTTGACCAAACGAGTTGCAAATGATCGGCATCTAGACTTTGAAGATGCTTGGAGTCAGTTTGGTGTCCGAAAGACTCTTTTTGAATTCGTGTACTTCATTACTCAAGAAGAATCTCTAGCGACAAGGATTTCCTCTCAAATCAGGGCGCTTCAAGATGAGGTAACAGTCGGGAAGAGAAGTAAAGGCGAGGTTGACTTGCTTCACCTCGTCGCAGTGGCGTCAGCTTATGAAGCTAGATTAGATCTGGCGAAACTTGTGGCTCACTGTAATCTGCCTTCTCCACAAAGAACGATTGAGAGATTTGACAATGAATACCTCATTCGTGTGTCTGTTGATGGAGCTAATGTCGAAGGGTATCATTCAATTCGTAGTGAAATAATTGCGAACAACTTAACCGACAAAGTAATCAGCCCATGGTCCAATGTTGCATCACAAGTCTTGCCGCTCATCTTAGAAGCTGATTTAAGCGGTTTCTTGCTTTGTGCATTCTCTCGACAACCTGAAGCGGCTAAAGTTTTAGTTCCTGCGTTGACGCATTTTCAACCATGCACTTGGATAGGTACTCTAAGTGTTGTTACTTCTCTAATGTGGAATGGGCTTAAGCTGTACGCAGAACACAACTCTTCATTACTGGATGAAATCTACGAGCAAGTGGACTCACGCTGGCATTTGACTTTGGACTGGGAATTGGGCCAAGCTCTCGGTAAAGACGGACTTAAGTTTTACGAGTCTATTGCAGAGGTCTCGGCTAGATTCAAAGGCGCTGTGGAGTATTCTCAAAAGGCTAAAGAGAGGCAGTCTGAAAAATGCAATGTATTCGCAGATATGCAAACCTGGTTGGAAGGCTGCTCAAGGCTGCCTTCTGCTCCGAGTAACGCTCAAGATTTCACCGCAATGTCAGAGGTATTCTTTTGGCTTGGGCATTTAAAGATTAGGTCTACATTACAGGAAGCCATATCGGTAGACATCATTGAGTGTGCGCGTAACAAACTCTCTCTCTATTCATTTGGCGAATTTATTCGAGGCATTCGGGAATCCGCCAATGATGTTTATGGCGCCTGGCTTAAAGCTAACCGTACGGATTTTATTCACGAGTTAAGAAAGGAATCCGGAGTTCTCGCTCTGGACGAAACCACGGATGCAATCGTCGCTCATTTCATTATCGACTTCGACCGGCAATTTTCCTTACTTAGTTCTCGTGGAGTTTCGCCGAATAGTGCCAAAGCTACCATCCATGATTTAACGATTGAAAGAGTTACATTATTGAGCAACCTCTTTTCCAATAAAAAGCAATACGGTGCTGTTGGCTATGGTCACAGAATTTCGCTTTTCCCACATTCTTGGGATGAAGCAAATAAGCCTGGTGTCTTATCGCAAAACTTGCATCCAAAATGGCCGTTGCTCTTTAATGCTTTAGCACGAGGGCGCGTGGAACTCAAATACCGCCCTGCAAATTGGGAACTGTACTTCCAACTACTTCAATTGTTGCGAGAAAATGTATTGAATGCATTCACTGATTTGCGGCAATCGATAATGCCTAAGAACTTGGCACTGAACGTCGGCAAATTTCCACTTGCAAAAATTGAGAGTTGGGAGCAGTGCCGAAAGGAAGTAGGAAAGCAATTGCTGTTACCTAAAGTGTCAGTTGATGAGTGGGGATATGTTACTGAGACCGCTAGAGAAAACAATGAAGATCCTAGACTAGAGCGTTTCTCCGGTCTGCACCGCTTCATGCCCGTGCAAAAAGCCGTCGCTGAATACTCAAGATGTATCAGCAACTTCATGTCTCAGGCGAAGGACTCCTTGGTACTTGTTCCTCTGCTACGAAATGCCAAATCGGACTTAGAAAGAAGCAAGATTATTTCAAATGCATTGGAATATGACATTCATGTCGAGTCAATCAAATTGTCTGTGGTCAACGGATTTGATGCCTGCCTAGCAATTGAACAATTGCATACGGCAACAAAATATGTTTTTGGAAGTCAGCAAATGCCAGGAGCAGACTTAGATTTCTGTGAGCGTGAACGGAGAGAATTTACTACTTCAATGACTGCATGGAGTGTTTTCACAGATGCTGATATCAGCAATCAAATTGCAGAAAACTCTAGAAAGAAAAACAAGCTACAGTGGAGAATTGCTCACAATGAAGTTGAGTTAGATGATTTACTGATTCCTACAAAGCGCCGTTTGAAAAACGCATTGCAGTCTCTTCGAAAGGAAGGTATCGATGCAAGTGTGCTTTCGGAAAGGCTTCTTTGGGATGACAAGTCTGCTCTGTGGATTACAGTCGACACTGTTCATCCAATTGCATCGCTAATTGCTGCGAAAACCGTCTGGCACAAACTGGTCGAAGCATTTACGCCAGATCGCACTAAACTAATTCGCATGAGAGCCATAGATCTTTCATGGCAATCGATAATTTTGATTCCGTTAGTCAAAGGAAAAAGTTTAGAGCGACATGCAATGTCGCGTTTCAAGTGTGTAACGTACTCAGAGCCAGGCGATTACGATCAAAATCTATGGCAGTTGTTTCCAGAACGAGTGCCGGACGAGACCTGGCGTCAAATAGGACTGGACCAGTGGGAGTTGCCTCCAAAACGGAACACGTTTGAACAACTAAAGGAAGTTTATAGTTCTTTAGTTCTGCATGTTGAACACATGGCAGACCTTTATCGTCTGTCTTCAAGAGAAGATGGGCTGGATGACTTTGGAACATCCATTCTTCAAGACTACCTGAACGTTGAGCAAGCGCGTATTCAACCATTGGTTCAAGAGGTTTACGACATTTGGAATTCCTTGCTGAGAGATTTTTCTTCGCTAGACGAGGAAATACTTGAGAATAGTCCCAATATGTGTATGTGCATACTGGTTTTGGAGCGTCTGAAGGAGGCAATCTTACCTACGCTTGATTTTCATGAACAATGTAGACTTTCGCTCGAAGAAATTAGCAACTGGTGTCAAAGGTTGACCGCAGGTCTAAATGATCTTGGGTTAGCATACTATTTGTGGATATCTGATTCTCTCGGGTTTTCTGCGCCTCCAGAATACTAGCGTCTATGACCTAAGCTTTTGCATCAAGGAATCCCGGGCGGCTTCCATAAAGTGAGTTGCCACCCCGCTACGTGCTGGAATGTATCCATATGAATTTGTGTTGGGGGCCAAATACCCTCGAGTGTCGTATGCAACTTCATTTAGGAACGCAATCAGCGAGCCGATCAAGTATCCCGCATACAATCCAAACTTTACCCAATCGCCTTCCATGAATGGTGTGTATTTAAACTCAGAGTCAGTGGGCAGTACATCCTTGAACAGTCGAAACATGATCCCATATTGATATTTTACCGAGACGTCTACCCTATGATGGATAATTCTATCCCTGGTATCTACAAGAATGTCGTACCATTCAGCTCCTCGAATTTGATGAAGTATCGGAACTCCGAGAAGTCGGCGAGCACGGTCTTCCTTTTTGCACCAATTGCGTAATTGAGTGAAACTGTCTGGAGACTGTCCTGCTCCCCCAGTTAGTCTTAAGAGAAGTGCGATGCTATCACAAAGAGATCTCAGTTCAACATGAAGGGAATGGATGTCGGCTTGAATATATGCCTTCCAATCGAGTGCATTCAAGAAGCCGTCGTACCAAAATTCAGTAATCTTGGCAATTTTTTCAATGATGGAAAACACAATGTCCAGTTCTGACATGATTGAGTAGACTCTTCTAAATACACGTTGATCAAACTCCAATTCACCCCCTGATCCAGTGGAAATGAATTCTAGTGATCTTCCTGCTAGGGCGCAGAACGGACCATTATAAAAAGGCTTGCCAGAAGTAGGAACGACATCTATAAGGCGTGCGAGCACAAGTCTTTCAAGCCCTATAATCAATGTTCTTTCCTCACTGCCTTCTTTGATGAATACTTTAGAATAGTTTGACTCTCATCATATTTCGCCTTGGGTTTTAATACCTCGATACTTGCCATCGGGATCTAAAAGTGTTGCCCAGTTTTTCTTCTCATGCTCAAAACGCTGTTGAAATTTTTCAAGCTCTTTAGACCAAGTATCTATATCAAAGTTTGTATTTGCTTGGTGTATCGCTTTTCCAAGTCCTTCTAGAATTTCCGCATGAGCTTTCACCGACCAAAATAGAGCATAGGCAATAAGTTTTTGTTGGTCCTCACTCTTATGCTCAAAGTAATCAAACGTATGGATAAGTTCAGAAGGTCGATTTTCGACTTTGGATTGGCCGACTACTGAGAACGAGCTAGGATGAACCTGCTTTGATAGTTCCTCGTACATTTTGTAGAGGTTTGGTGTCAGATCGCCGGTCAGTCTAAGAGCTTTCATAATATCGAAATTTGATCTGTACTTAGCAAAAGCGTTGTTGCTGTTTGCCGCCTCAATCCAGATCTCAGCCATTGTTTTTGAAGGTTTTTTTTCTTGAATCTCTTTTTGTGGGGTTGGCCTTTCTTTCCCTGTTTTCTGCTGAGAAATGTCTGTGCCTTCACCTTTAGAAGCTGGGGTGTTCCGCGCCATGATTATTGCGAAAGACGAGTATTCAATTGCCTTTCGGACATATGCCGCGAAGTCAGTCCGGTGTCCTCTGCACAATGTTAGTGTGCCAATCAGAAGCTGGTATCTACATCCATGCAGGCAGCACGTGAACGCATAAAGAAGCTGCCATGTCCAATCGAGATCCTTGATTTCGCCGAGAAGTATGCCAAGCCGATCATAAAGTTCGGACAAACTTTGGACGAGCCAAACTGCCTCACCGAGGAATTCTCTATTTTTCTTGTAGGCCGCTTGCTCTTGAATATGCAGGACGTCGAGTACATCTAACTTGGTAAAAAGCCAACTATGGTGCTCGTCCTCAGGTGTAACATTTTTCGCTTTGATTTCCTCTATTTTTTTGATTCGTTCCAAAAGCAGTGCACTATCTGGAGCGTTAATTCTTAAACTTAGGGTATAGATCCGATTGAGTATGCCAATGATGTTAGGGTCTTCTTTTCCGTAGATTTCTTCACGCAACGCCAAAGCTCGTCGCAGAATGTCCAAGGCGCGCTCTATTTCTCCAGTTTTAACTTTGTATGAGGCGAGGGCAACTTGATAGTTGGACAGTCTTAATTTGTCATTGGAAGTAATCTCGCCCTTCCTCTCTTCCAGCATAGCGACCGCTTTTTCAAGATCTAGAAGTGCTTCTGCTTCGTTATCCAATGTGGAGTTCACTGTTGAGCGAAAAACCAAAGCAAATGCATGATTTTCCTTTGGAGCATCTATGGCATTGGAAATAATTTCGATTGCGTCATTACTTAGTGAGAGGGAGCCAAGCGCATCTCCAGTTTTGAGTGCAACCATAGCCATTTGCAGTTTTACTTGACCGACTCGGTGATTCTCTTTTCCAAAGCAAAGAGCCTCGCCAAGAGCGTAACCCAAAAGTCCTCTGGCTTCCTCGTAGTCCTCACGATCGAGCGCAGCATGCGCCTTCATCGCTTCTGCATACCAGCGTTCAGTCTGATCTGATTCTTCGTACATTTTGCATTCCGTAACTTTCAATAAGTTGAATGATGATGAGCAATGTAACTCGTTGTTGCTTCAACTGCATCGTATGTGATACCACTATCCTAGTTATGAACCAATTGATTTTTCGATGTATCAAAAAATAATGAGAGATAAGCATCTCTCTTTCTGATTCTTCTTGATTAACCTTCGCTAAATTTGACGCCAAGAAGGCCATCATTAGGCCATCTGGAAAAAGCGAAAGTTGACTGGCCCGAGACATAGGTTACACATTGTTCCGGACACATAGGTTACACATTTGGGCCAAACGGGTTGTCGAGGGGCTGCAATGTTTTTTTCCTCTAAGTCAACGTAGCCAAGATCATACTGCATAAAACTGACCAGCCATACGCCGTCATCAACCTCTTTGACGCCTACAGCTTGTCCAGCAAGGCTTCTAGTTAGATTGATTTTCTTTCGGTAAAGGCAGAGGCGGCCGCAATTTGTGACGTTTACTGTTTTGTCGTGAAACGGATAGTCGGGTTCAGGAAGACCGTTGTAGACCCGCGTGGATGGCTGATAGATTTCCGCTGGAAACTTCATTTCGATCCCTGCGTGTGGACGTTCGTTGTTGAACTCATCAATGAAAAGGTCAAACGTTGTTTGCTGTTGAAAAATGTTTGCACCAGCGGGTCTTGTAGTTTCCTTCTTGAGCGTTAAGTGCATGCGTTCATGTCGGCCGTTTTGCTGTGGATGTCCAGGTTTGATTCGCTCAATACTGATGCCGAGTCTAAGCCACCAAACAGATAGTTTTGATAAATTGAACAATCCGTTTGGAGAAGCGAATGGAACGCCATTGTCTGATCGAATCGCAGTCGGCATGCCTCTTTCTTTGAACAGTCTTTCAAAGGCGGTTAATGCAAATTGTTCTTTAGTCGATTCTTGTGCTTCGCAAAGTAAGAGATATCGTGAGGCGTAATCCGTGACGGTGAGCGGATAACAGTATTGCTTGTTTCCTAGTTGGAATTCACTTTTGTAGTCAGTGCACCAGAGATCATTTGGGCGAATGCCATCAGACAAGGGCGTGCCCTGTGCACGTTGTCTCCGCTTTCGTCCTTTTGAAACTAGATCATGTCTGTCAAGAACAGTATGAATAGTGCTGATGGCTGGAATTTTGATTTCGTGTGGAAGTGCGCGAAGAAGTTTCTCTCGAATCTTTCTTGCACCCCAATTCGGTTTTTCCTTTTTTGCGGCAACAATTGCAGCCTCAACTTGAGGAGGCATCGCATTTGCGTATCGAACAGGTCTTCGGCTTCTATCGCTCAATCCTTCGAAGCCGCATTCTTCGTAGCGCTCGACAATCTTGTAGCCGGTCTTGCGCGAAATTCCGAATTCACGGCACAAAGAACTCATGTCTTCGTCGTCCTTGTGGCGAATGACAAAGCGTATTCTTTCGTCCAAAACAGAACACTCCTTCCACGGCATCCACTCTCGCCTCCCGCTGGAAAGCGCAAAAGTGTATACCTTGTGTCCGGAACGTTCTGTAACCCATCTGTCAGGGCCAGACAGTCTGAAAACCTAGCCGACAGCGGGATTTGAACCCGCGACCTACGGTTTACGAATCCGCTCACAGAGCCAGTTTTCCTCCTTTGAAGATGTTGCGCGGTTGTTGGTCGTGCTATACAATGCCTGATGAGGACTGCGTCTTCGCGTGTTGTGTTTGTTGATCAAAGTTGATCGAAGTTTACGCGAATTGATGCTAAAAAGGCCTCCATTAGGCTTCCACAATTTTACACCAGACCTACGGTTAATCGCACCAAAGGTCGGAGAACCAACATCAAATGAAAGCGGAGAAGGTCAATTTTAATAAGCGAAAGATAGAGTCCATGACTATTCCGGAAGGAGTGGCAAAGAAGGAGTTCTATGATTCCATCCAACGGGGTCTCATTTTGAGATTGTCGAAGGGCGGCAGTAAGAGTTTTTACTTTAGAAAGACTGTCCAATACAAAATCGAGCGAGTTTTCCTCGGGCGCTTCCCTGAGATGAGTGTCGAGCAAGCCCGTGATGCCGCTGCTGCGATTTTGGCAGACGTGGGTAAGGGAATTAGCCCTCAAGCTGAAAAACTCGCCTCCAAGGACGAGCCAACCCTCGGAGAATTGTTCGAGAACTATCTTGAAGGTCACGCCCGCATACGCTGCGTTCGAGTGGCTGATATGGAGAAGGATTTCGTCCGATATGTTACTGATTGGCGTGACCGTAAATGGTCATCAATAAAGAGAGCTGATGTTCAAAACAGAGTCAATCATGTACGACAAAACAATGGACCTGCCGCAGCTAATCACATCATCATTTTAATGAAAGCAATGACGAGTTGGAATATTCGGAATGGATATATCGAAGGCGATAATCCCTGGCTGCCCATTAAGCAGTTCAAGATTCAATCCCGAGAGCGATTTCTCAGGCCGAACGAGATGGCAAATTTCTTTGCTGCTTTGAAAAAGGTCCCTGACGAAATGATGCGAGACTACTTTGAGATTAGTCTCTATACCGGCGCTCGTAAATCAAACGTTCTTGCAATGCGCTGGGAAGATGTTGATCTGGAACTTGCAATCTGGCGAATTCCAATGACTAAAAACAAGGAGTCGCATCTTGTTCCGCTTACCGGACCTGCTGTTGAAATTCTTCGCCGGCGCTCGGAATCCAGTAAGACTGGCTGGGTTTTTCCTGGTCGAATAAAGGACAGTCATCTCGTAGAACCTAAGAGAGTTTGGTACAAGCTGATCAAAGATGCTGGAGTAGAAGATCTCAGGGTTCATGATCTCCGTCGGACTCTGGCGAGCTACATGGCGATAACCAATCACAGCTTGCCGATCATTGCGAGAGCGCTTGGGCACAAGTCCACCCAAGCAACGCAAATCTATTCACGCTTGACGCAAGATCCCGTCAGAAACGCCATGGATTTGGCGATTGCGCAAATTCACCTCCTGGCAGAAAGCAAGGAAGAAGCAATTGCTGTAGATGCTGAAGTTAGCGATTCCTGTGCTTAGCCTAGTACAATTGAGCTTACTGTCTCTTCGTATCAGACCGCACCAATGGCAAAAATTCAAAACTCACCAGAGCTAAGCGAGATCAAGGAACTTGCGTTTGCAAGGGAGACGCGTAGATGCGACGTTGAGTTGATGCTGCTTGCGTTGGCGCAAATGGATGATTCAGTGGCGGCCGGTCTTTTGAGAGATAGTGGATTTGAACCCGCTGTCGCAAAAGAGCGGATCGATGCAATGATGTTGCAACGCCACGAGCCACCATACAGCAATGGTTACTTTATCCTTGGCACAGTTGCACGCAGAGTGGCTCATACTTTTCATTCAAAGTGCATAAATTCGGAGCACTTGTTGTTTGCGCTTCTTTGTAGACATCGAGACGGTGCATATAGTCTACTTGGAGAGCTTGGAGTTAACCGTGAGCGGCTTAGGAACAAAGTCATTGCGATTTTAGAAGAGCGTATGCATGAAGAAATCAGAGACCGTCTGATTGAAAAGCAAAACGACATCAGATTTGTTCTTGCCCAGTATGGTGCACAGAATGTACGAATTTGTGGATCCGGCGAAAGCGAGTCGGCCTCGGAACCAGACGTTGATGTAATTATTGTCTTTGAAAGGCAAGGAAATGTGCCCCCGGTATTGGTATGTCATCGGAATAGTTATCTGCGAAGAATGAAGGGGCAAAATAGTTGGGACCGTAGCGGTTATTTGTTGTGTAATTGCTTGCGCAAGGTCATAGGCTACCCGGTCAATGTGGCGTGGGAAAGCGCTGTGAAAAACTTCTATCCAAAAACATACAAGCGAACGCTCGCGACGCACAATTGGAGTTCCGAGAATCCGTTCTAGAGATGGTTTGAAAAATTCTGAGGAATTCGTCCTAAAGTTTCAGTAGCAATGATTGTGTTCGAGCTTATGAGGAATTGAGATCAATGACGAAAAATGTGGCGGCACCACGACGTATTTCAATGAAAAAGCTCCATGGCGATCCAGATGCTTTGATAATGACGAGACTAAGCTGGGCTCTGAATGACATGAGCAAAGTCCAGTATTTGCATGAACTGAGGTCAGATAACACCCCGCTCTCCGAAAAGCAAAAGTCATTGAATTACTTCACAGGCAGTTATCTATCGATGCTTCTTATTTCTCATTTAGTCGAAGGCGTGACCATTTTAAACGACATACAAGATTCGAAAACACTTCAGGAACTGATTGCGGGCAACAGCCATTTGGAAAAGTTATGGACTGGTGCAAAGCGACTACTTCCTAAGGGCGATTTGTCTACAATTGTCAAGATTTATGCAAGGCTGCGCGGTAACATCGTCTTTCATTATTCAGAAGGTGCAGAGTTGAAGAAGGGTTTTGATAAAAGCCTAGAAGACCAACCGCATTGGGCCAGCGAATACTATACGGCAACAAGCGAAGAGCCAACTGCGTATTATAAATTCGGCGACGATTTATTGGATGCCTGTTTTCTTAGGGCCTATCAAGAAGATTATCCAGGCGAAACCTATCAACAGTTGGCTGAAAAGCTTGCGCTTCAGAGAGATGAGATCTTGAGCCTATTTTGTCAATTTGGCTGTGCACTCTCTGAGATTTATCTTTCTCATTTTGAATGTTAAAGCATTGATACGCATGCTACATGCAATGTCCAATTGGCTCCAGCAAAATGTATGCTGCGAGCGCTAAAGAGCAAAACTCACAGAAACATTTCCTGCGGATCAAGTTGCCTGCTCAAGCTCAGGAGATACTTGGAGAAACTCTCCCGAACAATTTCCACCTCACCGCGCGAACATTGTGTGTGCAATTTCTCGCAAAACCTTCTATAGGATTCAAACGAGAGGAATTGCTCCAAATTAGTGCTGAGAAAGTCTGGAAACTCTGACGTAAGCGATTTCAGATAAAGGTCCCACTCCGTGTTGGAAGCTTCATAGAGTAAGTCAAAGCGATCATCATAAGTGCAGGCATCGACTGCTTTCCAAATTTCGCCCAGCTTCTCCTGTAAATCTTTGGCGATGTCTAATTCTACTTCGTAGTCGTTTGCAATGCTCACCAGAAGCATTGTAAAGAATCCGAGAGCTTCTTCTAAAGCACGTTCGTTAGTTAGTACTTTGTAAATGACCGTCTCTTCAAAAGTACATCTCTCATCTTGTTTGAAAAGAAGCAATAGGAGAGTATAAGTTTCCGCGATTCGTTCTTCCGAAAAGGAAGTCAAATAATAGTCGCGATTATCACCTGCTGCTTCAACAATCTGTTTCAAGATTGAGCGGCTACCCATCTGAATGCGTTGCTTGGTCTCATCTCCAAAGTTGAGATCGAGCATTCCCCATAGATCGAAAAAGAAGTCAGAACTCAACAGAAAAACGAAGTTGTCTGTCAAGGAGCCATTGATTTTCAACGGTCTCTCTTTCCACGGCTTTCTATGTGTTAATTCCAGGCGAGTCCATATTCTATTGGAAATCTCTGCCTTCCATTCCGGTGGCAGTATATGGTGAAATCGCCCATCCCGCCCTCTGAGGTCTTCTATGCGATCAATGAAGGCGTCTCTGTGATTTTTGTGCAATTCCTTCATTGGTCCATTGGCTAGCTGTGATGAGACACGAGTGGAAAATGGTCCGACGTATGCGGCTTGAATGAAGATCCACAGATCCTCAGGATGATCTGATAATGCCGAAACCTTTTCAATCGACCACTTATTCTTTTCATATTTACGGGAGTTGACGTCAGCTGTGATCGCTGTACGCCAGGCTTCTATCAAAGTATCTAGTTCTCTCTCTTCCATCATCACTTCCTGCGTAGCTGTCGCAAGCGCCGTCCAAAACCAATGCAGATAACCTCAGCTGTCTTTACCATTGAAGTGCCTCGGCGGTCGGCGCCATTTCTTTGAATGTCGAGTCTCTAAAATCGTAGAGTAAGCGCGCCTTTTCTATTTCATACGGCGGTTCATTCTTCGAATTCGGAGTACATCTGAAAATTTGTCCCTCTCGCGCAAAGAGCAAATCACCGGATTTATCGACGTTTGCCCAATCGAAACGACCTAGAAAAGAGTCATCGCCCGTTTTGCTCTCGTGGAGATAGTAGTCTGTCGTAGTGGCACTTCCGCCGTTTTCAACGAAACCTAGAATGCGCATTTCCAATTCATAACGACCAAGAGATTCAATTGGTTTGCGGTAGATTTGCGGTGATGCGAACTTCTGGTACCCACTAGAAATGCCCTTATCCACAAGAGACCACCCATCTAATGTGAGCGCTTTGTGTTCGTGAAACTCTTCATCCTTTGATAAGGGAACTACTCTGATATGTCCAGGCAAGGGATTTTTTGGTCCCAAAATCCAGGAATGATAGGAGATCTTTATCTGTGATTCAGATGCAAAGTAACCGCCGCCGTCAGAGCATCCGCAAACTCTCCACAAATTTATAGCGGTCAAGAATGGTGGCTTGCTAACAATGAGAAAAGAGCCCTTATTCTCGCTTTTGTACTGGTGCTTTTCACCTATGTAAATGAGCTTTTCCCCATTTGGAGAAAGTGCCGCCATGCGCTCATAAATACGTCCCTTAAGCCATTGACCGGGCTCAAAGGTATCATTCCAGGTATCCCATCTATAAATCTGAACTAGCTTTGATGGACCCCGCCTAAAAACAACACCCCATGGCCCCTCACTTGCGAGCAGCGCATACAGCCTTACAGATGGTTGCGGGTTAGCGACTTTTGCGGCGCCCATTTTTTCACCTCCTCACCTTCCAGCTTACAAGAGCCCTGGTCGAAACATCAGAATGGATTGAACTTATCCGCGTTGCGGGTTGATTTCGGCAGAATTTAGGTTCACCATTGAGACAAGCATTCGTTAGTAGCAATCCAGATTCGTGCAGGTACATCAATGCGCCATATTGAAGAACCGACAGGTGCGCAAAAATTGCCAATGGGCACCTGTAAAAAAGCAATTTTGGAGATCAAAAGTGGCTCGTGATGCTGATTCATGACATGATTTTGGAAGGGAATGCCTTTAAGCTGCCACTGGGCCCGATTGATTCGTATTCGGCGCCCCTCTCCTTTTTTTTGAGCACCCCTATTAAGAGCCATGGGCGCACCGATACGAGAAATCGGCGCCTTTGGCCTTTATCCTGCCTCCGGACCTACGGGCAAAGGCAAAAATGGATAATTATGGGGTACCTGCTCAAATTTTCGCTCCGAAATCATATGAGAAATCCCCCGCCCCCATCTGCCGCTCTGCCCGAATACCGTCGAGCATGGGTCCCGGAGTGAAGGTTGCCGGAGGCATCCGAAGGACTCGACCTTCGCTCTGGGTGTTCGGCGGTAGGCTGTTTGCCCGGCAGAATTAGCGGGGGCTACCTTTCGGATTTTGCGCCTGAGTTATGATGCATTTGGTGGGAAGCAAGGCGATTGGCTTTAGTGAGTATGTTTCTAAAATCGTTAGTTCTGTCGCTTCTTGTTGCGTCTGCCAGTACTTCTGCGAGCGCGACTGATGCGAGTAACCTGCCATCTGAGCAGGCGACAGATTCACGAATCAAAGCGACGGCAAGAAGTGTTAACGACCTTTCATTGCGAATTATGCAGAGGCTAGTTTCAGAGAAAACTCCGCGCACGATTGTAATCTCTCCAATTGGTTTGGCGAACTGCTTGAATGCTGTTGCTCTCGGTGCGGGAGGAGATACTCGGAGCGAACTGCGAAAGGTGTTTTTGAATTCAGAGCTAAATGAGCAAGACTTTGGAACGCTTCAAAAATTTGTTTTGACACCGACAAATGGTGTTGATGTCTCATCTGCAAGTGCCATGGTGACAGCGAGGGATGTAAAGCTTAAGCCATTGTTTCTAAAGAGCTTTGAAAGCAGTTATGGGGGAACAGCTATCTCCGCTTCAAGCGCCGAGAATATTAACCAGCGACTCAACGATTGGATTCGAGTCAAAGCTCACGGCATGTTCGATGGTGCCTATCCCCCTATGAAGCCTCACGAGATTAGACTTCTGAATGCACTCTACTTTAATGGCAAATGGATTGACCAGTTTGAAGGTAAGGCAACGAAGATCGAGAAGTTTTTTGAGACGGAAAGCTCTCCAATCTCGGTTGAGATGATGCACAAATCGCTTGAAATGGCGATGTTCTATGGAGAATCCGATGGTAGCCAAATTGTGCGGATGCCGTATGGACCTCCGCACTCAAACCCATTAATGCCATTTGCAATGTATGTGGTTCTGCCAAGAAAAGGGCAGTCGCCAGAACAGCTGCTAAGCATGATCTCAGTAGAAAAACTTGAGAGCCAAATCTCTTCAATGCGTCCACGTGTTGGCGAGCTTTCATTACCGCGTTTTTCACTGCTTGCGAAAAACTCATTTAAGGAACCATTGGCGCAACTTGGCATACGACAAGCCTTTTCCGCTCCTAAAGCAAACTTTTCTGAAATTACTGACAGTAAACCTCTGTGGCTAGGTGATCTAAACCAAAACATCAGCCTCCTAGTAAACGAACAAGGAACAGAAGCTGCTGTTTTAACAGATGCGGTCTATTTCCTCGGACCAAATCCATCAAAGCGCTTTGAAATGAATGTGAATCGACCGTTCGTTTTTTTCGTAAGGGATGATCGAAGTGGAACAATCGTACTGCTTGGAGTTGTACATAAACCACTGATGGAACGCGCTGTCACGGAAGCGGCAGAAACGGAGTTGTTGCGAAATCTAGATGAGGACGAATCGAAGTGGGCTGTTCTCACTGGTGACGAAAAAAAGGAAGCACACTGGAAACTTGAGAGAGAATTGCGTGGGGCTCGCGATTATTTCGTTTCCAAAAGCGACTTTCGGCAAGCAATCCAAATATCTAATCGGTTGATGCACATAGAAAAGCCACATTGCTCTGCACTTTATCAACACGCATTCATCCAACTTGCGCTTGGAAATACGGCTGCCGCTGAGTCCACATTTAAAGACATTTTGAAACTCTATGCAGAGGCAAAGGGTAGCTTCGAAAAGACGCGACCAGAATGGCTTGAGGCATTTGATAAATACGATGCGATGCTATCGAGCAAGAATCCGAAGGACCCTGAGCGCGCCCCAGTGTTGGCAGCTAAGGAGAGCTTCTTGATTCAGGACGTAAAGGACGATGTGTTCGTGAAGGAAGGGGTTGTTGGTGCATGGAGGCGTGATCTCTCAACCATCGGAGTTCCAGATGAAGTCAGCAAAATTACTTTCGATCAATTCATTGAGCGTTTTGACAAGGACACTGCATTGCTTTCAAAAGACATTGTTTCTTTACGTCTGGCGCTGAAGGAAGATAAGAGCGCGCTTCAATGGAAACCTAGTATGTGTCAGGGCGATCGCATATCCCGTCTTGGGCAATCTCAATCCGCTTTGGCACATTTCTACAGTGAACATGGAAGTGCCCATACAGCAATTCAGTTGTTTGAACTTTGTGTAATCAATAACATTGAAGATGATTATGTTGAAGGTGTGGAACGCGATCTATCAGACTTGATTGAAATTCTGAATGCGAACGGCTTCAAAAGTGAAGCGAAGATGGTTTCGCAGCGCCAGTCCCAATTGATGCCAATTGTGCATGAGTACTTGGAACTTCATCTTAAATGGGAAGAGCTCAAAAAAGAAGAGCAAAGGCGATGGCATGAAACTCCGCACACCAGCAATTAGTACGGCACTGATTCTCTTTTGCACATTTGCAACTCCCAGTGTTGTGCTTGCAGGAGAAACTTCTTCAACTGGCAACCAGATTCATCGGTTGCCTCAAAAAAAGGATGGCTCTGAGATCGAATGGTACCAGGCGGTCCAGTCATTCCTGAAGTACAAGGATTGTTCCGTTGACGATTGGAAGATGTTTCTCTCTGACTTTGGATGTGAGATAAACGAATATAATCCTGAAAGGAGAGAACTTTACCTGGAACTCGCTCTAAGAATCCTTAGCAAGACAGGATTTCGTTTTGGCGCGCATAGCATGGAAAGCAGAATGGCTCACTTGAATTATGCCAGTGCGTTAGCTTTGTCAGAGCAATGCCGAAAGGCTTGGGATGAGTACGATGCAGTTGCTCCCGATCTCAAAGTGGAAAATGTAGATTATCTTGTTGCATCACTGTGTTCATTAGGCCTTGCGTTTCGAGCAAATTGCCGAAGTAGTGACGTGATCTATGCATTCCGGCTTGGCGATGAGATCATTAGCAGCAGTAAGGTGACTGAGGATGTTCAAGCGAGGTTTTACAATTCCGCAAGCGAGGCGGTTTACGTCTCAGATCGTTGTAAGGACGATAACATCAAGCCTTTTTATAGGTATGCAGAGAAAGCGATTCAACTCGATGAAAAGCTAGGCAAAGCATACTTCAATCAACTGAGAGAGGTCATACGGCTTAGGAACATTCAATTGCAAAGTGACGAAGAACACCGAAAGTGGGCTGAAAAGCATAAGTAATGGAAAAGCTGAAACTCTTTCCGATCTCAGTGAGAGATACGACAATGAGGGAACGGAGACAATTGTAATTTCGTTCATTCGCCTTTGGGTGGTAGGGGTGGAGGTTCTTTTGGTGTAAGTCTAGCTACGTTTAAAAATTCCTTTTCGCAGGCTTGTAAAATTGGTTCAAACACTTCTGCATCGGTATGAGAGCCAGTATTAAAATCATAGACCAGCAGTCGTATCAAACTCTCAATTGTTGGGCGCGCGATTGGAAAGTGAACCCTCTCCATGTCCTTTGGCCGTGTTGCAGAACCGTTCTTCCAAACTCCGTTTACATGCAAATGTGACTGAGGATAATGTGTTTTTGGAACTCGATTCATTTCTATTCTGAAAAATTGATCTATTCCGAGATTATCGCTTTGGTAAACCATTCTGGAAGATTCAGTTTTTAGATAGCTGTGGTCTGATTTGTCCAGAAAAAGGCTGTATTGAAGGTCCAGAAAAAATCCATTCTTCAGTTTCAAGCAAGAGTAGATTTCGCTCCCTTCCGCGGCAGCTTCGAATTCACTACTGTTTCTACGATGTGGAGCAATTACAAATGAATCAGTCCAATTGACAGAATGAATCGTCAGAAATGCCTTTGCATCCAAAACAGTATTGCCCAGCAAAAGCATGAGCAGTTCGTGAAAACTGTAAATGGCATTTTCCCCACCTTGGAGTGTCTCTCGGGTGAGCCTTATTGCTTGTGACTTAAATTCTTCAGGCTGCAACGCTTTCGGTGCAAATTCCAATCAGCTTAAGAAGTCCGATAATGTCACTGTCCTTGCAGCGATCAACTTCGTTTTCTTTCAGCTTTTGAATGTAACTGTCAAAAGCTATGCCGTAACGCTTGTAGGCCAAAACAGTCACGATTTCAGTGACTTCTTCTTTTGTCCATTGATGTTTTGCGACTTCTGCCATAGCTAGATCCTTCAAGTATTTCTCATTGTACTTCGCCGCCTTTCCCTTTGCAACAGGATGTTAAGCGAACTGATTAAATCCAGCATTGCGCCTAGGAAAGCCTATGTGATTTCACTTGAATCCTGATCATTGCCCCAGAAAAGGAAATATTTCGGCTCGTATGATTCCTGAAAGAGCTTGTTGATACCATCTGCGAACGGTCCCGATGCTTGAAGTCGAGGGGTATTCCGCTTCCTCCAACTCGGGTTTTTTGCAAGTAGTTCTCTTGCCCAGTCGAACTCATTTGTTGGTGAGTACAGATAGCGGTTTGAATGATAAAGGTGCATCCGATTGAAGTAGTCCACACCCTCCTCTCTAAGGCGCATGCACTTTCCGTCGATTTTTTCAAATTCTCGAAAGAAAGATCTTTCGAGGAGGGATAAGTGAACATTCGGCGACAAGTTAATCATCAATTGAGATCCCTTGGAGAGAATGCCTTGCCCTCCATTCTCATCTTCTGCTCGCGGTACAAACAAGACAGGTGTGTCGCAGGTGATAAGTTTCCTGCTGTTGGTTGCACTGAACATCCAAACAAATTTATGGAGTTCAGGACCCGCAGCAATTCCTGAATTGAACGTAGACAAAACATGATGGCCTGCTTTAGCCTCTTTGCTGAGCTGTACATCAAAATCTTGTTCATCAGTGATCTCAACACCATTAGCTTGCAGCTCAGCAATGTACTGTGCTTTGAGCGATGCTCTAGCAAATGCGATTGATTCTTCCTTCTTGTCTGGAGTCCTTAGATACTGAACGGCTAGAAAGAAACCGAGTTTGATGCGCTCTTTTTTGTGTAACAGTCGCTCAGACGTGTATGGCAAAGTCTTTTTTCCAATAAATGCATTGACTTTACTTATGAGCATGTCGATAATCGGCTGTCCAAGGTCTTCTACTTCCTTAAAAGCTCTTTCGCTAATCTGATAGTTCTCTGGCTTACTGGGATCTCTGTCGACGCTTTTCATGTCGTAGAAATACTGAACACACGCAGTCTTGCTGATAGCGTTTTCAAAACTTCGATCATCCCATTTGTCAAAGACAAAAATTTTCCCCGGTTTGCTTGAAAATCTTTCCAAGCTTTTTTGAGGAACAAAGTGTTGCTTTTTTGCTGTCTGTGGCAAAGGAGAATTTTGAAGCATTTGAGACTACATCGGTATGCCGTTAAGGTTATTGAAAAGGCTATAGTTTGATGCTGTGTCGAGGACAAACCGCCCTTGAGCAAGCTGGGTCATTTTTCTCTCCATCGTGTCAAATTGATGCCCAATTCCAAACGATCCTCGGTTCCCTGTGCGAAATGGATATGGTCCGATGAGTACTTCATAACGGCAGTGTGCAAACAACGAAAGTTCAACCTTAATCTTATTCAGCTTCTCGAACACGCGCAAAAGATGGAAGGGGATATAGTCCCTTCCTTCATATCCAGGCACTGTAAATCCATGTGGGGTAACAATGACCGGAGACTTTCCTTGAGCACGTATAGCGAAGTCCCTTATCTTGTCGAATGCTTCTTCATACAAAATGTCTCTAAATCCAGACTCTATCGCGCAGAAAGAAAAGTAATTGAAGGCGATTTTCGCTATTACTCTCTGCAAGTCGCGATCTATTCTTGAGTCGAACTCTATCTCAAGATTGCCATTGTAATTTAGTGTTTCACTATCACTTGCATTGAACTTCCTGTCGATGCCCCGCTTCCTAAGTTCACCTATGACTTCGCCGATTCCATCCTCTCCCTGTCCAAAGGCAGTAATTGAAAACTCACGTGAGCCAAGCCATTTGAACCTATTGCTAAAGCCTTTGTCATCCCTTAGTCCTTCAAGGAAAATTATTTGCTGCTTACCGTCCTTCCTTTCAAAGATAACCTGAGGAAGTAGTTGAACTTCGCCAGTGACCGGATTCACTGTAGGAAAAACTCTTCCCAGCAGCGTTTGCACGCCAGTGAGTTTATTTGTCATTTTCATGCGCGTCTTACGAAGGCAAACTGATCGATCTTGTCGGACTCGAAACAGTGCTGCGATGAATCCTTCAATGCTGTCTTCCTTGAAGACAGTCTCCAACTTGCTGAAGATTCTGTTGCAGACATCGCAAACGTCTCTAAGAATCAATGACTCCCCCGAGAACGTTCCAAGAAACTGCGGGATTACATGCTCTCTGCCGTTAAAAGGGACATCTGTTTTTAAACAATATATGCAACGCATAATCAAGACTCGCTGCCAGAGTTGTAGCTTCTAAGCTATTTGGTATGCTCTCAAGATAACATTTCCGCATTTGCCACCGCCAGCGTGTCCAATTTTAGTGGTATCGCACTCGATATCACTTTTGCTGTGGATTGGATATCTGACGCGGATTTCTGGAAACGTATATATACGGAAGTTGGTGGCGTCACCTCTTCCAGTAGCTGTGCTTTCTAATTGATTAACCTTCACTCAATTTGACGTCAAAAAGGCCTCCATTAGGCCTCCGTGAATAAGAGCAAAGTCTGAAAACCTAGCCGACAGGGGGATTTGAACCCCCGACCTACGGTTTACGAAACCGTTGCTCTACCCCTGAGCTACGTCGGCACAGGCTATTCATTATATATGTATGTCCGCAGAACGAGAACTGACGGCAGCCGGATTTGTAACGCCCGGTTGGCCTGGAAAGCGGGCGCATTGCGGGTGCCTTAGACAGAAATATAACTAGAGATTGTCTTCTGCAAACTGTTTTGATCTCTTGGTAACCGGGTATAAAGTCTAAGCATAATAAGGTTGGAATTTACCGCGAGCGTCAGCAAGTGGTAACCGACCGCCTCAAATCCAGAAAGCTGGGGCCGGACTGCGAAGGCTTGCTGATGGGACGAGGGAGCAGATGTAGCGTTTAGTCGTTGCGTCGAGCTCTTGTATCCGTGGCAAAAAGCAGCGATGCGGATTGAGAACGAAGTATATGCAATTGATATTGCGTGTATCTCTTTCTTGTCTTGCGCGTCCGACGGGGCTTTGAATCCCCTGATAACATCAGGGTTTTCAGAACCTGTGCAGCACTCCAGCTCTTGAATTGGCCGAGCGCACTTCCTAGTCAAGTGCGTGTCCTTCGGCTGGCCATCAGCATCCTACGTGTCTATGCGTAGGATGCTTTGTGGTGTATATAATTTATCGGCAATGCATATACAATCGCTAGATCCGCGTGTTGAGCCAGTTTTCATGGCTTGTTCAAACGATCGGATCGATCATGTGATCGCAGTTTTTCAATACCAGCTTAGCGCTGCGCCTTCGGAAAACCGCATGATTAAAAGAAAAACGGGGTACTTCACACCGTTGGATGTGCTTGGTATATTGAAAGAGTAAACGGTGAGCGGTTAAGCGAAGTAACCGCTTTGAGCCGAGGGACACTACGGAAACGGCAGATCGGCGCCGATCGGAAACGACAGTAGGTGGTTCGCCCCGAGTGAAGGACTGACTGAATCTCGAGGAAATACTGAGCCCACAGCAATGGGCAGTCAGGCAGTAGCTTAAACATCGCAGCGGAGCAATCCTTGCGATGTTTTTGTTTTTGCAGGTTTTTCGAAAAGGTTGTGTGTAACACGCCCAAAGAAACACGGTCGACGCATGGCGTCGACCCTACAATAGAGA
The DNA here is from genome assembly GCA_032128875.1 of Candidatus Melainabacteria bacterium 17Bon1m. Lineage (GTDB taxonomy): Bacteria > Cyanobacteriota > Vampirovibrionia > Obscuribacterales > Obscuribacteraceae > QKMZ01. The sequence goes on from JAVLKG010000004.1 coordinate 41,017, forward strand.
CGTGCAAACCTCGCAGCGCCACTGAATATGGTGGCACGGTGAAAACACGTCAAAAAATGACCGGCATATACTTTGGCCGCATCAAGGCTTGTCGAATATTCGTATATATCTAGATTCGAACTTGTGAATGTTCAAACTTTTCAAAGTTCAAATTTTCCACAAGTTCTATAGATAAACAGTCGAATTCTTTAGACTTTTGCTATCTTGAGCGAGCCTGAAAGTGGCTGCCAGTCAAAGACTTAGTTAATTTCATTAATACGAATGAAAAATCCAAACATATTTACTCTTATGCCATCAAGGCATCTTTTGATTTCTGATCTTTTATAGATCGAGTATATGTTCGGATCCAGCCAATGTCAAGGAAATCAGACGCCGCGAAAACGCATCGTTTCAATGTGTTTTTCGCAGTCAAATCTCATGCACGCGAGCCGGTTTCCTAGTACTTTTTCTCTGTGCACACACTACGTGTGAATTTTTCCAGGACTCAGTTGCTGCGCGTATCTGAGTGATATTTGTTGGGAGTGCAAAGCATGAACGTTACTTTGAAAGTGAAGCGTCTTCCTCACTGCAAAAATTTGCCCGCCTACGCGACAAGCGGTTCTGCTGGTATGGATTTGACTGCGGCCATCGAACAACCGGTAACAGTCGAGCCCAACAAGCGCGCGCAAATTCCAACTGGCATTCAAGTCGAGATTCCCGAAGGTTTTGAAGGGCAAGTGCGTCCCCGCTCCGGATTGGCTCACAAAGCCGGTATCAGCCTGACCAATTGTGTCGGAACCATCGACAGCGATTATCGCGGCGAAGTCTGCGTGCTCATCATCAATCATGGCGAGCAAGCTTACACTTTCCAGCCCGGTGAAAAGATCGCGCAATTGCTCATCACGCCTGTTCCGCGCGTTGAGATTGTGGAAGTGGAAGAGCTTGCCGCGAGCCACGAACGCGGTGAGGGTGGCTTCGGATCTACGGGAAAGTTGATTCAAGCCGCAGGAGCTAGGGCTTAGATACCGGGCGACGCATGGCGTCGACGCATCAACTCAATCAAGACGTCGCTAGAGTCTAAAACAGCGCCTGCTGACACTGAAGAATTGAACGTAACAAAGGGCTCGGGATAACCGAGTCCTTACGTTATATGGGGGATCTTGAAGGCTCTGGCCAGGTAAAATACCCCTTAACTCGTGTTTATTTCCTCCCGAAATGCCTGTATTTGGAGGCATGGTGACTTCATCAGCCACATCAAAACCCATTAAAGTCGCGGTAGCCGGCATCAGCGGGCGCATGGGAAAAGCCTTTGTTCAGGCGTTTTTCAATGATCCCGTCATCAAAATCGTTGGAGCCTGGGGGCGCGAAAACGCCGAATATGTCGGACTTGACATAGGACAGGTCGCGGAAGTAGCCGGAGGGGCACGGACTGGTATACTTGTCAGCAGTGGATTTATCGAGTGTACAGCCGCCTGCTCGCCAGATGTCATTCTGGACGTAACCCAGGCGGAAGCAGCCTGGAGGACGGCAACATCCGCCATCGGCAAAGGCATTCGCCCTGTCATCGGTACTTCCGGACTGAGCCAAACGCATCTCAAGGAGCTTGCTAGCCTGGCTGAGAAGAACAGTGTTGGAGCAATGGTAGTGCCGAATTTTTCAGTCGGTGCTGTTTTGATGATGGAATTTGCGCGTCAGGCAGGGCGTTTCATTCCCAACGTTGAAATCGTCGAAATGCATCACACTCAGAAGATCGACGCTCCATCGGGCACAGCGATGCACACAGCTAATAAGCTCGCCGACAGTCGCAGTCATTACAACGCCAAGCGCGTGGAAGAGAAGGAGTTGATGCCGAGCGCTAGAGGCGCCGTTCATGCAAGCGGTGTGCGAGTGCATTCGCTGCGTTTGCCGGGCATGATCTCGCACCAGGAGGTTTTATTCGGATCGGAGGGAGAGTTGCTCTCAATCCGGCATGACAGCTTTAATACCAAGTGTTTCATCGAGGGTGAACGCATGGCTATTCAGCATGTTATGACACAAAACAAGCTCGTTGTCGGGCTTGATCAGATTTTATTTGGAAACGCATAGTACAGACGGAGGTTAGAGGAGAAATGGCAGGCAATTCGAAGCGACCAGTGAATGTTGCGATTCTAGGAGCTACCGGACGTGTAGGTACCGAGCTGCTCAAGGTTTTGGAAGAACGCAAATTCCCAATCGGTGAGCTCAAACTTCTTGCCAGCGCCCGCTCTAAAGACATGACCATCGAGTTCTGCGGCAAGCAGTACCCGATTATCGAACCGTCCGCCGAAGCATTCAAAGGCGTGGATATTGTTCTGGCATCAGCAGGTGCAGATCGCAGCCTCGAGTTTGCACCACTGGCAGTGCAAGCGGGCGCCGTCGTAATTGATAACACCAGCGCCTACCGCATGGAAAAGGATGTTCCGCTGGTAGTGCCGGAAGTTAACGGCGAAGCCATCAAGGGTCACAAAGGGATCATCGCCAACCCCAATTGCTCGACGGCACAGCTAGTTCCTGTGCTCAAAGTTCTCCACGAAATTGGTGGCTTGAAGCGCGTTATCGTATCCACCTACCAGTCCGTTAGCGGTGCCGGGAAGGAGGCGATGGACGAACTCCAAGCGCAGACGATGGCAATCGTCAACAACGAAGAGTATCCGCCGCAAGTTTTGCAAAAGCAAATCGCATTCAACTTGATACCGCATATCGATAAATTCCTCGATAACGGCTATACAAAAGAAGAGTGGAAGGTGATTGAAGAAACCCGCAAGATTTTGAGCTTGCCGGATTTGCCTGTCACTTGCACCGCGGTTCGCGTGCCGGTCGCCATCAGCCACAGTGAAGCTGTAACGGTCGATCTCGAAAGAGAAGTAAGCCCCGCTCAAGCGCGCGAGGCTCTGGCTAACGAGCCGATTATCGAGGTTTGGGACGATCCTTCGAAGAACATCTACCCGACGCCGCTCGATGCAGCAGGACAAGATCCTGTATATGTCGGTCGTATTCGCCGCGATGCTTCGACGGAGAAAGGTCTCAGCTTGTGGGTTGTCGCCGACAACCTGCGCATCGGTGCCGCGCTCAATGCTGTTCGTATCGCAGAGTATTTGGTAGAGCACAACCTGCTCAAACAAGCAGTAGCAAGCTAAGTTATCGCCGGGCGGCATATATGTCGCCCCTACTCAGGAGATGGGCTAGTCACCCGCAATTCGACAAGTGAGAAGCGTAGTGGCGATGCCATGCATCGCCCGCTAATGTAGGGTCGACGCCATGCGTCGACCGAAGCCGGCGAGCCGCCGGCGCTCCCAGGGAAAAGGAGAGGAAAGTGATAGGCACAGACGCACCACTGTTCGGCAGAGTCATCACCGCGATGGTAACGCCCTTTGACGATTCTGACAAAATCGATTTCAAAGCAGTTGAGAAGCTGGTCAATCACCTGATCCAAACTGGCACCAGTTCAATCGTCGTGTCGGGCACCACGGGTGAAAGTCCGACACTCGACACGCACGAAAAGAAAGACCTTCTGAAGGCTGTTCTCGAAGTTTCAGGCAGCCGCGCTAAGGTCATCATGGGTAGTGGCTCCAATGACACGCGCAAGTCTGTGGAGGCGTCGCAAGAAGCTGAAAAGCTCGGCGCACAAGGTTTGCTCGTGGTGGCACCTTATTACAACAAACCGAGCCAAGCCGGTTTGCTCGCACACTTCGGCGAAGTTGCTAACAACACTAGTCTGCCGATTTTGGTGTACAACATTCCGGGACGCACAGGTATAAACATCACCAGCGAGACAATGATCAAGCTCGCCGACAAGCACAAAAACATCCACGCTTTGAAAGACTCCACAGGCAGTGTCGATCAATCGGGCGAGATCGCTGGCGATGCGCGCAAGGATTTCCGCATTTATTCCGGCGATGATTACCTGACTTTGCCTTTCCTCTCGGTCGGAGCTGCTGGTGTGGTGAGTGTTGCCAGTCATGTGGTCGGCAATCCGATCAAAGAAATGTGCGATGCGTTTTTCGATGGCAAGCTAGATAAAGCTCGTGAGTTGCATTACAAGTATTTGCCGCTTTTCAAAGGTTTGTTCGCCGCACCCAACCCAACTTGCGTCAAATACGCGCTTAGCAAAATGGGTATTTGCAAGGAAAACTTGCGATTGCCGCTAGTTCCGCTCGATGCTCAACAAAAGGCTGTGCTCGACAAACTCTTGGAACAGTCGGCGCCTTCTGCGTCTCCTGTATAGCCTTATCTAGACCGAGCTAGACCGACCTAATGCGGTCCAGACCAATACAGACCGAGATAGACCGATGGAGACCGAGCGAGACTAATTTAGACCTGTCCAACGTGTCCAAACCCTAACCGAGCTTCTAAAGGTACTAATTCGATGGCAAAACCGAGCGATTCTTACACCGAAGATGATGCGCCCAAGGCAAGCAAATCGAAAGTGGATACCAGCTCCAATACGATCAAGGTAATACCGCTGGGCGGGCTTGGTGAGATTGGGAAGAACACAATGGCAATAATGTGCGGCAACGACATTATGCTCGTTGACGCTGGGCTCGCTTTTCCTACTGAAGAACAGTTGGGCGTTGATCTTGTTTTGCCGGACATCACTTTTTTACGCGAAAACCAAGACAAAATTCGCGGGTTAGCCATTACCCACGGACACGAAGATCACATCGGCGGAATTCCATTTATTCTTCGCGACGTGACCATTCCTGTTATTTACGGACCGGCTCTGGCACTTGGTTTGCTTGAAGGGAAATTAAAAGAGAATGGGTTGGAAGAAACAACTGTTCTGCGCAAAGTAAAACCACGCCAGCAAGTAAAAATCGGTTGCTTCCAGGTTGAATTCATTCGCTGCACGCACTCAATTGCAGATTCGTTTAGTTTGATCATCAGAACACCGGTTGGAACGATCGTTCATACCGGCGATTTCAAGTTCGATTTCACTCCTGTTGATGGCGAGCAATTTGACATCGCTAGTCTTTCGCGAGCAGGAGACGAAGGTGTTCTTCTCTTGATGAGCGACAGCACCAATACAGAGCGCGATGGATATAGCCCGTCAGAGCGTACTGTGTGGGCTAAGATCAATGAAGTCTTCTCGACTGCACCACATCGTATTATTGTCACGACATTCGCAAGCAACGTGCACCGAATTCGTCAGGTGTTGCAGGCTGCAATTAAGTACGAGCGCAAAGTCGCTATTCTTGGTCGGTCTATGCTCAATCTCGCCGGCATTGCGCGCGAACTCGGATATATGACTTTCCCGGATGGATTGCTGGTTCCTGTCGATCAGTTGAAGCAGTTGCCGCTTGATCAAGTTGTTATTCTCACAACTGGCAGTCAGGGCGAACCTCTTTCTGCGCTGAGTCGAATTGCAAACAACGAACACAAACAGATAAAAATCATTCCGGGCGATACGGTTGTAATTTCTGCAACACCAATTCCGGGCAACGAACGGTCTGTTGCAAACACCATCAATGCGCTGTTCTTGCGCGGTGCAAACGTCGTCTATGGGCGCGGTGCCGGTGTGCACGTAAGTGGACACGCTTGTCGTGAAGAACAGAAGCTGATGATCAATTTGTGCAAACCCAAATTTTTCATGCCTCTGCATGGAGAATTTAGAATGTTGGTGCGTCACGCAGAACTCGCGGTCGAATGCAACGTAGATCCAGAAAACACTTTCGTGTTGGAAAACGGCGAAATTCTCGAAGTTTCTAAAGACAAAGCTCAGGTGACAGGCAGAGTTGATTCCGGCGTCATCTTGATTGATTCATCGCGGGCATTCGAGATTGACGAAAGCATTGTCGACCAAAGGCGTCACATTGCTGAAGATGGACTTGTGATGGTGGCAATGTCGGTTGACTCTACTTATAAGCTAGTAGCAGGACCGGATGTTTCACTGCGCGGACTGATTCTTCCAAGAGGTTTGCCTGCTGAAGAATTTGTATTGAAAGTGCAAGAAGAATCGAAGCGCTTGCTGGAAGAAGTCGCGTCTAATCAGCAGATTCCGAAGGAAGCGATGAAACAGCAACTGGCAATGGGTCTTTCTGAATACTTCGAAGAGAACGTGAAAGCAAGTCCGCTAGTTCAGATCATTCTCAACGAAGTATCTTCCACGAAGTCACGCACGAGACAATCAACGAGCACCCGCGAAATTTCGTAGTATTACCTGTTTTTGTGGGGGCGTGTTGCACACGCCCGTTAATGTAGGGTCGTGGGGGCGTGTTGCACACGCCCAATTTTTTTAGGTCGCATGTAATGCGACCCCACGCTCTGAAGACAACGCAAAGCGTCGAAATTAATAAGACCGGTATGCGCGGCGGCTGGGGCTGACTTCTACTTCAACATAGCCACCACCTGCTGGTGCAGCCGGAGCTTTGTGTGCGACAGGAGCGCGTTTCGGTTTCTTTTTCTTCTTCGGTCTCGGTGGCGCTGCAGGCTTGACCGCCTCTTCATTTGCAGTAACAGCCGCTTTCTTCTCCTCTTCCTTGTTTTGATTAAAGGAAGGGAAACCGAACCAACCGCCAGTCGAATGTTCTTCTTTCTTCGGTGCCGGGTTTGGCGGTGCTTTTGCTGCTACAGGAGGCTTGGGTGCTGGCTTTGGTGGAGCGGGTTTTGGAGCCGCTGCCGGTGTCTTCGCTGTCTCTGGTGGCGTCGACGCAGTATTATCACCAGGGGTGGTGCCTTCGTCCGTGACACCAGCAGCAGTAGCATTATTTGTAGTGCCTGAAGTTGCAGCTGTTGTGTCGCTCGAGTTAGGCGCAGTAGTCGAATCAGTTGAATTCGCGGTCGAACTGTTCGCGTTATTTGTGTCTGTGCTCGGAGCAGTCGCAGACTGCGCACTTTCAGTCGATTGTTGATTGTTTGAATTAACGTTGGTCAACAACCAAGTTGCAATACCAATTCCAGCGAAAATAAATACAGCAACTGCGACACCGGCGATGAGCAATCCCTTTCCGCCTTTCTTCGCTTGCGGCGCAGAACCATCGAAGTTATCCGTGCCTTCGTCCGGAGCGTATTCTTTGTCAACAAACGTGGGCAAGCGTCCGCGTTTTTTCGCGCCTTTTGGTGGAGCAGAATGTTCTGATGAAACAGAAAGGCTGGCAGAGCTTGCTGTTGGTGATGCAACTTCGGTTCCACCTATGTTGTCCGGCATGCCGGTACCAGTAGGCATACTCGCCGAAATCCCCAGGTCGTTCACCAAGGTGTTGTTGTCGTTGAACATCTTGCCAAAGTCGACCGGCGCAGAAGAACTCATATTTGTCCAAGGCACCTCCCCTGGTGCATCTGCATTGGGCGACGGACTGCCAGGCAACACTGGCGAAATGCGCGAGCTGGATACTTTTGATGCATCTTGAGACTGCGGGTCTGGCGCACCAACATGCGAAATTCCGGGCGGTGCCTGACCAAACACCGGACCTGTTTGCGGTGCCCAAGCGTTTGCTCCGAATGATGGAGCTGCAGAACCATCTGGTTTTCCAGCACTCGGTGGTGCCGCACCAGGCGCACCAAAACCTCCACTCGACGGTCCACTTGAAGCGCTTTGAGCCGCTGGTCCACCTGGCGCACCAGTCATGCCACCTGGCGCACCAGTCATGCCACCTGGACCACCTGTCCCACCACCTGGTGTAAATGGCGGTGCTGTGCCGGGCGCACCAAAGTCGGCTGCTGCCGATTGTCCAGCAGATCCAAAATCTGCGCGAGGCTTGAAGTCATCCGGGTTCGAGATCCACGGTACTTCCTGCTTTGCATTCCAATCTGAAGGAACAGGCTGATTTGGTCTTTCTGGCACGACAGCTTGCTTTGCACTCCAATCAGCAAAAAGCTGCTGGTCAGGCGTTTTTGCAGTAGGTGCAGATGTTGCCGGAGATGGTGGCGGTGTTGTCGGAGCTGGAGCCGGAACCGGTTTTGGCGGTTGTGCGGGAGCATTCAATGCACCAGGATTAACCGGCGTTGTTGGCTTGGCACCAAATGGTTTCGACCCAGGGTTGAGACTTTGATTCAAGTCGGGCGCCGGCCATGTCGATACAGGAAGCGAATCGTGTTCGTCGCTCGAACCATCACTTTGCTTGTTTTGACGACGATCTACAACCGGAACAACCTTCGGACCAGGTTGGGGAACGGTCGATTGAGTTGCGGGCGGGGGCATCGACTTAAAGTCGAGCTTGGTCGTTTCTTCCTTCGGCGCTCTACCAAGTTCTTCTTCGAGCTCCGGCGTAATTTCGATTGATTTCGCATCATCGCCCAGACTGTCACCAAGCGTTTTCGCGATCGCTTGAATGTATGCAACGTCCATTTTTGTTAGCGATGCACGAGGATTTGGTTTGGGAATCTTCGCGAGCGCTTCCGGCGAAAGCGGATGCGAATTGATATCAACCGCGACGTATCCTTTCGGCGCGTCCTTTCCAACGGGAGCCGCTTGCTGTGCCGTTGCGTCGCCGGTGGGCAAAGATGCGGAGTCATCAAACGGAGGCTTCGGCTGATTATTTGGCAACGTTGTCGCCGCATCGAATTGTTTTGGTGTGGCTGATTGTCCAACACCCGGCGGTGGAGTGAAATTTCCTTGTTGAATTGCTTGGTCTGGAGCCGCCTGTGCAGCTGCACTCTGTCCTGGTGCACTTTGTCCCGCTGCAGTCGGTCCCGCCGAAGTTTGTACAGCTCCGGCACCAGCCCCCGCACCATTTTGCGGCATTGCAGGTTGTCCCTGCATAGACTTTGTCGGCTTCGGACCGACATTCTTTGCCCACTGCGCGATTTCTGCATCGTCGCTATTCGGCGCCCAGAGCTTGATCGCGTTGTGGAAATCTTTCATCGTCTGATAACGAAGATCTGGATCCTTCGCCATTGCAATCGCCAAAATCTGGTGCGCGAGATTGTCATCTTTCAGAGAAGGGACAAGGTCACCGAGTTTTGGTGGCTCTTGCGAAACGTGCATGTTGCGAAGTTCTTCCAGCGATGACGCTTTGAAAGGTAACTGACCGGTCAACCCCTGGAACATAACAACTGCCAGCGAATAGATGTCTGATCTCGCGTCCAGCTCTTTTCCGTTCCAGCGCTCCGGACTTATATATGCAGGGCTGCCGCAGAGAGTGCCTGAAAGAGTGAGTCTTTCCATGTCGCCTTGCAGCAATGCAAAGCCGAAGTCCAGCAAGCGCACGCGTTCATCGGTCTTTTCACGCGGTAGAAGAATAATGTTGTCCGGCTTGATGTCGCGGTGCAAAACCCCGCTCTGGTGCGCGTGTGCCAATCCGGCAGACGCTTGAAAGATAATCGCCCGCATCAATTTAGGAGGAATGGCGCCGCGGTCGTTGAGCAACTCCTCGAGAGTATGTCCATCTAGGTAGTCCATCACGAGGAATGGCTGCCCGTTTGTATGAACAAAGCAGTCGTAGACCGAGACTATATTCGGGTGCCGCAATTTGCTGAGCGCGACTGCTTCTTTCTCGAAGCGCTTGATGATCGTTTGGTCTTCAACAAGATTGGACTGCAGCGTCTTCATTGCTACAGACCGGTCCATAAAAAGGTGTTGACCCTTATAGACGATGCTAAATCTGCCCGCGCCCACCAGTTCGGTGATACGGTAGCGCTCGGCGAGAATTTTGCCGATTAATGGGTCGTTTGTTGTTGGGGTAAAAGTCATGTCAGCTCGCAATCGCTGGGCTTGTCGCTAGGATCCCATCGTACAAAAATCGCCTGTAGAAAGCTCTGCATAGTAAAACTGTCTGATATTAGATCCAGGTATGTATTAAGGCCTTATATCTGCCCTTTCCAATGGCGATATACCACCTGGGCCGACTAAACCCGCAAAATAGAGCTGTCCAACCTGCAAAAAGGGGATTTTGACAAGCCCGTTCGGACTTTTACTCCCCCTGAAGGGATATCGACCCGATATTTAGTGCATACGAAGAAGACTTCCCTCCCCGAGGAAATCTGGGAGGGAAGAACTTGTTTGTGGTGGATTAGGTAAGGAGGAAACACTGCACCTGATGGGCTTTCCATCAATTGCATTGTCCATCAATGATAGCAGCGGACTTAAAAGGCAGCTGTTAATAAACTTGAAGAGCTGCGAATCAAACACCCAGCAAGCGCTTGATGAAAATTCATTAATCCAGGGCTACGCGTTTGGCCAGGGTGAGCTGCTGGTTGAAAACGGATTAGAGCCGGCCGGAGAATACAAGAAGTCAAGCGCTGTCCCGGTATCGAAACCAGGAGTACCTGCGGCTGTTGCTGCTGCTTTTCCGGGCACTGTGATTTTGATATTGCTCGGGCAGAAGATGTAGACCTGTTCGCTGAGCTTGTGGAAATCACCATCAAGTGCGGCAGAAGCGCCGGCAACGAAATCTACCAATCTGTTGGCATCAATCTTCTTCATGTTACCCAGCGAAATTGTTGTCGCTGCGCGGGAGCGCAGGCATTCGACAATTTCTACTGCTTCGTCAAACGAAACAGGCTCGAACATTGAAATCTGGGTGCCGAGTCGCTCTGGTGCTGATGAGCGCATTGAGGTCATAGGCACGAGTCTCTTTTCGGCAATTGCCGGAAACAAGTCGACTTCCTTTCTGGCACCACGTCCGCTTCCAGAAGGCAGCGGGATTTCGTTCATCGTATCTTGGGTGTCGTCAGCCATAGTAGTCCTTCTTCGATTTTTATCGTTGTAGGTATATTTTGTTGATAAGAGACCGACTATCTACCGTCTTGCACAATATCGGTTGGAGCATCTATCGAATATGCCACCTGTGATGGTGTCTTATCTTTGCTCTTATCATAGCTACAATTCTAGTTCATTCCAGGTTTTTCGCAAGTAGAAAAAGGTGCCATCGCAGACGGTAGCACTCTTGAAACCCGCATGATACCTGGCTTTTGGTCAACGATTAATTGCGGCCGCAAGTGCTTCGCATATGCGTAAGTCTTCTTTTGTAGTGATTTTGATGTTCCATCTTGTACTCAAGACCACACTCACTTTATATCCCGCCATCTCCATGATTGCGGCATCGTCGGTGGTGACCCAACCATCAGCTTCTGCGCGTTGATGCGCTTTAAAAAGTTCTGAAAAACGTGCTGCTTGCGGCGTTTGGACTGCGACCAAGTTGGTCCTGTCAACTGTCTCGCCGATTATATTGTCATCTACGCGCTTCACCGTATCCGATACCGGACTGCCGACGGTGCATGCTGGTTCTTTTTCTACGCACTTGATGACGTCATCAAGGATGGTGGCAGTGATTAGCGGTCGAGCTGCATCATGTACCAGAACCGCGTCTGGCTGAGATGCTTGCTGGGAGAGGAATTTCAGACCATTGAAAACGGAGGCTTGTCTGGTTGCACCTCCCGTGGTGACCGATAACTTCTCCAGTCCTCTGGTAATCCACTTACTCACGTCGGCTTTAACTTCGGCTTCCATATCGGCGGCAACCACAATTACTACCCGATCGATTCTCGGGTGTTCGAGAAGACACTTCAGCCCCCATGTATATACGGGAGAGCCGTTCAAAAGCTGGTATTGCTTTGGTGATTCCTCTCCAAAGCGCTGACCACTGCCGGCGCAGACCAAAACTGCGGCAATTGAGTTAAGAGGGCTCACCTAGTTAACCGAGGTCACCAGAACCGTCTGACATACTTTCCATCGCCGCTTCAACTGCAGCTGGGGCAATCGTTACCGCGGGAGTGTCGCTATCAACTCGTGTATCTGCAAATGAGCTGACTTCATCTTTTGCTGATTCAGCTGATGTTTCGCGGATTTCTGAATCCATAAAAGAACCGGAGTCAGCACCGGAATCTGCGCCGGAATCTGTTCCAGTTCCGTTTGCTTCATCATCAAGCGTGAGTTGGACGACCATGCGGTCAGCCTCGCTATCTTCGCCTGGAGTGGCATCAAATGTAGTGCCGTCGTCTTCCCCTTCTTTGGCTTTCTTTCTGTCGCTCTTACGCAACTCTGTACGCAATGACTTGGCGTCCTGCGTTAGCCTGAAATAGTCTTGGAACTGCTTTGTTGTTGTCAGCAGTGGCGAGCGACCATCTTCTTTCTTATTAATAAGTTCGCGCTGCAGCAATTCCTTAATATGGTCGTAAGCACCAGCGCCGCGAATCTTGATGATGTCCGCTTGAGCAACTGGCTGCTTAATAGCGATTGCAGACAAAGTACGCAACAAAGCGAGAGGCAATTCCATCGGAAGGAATTCATCGATAATCGAAGAATATTGATCCTTGACCTGAATGATATATCCGTCGTCATCGGCAATCTCCAGGGCACCATCTCTGGTTTCATAATCCTGGATCAGGTCCAATATAGCTTTTCGCACCAATTGCACATCTTCATTGACGATACGTGCAATGGCCTGAGCTCTGACCGGTTTTTCGGTCAAAAATAGAACTGATTCAATTTTTGCTTTTAGACTCATGGCTGCATCTCAATTGGTGTTCCGGTCACCTTAAAAGCCTGTCCCAGAGCGGGCGGTTCGGCTCGTACGATATGTACAGGTCCGTAAAACTCTTCTTGTTCTAATACTATTTTACCTGCATTTGACAAGAATAGGATCGCCAAAAACGCGTCAACCCAATCTGATTTTGGTCCGAGCATCTTAATTAACTTCAGCAGGGTGAGCGCGTCTCCAATCTTGATCGACTCTTCCAATAAGCGATCGACACGCGCAATAGTTACTTCGATATCCTCATCGTGCGCCAATTCGAGTATGTCTTCGACATCTCGCACATCGATGTAACCATCTGTCTGAATGCGCTGACGAGGTTTTTTCTCTAGGCGCTCCTTCTCGAGCTTTTCAGCGTCTTTCAGGGCGTCGATGAGTTGTTGGAGTGTAACTTTACGTTGACGATTTTGTTTGTTGTTGGTGCGGCGAACCAGCGCTTTCTCAAGATCTTTTAGTGTGATCTGTCTGGGCTGGTCGGTATCCATCGCGAGCAAATCTTCATCGAAGTCGATGAAATCATCACCGCCGACATCCAATTCAGCGGAAGCTGCTGCAAGCAGTGCCTCTGCTTTCATCCTGAGAAGAACGGAAGCGTGGAAAATGATTCTTCCGCTTTGACGTAAGTTTTCTTTTGGTGCGGCGGCAATTGCCTTCAAGAATTTGTCGGTGACGTCGATAATATCGATGTTCTTTGGATCGATGTCGCCGGACTCGGCGAGCTTGATCAAGATTTCGATACCGTCGACAGGCTTTTCTGTAACGCTAGCTTCGATGCCGGTTGATGGATTGCCACTCTGACCGTCTGTCAGAGCGCCCACAGCCGCCGAAGATTCTATTGAACTTTCTATAGAAACAACTGTTGAAGTAGTTTCTATAGAAACAGTTTCCGTCAAAACCATTTCAGTCGAAACCGCTTCCGTCGAACCTACACTTACGTTTTTTGCTTGTAACGCATTCTCAATCGCACTTTCGATTGTTATTTGTTCAAATGGCGTGTCGCCAAAAATTGGAATGTCGAACTTTACCGATCTCGAAGTGCCTTTTGATTTCGAAGTGCTGGCTTTAGCAGTTGCCCCCTTCACGGTGGCTCCCTTCGTGGTCGCGCCTCTGGAAGCTTTCTCTTTCGCCACAACGGAGACATCAAAGTCTTCCAGGATTACGCCGTCATTCAAATCCATTGAAGCTGGTTCGATTGAAACATCAACCGAGCGCTCAATAGAGACCTCTACGGATCTATCGAATGAAACATCAACCGAACTTTCGATCGATACTTCGACTTGTGTTTGGTTTGCACTGTTTTCCGCGACAACCGTCTTCAGACCTTCCACCGCTTGGGCAGCCGGATCTACCGCCTGCGCGATAGCAGGGGCTGGACTCGGGTTTACTGTTGTAGGGTCATGACCGTCCATCAATTCCTCAAGCGCTTATAGCGGCTGCATGCTGTTCTTCATCAGGAATGTGAATTTCCTTGATGCCGACAGTTCTGGAGAAACCGTCTGCGCGGAGTGAAACTCCAATAGCGTGATCGGAATTTTCGATCATCGGGCGACGGAGGCTAACCACAACGAATTGTGCTTGCTCCGATTGAGCTTTGACCATACGAGCCAAACGCTCGGCGTTCGAGCCGTCCAACATCATGTCGACTTCGTCGAATGCGTAGAACGGAGCCGGTGCATATCTCTGGAACGCGAACACGAAGGAAAGCGCCGTCAGTGACTTTTCTCCACCAGAGAGAGCCTCGATGCGTTGCATCTTCTTCTCTCTTGGTTGAGCGCGAATAATAAGACCGCCGCTGAAGGGATCTTCCGGATTCTCCAGTTCCAAGCGACCGGAACCATGTGAGAGTTCAGCGAAGATGGTCTGGAAGTTGGCGTTGATAGCGTCGAAGGCTTCCATAAAGGTCCGCTTCTTCAGCTCGTCGTAGCCGGCGATACGTTGGAGAATCTCGTCGTGCTCGACCGTGAGTACATTGAGGTGGTCGTCCAATTCTTTCTTGCGCTGATCTGTTTGGTTGTAGTCTTCCAGCGCCTTCATGTTGACCGGTTCTAACGCACGCATGCGTTTTTCCAATCTTTCGACCTGATGTTTGAGCTGGTCGACCGTACCTTGATTTGGTGGCTCGTATCCAGGGTTTTCTTCCAGGACGCGTTCAATCTCGGCCTTGAGTTGGACCAATTGATTCTGCAAATCAAAGTGCGCAAGCTTTCTTTCCTTGCGCTGCTCTGCAATATGGATTTGTTCTTGCTCGACTTTGGTTCTGTCTACTTCAAGACCTGTGAGCTTCTCGTGAATGTTGTCTTTAGCGGCTCTGAGCCCTTCGAGTTCCTCTGAAAGAACGGTAATTTGTTGTTCTTTCTGTTGAATAGATTCGCGCAGTTCGCTAATAACCTTGTCGAACTGTGGCTTCTGCGCTTCCAGCTCTGCCATTTCGGACGTCGAGGTGGTGAGCTGTTGCGACAGTTGCTCGCGGTTGTTTGTCTCTAGTCTTTCTTCCGTCTCAAGCGTGTCGGTAAGACGCTGAATGTCTTTCAGTTCTTTCTCGACAGCTTCCAAACCTTCACGCAAGTCTTCGGATTCAGTGATGAGCTCTTCGATTCGAGTCTTCTTGCCGACATCACGTACTTCATTGAGCGAGTCTTCCAACTTGGCGATCTGCTTGCCGAGATCCTTCAATGAGGCATCGAGACCGGACATCTCTTGATCGATCTTGTCGATTTCGTCGCCGTGCTCTCTCAATTTAGGTTTGACGCCTTCAATATCATTTTCCAAATCGATCTGGGCTTTGCGCTTCGCTTCAACTTCTACGAGTCTTTGGGAAAGCTCAGCACGCAAGTTATTTGCCTTAGCGCGCTCATCTGTAAGCGCCGCTTCTGTTTCTTTGAGCGACTCTTGAGCCCATTTGATCTGATCTCTGAGGTTTTTTGTTGTCTGTTTTAAAACAGCAAGGTCGGTCTCACCACGTGATGAGAAGTGCAGTTTGGCTTTGTTGTCCATACCGCCGGAAATAGAACCGGACTTGTCGAACAATTCGCCTTCGAGCGTGACCATGCGCGCCTGGTTGATCAGTTTGCGACCAACTTCCATATCTTCAACGATGATGGTTTGTCCGCAAGCGTACTGAAAGGCGCGGGCAAAGCGCGGGTTGAAATCAATAAGGTTATAGGCAAAATCAATAACACCCGGGCGATTTGGCAGGAGACCCGGAGGTTGGGTTTGAATCTTATTAAGAGGAACGAAAGTTGCACGACCTGCTTGGTGCTTCTTCAAATAATTGATGCACTCTTGAGCAATTTGATCGTCGTCGACAACTACGTGACCGAGGCGCGGTCCGATAGCGATTTCCAATGCATTTGTATATTCATCGGAAACATTACCGAGTTGGCCGATTGTTCCATGAACACCAGGAATATTCGCATTGAGAATAGCTTCGACAGCACGTCCATAGCCGCTTTCGCCGACTACTTCTTTGGTCGTCTCCAACTCAATCAAGCGCTTTTGCATTGATTCCAATGCCGAACGCTTGCCTTCGATTTCTTCTCTTGTCGATTGCATTTCCGCTTCGAGCTGATGGATTGTCCTATCCACGCCCGTTACGAGTGCTTCGTGATCTTGATACTTCCGCTCGAACTGAGCGACGGTCGTCTTCGATGCTGACAAAAGTCCAATCGAATTGGTTGCCTTATCGCGCAAAACGACCAACTCTTTTTCAAGATTGGTCTTGGTAGTTGTAAGCTCTGTCTTTCTAACTTCCAGCTTGTGCCGGTCATCTCGAAGCGCTTGCAAGTCTGTGTGCAAGCTTGCGACTTTCTCGGAAGAAGAGTCTTTCTCCTGACGCATCACTTCGATTTCGGCCATGACGGCGCTGTAAGCACCTTGCTTCTCCATCAATCCAAGCTGCACAGCCTGCATATCTTCGCCGTGCTGTTTCTTTTGCTTGGTGATGTCGTTGAGGTGTTTGTCGATCGCTTTGATCTGTTGTTGAACCGATTTGATCAGCTTCGCTTTTTCGCCAATGACACCGGCGAGGTTGCTGGCTTTGTTTTCTTCCCGGGTCAATTCCCCTCTTTGGTTTTCCAATTCTTGTCTGAGGAGAAGCTGCTCGTTGCCGCCCTTCTCGCGGATTTCTTGCTCGAGTGCGCCGAGTTCTGCACGCAACTTCACGAGATTGATTTCAACCTCTTCGAGTTTTGCTTGCAGTTCTTCTTCTTTCTTGTCGAGTTTTTCCAGCTCTTTGCGTTCGGTTTCGAGCTTGGCTTCAGTCTCGGAATGCCTTACGAATACAAGGTCTTTCTCGAGGGTTTCTTTCTGGGTTTTTAGTTCGAGATATTTGAGAGCGTGATCTCTATCCGATCTAAGTTGTTCCAGGCGAACCGCAATTTCTGCCAACACGATGCGCTGGTGGTCTATTTTTTCGGCTACAGCAGCCAGTTCGTTCTTTGCTTGATCGATACGGCGATCGAATTCGGCGACGCCGGCAAGTTCGTCGATGATTTTGCGACGCTCTGAACCGCTCATGGTCACGATGCCTGTGACGTCACCTTGCATGATGACGTTGTAGCCGGTTGGGCTGACGTTGTACTTCGTCAGCTCGTCGTGAATCTCGGAAAGTGTGGCATTACGCCCATTCAGCATATAAGTGCTGGTATAACCGTTATCCTTTACACGGATACGGCGAGATACTTCAATCTCCTTTTCCTTATCGTCAGTGAAGCGCACAGTGACTTTCGCTTCGTTTTTGCCGGAGAGATTGTTCAAAAGATCAGGTAGTCTTTCCGCTCGCATTGTTCGAGTGGACGAAAGACCTAGGGCAAATAGTAGGCTGTCGATGATATTCGACTTGCCCGATCCGTTTGGACCGGAGATGGTCGTAAACCCGTCTAGAAGCGGAACTCGAGTTACCTTACCGAACGACTTGAAGTTGTCAAGTTCGATTTCCTTGATTCTCAAAAGAGTCCCCCACTAACGCAATTTTTCACGCTTTCTTCAGCCGCATTAGACTATACACTGCATCTGGTGTCAAGAAATATTCTGATCTGCGGCGATTTTCTCACAAGATTTTGACACGTTCGAGCAGATGGGCAGCCGTATTTTAGCCCTTCTGATTTCGACTTGTCACCACTATTGGTTTCACCTTCGTGCCACCACCGGTGATCCTGGCAGACTACTATCGGTAATCTTAGGTATATCCGCACGATCTCATGACAACACTGTTGATTATATGTCGCTAGACCTGATGGTTGGTGGGAACATATACAAAAGGAGTCCTTTCTTGAAGATATGTTCTTTTCTTTTGTTTGGTGTGGAACATAAAAAAGTGTACTCGGCCTCCACCAGGGAGAGCCGTTAGCGTTAAACCGATTGCCTAATGACTATGCAAAAGCCATCTCCTAAAGGTCCTACTATTCAGCGGCTACAAAGCCGCCCGCTTTTGAGCGACCTGCAGAAGAACCTGGCCCAGGCTGAATCAAAACCGGGAAATAAGGTCGTGGTCTCCTGGGGCGACTCCCAGACAGGCGCCGAATATACGCTCAGCGTCGAGGCCAATAATATTGGGGACGATCCTGAATGGCGCATGCATATCTTCAATGAAGCGGTCGCCAAAATCTTGTGGATGTACGTGTCCTCCGACCCTGTGGTCGTCTACAACCTCGTCACCTCGTCGCTTCCGGAGGATGAAAGGCAGCCTCGTAAGTATGATGGCAGTCTGGTCGAAGGCATTCCGCGCGAGCAGGAAGTCACCTCCAGGCAAACCCGCGATAACCAACCAGTTGACGGTTACAACGGTTCGGGCGAGCCCAAGGAAACACCAAAGAAGGCCGGATTAGCCGGCGATCTTTCTCTTGTTCAGGTCACCAATTTGCTTCCATCCATGCAGATGGCACGGATGACCGGAAAGCTTACTTTCGAAAACGCGCATTGCCGCACCCACGTGTACTTTGAGGACGGAGCGCCCGTCCACGCATACTCGGAGGAGGAAGAGGGGCAGGATGCTTTGCTCGAGGTTTTGACCTGGAAAGAAGGTCATTTCAAATTTCACCCCAAAGAAGCTGCACCTAAGAAAACTGTCGATCAGCCTCTCGATACGCTGATGCTTAAGGGCGTCAAGATCATCGATTGCGCCACTTTTCTCTCTAGCGCCGGTATCGATGCGGATTCGCTGCTGGACAAAAAGCAGACGAGTCTCACGAAAGAAGAATTCGACGAGATAGTCAACTCATCCAAACTAGATACAACATCGCTCAAGAAGCTATACGATCGCTTCAATTCGACGACGACACTGGCAGAAGCCGCCCGGGGATTGGGCTTGCCCCGGAGCAAATGGGCTGGTCTCGTGGCACAACTTTTGCGCCTCGACTTGATCAAAAAGTGCGAGCCCAAAATGGCAAGCAGCGTATTGATGCCGAAAATGATCGACTCTGACGCCATAGCCGCCATTGCAAATAGCCTCCGCAACCGGGAATCCGGTATGTACACTTATGAGGCTTTTCTATATTTCCTCGAACAAGAATACGTGCGTCGCTTCAGAACCGAGAGCGATATCTCGGTGATTGTCTTTGAGATGAAAACCATCAGACAGGGCTCGGTGACTGTCAGAGAGCCACTCAGCATGGAGAATATCAGCGCAGCATGCAAGCGGCTCGATCTCATGAAGCGACCTACTGATCTCTGCTGTCACTATGAAGGTACTGATTTTGCCTTCCTCTTGCCGAACACAAAAGCGCAAGGCGCGTCGATTTTTGCTCAGCGTATATTAGACAACTTCAGGAAAGAACCCCTAGAAACCGCCAATGGCAGCGAGCTTGCGCTCTCCATGGGCATAGCCGGCATGCCTGACGATTTCCTCGATCCGCCGTTTTTGCTTGCTGGTGCCGAAGCCGCGAAAAACGAATCTGTAAGAAGCAACGTCAACATCGTCAAGTTCAAAGACTTGCCCGACATGATGATGTAGGCAATCGTGGGGGCGCGTTGCACGCGCCCGTTTTTGTAGGGGTGATGCCATGCATCGCCCTCGGGCGGCATGTATGCCGCTCCTGCAGCGGAGCTTGGCTATTCTGTCTTCGTTTCTATGTTCTGTTCTTTACTCGTTTCCGTTGCCTTCTCTGTTGTCTCCGTCGCTTCGCCTGACTGCAATTTCGCCAGCAGCGATTTCGCATTGGCGTGGTCCGGGTCGTTGGGAGCCAGCTCGATAAATAGCTTCAACTCAGACGCGGCGCGCTCTTTGTCGCCAGTCTTCATCGATAGAAGTGCGAGATTGTAATGCGTTTGCTTCAGTCCAGGATCCAATTTCAGCGCCATGTCGTATTCCTGCAGCGCTTCCTTTATATGTGAATCTTCGGTCCCTTGCGATAGGAGCCAGGCTCGATTGTAGTGAGCTCTCGAAGACTTCGGAAATTCGCGGGTAATTTTGTCGGTCCATTCTTCTGCAAGTTTGAACTCATTGCAGTGAATTAGCAGTTTCAGCAGAGAGCTTTCCACCGACAATGCCTTCTGCTGCCGTTCTTTAGGATCCCACTCTTTCAAAAATTCCAGCGCCGCCATGTACTGAACTGCTGCTGCTCGTTCGTCTCCACTTTTCTCTAGATATCTTCCAGCTATCTCATGTACTGACGGACTTTTCGGGCAGAGCTGCAAAGCCTGTTTGGCGCGCCCTATTGCCTCCAACAGATTACCTTCCATATCGCATACATATGCGAGCTGCAGAATCGCATCAGCATCATTGCTATTGATCATCATCAACTTTCGCAGCGCCAATCGTGCACTTTTATAGTCTTTGTTGGCAATGAATGTTTCCGCTTTCAATTTCAAGGACTGTGTATCGTTTTTCTGCATCAGCCCTGTGTCTGCAATGATATTGGCCGCGTCTTCTTTCTTGCCTTGTTCGAGTTTAGATCTGACCAGACATTGTTTTGCCGGGTTCAGATTCGGATCTGCTTTCAATGCTGCCTTTGCATCGGCGACAGCAAGTGACGGCGTTTGCATCTCGATGGAAAGCCAGGCTCTGTTGCAATAAGCCGCAGCGCAATTGGCGTTTAGTCGTATCGCTTCACCAAATTCTTTCTTCGCATCCTCTTTTGACTTGCCCGTAAGAATTAGTAAAACGCCACGATTGTTGTGAAGCCTGTAGCTATTGGGAGCTTCAGCCACAGCGTGGTCTATAAGTTTTAGTGCTTCCTTATATTGACCTTCTATCGTTTTGTCGAAAGACTGAATTGCGAAAAGATCGCCTTTGTTGAAGCCCTCGCGCCCTGGAAGGCGGTTGGGCATTGGCATGCGCTCTCCGAACTCATCGACGATTTTTGATTCTCCTGCCTCGGTGGTTTGGACGCTGAAGTTACCCAGTGAAAGTACATAAGGATGAATGTGGTTTTTCAGCGTCATGTAAACGTGCACGCTGGGCTCGCTTTCGCCCGGCAGGCTCTGCACGCTTGCAGAGAATGCGTGGTTTTTTGCATTGCGAAATTTGACAGCATCGAATTGCATGACCTGTTCGGTCAGTGATTCCTCGGCGCTGAAGCCGGCTGTCTGTGCGAGAAGCAACAATGCTCCTAGAATGTAGGTGAGCCGCATGCGGCTCCATGTCAGGGAGGCACATGTGCCTCCCCTACGAACCTGATAATTGCCTTGTCTTCTCATATCGCTCTTTCTACTTGTTAATAGGGAGGACGATGTGTTTCAGGACTGCCACAATTTTGCGCATATATTATTGATCGTTGGCCTGCCCGCCTGCTATGGTTTCGCGATGGTCGTCGAAACAGCTCTAAAGTTTGAATTGCAGGCAGTGTGCCCATGGTCTGGTGCGCGCGCCGGGGTTTTCACAACCCCTCATGGTCCGGTTGAAACTCCTGTATTCATGCCAGTTGGTACTAATGCCACAGTTAAGTCGCTAACGTACGAGCAGGTAGACGCAACCGGCGCTCAAATTGTTCTTGCTAATTCATACCATTTGTTTTTGCGTCCCGGTCATGAATTGGTCAAGCGTGCGGGCGGTCTCCACGCTTTTACCGCCTGGAATAAACCAATTCTCACCGACTCTGGCGGCTTCCAAGTATTCAGCCTTGACCAATTTAGACGCATTGTTGAAGAAGGCGTCTTCTTTAAAGACCACAGAGACGGCAAGCAGCATTTCATTGGTCCGGAGCGGTCAATGGAAATTCAAAACGCGCTGGGCGCCGACATTATTATGGCTTTCGACGACTGCGTAAAGAACCCGTGCACGCATGAAGAAGCCGTTGCTTCTATGGAACGCACTCATCGGTGGTTAGCTGTTTGTGTGGAAAAACACAAACGGCCGCACGATCAAGCATTGTTTGGGATCGTTCAGGGGAGCATGTTTGAAGATCTGCGCAAGCAATCTGTGGATGTCGTAACTTCCCATCCACTGCCCGGCTTTGCAATTGGCGGTGTGGCTGTTGGCGAGAGCCGAGAAGTGATTGAGCGCATTGTTCTTTTTACTGCGCCACTTTTGCCTGAAAACAAACCGCGCTACCTGATGGGAATAGGCACGCCGTGGGACATTGCATATGCCATCAGATGTGGTATCGATATGTTCGACTGTGTTTCACCGACACGATTGGCACGACACGGAACGGTTTTTTCTTTCGAAGGGCGGTTAGCTCTCAAGAATGCTAGGTTCAGAGAGGAATTCGCACCTCTTGATCCGAATTGCGTGTGTTACACGTGCAAAAATTACACGCGTGCATATTTGCATCATCTAGTACGCTCCAATGAAATGTCCGGTGCTGCGCTGCTGTCGCTGCACAACATTACTTATTTGATCAAGGAAGCAAGATTGGCTCGCGCAGCCATTCTCGAAGGACGCTTCAAAGAGTATTTCCAGGAAGTAGAACAGAATTTGCGCGGCGATATCTCTGCGTAATAATGTAGGGGCAACGCCTCGCCCGTCTAAATAATGTGGTCGACGCATGGCGTCGACCCTACAATAAGTGCGCGTGCAAAGCGTCCAGGTCTAATTTTCTAGTTCTTTTACTTCTTGCGCGTCGACTGAATCGCTGTCTTTGACTTCGATGAGCACAGGCTCTTTGACCGAGAGCTTGGGGGTTTCGGTTGCCTTGCCCATGCTGCCTTTGAGTGCGAGCAATTCCATTTCGATATCCGTCTTGCCTTCGAAGTTCTTGAACTGTTTGTCGAGTTGGTCGGTGCCCAACTCAGCAAGCGCAGCTGCACGTGCTTCGCGCTCCTGGACTTTGGTTTCCATTTTCTCGATCACATTCATAGCACCCGAAGCTGTCGTCTTCGAGAGAATTTCGTTGGCTTTGCTGGTCGCTTGAGCCGCTTTGTCGCGAGCGATGAGAACTTGCTTTTTCGTATATGCCTTCTGTACTTCGGCTTCCAAATCCGTGAGGCGCTGTCTGAGAGTATTTGTGGTTTCTTTTTGAACCTTTAACTGCGCTTCGAGATCTGTGGCAGCTTGTTGGTACTGCTGTTTACGCTGCAGCGCCTGTTTTGCCAGATCGTCGTTGTTCTGCTGAACAGCCATCGCCGCGCGGTTGTGCCACGTCTCGGCTTGTTCTTTATTCTTCTGGAGTTGCTGCTCGAGTTGCTTTTCTGTCGCAATCGCTTGAGCTACAGCCTGGCGAACTTGAATCAGGTTCGACTGGAGGTCTTGATAGGTTTGTTCCAGCATTATCTGGGGATCTTCCATTCGTCCCAGCAAGGCGTTGAACATAGCCTTCACTAAGTTGGCTAGCCTGTCGAACATGTGCTGATAACTCCTTTTTACTGGCTTCTATTTGAACTGGACCGGTTTTGCGCCCGTTGTTGCCAATAATTGGTCGCAAAGGCCTTTGAATAATATGGATTAAATGTAGTGTAGCAAAGTCACACTTAACCTTATGCCCCATTTTCAGACTATCTGCGCCCTGGCAACCTGGTATGTCCACGGGACCTGCCAAGATTTTTAGGACGTGATGACGATTTTGTACCCGTCAAGCCGTCACCTGGCACTTTTAGCCTTCCTTACTGTCTAGTCTGGGGTACGCTACTCCTTAAGACTCAGGTGACAAATTTTGGTTTCTACAGGTCTCGATAGATTTCGAATTATGAAAGACACAGATAAAGCATCATCCGGGCCAAGCGGCTTTCAACGCAATATGTTTGTCGTCTCTGACTTGGTTCTGGGCGCGGCGCTGCTTGTTCTGCTTGGAATGTGGGCTGGCAACTTTGCTGATGACAAGCTGCATACGGCCCCGTGGGGCTCGATCGGTTTGTCGCTTCTGGGAGCTGGGCTGGGCTTGTGGCGCATGGTCAAGAAGGCCACTTCGCTCGACACCCCCGGCACTCCGGCAGGCGCCAAGCCGATTCCATTCAAAAATGACTATGAAAATGACTATGACGCGGAAGATGAGAAAAAGAGTTAACTCAGATAGTTAAGGTTCTGTGTGGGGCGTCCAGTCGCGTAAATGTCATCTGATATTATTCATCTCCAGTGCGCTTCCTCTTTGGAAACCGCGCCGGACCGGCTCAGTGTGAACAATTCGCGTTGATAAGAGTAATTGTCATAGCGCATATACCGCTGAAATAGCCGTTAGACATATCCCACATCATTTCAAAGAACCCGGAATAAGAGATGCTCGGACAAAATTTGCCCCTCAAGGAAGTTGTACATGACGCCTCGTGGCTTTCTGAGCCATTTCTAGGAGTACCGCAGCTGGGCACTTACGGTGACATCCACATCGATACCCTGGTTACTAGCTGGCTCTGCATGGGCTTCATTCTCACCTCATGCGCGCTCATCGTGCCTGCGATGACAAATAAAGGAGCTGGTTCGAACGCTCAGCAAGTTCTGGAAATGATTTATACGTTCGTTGAAGACCTTATCAAGGGTTTGATGGGTCATCATTACAAGAAATATTTGCCGCTTATTGCAGCAATCTTTATGTTTGTATTAACGGCGAATTTCATCGGAGTTGGCCCCTGGCTCGCGTTGGAGCACTGGGCACCTCAAATGGGAATTACCTGGCCGCATGTCGACCATAAACCATTCGAAATTTGCTCGCCAACCACTGATTTCAACGTCACTTTCGGGCTCGCGTGCATCTCACTCATCGTCTATGTAGTCTCCGGATTCATGGCTCACGGTGCGGGTTATCTCAAGCTTTACCTCAACCCGATTGAGTGGATGGACCTCATCATTCGCCCAGCCACACTGGCTCTTCGTCTTATGATGGTTATCACCGCAGACGAGTTGATGCGTGCTGCAGCAATCGGAATGGTCCCAGCGCTTGTACCTACTGGCGTTATGGCGTTCGAACTCTTTATCGGTGTGATTCAAGCGTTCGTATTCGCGCTTCTCACCTCGATCTACATCGGTTTGACTCTGGAACATCACTAAGGTTTTTGCTGACAAATTCAGCTGAAAGCCTGATGGACAGTGGCTCTGAAAAATCAAAACGGCGAGCTTTTCTCTTGAAAAGCTCGTTTTTTCGCATGTATTCGGGGTTTCGCGCGCCTTTCACCATGAATGGAAATTTACCTGGCGTACCCGTTGACGACCCCGAAAACCGCATAGATTCGACAAAAACGTCAGATCACCTCTTGTTATAATTTGGGCTGGTTCGATTGGTTCGTTCCAAGCGAATGCGCTCACGTTCTCACAATTTTGTGAATCGAACGAGGACAACCAATTTTTTAGTACGGCGTAAGCCTGGCTAAGTAGTCAAAAAAACAGACGTTAAGGAGATCAACTGTGGACCACACACTCATTGCCCAAGCTGGAACAGCAGCTGTTGACAGCACAACCATGATCAAAGCAGCAGCTTTGGTTGGTTCTGGCATCGCCGCAGTCGGCGTAATCGGACCTGGTATCGGTATCGGCGTAGCCGGTTCTAGAGCTCTGGAAGGCATGGCACGTCAACCTGAAATGGCCCAAAAGCTCTTGGTTAACGCCATCATCATCGCCGCCCTCATGGAAGCTCTCGGTCTTTTGGCATTCGTTATCGCCATCCAGCTCTTCCAATTCGGCAGCAAAGTTGGCTAAAAAACGGCACTTGTGTTGAACGGCCTGTCAGGCAGGCCGTCCGCGATCGAGTGAACATACCGATTTTCCCGATTTATTCGGGTATCTCATTCAGGAATTCCATTTAGGAAACAGGACGAAATGTTCGAGTTAAACGGCACTTTCATCATCTTTATCGCCAGCTTTCTTGTTTTCATGTTCTTGCTCAACGAGATCATGCTCAAGCCGGTTGGCAAAGCAATTGCAGATCGCAAGGCACTCGTAGCCGAGCACCTTGAGGTCAGCAAATCGAGCCGCCTCAAAGCGGAGTCCGAGCTTGTCGCTCACCAGGACAAAATCAACAGTGCCCGCCACGAAGCGGCGGGTGTTCGCAACGAAGCAGCTGTGGCAGCACAGAAGATTCGTGACGAGAAGTTGAAGAATGTCCAGGACCAGGGACGCAAAAAGCTCGATGCAGCCAAAACAGATTTGGTTGCCGAGAAGAAAGCGCTCGTTGAAGGTCTTGTCGATCAAGAGCTGGAGTTGGTCAATTCAATCTCCAAGAAGCTTTTGGGCGAATCGGCCAAGACCAATGTTGATCGCGAAAAGGTTCGCAAAGTTCTCGAGGAAGTCTGCTGATGTATCTCTTTGCTGCTCAAGTTGAAACTCACACGCCTGATGTCGAAGAGACACACGCAAGTGAAGCTGCACCCACAAATGCTGAACATAATGAAGGGCACGGAGCTGGTCATGAAGCTGGGCTTTTCGATAACAACTTCATCAACTGGCTTTTGCTGCTCGCTTTCCTGGGTTGGTTGATTCAGAAAAATATGCCCCCGCTTTTCAAAGCTCGTCGCGAATCGATTGACAATGAGATTAGCGCCGCACAACAAGCCAAAGACGAAGGCATCGCTTTTCTTGAAGAACAACGCAAGAAGCTGGCCAATGTCGAGGAAGAAACCAAGAAAATTCTTGCCGACGCCAAGACTGCCGCTCAGCAAACTGCATCATTGATTGAAGAGCAGACCTCGAAAGAGATGGCTGAATTGCTCGTCAAATTCGAGGCTTCGATTCAAAACGAAAGACAGCTTCTCGTCACCGAAATGCGCTCTGCAGTCGTAAAAGCGGCTGTGGCAATTTCGGAAGAGCAATTGCGTCACCAAGTCAATGACAAAGTGAAAGACGAATTGCTCACCAAGTTCATGTCTGAGCTCGACACCATCGCTAGTACCGGAGAAAGCTTCGAGCCGGGAAAGCTTGAGTCGGCCGCCCACAGCAGAAACAACTAAAGGAGACTTGTCGGATGAGAACGGAACTGCAGGGAGTAGCGGCGCAATACGCTGAAGCTGCGCTCGATCTTGCATCTGCCGCCGGTGGTAATACCGCCGATGCTGTCGGCGACGATCTGCAATTGATCAATCAGTTGCTAGAACAAAATCGTCAGTTTGCCACAGTGCTCGAACTTCCTTCTGTCAATGCAGAAGAAAAGAAGGCGCTCCTGAAAGACATATTTAAGGGCAAAGTAAATGAGCTGACCTTGCGTCTGCTCGACCTGCTTGCCGACAAGCGCAGGCTGGAAATTTTGGGACCACTTGAGCATCAATATAGAGAGTTGCTCAATAAGAAGAACAATCTGGTTTCGGCAAGTCTCGTCAGCTCGGAAAAACTGAGCGACCAGGCAATTGCCAATATCAAAGCGCGTTTGACCGAGCACCTCGGCAAGCGTCTGGAATTGGAAGTGAATGTAGACCCTTCGCTTATCGGTGGAGTAGTACTTCGCCTTGGCGACCAAGTAATTGACGGCAGCCTCAAAGGGCAGTTGAAAGCAATAGAAAAAGCCTTATTGGCTGTGTAAACCAAAAGAGAAACTAAAAGAGGTTCAAAGAAGACCATGGCAATCAAGCCCGATGAAATCACATCCATCTTGAAAGCGCAGCTGGATAAGTACCAAGCGTCGCTCAACGTCAGCAACGTTGGTAGCGTGCTTCAGGTAGGCGACGGTATCGCCCGCGTATACGGCATGGAAAAGGCGATGTCCGGCGAGTTGGTCGAGTTTGCCGATGAAGACAAAACATACGGCATGGTTCTCAACCTTGAAGAAGACAACGTCGGTGTCGTTATTCTCGGCGAGGGCAGGAAAATTCGTGAAGGCATGGAAGTGCGCACGACAGGCCGCATCGCCTCGACACCGGTTGGCGAAGCAATGCTCGGTCGTGTTGTAAACGCGATTGGTCTGCCAATCGACGGCAAAGGACCAATTGCCACCACTGAATACCGTCCGATTGAAATTAAGGCACCTGGTATCGTCGCCCGCCAGTCGGTTTGCGAACCGCTTATGACCGGCATCTCCGCTATCGACGGCATGATCCCAGTCGGTCGTGGACAGCGCGAACTTATCATCGGCGACCGTCAGACCGGTAAGACCGCTATCGCTATCGATACGATCTTGAACCAGAAGAATCAGCCCAACCGCCCGATTTGCATCTACGTTGCAATCGGTCAAAAGGAATCCAACGTCGGTCGTATCGTCAAAATTCTCGAAGAGCATGGCGCGATGGAATACTCCATCATCGTTGACGCTTCGGCAACAACCGCACCGGCACTGCAATTCTTGGCACCGTACACCGGCGCATCGCTCGGCGAATACTTCATGCACAAAGGTCAACACGCTCTCAACGTGTACGACGATTTGTCGAAGCACGCCGTTGCCTACCGCGCAATGTCGCTCCTGCTCCGTCGTCCGCCAGGTCGTGAAGCTTATCCGGGTGACGTATTCTACTTGCACAGCCGCTTGCTGGAACGCGCCTCGAAGCTCTCAGAAAAACTCGGCGGTGGTTCGCTCACAGCTTTGCCGATCATCGAAACCCAAGCCGGTGACGTATCTGCATACATCCCGACCAACGTTATCTCCATCACCGACGGTCAAATCTTCCTTGAAACAGATTTGTTCTACGCCGGTGTCCGTCCCGCTATCAACGCAGGTATCTCGGTTAGCCGGGTAGGTGGTGCCGCTCAAACCAAAGCCATGAAGATGGTTGCCGGTAAGCTGCGTCTCGACCTTGCGCAGTTCAGAGAATTGGAAGCATTCGCACAGTTCGCTTCCGACCTCGACAAAGCAACGCAAGATCAAATCCGCCGCGGTCAAAAATTGACCGAAGTATTGAAGCAACCGCAATTCCAGCCGCTGTCCTTGGCTCAGCAAGTCTCCATCATCTACGCCGCCAACAACGGCTTGCTTGATGACATTGAGCAAAAGGATATTCAGAAGTTCAAAGGCGAATGGTTCAAGTTCCTCGCTGCCCAGTCGAAAGATCTGGAAGGCAAGATCAACTCGGGCGACAAGCTGACTAAGGAAGACGAAACCGCCCTCACCGACGCAATCAAGAACTTCAAGACCAACTTCTTCAATAAGTAGAGAAAAATGGCAAACCTAAAAGCAATTAGAAACCGAATCAAGTCGGTGCAATCTACGCAAAAAATCACCAAAGCCATGAAGATGGTGGCGGCGGCTAAAGTGCGTCGGGCACAGATGAAGATGATGGCGGCAAGACCGTTTACGCAAGCCGTTGTCGGCATGCTCAAGCGGGCAGTGTCGGAAATCGCTGAAATCGATTTGCAAGGCTTGCAGCTTCTAGAAAGACGGCCAATCAAAACGGTTGCAGTGATCATTCTGTCGTCAGACCGCGGCTTGTGCGGCGGCTACAACAGCGTCATCTTCCGTGAAGCGATGATTCGCATCAGGCAACTTCAAGAAGAAAAGAAAGAAGTCAAACTCATTCTTATCGGATTGAAAGCAGCGGCGTTCTTCAAATCAATCAAGATTGAAAAAATCAAGCAACACACCAACCTGCCGGCGATCCCGACGGTTGAAGTGGCCCGATTGATTGCGCAAGAAGCTGCCGACCTCTACGTCGAAAAGAAAGTCGACGCAGTGGAATTGATAGGATCAGACTTCATCAACCTCTTGCGCTCGCGAGTCATCAATACGAAAGTCTTGCCAATCGAACTGCCTGCCAGAGAAGAGACCGGAATGCCTTCTGCAGAAACCCTCTTCGAGCCTTCGATCATCGATGTTATGCGCCTAGAGCTTCTGCCGAAATACATGGAAAACGTAATCTTCCAAGGCTTGCTCGAAGCATCTGCTTCCGAGTTGGCTGCCCGGATGAACGCCATGACGAACGCGTCCAATAACGCTCGCGACCTGATTTCCAGCCTCACTTTGGAATACAACAAAGCTCGTCAGGCTGGTATCACGCAAGAACTATTGGAAATCGTCGGCGGCGCCGAAGCGCTCAAAGGCTAGTTCGACCTGGTCTGGAAAAATCATCAATGCATATACAGCGAAATTCTCGAGAATTTCGCTGTATCGCTTTTTTGAGTAAGTGTGCACTGGTGGGCTTTTGCGGCTATATTAATTTCGGAGCGAAATTTGCGTCCAAGAAAAATCGCCACAGGTTGGGGTTTCAAGGCTCTCAGGCACAGCGAAAAACTCGAGAATTTCGCTGTATCTGAGTGAGCTGGGTTTGCTCACCACAGACCTTAATTGAATGCTTCGTTCTCTCATTGAATTTCTTGCTCGGCGCGCTGATAGTTCCAAGAGCAGATAAAATGCCGCCAATATTTGCCATCTGTAGCCGAATAACGCCGCCCGATGGCTAAAAACCTTGATCCTGCCAATGTTTTACTGGGCTGCCAATGGCTATAATCTTGGAATGACAATGACAGTAAATATGCCAAACCTCAAAATAGATATCCAACCGGCTCAAGCTGATGCCGGTAGCCAAACTGTCCAGACGGACCCAGCCGAGATTGCTGCGGCAATGGCTTGTGTGTTTGCTGTTTTAAAATCGCGAGGATTGGTCCAGAGCGAACCAGAGACTCAGCGCGAGTCTAACTGGGGATTTGCGTCAAAACTCGAGGCAATCGGGGAAGCCGAGGTCAAAGAGAGCCCGGTAAGAACCGCTAGCAACCGTACTCGAAGCAATTGGTGGACCGCTAGAAGCGCGCTTCTGTCTGCCATCACAGCACTGTCAGGCGTTTTTTTTTACCTAGCGTAGCCATCGCTGCTAACGATAATGCAAATGATTTGAATGTCGCGTCGGCTCTACCTGTCGCGCCCTCTGTTTCTGCAGATGCCTCTCCTTCGGCCGCCGCTTCGCCCTGTACCACGACCCTTTCTGCACCGTTTGCGAAATC
Source organism: Candidatus Melainabacteria bacterium 17Bon1m (assembly GCA_032128875.1). Lineage (GTDB taxonomy): Bacteria > Cyanobacteriota > Vampirovibrionia > Obscuribacterales > Obscuribacteraceae > QKMZ01. The sequence continues at coordinate 71,575 of JAVLKG010000004.1, forward strand.
AGCGTCGGAAGTAATTAATAGCTTGCCATCGTATCCGGTGAGTCAAATTGTGCCTTCTCGCTCGGGACAAGTAATAAGAGTTCTCCTGAGCCGCTCGTCTAAAACCCCTGACATAGCCATGATCGACGGAGCCAGTATCGTAAATCTCGCGACCATGCAACCTGCGTTCAATGTTGCGGCCGGCAGTAGATTTCAACTGAAGTGCGAGAACAAACGTCTGGTTTTCTCTGGCGCAGATCAGTTTTGCCTCGCGCAGGCGCCCAGTACAAGCGCCATCCGCCAAGTTGTAGCTATGGCTCCCAGAGTGCTGCCGCCTCTTTCCGGGTTCCAGCCAAACGGAACAGTACTGAACAAGTTTTCTCTGGCTTTTGATGTTCCGCAACCAAAATTGAACCCTGGCAAGCCTTCCTCTTTGACGCCAGAAACCGCCACTGTCGCTCCTCCAGCGCCGAAAGGTGGAATAAAACCGGTCGGCTATTTGGTCGTTCCTCAAGTCAAAGATGGTCTGCTTTCCTATAACGGTCGAGTATATAGGGGCGCTATCTGGTTTAAGCCTGTGGCAATAGCCGGTGGCGAAGTTTCATTCCAGGCGATCAATTTGGTTGATTTGGAAGATTATTTACTGTCCGTCGTTCCTTCTGAAATGCCCACAACCTGGCACTTGGAGGCAGTCAAAGCGCAAAGTATTGCCGCCCGCTCGTATGCAGTTGCTAACTACTGGAAGAACGAACGAGAAAACTACGATTTGAAAGATACGACAGACGACCAGGTCTATCTCGGTGTCGAAAGCGAGACAGCATCAGGAAATCGCGCTTGTGATGAAACTTCCGGCATTGTTTTGAAGCACAATCAAAAGGTAATTTCTGCCTTCTTCCATAGCACCAGTGGCGGTGCTACAGAAGCGGGCGAGAATGTTTGGGGAAAGGAAATTCCATACGTCCAGCCCGTTGTCGATTACGATGACAACTCCCCTCACTTTTCTTGGCAGCGTCGTTTCACAATCGATCAGGCAGAGAAGGCTTTTGGATTAAAGCAGGGTACGCTGCTATCTATCCATCCGTTTTGGAAGGTAGCTTCCAACCGTGTGCGGCAGGCGGCGGTTGTGTCAGTCGATAACACCACACTGGTTTCGGGAGAGCGTCTCAGGCAAGTGTTTAAGCTGCCCAGCTCCATTTTTAATGTGTCGTTTGAAGACGGAAGTTACATATTCGCCGGACGCGGCTTTGGCCACGGGCTTGGCATGTCTCAATACGGCGCCAGAACTCTTGCAGAAAGTGGCTATAATGCAGCCCAGATACTATCCTATTACTATAGGGATGTTTCGGTGGAGTACCTGAACAGGTCTCCTGGCATTTGAGGTCCAAGTGGAAAAGGCTTTTGCGATATTAACAATGCTCGGCATACTGAGCGTGCTCATCATCGTGCACGAATGCGGGCATTTTCTGGTTGCCAGGTTCTTCGGCTTCCAGACCCCGGTCTTCGGTTTTGGGCTGCCTTTCGGACCTTCGGTCACGATTGGCAAGCGATGGAATACCGAGTTCAAAATCCACGCCTGTCTTTTGGGTGGATACGTTGCTATTCCCGAATTGGGCGATGAATCCAACGCTGATGCCTTTGGTCCCCCTGAAAAACCTTTTCGCAAGTTTCCAATCTGGCAACGCGCTCTGGTCGCTGTCGCCGGGGTTACTTTCAATGTCATCTTTGCCTATCTTGTCTGCTTGGTAATGGTCCTGTCCCTGGGCGATCCTGTTACCCGGATTGTTTCTGAAGGGGTGGTTGGCAAGGACAATCCGATTGCTCAAAATGCTGGTTTTCAAACCGGCGACATGATTGTCGATATCGATGGTGCCAAGGTTAAGACTACGGCTGAAGCCATCTCCGCCATCCAGGCACACAAAAACAAGCACATGACGGTGACTATTCGTCGTCCGGTGGACGTAGACGCTTCTGCCTCCGTTGACGCAAAAGAGCAAACAGAAGCGGATCTCCGAGCTGTCGACGAGAAAGCGTACCAAGCCAAAGAAGATGGTATGCAGAAACTGACTCTGGAAATGACTCCAAACGAGAAAGGGCAAATCGGTCTCAAATTGACCGACCGTGTTGCATATTTCAGCAAAGTTGAAGGCAATATTTTTGAGATTGCTGGTTATGCCGGTTACAAGCTGTATGAGCTGACCAAGCAAATGCTCGATGCTTTAGGGCAGATGGTTCAGGGTCTGGCTCAGGGGCTAACGGGTGCCAAAAAGGCTGCCGGAGGCGCACCAGCCGTAGGTATCGGTGACTTGCACGGCGTTCTGGCCGTGGTCGTCTTTGGCGCCGATGTTGCTCAACAAGACTGGAGCAAGCTGTTCATGTTTACCATCATGATCAGCATGGACCTCGCAATCATCAACCTTTTACCGTGGCCAGCACTGGATGGCGGTCACCTTGCTTTCATGCTGTTCGAGGCAATTCGTGGCAGACCAATGCACGAGAAAGCGCAAGGCGAAATCGTCAAATGGGGCTTCATCAGTTTGATTGTGCTTATGGTCGTCATCATGGTCAATGATGTGAGCGCGTTGATGACCGGCAAGCTGTCATTCAAAGCAATGAAAGAGAAAGCGAAAGAAGTACGGCAGCAGCAAAGTGATCAAAAGGACGCTTCACAGAGTAGAAGCGACACCGGCACTCCGGCTGCTGATTCGATCCCCGCAACGACGACAGAATCTGTACCGCCGTCTGGTACAGAATCCACGTCACCCGCGGCCGAAACCAAAGCACCTGCGGCAGAAGCCGTTACACCCGCGACCGAAACCAAAACGCCAGCGGCAGAAGCAGGTACACCCGCGACCGAAACCAAAGCACCAGCGGCAGAAGCAGGTACACCCGCTACCGAAACCAAAACGCCAGCGGCAGAAACCGTTACGCCGGCACCCGTTCCAGCACACTAATAAGTCAGAGGTTTCAAGAGATGGCTCAATATGATTACCGCTGCAAAGACTGCCGAGAGGTGTTCACTGTTGAACGATCTATGACGGCAGAATCTACCGACTGCGCTTGCGATAAGTGCGGCAGCACTGAAGTTACGCGTATTTGGAACGCATTCATTCGAGCCGGTGGCACCACCCCTGATGTCGGGCAGGGCACCAGTAAATCTTCGAGCTCTTCCGGTGGTGGCGGCTGTGGCTCCTGCTCCAGCTCTTCCTGCGGAACTTGCCACTAGAGTAAACGGGTGGCATTATGCCGCCCCTACAATGACTTTTGAAGTCATTCTACGTTCTGGACCGAAAGCAGCCTCACACACAATACAGGCATAATGCAAGTCGACAGTTACTTCAGCTCCATCACGATATTTACACTCGGTGTAATGTTGTCGGTGGTTGGATTGATCTGGGTTCGTCAGAAAGTCCATATCGATTCGCTTATGGAAAACCACGAGGTTGGTGGCTACATGCTGTCCGTCGTCGGTACTATGTACGCGGTCTTGCTAGGACTCGTGGTAGTTGATGCGATGACCCGCTTTCAAGAAGCGCGCACAATTGTTGAAGCTGAGGCTAATAGCCTGGCTGATGTGTTTGTTTTATCCCGACGCTTTCCTGAAGAAAAACAGAAAAAGATTGAGGCAATGTGTCTTGATTACGTGACCGAGGTTGTTCAGGTCGAATGGGACCTTATGGGCACCCAAAACAAAAGTTTCAAGGCTCGTAAGTTGGTTTTTGATTTGATTCACGAAGTCATTGATTATGAGCCGGTTACAGAGAGCCAAAAAGCGATCTATCCAATGGCCGTGGAAGCAGTTTGTAACTTGTGGGATAACAGGCGCGCGCGGACAAACATATCCGACAACGGAATGCCTATCGAGGAATGGGTCGTTCTCGTCCTTGGAGCCGCGGTCTGCAGTGTGTTTTCGTACTTCTTTGGTTTGAGAAATTTGAAATCGCAGATAATCATGACTGCACTTTCATCGTCTTTGATTGCGTTGAACTTGTTTTTGGTATTGATGTTCGGATATCCATTTTCCGGCGACATGAAAATCAAGCCCGATGCCTTGTACGTAGACAAGCTCATATTCGAGCGTCTTCTCGGCATAAACAAGAACTACGAGATGTAGGGACGCATTGCCTGCGCCGTCTAGCGTAGGGACGCATTGCATGCGCCGTTTAGCGTAGGAGCGGCATTCATGCCGCCCGTCAATTGATTGTGTTCGCAAACCTAGAAGATGTCTTGATCCAATCCAGAAATAACGCTGCGGTTGTGCTTATTCGTACCTGAATAACCTGTCTCAGGAACCAGTAAACATCCCGTTTTTGCTCGTGGTTCGAAAGTTCCTTTTACTTCCCAGTGTGCGAGTTCTACTCCATCATCGACAAAGTCTTTCGAAGTGTAATAGCGCTCGATTTCTTTGCGGTACGCTTGCCTGTTTATTGGTTTTGACGCGATAGTCACGCCTCTGGAAATTGGCACTGCAGCAGTTTCTCCGATTTCCTTAGCGACTTTGCCAAGGCAACTGGGAAGATTGGCGATTGTTTCGCCCGTTTCTTTTGCTGTTCCTTCTATGCCTTTTGCAGTCACTTCAATACCTTTTGCAGCCCCTTCAATCCCCTTAGCCGCTCCGCCAATGCCCTTTGCGGCACCGCCGATTCCCTTGCTAACAGCTTTTCCGAGATAGCAAACCACATGTCCAATGCCATCAAGTTCCAGCCTGTCAGCTGCTGCTTTCGATAGATCGATGACACGTTTGCCGTAATAAGGTCCGCGGTCCGTCACTGTAACCTGGCATGTTTTGCCGTTGGACGGATTCTCGACCAGAAGTTTTGTTCCGAATGGAAGCGTCTTATGCGCGCACGTCATGCTATGCATGTTGTAGCGAGTGCCAGAAGCAGTGCGCCTTCCGTGGAATTTCCCGCCGTACCATGAGGCGATGCCGGAAAATAGCTTTTTGAATGGTTCGTCGATGTTTGCTGCCAGTGCAGCATTTGTCGTTACGAGAGAAGACGCGAACGTAAACGCCACCAAGAGCGCAATGCTCCTTCTTATGTCTCTGTGCATTTCTTTAATCCTCAATACACAACTCACGAAATGAGCAGCGGAGGGCGCACGTGCCCTGATGCGACTAACAGAGTGATTCCCGTCGCTTTGCTGCTGTCGTGTTTCCCTGACAGTTGCGTTTGCAGCTGTCTGTGTTTCCCTGGCAAAGGAATACAGGCGATGATCGACACTGCTCACCAGGCGCCTGTTTTCGTTTGTCAGTTGTGGGACAAAACACTGAAACGAAAGTTCCCGCAGCGGTTGCGATCGGTCGCTACCACGCGATTCGTATCCAATCGGCCATCAGTCCTTTGGCGTCGGAAGACTGCCTATTTGACCGGCTTTCCGGTAATCGTCCGACGCGTTTACGTGTCAGTTAAAAATCTTAGTTAGCTATAGATAATCTACGGAACCTGTTCGAAAATCTGCGGAACTTAAATCTGCTCTCACAAATCAGCGAGCTCACTTTGCACAATTAACAAGTAAGTTCGCCTTTCAATTCCATGTCCGCGGCGATCAATTGACGCAACTCCAACTCTTCTTCTTCGGAAATTGCAAATGACTCAGAATCATCGGGAAACTGTTTGGACTTCACATCATTCGCATAGCTAACAATTGCATCGTTGCAAATGTCTGCCAGATTGGCATAGCGCCTTACGAATCGTGGTTGAAAATCGGTGAATTTGCCGAGCAAATCATCTGTCACCAAAATTTGTCCGTCGCAGCCGTTGCCTGCACCGATACCAATAGTAGGGATCTTCATTTCTTCAGTGAGGATGGCCGCCACCGCTTTCGGTACCATTTCTAAAACCACACTAAATGCTCCTGCTTCTTCCAGTGCTTTAGCGTCGCGTATTAGTTTCACCGCATCTTCGGCTGTTTTGCCCTGTACTTTAGTACCGCCCAATCCGTGGATTGACTGAGGGGTAAAACCCAGGTGTCCCATGACTGGAATACCCATCCCTACCAGTCTCTCGACGATTTCGAGGCTGAGCGGTGTGGCTCCTTCGAGTTTTACTGCATGCGCTTCGGCTTCTTTGATAAAGCGTCCAGCATTTGTTATGGCTTGTGTCACTTCAACCTGATAGCTCATAAAGGGCAGGTCGGCAACCACCAGCGCCGTCTTCACTCCGCGTGTCACGGCGCGCGTGTGGTGAAGCATCTCTTCCATTGTCACTGCGTGTGTGGTGCGGTGACCGAGCGCGACCATGGCCAGACTGTCGCCGACGAGGATGACGTCTACTCCCGCGCGGTCGACAATTTGCGCGGTCGAATAGTCATAGGCGGTAAGGCAGACAATTTTTCGACCCTCACCTTTGTATTTCAAAAGCGTGTGGGTGGAAACTTGCTTGGTTGATTGTGTGTGTTTGGACATGGTTTTTGTTTCCCTTGTGGGCCTAATGATAACCGAAATAAATTCCGGCACAGTAAGCCTTTTTAATACTTGAGAGCCGGTTCTGAAAACTTGTCTTTAATTGCCCCGCGGTACTTCTTAATAGCCGCGCTTCTTGAACTCAATTTCGCGCGCACGTCTGCGAACGTCATCCTGCTGAATGCTCACGATGTGCCGCGGGTCATATGGATACTTGCCGTCAATCTCGTGGAACTTCTGGTACATCATGCCGGCATCGCTCGCCAGACCCATCTTTTCGAGGATGACTCCAAGATTGAAGTAGGCGGCTCCAAAGGTCGGCCGCAACGCCTGCGCCTGCTGGTATTTTGCGATGGCTCCGTTCAAGTCGCCTGAGATTTCTTGCAGTTCACCAAGGTGCTGAACCGCTTCATAGCATTCGGGATACATCTCGAGAATTCGTCCGTAGGTCTTCTTTGCGGCCTCATAGTTGCCGCCTTCAATCTCGAATACGCCCCGCTTTACGAGCGCCTGAACCTCGGCCATGTCATACAAAACTTTCTTACGAGACCCACTGCGCAGTGCCTTTTCTAGACTTTTGATTTTAGCGAGAGTCTCCACTCTGTCCACGCTGTTTTGCATGGCGACCGCTTCTTTATATGTATCGACAGCCTCGATACCCAGACCTTTCACTTCGCAGCAAGCGGCTTTGTAGCACTTAAGTTTGTCGAGCGCGACGGCAGGATATTTCTTTGATTCGGCGTACACCGGTGTGACCTTTTCCGCCTCGCGCATCGCCAGCAGGCAGCGGTCGACATCGCCACGATAATAGCGAACGCGCCCAAACTCGTAGTTGGCAGCGGCAAACTTCGCGTCGCATTGCAGCGCCTTTCGATACTCGGCTTCAGCCGCATCGAACTGCGAATTCGAGCAATAAACGTTGCCCAAATAATAGTGAATCATTGGATTGTCCGGAATCAGTCTTTCTGCTTCCTGCAGCTTTTGCAGTGATTCAGAAATGTCGCACAACCCTGATGAATACTTCTGATACATCGCCAATCCAAGATCTTGCAGAGCATCAAAATAATTGGGATTGCATCTTATGGCGTCATTGAATTGTTCGATTGCACTGTCGAGATCGCCTTTGTCTCTGAGCATCTCGCCCAGGTGATAGTGTGCGTCTGGATACTTAGGACTGGATTTGATGCACTCTTCAAATGCGCGCTCGGCTTCGTATGTTTTGCCTGTCTTGCGCAAGAAGAGTCCGTAATTGTTCCGGCATTCTACATAGTTGTAGTCGAGAGTCAGAGCCGAACCGAACCACATGTTGGCGTTGTAAGTGTCGCCGGCTTCAGCATACGCAAGCGCGAGCATGTGGCAAACTTTTTTGTTGGATGGATCATCGTTCTGAGCCAATTTCAAGAAATTGACTGCTTGAACGTAATCGCCTATTTGAAACGCTTGCAGACCCTTCTGATAATTTGCAGACGCGCGCCCACGATTGACGCCAGGCGAGTCCGGATTCATGTATTCATGCTGAGCAGTCGTTTGACCGCCGCTCAAACTTACAGTTGAAAACATCAGCAAGACTGCCAACGATTTCAAAAACGAGAAATTTTTGGACCTGTTTTGCATAGGTCGAATGATCTAACTCCATTTCCGAAGCCAGATCACATATTACAGTAAATGATATCTACGCGCCTTTTGATAACCGCTGGCACCGGTACGCTTTAACGTTGTTGCTGCTGTTGCAGTATTGCTTGACGCTGTTGCTCGGCTGCCAGGAGTTCTGCTGACTGCATGCGATTTTTCAGTCTCTGCGACAGATTCATATCTCCGTCCGGCAGCATGGCAGTGGCTGTTCCTGCAACGATCGGTGTTGAGTTGCGGTTTGCCCACCAGCGCATTTCGTTCTGGCGTCCTACCAGATTAATGGCGCCTTGCTGGAACGAACTCGTCAGTGCCGATGCGCGTGCCTTCAGTGACGGCAGCAATTCTACCGGTCCGTTGGCTCCAACCAAATGTTGAACGTGCGGGTCGCCTGTTTCCAGGTACAGTTGACGCATATGGTCTGAGAATTCGGTAACTACTTGGTGCGCTTTCTTCGGCTCCATGCCGCCCTTGATCAGTTTTAGTTCCGCAGGCAGACCCGATCCGAATACTTGTGTAATCGTGTAGTCTTGCGTGAATTGCTTCGGATCGCCTACTAGATCCGTCACCTTCTTGCCGTCGGCAATGGCTTTGGCCATGGCTTCGCCGAGACCTTCCATCTTTGCGTAGTTCGCTTTGAGCGGGGGCAATATGTTGGAGAAAGTCTTGCCTTCCAACACTGTGAGCGGTGTTTCCATCTGAGCCGTGATCAATTCGCTGACCACATTGTCCATGGTGTCACGGTCGATGACCACCTTTTGACCAGGTTTGTCGAGGTTGTACAGTTCGTAGTCGCCCTTGGTCGAACCTTCACGAGACAAGCGCAAGAGTGACTTGGCCTGAGCTTCGATGATTGGATCGCCTTTGCCCAGATATTCCATCGTCTTGGCGCCGATGACCATTCTGAGCGCGTCGATGGCGTGCACTTCGAAGCCCATCGGGTTGTCCGGAGTTGCCATCTTCTTCGGGCTGAACACATTGGAATTTTCCATCAAGCCGCCGTTGCGACGTCCGCCCATGAGCAAGCGGGCAAGGGCAACCGGCATGTTGATACCTGTCCATGCGGTTCCGATAATGTCTGATGTGTTTTCGTCTCTGGTCGCCCTCAAGTAGCTTTCGATCAAGCGACCATTCGTCCACTTCTCGCCGTTGACCAGCAATTCCTTCGGTGTACCTTCGGGGCTGATGATGGTGGCGACTTCGTTGTATTTTGGTCCCAATGCCTTTTCAACGGCTTTGGTGAGAACACCGCCTTCACCTGATTTATCGAGAAATTTCGCTATCAATCCGTTCCAGTCATGTCCGATTTCGTGACCATAGACGCCGATTGAGGTGGCGCGTTCGCCGGTCATGTTGATTGGGTATTTGACGAGGTCCGGTCCCCAGACTGTGACTTTCTCGCCTGTCTTTGGATCTTCGGTGATGATGCGGCGCATCGTGTACGGTCCGGCGTTGACTGTTTTGCCGTCCGGAGTTCTGACGAGGTCGGAGGAAACAGCAAAGAGCGGAGGCGTTTTGCCTTGCAAAATGGTGAACGGATCTTTGATGCCTGCTTCTTTCATCGAAGCGACGAGGAACGTGAAAAATTCGTCGCCCACTAAATTGAGCTGTTTGGCTAGAGCCTGGTTCGGACCCAGTCCGCCGGCTTGGCTCTGCGTTGCAGCATCTGCGAAGAAACGGAAAAGATCGTCGACTTGAGCGACGTCTTTTGTCGTGTTGACTTCTTTGCCGAGCGCAAACATGGTATTTGCTGCTGGTCTGTGTTCTGGTCCCAGAGGCGTTCTTTCGGCATTTGGAACTACTGCAGTGTAGACCTGACCTTCCATTTGTTGCTTGTATGCAATGACGGCAGTGTCTTCGGCGGTGATGGCTGCGCGCTCATCGGCTGTGACTTTCGCCATTTCTTGCAAGTTTGCGACGTTGATTTCGCCGTCTGCTGCAGATTGCTGTGCTGATTTGTCGTAAGGCTTAGTGCCGGGCTGCTCATGCGGTTCGACGGCAGTGGTGCCTTCTTGTTTTTTGAACTGTTGACCTGTTCCGTGTTCGTCAGCTATCTTCGTCATGTGGTCGTTGATGCCCATGACCTCTTCGCGCGTTCTTCTCATGCCTTCGAGAGCCGCGTCGAGTTTGACATTCACAAGATCCGGAACATTTGGAATTGGATCTTTGGCGTTGATTTGCTCTGGATTAATGCCTTTTTTCAAGAGAGCCAAAGTGCGGTCAAAGCCGTGATATTCACCGTCTTGACCTTTCAAACCGTGGCGATAAACCATGTGTGAATCGACAGCTTCGATGTGCTGGCGCTGAGCTTGCTCCATCAAAGCTTTGGCCTGCTCGGCAGGAATATTGGCGAGCGGATTCTTAAGTGTGGGCTCTTCTTTCGGCTTGAATTTAGCTGACCACGTATCGATTTTTTCTGTGGTGCGATTGAGTAGATTGCCTACTTTTGATTCGTCACTAGTCCAGAAGTGCTCTACTTTTTTATCCCATGCGGCAAACTTTGGTGCCAGTTCTTTGCCTTCTACCCAGGCTCCCATGCGGTTTGCATAGGTGTTGGCTGCAGTTGCTGCTTCGCCTGTCTCGGCTGCAGGAGCTGTTTTTCCAAATCTGCCTACGACACTGTCGGCCCATCCGCCAACTGTTTTGGCAGAGCCGATTGGGTTTTCAATAATTTTGCCGGTCAGTCTTTCGGCTTTTATACCTATGTAGCCGCCTGCTGCAGCATCAAAGGCGAACATGCCCATATGATTGCCGAAATTGGTGGCGGCTTGATTCAATTCTTGTCTGTTTCGCGCAGCTGAGGCTTCAGAACCGCCTTGCGCAAATGCTTTGATGCCGTCGACTACGAACATGCCGCCCATGATGGTGGCAACGGCTGCTCGTCCTGCGCCGGTTTTCGGCAAAAATGTCCGCATCGCCACACCGATAGAACCGGCGAAAAGGGCTTTGCCTGCCGCCTCGCTGGGATTATTCCAGTAGTGCCCGAATGTGTTTGCAACGCCTTCCGGCGTCCTTAATATGCCTTTTCCAAATACCGTTCCGTATCGCTCTAAGCCGCTCATCTCCTCTGTCTGTACGCTGGAAGCGTCCTGAGGAATGGCTCCCTGGAGCATCTGTCCTGACAAGCTCAATCTCTCACGAGCTTGTTCGGCGACCTGCTTTTCCTGATTTGCCACACCCGCCAAGTCGTCGGTGGCATTGACCAGCATCTGATCGCCTAACGTGTTCCCGCCCATTCAGACCTCCAGCGTTTCCGATGTAACCCAGTGTTACGAGAGATTTAAGACGCGCAAAACCGAGTCACCCGGGAGTGCTTCCCGGGAAAGAGAGGAGGTTTTACTTCGAATTTCCTGGGGGTGAACCAGTGGAAATCGGTCTTAATCCTGCAGCTGCCTCTCTCTTCCAGCTACTTGAGGCAGCAGCGATTCACTCCTTAAGACTATCTCACCACCTACCGCGGTGTATATTCGGGAAATTACGGTGGCTTGCGTAAGAATCCCACCCCGACATTAAAATCGTCGTCTGTCATAATTGTGAGCCGTGGCCAGAGGCCATTTTAGATATAGGCGGAATTAGGCGCAGTTGCCGGTTTTAGCCTTTCACAACTGATTTAGAGGCGACAACGTGGAGAAAAAACCTCAAGGTTCTGTCCCATCAACTTCAAGTTCATTGAAAGGAAAAATTTCCAAAGACGAACTGAAGGACAAGATAAGAGGAGTGATTCTGGCTGCAGCTTGCGGCAATTCGCTGGGCGGCAGTGCTATCGGGTTAAGCCATAAAGAGATATTGGCGACTGCAGGCTCAAGCCTCAGAGATTTCGTTCCGGGACTGACTCGCAGTGTTTTGCCGGACCACAAAGCCGGCGAGTGGTTGCCCGAGACTTATCTGGCGGTCAACCTTGCAGAATCCGTCATCAGCTCGGACGGCAAATTCAACCGTGCCGACTTGAAAGAAAGATTTGTGGCTTTGCTTTCAGATCAAAGTTTCCTTGGTTCAGGGCCAAGCGCACAATTGCTAAAAGGATTGCGGCGCATGGCTGACGGGGTGGCGCCCCCGGACAAGAGCGCCGGCGCGCTGCACGTCTCTGCCGCATCACGAGCGTTTCCTCTAGCCTGTTTGCCCGATACGGACGAAGGCTCCCGAGCCGCCGATATGGCTGTAGAGCAGGCTCAGCTCACTCACCTCGACAAAAGAGTTTATGCGGCGGCTGCCGTTTTAGCTGACAGCGTCGGGTTTTTCTTGCGCGGCAATAAGCTCGATGAAGAAGAACAAGTGCGCGAGTACGTGAAGCGCCAGCATGCGATTGCCGAACGCATCGATCCTCGCTTTGCCGAAGCCTGGGACGACGTGGCACCGGATCTCGACTATATGAATCCGGCCGCTCAATTACCTTATTCACTTTTGAATATTGGTCATGAAGTAAATGAATTGGTACCGACAGCAGTCGGCATATTCCTTATCTTCAGACATAACTTAGAAGAAGCTATCTGTCATGCGGCAGTAGCAGGCGGTGAAACCGATACGTTGGGCATCATCGTCGGCGCACTGGCGGGCGGTTATCATGGCGCCTCTCAAATTCCGGAGCGCTGGCTTAGCAAGCTGGCACACCGCGAAAAATTGGAAGAGATTGCCGAACAACTGTTCGATATGTGGCCTTAGCAATTAGTTTTTGTATTTATAGAAATGGAGGAGTGTTAGATGACCGCTTCAGTGTCTCCTGAAAAGGAAGGACTCAAAAATATCCTTGCCGATAGAGTGGCTTTGGTAACCGGATCCGGGCGCGGTATCGGAAAGGCGATTGCAACAGTCTTAGCGCAGCACGGAGCCAAGATTGTCATCAGCGATATCAACGTCGAAACCTCTGATGCGACCGCAGAAGAGATGGTGAAAGCAGGTTTTCAGGCAGTAAGCTGCCCGGCCAATGTCACCAATACCGAAAGCATCGACAAGATGGTCGAATCGGCGATGGAGAAATTCGGACAGATTGACATTCTGGTCAATAACGCCGGTATCACGCGCGACAATCTTTTATTGAAGATGAGCGAAGAGCATTGGCAAGCGGTAATCGATACCAACCTGACTTCTGCCTTCAAGGTCACCCAGCCAATTGTCAAAATCATGTCCAAACAACGCTACGGGCGCATTATCAACATTGCCTCGACAACCGGCGTGCACGGCAATTTCGGTCAGTGCAATTACGCTGCGGCTAAAGCCGGCTTGATTGGATTTACAAAGACCGTTGCGCTTGAATACGCTAAACGCAACATCACCTGCAACGCTGTTGCACCAGGCTTCATCGACACCGATATGACCAAGGCGTTGGGTGAAAAAATCATAAACTCGTTCGTTGAAAAAATCCCTGCAGGGCGCATGGGAACGCCGGATGACATTGCTCGTGCGGTGCTTTTCTTTGCCGGACTCGGTGATTATGTGACCGGTACGGTTATGGAAGTCAACGGCGGTTTGTATACGTAAAGTGCCAGAGGCAGTGCCTTCAAGGGCAGTGTCAGGGCACCGGTTTTTATTGAATTAGTTTGTGTTTACAACGCAGGTTTGACACGTAAACGAATCTATAAAACCGAGACCACCGGAAAGCCGACATGCTATCCTAGGTCGCCTTGGCACACAACCTTTGGGTTGAATTGCCGCTCAGTGTCGTGTGCGTTTCTAATTGTTTTAAGGGGGTTGTAGTACACATGGAAGAGAAGGAAGCCTTCGAACGAGTCAAGAAGGTTGCTGTGGCTCAGCTTAACGTCAATGCCGACGAAGTGACCATGGAAGCGAGCTTCACGAAGGACCTCGGTGCAGATTCCCTCGATACCGTCGAGCTGGTTATGGCTCTTGAAGAAGAGTTCGGTATGGAAATTCCGGACGAAGATGCCGAAAAAATCACCACCGTTGGCGAAGCAGTTAAGTACATCGCTCAACACGTGTAATCACGGTTTGACGTAGACTTAGAAGTAGTCGATTCGGCACCGGATTTGATGGCGCAGGCAGGGACATTGTTCTGAGCCGTGCTCAGCCCGTTGCCGATTTTGACAACTATGTATCAGGTGTGGTGGCATAATCAGGATGACTAAAGAGCGAGTTGTAATTACAGGCATAGGCGTCATAAGTGCAGTAGGCAGCGGTAAAGATGCCTTCTGGGACGGAATTGTCAATGGACGCTCCGGAGTCAAGAAAGTAACTAAGGTCCCGGAGAATCTCCAGGGTCCATGCAAAATCGCCGCCGAAATTACTGATTTCGATGTGACGAAGTACATGGATGTGAAGCAAGCGCGTCGCGCCGACCGTTTCATCCAGTACGCAGTTGCTGCTTCGAAATTGGCAGTTGAAGATGCCAAGCTGGATATGACGAAAGAAAACCCTGAAAGAGTGGGTGTCGCAGTCGGTTCGGCAGCAGGTGGTTTGCAGTCTCAAGAAGATCAGATTCGTACCCTCTATGAAAGAGGTCCGGATCGTGTTTCGCCATTTACAGTCCCGCTCTTTATCGTCAATATGCCGGCGGGCTGGGTCTCCATTGTGCATGGAGCCAAAGGTCCAAATGTTTGCAACGTAACTGCCTGTGCAACCTCGTCGCACACTCTGGGCGATGCTTTCCGCATTATTGAACGCGGCGAAGCCGATGTTATGTTTGCCGGTGGCACAGAGGCACCCATCACACCACTTTCAATGGCAGGATTTGCCGCTGCGCGAACACTCTCAACTCGCAATGACGAGCCGGAGAAAGCCTCCAGACCGTTCGACAAAGGTCGCAACGGATTTGTAATGGGCGAAGGCGCGGCAATACTCATTTTGGAAAGCCTCAGCCACGCTAAGGCTCGCGGCGCTCATATCTACGCAGAGATTGCCGGATACGGTCTTACAGCCGATGCTCACGATATCGTGCAACCATGCGGCGATGGCGACGGCGCCATGCGCGCGATGAAAATGGCGCTTGCACAGGCAAATGTTAAGCCGGAAGAGGTTAATTACATCAATGCTCACGGTACTTCCACACCGTTGGGCGACAAAGCCGAGACCACGGCCGTCAAGCGTGTTTTTGGCGAACATGCCACCAAGGGTGGTGTGGTAATTTCGTCCAGCAAATCAATGACTGGTCACTTGCTTGGCGCTGCTGGAGCCATTGAAGCGGCAGTTTGCTGTTTGGCTATCGAGCACGAAACCATTCCGCCGACGATCAATCTCGACACACCTGATCCGGACTGCGATCTGGATTATTGCCCGAATGTCGCGCGTAAGAATTCACCAATAAAAGTCGCATTGTCCAATAGTTTCGGCTTTGGCGGTCATAACGCAAGCCTTCTTTTCAAGAAGGTTACGGGTTAAAATCTAAAGCCTTGCCCTGGGCATTTTCGCTGGGCAATTTGGAGCAGTAGTTAATGACTGAGCTTGTCGGGCGTTCGATAAGTGAATTGAAAAAGCTGTTGGCGGAAAAGTCAGTCTCCGCCAAAGAAATCTTGGCTGCGCACTTGAAGCAAGTTCAAGCGCATGACTCTGAGATTAAGGCATTCACATGCTTGACTGAAGAACGCGCCCAAAAACAAGCCGCACGAGTTGATGAACTAGTCGCTCGTGGAGAGGCTCTTCCTGCTCTTGCCGGAATTCCGGTGGCTATAAAAGACAATATTTGCGTTGCCGACTATCCAACCACTTGCTCGAGCAAGATTTTGGAGAGCTTCATCGCACCTTATGAAGCGACTGTCGCGCAAAAGCTGGATGCCGCCGGTGCGCTTTTCATTGGCAAGACGAACATGGATGAATTCGCCATGGGCTCGTCGACCGAGAATTCCGCGTTTAAGAAAACCGCCAACCCCTGGGATGTTTCCCGCGTGCCTGGCGGCAGCTCAGGCGGCTCCACTGCTGCTGTTGCAGCCGGTATGGCTGTTGTTGCTCTTGGTTCGGACACAGGTGGTTCGATACGCCAGCCTGCTGCTTTCTGCGGCGTGAGCGGCATGAAGCCCACTTATGGAATGGTTTCGCGTTTTGGACTGGTTGCCTTTGCTTCGTCTCTGGATCAAATCGGACCGCTGGCAAGAAGCGTCGAAGACACAGCCATCGCACTTTCGGTTATCTCAGGTCACGACAAGAATGACTCGACATCGATTCCTGATCCATTTAAAAATCAGGGTCCTCGTTTTGAAGAATCGCTTGCGCAGGCTCCGGATAAGCTCATGAAAGGGCTGAGAGTCGGAGTGATTACAGAACTCGTCGCAGAAGGAATAGAGCCGGAGATTGTCAGTTCTATTCGGCAAGCTGCTGCTGTATTTGAAAAACTGGGAGCGAAAGTCACTGATGTTTCTCTGCCCAATTCAAGATTTGCTCTGCCCGTCTATTACTTGATTGCCACCGCCGAAGCGTCTGCCAACCTGGCCCGTTACGATGGTGTCAAATACGGTTTGCGCGAAACAGAAGGCGCAGCCAAAGATTCTATTTTGCAGATGTATAAATCGACGCGCTCGAAAGGTTTCGGCGCGGAAGTAAAACGCCGCATCATGCTCGGCACCTATGCGTTGAGCTCCGGTTACTACGACGCATATTATAAGAAAGCACAACAAGTCAGACGATTGATCAAAAACGATTTTGACAATGTCTTCGAGAGTTGCGACGTTCTAATTTCTCCGACATCACCTACGGTGGCGTTCAAAATTGGAGAAAAAACTGACGATCCCTTGAGCATGTACTTGTCGGATATTGCAACAATCCCGGCAAACCTTGCGGGGCTGCCAGGTATCTCAATTCCAGCCGGACTTGGCAAAGACAAACTGCCGATCGGCTTGCAGATTTTAGGAAACACTTTGAGCGATGAGGTCGTCCTTAAGGTCGCTCATGCTTTCCAGCAATCCACAGACTTCCACAACCGTCAGTTTCCGGGACTAGCTACAGTCGGCTAGGCAGAGACTTTTTGAAGGAGTAATCGAGATGCATTCGACCAATTGCAGTCAATATCAGACGAGTCAGACAAAGAGAAATCGCATTTTCTTTTCTTTACTGACGGCTGTGATGGCTGCAGGTGGGCAGCCGGTTATCGCAGGTCCCAACGACTTCTTCGGCTCGGCAATGCCGGCAGGACAGTTGGCGGATCCGAATGCCAATCAGTTCACTACTCCTGGTCAAGCCAAAGCAAGTGACATGCTCAATCAGTCCAATCCAGGTGATTATACCGACGACGAAAAGCGCATGCAAAAGAAGTATAAAGCCAGCCTCAGCCACGCCAGAGGTCTGATCGCAAAGGGCGAGCGAATGATGAAGTCGGTCGATCAGAAAGAATCGAAGAAAGGCAAAATCCTCAAAGAAATAGGCGAAAAGCGCCTTGCAGAATTGGAAGCCAATAATCCGAATCCCAGCCGCATCAAAGATACCGGCGATAAATTCAACGAGAAAAAGGCGGTTGCAGAATGACAGCTACTAGAACAGAACAGATTGCTTCGGACATCACCCGCATAGTCGGGCACACTCCGATGGTGAGGCTCAACAAGCTCACCAAGGGACTTGGCGCCGAAGTGGTTGTGAAGCTGGAATCATTAAATCCGCTGGGCTCCGTAAAAGACCGTATCGGTGTCTCCATGGTTAACGAAGCCGAAAAGGCAGGGGTTATCTCACCCGGAAGCACCACTCTTATCGAGCCGACCTCCGGCAACACCGGTATTGCTCTGGCATTCGTGGCTGCTGCGCGCGGCTACAAATTGATTTTGACGATGCCTGACACTATGTCTCTCGAGCGCCGCAAGCTGCTAGCTGCCCTCGGTGCAGAGCTGGTTCTTACGCCTGGCGCAGAAGGTATGAAAGGGGCAATTGCAAAAGCAGACGAGCTGGTTGGAACAACCAAGAATGCGTATATGCTTCAGCAGTTTCAAAACCCTGCCAATCCGAAAGTACATCGCGAAACAACCGCAGAAGAAATCTGGCAAGCTACCGATGGCAACTTGGACATTTTTGTTTCCGCAGTAGGAACAGGCGGCACCATCACTGGTGTCGGTCAAGTCCTCAAAGAGCGTAAGCCAAGCATCAAGGTTGTCGCTGTTGAACCTTCAGATAGTCCAGTTATCACCCAGACTTTGGCTGGTCAGCCGTTAAAGCCGGGACCGCACAAAATTCAGGGAATCGGTGCTGGATTTATTCCTCAAATTTTGGATGTCAGTGTTATCGACGAAGTCTTCCGCGTCACCAACGAGCAAGCGCTCGAATACGGTCGTAAGCTTTCCAGTGAAGAAGGAATTCTTGCCGGTATCAGCAGCGGTGCCAACGTTTTTGCTGCTCTTGAAATTGCATCTCGACCAGAGAACAAAGGCAAGCGCATTGTCACAGTGATTTGCAGCACCGGTGAGCGTTATCTGTCCACCTTGCTGTTCGCCGACATCCTCGGCAACTAACGTACGGTCGACGCACGGCGTCGACCCTTTTATGATGCGCATTGACCGGTTCTTGTGGGGGCGCGTTGCACGCGCCCATTTCTCTGTTATGCCTCTTGGCCTCAAACTAGCCTTATTTCGCTAATAAATCCGGATCTTCGGCAAGAACGCGTTCGGTAAATTTCTTCAGTCTGCTGAAGGAATAGATCAGCGATTCGATTGTTTCCTTAGCTTCGATCCAGTTGTTCTTGCGAGCAAACACGGAAAGTTTGTCCGAAAGCGTAACCATCTCCTGTGCACCGACTGCTTGTGACGAGCCTCTCAACTGGTGCGACAGTGCAGATAGCGCGACCGCGTCGCGTGATTCCCGTGCCTCTCGAAGTCCATCGAGGAGAGTTTCGGCAGCAGATAAATAAACAAGGATGATGTCGTGTGCAACGTCCACTCCACAGCTTCTCTTCAATTGCTCGAAATCTACCGGGTCGCGCAATGGAGTTGCAGCCACGACTGAAGCATCTGGCTTCAAAATGGTCTGCGTAATCCGTGGAGATTTTTCCTGATGTTCGCCCTTGAGAAAGCGGTCTATGACTTCCATCAATTTGTTTGGCGCGACTGGTTTGATGAGCACCTCATCCATCCCCGAATTCATGCATTTTGCGCGACCTTCGGCATCAGCGCTGCCGGTCAGCGCAATGACTGGGATATGCTTTCCAGTGCCTTCTTCCAGTTTTCTTATCGCCTTTGTCGCTTGGAACCCATCCATTTCAGGCATCTGGCAGTCCATGAGCACAAGAGAGTACTCGCCAGTTCTAACTTGCTCAATCGCCTCTTCCCCGCTCGACACAGCGCGCGCCATTAGCCCAAGGCTCTTCAATTGAAGAAGCGCGACCTTTTGGTTGACCGGGCTATCATCGGCGACAAGAATAACTTTGTCGGCATGAGCAAGTTTTGGTATCTGGACAGTCAGTCTGCGGTCGAGCTTCGGAGACAGTGATTTGACGAGGATGTGTTCGAGTGTGTTGTACAGACTCCAGTATTTAACAGGTTTGGCAAGCAGTGCGGCAAAACCTTCAGCCACCATATGCGATTCCACGTCCTCGTTGTAGTTTGAGGTCAGCAGCAGAATTCTGACTTTTGGTGACAGCAGATTTCGTTGTTCAGCTTCAATGAAAAGTCTGTGCGCATCGATAGAATCGCCATCAATGATTACAGCTCCTGCTTTCTTTTGCTGTTCGATCGTTTGCAAAACCGCAAGAGCAGATTCTGTGGAGTCGGTCGTTATTACTCGCATGCCCCAGGCACCGGCGTAGCTTTCGAGCACGCGCGCGAGTTGTGGAAATGCCGAAATGATCAAGCAAACTCTGCCTGACAATTCTCTTGTCGCCGTGCCGTTAAGCCCGCCACCTACAGCTTTTAGAGGGATGTCGAACCAAAAGTTGGAGCCACGTCCCTTGGTGCTTTCAACGGCAAGTTTGCCTCCCATGAGGGTAACCAATCCTCGCGATATTGTCAGTCCAAGACCGGTACCGCCGAATTCACGTTTTACTGAAAGGCTTGCTTGAGTAAATGGTTCGAAGAGGCGCTCCAGGTTGCCGCTCTCGATTCCCATGCCTGTGTCCATCACGGAGAAGCGGACAATGACGTTGTCTGCGCCCAATGACTCGAGTAAATCGGCCTGCATAAGAACGCTGCCGGTTTGTGTAAATTTGACTGCATTGCTGGCAAGGTTGAGAAGGACTTGGCGGATAGAACCTGGATCTCCCTTCAAGACGGAAGGCAACTTTGGAGACACAAAGGAGATCAGTTCGATTCCTTTCTGGCGAGCCTGTTCTGCAAGCAAATCAGCGATTGCTTCGACGCTGGCAATCAGTTCAAAATCGATAATTTCAAGCTCGGCTTTGCCTGACTCGATACGGGAAAAATCCAAAAAGTCGTTGATCAACTCCAGAAGCGAACGCGCCGACTCGCTGATTACTAGGGCTTGATCGCGCTGTTCGCCATTAAGTGCGGTCTTTAGAAGCAAGTCTGTCATGCCCAGAATGCCATTCAAAGGAGTGCGCAACTCGTGCGTGAGTTTGGCTATGAATTGCGATTTTTCGCTATTGGCGTGCTGGCCTGTTATTTCAAGCTTTTTCTCGACGTCCCTCAGCTGATCTTGTGTGGAGGACGCTTGCTTTTCGTACTGCTTGTTTTTGAGTTTTTCGACCGCCAGCTCAGTTTCCAGCGCTTTGATGCGTTGTCTCAGATCACTGAATTCATCTTCTGAATTTTGCATGGCGTGTAATCATCAATCATGCAGGAGTATCTTTATCTAGGCTCCTTTCGGGCTTTTCACTTTCTTTGAGGCTGTTCAAGACAGCGATAAAAATGTCGACGAGAAATGGATCGAATTGGCTGCCCGCGCCTTCACGCAGAGACTGAATTGCACGCTCCGTAGACATCGCAGGTCTGTAGGGGCGATCGGAAATCATGGCGTGATAACTTTCAACGATGTGAATGATTCTAGCGGCAAGTGGAATTTCCTCGCCACTCATACCGTTGGGATAGCCTGTTCCGTCCCAGCGCTCATGGTGGTGTTCCAAAATTTCGCAAACATCTCGCAAGGCTCGAATCGGCCGCAGCAACTGCGCACCAAGAATCGGGTGCTGTTTGATAATCTCTTTTTCTTCTTGCGTGTAGACGCCGTCTTTTTGCATCAAGTCCTGCGGAATAGACAATGTGCCGACATCGTGCAACAAACCGGCAACGCGAATTTGCTCGACTTGTTGCTGCGACAGACCCATGACCTTCGCAAGCAATTCCGAGAGTCGCGCAGTTTCTAAATGGTGGACTTTGTTGTATTCAGACTTCGAGTATAGTGTCGAAGCCAGCGCTTTGACCATCTCGACGACTTCTGGAACGAGTTCTTCTTTATCTTCGACGCCAGGTGGCACCGGAGGTGGTACGAAATTGGTTGGTTTGTACACCGGCTGAACGACTTCTTGCTTCGCGTGTTCAGCTTGTTCTATGGCGATGAGATTGTCTTGATTGAGATCGTTGGCAGCATGAACCTGGTTTCGTCCCAATCGTTTGGACAAATAAAGTGATTTGTCCGCTAGGTCGAGGAGCGCTTGCTGACTTTGCGCATGCTCAGGAAATGATGCGATACCCATCGATGCTGTCACACTGATTTCAATGTCATCGTGATGAACGACCTCAGCGAGCAAGCTACGCCTGATACGCTCCGCAACGACAATGGCGCCTTCTGTATTTACTTCCGGAAGTACAAGGAGAAATTCTTCTCCGCCATAACGCACTGGAATGTCTACATCCCGGCAATCATTTTTGATGATACTTGCTACCGAACGCAAAACGGCATCACCAGCCGGATGCCCATAATTATCGTTGATTGACTTAAAGTGGTCGACGTCGATCATTACGACCGACACATTACGCTGATAGCGCTCAGCCACTCTTAGCTGTTCCGCCAACTTCTCTTGACCGGTGCGGTGATTGTACAAAGTGGTCAAACCATCTGTGGTGGCTTGTCGTTGAACTCTCGCGTACAAACGAGCGTTCATAACACCAGACGCAACCTGATCTGCAACTGATTTTAAGAATGTTTCGTTATCCGGAACCCAGTGTGCGACTCTCTCGCATCTAAATCCGCCGAGCAGTCCCAATAGTTTTTGCTCATATGTGACAGGTATGAGGAACATCGAAAGAATAGGAACAGACGTGAGGTTTTGCTCGCGGAAAGGCGCGAATTTTCTGTCTGTTTCTGCGTCATTGCAGACCAACGCTTGCTCGACCTGGTAGTGCTTCTTGAAGATTTCCAGACATTTTATGTCACTGTTTGAACTAATTATGCTGAAGTCGGTCTCGGTTGTGTACTCAGCTCGTATTGAGTCTTGCGGCTCTTCTTCGCTGGGCAAAACAACAAAGCAACAATCCAGTTCTCTCCACCCGGCCAGTTCTTCCAGCATGTCGCGAAGATTGGCATTGATGTCGAAAGAACGTCTAATAGTGTTGCTTATGCGATGAAGGAGGTTGTCCTGGTTGCGCAGAAGCTCTGAATCAGATTTCGCCTTTTGATAATTCGCAGCTTTGATTTGTTCTTCAGCTTTGTCTTTGTGCAGTTTTTCGGTTGCTTCTTCGAGTCTTTGCGCATAATCGTCGAGGAGTTGCAGTTGCGATGCCAATTCTTTTTCAATGCGACGATGCTTGAGTGACGATTTGACGCGCGCCAACAATTCAGCGTCAGGGCAAGTATCCGAAAGGCAGTCATCTGCGCCGGCTTTGAAGCCTTCAATACGCGAGCCGGCATTTGGATCGTTAGACAGTCCGTCGGCAGTGATCAAAATCACCGGCACTTGTTTCCACTGCTCAGATTCCTTGAGAACAGAGCAGAATGAATATCCTGAAGTGCCTTGAATATCAGCATCAAGCAAGATGAGGTCGATGCGATTTTGGTGCAATAACTCCATTGCCTTGTCGCTGCTTTCAGCTTCCAAAAGCTGATAACGATTGCCGAGAACACGCGAATAACGACGGCGCGAAAGTCTATTGGAATGTGCGACCAGGACGGTGTCCTTTTGAGTGAAACTGTCAGCGACCTCTTCTTCCTCTTCCGGAGCGAGCATATCAATTGCGTTGGGAAGCTTGCTAGTGATGTGTTCGCCAAGCCGTTTTAAGGTGGAAACATCTTGCGCTGTGATTTCTTTTGAACTGTCAAACGAAATCACACGAATCAGCCCGCGGTGAATACCGCTGCCGAATACCGGATTTTCCATCATCGGCACGATTACATATGGATAGCCTTCCGGGTCGTCAGATTCGTCTTTGTTCTTGTTGAACGCTCTGCCTACCCATGGTGATTGCGTATGTGTAACTTTTTGTGCGAGGTGGGTGTTTGCCACCGTCAGTGGTTGCTGATGCTCGTCGTGAAGCTGTTCGACTATCTGCCGCGCCTCGACGTCATCTTCGGCGGCAGAGAATGTGTAGACATTGAGAAGATCGTGCTGCCTGCTCAAGTCGATAAATCCATAATCGAATCCGAGAATGTGGCAAATATGCCGTTTGACCGCGTCAAAGAATTCCTCTTTGGGAGGAAGTTTTGCGTCTTGTGAAATGCTTTCCGTGCCGGTCACTTTTAGCGGATACGAACGAAATTAAACGAGTTGTAAAACGAGTCAGGGCCCACAATTTGAGTCTAACAGATGCAGCAATTTAGGAACAAGACGCAGGCGCCTTGCACCTAATCAAGAGTTATATGCCCGGTGGGTGGAAGGCTAACCTTTGCCAGAAGTACCGTCCAAATTAGGGTTTGGGGCTCAACGCTTGGTATGCCGAGGGCAATTAATGCTTGCAATTGCCAACCAGTTCATTGGCACGAGATGCCATGAAGAATTTGCGCCACCACCACTGGAATTGAAGAATTGTCCACAATTCTTTGCGTCTGTCCGCAACTCCGTCATCATGCTGTTTAAGAAGCGCCCTTACATATTCTGGCTGGAAGATACCTTGCTGGCGCAGGAATGCATCATCCAAAAGTTCGTCGACGATGGGGCGAAACTCAGCCTTGAGCCACTTGCCGACCGGAATACCGAAGCCTTTCTTCGGACGCTTGAGTATATACTCCGGCAATAGAGGCGCTACCGTCTTTCTCAAAAGGAGCTTGGTATTTGTGTGGCTCAACTTCATGGAAGTGGGCAGGGAGAGCGCAAATTCAACCAGTGGATAGGCAAGGAAAGGCAGGCGAACCTCAAGAGAGGCAGCCATAGACGCTCTGTCGGATTTTACGAGCAGATCGTCCGGCAAGTATGTGCTCAAATCTAAGCGCATAGCCGCTTCAGCGACATCTCTTCCTGTCGAGGAAGGCATAAGTACACGTTCAAAACCTGGCGAATCGAAAAGTTCTTCTTCATTTTCCGAAAGGTTACCGGCACGTGCCATCGCGTAGATTTCGGGATTGAGCAACCCGGTGTGTTCTTTGACCGGAATCGAACCCATCCAGCGCAGGTGACGGCGCATGGGCGGCTCGTCGACAGCAGAAAGAAACTTTTTGACTTTGAAGTCAAAGCTCAAATTGTTCAGCGAAACAGGCAGTTTCATCAATGCCGGTTCGATGAAATTGCGCCGCAGCGGACCCGGAACAGTCCGCCAGAGCGCTGCCATCCGGTGCGCCTGGTAGGTCGGGTAACCGCCAAAAAGCTCGTCTCCGCCCTCTCCAGCCAACGCTACGGTGACATCTTGCTTTGTCATTTTCGAAAGGAAGAAAGTTGGGACTATGGAAGCGTCGGCGATTGGCTCGTCCAGATAATTCCAAAGCTCGGTCATGGTCTCGAAAGCAAGGTCAGGCTTGAAAGTGACGACTTTGTGGTCGCTTACTATATGCTTAGACACTGCCAAAGCGTGCTCGGACTCATCGAAAGAGCGGTCGGCAAAGCCGATAGAAAACGTCTTGATCGGCCGCCCGGTAATTTTTGTGGCGATTGCAGCAATGCCCGAAGAATCGATACCGCCCGAAAGGAAGATACCCAGCGGGACATCGGAGATCAGGCGCAATTCGATGGAGCGCTTGAGCAGTTCCATTAAGCGCTCGGAAGCTTCTTGCTCATTGAGCTTTGTCGGCTCAGGCTTCGGATTCCAATAGTTTTTAATTGAAACTTGTCCGTTTTCAACAATCAGATAATGCGCCGGCATCAGCTTGTTGATGCCTTTAAAAATTGAACTCGGAGCCGGCACGTATTCCAGTGCCAGGTACTTCATAAGGGCTGCGGGATTGAGTTCACGGCTCACCTTGGGGTGTGCGAGCAAGCCTTTGATTTCCGAGCCGAATACAAACTGTCCGTCGAAAATGCCCCAGTGAAGAGGTTTTTCGCCCATTCTGTCTCTAGCAATGAAGAGTCTTTGCTTGGCTCTGTCCCAAATTGCAAAGGCGAACATGCCCTCCAGGTGCTGCAAGCAGTCCACTCCGTACTCTTCGTACAAATGGACAATCGACTCTGTATCACTGGAAGTTTTGAACTTGTGACCCTTGGCCAGCAAGTGTTCGCGGATTTCTTTGTAGTTGTAGATTTCGCCATTAAAGACAATCCAGGCGCTTTCGTCTGAGTTTGGAATTGGCTGCTGGCCCGTCGAGAGGTCGATGATGCTCAATCTGGTCATGCCAAGAGCAGCAGAATCAATGACTATCGAGCCTTGTTCGTCTGGTCCTCGATGGAATATCGAGTGGCACATGGCGCCGATTTGCTCTTTCGAGCCATCCAGCTTTTCGTTGTTGAGGTTGAGATAGCCTACGATTCCGCACACGTTTGTTTCCGCCCGTTTGTCTGGATTTGCCGTTAGTGGCTGTTTTGCCACCGCCATATTGTCCCTTGTGAGAGCAAATATGGCATTAGACGGGCTTTCAGCAACAAGTTTCGTTTATTAAATGTCTGAAAGCGCCAGAGTACTAGCATTTGCGAGAATGTGCCTATATCGGGTACATATGTATTATCGGCGCCGAGATTTAATCTTTTCTGGGCTCGAAATTTTGAACTTTTTTGTCACTGGATACGTATTCAAAGATATGACCCCCCTGACGGGCATGTATCCCTTCCACATCTGGAGCCAGTCAGTTGATGAAACGAAATCTCTTAAGCCTGGCTGCGTTGGCGCTTCTAGCGATACCGCAAGCTAATGCTGTGCCCTTGATTAAGGGCGATGAGGCCTCTTACCGAGTAAGAGAGCTCTCTACAGGAATGAATTGGTACACCAATCTGCCGATGGCGCTTCAAGAAGGCGCACGTACCGGCAAGCTTGTTGTTTGGATTCATATGTTGGGCAAAATCGACGGCGCCACTTGAAGTGCCGGAAATTCGCTGAGAGCCGTGTCGCTCTCGCAGGAACCAGCTTTCTCTTATTTGAAAGATAATTTTGTAGTCGGATACAAGGACATTACCGGTGCATCGTATGCAGGTGTGTCCGGGGTCCACATGCCCACCGGCAATGCGGTGAGCACGACCAACGGTGCGGGTCCGCATAACTTGCAGACATTTGTTCTTGCACCTGATGGCACTGTTATGACTTGCCTGCCTGGCTATTGGTCGCCACAGGATTTGGTCTCTGAGCTAAAACTCGGACAAGATATCTACAAAGTCTGGAATGACAGATATTTGTCGAAAGCTGAAAAGGACGCACGCTTCCGGCAGATGCAGCAAGATCATTTCCGCACCCATTCGCCTCAAGAGCAAAGAAGAAGCCGCATGCAAGGTTTTGACATGAAGTACGAAGCGAAAAATCGTTTGCAGACTTCAGATTGCATTCTTGATTCTCGAATGGCCAGCGTTGTTCTGCAAAAGGGCATGAAAGCACCACCGGGCGCATTCAAGACAACAGATCAAATCATGCACGACCGCATGAGCCAAAGACCGTTTTTAAACTACCAAAATTTTGATGTGGTTGCATACACGGACTACGGCAGACCCTTCTACAACAAGAATGAGGACCAGCGCACTGCCAGTGGTGAGGTCAATAAAGATCTCGCAAGAGCGCAGCCTCTTATGGGGAATGTCAATGAATTGCCCGGAGCTGCCAAACGAGCACGCAGACAGCAACGGCAACAAATGGCCGGCTCAAGGATGATGAATCGCGCCGGCGGCTATCTTGCAAGAAGAGGAGTTCAGACTTTCGTGCGCGCAATGCGCTAGCTACACCGTAGGGTGGCATATATGCCGCCCTGTGCAGGGAGCCGCATGCGGCTCCCTTTCGCGTGCAACGAAATGCCGTCATTTGTTAGACTATCTAGCTGTGAGCGTTCGTACGAAACTAACTAGAGATTTCTTTGCGCGGCCGACTGTTGAGGTGGCGCCGGAACTGCTCGGCATTACTTTGGTCAGGAAAATGCCTGACGGAAGTGAAGTACGTGCGCCCATTGTTGAGGTCGAAGCATATACCGAAGACGACCCGGCCTGCCACGCTTATCGCGGGCTAACCGAACGGTGCAGAGTAATGTTTGGTCCTCCGGGATTTTCGTATGTTTACTTCATTTACGGCATGTATTTTTGCTTGAATGTTGTCACTGAGGTCGAAGGTACTCCCGGAGCAATTTTGATTAGAGCGCTGGGAGCCCCTGGTTGTGAGGGGCCGGGAAAGCTCTGCAGACAATGGGAAATAGACCGTTCTTTGAATGCGATTGATTTGCTTGATCCGAATTCTCCAATTTATTTAGAAGCCGGCACCAAATACAGTGCAAGACAAATTAGTGTTACTGAGCGCATTGGGCTTACCGTCGCGACAGAAAGGCTCTGGCGATTTTTTGTGACAGATCATCCCCACGTCTCTGGAAAGCGTAGTGGCACACGTTCGCGTAAATCGGTGGCGAAGCGATGACAGCATTGCCAACAACTAGTCTCCGCAAACCAGTGATTGCATGGGCCGCTGTTGCCGTCTGGATCATTGTGATTTTTCTTTTTTCGCATCAGGCCAATTCTGGCGCAATTACTGAAACGTACCTGCATGATGCGAATGTTCCAATTCGCAAGCTTGCGCATCTTACAGAATATGCCGTTCTCTTCTGTCTGAGCCGTTTTGCTCTGTCACAAAGCGCTTTTTCTTCGACTTGGGGAAACACGCGCTTGAGCATTGGCGCTTACGTGTTTACGCTTGCCAATGCGCTATTTGATGAGTGGCATCAGTCGTTTGTACCAGGACGAAGTGCGACGCTGTCGGACGCCACCGTTGACATGTGCGGCGCAATGCTTGCGTGGGTTGCGATTTACATTCTTCTCAAAGTGAAGAGTTCTCGCCGCTAGCAAAAACACTCTCGGCAACAGCTTTCGCAAGTTTTGCAGGACTTGAAGCATTTCAACTAACACTAGTCTCATTGACGCATGTGAAATGAGAAAGCTAAACTATTGAACTGTTTTTGTGCGTGGGGACTGAAGTATGGAATCAATGGAAGCCGGAAAGTTGGCGATCGTTTTTCCCGGGCATGGCGCTCATGAACCAAACATGCTTGATGGGTTGATTCCGAACAAGAAGTTTGATGATTACTATGCCTGTATCGTTGATGCCATTGGATTTGCACCACTGGAAGCTATGCAGCGAGATCCTTGCCTGGTCAACAGTCATTCGTTAAGCACACTTTTGACTATGTTAGCGAGTGCGCTTTCTTATCTGAAATTCGTCGAAGTGCAAGGAATGTTGCCCGATTACTTAGCCGGTTATAGCATCGGCGAATTCACTGCATTGCATGCTGCTGGATGCTTTGATTTTGCGCATCTTGTCTCACTTATTAAAGTCCGCTCTTCAATCATCGATGAGACATTACAGACGACACCCGGCTCGATGTTAGGCATTGTCGGGACAGGTCTTGCCGCAGTCGAGACGGTGGTCAACGAACTCACATCCGAAGGGCACCAGATTTACATAAGTAATTACAATTGCGCAGGTCAGTATTCGCTGTCAGGCAGCCATGAAGGAATAAAGGAAGCTTTAGTCAGATTGGCTGTTCTAAAGCCAAAGCGTTTGTTGGAACTGCCCGTCGCCGGGCCGTGGCACTGCCCACTATTGTCTGAAGCACAGTTGAAGATCGCTGAGCATTTGCGCAGATGTGATTGGAAAGAGCCACAAATACCGGTAATCGATAATGTTACTGGTGAATTGCTGCCCAAGGATGTTGCGGGCATCAAAGAACAAGTCATAAAGCAGGTTACCGCTCCTGTTAAGTGGGACACAGGCATCAAGACACTGGTCAAACTCGGATGCAATCGCTTCGTTGAAGTGGGATATGGAAATGTTTTGACTAAATTCGGATTTTTCATCGATCGAAATGCCGATTTCTCTCACTACTACGGAGACGATCGAGTGGAGACTGCCTCAGTCTAGGAATTCACTATCTTTTAGCTGCATTGGAGAGAAATAGCTGTGTCAGTCATTCAGACTTATTCAAAGTTGGCATCAAAGTATGAAAGTCGTGAAAATCTCACCTCTCTTTGGGGAAAGATCACCGAGCGGACATTTTGCGCATTGCAGCTCAAAGAAAAACCAACATTGGTGGTAGAGGTTGGCTGCGGACCGGGGCTGGAACTCGCGAGTTTGGTCGAGTCGAGCAACGTCGATGTTCAATTTATTGGTGTAGAGCCTGCAGAAAATTTGCGCATTAGCGCTAATGAAAAACTGAAAGCATTTAGTAATGCCGAAGTGCTGGATGGAAAGTTTGAAGAGCTACCCTTGAAGTCGGCTTCAGTAGACCATCTCTACAGCATCCTTGCTTTTCACTGGACCAAGGATTTGCATAAATCCGTACAAGAACTCGCCAGAGTATTGAAGCCCGACGGCCACATGGATCTGCTCTTTATTGGCAAAGATGCCGGCAAAGATTTTTTGAAAAAGATATCTCCTATCTATTTCAAAAAACTTTCTGCCAGGCAAGTCTTGGACATGGCGTCCGAAAGGCAGCGCCTGACTGCAGAAGAAGTAGAAGAAGCGTTTCGTCCATTTTTCGCTGATCGGAAATTGGAGATAAAGGAGACGTTTGAGACCTTCTACGACACACTGGAAGGGCATTGGAGTTGGTGGTGTCGTATTGAAGGGCAGTTTGCCACCATGTCTGCTGAGACACGAAAAGAGTGTGATGATGCAGCTCGTGAGGCTCTCAAGTCGTTGGAAACAGTAGACGGAATTCCTTATACCGCACATCTTTTCCACGTCAGCGTTAGATAGAAAGTCCAGCGACAGAAAGCGAAGCATTAGAATGCGGAGCGTTGGAGCGATGCTATGTATCGCTCGGTTTTAATCCGACGGGTAATTGTCGATTATCTCTGTTCTAGGCCCCCTCGTATCGCCCGATCGGGTGATCTCTGCAGCATAAATGCCAGCTACAAACATTTCACTATTCAAGAGATATTCTGTCGTTTTTGCGAGGAACAAACCATTTAGGAACTACGAGAATCTTTCTGCCAATTTTTGAACGAAGGCGTTCAGGGGGGCGTATGAATCAAGAACAGGGTGAAGTATTCAACCAGATCAGACGGCGTCAGACCGAAGATCTTAGCCGAAGAATTCTTTCTTCACTGAATACGTCATTTGTAGGCGACCAAACTATGGCGTGGTTGAAGAATGTCAATGAAAACGTAGATTCCGCACCTTCTGCTACTGCGACGCTGGAAGATCCGCTTTGCCAGTTGAGCATGGTTATGTTGATGGATACTCTCTTTGATGACTTCAACAGATATGCCTATCAATATAATCAGACTGAAGAAAATCGCTCCTTTGTTGTTACTTGCATGCGCCCAACCGGAGACGGCATCAAGGATCCCAGCAATTTTTATCAAGGTTTTTTGCAAAACAGTGTCTGGGGAATGTGCGTTCGAGGCGACACGAAATCAGTTCTTTTCTCATTCATACCGCCAAAGTTTCTCTATGAGGACGAGAAAAATCGCCCTGCAATTCCTGCTTTTGTCGAGCTTGCCATTCAGATGTTCAATGAAGGTCCTGGCTGGTCTGTTGATGGAAAGCCGCTTCGAAACTCGCAAATCTCAGCTCTGTCAAAAAAGATTTTCGCTCGTTTAGTGCGTGTTTCGCGTGGCGATGTTAGCGAGACAGAACCGCTAAAGTTTGATGCTGTTGCTGAAAAAGCAGAAGAGCAGTCGATAGCTGGTGGTGTTGCTGCTCCAGTGCAGAGCCCTGCTGAGACGATCACTTTTTCACTGCTTGCTGTGATGGATGCAATAGATGCAGAAATTGTCGGCTTGCAGCAAGAAGGCATGAAAAGTATGCGTTCTGGTGGCATGGACGCAGTCATGCCGATCATGAAACGAGCCGAGGCTATGAAAGCTTTGAGAGAAAGCACAGCCAGTGTTGCGCGTGATTGGGCAAAATTGCTGCAAGGTGGCTAATGACGAACATTTGCTTCGACTATCATTTTGCTTGACGTTCTGGATAATAGGTCACGCTTACCAGCTGGACATCAGTGTTCTCGATGGCTTTACTGCCGGATGGCGCTTTCGCTTGCGATCGTATGTCATATGAGAATTTCGCGCTGGACAGTCTTCGCCCGCTGAGGCAACCCTGAGTAGTTCGCACTCTTGTTTCTTGCCAGTCTTCGTTTGAAATACTGATTGTCACAAGCTTTCCTGCGTCCCAAACAGACACCTTATTCCAACCCTCAATGTTGTTGCCGTTTTTTTCCGAGGGATTCTCAAAACTTAAAAAGCTCAGTCCGAAAAATCGTATACCACACGAGACATGCTCGGTAATTTTCTTCATTTCACTGCTTTTGAGTGAAATGCTCTCGGCATCAGCGTGTTGTCCAATTAGAACAATGCCGCCAACCAAGACTAAGTAACGGAATGCAGTCTTCGTAAGGTTCTTCGTTGTATTCATTAGTCGATATGATTTCGATATGTGATGTATGGCTGAAATATCTTTATTATCCAGCAATCAGGGAGCCTGTAACCCCATTACATGTTGCACACTTTTCAGGCGAAATAACCGGCCATTCTGACTGTTAAAATTAAGGTAGATAGTTTGTGGAAGTGCGCCTGTTTTAGGCTGAGTACCTAATAAATACGCGGCTATTTGCACTCGGTCTGGTTTTTACCAGAATCAGAGGCTCAGCTTATGAGTTTACATACAGATAAATTCGAGCAATCGGTGAGAGATGGGCGCTTCACCGATGCGGAAATTCAATGCAAAGGATTCCTTCGAGCGAAGGAGCATAGTGACTACGACAACATCACGTTGATGTCTGTCTTGTATTGCCTGGCACAGGCTTTGGAAGGTCAAGGCAAAATCGGTGAGGCCTACGACACTCGCCTCAAAGTTCGGCAATTATTGACTGCGCAAGTGTCTCTTCAAACTTTTTGAGTTATTCGTGTGTTCCGGCAGTCAAATCTTTCTGTTCGATCACTTGCAGATTGTTGTCGGCGGTTTGGGCCACTTTCAGCTTCAGGTGAACTGGGCTGCTCATCTTGTTGTCTGCACTCACGAGTTCGGCAAAAATGTCGACATCTTTTGTCGTCTCATTCACTCGTTCTTGCGAAACCTTGGTGATCAAAACAGTTTGATTCTGCGGCAGACTGGCTAACTGTTTTCTCGACAGTGGGAAATTGGTTTCTTGCCAGTAGTTGTCCAGCAACTCAGGATTCATTACTGACATAGCTTGAACCTGTGACATTCGGTAGCTTGACGGCCCGAAGTCCAACATGTTGGATACGAATGTGCGGGCAAACTTGTCTACTTTGGTGTCGGATAACGGTGCTGCGGCGAGCACATCTGGCTTGGGCTCTGACTTTTCTGCCGGTTTGAATACGGCGAACAATGCTCCGCCCAGACCCACTACGACACAAGTTGCCACCATTGCTAGTGCCAGCTTCTTTGCACCAGGAGGAACTGCAATTGCTTTTGTCTTGCGCTGTTTTCTGGCGGCACGACGAGCTTCTGGAGTAGGCTCATCCATCATGAATTTATCCCAGCGGGATGATGGAGAAGGCTCCTGAGAGGGGTCGCCAGATTCGTATTGATCTAATTGATTATAGGCGTCCAGTTCGCTAGCCGAGGCTGCCGGCTCTGGTTTTGCTTCTGCCTTCGATGATGAAAGAGTGTTGATCCAGTTGTCTATGTCACGGGCAAAGCTCTTCTTGCGTCCATTGCCGTTGCCATTTCCTGCGCTGCTTTCGGCAGTGTCAGTTTGACCATCAGACAAAATGCGAGCCAGCTTGAGCGATTCGTCTTGTGTTAGAAGAATTGAACTGGATGGAGGAGTGCCAATGCGGCGCTTTACAGACAACGCCAGACGGGCTTCTAATCTTTTAATGACAACAAGGAAACCAGATTGTGTGTCAACGACACGTTCTGTCGTTACCGGCGAATCTGCTATCGCATCTTGAGCATCATTTTGTGTTGATGTCGTCGCGTAATCGTCAGAATAGCTCACAATCTTACCCCCATATTCTTTTTGGAACCCTGCTGGAACCCTATAAGTTGAGTGCGCCCGAGCTGTCTGTAGCTCGGGCGCCTCGGTTTTTTTTACAGGTACTCTCTCAGTCTTGAGGAGCGACCCGGCTGTCTCAGTTTTCTGAGTGCCTTGAATTCAATCTGTCTGACACGCTCGCGGGTTACAGCGAACAGTTGTCCGACTTCTTCCAGAGTCCGTTGTCTGCCGTCATCGAGACCGAAACGCAGGCGGAGCACATCGCGCTCGCGAGGTGTCAGTTCGTTGAGCATCTTCGCCAAGTCTTGGCGCAGAAGTTCGTGGGTGACGGTGGTTTCTGGTCTGTCAGTTTCTGCGTCTTCAATGAAATCGCCAAGGCGGGAATCTTCTTCCTTACCAATTGGTGTTTCCAGTGAAATAGGCTCTTTAGCTGCTTTGATGATTTCGTGCAGTTTGACCAGAGAGACATCCATCGACTTAGCCAGTTCTTGTTCAGTCGGCTTGCGATTCAGTTCTTGAGCCAGTTGGCGCGTAACCTTCTTCAGCTTGTTGATTGTTTCAACCATGTGCACAGGCACACGGATTGTGCGCGACTTGTCTGCCAGAGCGCGGGTGATTGCTTGACGAATCCACCATGTGGCGTATGTCGAGAACTTGTAGCCGCGTTCGTGGTCGAATTTTTCTGACGCACGGATGAGACCGAGGTTGCCTTCTTGAATCAAATCAAGGAAGGAAAGTCCGCGTCCGATGTACTTCTTGGCGATGGATACAACTAAGCGGAGGTTCGCTTGGACGAGTTTACGTTTCGCCATCATGTCGCCTTGCAGAATTCTGCGTGCGAGTTCAATTTCTTCGTCCGGCTTGAGCAGTTGAATACGACCGATCTCACGGAGATACAGTCTTACCGAATCTTCGGTTGCAATTTCTCTGCTGGAGGGAAGTTCTACTGGAGTGTCGTCATCATCCGCCAACGGATCTTCTTCGTCATCAATGATGGTGAATTGATCGCCATCATCCATAAGATCCAGGTCTTCCAGTTCATTTCTTTTTGCAATGTTCTCGTCTTCTACGAGTGCACCGCCCATAACTTTTTCGCTATCCGGGGACTTTTTCGCCATAACTGCCTCTATATAAGGGTTTCGATTTCGAGCAGGTAAGCAACGCAAACCAAAATCGACTGTTCGCCGCGATTAGAAAGCTCTTATTCCATCCGAATGGTTTTTTAAATGTCCCCGAAGCGGACCAATTGTTATGGATGGAGAGAATTCCTAAGCGAACTCCGTTTTTGCATCATAGGTGCGTCTTTTGTATTCAAGTGGTTTCTAAATAGTTCCCTAACAATTCCACGCAATCATGTTGTGACCGACATATATGTCACAGTGCTCAAAGGCAGGGCGGGTCAGTTAGGAAGAGTCATCCAGATTCCTTCTTATATGGTGCGGAGGGTTTCCGTACCATTTTTATTTCGTACGCGCAGCGCCAGACCGGGCGTACACAGGCGTTTGTTTGTGGCGTTCTGAACGGAGGACGTCAAGAGGTCGCCGGGCGCCAAGAAATAACGGTTGCTTGGCAACGCCTAACTGCAGTATAAGTGCGGAATTGAACTTGTGCGCGTCTTGTTAACGGAGTTTAAGGCATTCGAAACAAAACGCTCGAGTCTGAAAAGCGACAAAGGGTTACGGTTTTCGGTTTTTGAGCGAACGTTCCTGCAATACTTTTAACTGATCTCGCAGTTCAACAGCGCGCTCGAAATCCAGATTCTTGGCGGCTTGCTTCATTTCCTTCTCCAACTTCTTAATCAGACCAGGTATCGCTCTTTGCTTGCTACCGGCTGTTTCTCTGCGGGTTTCCCCAC
This sequence comes from Candidatus Melainabacteria bacterium 17Bon1m, assembly GCA_032128875.1. Lineage (GTDB taxonomy): Bacteria > Cyanobacteriota > Vampirovibrionia > Obscuribacterales > Obscuribacteraceae > QKMZ01. Next base: position 106,689 of record JAVLKG010000004.1, read on the forward strand.
CCTCGAGGAAGAGCATCTCTCCAATTGAAAGTTCGTCTGATTCCTCTGGTCTGCCGCGCAGAGCTTCCAATATAGGATTCGACACATGTTTCATAATCGTTTGCGGAACGATGCCGTGCTTGTCGTTGAACGCTTGCTGCAAGGCGCGGCGGCGTTCCGTTTCTCCAATTGCTTTAGACATGGAATCAGTCATGCGATCGGCATACATGATCACCTGACCGGCTGCGTTTCTCGCTGCCCGTCCGATCGTCTGTACAAGCGATCGCTCAGCCCGCAAAAAACCCTCTTTGTCGGCTTCCATAATTACGACAAGGCTCACTTCAGGAAGGTCTAGCCCTTCTCTTAATAGGTTGACGCCTACAAGAACATCGAATTCACCAAGTCTCAAATCACGCAAAAGCTCGATGCGCTCAAGAGCTTTCACATCGCTGTGCAGCCAGCGTACTTTGATTCCCAGCTCTTGCAGGTATTCAGTGAGGTCCTCGGCCATGCGTTTGGTCAAGGTCGTAACAAGCACTCTTTCTTGTCTTGCTGTGCGCGTCTTGATCTCACTAATGAGGTCATCAATCTGACCTTCGATTGGTCGAACGTGAATTTCAGGGTCTACAAGTCCGGTTGGACGAATAATCTGCTCAACGACCTGACTGCTGATTTTCAGTTCGTTGTCACCGGGTGTTGCAGAAACGAATACGACTTTTCCGACTTTTGAGAAGAACTCATCGTATGTTAAAGGACGATTGTCGCGCGCGCAGGGCAGGCGGAAACCATACTCAATCAGCGTGTCTTTACGCGAACGATCGCCACCGTACATTCCCTGCAGCTGCGGCAAGGTGACATGCGATTCATCTATAAAGGTTAGAAAACCATCTCGACCGAACTTCCGTACGAAATAATCCACTAACGTCTGAGGCGGCATACCAGGAGCTCTTCCTTCCAGTACACGTGAATAGTTTTCGATACCGTTGCAATATCCAACTTCTTTGAGCATCTCGATGTCGAAACGCGTGCGCTGTTTCAATCTTTGCGCTTCCAGAAGTTTGCCTTGCGAACCCAGCTCTTCAAGCCGGTCGGCAAGTTCTTGTTCAATCTGTTCGATCGATCTTTCCAACTCTTGCTCATCGGCAACATAGTGTTTTGCAGGATAAATCCTGGCGATATCTGCCAGCTCCTCAATTTCACCAGTGACTGGATTCACGATGGCGAGCCGTTCTATCTCATCGCCGAAAAGTTCGACGCGCAAGATGCGCTCTTCATATGATGGGTAGATTTCTATGACGTCGCCGCGTGCGCGAAAACGCGAGCGTTCGACAACCATGTCGTTGCGAGCATAGTGAATATTCACAAGCGCGGTCAAAAGCTCGTGTCTATCAATGATTTGACCGATCTTCAATTCAATTGCAGCCGACAAATATCGCTCAGGAACACCAAGACCATATATGCAGCTGACAGAACCAACGACGACTACGTCATTACGCTCCCATAGTGACCGCGTGGTGGAGTGGCGCAGACGATCGATTTCATCGTTGATGCTGGCTTCCTTCTCAATGAAAGTATCGGTAGAAGGAATGTACGATTCAGGCTGATAGTAGTCGTAATAACTGATGAAGTACTCGACCGCGTTGTTTGGGAAAAACTCGCGCATTTCGTTAGTTAGCTGGGCGGCAAGCGTTTTGTTGTGCGCAAGGACCAACGCAGGCATCTGCGTTTCCTTAATCACTTGCGCCATTGTCATTGTCTTACCGGAGCCGGTCACACCCAAAAGGGTCTGAAATCGCTCGTTTCGCTCGATGCCGGCCTTAAGCGCTTCAATCGCCTTTGGCTGGTCGCCTGCCGGTGTGAAGCTGGATACTACTTCGAATTGAATTCTCGGGTTGTCCGGCGCCTTGGGCAGCTCTTTCTGGTACTGCACGCGAAACTCGCCTTCTTTGGCGATGCGCGACTCCATATTTTTGCCTGCTCCCGAGCCTGCCCCGGCTTCGGTCGGCTCTGCGACTGTGACGCTTTCAACGCCACTTTTCTTAGCCTTTTTAGGACGACTGTCTTTCGTACCGTCCTCGGGTCCGTTGTTGGTGTTTGCTTGTTTTCTAGGCATTAGGTTTCACGTTGCGATCTTGCTCTACGCATCGTAGGGGCGACATACATGCCGCCCTGAATATGGAGCCGCATGCGGCTCCCCTACACAGACACGAATATCAGGCTTGCGGCTTAGCGCTGTCTTCCTGAGTAGACTGCTTTTCTTCGACTTCCAAGGCCGTCTTCAATTCAGACTGAGCATCGGTCAAACTCTTCTTGAAATTGCCCAGTCCCTGTCCAAGCGCCTTGCCGAGCTCCGGCAGCTTCTTGGGGCCAAACAGCACGAGTGCCAGAACTCCGACAATCATAATTTCGCCGGGACCTACGTTGAACATTGGCTGTCCTCTTTGCTCGTGATTAACTGCATCCTAATCCTAACATGAATATGCGGCGCCTTCCGCGCTAGCCGTCTAAGGTGACGCCTTAGAGCCTGTCTTGCTTTCAGTCGCGGGCTTCTCTGTTCCCGACTTCTCGGCTCCGGATTTTTCGCTACCTGCCTCCTTCGTGCTGCCGCCCTGACTGCCTTCGGCGGATTTAGTCTCCGGCTTTGGCTCTACTTTTCGGGGATCAGGTATCGGCGTGTAGTCGGAAAGCATTGTGGCAAGCGGTGATTTGAAGTTGCCCGATTTTGCGCGGTCGGATAGTTCGGCTACGAGCGCGTCCATATATGCATATTCCGGAACCAAACCGAGGGGCGCCAGGTGCTCAACAATGTTTGCGGCATCGAGCGATGAGTTGGGTTTGTTTGAAGAGAAATTGTTGATGTTCATCTTGCAAATCGTAGAAACGTAAACAGGCTCAGGATTCAAGCGCAACCATTTGGGCTTGCACTCGAAAAGCTTATTGTAGAGGTAGGCTATATGCGGGTGATCCGGCTGCCTCTGAGTGTGTGCGACGCGAGCACCGAAAAGACCGAACAGCATTTTCGGATAACCAGCGACCACGTCTTTGATGTAGATAGCGCCGTCTCTGGCCTCAAAATAGGCTTTGCTGGTCGGCATTTTGGCGATAGTGGTCGGCCATTTTGTTCTGTCGACTTTCCAGTTGTTGATTACTTGCTGAGCTTCTTCGAAGGTTTTGCAGGTCGCAAGGCGGTTTTTGATTTTCTCGGAGAGAATCTTTTTCTCTTCGTCTTGCACTCCAAAGAGTTTTTCCGTGAGCATTTTGGCAATCGCGGCGTCCTGCTCCTTTTGCGAAAGAGGCTTCTTTGGCTTTTTATCTGCTTCTGCGTCGGCGGTCGCCTGGGGCTCGGATTTCTTTGCGTCCGGTTTTGCAAAGAACCTTTTGATTGGTGAGCCTTTTGCTGTTACCGATTTTTGCTCTTCGCCTTTTGCTCCGTCAGACCTTTGCCCGTCTGGCTTTTGCCCATCTGGCTTTTGCCCATCACCTTTTTGCCCATCACCTTTTTGATTAGCCGCGGCTGCTGGTTTTGCACCTGCTCCGCCCATCGTTCTTTCAAAAACTTTGTGTCTGATCAAGGCTTCTACAATGGGTGGCGCGTAAATCTGTTTATCCAATCCGACTTCGCTGGCAAAATTTAGAGCGAATTCTGAAGCTTCATCCCAGGTTTTGTTGTTGTTCTCATCGAAGTAGAGAACCCCTTTCAATTCTGTCTCTCCGCGCTTTTTCGCAACGCCTGGGTGTCTGCGAGCGTTTTGCACATACATGAGTTTGCGATAGTCGACCAGAATTTGACCGGCAGCGGCGCTGCCTTCTCTGTAATGTCGGTTCAAAAACATATCTTTGACGGTGCCCAGATTGTCTGGTGCAAACATGCAGCCGGCGGCGCCTTCAAAGAAAGCGAGATACGACACGAATGGTATTTTTTCTTGATGCTTTGCCAGCGTGACGAGTGCAAGGTTGGCGCCGGTCTCCCAGGCTACTAAGCCAAGGACGCTCTGGTCGAGTTTTACAGGAATTAGATCTTTGACCGAGCGACCTTTGTAATCGTTAGTCTCACCTCTCATAAAGAGGATGACATCCTTGAGAGCTGTGCTGCAGCTCTCGCCAAAATTGTCGAATATTCCGTCGGAATGGAATTGGCGAATTCCACAGCCCGGATAAGCAAAGCGTACTTCCGCGATACCGCAATTGGCTGCGTGCATGGACATGGACAAACTTGTTGATTCGTTGCCGCTGACGACAATCGCAATCGGTGCGCCGGCTTTATATCTCACTTTCTCAGGAAAGATGATATTGACGGCAATGCCGTTGCCGGGCGCGACAGACGAAGGCACATAAGTGCTCACGGAATCCTCGACAACGGGCACCGGTTTTTTAAGAACTGCCTCAGGCAACAACGTCCGCGCTTCGGCAGGCGAGCCTGTCGACAAATTTGCGGAGATGCTGGACAAAACCATTAAGAGCGAAATCGCAAGAACCATAGCCGTTTTGCGTGTTTCTTTCTTCTTTCGGTTGCTTACCATCTAAACCATTCCTGATTGCTGTCGATTTCCATTCAATCCGAATTGAAAATTGTTTGCCATTTTTTTTGCGAAACAATTTTGCCAGTCAACTTTCTAGGTTAACCTTGTCACCCGGAATTATTGGTTGCAGTTTTGGAAAGTCTGCGACCGCTGCGAAGTGCTTGTAAATCCGGTTGAGGAGCGCTCTTCGATTAGCTCGCTTCTTCTCGTCCTCATCATTCACCATGACTTTTTCGAAGAATCCGTCAATTTCTGGTGTCACTTTTGCCAGCAGTTTTAACGCCTTCTCGTTGTCTGCAATTTTTTCTTTAGCGATTACTTCTTCGACTTCCTTTGAAAACTTCGCCCACAATTTCTTCTCGGCATCTTCGCTGAAGAGTGATTCAGAAACCTCATCACCAGCCGGTCCTTGCAAGATACGACCAATGCGATTTCCAACTCTGAACAGCGCCAGGCCCTCTTCGGTTTTTGCCAGCGATTCGATCAGTGCCAGGCGCTTCAAAACATCGCTCACATCAACAAGCGGATCTTTTATTGAAAGCACAGCATCGATAATCTCTCTGCTTCTGCCGCCTTCGAGCAATCTTGCCTTCAATCTTTGAACAATGAAATCGTTGACTTCAGCACGAATCTCTTCGCGTTTGAACCCACGCTTGGAGTTTTTCAGTTTAGGTTCAAACTCATCGAGCAACTTTTCAACAAGTGCGGATACCGAGAGTGCTTTCTCGGAAAGTCCATGCACAAGGATATCTACGAGGCCCTGAGCTTGTCTTCGCAACGCATACGGATCGCTTGAACCGGACGGTTTCTTTCCGAGTGCAAACAACCCAACAACGTTGTCCAATTTATCGATTGCCGAAACGAGCTGTCCGACTGAATCTTTTGGAATGCCATCGTCAGTGTGTCTTGGAGCGTAATGCGAAGAGATGGCGGTGACGATTTCCGGCGGTTCGCCTTCTTTTTTCGCGTACCAAGATCCGACATAACCTTGCAACTCCGGCAACTCGCGAACAAGGTTACTGACCAGGTCAAGCTTGCACAATTTGGCGGTCCGCTCCAGGCACATCTTAACGTTGCTATCCAGAGCAAGCGTGTCTACGATCTGTCCGGCTAGCATTATCAGGCGATCGACCTTTTCACCGTAGCTTCCCAGACCTTCCTGGAAAGTGAGCTGGTCGAGAGCTTCTTTGCGATCGGACAGTTTTGTCTTTTGATCATCGAAGTAAAAGAATTTGCCGTCTGCCAGACGTGCTTTGATAACGCGCTCGTTGCCTTGCTTAATCGAGGCTTGAGCTTCTTTTCTGTCATTGTTGGAGATTGTTATGAAGTACGGCAGCAAATTGTTGTCGTCGCCGTTTTTCGTTTTCTTCTCAATGGGGAAGTATCGCTGATGGTGCACCATGATCGTCTCGATCAAAGTGTCCGGTAGCTCCAAATACTCTTTTCCAAATTCACCGACCACAGGATGCGGCCATTCGGTCAAATTGACGACTTCATCCAAAAGCGAGCCGCCCAACTGGCGCGCATCACCACCCAATTCTTTGGCTCGATCGAGCACTCCGGCTTCAATTGCCTTGCGGCGCTCGGCTGGATCGACGATTACCTTGGCGTTTTTCAGCTTATCGCTGTACTCCGAGGGGTTCTTCAAGTTGATGTCGCCGGGCGATAGGATGCGATGTCCTTGCGTAATACGTCCGGACTTGAGCCCTTCCAGTTGAAACTCGACTACTTCATCGTCCAACAACGACACGATCCACCTGATCGGTCTTGAGAACTTCATTGTGTTAGAACCCCAGACCATCGGTCGCTCAAACGGCAATTGCCCGACCAAGCCCGGCGCTATTTCTTGAAACACTGCTTGTGCAGTCTTTCCTACAACCGTCACATTGGCAAAAAGGTGTTCGGCGCCCCCAACTTCCTCTCGCTCCAACTGTTCCACTGTTAAGCCGTGCTTGCCTGCAAAACCAGTGGCTTGAGGCGTCGGTTTGCCATCTGCACCGAAAGCTTGCTGAACTTTTGGACCTTTGACGCGATTGGTGGTCGTTTCCTGCTTGGCTTGAACGTTCTTGACCATGACGACCAGCCGCCGGGGGGTCGACATTGCTTTGACGCTGTCAAAAGCCAAATTGTGGGACTTAAGCGAGTCCCCCATCAGCTGTTCCAGCTTTGCCTGCGCCTCATTGATTTGGCCGGCGGGCAGTTCTTCAGTTCCAATTTCCAGCAGGTAGTCAGGCATAATTCATTTCTTTATAGGACGACAACGAAGGTCCAATTATAGAGAACGAGCCTGCTTAGCGTCTTCAAGTGTAAAGGGTATATTGTATGGGCGATGGAGGGTGACGCCCTTACCAGGCTACTGGCGCGTTTTCGGCGAATAATCTAGTTTTTATGGACCCCACGCTTTTACTCGGAATCGCAATAGCCGTTGTCATATCGCTGGCGCTCGTCGCTCGCAATGTTCTCTATGGCGAAGAAGGCGTCATAACCAAGAAAAGGCGCCTGGAAACCGGCGACCTTGAGGTGTCTGTGCGCACCTCGGGCAACGAGTACGTGCTCGACGACCTGATGGCGCTGATGAAAAACTATTCTTTGTCAGGCAGAAACGACGAGGCAATCGCGGCGGCAAGAAAAGCTTTGAATATCGCCGAGCAAGAATTCGGGAAGTCTGACGATGCGATTATCCCGATTTTGGAAGCATATGCAGACGTTATGCAACGCGCAAAACGCAATGTCGAGGCAAAGAATTTGAAGGAGCGAATAAGAGCGATTCGTGAGAAAAAACCTTATGAAGAGCGTTCGTTCAAACGTTCGAGACGGTAACAGGAGAGGGCACCATTGGTGGTGAAACTTAATTCAAAATTTTATGCACTTTCTTTTGCGTGTCTTAGTTTTTCTTTGTTCTTCAACACGCTAACGGCGCATGGCTACAACGAGAGCGGCGCCTATGCAGGTTTGGAGTTTTATGGTTCGCCGCAAATGTCGAGAGAGGAAGTCGAGAAATTTCTCGGCTTGCACAATGGTTCGTCATATAAATCAGCAGTCTCGGGGGTGGCGCGTCTAAAGCGCGAATTGAAGGCGCGACGCATGGACGCGAATGTTCAAATTGTCACCGGTGATGGTTCAGATATTTATGTCTCCGTTGATATTTTAGGTGACGAAAACGAGATGCCTTGTCGTATTCTGCAAGAGCCGCATCAAGTTAACTTTCGCAGTGAAGAGCCCGTTATGCTTTTGCAAAAACTGCATGAGAGGATGGATTCTCTTGAAGCAGAAGGGCGCCCTGTGAGCGAAGAATTTCGTGACGGGGTCAAATATTATTCAGACGAGCCTTGCAATCAGATTGTGCGGGAGCTGATTCGGCATTGCGAGCCGATGCGTGACGAGTTGATCTACCTGATTGATCATGACCCTAATAATGTTCGGCGCCTATGCGCGGCCGAACTTTTAAGCTGGGCTGGTAATGTTCCAGATACGGCTGCGCGCTTGCTTCCAGCCGTGGACGACGTTGACTTGAAAGTGCGCACTACTGTCACGCGTTATCTTTTTAAGAGTTTGCCTTTATTGCCTGATGACTTTCCATTTGCCGATATGGTGGATGTTTATAGCCGTGACCTGGCGCGCCCGTCACATGAGGATCGCTCGAAGTCTCTGTACATGTTACTGGCCATATTGAAGAGGCGCCCGGAGCTGGTCAGGCAAGTCCGGTCGCTGGATGAAAAGAGGATTCAACAATTGAAAGCTCGGTCGCTGGTACCCTCGATAAAATTGGCGTGCGCTCAATTCGATAAGGTGTTTACCCGCGCAAACGTAGGCCTGACGGACGTCATACCAAATTTGGATTTTTTGCAGCCATAACAGTTTGAAACGTGATTACTGGGGTATTATCAAGTTAGTCGGTGGGAGTGGCTTGCAGCCTCGTTTAGACTATCTGTCATGAGGGCGCCTCCCATCGGCTCTTTTATATGTCACCGAATAATCGAATCAGACTATACGCCCGGAGCCGTCGTATAGGAGGCGTTCTACGGGCTGCCCTCCGATTAGGTGTGACTCAACGATTTCTTTTACATCGTCTGGTGTGACGTGTGCGTACCAGACAGACTCGGGATAGACGACCATCACTGCGCCATGTCCGCACTGGTCGAAACAGCCTGCTTTATTAATGCGGATTTGCTTTTTTAGCCCGCGCTCGGAGATTTCCTTTCTCAATAAATCGCAAACTTCAATTGAGCCGGAGCCGGGACAGGTTTTGCCCGAAACGCATACAAAAACGTGTTTTTCGAAAACTTGCATAGTTGCCTCAATCTATTAAGAAACACTTACAGTTTGGCTCATTGAGCGGCAGAACGCTTGACCAATAACCATATTATTGGAAGAATCTACCTTCGCACTTTGCGATTAGACCGCAGACAGCACGGTGCCCTTGCGTGAGCGGGGCTTAATCACTGGATATTAGCGTATCTAGAGCCGGCTTGAGGTCACAATTCGACATAGCGCACGGTTAGCCCCGAGCGTTTTTCGATACAGGGGGAATACCCTCTGCTTGTGATCCCGCGGAAATATCCCTGGGATTTTTTCTTTTCTGGGGAGTTTCAAGAAGTTGCGTTGCACTTGTCCTTCTGGTTCTTAGCAGACCAGATGGATCGAATAAGGAGGCGCTAATGGCCACCAAGGCACGCAAGCAGGAAATCGTCGGAGAACTCAAAGAGTTCTTCAAAGACGGCAAAGTCGCGATTGTCACCGACTTGAGCGGTTTGACAGTTGCAGAAATCACCGCATTTCGCAGAAAGCTCGATTCGAGCAACGCCAAGTGCCGTATTGCTAAGAACACCCTCATTAAGATCGCAACCGATACTAGTGAGTTCGCAGCAATCGAGAAATTGGCAAAGGGTCCGTCCGCAATCATTATTGGTTACGACGATCCGGCTGCACCTGCGAAAACAGTTGTCGACTATCTCAAAGCCCTCAAAAAGGGTGAGGTACGCGGCGGCGTGATTGAAGGCAATGCTCTTACTTCTGACGAAGTTAAGGGTCTCGCTGATTTGCCCAGCAAAGAACAATTGTTGTCATCGATTATGGGTGGACTCGATTCCGGCGCCAGAGGCATTGCCGGACTCCTCGAAGCCGTTATTCGCGACATCGCTGTTTTGGCTGAAGAAGTCGCTAAGAAGAATAACAACGCCGCATAGGCATTGGGTTCTGAACTATTCACTGCTGAAGACATAAGTTAGAGGAGTAATTTAAAAATGGCTACGAAACTTTCCGTAGACGATCTGTTGGAACAAATCGGATCGCTCACACTTTTGGAAGCTGCTGATCTGAAGAAGAAAATGGAAGAGAAGTTCGGCGTAACTGCTGCTGCTCCCGTTGCTTTCGCTGCTGCCGGTCCGGCTGCTGGCGGTGGCGCTGCTGCTGCAGAAGAGAAGACCGAATTTGACGTTGTTCTTACTTCCGTCGGCGACAAGAAGATCGAAGTTCTCAAGCTCGTACGCGAACTCACCGGCCTCGGCTTGAAAGAAGCTAAGGACCTCGTTGATGCCGCTCCGAAGCCTTTGAAGGAAAAGGTCAAGAAGGAAGAAGCAGACCAGATGAAAGAAAAGCTGGAAGCTGCTGGCGCCAAGATAGAAATCAAGTAGACCTGACATGCGCTAATCTGGGAGTAGCATCTCCCTAACGAGGCATGCAAGTCATTTGCACCTATTCACTAGTTAAGACTGCGCGGATGCGTTTGATTGTGTACAGCGCAAGCTGACAATTGACCTCCGCGCAGTTTTTCTATGGAACCAAACTATGAAGTGTCCCGGCTGCGGTCTTTATCACCCAAATCAATATGAGCGTTGCGTCTCTTGTGGAGCGTCTTTCAAAGAAGGCGGCAACGATAACTTCGGCGACGATGCGGTTGCTGGTGCCGCCGTCAATACGATGGAACATCCACGTAATCGTGCTAATTCTGAACCGGATGAGCTGGCGTATGAAGAGGCTAAACACCCTCATCAAAGACGCTCGAAGAAGCTTGGAATCAGTATTCAAAGCCGCTTGCCTACGATGGTCGGTGCACTCACGGCAGTCACTGTTCTTCTCGTTTCTGCCGGCGCGACAATTTTCTTTTTGACAAAAACGCCCGATGACGAAAGGCTTTTCACTAAAGGCAAGAAGGAGCTTGCGAATGGGCAGTATGCTTTTGCAGTGAGCACTTTGGAGCAAGCTGCTGCGTTGCGCACTAAAGATCCGCGTGTTTTTCTTGCCCTTGCCCGCGCTTATGTTGGTGTCGATCAGGTCGACAAAGCGCACGATGCGATCAGTCAGGCTCAACAATTAGGTTCGGGCGTTGTTGAAGAACCGCAGTTGGCCTCCGATCTCGCTAATTATTATCGTCAGCGCGGCAAGTACGAAAAGGCGCTGGATCTGCTTCGTCCGCTTGCGAAGAATAATATTCCAGGAAAGAAAGCTGAACTTGCTGATCTTGATGCGATGTATGGTGATGAGGCATTACGGACCGGCAAGTTGGATCTGGCACTGCGTTGCTGGGAAGAAGTTCGCGACTTGCGTGAAGGTTCGCGCTTTAGCGAATCCGAAGCGCGTCTGGCAACCATTTATCAGAAGATGGCATCAAGTTTCGCTTCTAAAAATGACGATCAAAAAGCACTTAGCTATTTGAGCAAACTCAATGCAATCGCGCAGAACGCGAAGAATTACGAGATGGCATCGGACCTCTATGAAAAGAACGAGAAACTTGATCTGGCAATTGATCAAATGCGATTGGCGATCAAATATTCGACGCACAATCCGGTTTATGAACGTAAGCTTGCCGCGCTTCTGACGCGCCGTGGCAAAGAATTGCTCGATGCCGGAGACACAGATGCTGGTTATGGATATTTGCAGCAAGCGAAGAACATGGACCCTTCCAATGCTCTTCCGTCAGTCACTTTGCGTGGAGTGAACGTCGGTTTGGAAGGCGGCTTGCCTAAAATCAGTGGTGAAATTTGGAATCCCGGAGACGAACCAATCAACTCGCTCAACGTTAAAGTTGAGCTTGTAGACACCGTTTCCAAACGCGTGCTCTGGACTCGCGATCAGAAAGTCGTCGACGAGTTTGTGCAGCCACTTCAGGGACGCGATTCGAAGAGCATCGACTTTGTTGCCGGAACATCAGTGAGGATGAACGGCACCAACGAGTTTAAGGTCTATCTCGACGGCAAACTCTACAAGTCGTATCGCCTCGGTGAGAAAACGAAATCTACGCCTGATTCTTCCGATGATAATGGCGCAAGCACCTTGAGCCGTGTACGTCCAAAACCAGAACCATCGCCTGCTCCGGCTCCCGCGCCTGCGACGTCTTTACCGCAGGTTTCTCCTGATCCCGTAGAACAACCTACGAGACCGAAAGAATCTGCCGAAGACAAAACGATGAAAGACCTCGAATAAGGTAGGGTCTACGCCATGCGTAGACCGCTTTATGGCGTGGGGCGCATTGCATGCGCCCAGTTCTTGTGTCGTGGGGGCGTGTTGCACACGCCCTTTTAATTGCGTGGAGGCTTTTTGCACGCGTTCTCTTTGTGCTTTTCCTGCACTTCTGGGCATAACTAACCTAGAAGAAATAGTCAGAGGCGATCGCTATGACCCTGCGCTTTTTAAAGACCCTTAAGAAGTCGTCGTTTGTTCTCGCAACATTTTTTGTGTGTGCTTCTGGTGATTTGGGTGCTGTAAACCAGACGCAGAGTTCATTGAGTTTGACTCAAAAACTTGAGGTCGGAGATTGGCGAGATGTTGATTTTGAATGTTATGAACGAATGCGAAAGCATACAACCGATGTCGAAGCAATTGTTGTTCAGGCGCGTTTGGAATCGTATAAAGGCAGAGTTGAAAACGCAATTACATTCTGCAACTGGGCCCTTTTGTTTCGTCCAAACTATGCTCTGGCTCTGTATTTAAGAGGCGTCCTTCTGAGCGACATTGGCAAGGTCGAATCTGGAAAAATGGACCTCAAACTCTTCTTAAGGCTGACGGAATTCGCAAAAACTCCATATGTTCTATACCTTAGAGCACGTGCTTTTTCATATCTGGATGATTACACTGGCGCCAAACGACAGGAAGACTTGGTTCTGAAAACCACTGAATTGGAAACAGCTGAGATTGATTTGCTAAGTCGAGCATATGTTCTTTTAAATCGTGAAAATTGGAAAGACGCTGAAGCCATACTTACAAAACTAAGTAAAAACAATCAACACTCCCCTTTAATCCTTGGGCATCTCGCCTACTGTCACAGTCGGACAGGCAAAGTGGAGCTTGCACTTAAAGAGTTTGAATCGGTCGCAACGATTGCACCAAGTTTCACTGCAAATTTTGCGGCTTGGGGAACAGCGTTTGAACTACAACAAAAATATGGGGAAGCAATTTCAAAGTACAGCACTGCGCTGGAGTTCGATGAATCAAATGTTTATGCGCTTCGGCGACGTGGAGTATGCTATTCAGAGATAGAAGAGTACTCGGCAGGCATTCGTGATCTAAACAAGGCAGTAAAACTTGCTCCGAACTCAAATATTGTGCTTTTGGATCGAGCATTCGTTTATAAACAAAATGGTTTTTTCAAAGAAGCAATAGCAGACTGCAATCAAGTGCTCACGAAAAATCCAAAAAATGCCACGGCTTGGTATCAGCTTGCGTGCGCTAAGGCAAGCATGAAAGATTTGAATGGAGCCAAATTAGCAAGTGAGAAGGCTTTGAAACTGTCACCTAAGTATTTAGCTGCTTTGTGCAAACATGCGTCGATTGTCAGCGAAATGGGTGACCACAAGGCTGCGCTTGCTGAGTATGACATGGCCGTTAAAATTAATCCGAAGTGTCCAGATGTATATTTTTCGCGCGGGCTATTGTTCCGAGATGAGAAACAGTATGCGAAGTCCATCATCGACCTGTCTAAGGCCGTTGAGCTAGAACCGAAAGATGCGCTCAATTTCTGTGCTCTTGGATGTGCAGAAGTGCGCAACCAAGATTACAAGAAAGCGATAGCCGACTGTACCAAATCAATCCAGCTAAACTCGAAAAGAGGACATCCCTATTTTTCTCGAGGTGAGGCATACTTGGCGCTCGGAAAATACGAACTGGCTTTAACTGACTTCACCTCAGCAATTGGTACATATGCGAGTTACACAGAGGCTTTTGAGAAGCGCGCAGAAACATATAACAAGCTGAAGAAGCCCGACTTAGCTAAGCGTGATCTTGAAAAAGCGAAACAGCTAAGACTCGCTGAAAAAGATTGAGGACCGGGCGACGCCATGCGTCGTCCCTACAGAGACAAGGTTTTCGCTGACGAAACCATAAGGTCTTGGACCTTCTTGCCGCCTTGCGCGTTGACGTGTGCGGAGTCGTAGAAGTCGCTAAGTTGAAATGCACCACTGCCATCGAGATCTAGCATCTCGTCGCCGTATTGCGCAGGCATAGTGCATACTTCGTTCTGATAACGTTCGAAAAGTTTTCTCGGAATGATCTCTTTGTTTTCGTTTGTGATCGGCATGTTCACTACGATCATGCGAATGCCTTTCTTCTTGCAAGTATCTAGCATCTTTTGAAAACTTGCTTTTTCTTTTTCAAATCGATCAACATTCGCCGGTAAATATCGCTCTCTCCATTCCGGAAGATCGGCAAATTGAGCGCGTTTCTGTTCTGTAGAACTTTGATCGTTTTCTTGATCAATCTTGCACACTTCTCTGGTTTTAATTTCAGATGCCGCTGTTTGATCCTGTGCTGGGCTCGCAGCAACAGCAATTCCTTTTTCTTCAGCAGCCTTTTTACTCAGTTTTGCAAGCTGATTTGATTCGTATAAATCTGCAGGATGCGCCAACAAATCACATGCCCAGCCGGTTAGCATGGTTTTGTAATCGGTGCGAACTTTGTACAAATAAACTAGTTGTCCCAGCAAGAGATCGCGGGTTTCATCCAGAGTGCGCACCTCCGAAAAGATCTCCGGCAATGTGGTGCGATTGCTGAGAAGCTGGCAAACAGGGCTCTTACCTGTCGGTGGTGCTACGTTGTCGATGAAGTCTCTAGGACCCATTCCGAAGATAACGATCTTAGGTGAGCGCCCTGCATCGATGGCGCGGCGCAAAATCAATTCAGCATCTGACGCCATGCACGCGACGCAAGTCAAATTGAAAGCAGAGAGTTTTGTACCGTTTTTTTGCTCAATCAAATGCTCGAGATACTTTGCGCCAGTGTATTGGCGGACTTCGTTGAGGCTTTTCTCGTTGAAGCTACCGGTGTATTCCGCGTCATAGCGTGCAATCGCTTCCATCGGAAGGGATGAGCCCAGGACGAGCAATTCCGGGCGCTCTTTTGCATCGAAAAATGCCGGAAGCTTGCTCACCAAAGGGTTTTGCTCCAGCGGAACATAGCGCGTGGTCTTTATATATTGAAGCGGCTTGACGGATTGTATGACCCAGTTAAGACCGACAATGCTTACCACCAGCCAGCACGTGAAGCTGGAAAGCACTAGAAGAAAGATGCCTTTCTTTTGCTTATCGGAAGTATTCGCGTCTGTAGACGCGGAGTCCTGCATTTACGTGTCCCTAACCAACTTTGTGAAGCCATTACAATAGCCAGTCAAGAGTTTAGTGGATAGCCCGATATTTCGAATTAAGTACTCGTAGTTTTCCCAGTGAAGGCGGGAAATGGGAGAAAAACCAGATTGTGTTTTTCTCAGAAAGCCTGTACTACTAGCTAATTAGATCTGCTTGGCAACCCTGCTGGACTACCAAGAGAGGAAAGTTAGTGACCTCAACGATTTCGAAAAGCCCCCGTACCCACAAATCCGGTACGGAGAGGACGAAACTGGCGGCATCTCCAAAAACTCAAGCCAAGCCTTTAGACCCACACGACGAACACGAGCATCCTTTTTCTGCGATTCCGCAGAGCGAAAGGCGTGGACCAGTAACGATGGGTTTGCTGTGGATCACTATGGTCACAGCGTTTCCGGCTGTGCTGGTTGGATTTGAATGGTGCAAACAAGGATTCACCTTTACACAGGTCCTTCTGTGCACTGTGCTGAGTTGCGCAATTCTGATGGCGTATGCGATTCCTGCGAGCCAGTTGGGCGCCGTTAGTGGACTGAGCTACGCCGCATTGAGCCGCAGCATATTCGGGCGGTGGGGTTCCAAAATTGTGGCGTTCAACCTGGTTGCGATTTTCGTTGCCTGGTACGGATTGGCAGCGCTCTTTCTAGCGGATGGGCTCGAGGGTCTCTTCCATTGGAAGGCCCCGTTGATGGTTTTGTCAGTCGCGTTCGCCTTTCTCATGGCGGCGAACAACTTCTTTGGCTTCAAAGGTGTAGCTAACTTTGCGCGATTCTTTGCAGCACCAGTGCTCATTCTTTGGGTCACCTACACGTGTATCAAAACCGTGCCGGCTTGCCCGCCAAGCCTTTTCGCGGATGTGACGCACAAGTCTTTTGCTTGTGCGCTGACAACGATTTCCACATTCATCATCGGCTTTGCAGTATGGGGCAACGAAGCAGACTATTGGAGGTTTAGCAAACCAAAGGTAAGAAACTGCGCGATACCATTTGTAGTGGCTCTGGGCATTGGTCAAGTTATTTTTCCATGCACAGGCTTCATCCTCGCGAAGCTCACTGGCATCTCGGATTATGGCGCAGCGACAAGCTATATGAATGATTATTCGTTCGGCGGCTTGGCAATTCTTGGAGCTATCGTAATCGGAGCGTCCTACTTTGCCGCCAATGATTCAAACTTGTTTGGCTCGGTAAGTGCTTGTGAGAATCTAAAGCGCTGGAATCACAAAGGTTGGGTTGCTGTGCTCGCCACGCTCGGCGCTGCAATGGCTGCCTGGCTGTCAATTTCCGGCGCTGCGAAATCGCTAGAATCCATTGCTTCCCTTAACTGCGTCATCGTTCCAACTCCCACCTTGGTCGTTTTGGCGGAATGGTTTTTGATGCGTAGAGTGTTTTCGAGAGATCCTGATTGCTTTGGCCGTGTGCCCGAATTGGACGAGCTGCCAAAATTCAAATGGGCTGCGACGATTGCGATGTTCTGTGGCATTACGGTTGGCGTGATGACGTCAGGCGCGATTCCTGGCACAGAGTCATTGCACGTAGGAATTTGCGCGTTACAGGCATGGGCGACAGCCTTCTTTGTCTATATTCCGCTGCGAATTATCGAATACAGGCGTGAGTCCATTTCTCGCTCCGTAGCTCTGGAAGCGCTGATTGCAATTCCATGCACTGTTGAGCCTACTGAGATCACGTTGAAGCGCTAGGAGAAAGATCCGCCCTCTGATATCCTAAGCACATGGCGAGAATACTTCTGGTTGAAGACGATAAGGATCAAGCGACCACAATTGAAGAGTGGTTGTCGTCCGAACATCACAACATCGTCGTATCCCACGATGGCGAAGAAGGACAATATCGCGTTGAAAACGACGCGTTCGATGTCATCATTCTCGACTGGGATTTGCCGAAAGTTTCTGGCATTGAAATTCTCAAGCGATATCGCATGAAGAAAGGCTCCACGCCTATTATCATGCTGACAGGTCGAGGCACGATTAGCGAGCGCGAGAGCGGTCTTGATGGTGGTGCGGATGATTACCTGACAAAACCTTTTAGCTTGCGCGAATTGTCCGCTCGCATTCGCGCAGTAATGCGCCGACCGGGTGAAGTGAAGTCTAATGTTTTGACTGTTGGAAAGCTCGTGCTCGATCCTGTGAAGTATAGAGTGACGAAAAACGGCGAGGAAGTGCAGCTTTTGCCGCGAGACTTTGCACTGCTCGAATTTTTTATGCGAAATGTTGATGTTGTTTTTAGTACCGATGCGCTGTTGCAGCGCGTGTGGGAAGACGATACTGACGCCACTTCAGACGCGTTAAGGACAGCTATAAAACGGTTGCGCAAGCGTTTGGATGATGGCGATGATGAGTCCAAATCTGTGATTGAAAACATCCCGCGCGTCGGCTATCGCATGCGCGAAGAATGATCGTGGGGGCGCGTTGCACGCGCCCTTTTTTGTTTTTGAGTTTAGTTTCCGTTGTATTTTCTGAGGACCTTGACTTGAAGTTTTGATTGAACTTTTTTGCCCTTAGATCCGTATCTAGAAATGTAGGTCGGCTTTTGAGGCAATGAACAATGACAAGACGTCCGCCAAGATTGGTTGGTTTTGACTATGCGAGCCCTGGTGCTTACTTTATAACCATATGCACTGAAGAAAGGTCTTGTTTCTTCAGTTCGCTCAATGCGTATCAGATTGAGAAAAATGAAATTGGAGAAGCTGTGTCGGAATGCTGGTTAGCGATTCCGCAGTTTTATAGCTTTGTTGTTTTAGACGTCTGGGTGCTTATGCCTAATCACCTACATGGAATCCTTTGGATAACCGAAGGCAACAACAGCAAAAAGTCGCTCGGGCAGATTGTTGGTTCTTTTAAGGCTCGGTCTGCATCTCAAATATCAAAAAGAGGCTTGACGGATCGTAAGATTTGGCAGTCCGATTTTTATGAACACATAATCCGGAGCGAGGTGGAATTGTTTCGCATTCGTGAGTACATTGCGAACAACCCCGAGAATTGGGTCATTGATCATAACAATCCAAATTACAAAGGGGGCTACGTTCCGCCGTTTGATAAATATGAGAACGTGCAGCCAAGTACTTGGCTTAAGCCAATGCCATATCCAAAACCGTAGCCAAAACAGTAGCTAAAACCGTAGCCAAACCCGTAGTGTTCTAACTAATTGTTCTGAAAAAAATTGGGCGTGTGCAACACGCCCCCACGAAAATGCAAATAACTAAAAGCGAATTTCAACCGTGTAGGTGACTTTGACTTCGCCGTTGGCTGGGACGTCGATGGGAAATTCGAATGTGTGCGAATCTTTTTTGGTCGAAGGGTGGCTTTGCGCTGTCAGCTTCCAGTCGCCGTAAGCGTGTTCGATGACTTGCACACGTACGTTTTCCTTCTTGTGATTACGCAGCACAACTTCGTAAGACATTCTTTGTAAGTGGTTGTTCGGCTGTTCCATATTGGTCTGGCGACGCTCGCCTACCACGTCGAAAGCGTCACCAAGATAAATGCGGACTTTCTCATCGCGTGGTGTGTGGTCGATTTCGTCTTCGCCGACGAATTGTAGTGCGCCATCAGCATCTTTCTTATAGACACGCACCTTGCCCTTCGGCATTGGCATGCCGAGATGATTAGCCTCGCTGTTCATCATCTCCAATTTAATGGCTATTTTGCGCTTATCGCCATCTCCGCCATCGCTTGCATAAATACGGTTATCTCCTGATTCCAGAACGAACAATTTCTTCACCGGAACCGCTGCGGCGTTAAACAAACTAAGTTGTTTCGTCTCATTGTTATTAACGTCAGTCTTTCCTGCCAACGTATATAAGTGATACTCGGCAAAAGATTGTTCGCTGAATTGAGGAGGCGCCGGCATCGCAGCTGGTGCCGCTGCATCCATTGCTTCCATCTGCATTACCTGTCTTTCCGGCTGGATTTTGTGCACGTCACCGGCGATGAGTTTAAGTGCCGAGTTCTTGTATGTTCCACCCGACTTGTTGTCGAGAGTCACCCAACTTGTGATGTCGCATTTAGTGTCATCTTGATTGGCGACGGCGACATAATCGCACTTCCAATTGATGTCGGCAGTTTGATAAGCAATTTCAACATCGTGCGTTCCGGCTTTGTCCGTCTCTAATTTCCAATCGAGTGATGGTGTTGAGACCAGCCCAGAAGGCAGTTCTGCGAGCTCTACTTGACCTTGCGGATTGAGAATGATGCCATTGCTTGTTTTCAAAACAAGACCGGTCGAAACTTCCGAGCTGCCACCATCGGCGGAGCCAACAGTCGCAGTGGGTCCGTTGAGCAACGTACCGTTCAGCTCAACAATCGAGCCACCGGCGGTGTACTGTTTGAACTTTGCTGGCTTGCCGATTGACTTGTTTAAAATTGTATTGGGGTCAATCAAGTCGTATTTGTAGTTCTGCTCCCGCACTACGACCTGGTTTGGCGCAGTCAGTGAGGTAAAGCTAACAGACGTAGGATCAATTTTCGCCGCTACATCTTCGCAGCTTACGTAATTGATTCCATTCTTCAATTCCATCTGCCGCGAGTCGCGGACCAGTCCAAAGTTTTGGTTGTAGATGGTCAAAGAGATGCCTTTGGTCTGCGAAATCTTGCCGTCTTGCGCATAGGCAGTCAAGTTTTGCGGCGTTGCAATTGCTGCTGTGAAAGCCAGACAAATTCCAAGACCACGTCTGATTTTTTGATTCGCTGTGACCATAATTGAATCTTTTGATCCTTGATAATAGAAGAGATGAGCGTTAAGCACTGTAGGGGCGTCGCAGTGACGCCCTGGTCGGGAGCCGCATGCGGCTTCCCTACGATTGAGCAAACTCAGCCATTATAGACCTTGTCGCCACCCTCTGACTGCGCCTTCTCCATGAAATCAAGAGCAATTTGCATCAAGTCGTGCTCGTTGCGGGCGTGTGTCGGGAATGACACAACGCCGATAGAAGCAGTCACGCGAATATGTCTCAATTCGTCAGTGATTGGCATGCTCTTGAGTTTTTCACGAATTCTCTCTCCGACTACAATCGCGCGAGAAGAGTAAGTCTCTGGGAAGACAACGCCGAGCTGGTTGTTTTCGCAGCGAGCCGGAACATCAACGTCGCGAATTGCACCACGGATGATATTGGCTGCCGCTTTGAGTGTATCGTCGATAAACATTTGACCATGGACTTGTCCGAGGTCATGCAGCTTGTCGACAGACATAATGAGCAGCGAAAGCGGGCGCTTATAGCGTTTGGCGCGGCGCAGCTCGTATTCTAATTTCTTCAAGAACGTACGCGGGTTGTACAGTTCGGTCAAAGAATCGATAAGAGTCATCTTTTCGATTTCGTCGAGCTTCTCGTCGCTGAGAGTCTCACGAGTCTTGTCAAGCATTGCTTGCTGCTTGGTTTCTTTAAACTTCTGGCGGCTGACGCGCATCTCGACAAGCATGTCGGTGAATTTGGAATCGCGCGCCTGGGCCCAACCGCCCTGTTTGCTACCGATCCGCTCTTTGTCGTTTTTCTTACTACCCTTCGACATTTACTCTTTCCTCGATTCTTGCAAGGAGGTCAAACCTTTTGAATCCTCTGACTCAGCCATATGAAGTTTAGCCTGATCGCGAGTACTTCATCTCATGCCAAGCTCTAATTCAGTCAATTCCCTAAAAAGGTTACCTTAAATCAAAGGCCTGTAGGTAGTCTGCCCGCGAAAGGGTAAGTAGAAAAGGCGTCAAAATTTCTTGTACCTTGTCTTGCCGGATTCCGAACAAAGCGAACCTTGGGTTGTTTTGGGTATCGCGGCGGCAGTCGAACTGGCAGACGTTAGCTCTGGATGGGATTTTGCTGTACAGTAGATTTATAAGGAGACTCGGATTAGCTGACGGAGAGCCAGTTTTGGGCTCGGGAGCAAAACGAATGGAAACGCAGAAGGATGTCCAGCAAGAGTATCGAGAGACGCTCGAGTATTACAAAAGCCAGCATACGACTCTTGGATGCAAGATAACCCACATGATTGGTGTGCCGATGATTGCCTTGTCTGTTCCGATGTTGTTTTTCAGTCCGAGGCGTGCCGCCAATTTGCTTGCCGGCGGCTGGGCGCTGCAATTCATCGGGCACTACGTTTTTGAAAAGAACAGTCCCGTGGTGCTGACGGACTACCGTAACCCCATGGTCATCCTTGCTGCACTGGATTACGTCTCTGAAGGATGGATTCGTCTTTTCAAAGGCATGCCGTTGGTTGAGCACAAAGGTCCAGAGCTGATTACTATGCAACCTGACGGCAACGGCAAAGGCACCTAATAGAAAAGGAGGCGGATTCAATAACCCGCCTCCTCTAAAAGTTTCAGTTGTCCGAATTCGTCCTAGCGTCTGAAACCGCTTCCAGCGCCTTCTCTCGGGCGCGATTCATTGACGACAATTTGTCTGCCCTCAATTGTCTGTCCGTTGAATTCCGAGATTGCAGCTTGTGCTGCGTCAGCGGATTCCATTTCGACAAAAGCAAAACCACGCTTGCGGCCAGTTTCTCTGTCGACTGGCATCGCGACGGAGGCGACCGTTCCGGAGCGCGAGAACAGGTCTTGCAGCTCTTGTTCGGTCATTTTGAATGAGAGGTTTCCGACAAATAATTTCGTGTTCATAACTGTCTATCCTTGAAATACAGAACGAATGCGGACGCTTTTGGCGTTTTGCATTAGACCTTTAGGGCCCGCAACAGTATCTCATGACTTGTCCCGAATGTCTCAAAAAAACGGGAGGTTCGGGAATTATTTTAGCTGCGTACCGGCTGCCGAGGGGTAATTTATGGGGTTGGCGTCGCCGGCTTGGGATCCCCGGAAGCCTTGTCCTGTTTGAGCCAACCGGCTATTGCGGTGACGCATTTGTCGAGCTGGAAGTACTTGCGTATGGCTGCATTAACTGAGCTTTGGGTCTGCGAATTTACACTTTGGGTGAAATTCTCAAGAAAGTCTAATGGCAAGCCCATAATCGCTGAATAGCCCAACTGGCTGGCAATTGTGCGCGGCGAACGGCTCTCGACTACGTAGACACCGGTGAGGTGCCCCTTCTCGCGGGCCAATTCGGCGGTCGAGATCCCTTCCTTGACGTACTGTTTGACGATTTGAGTGATTAGCCCTTGCGCTTTCTCTAAATTCTCCGGCGCCACTGAGTACGAAATCGCCCATATAGAATCCGGGTAAGACGCCTCGGTCAGGGAGGAAGTAATTGAATATGTAAGCCCGTACTTGTCACGCAAAGGCGCCAAGCGGCATGCGAAGCTGTCGTAGCCGAGGGCGGCGCTGGCAAGCGACTCCGCAAAATAGTCTTTGGACTTTATGGAAACCGGCGCTGAGCATCCAATCACTACGTCCATATTTGTTTTGTCGGGCAGATTGGACATAATGCGACGCCCAGCAAACGCGTTGTTTACCAGCGCAGGGTCTATCGAAATTGTTTCTTCCTTGCTTCCCTTGTACGATGCGAACTCTTTGGCGATCAATTCAGCAACTTCGTCCGTCTTTATGTCTCCAACGAAGGTGAAGACTGTGTTGGCAGGCGTGAACTGGTTCTTATGAAAACTAACCAGGTCGTCTCTTGTGACTGTCTTTAGATGTTCGAGCTGATCCTCGAACGTGTTGGCATAATAAATGCTTTCCGGCTTGTAGAGCGCATGACGCAGTGACATCCAGGCAACAGATGTAGTGTTTGCTTTACGCTCTTCGATGTTTGATTCCAAAATCTTTCGCGACTTGTCAAACTCTTCTTGCTCGAAGAGTGGCTTCTGTATTACGTCGGCGATGAGTGGAACGATTAATTTCGCATCGGAAGCAACAACGTCAACATTGAAGCCTGCGAAGAAACTATCGGCACTGAAGTCTAGACTCGTGCCCATTGATTCGAGAATTTCTGAAATCTTGAATTTGGAATATTTGCAGGAACCCTTGGTTAACAGCTCTGCTGTTAAACCAGGAACTTTTGACTTCGTGTTCGGCAAGAAGTAACGTCCTGCCTTGATTTTTCCTGAAATCGTCACAGTGCCTGAACCCGGCATAGGCAAGACAATGACTGTGAGCCCATTGTCGAATTTGAGGGTTTCAGTGCGAGAGCCGAGTTTTCCAATGCCGCGCTTGCGGGAAACAATCTTCAGCGGTTCTGCCTGCGCGTCACCGTCGCAAGCAGAGCTTCCTGGTAGCGCCTGCGGCTCGCCGGCTTCAGTGTTTATAGCAAGGTTTTTTTTCTCAGGTACAGATTGAATATTCAAACTGTTCTGTGCGCCGGTCAATGGAACTCTATTGTGAGCACCGCGGGCAGTGGCGGCAGTTTCATCCGATGGATTTACCGACTCACTTTCAGTTAAGCCTTCAGCCTCATTCTTCGCTGCCATTCCCAACTTGCCGTCTTGGTCCGTCTTGGGGCGGTAATAACCAACGGTCAAATTGTTCGAGTTTAAATATTTTTTCGCCGCAGCTTGCACCTGCAATGGTGTCACTTTGCTTATCTTGTCGCAATAAGTAGTCCACCACTTCCAGTCTGCGACACCTATTGCATCTCCAATTTGTTCTGCTCGTCCCTGACAATCAACAGCATCAAGACGATATCGCTTTGTAATTTCCAGTTTGGCGCGATTTACTTCCGCCTCAGATGGTTCTTTGTTCGCTAGGTCTTCCACCGCTGCTCTAACCGCGGTCTCCAGCTTGTCTAACGCGATCTCTTTTGCAGGCGTTGCACCGACAACAAACAAGCCTGGATCTTTCATTACATTGTTGAATGCGTATGCATCTACAGCCAGACCATTATCGACAAGTGCGCGGTAGAGACGGCTAGAAGTCTTTCCTTTGTCTCCGAGAATGGATTGCAATACTTCTAATGGATAGGTGTCTTTATCCGTTGCTTTGACTGTGTGAAAACCAAGCAAAAGTCGCGGTACATCTTGTCCTCTCACGACGGTAAAACGCCTTTCTCCTTCTTGGGGCGGTTCTTTCGTATAGACGGTGGGAAGTTTTTTCTGCGCTCTTGGTATGCGACCAAACTTATTCAAAATGTCAGCGAGGACGGCTTCTTTTTTTATGTCGCCGACGACTATCAAAGACGCGTTTTCCGGCCAATAGAAGTCATGGTAAAACTTCCTGAGCCGCTCGGTGGGTACGTTCTCAACGTCAGACCGCCAGCCTATTGTCGGATGATGATATGGGTGTTCACGAAATGCGGTCGCATATACACCACTCATCAAAAGTTCGTCGGGATCGTCTTCTCCTCTTTCCAGTTCGTTCCGCACCACAGTCATTTCGCTGCTGCGGTCATCTTCTCGGAGCAAAAGATTACGCATGCGATCCGCTTCGAGATCGAGCAGCAGTCCTACATGTTGCGAAGGTGCAACCTCATAGTAATTAGTGCGGTCTTGCGAAGTGGTGGCATTATTGATACCGCCAATTGGCTTTAGCGTGTCATCAATCCCGGTGCCTAGCATCGGGTCATATTTTTTCGTGCCCTTGAACATCAAGTGCTCGAGGAAGTGGGTCGAACCTGTGTAACCGACCGCTTCATTGCGGGAGCCGATTCCATACACCATCATCACCGAAACAACCGGCGCGAGGTTTTGCTCTTGAATGAGAACGGTCAAGCCGTTCGATTTCATTCGATATACATTGAGTCCGTTGACCGGCTGCTTTGTCAGTTGATCGAAAGCTGTAAGAACTGACGCCTGGGCGTTTTTGGAGCTGCCTGATTTAGGGACTGTAGCCTTGGTGCCGGCAGCGTTTGCCATGCAGCTAGAGACGGGGCAAAAGAAAATCGCCGCCGTCAATAGCCCGGTTAGAGTGCGCATTGGCAAGCGGCGATTTTTCATTTGTTGGATGCCTTCAATTGTGCTGGACGACTATTTCTTGTCTTTTCCAGTGGCTGCTTTCCCTACGTTTTCAGCGCCTTTCACTACACCTTTGCCGACAGCAGTGGTGTCTTTGACGGCAGCTTTGCCAACCGATTCGGTTGTCTTGATAGTGCCTTTGCCAAGAGCCTCAGTGTTTTTGACAGCAGCGGTGCCCAGGGCTTCGGTGCCTTTGACGGTAGCTTTGCTGACGCCTGTGGTTGTCTTGATTGCGCCTTTACCGACAGCTTCTGTTCCTTCTACTGACGCTTTTACACCTTCTTTGGTGCCTCTGACAGCACCTTTGGTGATATTTTCGGTGCCCTTGACGGCGCCTTTGCCGACGGCTTCGGTGCCTTTGACAACAGCCTTGCCGCCCTTTTCGATGTCTTTGCCAACGGCTTTGACGTCTTTTTCAATTGTTTTGATAATGCCGCCACCTTTTTTCTTGGTGGTTCCTGCCGCATCTGTCGATGCTGCATCTTCCGCCATGACTGCCGTTACGGCGGCGGAACTAACAACGCAAAGCGCGATTAGTTTGTTACGAAATTGCATGTTGAAACTCCTTCACGAGAGACATCAGAATTCTGGCAAATTTTTCAATTTCTCGCCAGTAATCACTAAGTTGTTAACAAGGGGGTAACCTAGATATTCGCCGGTTACAACGATCTCGAGGCTGACATAGTTGACATGAAGATACGCGGTTCAATTCTTTCTACATTGGCGATGGCGGTTGTTTTTGCTGCCGCAGCAAGTGCCACGGTTCACGTTCAGCACTTGGGCTCACCCGCCAAAGGTGGTGCGGTTGATTTTGAGAAGGCTGCACAAGAAGCAACCAAGATGCTCTGTGAGTATTTGAAAATAGATACTACTGTTCCTCCCGGCAACGAAAAGCTCGGAGCAGAATATCTGGCTTCTGTCTTGAAACAAAACGGTATCGAAGCGCAGTTGTTTGAAACAGCGCCGAATCGTTCTTGTGTATACGCTCGCCTCAAAGGCACAGGAAAAAAGAAAGCTATTGTTCTGCTTAACCACATCGACGTAGTGCCGGCAGTCGCTGCTGATTGGAAACACCCGCCATTCTCCGGCGAAATTTTCGACAATGAGATTTGGGGGCGTGGCGCGCTCGATATGAAGGGCTTCGGCATCATTGAACTGGAAGCGATGCTAATGCTCAAGCGTCAAGGCGTCACTCTCGATCGTGACATCATTTTCCTTGGCACTCCCGATGAAGAAGTTGGCGGAGATTTTGGTGCCAGATGGTTTTCAGAGAAACATCCGGAACTTTTGAAAGATGCGGAATTTCTTATCAATGAAGGTTCACACATCATTACCGGAAGTGATGGAAAACCGAAATTCTGGGGCGTAAATTTCTCTGAGAAGAATGTTCTTTGGTTGAAACTCACATCAACCGGTCAAGCCGGACACGCGTCGATGCCAATCAAAGACTCGGCAACCAACCGCCTTGCACGTGCCCTGGAAAAACTCGTTGCCGTATATCCGATGACGGTGCGTTCACCACAAGTGGTGCCTGATCTGAAGAAAATCAGCGAGACAAAACCTGAACCACTTAAAGGTTATTATTCACAAGTTGTAGAAGACATGAAGGACAACGACTATATCGCCGGCATCGAAAACGATCGAATGCTTTCGTCAATGCTTGTGAATACCGCGTCTTTGACTGTTCTTAAAGCGGGGTATAAAACCAACGTGATTCCTGGCGAGGCAAGCGCAGAAATCGATTGCCGCTTGTTGCCTGGAGTTGAAAAGGACGAGTTCATTGCTATCGTTCAGAAAATCATTGCAGATCCGACAATCAAACTTTCCGTTCTTGAATGGAACGTTGCCGGCGCATCGGATATTCAAACTGATCTGATGAATTCAATTAAAAAGGTCGCTGCGGAAGAGTCTCCTGGAACTCCCGTCAGACCGGTAGTGGTGCCCTGGTTTACTGATTCTCATTGGTTTCGCAAACTCAACATCACCTGCTATGGATTTGAACCGTTTGAGGTAAAACCAGAATTGCTGGCCAGCATGCACGGCATCGACGAACGTATTCCAGTCAGCGTTTACTCGACCGGCTTGCGCCGTTTTTACAAAATCCTTCACGACGTAGCTGCCGCGAAGTAACCATTCAGGTCAGGGAGCGGCGTGCGGCTCTGCGACTTTGTCCGATTCAGTGTCTGCTACGGTTACCAATCCGTCCAGTAACAACTTCACTGAGTCGATAAGCTCTTGCTCTGACGTTTTCGATTTGATCAAATGTTTCGTCAAACCGAGGGTCAGATTGTTCATGTCGTCTTTTGTAAGGTCTTGGCTCGTATAAACAATGAGAGGTGTCTCTCGCGATTCACCTTTGCGCAGGTTTTCCACAATGTCGAAACCGTTTGGCGCAGGAATTCCTATATCTAGAATGATCAAGTCTGGATTTTCCGACTTTACCAATTTCAAAGCTTTACCGCCTTCGGACGCTTCGATTATTTCAACTGGAAAGCTGGAAACATGGTGCTTGATCAACTCTCTTGTTGCGTTGTCGTCCTCAACGATCAGCACTTTCGCTTTATCATTGCCCTTATTGCGAACTGCAAATCGCAATGCGCGCTCGAGCTTCTTGGTTTCGACGGGCTTTAAAACCCAATCGAAAATTATCGCGGTTCCAAACAACTCAGCATTCTTATCAACGCCACTCAATACAACCGTAGGTACAGTGAATGGCTTGTCCCCTGTCTGTTTCTTTTTCAGCCACTGAAGCCCGTTTCCATCAGGCAGATTGATGTCCAAAATCATTGCTTTCGGCGTGAATTCGTTCAGCAATTCGTCTGCTTCTTCTAAATTTCGCGCCACTTCAATATCAAATCCTTCTTTTTTAAGCACGCTGCGAACAAGCTTGGTAAGCTGCTCATCGTCTTCCACCATCAACACACGTGCGAGTGCAAATGACTTCAAATCCTGGCTTGTGGTTCTCGGGCTCTTCGCGGTGCATGGCAATTCTGCCCAAAAGGTGGTTCCCTTGCCTACTGTTGATGCGACACCAACCGTTCCGCCATGTTGCTCTGCAAGTCCTTTTGTAATAGCCAATCCCAGTCCGGTGCCGCCTTTTTGTCTGGTATCACTGGAGTCGAGTTGCTGGAATTTGCCCCATAATTTGTGCTGCTCACTCTCAGGTATGCCTGCTCCTTTATCACTGACTGAAAAGCGCACCATGTCGTTATGCTTCTCAACATCCAAGATGACACTTTCACCTTCGGGAGAAAACTTTATTGCGTTTGAAAGAAAGTTGGCGAGAATTTGAATGACTCGATCCTGGTCACATTTTAAAGTGCCGTTGTACATGATTTGATGCTTGAGTGTGACCTTTGCCTCGTTTGCTATACCTTGTGTTGCAGCAAACGCACCAATGACAAGGTCTTCTACTTTCCTGTCGCCAAGTTTCAACTCAAGCCGGCCTGCTTCCAATTTACGAATATCGAGAATGTCATTTATAAGGCGAATCAAGCGATCCGACTCGTTGCGCGCGATAGTCACAAGGCGCGTGACTTTGTCTGATACTGGCCCGGCAAGTCCGCCTTCAATCAGCCGCAGGCTTGCGTGAATCGATGTGAGCGGGGTGCGCAATTCGTGCGACACGGTTGAGTAAAATTCACTGACACGCTTTTCTGCTTCTTTGCGTTCTGTAATGTCGTGACCGATACTGTAAATCGCTTCGATTTCGCCGTCGTCGCCGATCTGCGGGAATGTTCTTGCCCATATCCAGCGCATGGTGCCATCTGGTCGCACTACACGGTGTTCGATTTCTTGAGGGGTTTTCTCTTCTATAGTTTTTTTTGTGAAATTTATGACGGCTTCGACGTCGTCCGGATGTACACCTTTGAAAATCTCAGATGCACTCTCATAGATAGGTTCTCTCGAGCGTCCCCATATCTCTTCGTATGCGGGGCTCACGTATACAAAGGTGTCATTAGGTTTGGCAACGATAAAAACTTCTTGTATCTGTTCTGTAAGTGTTCTGAAAAGATGTTCTCGTTCTTCTAACAAGGTTTCTGATTGGCTGCGCTTGATACCGAGCGCGATACCATTGCAAACCCCTGAGAGTGTTTCTTGTAACTGTCGGCTTACTCCCCTTCTGCTGTACATTGCAAGTACGCCCAACAGCTCTTTGCCGAAAACCAGAGGATACGCTGCCAGCGAAGTCAGACCATCGGCAGTCACCCACTCCTTGCTTTCCGGCTGAGCTGTTTTGTCCAATTCGTTTGTAAGCAATGGTCGCATCTGTTCTGCGACGATACCAATCTCACCTTCTCCAATATTGATTAGTTTTTGTCCTGGATCCGCAGTAGAGGAGTTGGCAGAACTTGCTCTGAGCAACAACTGCTTACTCCCGTCTTCTTCTACTGTCCAAATGCGAGCAACATTCGCTTTCAAGTGACGTGCCATCAAGCTTGTGCACTGCTTGAGAGTTTCATCCAAATTGGTTTGCTGGCTCAGTACATACGCTGTTTCTGCAACAAAGCTAGAGAGTTCGGCTCGCTCTACCAACTCTTCTTTGGCTCGAACAGCTTCGACAAATTGCCCTATCTCCTGCCCGAAGGCCGAAAGCGTGCTTAGCTGATCCTCGTCGCTCGCATCTAATTTGTCGGAGAAAAACTCGATCATTCCAAGCAACTGCTTTTGTCCCAAAATGGGAAATCCAAGACCATACTTGAGACCATCTGCAAGCGCAGCCTTCTTGCGAGGGAAATTCTCTTCAGCAAGAGTAGTAAGGTCTACAAATTGGGGAGCTCCGGTCGACCAAACCTGACCAGGCAACCCGTCTCCAAGTTTGAAAGTGCGTTCGAGCGTTGTTTTTTTGAAGTTGGGAAGCTCTTTTGCCTCGTCATTCCAAAATGCGATACCTTTGAGTTCGGCTTCCTCGTCTTCTTTGTTGACCAGCCAGGCAGTTCCAAACCGGAAGTTATTGAGCTTGCCCAATACCTCGAGCAGGCGCTCGAGCGCGCTGGGTATGTCCCGAGAGTCACTGAGCACATGCGTGACAGCCAATTGAATCGCCAGCCTCCTGGCGACATTGTTCTTTTCCTTCAGAAAATAGCCGACCATAAGTAGGCAGATTGCCAGCGCGGATGCCGCCAGGGCCAACAGCGTGGATGAAAGCTCACCGGTGCGCTTAGTCTCTTTTGCAAGCTTTTCCGAACGAAATTTCAGCAAATCCTTTTCCGAAGAAATGATTTCGTGAAGGATTTCGTCCGCTTGAATCTCGACGTTCTCGTGGCCTCTTGAGCTTACGAACTTCTTCGCCCCTTCAAGACCTTCCTTCTTTGCCGCCGATAAGGCGTCGCGCAGATAGGCAGCGCGGCGCTCTAGCGTGTGTCTAAGAAATTCGACTCGCTGCACCTGAGTCGGATTGTCTGCGACCAATTTGTTGAGCCTTTTGATCGCTGATTCGATAGCCTTGTTCGACTTTTCGAAATCGTTGATATACGACTCTTCTTGTTTAATGATGTAGCCGCGTTCGCTAGATAACAACTCTTCCAGGGCAACGTCGACTTCCTCCAATTCCAAAAGCACGTCATAGGTATGAATTAGCCATGAGCGGTGGGTGATCATTACCTCTTGCTGTTTCATGCTGGCAAAAGTGGCATATCCGGCCGCAGCAAGCATCAGGAACAGCGTTCCAGCTATGCCAACAAGGATTGTCCATCTGTGGCGCATTAATCTAACGGCTTCAGACCAGGGAGCTAACTCTTGGTCAATATTCCCTGTATGTCATCTGGTAAGGTCATCGGATCAAAAGGTTTTGTAATAATGCCTTTAGCTCCCATCTTCTGATAAAGCTCAACCTCATGAGTCTGAGCCTTAGCGGTCATGAAAATCACGGGAATCGAGTTCAGGCTATCGACTTTGCGCAGTTCGCTCAAAGTTGTAGGACCGTCCATGCCGGGCATCATAACGTCCAAAATTATCAAATCAGGTTGAAGCTCCGTCGCCTTGCTGATGGCTTCGGCTCCCGAAGCCGCCAGGTCGACCTTCCAATCGGTCAGACCCTCAAGACCCATTTGCGCGAGGGTGCGAATATTCTGATCGTCGTCGACCAGGAGAACTTGCTTGATATGGGCTGCGCTCGTCATTTTACTCTCATTTGTGGCGTGCTTTTTGTACTCATGAGAGTACAGAACGGTTTTTCAAACCCCTTAAAGCATAATCTCTGAGCTTCTCAAAATTATCCCCTTCCAGAGGGAATTCTGCGGTGCTGAAAGTCAGCGCGGTTTGGAATTCATTGCCGCGTGCGCTGGGAAACCACATTTTCTGCCAGTCTTCTTTCAACAGCTCGAATACTTGATTTACTGTGTCGACTGGTTCGCCGGCAAGAATAATGGCGAATTTGCCGTCCTCTAGCCGACCGCGCAAATCTTCCGCTCTAAAACGTTCTTTTAAAAGCTCGCCGAGTTTGCCGACCACGTGCTCAGCCGAAAACGAACCGTACAAGGTGTCTAGCTCTTCAAAATCGACAATTGAGACAATGCCCATGGAGAGGCTCTGAGACTGTTGTCCGCAAAGATTTATCAGTTGCTCGCACTCAGTTGCCAGAGCCTGGTGGGTTAAAACTTTGCTCTGGGGATCGACGCGAGTGGAAACCTCGCTCAGTGTTTTCGACATGTGCGCCTTGACGCGTGAGAGTAGTTCGTCAACAAGAACAGGTTTGCTCAAAAAATCGGTACCACCGGCGGTGAAAGCCGCGCGTTTGCCTTCCGAATCGCTTTTCGATGTGAGGAAGATAACTGGTACTTGTTTCCACTCGTCATGCGATTTGAGGAGTCTGCAGACTTCATAACCGGTAAGACCCGGCATGATTACATCAAGGAGCAAAAGATCTGGTTGAAACTCATTCATAACGTCAAGAATGACGATTGGTTCGTTGAGAGAACGAACTTTTATCCCGGCAGGGATCAACACTGACTCCACAAAACCAGACAGCAACGGATCATCGTCAACGCACAGTACGCGTGGTCTGCGCATCTGTCCTGCGACTGTCATAATCTGCATCGCTTCGCTCAAATTTCCGCGAGTCACGTCGCCGTCCAGGAAAACTGAAGCGCCACCATATACGATATCAGCCTGTGTGTAACTTTCTTCCTTTGAATTCACAAAGCACAGAGGAATGCTTCTTTTGGCAGCCTGGCGCAACTCGCGGGCAAGCTGAAATCTGCCCGACGTTGTGTCTAGCGCCAAATCAATCAGTGCCGAATCATATTCTTGCTTTCCGAATTTTACGATTGCACCGACTGAGCTGCCGACCATGTCCAGTTCGCAATTGGCGTCTTGAGCCGCGCCCTTCAAAGGGCCAGGATATGCGCCTTCCGGGGTGACAGCAAGGCATGAAATCGAGGGCAATTTGTGCGTGTCTTCTGCTGTGCCTTGCTCTCTTGCTATTGATTCGACTATCTGTGTGCCTTCCACGACACAGCGAATCACTTCCGCCCAGATAACCTCTTGTTCGGTCTCTGTGTGCGGATCTACGGTAATCAAAAAGTCTTCGATGCGCTCGGCAAATTGACCGACTTTTGTAAATCCGTAGGATCCAGCGGTGCCTTTTACTTTGTGCGCAACACCCATTGCATCTTGCAACAAGCGCAGATTTCTAGGATTCTCCCTTGCCCTTTTAACAGCGATTGTCACTTCTCCCCAAGCATCGGGGAGAGTTTTTATGAATGTTTCTCTTGCTTTCTTAATAGCGTTTTGAGTCTCGATTCGACGTTTGAGCTTCTTCAAGCGCTCGATTTCTTCAGGGTATGTGCTTTCATCCGCCAGCATCTTTTCTATTTGCTCGAGCGATTCTTCTACCTGCGCAGAATCAAGTACCGGCTGAATTTTGAAACTGCCTGTATCTTCTTCGATTGGGCTAGGCGGAGCATCCGCAGGCGGCGGGATGATGTTTTCCAGTGTGTGGAGGAAAAGTTCAGGAACTATAGGTTTTTGAATAACTTGCGAAACTTTGAGGATGTTTCTCAGCCAATTGAAGGTCTTTTGGTCGCACCAATTACCCGTGCACAAAACGATCGGCAGAGTATCGTCCTGCTCTCGCACTTTGGTAATCCAGGTCATGCCATCGACCTCGGGCAGCCTGTAGTCGACGACTGCCAGCCCTGGTCTCTTTGCTTCCATAGCAGCGGTCGCTTCCTTGGCGCTGCGGGCAAGAACAACTTCGTAACCTCTGCTTTTCAACAGGTCGCCGACCAGGTCTCGAAATCCCTTGTCATCGTCGATAACGAGAATGTAAGTATTTTGCTCAGACATGGTTTGCCCCAGAGTTATTAATTGACAGAGGTTTTCGGCGTTTTGGTAAGACCAGGCTTCGCCGAGCAAGTTCCCTATTTTACTAACTTGGAAATTTAGGTCCCACCTAATTTTAGGTCGCGCTGAAAATCGTTGTCCGATATTTGTTCTAAATAGTTTGATTTAGTCGAGTAGACGATAGAGGTATCGTTGTTTACAGTGAGTGTTGAGCGCATCTCTTCGGCTTCCTCAAGCCTCTGTGAAAGTTCTGCTGTTGGGTTGCCGAGCTGACTCTCGAACTCTCGTATACTTTGATTTTTCTTTCGTACTTGGCGATTTTTCTCAAACGTGTAGAGCAGCCGCACTGCAGGAAATATGAGGAAGAGCGTGGCGTAAAACAAGAGAAAGAGAAACAGGTATCCCGCCGAATTCAGGTGTGTAGGGCGTACGAGAAATATGCAAGCCGTCAGCGCCATTATGAAATTGACTGCGCCCATGGTGATGACCTTTTTTAACTCCTCCCTTTTCAGATTGCTGAACGTCCACTGCTTCTGCTCCAGAAGCGGCGGCAGCAGTGCGTAGGACGTTACTTCACTTCTCTTCTGCATGTCCGGAAAGACATATACGATGCCGCCGGTGCTGGTTACTTGTGGCATGCCGTTGAATTTCGCGAGAATGGCGAATAGAGTCTGCTCGTCTTCGGGCTCTTCTCCGGTGTAGGGGCTTAAATGCTCCGGTAGTACGACGCCCTCGTTGAGTCTGATTACCTGAGCAAGCAGCTTCCACTTTTCCTGCTCCAGCTGTTTATTGGGATCGCCTTCTCCAAAAAGAAATGAATAGCAGTCGAGCAAAAATCCTTGTCGGGCACCACCATTGGTGCTGCCAGGTTTAAGCTTTTCCTTGCCCCAGTGGACTAAATCTTTTAGCGCAAGGCGTTGGACTAGTCCGAAGAAATCGCGCCACATGCCTGACACTGACTCGGTAGAGCCTGATACACCAGCCAGGAGCGTTTGAATTATCAACGCTATGCCGAATAAGCAAATCAATGAGAAGAGAAGAGTGAGTCCGAAAGACAGACGAAAGAGAAAGGACGCGACTGCAAAGGCGTGACCGCCAATTTGATTGATTACACGACTGATTCCGTGTCTGAAATAGGTGTAGGAGTAATGTTCGCCAAAGCAGTAATAAATTTCGCCATCCTGTGCGACTTCCAGGTTTGCATCAGTATCGGATGCAATATGGTTGAGTTCGCCGGAAACCTCGGCGAGCGGCATGCCAGTCTTTGCTACTACGTCAGCAACCGTGACCCTTTTGCCCAGGTCGTTTATCGCATGGATTATCTTTGACCGGTTTGACATTGCGACTACTAATTCGGATCACTACCCTGCGGATACAACCAAAAAGAACCTTTCGCTATAAGTCTATGAGCTTTAATAAGGCGCTCACTTCTAATCTGCCAAGCTGCAGTCCGAATTAAGCGTTGAGGTTAACTTATGCTTTTAGCTGCCGGACGGTATAAACATCGAAGGCGCCTGACCGGCCAGAAATTTCATATAGAGGGAGTGTCTGCCGCCGCCCGACAGTGGTTCGATCCAGAAGGGGGCCATGTACAGATGATCGACGTGGGAGGTCGTCGGGTCTTTGCGAGTGACTTCGACAAAGTAGGCGCCACCTTTCTTGCCAATATTGTGGTTGATTTTGTCGAAAGTAAATTGGTTGCCCATGCCGCTCAATTCGTCGCCGCTTACTTTCACTTCTTGCATGACCTCAGCCAGGGTGCGATCGCCTATTTTTTGGTCGCCCCAGAGTTTTAAGGTGTACTGAGCGTCCGGTTCGATCTTGCCGCCGATCTTTGTTGTGAGCGTTAGCTCGTTTGTGACTGCTTGGTCGACGATTTGACCCATTTGATAGCGGTCGTTGGCGACCACTCTGCCGTTTAATCTGTCCATGTGTGTGGTGGCAAATGTGCGGCGTGATCTCAAACCTTCCAGGACTCCGGCTTTGTCTATTGAGCTTACCCAGATGCCTGTTTCTGCCGGAATCATTCCGGGATCGCCAAAGTGAGCATCGCGCCCGACCACCGGTGACATGTGGAATCCGTCATTGATGTAGCCTCTCAAGCTGGTCAAGTCAGCATCTTTGGCTCCGATCTCATCGACCGGTACACGCCTCATTGCTCCGCCTTTGATGACTTCGATATTGGAGAAATATTTGCCTGAGCGCTGCACCCACTCTTCTTTTGTTTTAAAAGAATAGCGACCGTAGTCGGCGCCTCTGGTTCCGGAAGGCAGGCTAGGAGAATGATCTTCTGAAAAGCGCGGGTGAGCGGCGATGAATACTGGGTCGTTGCCCGTGCTGTCTTTAAGTTTGTTTTTCTCTATGTATGTAATTAGACCATTCATGTCGCCGTCGTTGTATTTGACGACATCGGGCATTACCATCGCGGGCTTTTCTTTCAAACCCAGCGCGCGTCTGATTGGTGCCGTAGATTCGTCCCAGAGAGTGCGTGGCTTTCTGATTGCCTCGAAGAATTGAGGCATTTCCACCATGATGAAGTGGTTTTTGCCACCGGATTTAGGGTTGCCTACTTTTCCTATAGTCCCCATTTCGGAGCCGATGATTACAACGTGTTCGCCGTTGACCGTTGCTTTTGCAGCTTCTTTGTATTGTTCGGCATACCATTGTGGTGCCTCGGCAATGACCGGGCCATTTTGCTCGGGAATGCGCGGGTCGCCCGGTTTGACACCATCACGGGCAGCAAGGTGATTGTGGTCGGAAACAAGAATAACGTTCTGTCCTTGCTCTTTTGCTTTGGCGGAAAGCGAAGTGACTGTGCCCATACCGTCCGACTGTTTGGTGTGGAGGTGCAGACTACCTTGAGCGAGAACATAATCGTCTTCGACTCTGGCAGCGCGCGCCGTCATTCCATCGCTCATGACGTCGCGGTTGTCGAATTCGCGAACGCGCTGCAAAATGCTTGAGAATGGGCGTTTAACCCAGCTTGTGTGTTCTGGCAAAACTGTCGGTGAGTCGAAGCGGCTGATGCCGGCGATTTCGCCAGCCTCGCCTTGCATGGTATGGATTTTGCCCATCGGCAATTTTGGATTGGGGCCGCTCTCTGTGACGCCGCGCACGTATTTGTTGTTGACGATGCCTGAGAGAAACTTGTTTTCCGTCTCGACAATGCTTTTCTGCGTACTTTGTCCCAAGCGGCTTATAGCCTTCGGGCTCTCTTTCATGGCATAACCGGCTTCCGTGCCGGCGATGCCGCCTGCCAGATTGAGCACCAACTCGGTTGTGCCACTGACTGTGTGTCGTGCCAAAGTATGCGCCACGGCGTCAACATCGGCGCCAGGCTTTTGGGCCTCGTCCGCCGCATTTGTCAGCGACTTATAGCCTTGATAGAGCATCGGCGCTGTGAGAATCGCCCCGACTGCCCAGGCTGCGGGCCCTTTGGCGGGGAGGAAGTAACCCATCGCAGTACCGATGCCGGCTGACATAACGAATGTCTTGCCGGCGTGAGCAATTGAAGTGGATGGTCGCTCCCATGCCTCTTGAGCCAGCTCGGTCGTCGCCGAAGGCAATTCCTTCAGGGCTTTGCCATAGACATCCATGGCAGAGACTGCGTTTTCGTTTTGGGCTTGGGCTTCTGTAGGTTCTGGCATTTTGGGAGCTTGAACTTGAGAGGGTAACAGCGAGTTTATTCTTCTGCCCGCCCGTCTCCAATGGGGAAGGTACGCAAAACGTTTTTGCGAAGCTAAAAACCGGGAGTTTTTCAAACGAAAACGAAAGGCGTTGGTTTGCCGATTGTTTATCGGCTGTATGCAAAGCAGGATAACCCTTGACGGCGTGTTGCATATGAACTATTGTATAAAATACTAATAATTGGATATTTCGCCTCGATCCCCTATGCCCAGGCTGAAAAAGACCATCGCAAATAAAACAAGGAAGCCCTCGCATGCAAGGGGTGGGCGAAAGCGCTCATCGGCAAATTTTGTCGAGCCGGTGCGGGAGCTTTTGATGCGCCGAGTCTCACGCGAAATTGATCGGCGCGACTGGACTCAAGCGCAGGCTGCTGAATTTCTTGGCGTGACACAACCGCGCATCTCCGACTTGACTCGCGGTTTGACTGAAAACTTCACGATCGATGCTCTGGTGCAATGGATTGGTTTGCTAGGGATGGAATTGCAGATTGACACTAAAAGCGGTGGCAATCAGTCAAGCATTTCAACGTGGTTTGATGTCAGTGAAGACACTATTCCGTTCTACACAAAATTGATTGCTGTCAGTCCTCAAAACACTGATAGTTACAGCAAAAGAGCCCAGGCTTATCATCAACTGGGGCAATACGATCTTGCTATCGGCGATTACACACGCGCCATGGAGCTTTCTGCTAATTTACAGCACCTGCGGATTAACCGAGCGCAGGCATATATTTGCCTCGGTCAATACGGTGCGGCTTTTATAGACTGCGATCAGTTGATTGCTCAGAAGCCTGATGATGAAACTTGCGCATGGGCTTACATTACTCGCGCCTCTGCTCAGCAGGCTCAATTAGATGATTCAGCTGCGCTGAGTGAATATGCAAAAGCAATTGAAGTGCTTCCAAATTTTGCAGCAGCGTATTTACATCGCGCAGCTTTGCACGAACGCATCAACAACTATAAGGCAGCAATCAAAGACTTCTCGAAAGTATTAGAACTCGAGCCGAGCAATACTCAGGCTCGGCAACATCTGGAACATATTCGCAAAAAGAGCGGGGAACACGGCGATGATGAATAGCTACAACATCGAAAGAATTTGCACCTCCAGCGCTGAAAAAGCGTTGTTGTTTGCGAAAGAAGAGGCGAAGAATTCCGGTCTTGATGTCGATG
This sequence comes from Candidatus Melainabacteria bacterium 17Bon1m, assembly GCA_032128875.1. GTDB lineage: Bacteria > Cyanobacteriota > Vampirovibrionia > Obscuribacterales > Obscuribacteraceae > QKMZ01. The sequence continues at coordinate 144,730 of JAVLKG010000004.1, forward strand.
CAAGGCACTTGATGCTCGGTTTGCTTCGCGAAGGCAGGGGCATTGGTGCTAAGCACTTAAATCAAATGCGAGTAAGCGCTGATTCGGTCAGACAACTGGTGCATGAAGCACCAGCTGCCACCACATATTTTAGAGTCGGAGTTGAGAATCATCTGGAGCGTGCATTTGAAGAATGCACCAGATTAGGACACGACTTTATCGGGTCGGAACACTTGCTTTTAGCCATTCTTGAAGATGGTGACAACTGCGAGATTTTTAGAAAGCTGAATGTGAATGCGTCCGCAGAACGCAGCAATTTGCTGAACTTACTAGGTTCGTGAAACCGAAAGAAGCTTTTAGCCGCGAATTTCTTTTGCCCTGGATGAGACGCGTTTTGCTTCTGATTGCCTATTCGAGCGGTTCAATGCACCCGCATAACAATCGAGAAGCGCAGACAATGAAGCGTGACGTGGTCCGTTGATTTTCTCGGAAATTTTGACTGCATCACCGTAATATTGTGCTGCCTGTCCACTGTTTCCTTGCTTGATGCAAATATGTCCAAGCTGGACTTCGCAATCCATCACGTACTTGCTGCCTTTTCCATAGCCTGATTCAAAGCTTGTAAGAGCTTCTTGGTAAAGTGATTTTGCTTCTGCGAGTTTTCCTAGATTGAGAAGGCACTGTCCAAGTCCGTCGATTTTTGCGAAGGTCTCAGGTTTGCAGCCACCCAAAGTCGTTTTGCTGATCTCCATGGCGCGACGATAAAGCGGTTCTGCCATGTGATATCTGCCTTCGTCGCAATAGAGTTTTGCGAGATTCTCCATGCTGGATGCGATCGCCATATGGTCTTTCGGCAGCACACCATGCCTCAGTGCCAGAGAGCGTTTGTAGAGTTGTTCTGACTGCTGAAATTTCTTCACGTCTTTGCATGAGCCGGCCAGACCATCAACCAGGACAGCCAATTCCAAGTAACTACCTGTGGTGACTTTTGATGTTTGCCCCTGCGCTTGTTTTACAAAAATCTCGGCTTCTTCCAGCTCTTTATGATGTTTGTAGAACTTGTCCAAGGTTTCAAAAGCAAGCGCGACTTCGCGTTTTTCTTTGAGCTTTTGATCGACATAGCCGACTACGCGATTGCAGATCGGTTCGGCTTTAGCCGGATTGTTTTTGAGATGAAATTGGCAAAGTTTTGCTACTGCGGCAACAGTGTCGTAATTGTCCGGACCAAGTGCTTTTTGTTTGATGCGCACAGCTTGCTCGAAAAGCGGACCGGCTTTGGCGTTTTGCCCCCGGAAGCTATAAAGCACGCCTAAATTCGTCAACGACGTAGCCAGTCGCATATCATTTGGTCCGAATTTCTTAGCTTCTGCCAGCGATGCTTCGAAGTTGCGTTGGGCTACGCCGAAGTTGCCGCCTTCGTACGCTTTCGCACCATCCATCGTGTATTTGTTCCAGGCTGCTTCATCTGCAAGCGCCGGACTAGATAGGCAGGCCGCGAGCAGCGCCAGAGGCGTCAGTTTAATAAGAACTTTCATTAACCGGGTCTGAGATTATTATGGGTCGCTTAGCAACCTCAGATTGTAACCCAGACTTAGCCTAGAGCCCTAATGATCTGCTCGTCATTAAATAAACTCTTGGGAGTCAGATCTCCTGGCAACTGGTCGCAAGGCTCGACTGGCGCTTGATTCCCGTCAGCAATCATGCGGACCAGGGTGCGGGTGAGAATTGCTTCCTTTGATGAGTGCTCCTGTTCTTGTGCTTTGGAAAATTGGGCCATAACCAGTGACGGGACCATCACGCAAGACCTTTTTAGCACTTTGGCCGTGCGCTTGCATGCTTCTGCATATGTAATTGCTTCCGGACCTTGAACATTCACGGTTTGTCTTTCCATTTGCTCGTCCAAAAGGGCGGCAAGCAGGACATTGACGAGATCGTCGACAGCTACAGGATTGATTTTCTTTTCGACTAAACCCACGGTCGGAATCATCGAACCACGGTCCAGATGCTGCTTGATGGACGTCAGGAAGCGGTCGTTTTTGCCGTACACAATGGTCGGTTTAAGGATGGTGTAGTCGATTTCGCTGTTGCGAATCAGTTGTTCGGCTTCCCACTTTGATTCGTAATACTTGTTGTAGCACTTCGGTCTGGCTCTCTGGCAGCTCACCATGACGATTTTCGACACTCCCGCTTTGCGTGCCGAGTGGATTAAATTGACCGTCGATTCAATATGATTTTTGTAAAAGTCGCCGGAATGCGGCTCATAGTTGATGCCTGCAAGGTGGGCGACTACGTCGCAGCCTTGTATAGCAAGGAAAAGCTTGTTGGCATCGGAAAGTGAAACGGGCGTGTACGGGGCATTGGTGAGGCTGCGGATGGAATCATCACGGTGATTCAATCCCCTTGCCAAAATCCGCGGGTGATGCCCTTTGGAAACCAACGCGCGTGCCAAGTGTGAGCCTATGAACCCTGTGCCGCCGGTAATCGCTACGTTCACGCTTCCCTCTCTTGCAACGAGACTTGAGTATTCATAGGTGCAGCCGTCAAAGACTTTAGCAGTTAATCGCCATACCAAACATACCCTTCAATTATCGCTCTGCAGAACTTACTGGAAATTGCCGTCGGATGCCACTTTTTACGTTTTTGCTGTATCTTTAGTAATTCTTCTATAGTAAATTTCCCGGCGACACGTAAAAAGGCTGAGGCTCATTAATGGTGAACACCCTAGATTCAGTTGACAAGGTAGAGCAAACGATTAAGGAGCTGGGCATTCGCCGAGTCACTGAATCGAAGAACGTAGTTGAGTATGCGCTCGACAACGGGTTGAAGGTTCTCTTCTTGGAGAATCACACCTCGCCGGTTATCACTCTTCTAGTGGTTTACAAGGTCGGCAGTCGTAACGAAGCCGTCGGTTACACCGGCTCCACTCACTTCCTGGAGCACATGCTCTTCAAAGGAACCAAGAAGCACAATGCCGAGAAAGGAAATGGCATTGATGACCTGCTGACGCAAATCGGCGCTTATTGGAACGCCACCACCTGGTTCGACCGCACTAGTTATTTCGAGGTTGTGCCGTCTGAGTATTTGGAATTGTGCGTCGAGCTGGAAGCTGACCGTATGCGCAACTTGCTTCTGAGACAGGAAGACCACGATTCAGAAATGTCTGTAGTGCGCAACGAAATGGAGCGCGGTGAGAATTATCCGGAAGAAGCAATTGAGAAAGAGCTCTACGCAATTGCATTCCGCGAACATCCTTATCACCATCCGACTATCGGCTGGCGCTCAGACGTTGAAGGCGTCGACATGGATCGCTTGAGAGAGTTTTACAACACCTTCTATTGGCCCAACAATGCCACCGTCATTCTGGTCGGCGACTTCGAGCCATCCAAGGCGTTGGGTCATATGCACAAGTATTTCGGCAAAATTCCGAAGTCACCACACCCGATACCGCAGGTTTATACGACCGAACCGCCGCAAGAAGGCGAACGTCGGTTTGAAATCCATCGCGCCGGTGATTTGCCAAAGGTGTGGATGGGCTATCACGTGCCGGAAGCAAGTCACGCAGACAATTATCCTCTGGCTGTAATTCGCCACATCCTCGGTTCGACCTACGAGCGCTCAAGTCGCTTGTATAAGAAGCTCATTGACTCGAGTATCGCTGCTGAGGTTTTTGCGCGTCATGATGACTTGAGAGATCCCGCGCTCTTTATTCTGGGTGCGACACTCAATCCTGATGTTGATATTGAGAAAGCCGAGACGGCCATCTTCGAAGAACTGGAGCGTCTTGCCAAAGAGCCGGTCAACGATGATGAATTGGAGCGCGCCCGCAGCGCAAATCGTAAGGGCACCATTCTTTCTAAAGCTGATCCTTCGAGCCTCGCATTCATGCTTGGCGAAGCTGAGTCGAAAGCAGACTGGCATTGGCTCATGGACTATGATGACAAATTCGATGCAGTCACAAAAGACGACATCATGAAGACAGCAGCTAAGTACTTCGTGAAGTCGAATAGAACTGTCGGTCGCTTTTTCCCGAAAGCACTGGAAGACGGATTGACCGACTTTTCTGCGGACGAATCGGATGAAGAAGGCGATGAGATGCCGGTAGAAGCTGCCAAATCCCATGGTAAACCGGAAGAGATTAATGTCGCTGAGTTTTTGAACAGCAGACCGCCGGTAGCAAAAGTAAAAGCTGCCAAGTCATCGACCAAGACTCCTTCTTTCGAAAGCCGTGTCGTCAAAGAAGTTTTGCCGAATGGACTGACACTTCTCTTGTTGAGAAATCCGGGCACTGAATCTATCGGCATTACCTCCACCACCAAGGCCGGGAAATTCTTCTCGTATAAAGAACCAGGCGCATTGCCTGATTTCACTGCAGATTTGATGACCAAGGGTTCGAAGAACTACGGCAAGATCGAGATTGCCGAAATTCTGGAAAACATGGGCATCTCCGGAAGCCTCGAGTTTTCTGTCGATAACTATCGCATGAGCTTTGGCTCTCACTTGGTCGCGAGCGATTTGCCGCAATTCACCGATTTGCTCGCTGACGTTATGCGCAATCCACTCTTCTTAGAAGAGGAGCTTGCGAAAACCAAAATTGAATGGCGTGCCAGATTGACGGAAGCAATGAGCAATACCAGGCTAATGGCCTGGAATGCGGTTCGCCGTTCGCTCTATCATCCAGACCATCCTTTCTATGAGCAAACCTATGAGGAACAGCTCCAGGAAATTGACAGCATTCACTCCGGCGATCTCAGCAAACTTCATTCGAGATTGTTCGGGCCGAAAGGCACGATTTTGACCCTTGTCGGCGATATGGATGTAGATAAGACAATCGCGTTGATGCGAGACAAATTCGGTGATTGGCAAGGCAACGATCCACTTTCGATTGAAATTCCATCTGTCAAATTGCCTGCTAAGGGACAGCGTATCGATATTCAGTTGAAAGACAAGCGCTCAACCGATTTGATCATGGCTCATACCACAGAGCTGCAGCGCAATTCGAAAGACTTCTATGCCGCCAAGCTGGCTAACGCCGCTCTTGGCCAAGACACGATTACCTCCAGACTCGGTCAAGTGGTGCGCGACAAAGCCGGTCTGACTTATGGCATCTACTCGAGTTTCTCCGATACTGCATACGGTGCAGCTCCCTGGTCCATATCTCTGAGCGTCAATCCAGCCAACTTGGATCGCTCTCTGGCACTGGTATCGGAAGTGGTGCAAGACTATCTGAAGAACGGCATCTCAAAAGACGAGCTGGCAAAAGAGACAGGTCGTGCTCTGGGCACTTTCAAGGTCGGTTTAAGTTCGTCTCTGGGAATTGCCAGAGCTCTCACCGAGTTTGAGTTCCTGGGATTAGGTGCAAAAGAATTGGATCGAATCACCGATCACTATCTCTCTTTGACAAAAGAGAAAGTAGACGCAGCCGCGCGCAATTACTTCCACCCGGACAAGGCGGTAACCGTAGCGAGCGGTACCTTCTAATAGAACTAAAGCCTACCAGTAGAACCGAAGCCCAACTAAAAGTTCGACGGTCGATTGTAATTCGACTGATAACTTCATTTGAGCGACCTAAGATAAAAAAACATATCCAAGCGGTACTGTATGAGATACCATGGTGGCACTAGTCTAGAAAGCGAGTGCGCAGATGACATTTACCAATCAGACCACGAGTTTTGAACCTACGAGCTTTGATCCCGCCAGTTTGGAGGGTCTTGAGCCTTTGCTGGACAAGGTTTTTTCAGCAGATCCAACTGTGCGTCTAGAGCATCCCGATGTCAGACCTTTTATGTCACCGGTGGCGAAGCTTCCCACCCGCACCACAGACAGTGGCGACATTCTAGGCGCGGATGATGACGAGATCATTTCAGGCACTTCCAGATCCTCTGAGAGCGCCGATGCCTCGCTGGTGATCAACGAGCTGTGCGCCACAATTGATCTGTTGCGTGCCCAGTTGGCTTTTTCGAGCTCCGAACTGCGTTTTGCTAATGACAGAAATCGATGGCTTGAAATGCAGATGGCCACCAAGGACGATCAATTGAGATTGATGCCCGATTTGATGACTCGTGCCTCGCAAGTAACCATCGCCGAGCGCGAATTGAAAGACATTCAGCTGGATGCGGATCGCCTCCTTGAAGAGACCAGAGAAATCAGAGAAATCGCCGAGCAGCTCTCAGCCAGCCTGAACGAATCGCTCAAAGATTTGGAAGAGATTAATAAGCCAATATGGCAAAAAATCTGGGAATTCTTGATGCGTCCGATCTGGCAATAAGCTGAGCGTAGCTATTTCGAATGAAGCTGCTAGCCTCGACTTTTGCTGTGTTAATGGCTTGCTGTTTAGCTTCCGCAGCTGAGAGTAAAGGACAAAATTCCGTCCTGATCGACAGAAAAAGCAGAAGCCTATCCATAGTCAATCAGGCAGGAAGAATTTTGCTTTCGTGTCCGATAGGAATAGGCCGGGGTCCGCTGAAAGAGAAATCCAGCATGCAAGATTGCATTACTCCCACAGGCGCATTCACGGTTGATGTTGTTCTTACCGACACGCCGGCACTCAATCAAATTGATAAAAGCACGAAGGAGCGAATCGAAAGAGATGCTCGTTTTCGGCAATTTGTGAAAGATGGGGATGGGCTTGCAAAAGTTTTCCGCACCATGAACGAGCAAGATTTCAATCGTGACGGCGCGCCGGACAAAGCATACGGTCTTGCCTTTTTAGGCTTGCAGGGAAAAAACACAGGACCCAAGCTTATTGCCGCAGGTAAATCTGCCAGATGGTATTCAATTGCTCTACACGGAACACCAAATGAAGCGAGAGCGATCGGTGGCGCCACCTCCGAAGGATGCATCCATCTTTCCAGAGAGTCGCTTAAGACGATCTTGGATGCGCATTTTGTTGGTGTTGGAACATCTGTATATATAAATGATGGTGTTAAAGACGTTGTTCTTGTAAAGAGAAAGTCATTCGCTGATGACAACCAAGAGCAAGTCAGGATGCGGAATTAAGGTACACAAACAGAAATACCCAGCCGTTTTGTGAATTGTCAAGAGATGCAAGCATATCGAATCATGGTAATTTGTCAGCCGCCCACGAGAGTAGTCTCAATAAGTCAGAAGGGCTAAGGAGAGGTTATGCGAAAAGTAGTTGCTCAGAGTGTAATGATGTCCTTGTTGACCGTTTGTCTCGGAAGCCAAAGTTTGGCTCAACATTGGACGAAGAAGCCTTTTGACGCAACATACGATGTTCAGTCCGCAGCTGGAAAGTCTTCTTTGCGCATGGTGACTGACGGACAAGGTCGTGTTCGCAATGAGATGAGCACTGCCGCAGGCAAGATGATCTCTATTCTCGACCAGCCGAACAAAGTTATGTATTCGATCATGGAATCTCAGCGCATGGTCATGAAGATGCCCTATCAAGAAACTGGTGCGGGCATTACTGACGAACAATCCGCCAAGGCGATGAATGCTAAGTCTCTTGGCACCAAAGTGATTGATGGACACCCATGCCACGGTTGGCAGACTGTATCGAAAGGTGCCACCACCGACAGTTGGACTGGTGATGATATCGGTTGCGTCGTTCTTTCGACCACCAAAGGTCCGGGATATGACAGCAGTATGAAGCTGCTCAAATACTCTGCTGCTAAGCCGAGCCCATCGGATTTTGCGGTTCCATCAGGCTACAAAGTAATGGATATGCCGGGCTCAGCCGCGGTACGTTGATCGTCAGGGAAAAGTAATGCAAAAACAATTAGTAGTCAGAGGCTGCGCCGCATTTTTGATCACATGCGCTTCGCTGGCTTCTGGGCTCTTTTTTTCTGCCTCTGTAGCACAGCCTACGGAGCCCGAAATGCAGGTTGTTGTTGTGCCCAGACTTGATTTGGAAAAAGGCAGCACGCCGACAGAGAGCAGCCTGGAAGAGAAGAAATTAGAAAAACGTCTGGCGCCGGTTAATGCAGTTGCTGGAATATCTGAGGTTGTCGGTCGCACTCTCAAGCGCAAGAAGATGAAAGGCTCAATCATTATGATTGAAGACCTGGCGAGACCCGGCGATAAACTCGACTAGAAAAACAGTGTGGTAGCGGTATGTTTCCCGAAGACATTGTCACTCGCATGCTTCAAAAGTATGCATCGTGTTCTTCGTATGAGGACAGCGGCTATCTCGAGAGTTTTCTCGAAGGAGAAGAGAGAACGCACGGTTTTTATTTGAAGTTTCGCACCTGGTACAAACGTCCGTTCCATTTTCGCTTTGAATGGATCTCGCGGGATTTTCTCGATGCTTCCTGGAAAGAATATGTAGTAGGATGCGACGGCTCTGTCGCGTTTTCCAAAGATTTAGAAAACGGCATCAAAATACAGTCCAGTTTGAAATATGCCATTGCCGAAGCAAACACGCCTTCACGCAACTCCATCACGCAAATTACCCAACACTTCCCTGATCTTGATTTGCTTCCGATTGCCTGGCTAGATCGTCACAAAGACCTGACCTTAATAGGCAAAGAATCCGCAAATGATATTGAGTGTTATTGTGTGGCAAGCACTGTGAAAAACCCGCATGACAAAATCATTTGGGTGTCTTGCGAAGACTACTCTCTGCGGCGCGTAAAAACTTATACTAAAGTGTCTTCGAATATTTCCAATGAAGTGTTGGACCTCGCTAAAAAGATCGCACTCAAAGAAGTAGACTCTATGGCTTTGTCTCCTACCCAAAGACCAGAGAAGCGCTGTTATATCGAGACGAATTACGAAGAAGTGTCATTCGACAAAGAATTGCCGGATGATTTTTTCACTTTGCCTTCGGAATAAACTTCGATGTTTCGTAAAGCTTTGGAGGCGGACTTGCCTCACGTTCAAGAACTTGTCGATGTTTTATATCAGTCAGATCCGAACACTCAGGATGTGACCACCAACGTCAGACGAACATTCTTGGAGTTTGAATCGAAGCCGGACAAGGGACAGTTGATTGTCTTTGAAGACAATAGCGAGATTGTCGGCTATTGCATTATCATCTTCTTCTGGAGCAACGAGTATGGTGGCAATGTAATCGACATTGATGAAATTTGTATTGCTCAAGACAAACGCCGCTCGTCAATTGCGACCGATTTGATCAATTGGTTGGAGACAACTTTCGCAGACGATGCTGTTGGTTTTAGTTTGGAAATTGCGCATCACAACAGCCCCGCGCAAAACTTGGCTATGAAAATGGGTTTTTCACCCGTGCGAAATCAACACATGATCAAAATTACTAAGACGAAATGAGGAAATAGGGAACCTGAAAGTACCGCTGCTCGGGTTGCTTTGTGGAGGGCGCTGCATGGTTTTTCCAAAGTCGTGGCAACAACCTAGCGTTTACTGCTGCGCGCTCATGAGCGGTTGATAGTTTTGATAAATCATAAAGACTGTTGCTTTGTCTCTTTTTGAGAGAACCGGCCAATTAGTATTAGACATCGAGAAAAACATTATGTCGTGATTGTTGGTCGAATGCCCCTGAAGTCCCATGGAATGACCAAGTTCGTGTAGACACGTTTTCTTCATCTCTTCATCGGAAAGTGGCTCTTGAGTTTGTCTGTCGATTGTCAAAATACGAATGTCGGCACGATCGATTTCGATGCAATCTTTTCCTCTGTCCACGGTAGACAACAGGCAGACTCCCTGCTCGACGTTGTGTCCTGTTGGTTTGACAGAGTGTGGATCACCTGTCCATTCCGCGGTGAGATCAGCTTGCTCTTTTGAATTGACAAGCACATATTGAAGACGCCCTTGTCCTGCTTTCATCCATGCATTGAGTGCATCGAAAAATCCAAGGCGAAATTCAGGTTTATAACCTGGCACTCCGTCGCCCATTGAAACCCAGACTTTAATCGGCAAGCGATTAGGCGGCCAGCGGTAAAAGCGTCCATTGTCGCTGATGGCACCACCGTAATCGAGCGCTTGCGGATCTGATCTTTGCTCCGAGCTTTTTTCAGTCAGTGCTTGAATCATGTTGTGAATTTGATCGATGTCCGGCGCGTTTGGATTGTTGGAAGCATATTTTTTCAGCCAGCTGACAGCCTTCATCAATTGGCCGCTTGTCTGATAGCACTCCGCCATGTTCAAAAGAGCTGACGAGTGACGCGGGTTGACTTGTAATAGATCTTCGTATGCCCGGATTGCACCTTGTGTATCTCCGAGTTCTGATTTCGCGCGAGCCAGAGCGAATAAAACTATTTCCGAGTTGGGAGAGATTTGCAGAGCGCGCTCAAGAGTTTGCTTTGCGTCGAAATTGCGCTTCTCCTTCATTTGAGCCTTGGCGTGGGCCACGAGCAATTCTGCTTCTACCTCCTTGGCATTGGATGCGTTGGGATTCTCCCTAAGATACTTGTGAAACCAGGGTATCGCCTGCAGTTCCATGCCCGCATCTATGCATGCGTATGCGGCATTCAAACATGCTTCAGGAAATGGGTTCCGCAAGCGCACAGCTTGCTGATAACACTCTATAGCTCTCGTGTATTCTCGAGACCGCAAATGGGCATTGCCCAGCTCGAAATGCAAAATCGCCGAACGCGGCATTGCTGCCAACTCGCCGTTGAGAAAGAAAATCGCATCCTGTAATTTACCGGAGTGCATCATACTTTCCGCTTTTTTCGCCGAGCGGTTTTCAGCATTCACTTCCTCTTGTGTCTTTTGTCCTTGTGCAAGTGACTGATTCGACAAGTTAAGGAGAGTACATGCCGAGAAGAGCATGAGCATGCATGTATGAATCGACTTTCTTGATTGCCTGTACATAGAAGCTTAAATACCGACGATTCTGAATACTTACCCGTGGCGAAAGCCTTGTAATCGACCTTATGGGACTTCCGGGGCGCTCATTCGGTAGAATCAATACGGAGGTGTCCTGTGCTTTACGCGACGGCAACTATAAGCTGGATTTTTACGCTAATTGTGTCGGCAGGCTGGCGAGATTTGGATGCCGGTGCCCGTGCGGCAATGCGTGAAGGTCGTTTGGCTGAAGCCGAGTCGCAGTGGAAGGACGCTATTGCTCGCGCAGAGAGTGATAAAGAGATAAATCCCGGCGTCGTTGATTGTTTGATCGGTCTTGCCTGGCTATACGACAAACGTGGAGACACGGCCGAATCGGAGCGATTGTACGAATTGGCGATGCGAACAGTTGAGGGCGTTAAAGGCGGTGACAGTGCTGCATATGCCGATCGGTTGCCGGATCTGGCGGCGCTTTACCGTCGGCACGGCAAAAGCTGGCATTCTGATTTGCTGTTTCAGCGCCTCATAAAAATCCGCGAGAATACAAGCGGCAAAATTTCTCCTCAAGCTGCTTCTGCTCTTGAGATGTATAGCCGTTTTTTGCAATCAGAAGGTCGCCAGGCAGAAGCAACGAAAATGGCAGAGAAGGCGCATACAATTAGGGATTCGCTTAGAGATTCGCAGTCTGATACGCCACCAGTGCAGTAGTTCACTGGATAAAACGGTAAAAGGCAGACTGTCTTATGTTTCTTTATCGAACTTCAACGGGGGATATTCGGATGAAGACGGACGAAGTTGCTGCCTATTGGGAGAAAAACGCAACCGCCTGGACGACTATGGCTCGACAGGGTTTTGATGTTTGTCGAAACCATTTGAACGCGCCTGGTTTTCTTAAAATGCTCCCTGATGTGAATGGGCTTAAAGGGCTGGACGTTGGCTGCGGTGAAGGTTTTAACACGCGCATGGTGGCTGCTCGTGGTGCGCAAATGACGGGGATAGACATCCGCCAGAAGTTTCTCGATTACGCTAAAGAGAATGAAAAGACTGAATCTCACGGCATCACCTTTCAGCACGCCAGCGCTCAAGCATTACCTTTCGCAGATGATAGTTTTGATTTTGTTATGTCCACGATGGCGATGATGGACATGCCTGATATTCCGCGCGCGGCACGCGAGGTTTTTCGTGTTTTGAAACCGGGTGGCTTTTTTCAGTTTTCCATCTGCCATCCGTGTTTTCAAACTTCTCTATTCGAGTGGACTCGCGATGAAAATGGTGACCCCACTGGGCTTATCTGCGGAGACTATTTCCACGAAGAAATGGAAAAGATTTTGGAATGGACGTTTACGAACGCTCCTGAAGAGATGAAAAACGAATTTGGCAATTTTGTGATTCCCACCTATTACAAAACCTTGAGCGGTTGGCTGAACATGCTTCTCGACATCGGTTTTGTGTTGGAAAGATTTTTGGAGCCTTGTCCTGACGCGCAAACGCTGGAAAAGTATCCTGCTTTGAAAGGCGCTGCAAAGGTTGCTCTATTTCTCCATATTCGTTGTCGCAAACCGTTTTGAGCTGTGGATCTGCTATCTTTCTTACACTTAGTCTTTGTATTGTCAGTAGAATATGACTACGTATCGCTACTGAGTTATGCCTGGGGGCAAGGTGTCTAAGCGGCCGATTCCGGTATTGATTGGTGACCTTTTGGTTAAGTCTGACTTGATCAGTCTTGGTCAGCTCGCCGACGCATTGCCGATTTCGCAGAAGACAGGATTGCCGGTCGGTCGCGTACTTGTTTCTTCCGGGTTCATCACTGAAGACCGGCTGCATTCTGCGCTCATGGCTCAAAGTTTGATCCGTGACAAGCTGCTGAATGTTGAATACGCTGTCCTGGCATTGCGTAAGACAGGCGAGAAAGACATCAATCTCGATGATGCTTTGCGTGAGGTCGGCTGGCGATCGGAGTATTTTGAGTTTACGAACAAGCTGGGACAGTTGCTTGTAGAAGCAGAGCTTGTCAACACGGACCAGTTAGAAGACGCGCTTCAAACATGCTTTAACACCGGGCTGCCGCTCGGTCGAATTCTTGTTCTCAAAGGCGTCATGAACGACATGACGGCGTATGCTGCACTGACGGCGCAGCAACTGATTCGCCAGGGAAAAATTACACGCCAGCAGGCAATGGAAGCGCTTGCAGTCTCAGCAGAAAAGAACACTTCATTGGAAGAGTCTTTGGCTTTGCATGGTCATTACCAAGTTCAGCAAAACAATGCAGTCAGACTTGGTGAGCTTCTTGTTCTTGCCGAATTGGTAAGCGAAATTGATTTGCTTACTGCCGTAGAACGCGGCATTGTTGATGAACTGCCAATTGGGCAGGTTCTTACTCAAGCAAAATTGATCAGTTATTCAACTCTGGTCGACGCGCTCAAAGTGCAAGAACTTGTTTGCGCTCGGGTTTTGAACCCGCTGGAAGCTGCCGAAGTTTTGAAATTGACCAAGGCTCGTGGTATTGCCATTCCGCAAGCTGTCTCTGAGGTGACCAAGCGAACTCAGACCGAGAAGAGTCGCGGCTTGACCATGCTGGAGCTTTTGAAGATGGTGCGCTTGATTCCGGATACCGACATGGAAATGGTGCTGCAGCAGAGCAGCCGTACGGGCACTCCTGTGGAGAATATCCTTCTCACTACCGGTCTTATCGATTCAGCTACGCTGCAGGTTGCACTGCGCTGCCACCAGTTGATGAGCGACGGTTATTTGACGCACGAACAAGCAATCTTCGCGTTGCACCACTACGTCTGGAGCAAAGAAGATTTTCAGTTGATTATGGAAAAACTGGGCTGGGTTTCGCCTCAGCGTTAGTTCTTACGCGTGAGCGCAAGTCTTTTGCGTGAAGACTCTGTCTTTCGCTTTATTCAGCGACCCAAACTTTATCTCCGCCCTGCATTTTAGCCATGGTGCAGGCCTGATATGCCTTTTGAATCAACTCGTCCGGTGAAGGTGAATGATCTGGGAAAGCGGAGACTCCGATACTGACGGTAACGCTCCAGTTTTGACCCATTTCGGAGATGCGTTCATAGCTGACTTTGGAGCGAATGCGCTCTGCCAAAACCAGTGTTCCTTTGAGGTCAGTGTTGGGCAGCACGACTGCGAAGTGGTCGGCATCGTAGCGAGCCGGAATGTCCACGTCGCGGATCATCTTCATGATGAAGTTGGAGAGTCCTTTTAGGATTGAGTCGGAAACAAGTTTTCCGTGTGATTGCTCAACTTGTTCGAGTTGATCGACTCTGATGATCAAAAGCGCTTCGTTTTGCTTGTAGCGGCGCGAGCGCTTCAATTCATCTTTGAAGATTCGCATGATCGAATCATGGTTGTAGAGTTCAGTCAGGCTGTCGAGCAAAGCCAGCTTCTGTATATCTGCTGACGAATTGCTGGAGACAAAGGCTTGTGCGCCGGAAAGCAACTGGCTTTGCTCGAGTTCTCTTACGCGCGCCATCGGATCGATTTGTTGTTTTCTCTTGATCTCACCTGTGGTGCGGAGTTGATCAAGCTTTTGTCTGAACAAGCTTTCTCTGCCGAAAAGTGCGTCTTCTTTGCCACCGCGTGTCATCCGTACACCCCAAAACACTGAGTAGATCTATAACTGCTGAATTATACTGCAAGGTCCCTTTGGGCAGGACCGATTGCAACACCGATGCAAATTACATTGGCATGTTCTCAATGAGAAAAAGTCCAGAAATCCTTGATTGCCAAGGGGTTTGGTTGTCATTAAACGTAGTACTATTTAGATATTGGTCAAATATCTTTTGACACATAACATGTTTTTTCACTTCTAGTTATCAAGCCCCCGCGCACCCCGGAACAAAAGCGTCCCTCGTGATGTCAGTGGCTTTACTGGAACTCCCCGGTCTAATGAAAGGGACAGTTAGCTCTTGATAAACTTATTCCTACCGGAAATACCGGGAAAAATCGGCTGCTGTCAAGGTAAAGTCATAGCTTCCGATGGAGACCTGAAAAAAACATACTGGCCACATCTAAACAAATTGACTTCACTTCGTACTTCCAAGGTTCTATAAGCCGATGAATTCAACAGCCAAGCGGCGCGTGTCGCTCCACAAGAGCTTTACGTTACTGACATTGTTTTTTGTCATTTCAACGTTCATGCCAAACAATGCAGCACTTGCAGGTTCTGCGCTCTCTGATGCCGAAAAGCTCGCCAAAGGTGAAGTTGTTGTCGGTGTGAAAAATGTTGGCAGCACCAAGTATGTAACCGGCACAATTTTGCTAGACCAGTCGCCAGAGCAAGTCTGGCCTGTCATGGTCAATCCCTTCGAGTTTCAAGGCAAGATTTCTCCACGTATGAAGACCGTGGATGTAATGCTCGACAAAGAAGATCAGTCGATTATGAAGGTGACGCTCGATCTCGGCGTTTTCATTCCGAATTTCAGTTATACAGTTGATTCCCACTACACACGCAAAGAGGGTCTCATCTCATTTAAGCGTCTAGGTGGAACTCTCAAGGATTTCAGCGGTACGTGGGAAATGAAGCCTGCTGATAATGGCAAAACCGAATTGACCTACTCCATGTTTGTAGATCCCGGTTTCTTTGTTCCTCAATGGATCATGCGCGAAGGTGTCAAAGTTGAGTTGCCTTCGACTCTGACTTTGCTGCGCAAGCGCCTCGACAATGTTTATCTGCACCAAAATGCTCTTGAACCTAAAACGATTCTTGCTGCACGTGGTCAGTTGGCTCATAAGACTCCGGCTACAACCGGCGGAGTATCTGTCTGGCAATAAGCCAAGATCAGGACTCGTCGTGTTCTTTGCCACGGCTGTTCATCATGACTTAGCGCTTAAGCGCTAGTGCTATTGATTGGCTTGCTTAATTTCTAACTTCGATTCAGTCTTGGTTTCAGTCTTGGTTGTGACTGTTTTGGTTTCGACCTTGACCTCTGACTTGGGTTCTTTAGGTGCTTGCATTTGAGTGCCGGCCAGAGTGCTCACAAGTGCACCGATGGAAGTACGAACATCGCCAACGCCTGGTGCGTGTCCATTCACCATGATTGTCACAAGAAGAGTTTGACCGCCTGAATTCTTCAGCACGCCTGTAATGCATCTGACACTATCCATGGCACCAGTTTTAAACTTCCAAGAACCAGTCTTTTGTCCGTGTTTTACATCGCCACCTTTGAGCAAACTGACATAGCCGCCTTCGCCGTATTTGCTTAGCATGTGGCGAAGCACCATATTTAGGGCGTGAGGCGTGACGCAATCTTTACGTGATAGACCACACCCGTCTTTTAGTACGACTTCGTTCATTGGCACGCCGAATGATCCTAGCCAGCCGCGCAAACGAGCCAGCCCTTTTTCTTCCATGCTGGGATGGTCATTTGATTTGTTATCGCTGCCCAGGGCAACGGTTCTAAGCAATTGCTGAGCATAGAGATTGTCGCTTTGATGAAGGCAAGTCTGAATGATTTTGGAGAGTGGTTCGGACTTGTGCTCAACGAGAACTGAGAGATTGAGCTCTTTACCTGCTTCGCTGTTTTTGCCACCAAATTTGATGCCGGCGTTTTTCGCTGCCGTGCGAGCAAGGGCCAGGTTGAACATATTTGGATTGCTGACCACTAAAGGACCGCGCCCTGTCGCTACCGGATATCCGCGATAAGCGCGCACTGTGTTGGTTCTATCGTCGTACACCATCCAACCCGGGTAGAGGTCTTGGCGCATAATTGACTTCGAGTGGGCGTTGACCTCCTGGGTGCTGTCGATCTCCAATAGTTTTGCGTTGTTGGGCAAATTGCCGCCACCAAAGATATTGCTGTCGACAACGAGGTCCGAAGAGACAGGCATCCATTCCTGTCCAAAATCTTCATTGAGAAAACTGGGGACAAAGTGGTCGCCACCATTGGGTGTCGGGCTCAGCTTTAGACTGCCATCTACACTCTTTATGCCTTTATTCGACAACTCGCTGAAGAGACGCATGAGATCTCCGTACGAGAGAGTCGGGTCTTCAGATGGAATAAGATACAAATCCCCTTTGATCTTGCCGCCTTTGATTTCGCCACTACAGGCAATGGCGGTGGTGTAGCGATAATTTCCGCCATACGATTCGAAGGCGCATGCAGTTGAAAAAACTTTCGCCGTAGAAGCAGGAGTGAAGCGCTTTTCTCCCTGGGATGAGCAAACGACGTTGCCGGTCGCGAAGTCCATCACCTCGACTGCCACCTGCGAATTGCGCAGCTCATATCGCTTGAGCCAGGAATTGACCGCATTTGTTATCGGCATGTCGAACTTCATTTGAGCAGGTCTGGCTGCCGGATTGCTCGCATGTGCGCTTGATGCGCGTCTGCCTGATCCCCGAGCCGCTCTGGCGGAAGCACTTTTCATAGTCAAAACTTCGCACGCCGACCATACATTAATAAGAACGAGAGCTGAAAGGAGTAAAGATCTTGTTTTCATTCAGGCCGCCATAGAATCGAGATTTACTTTTTTTTTGGTTCGTCAGTTTAGTTGCATAGTTCAAGAATTTTCGGCGGTATTTTGCATGGCCTCATGTTTGACGATGTGAGAAAGACTCCTTCATGAATTGCTGAAGTTGCCAATTCGCCACCAACTCTGATCTCGCCTTTGAATTTAATTCTTGCTTTTGAAATCGAATCGATCCACATGTATCCGTGCGGTTTGTCGAAAAGTTTGATTGCTCGTTTGTATTCAATGTGATGCGCCGTGATGATGGGTACGAATCCATCATTCATGCATTCTTCGAGTGGATAGTACTTTTCGAAGATTTGGAGCCGCAGCGCTTCAAACCAGCGAAGATAAACGATGTTGGAGACATGTGCTGCAAAATCAATGTCGTAGGTGCCAATGAAAATATCCATATCGACGGCAAGCATTCGTTTTTCTTGCGCTGGTGATTCGACTAATTTCTCTGGCGAATTGGCGGTCATATTACTGGTTGGTCTCCTCGATCTCCTGGCATCGTTTTATCTTAAAACGTGTATTTTAGCCAATTGGGAGCAGACTTACCTGAAGCGAAGCGGGCTTTCCTTTGAAAGAAAGCCCGCTCGTTTTTGCGCTTATGGGAACCGGCGTTAACCGGCATGAATGTTGACTTTTACGAAACCCTAATCGGCCCGGTCACAGAAATCATGCGTCTGGCGGTGTCTGCCAGCTCAACTATACGTCTTTGCATGTCTGTATCCGTGATCTGACTTGCCTGGAACGAGGAGCCATCTGCGTAGACGAAGCGCGGGATGATCACGCAACGAAAATCCAGCATCAGGCTGTTGGCGACATTCATGACCGACATATAGCTCGACTTTCCGCCTGCTGCGCAGAGGAAGCCAACTAATTTGTCTGTCCAAGAGCGGCCGGTCAGTTCGATCAAATTCTTGGCTGCTGCGGACAAATAGAAGTTGTATACAGGTGCAGCCATGAGAACGCAACGCGCATTAGCAATCAAACTGGAAAGTTCTTGCACATTCGCGTCGCTGTAGCAGGCGCCCGCATCGCAGACAGGCAGCGGGTAATCCTGCAGGTCGATAAACTTGACCTTGTCTTTCTTGGCCAATTCATCAAACACTTCTTTCGCCATGATGCGGCTGTTGCTTTCTGGATTTAAGCTCGTGCTGATGACCAGATAGTCGTATGTCATGATTCTTCTCCGCGCAATTATTGTCAGTTCAAATGCAGATTCTGATCGCAACCGGGTGTAGTTTATTGCGCTCAGGCTGCAGATTCAGAGCTTTTTGAACTGGGCTCTTTGCTCTGTAATTTTGGCTCGATTTCTGTGGTTTTGTTTTGCACTTTGTCGAGAGCCTTGATGTATCGATTTGCGTGATAGCGCTCAACAAGCCCAAGCGCTTTGAATCGCTTCGCCGCTTTGATGAAGATCTCAGCGTGTTGTGCTGACTCCTTAGCTTGCTCTTGAAATTCACTAACGGCAGCTTGATCGCCCTCTTGAACAGCGACTCGCTCGAATTCAGGATACATCTGATTGGTTTCATATAGCTCACCTTCAATCGCCAATTCAAGAATTCTTTCCACAGTCATTTCGTTTGACGGGTAAAGCAGCTCCAGGTGAGCAAACGCGTGACCAGTCTCTTGATGCGCAGTTTCTTCAAACAAGTCGGCGACTTCATCTGCGCCTAACTTACGTGCGATTTTTGCGAAGTACAGGTACTTACGATTTGCCATTGATTCGCCTGCGAAGGCTGATTCTAAGTTTTTTTCGGTTTGTGTGTTGTGTTGATGCATGAGAACTCCTTCTAGATCGCTTCTATTCTTAGACTCGATCTAAATTGTGGGTAAAAAAAAGCGTTGAAACGCTTTATATTGTGTCTATCGCCTTATTCACTTGTATTTCCTGCTTTTCCGCCGACTACTTCACCAAAAATAGTCACGTGAAAGCTACGAACCTTGTATTTATCGCCCAATTCAAGCTTTATTTGGTTGAGCGTTTCGGCCGGAATGTCGATTACATCGCCAGTCTCGATATCTACAAAGTGGTGGTGGTCTGACATATTGGCGTCATATCGCACCCTTCCGGCTTCTGTAGTCACTTCTTGAACCACGCCAGCGGCAACAAGTGCGTTAAGCGTGTTGTAGACAGTGGCTCTCGATAAACTGACAGGCAATTTAGTCTTAACCGCCTGAAACACCTCGTCGGCAGTTGGGTGACTGTGAGTGCCTAGAAGATATTCTGCAATGACCATGCGTTGGGGCGTTGGTTTGACCCCATGCGTGCTCAGTAACTCTTCTACGTTGTGTTTCATGGCTTTCCGGCCTTTTCTTTGGGTGGCAAACTTAAATTGCCGGTTTGAATCTGTCTGTATTTAGAATAAGTCTAAACGTGGACATTGTCAACCCCGCTTGATCATCTTTCATAAAACGTATGTCCGCACCCGATTTTCGTCTATAAAATAGGTTCGATTCGAATCTATATAATCCAAATAATCCGATCATATTCAATAACTAGGCAAATCGGTCAGTAAAGGAGTGGAAGGCTAAATGGCGCTCAATGTAATTAAGAAAGCCATTGAAGAAGGCAAAATGCGTTGTCCTGAGTGCAAGGGCTCAGTAAAGCAATTTGATAAGTATGTTGAAACCTGCGACTCCGTCTGGGATGGTGCCGGCGACTCCGGGTTGGAAACCAAAGATGCAAAAGTGACGCTGATCTGCGGCAATGGTGGCTGCCAATGGCGTGAGCGCACCGAGTATTGGTCGGAATATATAGAAGACTAACTCTCTGTTTTGGTGGCGCCATCTGCTTCCTTTTCAGGTTGCGACAGCGAAGAGCTTGTATCTGCGGGATCCGTTTCGTCCGTCGGAGATTGTGCAGGAGCTGATTTTGCTTCGATTGCTTCGGCGTGTTTGAGGCAAGCTTCGCTTTGAGCGCGATTGCCGCGTGCAGTATTGAGATCTGCGAGTTTTCGCCAAATATATGCAGACTCCGCTGAATCGGGTCCACTCTTCTTTTCTGTAAGCGCAAGCGCGCGCTTCAAAAGCTGCTCGGCAAGCGGGTATTGCCCCATAGTTTTGTAAGTCACTGCCATGCCGATTAGATTCACAGGGGTGTCTGCATCGGCAGTGTGTCCGGCCGCACCATTCTGAATGGCTTGCCTGTACTCGCTTTCCATATCATCGAGGCGACTTTCTCTGGCTTTTATGTTTTCAATCGTCTTTGCCAGTGCTTGTTCTGCGATTTCTCTGTCTTTGCCGGTGCCACTGCGCGACATTGTTTGCAATGCAGAGACGGTTCCTTGACTGGCATAAATAGCTGCAATCCGCCCGGCTAATTTTGCATCGGCCAATGAATTGATAGCTAGAATTGCTGCCTTTTTGCTCTGCTCGCTGCCGGTAAGGTGAGGAATGAACTTCTCGATCGTTTGAATTTCCTGAACTTTCAACTGCTGCTGGTTATATGTATAAGTGAAAACACCGCCGGCAAGGAAGATGAAAACACCGGAAATAATCGGCGCCACCGCAGCGATTTTGTCCCACATATCTTTTTCAGGTCTAGGCGCACTTGTCACCGTAAGTGAGGCAGAGCCATCACTACCCGTAATCTTTTTTACTACGTCAGGAGCACGTTCAAGCTTTGGTTCCGCTTGATCTGCGCTTTCTGTCATTACTGATGAGTCGTCCATTTGTAGATTTCCTGATCGCGCAGGGCGCGTAGAATGCTCGCTTCGGCTGCCCGTGTCCGTGCGCGCAGTTCTTTGAATCACAGTCAAAGTATATTCCTGTGCCGTATTTGGATCAAATTGATTCATTCAGATTTGATTCTCTGTCTCAATGAATGGATGATGGGCACGTGATTTGCGCCTTTGTAAATAAAGGTTCAATGCATTCAAATGTGCTAATCTACTGAGCTTCTATCACATTGTCTGTGTAATTCTTGTGAATTGCCTGTGTGGTGTTGGAGGCGATTGTGTCCGTCAAAACTCAAGAAAAAATGCGTGCCGTCATTATCACCAAATTTGGCGAGCCCGAAGTGCTGAAAGTAGAACAAGTCGAAGCGCCGCAGCCGGAGCGCGGCGAGGTGCGCGTAAGAGTAATGGCGACATCCGTTAATCGTGCAGATGTTGTGCAGCGTCTAGGTAATTATCCTGCACCACCGGACTGTCCTCAAAACATTCCTGGTTTGGAATTCGCCGGTATTGTGGATGCCATCGGCGATGGTGCTGGAGATTGGAAGACAGGCGATCGTGTATTCGGCTTGTGTGGCGGCGGTGCGTATGCCGAATATGTGGTGGTTCATGGTCGCACGCTGGCACCGATACCAGCGAATTTATCATTTACAGAAGCGGCAGCCATTCCTGAAGTATTCATGACTGCTTACGATGCATTGGTTTCACAAATGCGGCTTGTCTCTGGCGACGATGTTTTAATCAGCGCTGTGGGAAGTGGTGTCGGCACCGCAGCCGTCCAGATTGTCAAAGCTCTGGGCGCGCGCTCGATTGGCACAAGCCGCACAAAAGACAAGTTGGAGCAGGCGAAAAAACTGGGCCTGGATGACGGCATATTGGTGCAGGATGGAAAATTCGCAGAAGAGGTTTTGAAAGTTACTGGTGGCAAGGGGATTGACCTTGTGCTTGAACTCACCGGTGGTGCATATGTTGAAGAAGATATCGCTTGTCTGGCTCCCCAAGGGCGTCTAATAGTTGTTGGTTTGGTGGCAGGTGCGAAGGCCAATGTAAATCTTGGAAAAGTTTTGAGCAACAGACTCGAAATTAAGGGAACCACGATGCGGCGCCGTCCGCTCGAAGAAAAAATCCAGGCTAATAACATTTTTGTCAAACAAGTTTTGCCACTCTTTGAGAAAGGGCTCTTGAAGCCGATTGTCGCCAAGATTTTTAAACTCGAAGAAGCCGCCGAAGCACATCACTTCATGCAGGCAGACAAGAACTTCGGAAAAGTTGTTCTGAGTCTCGAGAGCTAGTGCGTATATCGGAAATACAGTGGCGACTGCAACGTATGTCCAATGAATCTGTTGAAGATGCGCAGCCGACGGAAGATGGCTCTCTGACACTAAGAGATCCCGAGACCGGTGAGCTGTATCATAATCGCGCTGGTGCTTATACAGAAGCACTTGCTAATTTCGTAGAACCCCTTAATTTGTCCGAGTTGGCGTCGACAAATGATCAATTGGCTTTTCTTGATGTGTGCTTTGGTTTGGGTTACAACACCTTATGCCTTTTGAACGAGCTGGCTAAGTTGGAGTTGAAGGCTGAGTCAATCAAAATCGTCGCAATCGAAAAGTTTCAAAAACCTCTCCTTTATATAAGTAGAGTTTTGTCTGACAATCGATTCCACCATTTGCAAAAACAGATTCTCTCGCAAGCTCCAAGATTGTCTGCTGGAGAGTTTGGCAGCAGCGAGTTTGCGTTGCACTGCAGGCAAGGGTCTGTGCGAGTGAACTTTGAAATACTTCAGGGTGACTTGCGTGAAGTGGTGCCGCAGATGGTTGCACACCACAGCGGTATTTTCCATGGAATCTTCCACGACCCCTTTTCTCCCCGCCGCGCTCCAGAATTGTGGACAATCGATCTCTTCGAGTGCTACAAGCAACTACTTTGCCAACCAAACGGTAAGGTAGTTACTTACAGCTCTGCAAGCGCGATTCGCGGTGCCTTTAGACAATGTGGGCTGATAGTGCGAAGGACTACCGCGGTAGGTGGAAAGTCCGGAGGTACGCTGGCCATGCTTCCCTCCGCGAATGTCACAGAAGAGCAAGGACTGCCACTGCTTGAAGAGGAGATGGCGAAACTCGCTGGTAGAGCCGGAGTTCCCTATCGTGATGCGCAATTTTGTAAAACGTCAAGAGAAATATTGAAAGCGCGCGAAGCAGAGCAAAGACTGCTATTCCCCTATTAATGAACATTTTGGGTCTTTCAATTTTTGATGCTGCCGCAATTGTTTTGTATATAAAAGCAGTACCGCCTTTGCGCCATTTTTAGAGAACCGCATCTAGAGCCAGCCTCAGAATGAAGAAAATATGAATATGAGTCGCGTTTAATCAAAATGCGAGAACATTTAGCACCTCCCTGCGTCTTCCAATACGTGAAAGCAAGGAGGCTATGTCCTATGAAGAAGATTATGACACTCGGACTCGTCGCAGGTGCATTGGCACTCACGACCGCTGCCTTCGCGCCTACAGAAGCTCAAGCTAATGATCGCGAGAAAGCCTTGAATCAATTGGCAATGCAAATGTACATGAATAATATGGCGGCGCAAGGACAGTATTACAACAACCCATATTACGGTAACCCGTATTACAACAACGGCTACGGATATGGACGCTATATAAACGGCAATGGCTATTGGAGAAATAACCATTACTTCAACAACAACTGGAACAACGGCTACTACAACGGTAGAAGTCTAAATACAGTCGGAAGAATTCTCAACCGAATCTTCTAAACGCGTTGTAAAACCGGGCGGCAAGGCACCTGCTTGCCGCCTTTACTAGTCAGACAAACAGTTTTTCGGCACGGAAGCAGCACCATCCCCGGTGCTGCTTTCGAATTTTCTGACCGTTAAATTACGCCGGCTCGCAGCAAGTCTTTTAAGTGAATAAGACCTTCTGGCCTTGAGTGTTCATCGAGAATAATCAAGTCGGAAATCGCATGCTTTTCCATCAACTTTAGTGCTTCAACTGCAAGAGCATCAGAGCTGATTGTTTTCGGATTTGCAGTGGAAATCTCTGTTGCTAGTTTCTCAAATGCATCGTGTCCGAATTTGACGAGCGATCTTCTCAAGTCACCGTCGGTGATTATGCCTTTTAGGCGCTGCTGTTCGTCCACGACAACGGCAAAGCCGAGGCGCTTTGAATCAATTTCTGCAAGCACTTCATTGTAATTTGCAGTCTGCGAAACTTGAGGCATTTGTAATCCGACGCGCATTACGTCGCGCACAGAAACAAGTTGTTGACCAAGCGAACCGCCCGGATGGCGGCGAGCGAAATCCTCAGCGCGGAATCCTTTTCTCGTCATGAGCACAATCGCCATAGCGTCTGCCATCGCCAATGTTGCTGTTGTAGATGTTGTCGGTGCCAGATTGAATGGGCAAGCTTCTCTGTCGATGCCGACGTCGATAACTACTTCACTGTGCTTTGCCAGAGTCGATTGTGTCCCGCCAGTCAACGAAATTACCTTGAGTCCCATTCGTTTGATAGGGTCGAGAACTTGTTTGATTTCGGATGTCTCTCCGGAATACGAGAGCGCAATCACAAGATCTCTTTCTTCCAGCATTCCGAAATCGCCATGGCGCAGTTCTGCCGGATGAACAAAGAATGCTGGTGTACCGGTCGAGGCGAGGGTAGCTGCAATCTTGTTGCCGATGTGCCCCGACTTGCCGATGCCCGTAACAACTACTTTGCCCTGGCAGCCCAAAAGCAGCTCGATTGCGTGCTCGAATGAATCACCTAAGCGGTCGGCTATGGCTCGCAGCGCGTCGGCTTCCATGTTGAGCACACGTTTTGCTTGCTCCACCAGCGGCTCTCTCGATGAAGCGGGTGGGCAGTCTGCTAAATAGGTTTCCGGAGCAAAAGTGCTCTGGCTGAGATTTGCGTCTTGTGGGTTTGCCATTCGTATAAAAATCCAGCTGGGCTGACAAGGAATTGAGGAATGCCAGATATACCGGCATCATAACTATCGAAGAGATTCTACCTGGTGTTGCCAGTGGCTACTTTGGAAGGAATTCAAGCTGTCGCCAAAAACATATTGTCAAGAAGTCTTGAGCTCCAACTGGTGGGTGTTTTGCAGATCTTACTTTTCATTTTTATGTAACATCTGAGTCTAAGTTAAATCTCAGTTTTATATGTACAAGCAACGTTTCTGCTGAGAATTTGGGCAATTTCTATTTAGTGGGCTCTGGAAACCGTCTCTAAGAATATGCCGGCAATCTTCTCTCGGGGAGAGAAACTAGAAAACGGACACTATACCGTCGTCAAGGAAATTGGCGTGGGTGGGATGGGTGTTGTGTATCATTGCCGCGATGAGCTGCTCACGCGCGATGTCGCTATTAAGATGCTCTTGCCGGAGTTGATGTCTGACAAGAAGAATCTTGAGGTCTTTCGTCAGGAAGCCAGACTGGCCGCTCAGCTCGAGCATCCCAACTTGGTGACAGTCTACGACATCGGAGTTGAAGAACGGCACGGAAAGCAACATCACTTCCTGGCAATGGAGTATCTAACAGGCGGCAACCTGGCAATTCGTTTGCAGGATTCAGCGCTCTCTCTCGAGCACGCGCTCAATTGGATGAAACAGCTCGCCTCTGGCATTTCCTTTGCCCACAAGCGCGGAGTTATCCACCAGGACATCAAAGCGGACAACATCTTCATCACCAATGAAGGCGATCTGAAGATCGGAGACTTCGGGCTAGCTCGTTTGCTTGCCGGCAGGGTCGGCGCCGGCAATACCAAAATTATGGGCACGCCTGCCTACATGTCACCGGAACTCGCTCGCGGCGAGCCACAGGATCACCGCTCCGACATTTATTCGTTGGGCGTTCTGTTTTTCGAAATGGCTACCGGCAGTTTGCCCTTCAGAGCCAAAGGCATGATCGAAATGGCAATGAAGCATGCCACCGCTGCCATTCCTTCTATACGCCGACAAAATCCGGAAGCGCCCGAGATACTCGATAAAGTAATTCGTCGAATGATGGCGAAGATGGCGGAAGACCGTTATCAGAGCGCAGCAGATATTTTAGACATTATTGATGAGCTGATTTTCGAATTACGCGTTCAACGGCTCGGTATCAGTTCTAATCGTCCGTTACTTAAATCCGGCGATGTATTGCAGGATGCTCTCGACCAAAGAGATGCCCGCAGTTCTGGAGCTAACCGAGCAGTTCAGGCTCCTGATGTTTTGCCGAGCATGCAGAACAAACAAATTCCTAAAGTCGACAAAGCAAAATCACCGCTCCACCTGGAGTCGACACTCGAATTAGACAGAGAAAAAGAACTACTCGAAGCTCAGGAGCGCGAAGACAGAGCCAGTGCAGCAAAGTGGCAGATGGCTGCAGACGCTGCCGCAAAGACCCCAGAGTCGAGAGTTGCTGATAAATCGGGCAATGCAGATGATGCTAAGAAAGGTGAATTTAAGGCTCAAGAAAAGGCTCCCACTACAAACATTCAAGTTCCACCTAAGCATGCCGAACCCGTTGCAATGCCGTCGGCAAGCGAGAGTCAGCAAGCGCCGTCTCCCAAGCCTCCTTTTTCTCCAGCAAAGGCTACTTCTGGACACTCTAATCAGTCACTTCAAAAACTTAGGGTTTCGCTGGCTACTGAATGGGTGTTTAAGACAAAAGGACCAATCGGTTGGTTAGCGCACCCACTGATTGATCGCAGCGAAAAGATTATCTTCCTTGCATCCTGTGATGGCAATCTTTATGCACTCGATTTGCGAGGAGGCAACAAGCTCTGGAATCATCAAATGAAAGAGCCTATATTGTCGGCACCAGTCACCATCGGTAATTATGTCTTTGTAAGTGCGGCGTCGGGAGAGACATTTTGTCTTGATTCTTATACGGGCAAAGTTATCTGGAATAAGAATCTAAATGCCAAGACAGTAGCCTCCTTGGCCGTCGTTAAAGAATCAGCATTGCTCGTTGCTAGCGGAAATGAGTTGCGCGCGCTTGACGTTCGCTCTGGAGAGGTTCTTTGGTTTTACTCCGCAGCAGCTCCTATCGTCGCTACCCCATTGGTGCAGGGGGATACTGTGCTGGTCGGCACCAAAGATGGTGACTTACATGCGGTCACTGCTTCGAAAGGCAATTTTATCTGGAAGTTCCGAGGTGAAGGTGCCATCATCTCTTCGCCATTCGCGTCTGTCGATACTGCTTATGTCGGCACCAAGACCGGTAATTTCTATGCTTTGGAGAGCAGCCATGGTGCGATGGTTTGGGAGTATCCTGCTAACGGACGCATCGTAAGCAAAGGAACAATCGTTTTCACATCGGTCGTATTTGCCAGCCAAGACAGGTGGTTGTATTGCTGCGAAAAATATGACGGCAGACTCAAATGGAAAGCGGCATTAAAAGGCAGAGTATCTGCAGATCTCTGTACGTATAAAGGGAAGATCATTTGCGCAACTGAAGATGGTTGGTTGCAAACCTTTTCTGCATCTACCGGTCAATTGAAATGGCAGACGGATATTAGCCGAAAAATTCAATCACCACCGCTGGTGGCTAATAATACGCTATACGTAGGTACAGTCGAAGGCGAATTGCACGCCTATTCTCTTTCATCCACCGATAATTCGGAGCGGACTGCATAACGTCTAGTGCGTAGTTTGAAAGATTCTATCTAGCAGAATTGCAAAGAACGCAAGAATACTCACCACGCCGTTTACGTTGAAAAATGCTGCATTCACTTTGCTCAAATCATTTGCTTTGACCAGGCTGTGTTCGTAAAAGAGCATCACTCCTATCATTAAGAGTCCAGCCCAGTAGGCGATTCCAGCATTTATCTGCAATCCCAAGAGCGACATTGCCGTTACCGTCACTACATGCAGTGCAGTCGAAATATTCAGCGCCGAGGCAATTCCAAAACGTGACGGAATGCTATGCAGCTTTTCTTTCTTGTCGATATCGAAATCCTGGCATGCATAAATGATGTCAAAACCGGCTACCCAGGTGCTTACGGCAAGCGCAAGAAGCCATGGCGCGGCACTGTCCAACATCCCTCCTGCTGCTACCCAACCTCCCAGGGCTGCACCACCAAGTGCGATGCCCAGCACGATGTGGCAAAGCCAGGTAATTCGTTTTGTATAGGAATAAAAACTCAGCCAGAAAAGAGCGATAGGAGAAAGATAGAGGCAAAGCGGCGGCAAATGTGAAGCTGCGAACAACATAATCAGGAATGAGAGCACAGCAAAGATCGCCGCGTGCATACCTTTTATTCGTCCGGCTGGTATGGCGCGGCTGCTGGTGCGCGGGTTACGTGCGTCAATTTTTGAATCTATTAATCGATTCAGAGTCATCGCACCTGCGCGGGCGCCAGTAAATGCGAGAACTGTCCAAAAGACCACATCCCAGCCGGGCAGTTTTTGCGATGCCAAAACAAGACCAGAGAGCGCAAAAGGTAGCGCGAACACTGTGTGCTCGAGCTTGATCATTTCCGTCCACTCTTTTGTGGTCGTCGTTAGATCTAGAGTTTTAGCGGTTTTGTTACTTACGGTCACGGTGTAGCAAATGTTTTGGTCGCGCCTTATTTTACGCCAGCAGTTTACGACATCAACGGCTGTGCACGTTCTCTTGATTGTCATGGGGCGCAGGGGTGGCGCTTTTGCCGCTCCAATCAGTTAAAAACCCTGTAATAGACAGCGTCTTTTGAATTGTCAGTATGTGTCGTGGCTTACAAATCGGCTTTGTGAGCCGATTATCAAGCGGGTTCTACTTGAATATTTGACATGTAGCTGAGATGATGATTTAACGGCGAAAAGCACAGTATTTCTGTTGTATGCCGCTTACATAACCCATCAATAAGCAATCGCTTTATTCGAGAGGATGTCATTGAGTATGAGCTCCGATGTTCCGTCACCAGCCCCAGCAAAGAATGCTCAGGGCACAACAATTGATCTTCAAGGCGTTGCGGCATTTGCCCGCCTCGTAGAGTTGCTTGCTCAAGAATTGGGCACCAATCCCGGTAAGATGCAGGGCAACCTTCCCACAGGACCAGCCGCGTTCAATCAATTGATTGGCGAATTCGAGCTTAATAACTCAGGATTCAATCGCAAACTGACTATATTGTCTCAGCCCGGCTCGCCCCTCACTCTTCGTTTCCAAAGCTCCCATAGCGAAAATCGTGGAGAAAAGGGCACCACTCCATTGCAGATTGTTTCTGACTTTTACATTGCTGCCGCTGTTGAAGATGTAGTACCGCAAGGTCGCGCTTTGGCTCGATACTGCGAAGACATTTTCACCATTCTCGACAGAATGGTTACGCTCGGACATTCCAATAAGCTGCAAGGAATGAACGTTTCTGCTGCTGAAATTGAAGCGTTCGAATATGGTGAGGCCGGCAATTTGGTCCGCCAATCAACCCGCGCTTCACTCTAAATTAAGTCCACCGTTTTTGTGTCGATATCAAATGGGAGTTTTGCTCCCTAAGTAAGGAACTATGCAAACAGATAACAGCACTGTCACGGCTTCGATTGAGTCAACCGAACCGCGCGTCAAACAGTTCATCACTAAAAAATTCAAGATTGAATTTTCTGATCAGGTAAATGATGACACCGACTTCTTTGCAGAGGGGCTCATCGATTCCTACGGTTTTCTTGAACTTGTTAAATGGCTCGAAGGCGAATTCAAGATACGTTTTGAAGATGAAGAGTTGTTCGCCGGCAATTTGAATACGGCGAAAAACATCACTCAAACGATCGTGAAAAAGATCAATTCTTAGACCCTTTGACCGATAGCGCACGGCGCATACCTTGGAGATTTTGCATATGGAGAGTGGGGCTGGTAAGCTGGCGCTCCTGTTTCCCGGTCAGGGTGCGCACGCACCGAAGATGCTGGACGGTTATTTTTCGGATAAATCCTTCGATGATTACTATGGGGTAATCGTCGATGAGTTAGGTTACGCGCCCCTTGAGGCGGTGGATAAGAATCCGGAAGTGTTCAACAGTCATTTGCTCAGTTCGTTGTTCACGATTCTGGCAAGCAAATTGTCGCTCGAACGATTTTTGAAAGCTGGACTCGGAAAGCCTGAGTATTTCGCTGGTTACAGCGTCGGTCAGTTCATGGCGCTGCATGCTGCTTCCTGTTTCGATTTTCCTTTTCTGGTTAAGTTGACTAATGCTCGTTCAACTTTTCTGGACGAATGCGCTCAATCAACGCCTGGTGCGATGCTTGCCATTGTTGGACCGGCCTTGCCTGATATAGAGCCTGTAATTACGTCGTTGCAACAGGCTGGAGAAGAGATTTTCATCAGCAATATCAATTGTCTCGGGCAATATTCTCTTGCCGGCAGCAAGCAGGCAGTGAAAATTGCGATGGAGAAGCTGGCGGAGTTTTCCCCCAAGCGCTTGCAAGAATTACCTGTTGCCGGGGCGTGGCATTGCCCTCTCGTCGCTGCGGCGGGGCAAAAGTTTTCCGCTTATTTGGAAAATTGCGATTGGAAAGCGCCTCAGGTTCCTGTTATTAACAACGTCACAGGAGAGCTTTTGCCAACCGAAATTACAGCGCAAAAGAAGGAATTGGTCAGTCATGTTACTTCTGCTGTTCAATGGAGCGCGGGTGTAAAGACCCTGGTGAATCTCGGCTGTGATCGTTTTGTAGAAGTTGGATATGGAAATGTTCTAACCAAATTCGGTTTTTTCATTGATCGACAGGCCGAATTCTCAGCCTATTGCGGCGATGAACTGGCCAAAGCTAAGTCCTAAGTTTTCGCTCATCTTGAATTCGCAAAGAACAGGCACATTGGGCGTTCTCGAGTGCTTTACATGTTAAAATTGGGGGCTTCTGCGAGTAACAAAACTCCGCCCTATGCTGTTTTCCAGCCTCGAATATTTGTTTTTCCTGCCAACGGTAGTCTTGGCGTTTTGGCTTAGCCCTAAGCCATTTCGCCTGCCGCTTTTGCTTTTGGCCAGCTACATCTTCTACATGAGCTGGAATCCAATCATGGTGCTGCTTGTAATTGCCATGACTGTTTTCAATTTCTACTGGGGCAAACTCATCCACACTGGCGGTGAAAAGCCTAGGAAGAAAAAACTGCTGATTATCGGCTTGGCGGCCAACCTCTTATGCCTGGCTTACTTCAAATATGCCAATTTCTTCATTGATTCTGCATTGAGTGCATACAACCTTGTCGGTCACCAGAATGCGCATTTTGCGCTCAACATCATTCTGCCGTTGGGAATTTCGTTCTTCGTCTTTGAGTTTGTTCACTACTTGGTCGACATCTATCGAGGCAACAAACCACTTGATTCGTTCACGCTTTTCGCTTTGTTTGCCGCCTTCTTTCCGACGCAAATTGCCGGACCCATCAAGCGCTATCAAGATTTTTCCAAACAAATTCAAGAAGAGAAAAAATTCCAGCTTTCCTATCTTGATGAAGGCGTGCCGCTGATCATCCTGGGCTTGGCGAAGAAAGTGCTGATTGCCAACAATCTGGCGACTGTTGTCGACATGATGGCAAATACCATCAGCTCCTATTCCGCTCCGGAGCTGTGGGTTTTCGCATACGCATTTGCGTTTCAAGTGTATTTTGATTTTTCCGGCTATACAGACATTGCAAGAGGCTCTGCAATGCTCTTCGGTTATCGAATTCCGCTCAACTTCAATTTACCTTTCATAGCAAGCAGCATGTCTGATCTATGGCGCCGTTGGCATATGAGTTTGACCACCTGGCTTCGTGATTATTTGTTGATACCGATCTCCGGGTTTCGCGGCTCACATACGCGTTTTGCAATTGCAACCCTGATCACAATGACGATATGCGGTTTGTGGCATGGAGCATCGTGGAATTTCGTCTTGTGGGGCTTCTATTTCGGTGTCTGTCTGGTCATCAACAATTACTTCAAGCGCTGGCGAGACAACACAGAGTTTCTCAAATCGTTTTTTGAGAGTAAGTATTTCAATTGGCTGTCGATATTTTTGACGTTTCAGACATTTTGCTTGGGCGCTGTCATATTCAGAATTCACGACCTTAAGACAGACTTTGCCCTAATGAAGAAAATGCTGACGCTCACGCCGTTTCATGGAACCAATATTGGTGGGCAGTACATATTAGCCAGACCCGAATTGCCTGTCTTTGTGCCAGTTGTGTTGTGCATAGTCGCTGCACTGCTTTTAGCCAACATTCCCGTAAGCAAATTGCAAGAGTCCGGTTTATTAAAGCGCGTGCCTGTTCCCATCAGGGCATCATATATGGTGCTGCTGGTTTTTATCATGCTCATTTTTGTTCCACGTAGTTCTAGCCCCTTCATTTACTTCCAGTTTTAGATATGACTGTCGCAACTCCACCAAAATCTACTGATGAAAAGGTTGCCGACATCAAGTCGGGCAAGGCGAAGAATGCTTTGCTTTCGAGCATGTTCATCTGGATAGTGGTGCTCTTTATTGCAACTGGTGAGGTTATTCGCCCTTTTTACAAACTCGTAGACACTGGGTTTGCAGAAAAGCTGAGAACCTTCTATCAGTCTGACAGGCATCCTGACGCTCTTCTGCTGGGTTCATCAGTGGCGTTTCCTTCTTCATTTGACTGTGATGCTTCAATCGGTGTTCTTACCGATAAAGATCTGAAGAGCAATTATCATGGCGCGGTGCAGCTTCAGAAATCAATTGAAGCAAGCACTGGCAAGAAATTCACTCTGGAGAACCTTGCTTGCTTCGGGGCGATGGCAAACCAAGCATGGCTGGAAGCAGAAAAGCTAGTCGAGTTTCAAAAATCTCCGAAGGTGATCATCTATGAGATGGTATCTCGTGACCTATTCGATGCCAGCATGCCTCGAAGCTTTGAATCTGAATACTATCGTGTCCTTTCTTTCCTGCATCCGAAGAGTTCCAGCAATAGTAATCCGTTTCAATCGATTGGCGATTCGATAGGGAATAGCCATGTCGTAACTCTGATCAGGAATTTGATTTCTGATCCTGAAACGTTGAAGAATTCTGATCGGCTGCGCTTTGAGTTCGATTCTGCTCTTGGTGCAATGGTTTGTGTTTATCAACATCGTTTTGAAATTTTAGGTCAACTCTCTAACTCAGTTTCAGATCTCTTTTCTCGTCAATCTGCTATGGAAGGAGCTCTCTCTAAAGTCGAAATTGAGAACAAAAGAAAAAATCCATTTGCGAAAGTCTCCGCACAACGTGTAGAAACCTATGTTGTCGATTCATCACCTCAATTAGGACGTTTTGAAGATGAGAAGGTTTATTTCTTGAAGTTCGTGCAACTTTGCAAGCAGAACAAGATTCAGCTAATCGTCGTAAACATGCCTGTCACTGAGGAATACGACAAGCTTGTGCCGACTGAAATTAAGGCGCGTTGGCCCAAAGAAGCCAGGCAGTCCGTGGAAAGCGCGGGCTTTGCGTTCATCGACTTTGACGACAAGAAAGTCTTCCCAAAGAGTTGCTTCGTCGACATGGCACACCTGAACCTAACTGGTGCTTTAAAAGTGAACGAACTACTTTCCAAAGAAATTGCCAAACGCAATCTTTTAAAAGACATGTAAGAGCGCTGTGTGTAAAGCGCCGGCTCTCAGTGTTTGTATGGCTTGAATTGTTTTTCGAACCATTTGGCCGTGCGAGTAAGTTGTGCTGGACCAAAGAAGAAGTGATCTCCTTCTTTTACGACCTCAAAATCGCATCGCACTCCAGCCTTGTCGAGAGCTTTCTTGAAATTCTCGCTTTGTCTGATTGAAACCGTTCGATCTTTGTCGCCGTGCATAATCAAGAAAGGAGGATCATCTATCGAAGCAAACTCCATAGGGCTGGCGAGTCTTATTTCATTTTGCTTGCTGTCTTGAGGTCCTTTGAAAAGCTTGTAGAAGACGGACTCTTGATTCCAACCCTTCTTAGGTATGTGTTCGAAATCAACAAAGCCGCACCAATCGCACACTGCCATAACCTTGCTTGATTGCTCAGTGTTTCCTTCCACACCTTCCAGGTCTCTCTCTCCGCCGCTTGTTCCTAGAAGCGAGGCAAGGTGTCCACCTGAGGACATGCCCCAAACACCTATTTTGTCCGGATTTAGATTGTATTTGGTGGCGTTTGCGCGAAGATAGCGCACTGCTGCTTTGCAGTCATGAATCTGGGCTGGAAAAGGCGCTTCACTCGAGAGACGGTAATTGATAGCAGCGACAGCAATGCCCCTTTTAATTAGCTCTGGGCAAGGAGCTGGGCGTTTATCGCCGCCTTCCCAGGCGCCTCCGTGAATCCATACGACCACCGGCACTCTTTCTTGTGAAACATTGCCAGGCAGAAAGAGATCCAAAGTTTGGGACTTGAGTTTTGAACCAGGTATGTACGGCAGGTCCGCGTGAAGCGTTGGCGCCGCGTTTACGCTTGCTGACTTGCTTTTAGCGCAACCACTGACAGTCGCCATCAATATCAATCCAAGTGCCGCTATCAAAACGATAGATGGTCTTTGCTGGTAGTTTGTCACGAAACTCATGGATGTTAATGGCGCTCGCACGAAAGCTAAGGTTGAAACCAACCAAGATTATCCTACCTTCTCTCAATTCGTGTTTAATCGCAAAATAAGCACAGCTGGTAGGTTTTCATCCAAACATATTCGAAGGATACGCCTGAGTGATATGGGCTTTGCGTAGTTCCCGAAGGCAGAATTTTCACAATATCGTAATACTTGACAGCCCTGGCGAAACGCTCAAAAGCGGCTCTGGTGAAGGCGTTTGGCAATGTCTATTTGTTTGCATAAAGTCACCAAAAAGCGGAATCAAAATGGAAACACCAGCGTCTACTTACACATACTGAAAACGGAGTCGTTATGGAACTGCGTATTGATGAATCCAATTTGAGCCGCCACAGCCGAGGAGGCGATGGCGAAGCGTTGGAATCATGGGTGCACATCATGCACATCGCTAGAGCTTTTGAAGAAGCTGGCGATATAAAGATGGCGGAAGAATTTTTTCGAACAGCTGTATGGATTTCAGATGAGTTTCTCAGTGCCGAAACCTCTATGAAGGGGCTTTTAATGCTGAGTTCGACCTTGTCGAAGGACGGGCGAAGTACAGAAGCAGCACTGGCATTTATGCGCGCATTACGAATGTTCGACGAGAATATCAACAACTAGAGATCGCGCGAGTTTAAAAAGTTTTGCAGAGGGGGTGGGGCTGTCCGGTTGAAAGACCGGGCAGCTCCCAGTTTTTAAGCGACTAATTCTGCACACTCTAGGTTTGGAGTCGTTGCTGTAACTTGCCGTATTGAATTTTGGAGTTGTGGCGTGCATCGACGGGTATGGTGTCGACCCATCGAATTTCGTCGAATCGCAGCCATTTGAAAGCATCAGTCACATTTTTTTTCAGCGGTTTTGCATGATTCAAAAGTTCAATTAGTCGTTCTTTTAGAGATCCAGATTTTTTTTCTATTACTAAAATCCGTTTTGTACCAAACTTCATGCAAGTCGCTCGACGCACCAACGGGATTTCTGAGGCTGCAACTTCGACCTGAAATGGGTAAAGCTCACCGTACTCATCGCTGATCTTCATCGCGCATCTTCCCATGAGCCACAACCGGCCTTCTGAATCTAAGTAACCGGCGTCTCCTGTTCGATGCCAAATTTTAGAACTTTTTCGACGTTTGGTTGCGGTTGAGAATTTTGTCTCCGCATCACCTACGCCATTCAAATATGTTTCAACAACATGCTCTCCTCGAACAACAATCTCTCCTGTAACGTAAGCAGGCAGTCTCGTGAATTTCTTCAGTGTACCTGTCGCGAGCGCATTCAACTCACTCTGGTGCACAATTGCCAATTCAATTTCGTCGATGGGTTTGCCTGCAAGCAATCCGCTACCATCAAAAGTCTTCTGCAAATCTTCTGGCGTGACTTCCTTGTTGGAGATGTGCGCAATCGGCTCTGCCTCAGTGGAGCCATACACTGATATAACTTCTGCATTCGGAAAAGCAGCTTCGATTTGCTTCAACAATGAAGGAAAGACTGGTCCGCCACCAGTCAGTATCTGTGTTAGACCATGGACATTTATGTGCATTTCATTTAACTGATCAATCACGCGCTGCAGAAATGCTGGTGATGCAATTATGCGATTTACCCCACAAACTCGCATTTGACGAATAATTCTTTGCGCGTTGATTGTTGCTGGTTTGCGCATGTCGCCATCGGGAAGTACCGATGTGATTCCCTGTGCCAATGCCGAGAGGACAAACACTGGAAGCGTTGTAAGCTCTACATCCGACTTTTTACCAGGCAAAGTTTTTGCTAAAACCTTTTGTTGATTTAACAAGAAACCATGTGTGCGAACAATCGCCTTTGGATTGCTGGTAGATCCACTTGTGAAGGTTATTAGCGCCGGATGATCATCGGCAACATCTTCGATTGGCGTTGGTAAGCCCAGTGAACCATCTGTGGTGCTATATGCCGCAGCCCGCCCAATTTGAGGAACAATCTGATCTGCAAGAACCTTGACGCGAATGTCACGGACTTCTCTAATTGCAGAGCTGAGTACGCGCAGTCTAGCTGTCGATACCATCGCGTCCGGACGAACTAGCTGAAGTGAGTGTTTTAGCGCCTTATAGCCACCCGCGGGATCCACAATTACAACAGTCGCACCAATTCTGAACAATGCTAGCAAAAGCACGTATGTTTCGATGCGCATTGAAACAGCCAGCAGCACTCGGTCATTTTTTTCGATACCGGAATCGAGTAATTTCTCCGCCGCAAGTTCTGTCAGTTTTTGCAGAGTCCTATATGTCAAAGCGCGGTCGACGTTGTGCCGAAAGTCTCTCAGCGCGATTCGCTCGGGCTGGCAGACTGCATGTTCATCGAGTATTCTGACAAGGTTCATTGTTCGTTCAAAGTCGTTTCTAGAGTTGTATTTACTAACAGTTGGCTACAGAGCTTTGCCGTAAAGTGAGTAAGTTCGAATTGCTTCTCCGTACATCGAGCTGATTCCGCTGGCTGCATTGCCCATTGCATAGAGTGCGTGGATTGCCTCGCGGTAGCCTTTCTCGTAAGCTCTTGAATGCACCTCTTGATACATCAAGCGCCCAAGTCCTTTAAGTTTTTCGTCCTGATTGCGGGCGATTGTTTTCATCACCAGTCGTGGTTGAAAAGCCGCTGAATTTTGATCTGGATAAGCGAAGAGATAGCCGACTATCTTTCCTGCCTTTTCTGCAACCACCATAAGTTCTGGGTCGGCCAGCGATGTCAGCTTCGTTTGCTCTTTCATAAATGACGCTCTGTCGATTGGCGAAAATAGAAAGTTGTTTTGCATTGCTTCCATCGTGACTCGAAAGATGCCTTCTAGGTCTGAATCGATGTCGTTTGCATTGAGTGTTCTGAGTTTGACACCTTGACGTGACAATCTTGCTTTGATTGTTTTGCTGTCAGGGTCTTTTGAATCAAGGTTATGGTTGATTGAAGAACCATAAGTTTTTACAACCTTGAATCCAGCATCTAGAAAATGTTTGTTCCAACTAAGTGGATTGACCGGCTCGAGTGAAAATATGCGTTCGCCACAGCTCTCACTAATCAGCCGGTATCGGCGCCAGGTGCTGCCGTCGATAGGTCCAATGACTGCGTTGCAGCCCCTCTTCTTCAATTCGAATTCAGCCAGCTCAAGCAGTTCTATACCGGCTTTGAGTGATGTGGCGGCATAATGACCTATGAATCCAAGTTTTACCTCAGAGCCTATGACGCGCAAGTCCAATTGGTCTGCTGAAGGTGGAAAGAGCAATTTGGGCTCAGTCCAGATTGAGCAGCGCGCCGTTAGTTTGCCTTCGTACATTGCGAACAAATAGAGTGAAGGCGAACCATTGGTCTGAGTCGGTTCAACACACTCATGCGGGAAAGATAGAGCAAACTTGGTCGATATCTCCGCCAACTCGGCTGACAAGCTTTCCGGCTTGACTGCAAAAGTGTAATTTAAGCAGCCAGAATGCGGCGCAGACAGAGCTTCTGTCATCGCGAATCTCCTTTATTTTTCAGACCCACCAACTTAATAGTAGGTTTTGGGTGGACTATTGTTCCCAGTATTCACACAGTTTCATGAGTGTTTACCTGGACTTAAACTGCCGTTTTTAATGGATGAAAGCCGCCGGTACTGAGCCGATAAGGGACCCCAGTATGGCAAACAGAGCCTGCTTGAACCACCGGGTTTTCCCGGTGAGAGACCTGGTCGGATCTTGCTGGGAAAGATAGAAAGAAAGAACCGGCAGGGCTATACATAGTGGTGCTGCAACGCTCAGGAGTATTGCCTGGCGCGTGAATCCGGCGAGGATGACAAAAGGGATGAAAAGAAGCAACCAGCTTTTGAGAACGCCGCTTGTCAACACCAGGATTCTTGAAGAGTTGAATCCGCGAGAATGAACGTGAGCCACCATGATTATTGCGGCATGCACAGCGAAAGCAAGCGTATAAGGAAAGATGAATTCCCTGCCGAAGGACAGTTGCGAACATATCCAGATGAGCCCGGTGCTCGCGACGCTAAGCACAGCATACATTGAGTGCCTGTTTTCAATCGACTGAAAACGCATGGGCATACACCAGCGGTAGCAAGAGAAAACAATGAGTGGCATCGTCATCCATTGCAATCCGCCGACCACGAAGCTGCCGTATGCAAATAGTGCCACGCCGAGGATAGCGCTTCCGGTGAGTGTTGTCTTGTGGCGCCATGCGATGGTGAAGGATAGGATTATCGCCAACACAATGAGCCTGATGGCTAATGTTTCGGTCGGCACATCGACGTGTGTGCGCAAGACCAAAAGTGCACCCAGAGGAATTGCTAGATTGTCAAAACCGCGCCAGGCAATTCCTTCGAAGAGCATAGCCAGAATGCCCATAATGAGCGAGATAAACAGTGTTTTGTCGGCGGGCGTCGTAGTGAAAAGGTCGAGAGGGACGAGAGTGCCCAGAAGCGCGAAAGTGAAAAACGCCAGCGAACCCTCCGTGCTCTTCGCGCCATCAACTGTCGCGTATTTGTGCGTTCCATACTTAATTCCGACCATTGCGGAAACAGCGTCGGCGAGTGTAAGAATCAGTACTGGAATGCAAAAAAAGAGTGGTTGTTCGAATGTTAGTGTGAAAAGAATGCCGATTGCCAGCGGAAAGCAGATGTGCCCGTAAGACTGCCTACCATCTGCTTTGAGAACGCAGCCCCATGAGTTGAGCATCTTAAGTTTGCCGACAAAGGATAAAGTCACAGCCGTGGCGATTGATAAAACCGCCACTGGCCATGACTCTTCGAATAAATACGGAAAGCTGAGCGTGACACATCCCATAAGCACATGCACTGCCTTTCGAATCAATTCCGGTTCGCAACCAGTCTTCTTCTTGATATAGGACAGCACGCTCATTGCTGCCGTGAGAACTCCCATCACCAGGCTCATGCCGAGAATTGGATTAGGAAATGCTCCTAACACGTTATTTCCTCGATCACCAGCCTGCTATAAAAGAAGGCTTTATCTTCCTTGTGCAGTTGTTCTGCCAATTCTGTATGTGATTTGAGAACAGGTGCCATTCTCTCAGGTCTACTGCGTGGTGCAAGCATGTTCCAGTAAACAAGCTTGGCACCGGTGCGCCCCGCGAGTACGAGTTCGCTGAGCAACTTGTGGTAGTTGTCCATCGACATGTACTCGAAAATGTCGCTCAGGTTGAACTTGTCGACTGAGCCCGGAGAAAGTTCTTCCAACACTGATTCAATACTTCCGACGCGCAATTCTAGCTTGTCGATGTTCGCCTTGATCTTTTCGTAGTTGTCTTTGCGCAAATAGTGCGGCAGAGCCGACACATAGTTGCCCTTGAGAATCCACTGCATGTAGGGGTTTTCAGCCGGGTCAAGAACTGTCAAAGCGTATTGCGTTCTATCCAGGATTGCCTGAGCAACGTCGGTTTGAACATATTGGAAAAACGCCGGATCGCGGCCGAGCAAGCCCATTACTTTGCGAGAAAAGAACATGCGAAACAGTGTGCGCCATTTCGGTGTGTTCCAAACTTCATCGAAGAAGCGTTTGCGATCTTCGCTGTTGCGTTTGATAAGCAGGTCATCGCAAGTTTCCTTGCTATGTACAAATGGCAAAGCCGCGTTGCGAAAAATCTCGAAGTACTTTTCGAACTTGCCAGCGTGCCCTATGCCTCTTGAAAGATCGAGCTTTTGCACATCGAAGAAATTTCTTGTCTCTTGTGATAAGTGCGGACGCAGTTTTGCATACAGTGCAAGTCTATTGCCAGGCTTTACGCCAATGAGGCAAAGTAAGTCTTCATATGAGAGAAACTTGATTGCGCGGGCTTTGAGTTCTAGGCAAGCAATTTGCTGGCGGTTGAAATCTACAGCGATCACTTTTGATGGATCTTGAGACAAAAGCGACAAGCTATTGTCTCCAGCAGAAGCTACCGAAATGCAGACATCGCCTGCTTTCACATCCAGTGCTTTCAGCAAGATGTCGGCATCTTCCCAGCACTGTGCGTAGCGGATGCGTGAAAAATCAGCATGGTTTTCGATTTCGGAAAAACGAAGTTCCGGTCTGTTTTTCAAAGTAAGAGTGGAGTTAAGTTTTTTCATCGACGCCCCTCCTAGCTCGCCTCCCTGCGGAGACCTGTGGAATCAATGAGTTTCACGACGTTGTCGCTAAGATCATGTTCCGAATTTTGGGAAGCACTTTCGGCTGTGCTTGCAGCTGGAATTTCTGATGACAGCAGTTGTGCGTTTTCAGTTTTGCTCGAATCTGAAAGCTTTGTGATCGTCCCTGTTTTGCCGTCAAATTCGATGAGGTCGCCGTCCGTCAGCCAGTTCATCACTCCTGCCGCTGACACTACTGCAGGAATGCCGAGCTCACGAGAAACAATTGCGGTGTGGGAAAGTAAGCTGCCATATTCGACGATGATGCCTTTCGCTTGGGTGAAAAGAACAATCCAACCTGGGTCTGTTCTTTCGGCTATGAGGATCTCGTCTTCCAGCGGTTTTGCATTTAAAGGATCGCGAACCACGCGTACACGACCGCGTACAGTGCCTGGTGAGCAGCCGAGACCTGTCATAGTTTCAGACTTACTATCAGATAGGTCAGGTGATTTAATTTGGTCGAAGCATGGCGTCGCCCCTACGGTAGCTTCTATAACGGCGCTTCTGGTGACGATGCGGTTTGGCGGCGGAAGCTCGTTCTGAAATTGGAGAAATTCCTTCCTGCGAAGTTCAGCAAGCGCAGCTATGTTCGCCGTCGTTCCTTTACCTTCTATAAAGCTGAGAACTTCTTCTACTTCTAAGTAGAAAATGTCGTTTTTGTCATTTAGTATGCCTTGTTGTTCGAGCTGTTTGCCAAACTGGAGAAAGATTCTTCTGACTAAACCAAACAAACGTGTTCGCTCGAATCTCAAATTCTCTCGCCAACGAATACGCTCGACAGCCTGGTTGGCAACGAAGTTGAAAACCACCCGTTTGAAAAAAGGCAGTTTGGCAATTTGAGATTTTGAATAGGTTGGCGACGGTTCCTGTAAGTTTGCGGTTCGTACTTTTCTTGGAGCTGATGCCAGAGCAGCAATGTTTCTCAAAAGCGGTAAAGGATTATCGTTAAGAGTTTGACTTTCTAGTTTTAACTCGTTAAGACAACGGTCGCCGAACCTATCAAGATAGTTTTTGAAAGCTATTTCAAATCTCTCGTTGTCCTTCATGAGGTTCTCAATTTCCTGCATGTTTCCATTTGAGAGAGCAAGTTGAAGTTCTAGATCGTCACGAGCGATGTCTGCCATCTTTGTGATCAGTTTTGCAGGCTCTGCGCTGATAATTCCACCGGCGTTGACAAGCAACTCGTGCTGCGAGAAAGATTGTGGCATCCAATTTTGGCTGAGCGAATTCAGCATTCCGAAGAAGATCATGGCAAAGAAGTCGTTGACTAGTGGCGCATCCCACGATGAGAGAAGTTTCGCTTCTAAGCTGCGATAGAGCTTCGCAAGCTGATCTGTGTTCAGCTTGGATAAGTCTTTTGGTACTTCAGATAATGTGGTGTTGAAGTGGTTTTGAAAATTAGAAATCTCTTTTTGCAGCTTTGCAAATCGAACTGTCATCGCACACAGTGAGGTTGCGAAGTTTAGATACGCTCTGCCTGTAGAAACCTTGTTATCTTCGATGACTTGCTCAATTACTTCTGCGGGCAGCTCTTCTTTGACACCCATCATCTGTTCCATGAAAGGTCTATTTACTTGAAACCCAGGAAGCAGTGCGAGCAATTTGTACCAGTTGACCAGGTTGTAATAGATACGACCGCGGATGTAGCCGAGCATGCGCGGGAAAATCTGACTATTTGCCTCAATGCGCTCATTCGATACGCCCATCAAACGACAGAAGTGGATATAAACATGTTCGTATGCTTTCGCTGCGAAGCTGAATGTGAGCGGCGTAGTTACTCCTTGATAGCTTTCTGAGATGTTGCTGTTGTCCCAGATTCTCAGGTTTCCCTCAAGCTTCTCGGGAAGAGTTGTGATTGGGCGAGCTTGCAAAATGAAAAGTTGATTGCCGTCATGTGCCCATTCGATGTCCTGTGGGCAACCAAAAAGCAATTCGATCTTTCTTGCGATGTGCGCAATCTCTAATGCTATGGCATCACTAATCTCAGACTCGTTGGCAAAACCTGCTTTTCTTTTGATTGTTTGACCATTGATGACGTACAACAGTTCGCCGCTAACTTCGCCCGAGACGAGTCTATCTGCTAGACCGCCAACTGCGTTGATCACAACGGTATTTCTGTCTCCACTGATTGGATCAGCGCTAAATGCCACGCCTGCAACTTTTGCGTCAACCATCTTTTGAACGATTATCGCGGGGCCGTCGGATTTCCTTTCGATGCCCATGCCATTGCAGTATGCTTGCAAACGATCCGTTGTTCCGGACAGCCAAACTGATCGTGCTGCGGTGATGACCCACTCGCTGCTGACATTCAAGAAAGTATCTAGCTGTCCTGCGAATGATGTTTTTGCACCGTCCTCGTCAATTGCCGATGAGCGAACTGCCAGCAATGTAGTTCCAACCTTGAACTTTCTGTGAGCTATTTTGAGCTCTTCTTCCAAAAGTGGATCTTGCCAGGTTGTGTCGCTGCGAAAGGCACCGGGAACAATCGTCACAAATGCTGGTACTGCAAATCCAGCTGCTTTGAGGCGTGCGAGGTTTGCAGCTTTATTGCCGGTGAGCTCCGGTTTGTGACGTTCGTATTCGAGAATGATGTTTTTCATTTTGCTGCCTTAGTGTATTTAAAAGGTTTTTCCAAACATGGAAAACATTGATGGCACAGTCCCCAGTGCGACGTATGTGACTAACGTCCAGACTCCGGAGAAACTCTCGAACGGCTTACCGCTCGAAGAATGTTTTACAAACTTGATAGCAATTGCAACGGCGCCAGTTGCAAGAAATAAGACGAGCGCGATGATCGGCACTGCAAACCCGAGTTTTGCAGCAGTAGCTATCGCCAAACAGCCAGATGCCGCGATTGCCGCAAGCCATGCAAAGACAGCCGGTCTGCTTCCCCAGGCTGAAGTGTAGCTTGTCACTCCGTCTTTTTCTTCATCAGAAGATTTGATCTTGCGCCCGATTTCGATGATCACTCCATTGCAAAAACTTACAGCGAGAAACAGCCACAATCCCGATGGTGGCAATGCGGTGCCTTTCATCCAATCGAAAGCGGTAACGAAAATGTCTACGAAAAGCAAAATCAGCATGTGCGTCCATAAGTAGGTGAATGGACGTTGCTTCAGCCAGTCGCCAACGAAAAACTCCACGCTCATTAGCGCGAAGTACAGCCATGTGAGGGCTAGAGGGAGAAGCAGGCTTTGCTGGTAGGAAAACGCGAGGGACAATTGAATTGCGCCACCGAGTGCGCCAAGCATCGCCAGCTCTTTCAGTTTGACCAAGCCGCGGGGAACCGGCCGCTCCGGCTGGTACCGGCAGTCTTCTTCGTGGTCTTTAAACTCATCGGCAACACGAAGCTGGAAGAAAAGGATTAGGGAGCAGAGATACGCTGCCAGAAAGGCTTGAATGTCCGGCATTCCTGCTTCGCCGCGCATCATTCGAGAAACACAGAGCGCCGAATAGGAGAATGCTGCCACTATGGCGCCGTATTGGGAGAGCGGGAAGCGCTCTCTTTGATAGACGAACCAACGGTTTAGTTTCATTTTTCTGCGCCCTAGAGCTGAGTGTGCGGAAGCTAGCGGTCGATCCGCTAGGACTCCACCGCTGTGCCTACAGACTCATTCTAGGTCGGCATGTTTCCGAAAGTCGGCTGTATGCGATCAGTTTGCCGACTGTTTTGCTCCTCTGTCTGACACATCAGAAGGGATACACATATCCTTTTTCGTATCCGTGATAGGACAAATTCGGATCTCGAGTCAGAAAGTTGATTGCCTGGCTTTGCTTTGGGTTCGATTCATTTTTTATGGACAGCGTTCGAATATATTCGCCTGTGGCTGTTCTCAACTTACCTGATGGGGTAGAGATTGCTGCGCTGTAGCCTTCCTTCTTAAGAGCCGAATTCAAAGTTTCTGTAAATGTCTTCGAAAGACCGACGTATTCATCTTGCAATGCACTCTTTATAAAAGTGTCTACCAATTCGCCACTCTCTTTCTTATTCAATGCAACTGATTTTGCAATCAAAGAACTTACACACCCTTCCATCTCTTTGCGAAGGTCGGCTTTTGATATGGTCGAAACATCTCCAGTCTGCATAGCCAATTTGCCAAA
The DNA here is from genome assembly GCA_032128875.1 of Candidatus Melainabacteria bacterium 17Bon1m. GTDB lineage: Bacteria > Cyanobacteriota > Vampirovibrionia > Obscuribacterales > Obscuribacteraceae > QKMZ01. The sequence goes on from JAVLKG010000004.1 coordinate 189,288, forward strand.
ATTGAATTGCAGAAAGTATTTTGTGTACTTGTGTTCTTGTGTGCTGCTTTGATATTTCGTCATATCGCTCAGTGATATCTCACCCTTCTTCAAAAGAAGTGGATCATTCATGAGGTGTTGCAATGCTCTTAGCTCAGACATGCTTTTCTGTAGGGAAGGATCACATGATTTATATGGGTTGAGTCCTTCGATAATAGTGCTGCCACCCTCAACGGATTTACCTGCGAACAATGAATGCTGCGCATGACTGGTTTTAACAGAGATAAATCTGTCTACTACTACTGAATTCCCCTCTCCTAATGTGAAAACCGTCGCTGGGATTTGTTCCATCAGGTAATTGAAGGCTGACGCTTTATCGATTCTGACTTGCTTACCGCTGCCTGCAAGAGCTGTATTGAATTGGTTTTGCAAATCACTTCTTGAACTCGAAGCGTCAATCAATCGCGTGATTCCGCTGCGTATTTCAAAATTGAGCGGCGCGTTGCTGGGGGCAGATTCTATTGCCGCCGTCAGATTAACCAAAATTGCGCGATCTATGTCAGGTTTTGAAATCGAACCAGCGCCTCCCGAAACTTGCCCGAAGTTTTTAAGCAAGTACAATTCTGGACTTCCAGGGCGCTGAGAGTTTGTGTCTTGCATTCCACTTCTTAGTTCGTCTCGAGTGAGTCGCGAATCACCACTCTTATCAATCCTTTTGAAATCGCTCTTCGCCTCAAACAATGCATCCAATACCATGTTAGAGCGTGCCTGCGACTCTTCGTCATCTACTTCCGGCGACGTCTTATCAGCACGTGCTTCTTCGATTGCATCTTTTGCCATTTCAAAACCTCAAATAAATTCGGCGTTAGCAGACCCTACTTTCTATCGGTTTGCAAAGCTGCAGCAGCTCGGGCTTTGGGGTGCGCCTTGCTCTGTTGTGGCTCATACTAGCCGTCCAATGTTGCCGCAAAGTTGCCAAATCGTTGTTGATTTGTTGCCGGTTGCTTTTGCGACGCGTCCGATTATCCGCTGGCTTCGATGCTACCGCCTAATGAACCGGATCACTCTCTGGTCATTGTCGACGGTGTACTCGTATCCTTCATATAGGTCTTGTCCGACTAGCGGACGCCCTAGAGAGCCGTAGTTTGCGGTCACATCGCAGTTGTATTTCTCGATTGGCCCGAGCTTCACTCGATTGACTTTGAATCGCAATCCGCTGCCGCTGCCCGTTACTCCAGAGTGGGTGACAGCTTCACCATCTTCGGTCGAGAGGTTGAGCGCTTTGACGTCATTCATTCCCATGCTGATGGCCGAAGCGGAGTTGCCTGTGTCGAAGTACATTGGGTAGGACCGCCCATTTACTTCAACATTGACGACCATCTTTGGACCTTCCCATGAGAAAGGTACGGCATAGCCTCCGCGTGCCGCGCCCGATCCGCCGGAGCCTTTCTTCTTAAGCCTGATGGCGCCGGCATTTCTGTCAATTGAATATTCGAAGTCTTGGATGAAAGATTGCCCGAGAAGCGGCGGCGCTGCATTGTATGCGAGCACTTTGATGGGGAAGTTTTGCCGCAGTATGGTCCCGACTTTGACGTCTGCCGGCATCATCCAGTAGGACTGAAGGCTGGCATTGGACGAGCCACCGGACTGACCAGTTGGTTCTCCTTCCGGTAGTCTGATGCCCATCTCTTGTAGCTGATTTTTACCGACAACAATTCCTGTTGCGCCAGTGTCGAAGGTCATTTTGAGTGGGCGATTATTGATGTATACATCAACTTTCAACTGCGCATCCCCCTTTTCGAAGAATATTGTTGCTTGTTCGGGAAGGTTTGAGCTGGAAGAGCTCCTTACGGCAGAGGCGCTGCTGCCGCCAGAGTATGTTCTCACCGAACTCTGGGCGTTTGTGCCGGAACTTGCCGTGGCTGGTTTTGGATACCACTGCGCGTCGGTGGTTCCGGGATTGAGGCGCATGCCGCCGACTACCTGTGCGGAGCGCGTTGCCGCAGCGGTGCCGGGAAACTTCTTAAGGATAAGCTGGTAATTGACGAGGGCGTCGGCTGTCTTCCCTTGATAGTGTTGGCTCACCGCCAAGTAGTACAAAGCGTTCGCGTTCGTGGGCTCGTTGGTGACGGCTTTCTTGAGCAATTTGGAAGCTTCATCAAAACGTTTTTCACCAAGAAGCTTCACGCCTTGCTTGAAGTCTTCGCCAGCCATGGCGGGCGACCAGGAAAGTCCCAGAAAGGAGACCAACACAAGGATAACCAAGAGTTTCGTCTGTTGCTGTTGCATCTGGAAGCACTCCCAAACTGACAAGCTGAAAGAGGGTTTTCCTCATCCTCTCTCAGTGTTTTTTACCCGTTTGGGTAAGTAGTCCAATTCGGAAATCAACTGGTTCGAACTGCCAGCCTTTATCAGATTTCTAGACCGTCCACTCTTCTTTGCGCTCGGGCGGATTCAAACGTTTTATCGACAATAAAAATCCGATTGATGACATGTCGACCAACAGCGCTGTTCCTCCATAGCTAAGGAAAGGCAATGGCACACCCGCTACCGGCATAATCCCAATGACCATGCCGATGTTGAGGAAAACGTGGAAAAGGAACATGCACATAAGCCCAAGTGCCATTAGGCTGCCCGCGGGTTCTCCTCGGGCTTGATGGGCGATCATAAGAGCACGGATGCAGATGCAGGCGTAAGCAATGACCACAAGAGCGGTGAACTTAAATCCCCACTCTTCACCAACTACCGCGAAAATAAAGTCTGTATGCCTTTCAGGGATAAACGCACCCTGGCTTTGATTGCCCTTCCCAAGCCCAGCGCCTTCCGGTCCCCCGGAGCCAATGGCGATAAGACTCTGCAGGATGTGATATCCAGAACCGCGCGGGTCGTCGTAAGGATTGACGAAACTGGTGAGGCGCTTCTGTTGATACTCTTTCAAAAGTCCCCACATATGAGGGCGCATCTCGCCGGCTGCATAGTTGCCGCCGCAGATGATCAACACCATGAGCAAGCGAATCCAGAAATTCCAATTGGATGTTCGCCAGAAAAGTAAAAGAACGACTCCGAGGACGCCTATGAAATAAAGCCACCACTGCGGGTTGACGGCGTTGAGAATCAAACTGATGAGAGGGGACGTCAGCGCCAATACATCACATATGGTGGCACCAGCCCAGAAGGTCATTCCGAAGAAAACCGCGCCGAATGTGAGTGAAGTACCAAGGTCAGGCTGTTTGAAAACCAGCACGGCCGGCGGAAGAATGATGGCGAGAACTTTGAAGATGTCGAAGAAAGAACGTATAGGGCGAGTGCTCATCCAGGCGGAGAGCGTGAAAATGACGACAAGTTTGGCGATTTCTGACGGCTGCAAGGTAATAGGGCCTAAAGCCAACCAGCGTTGCGCACCTTGTGCGGAGTGACCTTTGATCATAACCGCGACAAGAAGGACCAAATTGACGACGTACATGATAGGTACGGTCCATTTGTTGGTCAGCAGCTTGTACGGCATGCGGCTGAAGGTAATGAGCAGGGCCAGACCCACCCAGGCGAATTCGAGTTGCTTCTGGTAATAACCGGCCGTGTGCACTGAATACTTGAGTGTGCTCAGTCCGATGAAAATCAAAAAGAACGTGCACGCCAGAATAATCCAGTCGATTCCAGTCACGAAGCCGAAAATCTGCTTGAGCGCTACATTTATTGGTAGAGGTCTGGACAGAGGTGAATTCACTGGCTTCCTTCAAATTGGACCGTAGATAGGAATGGGCAATTGGTGCCGCGCCTATAATTATGGCAGCCGGAGCCGAAAATTAGAAAAAGAGACGGAGAAACTGCTGCTTCTCCGCCTCTTGAATTTGAATTGACGATTTCTGACTGTCTTGCTTGACATCGCTCGATTGTGAAATTCGATGATGTTCAGCGCTCGCAGACCGGGTAATGAGGGCATTACCCCTTTTAGTCGAACGTCGGGTATCCGTTCTTTTCAGACTCTTAGCACTTCGAGCGGACCAGGCGGAAATTGGCAATCAATGCCGCCTTGCGATCCATTTGCTGAAGATCGAATCTGGTAGTGTCCGGTTCTAAATCGAAATACCGGGCGACTACAGCCGTCAATTCTTCTTCCAGAACTTCCAATTTGCCTGCAGGCAGCTCCAGACGGTCATGCACGAGCATATTGCGCATGCGATCTTTTGCGGTCACTGCGGCTGTTCCGTTTGGAACCTTAAATAGCCAATCTATAAGTTGTTGCATTTAATGGGTTCCTCCAACTACACGCGAACCGGATTGAAGAAGTTGACGATCTTGGTGACCCAAGTATCGTTCTTCGCGTCCAGGTCCATGAAGGGAACCTCTTCACCGCGCAAGCGGCGAGCAATATTGCGGAATGCCAGACCTGAGCGGGTGTTGTCCGTTCCGGAGACCGGTTCGCCCTTATTGGTGGAGATGATGATGTCCTCGTCTTCTGGCACTACTCCCAAAAGCTTGATCGAAAGGATTTCGAGTACATCGTCAACGCCCATCATGTCGGCATTTGCGACCATCTTCGGTCTGAGGCGGTTGAGCACCAGACGATATTGTGTGATTTCGTCTTTGCGAGCTTCCAGAAGACCGATGATGCGATCAGCGTCGCGAACGGCGGACATTTCAGGAGTCGTGATGACGATTGCTTCCTCGGCGCCGGCGATGGCGTTTTGGAATCCGCTTTCGATACCTGCAGGACTATCGATGAGGACGAAGTCAAACATGGACTTCAACTCTTCGCAGAGCTTCTTCATCTGGTCTGCATCGACTGCGGTTTTGTCGCGTGTTTGAGCAGCGGGCAAGAGGTTCAAATTAGGCATGCGTTTGTCTTTGACGAGCGCTTGCCGTAACTTGCAGCGTTCTTCGACAACGTCTACCAAATTGTAGACAACGCGATTTTCCAACCCCATCAAAATGTCGAGGTTGCGCAATCCGATGTCCATATCGACTAGGCAGACACTCGCGCCTGTATTTGCGAGTGCGACGCCTATGTTTGCCGACGCGGTTGTTTTACCGACGCCGCCTTTTCCTGACGTTATTACTATTACTCGACCCATTATGTTTACCCGTTTCGCTTGCAGTTACTCAGTTAATTAGTTGAGGGATTACCTGGAAAAAACTTTTCAAAATTGGGGATTGAATTTGAATACTTTGATCTTTCCGTCAACCACACGAGCCGTTTCCGGCCCGTGGTGATTGTCGTAGTGCAGCCGATTCTTGTCGGGTGAGCGAGCAAAGGACTCGCCGATGCGAATTTGAATCGGTTGCAATCGCAGTGCACGAATTTCGGCATCGTTGTTGCCACTACATCCGGCACGTGCAATACCTCTGAGTGCACCCCATACGGTGATGTCACCTTCCGCCACCACTTCGGCGCCGGGGTTGACGTCTCCGATAATCACCAGGTGTCCTGTGTGACTAACACTCTGTCCTGAACGCAGCGTCTGTCTCAAGTACATAACGCCGGCGTGGACGGGGCCTTCAACTTTCTCTTTGGCTTTGGCAGCCTTCGAGGGTTTTTCAGTTTTTTCAGTCTTCTCAGTTTCGGAATTCGGCGTGAAGTCTACTTGCGCTTCAGGACCATCAGCTCGAGCTTGGTCTTGAGCGACCTGATCGCCTTGCTCCATTTGCTCGACTTCTTCAGTGATCAACTGATTTTCGCTGGGCTCGTAGAAAACGGTGACTGTCGAGTTCTCATCAATTGAATCAATGTTCACAGACTCGTCAACCCAATCTTCGTCGGTCGGATTTTCCGGAACCTTGATTGTCATCGCGGGCAGTGTCATTGGTTTGCCATCGCCCAAAACGACTCCATGCTCCAAAAGCGCACCACGAGTGAGTGGTTGTTGCGCAAAAACTTGGTACGGATATACGCCGACACCCTTAGCGAGCGCGAGTATATGCGCAACTTGAGTGGACGTAAGCTCTAGCTCTCCAAGATTAAGCGCCACATTGACGCCCTTCCAGAATTGACTGGATACCTGCAGAGTAGACGAAAGATGGCTTACTGCTTCTTGCATGGAAGCGCAGCCGCCCACATCTATGAGTACGCCTTGGTCCGGTTGACTGATGATAGCTATTTTAGACATGGGAGGTCTCACCGCGTCCTGAATCATTGTTATAGTCGGCGAATCGGTATTGATTTGATTCGTTTACAAATCGTATGAGCTGGAAACCCGCACGTCAAGCCAGTTGAGATACTGAGTGGATATACATTAGTCGATTTATTCGATGACAGAAGAGTAAGGAATTGGCTATATCCGCGGCCATCGCGTATTTCGTAAAAGATAAGAGAGTTTTGATAAACACAATATTTTCCGAGGATCCTGATCGATATGTCTCAAATGTCCTCTGAGCAAAACCCTCAGCCTGTGCACTTTACGAGGGCAATGGGTCTTCTTGACTCAACTGCGGTTGTAGTTGGCTCAATGATCGGATCCGGCATATTCATCGTATCTGCGGAAGCATCCCGTCACCTGGGGTCACCCGGTTGGGTGCTTCTCGCCTGGCTTTTGGCGGGCGTTCTCACTGTTGTAGGTGCAGTGTGCTACTCGGAGCTATCTGCTATGCATCCACAAGCAGGTGGACAGTATGTCTTCTTGCGCGAGTCGTTTGGTAAAGCAGCCGCATTCTTATATGGATGGACACTTTTCATGGTCATCCAGACCGGCACCATCGCAGCAGTCGGTGTCGCCTTTGCTAAATTCCTCGGCGTCTTTGTGCCTGTTGTATCCAAGCAAACCGTGTTTTTCTCAATTGGCGACTATTCGTTTACCGCACTACAACTGGTATCAATTCTGGTGGTCGCTCTCTTGACTGCAATCAATTGTCGAGGGATTACTGCGGCAAAGTTTATCCAGACAACCTTCACCGTCACTAAAGTGGCCGCGATTGGCTTGCTGATAATTCTTGGGCTTTCCAGTTTTGGCAAGTTCAATGGTCTCCAGGCGAATTTTTCTTCTTTCTCGGCTTTCTTCTCTCCTTGCGATTTGAAGGGAGACGCTATTGAAGGATTACAACTATTGGCGGTTCTTTCACTCGCCATGGTCGGTCCTCTGTTTTCCAGTGACGCGTGGAACAACCTCACTTTCGCTGGCGAGGAAGTGAAGGAACCCACAAAAACTCTGCCGCGCAGTTTGATGTTGGGCACGGCTCTTGTATCGCTGCTCTATTTGATGACAAACGTTGTCTACATGCTATTGATTCCCTTAAAAGGAACAGAAGGAGGCGCGGATGTCATTGCACGCGGTATTCAATTTGCCGCAGAAGATCGTGTCGGTACTGCCGCTGCGGAAATTATCTTCGGTTCGGCCGGTGTCTACATCATGGCTGCCGCCATCATGGTTTCGACCTTTGGTGCATTGAACGGAATCATTCTGGCTGGTCCGCGTGCATATTACGCCATGGCTCGCGATGGATTGTTCTTCAAGAAATGTGGCGAACTGAATGCAACGACGCATGTCCCTACGTTTGGTTTGATCATGCAGGGCGTCTGGTCTTGTTTGCTTTGCCTTTCTGGTCAGTACAGTAGATTGCTCGAATACGTCATCTTCGCAGCGCTGCTCTTTTACGTTTTGACCGTAGCAGGGCTTTTTGTGATGCGAAAGAAATACCCTAATGCTGAGCGTCCCTATAAGGTACCGCTCTACCCGTTTCTTCCAGCACTATATGTGGTGCTGGCCTCCGGCGTTATGATCGGGCAAATTTATCTTTCGCCGCAGTACAGCGGAGCCGGTCTGCTTATCATTCTTTCCGGTCTACCTGCTTACTTCATTTGGAACCGCAATGCGGCTAAAAATAGCGCAGAGTGAGTTTAGGGAAAAATCCGTACTTTACAGATATGAAAGGCGCGGAAGCCCTTCTTGTTTTGCATTAGCTGCGGCGTTGCTTTTCAAATGCAGCAAATTGGTCGACAAACCCCAATTGAAACTTTGCCAGTGGCGATAGACTCTCGGACGAAGTTCCGGCACCCAGGGCAAACATTCTAAGTCCATCGCGTTGGTCGTTCGTAAATCGATCCCAGACGTTTTGAACCATCTCAAGCTCTTCTTTGACGAATGGCCTGGATTGGTCGAGAAAAGTCGGATGGAAATTGGGAGGCTTGACCTCACGTTCTCTGTAGTTGTTGAACATCACATAGGACACAATGCTGGATACTTCTTTGTTGACTGCATCGCCGACTTCTTTTCCGTATGTTTTGACAGCGTACTCAAAAAAGCTGTTGAGGCATGATTTTGATTCCTTGTCCTCTCGTGGTTTGTTCGCTGGTTGTGATTCATACTGGAAAGTGAAGGATTGCCCATCGAATGTGTAGTCGGGTACGCCACCAGCAATGCGGTGCTCATTGCGAACTCCTTCTGGGTATCTCCAGTCGGAGCGCGGGTTAATCAGCCATTCTGCATACGATGGTGCATTGTTATTCTGTTTTTCACAAGATTCAAAACGTTCCATATACGCTCCATCCAAATGTCGTTACTTGTATTCCGTCGTGCACATGTAGAGATAGAGAGAACGTGTGTCAAGCGCGGATTTATACAAAGAGCCATGTCTGTCGAAACCCATTAGGTGGTCCTCCGACTGAGAAATTGAAATATAGGGTGTGCGGGGCTTTGTGTAGACTATAGGTGCGCAGACGTGAAAAACACATGAGAGTGCTCTTCGGGCTTTTGTATCAAGGGTTTGCGGAGTTGATCGAATTGCCAGATTGAACTAGTTGTTCAATATAGAAGTTTGAACTACTAATGCGATCTACGAGTTCGATGTGCCACCAAACAAGTGCTTCGCCAGAGTCTCCGCTGCTGAGTGCGGATCTACTTCGTGTTCGACTACTTGGCTGAGCATCTTTTGGTTTTCACCGGGAGTTTCAAGCGCCGCTTTCAAGCTGTCGCGCGCCATGCCAGCGACCAGCTCTGCGAGTTCCGCTTGTACTTTTGATTTGCGGCGTTCTTTTAACTCGCCCGATGATTGCAAAAATTCTCTGTGTTGTTTTGCAGCTTCCCAAACCTTTTCCACACCTTCGTTTGTTTCTGCAACACAGGTGATAACCGGCGGGCGCCAGTCGTTGGAAAACGACGCCAATTCCAAACTTGCCGTTATATCTGTTGCTGTTTTGTTTGCGCCAGGCAAATCGCCTTTGTTTACAACAAAAATATCACCGATTTCCATGATGCCCGATTTGATCGCTTGGACATCATCACCTGAGCCGGGCATGAGCACCAGGATTGTGGTGTCCGCTGCTTGCGCGATGGCCAGCTCGCTTTGACCAACACCGACTGTTTCGATAATCACAACGTCGTAACCAGAAGCTTCCAGCATGCGCACGGCATCATAAGTGCCCATAGCAATACCACCGGAGTGTCCGCGGTTTGCCATAGATCTGATGAATACCGAGCGATCGAGCGTGTGAGCTTGCATGCGGATCCGGTCGCCGAGGATGGCACCGCCCGTAAATGGGCTCGATGGATCGACGGCAAGTACGCCGACTTTGAGATTTGCTTTGCGCATTTGAGTAATCAGCGCATCGACCAGCGTCGACTTGCCAACGCCCGGAGAGCCGGTTACACCGATTAAGTGCGCGCGCCCCGACTGAGGATAGAGTTGTTTCACAAGCTGGGTCGCTTGCGGACCGCCGTTTTCCACGAGGCTGATTGCTCGTGCCAGCGCGCGTCTGTCTCCGGAAAGCAGGTCTTTAGTTAATGTATCCAAATCTATCGTCACACCGAATGTATTGCGTTTTTCTATTGCCTGGTTTGCTTTACTCTCCGCTTGTCTTGATATCACCTTGAGAGCAGCGCAGATGATTGTATCTCAGTTGGGCGCCCTTCTTCATTTGCGCAGCTTTTCTTCAGGAATGGGGAACAAAAATTTTCGCGACCGTGTCAGTAGGCATATTGATGTCGGTATTTCGATGCGAAGCGCCAAATCGGTGTTTTTCAAGTACCGCTTAATCTGGTTTGACATTGCTAACAATGGCAGGGGTGGCGCAGTGAAACAGGTCTCTAAATCGATTGCTTTCTTAGTTTTGCTCAACATTTCTGCAGCGGGTGCAACTCAAGCAGCTTTTGCGGATCGAGGCAACGTTACTATCAAATCCGGCAGCGGCACTGAAATGGTTCTGAAGAAAGGCTATTTCGGTGGGCAAGAGCAGTCAATAACCGACAAGCGCGGCAACAAAATCGGGCGCAAGAAGAGTGGTTTGTTCGGCACAACCCAAGAAACTGAAGTCTCGTTCTTCGGCACCGGTATCAAGAAGAAGAAAGGCTTGTTTGGCGGAACCCAGTACGAAGGAAAGACAATACTTGGCGATTCGATAACATCGAAGAAGGGCTTGTTTGGCTTTGGCAGGCGCAATACAACTGTCGACATAAGCGGGACAACTGGGCTCGTGAAGCAGTTTATAGGCTCCAAGAAGCTGCCACCGCTGTTTGATCCAGCTGGTTCTGGTTCTACTGCAGCGCAAAAGAGTTCTGCCGGTGCAATCAGCGGCATTAGTCAGCAAGACGCTGCAGACCTGCTAAACAACACACAAATGCCCGGAAGTGCTCAGCCGCCTGTATTGAGCAACCCGCCGCAAGATACTTCGCCACAGGACAATTCCTCGTCTACCTACTGAGCGTTCAAGCATTCGAAAAATTTTGAATGCGCCCAATGCCCAACGTCTCAAATGCCGCTGGCTATTGCTTCTTGAAGCGGCCCAGCCAGCCTTCTTTCTCTTTGGCGTTCATGTGGGCTGTAATTTCACCAATGACGGCTTCCAGCCTGCGCTGGTTGTTTTCCGCCTCGTTGAGCATAACCGCCAGCAAATCTCTTTCTTGTTCGCGCGTTTTTAACTGATGCTGAAGGTCTTGTACAGCGGCTTTCAGCTCTTCTGTCTCGTTTAATTTTGTATCTAGTAATGCGGTGACTTTGGTCAATTCCTGGTGCAGCTGCTTGTTCTCTCTGGTCTTGTCAGCCAGCAAAATGCCCTGCGACGCCAACTCTCCCTTGACGTCATCAATGTCTCGGGCTGTCCGGTCCAATTCTCTTGCTTGAGCCGAAAGGACCAAAGCCTTTTCCTGCTGTGCCAAAAGCTGCTCTTGCAGTTCGACAACCTTCGCCATCAACGCACGAACATCCACTTGTTGTCCGGTCTGCGGGTTAACCGCCAAATTTCCGTCAGGAACCATTCTTGTTTCCAGGCCTTGTAATACCGACGTGCCAACCATTACTATTCCCAGAGTTTCTGGGAGCCAATCAAGGCGGCGAACCGCCTCCTTTAGTCTAGCGAGTCCTTCAATAAAAGTATGAAAAAGCTTCGATTGGCAGGTGGGCAGGTCATTACCCCTCTTGAGGTGCGCTTTGCGGACATTCTCATTGAGGGCGGTCTGATAACTGCCATTGTGCCGCAAGAGCAAATAACGCCGGCATATGAAAACCTCGATGTTTCGGGCCGGCTTGTCACTCCCGGGCTCATAGACTTGCAGTTGAACGGTGGGCCCGCTCTCGATTTTTGGGGCAAACCGACAGAGAAGGAACTGGAAGAGTTCACGAGAGAACAGGCTGTGGCTGGCGTCACAACATTTTTGCCCACGCTCATCACAGCGGCAATCGATCACCTGGTGGAAAACATCGATTGGCTCAATAAACACGGGCTGAATAGCGACCTTTCGCTCGCCAAGGGACTTTCCGCTCGTATGCCGGGCATACACCTGGAAGGGCCATGTCTCTCGCCAAAGCGGCCAGGAGTTCATCCGCCGGAGCACCTGCAGCCTTTTTCAGTTGATGTTTTAAAGAGGCTGATAATGCCCGGCGTACTGCTAATGACAATGGCGCCAGAGCTAGATCCGAATGCAGAAGCGCTGCAATATTTGCAGAGCAAAGGTGTCGTCGCGTCTTTGGGACACTCGAATGCGACCCTTCAAGATGCCAGAAAAGCTTTTGACGCTGGTGTTGGTATGATGACGCACACTTTCAACGCAATGGCTCCTCTGCACCATCGTGATCCGGGAGCCGCGGGAGCTGCGCTGATGGACGATAGAGTCAGTTGTTGCCTGATTGCTGACGGCTTGCATTTGGCACCGGAGACGGTGTCATTGATATTGCGTTTAAAAGGTCCCCGTAAATCTATTCTTGTCACCGACGCTGCAAAGATAGGCACCACTGGTGGTGGGTTAGTCGGATCATCCATACACCTTGCTGACGCTGTACGCAATTGTGTGCAATGGCAGAGCGCTTCCTTTCAGAATGCGGTTCGTATGGCCAGTTACAATCCTGCTCGCGCTATGGGGCTGGACGAAAAGGTCGGGCATATCGAAGTGGGCAAATTTGCTGATCTGGTGGTTTGGAATCCTTGCGACTTTTCAGTTGAGCAAGTGATCGTCGATGGACAAATCCTGGCAACTGACCACAAAACCGTGGGGACCGCCGCAAAGACGGGTAAATAACCTTCAACCGAGGGTGGTCGAGTGAATTTGCTAACCATGAAAGTAACTGCAGGAAAAACTGCGCGGATTGCTTGTCTTTCTTTGACGCTTTTTTTTATAAGTCACACGTCAGAAACTGCCGCGTTTGCGCAGTCGAAAGAAATGGATGCGTCGGTGACATCTCTCAACCATGCGAGCCTGAGTCAACCAAAAGAGCAAGAACAGAAAAAAGCTCCAGTCCATATAAAAGTAGATCCCAATGAGAGTGAATTGATCTTTCACATGCCGGTCCTAAATCCCGGCGATGTTTTCAAACAAAAGCCAGAACGCTTGGAGGTTTTTCAGCAAGATCACTCGCCTCTCAAAGGTCGAGAAGTGCTGCTGCTTATTCACGGTGGCGGTGGCGAATATCAGAGTATGTTCCGCTGGGATAAGGCGCTGGCATACTTTGACGCAGATCAGCAGTTCAAAAAGAAATTCAAAGTCTTTCTTTTGCGTTATGACACGACTGATTCATTAAACGATGAAATCGATCAGGCTAAAAAACTGATACCTGAACTGGCGAAAGGTGCAGGCAAGCCAATCACGATAATGGCTCTCAGTATGGGTGGTAATGTCGTTCAGGGTGCAGTTGCTGATCCGGAAGTGGCCGACTGTATTGACCGGGCCATTTGCATGGGCACACCGTTTCACGGTTCTCCTCTATTTTCTGCAGACTGGTATCAATACAGTTTGCTTCAACATAAATTTGGACCATTTACGCGCATGATGGATGCTGTCGATTACCGGCTCTATTTCAGCAGGCACAAAAACTATCAAGCTGATTTGAAGTGGGACAACCTGGACGGTGGCATTCCATCGATCGGCTCATTCAAAGGACTGACTCCGATTGGTCCAAAGGGCAATTTGAACCCGGAAAATGACGCCGGCAATGTGCTTCGCAAAATAAATGAAGGCAATGTCGATAAGGCGAAGATTATTGCTTATGCCGGATATTTAGTCACTCCCGAAGTGCTTTGCATGACCAAGAAAAGACGTCTGGAATCATATATTCTGGCGCCATATAGATTTTTTACGGTGCGAATGCCCGCGCAATTAGGGAGAGAGCAGCCTGCCCTGAAGGTCTTGAGCACCAAGATTGGCAAAGTGAAAGCAGCAGATGAAACCGGCTTGAGTACGAGAAAGTTTGCACTCAATGACGGAATTACTCCGATTGCCAGCGCGCTATTTTTGCCACCGCAAGTAGTGCGAGACTACCCTATTCTTAAAGAGGACGATCTTTCAGGTCTTAGATCGCATCTCGATATTCGTCTTGGTCGTGTGTTCAGAAACATCGATCACGTAACCTTTGTAGACGGTGTGCCACCACATCGAGGTACTAAGTTCATGAAGGATGAGCTGCATCCCGAAGACGGTACACATACGATTTTCGACTGGATGCTTGACGAGCTTCTTGAGCGCGAACAAGGGTACCGCGACGACGACGAACTGGTTATTACTAGATCTTCGGGATAGCGATGCTTCGGCGTAATTGCTGCGCTTTTTTCTCTTCTTGAATTGCCAGGTCGTTTTTTCCTGTCTTGCGAAAGACCTTCGCCCGCTTTTCGTGAATGTGAGGAGACTCGTCGATTTCCATCGTCATGGCTGCGTCATAATCTCTAAGAGCATTCTTGTTGTCGCCCTTGTTGAAATAAATGTCTCCACGTTTGATTAATGCATCCGGATCATCCGGATGCACTTTGAGCAAGTTTGTGTAGTCTACAACTGCAAGATCCGGTTTTCCCAAATACACGTACATTTGAGCACGACCGTGGATTGCTTCATAACTGCCCGGCTTTATCTTAAGCGCCTGGTCGTAGTCTTTTTCGGCTCTGTCGTATTGCTTCAAATTCTCATAGCATTTGGCACGGTGATTGTAGTACCAATCGCGAATCGGTCGAGCGTACTTAATTGCGTTGGTGAAATCATCGATTGCTTTTGGATATTGCTTCAAGATCTCATAGACGCGACCGCGGTCTGCATAAGCGCTCTTCGCATCAGGGATGATCTCAATTGCTTTCGAATAGTCCTGTACAGCCTTTTCAAACTGTTTTGTTGAAACATACAAATCGCCGCGGGCTCGGTACGCCTCAAAATTTCGCGCAGAGAGTTGAAGTGTTTTTCCATAAAATGCTAGCGCGTCTTGTTCTTTGCCCATATCATCATAAATGCGCGCTTTCTCCAAATAGAGAGCTCCATTTTGGGGATCCTTGGCAATCGCCTTTTCGATCATTTGCAAAGCCGGCTCAAGACGCTCATACTGGCGCATTTTTCGTGCTCCTTCCAGCAATTCTGTTGCGTTCGAATCCGCCCTTGCCGATATTGCATAGGTAAGCGCCAAAATTATCAAAAGCATTGAAAGGTTTGCACAGCGTTTTTTGCACAACATTTGAATACTCTTGCTGATAACTGAAAGAAGGGGCAAAGGTATTACACCACGTTTTACAGCTATACTTCTTAGAAAATTGGAGCGGGGCTCGAGAGATGTTTTCCAGATTGCAGATAAGTTCAATTCAGGCGCTCGATTCTGCTCAGTCAGTCAAAGGTCTTCAGAAGTTTGCCGCCGGTTTTGCAGCTGTGTTGTTGCTTACTTCCTGCCAGCAAATATCGGTTCCGAGAGTCAGTTCGAGCGTCGGTAATGTCGAAGAGGTCTGCACGGATTTCGTCACTCACTACTTAGATAACGACGCAAAAACGTATGAGACATCTCAAAAGGTTCTGAGACAAGTTGCATCGCCTGGTTGCATTCAAAGTATGCAAAAGGATGGCGTTTTAGCTAAAAACCTAAAAGAGCTGAAGGCTAGAGTCATCAAATTTTCCAAGAACAAGACACCGGATACTGTTGATGTAAAACAAGTGATGCAGGCAGATGTGACGGCAAACGGATTGATTCCTGTCACTGTTAGAGGCGAAGTGCGGAAGGCGGCAGGCAAAACGGTGTCTTTCGCTTACAAATTGCTATTAGGCGTGCGAAAAGACAATGGCAAGCTGGCTGTTGTGACCATCACAAAACAGTAGGTACTTATACCGCTTACTGGCGGTTTTTTACAGCTTCTTTCCCATCACGGTACCCTCACCGTGCAAGTTGTTTTCCGCTGTTTTCAAACCGGTCATATCGGTAAGCCAACTGGTCACATCGTTCATCACATCGTCTTTGATGTAGGGTGTCTCGAAATGAATGTGTCCGCGATTTTTGAGGACTATCAAACGTGCACTCGGAGAGGGAATGCGCTTCATCAACTCTTTGGCTGCCGATGCTTTGTAGAGCTTGTCGTTCTCTCCAACGATGCACAAGATGTGCATGTCGGATGGAATCTGGTCGACATACATCAAACTGGATTTGTTGACGTGCATGCTCTGCATCGACTCCCAGAAAGTCATCGTTTTGCGATTGCCTGGATCTTTGATGTAGCCTTCAGTTACCTTAGGGTCTTCAGACAAGAAACGCTTCGCATAAGGCTCGAGCGGAATATTGCGTTTCATATTGACCCAGAATTTTGCGAAATCGGCGACGAGCGTTGGACTCAAACCCGATCTTCTACTGCTGCAAGGGCTGGCAATGACAATTCCGTCGATCAGATTCGGATGGACGCTGGCAATCCAAAGAGAAAGATTGGCGCCCAGGCTCTCTCCCATCATATAGATTGGAACATTTGGTCTTTGCTCGCGCAAGGCGAGAATCAGCCCGACAATGTCTTCGCGACTGCGGTAGAAGGCAATTTCTCCATCCGGAACAGTCTTGCCCTGGTCGGCAACCCATCTGCCAAAACCTCGCAAATCAGGCGCATAGGTCTCGTATCCTTGAGCGGCCAGTTTGCGCGCCATCGGATCAAAGGCGCCTCCATGGAGAGTTGCTCCGTGGATAGCAACGATTAGCCCATGAAGTGGCTTGTCTTTGTCGACCCAATGGTAGACAGGTTGCTTGATGTCTTTGGCGATTTTAGGTTCGTCTTCACGAATAACCTCAGCCGATGCGCCTAAGAAGCAAGTTGGCAAGAACACCATGGTCTGACAGACCAGAAAGCATGCCGTTTTAATTGGTAATGGTTTTTTCCGCACAGACGCCATCTCTCGATTACACCAGATTCCATAGGAGCATTGTGCCCAAAACAACTTCCTTTAAGATGAGAATAGTAGATGGCTGCGAAGATGCCGCCACCTGGCTATTTGTTCCCGCTTTAGGCGCGTTACACTAGTAGTAGAAGAACCCCTTACAACCTCCCAAGCCGATAAATTCGGACCAGAAATGGCGGTGATTGAGATGCAAAGAGACGATTTGCGGACGTATTGGAAGCCCTTACTAGAAAAGATGACTCTGGTTGCTCTGTCTATTACCTTACTCAGTCCTCCGGCTTTGGCTCAGGGGATAAGCGAGTATGGCGGTTTGATGGGGATGCCGAGAAACGTACCTTCCGGGCACCAAGGCGCCCTGACCAACCTTTACGGGGCCGGCAGCCTGACGAATATCACGGGCGGTCAAGCAGCTGGAGCCGGTGGATTGCCGGTTGTGGGTGACAGTCGAGTGATAGCGAAAAACATTGCCGACAAGGCAAACCACTATTTTGCCGAAGCTCAGAAAAGAGAGAAAGCTGGCAAACTGGCTGAAGCTGAGGCTTGGTACCGCGGCTCTGCTCAACTGCGTGAGCAGGTTTGGGGCACCAAAGATCCGGCGGTTTTTGTCATCTATGGAAAGATAGGAGCGCTCTGCACGAAACAAAACAAACTGCCCGAAGCGGAAGCCGCTTACAGAAGGCAGATTGCTTGCGCCGTTCGCCTCTACGGCGCAGGTGCATACGAGATGTGCCCAAGCCTTGCCCATGTGGCGGAAGCCTGCGTTGCACAGAACAAAATGCCTGATGCCATCAATGCTTATCGGCAGATCTATCAGCTCAAGAAGAGAAAATTGGGAGATACCAATTCAGAAACGCTGGGCGCAATGCTGAAGTTGGCTTCGACTCTGAAGCAGAACGGTAACAATGCGGAAGCCGATGCGATGGCCGCAGAAGGTGCAAAATTGGCTCAAGCATCACCAGAAAACGCGCTTCTCGTGCAGGCTTTCAATGAAGTGGTTAATCCTCCTAAGCCTGGTGCCGCTGCACCGGCTACAGATGCGGGACTATCTGCCGGAGCTGGTGCTGGAGTTGGACCCGCCCCCGCCCCTGCGACCACTGCTGGGTCGCCTTCGCCGAGTAGTAATTCTGCTCCTGGCGCCAGTCCGAATGGTTCTTCGGGAACGGCTCCGGCCGCTGGATCTGCAGCAGACAAAGGAATTGAAAAACCATCAGAGGCCAAGACGGAAGCAAAGCCGACTAGGTAGCGAAAAACCGCATGGTTGAGCGCATTTGCAGGTGCGTGCAGTGAGGCAAAGAGTCTGTTAAAAACGGACCCTTTGTTGCTTTCCTCTTGTAAACGCTTTTCGACTCAAACGTATATCGAATCGGATCCAATCACCCGCAAACCGCATGGTCTCCCATTTGTGTCTGAGGAAACAAAATTGCACCGCGGGATGTCAGTAGTGTTATTCAACCTTTCATTTGGGTACATTAAAAACAAGAGGGCGATTGGTTCTAGCACCGTTAGGTGCTTTGGGCGGTAGTTATGCGTACAAAAAATTCTTTCCCGACAAAGGTTTCCCTGATAGCCCTCACCGCAACCTTGTTGGTATCACCAGCGATGGCGGCCGGTAATGTGCTGGAAGACAGTGTCTTTTCGACAGTCATGGTTGAAGCTTCTCCGCAGCAAGTCTATGAAGCGATTAAGATGCAACGGCAGGTAGATCCAGCGCGCAAGCAGGTTTCCTACATTGGCGCCGAGGCAGTTATTGACGAAAATTTCTCTGGGCTGCCTGTGATTGGCAGTGCCAAATGCATGTACAAAGAAATAGAAAGTTCTCCACGTAGCATCGAATATCGTCTGATGAGCTCAGACAAGTTCAAGCGTTTTGAAGGCTGCTGGACTCTCACTCCAGTCGAAGGTGGAAAGAAGACGGAGCTGAAGCTTTCCACTTATTTGGAGACCGGCGTTCATGTTCCCTTCGCCAGGCAGATAACAAACAATTCTGTGAAAAAGGACGTCTTGCGCCGCCTTGGACGTGTCAAAGTTCTAGCCGAAGCAACAACTGTCGGAATGAATCTCACTCACCTCAAAGCCACTAATTAAGTGGTTTAGGCAAAGCTTTCAGACTAGCCCCAGACAAACCAGGATCTGATCGTTCCCCAAATGGTTGGCTTTTGTTGGCGCAGTCCATCGACTTTGATGTTGCCTTCCGATATCCGGCGTTTTCCGCCAATCACAATCTCGTAGTAGAGAGGTTTATTGTTTTTTTGCGGATCGACTTCGGTGCGCAGCAAAATGTAATTGATGATGTTGTCGCGCTTCCAATAAGACAATTTCAGCGTCTTTGCTTCGCCGCCATCCTTGGGATTGCCGACTGACCATGAGGGTGCAACTGCCTTTGGATTGTCCGGGTCGTCAAAAGTGCTGTTAAAGATTGGATGCCCCCACTCTTTTCCGATTTCGCTAACCAGTGACTCGAATTTGCCTTCAAAGGTCTGTTTGACGTTGGAAACATGGGGAGAGGCACTCTCGACCACGTGCTCACGAACGCTAACGGAAGGATCCTTCAACAAAGCTTCCATTAGAGTGACGGTCTTAGACATAGATCCTCACGCCGCAGTGTAATTAGGCGGCAGTTAGTGCTGTGTAGTAAGTCTGACCGGGATGCCAGGATTTTATATTCCCATTTTAGCAGCGCAACCAACCGAATTAGAGTCGGGGTGCCCCCAAAATTTCCTGGCGGACAAAACCCGACCAGAAGGTAACTGCATTAGCCTTGATGCATTTTTTTCTGGCTGGCTGTAACAGCGGCTGATTTTTCTTTTGAGCGGCTTACCAACCAGTTTGAGATCGATGACACTACCTGTGGTTTTACAAACGACGTTCCGAGCAGAACGTGTCCACACTCTGGAAGGTAGACGATAGTTTTGTTTTTCACATGCAGGTTTTTGTAAATCGTCTTGATTGTTTTAGGAGAAACAATTCGATCTTCTTCGCCTTGGATTATGAGAACAGAGATGTGGTCGGCGAGTTTGCCTGCAAATTTTGGAGTCGTGCTGATGAAATATCCAGTTTGCAGAACTTCTTTGCCGGTAAGTTCAGTTCTGGAGAGCGGGTCGTCGACCATCTCTTTGCTCACACGATTGTCGTCGGAGGAGTAGCGCTTGATGTAGCGAGTAACATCCATCAGCCGGTCCAAGTGAGTGATGCCTTTGGCAAAATCTTTAGCGACCATGACCGGGTTGAAAGTGCATGGCTTGCTGCCCGGGCTTACCAAAACCAGTCCGTCGACCAATCCGGGATTGGCGCTGCCGGCGCGAACAGATACAGCTCCTCCGAT
The DNA here is from genome assembly GCA_032128875.1 of Candidatus Melainabacteria bacterium 17Bon1m. Lineage (GTDB taxonomy): Bacteria > Cyanobacteriota > Vampirovibrionia > Obscuribacterales > Obscuribacteraceae > QKMZ01. Next base: position 209,118 of record JAVLKG010000004.1, read on the forward strand.
ACTCTCGCCGATGCAGAAGAGCGGCAAGGTCGGGTATTTGACACGAATATGAGTGAGAAGCACAATCAAATCATTGGTGCTGCGACTGTAATTGACATGATCGCCTTCATCGAAATTTGTCTGATTGTGATACCACCGGCCGTGCCCACGCATATCGTAGGCAATTACTTTGAAGCCGAGGCTGGAAAGATGGTTTGCGAAAAGCTCGAAGCTGCCTGAATGTTGAGTGGTGCCGTGGACCATGACCACTACACCTCGTGCAGGCATCATTGGATTTACCCACTCGCGAACCGGCAATTTTAGTGCATCGAACTGCGGTCCAATCTTTCCAAAAGACGTATCTAAAAGTCCGCCGACTCTAGTTGTTTTCTGACCAACTGCCGGTCTTACAAAAAGCGATTCGTGCCCGGTTTGAGTCTCTTTGTTTTGATCTCTGGAGACGACTTCACCGGTCGAAGGTGAAATTGATTCGAGCATCTGCCAACGAGGAGCGTCGACGGGATCTTTGTCGGCTTCGTTTGCAAAAGGCAGGGTGCCTGTAATTTTCAGCCGTGCCACCGGGTTTTCAGAATCGACCGGTTGCAGGCGAAGAACAGCAGCCGCGAGCTTTACGCTGTCTTGATTCTTGCCGTCATGTTTGCCTTGCAATTTGCCGTCAATAACCGAGATCGGTTCCTTATTCACGACTGCCAATTTCGGGCTGATGTCGGAAAGCATTCTGTCTGCAACAAGGCTTGTATTTTGTTTTTTCTGTTTTTGCTTTTGCTTCGGCTTATGACCTTGCTTAGCATTTTGCTTCTGCTTTGCGTCTGCAGGCAGAGTGCTGAACGAGGCACCGCATAACACGCAGAGACTCAACATTATTGAAATAGCTGATGTTGCCGCTTTCACTGGCGCCCCAAAAGATCATTTCCTTCCAGACTCATTTACTTGTTTGGTGTACAAACCGTTTTAAGTGAGTGTGGAGCTGATTTGAAATCATCACTTGACTTGCTGTTGTCGCATAGCCGGTCAATATCATTGCACAAAAGGAAGCCGTTCCCAGTGTCATTAAAGATCTTGAAAACTGCCGCTGCGATAGCCACGGCGCCGTTTTTCATGCCGGGCGCAGGGATGAGACAAAATCCCCATATATAAGATAGATAGATTAAATCTAATGTTCTATAAGTCTAGCGTTACAGGTTTATAGGCTACCCGTCGCGACTGTAGTTCGATTCCCCGCCATACTGGCTTAAATCCCGGAGGTGTGGCGTATGTATGCAGTAGGCGGCGAAAAACCGAAGGCGGGCTCGACAGCCTTTACGAAGGCGAGCGTTCAGTCCAGTACTTTAGGCAATGAACATACAGCCATCTGGCTTAAATCCTGCGACAGCCCAGCCCGTTTCTATTTAGACCGTCTCGAAGGCAAGCCTCTGAACCATAATGTTGAACTTCCCGCCGTGAGAAGCAAGGGCAAACACACTCCCTCTCGCCTTCGCCGCATGCAAAAGCCGCGCGGGATTCGCTCCGGATTTACCGATTGCATACGCTGGCTGCTTGCTTGGCGCTTGCTGGGACCGATTTTCGCCTTTTAGTTCTTTTTTGACAGTACTTTCCGAATGTAAACAATAGGGCATCTCATCGAGGTTCCTGGGGAAAATTCTGCGTTTGCGGGTATGGGATAAGCGGCATCTGCTGCAGCTTGTGTCTCATAAACATGAACGCGTTGCAATTCTCTGCAAGCTAAGACGCCTGATAGAAGGCGCGCTATAGGAAGTTTGCCTTTGGAATTCGATCCCCGCTATTTGGCGCCGCTGGCTACCTGCATAGGTATCTGCGTTACGGTTTACCTGTTTCTTTTGCAGCGCAGAAAGCAACTTTCTTACGATGTGCTTTGGCGGCAGCAATTGGTCGAGATGAAGGGCAAGACCCGCCATCGTATTGATTTGCGCTTCGATGGAAACCCCGCACGCGATGCAAGTTTTGTGGTTGTTCGGCTGATTAATACCGGGCACGTCAACATAATGCCGGGCGATTTTCAGGTTCGCTTGAGCCTGAACTGCGGCTCTGCTGCCGACATTCTTATGGCCGAGGTCGTCGAAACCGAGCCGATGGGTCTGAACGATGACCCCACGACCGGACCTATTATTGAGCGAATTGAGAAGACTAAAGTGCATTTACGTCCCATGATGCTTAACCGCCACGATTCGGTGACGCTTCAGTTGCTCGTCAATCAGCCCGACGAAAAAATTGTCTTGAATGGACATATTCAAGGAATTAAGAGGATTGAGGAGAGAAAGGGACGCCCGCTGACTCCGGTGATCATGATTTTTGTCGGACAGAGTATTGCCTGGATGACGATGTTTTTTCTTACTCCGCAGATGTTTTTTCCCTTTCAATTCACTGAGGTTGTCCCTCTTCTTTTCACATTTTTGACCGGACAGGTGCTTTTTGTATGCGGCTTGCATTTAGAACGGCAGCAGTCGCATGTGCGGCAGGGGCAGTCATGGAGCGGTGCTTTTGACTGATTCGAGCGTAATTAGCCGTAATTCGATTTTGAAGTGATCGAGGAAGTGTATGAAGATTGGACCAAAAATTAGCAGTATCGCGGGCGGTGTATTTTTTATTTTGCTGCTGACTGGATATTCGAGTTTTGTTTGCGTACAAAATTTAATCGACAGCAATAAAACCGCTCTCAAGACTGTCAAAACCCTTCGCGAACTGGAAAACCTGCTTGGGCGGGTCGCTGATTTCGAAAGCAACGGTCGGGGCTATGTTTTGTCCGGTGACAGAGACTTTATTCAATTAAACGAGGCTTCGCTAAAGGAAGTCGAAGATTCAATCAACACGCTAAATGAGTTGACCAAGGACGAACCGGAGCGCGCTAAGAATTTAGCCGAGCTATTGCCACTGGTTCAAAGCAAGGTTGAATTTAGCAAATCATTGATGAACACTATGCGTTTAAAGGGAAGTGCAGAAGCCATTGCGCTTTTTAAGACTGAGCGTGGAAGGATGCTCATGGATGAAATACGGCATAAAGTCAGCGATCGCGTGGCTTTCGAAGAAGAGGTCCTTCAAAAGCAGCTGGCAAATTCTAAGTCCACGGCAAACAGCACATTCTTTTCCACCATATCTGGTGGCATCTTGGCTCTAGTTTTTGTGTCACTCTGGAGTTTCATTATCGTTCAGGGACTGCTCAATCCAATACAAAGGCTTGGCCGCGCAATGGAAAAGGTTGGTGCCGGACGTTTTGAGCCTGTTACCGGCATTGACGCAAGAGATGAACTGGGCGATCTTTCTTCCACCTTCAATAATATGGTTAACGGGTTGAGAAGAATTGAAGAAACTTACATTGGCAATAACGGCAACTCACCAGCACACGCAATCTCTCTGGTGCGGCAACACGTTCACGCATTCAGTTTCGTCATCAATGATTTGCTTGAAGCTTCCAATCAGCTTTCTAACGGCTTTGAGGGGCAACCGGAAGAGCTTCAAACATCGCTTGAGCAAATCAGAATCTTAAGCAGGCAGTCGAAAGAGACTTGCGATTTGATCGATGAAATTGCCCAACGCTTGACTCGCTCTGATGAGTTGCGTCGCACTGGACATCGTACTCTCGACGAGATAGATGAGCAAGTCAATCGAGTTTTGACCGAAGCCGATTCTTCAGTGCAACGTGTAAAAGGGCTTGCAGAGCGCATTCACGATTTAGATGGATTGTCCGTAATTATGGACGATATGGCAAACCGAGTCGGCATTCTTTCCATGAGTTCTCAAATCGAAGCCAAAAAGAATGGCGGTGGATTTGAAGCTTTCGCTGATGAAATGAAGGACTTGGCAGAGCGTATGCGTCAAGAAAGCGTCAAGGTGAAGCATCTTCTATTTACAATGGAGCGAACCATTTATAGGGCTGCCGACGACAACGAGCAAGCGCAAGAAGTAATGCGAAAGGCGATTACAGTGATCGGCCAGTTGCACACAAAGCTCGACACTTTATTGGAGCCAATTACCGAGGCGGGCACACGAGCGCATACGCTCGAGGAGCGATTGGAAAGACAGAGACATCAAATTATGGAATTCGAGCACATACTAGAGCGAGCAAACCTGACTTCCGAACAGAAGCAGTTTTTCATCAAGCAGGTCAATTCGACCGCGCAGGAAGTGAACAACTTTGGCACTGAGCTGGGCGTCTTGCTTGAAAAGCCCTCTTCTTCGTAGTATTCTTCGAGCGCTTCGAGGTGCACTATGAAAGACTGGCATTGGATTTTGGTTTTCGCGTCAATTTTGATTACGCCTTTCTTACCTGCTTTGATGAAGGCGAAATGCCCTGAGTGCAAGAAGCGCAAGCTCAATTCGTTAGACACTCTGCGCGATTACAATGTAGAAGGCGAGCAGCGCGTCTACAACACCTTCCATCGGTGTGATGCTTGCCTGACCTATTTCAAGGCCGTGAATAGTAAGCCGATGACGGTGAGTTCGCACGAAGAGTACGAAGATGCTGTGCGCGAGACTCAAGCACGCCAGCCGGTTGCACCATAAAAGGAAGAGGAGGTCTTTCGCCTCCTCTTCAAAAGCTATTCGGTTTTTTTGGCTAAAAACTATGAGTTAGCGATCATGCTGTCTCTGCCAGCAGTTTTGCCAGCTCATCTTGCAGTTGAGCAAGCACATTATCGAATCGCTTATGGCAATCCGTGTGCAAGGGATTTTCGGCGAATTTAGTGTCATGTACCGCTTTCTCTGACTCCAAATTGCGAATCAAACCTTTGATATGAGCGGCGTTAGCACCTTCGCCAAAGTCGACGCCGGATTGGACTTTTCTTGTGTCTGTATCGTTTGTCATAGTGAATCTACCCGGGATACCGAGGAACAGGCAAGAACTATACAACCTCATCGTCGTTTAAGACCGTCCAATGGTGGTTTCTGAGATATATTTCGATTTGTTGCTGTATTCGATTAGTCGCTGCTTATGCTGAACCAAACTTAAAGCTGGCGTTTTTCCCACCGTCATGGCGCGCAGATAAGGGATCTGTCTTATTGGATACGCAGGTCGTTTTTCGAGAGCTGGAAAAACGCTCAAAAGCTACTATTGGTGAGCAAATTTCCTGTTGACTGCCTGCTGCCAAACTAATAGGATTGAGGCAAATCTGCGCATCAAAGCGCATTTCCTCAAGCCCGATGAGAAGCCTGTAAGAAACCTAATGGAACCATCCGTGATACCAACAATTTCCTCCAGCCCTGCTCCGTCAGCAAGCAATTCGTCTTCCAAATCGCAGTCTCTGCCAAATGATGGCATTGAAGAAATCGCTGAAGGTTCGGCAGAAAATACTACTCTTGAAAGACCTGCCCTGGTGGGAACCAGCTGGGTCAAAAACATCTGGTATTTCGCTTTGCCCAGCGACCACGTGAAGAAGGGCAAGACGGTATCCATGCAACTTTTGGGCGACCTGATATTGATAGGACGCAAGTCTGACGGCACAGTGTTTGCAATGCGCGACATTTGCCCCCACCAAGGAGCGCCGCTCAGCTTTGGTGATTTTGACGGCAAAGACGTCTCATGCCCGTTCCATGGCTGGAAATTTGATTCTGAAGGCGTTTGCACTGATATTCCGGCGCTCTGTAGCGATCAGAAGATCAATATCTGCAAAATCAAAACACGGTCGTATCCGTGCCGCGAAGCCGACGGCAACATCTGGTTGTATTACGGAGAGTCTCGCGCAGAGTTGCCTGAGATTCCGCGTGCAAATGGTCTTGACGGTCTCAAATACGATCAGACCGTGTCTAGAGTGATCGTGCCTACTCACATGGATTACGCTGTAGTGGCGCTTATTGACCCTGCTCACGTACCCTACGTCCACAAATCCTGGTGGTGGCGCAACAGCAAAGCCCTCAAGGAGAAAAAGAAGCATTACGTTCCATCCGGCACCGGTTGGACAATGGTGAAGCACAGTCCGTCCAAGGGCTCTTTCATCTTCAAGCTTTTGGGTGATTTTATGGAGACTGAAATCGCATTTCGTCTGCCTGGATGCCGCACAGAATACATCACGCTTTTCGGGCGCACGCTGGTGGCTAGTATGACCACTGTCACACCGATTGATGACACTAACTGCGAGCTTAATCACACCTCTTACTGGACTATTCCCGGTATCAAATGGTTCTTAAAACCAATCGTCAATGCAATTGCGGACGAATTCCTGGGCCAAGACCTCCAAATAGCCCAACGTCAGCAGATTGGACTTAAGTTCAAGCCGAAATTGACCATGATCGTCAAAGATTCAGGGCTACCGGGCAGCTGGTACTTCCAGGGCAAGCGCGAATGGAATAATGCGACCGAAGAAGGGCGCCCGTTCGTCAATCCCGTCAAAGAGAAAGTCTTGCGCTGGATGACCTAAAGGATCTACCGAAGAGATCGAACTAAAAGATTGAACTAGTAGATCGCCAAAAATTCAGCCCAAAAGCAAACGGCGAAGCTTCTTGCCTCGCCGTTTAATACATCTAGTTGGTCTGGGCATCGGATGTCCCAGGAAACTCTAGCCCTCGTCCTTTTTTCCTTTCAGACTGAAGACCTCGTTCGTGAGTCCGATGTTGACTTTGACGTCTTTCCAATCGGTCGATGAGAAGAGTTGGTCTTGTCTATATAGATTCCATTGCTCAGGCAGACCAGTCTTCTGATCGATGAAGACGCGCTGTGTGAGGTCTTTTTGTTTGTCGTTGTCTACTTGCTGGTACACTTCGAGAACATATACTTTCTCGCCTGTGTGCGCCACCGTAACTGGTGCCGGTGTGACCAAGCAGGTCGCACCCTGGCTGATTTGTTTTTGCAGGTCTTTGAGCAAGGTCTCGTAGTCTGAATTCATCATTGAAAAACCGTTTGCTGACTTAAGCAAGCCGGAATCCTTTCCGATGGTTCCGCTGAACATCTTGAGCATTCCGCCCAAATGTCCTCTCACTTTACCGTCAGTACCAAGAACAGCAACTGCGCCTTTCTTCGCGCCTTCTGTCACTTCCATTTTCATCAAGCTCGGGCGCTTGTAATAGAACTGGCCCTCTTCTTTGATGACCTTGCCGTCGCGGAAAGTGTTGATTACGCATTTGAAAGTATAGTCATTGGCATTTGTAGCGGTTTTGCTCATCGATTGAACAAAATCGCGTCCGTCCTTCATTTGGCCGAATTCCATCTTCTTCGGAAGATCGTGCATCAGGTTAGCCTGCACTTTCACATCCTTATCATCTTTGGCCGTGGCGCCAATGCTGCCGGAAACCGAGCTGAGAACCACCATGCTCAAAAGCACGTTCATACAGCGGCGGGTTTTGGAGTTCTTTGAGATGCTTGGGAATGAAACAAAGCTCATGAATTAAAAAACCTCGAGTAGCCAAATTAACCAATATCGTTTTTACCAGACTGTCCGGAAGTTTTCCAGGGTAATCAAGTCCACCCAAATCCTGCAGAAATTAGGGGCAATCGCCGAAAGAGTGCTAATACTTGCCATCTTCAGGCTTTTTATGCTGATTAAGGGCTTTATTGTCTTCTTAAAGATGAGCTATATATCTCAATCGAAGTAACAATTCTGCCGGCTTGGCGTCTGCCGCCACCTATCTTTTGGATATCGGATATGACTGGAGAATCTGACGAGGCTCAAAGGTCCCAGTTCCTTGAAGAAGGAAAAACTGACGAGACCTTACTGCAGAACCCTGAAACCCTCACTGGGACAGGGGACACGTCATTCGGCTCTCGGGCTGAACAGCCCGCAGACGGCTCGCTGCCCACGCTTTGTCAGGTTGAGAACATCGCAAGGAAAGCCGAATCCTATGTCCTATGTAGGTTTATGGTTGTGCGCGGAGTGGCTCTGGTCTACCTGATAGCTTTCTTCTCTCTCTTTCTGCAAATAGATGGTCTCTTCGCTCAGCAAGGCATTCTACCTATTGCTCAGTTTGTGGACCAAACGGTTAGAAGTTACCCGCCTGCAGGTCTCCAGCTCAATGACCTGCCCACCGTTTTTTGGATCTCGTCCAGCGACTCTTTTCTAAAAGGGGTTTGTATTGCTGGCATGGTTTCAGCGCTGGCTGCAGCTATGGGTCTTTTGCCTGGATTGATGCTGATTGTTTGCTGGATACTGTACATATCATTTTTATCGACAGGTGCGGACTTCATGTCTTTTCAGTGGGATATTCTCTTGCTGGAAGCTGGAATACTTGCTGCACTGTGGGCACCGTGGGCGATGGCATCACCGCCGTTGCAAAACACAAAGGGTGCGGACGGACCACCTTCTTTAATTTTGCTCTGGCTCTTGCGGTGGCTGCTTTTTCGATTGATGTTTATGTCCGGCATGTGCAAACTGTTGAGTGGTGATGAAGCCTGGTCGAGCTTAACTGCCCTTGCTTATCATTACGAAACGCAACCGCTTCCGACCCCTTTAGCTTGGTTCTGCAACCTGCTTCCCCTGTGGTTTCATCAGCTCTCATGCTTATTGATGTTTGGAATTGAGATATTCTGCCCTTTTCTGATTTTTGGCAACAAACTATCCAGACGCATCGCATTTGGTGCGCTGGCGGGTTTGCAAGTTTTGATTTTGCTTTCCGGAAACTACACGTTTTTCAATTTGCTCAGCATTATTCTGTGTTTCACTCTCATAGAAGATTCTCTCTGGAAGCGCATTTTTCCTGTCAGCTTAGGCGCTTCTCTCGAGAATGCCGCCACAATTACCAATACAAAATGGCAATTAGTGCAAAAAATAATGGTGCTGCCTATGGTGGCAATTTTGGGACTTGCCAATCTTTGCGTGTTAGTTGCGCATACAGCAGGTGGAGAAGCTCTCCCTGCCAACTTTCGTGAGTTTGCAAAAAACGTGCGTCAGTTGCATTTAGTCAATAGTTATGGATTGTTTGCTGTGATGACTCAGAAGAGAATCGAAATAATTCTCGAAGGTAGCAATGATGGCAAAGAATGGCTTGCATATGAGTTTCCATTCAAGCCTGGTGACCTGCATCGTCCCCCTCCCATTGTCGCGCCCCTGCAACCTCGACTCGACTGGCAGATGTGGTTTGCCGCGTTAGGCACTGTGGAGCAAAATCCCTGGTTCATTTCCTTTGTGCAAAAGATTTTGGAGGGTGACAAGGCTGTGACTGCCTTACTTTCAAAAAATCCCTTTCCTGATAGACCGCCAAGATTCTTGCGCGCCCAAAGCTACGAGTATCACTTCACCGATGTGAAGGAGCTGATGTCTAAAGGCACCTGGTGGAAACGTACCTACGTTGGCGAGTACATGCCGGTGGCCACTCTCGACAATCGGCTGTAATCTGTCCCTTAATCTGATTGCCTGTATTTATAAGACGCAACCTCTAGTTATAAGCTCATGAATACGTGGAACTTCTCTATCTATGATGGAGTTCTTGAGAAGATTATGGGTTGTCTTCCGAAAGGAGATGATTCATTGCTACAGAGACCCGCACGTGGTCATTTACGGCGTGTTGTTTCCGCTTTTGTTTTATCCGGCAGCGGCGATAGCTATGCTGGAAATTGGCATCTTCCAGGAAGGTAAGCGTGAGCAGGAGACTTACCGCATTGTCTTTCCTGAGAGTAAAGAGCCTAATATAGCGGCGATTCGAGATGTGCTCGCCAACAGCAAACGGGGCAAGCTGGTCACTTCCTCAGATCCGATGAAGGACCTGAAGGACGGAAATATCGAGGCTTTTGTCGAAGAGGCGAATGGAAAGTTGGTTGTGAAAGTGGCGAGCAGTTTGCCTCTTTCAGAGTCTGCCAACAATTACATCAACAAGGTTATCGAGTCCAGGCGAATGAAAAATATTCGCAAGGAGCTGGCAGATAAAAATGCACCGGTCGAAGTCATGCGCGTCTTTACCTTCGAACTTAATGATGCAAAACGCACCAAAGCGAAGGAAGAGAATAAGGGCGGCGACGCGGCTGGCGTAATCTTTCGTTATTTGCTCGCGTCTGTAATTTGTGTGCTTGTCCTTTGTATTCCGGCGGGCGCTGTCTATCCAGCCATTTGCGCCTTCACCGAAGAGCGCGAAAAGAAGACTCTCGAGAGCACCCTTGTTGCCGCAGTGAGCACTGAGTGCTTGATGGCAGGCAAGTTTCTCTCTGTTTTCGTTGTGGCGTTGATGTCTGGGATTCTCAATTTGATCGGTATGAGTCTTGTTATCTGGTTGATGCTAAGTCAGGCAAAAGAACTCAGCGGTTTGTCCCGACTTTCCGGCAGTAGTTTCCAGGTGTCTTTTGAAACAGGTGCTTGCTTGTTTGCAGCTACCGTTCTCTTTTCGCTTTTGGTTTCTGCCATGTTTTCGCTGCTCGGGGCAACGACAAAGTCTTTTAAAGAAGCGCAAAACATGCTAACAGTGCCGCTGCTAATTTTTACGCCAATGCCAATCGCCGGGATGCTACCTGGTGTTCTTCTCTCGAAGACTTTGGCATTTGTGCCTGTACTCAATTTGATTTTGTGGGTCAAGTCGGCTGTCAGAGGAGACGCCGATTTGGCGCTTGTTGGAATTGCCGTTGGTGAAACTTTGTTTTTGACCTGTGCAATGCTTTTCTTATTGAATCGCCTGATAAGAACAGAAAAGTTTGTTCTGGGCGATCACATTGATATCTGGGCGCCTTTATTCGCAAGAGGAAGAGCAAATGGCCGTTGAAGTCAAAGACCTGAGGAAAACGTTCTTTGACGCGAAGCGGGGTGAATTTCTTGCCGTGGACGGTATTTCATTTAATTGCTCACAAGGCGAGATTGTTGGATTGCTCGGACCGAATGGTGCCGGCAAAACAACTACGTTGCGCATGATTGCCACCATTTTGCGCCCAGATGAGGGAACAGCGAAGATCAATGGGTTTGACATAAATACCGATCCTCAGGGTGTTCGCAAGAATCTTGGATTTCTTTCCTCGGAAACTGGACTGTATGAAAGGCTAACGCCCAGAGAGATTCTCAACTACTTCGGGCAACTTAGCGATTATCCTCCGGATAAACTCAATCAGAGAATTGAAGATCTGATCAAGCTCTTTGAGATGGGAGAATTCGCAGACACTCGTTGTGAGCGCCTGTCTACTGGGATGAAGCAGAAGGTTTCCATCGCTCGTGCAATTGTTCACGATCCGCCTGTTATGGCGCTGGACGAGCCAACTAGTGGATTGGACATTATCACCAGCCAAAACACCTATCAATTTATTCGCGACAGCAAGGCCCAAGGTAAGTGCATTATCTTTTCGACGCACATCATGAGCGAAGCAGAAAAGCTTTGTGATCGAATTGGAATCATTCACCGCGGCAAGCTCTTCGCTATGGGCACTCTGGAAGAGTTGCGTGAACTGACAGGCGCGCATTATTTAGAAGATATTTTTCTGGCGATCGTCAAGGAACAGGTGGATGTCTAGTTCGACCACACCTATGGCAAATGGCAAGCCGATGTCTAAAACATCGATTGTTTTTTTCAAGGAGCTCAAAGAAGTGCTCCGAGATTATCGCACGCTGATTATGATGATTATCATCCCAACGCTGTTTTATCCGGCGATGTTGGTTTTTCCTGCGACGTTTGCAAAGCAGAGTATTGCAAAATTAGGTCAAAACACAGTCAAGGTTGGAATCGTTGGAGATTGTAAGCCGCTTGAGCAACATCTCGAGGCGGCAGAGCATTTGAAAGTTATACAACTAAGCGAGTCGGACTATCGAGAAAAACTCAAGTCAAACGAAGTCGATGTCGCCGTCATGGTGCCCCCGGAATTCACCGAAGCAATCTCGAGAGATTACACCACTCAGCAGGATTTCTCCGATTTGAAGAAGGGTCCTGTGCCTGCTCTGAAGTTGGTATTGGACACTAACCGTGAAAAGGTTTTGTTCAGCATGTCCAATGTTTACGCAGCAATTGCCGAGTTTCAAGAAGAGTATATAAAAAATCGTTTGCGGGTGTTGGACATAGGAAATGCCTGGGAGCGTGAAACAAAAGTCAAATTCGATGATGTCTTGCCGAAGCAGTCAGAAACCGACAACATGCTGCCTCAGTTTGCGCCGTATCTGATGATACTCATGGTGTTGCTGGCGACAAGTTATCCGGCTATCGATTTGATTACTGGAGAGCGGCAGAGAGGCACTCTTGCTTTGCTTCTGGTGGCACCGGTTGAAAGACGTTCAATTATGTACGGCAAGATTATTGTCGTTGTACTTGTCGGCTTGCTGACCACAGTTCTTGGCGTCATCAGTATTGCCGCTACGTTGCAGTTTGGTCCGGTCAAAAGCACCGTTGTCGATGCGCATCCACAATTCGATTTTGGTTTGACTGCGTGGCTATTGGTGTTGTTTGTCATGATGCCTCTTGTAGTATTCATCAGTTCTCTTTCGGTATTTGTTGCAGCTCTCACGCGCACCTTTCAACAAGCTCAGGGATACTTGTTTCCGTTGCTTTTAGTGACGCTCTTTCTTGCTTCGGCGGCGCAAATTCCAGAGTTGGCTGACAATGCTTTTTTGAAGGTTGTTCCGATTGCTAATACGACTCTCTGTATCAAACAGATTATTACGCGCCATCAGACCTGGCAGGGCATCCTCATAACATTCGTCAGCTCTACAATTGCAGCAATTCTCTTGGCTAGATCCGCCGCTGGTTTGTTGCAGCGTGAAGATTTGCTGCTTGGCGTTCAACTTTCACCTAAGAAAAAGATGGAGACTGGGTCTTACAGCAGAGAGCTGGTTATTTTTGGTGGTATCGTCTTCTTCATGCTCTTCTATTTCGGGCAGCTTCTCTCTCTCTGGAATGTGATGGCTAGTTTGGTCATTACGCAGATTTTCCTGATTCTTTGTCCTGCACTCGCGTTTTTGCACTACACACGATCTCCGGTTTTGGAAACATTGAGTTTCAAAAAGCCATCACCACGCTACGTCATCGCAGCATTGGCGCTCGGCTTTGCGACCGTTGTAATTTCGATGCTAATACTGACCGTTCAAACAAAATTCTTGCCATATAGTGAAGCTTACGGTCGTCAGATGCAACTCATGTTGATGCCGCCGGGGCGTGAGCTCTGGCAAATAATTTTGGTGGCTGCTTTGATGCCTGCCATCTGCGAAGAGATTTTCTTTAGAGGTGTTTTGCAAGGTATCTTGCGCAAGAATCTGCCAAAGAAAAAACTGATTCTTGTAATCGGGCTGCTCTTCGGCGTTTTTCACTTAAGTATGTTCAGAATTCTTCCCACTGGCCTTCTGGGAGTTCTGCTGGCTTATCTCACTTTGGCTTCAGGTTCGATCTTTCCTTCGATGTGCTTGCACTTCATGCACAATGCATACTATTTGTGGTCGAGTTTTTACAAAGTAGATCTAGATTCGACTCTCTGTATTTCGCTAGCATTTGGAGGTTTAGTTGTGGCGGCTGTGGCACTTGGTTGGAAACCCGCACAAACAGAGGAGAAATAAGATGCGGTTTTCATTGATTGCGACTTTGCTTTCTCTATTTTTATTTTTGAAACCGAGTTACGCGGCAGACCCCGGTGCGCGGCCTCTTATTTTGAATTTCCCTGATAGCTATTCTCTAGGCGAACTTTACCTTGTAAAGCCTGACGCCGAGTCCCAAGACTCCGAACCTGGGACTACATCACACTCTCCTGCTCGTGGGAAGTTGCGATTTCCACCTGGAACACGCACGATTTTGAAGGTTAGTTATGACGGTGCCAAGCATATGTCTGATTTGGCTAAGCTTGATCCAGACGGACTGTTTGGAATCAACATGAAACGCCTGGAAGTCACAGATGATGATATGAAGTACGTTGCAAAGCTAACAGGACTAAAACACATTGAATTGGAAGGAACTGACATTACATCAAAGGGCATCTTCAATCTCGAGCCTTTGAAAAATTTGCAATTCCTTGGCGCCGATAAGACGATGATTCGCGGCGATGCAATGAAGTCGATTGCGAAGCATCCAATCATGGAAAATCTAGTTATTGGCCATAATGATTTGGATGATGACAATTTGAAATATTTGGTCGCTTTGAAGAAGGTAACCAATTTACAAGTCGACAATATTCACTTGAGCAATAAGGGGCTTGCACATGTGCTCAAGCTTCCGGAGCTTACTGTTCTCAAAATTTCCGGCAATAATCGAATATCTGATGCATCGATTCAAATGATGCAAAAATGCAAAATCAAATCTCTCAACGTGCAGAGCACCGGCGTTGGGCCTGGCAGTTTGCCCTACTTTCAAAAGTTGACCAGGCTTAGGCATTTGAAAGTCGAGGGCAGAAATTTTTCACCCGAGCAACAGCGTGAGTTTAGGAAAAAACTACAGCACGTAAAAGTTCAATTTGATGGAAAAGCCAAAGACATCCCGCGAGAAATCTTCGATCCATTGCACTAAGGTTCTTTACTGCTGAAATTCAAAACTTGAGGCGGCGTCGCGTCCGGCGGGTAGAAGAGCGAAATTCGAATTGTCCTTCTGCCTTTGGGTTTCATGACAATATTTAAGAGTTCGCGGGATTTGGTGCCGCGAGTTTGAACCAGGTGGACGTAATCTTTTGCATTCTCGCCTTTGTCGGAAAGATATTGAGCAAGAATAGTTCCTCTGAAAAATGTGTTTTTTGCAGGCGGGTCAAAGTAAGTCAAATTTTCTTTTGGATCTTCGGTCTTAAGCGGAGTATCCAGAGAGACGGAAACTTTCACCTTGGATTTCGATGAGTTGTACAGTGGAAATTGAAGTCTGTATTCGACTGCATAGTTGCCGTGAGCCGCGTATGCGGTGTCTGCATATCGCACGGCAAGTGGAGCGCTCTGAACCTGACCGGTGCCGAAAGTACCGCGCTCTAAAGAACAGAGTGGAAAGGCAATGGACTTTCCAATTTCGGGAATGGTGAGACGAGTGATATTTCTCTCGCCATCAGTGGCGGTGCCAGTCCATTTGCACCCGATTTGCACTCCGGCCACTCGACCATAAATTAGTGGTCCTTTGGCACCAGGAACGCTTGGTGTTTTGTCTCGCTCGTCGGATACGGTATGTGTTTCTGCAATCTCTACAAAACGCTCTAAAGATGGAGGCTCCACGCTGCGGCTATTTTCTGTTTGTATAAATTCTGCAACTTCTGCCAGGTAAATCTTTCTGCTCGATGTAAGTTCCAGAAGAGTACTTCGTCCATTGCTTTGAGACACTATTCCACGCACTTGCAAAGGCAGTGCATAGATGACCGCATATCCTTTTGAAGGAACGGTGATCTTGGAGGGCCAGCCGGTTTGGTGGTCCCCACGCAGAAAGTCGTTGGTGATTCTGTCTCCCGGACCGGCGTAGACATTCCCATCGTTATTGTCAGAGATTGCAGGCAGTTTTATAAATGGTGCGTCTGGTTGGCTCACATAACTCGCTGCATTCAAAATACGCACAGTTGCATCGTTATCTTCGGGATTGTAGGCAATCAAGCCGAGGTATAAAACGCGATCTTGTTTTGGATTGTTGTTGATGTGATGAGTGAAAATTCGAAAACGTCCTTTGAGCGGATAATCAAGATGCGCGTCAGGATATCTCTTGCCTTCTTTTGGCAGAAGGGACAGCAGAACTCCGCTGGTTCTTACAACTTCTGGACTGTTGCTGTTAAACATGGGCACCGTCCCGAGTGAGCCAGGCAGCGCGCGCACTTCAGTGTCCATAAGTACTTTGTTTTCTTTAACTTCTACTGCGCCGGCCATGTTAGCTCCTGAGCCGATACCGAGCACGGATGTGATTGCGATGAGTGAATACGATAGTAATGCTTTGAATATGCGCTTGCGCGTTGTCCCTCGCACAGCGGCGAGTAAGTTGGCTTCTCGCGTGCGAATTGATGAGACTTCTTGCTTGATTGGCGTGACTTTTAGCATCTACCTTATGTTATCTTGGCTCTTATGTCTGATCTAGTACTAGAAGTAAAAAATCTACGCAAAGAATACGGCAAGAAAGTTGCTGTAGAAGATGTCTCCTTTGTTGCAAACCGCGCAGAAGTTGTCGGCCTATTAGGACCGAACGGCGCGGGTAAAACCACGGCAATCCAAATTCTGCTCGGGTTGGTTACGCCTACATCCGGCACAGTCAATATCTTCGGCATGGCCATACAGAAAGAGCGCGTGAAAATTTTGCAGCGCTGCAATTTTTCGTCTGCCTACATTTGGCTGCCGGATAATTTGAAAGTTCGTGAGAATCTCAATGTATTTGCGTCTCTTTATCAGGTAAAAAACCCTAAGAAGAAAATTGACGAATTGCTGCAGATGTTCGAAATCTCGCATTTAGCTAATACTCTTACAGGCAAGCTCTCATCGGGTGAATCTACAAGGCTCAATCTGTGCAAGTCTTTGCTCAACGATCCTGAGATGCTCATGCTGGACGAGCCGACTGCAAGTCTTGATCCTGACATTGCCGACAAGGTTCGCAAGCTTATTGTCAAAATTCAAAAAGAGAAGAACATGACCGTTCTCTACACTTCGCACAACATGAAAGACGTGCAGGAAATGTGCAATCGAGTTGTTTTTATGCAGCTTGGCAAAGTGCGAGCAGAGGGTACACCGAATCAAATTTTGGAGCAGTTTAATCAGAAGTCTTTGGAGGATGTTTTCATCAGCATTGCGCGTGGCGGCGATATAGTGGAGAAAGAGGAAGAATGAGCATCGCCAGAATCAAAGGACTTCTCCTTCGCTATTACTATTGTTATTCCAGAAGCACATTTAGAATTCTGGACATTGTATTTTGGCCCGTGATGGATCTGCTTGTCTGGGGCTTCCTGACGATGTACATGCTCAAGGTGAATGGCTCGGTGCCGGGCGTTTTTACGTTCCTTATCGGTTCGGTGATCATGTGGAATGTACTCTATCGCGCGCAACAAGCTGTTAGCGTGTCTTTCCTTGAAGATGTTTGGTCACGCAACTTTATCAATATCTTTGTTGCACCGGTCAGAACATTCGAGTTTGTCGCCGCAACTTGCATATCTGGGCTTTTGCAGTCTGTCTGCGTTTCGCTGATCATGATCCCGCTGGCATACTGGTTTTATCAATACAATTTCGGCATGCTCGGATATTGCATGATTCCATTTTTTATCAATCTGCTATTGATGGGCTGGACCATCGGGTTAGTAACAACGGCTGTGATCATTCGATGGGGACATCAGGCAGAAGCGCTTGCTTGGGCAATTCCCTTTCTCATCCAGCCGATTTGTTGCGTTTTTTACCCAGTTGATGTGCTTCCGGCATGGCTGCGTGCGATTTCACTGTGTGTGCCTGCCACATACGTGTTTGAAGGAATGCGAACAGTTCTCAAAGGCGGCAGCTTTGCCGCCAAAGACCTGGCGATGAGTGTTGTCCTTAATATCGTCTATGCCTTGCTCGCCGCGTTTCTCTTTGAATATTTATTCAATGAAGCAAGGAAGAACGGCAAGCTCACCAAGATGAATACTTAGCAAACCTACTTCTTGAGTATGTCGTTGAGCTCTTTGGTGAAGCTCTCCTTCAAATCAGGTGAAAAGCCGATGTGTACTTCCGCTACGTTGCCATCTTTTCCGACGATAACTGTTTGCGGAATGCCGCGCACTTGATACATCTCAGCGACCTTTCCTTCGCTGTCGAGTCCGACGGAAACCTTCAAATTCTTCTTTTCGAGGAATTCTTTGATTTGAGCTGGTGTCTCTTGAATGTTGACTGCGAGGAAAACAACATCTTTGTCCTTGAGTGAGCTGGTCACTTCAGTAATGATCGGCAATGCCATTGTGCATGGACCGCACCATGTCGCCCAGAAATCTAGTACCACCACCTTGCCTTTCTGTGCAGCAAGATTGAACTTAGCGCCGTCTACTGTTTCTAGGTCAAAGGAAGGAGCCGGTTTGTTGACCAGTGGGTGGACAGCCGGCTGCGCCGATTTCTCTTCCAAGAAGCTTTTCACTTCCTGTGCGCCTTCTGGTTTTGCAAACGTCAGAAGCTGCGCAGTTGGTTCTACATTTGCTTGTGAATCGGTGTAGCTGCAAGTGAGAACGGCAGTTACGCCCTCAGGAGCGCCAGGCTTGTTAGCCAAAATTTTGGACATGTCGGCAGTGACTTTTTGAATCCAAGGCTCTTTGCCCTGGCGAACCCACATGTCCCAGGTGAAATCTTTTTGCGTAAAACGCATGTGGTCGCAATCGTTGTCGCCGACCTTCTCTACGCCGATATGTTCGACCTTGAGCACATCAGCCATGATCTGTTTGTAGGGATCGGGAGTACACATAGACTCGATCAAAGACATGCTGCTGAAGCCGCCTCCCACGATTTGATAATCAATCGTGTCGAATATTTGGCTGAGATTCTCCGGCGCCGGCATGCTCATGTATTTGTTGAGCACGGGGGTGTAGAGATAAGCGGTTTTGCCGTCGCAGATCATTTGACCGCCCATTTTGCCGCTTTCAAGTTTGAGGTAAAACTTGTTGGGGCGGCCGAAGGACACCTTGAATACCGAAGTCATCGCGGTTTGCTTATCTGCTGCGGATATTTTCATCTCTGTTGACATGGTTTGGGTGAAACCCTTCATGTCTTTGTAAAACGTGCCAACGCCTTTCATTATCTGGCTCGACTTTGCATCTATCTGTGTCGCTGGAGCTGCCGAAGGTGCAGAATCCTTGGCTGGAGCCGCAGCATAAGCTGGGCTTGTCAGGACGCCTGCTGGCGCTGAGGCGGCTAGAAGGCAGACCAGAGCACCGTTAAGGAGATTTTTGGATTTGGCAGTATTCATTTAAAAGACCGGGTCAGGGAAGGCAAAGGCCACATAGAATGGCAATTGTAATAGATCCTTCGCGCCTCGTCCTGTTTTGCTATTTACCGCGTGACTCTTTATCAGTACTGAGTTTTTGTATTGCTTCCGTCTCTAGCTTCTGGTCTGACTTCTCTACTGGAGCGGCTTTCTGGGTTTCTTTCTTGAGCGGATCTAACGCCTCGATTTCACCTCTCATGCGAGCGAAATTGGTGCGTTTCTTGTCCTCTTCGGTAATCCAATAAATGATGCGCTTCGCCACGTCATTAGGGTTCTTTTCCAGCGAGCTACGCGCCCATGAATATGCGGCAGTCAAATCGCCAAACTTCGTTGCTTCAATAGCGACTCTTGCCATGATTGCTGCGATCTTGTCCTTGGGCAAGTTTCCCCAGTCCGTATAGCCGGACGGTGTCCCCATGTTTTCCGACAACATGACGCCATTTGAATGTGCAAATGTCATCGATTCATAAGTGCGTCCGATTCTATATTCCAGAATGTTCAAATCATCGGTATTTGGCTTCGCTTCCTTTGCACAGTAGGTGATGCCGCTGGGTGTCATGGCCATGCGTGAAAGTACCGCTTCCGGTGAGGTTATCTGTGCTTTGTCGAGCGCGCGAACTATGTAGGGGTTTTCGAATACTTCTTGCAACGCCTTATAGTCTGCGCGAATTGGAGTTTGACTGGCCAAAACAACAAGATTGGTCGAATCGGAACATAAGGCCAAGCAGTAGTCAAAATTTCGATCGAGCGCAGCCAGGACAGACTTCACCGAATCCGGTGAAACTTCTGCTAATTGAAGCCAGAGGCTGAGCACCCCATCTGGTGTCAGTCTGTCTTTGACAGTTTTGAAGTACTCCTGTGTGAAAAGGTTGCAGACACCGACTTGCCATGGATTTGACGGTTCGGATACGATGATGTCGTATTTCTGAGTGGTCGCAAGCAAGAAGTTGCGGCCATCGTTGATTTCCACTTTTACGCGGGGATTTTTTTCCGGCTCATTTGTATATTTATTGAAGACTTTTGCCGCCTCAATTACCGCAGGTTCTAACTCAACGGCGGTCACGCTGGTGATTGGGAAGTTCAAAAGCTCGCTAATAGTAACGCCCGAGCCCCAGCCAATTACACAAGCTCTGCGCGCATTCGGGCGGAATAGCATAGGATAGCTAGCAAGCAAGACTTGTTGCGACATATCTGCTCCGTCGCTGGCATCCACACAACCATTGGTCAAAAGAGAGTAATTACCAATCTTGTCACCGTCTGCAAACCTGAGAACTGCAACGTTAGAACAAGGACCATCTTTGTAGAAGACGAGTTTTGTCCGATCTATGGAAGATCTCCAAGGACTGTCTTTTTTGAAAACGTCATAGCCGTCTCTCATCGCTCTGCGCGCGGATTGTGCAACGAGGAGCTGTTTTCTATCCTCAGCCGAATTTGGATTGGCTATGAAACCAATAAAGACCAATGCGCCGAAGATAACATAGGTCATCTTATGAGAAAGTTTTGCATCGCTCTGGGCGAAAACCATGATGGTCCCCACAACCATGTTTACGCCGGTGGCGATTAGCAGCGTCTTTTCTACCCCAAATTGTGGTATCAGAACAAAACCCGCGACAACCGAGCCAATGATCGCGCCCATAGTGTTGGCACTGTATACGGTGCCTACCGAGCTGGCAATGTGCTTAATATCGGATGTGGTGCATTTGATTACGATTGGAAACAGCGCACCGAGAAAGAGCGTGAGAGGCAGCAAAATTGCCTCTGCCAGGAGAAAACGAATCCACACTGAAAATGCGGCATTGGGGAAAAGCGCATTGAGTTGCAGGTTCCACATTGGCAATTGTCTACATAAAAAAATAGATACGATGCAGCCAATGCCTACATATATTTGAATCGCACCGAAAGCCAGAAATGGTTGCTTGAATTTGTCGACAACTTTCGCGCAGAAAATACTGCCCAAGAAGATTCCTGAAAGGAAGGTCGAGAGCATGACTGTGAATGCATATGTGCTGCCACCAATAACCAGTGACAGCGTGCGTGTCCAGCAGACTTCGTAGATCATGGCGGCGGCGCCGGAGATGGCTATTGCAGCCAGGGCTAAATACACCTGACTTGGCACCTTGGCAGCAACTGCAACGGGTGGAGTTTCTACTTTCTGTTCACTTTGCTCGGCAACGCTAGCTGCTACTGTCTGCGTTTTTTCTGTTGCTTCATCTCGAATCGTTTCGGGCTGCAA
This sequence comes from Candidatus Melainabacteria bacterium 17Bon1m, assembly GCA_032128875.1. Taxonomy (GTDB): domain Bacteria; phylum Cyanobacteriota; class Vampirovibrionia; order Obscuribacterales; family Obscuribacteraceae; genus QKMZ01. The sequence goes on from JAVLKG010000004.1 coordinate 230,044, forward strand.
TTCTGCCGCAGAGGATGCAGTAGAAGCTGCCGCTGCTATCTTGTGTTTCCCTTTCTTCTTTTTCTTCTTTGATTTTGATGTTTCGGCACTAGAAGCTTCTGAGTCAGTTTTTCGTTCTTCAAAAGCTTCGGAGCTCCGGGAATTGTCAGCGGCTTTGGCTTGCTCCTTTTTTGCCTTCTCTTTTGCATTTTCGAGTGCTGTTTTTTGCAGTTTGTTTCTCTCTCGGCGCTCGATGTTCAATGAGACAAATAAAACTATGAGGCATAAAACAAAGTTGACGCCTGCGGCAATTAGTGTCGTGTTGGATAGACCAATTCCGGGAAGAAGTATCAGACCTGATTGGGCTGCACCACATACGGCGCCTAAAGTATTTACGGCATAGACTGTGCCCACTCTGTCACCAACTGTCGCTAGACTGTCGGTTACGAACTTGGATAGCAGCGGCAAAGTGGCGCCCATCAAGGTCGTTGGCAGGAGTAGGATAACCGCTGCCAGAGCCAATCTTAACAAGCTGAAGGAAAAGAAGTCGAAATGGGTTAATTCCCAGATGACTCTATAACTTGATATTGATATGTCTAGAAGAAATGGAACGGCAAGTGCCCAGGCACCGATGATTCCTTCTAATATGCCGTACCAGAGAAACGGGCGCTCAACCTTGTCGGCGACACGTCCGGCAAAATAGCTGCCCAGCGCCAGCCCGCCCATGAAAACAGCAAGCACCGTCGACGTTGCCAGTGTTGTAGAGCCGAAAATGAGCACCAAGTGTCTGGTCCAAACAACCTGATAAATGAGGCTGCTGAACCCAGATGCAAAGAAGAGCGCAAGGACGAGCAAGAACATTTCTCTATGAAATGACTTGGACTCGCTCAGTGCGCTCATCCCGTAATTGTAACTTGATTAGTTGGCGATATCCGCATCGATAATGTCGTCGTCGCCTTTGCCGCCAGCTTTGCTGGAGGACGATGACGAGCTGCTGGCATCTCCCGATGCAGCTTCCGACTCGGTTCCGCCGCCGCCTGCTCTGGCGCCTGCGGGCTGTCTTTGTGCGTCTTGTGAAATCAAGACGAGCACGCCGCGCAGCTCTTCTAGCAACGGCTTAAGCGTGTCCGCATCGGCGCGTTGTTCGATCTTCAGGCGAATGTCGGCAATCAAGCTTTCTGCCTTGTTACGGTTGCCGCTGGTGAGAGCGTCACCGGCTTCAGTCATCTGGCGCTCCACCGTGTAGCAGAGATTGTCTGCTTCGTTTCTAGCATCAGCACTTGCTTTTGCTTTCAAGTCTTCGGCGGCGTGACCTTCTGCATCTTTGACGAGTTTTTCGATGTCATCTTTGCTCAGGTTGGTTGAAGCCGTAATTGTGATCTTCTGCTCTTTGCCAGTGTCTTGGTCTTTTGCTGTTACCGAAACGATGCCGTTGGCGTCGATGTCGAAAGATACTTCGATTTTCGGCATTGCGCGAGGGGCTGGTCTGATGCCATCCAGGCGGAATGTGCCGAGCATTTTGTTGTCTTTGGCCATCGGACGCTCGCCCTGGAAGATTTGAATATCCACGGCGGGCTGATTGTCTTCTGCTGTCGAGAATACTTGCGACTTGTGGGTGGGGATGGTCGTGTTGCGCTCAACCAATTTGGTCAAGACACCGCCCATGGTTTCAATACCAAGGGAGAGTGGGGTGACGTCGAGCAGCACTACGTCACGAACTTCGCCGCCCAGTACTCCTGCTTGAATAGCGGCGCCGATTGCGACGACTTCGTCAGGGTTAACCGTTTGGTTTGGCTCTTTGCCGCCGGTCAAGCTCTTCACCAGATCTTGAACTGCAGGAATACGAGTCGAACCACCTACGAGGACAACTTCTTTCAAGTCTGAAGCTTTGAGACCGGCATCTTCCAGTGCTTGCTCAACCGGCTTGCGGCACTTCTCTACGAGGTGTCTGGTCAATTCATTGAACTTGGAGCGGGTCAAACGCATATCCAAGTGTTTGGGACCTGTCTCGTTTGCGGTGACGAAAGGCAAGGAGATTGAGCCTTCGGTTACCGAAGACAATTCGATTTTTGCTTTTTCGGCTGCTTCAGTAAGACGCTGCAAAGCTTGAGGATCTTTTCTCAAGTCGATGCCTTCGGTGCGCTGAAATTCTTCTGCCAACCAGTTAACGAGCACATGGTCGAAGTCGTCGCCGCCCAGGTGTGTGTCGCCTGCTGTGGATTGCACTTCGAAAACGCCGTCACCTACTTCGAGAATCGAGACGTCGAAAGTACCGCCGCCCAAGTCGAATACAAGGATGGTTTCGTTTTGCTTCTTATCAATACCGTATGCAAGGGCTGCAGCCGTAGGCTCGTTGATAATGCGCTGAACGTCCAGACCGGCAATCAGACCAGCGTTCTTTGTTGACTGTCTTTGTGAGTCATTGAAGTATGCCGGAACAGTGATAACCGCTGACGTTACCTTTTCGCCCAGATATTTTTCTGCGTCTTCTTTGAGTTTGCGCAGGATTATTGAAGAGATTTCTTCAGGGGTGTAGTCCTTGTCGCCCATGACTACCTTGCAGCCACCGTCCGGGCCTTCCTTAACTTTGTAAGAGACCATTTTGCGCTCTTGTTCAACTTCGTTGAAACGGCGACCAACAAAGCGCTTGATGGAATAAACGGTGTTTTGCGGATTGACAACTGCCTGTCTGCGAGCAAGTTGACCAACCAGGCGCTCACCTGTTTTTGACTGGGCGACCACCGATGGGGTCGTTCTCAGACCTTCCGTATTGGCAATCACAGTAGGCTTACCGCCTTCCATCACCGCGACGACCGAGTTTGTTGTGCCGAGATCGATTCCTACAGCCTTACCCATAGTTGACTCCCTTGGACGAGACGTTACTTCCACTGTGATACACCAGTCGCAAGCTCATTATCAGTAATGCAAGCTTTTATTTAGTAAGCTGGAAATCATAGATAAAGGTGATCCTTAAATAAGCAGTTTTAAAGCGCACGGCTGCGTCATTGAAATTGCAGGTCGAACCGGCTCTGGTCCGGATTTAAGAACCTCTGCGATATAAAAGCTACATTTCGACGGGCGCTTGGCCTTTCATAACTTCAAGAGTAGTTGACAGCCCATAGCCGAAAAGCACTTTGTCGGTTGTCATTTCTGATGGCAGTATGGAAATTTCTACAGTACTGTCCGGTTCCTTATCCATGACTTCGTCAAAAATGGCACCTTTGTCCGAAAATTTCTGTTCGTCCACATGGAAAGTGCCAAAGACTTCGCCCTCATGAAGGAAAGCCAGGCACATCTCCTTTGTCGATGTTGCTGTGAGTATTGCCGTGTCGTTCTTAAGAGATTTAACCAGCGCATCGAGGTTCTTACTGTCCGCGTAGTCCTTCTCTAAGACAGGCACGCCAAGGAACATTGCCGACATAGACAAAATGATTTCGTCCGGAAGGTCATAGACTGTCAGCTTTGTCTCGGGCAGAAAGCTGTCAAGTAAAAGCATTTGAATGGCAGACTCGATCGGATATGGCTCAACCATCGGCTTTTTACCGTAGATGCATCCGACTGCTCTGCCACGGTAAAGTAAAAGAGCTCCCCGCGAAAGGCGTTCGTCGCAAATCATTTTGACGCAACCGGTTAGTTGTCCTTCCTCTAGGTCGGTAATTAATTTGCCGATATCGTAGTCGCCGGAGCGCAAGGGAGAAACCGACGAAGAGCTGAGCGGCGGCATGACAATGTCGATTGCTCTTCGCAACTTGTAAGTGCGAGGGTGTGAATCCGCCCAAACAGCAAAGGCAGTCTCCGGCTCGCTCGGCAGCCCCATCTGGACTCGCTCGGTCGTGCCGATGCGGAATGCAAACGTCATCAACGCTTGGTCTTTACTCATACAAACAAAAGTAGCCGGCACGACTTGCCCTTCATTTAATTCTTCTTGGCATGGAAGAAACCCATCGATGCCGCTTGGAACGAGTTTGACCGTGTATCCGCCTGGCTCGGGTGTGCAGACACGACATTTGACGCTGCTACCTGCTCTCAGTACTGGGTTTTCTTCTTCCATTTTTGCCGGCCGTCCTTGTATCTCTCTTGATCTTTGCAAGCTTATTCGTGATGGCAACAATCGCCGTTTTGTCGCCCATTCCAATGTTTAACCGCGTCATCCACCAGAGCTAGATATTTTGCTCGTTCACTGTCTGTCAAAAACGAAGCGTGGAATGAATTACGTGCAAGAGTTTCCAACTCATCCTGATTCAGCTCCAGTGCGCTTTGCGCCGCTCTAAAGTTGTCCGAGACATAGCCACCGAAATAGGCAGGATCGTCCGAGTTGATTGTTGCCCTGATGCCCAACTCAAGCATCTTCTTCAAATTGTGTTGTTTTAAATGCTCAAAAACTTTCAAGCGCACATTGGAAAGCGGGCAGACAGTCAACGGCATTTGATGTTCAACCAAATGATTCGTCAAATTGGAATCTTCGAGACTTCTTACACCGTGATCAATGCGGCTAACTTTGAGAATCTTAAGCGCTTCCCAGACATATTCCGGCGGACCTTCTTCGCCGGCATGAGCGACTGTGAGCCAGCCGTTGGCGCGCGCTTTATCGAAAACTTCCTTGAACTTTTGCGGCGGGTTGCCGACTTCTGCGGAGTCCAGTCCTACAGCGACAATACGATCGCCGTACTTGAGCGCGCTGTTGAGCGTTTGCATCGCAGACTCTGCACTTTGATCGCGCAAAAAGCACATAATCAGCTTGCTTGAAATACCGTACTTTTCTTTGCTTTCATGAGCGGCTTTGGACAAACCTTCGATAACAACCTCAAATGGAATGCCGCGTGCTGTGTGCGCTTGAGGATCGAAAAATATTTCGGCATGGACAACATTCTGTGCGTGTGCTTTTTCGAAATACGCAGCGGCAAGATCATGAAAATCCTGCTGTGTGCGTAAAACATTCATGCCCGCGTAATAAAGATCGAGAAAGGACTGCAAGTCCTGAAACTCATAAGCGGCTCTGAGTGCTTCTACGGACTGGAAAGGGACTTTGATTTTGTTGCGTTCGGCAATTGAAAAGATGAGTTCGGGCTCGAAGGTGCCTTCAATGTGAAGGTGTAGCTCTGCTTTGGGCAAAGAACCAGCCAGTTTTTCTACCATCAAGTGCTCCTCGAAGACATGAAGTCCAAAAACTGCGCCCCAGTCAGCGTTGTCCGAGCCGAATGCAGTAGCTTTTAAATATACCGGATTCATCTTATGTTGTCTCATATCACGGCTGATATGATGGACAGGTCCGAGCGTTTGCAAGTAGAAAAGAAAACAGGTCTGGCTTTCGATGAAAGTTTTGGTAGCCGTTGAAGACGAGCAGTTTTTGGGAGAGTTGAGTTCTTTTATGGCGGCGTATCCGTGGCCGTCTGAGAGCGAGTTTCACATTTTGCATGTAGTTATGCCTGTGAAAATCGGCAGCTTTATGAGTGTTTTGCCGTCTCCTCTTTTGGAAAACATAACAAAGGAAAGGCAAAAGGCCGGTGAGCTGATTGTCGATCAGGTAAAAAACGCTATTGATAGTGTGCAAAACAGTTCTAAGATCACTGTTGAAGTCACAGAAGGTTTGCCGAAAGAAGAAATTTTGGATCGCGCTGTCAAACTCAAAGCATCACTGATTGTGATGGGCTCGCATAAGCGCAGCGTGAGCGATTTGATGGTTGGAAACGTCACACAGGCGGTCGTGTCCAACGCGCCTTGCTGCGTCCTTGTTATTCCATTGCCCCACAAGAAGGGCAATGAAAAGAGCGGCGGAAAAGAGCCGCACAAGGTAATCTAAAACTATTTGCAGACAGTTTCGCGAATAATTTCAACCGAGCACGGAGCAGTCGCTGCCACCACCCGCGATACTTCACCAAGCATATTGTGCGCACAAGTACCATGCCCCTGCGCTCCAATCAATATTCTGTCTGCACCAAATTCGATGGCACTCTCAACGATTTCCTTTTTCGGAGAGCCATCTTTTACCGTGAATTCAACGGCTAAATTCTTCGATGCGAGTTGTTTTTTCAATTTATCGCTGATTTTTTCTACGAGAGTTTTAGCAGTTTGGCGTCTTTTCTGAGTGCCTTCTTCCACGAGGGCACGCATGTCTGTGCGAGATTCACAATCAAATGGAATAGGCTCGAGCACAGTCAAAATCAAGACTTCCGTATTCTGAGGCCAATCACGTTTGACCGCGCTGTCTATTACAGCTTCGGAATAAGGTGAATCATCAACTGCAATAAGTACTTTCACACCGGGGTCTCCAAGAAAGGCTTCAATTTATTTGTATCGCACGCAGAGTCGAAATGGCGTCATTTTGACGGATCTTTACGATGATCGACGCCAATCCGTATCAAACCAAGTCAATGCGCGCCTACCCGTGACTAAAAGCACCATCTATACTAGGCCGCGGCGCATGGCTTGCACTGCTGCCTGCGTGCGATCGTCGACAGCCAGTTTATTCAGTATGTTTCGAACGTGAGTCTTTGCGGTCGCCAACGAAATCACCAACCGGTTGGCGATTTCCTGATTGCTGCAACCTTCTACCAGCAATTTGAGTACTTCCAGCTCACGGTTGGACAAAGGCTCCGGAAGTGAAGGCAGTTCTTCGCCCTGCGAATGCCCATTCGACTCAGCGGGGGGCTCTGGTGGTTTTCTTATGGTGATATTTTTCTGGGCCGCGTAATGTGCTACGACCTTGTGTGCGATTGCAGAGTCTAGCCAGAAGTCCCCATTATGAATACTTCGAACCGCTATGTAGAGTCGGTCGGGAGCCACGTCTTTAAGACAATATCCACCCGCTCCTGCCGAAATTGCAGCAAAAATATCTTCTTCACTGTCATGAGAGGTCAGCATAATTATGCGCTGCATAGGATTTTCCGAGCAAATTTGACGCGCTGCTTCTATTCCGTCAAGCAGAGGCATACCTACGTCCATCAAGACTACATCAGGCTTTAGCTGGCGAACAAGCTCGACGGCAATGGCGCCGTTTTCTGCCTCGCCAATCACCTTAATGTCGGGTGTTCTCTCCAGCACTGTACGAAGGCCAATTCTTGTCAGAAGGTGATCTTCGACAAGCACCACTCTTATTTCGTTCGTATTTGAGTGACCGTTTTCCATTCGCAATGTATTTAAGAACACAGCTCTACTGGCCTTTAAGTATTATTTTGTAACCAGGGATTGAAATTGATTTTAGTAACCGGAATGCAAGTACTTGTCTTCTAAGAATCATCCTAAAGGATGAGCGCTATTTTGTCCTCTTGGAAGGGAAAAATTTACCCCTGCTTGATCCATAGAGAATAGGAATTTGCGTGTACTAATCCCTATTATCCGTAAGAGTGATGGCATAGGCGTCACTCGAAAGGGTGGGTTCTACCTATACCTACGCATAAATCTTTTGATTTAGGCGGTCTTCTGACAACCGTTACGATTTAATTAAGACAGGAACGTATGTATGGTGCCATACGTCATGCTGGGTATATTGCAAATAGGAAAGAGAGAAATCGCGCTCTGGAATCGGCAAAATCCTGTCGCAGCCAGGCTCGTAGGTTACCCAAAAAGCTTACTCGATAAGTAATTTATATGAACAAAACAGGCCTTCAACCAAGACCAAAACTGAATACAACTAAAGGCAAAGGCAAGCGCGCCAACGGATCTGGGGAATATGCATTCCCGCTAGAAGCCGACTCATCCGCCTTTGAAGATCTTGGCTGGGATCCAGAAAACGATTCCACTCAAGAATCTGAGTCAGGCGAAGGCACATATATTGAAAAAGGCGATCCTAACGCCCTGTCTTTCTACTTGAAAGAAATCGGAAAACACAAGCTGCTCAAAGGGTCTGAGGAGATAGACCTGGCTCGCCGGTTAAAATCCGGTGATATGGATGCCAAAAATGCGCTTGTTAGAGCCAATCTTCGTTTGGTGGTGAGTATTGCGAAGCGGTACCGCAACCGCGGTATGTGTTTTGAGGATCTCATTCAAGAGGGAAGCGTCGGTCTCATTCGGGCCGCCGAAAAGTTTGATGCCGAGAAGGGTTTCAAGTTTTCGACCTATGCCACCTGGTGGATTCGTCAAGCCATAACTCGCGCGCTGGCAGACAAGTCGCGCACGATTAGAGTGCCAGTGCACATGATCGAAACGCGCAGCCTGGTGCGCAAAACAACCAAGATCTTCTTTGACCAACACGGAAGATTGCCCTCAATTGACGAGATAGCGGAGCTTTCCGGGCTCGAGAAAGAGAAGGTCCAAACTGCGCTTACAGCGGACAAGACCCTTGTCTCCCTTGACCTCAAGGTGGGCGAGGACCAAGATACTTCACTTTCCGAAATGATTCCGGATGAAGATAGCTCTTCACCTGACCAAAAGGTAAGCGCGCAGCTGGTTTCAAGGCAGGTAGCCAGCTTGCTCGAGCATCTCAACACCAATGAGAAAGCTCTTGTAGAGCTTCGTTACGGGCTTAAGGACGGCACGCCGCTCAGCTTGGAGCAGTGCGGACAGCGCATGGGAATGAGCCGGGAGCGTGTAAGACAGATTGAGAGCAAGGCTTTTAAGAAGTTGAGAAACAGTAAGGATCTTTTTGAGCTAAGGGACCTGTTAAATTAGTTTCGACAAGCTTCTAAAGATCAGGCCATCGGGCGAGGCAAACCGTTTTCCAAAGTGGTGTAATAGAAACCGTTTTTGGTATCCACGGAAATCCTAATGACCGGTACTTCACTTAAGCCCCAGGACGCACAGCTAGTTGAGAGTGGCCTCAACTCACTCAGTCCACGTTGGACAACTGCCATATTGATTCAGCTTTCGGGCGGCACAAGACGCACGACTCATTTGATGCGTTCTCTGCCCGGATTGTCTGCCAAGACTCTCACCGAGCGGCTGCGCAAACTGCAGAAGCTCGGTCTTGTCACACGCGAAACTTTCAGAGAAGTTCCGCCTAGAGTCGAGTACACACTTACTACCGAAGGTGAGGAAGTAGTTACTCTGCTCGGCAAGATCAAAGAAGTTTGTCCGAAGTGGGCCGACCTCGGTTAGAACGATTTGCCGCGTAACGGCATTTGTTCGCACTGAGAAAAGGTTGACTAAGCGGATTTGCTTGAATTCTCTTCGTAAATCGAAGGGTAGATTTTGAACGTCGGCTTTATCACGGGTAGCAAGGCGAGTGCCTTGTGTACCGGTCCTTTGCTGACTATTCTTCCTTGCAGTAGTGCCACCGCAGGTGGTTCTTTTCCCAGCCAGAAATTATGTGCAACGTCTGACTTCATCGTCATCTCGACGTCTGGCACAATTCCGCATTCACCGAAATGAAAGCGCAACTCTTGCCCGTCACTTCCGTCGATTGTGAGTACACCATCCGGGTCTTTGTATTTGAATCGGACCACAAGCTTTGAATGTAGTAATTTTCCGCTGATCTCTTCTTCTGATTTGATATACGACCACAGCCGCTCCATCACTGTATAGAGCTCGTCTGTGTTGGTGAAATATGGCATCCTAGACCCCCCTGAATATCCTAAAAAACGTGACCTCCTAAAACTACTTTACAACGCTTAATCCAATTCGACTATAGTTCCTGATATAGAGCCGCTCGCGATATCCAAGGTTCCCATGGTGTGTTTGGGTTGACGTCGTCTGTCCGTTGCGGATCCAGGATTGAAGAGAAGAATCCCTTCCTCCAGTGAATTCATTGGAATATGCGAGTGTCCAAAAATGACTGCATCGGCTTGCGGGAAGAGCCTTTTCATTCTGCCTGCTCGGCCTTTACTGTCTCCAGAGTCGTGAATAATCGCCAGCTTTACGCCATCTACCTCAATTTCCAGCTTCTCGGGCAAGTCGAGTCCGATATCGTTGTTGCCCAAAACTGCAAAGAGTGGAAGCATTTTGCTCAGATAGTCGAGAAAATCCCCGGTCAAAATGTCGCCGGCATGTATGAGCATGTCCGACTTTTCGATGATATCCAGCGCTTTTGCTGGTAGTCCTCGGGCTCTTTTAGGTATGTGAGTGTCGGCAAGGACAGCTATCTTCAAGCTCCGGTTTCCTGTTGCACTAAGTAGTGCCATTCTACCGATGGTCACAAGGATTTAGGCGGAAGCGCGAAAGTCCCTGCCGCATGCCTGCAGCCAGAATGCGGCAGCCAACATATTGAGTCTAGCGATTAGTGACCATTTGCAGTCTGCTATTTCTGCCAGCACGATATCCGTGGCTGTCTGATAGCGGCAAATAACCTTGATTGTTGTGAGCAGGCATGGCTGCAAATGTAGTGGCGGTGATGGCGTGCGGTGGATCAGCTATAGGCTGCATGACCGGCAATTGAGCATTCGCCATCGGGACAGCGGCTCCGGCTGCGCCTGGTGCGTATGGATTTGAGGGAGGTGTTGCAGGGACAAAATGTTGTGTCGGTGCAAATTGTTGATGAGGGTGTTGTGGAACTTGATTGACGAGCGGTGCCGGAACATTGGTATTCAATGGCGCCGGGACGCTATTACTGAGTGGTGCAGGAACGCTAGTGCTGATCGGAGCATGAGACGCAGGTGCGAAATCGACAGCTCTGGGTGTTCCGAAAGTAGGATGATGTCCGGGTTTGCGGTTGTGAATCGGGACGACTTTCTTGAGTCCTGAAATCAACATTTGATCCGTTTCTACTGAAGGCGTTCCTTCCAGGCCCTGAGCCGAATATTCAGAGTGGTCGGGATTGAACATCAAATAGATTCCAAATCCGAGGCTAATTCCTAGAGCACTCATGAGCATTCCGCTCACGACGTAAGTGCGCATAGGAGTCTTGGGTCTTTGAGAAAAAGAAATCGCCATCAGGTTTTCCTTACTGCCACGCGCCATTTGTGCAATGGTCGGTATCTCCGGCTTCGGGGATTCGCTGTGCGTGCTGTCGGTGTCAACCATGAATGTAACTTCTAGAACCTGGTTATCAACAGATCTTATTAAACATTTAGTTCAATCGTTGCGATAGGGGAAGAATACGAGCTTTCAGATAAAACAAAATACCTCGGTACGCAGGCTTTGCCGAACCTGAAAAACCATACGGCTGCTAGGTTTTGGGATGTGTGCTTAGGACAGCGTTTTGAAAGCTCGATTTTTGAAATGTTAAGCAAGTTAGGTGGCTCTAACGTTTGAAACACTGATGGTTGCTGAGTTTTAGCTCATTCTCGGGAGTCTCCTTCTGAGACGCAAGCTATTATGGAAGTGAAACCGACGGTGGTGGCAAATAGAGTGTTGGCGAATGTTTAGAGATTCAGCTCAATCAAAGGCTGCTTTGCGTTTTCTACGGCTGCTTTTCTATGCGCGGCAAGATGATCGCAATGGTGGAGGGCTCAAACCGCAAGATTTGTTCGAGCGCTCTGGAATGAGTAATGTGCGTGAAATGGAAGAAGTGGTGAAGATTTTGCGCGCAAATAAGATGATGGGTGCTTCCAATCGTGCCTTTGTCATTACTCAAGAAGGTATCGATTACCTCCTAAGAAACGAGCATTGATTACTGGAGTGACCTTGATTGCTTAGGAGAAACGAGCAATTGCTTAGAAAAAGAAGGTCGCCGGAGTGCCGGCGACCCTCGCTCTATCTGTGGTTTCGAACTTTGGTTTGTGCCTCAGTTTGAAACGTTTTTTTGATTGCTTACTTGCAGCAGTCCTTGCCGCCACCGGCTTTCACCGTGTTGGTGCAAGCGTCTGCGCAAACATTGCACTGATCGATGCAGTCCTTGAGGGCTTCATCTTTCTGATCTGCACACACCTTGGCGCACTTCTTGCAGGCTTCTGCGCAAGCAGAGGCGAGTTTGGTTGCCAGTGAAGATCCACGAGTTTTTAGATCTGCGCTGGCTTTGCACAAAGTGATGCAATCTTTGACTGTGTTTATTGTGGCTTCGCTCGCACCCTTGCTTTTCAAATGTTCTAATGCCTTTTCGCAGGCTTCGGCGCATTTGTTGCATTCAGTTGCGCAGGTTGCGTGTTTTGCAGCATCTGCAATCTTGATGCCGTTGCTGTTGCCGCTGTTGGCAAACGCTACGGATGTTGTGAAAAACGCCATGGCCAAAGCCAATACGGTCAAATAAAAGCCTTTCATTGCTTTTCTCCTTTTGAATGAATATTTAGAGAGTGACTGTCTGTGGAGGTTTTCAGCTCTCTAAATCAAAAGGACCCTCAGCTCGAGGTACCGCTTGTTTTTCGAATGCACCTGTTTTACTGGTTTTCTAAAGATTGGTTGAACCGCAGCAAGGCGAACCATGTGCGCGGTAGGCGTCCAAACGGGCGCGTTATATGGTACTTGCGCGTTTTTAGCTTGTTTGACTGTGACATCAGTGCGATCGACTGCCAGATTTGTCGGGCTGGACTCCTGACAGCAGTCCGCCATTTGCGAGCACATGCAGCTATCGGATTCTGAAGCAGACTGTGCCGCTGTCGCAGACTCAACTGCCGGCTTTATGCAGCAAGAATTCTGACTTGCCACAGCAGGCAGTATCGTCAAACTGAGAAAACTCAGTAACGCTAGTAAGAAGTTGATGCTCGGTCTTGTGATGTTGTTCATGAAATCCGAACGGACGTAATCCGAGTGACGAGATTCCTGTCTTCATGATACCCGCCGAAAGCCCAATTTTTGTAGCTTTCTGGCGATTGGTTGTCTTGGCATCATGGGGCTGAGCTGACGACCACCTGAGCATATGTAGATGCAGGGTTTTTCGAACATGTTCCCGCCCTGTAAACTAGCGAGATCGAATAATGGAATTCCTTAGACCGAGGGAGTCGCCGTATGGGATTTTTGTGCTTGCGTCCGATAAAGTCCGTTTTGCCGGTATTGCTGGCTGTCGGCGCAGTCACTGTCACGCTGCCTGCCGCCTCAGGGCAGCCGATTACTCCTTCTGATATTGAAGCTGGCGCTTCCTCTCTCGACCAGCAAGCCGTATTTCAACGGCAGACTACAAGCTCTAACCCCGGAACCACCGGCGGAGGCAGCGCTACGGATAGCGACAATGCTATTGAAGTTGGGGATTATGCTCGTGCTGAGTCAGTCGCCTCGGAGCGATTAAAAACGGTGAAAGGCGGTGTTGCTGAAATAGCTTTGCGTTTGTCCCTTATCGAAGCAAGAATGTGGCAAGGCAAATTTCAGACTCTGCCGAAAGAATTGAAGATTGTCAGTTCTATGCTCAGCAAGACTGAAAATGTTTCTCCAAATTTGATAGCGCGTTACCTGGATGATCAATCGTGGATAACGCAGATTGGCGGAGATCCTGTGAAGGCAGAAGCGCAGGCTCGAGAGGCTATCGACAATTGGAAGAAGGCGCAGCAAACCGACGTCTCTTTTCTTTGTGGTGGCATCGATCACCTAGCTCAGTTGCTTGAAGACAGAGGTGCATTTGCTGAAGCGGCAAAGTGGTATCAAGAATCCTTAGCACTGCATTCGAAAGTGCAAGGACCACGTTCTGTCGCTGCAGCCAATCAAATGGAAAAACTTGGAGCACTTGCTTTTAGAAACGGCAATCAGGCTTTAGCGCAAAAGATGTATGGCGATGCGCTATCAATCAAGGAAGGCACGAGAGCAGTTTTTCAACAGTTTGCTCCGCAAAGAGCAGAAGATGCCGTCTTCTATAGATTTCTGCCGGGCGCCCCCAACGCCTCTCGCGAGACAGCAGACGGTGTTACACGCGAGAAAATAACTGCCAATGGAGTCACTGTCGAAGCTGCGCTTCTGACTAAAGGGGCTGATGTGCTGAAGAACTGCAAAGCAATGGTGCGTATTACTAATAATGGTGACTCGCCAATTAGCGTTCTTCCTCAAGGACCGGATTTGATCATTTTGAAGCCGAAGATTCAGCTGGCAAGGCAAGTACAAGGTGAGTCGCTTGCACAATCTATCGAGAAGAAAGGTGAGGGAAAAGCGAAATGGATTCGCTTTTGGGGCTCGCAAGCGACCACGACATCAACAACCAATATTCTCGCAAACGGCGGAGGATTCTACCCCTACGGCGGATTTATGTCGCCGAATTTTGGCTATGGCGGTCCAATGGGCTACGGAGGCAACTCCTGGTACAACAACAGCGGCGGCATGACGACAATGGTTACGAGCGTTCCGGACTTTCAAGCTCGTGAGCGTGCTTATCAACGCGCGCAGGCAGTATCGGAGCAAACGCAGCGTCAGGCCGCAGATGTTCGGGACAGCCAGTTGGGACCTACAACATTGAATCCGATGGGGCGCATTGTCGGTTGTCTGTACTATGACCAGAACAATTTCGATGAGGCGACTCTGCGTATTCCCGTTGGAAAAGCAGTGTTCGAGTTCAGGTTCTACCATTTGCGATAAACGCCGAAAACGCTGCAGCCATAACCGTTTTACATAGGTAACGTTGATAGTTATGTGGCAAGTGAGTTGCTGGTAAGTAACGTTATCGCTTGAGAGCGTATGCAACCGCACATTAATCTGCCAAACTAAAGACGGCCTGAATGTGGGTCGTTTGAGCGTCCTCTCTGTCCCCCGGCTCAAAGCCCCGCTCAATGGAGATGGAAATGAATCCGTTATTCCTGCTTGGCGCAGCCACCGTCGGTGTTGTCGGCTATACGCTGAAGACGTTGGGACGCAATGATGTCCTGGAAAACCCTTTTCCAATTCGGGTTTGCGGTGATAGAGACGCCGTATTCAAGGCTGTCGAAGAAGCCCTGAAGAATTTCGGCGGTAACGCCTGGGTGTGGACAATCGTAGAGAAAAGCGCGCCGGCTGGCATTCTGAAAGCCGAATGTCTTTGCACACAAAGGGATGAGCGCCCAATCAAGCTCGCTGTTAATTTCGACAAAACAACGTCTTCCATTTTATTGAAGTTCGAAGTGCAAGCATTGTTCAATCGAAACAATGCCAATAAAGTTCTAGAGCGCACGCAAAAGGCGATTATGTTTTCGCTCGATTCTATGTTCGACGAACACATCAATGATCCTATGCTTTCGATAGAAAAGCTTTTGCTCCTTTTGCAAGAGAATATTGGCGGCAAGCGTCTCTTGTCTGATCGCCAGTATGCAGACGTGAAGCTGGAGATCGAGCATCGAGCACAAGCGACTCTTTCGCCGGGTGCTGAAATTACAGTCGGTAACTATTGCGTCAAAGTGCTCTCCAATAGAAGAGTGCGCGTAGGTAAAGTGCGACCGATAAAGGTTGAAGAGCCTGTGAAAGAAGCTGATGAGTCAGCTATTCCTTCGTCAAAACACTAAGAGTCTGCTTAGCGTTCAATGTAATTGAAGGAAGAGTCTTCGCTTTGGCTGCGGAAGCTCATTATCTTCACGAGTATGAGTCCGGCAATAAAGCCGCCAACGTGTGCCCACCATGCCACGCCACCCTCTTCCCCTGGCTCTTTTGCGATACTCGCAAAGCCGGTGAAAAACTGCGAAATGAACCAAAAGCCCAGATAGACTGAGGCGGGAATTTCGACCAGTCGAATAACGATGAAAATGGGAATCGCTGTGAGAACTCTGGCGGTTGGATAACTGATGATATAACCGCCCAGCACTCCGGCGATCGCGCCTGAGGCACCAATCGTCGGAACTGCGCTCCCTTGCGACATAAATACCTGTGTCAGACCAGCACAAACGCCGCACAGCAGGTAGAAAATGAAATATCCGAAGTGTCCGAGCTTGTCTTCTATGTTGTCGCCAAAAATAAATAGCGCCCACATGTTGCTAATCAGGTGCATCCAGCCACCATGCAGGAACATACAACTGAAGAGCGTGAAGACTTGATAGGGACCGAATTGTTGGAGAAAATCTTCCGGCACGAGCCCGAAATTTTTGAGAAAAGCGCTCAAGTCCTGGTCGCCAAGCGAAACCTCAAAGAGGAACAAGAGCACATTGATCGCGATGATCAAGTAGGTGACGAAAGGAATTGTGCCCGAGGGCTGTGAGTCTCTGAGCGGAAACATTGCAGGTGATAATTGGGCCAAACTGTTTATTCAAAGACTACAGCATTAGGATGCTTTGGAGTAGAATTGGCGACCTGTCTAACTGTTTAACTGTTACCTGCCTATCTGACTATTTGCCTAAAGAGGACCACGCGCTATGGTTGCCAGTGAAAAGCTTGTGCACACGAGTGACACGCATACCGTCACCAATCAACCACCGGCTTTGCAAGATTACAATCTTTATTCGAGAGACAAGGCGCTCGTCGAGTGTATGACGAAAGAAGGCGCCGGGTGGGCGGACGAACGACTAAAAGCTTTCGGACAGCTGATTGGAAGAGAAGAGACAATCAAACTGGGTTATCTGGCAAACGAGCATACGCCAGTTTTGAAAACTCACGATCGTTTTGGGCATCGCATCGATGAAGTCGAGTTTCATCCAGCGTGGCATCAATTGCTTTCGATGTCGCTAGAGAATCGTCTGACTAATTTGCCTTGGGTTGAGCCGAAATCTGGTGCGCATGTGGCACGCGCTGCGATGATGTATTTGATGGTGCAAGTGGAAGCCGGGCACATGTGTCCTGTTTCTATGACCTTTTCGTGTGTACCGGCTTTGAAGAAGCAGCCGGATGTTTTGGCTGCTTTTGAGTCGGCTCTTATGTCCAACCAATACGATTCGCGATTCATTCCTGCCGGTCAGAAGCGCGGACTGCTTGTTGGCATGTCGATGACTGAGAAGCAGGGTGGCTCTGACGTTCGCGCCAATACTACTGAAGCCAAGCCGGTCAACTCCAGAGGTCCAGGGCAGTTGTATGAACTGAAAGGACACAAGTGGTTTTGCTCGCATCCAATGTCGGATGCCTTCGTTATGCTGGCGCAGACTGAAGGCGGGCTTTCTTGCTTTCTTGTCCCCAGATTTTCTCCTTCAGGGGAGCGCAACCAAATACGGTTGCAGCGCTTGAAGAGCAAATTAGGAAATAGATCCAACGCCAGTGCGGAAATAGAGCTCGAGAATGCTCAAGGTTGGCTTATAAACGAAGAAGGCAGAGGTGTTGCCACCATTATTGAAATGGTCAGTCACACCCGCCTGGATTGCGCCCTGTCATCAGCCGGTTTGATGCGCCAGGCTTTGACTCAGGCGTTGCACCATGTTCAATACCGCTCGGCGTTTAAAAAACGCTTGATAGAGCATGAATTGATGCGCAATGTTTTGTGTGATCTTGCTTTGGAATCCGAGGCGGCGACAGTTCTTACGATGCGCTTGGCTCGTGCTTATGATGCCGGTCAATCTGATAAGAAAGAAGGTCTCTTTCGCAGAATTGCAACCGCTGTTGCGAAGTATTGGATTTGCAAGCGTGCTCCTTCACATGTCTATGAATGTTTGGAAACACTTGGTGGCAATGGATATGTCGAGGAATCTCTGATGCCACGACTTTATCGCGAAGCGCCGGTCAATTCTGTTTGGGAAGGTTCGGGCAATGTTATTTGTCTGGACGTTCTGCGCGCGCTGACGAATGAGCCTGAAACTGCTGTAGTCCTTCTGGACGAGATAAAGCAAGTTGCCGGACAAAACAAAGAGCTTGATGCACAAATCACAAAGGCCGAATTACTAATAGCCCGCAAATCTGAACGAGAAGCCCGTCAGATGGTTGAGCAATTGGCGGTTTTACTCCAAGCTAAGCTTTTAATCGAGTCGGCTCCCAGTCCTGTTGCTGACGCTTTCATCGAAAGTCGAATAAAGGGTGGTTGGGGCAGAACATTTGGCACGCTTTCGTCCCATACAGAAACTGCAGCCATACTTGAGCGCGCGTTTTGATGCTCGTCCTAATCTAGTCTAATCAAACTACCCTAACTAAAACTAGCTAATCTAAACCGAACTTTTGGCGCGACTGCACGCACGCTTTGATCAAGTTTGCTAAATCTTGTGCCTCATGGGGGCAACCAGCAACGCCGATTGAAAAACCCACAGTCTCTAAAGATGGTCCGCTCACCAAGACTTCAATCAGTCGGCTGGCAAATCGTCTTGCCAAAATGCTATCTGTTTCGGGCAAGATCAAAGCAAAACAATTTGTTTGATAGTGCCCGAGAATATCAGGCTTGCGTTTTAGTTTTGAAATCAGATTGACCAACTCACGGGCGGCTTGCTGCGGCAGTGGTGAGAGTTTTCCCGAACCATCTTGTGCTTTTGTGCCGATTTGCAAAAGTAAAAAGCTAAAGGGCTTTCCATACCGCGAACTGCGGTTATATTCCATTTCCAGAAAATACAACAATGCCGGATAACCATAAGCGCCAGTGTCGGCACGGATAAGCGAGCGATCGACAGCTTGAGTCATTGTCCAATCGGCTGTTGCTAGCGCCGTGTCCTCACTATTGAGTGGTATTTCTGGTGGTGCAACTAGTTTTTTCTTGATCAGATTATGCAGAGCAGGCATCCACTCCGCTTTAGTCACATTGAGAGCGACAATGATGTTTTGAACTTGATTGCTTCCATCAATCAACTCGAAAATATTCTTCTGCAAAGTCCTGCTTATGCCTTGTTCGTTCTGCACCAGCGCCATAAAGTCTTCTTGGCTGATCTCAGCTACCGCGCGCTTCAGCACAGTCTCGGGAGTCAAGCCCATTTTCGTCAGTTCTACAACGTGGTCATTGAGATATGTGCCTTCCATGATGAGAAGGTCGATGTTCTTCGTCACTGTAATTTCGGACGAGCCAGGTCCCAGTGCAAATTTGAAATTGCCATTTTGCCAGCCGACCAGTTCGAGAAATGCGTAATCCCCTGTCGTTGAGCCAATTACGCAATGTGACGGCATGCCTTCGTTGAAGTATAAAACCGCATTTTCTTCTTGCTGTCCTACAATTCGCGAAAGTTCGAGGCAACCGGATGCGTGGTCCGTTGCGATCAGTCTAACCAAATTGGCGAACTGAAGGCGGCGCAAATCACCGTTGGTGTAGAGCTTAGTCGTGGGCAAAGGCAGGTTGTGACCGGAAGTCGTCTGTTGCCTTTCTTGTGAAATTTCGTTCCAGTTTTTGAAATCACTGGAGAGCTGCTGCAAGATAACGCGTTGATCGCTGGAGGAGATATTCCAGATGAGAATGGCAGAATCGCCATCCAATTTGCGCAGTGTCCATGTGCAAATCGAACCGTTGGGGTCTTTGAAGGAGACGAGCGAATAGGCTTTTGTAGAATTACCAAAGCAAATTTCACTCGCCGTCCCAGGCGCACGCATTGCATCACGCACCATGTCTGCTAATTGTTCGGCATTGGGCGGGAAGTTCTGCATTTTGTTCTGTTGGTGCGCTTAAGCGCTTGGCAACGCGATTTGTGTTGGGAAAGGCGGGAAATCCTAATCCGGGCGACTGTTTAGCAGTAAGCTTGTGAATCCAGTTTAGCTCAAATTTGAAAGGAAGGGCGGAAAACTCGCGGCAGTGCGCCACTGGCGCTCTTGACTAGTGGGTGGATGAAAACCTTATCCAGGGTGCTTTTTCAGGTCGCATCTTCACAGCCTGTCCTGATTCAGACTACAATGATGCTGTTAAATTCTGGAATCTGGTTACCGAAATATGAGTCGCGAAATTCTCCCCTGGAGAAAAATTGAGTCCCACAAGATAGCCGACTGCAAGGTATTCTCACTCGAACGCAATCGGGCGCTGATGCCGACCGGCGAAGCTAACAGGGCATTTGACTTTTATGTTCTGCACCCGTCGCATTGGTGCAATGTAATTCCGATAACCGACGATGGACGCGTTGTTTTCATCGAACAGTACCGGCACGGTATCGAAAAAATCACTCTGGAAATTCCTGGCGGCGCCGTAGATCCCGAAGATCCAAGCTCACAACACGCGGCAGCGCGTGAGCTTTTCGAAGAAACCGGTTATGTCGCAGACGAATTGACATTCATCGGTCGCAATCATCCCAACCCGGCTTTGCAAAGCAATTTTTGCGACACCTATATTGCACGTGGTGCACAACAGATATGCGAACCGACTTTTAAGGGTGCGGAAGACATCAAAATTAGGCTCGTCGAGATGGACGAGGTTCCGCATCTGATCGCTTCTGGAACCATCACGCACGCCCTGGTGCTGGTCGCGTTTTATTTCAAACAGATTCACGATTTGAAAATTGGCACGCCAAAGATTTAGTCGTTACGCTCAGCTGAATATACTGCCACTGTATATTTGAGAGATACTTCGCCGCCCTTTTGGAAGCGTGCGAAAGCGGTATTGAGCATTTCCTTTAAACGGTTGGCAATGCCGGTTTCTTTTGGTGCATATGATGCGGAGAACGCTCTCAATATCAGAGCCTCTCGATCCAATATCTGTTCGTTTTCAAAGTGGGTGAGCTCGCCCTTGCAAAAATATTCTGAAGTGAGCAGTGGTACTCCTGATGCGCCGTGCCTGCCTTCAATTCGGTCGATTTCGGTGAGTTTTCTAAATGCGTCACCATAGGCGCGTGTGAATGGGTCGCTTTCGTCGCGTTCGTTCCAGATAAGTACCGTCCAGCCTTGTGGTTTCAAGATTCTGTAAAACTCTCTCAACGCCAGATCCGGTTTGAACCAATGAAAAGCTTGAGCGCATAGCACTGCGTCGACGGAGCAATTCTCCAGGGTGGTGTCTTCTGCTGTTCCATCCACCAATTTGAGAGTACCGGATTTTAATGAATCGACCAGTTCGGCTGCTTTTTGGCGCATATCGAAATTCGGCTCAACACCGATGACGTTAAGACCGCGCTCTGCAAACAATTGACTCGAAATACCTGTGCCGCAGCCTACATCGGCTAATGAAGAACCTCTGCTCAATTTGCAGATATCCACAATATAGTTAATCGCATCATCTGGATATGTCGGTCGCGCTTTTGCATAAACGTCGGCCAATCCGGTAAAGCGTTTGGTATTGTCGATTCCCATCATCAGTGCGTCCCCCGGTATACCCTGGGTAATAAAATCGGTTGCGTATTGGCATCATACAGAATCTTGTCTCCAATGAAAACAAGCGAAACTCGCTTAATTCGTCGCCCACAATCTTTAATGGAAAATACAAGACACCAGCTTTTGGATTTCTCCAGAAGCTGGCTCCTGTTTGGCTGTTCAACTCAACCCGGTTAAATTCCCCGTTTAAATATCCTCAGCATTTGAGTGGCGCCTCTTATGTCCTTCATCATTACTGATTCAAATTGCATGTCGTACGGGAAGAACGATTCGTCATTCAACAATTGCTCAATAAACGGATGAGTTTTCTTGTTTGGTCCGACGACCGGATAAATGCGGACTTCCTGGCGAGCGATTCGAAGCATCTCGTGCAGCGCACGATGATGAAAGAGATAATCAAAATTCGAATTTTCGAGTATGCCTCCTGTTTCAACATTGCTATAGAGAAATAGCAAGTTACCGCAAAGAACCATGTCGAAACTGTCATCATAGAATGGAAGATGAGGGAAGGAAGCGGCTACGTAGCGTCTGCATGCGTCCATCCTTCTGTAGTCATTGGCGAATGTCGTGAGCGCTTTTAGCTTCTCATTCAGAAAGGTGATGTCATCGTCGTTGGTCTGGCGCATGAAGAGCGACCTGTGTCGCTGTGTTTCGCGTATGCAAGCAGGTATGTCGCGTTGTGCACTTTCCATAATGTCGTCAATTTGCTTGGAATAAATCGGATCGCAGGCAACAACTTTTAAGTCTAATTTCTGTGCTTCCGCAGCGAACGATGCAGGCCCCGACGCGCAATCCAGAATGCTTTTGCCTTTTAAATTTTCCAGATCGAGGTTGAACATTTCGACGTATTCATTCATTGTTCTGCCGAAACATGCAACACGATCGAGTTGAAATGGGTCATCCATTCGATTCTGGTTTGGATTGAACGTCATCATTTCGCTTCCTCCTTGTGTGCTTGTTTATTGGATTGGCGTCGTTCTAACTTAGTATTTTGATTGGCGACAGCAGTTTGTTCGGCGCTCACATTACAAGACTAAGGAGATTGTGTGAGAGGTGTGTGAGGACTGGAATCGCCCGTTTATTCGGACGTTTGAGAATTACCCCTGCCGGCTTCGATAGGGTAAAATTGGACAAATGCGACTGAACCTTACACTCTCGCGCAAGGCCATAATTTTGGTTTCCGTGCCTTTGGTCATTGAACTGGCACTGGTTTGTTTTCTTATGACGCTATTGCAACAGGCTGAGAAAGAGCGAGAGATGGAAGCGCATTCTCGTGAAATTTCCAACGAGATAAACGGCGCAATGCGCTGCCTAATCAATGCTGGCACGAATACTGTTATTTATCATGTAAGCGGATCTAGAGATTCGCTCAAGTTATACAAGCAATCTGTTCGCGAGTTTCCCCAGGTTGTTGAGCGCCTTTCTCGGATGGTAAAGGGACGAGAGGAAGAAGAGGACAATCTGCTTAGAATGGTCTCTTTGTACAACAGGGCCAATCAAAATCTTGTGGAAGGGCACCGTAAGCTTGAGGCCGGTGATCGTATCGGTTCGATGAAACCGTACGCAAATCTCAACAAGTCCATGGCAGAACTCTACGTTGTTGCGGACAAAATTCAGAGCCGACAAAATGAGATTCAAGAAAAGCAAAAAGCTGCGCAAGCTGCCACAAGAGAGCAGATTAAGTGGCTTGTCGTTGCCGGTGCTTTGTTGAATGTTTTAGCAGCGGTTGGGCTCGTGCTTTATTTCAATCGCGGCACCGCCAATCGTTTTAATGTGCTTCTCGACAATACCATGCGCCTTGCATCGGGAGAGCCTCTTAACGCGCCACTTTCCGGCGCAGATGAAATTGCTCGATTGGACAGGGTTTTTCGAAAAATGGCCAATTCTTTGGCTGCGGCGACTCAAAAGGAGCGTGCGGTACTTCAAAACGCAGCAGACGTCATTTGTTCAATTGACGATGATTTTAAGTTTGCCGCTATGAATCCTGCTGTTGAAAAGGTTCTTGGTTACACGCCAGACGAGATGATTGGTGCGCGCCTTGTTCAATACCTTTATGCGGACGATGTTGAAAAAACGCTTGATGCTTTGAAGAAAAACATTCAAGAAAAGGGCGAGCTCGCATTGGAAAATCGAATGGTTCGCAAAGATGGTACGACCGTGGACATGCTGTGGTCATTGCACTGGACAGAAGCGGAGAAATCGACGATTTGCGTTCTGCACGATATCACCTACAGGAAAGAGTTAGAACGATTGAAGCGTGACTTTGTCGCGATGGTGAGCCACGATCTGCGCACTCCTCTTACATCAATATCCGGCTTCCTGAGCCTACTTCGGACCGGCAAGTACAATCAGCTTTCGCCTGATGGGCTCGAGAGTCTTAAGAGTGCAGATGCAAGTGTTGGCAGATTGATGAGCATGGTCAATGATTTGTTGGACATCGAGCGTGTTGAGTCGGGAAGATTAGATCTCAATCTTGGCCCGCTTACCATTGAAGGGCTTCTCGAGAGCGTTTTCGGCATGCTTGAGCCGATTGCCAAAGAGAAAAAAATAGAGCTCGTATCTCCCAAGCACAAGGAAATAGAATTCGTCGGTGATGCCGATCGTTTGAACCAAGTACTTGTAAATCTGGTGTCGAATGCAATCAAATTTTCAGAGCCGAATTCAAAGATTGTGGTTGAAGCGATTGAAAACCCGACCAGCGTTCGCGTCGAAGTTCGAGATACGGGAAGAGGCGTACCCGATCACTTAAAACAAGCGGTATTCGAACGTTTTAAACAAGTCGATCCGGCTGATGCCGCAAAGCGTAAAGGCACGGGCCTTGGGCTTGCGATTTCTAAGGCGATAGTAGAGCGTCACGGTGGTTGCATCGGGGTAGAAGATAATAAATCGGAGTCTGCAGATGGAAATATAGGGTCAGTTTTCTGGTTCACTGTGCCTACCACCGATGCCCAATCTCATTTTGATCAAACTTGAGCCTCCACGGCGAATCAGTGCGCTTTCTCACTCGCTTCTCTTCTCGGCTGTGCTCGTTTGTCTAGTATCGTTTTCCACACCAGCATTTTCTGCAGACTTTACGCCGTTTCAAATTCAGAATTTTGTTGCTCGTGCCCGCGCCCTTGGTTCTGGTTCCAGCTCGAACTCGCAAGAAGCAGCGCAGCTAACAAGCGCTGCCAGTCTGATGTACAAGCAAGGAAACGTGCGCGAATCGCGTGAAATACTCTCAATAATATGTAATTCAAAGTACGTTGATTGCGTCTCTTTGTGCTCGCTGGCAGATCATTACATCGATCAAGTTGGCGAAACAGACAAAGTACATTCAGGAGAAAAACTGCTACAGCGCGCTGCAAAATTGGACCCTAATTGTGGTCGAGCCTGGACTACCCTGGCTGATTTGGCATTCAAGGACAGCAATCTAAGTTTGGCGCTCAAGTATTCGGATAAGTCGTTGAGCGTTATGCCGAAATCGAGGATGAATAGGCTTTCTTATATGGTGAGGGCGTCCATCCTGGCACAAATGAAGCGATACGACGAAGCTCTCGAGTGCGTGCGAAAGGCAGAGAGACCGGCTGGTTATAGAGCAGAACTTTGGCGTATAAAGGCGAGTATTCTTGAAAATTTGAATCGATACGCCGAGGCTGCAGCAGCCTATCGCACTGCTCTGTCAAAGAGTAAGCAAAACAAAGATTGGATGGTCTTTCAAATCGTCAGGTGCCTGGAGAAGCAAAACCTGAACAAAGAAGCTATCGGGGAGCTTGGGCAGCTCATTAAGACTAATCCTTCAGATGCCGAAGCTTACCGAATTCGTTCTGCCATCAAAACCAAAATCAATGATTTGAATGGTGCCATTGCAGATCTTTCCAAGGTTCTGGAATTGGAGCCGACGACAAAGAGTTTTACCGAGAGGGCAAAACTCTATAAGCGATTAGGCAAAAACGACCTGGCGAGAAAGGATGAGCGAGCGGCAGAAAAGCTCAAGGCAAGCCCGTTTTAATAACCAAGCAAGAGCTTTAGGCCTAAGACACTGCCGATGGTGATAAAGAGACCTTTGACGAAGCGAGTGCCCTTCTTTGCACCAATGTGTGAGCCGATATAGGCACCACATACAGCGCCAATTACTGAGGGAATAATCAACGATAATTTCCAATTGCCGCGTGAGCCATACATTACTGATGCGAATAAACACCAGAAAAATGACATAACATATGAGTAGCCGAGCGCTTCCAGCAGTTTGAATCCGCGTGTTTTTGTCAATATCGCGCTTGTAATGAGACTGTTTCCCGAGCCAAAAAACGATTCATAAAATCCTAAAGGAAATCCTGCCAGGCTCGTCAGCCAGCGGCTGGTGGTTGGTTCTTTCTTTTCGAGGCCGAACTCTTTTTTGAAAAAGGTGTAAGCAACTAGAGAAAGAATAATCACACCAATAACTCTCTGCATGTCTTTCGGATTGCTGTGCATCACGACTTGCGCCCCGAAAAATGCGCCAATCAGACCGCACACTACCATGCAGCCTACCAGGCGCCAATCGACTTCGTGTCCGCGTAAGTAATTACGCGCAGCCACTAGCGTCCACATGGCGCCGGCAAGGGTGTTGGTCGCCATCGCAACGGGAAGAGGAAACCCCATCATCAGCCAAAAAGGAGTCGAAATCATATTGGAGCCGCCTCCGCACATCGAACTTATCAGTGTCGACCCAAATGCGACTGCTGCAATTGCTGCGAATTGTGCGACGTCAACCAATGACTATTCACCGGATTTCAAGACATTAAAGCGTATCAGATGCTGTAAATTATTCTATGGACGTTTTCGGGTAGTTGAAGTTCGGCTATGGCCAAGATTCTTGTCGTTGAAGATGATGAAAGCCTCTCGCGGATGGTATCCGAGTGGTTGTCTGGCGAGCACCACAATGTAGAGTGCAGCTTTGATGGTGCCGATGCCAGTGAGCGCTTGAGATTCTATGAGTTCGACCTGGTTATTCTCGATCTCAATTTGCCGAGCATGGGTGGCATCAAGATCTTGCGTGAGTTTCGCGCGGCCGGCAGAACGACACCGGTGCTGATACTTACTGGACAAGACCGTATTGAAGATAAGGAAATTGGTTTAGACAGCGGCGCTGATGATTATTTGACCAAGCCTTTCAATATGAAAGAGCTTTCCGCGCGCGTTAGAGCAATATTGCGCAGACCAAGCAGTTATGCCGGCAACAAGCTGGTTTCACGTGGTCTCGAGCTGGACACAGGCAACCATTCTGTCAAAGTGAACGGCAATGATGTTGCGCTTTTGCCAAAAGAATTTCAACTTTTAGAATTTCTGATGCGCCATCCTGATCAGGTTTTTAGCGCTGATGCTTTGCTAAATCGTGTTTGGGCTTCTGCATCGGATTCGAGTATTGATGCATTGACTACCTGCGTGAAGCGTCTGCGCAAGAAAATCGACGTTGATGGATCGCCGTCATTCATAAAAACAGTTCATGGTGTCGGATATAAGTTGTTTACCGGCGACTAGTTCAAAAACATCAGTCTATAACTTAGTTTGTAACCGTATTCCAAAAAGATTGAAGGGGAGCCGCGTGAAAGCTCCCCTTCGAGTAAGTAGTTTTGGATGAATGAAAGTTATTTGGTAGCTGTTATTTTCCTTTTCCGTAGATTTGAGCTTTCACAGATGTCTTGGTCGTTCTTGAGCTACCTCCTATAGCTTGACCGTATGCGCTTTCTGCATTGTTTCCATAACTCAGAACACCGAAGCAGTCTTGCGATGATCCGCGCACTGCCGATGCTAATTGACCTTGGGCTTGATTGAACCTCAGTTTGGCACTGACACCAGTGCTGCGTGAAGCCATCTCTTCGGCCGAATATTGAGCTCTGTGGTTTTCAGGCAAGGGCGCAGACTTGCATCTCATGCTTGAGTGACTGCGATATATAGGTAGAGGGGCGGCGTTATTGGTGCCCTTTCCTGTCCGGTGAGAGCTGGTCATTTGCGAGTAGCGGGTTTGTGGGTCCCAATAGAATTGGCCAAGGTTTGGAGAAGTTCTGACCAAACCTGTTTCCCAACCCGCGACTCTGTAGGCGGTGCGTTGTGAATGAGTTACTACAACATCTTCCGCTTGCTGCGCAAAAGCTGGAGCGGCGATGAGTACGAGGCCGAAGCCTGCAAATATAGAGAGGATTGCGAAGCAAAGCTTGCGCTTAGTATCGTGCACACTCATTTAGTTTTTCCTTTAGTAATTAGAATCTGACGGGGGCGGTTTAATGCGGAAAGAGTGCGATTTCCTGAATCATGCCACTGAAAGATTGCAAACTTGTTTCAACGAAGAGGCTGGGTCTAGCTTTAGATTAAATGTAAAGGGGTGGGCGTGAAAACATCGTGAACACGAACGCCCGCCTGAAAAAAGCTCAGTTGACAGAAACGCCAATTGGTGGGAGTGGTCGGGTTTTTAAAGGAGAAATGGCGTGAAACTCTGACCGCCCGATCCCTTACTAAGCCAAATTTCGACTAAAATTGTTCTGCTGTCTCGGCCCGGCCGAGTTTACTACCTATCTTAGAATCCCAAATGCGCATTTTACCTGGCAAGCCACATCCCTTAGGAGCAACATGGGACGGGCTCGGCGTCAATTTTGCTATCTTCTCGGAGAATGCCTCCCGGGTCGAGCTATGCCTTTTCGACTCGCCGGACGATAAGCACGAGTCAATTCGCATTGAGATGCCCGAGTACAACAACCAGGTCTATCACGTCTATTTGAAAGACATTCGTCCGGGTCAAATATATGGATACCGAGTGCACGGCGCATATGACCCGGAAAATGGTCTGCGCTTCAATTCCAATAAAATCTTGCTCGATCCTTATGCCAAGTCCATTGCTCGTGACCTTATCTGGGACGACAGTCTTTTTCCGTACATTGTCGGCAACAAAAAAGAAGACATGGTGCGCGACGATCGCGATAATGCCGCGTTTGCGCCTCTCGGTGCCGTAGTCGACCATTCATTTACCTGGGGCGACGACAGGTTGCTCCAAACACCATGGCACCAAACGGTCATTTATGAAGCACATGTAAAAGGGCTTACCGCGCTGCACCCTGAACTGCCTAAGGATATTCGCGGCACGTATGCAGCCATTGCGTCTGAGCCAATCATCAAGCATTTGAAAAGCCTCGGCGTCACTGCGATTGAATTGATGCCGATACATCATCGCGTCGATAATCAAAACCTTGTGAAGGCCGGCCTCGCCAATTACTGGGGCTATAACACCCTTTCTTACTTTGCTCCGGACATCAGATACTCTCACTATAAAGGTAGTGTCGATGCTGTCCGCGAGTTCAAAATGATGGTGCGAGCACTGCACGCCGCGGGCATCGAAGTGATACTGGATGTGGTGTATAACCACACGGCTGAGGGCAACCACCTTGGACCGACACTCTCCTTTCGGGGCATCGACAACACTTGCTATTACCGCACGATGGCGAAAGACCAGCGCTTTTACATGGACTACACCGGCTGCGGCAACACGCTCAACATGATGCATCCGCGCGTGCTCCAATTGATCATGGATAGCTTGCGTTATTGGATCCAAGAAATGCACGTTGATGGTTTCCGCTTTGACCTCGCCAGTGCGCTTGCTCGCGAACTTTATGACGTCGACAAGTTGAGCGCTTTCTTTGATGTTATTCAGCAAGACCCGGTTGTTTCGCAGGTCAAGCTCATTGCAGAGCCCTGGGATATCGGCGAAGGTGGATATCAGGTTGGAAATTTCCCGGTTTTGTGGACTGAATGGAACGGCAAATATCGCGATTCTGTTCGTCAGTATTGGCGCGGCGATCCGAATATGCTCGGGCAGATGGCGACCAGACTGACCGGCTCCAGCGATCTATATGCTCACAGCGGTCGCAGCCCGCACGCTTCCATCAATTTTGTCACTTGCCACGATGGTTTTACGCTTCGAGATCTAGTCAGCTATAACGAGAAGCATAATATCGCCAATTTGGAAAACAACCGCGACGGTGAAAACCATAACATCGGTTGGAACATGGGTGTCGAAGGCGAAACCGACGATGAAGATATCATCAACCTGCGTTTGCAGCAGCGAAGGAATTTCTTCGCTACCCTGATGCTTTCCCTCGGTGTGCCGATGATTAGCGGTGGTGATGAAGTTGGCCGGACGCAGAAAGGCAACAATAACGCTTATTGCCAGGACAACGAGATCAGTTGGACAAATTGGGATTACAGCGAGAAAGAGAAAGAGTTTCTGAGCTTTGTTCAAAAGCTTGCTGCAATCAGAACATCCCAACCTGTGCTTCAACGGCGCAAGTTTTTCAAAGGACAAATCCGAGTCGGTCCTTCTCAAACGAAAGACATCATATGGTTGAATGCCGACGGCACAGAGATGAAGCAAATTGATTGGGATGACGAAGAAAGACGGCATCTAGCGGTCATCTTCGAAGGTGGTCATATGGAGGAGATGGATGACGAAGGCAACGAGGTCACTGGTGACACGTTGTTGCTTTTGCTCAATTCTCACTGGAAGGAAAAAAACTTTCACTTGCCGCCCAGCCAGGTCGACAAATATTGGCGAATGTTCGCGCCACAAATGATGGACAAGACATGGAAGCTTTTGATCGAAACGACGGGCATCATGAGTCCCAGCTGCTGGGAGCCGCAGAGCCAATTTAAGCTTGGTCCTCGGAGTATGGCGCTGTTTATGCTGCAAGATAAGGATGAAAACACGCTGCCGGATGCACTCTAGGTGAGCGTGAGCCGCAAATTCCAGTGAGGTAGATAGACGTGAAAACCTACAATGATTTGTTTGTTCCAAACTTCATGTACGGAACCGCGTGGAAGAAAGATGCGACGAAAGGTCTGGTAGAACTTGCAGTCGAATCAGGATTCACCGCCATTGATACCGCAAATCAACTTCGTCACTACTATGAAATTGGCGTTGGTGAGGCATTGTTGGAACTTGCAAAGAAAGGCATCAAGCGCGAATCCTTGTTTCTCCAGACGAAGTTCACTTCCATTGATGGACAGGGCGATCACACACCCTATGATCCAAAGGCAAATCTGACCACTCAAGTAAACCAATCAATTGATAGTTCTTTGCAGCACCTTCATACCGATGTTCTCGATTCCTACGTTTTGCACGGTCCTTATACTCGCTACGGGCTAAGCGATTCTGATTGGGAAGTATGGGCGGCAATTGAGGAGCAATATCAGAAAGGTAAAACGAAATCGATTGGCGTCAGTAATGTCTCTGCCGATCAACTTGCGTTGCTGGTGTCAAAGGCTAAAGTAAAACCGATGTTCTGCCAGAATCGCTGCTATGCGGTGCGAGGTTGGGATAAGGAAACTCGCAAGATTTGCCTGGCAGAAAACATCATCTATCAAGGCTTTTCTCTGCTCACTGCTAACGCTCGGGAAATGGCCGACCCCGCGGTACGCGCAATTGCAAAACGTTTGGGTACCGGAGTAGAGCAGGTGATATTCAAGTTCTCCTCGCAAATTGGCATGCTGCCATTGACTGGCACATCCAATGCAAGTCATATGAAAGATGATCTCGCGTCAGAGAAACTCACTTTGACGGATGAAGACATGAATCTGATTGAAAATATCGGACTCTCTGCTCTTCGTTAAAGCATCGTGGGGGCGCGTTGCATGCGCCCGTTTTGTAGGGGCGATGCCATGCATCGCCCTCGGTCGGCATGAATGCCGCCCCTACACCGGAGAGAGTCTAAGCATTCTTTTTCTCTATATTCATTTGCTATCTGACTCTTGCAAAAAAGTTAAACCTGTCAAAGAACGGGAAACTTTTGGAGGTCAGACAGTCTAGTTATTCATCAAGTAAACGCTGAGTTGGGCTGTAAAGCTCATGATAACTTTGCCGTAAAGACCAGTTGCTATCTTAGTAGGGAAAAGAATATGGAAACGCGAGGCTCGTCGAATGCCGGTGAAATGGCTGGCGAAATTGTCAGAAGAATTGGCGACAGCATTTTGGAAGAATATGGAATGTTGAATGCTGAGCTGATGGAATTGCCAAAACCATTTCGCAGTGTTCGTTCACTCGACGCAGTGCGACAAACGAAAGTCAGTGGTCGTGTCAACCGCGAAACGGCATTCATCAATAAAGATGGCGTGTTGATCGTTCATTACTGGTCTAAGCTGGGGCATCTTATTGCTGAAGCCTGGGACCATATCGAGCCTACGCAACCGCACTATCTGGAGATTTGCTTTAAGCACGGTCTAAAGCAAGTTGGCGATCGCAATGTGATTGCGCTCGAATGGAATAACGGCGGCTGGAAGAAAGTCGCTTAGAGTTTCAATTCTGTGTAAGGGACGCGTACGCGCGTCCCTGGCAGGGAGCCGCATGCGGCTCGCCTACACGACATTTTGGCAACAATTTTTTTCGCGTGCTTTACTCAATGTACCTCACAAGGAGGGCAAGAGTATGGAAAGCGCGAGAGTATACCAAGTATTCAATGATGAACCTGCTGAGCTAAATGCCGCAATTGCCGCTCCAGGTCTAGATGTTCAGTATGCGGATTCGGAGTTGCTGGATTCGTATTCCAAGACTATTATTTCTTCGCTCGATCGCGTCTCTCCTGCAGTCGTTTATATCGAGGTGACAAAGGAAGGGCGACGCGGTCAGCAAACCGGCGGTGGGTCTGGGTTTATCTTCACCCCTGACGGCTACATATTCACCAATAGTCATGTTGTTCATGGCGCCAAAGAAATCAATGTTTCTTTAGCAGATGGACGCACAGTATCCGGCAGGCTCATTGGTGAGGACGAAGATACTGATCTGGCGGTCGTTCAGATATGGGCACCAAATGCGGAGCCTGTGAAACTAGGAGACTCGCAAGCACTGACACCAGGACAAGTCGTAATCGCTATCGGGAATCCGTTCGGGTTTCAGAGCACTGTTACTGCAGGCATAATCAGTGCGCTTGGGCGCTCGATGCGGGCCGAATCAGGACGGTTGATCGACAACATCATTCAGACAGACGCCGCGCTCAATCCCGGCAACTCCGGCGGTCCATTGGTCAATTCGCGCGGAGAAGTGATCGGCGTGAATACAGCAGTGATCCTTCCAGCGCAAGGAATCTGTCTTGCTGTTCCTATCAACACAGCTAAATCAGTGGCTTTTGCACTGATGCGCGATGGTTTTGTCAGAAGAGGTTGGCTTGGTGTTGCCGCACAAACAATAGCTGTACGCACTCGTTTGTCGCGTTTCCACCAGATATTCAATACAGGAGCAGTCTTGCTCATCGGCATCGAGCCCGACTCCCCAGCCAAACGTGCAGGGCTTCGTGAAGGCGATGCGCTTGTGAGCATCAACGGTCAAACAGTCAATTCAGTTGATGACTTACACCGAATGATGCTCACTATTCAGACTGATAAGGACAGCACAATAAATGTAATCCGTCATTCTGAGCTGCTTTCTATACCGGTCACTCCGGTTCTGAAATAGCTCTAGATGCGCTGAGCGCTCTCAGGAGAGAACGGCTCGTGACGATTGCTGTCAGCGACGATTGAAATTGGAAAAGAAGGAATAAACCGGCGTGTGGAAATCGTGCTGATACACAGGCTTGTGCATATCATGCTCTTGTTCGTTGACACTTACTTTAGCTTCTTCTTGAATTTGGGCGGACTCTTGGGGTTTGAGAGTTTGCTCTGGCATAGTAATGGCTCCTGGGGAGGCAAGAACGTTCTAACACAAGACCAGGGTGGGCTTTGCGTAAGACCTGGGGAGATTGGGAGGGATTTCCTTATGACAACACCATAACTCACAAATGTTTCAACATTGTTGCTGGCTGAAACGATGCGCCAGCTAGCCTTGCCGGATTTCATAGGGAGAGCGGACGCTCCAAATGCCACAACATTAAACGCCTCGTGAGGGGCCGCGAGCGTTCGGAAGTGCAGCATTTAAAGACCCAGGGTTCCGGCCTGGCGAGAACCTATTCTCTTATTTCTTGGTGTTTTACGATGTTTATCACAGTCACGTTCGGCATTTGTTTTTGTAGTTTTTGAAAGTCTTGCGGGCTCATGTCAGAAATTTGCAGATGCTTGAGATGTTTGAATGACTTTAGTGTATCTGCGCATTTTGGCGTGATGTCGCACCCCATAGCGTACAGAGAAGTGAGATTAGTCAGCGGTTTTAAAAGAGCGATTGTTTCATCATTTACTACTTTGTTGCCGCTAATCGATAAATTGGTGAGGTACTTCATCTTCGCAATCTTCTTTAGATTGTCCACAGTCAGATTATTGTCATCAATTCTTAGATCGCGAATCTTTGATTCAGGCAGCCTCTCGATCAGCTGTTGTGCGTTAGGAATAGCCTTGCAACTGAGCTGCGTAAGGTATGCAAAACGCTTCATTCCGGCAAGCGATTTGCCGCTGAATTTACCATGCGAGACTTGTAGCATCGTAAGATTGGGAACAGCATCTATATAGTGGAATGCATTCTCGCTCACATCCATCATGACCTTAATAGATTCCAGCCGTGTGAAGCGAGGAATAACGGAAAGCACACTCGGATTTGATTGAAACTCGTCGAGCAGCTCGAGCATTGTAATATCGTCATCTGCGAAACGATTGAGAGTGTCTGGAGACTGCATATGCCTTGGCGAGAGTTGGAAGAGCACTGGTGCGTTTTTCGGCAAGCTCATGCGTCCCAGCGCAGGCTGGAAAAACGAGCGACCAACATTAATCCGGCCAATCGGATTTCCCGGATCACTGGGAAAAGTGAAGATTCGGGTCTTACCGTCCGCACTAATTTTCGAAATTGGCTCGCGAGAAACTTTTAAAGGCGGTAGCGTTTCTTCAGGATGAGGAGATGTCCATGCGCTCTCGAATGCCTTTTTGTCAGGGACGGCGGCGCTTGTTGGCGGTGGTGCAAATATCTTGCTTGTAGCAAACCCGAGCAGGAATGCTCCCACGGCAAAAATGGCAACTGCTATGTTTTGCGAGAGAAAGACTTTATTAGAGACCTGCGCAACGAGCGTTTTTGGTGACGTCTTGAATGATGCAGAATCAGCCGGGTATCCGCTTTCGGTGAACAGTTGATCTATTTGAACCAAGTCGTGCGTAAGTAGCTGTGCGTTTTGATACCGCTTTTCTGGATCTTTCTCGAGCAATCGTGCAACGAGTCTTTCAATTTCTGGCGGAAAGAAAATTCCCATAGATGCTTCTTTCAAAGAAAGCGGCTTTTCCATTTGATGCTTCATCATTGTCGAGAGCGCATTCTCGCCAATCATTGGTGGTGCTCCGGTTAGCGCTTCAAACATCGAGCAACCGAGGGAATAGAGATCTGTTCTTGTGTCGACCGGAATTCCCAGACATTGCTCAGGGCTCATGTAGAGAGGGCTGCCGAAGATTTCGCCGGTTTTAGTCAGGGTTTGTTGGTTGAATTCATCAATGCCGGTCAGTTTGGCGATGCCGAGATCTACGACTTTGACCGCGCTTATTAGAGAACCGCTTTCATCCTTGGTGATCATGATGTTGCTTGGTTTGAGGTCTCGGTGGATGACTCCGTTTTCGTGTGCGTATGAGAGCGCAAATCCAACCTGAATGAAAACCTTGATGACCTTTGGCAGAGGCAAGCGCCCTGACTTCTTAATCAGGTCAGCCAGCGTTTCGCCTTTCACCATTTCCATGATGAAAAATGGCTGCCCGTCGGGTAGAAGCCCTGATTCATAAACCTTGATCAAATTGGGATGGTCCATTCGACTGGCTGTTTTCGCTTCGTTATCGAAACGCCGCCAGGATGTCTCATCGGATTGCCTTGATAGGACCTTGAGAGCGAATTCACATCCTGATTCGATATGGCGAATTTGAAAGACACTGCCCATGCCGCCTTTGCCCAGCAGCCCGAGAACTTGGTATCGTTCGAGAACTATTGAATCTTTGGCGAAATAGGCGCTGCCATCTGCGGCAACCAACTCAGTGCCGGAAGTTACCTCTTGCCGATCAGAAGTATTCCAGTCAGTCATTGCGCTATTTAGCTAGCGAAACGTGACGCTCCAAAACTTCTGCAAAGAAGTCATCACCTTTGTCGTTGATGACGATGAATGCTGGAAAGTCTTCGATTTCGATCTTAAACACAGCTTCCATTCCCAACTCAGGATAGTCGATTGTTTCAACTTTCTTGATCGAGTCTTGTGCCAGTCGAGCGGCTGCACCACCAATAGTGCCTAAGTAGAAGCCGCCCCATCTGCCGCACGCTTCGCGAACGTTTTTGCCTCTGTTGCCTTTAGCCAACGTAATCAAGCTTGCACCTCTGGACATCAGTAAATCAGCATATGAATCCATGCGACCTGCTGTTGTCGGTCCGAAAGAACCTGAAGCATAACCTTCGGGAGTTTTTGCCGGGCCCGCATAATAGATAGGATGCTTATAAATGTAATCCGGCAATTCTTTGCCTGATTCAATGACTTCTTTCCATTTCGCGTGGGCGATGTCGCGCGCAACGAGCATAGTTCCGGTCAGCAAAAGACGAGTGCCTGGTGGCTTGCCGGAAAGCTTTTTGCGAATTTCTTCCATTGACTCGCTGAGGTCGACTCTGAGAGACTGATCGGGGAGATCTTTCTCTTCTGTCTCTGGAAGGAAACGCGCCGGGTCTGTTTCGAGCTGTTCGAGCCAGACTCCGTCTTTGTCGATGCGGGCGAGAATTTGTCTGTCCGCGCTGCAAGATACGCCCAGACCGATAGGAAGACTGGCGCCGTGGCGTGGCAAGCGAACAACGCGCACGTCGTGGCAGAAATACTTGCCACCGAATTGAGCGCCGATGCCGAGGTTGCGTGTGATCTCGAGGATTTCCTTTTCAAGTTCCAAGTCCCGGAATGCGCGTCCTGTTTTATCACCTTCTGTGGGCAATGTGTCGAGGTAATGCGTGCTGGCGAGCTTGACTGTTTTCAGAGTCATCTCTGCCGACAGTCCGCCGATTACTACGGCGAGGTGATAAGGAGGGCAGGCTGATGTGCCGAGTCCAGCGATTTTTTCGGTTAGCAGCTTCTTCAGAGATTCAGTGTTGAGCACTGATTTTGTCTCTTGATACAGATAGGTTTTGTTTGCCGACCCACCGCCTTTGGCGATGAAGAGGAATTCGTACTTGTCGCCCGGATCTGAATAGATTTCAATCTGCGCCGGTAAATTGCTGCCCGTATTTGACTCCTGATACATGGTTATGGGCGCCATCTGACTGTAGCGAAGATTGCACTCGTTGTAGGTTTTCTTCACACCATCGGACAGCGCTTGCGCATCGTCCGCTCCGGTGAAGACTTGTTCTCCCTTATGGGCCATCACAATCGCCGTGCCTGTATCCTGGCACATTGGCAGTGTGCCACCAGCAGCGATGCTGGCGTTTTTCAATAGTTCGAGCGCGACAAACTTATCGTTGTCGGACGCATCTTTGTCATCAAGGATGCTTTTGAGCATTTCCAGGTGACTGGTGCGCAGCAAGTGGGAGACGTCTGTGAAAGCTTGTTTCGCAAGTTTTGTCAAAACTTCCGGCTTTACCACCAAGACCTTTTTGCCTTGAAAGGTCTCTTCGGAAATTCCTTCTTTGCCCAAATTCTTGTATTGAGTAGTGTCTTTTCCGAGTTGGAAAATGCTGCTCACACTTGCGGACATAAGATGCTGACCTCCTTTGAGAAACGCTTGCGGCGCTTATTTATCTGCTTTTAGAACAACCATCGAAAGTGGTGGCAATGTAATTGAGATTGAATAAGGATGACCGTGGTGCTGCCACTCGTCACTATGCAATCCGCCGAAGTTACCCAGTCCGCTGCCACCATAATCGGAGGCATCGCTGTTGAGTATTTCGCGATAGAAGGCATGTGATTGCACGCCTATACGGTAGTTGTAGCGCGGCACCGGTGTGAAATTGCAAGCGACTACAACTGTTTCGCCAGGCGCTTGTCCTTGTCTGGAGTAGGCAAGAATGCATTGGTCATGATCTTGACAGTCAATCCATGAAAAACCGCGAGGGTCGCAATCGAGTTCGAACAGCGCCGGATTTTCTTTGTAGACCCGATTGAGGTCCGACACCCAACGTTGCATACCTGCGTGCAGCGGGTATTCGAGCAAATGCCAATCGAGGCTTTGTGCGTCGTTCCACTCAATCCATTGTCCGAATTCGCCGCCCATAAAGAGCAATTTTTTGCCGGGCAAAGTCCATTGATAGCCTAGCAACAGGCGCAAGTTAGCAAACTTTTGCCAGTGGTCGCCGGGCATCTTGTTCAGCAACGAGCACTTTCCGTGCACTACTTCATCGTGAGAGAGCGGCATTACGAAGTTTTCTGAAAACTGATAAAGACCGCGGAAAGTGAGATTGTTGTGGTGATAACGGCGATAAATGGGATCGAGCGCCATGTACTTGAGCGTGTCGTTCATCCAGCCCATGTCCCACTTGAGGCCAAAACCGAGACCACCTAGGTAAGTAGGTCTAGCCACTTGCGGCCAGGCTGTCGATTCTTCGGCAATCATCAGCGCGTGATCGTATTTGCTGTAAACGACTTCATTCAGAGTACGCAAAAGTGAAATAGCTTCGAGGTTTTCTCTGCCGCCAAAATCGTTGGCGACCCACTCGCCGTCTTTACGAGCGTAGTTGAGATAGAGCATCGAGGCTACAGCATCGACTCTCAGTCCATCAATGTGATACTTGTCGAACCAGAAAAGCGCATTGCTGATGAGGAAGTTTCTTACTTCGTGGCGTCCGAAGTTGAATACGTATGTGCCCCACTCGTGGTGCATGCCCTGACGCGGGTCTGCGTGTTCATAAAGATGTGAGCCGTCGAAAAGTCCCAGACCGTGTCCATCTTTCGGAAAGTGTGCGGGCACCCAATCGAGAATCACGCCAATGCCTGCTTGATGCAATTTGTCGACGAGGAACATAAAATCTTCTGGTGTTCCAAATCTGCTGGTGGCGGCAAAGTAGCCTGTGATTTGATAACCCCACGACATATCGAGCGGGTGCTCTGCAACCGGCAAAAATTCGACGTGCGTGAAACCTGTGTTTTCCAAGTATGCAACGAGCTTGTCTGCGAGTTCTCGGTAAGTCAGCCAGCGGTTTTCTTCTTCTGGCACCAGCATCCATGAGCCGAGGTGCACTTCGTAAATGGAGATTGGAGCATCGAGCCCGTTACGCTTCTTGCGCTCCTTTACCCATTTTTCATCGTTCCATTTATATTTGTCGAGGTCGTAAACGATTGATGCTGTTTTCGGTCTGACTTCATTGAAGAAGCCAAACGGATCAACCTTTTCTGCACCGCCGATTGCATCTGAGGAGATGTGATACTTATACAGCGTGCCTTCCAGCAACCCTG
This sequence comes from Candidatus Melainabacteria bacterium 17Bon1m, assembly GCA_032128875.1. Classification (GTDB taxonomy): domain Bacteria; phylum Cyanobacteriota; class Vampirovibrionia; order Obscuribacterales; family Obscuribacteraceae; genus QKMZ01. Next base: position 268,131 of record JAVLKG010000004.1, read on the forward strand.
GAATGAATAGAGTCCAAACTCCTGAGCCGCTCATCATTGACATTTTGTTGGCGGACGAATCCCATTTGTTAAAGTCGCCAATGACGGAAACAGCTTTGGCATTTGGCGCCCAGACAGCAAAGTGCGTGCCTTCTTTTCCGTTGACGGTCGCTTTGTGCGCGCCCATCTTTTCGTAGATTTTGTAGTTGGTCCCCTCACCAAACAGATGCAAATCGAAGTCTGTGATGATTGGTTCTGAATCCTTTAGCTCTTTTGTAGACACTCTTTCATCTCTCTAAAATTCCAATGCGGCTTATTTTCGCATGTAAGCCGCGCCAATAGTGGAATTGGCGTGTTTTTGCCGTAATAAGAAGTCACGTCAAGCAGTTGCTGTAGCCAATACTGATGACATCGGTATCTTGACCTCGCCCGCATCCTTGTATTCAGCGGCACAGGCGGCTATGGCTGTCTTGATTGCTGTCAGCTTGTCTTCTTCCTGCGCCCGTAAAAGTCCGCCGGTTCTTGGCGTGCCGGTGAAAAATGCGTAAAAGAGGTCTTCTTCCCTTTTCAAGACCCATGTCATTCTGATTTCTTGAATTTTGACCGATTTAAAACCAGCCTCAAGCAAGGACTTTCGCATCTCTGCGTGGTCTGAAAACCGGAAGAAAGGGGGACCAACCGGGATTGGCACACTAGAATCGCCATATTGATTGACGGAATCGACCACACGCTTGAATGCGACTGCTTTATCAGGCGTCGACCAAACGGTGAGGGCGAATTTCCCGCCCGGGCTTGTCACCCGAAAAGCTTCCTTTAATGCCTTTTCCGGCTGTTCTAAATGCAAAAGTCCGAAATTCATTGTCACGAAATCGAAGCTCTTGTCCGCAAAAGTGAGCGCCTCCGCGTCTCCTTCTTGAAAATCTATGCCTGAGTAAAGCGACTTGGCGCGCTCGACCATTTCATTCGAGAAGTCAACAGCCGTGACTAGATATCCTTTCTGTCGAGCGGATTCGGCTACATATCCTGGCCCTGTCGCGATATCCAGAAGTTTGCAGCCTTGATTTTGCCCGCTTGCTCCAAGCGAATTGAGCATGGGCTCTATTGTTTGCCGCGTCAGCGAGCCAAAATGGTCATGGTAGCCGCCGGCCACGGCTTCCCAGCCCTCATGCTCGAATTCCTTGAAGGTCTGATTTTTAAGGTTGTTCTGATTTGTCATGCCTGAAGAACCGGTCCTAATTGGTGACTTGGCGCTTTCACGGAAATTTCAGTCGAGTGCCCCATACTTATAGAACAGACGTCCCTTCTCGGGTCATCCTTTAAGAGGCGCGACGTCCTTACTAGTCTTTCGGGAACCCCACGACCGAACTCCGGGTCTCAAATCATATAGGCAACCCCGGTAGTGCGGCAAAGAAGGTAAAAATGAAGAAGCAGATTATGTTTGTAGGCATCTACACATTGTTCTTGGTAGCCATGCTTCGGAATTTTCTTCCTCAGTAGTTTCAGGTTACTAGAAGTTTTCTATGTGACGGCCCGGTCGCGTGGTATTTGAGCGAGCGCAGCGCTTTCCCGTGCTAGACGTCTTCTGCTTCCAGAATTTTGCGGGCTTCTTGCAATTTCAACTTACGCGCCTTGTCCACTGTCGGATACGCAAGGTCTAAACCGCGCAATGTGTTGCCGACCAGGTGTGCCACCACAAGACGTGTAAATGGTTTGTAGTCTGCCGGCACGATATGCCACGGGGCCCATGTGGTGCTGGTCGCGCTCAACGCTTCGTCATAAGCTTGTATGTACTGCTTCCAGTGTTCGCGCTCTGATACATCGCTCATCGCGAATTTCCAATTTTTCTCCGGCTTATCTATGCGCTCTAAGAAGCGCTTCAGCTGTTCTTCCTTCGAGACGTGCAGGAAGATCTTCAGCACGATGATGCCGTTTTCGACTAAATACTTCTCGAAGTTATTGATTTGCTCAAAACGTTGTTTCCAAAGGTTTTTCAAATTGGTGGTCGGCGGCAATTTTTGTCGCACAATCAATTCTGGATGAACACGAGCGATCAAGACTTCCTCGTAATAGGATCGATTGAAGATGCCGATGCGGCCCTTCTCCGGGAGAGCTTTCGAGCAACGCCATAGATAGTCGTGATCGAGCTCTTCATCAGAAGGTGGTTTGAAACTCGTTACCTGGCAGCCTTGAGGATTCAAACCCGACATTACGTGTTTTATGGTGCCATCTTTGCCTGCCGCGTCCATCGCTTGAATAATTACGAGCAGACCGTAGATGTCTTGCGCGTACAGTTTGTCTTGCAATTCAGCAAGTTCGATGATGCCGTCGGAAAGCATCTCGCGCGCATTTACTTTATTGAGACTCTCTGGACGATAGCTTGGATCGTAGTCTTTGCTGAGCGAGATTTTTTTGCCGGGCGGTACTTGAATCTTTTTGAGGAGTTTCTGCTCTTCGCCCTTTTTCATCGCTTCAATTCCTCAAGTGTCTGATTGTTCGTGAGTGCGCTGCGTCAATAGGACCAGCGCATCAAAGCTGCACCAGCACTAAATCCTGCTCCCACCGAAGCGAACAATACCAGCGAGCCCTTCTTCAAGCGTCCATCAGCCAAAGCTGATTGCAAGGCAAGCGGAAGAGTTCCTGCTGTAGTGTTGCCGTACTCATCGATGTTTACGACAACTTTGTCCATGTCCAGACCGATGCGTTCTGCAGAGTAGGTGATGATGCGAAGATTGGCTTGGTGAGGGACAAAAAGGTCAACGTCTTTGCCTGTCAGTCCGTTGCGCTCGAGCAGTTTTAAACACAGCTCTGACATTTTTCTGGTGGCGAATTTGAATACGACTTGTCCGTCTTGATGGACAAAGTGCATTCTCTTTTCCAAGGTATCTGCACTGGCCGGATTGCGGCTGCCACCCCCCGGCAGGCAGAGAGCCGGACCGCCTGAGCCGTCGACTTCATAGATGTAGTCGATCATTCCTGGGGTTTCACCATCTTCGGTGCGCTGTACGACAGCCGCGCCGCCACCATCACCAAATATGATGCAGGTGGTACGGTCAGTGTAATCAATGATTGACGACATTACGTCAAGACCGATTACCAGAACATTTTTGTGTGCGCCGGTGGTGACGAATTGGCAAGCAATCTGCAATGCGTACAGGAAGCCGGAGCATGCGATCGAAATGTCGAAGCCCCAGGCACCGGTGGCGCCGATTTTGTCTTGCACCAGGCAGGCAGTTGCCGGCAGTATCATATCCGGTGTTATGGTGGCAACAATAATAAGCTCGATGTCGGTTGGTTTGAGTCCAGCCTTTTCGATGGCTTGAATGGCAGCTTCCGCCGCCAAATCAGAAGTGGCAATGCCCTTGTCGGCAAGGTGTCGCTGTTTGATGCCGGTTCTTTCCGTAATCCACTGGTCGGTGGTATCGACCATTTTCTCCAGGTCGTTGTTCGTTAACAGACCAGGTGGAACGGCAGTTCCGATTGAGACGATTTTTGCAGCGTATGGACTCTTTAAAGCAGGCGCCATTTCTTACCTCGGAACGCTTTATTAGGCTCTTGAAAGGGTCGCTCGGCGCGGCAAAGTAAGTGCCCGCTAAGCAACTGGGTCATCTATTTTAGGGGATCAGCCCGGACCTTTTAATCACTTTGCGAAGCCGACTTCACAAGCCCATATGGCAAACATGTTTTCTTTTGGCGCTAAATTGCTCCTATTTCCCTGACCGGCGCCGCATAAAGCGAAATGCGGCCCTTATTAAAGGACCGCAAAACTTACTCAAGCTTCCGAATTTTTAAGCCTGGGCGACTTTGCGGAAGTTAAGGTTTTCCGGCATCAAGCTGCTTGTCTGAATTCGAGCGCTCAATGACGTTTTTGGGATGTGCACGTCCGGTTGTGCCTTGGTCTCTTCGATTTCCGGTCCGGTCATCTTGTTGTGGATGTAGCCCGAAAGTACTCCCACGCCCAATCCGACAAGTTTTGCGTATGGGCTGCCGCCAGAAAGAACATATTTGCCGAGCAAACTATAGCCAGCCCAGCCGCCTACCGTCATTCCTGCCCCGACACCCAAACTCTTCAATCCGTTGAAGATGCTTTTGGCGCGTAGGTCTTGCTCGTTGTTGTGGATAATAAATTCGTCCTCTTTCTCTTCGACAAAGGCTCCCCGTCTGGTTCCATAGAGGCTGTCGTCGACTGTATATTTCTTGGCGATTGCCTGCCAATCTTCTAGTTGGACGTCTTTGATAAGGTCTTTGGCTTCCCGGTGGGTGACAATGTCATCACCCTTCGCCTTGTCGAACAAGGCTATGGCTGCGTTATCAGCTTCGCTCATGGCGGGACCTCAAATTGTGCTGCAAGGGATGCTTAACAATATCTCAGCTCACCGCCTGCCGTCAGTGGGGAATTTACGAAGCGATGCTTAATCCTCCCGCCTTTTTCGAGGACATTTCTATTTTCGGCTGAAACGCGAGCCGGACAAGCTTTTCGCCCGAGGGGTGACGGCGTGCTGAAATGTCCTGATATAGTGGATTTTAACCAGCTCAGTGATCCCAAATGCCCAACACAAGCGCTCATGAGAGAGGCAAGGCTGCTTATGCCGCCGGGCGTTACCTCGAAGCCAATGATGAATACACGCTTGCTGCAGAAGAGATGGCGCAAACCGGTGCGTCCGTTTTAGAAAAGCTCGCTTGTGCTGCGGATCATGGGCGAACGCTTCGGCGACTCGGGCGATATGAAAAGGCTGAGTCGGCACTGAAGGCTGCTTTGGATACGTTGCTTTCGTCAGACACCGATTGCGATGTCTCGAAAGCCAATGCGCTGGAAGAATTAGGGCTAGTCTATATTGAGCAAGCTCGTTTCGAGGATGCTGAAAAGTCCCTGCAGGAAGCACTTTCGATTCGCAAGGCAAAGCTGGACGAGAATCATGCGGACATGGCCGAATCCTTCAATGATCTAGGTCTTCTCGAATGGAGCCGTGGCGAGGATGCCAAAGCACTGGAGTTTTACCTGAAGGCGTTGACCATGCGCCGAAAGTCGGTTGGCGAGAAAGACGCCGCATATGCTGAAACGCTCGACAATCTGGGCGCGTTGTACCAAAGGACAGATCGCCTGGATGATGCTGAGAAAGCTCATGCTGATGCGCTTTCCATTCGTGAGGCCACTTTGGGTGTTGAACATCCCGAGGTGGGCTACAGCCTGGTCAACCTTGCCGAGGTCAATCGAAGGAATAATCGCCCCGAAAAGGTCCAGCAGCTATTGGAGCGGGCTATTCAAATTTGGACGAAAAGTCTTGGCGAGGAACACCATCATCTGGCGGTCGCAATCAACAATCTCGGCGGATATTACCTGGAACTCGAAAAATTCGATCAAGCCGCGCCGCTCTTCGAGCGCGCTCTCTCCATTCTCGAGAATGCTTTGGGCGCGTCCAATCCCGCACTGATTATTCATGTCTACAATCTTTCTACTGTATATAAGGTTCAGCGCCGTATTAAGGAAGCGATGGAGCTGGAAGAACGAGCCCACGCTTTGATATTGAAGAAGCTGAGCACGGAGGGCAATTCCGGCACGCAAAACCTGCTCCTTCACGCTCATAGTCTGCAAGTCGACAATCAGTATGAAAAGGCGCATGGTTATTTGCTTCAAGCCCTGGCAATAGCCGAATCAGAATTCGGCAAACATAGCCTTCGTGCCGCGCACATTCTGGACTTTCTCGGGACCAACAGCTTAAAAATGAAAGATGCCAATCAATCGGCACAGTATTTCACTCGTAGTCTGTCTATAAAACGCGCACTGCTGCCCGATGGACACGAAGACCTCGCCGCCACCGAGCAGAATTTGAAATTTCTCGCTGCGCTGAAAGGCGATAAGACCGCGATGAATATGTTCTTTCCGCCGGATGAGAGTTTGAATTAAACGAAAGATCCAGGGGTTTTTCCTGTGGTTTTTGCATGTCTCAAATTCAAAAATAGATAGTAGGAATCAGTAGTTCGTTTGGTTACTACAGTCACGCCGTAGGAGAGCAGCCATGGCCAGTGGTCGTTCGAAGAATCCGTTTGCGCATATTCTCAGATTTGTCTATTTCACACTTTCCGCTTGCAGCCTTGTCTGGATGCTTGCAAGTTATGGTGGCGTGAACTTTCTTTCCACAATGATTCTCTTGCCTGCGTTTGGTTATCTTGCGCTGCATCTCATTTCACTAATCAACGTAGTGAAAAAAGACAAATTCCTTGTCGGCAGCTCGGTTGACGTGCTCAGTCTCGGCGCGCAAAAAATGATTCACAGAATCGGACTGATCTTGCCGCTTCCGATTCTTCTTTATGTCGCCACCTTTGGACTCTGTGTCTTTACATACAATGAGGCTGATGCGACCAGCACCGCTCGTGTCAATGAATTCTCTGGGTGCGAACAGGCTATGTTTGGCAAATCAGTTATCTGGCGCTATCTAAGTGATCGAGCGATTTGCAGAATGCCCGAAGTCACAGCTGCAGCAGTTGCTTTAGAACCTGTCCCTGCCGAACCCGCCGCAGCAGCCGAGCCTGTGGATAATGTTCGTGGTGACATCGATTATCAACCCTGGATGAATGATCTGGAAAAAAGAGTCAAGCGCTCGTGGTTTCCACCAAAATGCAGCGAAAGTGAACATGCCACAGTTGCTTTCAAAGTCTCGCGTAATGGACATGTTTCCGAACTCAAGATCATCTCTCACTCTTCAACGAAATTTTCTGATGAAGCCGCGCTTAAAGCTGTGAAAAATGCACAGCCATTCCGCCCGCTTCCTGAAGGCTCCAGTGAAAAAGTCGATGTCGAGTTTTCTTTTAACTACAACGTTCTTCACGCGGACGACACTGTGGACACCGACGAGACTCGCGATCAGTTCACATCGTACGGTATCGAATCACAGACTATTTCAAACTAGCTAATCACTAATTCGCCGAAGAAATCTTCTTAAGGGTGGCAATCGCTTCAGTCACGTGCTTCTCGCCTTCCATTTGAGAGTTGAATACGTGTTTGACGATGCCATTCTTGTCGATGACGTATGTAACTCGGCCAGGAATGACACCCATGGTTGAAGGTACACCATACACTTTTCTCAACTTGCCACCATCATCGGACAGCAATGTATAAGGCAGCTTATGATGTTCGGCAAAGCCTTTGTGCGATTCTTCCGAATCCGAGCTCACACCAATGACCTCAGCTCCAAGATCTTTGAATACCTGAAATTGATCGCGGAATGCACATGCTTCTTTTGTGCAAACTGACGTTTCGTCCTTTGGATAAAAGAAAAGGACGACAGATTTTTTGCCTTTGAAATCGGCGAGATTGACTGTCTTCCCTTCGCCGGATTTAAGAGCAAAATCGGGAGCTGTGTCGCCCACCTTAACCGCGTGAGACTTTGTTTCTTTCACCTTGGATTCCTCTTTGGCGCCTGCTGAAGGTGCCACGTTGCTCAGCAGCAAAATTGAGGCAAACAGAGTCAGCGAAAGGCTTTTAAAACTGATCATTGAAGAAACTCCATCTAAGATGGCTAGATCATCGCAGATTTCATCATTAACTGGCTACTGTTTTAAGTGTCGCTTCAAAGTCCTCAATCAATGCTTGAGCTGCCCGTCGGCCGGCGGACAAAGCACCTTGAATGGAGGCGGTGTCGCGGTGATCTCCGCATACATAGGTGCCCTTTTCAATTCTTGCCGGCTTTTCGACTTCGCCCAGAGCCGGTACTGAATAGTCCGGCAAGCCTAGCTTGATATTGTACGTGCGCAAGTGAGTCCAATTCCGTACATCCTTTCCGAACCAGGACTCCAATTGCGAAACGACTGCTTCACGCAATCCATCGTCAGGAAGGTCGTCACGCCCAACTACGCTGACGCTGATTAAATGTTTGCCTTGAGGTGCATATGATTCATTTACATTGCTCGGTACGCATAGATTATTTATTAGTTCTGAGCGTTCACCATTGAGCACCAGTATTGGTGTGCTGAGTGGTGCCTTTTCCGCCGCAAAATACAAACACCGCACAGATCGCATCTGTGCCACCATTGATCTCTTCAATAATTTTGCCGACTCGGGGCCTTCTGTCGCAACGACAACGGCATCTGTTTGAATAACAGCACCGCCCTCTAGAGTTATCGAGGTGCCATCAATTTCTTCCACTCTGCAGTTCAACTGTATTTTGGCATGTCCAACCTTTTCAGCGAGTTGATTTGAGATAGCACCCATGCCGCCGGTAGGTATGGTCGTATCGCCGGTTGAGAACATGCGAAATGTGAAGTCGAACATTTTGCATGATGTGTTGAGTGATCTGTCGAAGAAAACACCGCCGAAAAACGGACGGAAGAAGCGGTCAATAATATTGCTCGAAAAGCCGAATTGTCTAAGTCGCTCTAAAGTGCTCTGTTCTTTTCTTTCGTAGAGAGCTTTTAAAGAGCCTGCAGTGACATTTTGCCGCAGCTTGCCAATCAGCAATTTGTCTTTGAGTGTTCCAATCGGATTGAGAACAGACTTCAGGCAATCAGAAGGACGGCGCCAGGGATCTGCAACGGTGTGAAACTCTCCGTTAAAGCGCACCATCGCACCTGGTATGAACGATTTCAGTTTGAGCTTATCGTAATCAAGCAATTCGCGCGCTTCCGGATAAGCGGTCAGGAAAACTTGAAATCCGCGGTCCAGCACAAACCCGTCGACGATATCCGAGCGAACTCTGCCTCCGACACCATCAGATGCTTCCAAGACGGTAAAATCTATGCCGGCTTTCTTCAAGTGATATGCGCACGCCAGACCTGATAGACCGGCGCCAATGATTACCGCGTGCGCTGGTCGGTTCATTTTGGATTCCAATATGTTCATGAATCTATCCGTCTCTGCCAAAGTGCCTTGATCTAAATTATTGTGACTTTTGGGCCCGGGGAGCCCCTTTTAAAATTAGACCTTTACTGTGAACAGGATGTGAACACAGTCCTAGTGGAGCCTTGCAGGGTTTTTATTCTTTTCTCTCAGTGAAATTCGCACCGTCCTCTTCCTCGCTGTAAAATAAAGTATGGCCAAGATTCTTGTAGTTGAAGATGACGCTGATCTGTCTGAGGTTTTGCGCATCACACTCTCCAACAAAGGGCATTCTGTGAAGGCTTTAAGTGGAGGCAAAGATGCGTTGCCGATGCTGCGTGTTTATAAATATGACCTGATAATCCTCGATTGGATGATGCCGGATGTCAGTGGAGTTGATGTTTTAAAAGCCTTTCGGGAGAGTGGTGGCAAAACTCCTGTTCTTATGTTGACCGCGAAGACTACCGTTGATGATAAGGAAAAAGCTCTCGATCTTGGCGCTGACGACTATTTGACAAAACCCTTTCACGCCCGTGAGCTTCTTGCTCGGGTGCGTGCGCTTTTGCGCAGACCACAGTCAATGGCGCAAACGATTTTGCGCGCTGGTGATCTGGAGTTGGACCCTGTCAGTTGTACTGTGCTAAAGGATGGAAAGCCTCTGAAGCTGCGCCCAAAGGTCTACAGCATGTTGGAATTCTTCATGCGTCATCCTAACCAGGTCTTTAGTCCTGAAGCAATTCTGGATCGTGTTTGGATGGATGATTCTACTGCTTCACCAGATACGGTGCGTACGCATATCAAGCTCTTGCGGCGCTCAATTGACAGTTCGGATGGCGAATCTTTCATTGAGAATGTGCGTAATCGCGGATATCTCATGAGAATTGAGGGCGCTGTTAGTGAAAGCCCGGACATCTCCTAGAGTTGGCGGTTTGGTTCGTTATCCAAAGATTTCAAACCAGAATGACGAGCCTTCGCCGACAACGCTCGAAACACCGATGTTTCCGCCGTGTAATTCGACAATTGCTTTACAGATGGCTAGTCCTAATCCAGAGCCGCCTTTCTTTCTTGTATCGGAAGAATCTAGCTGTTGAAAGCGAACGAACAGCTTATCCATTTGCTCGCTGGGAATACCAGGACCCCTATCGCTTACTGAAAAACGAATGGTATCAGGAGCGGGAGCTTCCAAGGTGATGATAACGCGGCTGTTTGGAGGCGAAAATTTGATCGCGTTTGCCGTCAAATTGCTCAGTACTTGAATGATGCGATCTTGATCGGCAAAAAGATCGTGATGTGTCATTATCCGTGGTTCAAGCACAATGCCTTTTGCTTCTGCCGTCGCTTGAAGTTCGTTGATTGCAGACACGATCGCCTGTGCCGGATCGAAAGTCGCCAGGCTGAGTTTGAACTTCCCGGCTTCCAGCTTTTTCCAATCCAGAATGTCGTTTATCAACCGCATTAGCCTGTTGGAATTATCTACGGCGATTCGCACCAAGCGCATCACTTGCGCATTGACTTTTCCTGCGGTCCCGTCTTCAACAGCAGTAAGTGCACCATGAATAGATGAAAGTGGTGTGCGCAGTTCATGAGAGATTACTGAGTAAAACTCTTGCACTCGTTTTTCGGAATCAATGCGCGCGGTTACATCGTTTTGCACGCCGACAAAGTTGATGACGCGCCCGTTTTCATCCTTCACCGGCGAGATGGTTAGTTCGTTCCAAAAAAGTGTTCCGTTTCTTTTGTAGTTTCTTAAAATGGTCGTGATAGGCATTTCTTTGCTGATTGCCTCACGTACCTCTTTGACTGCAACTTGTTCTCTGTCGTCACGTTGCAAAAACCTGCAGTTCCGCCCAATTATTTGCTCGGACGCATATCCCGTCAATTGAGAAAATGCAGGATTTGAGTAGATAATCGGATTGTCAGTGCGCAGCGGATCGGTGATTACGATTCCATTCCTAGCGCACTCCACCGCGCGAAACAACAGCGGCAAATGATCTTTACGTCCAGGCAAAAAGTCGGTGTGACTGTTTTCGTTGAACGTTTTTGCTTTCAATTCACCGTTTTCTTCCGGCACGTGAAGTAATCCTATTTGTCTTTCTTCTGTTCTCGATCTTTTCTATGTTCTCTATCTTTTCTATCTTTTGTTCACTCTTTGCGTACTTTGGTCTAATTTAGCTCGTGTTTTAAAGCTGATTCCAGATCGGGGTAAGTGAACTTAAAGCCCGAAGTTACCAGCTTGTTTGCACTTACACGGTTGCTGGAAAGAAGCAGTTCTTCGCCCATTTCGCCAAAGAGCACTTTGACACCAATTGTTGGCACAGGGAAAAATGCCGGGCGATGAATGACCTTTGCGAGCGTCTTCGTGAAGTTTGCATTTGTCTCCGGATTTGGTGCTACCAAATTCACCGCACCGCTGGTTTTTCCTACCGTCGCCAGGTATATGAATGCTTTTGCCGCGTCATCTAGATCGATCCAACTCATATATTGCTTTCCATCTCCGAGCGGCCCGCCGGCTCCCATAAGAAACGGTGGCAACATCATTTTGAGCGCGCCGCCTTCTTTGCTTAGTACCACTCCCAGTCTAGCGTGCACTACTCGAAGTCCCTTGGACTCAGCATCGCGCGTGGCATCTTCCCACTCGCGGCAGACTGAGGCCAGAAATCCTTCACCGGTTTTGCTCTCTTCAGTGAGCATCTCTGCGCCGCGATCACCATAAAACCCGATCGCTGATGCACTGACGAGAACGCATGGTGGATTGTCCATTGCAGCAAGGGTGCTGGCGATTAGTTTGGTGCCTTTGACTCGACTTTGCTTGATCTTCATTTTCTGTTCTGAAGACCAACGCTTGGACGCAATGCTTTCACCCGCGAGGTGAATAACTGCATCTACGCCTTCAAAAGCTTTTGCATCAATTTTCTCGGTGTCTGGATTCCACGAGAATTCATTCTCTGCGTTGCTAACCTTGCGGACGAGCTTGACTACTTGATGCCCAGCTGCTTTCAACTCGGCTGTAATTTTTTTGCCTACGAGTCCCGTAGACCCTGTAACTGCGATTTTCATCACGCACCTCCGAACTCTAGATGCCGGTAGTTGGCCATCCTAATATGTTAGTACATCTAGTTAATGAACAATGCGTGAACCGGCTTCACACGGCAGCGGTTTCCCGGAATTGAGTTTTGTACAAGCGGTTATAGAGCCCATCTTTTTGGATCAATTCTTCATGAGTGCCCATTTCGGCAATGCGACCATCGTCTACGACCAAAATTAAATCCGCCTGAATGATGGTCGACAACCTGTGAGCGATAACCAAGCTCGTGCGCCCCTTTATGAGCGGAGTAAGCGCTTCTTGTATCAATGCCTCATTCTCTGAGTCCAGTGATGACGTTGCCTCGTCCAGAATCAATATATGAGGATTCTTGAGCAGCACGCGCGCGATGGCCAAGCGTTGGCGTTCGCCTCCACTTAGTTTGTGACCGCGTTCACCAACTGTAGTGTCATATCCGTTTTGCAATTTTTCGATGAAACCGTGAATGTTCGCAGCCTTGCAAGCTGCTATCACTTCTTCTTTTGTCGCAGTTGGTCGAGCATATACAAGGTTGTTGAATATCGTGTCATGGAACAGGTAGGTCTCCTGTGTGACGATGCCGATATTTTCTCGCAGCGAAGAAAGTCTCACATTTCGCACGTCTTGTCCGTCTATTGTGATAGTGCCTTCTTGCTGTATATAGAAGCGAGGAAGGAGCATGCTGAGGGTTGTTTTTCCTGCGCCGGACGGACCAACAAGCGCAACCATCTGTCCTGGTTTCGCCAGGAAAGAAACATCTAGAATTGCCTGTCTGCCATTTGGATAGGTAAAGCTCACATGGTCAAAACGAATCTCGCCGGCGTCGGCTCTAAGCCTCGGTAAATTTGAATTGTCTTTTTCTTCTTCCATGTCGAGATAGTCGAAGATGCGCTCGAAAACAGCAAGTGCGCTCATCACTTGAATCTGCACCCCTGCAAGTGATGCGACGGGAGTGTACAACCGACTCAGTAGTGAGACGAAAGTTACTACCAATCCCACCGTGATACCAGAATGAATGCACAACCACCCGCCATACAGCCAGATGCAGGCTGGACCCAATATCACCATTGCACTAATCAGTGCCATAAACCAGCGACCGACCATCGCTAGTTTGATTTCCGACTTCATCAAGTCAGTACCGAGACGATGATACCGATCATGTTCGAATATTTCGCGGTTAAATGATTTGAGCAAAACAATTCCAGAAACCGAAAGAGTCTCTTGCCCGATTGCCTGCATTTCATCGCGTTTTTCGCGTGTCGCTTTTCGAATTTCATACATGCGACGACCAACCGGCCAGAGCGGAGCGACCATAAATGGAAGCACTACCAGTGACATCAAAGACAGTCGCCAATCAAGTAAGAAAATCGTGACGAGGGTTGTGATGATCACTGAGATGTTGATCAGAATCATCACCAATGTCCCGGACACCAAGCCGTCAATGCTGTCGACATCATTGGTAACACGGTTGATGACTTCACCCGTTTTCGTGCTCGTGAAAAAATCAAGCGGCATTTTGTGCATGTGCGTCATTAGTTGAATTCGCAAGTCGCGCATGATGCTTTCGCCGACAAAAGAATTCATATAGCCCTGTAGCGCACTGATTCCAGCAGAGACAAGTGCTGCAACTGCCATGGCTCCAACGATTAAGACCACTGATTGGAAGTTGCCGGAAGGAATGGCTTTATCGATGAGGTTCATTGTCAGGACAGGCGGCAATAGTCCAAGCAACGCAACTAGAGTTATGCAGCCGATAACTATCGCTTCTTGTTTCCAATACGGCAGGAAGAGACGCCCGAGGCGCTTCCAGTCGACCGCCTTTTGAACCTTTGGACGTTTTGGGTCGAACATGTTCGACCACATCAGATGTACAGGAGGAACGCCGCTAAACATCGAAAAACCCGGGCAACAGCTATAAGCAAGGAACAACCACTCATTATTATCCGTTTTTACTCAGATTTGCCGCTTTTTGCCGTCGCGACAGGTGTTATCAGATTCAAAACATTAAGTTGTCAAGCGCAGTGGTATGAATTAAGGTAATATATCTGGAAATATCCTCAAACCTGGAGTCTGCGTGCCTCTCCGGTCGGAAATGAAGAAATCGGTGACTGCGCTGCGCATTATCTGCGTAACGCTCTTGTTTTGTGTGGGATCTGTCGTTGCTATTCCCCGAGCTATTGCAGGGGCGCTGGAGGACGGTGTCGAGCAGTATTACTACAAGCGATTCCATACCGCAGCCATGTTCTTCGAAGAGGCTTGCGCGAAAGATCCGATGAATTGGAAGCCTCACTTCTACTTAGCCCGTACGCTTGAGCAGTTGCGGGAGTATGAGGCTGCAAAGGCTGAATTCGAGTATTGCTTTCGCCTCAATCCCTTCAGCAAGGAAGGTCGCCTGGCAAAGCAGGCTGTGTTGGACCTCGCCACGGATAGAGAGCGCCGCAAAGTCGTTGCCGATGACCCAATGATTGTCCAGCAGGCGCTGCGCCTGTTAAATGCGCAATCGGCTGACGCCAAAAGTCGGATTCGCTCAGCTTCGGAACGGACTGCGACCGAACGCATGAGGCTTGCCGCCGAAAGATTGAATATGCGGGTTGAAACCAACCCCAATCGCTACAGGCGTTGGTATTACCGACCCGATGAGGAGGTCAGCGGTCGAAGCTATATCCAGAACAGTTGGCATCGCAATGATGCCATGCGAGAAGCCGCACTGGCGCGCATGGAAGGGGTACGTAGGGCGGCGGAAATTCAAAAGTCGGCAAACAATCTGAAGTTGCTGATTGCTGATCCCAGCCACAAGCCCGGCAATGCCAAATTGCGAGCACTGGGGACGAACCTGTATGTGCGCTTTTATGGCTCTCCGGAGCGGGACGATGTGCCCGGCGAGGATAAGCCGCTGGAACTTCGAGCAAGGGCGGGGCTGTTGTCGGACCTGAATTTGAAGTCTGCCAATCCGATAAGAGAGGCGCTCAATGGCATGGGATTTGCCACTCCGAGCAAAGCCAATTTCAAACCGGCACCTCCTGCGAAGCCAGTCGTACGTCGTGACCCCCGTGCTTACCATCATTTTGGCGATTGGTAACTTGCGCCTGGAGGTGCAAAATAACTTACCAACATGATTCAATTCACTAAAGAAAGCTGCGCCTATGGAGAACGGACAATGAAAAGAATGCCGGCTGTCGCTTTGTCGATGATTATTGCGCCGCCTTTGGCGATGGCGCTGTCATTGGCGGCAATGAGCTCTAGTAATGAGATTCATGCGACGTGTCGAACTCAATCAGCGAATGCAACATCCCAGAGCTGCTGCTCGAAGGCATCTGCGGTCGGTGCCGCTCTTGATGACGATACTTATCGCAAACTGCAACCGGGTCGGCTCGAAACAGCACGGGAAATCAAGGATGCTGCAGATGCTTTTATTTTGAAAGGGCGTGATCTGAGCACCAGAATGAACGCTCAGATTGCAGAAGCTGAAAAACTTCAGAAAGAAGCGCACAAGCTTCAAAGCGAAGCAGCGAAGCTGAAAGCAGAACATCTCGTTTTGATTGCTCAACAGTCGGCTAGTGATAATAAACCATCAGCAGAAATAAAAACCACAAGCGATTTGCCTGCACCTGCTGCGTCAAGTGAAAAATCTGCTGGTACCGCGGGTGATGCGTCTACAGCGCCGCCGAGTGCAACACCGACCAACGCAACTGTTACCCCTGCCGAAGCACAATTAGGCGACGTAAAGCCCGGAGATGCGAAGGCAGGAGATGCAAAGCCAGTCGATGCAAAAATCGGCGATAAAGACGAAAAGCTGACTGGACGCGCATCGACGTTGCAAACCAATACGATGCCGAATATTCCATTGATCAGATTGAAAGGTCCTCAATTGCAGCAAGCAATGCGTCAATACAATGTTGATGTTGAGCAATTCAAAATTCACGCCGCGGATTACAACAAGCACTACAATTTGTTCAAGTCTCAAATTGGGGAGTGTCACGCAGCAAGAGCAGCTTTTGACGAGCTGCACAAGAAGTACGAGATGCACTGCACTGCGTATCATCTCAACAACATCCCACCACCCAGATTGTGCCCACCAATGGCTGGAAGTGTCGCAGAGGCGAACAGTATCGCTGGACAACTGAGAAGTGATCAAATGCGCGCGTTACGAGCAGAAGGTCAGCTTCGTCAAGAAGAGGGCAGATTGCGAGAGTTGGAGAATATGCAAGGCACCGCTGACGCACTTGTTGTGAAATCGGGAGAGCGCGATCGCCGCGAACGTGAAATCGCGGGTATGTTTGGTCGCTTAAGGCAAGAGTACGATCTGCTCGAAATCGAGCGCAAGACAATCGAACACAGCAAAAGCGGCAAGCCGGCTGCTCCGATTGCCCGTCCTTCAGTGAAAGGGCAGATCAAGAAAGGCAAGTAGTGACTCCCGATTGGGAGACAGTTTAAAATACGAGGGCGGTGCACGGCATCGCCCTTTTAACTTAGGAGAGAATTTCGTGACCAGCTCAAAGAGAGTCGAAACAAAGTTGATTCACGCTGGAGAGTTGCGCCCACGCGTTGCTGGTGCAGTCAACTTGCCAATCTTCCAGTCCGCCACTTATGAGTATGGTGGTGAAGATAACTATCACGATATTCGCTACATTCGACTCAACAACACCCCTAATCACATCGTTCTGGGAGAAAAACTTGCAGCAATCGAAGGTGCGGAAGCTGCGATGGTAGCCGCGAGCGGAATGGCTGCAATCTCGACTGCGCTGCTCAGTATTCTCAGAGAAGGCGATCATATTTTGCTTCAAGATTGCCTCTATGGTGGCACTCATGATTTCGTCACCAAAGATCTCCCTGATTTAGGAATTAAATACGATTTCATCGACGCAAGTGATCCCGCATCATGGGAAAAGAAAATTCGAAAAGAGACAAAAGCTATCTATGTCGAGACGATTGCCAATCCGCTTATGGATGTGCCAGAACTCGCTGCAATAGTCGAGTTTGCACGCAATCACAAGATAATTTCAATTGTCGACAATACATTCGCCAGCCCGATCAACTTTCGACCAGCAGAAATGGGTTTTGATCTTTCAGTGCATAGTTGCACCAAATATTTGAATGGACACTCTGATATTGTCGGCGGTGCCTGTATCGGTAAAGCAACATTGGTGAAAAACATCACCAGAAAACTAAATCATCTTGGTGGCACCATGGACCCTCATGCTGCGTTTCTCCTGCATAGAGGTATGAAAACGCTCGCACTTAGAGTTCGACATCAAAATGAAAGTGCATTGAAAATCGCACGGTATTTGGAGAAACATTCTGCAATTGGCAAAGTAAATTATCCAGGTTTGGAAAGTCATCCGGCGCATGCGCGTGCTGCGAAATGGTTCGATGGTTTTGGTGGCATGCTTAGTTTTGTACTTAAAGAGGAAAATGCAGCGATTGCAGATAGATTTCTCAAAGCACTTCACTATCCGATTTCCGCGCCAAGTCTAGGAGGCGTGGAAAGTTTGATTACTCGCCCGGCGACAACCTCGCATCTTGGACTGAGCAAGGACGATAGAAAGAGCATTGGTATCAGTGATTCTTTGATTCGTTTTTCTACAGGAATAGAAGCAACTGAAGACCTTATTGAAGATTTTGAACAAGCGCTGAAGAAGGCTTCTGCCAAGGTAACGAGTTAACCAGATTTTGGAAACAAAAATCGGCAGACACAAGTTAGGCCGCTAGCGGGAACATTTCAAAGCGAGAAGATTCAATTACCTAGTGATCTGAATTTGTATCTCAGTTCATACAAGTAATTTTCGTCTTAGAGATCTAGATATAAAGCCGCTCGCTGTGCAGGCGATGAGGAAATTCCCCGTTGACAAAAACGGATGGCGGTGTATAGACTGGAAAGACGGGCGGCAATGTGCCGCCTCATTCGTCAGTACAGATCTCTATAAATCTCTATTAGATCTGTGCTTGAAGAGAATAGATAACCAAAGGTGATCGACGTGTTTCGCACACTCCTCCAACAACAAGATTATAGAAAGCAGCCGCAGGGGCTGCATCTTGTGCTGGAAGCAAATTTAGGAGTAGTGCACGATCATGAATATCTTTATCTTCAACATCGACTTTTTAGCTAAGTTTTCAAACGCCAATATTCAAGCAATTGCCGCGCACATTGCGGGCGTTGCAGCGTTTTGTGCGTTCGCAGCATGCTTTTTCGCATTTGATGCTCTGTTCTACGCAACAGCGGCAACATTCGTAGCGTTTTCAGCTGTTGCACTAACTTCGGAGTTTACTTCCGCGAAAGCGGAAGTGAGCACGTGGTGCTGTAACTCAGTGGACAGAGTGCTGCGTTGTCAGCGCAGAAGCCGGGGGTTCAATTCCCCCCAGCATCGCCATGGGATAGGTCGTCCAGCGGCTAGGACATTGGTTTGTGAGACCGAAGACACGGGTTCGATTCCCGTCCAATCCCCCATATCTGGGCGTAGCTCAGCAGCAGAGCGCTCGTTTTGGAAGCGAGAGGCCGGACGGGCAGCACGTCCCGCCCAGACCAACTTAGATCGTGGGGGCGCGTTGCACGCGCCCTCCTAAAAAGAGAACTTTCAGAACCAGTTTGGGAGTGTGGGTGAGTAGACAAAGCCACCTGCCTGTAAAGCAGACGCCGCAAGGCTTCGCTGGTGCAAATCCAGCCGCTCCCACCATATGCCCGGGTAGTCCAATCGGCAGAGACGCTTGTCTTAGAAACAAGAGGTTAGTGGTTCAAATCCACTGCCGGGCACCATAATCCGAGGTCGTCTAATGGTAGGACACGACGCTTTGAACGTTGGAACGGTGGTTCGAATCCATCTCTCGGAGATTACTTTCTTGAAGGTGCACTGCAGTCAAAACGGGCGACGCATGGCGTCGCTCCTCCGTGACACTTATTTTGCGTATGATTCTAAAAAGCCGCATGCCTTGCAGCGCTTAGTCACAACAGGTGATGCGGGCTCTTCATTCACTCCGGCGCCGTCCACCTTGGGACTGCCTTGTACCCAGGTTGTTACATGAACGGATGATCTCGATCTATCAAGCAAAAAGCCATTTTCGAACTGTCCGCCGCACTTCGGGCAGTTGCTATCAAGGACACGTCTTTGAATTTCCTCATATCTCTGAATTTCAGTATTTATGTCACCGCTTTTGTTATTCATGTCGTGTATCAGAAGGTAACCACCGAGAATGGTGTTGACGACTAGGATGGAAATAACAAGGACTTTTGAATTTGGACTCTTCATTTTTAGCAATCTTACCTAATTGTTTTGTCCATTATAGCTTTCAGCTCTACCGGCAAAGCTCTCGATTCATAGGGCTTTCCGTGACCAGCAAGTAAACGTGTGACATCAAGGTTTTGATACTTTTGAAGACAGCTATCTCTGGTCGCTTTATTCAGAGTGAACCACTCATGTCCCATAACGGGTTTGCGAAACATGGTGTGTAAATTGTCACCGCAAAAAAGTGCGCGTGTCATAGGGTCGAACAGACTAATGCTGCCAGGCGTATGACCTGGAGTATGGATAATCTTTATATCTGCTAGTTCTTGCTGATCTTGAAGTGGTAAACAGTTTTCAACCTTTGGAATAACAAATCCCGTTCTATCACCGATCCACAGAATGCATCTGCAGATGAGAGAACCAACTTCAGCGCTAACTGCCTTAGTGCCTTTTAGAAAGCCGATCTCTTCTTCATGTGCGAAGACAGGTATGTTTAGCGCTCTTGAAATTGCCGCGGCTGCTCCAGCATGGTCTGGATGTCCATGTGTGATGATGATTCTCTTTATTTCTCCGAAATCACGACTGGCAGTTATTATTTCTTCGCCATGCGATGAACAACCACAGTCAATTAGAGTTAGACCGTCTTCGCCATTCAACAGCCAGCAGTTGGTTTCCATCCCAATGACAGGTGGAAATCGTAATGTGATTTGCCACAGCTTATCGGGTTGGATGGTGATTATGTTTGGTTTGATCAATTTCCGATCCAAGTACCGGCAGGATTCCGGCGCTCCCACTAAAGAGCCGGCGAGCCGCCGGCGTTCCCAGGGCTAAATTTTCTTTTTGAAAGTCTCCGAATATCCCGTCATCTCTACATATCCTTCGCCTGATATGGGTTTACCCATTTTGGTGCCGGTAATGCTTGATGCGCCCTCCCAATAGGTGACGTCTGTTGAACGTTTTGTTACGAGCTCCTGATCATCAAAGTCTGCAATCACCTGTAATTTGATTTGTTTCGAAGGGATTTCAACTTCCCAATTCAGTGGATAGTTTCCTTTGCTCTTGGGGCTGAGCCACTTTGATTTGGAGCGAATTTTGAATTGTGAAAGAGCCAAGTGCTCTGTTTTGCCGTCCGCACCGATTATGGTGCCACTAGAATTCTTGTCGATGCTTCCATCTTTCTTTCTCATGATGTAAAGCATAAGTTCTGAATTATCGCTGAGTTGCAAGCTGTACCAATCCCAACCGATTTGCTCTTCTGTCAACTGGTTTGAACCAAACTCATGATCCATCCACGAAGTGCCGGTAACTCTCTTTTCCTGTCCGTCGATAAACAGCAATCCCTTTGTGTCCATCCGGGTCAGTGAATAATAATGCGAGGCACAACCGACACAATCTGCCTTTTGGCTGACACCATCTTTGCCGTGAATCACCGGAGGTTTTTTAGAACTCAAAAGTAACTTAATTCCTGTCTTTTCCGCATCTGCACTGAGCATCATCGCTTCTCCGGCTTCGTCCACCCGCCAGCCGTCGTTGTATATGTGCAGCACAGAACTACTGGCGGTGCCCAGGGAGAGACCACTTCGCGTAAGCTTCTCGAAGAAGTGGAATTTTTTGTTGTTGATATCGCTGACTGCGAAGTGTGCGAGATAAACGTTTGACCGTTCCTTGCGTTTTGCCTGAATTTTCTCTGAAGGTGATACTCCACTTCTGAAAAAGGTCAATTCGTATCCATATCTCTTTCCGTCTTCGCTCTTCAGATGTCCCGTGTAATACCACCACTCGGTTTTGAAGTCTTCATGTGATGCATGGTCTCGCGGGAATGCGAATTTGTAGCCCGGTAGCGCTTTCTTGTAAAACTTGTCGATTTCCTCGGCTTGGGCGATTGGGCCGCAAACGGTGAAAAGTGGAAGCATGAGGGTAGCTGTTGCGAAACTTCCAAGGATAAACGTCTTTGCGTGCATTGTTATAGGTTTATGGGAAAACATTTTAAGTTCCACTTTTAGACACCTTCATCCTACTCACTTCTAATAAATTCTGCTGCTTTCGTCCGGCCAGCTTCGTTGGCAGGTATAATTCCTGCCGCCAATGCAGCAACGATCACGAGCGCGGACGATTGCAAAATGAAATCCCATGGAATCATCATCTGAATCGTCCATCCAAACGACTGTCTGTTGATGACATTCACCAGCAGTAGTGAAAGTACATAGCCAACGCAAATGCCTGCGACACTTCCGCATGCTCCGAGGATGACAGCCTGAGAAAGCACCACTTTTCTCAGCTGAGCGCGTGTAGCGCCTAGATAACGAAGAATGGCAAACTCTCTTCTCGATTCATGGGTCAATGCAAGAAGTGCGTTCATAACTGAAAGCAATGCCACCGCTATTGCGATCGTGTGCAGTGCGTAGGTGACCGAAAATGTTCTATCAAACACTCTCATTGCTTCTGTTCTTAACTCTTGATTGTTTCGAATAAGAACCAGAGAATTGCCTTTTAACCGCGCAAGGCAATCTTTGCGGACTACTTCTGCATCTGCTTTCGGCATAAGGAAAACAGCGATGCTTGTTAGCTTGGTATCACTAAAATTCTTCAAGTACTGTTTGCGGTCGATGATGATGTATCCCAAGTCGCTGGAGTAATCGTAATAAACTCCCGCCACCTTTAGTGGTAGCAAACCGTGCAAGGTGGGAATTTCGATAGTGTCACCAATATTAATACCGCGCCTGACAGAGAATGTTTCCGAGATCACGCAGTCATCGGCACCCATCGCGGCGATGAGAGCACTGCCTTTCTGACCGTTTACTAGTCTGAGGCGACCGTATTTTTTCAGTACGTCAAATTCGCCAGCCCCGACAAGCACAGGTTCTCCATTAACCATTGTGCGATGTTCCACAAAGCCATCCACAGCCGCAACACCCGGTACGTCTCGAATTATGTCAGCTGTTCTCAAGTCGATCTTTCCTTCGCGATTACCTTCGGCGCGAGATTGAGACTGAATGTATAAGTCGGCTTTCAAAGTTTGTTCTACCCAAGCTACAACCGTGCTGCGAAAACTTGAAATCATGATGGCAAGACTGATCATCATCGAGATGCCCACCATGAGGCTTGCTACTGCGACGGCAGTTCTTCCGGGGGCACCACCCAGCGCACGCAACGAAATGGTGCCCTCGACTCCCAGAAGTGATTTTATTGTTTTGTTCTGGTTGACTGCAGAAAAGGCGATATTGAGTGCGAATGGTGTGAACAGGGCGGTTCCGATAATTGCTGCGAATGCAGCAGCGTATCCAAAAAACGGAAATCCTGCGATAGGTTTTCCGAATGTGGCCAAACCACCCAGTAAATAAACTACACCTCCAGCAAGAAGCAGTCCTCTTGTTGAATGCACAATTCTCGATTCGTAAGAGCCTTTTCGAGCCGCTTCAGCCGGAGCAACTGAGGTCGCTTCGAAGATGGGTGGAATCGAAGCGATTATCGTCAGCGCGACTCCAATGCCGAATGCTTTTAGAAGAGTCATCGGATCAATAGTCGAGGAGCCGAGTGGATGACTGAAATAAAAATGCTCGATAGTCCCTGCTATTGCTGTCAGCGCGCTGTCGGATAACATTACTCCTGCAGCGACGCCAAGTAGTGAACCGGCAATACCGAAGAACAAAGCTTCGGACAGAAAGAGGGTTGCGATCTTCCATTTGTTGGCACCCAGTGTTCTTAAGATGCCAATCTCTTCTCGCCGCCTGACTATCGAAATTGTCATCGTGTTGTAGATGAGAAACATGCCTACAATCAGCGCGATGAATGCGAGCGCGGTCAAATTGTATTGAAATGAACGAGTCATTTTCTCAACTGTTCGTGCCCGAGCAGAGGGTGTATCAACTGTGACCGCTTGGGTAATGTTTTTCGACAGGTGTTCTTGGACATCTGCGTAAATGGCTTCCGGAACAATGAGTTCTACTTGCGTGATTTTTCCCGGCAATTCGAAGAGGTCTTGAGCCGTTACCAAGTCAACGACAACAACTTGTCCGTTGAAGGACTTTCCTAGTCCTTTTGATTTAAGAACACCTATGACGTTGAGTTTTACTATCTTGTCATTGACAGATAACGCCAGTTCGCCGCCTTTTTCAAGCTTCAAATCCTCAGCGAGTTTTTCTCCAATGAGGGCTGTTCCGAATTCGATAAGTGAACTTGACGTCGTGCTTTTGCTATCCGCTTTCGAGCTGTTCGAACTCTCATTAGCCTTTTTTTCTGCCGGCTGATCGCTCGTCGAAAGTCGTGCATCTTTTGAAGCAGAAGATTCTTCTTTGTCGGAGTTTTCTGTTTTGGTTTGGACGAATTCTGCCGGAGCCAGCGTGTCAATGCCGTTGACTTGAACTAGAGGATTATCACCACCTACAGCAACAGCATTTGCTTGCAGCAAAGGCGTATATGCCACACCTTCTCTGCCCAGCGGCGCCAGTGTGGCGAGTACCGATTGATCGATGTAATTACCTGCTGACGGACGAATCTCCAGATTCGCCTTACCAGAAACCAGGTCGACAGTTTCTTTAAATTCTCCCAAGGCCGTTTCGTTTGCCAGGCTGATTGCCAGAAAAACGCAAACACCAAGGGCGATACCAGTGACAGTAATGGCTGTTCGTCGCCAACTGGAGATCAAATCGCGAATGACAAATGCATAAAACAGACGAAAAGCGGACATGGCTAATTGCTCTCGCTTGATACCAGAATACCGTCGCGCATTTGCAGCAGGCGATCAGCTGTTTGGCTCGCCTCTTTACTGTGCGTCGCCATGATGATCGCCAGTTTGAAATCGTGATTGAATTCTTTGATCAGTTGCAAAATGTTTTCACCATTTTGCGTATCTAAATTGCCTGTTGGCTCGTCTGCCACCAAAAGGCGTGGTTCGTGAATCAATGCTCGAGCGATGGCAACTCTCTGCATCTCACCGCCCGATAATTGCGAGGGAAAGAAGTGCGCCCTGCTTTCAAGTCCGACCTTTTGCAAAAGTTCTTTCGCTCGCTTTTCAGCAGATTGAATTTTGCTCTTGTTGAGTTCGATCGGCACCATGATGTTTTCCATCACAGAGAATGTCGGCAAAAGATTGAATGATTGAAAAACGAATCCGATTTTCTCGCCGCGTATGCGCGTCAATGCTTCGTCGTCGAGCTGATTTACAGTTTGTCCGTCAAAAACAATAGTACCGGAATCTGGTCTATCAATTGCGCCAATGAGGTTGAGCAAGGTGCTTTTGCCGCAACCGCTTGGTCCCATAATTGCCACAAACTCGCCGGCACGGATGTCAATTGACACATCTCTCACGGCATCAATGTTGTGAGCTTTGTAGCACTTTGACACTTTGTCCAATGAAATTAAGATGTCAGATTCCGGCATTCTCTATTCGACTTGATCTCGTTTTTATTTTTCGCTGCTCTCAGCTGCTAGTACATAGACTTCATTGTATTAAGTAGAAAAGAACATTGGGTGAACCGGTTAAAGCCCACCCAATGCTAATTGCTTAAGTTGAGCCGACAGGCTCGGCGCTATTTCTTAGCGCTTTTCTTCTCTTTTTTGCTGTCGGAAGCTTCGCGCTTGTTGCCCTTTCCTTCCTTGGCAGTGGACTTTCCGGCATTCGCCTTCAAGAAGTCGCGAGTAAAGTCTTGTCCCAGCTTGGTCACAGCTTCTTTAGGTTCGTGAGCTGCCAGGAAGACTTTGTCGCTGTAAGTGACAGCTTGGACTTTCGACTTAGGATCGCGCAAGAGGCTTACCCATTGTCTTACCGAGAGTTCAGCGATTGTGTGACTTGCCGTTTTATAGAAGGTGATTTGCAGGATGGCGTCCACAGGACCGTCGCCCGGCTTCAGTCCGGTGGCGACGAAAAGCGGTACGCCGGTTTGCTTCAAGATGCCACCCAGTTCGCTTTCTAGCGGCTCGAAATTCTTATATCCGACAACGCGGTAGGCAATGCCACGGATACCTTCGAGCGAAGGAACCATTAGTGTTTCGCGCGCTTCTTTGCGCTTTGCCTGAATTTCTTCCATGGAAAGCGGCACGCTGGGAACATTTTCAGCACTTGCCGGCATGGAGAGCGCGGCTGCACCGAAAGAAACGGCTAGTATTAGAGAAGCAAATTTATGGTTGAGTGTCATAGTGACTGCACCTTGAAAATTGACCGACACATATCAGGCCGTAAAGCGTACCAGCTTTGGAGCTTTCCGGCTATTTTTACCGATAAAAAGCTACAGAATCGCCTTGTCAGGTGGCGTTTTCAGTCCTCACAAATCCCTCAGCCTTGAGAGTTAATACTGTAATTACAACAAAGACCAACCTGGAAACACAGAACACGCCGCACAAATGGGATAATGTGACACCGTAGGCGGCAAGAAGATTAAACGCCGAGATTCAAGGAGTATTTAGTATGCGCTTCTCATTTACAAAATTGCTGGCAACCAGCTTCTCTTTGGCACTGGCAAGTAGCTGCGCGATAACGTTGTCCGCTTATGCCCAAGGCGAAACACAAGCTGACCAAGCCGCTTTCAGCGACGATGGTGACATGCTCCGCCTCAACGAGTCTCAATTGCGGGACCTCGAAATGCAAGAGCAGAGCGCTGAGAATGTAGCGAATATGGACGCTGCAAAAAATCAGCAATATCGTTTGTACGCAGAAAAAAGAATTGCTGAAGTCGAAAAACTCAAAGGCGCCAAGAAGGCAGACGCCGATACGCAAGTTCAAACTCTGCGCAGATGGCTGCAAGCAGACCAAGCGCAACGTGCTCGCGATTTGCAAATCATCCGCAGCTTGCAAGCAAGAATTGCCAGACTTGAACAAACACAGCAGACGACAATGGCAAACATGAGCAACGATATTGGAGCTGTTAGAGAAGCTGCCAATGATGCTCGTTCTGATACGAAATTCAAACAACAAATGTCGATGAATTACTTCAACGAAATGCAAACCGAAATGGGTGCAGCTTCGTGGTATCCGCCGCGTGGTGGTGGTGCAAACTACAACATGGGCGGTATGGGATTCAACGGCGGACAGCAGTTGTTCGGCGGATATTAGGAATAAGACGTGGGGAAACAATTCCTCGCTATCCTGGTTTGCTTAATCTGTACGTTTACGACTCCCGGCGTTTCAGCCGACGCGCAAGACTTGAAGAAGTTGCCCCGCGTGGTGATATCGTCGGGAGGTCCGTATACGGCGAATGGTGGCACATCCATTCAGTCGTTTGATGATGCGATTGAACTGTCGCGCGAGTATGCGAACAAACCTCTGGCGCTCGTTTTGACGAACGGTTCGATCAACGCTTCTGGCTTTAGCTGGATGCGGATGTTTTTGCAGCAAGGTGGCAGTGACACCAACCTGCAATCGGGCGCTTCAGAATTTGGTCGCCTGTTGTGCGATGAAAATTCTTTTCTAAACAGCGCTCAAATTTATGTTGATTTGACGTCGCAGCTTGCTCCAGGGCGAAACCGAATACACCTTGAAGGCGTAGGCAGGCAAGGCGCACAGTTTTTTTGGGAACTGCGTTCGATTGGTGCGCCACAACTTTCTAAGTTGAATCCACGTGTCACTATGGCAGGGGCACAATTGGTTCTTTCAGGTATGGGCTTTAGCGTTCGCCCATCAGAGAATGAAGTGGTTCTGGGACCTGCACCACTTCAAGTAATTGAATCCAACGGCAGAATGTTGCGCGTCTACGTGCCGCCGAATATGCCTGAAGGGCAGTTTCCTTTGTATGTCGGTATTCAATCGATGCGCAGCAATGTGCTTCCGATGGAAGTGTTGCCATCACCGAAGGTTACTTCTGTAAATCCGGTAAGCCTGCTGCCGGGTCAAACCATCACAATTCGGGGCAGCGGTTTTTCCGCTACACCACAGGAAAATCGAGTTTATATAGGTCGCTACCCTGCACCTGTAGTTTCGTCTAGTCCGCAGATAATCAACGCCATTGTTCCTAACATGCCGACCGGTAATGCCAAAATTACTGTCATCGCCGGTGGTGCTACGGCACAGGGCAACCCCGAAGTTTCGATCAGCTATTTGAACCGCTAAATCGTGACTACGATTTTGCCGAAGTGTGCGCCACTTTGCTGATACTTCAATGCTTCAACAATTTGTGATGCCTTGAAGGTTTTGTCGATGACTGGTTTCAACTTGTGTAATGCGATGGCTGCATTCATGCGTTCGTACATTTCTACAGATCCGACAAAAACGCCTTGCAGCTTTACTGCTTTCATCAATAATGAAATTTCGAAGTCCGACTTTTGTTTTGCATCAGCAAGCACGCCGATCAAACTGATGTGTCCACCCACTTTCACTGATACAGCCGACTTCGCCAATGTGCCTGCGCCGCCGATTTCGACAACGTGGTCTACTCCGCGACCGCATGTGTATTTGACTACTTCTTTTTCCCAATCGGGTGTTTTCTTGTAATTGATGACGTGAGAGGCGCCCATCTTTTGCAGGCGTTTCATCTTCTCATCGCTGCTGGTGGTGGCAATAACTTCCGCGCCACTCATTATCGCTAATTGGAGAGCGAAGACAGAAACGCCGCCTGTACCCATCACAAGTACTGTTTCACCAGCGCGTAATCCACCATTTTCGATCAGACCGTTCCAGGCTGTAAGTGCCGCACAAGGAAGCGTTGCCGCTTCCTGGAAGCTGAGATGCTCCGGAATGCGAACGACTGATCTTTCGTTGAAAACAGCATACTCGCGTAAGACACCATCTTTGGTGCCACCAAGATCAGATGATTTTACGGTCGCATTGATAGGACCAGACAACCAGTCTGCAAAGAAATTTGGTGAAACACGGTCGCCCACTTTAAAGCGTGTGACTGACGAGCCGATTTCGACAATTTCGCCGGCGCCGTCAGAAAGAGGAATTCTCGGAAGCGGAATGCCTTTATTGTAGACGCCAAGGGCGACAAGGATATCGCGGTAATTAAGCGATGCGGCTCTCATCCTGACAAGCACATCGGTCGGACCGAGCGCCGGGGTGACTCGCTTCGCCGCTCTAATCGCGTCGATTGAAAAGCTGGGCAACTCAAAGGCTGCGTGTTCGATTTCTGTCTTTGTAGTCGCCGTAACCATCTTCGACCTCCGTATCCTGTTGCTCGAAATCTCAATGAGTATATTGTGGATAGATTGATACCATCTTCTCGATTACAGATCATGAGAGGGAGCGGTTTTGGCGCATTTTCGTCGCAAATCCTTGCCCGACCCATTTTGCGTTTCCTTTCAAAGGTTTTCAGTTTTGGCTGCCGGTGGTCATTTTGGGGCACCCGGTTGATAAAATTCTAGGGTAAGACAGTTCGAAGAAACCCCGCTGGACCATCGGCGAGGGGATATAGGGGCTAAGCCGGATGCAGAGAGTCTGTGTATTTTGCGGGTCGTCACCAGGTGTAAAGCAGGAATACGCCGTCGGCGCGCGTGAATTGGGTTTGGTCCTGGCAAAAAAGAATATTGATTTGGTCTATGGCGGCGGTCATGTCGGACTGATGGGAATAGTCGCTGATGCCGCAATGTCAGCCGGTGCCAAGGCGATAGGCATTATTCCTCGATGCCTGGCGGATAAAGAAGTCGCCCACCAGGGGCTGACTGAGCTCAAGATCGTTCAAACCATGCATGAACGAAAGGCTCAAATGAGCGAGCTTTCCGATGGTTTTATCGCGATGCCCGGCGGTTTTGGCACATTGGAAGAGCTGTTCGAAGTCATTACCTGGGCACAGCTGGGCATTCACAAAAAGCCGTTCGGTCTTTTCAACGTTGCTGGTTATTACGACAAATTGATTGAATTCATGGATTATCAGGTCGAGCAGGGTTTTGTGCCTCAGCGTCATCGCGAAATGATCATCGTGTCTGATGAAGCCGAACAGCTCGTAGAGATGCTTGAGAGCTTCCATCCCGTTGCCCAAGAAAAATGGGCGTCCACGCGTCAAATTTAGATAAACACTTCGACTCAAGTCAGATAGACGTTTGCAGCGACTGCGTGCGTTGAAATATGGCTCGAAAATTTGCTGGTAAATTCCCTGAAAATAGCCACGGCGCCGAGCCGAAGCTCGACGCAGTGTGTCCCTTGCTACAGGTTTTGGTTCTTCCAAGCGCAAGCCGATTCAATATCGGGATGCAGACAGCCAGCAGCAATGTGTGTGCTGCTTCCGGCGCTGCTACGCTTTTCGGTTGATTTATACGGGGAAGATGAGGTCCATGCGAAGAGAGTATCAAACAGGGTGTGAAGAGACCGTGAACGCCCCCTTTCGTACGGGCGACACATGTGCCGCCCTGCCAGGGAGCCGCATGCGTCTGCCCTAGGAAGGACGGATTATCCAATCATGAATTGAGGTCCGGGCGACTTGACGCAGATCGCTGCAAGCATCATCCCTTCGAGCGCGGCGTCCGTGGCGTCTAGTCCGGCTGCCATTGCAGTCACTGTTGCTCCGCAAAAGGTATCGCCAGCTCCTGTTGGATCTATTTCTTGTACTTCTTCTGTCGGCAGTTTCCACGCCTCGCCCTGGCTGTAGATGGAGCAACCGCCTTTGTTCTCAGTTACGAACAGGGCTTTTCTACGCCCGCTTTCAGGCAACCCACCCTGATAGAGTGTTTGGAACTCGTTGAGATTCATGAAAAAGTAATCGCAGCTTTGCACCAGCTCGTGCACTACATCTGGTGCCGTTTTCACCAGGCGAAAATATGTTCCGCATGAGACTGTCTTTGCACCAAGCGCGCGCACACGATCGAGCATCTCCTTTTGTTTCACCGCAGAACTAAGTGCGGCGATGTGGACGACATCGAATTCATCGAGCGGTCCGGTAATTGTGTCAGGCGTCAATTCCGCCTCGGCGCCCCAATCAGCAGTCAAAAGTGTGGCGCGCCCATCGCCATGGTGAATGATTTCCAGGCGAGGTAGGTCGGCCTCGCGGACCTGCGGACCCTTCCAGGTAATCATCTGTGAAACACGCAAGAAAGGCTCGGTAAAGCTGTCTGGCTGCGGAGCCATGAGCGTTACGCGACCACCAGAAACATTCGAAGCAAGCGCCGTATACAGTCCAGAGCCGCCTATAGTGTGGAATGTGCTGCGCTCACCATTCACCTCTGAGTGAATCGTGTCGCGCGAAGCCGTACCAATTACGGCGATTTTGGGCGATTTTAATTGTGTCTTCGAAGGTTGGTCCGGCAAGTTCTTGTCTCACCGCGGGTCTCTATTAGGGAAGTCTAAGCCATTCCAGCGTCTTCTTTTGGCGATTTTTCCCTGAGAGATGCTTTAGGAACCGGCGCCCATAAGGGGGACGGCGATTGTGCCTTGGATTGGGGCAGTTTTTCGGATTGTTGAAAGACTCTTTATAACTGGGCAAATATGGCTCTTAGTTTGCGAAACTGTATATATAGGATCTGCTAGGAGCAAATTCGTGCCGCAAATGACAAAGAACCGCGAGAAACAGAGAGTTAAGAAGTTGGGTGGGGACATGCAGGCGCCCCCGGTGAATACTGCGCCGAGTAATGAGCAAGGCGATAAGTACGCGATGCTTCTCTTTTATTCTGCTGAGGCGCTGGCAGGATTATTGCTCATCGGTGGCACGGCGTTTTCCGTCACGAAGTTTATCCAGGCGTTGAACGCGCATCCGCTCGATTGGGCGACGTGCATTTGGATGACGGTTGCTCTCGCTTTCACTTTTATTGTTGCTCGCTCACTGGCATGGTTAGCCGTTCTAGGCTCCGTGCTGCTCGCTGGAAAGCTTAATGCCTGGCAGTCTATGGAAGACATCAGTCGTAAGGCTCAAAAGATGCAAAAGATCATGCCGTCTGGCTCAGCTTGGGCAAGCATGGTTTTAGCGCAAAGCCTTGCATCGCGTGGAAAATACAAGGAAGCTGCTGAAGTTGCTGAAGCAGAGTGGCAACTTAACGGTAGTTCGGACAAGAACGATCAAACTCTTGGTCCAACTTGCGCAATTGCATCGTTCGCGTATCAGATGGAAAGCGATATGAAAAACGCTCTCATTTGGAACGATCGCACAATTACAACGCTCGGACGCGCAGTTGAGAATTTGAAGAAGCCGAAGAAAGGGCTGATGGCAAATGCTATGTCGGCGCAAAGTGGACAGTATGTAGCGCAAGTCCAGACGCAATTAGGCGCTGCGTATTTCGGTAACGCCAACATATACTTCCAGCAAATGAACTATCGTCAGGCCAAAGAAAACTATCGCAAGACGATCGAAGTCATGTCGCAGGCGTCAGACTCACCACAGAAGAATGAGATATTGAAAGTTGCAAAAGAGCAGATGCAGCGACTGAAGCACTCGTAAACTGTAAGGGCGATGCGATGCATCGCCCTGTTGTTTTTGTAGGGGTGACGCCATGCGTCTACCTTTTTGTTATGACGTCGGCGCATGGCGCGACGATAAGCTATTTGCCGAATACATTCTCGAAATCGTCTTTGATACTAACTACCGTCCAGCCACGTTCGCTTGCTGCTTTCAGTGCTTTCTCAGCACCTTTGTCATATTTGTATTCACGCTGTTCATCGTCGTGATGCAATAGAATGCCGAGCGATGGTCCCTTTCTATCAGTGCAATAAGTGAGCATCTCGATGTCGCCATCTGAATTGCCTACTGCAATAAGCGGACGTTTGCCGATGTGTTCGTCAATCATGATCGGCTTGTGTGGACCGACGTTATAAACGTGCAGAACCGGACGACTGACTACTGCCGAGCGTCCATCTTTTTGAATGAATTCGCGTTTCAAGCTGCTGCCAATTACTTGCTCGCCTGGAATTCCATATGAGTCTTTGGAATAGAGCCGAATGAAATCCGCACCAGCACCAGAACAAATATAAGTCTTGAATCCATTGGCACGCAGATAGGAAAGCAATTCCACCATCGGTTGATATTTCAATTGTACAAACGGGCGATTGAATCTTTTGTGTTTTGCGTCAGTAATCCACTTGCTTGCCAGTGGTGGCAATTCCTCCGAACTCATTCCATTCTGCGTGGCTGCTATCAATTTCGTTGCTTCCGCGCCACGCAAACCCGCAATTGCGCTGTCGTCGCTCGTGAGAAAGGGCTTGATAGCTGCATCATCTTTCCATTCCGGATGCTCTCCTTGTCTGGCAAGAGCGCTGTCACGCGCAAAGATGACTTGGATAAATGCAGGTTTTTCGCAGAGCAAAGTGCCATCGTTGTCGAAGACCGCCACTCGATCATCCGGTGGCACAAAGTCTTTGCTTTGCGCATCGGTGACGCGATTGACGAAGTCAAGAATGCTTTGCTTTAGTTTGTTGTCTCTCCAGCTACTTAATGCTTTGCTGGGTTCGACACTCTGGTGCTGTTCGCAACCGGATGCCGCGCTCCACATAGGCGAGCTGACAATTATGGCGGCGGTCAGACTTGTGGTTACTGCCTTGACGAAAGAAGACGGGCTCGTTTGGAACATTCTTGCAACTACCTCAATCTCAACGCGGAAGCGGAAATAGGGACATCTACGATGTCTTGCGCCGGCGGCATTGCCTGGTGCGGGTTCATAGAATAGCCGATTATTGTGCTCTTTCGGCGGCTTTTTTCGACTTGTCTCGTGATAGACTCCCCTAATGCTACCGGTTGAGCAATCTTGCTATTGGCTGGCGTCGCGCCAGGGTTATACGCCGTCCGCTCCTTTGTCTGAGAAGGTCGATGCCGACTACGCAGTTGTTGGTGGCGGATTCACCGGCTTGTGGACCGCTTTATTTTTGAAACAATTGGAGCCGAGCGCTCATGTCGTGGTTGTTGAAAGCTCTGTGGCAGGTTATGGTGCCAGCGGCAGAAACGCAGGGATAGTAAGTAATTCCATCGACCATTCTCACGCTTTGGCGATTTCGCATTTTGGAAAATCAGAAGCAGAAAGATTGGCGAAAATCGGGATGCAAAACATCACCGAGATGGAAGAGTTTGCCGTAGATTGCGATTTTGAAAGATCGGGGCAATTGCAAGTTGCTTTGAAGCCCGGGCATCTAGAAGATTGCAAACACAATCTCGAAGTGGCAAATGACATTGGATTGAGCGGCTATCGAATGCTCAACAAAGAAGAGATACAGGGCGAAGTGAATTCACCTTTGTATCTTGGTGGATTGTTTGTTCCAGGTGGTGGCACTCTTAATCCGATAAAGTTGGTTGATCGCATTGTCTCTGAAATGAAGAGGCTTGGAGTCGTTCTTTATGAAAATACGCGCGTTCGTGAAGTGGGCGACGGCGTGTTGCATTGTGAGCGAGGAGAAATTCGAGCAAGGAAAGTGATCATGGCTACTGATGCATACACGCATCACTTGCTGCCGGAATTATTGTGGAGATTTATACCTCTGTATGACTATATTCTGGTCACTGATCCTTTAACTACTGAGCAGAAAGCTCAAATTCGTTGGCACCACCGGCAGGGCATGGTCGATGGAAGAACATTCTTCAACTACTATCGTCTGACGGCCGACAACCGGATTCTATGGGGAACGAGTGAGGCTGTTTATTATCCGCCCAACAAAGTCGATGCTTCATGCGATCACTCCGAGCACCACTATAAAACCCTCAAAGAAAGTTTTGCAAAACACTTCCCGTATCTAAGTGGCATGCAATTCCCCTATGGCTGGGGCGGACCGATCGCTTCGACCACACGGTTGACTCCGTTCTTCGGAACACTTCACGGTGGCCGAGTAGTATATGGGCTCGGATATACCGGACACGGCATAGGCACCACTCGTCTTGCCGGAAAAATTATGGCGCATCTCGCGCTTTCTAGAGATAGCGAATTACTGACACTAAAGATGGTGACAGATAAACCATTTCCCTATCCGCCAGAACCTATTAGAGGCATGTCGGTTAACGCCGTTACTAAGTCTCTTCAGAAAGTCGATGCAGGTGAAAGCCCTAGTTTTCTTTTGCGAATTCTCGACAAAATGGGAATCGGATTTTCTAGTTGATTCAAAATTTCCATACTTATCAACAGTAGTCAAGTGCTGAAGACTGCTTGAATTCGAACGAATTTTCAATTTTTGAGAAGTCAATAATTGAATCTTCGGTCGTCTCATGGCAATATGGGACAAAGTTGATTGATTTGGTCAACATTGATGGTGAGATTTCAGTTCGGCTGAACTCGATACTAAAAAGGAAAACCGATGTCGAAGATTTATTTGGACAACAGCGCCACCACTCCCGTTAGTGAAGAAGTTTTTGAAGCGGCGCTTCCATATTTAAGAGATGCGTTTGGAAATCCCGGTTCGATTCATACTCTCGGACAGCAGTCGAAGCAAGCGATCACCAAGGCGCGCAAACAAGTCGCAGAACTTATCGGCGCCAAGCCTCACGAAATTTATTTCACGCCAAGCGGAACCTACAGCAATAACGCCAGCATCCTGGGACGTGCGCGCTACGTAGAAGAGCGCGGACTTGGCAGACATCTCATTACCACTAGCATCGAACATTCGTCGGCACTCGGTCCTGCCAAACATTTAGCATCGCGCGGTTGGAAAGTCGACATTCTGGAAGTTGATGCAGAGGGATTCATCAGCGTTGATCAAGTTCGCAGTTTGATCACAGAAGAGACCAGCATAATTTCCATTATGTGGGCAAACAACGAAGTAGGCACCATTCAGCCAATTGAAGAGATTGCAAGGCTCGCCAAAGAACGTGGCATTTTCTTCCACACCGATGCTGTCCAGGCTGCAGGAAAGTTGAAAATCGACGTAGCAATAACTGGAGTCGATACTCTTTCCATTACCGGACATAAACTTCATTCTCCAAAGGGAATCGGTGCGCTTTATGTTCGCGAAGGCGTAGAGCTGCTGCCCATTGTATTTGGTGGTGGACAGGAAAAAGGTTTATTTCCGGGGACTGAATCGGTCGCTAATGTTGTTGCGTTGGGTGCCGCTGCAGAAGCTGCATTGCTTGAATACGAATCGAATTACGAACATCTGCGTTCGATCCAAAAAGTTTTTGTGGACAAATTCTCTGCAATTCCAAATGTCACTTTGACTGGTGCACTTGATCCTGAAAAGAGAATTCCTGGGCACGTAAGTGTGATTGTTGCTGATGCGATTGGAGAAGAACTTGTTAACGTTGCAAGTGATGCTGGAATTTGCATTTCGAGTGTTTCTGCATGCTCCAGTGGCCATCCGTCACATGTGCTGAAGCAGCTTGGATATACTCATGCTCAAGGAATCGGTTCTGCTCGCATTTCGGCTTCTTCTTTGAACTCTTATGAAGAGTGCCAGTATGCTGCTGAAGTTCTCGCTCAAATTTTTGCTGGACAAACAGTAACAAGCCAAGAACAGACGGACGTGAATCTGTTTTCACTACCCGCAAATTCAGAAACTAATTCAACCGTTGTAGACATCAATCGCAGACACAGAGGGCAAGCAGACAAGTATGCACGCCGTGTGAGAAACAACCACTAGTCCACGTAACTTTGTAGAGGAGCCGCATGCGCTTCCCTGGCAGTGAGTCGCATGCGGCTCCCGTATTGAATTAGAACAAGCCGGTCGGTGGCACGTGTCCACTGGAGCCTGTCCAATTGGTGGCGGGTATTCCGCTTGGTCCCGGTTTTGTCTTTTCGGCCGCAATATCGTCCAAGACCATCGAGTCGAGTATCTTTGAACGCTCAAAATCGTAGTATTTGGATTCCATTCCTTTGACGATCAATACCGTACAGTCGGCATGAGTTGATATGTGCTGCGAGACACTTCCAAGTACGAGCTTGGCTAATCCTGTTCGACCTTGTGCGCCCATGATGATCATATGGGCAGGCCAGTTGTGTGCTCCCTTTAAAATGGTTTCTGTCGGAATACCATCGACGGTGCCTCGCGTAATTTCGCGTGCGTTGCCGCCTTGTTGAAGGAATGTCCCCCACTTATCCAAAAGACTTTCGATGAGCATCTTGTCAGTCTGATACGTGAGTAAGTTGTCTGAGGCTGTCTTCACTCCATCCATAGGAGAGTGGTGTAATGGCTCCGTGACTGAAAGCAGTGCAATGTGTGATTGTTTCATCCATTCTTGCCACTGCAACCACTCAACTGCAGCTGCGCTGTGCTCGGAGTCATCGATCGCGACAAGGACATTTGATCCTTTATCAGCGTCAAGCGGCGCAGAGTCACCACGCACAATTGCAACTGGGCACGACATGCCTTCGAGCAGTTTTTGCGAAACGCTGCCCAATAAAATCGTATCGACCGCGGTTTTCTTACGGCAGCCGGTCACCATCAAATCAGGATGGAATGTACCGGCAAAGGACAATATTGAATCAACGGGATCTCCTGCTAAAACTTCTGCGCTTACTGAAACGTTTGGCATTTGTCGGGCGAGCTCTTCAGCAACACCTGCCAGAATTAGTGAAACGTTTTCCGTATCGCATTCGTTTTCCTTGCCGAACGCATGCATCACGTACTTCATTAGTCCACGCTCGCATGGCAATACGTGGACTAACTTGATCCATGTGCCAGCCGGCCAATGATATGAAAGCAAGAAGTTGAGAGTTGCGCTCGAATGTTGTGATCCGTCTAGCGCTGCAATTATCTTCATTGTCTTCAGCCTCTTGGCGCGGTTATATGCACCATTTTATCTGCTCTATTGTCGCCTCTACGCTTTGCTTCCGACGACTTCACCGAGCTGATGTTCCTTCGTGACCGCTTGAAGTGATTCTTCGAGCATTTTCAAGAAGTGATCGATTTGCTCGTAAGTGATCACCAGTGGCGGTTCTATGCGTAAAACGCGAGCGTTAATGTATGTTCCGGAAATGAGGATATTGCGTCCGAATAATTCTTTAGCAACAGCGTATCCAAGATCATTGTTAGTGAATTCCATGCCGAGCATCAACCCGACACCGCGCGCACCACTCATAACCTTGGGATACTTCTTGGCGATTTCGTTGAGTTTGGGCAACATGTAATCGCCCTTTTCTTTCGCCTGATCCACTAATCCTTCATTAAGCAAAACTGAAATAGTTGCAATTGCCGCGGCACATGCCATCGGGTTGCCGCCAAATGTTGTCGTATGAAGGAATGGATTTTCAATGTATTTAGCCCAGGTTTTCTCTGTGCCGACACATGCACCAATTGGCATGACGCCACCGCCAAAACCCTTGCCCAATGCCATCAAATCCGGTGTTACTTCATCGTATTCGCAATAGAACATTTTGCCGGTTCTACCCATGCCGCATTGAATCTCGTCAAAGATCAACATTGCGCCATACTTGTCGCAAAGTTCTCTTGCAGCCTTCAAGTATCCGGGTGGTGCTACGTTGATACCACCTTCGCCTTGAATAGGTTCTACAACAAATGCCGCTACGCGATCACCTGAAAAGTCACAGCTTTCCATGATGACTTTCAGCGCTTGCAAGTCGCCGAATGGAACGTGAGACCAGTTCAACAACGGCAAAAATGGTTCTCTAAATACAGCTTTCGATGTGCCACCAAGTGAGCCCAAGCTCTTGCCGTGGAAACCACCGATGGTGCCGATAAAATGATGCCTGCCAGTAGCAAGCATTGCCATCTTCAAGCAACCTTCTATAGATTCGGTTCCTGAGTTGGTGAAAAATGCATACTTAAGATCGCCTGGTGTTATCAGGGCGACCAGGTGCGCAAGGTATGTGCGCAGCGGATCGATGAGTTCTTGTGAATGAATTGCTTGTTTATCGAGTTGATCACGAACAGCTTTTACTACAACAGGATGTCTGTGACCGACGCTGTAAATCCCGAATCCGCCGAGCATGTCCAAGAATTCCTTTCCATGGATATCGCGGAAAACGGCACCTTCATCTTCCCATTCGACTGCGGTGTAATCCGTGCTGACTGATTTGCGATATTGCAAAAAGCCTTCGTTGACGTGTTCTTTCCAATATTGAACTGAATCTTCCGTTACCTGCTTACGCTCACTCTCTGAGAGCGTTTGCTTTGCAATCAGATCCAAAACATCTTTGGATTTTGATTGGGCTTTCTTTAGATCCTGTGACATGATGATTGCTCCCGACGGGGAAATGAAGCGCTTCTTCGAGCGCCAAAACATCTTACTCCAAAAGCATCTTTAAAACATGAAAGATGTCAAGCTTTGTTGCATGCCGAGCATTGCCGGGTTTTAGCCGTCTAAAACCGCGCCATTTTTGGCACATTTCAAGCGCTTATTTCTTCAGCTTTCTTGCCAACAATAGGATCGCCAACATTGACATTGCATCCGTGATCTCGCCGCCCATCACCATCTCCACGGCTGTCTCAAACGGCACGCGCTTTAAGCTCAACCTTTCAGTTCCTTCAGGTTGGGCCGGTCCTTGCTTCAAACCCTGGGCCAGATACAAAAATGCAACTTCATCGGTTGCCGAATTCGATAAGTGAGAAGTCCCGAGCAATTCCCAGTGCGATGCTGTCAGACCGGTTTCCTCCAGCAGCTCTCGCTTTGCGGCTTCCAAATTGTCTTCGCCTTCGGGGCATCCGCCTTCTGGTATTTCCCATGAATAGATGCCGAGCGGGTAGCGATACTGTCCTACTAAATATGTATAGCCTTCTTCGTCAATTGGAATTGCACCAATTGCTCTGTTTCGAAAGTGCACGACGCCATAAATGCCGGGCTTTCCGTCTGGTTGAACAACGGCATCCTCTCGAATACGCAGCCATGGATTCTCATAAATCTGCCGCGTCCCGTTAGTTGTCCACGGATTTGATTCGTCTACAGTCGCTGTTTTGCTTGTTTCCGTCATACTCTTTCGCTTGTTTTGCTATTTCTATTTCGCTGTTTCTATTTCGCTACGTCTTCCCACCCGGTGCCCTTCAATTCTTCGTTTTGTTTTGGAACGGCCGCCTCCCGTGCTCGCTGTTTAACCAATCCTGATGGAACTTGAGGCTTTGAGGGATTTTGTAGGGGCGCAAGTTTTGCTTGACCAGCAGGCGCAAAGGTTGAATTGGAGCGACTGGTTGCGCTCACGCCCTTTACTGTAGTTGTGTCAGCAGATGCGGGCTTTGTTGCGCTTTTCGCTTTCGCGCCTGCTTTTCCACTAATAATTCTGGCGGGCGGTGTGTTGCTCGGCGGTGGTTCAACACCTCCACTGCGAACGCTCAAGATCTTCTTGATGTCGGCAATGTCTTTGAGTATCGCTTGCTTTTCTTCGGGTGGTGGATTGCACTTAAGCGACTGCTCAAATGCTTTGATTGTCTCTTCCAAGCGATCTTGCTTCAGATACGAATTTGCCAGATTACTCCAGCTCATCCAGTCTTTCGCATTCAGCGCCGCCGCCGATTTGAATGCTTGTTCGGCAGCTTCGAAATTCTCGACCTTGCGCAGCGCTACACCGAGGTTGTTGAAGAAATCCGGGTC
Organism: Candidatus Melainabacteria bacterium 17Bon1m; assembly: GCA_032128875.1. Lineage (GTDB taxonomy): Bacteria > Cyanobacteriota > Vampirovibrionia > Obscuribacterales > Obscuribacteraceae > QKMZ01. The sequence continues at coordinate 307,497 of JAVLKG010000004.1, forward strand.
ATACTCATAGCGCCCAATTGCTTCGTGGTACTTCTTTATCGCGTCCTCGTACCGTTCTTGCTGCATGTATTTGTTGGCGAGATTGTAGTAAGGAAGCGCGGCACTCCAATCGTACTGGTTGCCTCTGCCCGGAAAGCCTTCTGCCTGGCACGCCGGAGCATAGATGACGACGCCGCTAGAGACCGACGCAGCGGCGAAAACGGCTATGAAAACCCTTAAACAGCGATTGATGAAGGCGGATGGTTGGAATACCATAATTGGAGATCTTGGAGGCTACTATGTCCGATTCGCGGTCCACTCTGTTCAAGTCTTTCAGCAAAGAAGGAATTGTCAGGAGAGAGGCGCTTCTTGAGAGTTTGAAAGAACGCGGCATCCTTGAAGATGACCCGCGTGTCAAAGCGCTGTTTAAGGCGCTCAATGGCAGTTCTTCGGAGATTTCCGAAGCGCAGTTTCAAATTTTATCCGATCAAGCGCCTGGGCTGTTCGAGCAAGCTTTAACAGACAATCTGGCCATTCCGGACTTCCGGGCTTTTACAGCAGAACTGACCGATATTTTTGATGAAGTTAACACGATTCGCATGGGCAAACTGCCGACTTATATTCCTCAACTCGAAAGAGTTGATCCGGAAAAATTCGCGATGTCTGTTTGCACTGTCGATGGTCAACGATTTTCAGTCGGTGATTGCGATGACTATTTTTGCGTGCAGTCTTGCTCAAAACCAGTGACTTATTGTCTTGCTTTGGAAGAGCAAGGTGAAGATGTCGTGCACAGTTATGTTGGGCGCGAACCAAGCGGAAAAACATTCAATGAACTGACGTTGAATGCAAAAGGTCTTCCGCACAATCCAATGATAAATGCTGGTGCCATCATGTGTGGTGCGCTGATTAAAAAGGGTGGTGCTCCATCAGACCGTTTTGATTATGTGATGGAGAAGTGGAAGACGGCTGCCGGCGGTCAAAAGATCGGTTTTAATAACGCTGTCTATCTTTCTGAGCGTCAAACAGCGGATCGTAATTTCGCGCTTGGTTATTTCATGCGAGAAAAGAAAGCATTTCCGCCGGACGCTGAATTGTTGGATGTGCTCGAGTTTTACTTCCAGTGTTGTTCAATAGAAACAACAACAAAATCTATGGCGATAATTGCATCTACTCTGGCAAACGGTGGCATCTGTCCGCTCACAGGTGTGCAAGTGTTTTCTCCAGGACATGTGAAAAACTGCCTCTCGCTGATGTTGTCTTGTGGAATGTACGATTTCTCTGGCGAGTTTGCATTTACTGTCGGCATTCCTGCAAAGAGCGGGGTGTCTGGTGCGATCATGCTTGCAATTCCAAATGTCGGCGGAATAACTGTTTGGTCTCCTTTGCTTGATGAACTCGGCAATAGCGTTCGTGGCGTTGAATTTTGCAAGCGCCTTGTGAGCCGTTTCAAATTCCACACATTCGACACAATGCTTGGCTTGGGCGACGATCGAATCGATCCACGCAGAAAACGATAAGCGCCAAATTAATTGCCCTGCCCTGCGCGCCCGCATGATATGATGCGTGCCGTTTAAAACAGCCACAATCGCTTGAGGTGTTGACCATGGCAAGTTACGGCGCAAGAAACAAGATCACTGCAAAGGTAACTTCGGTAAAGAACGGCGACATTATGTCGCTCGTCAAATTTGATGTCACCAGTCCTTCCCACATGGCTTCGGTGCTGACAACAGAATCATTAGAAGAAATGGGATTAAAAATCGGCGACGAAGTTGAATTGGTGGTCAAAGCAATTCACGTATTGCCAGTCAAAAAATAGTTTTGACTAACAAGGTCAGTGCAATCTGAACTTGTCGAAAGACTTCAATATCTATTAGCGCAACGCCTGCTGCAAGCAAAACAATTCCGACAATGCGTCCGGGGTTGAGTGGGTGTTGCGCTATTCCCATTAGATTGGCGGTTAGGCAGGTTTTGTCTGCTTCTCCTCAGTGTCCAAAGTGCCAATTGGCTTGCGTTTTCGGATTCTCACGTGTTTTTCATGAGTTGATATCTATTCTATTGTCACAGACAAAATCGCAGACAAAACTAACCTCTTTCACCCACATTTGCGAACACATTGAGCAAGTGCTCAAACACGCATGAGGTCTTTCTATGTTTCTTATTCCGCAAGTGCCTGATGTTCCTACAAAGTATATTGACACGACGCTGTCAAATTACGATGTCGCGGCAGAGCCGAATGCACCTTTTATAAATGAACGCTTCTTGGATGATTTAAGAAGCGCAACGAATAAGGCAACACATGACTTTGCACAAAACCTGACAATGGACAAGATCGATAGTTCATTGGCGAATGATGCCGAGATGAATGGTCAATATTTCAGTGATGGTGAGCGCAATGCGTTGAAATCAGTGAAAGATAATTTCGTTGATTTCGAAAGATTAGATAGTGGTGGAATGTCTGGTGGTGTTTCTAAAGCTGATATAGATTTGTTTGGCTCTTTGTATAAAACCACTGGCCGCGACATCTATTTCTATGATGACGCACGGAAGTTCATGGTAGAAAATAAGTCTCGACTGGATCACGATGGTGATGGTGTTCTAAGTCTTGAAGAAATTCAGAACGGCAAGGTCAATCCTAGCTTTAGCAATCAAGAACTGCAGATCATTGACTATCTCAGTGATCGCTATTCGAACAAGCCTCGCTATTCGCACTATTCAAAAGAGTTGTTGGTGCGGCACGCTACGGTTCCTGAAAGTGATTTTGAAGACGGCGGTCTTAACTCGATCATCGATCGAAGCCAGACTACCCTTTTTGAGCAGAGAACGCGTGGGTGGGTAGATGCTCTGTCTCTGATGACTGGACTGGGTGTAGGTACACTGGCAGCCATAAAGGGAGACTTCAAGGTTTTGACTGGTGCTGCTCTTATTTATACGCTGGGAATCACCGCTACGTTGGCCGCACGTCCACTGGCTACGAGAATTGCCTCTTCCGCACAGAACGCCCAAGAAGATCGAATCCACCGGTTGATGACAACTGTGGGTGATCTCAAATACTGATTTGTTCAATTCAATACCTTTTCAAGATGGGTAGCGGCGCTCATGCGCCCTGCCCTCGGGGACTTTTAAGATATGTTGCGCGCGCAAAATGACTTCTCAATGCAACGCGCGCCTATTTGCAAATTCCGGTTATCGCAGAGTTTTTCAACCGTTTGTTGCAGCTGAAGTCATCGAAAAGTTGGTTTTTGGACTGTTTTTGTCACTTTATTGCAACTGATTCTCATTTCTCAAAGACAACGCCGACAAGTTTTGCAAGCGTGGTTGCGACAATGCGCGCACTTCGTCGCTTGTAAACGCCACAGGTTGCCGCCTGTCGCTTTACACGCTTTGGCAATACCTGTGAGAATGCAAGAACCGTCATGAGAGAACTGCCGTGGCTACACCACTTGCCGAAATCCTTCACAACATTGCTGATCACACGGAGACAATCCTCCATGTGCTCAATGATCCGGGCGTACCGGGCGATGTTTCTCAGCGCATGTTCGCGCATATCCTTTTAGAGGAAAAAGAAAACACCACCAAGCTTGAAGAAATTCATGGTGCTGGTCCAACTCTTTTGACTCAAAAGCTGCTTGATCACAGCTTCTTCATTCAGCGCATGCTGCAAGAACAAGCTATGTCTATTGATTTGAAACGTGAATTGCTCGATCACTTTATGGAAGAACACCTTGAGTGGCGAGCAGAATTGTTAGGTCCGGATGCGCCGCCTCATGGTGGTGGCAAGCCGGGAGTGGTATCAAACTTTGGCACGCACCAAACCAGACCGAGCGGAGCTTCGCATGGTCATGGCGGTGGCGGCAGCTTAGGTGGTACCGCACATGGTGGACATGGAGCTTCGCAAGGTGGGCATGGTGGCCACGGCGGATACTCCTCATCACAAGATAAGCAACAGCACGGTGGACGTTCGGAGCAAGGTTCTGGACAAGCCGGGCAAGGACACTCGGGTCACTCCGGTGGTTCTGGTCGTTCCGACCAAAAGGAAAAACCCAGCACCGGTGGTGCTACCAAAAAAGAATGGACTGTCGGACCTCTATGGTCGCAAGGAGAATAACTGTGTGGAAGATGCACCAAAAGCTGGTTGAATTACCTCTGACAAACGAACAAGCGTCAGACATGATACAAGCTGCTGCGCAAGAAGTACGACGCACTGTTGTCGGTCGTCGTTTGATCGCTCTTTTCGGACCTCTGGGTGCCGGAGTGGAGAGCGTGCCGCTGGAAACAATCAAAGATGATGAGCCGGCTGAAGTCGACCTCGAAGGAAGACCGGATACAAATCCGATCGGAACTCATGAGAAAGAAACATACGTTCGCGTTCCACTTATCTACAAAGATTTCTGGTTGCACTGGCGCGATGTGAAATGGAGCCAAGACATGCATGCTCCTATCGACATCACCAACGCTGTTCGTGCAGCACATCAGGTTGGAGATGCTGAAGATGATTTGATCTTCAACGGAAATAAAGAGCTCGGCATCAATGGATTGTTTAACTATCCTGGTTCGCAAAAAATTCAAGGTGGAGATTGGAAGGTTCCTAACGAGCCGGTCAAAGATGTGTACGCCGCGATCGCAAAGTTGATTGCAGCTCATCATCACTTCCCCTATGCGCTTGTTTGCTCGTTGGATATGTATGAGCAGTTGCTCAAGCCAGTTAAGGAATCGCCTGCGCTAGAACTTGATCAGTTGAGCAAGCTCTGCTTGGACGGAATTCACTGGAGCCCGATGATTGAGAAGGGAACAGCCGCCGTGATTTCTACCGGCGCGCAAAACTTCGATATTGCCGTGGCAGAAGATCTGCAAATTGCATATCTCGGACCAAGCGACATGAACTATCGCTTCCGTGTTTATGAATCACTCGTACTTCGCGTAAAACGCCCAACGGCTGTTTGCGTAATTAAGTCGAAAGTCTAAACACTGAAGTTCGAAAAGATTGAAAAGGGGCGTCATAGAGACGCCCTTTTTTTCTTGCCACTAAAACTTATGCGCCAGGACCTGGCTTAGCCGTCGGCTTTGGACTTGGTTTTGGCGTTGTTGTTTTCTTCATCGAGGGTTTTGTTGCAGAAGCTTTTGGCGTCGACTTGCCTGTTGATGCTTTTGCGCCTGAATCTGATTTTGTAGTTGACGAAGCAGCTGTTTTTGCCGCTGACTTAGCAGACGTATCTGCAGATTTTGCGTCGTGTTTTATATCGTGTGACTTAGCGCCATGCGCCTTGTCTACAGATCCTTTCTTTCCGTGTCCATCCTTGGCATTAGATTTTGGAGCCGGCTTGGTCGGCAAAATTGGTTTTGCTTCCACTTTCTTTTGCACCACAGGCGGTAGCTTCGGATTTACAACAAGTACGTGTCTGCTATGAAAACCGGCCGCGTATGACACAAAGAAGGTGTCAATCACCAGTAGTACTGAAATGAAAATTCCTTTGGCTTTCATGGCTTACTTCGCAGTGAAGTTTTCGCTGTCGTTGAAGTCTTCTTTTTCGGAAGCGTTTCGCTTGTAGGTCACAAGCACATCTGATGACTTGAACTCGTCTTGCACGTGAGGACCTTTTACCAGCTGCACAGTCAGCACCGCGTTGGGATCGCTTTTGTGTTTGTCGTACTCTTTGCCGAGTGCTTTCGCTTCAAAAGAAATTTCGTTGTTGCCGGCGTTGACGTAACGGGAGACATCGACATTCTTTCCTGGTCCGAAGAAACTGTCTACCGGGTTGTCGTTGACTTTGACAGTGATCGAATAACCGATGTAATCCTCACCCGACGATGTAATCCAATATTTTGTCTTGCCGGATTTCGCGGGTGCCGCAGTCGCAGACTCGGTTTTTGTTGGTTCAGTAACTGTCTTTACTGGTGCCGGAGTTGCGGCCACCGCGGAAGGTTGCAGTGCATTTGCCGTGCCGGGTGGGACTTCTTGAATCGGAGCCAGCCTTTCGTGCAAGCCCCAGAAGTAGCCGCCGAATCCCGCACCTGCCAACAAAAGCGCCAGAATCACCAGGTCCAGAAGAGCTTTTACCATCTCCTGACCTTTCTTCTTTGCGGCTTGAACTGCGCCACCGGATTGCGACATCTTCTCCCCCTGAAATCAATCATTCCTTAAGCTTCTGAACGGTCACAGGCTTTCGACCATAAGAGTAATACTACCCGTCAAATCACCTTAAGAAACAGGATAAACAGTCCCCCAGTACCAGTGAAAATCCTAGTTATGAAACTGGTAAGCCTGGGAAAATCAGTGTTTGAAGCATCGAGAAGGGTAGTTTTGCAAGAAAGGAAACTAATTCTTAAACCGTGCAATCGCCATCAAGTCCGTCGCCGTTTCGCTATCGACGTCTGGGTTGCTGTCTTTACTGCGTCGTTTTTGCTGGCATTTCTTTCGACGGTTGTCTCGCACGCACCTGCTGACGCCGCTGACTATCAGGCGGAGAGCAATGCGTACAAACTCTACGCTCAAGGGTACGAACTGTATCGCTCCGGCTCTTACGCCCAGGCGGCCTCTGCTCTATCTCAGGCAGCAGCGTACGATCCGACCACCTTTTCTGGTCGTATTCATCTCAGCTTGGCGCAAAGTTATCAGCAGTTGAAGAATTCCAAGGAAGCGATTAAGCAGGCTCAGCTTGCTCAAAAGCTTGATCCGAACGATCCCTATCCGACTTACATCATGGCGCTCGTTTATAACGACATGAAGCGCTACGATTTATGCTTATCCAGCCTTCAGCGCTATATCAATGCTCCCAATGCGACCGCGCGCGCGGAAGCAGAGCAAATGATGAACACGGTGAAAGTCTACACTTGCACAAAGGACGGTTGCGAGAATATCAGCGCCGGAAAGTACAGGGAAGCGATAAGACTGTTCGAGATCGCAGCAACGGCCGATCCATCTCAAAACTCCGGTTGCATCCACGGCAACCTCTGTTTTGCATATCGCAAAGTTAGAAATTACCCACGCGCTGTTTCCGAGGGCAAGAAAGCTCTTTCGTTTGACCCTAATGACACCAGTGTGATCTACAACGTCGCAATCGCCTACATGGACATGGCAAAATTCGACGATTCAATTTCGTACTTGCAGCGCTATTTGACACTGGAGACAGATGGCAATCAGAGAGCTAATGCACAGCAGTTGATATCGGAATTGGCGCAAGACAAAAAGAAGCAGAACAGCCCTAATAATAAGCTTCCTGATTATCTCGACATTCTTAAGAAGAACGACCATTTATTCACATGGTCAAACCAACAGATGCCAATCAAGATCTACATGAGTGCAGGCACAAACACACCAGGTTACAAACCCGTGTTTCGCAATTACGTCTTGAAGGCGATGGACACTTGGTGCGAGGCTTCCGGCAAGAAAATCAATTACAAAGTGACGAAGGACAAAAGCAAGGCTGACATCATTGTCACCTGGACGCCAAACGCTTTGGATGCAAGTTCAGAATTACGGGTAGTTGCTGGGTTAACAACTCCCGAGGTTATAGATAATAACTTTCGAAGCACGCTTGTAGAGCTTCGTACAACTGATGCGTTTATACCAGGAGCTTATGTGAAAGATGGCGAGATGGCCGCTGTGACCATGCACGAAATTGGGCACGCACTTGGCCTTGATCATTCGAATTCAATTTACGACCTGATGTACTTTCGCTCCAACGGATTGCAAAACGGTTTGCCAACGAAAAGAGATAGGTTGACGCTGGCTAAGCTCTACGCGGCGCACCCGGCGATAACTTTCACACCCAACCCGGAGTCTACACCAGCTGGACCACCAGTGGTGTTTATGCCTCCACCTACGTTTGCTCCACCCAAATTGCCTGACAATAGTAACATCGCACCTCCGATGTTTACTCCGCCTCCATTGAAGGAAAAGCTTCCGCCCCCAATGTTTACTCCGCCTCCGCTTTCGAAAACAAGGCGTGCACCAAATGCGGTGGCCTTGCCGACGTTTACGCCCCCGCCATTAAGTAAACAAAGTGGTGGCAGTTCTGGCAAAAAGAATGAGAGTAGCAAACCGCCTACCTTCTTTGTTCCGCCTCCTGTCAGGTAAGCACATTGATGAGAGCTGTGCCGCCTACATTAAAAGGCGGAGGAAGTGTTCCGTAAATTCTGTAAATCCTGTACTATGCTGTCTTTCGGGCTCTCAGGTAATTCATAATGCATAGTGCTAAAGCAGGCAAACGATGGGCTTTTCGCAACCTTATAGGAGTGGTCTCAGCGATCTCGTTGGCGCTGTTGACGACTATGCCGAGTGCGCTTGCTCAAGGAAGTTTTTCCGGGGCGCAGCAAAGAGGCCCGTTCAATCAAAGTGAAGCGGCTGAGACAGGAATTTCTTCTGTGCCTGGAAGCACTGCAGAAGACTCTAACTTTACTTATGGGCAAGAAGACGAAGACGAAGGTGCTGCATCCGCATCTGAGCCGCGCGCAGCAAGTCTTGCAGACCTAGATGCGATCATGAATCAAACGCTGCAGCAATATTACGTACCTGGTGGAGCGCTGGCAGTCGCTCACAATGGAAAACTGGTTTATGCCAAAGGATTTGGCGTTGCGAATTTGCGCACTCAAGAGCCTGTCACCCCGAACACATTGTTTAATTTAGCCAGTTGCACAAAAGCTATTTCTACATTCGGAATAATGCGTCTAGTAGAGGCTGGTAAACTTCGCCTCGATGACACCTTCTACAACGTCATCGGTCGTCCGAATTTAGTGCGCGGTATGAACGCAGACCCGCGAGTGGCTCAGATTACAATTCGTCAACTGCTGCACCACTCCGCTGGTTGGAATGATGACTCGGGATATGTGAAAGCGGGCAACGAAGTCATGCGCCTTGCTCCAAATGGATTGCCATTTTCAGAAGCCATTCGTGTGTTGCTAGCCACGCCGCTTGATTATGAACCTGGTACGCAAGCAAAATACGCCAACGGCGACTGGAATTTGATCAAGTATGTTGTCGAAGTCGCTGCACAACGACCATATGGAGAATATTTGCAAGAGCAGCTTAATTCAATAGGCATCCACGACATGTGCGAAGAATCGAGAGGGCTTGTTCGTGGACAAGCATCTCGATATGCGGGTTACCCACCTCGTGTAATTCCTGGTGGTCAGCGCACTGTTCCCCTTATGCCGGACTTTGGTAACTGGATGGCGTCGGCCGTCGACATGGTGAAGTTCCTCACCGCAATTGACGGCACTCGCATGCAAGGCATCTCCTATGATTCGTTTCAACAACTCATAGCACCATTACCGCCACCAATGAAAAACAATCCCAATGGCAGTCATTTCGGACTAGGCTTGGACACTGTGCGAATGACTCCGCAGGGAGTCACCTTCAGCAAGAACGGTGGAAAGCCTGGTGTGCACAGCCAAATTATTCACTTGCCGAACAATACTGATTTTTGTGTGTTGTTCAACGGCGGTTCTTCTCCGGACGGCACAGATGCTAATCCTATGACTGCAGTCAAATCGATCAGGCAAGTGTTGAACAATGTCAAAGACTGGCCGACTACTGATCTGTTTCCCAATTATCAATAATTATTTTTCGCTTTCAGCCAGCAGTGTAGTCACTACTTCTTCCAGATGGCGATGCAGAACGAAATGTCCGCTGTCTTCCTTAAGTATCAATTCTGCTTTCGGCAGACGCGCCGCCAAGATTTTTGACGCGCTGACAGGACAAAGATGATCTTGGGTGCCTTGCCACATTTTTACTGCAATTTGCATAGTCTCGACATTGAAGCCCCAGGGCTTTCGCATTGCCAGGTAATCATCCAGCACCCCTTCGAATCCTTGGCTGATTGATTCGAACGTGAATGACGTGGCCTCTTCGAGGGAAAGGTCCTTAATAATTTCGTAGTCTGGTCCTTCTTTCACGGCACGCAGCAATTCGTCCTTCATTTTTGATGGTGAGTAAAACTTGAAAAGAATTCCGGCGGGCGAAAGAATGTGCAAAAGTCTTTCCGGCCAGCTGAGCAAGATTCTGTCCTCTAGCAGTCCTAAATCTTGAACGGCGCCGTTGTAGTCCAGTGGTCCGACACCACCGATGGTGCCAACTACAGTGATCTTGTCGCTAAGAAGCGCTCCACATGCAAGTGCATAAGGACCCCCCAGCGACCAACCCAATACAGGCAGATTTTTCAGATTTAGAACACGCAAAAGCTCCCTCGTATCTGACGCCCAGTCGCTAAAGGTGCGTCCAATTTGTCGATCTGAAATTCCTATGCCTGGTCGGTCCGGCGCAATTACTTTGACGTTGAGATCATGCAGCATCTCATCTGCGAAATTTATATCCAATCGGCTCGACATTCCGCCGTGCAGATAAAGCAACTCGCGCCCGTTCGGAGCACCGAACGTGGCGTAGCCCAGAGTTCGTCCATCGTTGAGTTTTATGGTGCTGTCTATTCTGGGCATATTGTAATCCCGAGAGCGCAACGCGCTTACTTCACCTGTTATATTACGAACCCGGCGGGTTTGGATATTAGATTTCGCCCTCTTTGATAGCTTGGAAACACACCGTATGCGACGCCATTTGATCACATCTTTACTTGCATTGCTTATAGCCAATGCAGGCGCCGGGATTGCGACTGCTCAAGATGCGGGCACGTTTGCTCCTTCTGCTTCATCCTATTCTTCCAGCTCCTCCGGCTCTTCTTCTTCTTCTTCTTCTTCTTCTTCAGCAGCCGCCACACCATTCAAATTATTTGCAGGAGTTTCGCACCAGGAGTTGCTACCGCAAGTACACGAGTCTATTGAGCCGCATGTGCAAAAGCAGAAAGTGGCAATTGCTCCTGCGTTAGAAGTTCAAAAACCCGTGCTTAAGCCAGAGCGCACGATGACCGCTCCTCCAATTGCCTTTCTGCCGAAGCTTTCAGAAACAGTAGTAAAACCGGTTGCTCGTCCGCCAGTGCTTACGGCACAAACAGCCGTCAAACAATCTTATGAGCCGGCGTTTGGTGTTGCCCGACTGACGGCAGAGCGCAGTCCAGATCCCCCTAGACCTGCACAGCATTACACAATTGAATGGTTCATGATTCCTAGCTGGATGGCGGGAGTCTGGCTTAAAAGCGGCGATATGACGACTCATGTCACCGATTTACGCACCGGCGCGACTAGTTCGCAAAACGAATGGACTGATAATCGGATGGAAGCGTCCTGGGGGCATCTTCAAGATGCTCGCGGTAACTATTGGCACGTGAACTTGCTTCCTTCAGAACGCGACGGAATGTCGGCCGGCAAGTTGGTGCGGTTTTTGACTGTGGCGCAAAAATGCGAAGGTTCAAGTCCACAAAAACTCATGACGAGAACTCATTACATTGTTAGTGAATCAAATCCTTGGAGCAACCAGCCACTCGACACATTCCAGCAAGAGTCTATAAACCTATACGAGATGTCCGGGCAGAATGAAATTTTGAATTCCAGCAGCAATCGAGTTTTTACTTACCAGGGTGCGCCAGTGCGGGAAGGGCACCTTATCAGCAAGTTCAACAAGATTCGAGGATTCACGCCGGTGGCAACGCTCAATGGCGTGGACTTGCGAGCGTCGCTCAACGACTATTTAAAGGGACATTCCCTGGGTTATCTCGTCAAATAGCATTTCCCGGTTTTTCCTGGACCCGGGGCGTCCAAATTTTGGTGCCTTTGAGGTTGTTTTGATTCTTCACTAAATATCCTTTGATGTTCTACCCAGTATCTTTTGGATATCTGGCGCCCGAAATGCATATATAAGGTAGGTATAAAGTCCAAATAAAACGGGTACTTTCAGTTTGATGGGTTGAAAGGGAGCGAATTGATGTTGAAATTCAATTGGCAAAGCGATCGTTTATTGGGAGTAAGCAAACGAAAATTTGCTTCGCGTGCAGCCAGGATTTTTTCTTTAGTACTTTGTCTGACGTCGAGTCTTGCCTCTCTTCAATCGACAAGCGCTGCGGAGGTGATTGCGACGTCCACGCACGATGCGGACGAGCAAGCGATTAGAGCGCAAGCTGCAGATTACTCAAAAGCATTTGCAGCAGGTGACGTTTCTGCCTTGCTGGCGATGTGGTCTGACAATGCGGTACTGACTGATCAATTCGGAAAGGTAGCATCTGGGAAAGATGCGATTCGGGCGCAGATGACTTCTTTCTTTACTGCCTACGGAAAGCAACCGCTAGAAATTAAAATCGATTCGCTCGAATTTCCTGCAGACAATCTCGCAATAGAGCATGGAACGTCTCATGTTGGAACAACCTCAAATCCCGCAAGCTATTCGACGTACACTGCAGTTCATGTAAAACGTGACGGTAATTGGCAGATGGTGAATGTTTCTGAATCTCCAAGATATGATGCCAATGCGGCGACTGTTCCTTCGATTTCTGAACTTTCATGGTTGGTGGGCAATTGGAGCGTTGAAGGTCCAAGAGGAAATCTGCAAATTAAAGCCGATTGGGTTGCAGGAAAGAAAATGATTCGCTGCGACTTTGATGCCACCACTAAAGATGGTGAGAAGACCAGCCAGACACAGTTTATATTTTACGATCCTCTATTCAAACGAATTCGCTCATGGCAGTATGACTGGAGTGGCGGATATGGCGAATCAAGATGGTTCAAGTCCGGCAACGGAACCGATTGGGAGTCCGATGGTTGCTCTGTTCAACCTGATGGATCTACTGGTTCTGCGAGATACTTATTCAAAAAAGTCGACAACAACACCTTCACCTGGCAATCTACTTCACGAAGATTGCTCGGCCGGCGATTGCCTGACTCTGCGGTTCTAACAGCGAAAAGGACAGGCAGTTAGTAATCTTACTCGTTTATTGTCGAACAAACTTTTGGTGAATTGATATGAAATTCAAAAACAAAGTAACGATTTTGATGGTCGCATCTCTGGTATTGCCTGTGGTGTTCGTTGAAGCTGGTTTCTGCCGGGGTGGATTCGGTGGTGGCGGTGGAGGGTTTGGAGGCGGAGGCCGAAGCTTCGGTGGTGGTAGCTTTGATCGAGGCGGTTTTGGTGGCGGTTTCGACCGCGGAGGAATAGGCCGTGGTGATGATTTCGATCGCTTTAATGACGGTTTCGATCACCCTGGTGCTTCTGCATTCGGTGGTGACAATGCAGGCATTCGCGCAGGTGAGACCGGGGTTCGTGATTTCGGCGGAGTCGACAGAGGTCTTGCTGCAGATGGTGGTTTTGGACGGGTAATGGATACTCCCGCCGCAGGTTTGGCTGGTCGCGCCGGAACATACGCCATGTCGCCGAGAGCGCTAGCTGATCATTGGAACAACGTAAATGGAAACTTCAACCACTGGGGCTACTACGATCGTAATTGGTGGAACAACCATCCCTACTATTGGTACAACCGATATTGGGGAGATAATTGGGCTTGGGGATGGACAGGCTGGGGCGATCTTGGCGGCTGGTGGGGAATGGATGTAGATTCCGATCCGGTTTATTACGATTACGGAAACAATATCACCTATCAGGGCGACCAAGTCTATTACGGCTCGCAGCCACTAGAATCGACTGATACTTATTACACACAAGCACAAGCATTGGCTCAAACAGCTCCGCCTACTCCTACGACTCCCATGTCGGATGCTGAGCAAAAGAAAAATGTGAACAGCATGAAGCCGCTTGGTGTGTACGCGCTTGTGTCCGGCGATCAGACTGATAGCTCTCAGCTGTTCCAGATCGCAGTAGACAAGAAAGGCATCATCCGCGGCACTTACTTCAATCAGGTGACAAATCTGAGCAAGCCGATCTCTGGTGCTGTAGATAAAAAGAATCAACGTGCTTGCTTCACAATCGATGGAAACAAGAATGTTGTTTATGACACCGCTATCGGTAATTTGTTAAAGCAGTCGAGCCCTATTTTGGTGCACTATTCGAAATCCAACACGCAGCAACTCACGCTGGTGCGCTTGAAGAAAAACTCAAGTACGTCCTAAGCGTCTTGCGATTCGCCAGTCTCGTTGCAGTGATTGGTGATTACATCAAGGAATGTCTGACCTAAATCTCGCAGTTTTGAGTCACCGATTCCGCTGACCATTCTCATTCGCTCTAACGATGATGGGCGAATGCGTGCCAGTTCGCGCAATGTGCTGTCTGGGAAAATGATGTATGGTGGCACGCGTCTTTGGTCAGCCAATTCTCTGCGCAATTCGCGCATGGTTTCGAAGAGATCGCGATCCACGCCATCCCATGATCCAGACTCTGCTTTTGATAGTTTTGCGCGCTCGCCTTTCTTTCTCTCTGCTGGTTTTAGCAAACGAATGTTTGTTCGTTCACCCCGCATTACTTGCCACGATCCGCCGTTGAGTTTCAAAATCGGAACTGAGCGCCCGTATGATTCGACGTTTTCTTGAACAAGCACTTCCTGGCTTATGAGCTGATAAGCCCAGTCCCTGATGTCGTTGACGTGATACTCCTTCAGCAATCCATAGGTGCTGAGCGAATTGCCACCGCGGTTTTTGATTTCTTGGGAATTCTCGCCTCGCAGAACAGCGGCGACGTAGCCAATGCCGTATTTCTCTTTCAAGCGTGCCACACAGGAGAGAATCTTTTGTGCAATGACGAGTGCACCATCAACTTCTACTGTTTCACCCAAACAAATGTCGCAGGCACCACAATTGTCTTTTTCGTAGGTTTGCCCGAAGTGTGCCACAAGAAGTGCGTGACGACATGCGGCGCCGCGGCAGTAACGGTCCATCATATTGAGATGTTCAAAAGATGTTTCAAGATAAGAAAGGTCATTGTCCTGGTATTGAAACTGATTTTGATTTTGATCGGATGCAGCTTTCTGCATGATGGCTTTCCATGTGAAAACATCAGCGCCCGAATGCAAAAGCACGCACTCAGCTTCCAAGCCATCTCGTCCAGCTCTGCCTGTTTCCTGTTGGTACGCTTCTAACGATTTCGGCATCGCTGTATGTAAAACGTAGCGAACATTCGATCTGTCGATGCCCATTCCGAATGCTACAGTAGCAACCACCACGTCGCAGTGTTCTTCTGAAAAAGCCTCTTGTGTTTCTGCTCTTTCTTGCGCAGTCATGCCGGCATGGTACGGCATTGCTTTGATACCTGCTTCTTTCAGGTCGCGTGTCAATTCATCGACTTCCGCCCGTCGGATGCAATAGATAATTCCGCCTTCTTTGCGATGCTTATCGATCACCGAAAGCACTTGTCTCAAAGTGCCACCACGTCGCGAGATAATGCGATAAGTAAGATTAGAGCGGTCGAAATTACCGATCAAAACTTCCGGGTCTTTGAGCCCGAGTTGCTGAATTATGTCTGTGCGAACTTGTTCGGTTGCAGTAGCAGTGTAAGCATGCACTGAAGCTTTCGGAAACATCGACTTCAGCAAACGCAATTGTCGATATTCTGGACGAAAGTCGTGACCCCAATGGCTGATGCAGTGCGCTTCGTCGATTGCAAATGTTCGCACATCGATTTTGCGAAGAAGATCTTGAGTGTCAGTTTGACATAAACGTTCGGGCGAGACGAAAAGTAAGCGAATCTTGCCGTTTAGAATATCTCGCTCCGCTTGTTGGCGTGCTTCCGGTGTCAGCGAACTGTTGAGCTGAATTGCAGAGATCCCTGAAGCGAGGAGCCCATCGACTTGATCTTTCATCAGTGATATCAGTGGCGATATCACAACAGTAGTATCACCACGTAAAACAGCAGGCGCCTGAAAGCAAAGAGACTTTCCTCCGCCGGTCGGCATGACCACCAGCGAGTCGCGTCCGTTCAAAACCGAACACATCGCCGGCTCTTGCAACGGGCGCAGTTCTCGAATTCCCCAATGTTTGGCGACAAGCTCGCGCAGTTGGGGAATTTGCGTCGAAAGGGTCTGCATGTGGTTGACCGGGGTGTCCTGAAGTGAAGCTCCAAAATAGATCATAAGCTGGCATATCTCCGTTAAAGCCAGACTGCGTCCGAAAAAGAACTTCATTTGACAGCTGGTGCTTATGGTCGTTTGGCGAATATATCGACTTTATTGAATGTGGAATTGTGCAAGAATATGCGTTAAGTGTTGAGTTTCAAGTAGGAGGCAGCGCATGTCCCGAGTATTCAGCCGCAGAAAGATTTTGGGCGTAGCAGCACTGGGTGCGGCGGGCATGGTTTTTGGGCGGAAATTGCTTTCACAGGCAGGCGAAGGCATCGGCAAGTGGAACGCCGGTGGAATAGGCTCAAACGAACTGCAGGCCAGCACCGAGATAGTAAACGCCGGCAACCTGAAGCAATCTTTCGAGCAGCTCGGACAGTACATCTACTTGACACCTCAAAAGCTGGGCGGGGGCACGCATGCGGTCGATTTGAATTCCGGACGCACGTTGGCGTGGATTAGTTACTGGAACTACGGTGACTCTTGTCCGATTTCGCACCACCTTGCCGCATATCCTTCGCCGGATCCGTACAAAGGCTTCGAATTCTTGAATTCAACTCAGGGCGGCGACAACGTCATGATTTATGGTTTGCCCACACGCATTAAAGAGCGTGGACTGACCGGAAAGTGGGGAATGGGTAACCACATCTACCGCGTGCAGTTTGACGGGCAGTCGATGAACCTTATGGAAGACATTGCCGAAACAACCGGCATTGGTCTGGGAGTTCACACTACTATTTATCCGGATGCTTCCGGCTTTGCAGGAGCTGATGGACAGAAAGATGTATGCGCATTCTTCAATCGCGCGGTAGGCACAGAAAAGACTCAAGTACAAATGGCATTTCGTGCTGACTGGATTGGAGCCAATCCCAATGGCGGTATGGAAGAAAACTGGTCAAAAGGCGGGAAGATTCGCCTCACTCGATTGAATGCTGCAAAAGAAACCGGCAGATATGAGCTGGAAGGCACCAAGGGCAACAAAATTGATTGGGAAATGGTGCCTATGGCAGAGTATCTGGTTTACACAGGACAGTTGCCTGGTGACAATCCGAAAGGATTGAGCGGGTTGGATGCAGTAGTGCACCATCCAAGCGGACGCTATTCTGCGTTGATTATTCGTATGCTCTCATGTGCGATCATCATAGACCGGCATAATTGGGAGCCTGTCTGCTGTTTGCACTGCCCTGAAGGTTCGCCCGGCAATCTGGCAGTAACAAAAGTGAGCTCCGGACCAGACACCTGGGAAATTAAGTTGGACGACGTAAAATGTGTCGGACACGAAGCGGGATTTTCGCCGGACGGCAAATCTTTCTTGATGATGAATAACATCAAGCAAAATAATATGGCCGTGTTCGACACTGCTGATGCTGATCCGCGCAATTGGAAGAAAATCACTTACGTTAAAGATCCGACTTGGAGCGGTGACTATCCGAGTCCTTTTCACCTGTGCTTTTCTGTTGACGGCAGCAAAATGTTTGTTTCCGTACTTTATCCAAAACCAGCTAACAGCGGATGTTGCGTAGTTGATACCAAGACTTGGAAGATCATCAAGAAATTCCAAAATATTGGACCCGACTGTCAAACCATGGCTGTCACATACGACGGCAAATATGTTTTCCAGATCTTCAGCGGATTTCAACGAATGTCTAGCGGAGCATTTATTTTCACGCAAGACACTTTGGAGCCGGTTGGCTATTTGCCAAACTTCGGTGGTCACCACGACTGCGTGATAGTACCTACCAAAGTCGAGCAGCTCAAGAACAGCCGCTGCACCACTCTCTAACGCTGAATATCGAGGCAAGAGACGGTGTCGCTCGAACAAGGTGAGAAAACATCAGGTCGCCGGGCTGGTGCGACTTTGTTTTTGTTTTCTCGTCTTGCATTGCAAAATGTCTTGCGGCGTCCTGCACGCACTTTGATGTTGGTGTTAGCAGTGACCCTATCTACGGGCGGCGTCTTCGCATCGTATACGGTGGCTAGCGGCATCAAAGACAGTATGGACAGAAGCTTTTCTCGAATGGGAGCAGATCTGATTGTGGTGCCTTCGCGGGCGATGGTTAACATTACGAGCGCACTACTCACTGTTCAACCGACGGATGAGTTGATCGACAATAGCCTGATCGACGAAATTCGAAAGCTCGATGGAATCGCTCAAGTTGCGCCGCAGACATATTTGCAAGTACCGATTATGTCGGGAATGCCGGAGTGTAAAGCCAACCTCATAGCCTTTGATTCAAAGAACGATTTCACTGTATTACCGTGGATGGTGACACATGCACCGCGACCCATGGTGCCTGGAGATATTCTTGCTGGGAGTCGTAGAGCTGAAACAGTCGGCGACGAAATTGCACCCTGTAATCAGCCGGTAAATATCTATGGAAAGTTGGGAAGAAGTGGCGTCGGTCCATTGGACGATTCATTTTTTACCACTTATGAAACTGTAGAACTTCTGCAATCTAGATTGAGGCAAAATGCCGGCAGCTCGGGAAATTCAAAAGAATCAGGAACAGATTCACTGTCCAACTTCAATCGCTCGCGAATTTCAGCGATTTTAGTAAAACTAAAATTTGGAGCTACTCCAGAACAAGCACGTTTTTCAATAGCCAAACTCCCTGGTGTAAAAGTGGTCACCGGCGCGACTATTGTTACTTCGACGCGGCAAGCAACCACAGCACTACTTGGTGGCATGCTGGGTTTTACTGGCATGATGCTTATTGCGATGCTGATTATGGTAAGCCTGTTGTTCTCCGGCATAATTTTCGAGCGGCGCCGTGAGGTCGGGTTGTTACGCGCCATCGGCTCCAGGCATGTTGATGTAATGCGCATGCTTCTTGCAGAAGCCGTTTTCACCACCGCACTAGGCGGTTTTACCGGCATCATATTTGGTGCCGGACTGTTGTTGGTTTTCCAACGCTCTTTGGTCTATTACCTCGAGACATTACATATCGATTTCGCCTGGCCTGAACCACTGGCTATTTTCAGTGTCGCCATTATGTGTTCTATTGCCTCTGCGCTTGTTGGATTACTTGGCGCTCTGGTGCCGGCATGGAAAGCAAGTCTTGAAGAGCCTTATCTCCTCATTCAAGGTGAGGGCGGATAATGCTGACTCTGCACTCAATTGGAAAAAGCTATGGCGGTGAGCAAACTGTTGAAGCCGTCAAGAATGTCAGTCTAGATTTGCAGGAAGGTAAATCTCTGGCGATTGTTGGTCGCTCCGGCTCTGGAAAGTCTACATTGCTGGGGATGATCGGCGGAATTAGCAGACCGACGAGTGGGCAGGTTTTGATCGACGGTGTTGATCAGTGGAAATTGAACGACAGCGGCAGGGCTGATTTGCGAAATCAAAAACTGGGATTTGTTTTTCAATTTGCAAGTCTGCTTCCGTCCTTGAGAGCTGTAGATAATGTCGCGCTTCCATGTTTGATTTCTGGTTCTATTCCGGCGCGTGAGGCCTACGCGAGAGCACATGCTCTTTTGAATCGAGTTGGTTTGTCTCATCGCTATGATTCGTTCCCTGGACAATTGTCAGGCGGCGAGCAGCGCAGAGTGGCAATCGCCCGTGCACTAGTAAACTCGCCTCGATTGCTGCTTGCTGATGAGCCGACCGCTGATTTGGATGAAGCAACAGAATCGGAAATATTGAATCTGTTGATTGATATTCATCGCGCCTTGAATGTGACACTAGTGATGGTGACGCACAATCCCGATATTGCGGCCCGGGCGGATCACATCATTGAGATGCGAGCGGGCGAGACAGTTTCTCGAAAAGATACTTCCCAAACCGACATTAAGACTGCAGAGATTGAAACAATCACCAGCTTGTATGAAGTTTCTCCTGAAAAGGCTGCTGCGGAAAAAGTGAGACTAGGCGAAGGACTTGAAGTTTTCGTCGGCCGCTTGGTCATGTGGATTGTGCCTATTTGTGTGATTGCGTGGTGCTTGAATTGGGCTGTCGCTGATTACGAGCGCAGTGAAATACAAGCTAAAGCACAACGCCGAATGGCGCTTGAAGAATTAGCAATGCAAGGATTGCGCGCGGACGTGAAGAGCGTCGAATTCGGTAAAGGGAAAACTTATGTAGTCACGCTCTACCTTCGCAACACGAAAGGAGACGAACCTTTATATGTGATGTCGCCGATGGTAAGAGGTTTTGTGCAAGTCGGGACAAGCTGGCTCGAAGTACCAATGAAGTCACTCGAATCTGGAAGCGCTCAAGTTTTGAAAGTAACAGGAACCCAGCTTCTGAAGTACGAAATGGAGCCGGATGTTCCGGATTTTACACAACTGCTTCCTTATTACATGCATGTTCGCCTTACCAACGACATGCTGATTAGTCCGCGTAGCCAACCAAAGGACGATCTAGTTGAGCGCAATGACAGTTATTACGTCTATTTGAAACCGCATGATGCCGATGACAACGCTATCCTCGGCAAAATGAAGTTTCCCGGGAGGCCACCAGTGTGGATTCCGATGCCTCCGCACTGAGAAATCTGAGCCAACTCATAAAACAGGCAAAAAGCAGAACGGGCAAGTCAATCGACTTGCCCATCCTTTTATACGTTCGCTAAAGCTCGTATTCGTGTCGGTCGCAAATTAGTATTTGCGTCCGCCACCGCCTCCGCCGCCTTTCGGCTTCGGTTGAGCGATGCTTACTGCGATTTGACGACCTTCGCAATCTCTTCCATTGAGACCTTTGATGGCTGCTTCGGCTTCTGCCTGGCTGCCCATCTCAACGAATGCGAATCCCCGTTTTCTGCCGGTTTCGCGGTCGGTCGGTATGGAGCAGGACACGACGGTGCCAAATTCACCAAACAGTGACTCGAGTTCTGCTTCCGAGAGTTTAAAAGAGAGGTTACCTACGAAAAGTTTGTTATTCATGCGAAATACCGGAAAAAAATGTGAACATTGAATCGTCATTATCGCACGCCGGCGCACATCTTCAACGCTTTTCCACTTTGATACTGCTATGTTTTGCCTAAAACTGTAGACCCCGAAACGACGTCCAGCGCTTAATCCCCTGCTGGGCGGCACTTTTGGGTAGCCAAGCGATACGGAAATGTCGGTTAAAATTCGTTTCGTGTTCGTACGCCCTCTAACAAGAAAAGTCCCCGAGAAACCGCGCCCGTCTGGCAGATGCTTCGATGGGCGAGCGGGTTTGTGAGCAAACTGTTAGACTTTGCCTTTATTTGGTTTTTGGTGGAAATAATGGTTAGAAACAAGAATTACTATGCGGCTCTGGCGGCAAGCCTGGCAATCTGTGTATCGGTGGGAGCTGGCAGCTCTTTACAGGCTGCGTCCATAAGCCCTAAAGCACAAAAACAAACAAATCAAGAAGCAAAATTAGAGTCAAAGTCTGAGAAGAAGTCAGCAGCAAAAAATCCATCAGAGAAGGCCGCAAAGGACGATTCTTCGACAGCCTCACGAAATTTTTCCGCCAGTATGGATAAGTCCGTTTCCCCGTCAAAGGATTTTTATCAGTACGCAAATGGAACCTGGCTTAAAAACACGCCAATTCCTAATGAGTACGACAAATGGGGCGTTCTCAACATAATCAATGACAAAAACTTGACGCTCGTTCGCACTCTTTTAGAGGATGCAGCCAAGAAGTCTTCCAAGTCGGGAACAGTCGAACAGAAAATTGGCGATTTCTATAAAGTCGGAATGGACACAAAGAAATTAGAAGAGGATGACATCAAGCCTCTTGCCGATGAGCTGAAGCGAATTGATAACCTGAAAACTCTTGATGACCTGCGTGCTGAACTCGCACATCTGCACGGCATTGGTATTGGTGTTCTATTTTCTTTTGGATCTGGTCAAGATTTCAAAGATGCCACAAAAGTAATTGGGCAAGCAGGACAGGGCGGTCTAGGTCTGCCGGAGAGAGACTATTACTTCAATCAAGCCGACCGTTTCAAGAAGATTCGTGGCGAATATGTCAGTCATATTGCTCGAATGCTTGGACTTCTGGGAATAGAAGCCGCCGATGCGAAGACGCGCGCGCAAAAGATAATGGAGATTGAGACGCAGCTTGCTGACGCTTCAATGGACAATATTCAACTGCGTGATCCGGAAAAAATCTATCACAAGATGAATGTGAAAGAACTGACCGAAATGACTCCGCGTTTTTCATGGCCAGTGTATTTTTCAGAAATCGGCTACCCAGGAATCAGTGAAGTCAACGTTGGACAGCCGGATTTCTTCAAAAAACTCGATCACCAAATCTCAGCCGTGACCATGGATCATTGGAAAGATTATCTGCGCTGGCACTTGATTGACGCAGCTTCTCCATATCTGTCATCTCGTTTTGTTGATGCTGATTTTGATTTCCATGGAAAAGTTTTGACAGGCAAAAAAGAAAATCTTCCTCGCTGGAAGCGTGTCGTCAATTCAACCAATCATGCAATTGGTGAAGCTGTCGGACAACTCTACGTGAAGACTGCATTCACGCCCGACGCTAAAGCAAAAGCTTTGAAGTTGGTCAAAAAATTGCGCGAGGTGCTGAGAGAGGATCTTGGAATTTTGGAGTGGATGGATGACACCACCCGCAAGAACGCTATCGCCAAGCTCGATGCATTTGTAGCGAAGATTGGATATCCGGACAAATGGAGAGACTACAGCGCGCTCAAGATCAATCAGGATTCATATATATCGAATGTTTTCCGCGCAGAACAATTTGAGTTCAATCGCAATCTGGCCAAAATCGGTAAGCCTGTTGATCGCACCGAATGGCTGATGACTCCTCAAACAGTAAATGCGTATTACTGGAGCGAGATGAATGAAATTGTTTTCCCTGCCGGAATTCTCCAGCCGACAATTTTTGATCCTAAAGCTGATGATGCCACGAACCTTGGTGCGATGGGCATGGTCATCGGTCACGAGATGACCCATGGTTTTGACGACCAGGGAAGCAAATTCGATGCTCAGGGCAACATGAAAAACTGGTGGTCCGCCGGCGATGAAAAGCGCTTCAAAGAAAGAATCGCACTCATCGAAACTCAATACGATGGCTATACGGTTGATGGGGACACACATCTCAAAGGTAAATTGGTCGCCGGAGAAGCCGCGGCAGATTTAGGTGGTTTGACGATTGCATATAAAGCCTTGGAAAAAATCCTGGAAGGCAAACCGCGAGTAAAGGATGCTGAAGGATTTACGCCTGAGCAAAGGTTCTTCTTGTCATTTGCACAAGCCTGGGCGACAAATATTCGTCCGGAGAAAGAGCACATGATGGCAGCGACAGATCCTCACCCGATTCCGAAATATCGAGTGAATGGAACACTCGCAAACATGGATGCTTTTGAAAAAGCATTTGATGTGAAAGGTGAAAACACAATGATGCTTCCGAAGAACAAACGTTGCTACCTCTGGTAATAACGTAAGTTTTTGCATATCGAATACATATAGTGCGAGCGGGGGAATTTCTGAAAACCCCTGCTCGTGCCCTTTATGGCAAAAATTGCAAACGAGATTGCAAACCTAAAACCGTGATGTCAAGCAGGAAAGCGCTGGAACTTTATCTCGTCACTCGTGTCATTAGGCACAGGTGAGACGAAAGCGGCGTCGAGGATGTTGACGATGACGTTGCATCCAACGAAGCGAGGAGGACCAATGAGAATGCACATGAATCAACAAGATAACGATTTGATGAGTGTTGAGCACTCCTCTTCTCATTTGTTAGACGCTCTCAAAAGCATTTTTACAGAGATGTTTTCAACCAATGAGGGGTCTCAAGACAAAGCTCTAGATCTACTGCAAGACTCCAAAGGCTTTGACCCTGTGAAAAATCCTCAGAGTTTGGTATTTCCTAGACCAGTTATCAAAGAACGCACTCCAGACAAACGTTTACCTGTTCGTAAGGCAGCGTAGTTACAGCGAGTCAGCCTGTCTGGATGATGGTTGTTGAGTAGATAGCGGCGGCAAGTCGGCAAGAAGCGATTTTGCCGCCCGCAGAAAGAATTTGTCGGCTGATAATCGACGGAGATGTACCTGGGCTGCTAAGCTTGAAGGGTAGGCTTTGCCTGCTCTGAAGCTCTAGTGTGTTCAGATGAGTACGGACCCTCAAAGTGATCCCCACTACGTTCTCCAAGAACTGGAGAATGCAAAGCAGGTTTATGGTGGTGGCAATTATGCCGCTGCCGAACCATTACTGCGGGAAGTTTTTGAGAAGCTGCAAGCTCATCCCGAGGGCATGGCCTTTTGTGCCGAGTCTCTGTCGGAGATTTATACAGCTTGGGGAAAATTTTCCGAAGCGATTAAACTCAATCAGCGCTTCATCAATTTAACAGCACCGCAGCCCAACCATAATGTCACAGCAATTGGCTTGGCGCTTGAACGCATTGCCGCTGTCAGTCTGAAAGTCGGAAAGCAAGAACAATCTGAAAAGTTGAACAGACTTGCTGCTTCAGTGAAGGCAGGAAAAGTAGACGTAACCACGTTGGTCACTGATAAAGGCAAGATCCCAAACGCACCACCGACGACAGAACACACGTATACATTCCGTGCTTTGAGTCCAGACTCTCCTCCTCCCCCTCAACCTTCTGCTCCAGTTGCTGCTTCTTCTGATGTGCTATCAAAGCCAATTAAAGAAACGGCAATGTTTTCCAAACCGAATTTACCGGCGCAATCAGATATAGCAGCAGCCACACCGCCTGCGGTGGCACCTGCTGCTCCACAGCCTGCAGTGCCGACCGCTCCTACAGTTTCTTCAGTTCTCCCGTCTGCGCAACCGACGTCCGGGCTACCGCCAGCACCTCAGGCACCAGCACCAACGCCAACGCCAACGCCAACGCCAACGGTGCCCACTCCAGCTGCACCATTTTCTTCGCCACAAATGCCTGCTGCACAGCCTGGACCAGCTTCGCCACAACCGGCGGGGACTCCGCTGGCAGCATATACACCGCCAACTGCGCCTCCGGCGCCCTCAGCTGGTACAACACCTTCAGCTGATGTTCTGTCAAAACCCATAAAAGAGACAGCGATGTTCTCCCGCCCGTCTTTACCAGCACAAACAGCGATTCCTGCTGTTGCTGCTGGTCAAATGGGTGACGTTGCTGATTTCGCTGACTTCGATGAAGAGATCCCGGTAGATTCGACTTCTACTTCTGGCTCTCATCCTGCAGTTTCGCAAACATCTGCAGTTTTCCAAGCACCAGAAGTGCCACCATTATCTTCGCCATCACCAGTTACGCCACCGCAAACGGTACCAGCTCCAATTGCGGCACCACCGTCAGTTCAAGAGCCCTCAGTAGAATCTGCCGGGGATGATTGGAGTCAAATGGAGTCTGACGATTGGGGGCAACCGCAAGAGCCGGAAGCCGACGGATGGGGAGCTGCCGAACCAGCTGATCATCAGGAGTTCGGGCAGCAAGAACAATTCAATTCTCCATCTCAACCTCAGGTTCAATCGCAGCCTGTTGCATTCTCTCCTCAACCTCCAGCTCTCAGCGGCCCCCACAGTCCACAATTTCAAGCTCCGCAGCCGTCCAGCTCTGAACCGTCATTTCCTGCTCCGGAGCCTCATTTTTCGCCCGAGTCAGCAGCGGCTCCAGCTTCATTTGAAGCACCCGCTGCGGATCTCAGTACTGCATCCGGCTCGGGTAATTTTGATGCTCAATTCGATCCTGCCGAGCTCAACGCAATTGACTCGCAAAGGGCATCTTCGGCAACAAATGCCGCGTCGAGTGCTCGTTCTATAAGGTCAATGTCTTCTCGCAACATGGCGGCCCCGCCTGTTGCAAGCGGCCCGGACATGGGCGGTCTAATGGGCATGATTGCTAGTATGTTTGTAGGAAAGCGAGATCCCGATCAACCTGTTCAGCAGTTGGTTGATCCGAGCACCACCTCTGCAAACGCTGCCGGTGCACTACTAGTAGTGGCGGCGATCTTCATTGGTGGTTTTTACTGTCTCTATAATTTCATTCCGAGAAAATTGACGCCTGAGCAAGCTTATCTAGCAATTCAGCACAAATATGTCTCCGTTGATTCATCAAAGACTTTCAATTTGTTGGATGAGTCAACCTGCGAATTCACTGTTGGTGAAAACAAGCTCAAGGCAAGGTTGAAGTTTTACCTCGACGACTGGCGCGATGCGCTTGATCTCTCGCTGGGTAAAGCTGGGCAGAAACAGTTTCTTATGATCAAGTCGGATGACGGCTTGGTGGATGAGAACGAAGCCAGATTGTACTTGCATGGCGGTCCTGAAATTCAAATCGCTAATAAGCTAGATATCGTTGGTCAGTATGCCGGATTGGTTTTTACAAGAACCAAGAAGTATCCGACTAGCGGTGATCTAATGGGCGGTGCTGCTGATCTTCACTATTTGAATCCATATAGCAAAAAGAGAGAAGTTCCGTCTTTCCACTCTATTGTGGTTGGAAAAGGCTTAACAGTCTCTCTTGATGCTGATCACGCTCGTACAAAGTTTTACGATGATCTTCTTGCCGGACAGATTCCAAAAGACACTCCGAAGGCACACCCTGGCGAGATTCGCTGCTATGCAGTTGATTTCTTGAGCCCTCGCGGAAACATTCAAGCGTTTATCGTTCAGATAATAGGTAAAGACGGCAAACCCGTAGGCAGTGCGAAAGCAAGAACGGCATATCTGTACGCGCTTGAAGATGGCAAGGAGTATAAGCCGATTGGGCCAGCGCAATTGCCTTACAACGGGGAACAAGGTCTGCGACCGATTGTTGTCTGGCTTTTAATGGATAAACTCGACTCCAACTTTGTCCTTCTTTTGACAATGGCTCCAGTAGTGGTGTTCACAATATTATCGTTCGTGTTTTTGGTCCTGTCCTTTTTGATCCCGAGAGGATTGGGACGTGCAGTTGCCGTCATGCTGTTGGCTGCATGCGCGATCCCCGCATTGACGTTCTGTTTTGCGAAATTCTTGCCTTAGGGTTGCTGCAACTGAATTCGTTCGACCACAACTGCTGTTCCGTAGCAGACGATTTCAGTGCCAAAGTCATTGCTGCCGCCCTGAAATGCGTCTGAGTCATATTTGACACCAACTATTGCATTGGCACCTCTGGTTAATGCTTGTTGCACCATCCCGTCGTAAGCGCCTTGGCGACCTGTTTCGCAGTTACGAATGTAAGCGTTGACCTTGCCGCCGAACATACCCTGAAAACCAGCTTTGAATTGCTGAATGGTATTAGGTTCGCGCACCATAACACCGCGGACGATACCACGATATTCTTTGATTCTAAAACCCTCCAGCGATGGCGTCGTGGACACGATGATTCCGCCTGCCGTATTGGAACTGTCGATCGTTGCTTGGGCGACAGTATTTTGAGCGAGGACGGATTTTTTTGTCGACTCATCGGCGTTCGTAGGCAAAGTGCAAATGATGCTGGCGATTGCCAAAAGGAGAGCAAAACCGGATTTTCTCATAGCGGTACCTTTCGTTATCTTCTCGACTGCCCTTCCGACCAGTCTGGTGGGTCGTCGAAATTATAAGCTATCTTCTGTGATTCATGCCAAGAGGTGTGCCAAAGTGGCTTCTAACGTATGAAAAGTCAAGCTCTGATAGCATTAGTAGGTTACTGTGTGCGGCTGTCAGCCGTCTAGAATTCGAAGCTCGGTGGTCAGGTTATTCGATGGCTCTGCCTCATCAAGTGCCTTTATTCAAAGCCCTGGATGCTGTAGACAACCAGGATTTTGATACCGCTGAGAAAGAAATCAACCATTTTTTCACCGCTCTGGAGAACGACCCGATCGCCATTGACTGTCGTAGGCAGCATTTTGAACGTCAGGTTTTCGAAGCGGATTTCTTGAGCATTTTGACTAAAGAGGAAATTGACGCCTGGGGCATTCTGGCGTCGATCAAACTATCACGCTCTGATCTCGATGGAGCGCGTGCTGACTGCTATCGAATGATTGAGCTTATCGACCAATATTATGGTTTTGACACGCCGTCATGGGATTCGCCCGAAGCTCGAATTCCAATTAATCCGGAATTGATGAGTCGATACTTTCAAATTGCCAGCTATCTCACAGAGATCTACGAAGCTCAGGATGATCTGGAAATGAGCAAGCGCTGGGCTAATGTTCGCAAGACCGCGGTCTCCGACATTCAACATCCTGATGAAGTCTGGGGGCGTTGGATTTCCGATGAAAATCCTCCCGGAGCCGTCGGAATTACTATCTATGAATTTTCGGATTGGCAGATTGAAAAACGCACCGTAGACGGAAAAGACTGGTTGATTAACATCTATCGCTCGTTGAGTGAGCGCGTTTCACCACTGGAGATGAACTGGTTGGTGGCGATTCATATACCAACAGATAATCTGGCCGATGTGCCATCAAAAGCGATGCGCTGGAAAATTTGGAGTCTTCGTCTGGCAATTGCATCGCGCATGCATAAGGCAGGGGTAGGCGCGTATTTTGGTGAACTGCAGACGCGTGGAGAGCGCGTCTTACTTTACTATGCCAGTGGCGATGAAGATGCGCGTGCTGCGATCGGACGTATTCTCGAAGAAGCTTCTGAATTGAATCCTATTCTTGAAATTCGACACGATGAAGGTTGGAGAGAATACTCGAAATGGGGAAATAGCGCCGTTATAGTAACTTCACCAACAGCGGTGGCTATGCCAGAGCCGCGTGAAGATGAACATGAGAATGACAAGCTTCTGAGGGGTATTTGGTCGGCTTGCGAGTCTATTCATGATGCGATGAGTCGACTGTATGCGCTTGTAAACGACTGCGCGAAAGTACCGCCGCAAGGACAGGATTTCAAACGCTTTTGTATTGAATACCTCTTCGGCTTGAAGGACAAACTGTCCAATAAAGATCGAACAATGGCGCTTGTGCATTTGATGTGGAATTTGCCCAAGATTGATCCTGATGCATCGATTCGCGCATTTGACGAGCTTTGGGTAGAGCCGTATCCGACAGAAGACGACACAACACTGAATTTGGCTGCTTGTGCATTTGCTGATGTTGCTCCGCTAAAAGCTCTGGAAATTGCGCAGTTTTTGAAAACCAGGAATTATTCGATAGTGCACACAGCACTGGCGAAAGTCGCTCAAAAATTGGCTGAGACTGATCCCAAGAAAGCAATGGAAATTGCGCAAGACGCTCGTATTGGAATAATCGAGGGTGCGGATTCAGAATTTGGTAAAGCCAGTTTTCTCATGGAATTAGCAGGCGATGTCGCCGAGTTGTCTCCTGAATTTGCACGTGAGCTATTGATAGAAGCAGAAGCATACATGCATGATATTGACGCCTTTGAGGTGAAGGATCAGGCTTACATAAGTTTGTTACACCTTACTCAAAAACATGCTTGCGATAAATTGCCCGAATTCTCCAAGCGCGCCGTAGAAAATTGCATCAAATTGGAAGTGGATGATCCAAATGATTTCTGGGGTTTTGGCGGACCAAGAAGAGCAATTCTCTCGCAGACTTTGCTGGTGCCGTTTGTAGCTACATACGATCAAGATGAAGCACTGAATTTGTTGAACCGTGCCTTCAATCTTTTGAACGATATTGATGAAGATGCGTTTGGTCGAATACTGCATCTTTCCAACATCGCTGAAGCTGCAGCCGTCCTTGATCATACGGCTAACAAGTCGCTGGCTGAGGACGTCTGGTCAGAGCTGACAAAAAGCATGGAAAGTGTAAGCGCGCAAGATTCTTACTTCTTGAGCCAGCGATTAGAAGCAGGCGCAAATAGTCCAATTATTCCTTTTGTACTTATGAATCCATCGGTGGCTGATGAGCGTTTTACCTCTGTCATCAAAGTGTGCAATTCCGTAACCTTGCCTGAACGAGTGGTTACGCTGATGTGCACATTTGCTGCGGTTTTTAACCAACATTTTCCCCGAAGGACGAAAGAGCTAATAGCGCTTGCTTCAGAGAGAGCGCCTGAATGTTCTTCTGAGCAATTGTGTGTCAAATCGTGCATGCAAGTGGTGGCAACAATGGATAGAGTAAACCTGCTATCCGACAATGAATTCGATCATGTGCTCGGTATGATTCGCAACAACAATGATGAATCCGTCAAGTTTCATTTATTGCTGGAGTGCTCAGCATTGCTCTCGTCGACGTCTCCTGCGAAGTGCGCGACCTTACTTGATGATGCCACCAAAATTTTTGAGTCTAATGAAATAGAACTCGGCGATGCGATCGAGTTGATAAAACAATTACCAGCTCGACAGTGCAGCAAGTTATTGTTCATGATCTTGGACAAGCATAAGAACGAATCACAGCGCAGAGCTGCCTTGAGTTGGCTATCCAATCAATTTGGTAAAGAAGGCGCAGAAGATATTCGACCTTAACGCCCTAATGCGGCCGGGATGGTGGCGCTGAGAGAATCAAGTCATTACCTTTCCAGTGCGTTTTCATTACCGGACTTTGCAATTCACCACGATCTTTTAAAACTTCCGAAACTACCGAGTTCTTCATCTGCGCGAAGGCATCTCCTAAAGTGATGTTGCCACCCTTGCTGCGCAGGGCTTGAATGAGATTGTGTGTAAAAACACCATTCTCATACCGCTTCGATTCCCATGATACCTGACTTGGCTCGCTTGAGCAGATCACCAATTGACCGGTACCGAGCAGCAAAGAATTGCTGTCGAAGTTGCCAATTCTCGTGAGTCCTTTAGCAGGATTGGCGGCACCACTATGGCAGGCGTCGACGATGAGTACAACTCGATTAGAATGAACTCGTTGTTTGACTGCAGCGGCAAGATCTTGCAGAGGTAGACCTGTCGCATAGAGACTGCCTGGATCCGTATCGTGCATCACCAAATAATTCAGACCTTCAAGATCGCTGCTTGATGGACTACCGTGTGTCGATATAAAGATCAAAACCAGGTCATTCGGTTGCGCATTATGAGGCAACCATTTATCACCGATTTGCGCCATGACGTTCGATTTTGTAGCTTGATCGTCAACGAGAAGCTTTACGTGATCGGGCGCAAAATTCGCTTCTTTGACTAGAAAGTCTCGTAAATCTGCAGCATCCTTTGCCGGATACTTCAAATTGATTTCCGGTTTTTGAAATTTGCTGATTCCAATAACAAGTGCCCATTTATCATCAATGGGCTTATTCAGAGCGTCGTCTGACGACACAGGTTTATCCGGAATGGATATTGTTGTCGTGGTCGATGTTCTTTCAATTACCCTTGGTGTGCTCTTCTCTTCAGGTTGCGCCGCCACTTTAATCGTCGTAGTTTCTTGCCGACTTGGTGGTTTTCTTTCCGCGGTATTTTCAGCCAACATCGAATTGTTCTGACCGAAGCCGGTGCCATCGAGGAGCACCTTGTATTTCAATCGCACGCCAACGTCCACGCCAAACATGAGCTGCATGGTAAGTGTTTGTCTTGAATTCAAGTGCACGGCAGCCGCTTTCATCGAGTCGTCGCTACCAGCCGACCATGAAAGATTGGTGAGCTCTTTTCCGGCACTGTCGCGCAAAACAACACGCATTACCGTTGAATAAAAGTCTGTTGCTCCGCCCACTTTTACAGTGACATCGCCAGGACCCGCAACAAATGAATAGTAGTGACTTTGTCCTTTAGGCTCTTCGCTACCGCTGACTTCTTTACTGGACAATGCAACCGGATTTGATGCATCTCCGATCGCAAGCACAGCGGTGCCTGTGCCTAAGGACAAGCAGAGCGAAACGAGAATGCCTAGAAGGTTGAGTCTTTTCATGAAATGAGAAATTGCTTTGTTGTCATATTCTAGTCGATCATGAAGTCTTTCGCACCGGGCGCCCTTTCACGCCAACAGACGCCTGATAAAGACCCTTTCATTCCAGTGATAAAATCATGCCTTACTGAGAGCTAACTTCTTCAGGAGAGAGCAATGCACTGCATTGGCGTAGACATCGGCGGCACGAAGATTGCAGGCGGAATAGTCACTGACGCGGGAGAAGTTCTGGTGCGCGAGGAGCGACCGACTCCTATTAAGGAAGGCGGACAGCAAATACTGTCCGCTGCCATTGATGTCGCTAGAGCGCTCCAGAGTCAAAGTAAAGATGCGCTTGAAGCGGTTGGAGTGGGAGCTGGTGGACAGATCGACGCTGTTCAGGGTTCAGTCTTTTCGGCAACTGATGTTATTCCAGGTTGGAAAGGCATGCAAATTGCCGAAGAGTTCAATAGAGCCTTAGGTATTCCAGCCTCTGTCGAAAACGATGTCAATGTTCTTGCCTTGGGCGAAACCAGATTTGGCGCTGCGCGAAACTGTGCAAACGGGACGGTCGTTTTCCTGGCTTTAGGAACTGGTGTGGGCGGTGCCCTCTTGACGAAAGGCAGCATTCATCACGGTGCGCATTGGAGCGGAGGAGAGTTCGGGCATATATTGCTCACTATGGATCCCAACGCCCGCCGCGACACGGGCGGCGCTCGAGGTACTTTGGAAGCATTTTGCAGCGGTCCTGGACTGGTAGAAACCTGGCGAGAGCTTACAGGAAGTAAATCGCTCGATGTTACAGGGCATGATGTTGTCAAAGATGCGCGTCAGAACGCAGAAGGGATGGGGCGTAAAGCGATCGATAAAACCGGGGAATATTTGGGATACGGCTTGGTAAGCTTGGCGAACGCACTTGATCCTGACCTGATTATCATTGGCGGAGGGCTGTCTGAGCTTGGTGACTGGCTTTTGGAACCAGCAAGAAAGGTGCTGAAAGAACATGCTTTGCCGGGACCAGCTACCTGTAAGGTTGTTCGCGCACAGCTTGGGCTGAACGCTGCAATAGTCGGAGCCGCCAGCCTGGTATTGCCTGGAAAAGGCGGGGCGCTTGCCTGCTAGAAATCGACTGGCTTGAGTCTGTAAGGTCTCACTGGCTGGTCCTTTGCTGCCCAGGGCAGGGGTGTGACCTTCAGGGGGTATAAGAAAAAAGGATGTATCTGCCTCTGCATTTTCACTGTGAGTAAAAAATGCCTAGCTACGACCTCTCTAACGCAACTTTCGAACAATTTATAGACTACCTTTTCGATCATCCAGTCCTCGCTAGCGAAGAAGAAGAGTACTGGTATTGGTCCGATGACTTAGACGTAATCTATGAGCCGATCAAACTGGTTGACTATTACACGAAGCTTTTTAGCAAGCCGCAAATACTGATTGATCGATACTCCGACGAACAGTTGGAGCAGGGACTTCTTGCTATGCGTTCATGCTTGATGCCTGGAGCGATTTCTGAAGTTCTTTGGGAGGAAGAGATACCCTCAGATGTTCGCGAAGAATGCATTCGTTCAATGTATTTCCTTTATCGAGATTTGTTCTCGGTAAAGCCGCTCCATACTGCATGCTTCATGTGGTGGGACTCGTTTACGGATGAATACTCGATAACCCATGTTCATTCAGAAGCTGCTGAAGGACCGAGTATTCAAAACGTGATGTTCGAAACTTTATGCCAAACATTGAAGTTGGATACAGAAATTTGTCAGCATGGTGCATTGCACGGATTGGGACATTTGCGGCATCCTGGTACTGAAGCGGTAATACGCTCATGGATGGCGTCAAAGCCAGATCTAGATCAGCAAAGCACAGAGTTTGCAGAAGAGTGCATAGTTGGAAACATGGTCTGACTCAAGCCGCGCACTTTTCAGAGCACACGAGTTTTGAATCTATCGGCACCAATGTAATTAATCGCTCGCGAGAGTTGATTTGTCTTATGCATTTTGATACTGACGCAGCACCGGCTGCGTACCAAATTGCTGCATCAAGCGAATCAAATTGAATCATAATTTCGTCGTGAATGACGGTCCATTTTTTGTGGACAGAATCTTGTATGTTCATAACCCTTTCCATTTGCAAAGTTTCCTTGTTTCCACGCCTGATGCGAAGGCGTTGGACTGTTTCAAAAATCACGCGGGAATCATTGATTCATAGTCTTTTGATTCTTCGGAGAATTTGTCATCTCGGGTTGTCGATTCGACTTCGGATGCCGAGCCGTTGTTGTTCTCTTCGCGCGTGTCTTTCTCGTCCATCACTATACCTCCCATGGCACTGAGTAGACTAGGCGCCTAGAGTGCCGGTTCCTATTTGCCCTAATTGGGCGCCAAATTTAAGGAACCAACCTGAAAGGTTCTAGTCTGCATGCATGTGCAACTTTTCAATGTACGAATAAGCAGTACGAAGTATGAGAAAAGCGCGAATTGATGCGCTTTATGCGGTTTTTCATGGTTTAGGAAATATAGATGTGACGCACAATCAGTTAGATCGCCCTCGTGTGGAGGCTCCGCGGACGCAGGAAGCCAAGGCTGAAAAAAATCCACTGAAAAGAGCATTCAAAATTATGGGTCCGGGGCTTATTACCGGTGCTTCCGATGATGATCCTTCCGGAATCGCTACTTACTCAACTGTGGGTGCAGGTTACGGATACAGCTGTCTCTGGATGGCGCTAGTAACTCTGCCTTTGATGTTCAGCGTTCAGTACATATGTTCAAAGGTAGGGTTGGTTACGGGGCGCGGACTTTCCGGTGTACTTAAGCGGAACTACCACCCTGTAGTCTTATGGTCGGCAATTGGAATTTTGACAATTGCCAACGTCATAAACGCTGCTACAGATATCGGAGCCATGGCCGCTGGAGTCAACCTTCTTGCGCCTGCGATTCCCACAACAGCAGCCGTGATACCTATTTCATTGATACTGTTAGTTTCACTAATTTTTTTCTCTTATAAGCGACTTGCCAGCGTTTTCAAATGGCTTACTTTGAGTCTTTTCGCTTATGTCATTACAGCTTTTTTCTGCAAAATTGATACTGCGATAGTTCTGAAGGACACTCTGATACCTAACCTGAGCTGGCACCCCGGCTACATTGCAGCATTGGTGGCTATTTTAGGCACGACAATATCGCCTTATCTCTTTTTCTGGCAAGCTAACAGCGAGGTTGATGAGCTTAAGGATGCTGGTGCTAAAACAGTTGAAGAACGTAAAGGCGCCAGTAATGCTGATTTAAAGTTTGCTGCGGCTGATATCGCAGTTGGTATGTTTTTCTCCAACTGCGTCATGTACTTTATTATTTTGACGACAGGAGCAACGCTCTTCAAGAATCATCAATTTCAAATAGAATCAGCGAGCCAAGCTGCAAAAGCGTTAGAGCCCTTGCTTGGTAAAGGTGCGGAATTCTTATTTGCTGCCGGGTTTATAGGGACGGGTTTTCTCGCTGTTCCTGTTCTCTTGGGTTCGTCTGCTTATGCAATTGCAGAGGCATTGGAGTGGCCTTGCGGATATGGGGAGAAGTGTGTTGATGCCAAAGGTTTCTATTGGCTGATAGGAATCTCCATTGTTGTCTCGGTGATCTTGAATTTCTTCAAAGTCAATGCAATGCAGGCTCTCTATTGGACAGCAATTTTAAATGGAATATTGGCGCCACCATTGCTTTTCCTGTTGATGATGATCTCTAATAATCCGAAAATCATGGGCAATAGGACGAATTCAACACTCGCAAACTTCGGTGGCTGGACGACCTTTGCATTTATGACAGTGGCCACATTGCTATTCTTCTGGACTTCAATCGCTCACTAGGAGTTTGATGGTTCGGCGGTATCATGAGGTGTTCTGATGACTGATCTCGAGCATTCAGCAGAGGAGTATCTGCCGCCTCGTAAGTCAATTGCATCAATGAAAAAAGCGTCACAGTCCTGCCACGGTTGTGAGCTTTATAAAAACGCAACACAAGCTGTTTTTGGTCGTGGTAACAACAAAGCGTCCATCATGTTTGTTGGAGAGCAACCCGGTGATATCGAGGACAAGACGGGTGTTACCTTTTCCGGTCCTTCCGGCAAGTTGCTGATGGATTTGCTTGAAGAAGCTGGCATAAACCATAAAGATGTGTACTTCACCAATACCGTGAAACACTTCGGCTTTCAGGAAAGGGGCAAGCGCAGGCTGCATAAAAAGCCCAGAATCTTGGACATCCGCGCCTGCCGTCCTTGGTTGCAGGCAGAAGTGGAAATCATCAATCCCGAGGTCATTGTTTGTTTAGGTAGCTCGGCCACTGTTTCGGTCACAGGAAAACCTTATAAGGTTACTGAAATGCGTGGGAAGTTCATCTCTACCGATTGGGCCCCCCGCGTATTGGTGACTGTGCATCCCGCATCCATACTTAGGGCACATGATGAAGATCGAAAGATGCTTCGAAAAATGTTTGTGGACGATTTGCGAAAGGTCGCTAAGTATATGCGTTCCGTCGATTCTCAATAACACTCAAGGCAATGCGCAACGTTTTTACCGCAGTTATTCTATTTCGGTTAGGCTGCTTCGGCGTTTTTTCTTTTGCTCATCAGCATTTCAACTATAGTGCCATCGTCTGCGTGAACCACAACTTCCATGTTTTCAATTTCAGCTGCCTGAAGAGCTGCCATTACTGCTTCAGTACGAGTATCGAATGTTTCATCTTCATTGCGCTCAGGAGGTGGCGTTATTTGCCAACCTTCGGCGGTGGGCACGACATGCAATTCATTGTTTTTCATCGTCTTGTGTCCTCTGTGTTTCCGGCTGATAGGACAGAGTTTATTCTCAGTTGTTCCGCACTCTCTCGATTTAGTAGAAGGCTTACAAAACTGCAGTTTCATACAAACGCTATGGATGCGTTGAGCAATTCATCAAAAGAAAGAAAGCAGAAAGATTCAAAAATCGCTTTAGCTGCCGGATTTTAACGCGTGATGAATAACCCGATAGAGCGCGCCGGAATAGGCACTCTATCGGGGATAAAACTTTACAGAATAATAATCGCGAGGGACAATTCGGCGAATATGTACACAGAAGAATAAAGTCTTTGTACGCATTCGGATACGCGCTGCCCCTCTAAAGCCGCGTGTAGTTATGGTCCTGCGCCAGGACGCTGTTCAGTCATTTTTTCCAATGCTGCTTCTTTTGATTCTTTTGAGCGATCAATTGAACGATCCAAAGAACGATCTTCAGGATTAGACTTCTTGCTATTTCTGGTTGGTCTGCTGTCAGCCTTTTCCCTTGCGCGGCGCGCGTTTTCGGCTCCATCAGACGATCTCTCTTGTGCCATTTTAAACACCTCCGTTTTTTTTGAAGGACAATAAACAGTTCGGATTGTTCCTAATTTCCGATTCTGGAAACCCTCTCACAGTCAGCTTCTCCGATCTGTTCGATAGCGAACAAGGCGCATTTCCAATAATGGTATTCTTGAGTTGCCTAACGTGAAAAAAAACGATGTACACTGAATGGTGTTCGAGCCCGAACTGTTGTTGAAGAACGCAGTGGGCAATTTAAGCATTGCTGCTCCTTACTGAAAACTATGATGAATAGCCAGTTATCTATGATTGATACTCAAAGCCAAACACAAATACGCAACACACTTCTCGAAAAACTTTCCGTTGAAGAGCGGAATTCTTTGTTTCCAGGCATGGAGTTGACGGAATTCTCGACCAAGGAGACTATATATTCTCCGCGTCAGTCTCTTGCTCACGCTTACTTTCCCGAAACCTGTGTCATGTCGCTAATCACTGTGCTGGAAGACGGCTCGGAGATTGAAGCAGCGACCATCGGTAATGAAGGGATGATAGGCATTCCTCTTCTGCTTGCCGGCGATCAAATGCCGTCTAAGGTCGTTTGTCAAATTGGTGGTAGCGCCTGGCGCATTCCTGCTGATGAATTGATAAAAGCTGTGGAAACGGACCCGACTCTTTTTCTCAATCTTCGCCGATATGCACAAGCGCTTTTTGACCTTCTGGCACAAAGTACCGCTTGCAATAGACTGCATACAATAGAGCAGCGATGCGCTCGTTGGTTGCTTTCTACGCATGACAGAATTGAAGGAGATACCTTCTTTCTCACGCACGAGTTTCTAGCAACCATGTTAGGAGTTCGACGACCTGGTGTTAGTCTGGTCGCGAAGTCACTTCAAGATTCGGGCTTCGTTAGCTATAAGCATGGCAAAATGACTATCCGCGATCGCAACGGACTGGAAGGCATTAGTTGTGAATGTTATGCTGCTGTTCGTGAATCATATGGAAAGCTGAATTAGCATTCAGACTATCTGCAAAAGCAAAAGATGACGTTGGATAAAGCGTCATCTTTAACTTTGACATTGTTTTGTACTGTGTCTTTTTCAAGACCTATAGAAGTTCTGCTATACCGTCATAGCTAGATGATTTGCTTCGGCGGCTCTAGCTTGTCTTGTTGTTTCTAATTCGGCTCTATAAACTCGATAGCAAGTATTGCAATAGGTTGGTTTATATCCGAGAGGTTTGAACGGCAGCATAAAGGATGACTCGCATTTCGCGCAAACAGCCGAAGTTAGAGTTTCAAGGCTACGGCCTGATCTGCGTAAACGAGTAACAACGCGACAATTTGAGCAGCGCTTTGGTTCGTTGGTTAGTCCCTTGTTGTGGAAAAACTCTTGTTCTCCGGCGGTGAAAACAAAGTCTCCTGCGCAGTCGCAGCATCGTAAAACTCTTTCTGTAAACATAGACAGTACTCCTTGCCGCACCGTATGCGCGTTAATATCCGGTACAGCCTATAGTCTATAACCGATATTCCTTTTGAGAAGTCCATGCTACCGCCTAACTTTATGTGGAAAACCCCGATGAAAACTGGAAGTCGTGACGAAAATTCGTAACGCTCAAATGGTATGTTGAGTGATACAAAGTGGTTTTGTTTTTAATTGTGTTGCCGTAAAGCCTTATCAATACTGCATCTTGATTGCGCTAAATAGGTACCGCGTATTTAAGCGAGCGGTACTCACGCGGTAGCTGAGAATTTCGCCGATTGTCGAAAATCGCGGAGAAGTCTGAATGACGCAACAATTTCGGTCGTCATGGGATATTTTGATGGCGTAGAGCGTCTATTCATCAGATTCTTGGCGATTTGCAGATGCTTTTATCTGTTCGTGACAAGACACTGGGGCGTCTATAGGACCGAAGAAAATGAAACAAGTGACAATGAAAAACCCAGCAGCTGTGCCAATGTTTTTGCTAGCCATTGCAATGGGTGCTTTGCTTTTCCTGTTAGAAGTATGGCCGGGATTGCCAAGTTCGACAATTGAAACTAAAACCCATGGAACGCTAAATGCCAAGTAAATGGGTTTATCGGCTTGCAGCGCTGTTTTTGTATTTAGATCACTTTCTCTTCTTGATCTAGTTTTTTATATAGTGCGGAACAAAAATCGCAGTGTTCCCTGTTACTGGGCTGTGGTCAGCACGCAGTCCGATGCCTGCTGGCTGACCGTCAATTACCCAGCTTCCCATCACCAAGTGATAATCATTGTATTTTGGCAGTTCGTGCATGGCTTGTAGAATGTATCCCTCTGCGCCGTACACGCTTTCCTTTTCTAAATTTTGTTCGGGATTTTCCGGATCGATTATTGAAACGCTTCCTCCTTCGCGACCAAATATTGGTTTTCTCACGTGGCGAGACTGGCGAATCCATTGCGCATCGGCGGATTCGTCGTCAAAGGCGGTTTCCAAAAGATATTTATGACCATGGAAGAGCTGCCACAACATAGGCAAAATCGCTTTATTGGAGAGAATCATTTTCCATGTTGGTTCGATGAACTTTGTAATTTTTGATTCAGCTAAAGGTCCGAAAATTTGCCGCCCGAATTTCTTCTTCACCTCTGCATCTTCATACATGATTTGTTCCCATGGATAAAGTTTGAAAAGTTGAGAGATGATGTTTCCTTCCATGTCGATCAAGCGACCCATGTTGTCGAACCCCAAGTCGTTCATGAAAATGAATTTCGCCTCTAGCCCAGCTTGCATTGCGCAAGACTGCAGGTACTTCACTGTGTCTTCGTCTTCTGCAGAATCGTCGACGCTGGCCAGGTGAATAATATTTCCGTCTGTTTTGGCCTTTTCGAAAGAAGCGATTAAGCGATCGTGCAAGCTGTTAAATTGGTCCGATGATTCGGGAAGAGTTTTTTGGACTTTCAAATCCTCCAACCAAAACCATTGCATGATTGATGCTTCGTACAATGAAGTAGGAGTGTCGAAGTTCAACTCGAGGAGCTTAAGCTCACCGTTGCTGTATGCGAAATCAAAACGACCATATATGGACTGATCATTTCTCCGCCACGATCTTCTGATTGCGTTGCGATATTGTGGTGCGATTTTCAAAGCGTCAAAACAACGTTCTGAACTAGCACCATTTACTACAAAGTCCACAGCCTGGAGTGACATGTCATAAAGTTCGCTTGTAGCGGCTTCAATTACGTCTTCGACCTCCTCCATGGTCAAGACTCCGCAGAATGGCTCGTCCAAGGCTTCCACCCAATAAGGTGGATTGTCTAGGACGGCTGCTAGATAGCCAGCTTCGTCGGCACGTTCGCGCCAGTTGCGACGTGCAGTCATTTGTTCGAACTTCATTTCATTTACTCCAGGCGGAACAGCTTGATGCACTAGTGAATCCAAACGTGGATCCACTGCATGCGTTTTACTTTGGATGATGCACGTTTACCCGCCGCAGAAGCGGAAGCCGCCGAACCAACCTCGTGAAACAGTGCCACTCGGCTTGGGCGTGCTGCCTGTTGCTATAGGCATACGGGTGCGTACTCCGTGACCGCCGGAATAGTGCGCGCTAGAAGACCGGTTTTCTTCCTTATCCTTATCTTTGTCCTTTTGCGCAATCGTTGTTGGTGTTGTTGAGCAACCCGTCAAAGTTGAGCTGAGTGCTACGAGTGTTCCAAGCGTGATGAACTTTATAGTTGAGCCGCGTTTTTCTTTTAACTGACTTTCCATGTTTTTAGAAACTAACCTCTCATCAGAATGCGATATTGCATTCGCAGTCTTTCGATTCTATAACCGGAACGGGCTTTGCTTGACAACCGCAACAAAAATTAAACACTCCTTGAAAGGCTTGTGGGAACGACGTTCTCGGTTGCGGGCGTAAATATGCAGTGCAAATATTGAAAAACGGTAGCTCGGCCTCGTGAAGTGAGCGTGAAGCGCCATTTCAATTCGAAAGGACTTCTAAAGAAAAGCAATTATCGATTGCTGTGCATGTAACGTGAATTTATCGCCGATAGAAAACGAATCGCAAGACGTTTGTGTCAGCGAGTTTTTACTACATGTGGGGTGAACTAATGAAAAAGCCTAACAAGACGTTTGCGTGGTTGGCACTGAGTATCATTCTATGCACATCACAATATGTCTCAGTCAGTGGAAAAGACCCGACGTCTGTTCCGAGTTCTTCGACGGATAGGTTTGTCTCAACGCTTCCCAACACATCTGATGATCTTTCACAAACCCAAGGATTGGTCGATGGTCTTTACCTGATTCAACGCGAAGGTAAGTCGCAGAAGGAAATTCTTCCTCTCAAATCATCTGAGCACATCCTTCTCAATGACTATGAGTTTCTCGCTCCTGAGGAGCGAGGTGAGACCACCCATATAGTCGTGAGCCAGAAGTCTTTCGTGCCGCTTATTCTGGACAGCGCCCCTGTGAAATCAAACGATAACGCTGGAAGACCCAAGGTAGAAATCTCGCTCGCGGAAAGTCAGATCAAACCTCTCGAAAGGTTCACAACCCAAAATTTGATGAAAAGTGTTGCCATTGTGATTGGTGGCAAGGTTGTGACCACGCACAAGATAAGAGTGCCGATCGTCGGAGGCAAAATGCAAATTACAAGATGCACAGATCATGGATGCGAGGCTCTGTACACAAAGTTGCAGAAGCCTAGTGCATCGAAATAATCAAAACTATCGCGCGCATTATTTACGCGCTGTCCGTGCGTCCTTTAGCTGAGACTGCGGGCTGAGTGTATCGCTCTGTACAGCTGTACCATCGGATGTGTAGCCATGCGTCGTGTTGCCGGCCGACCGCGGCCAGAATACGAACAAACTCAATACCAAAATAAACGAAGCGAATAAGAGGGCCATCGACACATTGGCTTGGTTATCTACTGCGGTTTTCATGTTCTGATCCTCATTTTTGCTACAAAGTAAGACTCAAGCCCGTTCCGCCAGTTCCCAAGCCGCTTTATGTTTGTTTTTGGTTGCTATCCTGTCCTGTCAGTGTCATTGGTCACGCGGTAAATGCACGGTTTCTATTTCTTGAGATTTTAGGTTAATTGAGGACATCTCACCGCGCTGACTGCCTTTCAGGGCGCGCCTGGATTAAACGAGCGTATTTCCCCCATGTTCCGGCGCATGATTCGAAGGCACAATGGATTGGATTACAGCGTGAAGAGCCTGGAGCGAAGAACAGAATGAGTCTAGGACATTTAGGGATGCCTATCTTGTGGTTTTTCGGCGACTTTCGAAATGCCGGTATCAATGAAATTATCGGATTCTGTGGCGTCTTCGTCTGCTTTGTCGCTGTCGCGATCAGCTGGTATCAAATCAGGCGTGACGCGCAAAACCAACCCCACTGATCAAACTATTTTTGATTTGAATAACGCATGCGAATAGGACCCATGTCGAGGAGCTGTTCGGCAGTACTTGAATGCAAATCGCGATCTCTCTTAGTGACGAGATCTGAAACATCTGCAATAGAAATGCACTGAAGCATTTTTTTGTCGTCTTGCGCCGGATCGATGATCAAGGCAGCTCGTATATGTTTGCATGCCGATTTGTAGTCTTTATCTCTAATATCGAGTCTGCAAAGAATAGAACTCGCTACAATTCGAGCTTGTGCAAGCGGTGTGGAAAAACTTTCCACCAGCTCACTGGGTATCTCGCTCGGTGGTTTTTCTCGTAATGAAACTGCTCTTTCGAGTAATGCTTTTGCTTGCTTTTCATCTCCCTGAGCAAGATGTGCTTTCGCTGCCGTAATCAGGTATTTGCACAGGTTTGGAATGTCGGCACCTGTTGGCGGTGACAAGTGTTCTTTAAGCCACTTTCCGGCCCGCGACTTCACACTCGCATCGACTTGAATCGGTTCTTCCAGGCGAAATTGTGAATCTGCGTCTTCAAACAATGAAAGGTAATTTTCAAAGGCTTCTTTGTACTTGCCGTGTTTTTCTTGCAAATAACCAACTCTTTTCAAAACTGCCTGTGCAACAACTGCCTTAGTGGCAGAGAATCTTTCAGCATCTGCTGATTTCTCAGTGGCGGCTTTCAAATTCTTTAAGGCTTCTACATCTTTTCCTACTGCCGCTTGCGCTGCGGCAAAATGGAGATAGAAGCGAAAACCTGGCACAAAGCCTTTACCAATTTTCTTGCTAGCTTTCTCGTATATGGTTATTGCGTCCAGGCGCTTGTGTTGACCATCGAGGCACTTAGCTCTCAAATACAATGCGCTTCCTGTCTCGCGCTTTGGTGATTTGTCCAAGAGTTTTAGGGCTTCTGCGAAATCCTGTCTGCAGGTGAGGAAGTAAATTTTTCCGCCGTCACTCAGTTGCTGCATGTATTGAGTTTTGAACTCAGGATGGTTAGCACCATGCGTGAACGTCGCATATGCAAGTCCTTCTTTGCTCAGCATCCATCGCTTTTGCTCGGCGATTACCTTGGCTACTTCTTCCTTCATTTGCACATTGAGCTGGGCTTGCTGAACGCTGGTAAGCCTCTGCTGGGCAAGCGATTGACTAGCCGGTAGCGAAACCATTATCAATGCAAGAAGCAATGCATTGACGGTTGTCCTTGTGGCTTTCAAAGCTTTATTCGCCTGCATTTGTTTGGGTAATCGCGAATCATACATTGTGAATCTCAAGGTGAAAGTCCGGGGTATTTGTCTCAATTGGGTCGAGTCAGCAAGGCGTCGTATCTACAAGGCTTATGGATGCTTGACTTCCCTCTGGTAAGGGATGAATTACCGAGCTATAAATGTCATTATAATTAACTCCTCGCGCAGTTTCTTTCAGAAATTCCAGTAGGTGGGGTCACTTGCAAAGCGATGTGCACATTCCTGTTGTAATTGTCGATGACCAAACGG
Organism: Candidatus Melainabacteria bacterium 17Bon1m; assembly: GCA_032128875.1. Lineage (GTDB taxonomy): Bacteria > Cyanobacteriota > Vampirovibrionia > Obscuribacterales > Obscuribacteraceae > QKMZ01. The sequence goes on from JAVLKG010000004.1 coordinate 351,143, forward strand.
TCATGCGCATCGGCTTGAAAATTGTGCTTGAGAGAATCCCTGGAGTTAAGGTGGTCGCAGAGGCTCAGGACGGAAAAGAGGCGATCGATGTCTCGCTGCGGTTGCGTCCCGCGATCATTTTGATGGATATTTCGATGCCAAACATGGACGGCATTCAGGCAACCGAGATCATCAAAGAAAAGTTGCCCGAGACACGCGTTGTAATGTTCACTTCAAATGAGGATGAAGCTGCGTTTTTGCAAGCTCTCGCTGCAGGTGCGGATGCTTATTGTTTGAAGGATGCAAGTGAAAGGCAATTGCAATCTGCTATGTCTGCTGTTTTGCAAGGTGCTAAATGGTTGGATCATGGATTGGCAAAGCGGGTTTTATCGGAAAGTTCTTCTGCTTCACAACGCCTTAAGCGCAATCTGATTACTCCGCAACAGATGAAGATATTCGAGCTGATAGAGCATGGCCTCAATATTGAAGAAATAGCCAGAAAGTTGGGTTGCGATGTCACAAGCGTGAAGATGGATTTGCGCACAGCAGTTGATTGTCTCGAACCCGATTCAATGAATAAATCTACAAGGTTGATGGCAAATCTGCGCCCCATGCTTGAGTCGAGTGACGCAGTAAAAGACTATTCAACCGGCGAAACTCGAGAGAAGCAGGTTGATGACATAGTCTCTGAAAAATACCGCATTGAGAAAGTTTTGGGTCGTGGTGGCATGAGCGTGGTCTATCTTGCGCGCCACATTTCTCTCGGCAAGTTAGTTGCAATAAAAATGATGCATTTAAATATGGTGGCAACCGGTTCTTTCTTGCAGAGGTTTGAGCGTGAGGCAAAAATCGCCAGTTCGCTCAATCATACTAACATTGTTGGTGTGCATGACTTTGGTGAAGATGCGCACGGACAGCCGTATTTGATTATGGATTATGTTAATGGTGAAACTCTAGAAGAGCTGATTGCTGATCGTCAGAAGTTGGATCCTGGCTTTTGCGTTCCCATATTTATGCAAATTTGCGATGCACTGACAACGATGCACAACAAAGGTTTTGTGCATCGTGATCTAAAACCAAGCAACGTGATTGTGAAAGTCAAAAGCAGCGGCACTCACATCACTCTGGTAGATTTAGGCATCGCAAAGTCAATTGTTGAGAGTAGTGCTACGGCTAGACTAACTGCACATGGGCAGATGTTTGGTTCTCCCACATATATGAGTCCTGAGCAATGCATTGGACAAGATGCAGATTTTCGCAGCGACTTGTATGCCTTAGGCTGCTTGATGTATGACGCTCTTAGCGGCGGTCCGCCCTTTGATCATGACAGCACTTACAACGTTATGTGGCAGCACGTCAATGAGCCACCATCGCGTCTGCCCTTCCTTGAAGAGCACTCCAAAGTGCCAGAACACATGCAAACGATTATGTTCAAGCTTTTGCAAAAGGCGCCGAATCAACGCTATCAGAGTGCGGATGAAGTGAAAGCTGAACTTGCTCTGCTTTTGCAAGAAGCGAGATCAGGACAGTAGTTGCAGTACCGAGCATTGCCGGTGATGATCGCTCAGTTCCTATAGAAATCAACCCATTCGATTTGAATCTCTTTGTCTTTTGGTTCAACGAACCCCGCTGGAGAGGTTATATAGATTGTGTTTCCTTTTCGTTTTAGAGTAAAACCTTGAGCAAGATCAATCACAGTCTTCTGCGTCGCGAGAGGAATTCTGCCCTCGAATTTCTTGGTAGCAGTTGAAAATTTCAAACCTTCAAGCGCTTTAAAGTTTCGAAAAAGAAGTCGAAAGGTGCGAGGCCATTCACCTTGTTTCAATCCAAATTGCGTTTTTCCTATGCCACCATAATGTTTCACTGTTATCTCAAAAGTATTTCCCTTTTGGGTTGCTGATACATAATCGGCCCTGGGACGTTTGTCCTCGCGTTGCTCCCAAACCAATTCATGTGCAGACACATTTGCATTGAAAGTGCATAAGTGCAAAAGCAGGAGAAGGATGAACGCTGAAAACGCTTTTCTCATCGAGAATTGTAGAGAGTCTTATCCACCAGAAGGAAGAAGTTTGTCCTGCTCTTTTATGTCGGCTTGAGTGTTAAAGATTAGTCTTGTGATTTTGCTAGCTGTCTTCATTGCGGCAGGAAATTGCATTTTGTAGTGCTTCTTGTCGAAGACGATGACCGGAGTCTTGTCCGATGTCCAAGAAGTCAGCAACCTATTGGTAGTTGCAGTACCCGGCAAGTTTGCCATGTCCGCGCCTGCCGAAAGGCACACGATCCCTAAAATGGTGAAAACCGGCCCAAAGAAAATGGGCGCCCAGATTGCATCTTTGACTTTGGCAATTGCTTTTTCTTTTCGCTCATTGGGCGGGCAAAAAATAAGCCATGGCGAAATGATTGTGAGCGGCAGAAATCCGCTCCAATACCAGATTTTTCCTTGCGCTATAGCGACAAAGGCTTTGAAGAGATACCCGGCGCCCATGATCATAAGAATGACGCCAAAAGCGAGACCTAATTGCTCCATGTGGCAATCCTCGGCAGTTTAGTAAGTGTGACGCCTGGCAAGCGCCGACACTTCCACATTACAACGTTTCGCGGTTTTGCGGTAGGGCGCGAACGAAAGGCATCCGCAGTAAGTGTTTCGGGACGCTTCTCTACGGGGGCTGGGCTGACGTAAAGGGCATCTCACTTGAATTGATCGGTTCTAGCCCCAATCAGCAGGAGTTCTATAATGGACTTTCGGGGTTGGTTTGTGCCTTTTGTGGGGCACTGGAGCTGCCAGAGTTCAAAATGAGAGCAAATCCGAAAAATGACTGATGCAAAATCCAATCGTAAGCCCAATCCGCATCTAATTATTCCTGCCGGAACGCAGGTAGTTACGTTGGTCGAGATTCGGAGCAAGGCAGGACAACCGTTAAGAAGAAAAGGTACGGTCGGAACTATCCTTAAGTCGCCGGTCGATAACGAACATGCTTACTTAATTCGGTTTCCCGATGGAGGGCAAGCAAGTCTCCACCGACAAGAGCTCGTAATAAGAAAGCATCTTCAGAATGTAGATTTTGATAGACCAGATCCTTTGGGAGATCGTGAGTTATTTGATTTTGTTATTTATCAGTGTGTAGTCGGATCGCGCGCCTACGGCCTTGACGTTGAAGAGTCAGACATCGATCGCCGCGGAATTTACTTGCCTTCTGCCGAACTTCATTGGTCACTTTATGGTATTCCTGAGCAAATCGAAGACACCGCAAATGAGGAATGTTATTGGGAATTGCAAAAATTCCTCATTTTGACTTTAAAAGCAAATCCAAATCTCCTTGAGTGCCTTTACTCTCCGATTGTGGAAAAATGTTCTCCAATCGCCCAAGAACTTCTAGATTCGCGAGACTGCTTTTTGTCCAAGCTTGTTTATCAAACCTATAACGGCTATGTTCTTTCTCAGTTTCGGAAGTTAGAACAGGATCTCAGAACGCGTGGTGAACTGAAATGGAAGCACGTTATGCACCTTGTTCGCTTACTGGTTTCCGGCATCACAATTCTTAGGGAAGGTGTTGTGCCTGTGAATGTAGGGGATTATCGAGAAAAACTCATGCCAATTCGGCTGGGTCAAGTGTCGTGGGAGGAAGTGAACGATTGGCGATTGCAACTTCATAAGCAGTTCGACGCAGCATTTGAATCATCAAAGTTGCCTGACAGACCAGATTACGAACAGGCTAATAGACTGCTGATCAAGGCTCGAAGGGAGATGGTTAAGTAATGGAATTTCCAAAACAAGTTGTTGAGGCAACGCAGAGCCATCCATTTCCACTGTTATTCGCTACCATTAGTGGTGCCCACTTATACGGATTTCCTTCGCCAGATTCTGATTTTGATCTTCGTGGCTGTCACGTACTGCCCGTTTCTGAGCTGATTGGGCTTGAGGCTCCAAGCGAAACCTTGGAGTCATCACGTATGGAAGAAGGTCTGGAGCTGGATCTTGTAACGCACGACGCAAAGAAATTCTTTCTGATGATGTTGCAGAAGAACGGATATGTCCTTGAACAACTCTATTCTCCTCTGGTTGTGCATGGAACAGTGGAACATGAGGAGCTGAAAGAAATCGGTAAGAAGTGCATCACAAGGAATCATAGTTATCACTACCTTGGATTTGCGCTGACCCAATGGAGACTATTGTTCAAACAAGAAAAACCTCGTGTTAAACCTCTCTTGTACACGTATAGAGTTCTTCTTACCGGAATAAACTTGATGCAGACTGGGGTTATCGAAGCGAATCTTGTAACTCTGAATGAGAAATTCAGATTGCCTTATATTGCCGAGTTGATCGAGCAGAAGCTTTCGGGTGTGGAAAAACAGCAAATAAAAGGTGCAGATATCAGCTTTCACGAGACTGAATACAATCGCCTGCGAGCCCAGCTTGAAGATGAGTTTGACAAGTCTAAATTGCCAGAATTGCCGGACGCAAGGAAGGAATTAGACGACCTTCTGCGACGGGTAAGAATGAACAAACTTACACCGATATAGTAGCTTCAAATGCAAATGCCCGGCTGGGCGCCAGGCATTTGCTGTCCTTCGTGGATGGATCCTACTTTGTGTTTGTCTGAACTTTTACGCCATCTTTAGTCTTTACCTGAATCGCTTGTGATGCTGATGTGCTGCTGCTCGTACTCGGTGAAGTTGTCGCGTTTGTGGTCGTCACGTTGGTGTGATTTACATTGATTTTGGTTGATTTCAATGGCGGTCTCATTGGTTTGCTGACACCGGCGCTGCCTTGTCCCCATGAGGCTGGTTGTCCTGAGCCGGCGCCGGTAGTGTCTGCATAGGCGGCCGCGATAGGAATCAGTGTCACAATTGCTCCCAATACAAAATGCTTTCTCATGGTTGTCTCCCTGTGCGATAGTCGTTGAGTAGTGTCTATCTGTAAGAGAAAAATTGATCGAATTGGTTCCATGGAAACAGCGATGGGATGCCAAAATTGAACATTTTTGAAGATGGTTTTGTGGCGCTTGGCTAAGTCAAAGTTAGGTCACTTTGTGTATTTCGCGACCAGTTCGCCAACGCTTGCTATACGTGCTTTCAGAAGTCCTTGCATTCTTTCCAGCGCTGAGTCCGTTAGTTGTTGATGGTTCGATATGACACCATCACTGACTACTATGAGCTTGTAGTCTCGCATGTAAGCGTCATTTGCCGTGTACATCACACAAATGTCTGCTGCTATACCTGCCAGCACCAGTGTTTTTGCACCTAATTTCTTCAAAAGGATATTGAGTGGCGTACCGAAAAATCCAGAATGCATAGGTTTTAAAACAAAGAAATCTTGTTTGGTAGGTTTTAGCGCAATTGCAAGATCACGGCCATTTGAGCCCGTTTTAGTGCAAGCATCTAGTTGTTCATTGAAGTTCGAGTGCCAGTTATTGAAATTGTCGTTGAGATAGATGACGGGTATTTCGGCCTGACGTGCCGCTCTTTTTAGACGCGCCAAATTTTCAGCCAGCAGAGGCAAGCCTGCTAACAATTCTTCATTGTCCGGAAAGTCAAGTCTGTTGATGACGTCAATCAGAAGTAGTGCCGTATCCGACTGCGGCAGCTTACCTTGAGATGAAGTCATTTTCCCACTCCTTAGCCGGGAACGTCACGCGGATCGTTGCCATAACTGTCGCGCAAACGGATGCTGCCGTCTTCACCATGCAAGTAGAACTCGACCCCATCTTGTTTTGCAAGTTTTCGTCCACATTCATCAGCATCTGCCTGTGTATCAAAAGTGGCTGCATAACCGTTGACGTTTTCTCGTTTCACCGCCCATTTATCTTCTTTTCTTACTACGTGAATGTTTGGTTTGCTCATTGTAGAAGCCTCCCCTGCCGGATTAGGCGCTTTCTCTCAACTCGAATTCATCAGTATCCAGGATGGAGATTGTTCGCTTGCGGGCGTCGATTAGTTTGACGCCGTCCTTCCAATACTGCTCTGCAAACATCATCGCTAGTTCGAAGCGAGGAAACTCAAATACGTTTGCCTCCGAAATTACGCTCCACATCTGCTAGTCTCCATCTCGATTGTGCTGATTCAGACCGCTTTTGGCGAAATCAGTTCCATTGTTTTAGGAGGAGATTGCACATTCTAACGAGCACAAAAAAGACGACTATGAGGGTAGTCGTCTTCTTTATGGTTCGAGGAGCCTCAGCCCGTTCACAAAACGAACTGATGTATGAAACTTATCGGTAGGTTCGCGTGACCGGCTTAACAGGCTTTCCAGCTTTTGGTGCTCCGAAGTTTTTGACGACGGGCTTTGCCGTGGCAGGCATCGTATAGCTGGATCTTCCCTGAACAGGCGTTGTGGTCGAGCCAATCGGTCTGACATAGGGCGTAGAGCCGCCCTGGTTAGTGCTCTGGGTAGTGGCCTGAGCGCTATTAGTAGAACTGCTGCTACTGCTTTGCTGTGTTGTCGCTGCATTGGAGGGCTGATTCGTAGATTGCGATGACTGCTGAGTAGTCGCGCCAGACGAATTTGATCCGCCAGCCATGCTTGATGCTTGCGATTCGCCTGCGTACGCGTATAAATTGGGCAGCAGAGCAGTCACGACTCCTAGCAACGTGTAGCGTCTCTTCATATTCAACTCCTGTATGGCTTGGCAGGGTATTTGACAAGCTAATCACTGTAAGGTTCCCAAAGCGAAGGGATTTTAATTTTTGCCTGTGGCTTTAACGGCAGATTCAATGACCTTGAAAGCGACGCTGGAGTCGCGCCATCCCAGGAGTTCAAATACACGACCCTTGCACATTGCATTCACGTTGAAGAACAATTCGTATTCGCTTCGAATCGATGCAGGGATGTCCTTCCAGTTTGTCAATTCATCATAACGAACAGAATGGTTGTGAACACCGATGACTCGGTCATTTCTCACCGTTTTTCCATCCTGAACCTGCTCTGCTTCAAGGACTCCGAGGATCTTCACTTGGACAAGACATCCGGGGAAAGCCGGTTCGTCCATGAGCACAATAATATCTAATGGGTCACCGTCTCCTGCAAGAGTGGATGGGACAAATCCAAAATCGAATGGCCACGCCAGACCCGCATGAAGGGCCGGCCCACATTCGAATAAATCCAAACTAGGCACGTACTTATATTTACTTCTGCTGCCTTTCGGGTTCTCGATAATGGCCCTGACAAGACCAGTCTTTTCGTCAATTATTCCCTTGCTTAGAGCAACTTTCAGCAAGCTGCCCTTCAGCATATCGGTCCCGTTGACCTTTATTTTCGGATTGCGTTTTGAACTCTTGCTTTTGCCTGCCTGCTTGCTTGTTTTTTTCATGAGGCTTCTTTTTTATAGTCGGCATGAACGCCTGTACCCATGTTGGAGGGTTTATCCAGATTACCTTTCGTGAAAGGCGCCGCGGGAGCCTGCTCAATCTGGGCTTTTTGAGTGTTCTTTGCCATCATCGCTTCTGTTGCTCCAGGCAACAGGGAATCTGACATGCTAAAAATTCCGGCGCCTTTACCGACTGCGACTTCTGGTTTTGGCTTGAATACAAGATCAACGATTGCATCAATTACTTCCTGAGCATCGCTCAGGGGAGGAATCGGAACCGACTTTCTGCCAGTGTAGTTTGCGGCATGGTCGAAAAATGGAGTGTCCATTGCCATCGGAAGTACCGTACAGACGTGGATTCGATCTTTCTTCAATTCTTGCAACTCTTGTCTCAAGGCTGCGCTCAAGCCGACAACGGCATGCTTTGCCGCTGCATAAGAGGCGTAATAAGGCGCCGGAATCTTGCCTATCATCGAAGCCACGTTGATGAGGGTGCCTTGTCCCTTTTCCATAAAATGTTGCATGGCAAAATAACTGCCACACATTGTTCCTGCCATATCGACGTCAATAACTTTCAAATGATCTGCTAGTGGTACTTCAGAGAAAACACCTATGGCGGCCGCACCGGCATTGTTAATCCAGACATCCACTTTGCCGAAACAATCGAGAGCCTGCTTGAAGAGCACAGCCACCTCGTTTGGGTCGGCAACGTCGGTTTGAACTGCAACCGCACTTGCTCCCAGCCTTGCGCATTCCGCAACCAGCTCTGCCAGCGCATCCTGTCGCCGCGCCGCCAGGACCAAAGAAGCACCCATTTTGGCAAATTCCAAGGCGCATCCTTTGCCGAAGCCACTCGAAGCGCCTGTTATAACAATCGTTGTCCCGTATAATTTTCTATCCACAGCACAGCCCTCACAAAGAATGCAGTTTGTCCCCTCAATGACTGCATCTTTGTATGACTGAACCAAAGGGCGAAGTATCCCACTCCTAAGTCACGAAAGCATGTAACTTATCTATGGAAAACTAGTAATGTGCCTCGAGTCAGGCGATTTGCACTTGAGGCTTGGTTTTTGGCTGCAATTTAAAACTGCCGCTAGGCTCCATCTCACCTAAGGCTCTAGTTGCTTCTCTATGCAGCCAGCTGTCGCTACCGTCTGTGTCCAAACAGCACTGTATGGCACGCTCCAGTTGGCGAGTACCTTCAGCATTTTTATCGAGGGCGATACAGATTAGACCAAGTTCGTAATGAACATTTGCCTTTTCCATGGATGAAGAGTGGTTGTTCTCTAACAAATTCAAAATTAGTTTGGCAGTGCAATAAGCTGCGCTCAAATCACCTATTTCAATAGAGCGAGAGGTTTGTTTTTTAAGTTTTGCAATTTCAGCCGCGGAATGAGGTTGCACCATATCTAATACCTGTCCTGTCTCAGTACGGTAGAAAACGAGTGGCCACGCAAAAAAATGTGCATAGTCTATGAGAATTTTATAGATGGACTTTTTCAAGGTATATAACCCGATTTCGGTATAGAACTTGAGAGTTCCGACTTCTTCGGGCACCTGTCGTGTACTCATCTATACCTCGTGATTTTGCCGTCAGCATTAAGTTTGCTTATTTCCCGCAGCTACTGGCTTTTATGGGTTTGCATCTCTTAACTAACTGAGGACATGCGCGGCGTCCTCGGTTTGAATTTGCTGGCGTCGTCCAAATTAGCTTGTCAGAAATAAGTTTCATTAGTCGCGCAATTACTGCAATTTCTTGGTGGTAAAAAAAAGGTCTTAGCTTTCAGTGATTATTGGAACAATCGTAGTGATCGTCTGTCCAGTTTGCAGAGAAACCAACCCCGATGAGGTATATAACATGCCGAGAACCAAGGCAAAAACTGCAGTTGCAAGCGATATCACTCAATTGCTACATGAAGATCATCAAAAGGTAAGAGAGTTATTTTTTCAGTTTGATAAAGCTGAAGACGAAGACGAAAAGGAAGAGCTTGTAAAACAAATTATTACCGAGCTTTATGTTCATGCAAAACTAGAAGAAGATATCGTATATCCAAATGTAGAGGAAGAAGCTGAAGATGCTCAAGACTTGGTCGACGAAGCCGAAAATGAGCATCGTATGGTCAAGTATTTAATGGCCGAACTTTCACAGATGACCGCAGATGAAGATCAGTTTGACGCCAAAGTAACTGTCCTCTGCGAACTAGTCACACACCACATTCGCGAAGAAGAAAAGGAAATGTTCAAAAAGCTTCGCGAAAGTGGTGCGGATCTGGAAGAGCTTGCACAACAAGTTCGAGAGGCAAAAGAAGAACTGATGGCAGAACCAATTCCTCCAATGCAAGCAAGTCTCTCAATTGGAGACGAAGAGATTGAGTACGAAGGAGAGGACGAGGAGGAAGAAGATCAAAGTAGAGCAAAATCCTCTTCGAAAGGACAAAGCAAATCTAATGTTCGTGGACGTTCGAACGGAAGAAAGAAGAGCGCATAGAACCAGATAAGACCAAAACAGATTACAAGGGACGGACAGCAAACAACTGTCCGTTCTTGATGATCAAAAACTTAGATGAACTCATGGAACAATTTTTTTCGCATGTGTGTCAATCTGAACAGCTGAATGAATTCATTCATTTATTGTTACAATCGGGTTTAAAACGAAGCTTGAAAAACTCCCGCCCTGCCCATCTATCGAAGATCACGACAGTTTCTGCCAGTTTCTTGTTATTGCAATTGTGTTCCATAAGTGCTCTTGGGGCAACCCATGTAACTGAGATTGGTAGGTCCCCAGCTGGCACGCCAACCGAGCCGGTCAAATTCGGTTTCGTTTCAATAGGTCGACAAATAATTGCCGATCGATTGACGGATGAAGCCGTTCTGCGAAAGAAGGGAGTAAAGGCCGAGCTTCAGCGCAGTTTCAATTTGGCAATAGATGAGTGCAAGTCTATTGAATTTAGCCAGGTCATCAACTTATCGCAGCCAAAGTCGCAGCAACAGTTAACTGTCAAGCTGGACGGCTGTCGGGCAGACAATGAATCAATTCTTTTAAGCGGCATACTTATTGAAAGCAGCTTTCTTCTTAGGAATGAAGAAGGAAGGACTTTCCAAAATGGAAAGGATTATTCAATTGTGGACAATGGCACGCTGTTGAAGATACACGCGGAAGGCAGTGCGGCCAACGAAAATAAGCTAACAGCGCGATATAAGTGTTGGCTCAGCCGTATCGACACAATTGCCATGGATGAAAACTATACACTCAAAGTTGTTAAAGGAAACGGCTATACATCGGCACCGGAAGTCAATACTAATCTTGAGGGCAAAATTCCAATTGCTAATGTCTGGGTAGTTGGTGGCGAAGCCGGCATCGATTCAGGAAAAATATGGGAAATAAGGCAAAAGAGATCCACAAAGGGATTGTACAAAAAGCCTGCCTGTAGAGCATCTTTTGTCTCATTGCGTCAAAAGTTGGAATCCGGAGATAAAATCAAAATTGGTTTTTTGGGTGACAGCGTAACTGGTGGCAGTAGTGCCAGAGAAAAGAAATTTGCATTTCCTCAATTAGTCGAAGCAAGGCTGAGAAAAGAGTTTCCAAATGCAATCGTAGAAACTGCGATTCTTGCTATGGGTGGAAAGAAGTGTGCTGACACAATTCCGCTATTGCCAGAATTTTTAGACACACAAAAACCAGACATCTTGTTTGTGGAATTTGTCAACGATTTGTCCGCAGGAATAGAAACTCTGGCAGCTCCTTACCAACAACTAGAAGATATTTGTAGACAACGCAGAATAAAGCTTTGTCTTATTTCTCCGCACTACCCAATCCCACTGCTGGCAAATGCCCGCAGCTGGTCAACTATAAAGGACAACCCTTATTTCAAATTTTTGAGAATAATGACGCAGGGTCGCGGGACAGAATTGATCGATGTGTCCAGTCGATGGCAACATCTAGAGGATGAAGGCTTACGTCCGCATGTTTTGCTGGTAAACCGTATAAACCATCCAAACAATACGGGACATCAGATCTATGCTACAGAGCTGCTGAAATGCTTTGGAATAGCTGATTGAGCTGTAATTGAATGAGCTTTGTTCAACTCAAGCGATGTCTCGTTTTTCGCGATTGACGGTCGGAATTACGATGATGCGCTGATTTGTAAAATCTACAGCCCTTGTGCCTTTGATTTCCGACGAGTCTGCGTATTTCAGGGCGTCTTCGAATGTCTCAAAGGTTTTGGTTTTTTTTCCCAGTGTGACGGTCCATTCTGCCGGCTGTTTTTTCTCGTTTTTCATAACTGCCACCTTCCCGATGGCAGTGAGACTACAAAAGTGTCTCCAAGTTCCAGATAAGTGGCCTAAGTACTCACGCGGGATCAATTACATCTGTGAAACTCTCGATCCGTGCGAATTTATCTGCGTACAGATTAAATTCGCGCATCTTGAAAAGGGAAGTGCGGTATCTTGGCGAGCACGTCAAATGACGACATCTTTAAGGTCATCAGATTTAAAAGGAGCAGGCATGGCAGAAGGGAATCGCGAAGATTCAAGTGACATGCAGCGACGACCCGATAAAGCGGGTGGCGTCACGCGCAGATCGTTTTTGCGGCATCTTGGAGCTGCGGGTATTGCAGCTGCCGCATTGCCCGGAGGAGCAAATTCAAAAGATATGACGGCTGAAGAAAAGACTTTGGATACTGTGGCGCCAATTGCAGGAGCCGTCCCTGTGACGCTCGTAATCAACAAGAAAAAGCATGCGCTGAAGATTGATCCTCGCACTACTTTGCTTGACTGTATCCGCGAAAATTTGGAAATCACGGGCACGAAGAAAGGTTGCGATCATGGGCAGTGTGGAGCCTGTACAGTTCATGTAAATGGTCGACGAGTCAATTCGTGCTTGACACTTGCAGTAATGCATGATGGCGATGAAATTACCACTATAGAAGGTCTGGGACAGCCAGATAATCTGCACCCTTTGCAGTCTGCGTTTATCGACTGTGACGCCTACCAGTGTGGATATTGCACTTCTGGCCAACTCATGTCGGCGGCGGCTTTACTGAATGAGCCTTGTGGACATTCTGTCGATGATATTCGTGAAGCGATGAGTGGAAACATTTGCCGCTGTGGCGCCTACCCCAACATTATTGCCGCGATCCAACAAGTTCGCGCAAAGGCTTAGGGCTGAGAAAAATGAAACTATTTGCGTTTGAAAAGTGTTCTGATATATCTGATGCGGTAAAGAAAACATCCGCTAGTGATACCGCGCAACATGGCGCCAATATTCGTTTTGTTGCTGGTGGTACCACTCTGCTTGATTTGATGAAATTGAGCGTTGAGACGCCGGATACCCTGGTAGATATCAATCGGCTTCCTTTAGATAAGATTGAAACCACCCGTGATGGCGGTATAAAAGTTGGCGCTCTGGTTAGAAATTCTGATCTTGCTAATCATCCATATGTGAAGTCGCATTTCCCCGTACTCTCCGAAGCACTCTTGTCGGGTGCTTCCGCACAGTTGCGAAATATGGCGACGACTGGTGGCAACCTTCTTCAAAAGACCAGATGCGTTTATTTCAGAGACACTGCATATGCATGCAACAAGCGTGAGCCAGGCAGTGGATGTCCTGCAATCGAAGGTGAAAATAGAACACTAGCTATCCTTGGCACCAGTGATAGTTGCATTGCAACCAATCCCTCTGATATGAGCGTAGCTCTAATGGCGCTGGAAGCAACCATCGTGATTAAAGGACCTGGGGGCGAGCGAGAGGTGGCAATTGATGAATTCTTTCTTTTGCCGGGCTCAACACCGCATATTGAGAATGTTTTGAAACCCGGCGATTTGATCACGCATGTTGTGGTTAAGCCTATTCCAGCAGGAAGCAAGTCTGTATATTTGAAGCTTAGAGATCGCGCTTCTTACGAATTTGCTTTGGCATCGGCGGCGGTGATAGTGCAAGTCGAAAATGGAAAGGTTTCTCGTGCGCGCATTGCCATGGGTGGTGTTGGCACTAAGCCCTGGCGTTCGCTCGAAGCTGAAAAGTTATTGTCCGGCTCAGCAGCTAATGAAGCAAATTTCCGTAAAGCTGCTGAAGAGGCACTTAGAAATGCAAAACCTCAAAGCCACAACAAGTTTAAGATCGAGCTTGCCAAAAGATGCGTAAGCCATGCCTTGAAAATGGCGACAACCTGATTTCGAAGCAGGCTTGAACGGCAAACTCGGAAAAACAGACTCAGCAATCATTGATTTAAGAGATATAGAAATGCCAGCTACAAAAGACAAAAGTAATTCTCCTATCGGAAGAGAAACTAAGCGCATCGACGGTCCCCTGAAGGTGACTGGCAATGCTATCTATACTTCCGATCATAGCTTTCCTGGAATGCTGTATGCAGTGCCTGTCGGATCTACGATTGCTAACGGTTCGATAGCAAAACTCGACACCAGAGACGCTGAGAAAATGCCCGGAGTAAAAGGCGTGTTTCACCGTGCCAATATCGGCAAACTTTTCAGAGTGGCACCAAATTCTGACTACAACGCTTTCTCAGATGAAGACCGTCCTCCGTTTGAAGATGATGTTGTTAGGTATTACGGTCAGTACGTTGCTGTTGCTGTTGCAGATACATTCGAACAAGCTACCGCAGCGGCCGAAGCTGTAAAAGTCACTTACAACGAAAAGAAGCCGAATGTCGATACTCATCTCACAGCTGATACCAAGGTAAAAGTTGATAGTGAGCGAGGTGACGCACAAAAAGCATTCGATTCAGCCAGCATAAAGTTGGACGAAACCTATGTCACTCCTGCAGAAACCCACAATGTGATCGAGCTTCACTCAAGTGTCGCTGTTTATGATGGCACCACGTTCACCCTGTATGAAACTACGCAGGGCGTAATGAATCATCGCAATGTGCTGTGTCAGGTCCTTGGCGTTGAACCCGAACATGTGAAGGTTATATCGAAGTTTTTAGGCTCTGGGTTTGGCAGCAAAATCACACCTTGGCCACAAAGCGCGCTCGCTGCTGCTCTAGCAAGAAAGCTGGGTAAACCGATAAAAATCGTACTTTCTCGTAAGATGGCATTTCATGCTGCGGGTCATCGTCCTCGCACACAGCAGCGCGTGCGAATTAGCGCAGACACCAGTGGAAAGCTCACATCTATTCAGCACGACTACTTGAATCACACATCAATGCTGGACGATTACAAAGAGAACTGCGGAGAGTGCACAAAGTATTTCTACAGTTGTCCTAACGTCCGTATAACAACAGCGCTCTCCCGCAGAAACATCGGCACGCCCACCTCGATGCGCGGTCCCGGCGCCGTGCCCGGTCTGTTCGCAACCGAGTCCGCGCTGGATGAATTGGCAATCAAGTTGAAGATGGATCCGATGCAACTTCGACTTATCAATGAACCTGAAAAGGATGAAGATCTGAACATTCCTTTTGCCTCTCGCAATCTCGTAGATTGTTATAAGGCTGGTGCAGAAAAATTCGGATGGGCGAGAAGAGATCCGAAAATCGGCTCAATGAAACGGGATGGACTTACGCTTGGCTGGGGAATGGCTGGTGCAGGTTGGATCGCCGAGCGCTGGCCGGCGGAGGCCACTGTTGAGTTGCGTAATGACGGAACCGCTAAAGTCTCCACTGGGACACAAGATATAGGCACTGGCACTTACACGGTACTTGCACAGGTTCTTGCCGACAAAGTCGGTTTGAGCCTGGAAAAATGCGAAGTGGTGCTTGGTGATTCTTCTTTGCCTCCCGGTCCATTATCTGGTGGCTCGATGGCTACCGCCTCATTGATACCTGCTGTTGCTAAAGCCGCTCAAAAGGCGATTGGGACTCTTTTGAGTGCCGCGGTAAAAACGCCAGGAGCCAAGTACTTTGGCGTTGACCAGAAGGAAATGACCTACACCGAAGGTATGGTTCACAAAAAAGACGAATCAGCCTCAGCAGGTATTCCCTTTCAGCAAGTTCTTGACTCTGGAAACTTCAAGTTTATCCTCGGCAAGGGCTCATCCGAAAGCACTTTTACGGGCAAGCCTGAATCCTCCAAGCATTCCTATGGTGCTCACTTTGTTGAAGTTACGTGGCAAGAGGAGATTGCACGTTTGCGCATCAGCCGTGTTGTCACAGTTATCGACGCAGGAAAAATAATCAATCCGAAAGCAGGGCGCAATCAAATCGAGGGCGCTGTGGTTATGGGAATTGGAATGGCGTTATTTGAACATACCAATTATGAGCCCACCAAAGGCGCACCACTCAATAGCAACTTGGCGGACTACATTCTTGCCGTCAATGCAGACGTTCCGGATCTGGAAGTTCATTTTCTCGAGTTCGAAAACAAAGACTTGAATGAATATGGTGCCCGAGGAATTGGAGAAATCGGGCTTGCCGGACTGGCTGCCGCAATTGCGAATGCAGTTCATCATGCCACCGGTATTCGGATACGTGAATTGCCAATCAAGATCGAAGATCTTTTGGTGTAATCAATAGGATTATCCGAATCAAGCTATCATATAAGCGGACACATGCAGGAAACATCTAAGGCATGAGCGAGATACAAGAAATACTGTCCTTCTATGAGCAATGCTTGCGACAAGAGCGCAGATGCGCGCTGGCAACTGTGGTAAAAACCTCCGGACCGTCCTATAGAAGTCCGGGTGCACGCTCAATTGTTTGCGATGATGGCTCGTTCAGAGGAGGACTCTCTGCTGGTTGTCTCGAGGGTGATATATCTTGTCGGCTCGATGGTGATAAGAAGTCCTTTGTCGTTGAGTACGACCTCTCGGCTGAAGACGATGTGCGAGGCTTTCCATTCGGTTGTGGTGGTTCTGTAGAAATACTTGTAGAACCTCTGCCTAATGCACAAGCGATGCACGCGGCAGAATGGTTCGCTTCGCTAGATCAGCCTGCTGTACTGCTGACTGCGGTGAGCGGTGGTGGTAGTATCGAGATTGGTGCCAGATATGGAATGAATGCGTCTTGCGATTCGACTTATCACGGCAAATTAAAGTTTCAGGGAATGGAAACGCTTGCACTGAGTGTTCTCTCTGAGCGCAAAAGCAAAGTAGTGCCAATCGAATCAAATGGCAAACAGATAAAAATCTTTGCCGAATACTATGAGCCACCAATTAACTTATACGTATTTGGTGATGGTGAAGATGCTCGTATTTTAGAAACTTGCGCAGTTTCGCATGGGTTGAACGTCACTAGGGTTTCGCGAAATGAATTGCGCTCTGCGGAGCCATTAATCAAGATGTTTCCGCGACTTGGACATGCCTTTACCGCAGTCATGGCACATGATCTGAATATCGATAGTGATGTTGTACAGCAGTTACTTTTGATCAATCCTCCTTACCTCGGAATTATGGGACCGCGCAGTCGTACCGAGCGAATGTTCAATTCATTCGAACCAAACTGGCAAGCTGCCATTCATCGAGGCAATATTTTCTCTCCTATTGGTCTGGACATGGGCGCCGAGACACCGCGAGAAATTGCACTTTCGATTTTGGCGGAAATCCACACTGTTGCGCGTGGCCGTGTTCCACAGCATCTGCGCGATGCAGATGGAGCTATTCATGAGCGTATTTTTCGCGTAGGCGGCAGTGAATCGAAAAGAGTCAAGTCATATTCGGCGAGCAAAGTTTCTCTTAGATAATTGGACAGAAAGGTCTTAGCTGTAGTACTTGCCGCCGGCGCTTCAAGGCGTTTTGGAAGTCCAAAGCAGCTTGCTGTCTTTGGTAATCAAACGTTGGTCGAACATATCCAAGCAGTATTGCTCGGCAGCTCTGTTGACGAAGTTTGCGTTATTGTCGGATGTAGCGCTGAAGCGGTCCGCTCCTATATTTTGCCCGGTGTGAAAGTTTTGCATAACGAACAATGGGATGAAGGTATTGCCGCATCGATTCGATGTGCAGCCCATTATGCCGATAAGACACAGAGCTCTCATCTGTTTCTGTTTGCCTGCGACCAACCCTTCGTGACTCCATGCCTGGTAGACAAAATGGTGGGCTTATCGAAGTTTGAGCCTGACAAAATCGTTGCTTGTAAATACGGTGATTCTGTC
Organism: Candidatus Melainabacteria bacterium 17Bon1m; assembly: GCA_032128875.1. Lineage (GTDB taxonomy): Bacteria > Cyanobacteriota > Vampirovibrionia > Obscuribacterales > Obscuribacteraceae > QKMZ01. Next base: position 368,470 of record JAVLKG010000004.1, read on the forward strand.
GGCGTTCCTGCCCTTTTTTCAAATAACTATTTCGAGGTACTGAGCTCTCTTCGGGGAGACTCAGGCGCAAAATCCATCATCAAGAAAGATGCAGGAGCTATATTTGTAGACTTTCCTGAAGGCGCAACAGATGTGGACTGCCCATCTGACTTGCCTCTTCAAATTTAACCAAATAGTTGAGTGAAGCGGGATATTTTTCCTGAAAAGGCAGTCCTCTCAGGATGGAGTATTCGCGTTAGAGAGGGACTCACTAATGATTTTGGTAACTGGTGCCTGTGGGCGTGTAGGTGGTCGCGTAGCAGAAATTCTTGCTGACAAACAAATTCCATTTCGTGCGATGTCTCGTACACCTGACAAGCTGAGAAAATCTGAAATTGTAGATGTTATCTACGGCGATTTCGAAGATCCAAATTCCCTGGATAAGGCATTTGATGGAGTCAGGACAGCCCTGGTTATTTCCGGAAAGGCAATGCCCGGCAAACGCTGCTTTACTCACAAAATGGCCTTTGATGCCGCCAAACGTGCTGGTGTTGAACATATCATCTATTTGTCTTTACTTGGTTCGAGCGCCAATTCTGTCTATGGCTATTGCCGCGATCACTATGAAAGTGAAAGGTTTTTGGCAGAGACAGGGATTTCTTTTACATCCTTACGCAATGCCTTTTATCTCGATATGTTTTTTGAGAAATTCGGAATCGATGGAATCTTGAGAGGTCCGGCTGCGGACGGGAAGGGTGCGTTCATAACGCGTGAAGACGTAGCGCAGGTTGCTGCTGCTGCTTTATTGAACCCGCCAGTTGGTGTTGTGGAAATAACGGGACCTGAAGCTTTAGGACTTAAAGACATTGCAGAGCGCTTTTCCCATCTCACTGGTACAAAGTTGCAATACGATGCAGAAACTATTGATGTCGCTCGTTCGCGAATGCAGGGCGCATTGAATGATGAGTGGAAGCGCGAGTTAGAAATCGAATGGTTCGATGCGATCGCGCAAGGTGAGCAATTACCGGTCAACGGAAATTTCAAAGCGATGACCGGGTTAGAGCCTTATTCGATAGAACAGTATTTCGAAGAGTTTCCACACTTGTTCGATATTTTGAGAACCAGGCGAGCCGCTTAAAGTTGCTGTTGTCATGTACTGCTTTCTTTCCGCCTGTCATGCGTTTCGTCGAGTTTTTCGCTGGAGTGTATAGCGAAATTTCGCACAGCGTATTGACGCTATATATAGGTATGCACCCTGTTGTCAATAACAGTATTACAGTTTTGTCATGCTATTCACTTGATTAGCCTGGATAATCGGTCTCTTAGGCGATACAGCTGACTCGACAACCGGACGCACATGCATAACAGTCGACTCTATAAAAACAGATACTTCGCACTTCTGGCTTCAATTCTTGCGCTGACAATTTTGGCGCCGATAGTTGAGCATGGATTTTGGGCGCGCATGTTGATCGGGTCACTTATGTTCGTCGCATTGTGGACGGGTTCGGTCGCAGTGAGCACGAAGGGCAATGTTTCGGGTTGGTCAATTGCACTGGCGACTCTTGCGTCTTTCTTGTGGGCCATTGGGTTTTTCGCTGAGTCTTTGCCCGTGAATGCCGTCTATCTGCACTATATTACCTACACCGTTTTGCTCGTTTTCTTCGGAAATGTTGGACGGTTGATGCTTGAAGATATTCTTCAAGGCGAGATCAATTTCAATCGTATTTGCGGTGGCGTTTGTGTTTTTGTTTTGATCGGACTTTGCTTTGCGATGCTGCACATGACTGTTGCCGCGGGCGACTCCAAAGCATACAGAGACAATTTCGATCCTTCCTCAAACTTTGCGGATTCGCTTTCTCACGAGTATAGATATCCAATTTTTGTCTATTTCAGTTTTTGCACACTTTCGACTGTTGGCTATGGAGACATAGTTCCGGTCAGCCGTTTAGCGCGCTCTTGCGCTATGTTGGAATCAGTTACCGGACAGCTTTATCTTGCAATCTTGGTGGCGCGTTTGGTTGGGTTGCATATCGCGACCACGTCCAGAGGTCAGTCGACAACTGGTACTTTTGAAGTTTTAGAAACGGTGGAGACAGACGAAAAGCGCAGGCGTTTGGAAGAAACGCTTCGCAAGTAGATTTTGTATTCCCAACTGAATGATTGACTACCGTACGGAGGTATGGTAGCATCACAAATTGGATACTCTGTTTGTTTCAGCTTCCAAGATGTTTCTCCCAGGTGCGCGATCTTCAGCAGGTTTCCCTTCTCCTGCGGATGACTATTTAGAGAAAACCCTAGACCTCAACGAGCTTCTCATAAGCAATAAGGTTGCCACCTTTTTTATGAGAGTCGAAGGCGATTCACTTAAACCCAGTGGAATACGCCATGGCGATATGCTCATTGTTGATAGATCTATCAATCCAACGCACGGCAAAATTGTCGTTGCCGTAGTATCAGGTGAATTGGTTATTCGCAGGGTAGAGTCTCGCGATGGAAAACTTGTACTGACCTCCGATGATGCATCTGTCAAACACGAAGTGATTGATGGAGAAGAGATTCAAGTCTGGGGAGTCGCGACATCTTCGGTTCACGTTCTCTAGTGCTATGGGCAGCGAGAAGTACGCGCTAATCGACTGCAACAACTTTTATGTTTCGTGCGAACGTCTCTTCGATCCGAAGTTGGAAGGCAAACCTGTAGTGGTGCTTTCTAACAATGATGGTTGCGTCGTGTCGCGCTCCAATGAGGCGAAAGAAATTGGTGTGGCAATGGGCGTGCCATACTTCAAAGTTGCATACCTGGAAAAACAAAAAGGACTGATCGCTCGTTCGTCCAACTATGCCCTTTATGGCGAAATGTCATCTCGCGTAATGAAGCTGCTCAGTGGATTTGCGCCGGGACAGGAAGTTTATTCCATTGACGAATGTTTCTTATCTGTCGGTGGACTACCAAATGCGGTGCAAACTGGACGGGAGCTGAAGGCGATAGTTAAGCAGTATCTTGGATTGCCGGTTTGCGTTGGTATTGCACCGACAAAAACTTTGGCGAAACTTAGCAACAACATTGCTAAATCTACTCCGCGATTTAATGGGGTTTTCGATTACACGGCTCTGTCAGAGGAAAAGCAAGCTCAAGTTCTAAAGGCGATGGCCGTTTCAAAAGTTTGGGGCATCGGCAGAAATCTGACTGAAAAACTGCAGGGGAGAGGAATTTATACTGCATTTGATTTGCGGCAAGCCGACGCTGACCAGATTGGAAAACTTTTCAGCGTGGTGGTGAAAAGAACAATTCTCGAATTACGAGGTGAAGCCTGTATTGGTTTAGAACATGTCGGCGAAGCAAGAAAGCAAATTTTATCGTCGCGTTCTTTTGGAAGAAACGTTTTTGAACTTTCAGAACTGGAAGAAGCCGTCGCTCAGTATGCCACACGCGCCTGCGAAAAACTTCGGCGTGATTGCTCTGTTGCATCTGAGGTTCAGGTCTCTGTACGAACAAGCGCCTATTCCGACAATAGCTTTGCTGATTCGAAAGTTATTGTTTTGCCGTATGCCACCGATGACACTATCGTTTTAGTCAAGACTGCGATCGAGGCTCTGAGACAGGTTTATCAAAAAGGGTATTCCTATCAGAAAGCGTCAGTCTCTTTTGGAAAAGTGCAGCCTAAAGAAGGCAGACAAATATCACTCTTTGCACCAAGTGGTGCTGAAGAAAAGTCAGAAAAGATGATGAAGGCTCTAGACGCAGCAAATTCGCGATGGGGACGCGGCACCATTTTTCTTGCAGCCGAAGGGATCGAAAAACCTTGGCAGATGAAAGCCGAACATAAGAGTCCTGCATACGTTTCCGATTGGAATGACTTGCCGCGCGTCAAGGCATAACGCTTTGATTTGCGGATTCGTGTTTTAGTATCTTCGCGATTTCTTCGATTTGCGTGCGGTGTATGCTTTGGTGTGCTCCAGCAAACACCAACCACTTCCTGGCATTTAGCGGACCGAACCATGGGTGGCTGTATGTAGTCTCTGGAAAAGCATCAATCTTTGCGGTTTCGGCTGTGCGTACAAACTTTTGAGTCATTTGCTCAAATCGCGCAAGCAAGCCATCTGTATTAACCTCTGGATTCGGTTTTAAATCAGCAATAGTACTTCCCGGCAGATCTGCCCGTCCATTTGATAGCGATAGTAGTACGCCTCTGATAGACGTTCCTGCAATGATCATGTGTTCGAGTGCCATTGCAACAGACCAAAATCTGGAGTTATCTTCCAATCCTCGTAGTCTTTTGATCAACCTTTTCTCGCGTAATTCTTGCTCAGTTAGCTGACTTACAATTTGCAAAACCGCTTCTGACTCCTCTGCGAAATTGGCAATTGCTTTGGCATTGTCAATGGTGGCAAACCTGCGAGGAAAAATCAGATACTTTGCGATAAACCATTCGTGAAATGGCAGACCTGCACCTGGCTTGCCCAGCGCCGGCGCCGTGCTGGATTGAGTGCTCATGGTTGTTTCCTCTAACTCTGGGGAATTGCTTTCTTGTATCCGAGTACTTCGAAATCAGGACTAGGGGTAAAGTCGATGTCTGGGAATCTTTCGTATCCTCTTCGCTCGTACATCGCTTTTGCTGTTTGCATCAAATTTGTCGTGTGCAATGTAATATGATCAAATCCTTGCGACTTGACCCATTCTTCGCACGCGTTAATGAGTTCTCCACCTATTTTGTAATTGCGATAATCAGGCAAAACGGCTAGCAAACGCATCTCTGGATAGGGGTTTTTGACTAGCTTTGCGCCCATCTTCCATTCATAGGGAGCACAGATTATCGCGCTTCCTACAATTTTTCCATCCATCTCAGCAATGACTCGTGCCAATAGTGAACCGGCAAGAATGGTCTTTCGTGTGTCCTGCTCGTAGCGATCCCAGTATTCAGGGCTACGGGAGCCCGCGTATTCGCTGTAGGCGGTACGTGTAATGTCTGCCATTGCTTCGTGCTCGTGGCTGAGAGCTTGTCTGATTTTGATTTCTGTCTGCATTATTTGTGCCATCTAATAAAGTACTTGCAAAATGCAAGTACTTTTATCTTAGTAAAGTTACTTGCAAATTGCAAGTGCCTGTTAAAATGGATTCATGGCAAATCCCGAAGCGACTCCTAGATCTCCTTGTGTGTTCAGTAATGTCCTCGACATATTGGGCGACCGCTGGACTTTGCTGATTGTTAGAGACCTGTTCTTCTTCGGTAAGCACGAGTATAAGGAATTTTTGAGCAGTCCCGAAGCGATTGCCACAAATATTCTTGCTTCACGACTGCAGAAGCTTGTTTGCGCGGGCATCATCGATGAGATGCCGCACCCGGAAAACAAGTCGCGCAAGCTGTATTTCCTTACTGAGCGCGGTAAAGACTTGCTGCCCATGCTCATTGAAATGGCGAAATGGGGCGAGAAACATTTGACAGAGACAGAAGTAATGCGCCCTTTGTTTGAAGTGATTCGCAGGGATGCGGCGGCGTTTCAGCGCAAAGTTCTCAGAGATTTGAAAAACTGGGAAAAAGCGCATCTCGCCTGACTTTTAGAAAGTTCTGGTGACCTGACCGAATCGACCATTCACTGTGTCTTTCGCTGGTATGTTCTTGCTGTCGATGTACAGCATTTTGCCGCTGAATCCAACAAATACACCGTATGCAAATGCGAACAGAACTATCGTTGCGATCATTGATACTGTCTGTGAGTTTTCAAATAGCGTTTTAGTCTTGTCCATTTTTCTGCCCAGCCCTGAGCTGCTAATTCGATTATAGAATCCGCAAAACGCTCTGGCGCGCCTTCATACGGCGTTTTTACGCTGAGCTTGAATGTTTTGATACTTTTTTGACGACAATGAAAATGTCTCGCGGGCAAAGCTTATTTTGTGATCTAAATGTGATCGTTGAAGGACAGTTCAAATACAAACTCCGGTTCTTTATTTATGTCGGTATAGCGAATCCAATTCGGAACCACTCTAAAGTAGCGTTGGTAGTCCAGGTGAGCGTATTTCTCTGAGCCTGGATTTTTCTTCAGGTGGATCTCCTGATACTCCTTCAGTTTGTCCGCTTCTACCTCAATTGCTCGCCCCTCATATTGGACTGTGACACCAGTGTCCCAACCTATAACGATTGAAGTGTTAGAATTCGCCAGCAAATTGCGATATTTCCGCGTGGTGCTAAATGTAGCGAAGATCAATTCGAAGTCATCTTTTACCGAAAATACAACAACTGCTGATTGCGGATGTCCTTCCCACAAGCTGGAGACAACAGCAAGAGATTGATCTCGAATAAATTCGGCTACTAGTTTTTCTCGATCATTCATTGAGCTGATTTCAGCGTCTTTTCGCCTGGGGACATTGTCTGCTTCAAACGGAAGGTGAACCAGTTTGTTTGCTTGCCGGTAAGCGAACGATCATTGCCTATCGGTTTTACGCCTTTTTCCGCATCGCGATACCAGCCTTCATCATAAGCGCCCATATCGGTGTAAATAGCGTTTTTTGCTCCAAGCTCTTTTAAATCCAATCCAAACTGAGTGAGAGTCAGAGGAGTTTTGCTCTCGAACATGACTGTTTGCCCATCTTTTAGTTTTGCAATGGCCCGGCGTTGGAAAAGCGTCTTGTCTTTGAAATGAGCCGGAACCCCATTCTCCACTACTAAAAACTGTTGAAAAAGCGAAGCGCGTTTTTCAGAGAGATCTTTCAAAAACTCAGGAGTAAATATCTTTCCTTTGTTTGTTGAGATCATCTCAATAGAACCGTTGCAAATTACACCGGCACCACCGCAAGCGTTTGACACAAAATGTTTGTGGTGCAATCGTCCATCAGACATGTAAATGCCATCGATCGAACCAACGTAGCTCGTAAACGCGCATGGAATACATAACATTACTGAATTGTCCGATTGTTTTGGGCGTTTTAGTTCGAAAGACGCTTTTAACGGACCTTGATAAAACATTGTGTAGTCGACGCCGGAAGAGGCCTTGGCTGATTTAATCTCCAGGCTATCGCCCTTTGCCCAGGTGGGGGTTGAAACACTTACAAGGGTTGAAAAGAATGTCGCAAGAACCAATATTACTCGAGTATTCAAACCTAAGCTCCTCTCCGCACGTCGGGGCTAGTTTGTGCATGCTGTCAATCTTAGTCGAATTGTTCATTAAATGCCTGAATCCATTTATACTAACGATTTGCAGGCAATTTTGCTCGAAAATTTAAGGCTACCTATGACGGCAAACAGCGAAAAAACGAAGCTGCTTTTATTCCTTTCGCCAGAAAGTTGCGAAGATGCATGCGTCGCGAACAGTGTCTTTAAAGACGAAGCACAAAAGATGGATCTGATCTGGACGTCCAATTCAAAATTATTAGTAGGTTCTTTGAGCGAAAATTCTGTGTGCAATCAGGCGACACTAGAAGATTTAAAAACAGCTGATCTCGTGATCCTCTTAGATAATTCTTCATCCAATGCTTCATCTGCATTGAAATCAAAATTTCCAGGGTGGACCGGTAAGACCGAGTCATGGGATCTTTCTTCAGGTGACGTTCAAAATATCATTGGGCAATATGTCGGAAAAATTCTTGTCCGTTTGATTTTGCAGGGTGGAAAACGGCAGTCTTCATCGACACAAAGTGTTTCATCCAACCCAAATCTTCACACCTCCGGTGGTGGCACAGTGGGTGGTTCTAAAGATGCAAATAATGCGGACTCAAAGAATTCAGGTTCTAAAGATTCCATTCGTGTATCTCGTGAATCTAAGGGCCGTGGTGGCAAAACTGTGACCATTGTTTCTGGTTTGACTTTGGATGATGCAAAACTTCAAGAGCTTTCAAAACGCTTGAAGCAAGTCTGCGGAACAGGTGGAACAGTTAAAGACGGAAAGATCGAAATTCAGGGTGATCAATGCGATCGCGTATTGGCTGAGCTGCAAAATAGAGGCTACAAGGCAAAACGCTCCGGTGGATAAAGAACGGAGTCAATTGGAATCACGGTGTCCATTTTGAGAATAGAAATTATCAGTCAAATCTCACAAATCAATAGTGAAGCTATTAAGAAGCAGAAGCGGACTAAGTTTCAACTTCAGGCGCGTATTCTTCTGGCGTCATGTTGAAGGTCCATGCTACAGCTTCACGGGCTGTTCGCATATTCGGCGGCACACGCAAAAAGTAGGTGCGAAAACTTCCGTCAGGCTCAGGTGACGAATTCGTTAAACGTACCAACATAATCGGTTCGTCATTTAATTGGTTTTTACGATAAAGAGTTCCATACCTATCGTGATGAACGATCTGTCCGCCTGTATCGAGGATGTATTTTTGAATGCCATAGCGATCGATGAGAACTCGTCTTGTTTCGACATTATCCTGTCGCTCTATGTTCTCTACAGTAGGCTCTATTTTGATGGCATATTCGGTGGCTCTAGTATTTTTCCAAACGAAAATATCCAACCCGTCCCCATAAACAACTGCCGGACCATCGCTATGATGCGTGCGATACAGCTCGTCGACATGAAACTCAGTGGGTCTTTCGCATAAGTAGCAACAGAGTTCGGAAAACATGTACGCATGTGTTGAACGTGCAAGCTCTTGGAGAATATCTAGTCGTTTTTTGTCTTTAATCTCGATTTGAGTTTCGAAAAACTCAGCGGCCGCTCGTGCAATCGCCAACCTGATTAGCGATGCTGAAGACCACTCAAGTTCATTAAAGAGTGGTGGCAGCGTAGACGGACTGTCCATCATGGCCTTAAGTACATCCATGAGATTTTTTCGTTGGTCGATTTCCTCTTGTTCTTCCTGAAATGTCAGGCGCAAATCCGTTGTTACTTCGCTTCTGACCTGAAACGGCAACGATCTCACTTCTCTTTCTGGGAGAGTATCCCAAAGAGCGCGAAAGAAAGTATCGAAGTCCTCCGAGGAAATTGTTTTCTCCAGCGCCTTTCGCGAAATGGATCCACATTTATCCTCCATTCTTGCAAGCGGAATCCAGTTATTTTGACCAGATTCTTCTGCTGCTTTCAGCAAGTCGCGGGGGTTCGAAAACCAAAGATATTTTGGTGTCGGTCTGTCAGTATCAATATAGATTTGATCTATTAAGTACTCCACTCGGGTGCGATCAATTTTGTCTGTCGACGTGTAGTTCGAAAGAATTGAGTCTCGCAAACCATCCAAGTAGTTCTGCAAGTCTAGGGGATCGAGTTTCTGTTGCTCGGAATTCATTTAGATGTCTCGAATGAGCATAAGGGTCTAATGAGATTCCTAGACTGAAATGCCCGCGCTCAGACGAGTTTAGTCATCTGCCCGCATTGCCAGCGTTATTTTGTTTATCAGAAAGCTTTTTGACCAGGGCAGTCTCAAGTTTTGGAATATTGATTTTGAGCTTCTTGAGCAACTGATGTGCGCCGCTCTTTGGGTTTTGCACAATAGCGAGCAGCAAATGGACATCGTCTACACAGTCACTTTCGTAGCGACCCGCCAGTGCTTCAGCGGCCCTCAACAGTTCATAGGCAGTGGGTCCCCACGCACTTTCAGGCGGGCTAGGCTTGTTGGGATTTAGTTTCCCTTTTACAGTCTCCAATTCTACAAGTGCTTTCTCAGAAGAAAAGCCTTCTTCCTGCAGCAAAGCTGCTGCTGCGGACTTCGGCAGCTCGGACATAGAAATCAGCATGTGCTCAGTGCCGTAGCGCACATAAGTGACTCTGTTCTGGTCCTCTAATGTGTTTGAAAGCTCTCGCATGGTGACGAGATTGTTTGAGAACTTTCTTCGTGACATTCTTAGCTGGATTCCTTGGGACATGAATGCGAATCTATCTATTCATATCAAGCAACTAAAACTAAAGGATCAATCCGCGAGTATTGCCCTCGGTGTCATCATGCCCCAAACAGGCTGGATCCTTTCAGTTCTATTACGGACAAGCGCCCCAGCTTAACGTTATGGGGACCTGAAATGGTTCGATTTAATGTTCATTGGGATGCCGGACCCATTCCTAACCATTTTATCTTTCTCGGCTGCCAGCCTGTGAGGCTTTGAGGGATTTGGAGCCAAAATGCCATGACTGAGGTTTGGAAGTTAAACCGATAACCGTTTAACTTCTCGAGGTGGTTTTTGACTATCAGGGCCCTGCGCCGAGCAAAAAAAAAGTGCCCTGGTTTAGCCGATCAGAAAGCCGCATCCAGTCTCGTTTATCGAGGATTTATAAACGTTTTAGTGTACGAAAAATGACCATTAGAAGCCGTTAATCTGAGCGTTTTTTGCCACTGTGTACACGTTTTCGTTATTGACTTCTTGGCTCAAAAATCCGATAGTGAGACCAGCAAAGCGATGCGATGGTTTTCGAAGCAACTGCCAAGCATTCCATCACCAGAACACCTTTCAAGTTCAGGATCGATTTGTGGGCGCCGAAGAAACTTCGCCGCGTATCTACTTACTAAGCAAATTTAGCGACCTACCGTTCGCCTGGAGCGTGCCACTGCGCGCCCTGAATTGAGCGGTACTTACCACTTTACGAAAGGGGTTCTTTCTCATGCTGCATAACGTACTTTCAAAACTGGTCAAAGACGATGTCTCTCGTCTCCAGCGCTACAAAAAGCTCAGCGTCTCCTACTCAGGACCCAACAGACGCTTGAGCAGCCTTGTTCCACCGGCACTCAATGCAGGGGACGAGTTCAAAATGCAAGCTCGTCACTTGATGGTTCGCGAATTTTTGCTCTCTCTGGCAGCTTTCGAGCGCACTTGCTGCATCCACATTTCCTCTTCCTGGAGAAAGTCTCGCGCTTCTATGCTCGTATTCCGCGGCAGAGTTCTCGGCTGCATTTACACCCGCAAGGATCTCGATGCTCCGGTCTTCGCAGAAGAAGCTTTCACTTTGACCCAGACTGAACTTGGCGAAGTAGATACTGAAATCAGCGCTTATGAAATCGATGAAGAAATTGCACTTGCTTCCGCAGCACTTTTCTCCAGACATACCGTCGCTGAGGAAGTTGCCGACGTGCTTCGCTCTCCATTGCAAGAGTATAAAAAGTTCCTTGAAGTTGATGCGAGTGGTTGCATCTTCGTCAACGACGCTGATAATCAAACCATTTGCAGAGTCTATGTGCTTAACGGACTCATCGTCGGCATTTATTTGACAAGTGAAGGCTGGCTTGCGAAGGACATTAACCTGGTAGAAGACATGGTCGAGCTGGACCCAACCCTCTCATGCGAAACCTTCTTCATGCCCACTCTCGACTTGCAAGCGATTTACCAAGACGGATTTGCAGCTTCGCGTGAAGCTGGGTCGATTGTGATGTTCGACTGCAGCGTGAGAAATTCGGATGCGAAGGTCGATATATTTGCCAACTACGTTGTGACTTTCAAACGCACTTCATCCTTCTTGGCAGATAAAGCCAATTACTTGGATAGTCAAAAGAAAGTTATCGATGAATACACCGCTTATTCGAACCCGACTCCGGCTATCAAGCATGCTCACTCAGTGCATCCTCTGGTATAGTTTGCCTGCTTGATGAAGGCCTGGTGTCTTTACTACAACTAATTGACGGCTCCGCCGTTTGCCTTCTTCAAGAGCTTGTCGCGCTTTCCGCCGGCAAGCTCTTGGCACTACTTATACTTTCCAGCAGAGGTTTTTCTAGATGGGCAAGAAAAATAAGTCGGATAAGAAAGAAGGAAACCCTCGGCAGAAAGGTTCCGCGAAGTCCAAAGATGTTGAATCGAAGGTCGCAAAAAACGTTGAGCGGATGAAGGGCAAAGTGTACGAAGCTGAGCTTCGAGCGCTACAGGAAGAACTTTGCCATTTGCAAGATTGGGTGAAAGAAACCGGTAAGCGTATCATCATCGTCTTTGAAGGGCGCGATGCTGCGGGGAAGGGGGGAACAATCAAAGCGATTACCGAACGTGTCAGTCCGAGAGTTTTCCGTCTAATCGCGCTACCCGCGCCGACTGAGCGCGAGAAATCGCAAATGTATGTTCAGCGCTTTGTGAAACATTTTCCAGCAGCAGGTGAGATCGTGATTTTTGATCGCAGCTGGTATAACCGGGCCGGAGTCGAGCATGTAATGGGCTTCTGCACAGACGAGCAATATAATCGCTTTCTAGAGCTTTGTCCGTTGTTTGAGAAGAACGTTGTTGAAAACGGTATTTACTTGTTTAAGTTCTGGCTGGAAGTTAGCAATGAAGAACAAAAACGTCGATTCGAAGCGAGAATAGATGACCCACTTCGGCAGTGGAAATTGAGCAATATGGACTTGCCGTCGAGAGAGCGCTGGTATGACTATTCGCGTGCTCGTGACGCAATGCTGGACGCGACCGACACTGACCACGCTCCATGGAATGTCGTGAGTTCTGATGACAAGAAGCGGGCGAGATTGAATATCATTTCGCATTTACTCAAGCAAATTCCGTATAAACCTGTGAAACGCCCGAAAGTTAAATTGCCTGAGCGTAGTCGAAAGAAAGAGTACGACGATATTTCTACGATGCAAAATCGTCGCTGGATTCCTGAGACATATTAGTTTGAACCGCCGACAACAAGTGCTGGTGGCAAACTTTTATCTTCTGGATAAGAATTTCGGCGCCTGCGGTTCTAAAATGTGTTAATCGGTGTCCTTTTGGCGATATCTGAGTGCTTTTCAAGTGCTTGGCTTTCGATTCGTTTTGGCGCACAAGCAGAGGAAAATAAAAAGCTATGGCGAAGACTCGACTCACTGAAGGCGTCACGTCAAATGATCCAAAGACAAAGCGATGGAGGTCCATGTTCGCCTCTGCGCGAATGGCTTATGGAGACGGGCAATTCAGACAGGCTGAATCGCTGTTGGCGAGAGCGGCATTGATTGCGGCGGAAATTCCGGAAAGCGAATTTGCGCTCAAGACGACTGAGATTGCGAGTGCTGTAGTCTTGCTTGCCAGCGGAAGAACAGTCGAAGCGATACCGCGACTTCAAAAATCGATAAATCAGCTTGAAGGTTCTGTCGATCATTTGCAGAAGGAATTATTGGCAGTTACGCTGCGCTTTTACGCCTCCGCGCTCATTGACCAAGGCAAAGAGCGTGATGGTGAAACCGAACTCAAGCGTTCAATTGAAATCTTGAAAGATTTGGGATACGAAGCTCGCGTGCAGCTTGCGTATTCACTCTGCGATTTGGGTGGGCTATACCTGCGTCAAGGACGTCTCAGTGAAGGCGAAAACAACGTCATAAAAGGGTTGAAAATCATTAGTCAGGAGTTGGGGCCAGAGTCAGCTGAATACACTCGTGCAGACATGATTTATCAATTGTGCTTGCCGATGACTGACGAAGTGAGAATGGACTCTGTCGGTGATGCAATTGAAAGGATGCAGTATGGCTTTGGCTTCAAGCATCCAAATATTGAGCGCGCTGTAAATCGTTATTTGAAAGTACTGACTGAGCGTGGAGACAAAGAAAAGCTGGAAGAAACGAAAAGAAAGTTCAATATCTCCGTGGTGAAAAAATGATTTTTCATTAAATCCGGGCCTTTGTGTCTAGAAATTGGCTCACTCGTATAAATCCCACTATCCGAAGCAATATTAGCGTCCCAGTGCTTTCGTTCCAGGCATGCAAGCGAACTCCCTTGTGCGCTTTCGACCGATACTAACCTCTCCAATGCTAGGGGTCATACCATGGCGATTGAGCAACTTTCCCGCGCGGAATCCGCGTCAGATTTTGGCCGTTTTAATAACCTGAATTTATTGGATCTCAGCGATTCGAACGAAGGGCCGACACGACACGATGTCGGTTCAAATTCTCCAGCAAAGCCGGAAGAACTTGTCCTAGATTTCTCCGTGCCTGTATTTCCTGGAGAAGAAAAGCCCGTCGCTGCGCCAGCAGAAGTTGAAAGCAAACTCCCCAACAAGTACGAGAAAACTGTTGCCGGGCAGCTTGAGGACATGAACGACGAAGCGAAGTTCACGGCTCATACCCGCGACGCGCTTCTTCGTGATGCTGATAGATTTCCGCCAGTTCGTGACGATAAAGAAAGTAGTACAACTTATACGATGGAGCTAGTCGGGTTTTCCGATCGTGAAATACCTGATGGTCAGACGATCGCCGAGCCATACAAGCGCTTAGTAAGTATCACTGTTCCTGATACTGCTGCGTCCTTGAAAGACTGCAAATTCGAGTTTCAAGACAGGGAGAAAATCTCTCAGCGTGAATTGAATGATTTGGTAGCAAGAGCGCAAAAGCGTCAAGCGCAGTTATCTGAATCTGCCGATGAGACGCATAAGTTGTCGAATCCATCAAACATCTCTTTCTTCACACACGGAATTCGTACAGCCGCTGCTAGTTCCGATCTTTATGCCTTATCTCTGCAATTAACAAATGGGCATTCTGTTGTAAATGTTGATTGGAAGTCTGTTCCGCCTTCTGAGGAAAAAGGATTCAACCTTGTACAGGCGTACCGTGACGAAAGAAGACGTGCCGCTGAGTCGTATCCCCGCTTCGAGAAATTGATCGATGATACAATTCATGCGGTTGGAGCCGAGCGCACTGATATGATCGCATTCAGTCATGGTGCCATGTTCGATACCAGGTATTTGCAGCATCGCAAAGATTCTGGAGCGGCTTTGTTGAATCATGTGATTTTTTCGCATCCTGACGTTCCTAATCGCATAATGCCGCAGCCTGGACAGGATGGTGCGATTGTTCCTGAAAGCCGCCTCTATTCGAGCGTTTCAAATAGAACTCATGTGATTGGGTCAACTGCCGATATGGCGATGGCTGGAGCCGCGCAAAATGATGCCGAGGCTGACGGAGTGCCTCGCTGGAAGGCTATGCTTCAACCTAATGAAGCTTACTGGCGCATTGGTAATGGCGCGCAAATCAGCCGGACATTGGTTGAAGGATGCGGTGGAACATATGTTGTGGAAACACAAAAAGGTGAGAAAAAGGACGCTATGTGCCATTTCATCAATATGGCAGGAATTGCAGAGTTGATGAACACACCACAAGTGCTGCGGATATCGCAGAAGCGATGACTTCTTTTCGTCCCAACAATCGTCCGTCTTTTCATATTATTCGTGCGATTGGTACAATCTCTTGTGATGGAAAGCTCTGCGAATACCAAGGTTCTCGTCGTTGAGGACAATTTAGAACTTAATGACCTCTTGTGTGACACGTTGACGTCTCACGGCTACGCTGTGACTGCGGTTTTAAATGCTGAAGACGGCTTGGATTTGCTTTCGCGCGAGGACTTTCGGCTCATCCTTTTGGATTGGGAGTTGCCGGGTAAGTCGGGACTTGATTTATGTGCGACGGTGCGCGCCCAAGGACTTGATTCATCCATTTTATTCTTGACGGGGCGGTCTGACATCAATGATAAAGTTGCCGGATTGGATACCGGCGGTGATGATTATCTGACGAAGCCGTTTGAGATGCGTGAAGTGTTAGCGCGCGTGCGAACTTTGCTGAGCAGACCAAATGCACTGTCGCGCACCGTGATTAGTATTGCGGGTGTGCAGTTGGACAAAGAAAACAATACCGTGTCAGTCAATGGCAAGCCTGTCAAACTAACTCCGCAGGAATACAGCATCTTGAACATACTGATGACTCATCCGGCCCGTGTCTATTCGGCAGACGAAATTTTGGATAAGGCATGGAAAACAGATGCAGAGGGATCCAACCAGGCTGTTCGTTCGGCAATCATGCGGCTTCGCTCAAAGATTGTTTCTGATGACGACACGGAAGTGATCATTTCGGTGAAGGGAGTTGGCTATAAGTTTGGTCCGTAAACTTCCATATTCTCTTGCACTCTTAGTCTTTGTTGCGCAGGCGCAGTGGCTTGTATTTCACGCACAAACTCGACCCGACGAATCGAATGCTGGAACAACAAAATCGCAAATTCGGTCAACAGAATTGCAGCCTCGATCAACTGAATCGCAGACTCACTCTGCGGAATTGCGCGCCCAGAATAATGCGCAACACATAAAAAATACTTTGACAGTTAAGGCTGTACCTGGCGGATTTGACTTCATTTTTGGGACTAAACTTGATTTGGGTGTTCTGCAAGTATTCAATTTGCAGGATAAACTCGTCGGGCGCCCTTTGAGTTTGAATCGTCCACAGTCTGTGTTTGTCAAAAGTGGTTATCGAGCTACGCTGGTAATTGGCGAAGATTTGAAGAAGAATCCGAGCTTGTTGAAACTCTTTCCTGCAAATGTAGTTAGTGGACTCGATCTGAATGGTATTGAGTCACCAACCCGAACAAATGCGAGAGAAATTCTTCGTCATGCGGGGCAGTTTAAAAATCTGAGAAAACTATACCTCTGGGGGTGTGATATCACGGACAGTGATATTGACCTCATTTCGCGCTACGACAAACTTGATACGCTAGCGATTTCTTATACGAAGCTGACCGGTAAGACAGTGTGCAATCTCTCATCGTTGCCTCGCTGGAAGTATTTGGACGCAAAGCGAATAGACGACATTGGCTTAGTGATTGATAAATTGCCTCAGGCAAAAAGCATCGCCGACCTGCGTGTCTCCAGTAAAGAACTCACAGAGAAAAACTTTGAAAGCATTTCGAAGCTGTCTAACATTCAGTTCTTGGAAATCAGCAAAGCTCCAATGAGTGAGAGCACCGTAAAACTTCTTGCCAAGCTCAATAAGCTGCGATATCTAGTGATTCGCTACTGTCATTTTGATGGCAAAAGTATTGAAGGGCTCGCAAAACTGAAAGCTTTGAAAGTACTTTTTATCAGCAGGGATATGGTCTATAGTTATCCATTCCTTGGCCGTAGTCATGGGAAAAGCAGAAGCTGGACGTTGAGCTTTTAGGAGTCATGGCCCTTAGTTCGAAATTCAAATTGACTTTGATGCATAAGCTGGGGCTTTTGGTCTCGATTCCGCTTGTCGTCAATTTCATTTTGTATATGGATATGCAAAAGCGAATTAACTCGCTTGAGTTGTTGATTGATCAGCTCGCAGAGCGTCGTGACATGATGGTGCGCGCCAACAACATCATTACAAATCAATATTTCGCAATTCAGTCATTGATGCAATTTAAGATGTTCGGCATTCAAAAGGAACGTCAGAACTGTTTGCGATTCATCAAAGCGATGGATGCAAATGTTCAGCCTTTGAGCGAAATGTTGACCAGTTCGTTGGGGAATCCGCAACTTGCCAAACGCCTATTGGCTTATCACGAGCAATGGCAAATTGCGTTGAAAGAATCACAGTTTGCAATGGATGAACAAAACCAAATCGCATCTTTCTTTGATGATCTCGAACGCAATCAACGATTGAAGCGCACAATGATTGGTTACCTAAACACGCTCTACGATGTTTCTAGTGAAGCCCGAACTGCTGTCGAAAAGAGCACCGCCGAAGAAGGGCGTTCGAAAGAGCAATTGCAAAATCTGTACAGACTGGGTTTGATCATAAACAGCCTGTCTGTGCTTGCGCTGGCGCTTATCATCGGTTATTTCATGGTTCGCAAAGTTCAAATCTTGGGAGAGAATTTCGAGCGTTTTGCAAATGATAAACCTCTTTTGCCACCATTGCGGGCACAGGATGAATTGACAGAGCTTGATAAACGCTTTCGTCAAATGGCAAATAGCATCGAGAATTTCAAGTCAATGCAGTCCGAAATGCTTCAAACTATTGCCTCATCCCGTGACGAACTCCAAACTGTTATTGATACTCTGCCGTCTGCTTTGTTCATTACTGATGAAAGCGGCAAGGTAGAGTCTATCAATAAGTTTGCAGAGCAACTCTTGGGCATCGACCTGGACTACTTTGATGAAGCTGGCTTGGTGAAAGCATTCAAGATAAAGAAAGAAATGAAAGCCAATTTTATGCAGATGCTCTTGCGTGATGCTGCCGAAAGTCCTATTGAGATGGAGGCATTAACCTCCGATCGAGAGATTGTTCCCGTCCGGGTTTCAATCACACCCTTTCATTTTGAATCGAGTGGACAGAAAAAGTATTTGACTGCAGTAGTTGATGAGACTGAAGCGTTCAAACTGCGTCAAGCGAAGTCCGACTTCTTTTCTATGATCAGTCATGACATGCGCACGCCCCTCACGACCATCAATGGTTTATTGCAAATGGCGCTGGTTGACGCTTTCGGCGAAATTCCCGAGTTGGCAAAGTCTAAGTTTCGACTCTCGCTTAGCAGTTCTTCTCTATTGCTGGATCTGATCAATCGATTGTTGCGCGTTGAAAAGCTTGGAGGGGGAAATATAGAGCTCTATCTTGAAAGCGCTGACATTGCAGATATCGTGCATGAAGTTGAGAAGGTTGTTTTACCTCAACTGGAAGCTCGCCAATTAAGACTAACTGTCGATGCGCAGTCGTGCGTCACTAAAATGGATAAATCGTATGTTCTTGAAGTGATTATGAATTTGGTCACTAATGCGATGAAGTACTCTCCCGATGGTGGGCAGATAAGAGTCCGCTCGACGGTAGAGGACGGAAAAGAGATTTTGATCGAAGTCGAAGACGAAGGACCTGGTGTGCCTTCTTCCAAGAGACAAGTGATTTTCGAGCGCTTCAAGCAAGCAGACAAGGATAGAGATCGCAAGATTGGTTTTGGACTCGGGTTGGCGATCTGCAAATCTATCGTGACTCAACATGGCGGCACAATAGGTGTGGCCGATGCAGACAATGGCGGCTCTCGCTTCTGGGTTCGACTACCGATTTTGACCTAGACTCGCTTGGTAATTGGCTCCCAAGTTGGAACGATTTTGTTATGTAGCCCAGGCATTATGCCCTTGTCCCCAGCGGACAGCCTTCATCCTCCCATCCTCATTTAACGGGAACCAGCAACAAGCCCGGCCAGTCAACCCGCCTTCCATGAGGGCGGGTTGGCTGTTTTCATGCATAAAGACAACTTTCTGGGGAACCACAGCACAGAAAAGTTGCTGCCAAATATGTTGGAACAGTAATGTTATGTTGAGACTCCATTGTGTAACAGCTCCCCCTGTTACCTGACGAGGAAAAAGCCAACGCTGCCTTTCGCCCAAGCGATGACCATCCCAATTGCCGTGGGGTGGTCATCTGTTTGTAGACTCTTCAACCACGCGCACGAAAACGGGTGCTAGCCGTTCTTCAATCTGATTGCGAGTACCGGGCTTATTACGCCGGCAAGCATGATCGCAAGGTTTATCCAAATCCAGCCTTGAGTCATCCATGCATCATCGTCGCCGTATTTTCTCACACGTTCATCAGGATCCATTCCGAAATACCCAATATCATGACCGTTGTGGGTGTACATCCAATCGTCAATTTTGTCGACGTTGGTAGAAACTTCCGAGCCTTCTTTTAGATTGGAAAGTTTTTTCGGCTCTGAGGTGAGCAGCCCTTTAATGTCACTTCCGTCGATTTTTGTGACTTTGAACCAAATGTGTTCTACAGCACCGCTGTCTTCAAATGGGGCTTGAACAGCGAAGGTGTCTTGGGGTGCTTTATCGCGGAATGCTTGTTCGAACGTACTAAATCGATGTCTTGCGATTGCGGGGGCTTGCTCAATAATACTTTGCTTATCGACTTTGACCCCCATAAAGCTGCTGTTTGACGGATGTCCCAACATTTCTCCTTGCGCGGGACTCAGCAGTGCACCTGCAACTACGCCTACTATCATTGTTGCCAGTACTCTTTTTCCGAGTTTGTAACTTGCGAGTTTGTGCAAACCTTTACCCAACAGGCAGCCTAAGAAATAGACGAGAAGCCAGATGTAAAAGCCGCCTTGGAAAAATTGGTAAAAACATCCGAAAGCAAACCCGACACCAACTGCGCCAGCCGCTGTACGCAGCATGATTGGCATCGGTAATTTGGTTAGATGACTGGTGAATCGACCGGAGCATTTACGGCATCGATTGCCGACAGGACATTGCTCCATGCAGGAGGGACATATTTGCGCCTGGCAATCAATGCAACTAAGCGCGCTATCTCCGCAACTGTGGGTTTTCATCGCAATCAATCCATAGTGACTGTGTCCAATTTGAGATTCCGTGTTTATGTATATTCCCGAGTTCGGAAAAAAGATGCAACTCTCAGCCTGTTAGAGTTTTCGGACTTTGAGCTGGTTGGTGTTCGAGCAGAAACCGATGCGGTGCGGGTGGAAAAGTTCAGCGCTTTAGAGTGGCGGAAAAGCGACCAAATGGGGAAACTACGAAGCATTTGCCGACGTATTGGCGCAAATTGTCACGGGATTATAACTACCGTTTGCCTAACCTCGATTTACGCCAAGCGATTCCCCCCGATGGCGTCTCTCTGAAATTCAATAGCTTCTTCCATGTTGGAGGTTACCCCATGGCTTGTGATGCATCCTCGAGTAATTTGGTGTCGAGTTTGGAAAAGTGGAACGCGGCAAAAACGGCCGGCAGCGGTGATACCACATCCATGGAAAAAGAGATCGCGCAACAACTCCAAAATGAATATTCGACGTTGTCTTCACAAGCCATGAACAGCGATCCAAATCGAATAAGCGACATGCGAGAGAAGATAAATGCGGAGTTGGCACAAAAAGAGGCGGCTTGTAATATGCCGCATATGGAACTTGTTGAAACGAATGGTGGATTGCGAGTTGTCACCGCTGGCGGCAAAGATGGTTTCAATGTCAAAATTGATGAAAATCAGGTTGAGCAAGCAACAGTTTCGTTATCATCTAAAACTTTTACAGATGGTGCTGTAGCAGGTGCTGTGAGTGCAGTTAGCTCCGCGGATAAGGCATCTACTGGTGACAAGGCAGCAAGTACTCAACCCTGTGACAAATCCGCAGCAGTGTTGGACGCAAGCCGGCCTCCGGTTGTTCACAAACCTGTAGCGAAGTATGTTCCTGGAGACAGACCAATCGCCGGAGGAGATAAGCTTTCACCGAGTGATATAGACGCGAAAATGGAACGCGATTATCACAATAATATGGTCTACAAATTTAAAGACGGTTCTTCAGTTAAGTTCGATCAAGCTCAACCTCCAAGAGTTGCAGAACTGATGAACGCTCGTGGTGAGCGAATTTCGCTTACTTATCGAGGTGAATCAAAAGCACCAATTAGTTTTGTTATGACCGATAAAAACGGTGCGGTGATTGAGTCTGGTTTTAAAGGGACGCGTGATCGTGAATGGAATATCGACACTTCCCATTCCGGCTGGAAGGTTAAAGATGCTTTCCGGGGAGCGCGCATAACCGACATTGGTATCAGCGATGATTTGCAATTAGTTATGAAAGACAAGAATGGGAATTTTCTGGAGCACCGCAGAGATGGTGATGTTCTCAAAAGAGATTTTCGTGGACGCATAACAAGCGAAGTCACCATAGTCGGTCGAACTACTGACTTCACCTACAGTGGCAAAGATAGCAATCCATCCTCCTATACGATTACTGATGGTGGTGGTGCGATTATTGAACATGGTGAGCGTAAGAATCACTCTTGGAACACTTTTAAGCCAAAGCAGGGGGTTACAACCCTGGATCCTGGCAGTCTGAATAATCCAGATAACTTGGTTCGTAATCCTGCGGATAAAGTTGCGTCCATACAAATGAATCATCGCACTGGAAATGCTGTCATGATGCATGCGAATGGGGACCGCACATGGCGGCCTGGTGATGACGAGAGGTTGTGGAGGAAGACCATCGGCGGTGCCGAAACGATTACGCATCCAAACGATAATGGAAAGCCAGAGATGCAACATTTTGTCAGTACCGATGGTGTGAAAACCAGATATGAGTATGACAAGAATGGTCAAGTCTTGAAAATGACACAGCACCATCCAAATGGTGAGGTAAATAAACTAAGTCGCAGAGATGTTTCGCAAGACTTCGTCGACGAGCATGGAAAGCGTCAAAAAATTGAAGCCTCGCACCTTGCTGATGGTTCTGTTCGCATAAATTATCTAGAGAGGAATTTGCAAGTCGTGCAGCGTCCAGATGGTAGCGAAGTCCATGAATTTATGGCTAAAGATGGGCGCAGGCGTGTGCACAGCACAGTTGATACGAAAGGCACTGCTACCGAATTTGTATATAACACCACCACTGGTGAACCGATACGTTTAGAGATCACAGACGCTAAAGGAAATCACGATGTTTGGACAATCGAGTCGCCAATCAAGACTGGCATCGATAATCCGGTGTGGAAGAATCAGGATGGTACAAAGAGCTTCGAAGGCACAGTTTCGGTCGAAAAAGATGGTTCTGTGAAGTATACAGGTCGAGATGGGCGCGTAACATTGAAAACTCTACGTGGTGTCACGCTTGATGTCACGCCCAGTCCAACTATCTTGCAGTAACGCCATATCAAATGGTCGGACAATAAAAAGAGAAAGGGTGGATTGCGCTTTGGACAATCCACTCCTTTTGGTTCTCGTCGAAAAAGCAGCGGTGGCAAGAGACAGAGGTATGAAAAGTCCGAACGAGGGAACCACCGCTTGCGATATGCTATCGCCTCGTTCTTTCCTTTCTCTTTCCATATCAACGAATTAGGAAACTTTTGCTTCGAAGTTTGGGAAAGTAATTCTCACCAGAGTTCCTTTGGTTTCGCTCGGATCAAGCAATTCCACTTTCGCCTTGTGCGAATTGGCTATTTCCTGAACAATAGCTAATCCCAGACCGGTGCCATTTACCTTGGTGCCAAGTACGCGATAAAAACGTTCAAAGACCCTCTTTCGTTCTTGAACAGGAATACCAGGCCCGGTATCTTGAACTGTCACCACGGGCGGTGGACCAGCCTTTACGGTCACATTTACGATACCGCCGTCCGGTGTATAACTGACAGCGTTATTAACTAAATTACTAAGCATTTCGCGTAGTTCGGCCTTGTCGCCGAGCACTAAGCTGCGCGTCGATGAAGGATGGAAGAATAGTTCGATCTTCTTGTTTGCTGCCTGCCTGATGAGATCCGATGTAACCTCAGAGGAGAGATCATTGAGTTCGACTAAGTCGTGCGGTTGAGCGCGGCGTTCTGAAGCTCTTGCCAAAATCAGTAATCCGCCGACGAGTTCCGCAATTCTGTCGGTCCCAGCATCTATTTGATTCAGCACATCTGAAAAATTGCCATTCGCAATGCGTCGACCATATTCAATGTAAGCTCGAAGCCCAGCGACCGGGGTCCTCAGTTGATGTGCGGCGTTAGCAACAAAGCGCTTCTGCTCTTCCATGTGATTATCGATTCTGCCAAAAAGAGAGTTGATTGACTCAACAATAGGAACAATTTCTTTGGGAGTGTTTTCATTCTCAATCGGAGTGAGATCGGATTGAGATCTTTGCTGAATTTCTTTACTCAGCTCTATTAGGGGTCTCAGCCCATCTTTTACACCGTAGCTTACTGCCGCCACGCTTAGTAAGCCTAGGATTATTTGCGGAACAACAATGCTAAGGAAGATTTTGTGAATTAACTCATTCCTTGCGTTTAGAGTGCGAGCAACTTGAACAACAACAAGTTTTTTAGGATCTTGCCTCAAAGGCATTCTAATTCTCGCAATTCTTACATCGTGTCCATTCACGACAGAATTTCTGAATGCAGGTATGTCGGTGTTTACTTCCTTGATAGGCATTGGAAGAATTGCGTCTCCCGCCAATCTGACCTTTTCCAAGCTTAGTACTTGATAGAAGAAATCGTCTCTGTCTTTGTGGCGTAATACTGCTTGCACCGCGTCTGGTAAGTCAGCGACTATGCCCTTCCGGTCTTCTGTCAATCGAGCGGCGACTGCGTGCGCTGCGTTTAATAGCTCTTTGTCGTATGAATCATTGGCAAACCATGCTGCCAAATTGTAAGCAACAAATCCTGTCAGAACGAACATGACGCAAAGCGGTACCAATAGTACCGTTAGAAGTTTGCGGGTAATTGAATTTTTGATGTTCAAGTGACTGTATATCCAAGATTTCGAATTGTCTTGATCGAGATACCTGATTTCTTCAATTTCTTTCTAAGTCGGTGCACTGCAATATCGAGCGCATTGTTTGTAATCTCTTTATCCCAACTGCTCAGTTGTTCCATCAATTGTTCTTTGTGAATAAGTAAATTGCGCTGACGAACAAGAACTTCAAGTACTGCCAATTCTCGTTTGGTTAGAGTTACTAATTCATCATTTATATGCGCGGTTCGTTTTACCGTATTGAAGTGCAGGTTCTTGATCGTGACAATTTCCTGATTGCCCCAGCCTAAGCGAATCAGCGCTCGAACTCTGGCTTCTAGTTCGTTCATGTCAAAAGGTTTTGTAAGGTAGTCGTTTGCGCCAGCATCTAATCCGAGCACTCGGTCTTTTACTTGATCACGTGCACTCAGAATAAGTACAGGAACATTATTCTTTTTGCCTCTCATCTTCTTAAGCACGTCGATACCGTCGATGCCTGGCAAGCAGAGATCTAGAACCACGAGATCGTAATGGGTTGTTGAAAGTGAAATATCTGCGGCAATTCCATCTTCGGCATGATCGACCATATAGCCGCTGTCTTTGAGAACAAGCGACAGACCGTTAGCCAGGAAGTTATCGTCTTCTACCAGCAAGATTCGCATGTGATTATGCCTCCATATCCTATTTTACGTTCTTTTTGTCCAAATAGAATTTTGGAAAGACATGGGAAAGATACAGCCAGTCCAGATCTTGCGCCCAAGAAATTTCATCTGGAAAGCATAAAAATTGAGCAGTTAAGCCGATTTTTGGCTCATTTTGAAACGTTTACGAAAATTTCGGACTATAGACTAAAAATAGGTTTGTCCGCAATGCAAACGCGCCTACTGTGCGCGTTTTACCGATATTGCGGGATGCGAGGTCTAAATGAACATACTGTCCTACAGAGGTCCGTCCACACCAGGTGGCGTATCTGCAACTCTCTCACGCGTGATAGAACAAACTTCTGAAGGGCAGAAATGGTGGTTTTTGCATGGGACTGGTCTGCGCAAAAGATCAGGTAGACAATCAAAAACAGAAGATGTCTGTCAAATTCCCTTCAAAATGATTGAGGGGCATTACCGATATTGTAATGAGTTTCTCTGGCCGATTCTGCATGATTTGCCGCAATATGTTCATTTTGATGAATCTGACAGGCTTATGTATATTCAGCTCAACACAAGTGTTTCCTGGAATGTTCTCCACTCATTCCTTCCTGAATCTGCAGAACGAGTATTTATCAATGACTATCAATTAGCCTTGTCTCCCAAGGCTTTCAGAGAGGCCTCTTCTTCTCGAGTCGACCTTTTCTGGCATATTCCTTGGCCTCGTCGGGTTGAAGAAAAGTACGTGCCCTATCTCGCTGAAATCGCAAATGGAGTACTTTGTGCTGACAAAGTTGGATTTCACACTGAGGAGTACACAGCTAATTTTCTCCTATTTGTCGATCGTTATTTGACTGGCTTCAAGGTCGACTTCCCGTCGAGCACCGTATCGCGATCCGACGGCAGTCGCGTTTCAGTAGTTGCGCATCCATTGGGCTTAGATTCTGATTTTTGGCTGAAGAAAATTGAGGAAGAAAGTCCCATTTGTCGAGAAATAGATTTGACTAAGATCGTCAAATTTCCTTTCGTTCTTTCTGTGGATCGGGCTGACTATACAAAGGGGGTTGTTCAAAGACTCCAGGGCATTGACCATTTTCTTTGTAGCAATCCTGAGAAGATTGGCGGAATTACTTTTATCCAGATCTGTCAGAAGAGCAGAGGTGGTTTGTCAGCATTCGATAACTACTGGCAAGAATGCAGAAATCGAGCGGAAACTATTAACCAGAGATGGAAAGTAGGAAGTTGGCAGCCGATTGTTTGGGTTGATGTTCCGATTTCTCCGAACGTTTTGGCATGGCTATACCGTCGTGCAAATTCGATGCTTGTAACGCCCGTGCGCGATGGTTTGAATCTAACTGCAAAGGAATTTTCACTATGCTCGGACGGTGGAGTTTTGATCCTCTCTTCTCAAACCGGCGCATGGACTGAGCTTTCAGATGATGTTTTGACATTGGCGAATCTACGACCTGAGACCATCTCAGAACAGATCTACTCTGCCCTATCTTTGCCACGTAAGGTTCGCAGAGAGAAAATGTCTCGTTTGAAAAAGACAGTCTTGTCCAACTCGCTTGCTCATTGGTGGAAGAACTTCGGTGGAGAGCTGGATTCGGCAGGAAAGATTATTCCTTTGTCGGTGAAAGTGCATCACAGTGTGAAGAAAGAAAGATGGTTTGCGCGCTAAAGAAGTCGTGCTTTGATTTCACTCTGTTTTCGAAAATGCAGCTCGCTGGTCACACTTACAAAATAGGAGCATCCATAACCAGCACCATGCTATTTGATTTTGCCGATTTTTACGCCATCAAAAAATTCGGGCGGCAATTTGGAGGCTTTAAAGTTTTGCCCGCCTGCCATAAACAGGTACTGCAGCCCCGCCGAAACGCATACTATTGCTTTGGATGGCAAGCCGGCCGCATCGGCAAGAGTGTACTCTTGCGCAGATAGTCCTTGGAAATTGAAGGCTTGCTCCATCTTAGGCTTTCTGCCTTGTGCTGCAGAAGCTATCATCGAATTCATTGCTTGAGTGCGCGAATCGTCTGTGATCAATGCGGTTTTTGGCTCTAGCACGATGACAGTGTAGTTAACACCGTCCGCGGTGCCTGTCCAAGTCGAGCCTGCTTTATCCGCGTTGATTTTTTCTTTAAAGCCAGTCGGAATTTTGAAGGAGAGTCGATAGTCGGGGCGCACCACACTTGCCCAATTGTAGTTGGACTTTGGTTTGGCTGGTGCTGCTGCTGCTGGCTCCGGGGTTGCTGCGATCGTTTCGGATTTAGGAGCTTCTGTTGCGACGGGCGCAGGGTCATCACCTTTATTGAAGCTGCTAATTAGCGCTCTGAACTTTTCTTTGAAATTTGGAGGGACTTCTTGTGGAAAAATCACTTTTGCAAGTAAATGAGATCGTTGGCGTGTTGAATACGGAGCCATGGTTAAGACCGAGTAGAAACCATTCGGCTTTTCTGACGGAATTTCATTCTTATCTGCCTCTGCATATTCTCCAGGAGACAAAGTGACTGTTCCGACAATTCCACCGTCGCCCGGGACTATTGCCGGACGATCCGGGTAAAAGCCGTTTTTCTTATGCGCCTTGTACTCAAAGGTAATCTCGCCGCGACCCTTATTTATAAGCGCTTTTGGATATGTTTCCCGAATAAGCTTTTCGACTGCACCACAGGGATCTAGTGACATCGCAGACAAGCCTTCAGCACTTTGCGTGCTTTCCGCGCTTTCCGCGCTTACAGGCGTGCAGCTTATCAGCGGAAAAACCGCCGAACACCCGATTAGTAAAGATGCAAATACCAAGCTCGAAGATTTTCTTGACAACATGGATCGGACTCTCCATTCCTATCGAACGATGTTTGCCACTGAACATTTTATCCTAATGGAGAGGATGCCCAAGATTGGCTGGAAAATAGCAGGCTCTAGCGGGACCGCCAATCCGGCAACTAACTAAAGGATTGGAATCTTGAGAATAAGTCATGTTTGGCGATAAGATCATCCGAATTATTTAGGAGTTTTATTGAATTTATGAGTGACGAGCCGAGCGCTGTAATTATTCAGCTGGATCAATTTCTAAAGCTGAAAGGCGTCACTCAATCCGGCGGCGAAGCCAAACACTTGATTCAGTCTGGCGAAGTCAGAGTGAACGGCGAAGTTGACACGCGCCGAAAGCGCAAATTGCGCCCTGGCGATGTTGTTGAAATTCACGATCAGAAGCTGATTGTCGACGACAGCGTCTAATTCATTGGAACACCAAAACGATTGCATTCCAAGTTTCGAAAAAATGCTCACCAATAAGGAGACACCATGGTCAGTTTGAAAGACGCAAAGGCTGTGATTGAAGCAGCGGAGAAAAAGGCAGCAGAGATCGGTCAACCGATGAATATTGCGGTTGCAGATGCAGGCGGCAACCTGGTTGCGCATGTGCGCATGGACAATGCTTGGCTAGGCAGTATAGACATCTCGATCAAGAAAGCGTTCACATCACGCGCCTTCGACATTTCGACAAAAGACCTCGCCCAGTACACACAGCCTGGTGCTGACTTCTACGGTTTGAACACCTCTAATAATGGCAAGATTATGATTTTTGCTGGCGGTGTTCCGCTCAAACGCGACGGCAAGATTGTTGGCGCTGTCGGCGTCAGTGGTGGCTCCGGCGAGCAAGATCACGCGGTGGCAGAAGCTGGCGCAGCAGCCTTTAAGTAAGCTCTAAATCGCTTAAATACTGATGAAAAGCCTAAGGGAAGTTCCCCCTTTAGGCTTTTTCAGCATAAAATAATAGCTTGCGTAAGTTTGGACCCGCGGCGTCGGGAAACCGGCTTTGATTGCAGTTTTATTGGAGTTTTGCTATGCAAATTTTCGCCCCTGTCAAGACCAGTACTACCGTCTTTGAAAAGTACGAATCGCTGATAAATGATGCGATTGACGCGGTTCACAAGCGTGAGCATTATTCTCCATTTCCTGAGATGCCGTCGCCTGCTGACTACGGTGAGGGCGCCGAGGCCGCGCAAAAGGCTGTATACGAATCTCAGCTGGGCGGCAAGTTCGAACGCTTGAGTCAGACCTCCGATTCGTGGTTGGAAAGTGATGAAGAGAGCCCATACACCGGTAAGGCTTTGAAGATCAGCTATCCAGTCTTCTCAAACATCGAGTCCTACATCGCGGCTGCACAAAAGGCAAATGAAAAGTGGAAAGCGACGGATGCAAAGACACGCGCCGGTCTTTTGGTAGAAACGCTTCAGCAATTGAAATCTCACTTTTTCGAACTTGCTTTCGCAACAATGCACACGACGGGGCAATCATATTTGATGAGCTTCCAGGCAAGTGGTCCTCACGCCGCAGATAGAGCGTTGGAATCGATCGCGCTTGGCTATGCAGAATTGACCCGTTTTGCAGATAAGATTTCCTGGGAAAAACCAGCTGGCAAGTTCAATCTCAAACTCGAAAAATTTGGAATGAACGTTGGTCGTGGTTTGTCACTGGCTATAGGTTGCAGCACATTCCCGACTTGGAACACCCTTCCTGGTGTGTACGCGAGTTTGATCACAGGCAACCCGGTTATCGTAAAGCCGCACCCGAAAGCAATTTATCCGATCGCGATAGTAGTGTCTGTGATTCAGAATGTTTTGAAGGAGAACGGATTCGATCCCAATCTCGTAATGCTCGCTTCTGATAAAGCCGAAAATCAAATCACTAAAAAGCTTGCAGAACACGCTGAAGTCAAAATCATTGATTTCACCGGCAGCAATTCCTTTGGCAATTACGTTGAAGGTTTGCCGGGCAAAGTTGTATTCACCGAAAAGGCTGGTGTCAACAGCATCATCATCGATAGCATTGATGATCTTGACGCAATGGCGAAAAACATCGCATTCAGCATCAGCCTCTACAGTGGACAGATGTGCACCGCACCGCAAAACATTTATATCCCAGAATCCGGTATCGAATTGAAGGACGGGCATGCTTCATTAGAAGATGTAGAAAAGGCTATTGTTGATCAAACTAAAGGTCTGGTTGAGCACCCGAAAGCAGGTCACGCTGTCGCTGGAGCAATTCAGAGCAAAGCCACGATGGAACGTGTCGTGAAGGCGAAAGATATCGGTGGCAAGGTCTTGCTAGAAAACAAGGCGATCGCCAATCCTGAATTCCCTGAAGCTCATACACAAAGCCCAATCATCATTGAATTGGCTAACGACAAACGCAATCTGGTCAAAGGCGAAATGTTCGGACCGATTGTCTTCATTATTCCGACGAAAGATACAAACGAAAGTTTGGAACTGGCTTCCAAAGCTGCTCGCGAACATGGCGCCATCACATGCAGTGCCTATACTCAAGATGAGTCGACACTGCAGAAGATCGCAACAACTATGGCAGATGCGGGAACTCCGGTATCGTTTAATCTAACGGGTGGTGTTTACGTCAATCAGAACTCTGGATTCTCAGACTTCCACGTAAGTGGTGGCAACCCCGCCGGTAATGCGTCTTTCACAAACCCTGAGTTTGTTGTAAAACGCTTTGTTCGCGTTCAGTCAAGGATATTTGTGAAGTAGTCCAAGCTTCATTTGTTGCAACCGGTAGTGTCGCCTTTGGCACTGCCGGTTGTTTCGTATTTGAGGAAACACTCCGGTGCTGCTGGAATTTCAGATCTTCAGTATGAAGTACAGTTCCACGGCGCAAAGCAAGAGAGCTATTGGGGGCAGGAGCGAACTCATAAATGTGTCAAAGCTCCAAAATTGCTGTTCACCATCATCGTTCTCCAAAAACCAAAGCCAGCCGTTCACGGCCGCCAGGTGCCACTGGCCAAAGGCGAAGGCAATAATTACCAAAAGGCAGATGAATTCGACCATATTGCTCCTTACCGTGCCCAGCCGGCGTAATTTTTGATTTCTCTGTGAGGATCATGTGTTGGGATTGTTGGCGCAACTGGATTCTTTGCGCCATACGAGAGTTCGCCCCAATATTCCGGCCCCACTTTCCTGCGATCTTTGAAAAGGAATCGATTCGCCAAGATACAGCGGATCAAAGGGATCAGTAGAGTGCCTGCAAGGGCGCACACTACAAAGGCGAGTTCGAACAAGTGAGAATGTGACATGCCGCGCACCGGGTGATAGGTTCGAGGCGCTCGAACCTAGGAGATAGAAGTTTGGAGGGATTCCGGACTCTGAATATAATTCAAGGATTGGGAAATCTTTGGGGAGGCTAGCTTTCAACTCCCTTCCGGTGCGGAAAACCGTGGCTGTGCCCTTCGTCTTTTTTCCTCTTCCTCTTCCTCTTCCTCTTCCTCTTCCTCTTCCTCTTCCTCTTCCTCTTCCTCTTCTGCAAGCACAGTTACCCTATCGATTTACTTTGCGAGGGTAAGTTCTTTTGGCTCCATTGCTACTTCATCGTTATTGGAATTTGCTTGTGATGCACGCTTTGCCAATTTGACCTTCCAGTCGTCTACGTATGTGAAGACCACAGGTACAACGATGAGAGTCAAGAATGTCGATGTGATCAAGCCACCAACAACAGCAATTGCCATTGGTGCGCGAACTTCAGAGCCAGCTCCCAATCCGAGAGCGATCGGGATCATCCCGGCAATCATCGCTACAGTCGTCATCAAAATTGGACGCATTCTGGCTTCGGCGGCGCCCATAAGTGCTTCGTGCCTTGGTACACCCTTATGCATTGCCATTAAGCAGTATTCGACCAGCAGAATTGCGTTTTTGGTTACCAACCCCATCAACATAACGATGCCGATTAAAGCGTACAGACCGACAGATTGGTGACCAATTATCAGCCCCAACGCGGCACCACCAACTGCCATTGGCAGTGACATCATGATGGTTAGCGGATGAAGGAAGTCGTTGAACAACAGTACCAAAACCGCATAGATGAGAATTACGGCGGCTGCAATCGCCATTCCAAATCCGGAGAATACGTCGCGTTGGATTTCAACGTCGCCACTCACGGATTCGCGCACAGATGCAGGTAAGTTTTTGAATGTTGGCAGATCGTGGATTTTCTTCAAAGCCTCACCCAAGGTGGTACCAGTGTTCAAAGTGGCGCTGATTGTAACTTGACGATCTCTGTCGTAGCGGTCAATTTGCGCGGGGCCACTACCAAAGCGTACTTCTGCAACTTCCTTGAGCGGGATCATTTGTCCACGGAAACTAGACACTTTCAAATTGCCAATATTCTCGATGTTCTCGCGGAGCTTCGGATCGATTTGCACACGGATGTTGATTTGTCTGTCGGCAAGGTCGAATTTTGCGAGATTGAAATCAACATCACCGACTGTTGCCATGGTGGCGGTGCGAGCTATTTGTTGAACGGACACGCCATGGTCAGACGCTTTTGCGAAGTCAGGAATAACTTGAATTTCTGGACGCTTGAGGGCCGAACTGGAAGTTACATCGGAGATTCCTTCGACAGAGCGCATTTCGATTGCCATCTGTTCCGACGTCTTCTTCAGCTGTGCGGCGTCTCTGCCGACCAGCAAAATTTGAACCTTACCGCCTAGACCCATGGTGGCAGAAATGTTTGCACGAATTCCTGGAATGGTGGCAATCTCTTTTCGCACCATATCTTCGAATTGTTGTTGCGAGATTTTTCTGTGCGAACGCTCTTTGAGAATGACATATAAATTCGATTTGTTGACGGTGCCTGCGGTGCCGGAGGATTTTACGCCAGTGTTAGATGGCGTTCCAACTGAAGCAAAGACATGTTCTACTTCCGAATGCGAAAGCAATATTTTGGTTACTCTTTTCGATGCATCGGTAGTTGTTTGCAATGTTGCGCCTGGTGGCAGTTCGATCGCTACCAGACTTTCACCACGGTCCGCGGAATTGACTAGCGACGTCGGCAGTGATGCAAGCATTGCGACGCTAATTATGAAAATGCTTCCTGCTATTGCGAGTGTTTTTCCTCTATGCTCAAGCGCCCAGCCGAGCAGCCTTTCGAAGAAGTGTTGGACTTTTCCTTTCGGTGGGTCTTCAACGGCACCCTTGAGCCAGAAGGCTGACATCATGGGTGTGATGAGACGCGCTACAAGCAGAGAGAAGAAGACCGCTACAGCCACAGTGACGCCAAATTGTTTGAAGAACTGTCCAGGAATGCCGCCCATAAAAGCAACTGGCAAGAAAACAACAATGATGGTCATGGTCGTTGCGACGACAGCAAGACCAATTTCATCAGCTGCTTCCAAAGCAGCTTCCAGAGGTTTTTTGCCCATTTGAATGTGTCTGACGATATTCTCGATTTCTACGATCGCGTCGTCAACAAGGATACCGATTACGAGAGCCAGTCCAAGAAGCGACATATTATTGAGCGTAAAGCCCAGCAACTTCATTACAGCGAAGGTCGGTATCATTGACAACGGCATCGCCAGAGCCGCGATGGTCGAGGCGCGCCAGTCTCTGAGGAATAACCAGATTACTGCGA
Organism: Candidatus Melainabacteria bacterium 17Bon1m; assembly: GCA_032128875.1. Classification (GTDB taxonomy): domain Bacteria; phylum Cyanobacteriota; class Vampirovibrionia; order Obscuribacterales; family Obscuribacteraceae; genus QKMZ01. Next base: position 401,290 of record JAVLKG010000004.1, read on the forward strand.
TAGCGAGCGCTGCACCAAGCAACAACGAGTCGATGGTGGCATGGTATGAATCCATGACGTAGCTCAAGTTTGATCTGATGCGCGTAATTTCGACATCAGCTGGAAGAGTCTTCTTTAATTCCTTCAAGGCTTTGTCGACATTCTCGCCTACTTCCGCCATATTGCTTCCGGTTGAGCGGACAATTGAAAATGCGACTGCCGGCCGGCCATCAAGCATCGCGACTTGCCGCGGTTCAGCAACGCCATCTGTCACTTTGCCCAAAGAATCCAGTGCCGCCCATGATCCGTTCTGAAGAGCGATTCTAGTGTTTCTCAAATCGTCGACTGAGGCGGCACTGCCCAATGTTCTAATCGATTGCTCTTGCGAACCAACAGAACCTCTACCGCCTGGCATATTGGCGTTCATTATACGGACCTGTGTATTCACAATGTCAGCTGTTACGCCAAGAGCTTCCAGCTTCGCAGGATTGAGATCTATGTTGATCTCTCTGTCGACTCCACCTGCACGTTGAACCTGCCCGACACCTTTCACCGCCAGTAGTGCGCGCGAAATATCGTTGTCGATGAGCCAACTCAGATCTTTGACGGATAATGTTTTGGATGAAACTGTGTAAGTAGCAAATGGGCCTCCTACAAAGTCAAGGCGTTGAATCTGTGGTTCTTGAATGGCTGCAGGTAATTGAGTTCTAATTCTTGTGACTGCATCGCGAACGTCATTCACTGCGCGGTCTGTATTGGTGCCGAGTTCGAACTCGATTCGTGTTTGCGAAACGCCTTCGTTGAGAGTACTTGAGATATGCTTGATATTGCCGATGCCGGAGACAGCATCTTCGATCCTGCGAGCAACTTGTGTTTCTAATTCGGATGGCGCAGCACCATTTTCGCTTACAGTTACAATGACTGTCGGCATGTCGATGTTTGGATTCTCATCGATGCCTAGATTGAAATAGCAGATAATCCCCGAGATTGAGAGAATCAGGAATAATAGGATTGATGGTATTGGTTGGCGAATAGACCAGGCTGATACGTTCCAGTTCATTGTGTTCACCTACTGTCCAACTGCTATTGGATCTTGATCGTTTAAGAATCCGGCACCAGCGACGATGACTTGTTCGCCCGGTGTGATACCAGAGTTGACTTCAGCCAGTTCTTTAACTCGAGCACCGATGGTGACTTGCTTTTTCTTGGCGATGCCATTTTCGTTGACGAAAACATAGTAGACGTCATTGTCAGCAAGCACTGCGCTGTTTGGCACAACCAAAGCATTACGTTGCCCTCTGGCAATTTTGCCTTTGACGAACATGCCAGTCTTAAACTGAGATTCCTTCGGAATGGAGATACGGACTGTTCCGAGCCTGGTTGAGGTATCAACCGTCGGTGAAATTTGGAACACAGCACCTTTTGCTGTTCTGATGCCATCGCTGATTTCAGCTGGTTGACCATTGCTGAGGCGCGAAATATCCTCCTGGGACACTTGAGCTTTAAGCTCGATTTCGCCACGTCTAATCATCTCGAAAAGAGTTTTTCCGCCGGTTGAAACGTCACCAATATGCGCGAAGCGTTTGGTAATCAGACCGTCATCCGGAGCACGCACGATCGTTTGTTCGATCTGTGCACGAATTTGCTGCACCGTTGCTGCGGATTCATTAGCCGTGGCTCTAGATATGGTGACATCTTCCTTGCGTCCACCTTGTCTCGCCATTTCCAAACGATTGGCTGCTTGCTGCGCCATATACTGAGCAGCTTCTAAGTTGTCTTCAGCTGCACGTACTGTGCTGCCGGTGGTGGTGGCTTCTGTTGACTTGGTTTGCGATTCCATCTCGCTGACAGCACCTTCTTTAAGGAGATTGGCGTAACGAGTCGCGTTGTTCTGCGCAAGAATCCTCGAAGCCTTTGCTTGGTCAAGCATTGCCCTTCTGTTCTGCACATCTGCTAAAGCTTGTTTGTATGCAGCTTCGAAGGAGCCAATGTCTTCCGGACGATTTGGTTGAGTGGCTTTCAGCACGGAAGCGCCTGCTCCTTGAAGCCTAGCTTCGGCGGCTGCAAGTTGTGCTCTGAGAACGGAGGAGTCTAAAGTTGCAAGTACCTGCCCTTTTTTTACGTAGTCGCCTTCTTCGACGTTGACTTGAGTAATGACCAGACCACCTGCTGATGAACCTACCGACAATGGATCTGTGGCTGAAATAGAGCCTGTAAGTTCCAAAACGTCTGGCATCGGTGCCATTTGGGCGGGCAGAACCGTGACTGTCGCAACGGGCACAGTTTTGGCGGTTTTAGCACCCGCAGCATTTTGAGCTGATTTGCTCATGAGCACCGAGCCTGCGACTGCTGCAGAACCTATAACGATAATCGCCGAAAGTGCCGCTACGACCGCCACGGAAGAGCGTTTTCGGGGCGATTTCAATGCCGAGAAAACCCCGTAAAGCTTGCCGGGCAATTGTTTTAAGCTCTTTTTCGATTCAGGGACTGTCTCGGAAGAGTGCTCGGCTGAACTATATATAGATTGCTCGCTTTTAGGGTCTAGCGTCATCATCTTTTCTGGTCTCCGGAGCCTGTTTGGCTTTTGCAGCTTTTGGGGGTTTGTAATAGCATTATAAATGAATGAATTCATTCATGCGCAGATCTAATGACATACTGATCTGGGAAATGTTCCGGCTTTTTTGCCGTGATTGAGCTCAGAGCCTGGTATCGTCCATAATGTGGGGTTTCAGGGCGTTCAAATGCCCGGTGAGTTTGTTCACAATAACCAGCTAAGTTGGAGCTTTTGCAAAATGGCGCGTCCGGTTGACCCTGAAAAACGCATAGCAATTCTTCAAGCGGCAAAGAAGATTATTTTGCGCGAAGGTTATGGCGCCGCAAAGATCGCGCAGATTGCTGCGGAGGCGGGGGTAGCTGCCGGAACCGTTTATCTCTACTTCGAATCAAAAGAGGCAATTGCTGATGCACTCGCTGCGGAGTTCTTCCAGCGCGCGGCTGCTTTGACCGAAAAGTACGTTCCGAAGATTGTAGAGCCTAAGGGCATCGAAAAGTATATCGATGCTGTTGTTCAGTTTGCCATTAGTGAAAAACCGATTCTCGAGCAAATTCGTCCTGATCCAGGACTGGCTGATGATGAGGATTCGCGCCAAAAGCGATGTCTTCTGCAAGAACATATGGGTCGCCTTCTAACAACGCTCATGGATGAAGGGAAGATTCAGAAATACAATGCCAATGTGTTGGGTTCATTAATCTTCGGTATCATGCACAGTATCATTATGGGTGCAGTAATTTTTGAAGATCAGCCTTTGAGCGAGTACAAGAAAACGGCTTCGGATCTACTTCGCAGAGCGCTAAAGCCTGATTAACAAATATAGGTTCGAAACATGATGTCGACCGTTAGCGACGAAAACATTTTGTAGAGTGGTCGTTGACTATTCCAACCGCTTGCATCCAAGCGTAGACAATCACAGGACCGACAAATTTGAAGCCACGCCGTTTCAGCTCTTTTGAAATCTGCTCTGAGAGTTCTGTCTGTGCCAGAACGGTTTTGCCGTCACCTTTGATGACCTTTCCTTTGGTGAAAGACCAGCAGAAATCGTTGAAATTCTCGCCTTCTTTCTGCATTTCGCAGTAGATTTTCGCGGCTGTGATTGTTGCTTCAATCTTTGCTCTTGATCGAATAATCCCTTCGTTTTTCAGAAGTCGCAAAATTTCTTTTTCCTTGAACTTCGCTACTTTTGCTGGATCAAAATTGGCAAACGCTTTGCGAAACTCTTCTCGTTTGTTCAGAATGGTGCTCCAGGACAAGCCCGCCTGAAATCCTTCGAGAACCAACATTTCCCACAGCATGCGCGCGTCGTGCTGCGGCACGCCCCACTCCTTATCGTGGTATTGCTGCATCAACTTGTTGTCACCTGCCCAACTGCAGCGCTGGCGCTGCTCTGCCTTGCTTACCACGATATGCTCCGACGAGTTGAATAACTCGCTTATTCTTGCACATCGTTGGTATCAGATAGACCTTTAGTTAGGTTTTTCGTAAGCCATGTTATTTAGAGGCTAATTACTTTACAGTTTCTTGTTTGTCCAGCTGTGAAACAGCTTGTGTGTTCATTCCCATCGATGCCATTTTTGATTTGATTGTAGGAACCATCTCACGCGCCGCTTTCTCGCCCTCGGCTACAGCAAGCTTGAAGTCTTCTTTCTTCTTTGAGAGAAGCGAAATGCCCGTGACCTTGGGATTGATAATGAAATCAGCAATTTTCAGATGAAGTTCGTCGGCGCATGCCAACACAATGCTCGACATTCTGTTGCTTGTTTTGCCGAAGTTCATCAAATCTTCTGGCTTCAATTTTTTTAGTGGTTCGTTAACGTCTACTGCAATCAGTACATCAGAACCCATTGCTCGTGCGGGATACGTAGGCATGTTAGAACGAATACCGCCATCTGCGTAGACGTTGCCATCAATTTCTACAGCGCGCAGAATTGGCGGAAGAGTTGCACTTGCCCGCACAGCTTGGCCGAGATCGCCTTTTGTAAGTCTATATGCTTTCCCATCAAGCAAGTTGGTTACAACTGCTGCGAAGGTTGGGCTGAGATTCTCAATTTTGCGTTTGTCTTCCGGAACATTTTCATTGATGAAGTCAGCCAAACCTTGTCCGTCATAAAAGCCTGGCTGTTTCTTCTTGCGGAACACCCAGAGTTTTCCACCCGCCTTTTTCATTAACTGAATCGGCACTGGCAGAGGCGCATATGCTTTTCTTAAACGACCATCTACAACCAGTTCTTCGATTTTGTCGAGAGGGACACCGGCACAATACAGGCTGCCGATGATGGAACCCATGCTATTTCCCACGATAATATCTGGTTTTATACCTTCTTGTTCGAGCACTCTCAGCACGCCAATATGAGCGGCTCCTCTGGTTCCGCCACCGCCGAGAGCAATGCCGAGCTTGGGCGGATGATTTGGCTGGATAGCTTCTTCGGCAAATGCCGCATTAGTGCCGAAGAGTGATGCCAATAAACACGAAAGTGCAACCACAGTGCGCTTCATTATCTTTGCCTCCGGGCGGCGAAGCAGAACCCACGTCCGCTTCTACGCCGGCTTAGACTGGCGAGGCGCCCCAGAGTTCCCGCGGTAGTGCAATATCCGCTGTGGCTTCGCCTGTGGGCGTTTTGGGCACAATTTTGTGCTATTTTGCCTTGCTTTCTTCTGGCAGATCCTTGTCTGTACTAAACTGGTCTTGAAAAGATTGGTCCAGCTTTGCTACGGCGTCCGCTCCCGCGATATCGACCAGACTTTGACGATATCGGCGAGCAATATAGAACGCCTCCTCAATGTCTGTTTTCGCTTTGTCGATCCAATATTCCATTTCGATCTGTTTTATCGCGTCTTGCCCGGCGCGCGCCTCCTGGATCAAATTCTGCAACTTCGTAGATCGTGCCTGCGCGTATTCAATTGATTTGACACGGAATTTATAGTCTCTATAGTGCTCTGTCAGTTTGTCAGCAATGCCTCTAACCATCTGATAGAGAATGATTGCCTGGGTTTGATCTAGTTGGGTATTTCTCTGCGATTTTGCATTTTGAAAATCTAGCCCCTGGGAAATTGCACCACTTGTGAGTTGAGATGCCAAAACAGTTGCTGGACTTGGTCCGTACACTGACTGCGCGGTGTTCGCGATCGAAATCATCGATGAGGAAATCATTCTCATCAGTATGTTGGTAGTTCTGTTTTTGTCACTACTCGGTATCAATTTCTGAACAACGAACTGTAAATCAGTACTTCGGTCGAGGGTTGCTGCCCATAGTGCCGTGATCTGCTCCTTCTCGTATTTCGAATCTTTTTCAATGATGCTGTCTATTTCCGCATTAGTACGCTGCAAGATGATTGGCGATACATTGACTTTGTTTGCACGTTCGAGCAGGTTTTTGTGAGGCTTTGACTTTTCTTCCGGTTGCTTGCTCTCGCTGAAATTTATTGGTGCGATATCAGAACTTTGCACAGATTCTTTTTCATTTGGAGAGAGTGTTTCTACGGAATTCGATTGGAGTTTTTCTTCGGTTGGAGTGTGGAGATTTGATTGTTTGGTTGCGGCAAATGGAAATGAAAAGGCCGCTTGGCAAAAAACACTTTCAGCGAAAATTGAAACGGTAACAAGCAGCGAAAGTGAAAGGATTCCTTCTATTAGAGTGTAAGAACGAGAGATGAACATGCACCTTTCCAGTCTGGCAGTAGCGACACAAGCCAAAAACGACGACCGATAAAAAACACATGTTCCGCGCTTTTCGGCTTTATGAGAAAAAATGAGTTGTCAACGGCGTGTGCAAATGACTGACTACGTGTGCTGTTTTAGAGACGCCGTAAAACGATCGCAGTCAGCACATTCAAAAGCGTAATAAATCGCGTCGCCAAAGCCGTTTAAGTCTGTTTCGGAAATCTGTCCGACAAACATCATGGTTGTTCGGCAGTCAGGGCATTGAGGATAGCTAGGAAGCTGAATCCAAGCGGGATGCCCTCCGATTTGTGAGATTCCTTTTTCAAAATGACCTTCAACTGCAAAATAGGGCGAGCGTGATTTGTTTGATAAACAAAGGATTTCCCTCGGCATCTGAGGTGCGCTCTTTACCCACTGAGGGACGTCGATGTTGATTTTGTTGAAATCACACCAACGAGGCATTTCGTCCACTTCTTTCATAAAAAGTGTGTCGGTGAATCCTGAGCAAAATTCGCATGTCACTATGTGCAAGTTTGAGTGCTTTGGACGTTTATCGTCCAGTCGTTCTGAATTAAACAGAACAACAAGGTTATTGTTACACCAAGGACATTGATTTTGTGAGTCAATGATGGCTCTCGCAGCGCTTTTGGAACTATTTCCTTGAATTTTTTCAAAAGGAACGGAATTAGAAGTGCAAAGTTCTCTTCTTTGTCCATTCTTCGTTAACTCCCAACCAGCCGAATAAGTGTAATTGCATGCTCATCGCTTATTTTCTTGTGAAACAGATTGATGACCTGCTCATCTCCAACCCATGCCAACGCAGACAGAGCTTCATGAGGTAAATAGTCTATCCGTGAAAATAGTTTGTCTCTGATTTTTTTGTTGGCATTTCGGAAGAGGACGGCAGGTGTGAGCATGTCTACCTTCAATAGCTCATCCAGAACTTTTGTGATGTCAAATTCAGTCGCTCTTCGCAGTGCAGTGGCGATCTCGCAAGCTGATTCCTCGTCACCTTTTTTGATACGTTTGATTAGCTCGTTGACTAGTCGATCCGCTTCGACGTTTGAAAGTTGGCAGCAGACTTCTGCCGCAGTTTCGGGATACTCAAGCTCTCGGACAAGTGGATCGATCGGCTTATCTCGATGCATGATTAGCAGCACGTCGACGTTGTCTTTTGCATGCACAAAGGGATCAACGATTTTCTGATTGGCTTTAATGATTGCTTCTTGACGGTCTCTTTCGGCTTTGTGAACACACGGCATGCAAAAACCACCGGTGCGCGCGGCTGTTGCCGGCAGGATTGTCGAATCACAGCCCGATTGCTGGCATTGAATACGGTCAGTCATCGTTTTCTGTTGAAGATTGATACGGAAAGGCACCCATATTATATGGTGAATGTGAGACTTTCACTTGATGCCTTTGCTAAGTGAAATTTTTGACGCCGAACAGTAAAATGTTTAAGAGATGCGACTATCGTGATTTGTGGAGGTTCGATGTATCAGGCGATGAGCAGCTTTTCTCGCCGTGTTATTTGGTCCGTCGCAGTTTCCTTATCGCTCTTATATTCTGCATTTCCTGCTTTCACCGCCGATGATTCAATGCATTGTAAGATGGGCGCGGAAGCGAGTAGTGGGACCATAGAAAGCATTTGTCAAAATAAGGCGGGAGTTATGGTTGCTAACGCAAAGTCCATAGTGGAACGTTTGAAGCCGGGTGTAGATTTCCAGGGTGAGTTGAAGCGGATTGCGGCGGAGCACAATTTAAAGGCCGGTGTAATTGTTTCGGCAGTTGGCTCTTTTAGAACTGCAAGTTTGCGATTTGCCGGGGCAAATGAGGCAACGACAATTACAGGTCCTCTGGAAGTCGTTTCAGTGACCGGCACCATTTCAGAAAAAGGCATGCATGTCCATTTGTCTGTGTCTGATGCGAATGGAAAAACCATTGGTGGACATTTGATGCCTGGCTGCAAGGTATTTACTACGATCGAATTGGTAATTGTAGATTTAAGTGATGACTGGTCATTTGAGAGAAAGACGGATGAGCACACGACCTATCTCGAGCTAGATCCCCAGCCAATCGACGCAAAGTAGAGATTATCAGCTGCTGGAAACAAGATTAGCAGCATAGCGTCCAACGATCGCATGTTCTGATTTGCCTGCACCTTCTAGTTTGAGGTTGCACATGAAGTCGTGCGCGTTCAGCTATATTTCCCGATTTTGTGCTCTGAGTGCTCTTCTTTGCGCTGCTGTGATGCCCGCTTTTGCACTTGATGCGGAAACTCAATATTTGGATTCTGACAGCATTGCAACCCGCTCTCTTGCTGTTGCTGAGTCTATGAGAACAAGCGGTTATTGCTATGCCGGTGTCAGCAAGGCGTTGTCTCCTTTGGGCGTTGTTCTCACTGGCGCAGCCGCGTATGAGGCTCGTGAGCAGTTACTGGTCGACTCTCGATTTACTCCTGTGTCAACTGATGAGAGTGTGGACTTAAGGCGCGGAGATATCATCGTTTTCAATAAATCGATATCTCACCCCTACGGGCACATTTGCGTGTATCAAGGGAATAGACAGGAGTCAAGCGACCATGTTTCTTCGCTTTCGAATCCTGATAAATACGGTGGTTTTACAGTCTTTAGATTGCGTTCGCAGAGCTACGAAATCGCTGGCAGCGACGCACATCTTGAATGGATAGCGAAAATGCCGAAGTCGGCTCCGGACTTTCGGAACCTCAACACACCCGTTGGCAAGCCGAGTGGGGGCTTGAAAGAGTTTTTGCGAAAGGAGTTTCGCACGATCAGTAAATCTCCCGAAGGAAAGTCACTTAAAAGCAGGCTTGTTCGATTTGTTATGTCTAGTTGGTGATCCTCGAAATTTGTTAATTGCTGATGCAGTTATAATTGCTGGTTGTGTTTAGAGGACAACCAAAATGCCACAGGTAACCGCTCAGCTTGCAGATGTAGCAACAGCTCAGATAACAGACGCTTGCATAAAGGGGAAAGTCAAATATGTCTGTGCACCTGCCGGGCTAAGTCCCGTTCTATCCGAACACGAACTGAAACACACACTTTGCGGGTCAGTTGTGCCTGTTCGCCATTACGGAAGTGTGGATGTTTTTTTAGAACTGATCGAGACCACTCCAAACGTCGAAAACTGCATTTTAGTTATCGACAATAATGGACGAACTGACGAAGCGTGTATTGGCGATCTTGTTGCATTGGAAGCTAAGCACGCTGGGTTTGCCGCGATCTTGATCTGGGGCTTGCATCGCGATACCCGCGATTTGAGAAAAATTGGGCTGCCTGTCTTTTCATATGGTGCTTATCCTAGCGGACCAGTACGTCTTGATGCGCGCGAATCAGAGGTGTTTAAGAGTGTGCGTTTTGGCGATGCAGTTATCACGAACGAGCACACCGCGTTTATAGATCATGACGGCGCAGTTTTTGTTGAAACTAAATACGTCGATCAGGTAATTGGGGTTGCAAAAACGATTCGAGAGCGCGAAGTGAAACAGGCTAACGCTGCCAATAATGGAACTTCGTTGCGCGAACAATTCCGCTTCGACGAATTTCTCAAAGAACGGACCAACAATTCCAGTCTGACTTTCCGTGAGCATTTACGCGGTGTTATGAGTTCTATCGAAGAGTAAGCGACTGCTTCGCAAGTCCAAACAAAAGCAAATATCCGACTTCTTCTAAGTTCATACTATTCGAATACCGCAGTCGAGATGTGCTATGCTTCAGCTGAATCGTCAGGCTCTTGTTCGACCTCAAGCGTCTAAGTTAAGGTTGAGCTTTGAAAAGCCGCATCAATACAGAGTTTTTAATAACCAGGTGTTTTGCCAGAATCAGTGCCATTCAGTTGGACTTGATTTGCTTGAACGAGTTTTCACTTCGCAAGGGTTTGCGTGGTGAGTCATTGTCACAATAAGGTTTAATTACAAATGCAGAATAAACTATTCATACGCAACCTCTCGTACAAGACAGAGGATGCGGAGCTTTCAGAGCTCTTTTCCAGTTTTGGAAAAGTAGTCTCTGCGAAAGTCGCAGTGGACCGTGAAACAGGAAGAGGTCGCGGATTCGGATTTGTCGAAATGAGCAGCGGAGAAAGCGCAAGCGATGCTATGGCAGCATTGAACAGTTCGCAATTTGGCGGAAGACCTATCTATGTTGCTGTTTCAGAGCCGCGCGCATCACGTCCAAACGAACGTAACTGGTAATCTCAGTTATTAGAAATTGATGAAAAACAGTGTGGTGTAATGTACGAACATTACCTTAGTCAGCCTCGAAAACGCTGAGCCACACTGCGATTCCAATTTTTAATGTAAATAGTCGCTACTTCGGGTTGCCGTCCTTCCCTAACGTCATGATTGGCGCAATGATTGTCGGATTTGTTGGCGCAGATTTGCCAACGGTTTGTCGCAAAATTGCACGTGAAACCAGGGGAACCGGATTAGTCACTTCCACATTGACCTGGAAGTCGTCGCTGCCTGTGTTTCTAGTGAGAAAAACGCGTTTGATTTCAACTTGATTGTCTATTTGCGCCAATGTGCTTAAAGCTACTGGAACATCCAATTTGACCTTGATGCCTTTGATGTCTTTGATTTCCGGATACTTTCCCTCACCCAATGTCATACTAATTGCGCCGAGTTCTATGCTTTTCAGCTTGATACCAGCGGCTAGTTCTCTTTGGTCTTTGAAGGGCAATTCGACTGTACCGTCTCTGTCAATCACGATGCGATCGCCAGAAACTTTTGAAAAGCTTTTGATGCCACCAACAGCTTTATCTACGAGCTTTGCTGCTTCATGATCTAATTCGACGCCACTCATTGTAAGGGTCATTTTGACGAGCTTCACCGGATCTTTCGATTCGATTTTTGTTGGCGGCAAATGTTTCAGCGCTTCGTTGATTTTTACTATCGGCGATTCAAGCGCATTCTTTGCCCAAACTGCTTCGAATTGATCTTCCTGTCTTGGTTGGTAGAACGACTCGACTGCAGTTGCTCTTATATTTTGACGTTCTGCTGAATTGGGATCGAAATGAGTCGGACCTTGGCGTGGGTGACATCGCATACATTTTTGTGGATCCGGAATTTCTTTCATTGTAGGAATCGAATCCAGACCTTTGACCAACTTGCCAATTTTTGCGTTTAGCTCATTTGTTCCCGGCATTAATTTTTCTATTGCTTGCCTGCTAGCAGCTTTCTCTTCTTCTGTGCTCGCGCACGAGTAGTTACGCCGCTGACGCCTTAGTTCGTCTCTTTCTTCAGGCTTGAGCTTTGCTTCAGCCTGATTTCTTCGGCCCTGCAGCCAGTAAATTTCTTCCGTGTTGGCGAAGTATTCGTCGCTTCGATCTTGCCGGAAATCTAGAGAGCGAAAGTTTTCAAAACCGTCGAGTCGTTTTCCCGCTCCGATGCCGAGTTTTCCATCGTCTTGCATTTGCAGGAGAAACTTCTTAAATGCTTCGTCCTGCGCTGGTTTGGGTGCACCTGGTCGTGCTACTTCAATTGGATCTGCCATGAGAATGTACCTGGGAGGTCGTGTCCGTATCTATACAGCCGACTCTCTCTTTAGACAGATTCCATGCGACTCTTGAGAGAAACTTTGTTTTGTTTGTTGCAATAAAATTGAAACAAATGGGTGATAATTGCCAGCATCCACTAGCGGCTCTTTGCGATCGGTTAAAATTGGCAGGACTGAAAAAAGAGGAAGGTGGAATGCGTCAGCTACTGGTTTTGATGATTGTTTTGCTCTTGCATTTGAGTTCAGTTGCGCCAGCAGGTGCAACTGGTCCCTTTACTTACCGAGCACTTAAGGGCATTGAACAAGTCACTGTCACTATGGAACACATTGCACCAGAGTTAAAGCCAGTCATTGACTCAAACAAACTTCAAGCGGCAATTGAGTTGCGTCTGAGACAAAGTGGTTTAAAGGTTAGTTCTTCTGCAAAAGACGCCTCATTTGGTTCTGTTGTTTTCGTCAATGTTTACGCAACTCAGCCAAACCCGAACACGCCATTGAATCACTTTATCGATGTTTGCTTGTCGCGCAATGTTTTCCTCTCACCGACTGACTCAAAACCTTACGGCTCCAAAGTTTGGCAAACTGGAGCAATGGGACAGCTTGATTCGAGCAAACTAAAACAGTTTCCTGCCAAAGTTCTCGCTTCTGTGGATGAATTTATCAAAGACTGGAAAGCCGCAAACGGGCGCTAAAAACGGTTTGGCTGAGAATGCTTTCTGAGACGATATCTCCCTTAAAATATCGTCGAAGTCTCAATGCGCCTCAAGCTTCTTGATCATCGTGTCTAGGTGGCCGGCATATTCGCGCTCCGATTCCGACGTTTTCACATTTTTCCTTTGTCCTCGTAAGACCTTCAACGCTTCGTCTCTGACCCACGATGGGCAGGCTGCGTCTACTTTCAGATGCGCAAAAGCAAGACCAATGAGGCAAGGTCCGTAGGTATCGTGCAGGTCGTCCTCAGGCGGGTTCGACACTCCCCACTCCCGCATGAGACGCTCGAAAAATTTCTTGCTGTCACCGGTTTTGTTTCTCTTGCGCCAACGCTGGAAGTGCTCCAACACGTCCGCTCCCTCATCATTTCCGTGAGGAGCATACTCATTAACACAATCCCAATAGAACAAGTCATCCAAAGTCTCTCGAGCCTGAGGATGGTACTCGCTCCAATCAATATGCAAGTCGTCCCAGCTTTCTGCCTTCTTTGACTCTTCTGGTTTTGAATTCAATGCGGTCGCGTATTCCTTCAATGATTCATCAGTACTCGGCAAGTCCTTGAACCTCAACGCTGCCCATTCAAGAAAGCTATCGAAATTGAAGTCATCAACTTTGGCCAGCCGTTTCCTAAAACTGGGAACGATCTCAAGCAACTCAGAGCAGAAGCGCTGAAGCAATTGAGCATCATAAGTGTGTCGGCGACGCTCTAGGTCGTCTCTCCAATTCGCGTTGAATCCAGGTTGGGCATTGTACCGCACGCATTCTAAATCATCTCCCATGCAGACGTTGCTCACGTATTCGATTTCGACGAGTTTCATCTTGTTTAGGACTTTTACTTTCGGCAATTTTGATAACTGCGCATTGTACCCGTCGAGTATTTGAGGAAATCCGTCCCATCCTTTCACATTGCGGAAATGCGGTTTTACAAATAACAATGCGGGATTCGGACCAAAGTCCGGAGCACCTTCTTCGAGAAATGCTCCTGCGTAGCAGAATGGTCCGAAGTTTACGGACCTGAGTGTCTTTGACATGATTTGGATTTTCAAAGTTGTGGCTCCGCCCGTGGTTTCATTTTACCAGTGCGATTGTTGAACTCTCCGTCTGCGGGCTATGAAGCAATCAACTCGTTTCTTGGCGGCTCAAAGATTGCCGAGGGTGCAACCACAGGCGATGCTAACAAATGCCCCAATACAGAGGAAGCGAAGTGCCTCTAAGAAATAAATAAAAGGTTGCCCGCGCACCGTCTGCCTCTCTGCCGGAATACCGCCGAACGAGGGGGCCATAGCGAAGCCTGCCGAAGGCATCCGGTAGGACTTGGGCTTCGCTATGGGCGTTCTGTGGTAGGCTCACCGCCGGGCAGAATAGAAGGGGCTACCCTAGCTGACCTCCGGAGGCTGGAGTCGATCTAACCTACGCAGTACAATAGGAGAATAAGGTGGCTGCAGTAGCAGATAGGGTTCAGAGGTGATCAACAGAAGTCGGTGGCTTTCTTTCAGTCTCGGATTGATCAGCTGTCCCCTGCTGATGTACGGTTGCTGCGCTTTCGGTCCTGTGGCTGGACATAGCGTGGTTCTGCAGAAAGCAGTATCCCCTGAAGGCAAATATGTTGCTTCTGTGGTGACTTGGAGTCAAGGCGCATTGGGCCGTCACAGGGACTGGGTCACTGTCGATCGAGTATCAGACAGAGCCGATCCGCGTTCTAACGGTCACGTCGTTTACGCTCAAGAGGATAGCTGTGGTGAATCCATCAAATGGAAGGGCGTCAACAGACTTCTAATCACTTACCAAATTTCAGTCGGTGGCATCAATCGTCCGCAGTATGTTACACAGTCGAATACGACCAAAGACGGTAGCGTCGCCATTGAGTATGCGATTGGAGATCCCTGGCAAGAAAGGGAGCAGCAGCAGCATGGTCAGTAGAATTAGCTGGACTTGGCATTGGGGTTCCTTCGGTGCGGGACTGCTTTTGTCACTCGTGCTGGTAATTGCTTGGGGCGTTATGAGGGCGTACCAGAGCTACGATCTGGCGAAAGCCACTATCTCAAAACTCCAGGAAAAGTTGACGCCCGATGGCAAGCTAAAAGCTTTGGTTTTCCGTGAAGAGGCAAATGGATTTGACCCAAGAGAGCTTGTGGTAGTCGTCCAAGCATCTCACGACTTTCGTCCCAAAGGTGTTATGAGCAAATCTCTGGCTGATAGCAACGAACCCGATCTGTGCTGTTTTATCTTGGGTCGAGCAGACGTGGAAATCAAATGGAAACAGAATAACCGATTGCTTGTTTTATACTCCTTAGATCGCGAAAGGACAACGATTATCCAGAGGCAGCAAGCGCCCAACGTGGAGAACGTGGAGTTGGAGTATGGATCGCTAGTGCGGGCAAGTCGTTCCTACGGTTGTTACGACTAGACCGTCCGCTGTCTACTTATCGACTGCGGTTATTACCTTGAAAAACATCCACGAACGCCTCACGGAATTGCTCAATGAGCCTGATGACGGGTCCTCTCTTTCGCGCGTGGTTGGAGGACATTAACGAAGAGCCTGATATTGAGACTGCCGGACCAGCAGATGAGGAATTGCTTCTGTACTTCTTTCGACAGCACGGAATCCGTCTCAAAGCACTGGCAGACAAAGGACTTCCACGGCGGGTTTTCCAAATCGCACTATATATCTACTCTAGCGAAGCAGAAAGGAGGCTATTGCAGTGCTTATTCTGGTGAGCTTCCTTACAATGTTAAATCAGGAGACTCGATTGATGTGGTTAAGAGAAAATTTGATGTCGCTGGCAACAAGCCAATGGTCACACGATATTTAGATACCACCTCAGTAACTAAATTCCGTTATGGTCTGTGTCCACTGCAAATCAGTTTTTCTTTCAAAAGTGCCGATGGTAAGATGCATAGTGTCAATCTGACCGATTTTAGCAAGCGGTCTGAAACATGACGGCAAATATCGGTCGGCTCTCAGGTGAATTTGGATGATATTGGATCTATGAAGATCGACGATTGGAAACATGCTAGCCGTTCAAATGGCGCAAATTATCACATCTATTGCAAGGATGAAATTCTCGTTCTCCATGCTGCTCAGCCATCAGACCTTCACGATATGGGCGCCGTTAAACAGTTGGCATCACCGACCCTATGCCGAGGGAATCGAATTCGATTTCAAGCAGAAGTGGCGACGAAAGATACTGACGGCGCCGGACTTTGGCTTACCGCCAGTCACCGAGATTGGCACTTAACCGATGGCATGTACGACCGGTTAATCAAAGGTACTTCAGATTGGCAACCAATAGCATTGGTGATTGATGTTCCAGCTGACACTACCTACATCAGTTTCGGTGTGTGGATGACGGGCAACGGCGAATGTCGGATTAGAAATCCAAAATTCGATCTTGTTGACGAAGCAGTGCCAGTGACCGCAAGCAAAGTTTGGGATCAGGTTGCTTCAAGTCGTTGGGTCGAGCGCCCAGACTTCGAAACATAAAAACTGATGAACCCCCGACCTACGGTTTACGAAGTCATCAGCCTCAATCCTTCTTTCTGGGTGTCACCGAATATGGTGTGTTGCGCGTAATCTAAATCTTTTTCTTAAAGTGAAATCAAGCACTTTTTGCCGGTCAACCCTTTGGTTCTGGCGGCTGTGGCCCCTTTATTTTCATTGATTTTGTTGGAGTTGAACCGTTTTCTAAAGTTCCACATATGGGCCACCTTAACCCCCTGCCTCACCCAATAAAATGCTGTGAATGTCTCTGAAAAGCGTATGAGTAACAGCTGTAATATCCCGCCCTGTAGGACTCGAACCTACGACCTCTTGGTTCGAAGCCAAGCACTCTATCCAGCTGAGCTAAGGGCGGATGATGCGGGATTTATTCCTCGAACTCACTAATGCTAGCCGTCCGGGGCTCAAGAGTCAAGAAAAATCGGCTTTCCCTCGTTTGGTGGGCATCTTTGGTTAATTAGATTCGAGAGTGAAAGCTTACATTTGAACGTTTTTTTAAATCCGTTCTTTCCTTTGTCGATTTAAGGCGTGCCACCATAAACGGTGGCACACCTTTGTACCTCTTCGAATTTTAGGCGGCAACACATGTGGCGCCCGCCTTAACCAATTTAGGTATGCGGTCATTTCATTAAGCATTCTTGTTAAATTGATTCATTCTTCAAAGCCAGTCTCCAGGTGCTTTTTAGAGCACGTGCATCGAATTAATGTTCGGAATGAAACTTTTGGTTCGTTTTTCGCTCTTACAAAGTTACCAACTGAGCAGACGTTAGTGACAGTGCGAGTAGTCATTTATCCGCTCGAGGAGAACGAATGGATGACATTGAGCGCATGCTTGCTGAAAGCGAACAAGCTCGTCAAAAGTTGCGTCAGCAGCTTGAAGAGACAGAGCTTAGGTTCCAATCTTTGAAGCGAACTGTGGACAGCATTTGCAGTAGAGAAAATGATGTCGAACAGCGCGAGAATCAGGTCTCCATGCGAGAAGAGGAAATATCAAAGCGCACGTCAGATCAAGATGCTCGTGAGATATTAATAGCTCGCCGTCAAGATCAGCAAGATATGCGGAACGAGCAGCAAGATCAGCGCGAAGAACGACAAGATATGCGCGAAGATTCACAAGATCGCAGAGAGCAGCGACTCAATCGTCGAGAGCTGTGGCTAGATGGTCAACGGCAGCCAGATCGTCCATCGAATCTGTCTGGTGATGGTCTGCAGCGTGGTCTGTCATCTAGGAAGGATGGCAACAACCGTGGCAGCAATGGCGGAAACGGCCGAGCCAGTCGCACACAGTGACGGGAATTTAACTCACTTCAATGTTTCCGAGTAAGCAGAAGCCTCGCTGACTGTCGCGAGCGGATTTAGCGACTTGAGTCGCGAGGCTTTGCTCATCAGCGGTTGCTTCTCCCGCCTACCTTGTAATACGTAAAACGCACAAAGAAGGTTCAATGGGCATGAGCGTTTGAAGATTAAACTCGCTTCATTTTTTTTGCGTAGCTGAGACTAAATCTCGTCGAAAAAACACCGTTAACCGTCTTTTTTCTAGCATTAACATTCGTCATGTTTTTTACAGCTTGAAAACCGACTTCAGGAAGCCGGGTTGCCCGAAGCGAGCGATGTCGTCCTCAGATAAAGGAGTATTTCGAGCATGATCACGTCCATGCGAGTGACTGTTGATCGCAGTTGATGCAGCATCGCAGTCCGGTCTTCGATCAGCTCAGCCGTGACGCGGTAATTCTGAGTAGAACTGTTTAGCAGTCGCTCTCTGCGCTCACCCATCGCCTTTGGTTTCCTTCGATGGATGTGGTGATGTGATATGCAAAGTCCGTTCTGATTCCATTCGTTGACGAGCTTTTCTCTGCGTGTTTCTGCGTTTGGGCGCTGAGACGACGGCGCATTCAAAAACTTCCAAACGCAAGCAGGATAGGCTGCCGATGGACCTTTCTGAGGTTCAAACAAGCGTGCCAAAATGTTGGGAATACCCTTCTCGATGCGTTTTTCACCTTGCTGTTCACGCAATGACATAAGCGCTAATGCTGTTTGAACGGCGCCTTCGACAGTATCGATGGTGTCATAAGCAACATGGTGAACATCTGCAAGCTGAAGTCCGCCACCAATAATGCCGGTGATACCGCCGCTAATCAAATCTCCGTAAGTATTGAGTTTGAGCGCACGGTCTCTGCGAGCCGCAATCATCGCGTTGATCGAGTCGGCCTTTGCGATTTCTTCTTCAAGAAAATGGACGAAAGTACGCACATCTTGCGTCACTACCATCACGTTCACAATGAGATTTTGGCGCGCTTCCAGATAATCTGCGCTGGTCAACTTACCTGCTTCCCTCTGTTGTCGCAAACTATCAACGACTACAAGGGAATCCCACAGCCCAAGTGCCTTTGCGGTTGATTGCGCTTCGGCAGAAAGGGTGTCAAGGGAGTGCGGTGGCGAACTCTCATCAGGCGCTTTTTCACTTGGATCTTCTGACAAAACTGGCGCCTTTCCAGATTGCGCAATCTGCTTTTTCGCCTCCAGAGCGAAAACGGGGGGCGCAATACAGGCAAGGCTGACCATCAAGGTGAGCCCGAGCGCCATTGCTGGTTTTTTAGATCGGTTAAACACTCAGTAAGTTTGCGGAAAGTTCTCTCAAACGCTTGATGCTATGAGCCTTTGAGCCACCTGTCAACTTTTATTTCTATCATCCCGCCGCCTTCTGTGCCCTTTCGAACTAAGGCAGGTTGCCGAGTATTCGGTTAAAATCAAGCGCATGTGCGGACGCTATACCCTATACCACTCTTCAAATGAAATCGTGGACCGATTCCGGACCATGCAGGTCGAGTTCGATCTGGAGCAGCGTTTCAATATTGCGCCTACTCAACTGGTTGCTGTTGTTTCTGAGAAGGCTGAAGGTGGAGAGACTCTGAGAAGACTTGAGCCCGTGAAATGGGGCTTGGTGCCGTTTTGGGTCAAAGACATCAAGACTTTCAAACCCTTCTTCAATACTCGGGTTGAGACTATCGCTGAAAAGCCTTCATTCAAAGCCGCTTTTACTCGCCGCCGCTGCATAATTCCATGCGATGGATTTTACGAGTGGAAGAAAACCGAAGACGGCAAGGTGCCAATGTTTATCACGCTAAAGGACGGCGGCACATTTGGCATGGCTGGTATTTATGAAACCTGGAGTTCGCCTGATGGCGGTGATTTGACGACATGCTCGATTATCACGGTGCCTGCGAACAATTTCATGTCAGACATTCACGACCGTATGCCCGCGATCATCAGGCGCGAAGACGAAGATTTCTGGCTGAATCCTATGGAAGTTAACAACGAACAGTTGCTCAGAGTTCTCAAACCCTATGATGATGCGGAAATGAAAGCGCACCCTGTCTCGTCCATGGTCAATTCACCACGAACAGATTCGGTTCGTCTAATCGAAGAGTGCACCATAGAACAAGCATTAGAAAAACCTGTTTCAGCGACGCGAGCCAAAGCTACTGCCAAAAAGCGTGAAAATAATTTGGTTGATACTGGGCAATTGAAGCTGTTCTAATGACGGATGAAATCCGTCGGCGCTAGTATTGCCGCGGTCGAGTGTGAGGAATCCCAGAGTGAGAATGACGTCCGGAGTGTTGCTGTTTAACCGCAAGCACAACGCCTTGCACGTTTTGCTCGTCTATAACGGCAATAGCTGGAGTATTCCCAAAGGCGGCATGGAACGCCACGAATCTCGCCGCAAGGCTGCCATTCGTGAATTGGAAGAAGAGACTTCCATCAAAGCACCAAAGAAGCTTGAAGAAATTGGTTATGTTGATAGAGCGCCGTTCGAGCGTCTGTATTGTTTTGTTGGTGAGGGCAAAGGTAAGCCAAAACCCGCTGATGATGCCGAAATCGCAGATTTCTATCCACTTAGTCAGGCGAAAAAACTGATAGCAAAGTATCAGCTGCCGCTTCTCGAAATTCTAGGCGCGTTAGAAAACAACTTGTAATTGCGTTACGTAGGGCAGCCGCATGCTGCTCCATGACAGGGAGGCGTATACGCCTCCTTTACGCGTTTATTCTATTTGCAGTTTGAACACTACCGGCGATGTTGTCGCCGTTTTGCGTTTTGAATCGGAAACTATGAATGAAACAGGATAGAGCCCCGGTTTTACCTTATTGGTGTCAAAGGTTATGCGAAAACCGCTGCGCAACAGCTTTTGACGGCCTAATCCTTTGGAAAGAACTTCAGTTTGTTCGCCGCTCATTCCCTGCATCACGTATTTGTCTCCCAGATTGCAGCAAATATCGGCGGGCGGTCGTGCGTTTTTCACATCCATCGCCCAACCGCCGAGAATAAAACGAGGGCAGGTTTTGCGATCAATAATGTATGTGTTGCCCTCGTGAGGGCATGGTGTCATGACGGTGCACTGAAACACCTGGTCCTTAGAATTTGGTAAAGACCTCAGCGGTGCTCGGTCTTCCGAAAAAACACTCCATCGTCGATTTTCCATATCCTTAAGCGTGGGGATGAGATTTTCTACGTCTGTGTATATTTGCCTCAGGTCATCGTTGTGTTGTTGCTTAAAGGAAAGCATCAAGTATTTGGTGTGTAACTGTTGGTCTTTGGTGAGTTCGCCAAGTGCGATTGAGTTGGCGAGCCCCGATATGTAGCCTGTGGCAGCCAGAGCAATCGAGAGAATCAGCACAGTCATTCTGAGCCACTTCAACGAAGTCTGGTCTGAAATTGCAATTAAGTAAGCACCGATAAAATTGAGATTGCTCAACAAGATGTATCGAGGAGCAGTCGCAATAATGCAGGTAAGGTCATAGGCTTCGCATCGCACCACTGCAATAATTGCTGTTGCGATTGTGGAAAATAGGACAAACGAGGCGCCGAAAAAGAGTAGGTTGGTTTTTCCATTTTCTCCCTCTGAAACCGGTGTTTGTAGAGTTCTTCGATGTTTGATATTGACGAAGGACAATATGCATGCAGCTGCGATCAACACTAAATGGAAAGAGCCGGTCACAGGTACGAAGTATCCGTGAATCGCGCTGCCTAAAAGAGTGAGAAAGAAGGTCCCTTTGTGCAGGAGTAGATATGCTGTGTCGTTGACTAGCGTGCTATCTGCTCCAAGCGCTATCTTCAGTATCCTGGATGTTTGTGAAGACGCGCCTGGAGCCGTAAAGAAGAGTGTTGCGGCAACGAGAGTCGCAATGGTCCAAAGTAAGAAGGCGTGTTTCCACTTTGATAATTGAGAGAAAATCGAATCCGAATTATTATTTTGACTTGAATTGCTTACCGAAATTGCTTTTGCTGTAATCGTTTCAAAGCCTACCAACCAGGCAAGAAAACCGGATGAAAACCCGCCGAATGTTGAACCAAACGCCGCAGTAGCTGCCAGAAGAAGTCCTTTTCGATCTTTCGAGTCTTGCAGATTCGAAAGCAAATAAAAGCTTGCAATGGCGAACATGAGCGACAGAGTTGCAGTCAGCATAAAACCAAAGAGAAACGATTCCGAGTCTCGAAGTGAAAAGAGGCACATCGCGGCAACAAGTCCGCATAGTAATACTTTTGTCCGTGACATATGTGCGCGCGCAACCGCAGCCATTATGATTCCGAGACTCACGAGTTGGCAGAGCCAGCTCGTATACATAAGCGCCATGCTGCTGTAGCTTGTTACGGAGCCGATTGCGTACATCAACAAAACTGCGATCGCGGCACGATGTTCATTGTGCGGCTGCATTATTAAGGTATAGTCGAACTTGCCTTGCGCCAGCTTCTCGAATCGCTGCATAAACTCGATGTCGTCAGGGATAAACGCATCGACTGCAAAGGTCCTGATAAACCAAAGGGCAATCAAAGGCGGTATGCACGCGAGTAGACCGTAGAGGATCAGCTCGAGCTTTTGACGTAGATTCAAACCGGACACCCTGATTTGGTTAATCGAGCATCTTCAATTGTTCGATGATGCTGTTTTTCTTGTGTTCCAGCTCAGCGATTTGGTCTTTGATGATTTGTACTTTCTCCGGCGGCGCCTTCTTTGCGAAATCAAGATTGCCGATGATCTGAGCTTGCTTCGCGAGTTCTTTTTCAGTAGCAGCGAGCTGCTGTTTTAACTTCTCGCGAGTTTTCTCGATATCAATCGTGCTGCCGAGAGGAATTGCAACTCTGATCGAACCAACTTTGTCCCAAGCAGAGCGCGGTGGCAGTGTGGAAAGCTCAAAATCAACTTTGCCTGCTTTTGCCAGACGCTTGACGTAGTCAACGTTTGCCTCAAGCAGTTTTTTCTCATCAGCGTTTTCAGCTTGAACGATAACTTCGACTTCCGACGACGCTGGGACATTGAACGTCTGGCGAATGTTTCTCACTGAGCGAATAACTTTCATAATCAGACCCATTTCTGCATCTGATTGCTCATTGAAGAAACGCTCGTCATCACGCGGATACGGCGCGAACATAATCGAATCGTAGTTGTCGAACAACTCTGACTTCGGTGTTCTGCTCCAGAGTTCGTCCGTGATAAACGGAGCCGTCGGGTGCATAGCACGCATCAAACCTTCGAATATATTGTGCAGAACTCGTTGAGTTTGCTCTTTCAATTCTGGTTTTGCCATTTGAATCTTGGCGATTTCGATATACCAGTCGCAATAATGGTCCCATGTGAAATCGTAGATTTCACGGGTCGCATCATGGAAATCATATTCGTTGTACGCATGACCAACGTTCTTCAACATTGTGTTGAAGCGGTGCAAGATCCATCTGTCTGCCAGTGTCAAAGTTTGCGGATCGATTGGCGCCGGCGTATAGCCTTCCAATTGTGAAAGCACGAATCGTCCTGCGTTCCACAGCTTGTTTGCAAAGCGTTTGTATTCATCTAGGCGATCCTCGCGGAAGCGAACATCTTGATCGCCTTTGATACCTACGGATGCAAACCAAAATCTATTCGCATCGGCGCCGTATTTTTCGATCATATCCAGCGGATCGACTGCATTGCCTTTGGATTTAGACATGCGCTTTCCATCAGGAGTTTGAATAACCGGGTGAATCAAAACTTCTTTGAAGGGAATTGTTTTCACAAACTTCAAACTGGTGAAAATCATACGGGCTACCCAGAGATTGATAATCTCGCGGGCAGTCGACAGAATTGTCGTCGGATAAAACACTTTGAACTCGCGTGTTTCCTCCGGCCAGCCAAGAGTGGCAAACGGCCAAAGCGCTGACGAAAACCAGGTATCAAGCACATCTTCGTCTTGCGTGAGAGTTTTTGAATCGCACTTACTGCATTGCTCGGGTGCGGTTTCATACGCATCTACGTGTTCGTTTTCACAAGTCCAAACTGGAATGCGATGCCCCCACCACAATTGACGGCTGATATTCCAGTCGCGGATGTTTTTCATCCAATCTAAATAAGTTGCGGCATAACGCTCAGGCACGAACTTGATGCGCTCTTCTTCAACTACTTTGATTGCAGGCTCGGCGAGTTCTTTCATCGAGCAGTACCACTGATCTGAAAGGTATGGCTCGATAACGGTGTGGCACCGCTCGCAGTGCCCTACGCCATGCTCGTAGTCTTTAATCTCGACCATCAAACCGGCTTCTTCTAGTTCTGCAACTGCTTCTTTGCGAACAACGAAGCGATCTTTGCCGTGGAAGCGTTCAGGAACGAACTCGTTGGCACACAACTTACCTTCGCTGTCGATAACAATCGGCGCGGATAAATTGTGGCGCTGACCGACTTCCCAGTCATTGGCATCGTGCGCCGGAGTAATCTTCAAACAACCAGTGCCGAATTCGCGTTCTACATAATTGTCAGCGATGACAGGAATTTCACGATTGGTGAGCGGAAGTTTTACCATTTTGCCCACGTACTGCTTATAACGATCGTCGGCAGGGTGGACGGCAACTGCAACGTCGCCAAGCAGAGTTTCTGGTCTGGTCGTGGCGACAGTCAGACTGCCTTCGCCTTCTGTTAGCGGATATTTAATTAGATAAAGATGACCTTTCGTATCTTCGTGCTCGACCTCCAGGTCCGAAAGGCTGGTCAAGCAGCGCGGGCACCAATTGCAGATGCGATTGCCACGATAGATATAGCCTTCCTTGTATAGGATGCAGAAGGCGCGATAAATCGCTTTTACATAACTCTCATCCATTGTGAAAGCGATGCGGTCCCAGCTGAAGCTGACGCCCAGCCGACGGTATTGCTGCATGATTGTGTCGCCGTACTGTTTGCGCCACTCCCACACCTTTTCAATGAACTTTTCGCGGCCGAGGTCGCGGCGGTTTATCTTTTCCTGTTTAAGTTTTCGCTCAACAACCATCTGCGTTGAGATGCCGGCGTGGTCCGTACCCGGCTGCCAGAGCACACTGTAGCCTTGCATGCGCTTGAGACGAATCAAAACGTCTTGCAAAGTGCCATTCAGAGCGTGGCCCATATGAAGATTGCCGGTGATGTTCGGCGGCGGTAGAGCGCACGAGAACACCGGGCGGTCCGGTATGATGTCAAGGTCGAAGACTTCCTTGTCAAACCACTCTTTGGTCCACTTAGCCTCGACTTCCTTTGGGTTGTAGGCGCCGGAAGTTGAATCAGGTGACATAGATGTTGCTGTCTTTGTGCTCGGGGTGGACATGTGCGCTCCAGGAAAGCGGTGTGAACTTCCGAAATAGTTCGGAAACCTCGATTATATCCAGCCTTCCAGTCCACCGTCCACTTGCAAAGAGGGATTCTGTGACGCAAAGACACAAACGCAACTTATCTAAACCGGCAGGGAGGGCTACTGATGTTAGAATTGCCGGTTGGCGTCAAGCTTCAATTTTGTCTTGACTAGTTTTGGGCAACACAGTTTTACAGGACCGGCACATGATCTCCAGTAATGATTTTCGACCAGGGGTAACTGTTGAGTGGAACAACGGCGTATGGCAGGTTGTTGAAGCCATGCACGTCAAACCAGGAAAAGGTTCTGCGTTTGTACGCACAAAGATGAGAAATCTCGAGACGCAAAACGTACTCGAAACGACGTTTAGAGCAGGCGAAAAACTGCCGCAAGCGATCGTTGAGAAGTCGGAAATGAACTTCGTTTATAAAGCCGGCGAAAATTACGCCATGATGGACACCGTCAGCTACGAGCAAATCGAGTTGTCGGAAAAGAACATCGGACCTGGCTGCGAATTCTTGAAAGAAGGATGCGAAGGCATCATCGTTATGAAGTACGACAACCGTGTCATCGGCGTAGACTTGCCGAATACTGTTGAGCTCGAAGTTACTGAAACGGTTCCTGATGAGCGCGGCGATACCTCTTCTGGTGGCGGTAAGCCAGCCACTTTGGAAACTGGTGCCACCATTCAGGTGCCTTTCCACATCAAGGTCGGCGACAAAATAAAAGTCGATACCAGAAACCGCAAGTACCTTACTCGCGTATAAACCTGCATTTTGACTTAAACAATCGTCCGGACATTGGAAATGAAGATAGACCTAAATCAAATTCGTGAATTGCTCTCCGTTGTAAGCCAGACGGATATTACCGAGCTGACTCTGGAATTCGGCGACCAGAAAATAACCATCAAGAAAAACGCCGTGCAATTTGCACCGTCGTCGATCATCGCTGAGACACCGATGGCGGCTGCGGTTGCGCATCATGTGCCAGTCAAGGCGATGTCGTTTGAGCCGGCTCCCGCAGCACAGGCTGCGCCGCCGCCCAAAGCGGAAGAGCCGGTCAGTGCCAACAATGGATACGTTGCAGTGACCTCTCCGATGGTCGGCACGTTCTATCGTGCTGCATCACCGACCGCTGCTCCCTTCGTTGATATCGGCGACCGCATCGCTGTAGGTCAGACCGTTTGCATCATCGAAGCGATGAAGCTGATGAATGATATGCCTGCAGAAGTGTCGGGCAAAATAGTGAAAGTGTGCGTAGACAACGGCACCACCGTTGAATACGGGCAGACGCTTTTCCTCGTTGACCCGAAAGGCTAAGCGAAAGCAGCGCTTGTGCGAAAGCAGCGTGAAAACCAAGACAATATTCGCGGCACGAAGAAATTCAGCAAAGGCTGATTTGGAAAACCACTAAAACGAACGAAGCGAGCAAGAGTTGATCGAAAAGGTTCTAATTGCAAATCGCGGCGAGATCGCTCTCAGAGTTATCAGAGCGTGCAGAGAGATGAACGTGCGCACTGTCGCCGTTTATTCACAAGCTGACGCAGAGTCGCTCCACGTAAAACTTGCCGATGAATCATTCTGCATCGGACCGCCGCCATCGAATCGCAGCTATCTCCACATTCCTGCGTTGATTTCAACTGCAGTTGTGACCGGTGCTGATGCCATTCACCCTGGTTATGGTTTTCTTTCAGAGAATGCAAACTTTGCGCAAATCTGCGCAGATCACCGCATCAAATTCATCGGACCTTCGATCACTGCTATCAATTCGATGGGTGACAAAGCATCTGCCCGCGAAACAATGCGCGCTGCAAATGTGCCTGTTGTTCCTGGCAGCCAGGGCTTAATCACGCATGATGCTGAGGCGTTCAAACTCGCTAACGATATAGGTTTTCCCGTTATCATCAAAGCAACCGCAGGTGGTGGCGGACGCGGAATGCGTGTCGCTCACGATCAAGCTCAACTTGCTCATGCAATTTCTGCTGCAAGAAGTGAAGCGTCGGCTGCCTTCGGTGACGGTGGCGTATACATCGAAAAATATTTGAAACCGATTCGCCACATTGAAATTCAAGTGTTGGCTGATTCGCACGGCAATTGCGTCCACCTCGGCGAGCGCGATTGCTCGGTGCAAAGACGTCACCAAAAACTAATTGAAGAGGCACCTAGCCCGGCAATCAGTCCTGAAATGAGAAAACAAATGGGTGATGCCGCTGTGCGCGCCGCGTTGCAGATCGGATATGAAGGCGCCGGAACCGTCGAGTTCATATTCGCCAACGACAAGTTCTATTTCATGGAAATGAATACTCGTATTCAGGTCGAGCACCCGGTTACTGAGTACATTACCGGTATTGACCTTATTAAAGAACAGATTCGTGTCGCCAGTGGACACAAGCTGTCCTTCACACAAGAAGACATCAAGTTCACCGGTCACTCCATCGAATGCCGTATCAACGCAGAGGATCCTGACCGCAACTTCTTGCCGTCGCCCGGAAAAGTCGATGCCTACATCGCTCCCGGTGGACCCGGCGTGCGTGTCGACAGCCACTGCTATCCCGGATATTCGATTCCCCCTCACTACGATTCTCTTTTGAGTAAGCTCATTGTGTGGGGACAAAACCGTCAGGAAGCAATTAACCGTATGCAGCGTGCTCTTGACGAATACGCCATAACTGGAATCAAGACGACCATACCTTTCCACCAAAAGGTCTTGGCAAACACTCATTTCCAAAATGGCGATGTGTCCACCGACTTCATCGAGAAGCACATGACCCCGGCGGAAGCTGTCAAGAAGTAATTCTTTTCCGGAGTAGTCCACATTGCTGGGTTCAAGCCGGCATCGGGCTTGTTCGTAGAAAACTGCTTAGAATCTGCTCGAATCCAGAACCCGCTAAAAATCCGAAAGTCCATACAAATCTAAAAGCCGCCAAGATGGCGGCGCTCCGGCCTATCGTATAAAATAGAGTATCCCAGCCCGACGTGGCTCTATAGCTCAATGGTGGAGCAAGCGACTCATAATCGCCAGGTTACAGGTTCGAATCCTGTTGGAGCCAAATTCTTATTCTCTGAATCACAATTTCGGAATCACAGAAATTCTGGTGATGAATCAAATCCGCTTTGTCGTCGCTAGCCTATTTCTGCTTTCGCTTTTCCTTATGACTGTTAAGTCGGGAAATGGCGCGCAGACTATGCCGCTGCTGATGCCGCAGCACAAAGACAACTATTTCATGGAAACCACTCTGGGACATCCAAGTCTCTGGTTTCCAAAGGACATACCGCTTAAGGTTTATCTCAATCCGCCGAAAGGTGTTCAGAACTATCAGCCGTACATGGCAGACATTTTCAAAAACTGCCTCAAAGAGTACGAGAGGGTTTCCGACGGCAAAATCAGATTTCAAATTGTCGAAAAACCGCCTTTTGATATTCAGGTCAGTTTTTCTTTCAAACTTTTGCCCGGCGCCAGCAGATGGGATTCCGGCTGGACTACTGTTCAAACCAGCCCGCACCACATTGACAAAGCAAACATAACCATCTTCACTCATACTAAAGCGTGGCTGGAAAAGGACTATTTGCGCGAAGTCTGTTTGCACGAACTCGGACACGCTTTAGGCATGCACAATCACAGTCCCGATCCGCATGATGTGATGTACAGCAAGTGCATGATTGTTCCGCAAGTGTTGACCATTCGCGATGTGAATACGCTGGCGCTGTTGTACGACTTTAAGCCATCAGATGTCGTTCTTGCGAATTTGCCGGAATACTGCGATCACATCTCGACCGCCGTGCCGCGCCGTTTTTCGCAAGTACAAGCTGACGAATATAGCCAAAAGCTAGCGGAAAAATTGAATCTTGCGAAATGGTTGGCACAAGGAACACAACATCGCAGTTGCGATCTTTGTCTCTTGCTCGACGGTAGCGGCAATATCTACAATTATCGAATTACGCGCAGATCTGGTTCTGTTGCGTTTGACAATTCGATTCTCACAGCGCTTGTAACTTCCATCCCGCTGCCCAAGCCTCCTGATGGAATTCTGTCGAAGGGCCCGAGCGCATCTCGCCGAATAATATTTTCTTTCACCGTCGCTTCTGACGGCAAAATCGAAGCACTTCCCGTTTTGGACGATCAAGCAACGGAGATCATCCCCTGCGCGCAGGCCGTCGCTGCATTGCCACTAATTTCTGGCCAAGCAACTGCGGTGGACACGTCTACGGCTGCCAGCGTCACGAAAGCAATTCCGGCAGGGCAAACGCCAATCACTGCGCCGAAAGAAACCCCTCAGCAGCTCGACGACCTCCAGTGGACCGCCAAGGTGAAGCAGCTTGTAAAAGACCGTTGGCAGCCTGACGAGCCTGGCAATGTTGTTCTGGGATTGGGCGTTAAACAGGATGGCAAAATTGCTCATCTCGTCGTAAAGCAGTCCATTTCCGACGTCGCGTTCATGCGCGCGGCGATGGATGCTTGTCTTGAGGCGGAGCCATTTCCCGCGCCTCCAGCTCCTGAGAATACGACGGAATTCGTCAAGGAAGTCGAGATCAATTTTGACGGAACTTCGACACCATAACCAAAACCAAAATCTTTTGCTGGGCCGTCGTTTGCAAGGTTTGACCAGGCGAACTTTGATATAATCACACCGGAGCCCCTTGGAAGCCATGGTATCGTCGGCTTTCTTCGTTCGTCGGAGTGACGATGGGCATCACTACCTGTCCCTCGAATATTCAGCTTGAAGAACTGCTCGGCGGGCAGATCCGTGGTCCGGTCGCGGCTGATTTGGCAGAACATATCGACGCCTGTGCTGCTTGTGCTCAAGCGGTTGAAACATTGGCGACGAATTTTTCGGTATCTGGCAAGCAGCCCGAGCCCATCGAGGTAGTAAGTGATTCTTCTACCAACGCGAGTGTTTCAGCGGCCAAAGAAAATCCTCACGCACCGCGAACATTGTTGTCTCTTGCCAATGCTGACGAAACTCTTTTCGCCAGTGCACAAGAAGAAGATCTGCTGAAGTTTCTTTTGCCACCACAGCAACCTGACGAACTTGGACGTCTTTCACACTATCGTGTTCTTAAAATTCTCGGCGTTGGTGGCATGGGTGTTGTTGTGCAGGCAGAGGACACACTGCTCGAGCGTTCCGTGGCATTGAAAGCGATCAAGCCAGAGTACATGAACGACAACAACGTGCGTCAGCGTTTTCTTCGTGAAGCTCGCCTTATGGCTGCACTCAAGAGCGATCACATCGTGACGATTCACCAGATTGGTGAGGACGCCGGCGTTTGTTTTATCGCGATGGAATTGCTCAGTGGCGAATCGCTCGATTACTTGATCGCGCGTGTAGAACGCCCGACCTTGAGCGAGTCAGTTCGTATCGTTAGAGAAGTTGCGCAGGCTTTAGATGTGGCTCATAGCAAGGGACTTATTCACCGTGATATCAAGCCTGAAAACATCTGGCTCGAGTCTCCGAGCGGGCGTGTGAAATTGCTTGATTTTGGTCTGGCCCGTCCGCAAGTTGTTAGCGTCAAACTAACGACTAGTGGAATGATAATGGGCACGCCGGCATACATGGCACCTGAGCAAGCACGTGCCGAAGAAGTAAATGAGCGGACTGATCTTTTTAGCTTGGGTTGTATTCTTTATCAACTGATTTGTGGAGAACTTCCTTTCGGCGGTGAAACCGTTTGGGAAATTCTTTACGCGCTTAATGAAAAGGATCCAAAACCAGTCACGGATTTTTGGCCCGGCGTTCCTCCCGCTCTCAACGAGCTTGTGATGCAACTCCTGCAGAAGAATCCGGCGGACAGACCGCAAACCGCGGCTGAAGTGATAGCACGTCTTTTGATTATTGAAGGGGATCTGACTGATGGCGATGGTCCGCTACTGTCCGTGAAGAAAGTACAGAGCCCTTCGAGTTCTATTTATCAAAATAATCGACCCGGGGCGACCAAGACGCGAACACCTCAGCCCAGCGAATTGCAAATGTCGCAAATGATTCAAAGAGATGCTGAGCGCAGACAAGTCACTGTCTTGGTCTGCAACTGCAATCTGTTTGAATCAGAAGAGTATTTCGATCAGCTGGATGTTGAAGAGCAAGCGAGCGTAACACAGGCATTCCAAAGCGCGTGTGCAGAATCGGTGCGAAGATTTGATGGCACCATAATTCATTGCAATGATGAAGGGCTACTGGCGTGCTTTGGCTTTCCACTTGCCTACGAGGATGCTGCTGTTCGTGCAGCGAACGCCGCTTTGACATTGCGCGAACTCTTGAATCTTATTGCTGATGAATTGAAACAGAAACACAATCTCGACCTGAGCCCCTGGCTCGGAATTCATACAGGTTTGGCGATTGCACAATCTAAAGAGAGTGGCGTATCGCTTGTAGGCGAGGCTCGCAATCTCGCTATGCGATTGAAGGAAGTGGCCAACCCCGGACAGATTGTTTGCAGTCAAACGACTCACCTTTTGCTTCGCGGAAAGTTCGATTGCGCGAATCTTGGTTCTCACAAATTTCGCAGTGTTGCCGAACCTGTCGATCTGTTTTACGTGAAGTCCGAAATCGAAGGTGCGAATTCTGCCGAGATTGCATCACCGGTAGAACTGTCACCGCTGACAGGGCGTGACGTCGAAATGAGCCTCTTGAAAGATCGCTGGGAGCAGGCGAAAGACGGAATCGGTCAAGTTGTGACTTTGACTGGCGAAGCCGGTCTCGGGAAGTCTCGACTTGTGCATGCTTTGAAGCAACTTGTCTATGATGATATGGATGAGCCGTCCCCCGTCTCGTGCCCTTATACAAGTGATTCACTTCAGCAAGGGAAACATTCGCCAATCATAGAGTGGCGTTGCTCTCCTCATTTTCAAAATTCAGTGTTTTATCCGGCGGTCAGTTATTTTGGACGACTGTTGAACTTTGGGCGTGATACGTCGGATGAAGAAGCCGTAAAACGCTTGATAGAGCATCTTGACTGCTATGGATTAGCGCAACCGGATGTGGTGCCAATACTTACTTCACTGCTAAATCTTCCCACTGGCGAAAAATATCCGTCACTCGGTCTTGCACCGGTTCGTGAGCGACAAGAGTTGTTTCGTGTTTTGAAAGAGTGGTTGCACGCATACTCTGAAAAGCAGCCTGTCTTGTTCATCATAGAAGATCTGCACTGGCTTGATGCGACAACCCTGGAATTTCTCGGGCAATTTCTAGCAGAAACCGCGCACAGCAAAATTTTGACATTGCTGACATTCAGACCTGAATTTCATCCAGCCTGGCCTACTATGCCACATCTAACTGGCGTTGGATTAAATAGACTGACGAAAAAACAAGTCGCAGATCTGGTCAAGAAGAAAATCGGCGGAAGTTTGCCTGAGGGTGTCGTCGATCAAGTCTATGATCGCGCTGGCGGCGTGCCTCTCTTCATTGAAGAGTTCACTAAGATGGTGCAAGATTCCGGGATGCTGGATCGTGCAAATGGAGCTCAATTCAAGTCTATGATTAGCCGTGAGATTCCTGCGACATTGCAGGACCTGCTCATGGCTCGTCTCGATAATATGGAAGGCGATCGCGAGCTGGCGCAGCTTGTTTCTGCCATTGGTCGAGAATTTAGTTTTGAACTTCTCTCGGCAGTGTCTGGTCTGGACGATGCTACTTTGTGTGCAAATCTCGCTAAATTGGTTCAAGCCGAAATTCTCTTTGAAAAGGGCAGAGCGCCGAAGTCGACATACTCGTTCAAGCACGCGTTGCTGGAAGATGCTCTCTATAACGCCATGGTGAAGAGTAAGCGCCAGCAGTCTCACGCTCGCATAGCGCAGGTTTTGGAGACAAGATTTCCGCAAGTGGTGGCAACCCAGCCAGAACTCCTCGCGCACCACTTTACCGAAGGTGGTCTGACTGAACGCTCTTTGAACTACTGGCTAGCTGCGGGGTTGAGAGCTCAAGAGCAGTGCGCGAATTTCGAAGCTATCAATCACCTCACCAAAGGACTGAGCCTTTTAGAGACCTGTGTTGAATCAGAAGAGCGCGATGAAATCGAGCTGATGATGCTTACTCCGCTTGGTGCAATTTATCAGGCGGCACTTGGCTATGCTGCAGAAGAAGTTGGTGCGACATTCGCGCGCGCAAAACAGCTTTGCAGGCGCGTGGGTGAGACGCCTCAACTGTTTTCTATTATGTGGGGAAACTGGAGCTGGCATCTAGTACGTGGCGAGCTACCTCTCGCGTTAGAACTGGCAGAAGATATGGTGACTTTCGCAGAGAATGTGCCTGATATCGGGATCATGATGGAAGCATACGTCGCACCTGCATGCACGCTCTTTTATCTGGGTGACTTTGATGGATGTCGCAATTGGTGCCTTGAAGCAATCGACAAACACGAAAACCAAGAGCATTGCCGCATCTGGTCTACGATGACAGGGCAGAATTCAGCCTTGCATATTCGAACTTATTTGATGCTCGCACTTTATCATCTTGGGTATTCTGACAAAGCACTGAAGTTGCACGAAGAGTTGATTGCTATGGCGCGTGAAATTGGGCACCCTTTCAGCCTTGCGCACGCTTTGCATTTTAGTGGATGGTTACTCCTGAATTGCCGTAAGGCGGAATCGCTCTACGCCTCCGGCAAGGAAGAACTGAGTATTGCTACGGAGCAGGGTTTTGCTCTCTGGGAATCAACCGGCACTTTCTTTATGGGCGCTGGATTGTTTTTGCAAGGGAAATTGGAAGAAGCGATTCAGTTGATGGAAAAGGGCGTTCGGTCATTTAGATCAATAGGCTCGTTCTTAACTCTTCCCGGTCAGTTGGGTGTCTTGAGTGAAGTGTATTTGAGTGCAGGAATGCTCGACAAAGCTCGCATGGCACTTGACGAAGGTTTGGAGTTGGCGAAAGGAAATAGCGATAGAAGCCGGCTTGCGGATTTACAGCGCTTGAATGGTGAATTGACTCTGCTCGAAACGGGCGATACTGACGTGGCAGAGCAATGCTTCCATGATTCTGTCGAAACAGCCTGCAAACAGCAAAGCCGTATTATGGCTTTGCGTGCAACAACAAGTTTGGCTCGATTGTGGAAGCAGCAAGGAAAAGTAGATGAGGCAAAGAAAGCCCTTTCTACCATTTACAGTGCTTTTGAAGAAGGTTTTGACGCCGAAGATCTCCGCTGCGCTAAAGAGCTGTTGAATGAATTGAGCTAGTTAAATGCTGTGCATCTCTTCGAGCAGTTTCTTCTTGATCTTTGCCTTTGGCGGGTCGGCAAACTCGTGCGATCTTAGCTTGAATGTTCCGGCAACGGAACCGACGCGATAGCAGAAGAAATTGCGTTGTTCTTGACCGACTACCCTGTCGATATTCAATTTCTCTTCGTCTGAGATAAGTTCGAAAGTGGGTGATGTATTCACCTGATTGAAGAAGTTGCCGATCGTGCGGTGTTTGATCTTTCGACCATCTACACGGAACATCTGTGGTCCAACCGTGTCGGCGTCTTTTTTCGCTAGTGCAAAGGCAAGCAATGTTCCAACGTTGATGATGATTTGGTTTCTGAAGTCCTCGGGCAAATGCTGAAGTGTTTTGCAACACCCTATGAATGCAATCTTGAACTTATCAGTCTCCTGTGTAAGAGCTTCGATTGTTTCTTTCTCAATGAAATTGTTCATCTCGTCGAGATAAATCGAGCATGGATTTTGCCTTTCTTCATCATCATCGGATAGGCTCATTGCAGCTTGCTTGATTCCGGTCACAATAAGTGAACCGAGCAGGTTTGCATTCTGGTCTAGCTGTCCTTGCGGGATGCGAACCAAAAGTACTTGCTTGTGTTCGATAAGATCTTGCAATCTCAAATCACTGACTGGCTTCGTAAGAATCGGTCGTATGCGCGGATCACTAAGCATTGGTGTTACTCGGTTGAGAATCGGCTCAACCCAAGTGATCCACTGATCGGTTCTGGCAAGTTTCTTATACTGACCCCAAGAGTCGATCAAGGTTGCGTATTCGGTGCGTTCGTTTCGCTTACGTTCCACACCCTCTAAAAGGATGTCTCGGAAATCATTGTCTTGCAGCAGAGTCGGCAAATCGACCAGGGTCTTGTTGTTTGCCATTAGTAAGATAGCTGCATTGCGCAGAATGTTGGCGGTTTGCTGGCTCCACTGACTTTGCGAGCCCTGAGGCTCAGTGTAGATTGCTTTGAAGCCATGAACAATTGCAGAAGCAGCATCAATAAAATTGACGTTGTCTTGCGGTTCTAACGGGTTGTACGAAATAAAACCACCTTTGTAAGTCGGATCGATTATCATCACGCGTTTCGAAAGTTCGCTGCCTTTTGCATGCGCCGCAGTCCATTTCGAAACAAGTTCAGTTAGCTCTCCATCAGAGTCGATGACCACAACCGCTCTGTCGGCAGACTCGATATCGTGGCAGACCATATTGGCGAGCAGCCGAGTTTTACCTTTGTCTGAGCCGCCCATCACAATCATGTGCGGATTGTCTGCGCGTGACTCTGGTGTCATAGCCATTGTTTTCGGCACCCATGGCTTCCAGATTCGCCACTCAGCGCGCGTACCAAGCGGAACCGAGCCGCGCCTAATTGGCTTAGCCCATTCACTGACCATCTTATTGTGCTGAGACTTGTATTGCGAAGGAATGTACTCTTCCTTCGACATGCGGTTCAATTTTCCGTGCGGATTGAAAATCCAGAGCATGACAGTTGCTATAAGAATTCCAATTCCGACCAGGACAGCAGCAAGTGTCATTAAACGATCGGATATTTCTTTCCTGGAAAGCCCGCTGTTTGGATCCAGGCATTGCAGGAAGTACGTCAGAATGTTGGTACTCGGCGGCGCATTGGTCCTAGGCGTTGTCGGAGGTTGTCCAAAACCACCTTGTCTCAGAACATCTTCGGAGATGGATTGGTCGGCAAACCATTTGCCTTCCACAGTCGCAATTTGTTGGCGCAGTTTGAAAACTTTTGCTCTGCTTGTGAAGGTTCCATTCAAATGATATTTGCCGAGCTGGTCTTTCTGAATTTGCGCGGAGTACAGCACTGGATAGCCATCTTTCAGACCATTGGTGTAAAACTGTTTTTCCAATCTAATTTCGTTTGGAGATACGAATTGTCCTTGAATTCTCCATGACTTTCCATTGTTAGCGCTCAGGGCTGAAAGAGCGGTACCGTCTCTGTTGAGCATTAGGTCCCAATTGCTTCGGTCCACTGACGAATTGGCGCAATGCACCTTGTACATGCCACCAACTTTTGGAGTATCGAAGGCGTTTAGGAGGTTGGGTAACACGGAACCGCCTTGCGCGGCTGGCTCAGGAGTATTGATGCGGGACGCCATTGTTCCAAGGAAAAAGCCGAATGCGATGAAGCACGTGCAAACGATAGCAGCAGCAATCGCGATTACTCTATTTTCTAAAGCACCAATTCTGGTGCTGCTGCGCCGAGCAATTGTGTTTGGACTCTGACTGTCTAGATTGTTACGGGAAATTCTCGCGTTCTTGGGAGCAGAATCACTTGTTCTAGAACCAAGTAAGTCCGAAAGTGCGCTGGCTTCCTTGGTACCCTCATTAAGATTCAAACGCTGGCTGACCGGTGGTTCATTAAAAGCGAACTCTTGCCTCGCTTGTGAGGGCGAGGTTGCGAAAAAGTCATTCGACTGCGGCGGGGCAGAGTTTTGACCGCTGGGTGCCGGCTTGGCGTTCGCAAGCATTGGCATTGACGTTGCGGCAAACTGGGATATGGGCGTTCTGCAATTCGCGCACAGGGTATCCTCGCTGCGAAGCAAGTTACCGCAGGTCTGACATATAAGGATTTCCAACTGGCGTCTGCTCCTCTTACGATACCGGACCGTGAAGCATTACCTGGAGAGGGTTTTCGGCACTTGCCGCTAAATTTCTTCTTTGCTTAGTAAGTTTTCTGAACACGATTGTTTAGGCTCAAATCGTATGCCTGGAATTCGTTGTTGTCAAGAGCTTTCGCGCTGGAAAAGGTACTCTTTTGGGATTTCACAGGATTTAGTAGGGATTTTTGGGCTCGATGCAGCAAAACAACAAGGAGGTGACTGGTCCTGCGTTTGCAGAGTACGATATCCCTGATTCAGGCTTTCTTCGGGGCAGAATGGCTCTAACTTGCTTGCCGCCTAAAAATACTTTGTATTCATCGCTCTTGGCGGTGGTTTTGGCTGCTGGTTTTGTCTTTTCATTCGCCGCTCAAGCTTATCGGCTTTCTGTTTTGAGCGATCCGCACCTTACTGTTTGGGCGTGGGAGCGCGATGAGGACTTGTCCTATATAGACCCGACTAAAGTAAGGGTTGCGTATTTTGCAGGAACCATTTATGTACGTGGTTCAAGTGTGAGATTTCGTCCTCGCACTCAGAAGTTGAAACTACCTAAAAACGCATTGGCATTTCCTGTTTTTAGAATTGAGAGTATTCGCACTAAGAACGTTTCGAACGAACCTCATTGTTCAAGTTTGAGGGAACAGGAGCGGGATGAAGGTTTAAATGTTCCCAGCGTTGAAGCTGCGAGTTTTGTGGCAAAGACAATCGCCGCGCGAACGGAGAAATTACAAGAGACCAATCTTCAACGGTGCGACGTTCAAGAGAGAAACATTCAACAGAGTAATTTTCAACAGCGCACTTTTCAAAAGAGAAACACACACAAACACAATTTCAGCAGCAACATAGTGCAA
Organism: Candidatus Melainabacteria bacterium 17Bon1m; assembly: GCA_032128875.1. GTDB lineage: Bacteria > Cyanobacteriota > Vampirovibrionia > Obscuribacterales > Obscuribacteraceae > QKMZ01. The sequence continues at coordinate 438,479 of JAVLKG010000004.1, forward strand.
ATCGATTTTGATGCTCTCGAAGATGAGCGGCCGTTCTACACGGTGCTGCTCAAAAATCTACGAAAAGAACTTCCTACTGGCACGAAGCTTTCTATCACTTCGCTGGCGTCATGGCTACTTGCAGATAAGTGGATAGAGCGCGGAAGTGCAGACGAAGCGGTCGCGATGTTGTTTTCCATCGGACCCGGCAAGAATGAAGTACTTTCCGTCTTGAAGAAAAGAATTCTCGATACCGGCTCCGACATTCCAGTTGCTATAGGAATCTCAGCAAGTGAAAATATGACCAACAAAGTTTTATTCGAATCGGGTGTCCAACGAAAAACCGACAATCTGTACATTTTTAGTTCACGACCATGGACGGAGCAGCGCCTCCGTTCGATCACATGCGAGGCACTAGCGAAATGACGAGATTCACAAGAAGCTTGATTGCTACTTTGCTGTCTCTTTCCTTTATATCAATTCCGACACCGCCGGCGAAGGCGTGTGCGCCTGACCTCGCTTATGCAATTTTGATTAATGGTAATCATCCGGATTTGCCGTTGAAGCTCTTTGCCGGTGGAAATATTGGCATCGTGCAGCCAGGATGGGCGAAGTCGTATTTGGTAGTAGCCTACCGTTTGCTTTCGGGAAAGCCGCTTTCGAAGTTAGAGCAAGACAGTGTTTTGAACCTCTGGCACGAGCGAATCAAGAATGGATCTCGATTTGACACCAGCATCTTTCACGATCCAAAAGATGATTACATGGCACTTCGCTGCAAAGCGATTGGTGATACAAAGAAAAACACCGATGAGTTGAGTTGGAAGATGGACTCGTATGTGTACGAATTTTCCATATCTGATTCTTCTTTCCAGCTTGCGAAAGAGACACTCGCAAATATTCTGAAGAAATATCCGCCAAAGTCTCAACAAGTCAAAGACTGGGTAAAGGCACAGGACGGTATTTTTGGAATTGGAACGGCAAAAGTTATCATTCCCACCGCACTGCCAGCGTCCGCCGATGGGCTCCTGCAGGAAGCCCGAACTTACCAAATTGCGGCAGGAAATTTTTATAGTAAGCGATTTGAAAAGGCCGCTTCTCTATTTCAAACTCTGGCTGATAAACCGAATTCTAGTTTAAACAAAGTAGCATCGTATATGGTGCTGCGTTCGAAGTCTAATGAGATACTCCGCGGCAAGGGGACAGGCGATGCGGAGGCGGTGTCTGTACAAATACAAAAAGCTGCCGACAAGGCGACGAAGACGTCGGAGCGAGAGCAGATTCTCGATCTGCTGAGACCGATCTCCTACTTAAATCATTCCGCACCGGAAGTTGTGAAGCTGCTGGCGACTATGATCAGTGATGGATCTAGCAAGCGATTTGGCTCCGATGTTGGAGATCTGACTTTTCTTTTGGATGGAAACGCTCCTTTGTGCGGATTGGATGTGCAGGGACCGACAACCTCTCTGCCGAGTTCCACTGCAAGTTCAGTGAATTCCGCCGGCGCTGGCGATGGTTCCGCTTCAAGCTCAAACGAATCTGATTCCCCTCACCCAGCTCCCGATGTTTTGACAGCACATGATATTGCTGATTTCGTTTGTACTGTTCAGCGAACTAGCTTCCTAGACTGGTCGAACACAGACGAAGAAAGGAAGAAAGCAAGAGAAGAAGGACTGCGAGTGGCGAAACACGCTCGCGAAGTGTGGAGCAAGAAAAAGAATGATGTTTGGCTTGTTGCAGCTCTTTCTGGTTTGGGAGTGAGTTTGCAAGACGACAAAGAATTATACGACGCAGCTATAAAAACGCCTGCGAGTTCTCCTGCGTTTCTTACTTGCAGGTTCTATGTTGTTGATTCGTTGATTTCTCAAGGAAAGAGGGAGGAGGCGCGCAAACTTTTATCGCCTATATTGGCTGCCACTAATTTGCCGCCCAGCTCGCGAAATCTGTTTTCGATGCAGATGGCTGCCGCTAGTAGCTCTATCTCAGATTACTTGAAATATTCTGTTATCAACCCGCCTGAAATTTTGCAGTCGAACAACGATTTAGTCTCCAGCAAATTTTATAAGCTAGAGGCTGCGAATGTTTATCAAACAGAAGCACCTGGGCTTGATGAAGATTGCGCGCTTGATCTGAGCCGCAATGCTCCTATGTCCACCTGGATGAAATTTGCTCAAAGCCAGCCTGCAAGCTCTAAATTCAAGGCAGTTGCTGTGCGGTCTGCATGGACTCGTGCACAGCTTTTGCAGAAGGAGACCGATGCAGCAAAGCTTGAAAATGATCTTGCAGCAACCAATCCAACTCTTGCGGCTGCGGTAGCAAAAATCAAAAATGCGCCGGCTGGACCAGCAAGACAGTTTGCAGTTGCATGCCTGGTTCTGCGCAATTATGGAATGACACCTTATTTGCGTGGTGGTACAGAACGGCACGGTGAGCCTATTGGCGAGTTTGACTATTACAACAATAATTTCTGGGTGCCGCTGCCGGTTAATGAACCTAAAGGTGATGATGCGATTAGTTACGCGTACAACGACTTTGTTGGTTATGTCGGAGATGCCGAGGTCACAAGTAAAGTAAAAACCTATTTCCAGCCGGGTGTTTCGCGTTTGCTTTCTGAAGCCGAGAAGAAAGCTGCAGTCGCTGAGCGCGCGCTGATCCTGAAGAATCATCCGTCGCGCTTTTTTGGACAGACTGTTCTCGATTGGGCGAAAGCGCATCCTAAAGATCAAGATGTCCCAGAGATGCTTTATCGCATTGTGAAACTACCAAAGTGGTCGGAGCAAACACCGGTTGGAAGCGAGTTTTCAAAGAAAGCATATTTTGCTTTGCACAAAGGCTATCCCGGCAATCCATGGACGAAGAAAGCCGTTTGCTACTATTGAGCGAACGGACGGAGCGCCGCCATCTTGGCGGCCTTCAGGAATTCAAAATTGAGTTTTCAAAATTTCGATGCCGGCTAGAAGCTGACGCTCCGGCCTATTACGACTTTGGTTTCCTATGTTTGGTTTCCTATGATTAGTTAGCGAATACCTTTCCAGCGTCTGTATGCGGCAGTACCGGGTATGTTTGCCGCAGCGCTGTCAGATGGCGCCCATCCAGCGACGAATCCATCGCGACCGCTCATCATTTTCATTAGTCGTTGTGGACTGACTGGCTGCGCGTGTGATGGATTGCCTCGATCAGGATCGCCAAGGATGTAATTGCCATCGGCATTTCTGCCGGCTACATATATGTAGTGCCGGTTGCCGGTGTGCGGATTGATGACGCGTGCGACAGCGGAGTGCCCTTGATCTAATTCAGCATTAAGATCTTCCATGCCCTTCTGCCCGAATCGATTGTACTGATACGCCTTTGCTTCCAGTCCGGCTTGGCGCAGCTGTCCAGCCATCGTGTCGAGAGAACCGCGATAACCGTGGCTGAGTGTTCCGGCCAGTGCTTTGAACCCTCTCATCTCTTGACCGTATTGAGGTGGGCGTCCTTTGAGGTGATCGCTGACCATCATGGCCATGGAAAACGCCGAGCAGCTGTGTCCGTCGTCTTGATGTGCATAGAACCTCGAGCGGTCTGAGATGTCTCGCACAACTCGACCTGTCGGGGCGTTACGAACGGAGCGCTCCGGAACCAGATCATTTTCTGCCGGTTTTTCAGTCTTACGGATTTGTGGAAGCTCTAGTGGTTGTTTCACCGGTTGACCGGGTTGTCCGATTACGCCGTCATTGTTTCGATAAACGATGTCTGATCCGACATTATGTTGGCGCCACAGCGGGCGCGAGTTGTTGCGAAAGTCATTGTTTTCAATGATTGAATCATTTACACCACCATTTGTCGGGCTTCCTCCTCCTAGAGAAATTCCGGCTAAATGGCTGCCCTCAACAACATTGCCCCTCACTTGAATGCGTGAAGTTAATTTGCCCCTGTGTTCCGATGCTAATTCAATGCCGTAGTTAGAGTTCTTGATGTGGTTGCCTTCGATTATGACGTCGCTGCCACCATCGACATATATTCCAGCACCGCTGCGGTCTCCCTTATATGCTGGGTTGCTCTTTGTATCAATATTGAAGACTGTATTTCCGGCGATGATGCCATTGCGAGCGCGGTCGATGCCGGCGCGTCCCACACCCTCGTATCCGATCACGTCGATACCAATGTTATCGTTATCGTGGACTTTGTTGTTAATAACGCGGAATCCATCGACATTTCCATTAATTGCAATCGTTTCGCTTGAACCTAGTTTGTTGTGATGAACTTGATTGCCCGCGATTATGATGTTGCGCATCGGTTCTGCGGAAGTTCCTCTTACCACGATGCCATGCGCATTTTTTGAATTCTCGATATGGTGGATATTGTTGTTTGTGATTGATATATCGCGGCTTGTTCCTTCGACTTTGATTCCCGTCGGCGTGTCACCGCCTCTGACGTTGCGAATTTCGAATCCATCAATCTGGACATTGCGCCTGTTAGAAATATCTATTGCACTGCCGGAGGTCCTTTGTCCGTCCAAATCAATAATTGCTTGCCCATCGCCGCGCAGGCTGATGCTGTCTTTCTTTATTTGCAGGCGCTCTTTGTAAACGCCGGGATGAACTTTGATAATTGAGCCTTCTTGCGCCTTGTCGATGGCGGCCTGAATGCTTTCGCCCTGTCGAACTTCGACGATCGGTCTGCCTGCGTCGTTTTGTCTTTGCAGCGGGTAGCGTTCACTGACTTTGCGTTCGCGTTCTCTTTCGGTGATCTGAGCGATTCTTTCTGGTGTTTTATCAGGCGTTCGCTCTGGCGTTCGCTCCGGTGTGCGTTCCGATTCACGCGCCGGTGCATGTGCACTAGCGCGTGACCATCCTCTTACGTCACGATCAACGTCTCGTATGTATTTGCCTTCGTCATTGCCGTCCTTCCCTGGAGCGTACTTGGGGATAACCTTGGCGACGGTGTCTCTGCCTGCTTTCAGGAAGTGTGTGCCGTCCTGCATGAGTTTGAACCAGTCGCGCGCTCCTTCGGTAAAACTGCCATACTGCCTATAGCCGCCATCGCCTTTTATGTTGCCGACGCTATTGTTACGATGGGCCGCACCGTGTTTTCCAAAACCTGATTCTGATTTGAAGAATCCCAGAGTCAGCGCAGGATCGATACCGTATTCAACGCCAAGCTTGTACAGGTGTTGGCCGAATGTTAGCTCTCTGCCTGTTTCTTGATCTCTGATTCTCTCTTTGGCTGCCGGTGACTTTGCATCGCGCAGAATTTGGTCGATTTTCTCAGCGCTTATAGACGGCGAGCCTCTCAGCATCAACGAGCCATCTCGCCCAGCTTGTGGTGCGCGAACTGCTCTCATCTCCGGATCAATACTTTCTTGATTGATGTATCTCTGAGCGACTGTTCCGTCTGGTCCTGGTTTGCCTCGCCCGCGTTTATGCGGTGTCGAGTCGCCACGTTTTGCACGACCACCTTCGTCATATTCACTTGTGGCGGAGGGTATACCGTCTTGCTCGGCTGAGCGTCTGGTACCGCGAGCACTTGTTCTTTGCACGCCACTTTCAACGTCACGACGCACTCCGGGCGCCGTTTCGCGCGGACCTTGTTTTTGTGCGATCTCTTCTGGCGAGTACATCTGGAATGTATCGCCGACCTTGAAATGATTACGCCCGAGGCGCGCAAACTCACGGTTTCGAATTCGAACCGCTTCCTGTTGCATCTCCTGCTGGGACATCTGGATTTTGCCTTGGCGCTGCATCTCTTGAAGTGCCTGATAAGGCCCCCAACCTTTTTGAAGTGAGGGAAGCTCCATGTTTTGATACTTCATGCTGCCGGGTTTTTCTGCACTACCTGGCTGGTCTGTCACTTTCGTGGTTTCGATAGAACCCTTGAATGCGCCGTCCTCAGTGTATTGGAATTCAAATTTCCTATTGCTCTTCTCGCTTTCAACAGAAACAGCGCGCAATTTACCGTCCCGTTGTTTTTCGAAGGTGTATTTCGCACCGTTTGTTGTGGTGGCACTGTTCGTCTTTTCATCGACGATCACACCGGCTTCCTTCAAGCCTTCATAACCAGTCGACGCACCGATAGCAATAACTGCTTTATCTCTTTTCGATGGTGAATTTGCACCATCGAAAGATGGGTCGTTCAGACCTTTTTCACCAACTGTTCCTTTCAAGACGTATTGCACGGCGTCTTTCAGTGCTTTTGAATTTTTCAGATCTGTGGCAACGTGCCTATCTTGCGAACCGACAAGATCCAAAGCCTTCTTGACTCTTGTGGCTGCATCACCAGCGGTGCTCAAACCTGAAACGTCAATTCCTCTTGCTTTCAATTCGTCTGGCGTCAGAACTTTTAGCTGTTTCTTTCCATCAGCCATTTCGCGCATTGAAATTGCGCCGTTGCCGGTGAGTTCTGTTGTTTCATGGACAACTCCATCTGCTCTATCCTTGAATGTTTTGTGAATAGTGACGGCGCCATTTTCTTTTGCGACTTGTTCAGATTGCAGTTTATCTTTGTTCTGTCCAGGATCGAAATTACGAGAAAAACTTTCGGTAATTGGTGTTCGCAGATATTTTTCTGTGGATAAGCCATTTGGACCTTTGCCGGTTTCGAAAGTACGCTCGAAGCTGCGCAAATCTTTGCCTGCAGAGTATTTCTCACCAATTAAATGATCTTTGCGTCCTTGATACTCTTTGGCGACATCTTCTCTGCCATCTGTGCGGCTGCGTACTAGCTTTGCCAGTCCATCTTTGCGCTCGGAGGATTTGTAGGTACACTCTGCTCCGTTTGGTCCAGCAGTTTGGCACTGCAATCCTTTGTCGTCTGGCATCGGCAACATGCCGATGCCGGCAAACCTGGCCTCGCGCTCGACACCAGGCATTTTTTTAGATCCGAGCCACATGTTATCCATCATGGCGCGATACGAGTTGAAGTCGCCACCCATGTAGCCGGCTTCTCTCACTGCGTCCGGACTGCCAGGCGCAAAACTGGCGGCAATCACGGACTGATTGAAATTTACCCGCGAACCGTCGCTGCCCGTTCCTTTATATACGTCGAACTGCAACTTCTCAGCAGCAACGGCAGCTACTTCAACTGCTGGTTGCTGTTCGACCGGACGCGGAGATTCCACTGCGCGGGCGGGCGCAGCCTCTGTTTGACCTCTTTCGCTCAATGTTCACCTTGCGCTTGGGGTGGAAGCGCTCTGGAAATAACTAGTAATGCAAGATCTATAAGTTAGCGGACGCCCGTGACCGCTCCGTTACATTAAACGGACCGGAATTCCGATTGCGAAGGAAACTTAGAGAATCTGTCGAGCGAACGGTCGATTGAATTTAAGTGCAAACGCTAAAAATAGATGCCTATAACCAGGCTAATCATTGTGTAGACGCTCAACGCGATTAATACAACGGTAATAATGAAAGCAGACGTCCAAAAGACGTGCTCTCCAGCGTCGTGAATGCGTTTCATGCGGCGGTGATAGTCGATAGCACCGCCAGTCAATCCGAGAATTCCGAGTGCCATCATCGCAATTCCGACCTCGCGCGGATAATGCAGAGTGGCTTGGAAATGTCCTGAGCGAATCATGTCGTGCATGAATTTGCTCAGGGTAAAACCAAATCCAATCAAGGTTAAACCCGTTCGAATCCAAGCCAAAAGCGTGCGTTCGAGCGCAAGTGTTGTCCGCATTTTTGCGAGTTCGAGACCTTGATCAGGTTTCGCAACTACTGGAGCCTCATCGCTCATTAATTACTCTCTGGACCTTTCTTGGCTTCATCAATTACGAGCGTTTCCGAGATGCTCTTTTTGAGAACCTGAAATGTGTCCCACAGCTCGTCGTGAAGTTTTTCTGCTGTTCTGGTGGCATTGATGAGCTTGAGCTTTGTGCCTTCAAGGTGTCGGCTATCCGGTGTGCCCCTCGATTTTGAATAGGCTTTGTCGACTTCCTCTAACTGGCGCAAAGCTTTAGTCAAATCACGCACAATCATTTTGCTTTTTTCGGATGATTGAATGATGAAGAAGCCTGTCGAATTCGGCTGTCCCTTCAAATTCATAAGCATCGTTTGTTCGCGGTCAAACTTTCCCTGTGCGTCAGCTCTTGCTCCGTCTGTTGTGGAGATTGGTGCGATAACCAATAGGGCGGCGGCCAAAAAAGCACCCGACTTAATAAGGGTGGTTGTGCCTTTGCTCCAAAAGGATTTAGTGGAACTCCTCATTGTTTGCTCCCGCTTTCATATTCTGTGACTTTGGGAGTTTACCAAATTGAAGACCGCTGAAATTTGGATGCCAAGCTTTTGAGACAGAAATCGGCTTGCCAAGCGCTTTGGTGAAAGTCGACTGGACGATCTTCGTTTGGAAAAAAGGTCGTTAACGGTCTTTTTTCTAAGTCGATCTACCACTGGAGTTCGAGAAAAAGGCAGATGTAAAGCGGGGTGAGGGCTTTTGCCAGCTTGTGCCATGGCAATGTCTTCTTTGGTATAAAGGCGACGAATGGGCGGCGAGGGGTTTGTGTGTTTCGCGTGCGCTTGCAGCTGATGTTTGTCGCTGGACTTCTTCTACTCGTTTCGAAGAGCGAAATTCAGGCTGCCGAAGTTCGACGCTTTGATGATGTATCTGGTGCAAAGGCGCCACAAAAGTTGGTGGTTGCGCAGTCAAGTAGACCGACGCAGCAAATTTCAAAGAGCCCAGCCAGCAAGGTGCTGAACCATGCAGCGAACAGTGCGTCGAGCCATGCGCCGAACAATGCGTCGAACCATGCGCCGAACCATGCGCCGAACAGTGCGTCGAACCATGCGCCGCACAATGCACCCGGAGTCAACGTAGAAAAGGACTTCGAACTGGTCGAGCCTTCCGGCAAGCAACTTCAAGCGTTGCCTTTCGATGAGGCGCATTCCGGCATCCAAAATCTGCTGAGTTATGGCAATGAGTTATTTACAGACGGATATTTGAAGGAAGCAGCCGAGCAATTCAAAGAGGTAATCGAGCGTGACCCTAACAACGTCACGGCAAAAAACAATTTGGCACTGTGTGAGAAACGTCTTGGTGAAATCGACCATTCCATTTCACTTTTGCAGGAAGCAATTGCGACCGAACCACTCAAAGCTGAGCTACACAACAATCTGGGCTCAGCCTATCTTTCAAAGGGGGAGAGCGACCTGGCGCTCAAGTCATTTTTCCAGGCTTTGAACCTTCGTCCAAACTATCCGGAGGTTCATTACAACCTTGGGCATTTGTATTCTATTCGACGAGCTTATGATCAGGCAGTAGTCGAATATCAATCCGCGCTGAAGGAAAAGCCTGAAGATGCCAACTATCACCGCGATCTGGGCGATACGCTCAATTTGATAAAACGCTCAGAAGAAGCACTAATTGAGTATCGTGAAGCGAAGCGATTGGGAGACAATTCGCTTGGATTGAAGCTGCGTGTAGTTGCTGTATTTCGCGATTTGCAGCAATTGGGTGAGGCTGAAAAGCTCTGCAATGACCTTATGAAAGACCACCCAAAGAATGCTGAAGTCCTTAATCAGCTGGGTCTGACATATCTAAGGCAGGGCAAGATCGAAACAGCGGAGCAGACTTTCAATAAAGCCATCAGTATTGAGCCAAATTTTGCTCAGGCCATAAACCATCTTGGTATTGCGCTTTACCGGGAAAAACACATCTCAGAAGCCATCGCGGTTTTTCAGCAAGCGCTCCGTATCAAGCCTGATTATGCTGAGGCCTATTACAATCTCGGCACGGCATTGTACAGAAAGGGCGAAGTTTCAAACGCCGAAAAAGCTCTACTGGAAGCCATTCGCTACAACCCCCAAGATGCATACGCTTATAACAATTTAGGGCTAATTTTGTTAAGGCGCGGCAGTGTAGATGAAGCGATTGAAAACTGGCGTAAGGCAATAACAATTGATCCAGTCCTGGCCGCAGCTTTCATAAACATTGGACGCGCTCTGCACGCCAGCAGGAGTGTTGAGTAAAGCTGAAAAGTGCCATTGGGTTTGACATTCCGGCTGTGACGTTCAATTCTGTGAGATTGTCAATGCTGGAAATTCGTTTGTCGGGTATCATTTTCCGCGTCCAGTCCTGCCGCTAGCCATAATTTTCGAAATGGAACCAAGTTCAACATTCAGCTTTCAGCAAACAGTCGACTCAGTAATGCAAGCACTTGGCGTTATTGTTTGTCACGTCGTGTTCGATGCCGGTCTGCATGGACTGTTCATGGCATTGATCGTGGGCGGCATTGGCTACGCCTGTCATTTGAAGGGCGCCAAGCAAGGTAAGCCACTCATGAACGTTTGCAAAAAGCTCTCAATCTTTTGCCTGGCAATCATGATTCCAGGTTTCATCTCCCTTCTAACGATTCATAAGCTCCCTCCAGTCGGCGTCTACAACGTTCACTCGATTGGTTTCATTTGCTTCTGGAGTCTCATCTGTTTGCACATCTCGGCTGAAGAGATGAATCACCAGTTTTTCCCTGGTGGTGGCGACCGAAATGAGCCAGATTTGCAGGGCAACTAAGCTTCACGAAAGAGCGTCCTTGCAGGCGTGCCTCCTAATCCGGGCCTTATACTGGTAGATCTGAGCGGAAGCTTTCGAGGGAGGAAACGCACATGAGAAACCTTGCTGTATCGATGGTTCTCGCTGCTCTGGTTTGTGTGCAAGTTCCAAGCCAGGCTCAGGTCGGCTTTCAACGCGGGTATGCTCCCACCCAGCAAACAAATCCGTACGGCAATCCATACGCTTCTCCGTATGGAGTGACTCCGTACAATCCTTATAATCCTTATGGAAATCCATATGGATACAACCCGTACCGCGGCGCTGGACTTGTGCCGAATACAGGCTTCGGAGTTGTTAATCCATATGCAGGGCTTCCCGCGATGGGAATGCCGGTGCCGATTAATGGCGGTTATTTCGGTATCAACATCGGCAATGCACGCTTAAATGTTTGGAAGGCACCTTCTGGATACTACTATCCTTGGTTGCCGAGACCGGTTGGTTTTGGGTATCAGGCGCCGATTGTCATAGTCAATCAAGGCAGCACTACGCCTGCGGCGCCGGCGCTTACCACCATATTTGATGACATGAATAAATTCCTTGACGAAGCAAAAACCAAAGGTAAAGTGTCAGAGGCTGACTACAATCATTTGAAGTTGCGCGCTTCTGATTTGCAGAAGAAAGAGCGTTCGCTCGCAACTGCAAATGGTGGTTCGTTGCAGAAGGACGATGAAGAACAGCTTCGTAAAGACGTCGACAAACTTGGCGAAGAAGTCGCATATCGCGTGAAGTCGTAGCACTCGCGTAAAAGAGCCGCGCATGCGGCTCCCTGCAAGGGAAGTGCATGCGCTTCCACTACGATGCTTAGTGACACTACTACGGCTTTGACGACCAATGCGGATAGAATAAGGTCAATCGGCGAATCGCTTCAGCGTTGCGAGCTGATTCAGCCGCTTTATTCATACCGGTTTCCAGAGCCATGTGATACCACCTTGCCGCTTCCATTTGGTCGCCCAGATAAGCTTCGCGCGAGCCCAAGAAATAGGATAAGTCACACAGTTCGCGCACATTGATTCGTTTGTCGAGCATGGTTTTTGAGTCGACAGCTCCGATCAAACATTTGCCTATTTGGAACAGCGCATCGCTGTCGTTTTTCGCATAATGCTGGATGAGCAGTCGATTGGCGTCTTTATTAATGCCTTTCTGCATCGGCATTGCTGCCGCACGCGTTAGCCAAACATATTCGGATCCGATGCCTTCAGGATTTTCAGGTATTAGCTTCCACAGCAAATCATAAGCACTGTTTTGAAACGCGAACATGGCGAGCGGAGTAAAGAACTGTGGTGGCACATTTTCTTGAATCCACTTCAAGGCAATTTGCGGATTTTCTGTTGCTTCTAAATAGGTGTATGCCAAAGTCGACAAGTTTAAATAGTTTAGTTCATGCCCGCTGAATGAACTAGTAAGAACTGCATTTAGGATATTGAAACTGGTATCGTTCCTGCCGTTGAGAGAAAATGATTGAGCCAATTCCCCAATGTTGGTCGACTCAGAAAAACCTTCTTTCGCCAATGCCCGAACGGCACTTTTACTTTCTTCCGGAAAGCCGGCCAGCGTTCGTTTGAAAGCAGGATAGATTTCGCGGCGCCAGATTTCGGCTTTGAGAAACCACGGATATCCTTTGAGCACTAGAGCCGCTTCGTTATATGCGTGCTTCTTCCAGAAAATCTGAGTCTTTAAAGCAAGTGCCGCCGGCGACAGTCGGTTGGCTACATAATACGCATCGGTGTACGCTTCTGCTTTTGGCTCGCGCCCTTTCTGTGTAAGCGCGTTTACATATGTTTCCGCCACCTGAACCTCGACCTTGTTGTCGACATGTCCATCGAGCAATTTGAGCGTCTCGTCCGGATTGCCATTGCTGTAATACAGCGCGGCGAGAAGTTGATTGGCGAGCTTCACTTGTTTTGGAAAGTCGCTTGATTTATCAATCCACCTCTTGGTGTTTTCGATCGCGACTGCGGTGGTTCCAGCCAAAATAGATGTTTTAACGTACTGGCGTAAGACTTCTATATTGCCAGGAGTGTGTTCCACCAGTTCTTCAATTCGATCAACGTACAGATGCTTTGCACCGCGATCGCTGTCTCCGGTGAAATCGCAAAGTGCTGCCATAGCTTTGGCACGTCGCGATGGAACGCCAATTTTGTTGTCGGCAATTCTTCTTAAGTGCATTTGGTCGACGTTTTGCTGCGCTGCTGCCACAGATAAAACCCCATCAGCATCGGCGTCCAGCGCAAGCTTGTTTAAATTCAGCGCAAGTACAGGATGCAGCAATTCGTTGTGCGCAACTGTGGCGATGCGAAATCGATTCTCAGGGCGGCTATCAATATTCTCAAATATCGTTTTGCCGGCCGAAATAAGTTTTGGCTCTCCGTTTGCAAACCAACGCGATGTTTCGTCAAAGGCGAGGAACCTAGGATAATCGCCCAGATCCTTTGGACTGACTGCATTGCCTAAGAGCTTTGCGACATGATAATTGCCTGTGCGTGCATCCAAAATACTGTGAGCCAGCGCGCAAACCGAATCACCTATATCGGATGAGCCAGGCGTTCCAAATTTCTCATCAAAGATTTTTTCCGCTGCCTTTTCCGTGTAAAAACCATTGTCAGGTTGCAGATAATCTAGAACGTGCGAGTATGCAAACGCGCGGAAGAAACTGGTCACAATAGCTGAAGAAATGAGGTTATCTTTTGGTTTGGAATCAAAATCCTTCAGATATTTGTCGAGCAGTGCAAAGAATTTGTCATGTGAATCAATATTTTTGCCTGTAATTGATTTCAGTTCGCAAAAGAATACGTTCTCGAATAGCCAAGTTTCCGGCGTCAATTGTTGTGCTTCTGCAAGCGGCTGCAAACATCCATACACAGAGAGACTTAAGGGCGAGTTCTTATCGAATCTGTTCTTGCAATATTCTCTAAGCCGCAAAAGATTCTCCGCGTTCGCTAATTTCTTCACGTAGAGAAATTTCGACTCGTTTGAGTTCAATCCTTGTTCAACTGCAGCACCTACTGTTTGCGCTTGCCACATGATATACATCCGCAGCGGGTCTTCCTCGGGGAGATCCGCTGCTAAATCTTTCGCGTCAACGCGATATCCCATAGCCTCTGCAAGACGCACTTGATTGCGCTTGGCATTTTGTGTTTCATATCGGGCGGAAAGACTCGCAAATGCGAGTGCTTGCGCGAAAAGATCGTCCGCTGTTCCTGCTCTATCATATGTTTGAAAGGCAAGTGCTGTCAGTGCAGTTGCCGCTTGATCGATAAGTTGCGGCGAGCCGCCATCTTTTTTCCATTGAGCATTTACAAGTTCGACCGCCTTGAAGCAAGAGCGCGGGCTGTATTCCAGAAGCAGCTGATCTATCGGGTCTTGCAGTTTCGAATTGTCGTCGAACGAGTTTGCTTGAGGCAGCTTCGATGCCTCCGATGACTTCTGCTTCACTGCGGCATTAGACTCATCGCTCGTCTTTTCCGCGACTTTGTCCTTGACTTTGTCTGCAGGTTGATTTGGACGGTTCTCTAAGAGGTTATCCGTAACTTTATCTCCGCCCGCAAGTTCCAGCCGCGGAGGCTCATCTTTGGTCCAATTCGGATTTTTCTCTTCTCTGACTAAATCTAACTCGGTTTCGAACCCGCCAAAAACTTTAGAGTGATTGAGAACGTTTTTGCCATTCGATTCAAATCGATGTTGGCCTTGATCTCCTTCCAAAGACCGCGCGTATTTCGAAAGCGAAGAGCAGATGTCTACAAATGAAGGAAAGTCCTTGATGGTAGTGATGTCTTTTTTGTCGGACTTGATACGCCAGAGTCCGTTTTCAAAAACGGCTTCGACTTTCTGCAGTGGTTTGCCTGTTACGATTTGCGTGACATTGGAAAGTGCCATTAGATAGCGCCTGTCCGGCTTGATTTGATAACTTTTTTCGACGATCTTGAAAGCAAGGTTGGCTGTCAGTTCGTCGTCTTCTTTGAAGGGTGAGCTGAAGCGAACCTGCTTGCTACCGCCACAGGAAGTCAGAAGCAAAAGCGCAGATAGTGCGAGTGTGAGAATCCGTTTCGCCTGAATATCATTCTGGCCTCGTGCGATCATGGGTTTGGCACCATCCGAACTAACTCGCTTCGGACAAGCCTTCCAGCTTGTGTTTCTTGCCTACACGCTCACACAGAATTCTGCGCAGATCTTCCTGTACCACAGTGAGAGGTTTACTGGCATCGACAATCACCCAGCGATCGGGATCTTGTTCGGCGAGTTTGTGATATCCGTCTCTCACCTTATGGTGAAACTCAATCGCCTCACGTTCGAGTCGATCGTGACCGCCCGGGTGCAAGCGCCCCAGTCCGTCACTTGATTCAATATCGAAAAGAATTGTCAGTTCTGGCGTTAATCCGCCGGTCGCCATTTTTGAAAGGTCGTTGATCAGGTTCAAATCAATACCACGCCCGTAGCCTTGGTATGCACGTGTCGAGTCAACGTAGCGATCGCAAAGCACAAGAGTGCCGTTTTTCAGTGCCGGAATGATCAATTCGTCGACGTGTTGCGCGCGGTCTGCCTGATAAAGCAGCAGCTCTGTCATGGGCATGACCGGATTTTCGGGGTTGAGCAGAATTCTGCGAATTTGTTTTCCCAGAGATGTACCGCCCGGGTCTCTCGTGACAATGTGCTTGACGCCCATCTGGTCGAGCTGTTTGGACAAAAGCTTGAGTTGGGTGGTTTTGCCTGCGCCCTCGGGGCCTTCAAGGGTGACGAAACTGCCTGGATAACTGGTTGCCATGAGTAAGCGCTTGAATAGCCTGTAGAAACGGTGGGAAATGCTGGAAAGCATACCCTAAGCGCGCCTGCCGTTGTTGGAGAGGGCGCTTATCTCGGCGGCAAAACTCCCCGAAAAGGCGCCAATTCGCCCACATTACAGTCGAAATAAACGACTAAGAATGTTATGATCTTCCAACTTTCGGAATCCGCGTAATTCGGGTCTTGCCCTGCTTCGGCAGGTGGTGAGATGCGCGTTTCCATGTAGAAAAGTACTTATTTACGAACGAGAGGTTCAGCGGGCGATGACTCAAACCCTAGAGGCACCCAAAGTGAAAGTGGATCGCAAGTGGCAATTATGGATCGGGGGTAAATTCCAAGATGGCGCCAGTGAGCGCACCTTGATCAACCCTGCCGATGGCAAGCCTCTGTGCAAAGTTGCAGAAGCCGATAAGAAGCAAACCGAAGCCGCTATCAAAGCAGCACGCAAAGCTTTCGACGAAGGTCCGTGGCCCAGAATGACGGCATTGGAGCGCGCTCAGTTTCTCTTCAAACTGGCAGACAAGATTGATGAGCATGCCGAAGAATTGGCTGAGCTGGAAACGTTGAACGGTGGCAAGCCTTTGCGTGAAGCCAAATACGATATGGGTGATGCGGCGAACTGTTTTCGCTATTACGCTGGTCTGGTAACCAAGCCAACGGGACAAGCAATTGATGTTCCGGCCCCATCCATCACAACTGTAGTTCGTGAGCCGATTGGTGTTTGCGCACAAATTATCCCGTGGAATTATCCGCTCTTGATGGGTGCATGGAAATTGGCTCCGGCACTGGCCGCAGGCAACTGCTGCATTCTCAAGCCGAGCGAATACACGCCTCTAACCGCTGTAAGATTGGCTGAAATTCTGCAAGAACTCGAATTGCCGGAAGGTGTCGTCAACATCGTCTTGGGCGATGGACCTACGGTCGGCAACACTCTTGCAGAAAGCAAGTTGGTCGACAAAGTTGCTTTCACCGGATCGGTAAAAACCGGAAAAGCCGTGGCTTCAGCAGCTCTCGGTAATCTCAAGAAAGTGACATTGGAATTGGGCGGTAAGTCGCCAATGGTTGTGTTCTCTGATTTTGATGTAGATACAGCCGTTGACTATGCGCTTTTTGCAATCTATTGCAATGCCGGTCAAGTATGCTCGGCTGGCTCGCGCTTGCTGGTTGAAGAGCCGATGTACGACAAATTCGTCAAAAAATTCGTCGAACGTGCCAAACATATAAAGGTTGGTCCTGGCATGGACCCTGAAACCGAAATGGGACCGCTCATCAACGAATCTCAAATGAAGCGCGTTCTCGAATACATCGAAATCGGTCAGAAAGAAGGCGCCAAGCTGGAAGCCGGCGGCGATCAACCGAAAGGAGAGAAGTACGGTAAGGGCTTCTACGTCAATCCGACAGTATTCACGAACGTCAAGCAAGACATGCGTATCGTCCAAGAAGAAATTTTTGGACCAGTCGTTGTTGTGCAGAAGTTCAAGACTGAAGAGGAAGCGATTCAATTCGCAAACGATTCAGATTTCGGTCTTGCCGGCGCAGTATTCAGCAATGATGTAACCAGAGCACACCGCGTTGTTAAGGCTCTTAAAGCCGGTATCACGTGGGTCAACGCCTATCACAATACATATAACGAATGCCCATGGGGCGGTTATAAGCAAAGTGGATGGGGCCGCGAACTCGGAACATTCGGGCTCGAAGCTTACACTGAAGTGAAGCAGATCAATATCAACCTGGATCCACAGCCAGTCGGTTGGTTCGAGAAGAAGTAGGATAAACCCTAGACATCGTAAACACCGAAGCTAATAAACTAGGCTTCGGTGTTTTCTTTTGAACAAAGAAGAATGAATCAGACGTACATGATGGTAAAGGTCATTCTATTCAGGGCGATATTCTGTGTTGGCTTAGCGACAATTGTTCTTGGTATTTTGTCTGCATTTTACTTTGTGCAAAATCCAGAGCGAATCAAGGTGCACTTCCAAAATTGGATGATCGAGGAAGAAGCTGTTACATCAACAGTTTCTTTGCCGTCTAACAATGGAGAACTGACTCTAACCGTTGTTCCGTTGCATCCATTTTTGTCAGAGTACAAATATATAGTTCGAGTCCGTATGAAAAATGGAGCAAAGTTCAAACAAGTCTTGGAGATTCAACCTGGTGGTCCACCAGATGTTATGGCGCTTTATCTTGAATCTCCAGAACATCAGCAGCTATTGTGTTTTAGACATTCGTGTGGTGGAAACGAGCTATTTGAAGTTTTGGATTTGAGAGATGGTAAATTGCATCGCTACTCATCGTTTAATGAAGTGAAGATGCAATATCAGATGCCGAAACAAGCACATATTGTGAATCTTGGTTTCATTACAGAAGGGCACTTGAGTCTGAGTAATTGAAACCATCAGTTAGTTGAATGACCACAGATTAACTACTGCGAAATGATAGTCCTATCTGTTTCGGGTGAGGGCACCGAAAGTGGTGCTCCGCTTTCGTCTTGGGATTTTTAGAAAGCCCCGCCTAATTCATCCGGTTTTGCTGTTGAGTCCTGTGTGAGCGCAAGAGACGAACAGCGCGCTCAAAGGTTCTTACTAAGTACGCACGGTGTCTCGTAAAGCAGTTTTTCATAGGAGTACGACTAATGATTTCCGGACTGGCTAGCAAGGTTTCGAAGGAAAAGAAGAGAATCTTCGCGATGGCGATGACTATCGCTGTTGGTTTTTCATCGGCAGCTCAGTTGCCGGCGATGAGTGCTGAAATGAAGTTGAAGAATCCGACAAACAGACCATTTGTGCGTCGAGCTATTCGAAGACCTGACTTTCAACCGGATGTCTTGCTCGTTGCAACTGATGCTAAGGCTGACAAAGACGAGATCAAAGAGGCTCTTGAGGATGTGCATGCTACCGCAACTCAGACGGTGCGCGCCGGCAACTTGGAGATGATCCTCATCAAGACTGAAAAAGGTAAGTTGGAAGAAACTGAGACCAAGCTGACTAAAGACAAAAAACATTTCAGCGCTGTCGGTCGCAACTATCGCTTCGCTGCAAACTATGTACCTAACGATAAAGACTTCAATGTGTCCTGGCACTTGGCGGCAATGCATTGTCCGAAGGCTTGGGATAAGGGAACTGGCGGCGCTAAAGTTGCTGTTCTTGATACTGGTTGTGAAGCCAGTGGCAAGGATCTTCAGGGCAAAATCGAAAAAGGATTTGATGCCAACACTGCGGCTGCACAAATTCTCGGTGGACTTTTGCTAGCTACAGGAACGCTACCTGGCGTGACAGACCTGGCGGGAGCAGCAGCTGCTGCCGCTTCAGGCGGAGCGCAACACGACAGGCACGGTCACGGAACCTGGGTTGCTTCATGTATCGCAGCGACGATGAATAATGGCAAAACCTCTGCAGGTATCGCTCCATCATCGACGATCTATCCTATTCGAATTGCAGATGCTGCAGCTGGCGGCAAAGCAATTGCAACAGACTTCTCTGTAGCTTGCGCGATGGCAAAAGTATTCACATCAGGCGCGAGAATAGTCAACCTCAGCTATGGCGCTCCCTATGTTGGTTTTCACGAACCAACAATTCACGCCCCGCTTCATAAGATGTTCTCTGAGTTCTATTATGTGCGTCAAGGTTTGCTCTTCCTTTCTGCTGGTAACGACGCCGTATTTGATGCGACTGTAAATCTTCCTTACATCAATATGGTTTCTGCGATCAACAGAACCGGCTCTCTGACCGATTTCTCTAACTATGGGACAATCGTTGATTTCACCGCACCAGGAGAAGAGATCTTCTGTATGGGCATCGATGGCGAACAAGCCGAGGTAAAGGGTACATCGTTCTCGAGTCCTATCGTAGCCGGCGTTGCCGCTTTGATCCTCAGCAAAAACCCTGCCCTTCCCAACTTCGCTGTCGAGCAAATCCTGAAGGCAAGTTGTGTAAACTCCACGCCAGGTTGGAACGGATACTACGGATGGGGCATGCCGGACGCAGCCAGGGCGCTTGAACTGACACCTTAGTTGTATTTTCAAAACCTAAGTTGTCGCACAGTAAATGAAGTTAAGAACCGGGTTCGCGCGAGCCTGGTTCTAACTTTTACCAAGTCTATCAAAACTCTTTACGCCTTTAGTTCGCGCTATTCACAGTGTTCTGTGTTTGCTTGCTCTCTGTATTTCTTTCCTCACAGAGTCCTAAAATCAGCTCGCATTGCGTAGATCACTCACGGTTGGAATTTACTCGTTTTTCTCAAAGGAGATTTTGCTCAATGCAAAAGCGTATGCGTATTGGCTTGCGTTTAACGAAATATCGCAAGATTGGGATCCTCTATGCGGCTGTATGTGTGGCGCTCGGGTTTATGCCTCAGCTGGCTATTGCCGATGACCAAGTCGATAAGCCATACGATTGGGTAATTCAAGTTGAAACGCGCCGATTGGAGCGGCAATTCGACTACACGAATTCCAAGCTTAATCCTATCGAAAAACTTGAAGTGCTTTGGTATCCGACCAAAGACGAAAACAAAAAGACGAATTACCAGTACATGTACTACCACGATGGCAAGCCCTATGGACTGGAGAAGCTTCACAAGCTGGATATCGACGAAGGAGACGGAGTTGCAATTGAGGTCAAACACAAGGACAACAATCCGTCAGAAGCAGAGAAAAAAGATGCTGCTAACGCGATCTTTCGACTGGCGCTGGATTCCTACTTGCACAAAAATCCGCTCGTTGCAGTGAAGGTTCCTGCCGATTCGTTCAATGAAATCTCTGATCGACTGAAAGATCTCGGATTTCACGATTCGAAAGAAGACGGGGACCAAGTCGACATGGAAAACACTTTTAAAGCATCGATGACAATTGGCCTTTTCTCGGTGCCGGAAGGCAAGCACATCAGTTTGGTTAGATAAGACCGGAATAATCTGGACTTCCGCCTAAAACACGGACGGGTGTCGTTAGCCCTGTTATACCGGTGGACCCGTTAGACGGTACACGCGATGAACGTAAGAAACGTGATTAACGCGATGGAGAAATTTCAGTGATGGTCGCTCACAGGCCTGGCAGAACCAGAATTAAAAGAGGACAGGGGCTGGTTGAAGTCGTTGGCGTTCTCATCTGTGTGGTCCCTGCAGTGCTGCTGGTGATTGACTTGGGGATGGTCGCAATAGGCGCTGGTCTCAATGATCAGGCTTGCCGGGATGCCGCAAGAGCTGCAGCATCTGGGCCTCCCAGCGATTTGTCCAAGGGCGAGAACCGCCAAGTGGGTTCTGGAACGGCGCCATACGACCGAGCTGTGGCAGTAGTGAAGAAGATTTATTCGACCAGATTACCAATGAAAGTGCGCGAAAAAATCGACGCTGTCGAGACAGTACGCGATATACCGACGGACGCCGGTGGTGCGGTCGACGGTGAGGTTTCGGTCAAAACCACAATCGACATTTTTCCACCGTTCTTGGCTGGTGCTGTTGTCGGTGCGAACGGCGTTTCGCTCAATTGCACACACACGGTTCCCATCACTTATGTAGTTCCTAACAAGAATCCGTAATCGAAAAAAATGATGTTACTTCGATAGTAATCAACAAATTTTAACGGCGCTAATGTGTCCACTTTCGATTCGTCGAGGGTGGCACATTAGATCTTGGGTCTTTTTTGCGCATCGCATTTAGTATCACCAGTAAAAACAATATTCCCTCCTAAATACGCCGGGCTGCCAGTTTTATTGATGTGGAGGCTATCGCAGTTTCGATAAAGTCAGGACCCTCAAAATGAATTACAAGTTTAACCAGAATCAATATACTAGGCCCAGCAAGAGAAGTAGGAATGGCAGCTCGATGACCGAGTTCAGCGGTGCCATGATTATCTTTATCTTGTTTATTTTTACGCCTCTATTGAACATCGGAATTTTGCCTGTTCGCTATCTAATAGCGCACGGCATCATGACTGAGATGACGCACAGGATGGCTGTTTGTGAAAAACGCAGCGATGCTAATAAGTTACTGAAGACAAATTCCTGGTGGACAAACCTTTTGAAAGCCTGCGGAGTAGGCGTGAAGAACCAGGCTGCGACTCTAGTCATTGTGGATAAAGGCAATGGAAAAACGAGCGTTCCAATTAGCACTGCTCTATCAGGCGACCAATTGCCTAATGGACCTCAGGGACCCTTCATGTACAGCCTACAGCTGAGCGCTGATTGTGATATCTCGCCGCTCTTTAATGCTGGAGCTGGGCTTCCGGGATTTACCAGCCCCGTCACTGTTCATCTGACCAGTCAGGCGCAATGGGAAAATCTGGGTCGCAATCCGGAAACCACCTACTATTACATCAATGAATAACAACACACATAAGAGGACTGTTCTACTCGCCGTGGACAAGTAAATTTGCGATGAAAAGACGATCTAAGAACATAAGGAGACATAGAAGAGCGACCGGCAACATGCTGGTTTTGGGATGTGTGGTTTTGTCCATCGTAGGCATTGGCCTTCTCATTGGATATTCTTACGGCGGCTTGATCTTTACCCACAATCGCTTGCAGGGTTCTGCAGATGAAATTGCGCTCGCCGGCGCACGAAAGTTGAATGAAAACGATCGTGTCGGTCAGATGAACAATATGGTGGCGCGTTCTCGCCAGATGGTCATGCAGGCACAGCTGAATCTCGAGAAGGTGCAAAGTGATTATCCGCAACTTCAATCTATTGCCGAGGAGCAACTTGATGAGGCGAAAAATTGCGCTGAGGAATTAGAACAGCAGCGAACATATTTGAAAAATCTTGCCACCATGGAATCGGTGCAAGCTATGGAGAAAAAGTTCGATCAAATAAAAGGCTCATACCCTATGAATTTGCCCTGGATGAAGGTGGCAAGTCCGAAATTGGACAAGATGAGGCTGGGCTATTTGGAGAATATTGAGTCGAACGTCGAACAATTGCAGAACATAAAAGAATTGGAAGACCATGATGAGGCGAAGGGCTATGTGAAGAACAACCCCAAGCTTAAACTCTATAAGCAAGGTGCTTCCAAATACTTGCCCGCGCCTAATGACTCAATGCAGTTTTATTTGAGTTCGCTGGCCGCTCCTGTGGAGAAGACTGTCTCGCCTGCACACATTGTTTTGTCTAAAGCGTTTCAAAAACTCGACCTGCCTCTCATACCTACCTGCACTAAGGTAGAGTTAACTCTAAAGGTCGGCACCGGCCTCGGTGGCAACGCAAACCAAGACATAAAGGTCGAAAGTGCGGCTGCGGCTACTGGTGCCTCGCCACAGCAGTAGGGCTGTAGGATGACTAAACGATTGCGGTAAAGAGTTTTGAATTGTAAACAGCGGCACCTTAAGCACCTTTCATCTCAATCGCGGATCATTCGTGCCGGCCTGTCGTCTGAGAGTGAAGGAAAACCGAGTCCTGGATGTCATGGGAGCGAGCGCTTGGCATGACCCGATCACATGGTAAAATTGCCCTCTGGAAAGCGAGAATGCAATGTTTTTGACGGTTTCAAAGAGCAGCTCGGCTGTGAACCTTGTCTGGAGACGCCTGGTTTCGGCAACCCTTGCCGTGGGCGTGTTTGGGACTTCTTTTGCGTATACGTGCATTCCTGCGCTGGCTTCGGATGCTGCTGATGTTTTGCCGGCAGAGACATCCGGGTCAGATGTCGAGCTTAAATCAGAAACGCCCAAAGAATCCTCGCCGAGCGTTAATTCGTCAAGTTCTGCGACCGGCATTGGTGAATTTACCGGCAAACTTAGCTATCCAGGCGCTTCAAAGCAGTCCAATTTGACTGTCGACGATGTAAAAATCGAAGGCAACCGTCTTGTGCCGTCTGAAGATATTTTGCACGTCGTAAAGACAAAACGTGGCGATAAATTCGATCGCGACGTCCTTTTGCAGGATTTGAAAGCGATCAATGGCATGGGCTATTTCGACGATCGCAGTTTGCAGGCTTTGCCTGAGATGAGCAACGGCGGCGTTCTTCTTAAAATTCGTGTGCAAGAAAATGCGCCCATCACGCAATTCTCATTCGAAGGCAATGAAGCGCTCAGTTCAGAAGAGCTGTCTCATATCTTCGCTAATCAGCTTGGAAAACCGCAAAACTTGAACGACCTGTCTTCTTCTATAGATAAGGTCGAGCAGCTCTACCACGAGAAAGGCTTCCTGCTGGCGCGCGTCACCGATGTAAAAGACGACCCGGACGGCAACATCTCATTGAAGGTAAATGAAGGACAGATCGAGTCGGTTCAGATTGGCGGCAATCGCAAGACGAAAGACTTTATTATCCGCAATGCCCTCAAAATCAAACCAGGTTCTGTTTATAACGAGAAGCAGCTCACCAACGACCTGCGCAAACTTTACGCCAATGGATACTTCCAGGATATACGCCGCAGTTTGCAGCCATCGCCGACCAGTCCTGATAAATACATTCTCAAAGTGGAAGTGGATGAGAAGCGCTCCGGCTCTGTCGGTGTGGGCGGCGGCGTCGATTCTATCGCCGGACCATTTGGCAATTTGAGCTTTTCGGACAACAATTTCCGCGGTCGCGGGCAGATTGTTTCGTTCAACTCCCAGATGGGGACCGGCATGTTCGGGCAGGGCATCAACGCCGTCAACAACCCGGGCAACGGCTATATGGTCAACAAAAACAACTATCAAATCGAAGCGACATTTGTCGAGCCGAATTTCATGAAGACCAATACATCATTGGCGCTGTCCGGATTTGGTCGCAATTTCTCCTCGATGATGGTAGATCAGTCGACGCAAAGGACTCTCGGAGCCTCTGCGACATTTACAAAGAAACTGAAGCACAACACTGCCCTAAACCTTGGTTTTATTGGCGAGAACACGTCGCTGAGAGATTACAGCAGTATGTTCGGCAATGATGGTGCGCTCAATCAAATGGCCAACCGCGCTTTGGCGACCGGCATGGCCGGGTCTCAGGCGGGAGCCAATGCCCTGGCTCAATCTGTAAGAGACCAGCAATTACGCGGCGGGACATTCTTGACTGTCAATCCTTCAATTACATATGACACCAGAGATGGTGCTGATCCTACGCGAGGTTCTTTCGCTAAGCTTTCCGCCGGACCGTCGCTTGGTATGGGCAGTCCGAGTTTCATGAAAATCGGCGCCAGCGTAAGCAAATATATTCCTATTACCAAAGACATAACCTTGGCTACGAACATCCAGGGTGGTACGGCTGTCGGCGGCATGCCGCAGTTTGCTCAATATAGGTTAGGTGGATGGAATGGTATTCGCGGATATCGAATGTTCTCTGACTTAGGAACAGGTACCGGAATGCTTATGGCCACAGCGGAATTGCGTTCGCGCATACCGTTGCCGCGTAACAGTAAAGTTGGCAAAGTAATCGACAAGCACGTCAAGGCGACTGCCTTCTTCGATGCCGGTCATGTGATGGGAAATGGTCTCACCAACAACCTTTTCTCGCGATCCAGCTTGGGTGCGTCAGTGGGCATCGGCTTGCGGGTGAATATACCGATGCTTGGATTGGTTCGCTTTGAATACGGTATGCCGCTCGTGTCCAGCATCTTGGGCAATTTTACGCCGCGTATGACGGTCGGTTTTGGCGATCGCTTTTAATAACCAATGTTTTAATTACGTGCTGTCTACAAGCCGCCTTTGGCAACTGCTAATGGTGTAAACTGAGCCGTTTGACAGCGTTTTGTCTTATTGAGTTTTGGAGAAGAGAATGCACACCTTGCAAAAGAGCCTCGTTCTGGTAACCAGCGCATTGTCGCTTACTATTTCTGCATCTGCGTTTCCGGCATTCGCTGCCGACGCTCCTGCAGCACCTGCAGCTGCCCCTGTTGCCAAAAGCGGCGGCGGCGGAATCGGTGTTGTCGACCCGGACAAGGTGGTAAAGGCATATCCGAAAGCTGAGCAATTGGCGAAAGATCTGAAGAAAGAAGAAGATCGCGTTCACAAAATGATCGAAGACGGCAATCGTGAATTGGAGAAAGCAAAAACCGATCGCAAGCCGCCTGCGGAGCTGGAAGGCTTGCAGAGAAGACTGCAGGAGTCGATTGACACTGAAGTGAAGAAAGTTCAGGGTCGCGCTCAATCGCTGGAAACCCAATTGGAAAGCGATGTTCAGAATGCAATCAAAGCCGAAGCGGCCGCACGAAAGCTTGACATCGTTCTTCTCAAGCCGGTTGTATTCATGGGTGGAATAGACCTCACAGATTCCGTCATGAAGCGCCTTGCTGCAGCAGCTCCTGCCGCTCCTGCCGCTGCAAAGCCGGCAACCAAGTAACTTGAATGATGAGGGGCAGCTTAGGCTGCCCCTTCGTCAATTGAACGTTTTAGTTTGCTGCATTATTTTGGGGTTAAACATGAAGCTGCCAGCCGAAATGACTCTTGCACAGATTGCTCATGTAATTGGCGGTCGTGTTGAGGGTAACGCCGACATAAAAGTGTCGTCCGTGGCCGTCTCGCCTTTGCAGGCGACTGAGAATGATCTGGCGCTTGTTTTTGATGAGAAGCTGGTTGCTCAACTAGACGATTGCAAGGCCAAAGCCCTTGTAGTCACACCAAAAGCGAAAACCGAACGCCCATGTATCGTCGTTGAAAGACCGATGTTGGCTGTGCAAAAAATGCTTTCTGCAGTAGCCGTGAAGCGTCACAGCCCTGCGCCCGGTGTTCATCCGACAGCGGTTGTCGATCCCACTGCAGAACTTGGTGAAGGCGTTGCGATTGGTCCACTGGTTGTAATTGGACCTGGGTGCAAAATTGGTGCAAAGACGGTTATTCATCCAGGCACCATCATTGGTGCAAAAGTTGAAATTGGCGAATCTTGCTCGGTAGGAGCGGGATGTTTGATCGCTGACGTAATTAAGATCGGTAATCGAGTTATATTGCAGCAAGGGGCGGTATTGGGCTCTGATGGGTTCGGGTACGTCACTGAGCGCGAATCTAATTTAGAGCGACGCCTGAAAGGCAATCGCGATATCAAAGATGAGTCCAATCCTCATCTGAAGATCCCTCATATCGGCACAATCATTATTGAAGATGACGTGGAAATTGGCTCCTGCACAACCATCGATCGCAGCACCATGGGTGCCACCACTATCGGTCAAGGCACTAAAATAGATAATTTGGTTATGATTGCCCACAATTGCCGCATTGGCAAAGAAGTATTGATTATCGGCACTACCGCTATCGGCGGTTCTTGCACGATTGAAGATCGAGCGATAATCTCCGGCAGTGCCTGCATCGCAGATCACATTAAGATCGGAAAGGACGCAATTGTTGAAGGCATGGCTGGTGTGATTGCCAATGTGCCTGCTGCTGAAGTGCAGGTTGGGGCGCCAGCAGTCGAAAGACGGCAACATATCGAAAGTTTGATTCGCATCAAACGACTGAAAGAAACGAATGCCGACGTCAAAGATTTGAAACAGCGCGTGGCAAAGCTTGAAGCATTGCTGGCTGAAAAGGCTTTAGAGAAAGTGTAAGAGGATAAACAAGGTCGATGACATCACCTTCTGCGAGCGTAAAAGACAAGTTTCGCGTCGAATATAAAGGTCGCGGCGCTACCTCTAAGAAGGATATTGCCGTCGTTATCGAGAGCGGAGCGCCTGGCTCTGGCATCAATTTTTCAGTGCTGGATGCACGCGAGCAAGCGAAGGGTGCCTATGTCACTTTTCCTGCAAGAGCTGCAAGTGTCGTTAATACAATGCGCAATGTGACGCTCGGCAAAGACGGCGTGCGCCTTTGCATTGTCGAGCATATTCTTTGTGCAGTTGCTATCTGGGGTCTGGAAGATGTCCTCATCACCGTGGACGGACCAGAACTTCCACTTGGTGACGGCAGCGCAAATTTCTTTATTGAGCTTTTCCGATCCGCTGGTTTAGAGCGTCGTGTGCCGCAGGCAGATATTGAACTCACTGAAACAGTGACTGTTGGATCTGGCGATCGAATGATACTCGCTGTTCCTGACAGCAAGTTTTCTCTTACCTATTTGATGGATTGGGATCACCCCAAAATCGGCCGCAAGTGGCAGACATTCGATGCTTCGAGAGAACCTGAAGAAATTGCCACAGCCAGAACTTTTGCGTCGCTCAAAGAGCATCAGATGCTTGGACTTGCTGATGACAGCGTCAGCCTGACCGAGGACGGTTTTACCAAACCGCTTCATTTTGATGATGAACCCGTGCGGCACAAGCTATTGGATCTTCTTGGTGACCTGACGCTGATTGGTGTTAATCCAATGCGCGTCAAAGCGAAATTCATCAGTATTAAAGGCGGCCACGAAATGGACGTTCAACTGGCTCGTAAGTTAGAACCTCTTGTAAATACCTCCAAATAAGGCTTGTCAACAGCTCGTTCTTTTGCACCAGAGATGTTGTTTTGGAAAAAAGGTCGTTAACGGTCTTTTTTCCATAGACAAACGTCCGGGTTTTCCAGGTGGCTGTGGAGCCGCGAATTGCCTTAATATGGGACGTTTGAGACCGTGCAATGAAGGTATGATCTCGAGGACAAAAGTACATGCAGTTTCCAAGTTGAAGCTGCAATGGAGAGGTGGCGACGTGAAGAAGACGAGTGTCAAAAGAGCAGTATCACTGATAGCGTTGGCGGCGACTTGCCAGGTGGCTCAGCCGGCATTTGCTTACGATGAAAAGAAGGTTGCGGAGTCATCCGGGGTCAGTCTGACCATTTACAACCAGAATTTTGGATTGGTAAGAGATACTCGGTCTGTGGAATTGGCTAACGGCATCAACCATGTCCGATTTGAGGATGTGGCAGCAAAAATCGATCCGACATCTGTTAGTTTCACTTCCTTAACCGCTCCCAACAGCGTTGTTGTCCGCGAACAGAATTATCAATACGACTTAATTGAGCCAACGACAATTCTTTCAAAGTCGGTAGGCAAAGATGTACGCATAAAGAACTATCTCGCCGGCGGCGGGGTTTCTGAAATCAGTGGCACGCTTATCAATTCTCCTCGGACTTATGTGTCCGACACTGAAGGGCGTGTTTCGTCCACATATTCCGGTCTGGTAGTGAAGACCGGCAACGGTGTTATCTTGAATCCGCAAGGTCAAGTTGAGCTTTCTGAACTTCCTTCCGGTCTTGTTCCAAAGCCTTCATTGTTGTGGAAATTGGAGACAGATAAAGCCGGTTCGCACAAAACCGAAATTGCCTATCAAACTGCAGGTTTGAACTGGAAATGCGACTATGTTGCTGTCGTGAATAATGATGATACGAAGACGGATTTGACTAGCTGGGTGACTTTGGATAATCAGTCGGGAGCTAGTTATCGTGATGCCAATCTGAAATTGTTGGCTGGTGATGTGCATCGCGTAACTGCACCTACAGCTTATCTGGCAAAAGGCATGATGTTCCGTGGAGGAGCTGCAGCCGAAAGTCAATTTACCGAACAATCATTTGCCGAGTATCACCTCTATACGATGGCCGGTAAAACTGATGTGAAAGACCATGAAACCAAGCAACTGAGCCTGTTTAATGCGGCTCAAGTGCCGACTAAGAAGCAATTCGTTTTCGACTCGAACGGTCAATTTTATGCAGGTGGGTGGTCGCCTCAAGGTCAGAGTAAGAAGATCAATGTGAAATTGGAGATGGACAATTCAGAGAAGAATAATCTCGGAATGCCCATGCCTAAAGGCAAAGTTCGAGTCTACAAGAAAGACAAGGACGGCGCTTTGCAGTTTATCGGTGAAGATCAAATCGATCACACACCTCGCGACGAAAAGGTTCGTCTTTATATCGGCGATGCTTTTGATGTCGTCGGTGAACGTAAGCAGATGAACGTGCAACGTGTCTCCGATCATGTCACAAGAGTGCAGATGGAAATCAGTCTGCGCAATCACAAGAAAGAGCCGATTACAGTGACCACAGTCGAGCACGCTTACGGGCAGTGGAAGATTCTCAATTCATCGCAAGAGTATAAGAAGAAAGACTCCACAACATTTGAATTCGACGTCAAAGTAGCGCCGGATAGCGAAACGAAAGTCACTTACGAGATCGAGATGCGGTATTAATTAGATCGTAACGAGTTGATCTAACGCAATTTGGGCAGCGCCGATAATACCGGCGTCATCGCCTAACGAAGAGCGATGTATGTCGAGGCGCTCTCCGACTCTGGGCAATGACTTGTCGATGACGAGTTCTTTCAATAAATCGTAGTCGACAAATTTAGCCATGCCGCCCGAAATGATGAAGCAGTCGGGATCAAGAGTGTGAGCCAGCGTGACGATACCGGCACAAATATGTTCATGCCACGTATCAACGATTCGCTTTGCGATAATGTCGCCTTCTTTAGCAGCAGCGCAAACTTTATCGACGGCAGGATCAGGAAGCAAAGCCGCCAGCGGAGTTTGATCGACAGTAACATTGGTGAGCATTTCTTTCGCTGTCGCTCTGAAACCGCGTCCTGAGCCATAAGCTTCCCAACAGTCGAATAGTCCGCAGGTGCACAGACGATGATTATTCAGATTCGCGCGCAAGTGTCCGATTTCGCCTGCAGCATAATGAGCGCCGCGGAAAAGCTCGCCTTTCATTATTATGCCGCCACCAATACCGGTGCCGAGAGTGACTGCTACGACGCAGGTTTTGTGGCTCAGCCCGAGAGCTTTTACTTCACCATATGCTGCTGCGTTGGCATCGTTGTCGACATGCACTGGCAGACCTGTTCTGCCTTCAATCTCTTTTTTGATCGGTGTGCCTGCCCACCCTGGTAAGTTTCCTGTCGAACCAATTACTTCTCCGGTTTCAATATTGACGATACCGGCGGTAGCGATGCCGACGCCACTGAGGATGTGGTCTTTTCTTGCTTCTTCGATGAGTTCGACAAGCGTATTGATGATATTCTCCGCGCCCTTCGGCGTCGGTACTTTCTTCGGCTCAGCGATAACTTTGAATTCGGCTACAGGAGCGCAACCAATTTTGGTTCCGCCCAGGTCGATGCCGAGAGCCGGCATTTTGTCTTTGAGTATGTTGTCGAGGTCTCTATTCTGACTGTCAGCGCTTTTAGCGGATGTCATCAAATTCCACCTAATTGGCCATGGTCGGGACTGCCCTTCAGGACCAAGCGGTTGAAGGGAATCTGTTGGCCGTAAATCAGGTCGAAGCCCATTCTCTGGTTGCCGGTAAGGAAGTCACGCGACAGAAGCAGCTTGAAATCCTGCGGTCCGATAGCGGCAGTCATCGACTTGGAGTACGCCAACTTATCGATGAAGTTGTATCCGACCGAGCCGCCCAGCGTCAAGTATTTGCTCACTCTAAAACCGCCGGCTACGTAAGCAGAACGCGAGCCCTGAATGAACTGGTCAAAAACGAAGGGCGATTCACCGCGAATAGCCGACTGCGTATAGCCGAGTCTAATTTTGAAACGGTCGGCAACTGCCTCGATATTCGGACCGATCTGCGCCATAGCCATGGCGTCGCCGGTCGAGTAGTAGCGCAGTGCCAAGCCACCCGAAAGGTTTGACGAAACACCGTACTTCTCATTACCGATCTTAAAGAGTGGATGGGTTGAGGCGCTGATGGTCTCTGAAAAACGGTAGGCAGAAACTGTTTTTGTCGAAGTGGATTTGTTGAATAGTTTTGCGTATTCAGGAGTCAGGTTGATCAACTGAGGATTGTCTTGCGCCCAGCCTGCTGCCGACCTGAAACTCAAACTGGCGAGGAATGGGACCTTATTGGTGGTGCGCGTATCAACGAATTCGCTCAAAATGCGCGCACGTCTGAAACCGAAAAGACCGTCTTCCATGAAGCGGTTTACACCACCCTGATACCTGGTGGTTCTGCTGATCTTATATTTGAGATCGCCAATCAGAAGATCCGAGTTGGAACCGTACGCCAGGTGAGCTTGCAAACGTTTGTTCTGAAAGCCGATTTGAGCGCCCACACCAGGCAGGTTTTTCGTTTCGGATGTCGTTCCTTCTAATCGTCTTCCGCCCAACTGAAGCAGTGGCGCGTACGAAAGAACACCATATTTGCCAAGCGATCTATGGAAATTCGGCCCCAGGTTGAGACCGCCGGACATCATGTTGTTGCCGATGTACGGAGTGATAGGGAAGACGACGTTATTTTCCTGACCGACGGTAGCGGTAAATTTCGGCAGCTTGACACCAAGCTTGCCGAACATCATCCTGCCACCAAATACGGTGAGGTTGTCGTGGTCCTTATAACGTTCATATACCATTTTTCTGGCGCTGAACTTAAAGCTTGCATTCTCGGGAATGTAGGCGTCCGGGTGCAATCTCTTTTCGAAAAGCTCATCTTGATAGTTGAGCGGCGCATAACCGATGTTGCTCGAAACCGTAATCGGCTTCGGCATCTTCATGGTGCCGTTTCTGAAGTTCAAACCTTCGTCCGTACCGTAAGCTTTGCGCGCGACAATTGAAGTTCCTTGTACTTCGGTATCCGGGTTGGTGATCAAATATTCGTCTGAATTGACTTTGAATTTGAAAGCGCTGCCCGTCGTCACTTGTCCGTCGCGATAAATGCGCACATTGCCGCGCGCATCCATAAGCTCGGTGTTCTGGTCGTACATAATCATGTCGGCTTCCAGCTTGGAATTTTGACCGGCAATGATCGCGACGGCATTTCCTGTTCCTAGAAATGTATTTTTCTGTTGGTCGTATTCTGTGTCATCGGCAACGATTTGAATCGTTCCTTTGAGAGTGGTGTCTTCGTTGATGGTTAAGGAGCTCTCATCTATTTTTCCGAGCTCTGGCGAGATGTTTTCCGGCGCCGACTTGAGAGTGTCTGCAGCGGCTTTTTCCGGAGCGCCCATCTGTGGCGAGCCCACGCCCGAACCATCGGTAGCCCGCCCCGCCGGTGACTTGACGTTGATGTCGTATTCGAGAGATTCGTGAATCGGAGTTGCGAACTGATTCTTTTTATCTGCGGTCTCGGATGTTTCCGTGGCCGGACTTTCGTCGAGTTTTGGTACGAGCGGGTGCAGCAATGTGCCGACCGGCTCGGATTTTCCAGAATTCTTCGATGAAGATTTCGCTTCAGACGGAAGCGCTTGACAAAGTGTCAGATTGCCAGAAACAAAAAGGAGGCAAAGAGAGGTTGCAAAGAGATTTCTTTTCACGCTCTTCGGGCTTGTCGAGCCGCCTGGTGAAATAATCTTTGCAAGTTGCGACAATCCGCACTGTGCAAGATTGTTTTTGATATAACGAGCCGACAAGGGCTTCAAAATCATTGTTAGTCCTTCTGGTTTCTTCTGACTATCGGCGGTTTTTATTCTCGAGTTTCAAATCCCGCACCAACCGGCGCAACTGAATGAAACTCCACCGCGGATGTCAACATCGGGTGACAATACTATAAAGAAATGGCACTCAGGTCAAGGAACATCTACCAATCTAGTATTACTAAGCATGTATTCAGGGGAGCCGACGCTGCGATTCAATTGAACTTTGTAGACGGCTAGACGTGTACAGCGTGCAAAGTGTTTCCATGAGAATTTATTAGCAACTTTTATTTCTTAGCAAACGATATATCGCCGCTCGAAATCGAATTATGAACCCATTTGTTTTTCATGTACCTACCAAAATTGCCTTCGGAGAAGGACTGGCAAGCGGCACTGCCGATATTGTCAAGGAGTTGGCAGGTAATCGCGCCCTGATCCTTACCGATAAGCCTCTGATGAAGACAGGTATTGTCGAACAGATACTGATGGGTTTCGGTGATATGAAGTATGTCGTTTTTGACGATGTGCCACCCGATTCAGATGTCGATTGCGTTAATAAAGTGGCCGATTTGGCACGCGCCGAAGAATGCGATTGCATTGTGGCGATTGGCGGTGGATCGGTGATGGATACGGCTAAAGTCGTAAACATTTGCCTGACGCTTGGCGGTGAAATTCTCGAATATCAAGGATTGAATAATATCGCAGAACAATTGCTGCCACTGGTGGCGGTGCCAACCACGGCAGGCACCGGTTCGGAAGTATCGATGGTGGCGATGGTAAAAGACAGAGCAGAAGGGAAGAAACTGCTTTTCGGAAGTCGCTACTTGGCACCATCAGTGGCTGTTCTCGATCCCTTGCTTACTGTTTCTCTGCCGCCCAAACTGACCGCCGCTACCGGCTTGGACGCTCTCACACACGCAGTCGAATCTTATACGGCGGTAATCAGCAATTCTGTTTTTACAGATTCGCTTTGTATAGATTCTACTAAGATGATCTTCGAGAATCTGCGCGCTGCCACTAATGACGGTGGCAACATCGAAGCGCGATCACAGATGCTCGTTGCCAGTACTATGGCGGGTGTTGCTTTCACCAATTCAGGAGTTGGTGTGGTCCACGCACTTGCTCACTCGGTCGGTGCAAAATTCGGAACTCATCACGGCATTGCCAACTGCATCTTTCTGCCTCACGGAATGCAATTCAATATGGACGCTGTGACTGAGCGATACGCCAAACTCTCACGACTGGTCGGCATGTCTACATCCAGTAAAGACTCAGTCGCAGCAGCGGAGTTGATTGAAGCAATCGAAAAGCTTTGCACCGACTGCGGCTTGCCCAGGCGTCTGAGAGATGCCGGTGTTCCGGAGTTGAAGAGTGACGACATTGAAGAACTAACCTTTTTAACAGGCTCGGATCCTGCCATAATGTTCAATCCTAAAGAATGTTCACCCGAAGATATTAAAGGGTTATACGAGAGGGCGTATTGATGCAGTTTTTCGCAAATACCGACGAGCTTCACCAAGTGATGAAAGAACTTTGGGCACGCATCGGCAGAGACCCTGACATGTCCGAGAAGCTTTTGCAGTCAAAATTAATCGTGCAGTTTCAATACCGCGAGCCGGAAGGTCGCGTAACCGTCGACTGCTCGGACGGCAAAGAAATGAAAGTGATGGTTGGCAAACAACCGATCAAACCGATTGTCGAAATGGCTATGAAAGCAGATGTTGCTCATGATTTTTGGCTTGGTAAAGTAAACGTTCCTTTTGCAATCGTGAGCGGCAAAATCATGGCACGCGGCCCCGTCGCCAAGGCACTGCAGCTTTTGCCCGTCATCAAGCCTGCTTTCGATATTTATCCCAACGTCATCAGTCAGCACAAGAAAGTGATGGCTTAGCCTCAGCTGTCTGCGACCAATAGGACACATTGAAAAATGTCGGTGGTGACAATCGGCGAAGTCGTAGTCGACTGGATTTCGACAGAAATCGGTACAGATTTTACTGACGCCAGAGATTTTGTTCGCTCCTTGGGCGGCAATGCTTCCAATGTGGCAATCGGTCTGGCGCGTCTAGGCGTGCCCGTTAGCTTGATCGGCAAACGCGGTGACGATCCGCATGGGAAATACCTCGACACTGTGCTGCAAAACGAAAAGGTCGATCTAAAAGATCTCATCGTTGATCAAGGCAGTCCGACTGCACAATGTTATGTGTTTCGCCACGAGCGCGAAGAATACAGCTTCTTCAACTGGCCGCGCCCGAACGCCAGTCATCTGCTTACCGAAGATGAAGTCAAAGAAGAATCGATTGCTGCTGCTGAATTTTTGCATGCCACCGGAATTTCTCTAACCATTGCGCCTCGAAGGCATGCAGTTATAAAAGCATTTAGGATCGCAAAACGGCTTGGTGTGCCGATTTCCTTTGATGCTGGATTTCCCACAGGTGAAGACAGAGAGGCTCGCGAATTTGCCCTTACTGCACTTAAAACCGCAGATATCGTCAAAGTCAACTTAAGCGAATTGGAGTTTTGGACCGACGCACTCGAGCAGGAATCGAAGGCTGAGAAAAGAGCTGGCGCGTCCAGCGGCATCATGCCTAACAAACCTTTGACTGCGACTATTGTCGAGCCGTTAGATAAGGACTCTAAGAGAGCATCTGACCAAGTCGTTCAATTGGGCAAAAAACTAAGCGCATTTTTGAACGGCGCGGACGTGAAGTCGGGTCCGCATCTTATAGTTACCCTGGGAGCGTCCGGCAGTCTGCTAGTGACGCGTTCGGGAATTGATGTTTTTGCTCCGCCACTGCCGGCTGATGCGGTTTCTGAATTAGGTGCCGGGGATGCTTTTATCGCGGGCATGATAGCCGAGCTGCTCAGGTTTGCAAAAGAGAAGGGACATGACTCCAGCGCCAGTGATGCACGTGTTTGCCCCGCATTTCTTGCCGATCTAAAAGACGCGGATTGGCGTCGAGTTTTGACTGCTGCCAATGCTGTGGGGGCTCTTTCGACACGTTCTATGACCGCCTGGGAAGGGTTGCCCACCGGCGAGGAGCTGTCTTTATTAGTGAAAACCGTAGTCTAACTGGCTCGTTTTACATGAAATCCTGGTCCCGCGGGCTATCTTTTGGCGGTTTCTAAGGGTAGACTAATCTTCGTATCAGTTACTGGTGCCTTTATGGAAGCCATTGCCAATCTTGTCGGCATGTTTCATGTCGCATCCATAGTAGTCATAATCGGCCTTGTCGCCTTTTCGCTATTGGTGATTTTTCTTCTGCTCAAGGTGTGGCAGCCCGACTGGGACGGCAATTAGACCGTCAGACAATGTTTGTAAATTCAATCGTTCACATCAAGGCGAAATAACTTTATCCGCCGAGAAAAGGTATTCGCTAATTGCGTACATGTTCGTGATTTGTTCAGGCTTTACTTTGTCTTTGAGCCCATAGAATTCGACACAGAGTCCGCAAGCAAAGACTTCCACGCCTTCTGCCTTGAAGTCGTCCAGAACTTTTCTTATTGAAGAATCCGGATCCATCAGACGCACGCCAGTGTTTGCCAGCAAGATTGCCTGCGGTCTGTGACCAGCTTGCAGTATGGTTTGCAAAAATACGTTCAGTAAGTTGACACTGAAATCCCTGTCGCCTTCTCCGAATGTGTCCTTCGCTATGAAAATTACACTGGTCTTTCTTGTTTGACCGGAATGGTTTTCTTGTTTTTTTGCATTAGTTGCCTCGGAATCGTTCGAAGTTATCGATAATTTTGATAGTTTCGATTCTTGAGATTGCTGCGATTCTTGCGATACATGTGATTTATGTTTGTCTTGTGATTCTTTTTTTGAATCGATAACAACCACATATCCTTCATTGCTTTCTTTTGATTGAAGAGACAAGCCGAGTGAATTGGCAAGGCGAGTCAAGTTCATTACATTGATGTCGCTGTCTACGAGAACTTCAACTGCACCCTCCGGCTTTTGATCGAGAATTTTCTTTGTGCGCAATACCGGCTCTGGGCACATAAGACCGCGCAGGTCTAATGTATTTGTTTGATCGTGTTTTTTGTCTGTGCTCATTTCTTTACCTCGATCTGACCAGCTTTTCCTTTTACAAATCCGCCGATTATGCTTGCTGTCAATCCGGCTGCAGTAAGCTCAGCCAGAAGGCGCATGGCTGGCTCTTCTTGGAGCGAGAACATGAGCCCGCCTGATGTTTGCGGATCGAATAACAAGTCCTGCAATGCAACATCTATATCTTCGAGATTCATAACGTATGAGCTAAACGTATTTCTATTGCCGTAGGCGCCTGCAGGTACGAAACCTTGTGATGCCAGAGCAACGGCACCGGCAAAAAACGGCAAATCATCTATATATAAGTACGCCGCTAATCCACTTGCTAAGGCCATTTCGGTGGTATGGCCAATCAAACCAAAACCGGTTATGTCGGTGGCCGCATTTATCTTGTATTTCTTTGCAATCTCCAGCGCGCGCTTATTCAGGAGAGTCAGAGAGTCAATAAGCTGCTTGTACTCTAGATCAGAAAGAGTGCCTCCTTTGAGCCCCAGAAGCATCACGCCTGTGCCAAGCGGTTTTGTCAGCAGTAGTACGTCACCATCCTTTGCACCGCCATTGGTGAGTACTGATTGAGGGTTGATAACGCCCGTAACCGACAAACCGAAAACTGGCTCTGGTCCTTGAATTGAATGACCGCCTGCGACCGTAACTCCCGCTTCTGCGCATGCCGCTTGTCCGCCTTTCAAAATTTCTTCTACTACAGACAGAGGGTAATCGCAGGTGGGAAAACAGAGCACGTTAAGGGCGATTACCGGCTTTCCGCCCATTGCGTATATGTCAGATAGCGCATTAACTGCCGCAATGCGTCCAAATAGGAAGGGATCGTCTACTACAGGCGGGAAGAAATCTATCGTTTCAATAATTGCAATATCTTCTGTAATTTTGTAAACAGCGGCGTCTTCGAAATTATCCAGACTGGTGAGGAGTTCTGGGCATTGCGTCCTGGGAATGGAGCTTAGAACTTGCTTCAGCTCGATAGAACTAATCTTTGCCGCACAGCCAGCGGCTTTTACGTTGGCTGTCAATTTTCTTGAAGATTCATTATTGCTTGTGGTCATTTTGTCTGCGTCGTGGTTGTCGTAAGGAACCCGCATGAATACTGGATATCTTGGAGTGGGTGGCGGGACTATCTGATCGTATGGTTGATTGTCTCAAGTGATGAACTTTTCTGTGTCTCATGTAAACCCGCATGATATGCAGTTCTTGGATGTGCCTTGGTTTTAGCCATTCCAAGAAACCTTTTAACTAAATTCAGCAATCACTTCTGAATTTGCAGCGTTTGAGGCATTCCAAAACGCGAGTGAGTGTAATACATTTATTGACGGAACCCACCTCGCAACAAGCATAGACGGTGGTCCTTGCGTAAGTCTACGCCTATTCGCGTACGTGGTTTCGTAACTTTTTTCTACCCCACTCAGATATTTAAGAAGGATCTGGCATGCCAAAGAAAGTACTTGTGGCGCTTCCTCCCGGATTGCTGGAGCAGATTGACAGTGTTGCTCAAGTTGAGCACCGCACTCGCTCCGATTTGATAAGAGAGGCATTGAGACGCTACATCGACGGTTTCAAGCGTACTCAGGGACCGCGCATGTCAATCAGTTCCGTAGGCTCGCAAAAGATCGCCTTGCTCACTGAATCAGAGTAAGCCGCTCTTAGTTAGCGTCAGCCTAATACCATTTTTCCTTAAATCGCATGGTAGTTTCCCCACTTAGTCTGTTGACTTCCGGGCGACTGCAACGCAGAATTTAATAGCCAAGCTCGGCGTAAAAGGCCCGTTACAAGAGAGGGGACCGAGACTTCGGTTAGGACATGAGCGTTGAAGTTCTAGGACGTAGCCATGCAGTGGGGCAACATACTGGTATTTGAAGTCCTGTTTATAGCCACCGTGGCTATGGGCTTAGGCTTCGCGCGTGCACCGCGGTGGCTGCTCAGACGCAAACTTCAAAAGGGCTTCCCCTGGGGCTACTATGCCGACCAGATTCCCCAGTCGGATCCCTACATGTTCAACGACAAAGATACAAACGACTTCTTGCACGATACAGGGCTCGAATTCGGTGGTCTGGACGGGGCTGGCGATTTCGGCGAATTCAGTGGATTCGGAGAATTGGGCGAATACGGTCAAAGCTTCTTCGGTGGCGATGGCGGCGGCATGGGCGGCGGCGAATAAGCTGTACGGCGGCTGTTTCAAGCCTAGAATTTCTTTTGCCTAACTGCGCTAAACTGGTTGGGTATGAGGGAGCGGTGCCTTGGCGGATCCTAATTTTCTTTGGCTGTACGGCTTCGTATTGCTGATTGGCGGCAGCCTTTTTACTAAAGAGAAAGTCAAGAAAGCTCTCACCGGGGCTTTGCTCGTCTACGCCACGATTTTTGTGTGTCAGGGTTTGTGGAATTCGTCCCACAGTCCGGCAAAGAGTGGCAAGGGCGGTCTGGGCAACTCCAACAACGCCGATGTTCTGCTTAAGGTAGAGTCTGCAGTCAACACTTTTCAGCGCAATACCAGTTCATTTGCGCCTCCACAGCCCACAGAGGCTGTAAACAAGCGTCGAGCCGAGATGCTTATGCAGGCCGAAGACCTTCTCAAAAAGAGTGTCGCCGACCAACCCAACGACCCCATGATTTTGGCTCGAGCCATTATCGTCTCGAAAGAACTGGGTCGCCCGACAAGAACGAATATAGAGCGACTGGAAGCAATCAATACTGACAAGTCACGTCAATTGGCTCGTATTCTTGAAGCTCTCTACAACAATCCTAAAGCACTTGATGCGCAGAAACGAAAAGCCTTAGCGACAGAAATCGAAACTGAATTCAACGGTTGGTATAAAACCGTCTCACTGATGCGCCTTTATACCGCAACACATCAGATAGAAGCGCTCAAGAAAGTTACTGCAGAATTCGATGATGCCAATCTGCGTTTTGTCGCTCGTGGACTCTTTCTCATAGGAGTGGTCGGACTTGCATTTCTAGGTGGCGTGATCGTGATACTCGCCACGCTTTTTATGATGCCACGGCGCATAACACCGCCCGAACACAGGGAACAAGTTGCTTCTCCTCAAAAGTACGGCGCTTTAACCATCTATTCGGTATTCATTGCTTGGCTGGCAACGCAGCAGGTCATTTCGATTTTCTTGCAGTCTGCGCTTAAAGACGCCCAGCTGGCCAAACAAGGCGCATTAGTCGCCGGCTTGGTCATGTTCTTCATGTACTTGATAGCTAATGGACCTGGCATTCTGTGGGTTTATTTCCTTGCGCTCAAACCTCGAGCAATCAAGCTTTTTGAAGGTGTTCGACTGCGTTTTAAAGTCGATCGCAACGGGCCGTTCAAACTGATTATGTACGGCGTTTTTACCTGGATGGCCGCCATTCCATGTGTTGTAGTCGCCTACTTGCTTGCTGCTAAATATCTGGGCTCTCAAGGCTCCAGCAACCCTGTTATTTCGTTTGTTATGCAAGCCGCCCGCAATAACAGCGTGGCTGCCGCAGTTATCTTCTATGTGACACTGGGAGTGCTTGCTCCTATTTGCGAAGAAATACTATTCAGGGGCTTTCTCTACACGGCTCTGAGGCGCTATTGGGGTATTTTGCCTTCAATGCTATTGTCCGCCGCGCTTTTTGCCGGTATACACCTGGATGCCGGCGGTTTTCTGCCGCTTATGACCCTCGGTATGCTTTTCGCCTTCACGCTTGAGAAGACCCGCAGTATTTTGCCGTGTATGGTCGCCCACGGACTCTGGAATAGCGGCACCTTTACCATGGTACTTCTGGTCTTCTCTCCTTGAGCCGGTAAGGTTTCCCGGCTATTTTGACTCGCTTAATGGGCATATAGAAAAAAGACCGTTAACGGTCTTTTTTCCAGACCGATCTCTTGAATGAGAAGCGAAGTCGGGCAGGGGGTCAAATGGTCACAGCCAAGCCTCAAATTGCCATCAAGTTGGTTTCCAAGCCTTATTCGAAAAGGACTGCGTTGGGACCGCTCATGGTAGGTATTGGCGTGGGCTGGATATTTGCCATTCTCTGGCTGGTTACGGGAATTTTTGCTCTCGTGCACAATATTTACTGGGGGCTCACGCTCCTGGCTTCAACTTCAGGCTTTTCGTTGTTTCTTGGTCTTATGACTTACTCCATGGTGCGAGATGCGAATCGCAGTTTTGTCTTTGAGCTGACTGATTCTGATGCTGTTCTCTATGTGTATGATCGGCTCAAAAAGCGTAAATCCACTCAAATGGTGCTTCTCGACGACGTCAAATATGTCGAATACTATCCGTATCGCGATTCATCATCGATGATTTTGCATACGTCTTATGCGCAAATGGAAGTGCCCTTGTGGCCAATGGGAGAACAGGTCAAGGATGTGATCGACTTTCTCGATGGTCGCGGCTTGCAGATCGTCAATGTTCAATTTGACGACGTGATTCCTGATTAGTGAAACCCACCTTTTTGCCGTTGGTGTTTATTTCGGGAAATGTCACGGTAAAACAGGTGCCGATCCCGTCAGTGCCTTCTTTTACTTCTACTTTTGCATTGTGGGAATTGGCAATTTCTCTCACGATTGCGAGCCCTAGACCGCTGCCTGATGCGCCGTCTCTGAGTATCCTGTAAAAGCGCTCGAAGACCAAATCTCTTTCTTTCTCCGGAATGCCCGGTCCGTTGTCTTCTACAGACAGAGTTGGTGAGCGCAGTTTGGAGACTCTGACGGTGACCTTGCCGCCTTCCTGGTTGTAGATAACAGCGTTCTCGATGATGTTGGTGACAAGTTCGCGCAAACCTACGGGATCCCCATCGATGAAAATTGATTCGTGGGGAGACTCGAATCCAAGGTCAACTTTCTTTTCGATGGAAAGCGGCACCAGATCTTCAGTGACGCTGGATACGATTTCGCTCAAATCAGTTATTTGTCGTGCCGTTTGTGATACCCCAGGCTCGCTTCGCGCTAGTGTCAATAGACGCACGATCAAGTTAGACATTCGATTGATGCCGGTGTGAAGCTGCGCCAGAACTGACCTGACGGACTCGTCCTCGTTCATTTTGAGCGCCAAATCTGCGTATGTTTTTAGTCCCGCTAGTGGCGTGCGCAACTGGTGCGCGGCATTAGCAACGAATCTTCTTTCTCTTTCGATTTCATCGTTGAGCATTTTAAGCAGATCATTAATCGCACCTACCAATGGGCGAACCTCAGTCGGAGCAGTGCTTTCGGAGACCGGGCTTAAATCAGTAGGAGATCTTGATGAAAGTGCGCGACTCAATTGCTGCAGAGGATAGAGTCCTTGCTTAATACCGAACCAAACTGCGATGCCACCACATATGATGAGTATGAGCTGAGGCAAAAGAACTGATATCACAATGTGAGTAACAATTTCACGGCGCGCATTGCGGGTCTCTGCTACCTCAAGGATCAAGTATTCCGGTCTAGGATCATCGTCATCATCATCGTCCGGAGTTTCATCCGCAAAGTGGCTCGCGACCGGAAACAACATAGTCAAAACACGCACTTCTTTTCCGTTCAGAATGCGTGTTGAATAGTGAGGTTTATTGAAATCGACTGCACCCGGATCGAAAGGTAAATTGCCGTCACCTGCAATGCGCTTTCCTTCCATCGTATAAATCTGATAGAAGAAAGTGTCTCGATAATTGTGTTTGAGAATGGACTGCGCGGCTGGCGGCAAGTCTACAAGCACTTTGCCGCCTTTGTGACGGACGCGCGCGATAACTGAGTCTGCTGAATTCAACAGCCCTTTGTCATATATTTCTCTCGCCAGCAAAATTGCGGCGTTATACGCAATGAACGTGCTGGAAGCGGCAATCGTCGACAGTGGAATTAAGAGCCAGACGAGAAGCTGCTTCCGAATGGAAGAGGTCATGCAGGTTTCTCAAGCATATATCCCAATCCGCGGACTGTACGCACGTTGATACCTGTTTTTTCGAGCTTCTTGCGCAAGCGATGCATGATAATTTCCAGGGCGTTGTGCGACAACTCGGCATCCCAGGATGAGAGGTTACGTATCAATTGTACTTTGTTGACGACTTTGCCGACGCTCTTAAGAAGTTGCTCCAACACAGCCAGTTCTCGAGCTGATAAGTCCAAATTATCGCCGTTGATAGTGGCGCGACGCTCTACAGTGTCGAATTCCAGACCTCCGACCACAATTTTGGTCATATTGCCCCATTGTTCTTTTCTCAAAAGGGCTCTGATGCGGGCCTCCAGCTCCAAAAGCTCAAAAGGCTTGGCAATATAGTCGTTGGCGCCACTGTCCAGCCCGGTTACGCGATCGGTGACCGTGTCTCTGGCTGTGAGGATTAGCACAGGCGTTGCCTGTCCACGTCCCCTCAGTCTTTTCAAAACTTCAATTCCGTCCATATGCGGCAGACCCAGGTCCAGGATGACCAGGTCATATGGCGTTGCTGTCAATGCTTGATCAGCGTCTGTTCCCGACTGAACTTGATCGACTACATAACCGCTATGTCGCAAAGCAAGTGCGACGCCTTCAGATAAAAAGGAATCGTCTTCGACCA
This sequence comes from Candidatus Melainabacteria bacterium 17Bon1m, assembly GCA_032128875.1. Lineage (GTDB taxonomy): Bacteria > Cyanobacteriota > Vampirovibrionia > Obscuribacterales > Obscuribacteraceae > QKMZ01. The sequence goes on from JAVLKG010000004.1 coordinate 481,453, forward strand.
GAAGTAGTCTCATGGCAAACTCCTTACCTCGAAACTTGTGTTGTATAGAGCACAGTTTTGATGATAGCAAAAGACCGTCACCCTGTAAGGGGAGAGAAAGATTGACGAAAGCGATTCCTGTAATTTGCTTCGCACTTTTCCCAATTAATGCGGCTCAACGGCTCTGCTGCGCAAGTCTTGCGAAAGGAAATCGAGCCAAGTCTGAGTTCTTATCCCATTTTTGGGAGGCTGAAATCTCAACATGAAAATTCAAACTGGCTCAAAAGCAAGGCACATCTGATTAAACCAGGTGCTTCTGAACTTACCCTGTGGGTCATATTCCATTTTCTTCTCGATAAACGAACCAAACTGTGGATACGCAGCCAACACCTGCTCTTTGGTTGCATAGCGATGGTAAGTCAGATAGTAAGAGCCTCCCAAGCTCAAAGCTATGTCTATCAAGGATCTAAAGGAGGTTTTCGCTCTCAAAAGAGAGAGTTGGTCGGGATTTACATGCAGATTGAAGATTATGCAGGCAAAATCATCCTTAGCCCAAGCCAGAAAAGACTCTTCATCCTTGTCAATAAAACGGACGGTTCCGTAAATCACATCGGCGCGCTGCTTCTTGAGCGCCGCCTTTGCGGTCTCCATAAAGACATGCAACTTGGATTTCGGTACATAAAGTTCAGTGATCATCTCTGACCCTTTTACATGACACTCGCTGTCTAATGAGTCATGGTAGTCGGGCACGTATAGACTCAATTGAAACGTTTGGGAGCTGTATATTTGACCATTGGTACGCGTGTAGTGCTCGCTGTACATCTTGAATGCTCGAGTTTTGTCGATGTGTGCCAGACGCAAAAGTTCTCGCCAATCACTCACATTCAACTTTAAACCCCCGACATCATCAGTAGTGGCAACGTCGACGGGGAAGTATGCAGACAGTATGCCGTTGCATAAAAAAGTCTGTGCATCGGCATCGATGCAAAATTGGAAGTCCCCATAGGTAGCGCCTTCAGCCTGCAATTGTTCAAAACGACAAACGAGTTCTTTGCTGTTTGTAAGTTCTACTCGTCTTTGCAATTTCGTACTTTTGACTAACCGAATAGTTATGTTTTCGACAAAGCAAAACATTCCGTACCCGCCTATCGCCAGCCGAAATAGTTCTTTGTTTTCAAAACGAGAAACGTTGATCCTTTGTCCATTTTCAAGAATGGCGGTGAATCTTTCGATATCTGCAATAAACGGCTTCCTGCCCAGTACTCGACCATGAATATTCGAGCCGAGCGATCCGCCGATGCTTATATCGTCAGCTCCCGTCGGTTTTTGAATAATCGACCAATCGCACCCGTGTTCTACATTCAATTTTGCCAGTTCGCCAACCAGATCTCCCCACAGCATGCCTGATTGAACCGTAATTAAACCTTCGACAGGACAGAAGTCGACGACCTTATTCAGCAGCCCTGTGTCAATGAGAATGCCGTCGAAAAGAAATTGTTGCCCACCCATTGAGTGGCGACCACCGGCAATGCTGAATGAATCACCTGCATGCTGCTCGCTGGTAAGGAGAGTCTGAACCTCGTTACCGCTTAGAACTTTGATAATTGCTTTGTGTTTTGTGCTGTTGAGTTTTGAATGAATATCATTAGCCGTTGTGTTCTTGTTTTTCAGATCATCGATAAGTGCCGGACGCAGTGCACTTGTATATTGTCTATCTGGGTGATTGATTTGCTGCATTTCTCTAACTTCTTTCATAAGTAAGTACGCCAAAAGCCGGCAAGTACCAAAAAGCGCTTGCTTGTTTTTGTACAGTCAGCATAGGGTTTTACCGCTTCTTAGAATTGAGCGGTTCAACACTTCGACGATTGATCTGTTCTTTGGTTGAGTGATCTGTTCCTAAGTTGATTGTGTTCCTAGGTTGATTGATCTTTCCTGTGGTGTGCTATCTGGTTTTTGCCGTTCTTGAGCGCAAAGTTTTGATCAAAGCTTGATACCGTACGAGTCGCCATTAAATGTATATATAGGCAAAAAGGTGTACTCTTTCTTCTTCCATGGCGTCGGGTGGGAACTTCCGGCCGTCAAGTGGATTTGTTTTTGATTCTGAGGTGTGACAGATGACGCAGAGTGCTGTTGTAGAGAATCCGCTCCTCGAGGGCTTGCCGAAAGACAGAGCCGTCGATCCTTTTGCCATGGTTATCTTAGGGGCGCATGGCGATTTAACAAAGCGCAAGCTTTTGCCCGCTCTCTACGCGCTTTACATCGATGGTCTGCTTCCCAGGACCTTTGCGGTTGTCGGTATGTCTAGAACCGTGATGACGGACGAACAGTTCCGTCAGGCGATGAAAGAGTCCATTCAAAAATATGCTCCGGACCTGAAGTTCGAAGAGGAAGCCTGGGAACGTTTTGCCGCAGGACTTTATTACAAGCCGTCGAATTTCACTGAAGATGGCTCGTTTGATGAACTGGCCAGTTTTTTAGACACACTCAAAGAGAAGCATGGCACAGGCGGCAATCACGTTTTTTATCTCTCGACCCCGCCCAGCTTATACGAGCCAATCATCACTCAACTTTCCAACTCCAAGCTTGTTTCCAAGAAAAAGGTCACTGATAAGCCCTGGCAGCGTGTCATTGTCGAAAAGCCTTTCGGTCACGACCTCGCTTCGTCTCTGGCGCTCGATGATCATATTCACAAGGTTCTCAGCGAAAATCAGGTTTACCGAATCGACCACTACCTCGGTAAAGAAACCGTGCAAAACATCATGGTTTTGCGATTCGCAAATGGCATATTTGAACCTCTCTGGAATCGGCAGCATGTCGACCATGTTCAAATCACAATCGCCGAAACGTTGGGTGTAGAAGGTCGTGGACCGTATTACGAGGAGTCCGGCTGCCTGCGTGACATGATTCAGAACCACATGTTGCAGTTGGTTTCACTTGTTGCGATGGAACCGCCAATCTCGCTTGAGCCTGAGGCTTCGCGTGATGAAAAGGCAAAAGTTCTAAAGGCCTTGCGTCCGATATTGCCTGAGGATGTTGACCGTTGCGCAGTCAGAGGACAGTACGGAGAAGGCTATATCAATGGGGCTAAGGTGCCTGGTTACCGGCAAGAAGATAGGGTCGCTCCGGATTCTGCAACTGAAACCTACGCAGCGCTGAAATTGACTATCGATAATTGGCGTTGGGCTGGAGTTCCCTTCTATGTCCGCTCAGGAAAGCGCCTGGCGAAGTCATTAACTGAGATTGCTATTCATTTTAAGCGCGCCCCTCACAGTCTCTTTGCTGGTTTGACTGGTCTGAAAGCCGGCCAAAAAATGGACGATGACTCACTCAGCCCAAATGTTCTGGTTCTCAAAATTCAGCCTGATGAAGGTATTTCGCTCAAGTTCGCAACGAAACAGCCGGGTGCAACCACTCAAATTCGCTGGTTGAATATGGACTTTAACTACGGCACCGCATTTGGTGTAAGAAGCCCCAGCGCTTATGAACGCTTGATACACGATTGCCTGCTGGGAGATGCTTCACTATTTGCCAGAACGGATTCCGTCGAAACCTCGTGGCGCTTTATTCAACCGCTTCTCGAGAACTGGGATTTGTCTAAGCAGAAGAAGGGACCACAGCCTCGTTTTCCCAATTATGCTGCCGGTTCGTGGGGACCTGCCGAAGCAGATGAGTTGATTGGGTCGACCGGACATACCTGGAGGCGCCTGTAAGATGAGCTCCAGTACTGATAAACGCAAATCGACGACGGAAACGCATAATTTCCTTTCCGGTCACCTCTCGCAAGTTGATGTACAGCGTATCGAGCGCGAGCTGAAAGATCTTTGGCGGGCCATTGACGACGCCAAACCGGATGAGAGAACGAGTGACGGTGAACCGGTGAAAGTTACCGAAGGCAAGGATGCTGACTTAAATCAGGCTTCAACCAAGCCTGCCAATGTCATGCGTGCTTGCACAGCAAATATCGTTCTTTTCAGCGAAGATGCTGATGCTGAAGTCGAGGCTTCGGCAATTCTTGATGAAGTGGCGATTCGCCATCCATGTCGTGCGATTCTGGCTATTTCGCGTCGAGCTACGGAACAAAGGCTCGAGGCCTGGGTTTCTGCTCGTTGCCACATGGCAGATTCGAAGAGTTTGAAACAAATCTGCTCCGAACAAATAACTGTTCGCTATGACGGCGAAGGTACGAAGGAGCTCGCTAGCGTAGTATCGCCCCTGGTGATTAACGATTTGCCGGTGGTTCTGTGGTGGCGTGCTAATCGTCTTGATCGTGGCTATTTAGAGCCGTTTTCGCGCTTTGTCGATATGCTCATAGTGGACTCGCTGCGTGCCGCTGATGCTAGAGGTTTCATCAAAGAAATGTCAGGCATCACTAATCAGAGTGCCAGAAAACCATTATTCGACCTCAATTGGGGACGCCTGATTCCGTGGCGCCGTGCCATTGCTGATGCTTTTAGCGATGCAGCTCCGCCAATGTCCCTTCCATCATTGCCCGGCATTTCTAAGGTTGTCATCTCTTACGCAAGTGCGAGTGCATCGGCAGATGGCAATGCGGCAATACCCGTGCAGCCGCTACTCTTGCTAAGTTGGCTGTCGACTCGATTGGGCTGGGCTCGCGACTCGGCGTCTTTCTCAGGTGGTAGGTTCAGCGCTGAGTTTAAATCGGGAAAGAAATCCATCAGCACTTCAATTCAACCTTTCCAAAGCGACAAGCTCAGTGAAGGAGCAGTTTGCTCGGTCGTCATTGAAGCCGAAACACCTTGCGACGGCAAAGTTATGGCTGAGCGCATGATTGCCGAGCAAAGACCCGGCTCTCCTTGTATTTATGTGCTCAGTGATTCGGACTGCCGCAAAGGCGAGCCCGGCGCTGAAGTCGGCACTGGTGCTGAGAGCCTGATTGAACTCACCGAGGCACGCTTGATTGATTTTGCTATGGAATCGATGCCCGATGATCTGGTTTTCCGGCAGACCTTAGATTGCACTGTCAAATTGATTGACGCGGCTAAGTAGGAGGAGCGATGCAGACTTCTTTGATGGAAACAAAAAATATTTCGGTGTTTGAGAACTATGAAGCGCTGGTGGCAGCAACGGCAGATTTGTTCGTCAAACTCGCAGAGGATGCTATTAACGAACGCGGAAAGTTCGTCACTTCGCTCTCCGGAGGAAGCACGCCAAAGGGGTTCTATTCACGCCTGGCTGAAAAGGAAATTGCCTCAAAAATAGATTGGAGCAAGGTAGTAGTTTTCTTCGGCGATGAAAGAACGGTGCCATATACTAGCCCTGAGAGCAATCAGCGAATGATTACCGAGCATCTTCTTTCCAAGGTGGCGCTCAATCGTGAAAACGTTTTTGCGCTGAGCGACCCTGATATAGATCCCAAGCAAACTGCCATCGATTACGAACGGACTATGCGCGAATTTTTCCGTCTTGCCTCAGATGAGTTGCCGCAGTTCGATTTTATGCTTCTCGGTCTGGGTGACGATGGTCACACGGCATCGCTCTTCCCTGGCTCGTCTGCGCTGACCGAGACGCACAGATGGTTCGTCGACAATAAAGTCGAGAAATTGAATACAGTGCGACTCACGACGACCTATCCTGTCATCAATAATTCGCGAAACATCATCTTTCTTGCCAGCGGCAAAGGAAAGTCCGGTGTCTTGAAGGATGTTCTTACAGGACCTGAAGGCAAGTATCCAAGCCAAAACGTGAAGGCTGAAAATGGAAAGTTGTATTGGTATTTAGACAAAGAGATTGCGTCGGAACTGTAGAAATTTAGAGTTCCACAGAAAATCATTTTGCGTAGACTTAGAGGAAATGAAAATGGCTGACAAAGCGAAGATCGGACTGATTGGGTTGGGCGTAATGGGCGAGAATCTGGCATTGAATATTGCCAGGAACGGATTCAAAATTGCGGTCTACAACCGCAGCGCAGATAAGGTCGATGCCTTTGTTGCCGGACGTGGAAAAGATCAGCCCGTCATCGGTTGCCGCGACGAAAAAACCTTTGTAGACAGCCTGGAAAAGCCGCGCATGATCATACTGCTTGTAAAAGCAGGAGAAGCTGTGGATCAAACGGTAGCCAAACTGCTTCCCGATCTCGAGAAGGGCGACATAATCATTGATGGTGGGAACTCGCATTTTACCGACACCCAAAAGAGAGAAAAGGACCTGAGAGAAAAAGGCATTCATTTTATCGGCTCGGGCGTGTCCGGTGGAGAAGAGGGTGCTCTTTGGGGACCTTCGTTGATGCCGGGTGGAGACCAAACAGCATATGAAAAAGTAAAACCCATCTGGGAAGCGATTGCCGCCAAAGTCAACGACGGTCCTTGCGTTACCTACCTTGGTCCGGATGGAGCCGGTCACTTTGTGAAAATGGTTCACAACGGCATCGAATACGGTGACATGCAATTGATTGCTGAAGTATATGACGTCATGCGCCGTGGATTGAATATGCCCGCGCGTGAAATTGCTGATGTCTTCGAATCCTGGAATCAAGGCATTCTCGACTCATTCCTTATTGAAATTACCGCCAAAATTCTTACTGTTGTCGATCCAGAAACCGGCAAGCCATTGGTCGATATGATTCTCGATAAGGCTGGTCAAAAGGGAACAGGAAAATGGACAAGCGAAGCGGCTCTGGATTTGGGCATTGCTGTTCCTACCATCGATATGGCACTGACCGGAAGAATGCTTTCGGCAATGCATGATATGCGTCAGGAAGCATCGAAGATTCTCAACGGCGCCGCTGTCGGCAGTGGCAAGCCAGTTGACAAGGCGGCAAAAGAAGAGATTTTGAAGGCTCTGCATGATGCACTTTATGCGTCAAAAGTTTGCAGCTACGCACAGGGCATGGCGCTGATCAAAGAAGGTTCTGATTTCTATAAGTGGAACATCAATCTCTCTGAGTGCGCTCGCATTTGGAAGGGCGGTTGCATCATCAGGGCAAAGCTGCTGGAAGAAATTCGCGCTGCATTTGCTCGCCGAGCCGATTTGCCGAATCTCCTCATGGACAAAGAATTCTCCAAAACCGTTTTGTCGTTCGAATCGAATTGGCGCAAATCAATTGTTTTTGCTATTGAACGCGCCATCCCCGTGCCTGCATTGACCGCCAGCCTGGCTTATTTCGATAGCCTGCGCTCCGGCAGTCTGCCGCAAAATCTCACACAAGCGCAAAGAGACTTCTTCGGTGCTCATACCTATCAGCGTGTCGATGCGCCTGAGAAGGGCTTTGTGCATACTGATTGGATACATCTGATCAAAGAGAAAACAGCAGCCAAATAAGCAGCTGAAAACCGTTTCGAAATCGATGGTGGAATAAGCAGAGTATATGCATCGGGCAACGATTGCTGCATGTTCTCTCGAACCGGTACGCTTTGATTCGTGCTCTAATAGAGCGATAAACTCGCTTCGCGCACAAAAGTATCTAGTTTCGACGAATGCCAACCTATTCGGTCAATGCCGTCAACGTTGCCAGCTTTCCTCTCGGGGAAACTGACAAAGTGGTTACTGTGTTTTCCGCCGAACGTGGCTTGATCAAATGCGTAGCCAAAGGCGCGCGCAAACCAGGCTCGAAAATCGGCGGGCGGGCTGAGCTTTTGAACGTCAATAAACTGCTTCTTTCGACCGGCAGGACATTCGAAATAATTTCGCAAGCTGAAACCCTGGAGACGTTTCCAAAGCTTCGAGGAGATTTGGAACGGCTTGCTTACAGCCTTTACTACGCGGAATTGACTAGCATTTTCGGACAGGGCTTGAATGATGAGTCAAGTTCTTATTTTGATTTCTTGGTTATGTCGCTGCGATACCAGAGCCTGTCCGACTCTGATCCAGCCTACCTTTGTTTGATGTTTGAGTTGCGTTTGCTCGAAACACTGGGGTATCGACCCGAATTGACTGTTTGCGTGAATTGCCGTTCGGTTTTAACAGACCATGTCATTGCCGGCTTTCACTTCGAGCTGGGCGGAATTGTCTGCGAGCGATGTCACCTCGAAGGTAAGCGTACCAAGGTGACGATGCGCGTCGCCGAAGACGAAGGAATATACGAGACACCGGGAGTCGATAAACTCGACAAGCACGTAACTCCGATGGTTTGGAAACGTCTGGTTTTGGCATCTGCCGGCAGCGACGTCCCCGATGCCCATCTGGAGAGTGATGGTGTAAAACGTGCGACACGCGCCGCTCACCGGGTTATTGAAGGATACATTGAGCATAGAGCAGGCAGAAGAATCAAATCGCTTTCGCTTTTGGAAAACGCGCAAACTCCCTAGATAAAAGGTCGCTTTGCAACCAAATCAAATTTAAAGTGCTAATCTCTTTATAGGTTATGTGGGCTTAGCGAGCTGATTTGCTGTATATGAGCGAAAATCCGATTCTACTGATCGTTGAAGACGATAAGACACAGCAAAAGGTGCTCGGACTTTTGGCTGAAAAGTACGGTTTCGACGTTGTGATTGCCAATACCGGGGCCAAGGCGCTAGTTGAGCTCGACAGCAGCGGAATTAAATTCGACGCAGTCTTGATGGACATAAGAATGCCAGACATGGACGGGTATGAATGCACAAATTTGATCCGCACAAGAGAATTAGTAAGCGGGCGGCACATTCCAATCATTGCCATTACTGCCTATGCGTCGGAATCCTATAAGGCAAAGTGTCTTGCAGCGGGGGCTGACGATTATCTGAGTAAGCCCTTCGATGCGGAAGACTTCCGCAAGATACTACTTAAATGGGCCTATAACCCGAACAAACCTAATTTGAAGCTTTTGCCTGGATCAAAAGAAGAAGCAGTGTAAGACAGTTTTTGCCAATAATTACGTCTCTTGCACAGGATGATACTGTTCCTCTTCGATGTTGAAAGTCCAAGCAACTGCTTCTTTTGCTGTCTGCATGTAAGGCGGAACTCGTAAGAAGTATTCACGGAAACTACCATCCGGTTCGGCAGTAGAATTCTTTACTCTAACCATAACCAGGGGCTCATCTCCGGACATTCGTTTGCGATAAAGAGTGCCGTATTGATCTTCGTTGATGATGTCGGCGTTTGATTCCATCAAGTATCTGGGAATGCCGAAGCGCTCCATCATTATGCGCCGCACTTCCAGATTGATCTCACTGTCTATCTCTTGGACTGTTAATGTTTCAGGAGAAACGGCCGTCTTTTCCGCTACTGTGACACCGTTGACTGCGTACATAGAATAACCATCTGCATATTGCAACACAGGACCTTCGGTCGAGTGAAAACGCAAGTCGTCATCGAGACTTACTATTAGAGGCGGTTTTGTGACGAAGGCAATTTCCGCAAAAGGGCAAATCGGTGTGCGATTGGCCAAAAATTTCCGCAGGTTGCGCACTGCATTCACTGTTTCTTCGCTGAAGATGGCTCCCAGACCTGCGTCCACGAGGAACGTAAAATTGGATAAGCGCTCTAGTTTAGGGTGCCACACAATGCTGTTGAATCCGACGGCTAATTGGCCTGTGAACCAGAGTCCACTAGAGCCTCCGTCTACGATAGCTTCAAGAACGGGCGGGTATGATTCATAGATCGTGGGTTCAAGATTTCTGGCACTTAGCGCATGAGCCAAAATGCCCACAGTTTCCTCGCCTAGCTGTTTCAACAACTGCTCTTCCAGTTCACCTTGTTTTACCAATTCGTCCCTTACCAATGAAGTTGCATCTCCTCTTTCTCTAAAGATGCGTAGAGCTGCACGCTCTGTGGTTCCCATATTAGTCAGATTCTGCACTGCTGTACGCAATTGATTGACTCGAATCATTTCAGCCTGCAGGTCGATGTTGTGGAGATTCTCAATCTGACCAGGCATGCCACCGTCGAGAAAGAGGGTGTCAGAGAAGATCCAGTCTCGTATTTCGGGAGTGACGGCTGCGTCAAATTCCATTTCTAAGCACGAAACCATTGATTCGAAAAAGCCTAATCGAGAATCAATGCTCTTTCCTCTCGGTCGACCGAATATTGAAGCGATGCCGTAAGAAGCCGGGCGCTTGCCGGTTTCAGCCTCGCTGCTGGCGTCCAAATATGAATTATGTTCTGCCCTCTGGGCTAGCAGTGTTTCAATATCAGTGTCTGAAATTTTTTCATTCATTGCTGAGATGACCTTATTCCAGACCGGATCCGTAATTCTCTCTTGAATAAACGCCCATGTCTGAGCGTCTGCCAGTGCTCGAATACGAAGCAACGCCGGCATGAGCATCATTTGCATGGGGCTATCTACTGATACTACTAATGGTGCCGAGAGCTTTAATAGCCCGTAAAAACTTTGAATTATTTCTCTGTACTTTTCATCAGACAGCGGTTCTACAGCTTGTGCCAACCGCTCATCCCAATCACTGCGGTAATTGGAAAGTAGCTGCTGTGCTTCGGTTGGGAGTTCGCAGAGTTTTTCGCCGGGTTCTTTTGTCATTAACGCAAAGGATTCGCCAATGGAACTATTTGCTTGATCATACCCGGCTGCAGAAGTTTCAGGCGGCAGTTAGAGCCACTGGATCGTTGCTAATGCCTTTTCAAAGCTAGAGCGATATTTCTCGTATAGTTCCTTTGTTTGGGCCTCGAAAACAAGTTCTTCGATGATACAGTCTTCTCTTTCAGGATTGGAATCGACGAAGAGCCCGCAGTAGTATGCCTGGGGCTGCATATGGCTATTGTGAAAGACTCCGTATACTGCCAGTACTTTCTTGCCGTTAAGCAAAATCGATTCCATTCTTTGTAGGTAAAAACGCGGTCCGCCGATGCCAGTTTCGGAGTTGGTCAACTGATTATTGCCTGCATTGCCGAGAACATCGACCATTTCGCGGACAACCAACTCGGCTTGCGGGTGGCATAGGTGACTAGACTGGGAGTCGCTTGAATAGATGACACGCGGAGGTTCAGCAAGGATTTTTCTGAATATGCTTGCGTCATGTACTGCAGTGGGGCTGCCGCGAAACATTGAAGTGATGCTGACGTCGCCAGAATCTTTCTTTTCTCTTGGGTGAAAAGAGCGGCGCCAATTCTGCCCCATTCCGCCATAGAGAGTTTCTCCTCGGGCAAAAGAGTCAGGCAATCTTATTGATTTTATAGCTCCGAATTGATCAACAGGCACTTCTTAGTCCTCTAGACGAAATGCATTTGCACCGGTTTTTGCATGGTGTTGGGCCTGCCAGTAAGGCGTGAGCGCTCTTCGGCTTGTTGATATTCGCCCATAGCTTTTACAAAGTCTAAATTGGCTTGTCTTTCCATGTTCTCGAGTTGAGCTTTGAGCCTTTCTCGCTCTAGTCGTTCGCGCTCTTTGACCTTTTCTTCTTCCTCGTTTTTCTTCTTCTCTTCGTCTCTTCGCTTGTCGAACTCGTTTTTAGTTTCGTTCGGGTTTTGACCGGTAGAAGGACCGAATCTTGTGCCGTCATCAGGTACGCGTCCGCCGCCGCCGCCTGGGACATTCCAATTTGCCTTATTTGTCGCGATGTCTACGTCCCTGTCGCTGACGCGTCCGAGATCGTTTTTGGCGCCCCAGTTGTTATCTAGTCTGAAAGAACCGTCGCTGTTGAGGCTGATGTTCATGGCATGCATTCCATGACCGTTTCTGCCGCCTCCGGGCAAGAATGGCGCGTTGACACCAAGTTGACCTGATTGTCCGGTTTCTTTCTGGAAGTCTGACAGTTTTTGCCTTAATTCATCAGTATTTTTAAAAGTGCTGATTTTGAGATCGGGCGGGTATCCTGGCGGAGGCGCTTCACCTTTGCCGTCTCTGAACAAGCTGGCGCTGGCAAACACCGCACCATCCGCGCCGCCATTGGCTCGGTTGAGATGTGCGACATCCCAGATACCGACTTGCGGTCCGTCGCCTTCATAGTGCAATCCGCCTTTGCCATCTCTTGAAAAAACGCCTTCATTTGTCGATGTTTGACTGGAGCGTGCACCGCGCTCGTTGGCATGAGCAGCCATGTATACGTTAGAGGCGTTATGTATACCTTCGGCAGAAGTCTTGCCGCCTTCGCGCTCTGATTTGAGGTCGGCAGCTAGTTGACCGGCAAAAGCAGCATAAACTTGCCCGGCCGGACCTTGCTTGCCATTGTCGCCGTAATTCTGTGAATTGACCGTGCGGCTGGCTTCGAAGTCAGGTTTGAGACTGAGGGAATCTACTTGAACTACCCTTTCTTTACCTGGGATAGTTTCGCCGTTAGGACCGGTTCGGTCTTGCTCTTTGGCAATTGTGTAGCCGTTATTGACGAGATCTCTGGTTCGTTCGGCGACGTTGGCAGGATCGCCGGCTTCCAATTCTTGCTTGCCCATTGAGTGCAAAGCACAGGTCATGTGTTGACCTTGATTGACATATTTATCCGGATTCTCAGTGCGCATAGCCGAGTCTTTGACTATGTTTTTGCGATCGCTGGCAGTCAAGTAATCTACCTGTCCGTCAGTCAGTCTGCCACCCTGCGGCTTATCCAGGATTTCTTTGTGCGCAGTATTCATGCGCTGCATTTGCTCTTCAGCACTGCCTTTAAGGTGTCCTTCCGACTCTTCTTTCTTCAGGCGTGCATAAGTGTTTTCTGTGACGCGCTGTGCTTCTGCCTCTGAAAAGCCGGCCCGCCGTAAAGTATCGCTATAGTCGCTGAGGACGAGTTCTTTATTTAACTCAGGTCGATCGATTTTGTCGGCGACCTTTGTTTTGTCTAAACCGGCTGTCTCACCAGATTTTGTCTTCTCATCGACTTTAGTATCGCCAATTTTTGCATCAACGCCGGCTGCCTTAGTCTTATCTAGTGAACCTCTCTGTTCGCCGTTTTCGACTTGGCCACCCTTCTTTTGTTGACTGCCCAAGCCTTCTTGCGTCTCTGCTTCGCCGTCAATACCGAGACCCAATTGGCTGAAGGCTGCGGCATATGGCGTTCCGCGTAGTGATCGGGCTAATTCTGCACCCCTACCGTATATGTCGCCCCAAGAATTGATATCTGCAAGATTGAAACTATCGGTAGGCTTGTACTTTTCTGCCAGCTTAGACACATCGTTGTAAGTCGATGTCAGCTCTTTGTCTGACAAAGGCGAGCTTACGGCTACTTCGGACTCGGGCGTATCCCGAACCTTAGCGGGTGCGTCATTTTTTTGCTGAGTTTCTGTCATCTGGTGGTTTTTGGTAAGCGGAGCCCACACTCCAAAGCTAGAGGTGAAATATTGCAAATTCTTTGCAACACATAGCTGGCAGCTTCCATTTAAATTCGCAAAAGTATCAACGGAGTTTCAATGAAAACAGCAGGGCTGGCGGCGTGGGAACGTGCTGCAGGCAGTTTCCGGGGATTTGACAGAACAGTGCTAGGCGGCTAGTAGGTCGCAAATCGCGGTGGTTTTCTTTAGCCTTTTACTCAAAGCCCGGAAAGATTTGTGTTAGGAACTGATTTTCGAGTTTACAAGTAGCCGACAAGGAAGATGGGAAGCGGCTAAAATACAAGCCGTACGTTGCCAAAAAAGGGAGTTTTGCCGTGGCTGGACTGAAAGAAGTTGATCCGGAAGTCTTTGAGCAAATCAACAAAGAGTTGAATCGGCAACGGCACGGGCTGGAGCTGATCGCGAGCGAAAACTTCGTTTCCAGAGCCGTTTTGGAAGCTCAAGGTTCTGTTCTTACCAATAAGTATGCAGAAGGGCTGCCAGGCAAGCGATATTACGGTGGTTGCGAGTTTGTTGACAGTGTCGAGCAACTAGCAATCGATCGCTTGAAAAAACTGTTTAATGCTCCGCATGCCAATGTTCAGCCACATAGCGGCGCGCAGGCCAATATGGCTGTTTTCTTTGCAATGTTGCAACCAGGCGACACCATTATGGGAATGGCCCTCGATCAAGGTGGTCACTTGACTCATGGTTCTCCGGTCAATTTTTCAGGCAAGTGGTTCAACGTTCATAGTTATGGCGTTGATCCTGAAACCGGAAGGATCGATTACGACAATGTTCTCAAAATCGCCAAAGAAGTGAAGCCGAAATTGATCATCTGCGGCGCCAGCAACTATCCGCGCATAATCGATTTCGAGCGCTTCCGTAAAATCGCGGACGAGGTCGGCGCATATTTGATGGCTGACGTTGCTCACATTGCCGGTTTGATTGTGGCTGGTTTGCATCCGAACGCGTTTCCTCATGCACACTTTGTCACTACGACTACTCACAAAACCTTGCGCGGACCGCGCGGTGGCGTCACCATGTGCCAGGAAGAGTTTGCCAAAGAAATAGACAAAGCTGTCTTTCCAGGCTTGCAGGGTGGTCCTCTAGAGCATGTAATTGCGGCTAAAGCAGTGGCTTTTCACGAAGCATTGCAACCCGAGTTCAAGACTTATCAAAAACGAATTGTCGACAATGCTAAAAAATTGGCGGAGACAATCATGTCTGAGGGGCTGGCGATTGTGTCCGGCGGAACCGACAATCACCTTATGACTGTGGATCTTCGACCGATCAAAATGACCGGCAAGAAAGCCTGCGCGATTCTTGAGACTGTGCATATCACCACAAACAAGAATGCAGTGCCTAATGATCCTGAAAAACCAATGGTAACCAGCGGAATTAGAATCGGCACGCCAGCTGTGACTTCGCGCGGATTGGGCGTGGCAGAAATGGAGATTGTTGGACGCCTGATTGCCGAGAAATTGCGCAGTCCGGAAGATTCAGCGGTGCAAGAGCGCATATTCAAGCAAGTCTCTGAATTGTGCGATCGCTTCCCGCTTTATCGCTCAGAAGACGAGTTGGTTCGTGCTAAGTAGTCAAACCAAAACAACAGCGAATACAAAAGTAGTGCCACCTAAAAAGCGAACTGGATATGGAACGATTATTTGCCAGTTGTTGGTGCTGTTTGTCGGCATTGGCTGGACTGTGCTCATCTCGCAGAATAAGCTGGACGAGACGCATATTCCTGGCTTTCTAATCGCACTTGCGGTTAGCTGGTGGTTGACGCCGGAAATTCGGCAGCGCGCCTTGAAATTGGGTCTTGTAGATAAGCCCGGCGACGAACGTCGTATTCACACGGTAGCTGTGCCGCGCCTTGGTGGCGTCGGCATCTATATGAGCTTTATTTTGACGATTACAGCTCTGGCTGTAATCACAGGGCGTTTTCCACAAGATGCTCGAATAGTCGAAGGCGGTCTTGGGATTGCTGTAGGTGGGACCATCGTCTTCATTCTCGGTTTGATTGACGATTTGGAATCGTTGCCTGCAAAAATGAAACTAGTGATCCAGGTTTTGGCAGCAGGTGCCGCTTACTCACTTGGTGTGCGGATTCGAGCGATACCAATTCCTACTGCATGGGTGCCTATCGATTGGGGATTCTTGCATCTGATGCCGGGTGAGCCTATTCAGTTAGGGCTGCTGTCTTTGCCAATCACAATTTTGTGGTTGGTGGGTGTTGCTAATGCAGTCAACTTAATTGACGGTATGGACGGATTGGCAGCAGGTGTGTCGCTGATATCGGCACTGACAATCTGGAGTATTTCGCTGGCAGACAGCATTGATAAACCTTATGCCGGGTTGATGGCAGCTGTCTTGGCTGGAGCGCTATTAGGATTCTTGCGTTGGAATTTCAACCCCGCGCGGATCTTCCTTGGAGATTCAGGAGCCTATTTAGTCGGTTTTGTTTTAGCGGCAATTTCGATAACAGGCGTGATAAAAGGCGCAGCAGCTGCGACTGTGATTGTGCCTACCGCATTTCTTGTTCTACTGATTCTATTCTTCCCTTTGCTCGATACATCGTGGGCTATCGTGCGGCGAGCGGCGCGTGGCAAATCAGTGTTCGAGCCTGATCGCCAGCACATTCACCATCGACTTTTGGATACTGGGCTTTCACAGAAAAAGACAGCTTATGTTATTTACGCTGTGTCCTCATTGCTTGGTTTGGTAGCGGCTTTCTTTGTAGGGCAACACTGGTATTTCTTACAAGTTGGCGGATCTGTTCTGCTTATGGCCTTCTTCTTTGCGTTGGTCTTGAACGGGCATAGGAATCGACGCAAAATGACGCCGACAGAAGTTTATGGAGATGCTGTAGAAGAGCCTCCACCGCCTGCCTCAGACCCGGCCGATAGTTAATTGATTGGAGATGGAAAATTGATGAGCCAAGTAAACCCCAGAGCCAAATGGTTCTATTTTGCGGCGTCTTTATCTGTCGGCCTAAACATAATGCTGGCTGCTGACGCTGCACCTTCGCTCTACGACGACTATTCTAAAAAAGCAAAAGAGTACATGGATCAGCGACACAGTCGATTTCCTGAAGCTGAAAAATTTCTGCGCGCCGCTCTTTTTCAAGCAAAACGTTATGGCACTGACGACAAACGTTATCGCAATACTCTGCGCGATCTTGCTGAATTGAACTATCAGAAGGCAGATTTTAGAGATGCCATTCCTCTGTTTAGCCAGTCGGTTTCGCTAGCGCAACGGGCGGTTGCTAAATTGAAAGCGCAGCATGCCAGTCAAGCTGAGATTGCTGAAGAAACTCGTGAATGGGTAGCGGATCTGGCTGATCTTGCTGACTGCTATAGAGGTACATCGAAGTTTGAATTAGCTGCCGTTAGTTACCTGAAAGGCATCAAGAAATTGGATGGACTTGGTAAAGAAAACACCCTCCAAAGAGCGGAACTTGAGTCCGAGTTGGCTGATGTCTATACGGTGTTAGGAAAATACCAAGAAGCCGAAAAACTATATGAGAGAGCAATGGCTAGATTGGCTGAGAAGAAGACAGATCCAAAAGTCGACAGACGTAGCTATGAAGCAGTTTCTATCGATACCTTGCAAGACTATGCCATGCTTTTGCGCAGTACAAATAGAGTGAAGCAGGGTGATGAATTGCTTGCAGAGATGCGCAAAATGCTAGGTTTGCCTGAGCATCCTGCCACCATCCGCGATGCACATGCATTTGACGACGGCAAAAAGCTACCAGAGGCTGGACAATAGCCCAAGAGGGTATTGCCAGCCGGTAGGTTTGCCTTCGGGCGGTAATTTTCGGCTGCGAATCAAGTGCAGCTGCGCACTTGCTATGTGCGATGCTTTACTTGATTCGCTTATACGCCGTTGTTCAATCGTAGATTTTGGTTCGATGGAAAAACGATGTATGTTGCTTTCGTGTTTTGGTTTTGATTGGTTTGTTTGGTGTCAGGTGTTTCGTCAACGCCTTCGTACTTGCTAATCTATCAAAACCATACGCAAAACTTGACAACCTTTATTTATCCCTAACGTTTTCAAGATTTTTCGGCGCCTGATTGCCTTTTCGCAGGTGCAGGTAATGTGTGTGGAAAAAAGACCGTTAACGACCTTTTTTCCAAGCTTGGGCGGGCGATAATAATTTGGTTTTTTGAGAACTGTTTTGAGCTATTTGGTTATATTCATAGGTGCCGGAATAGGCGGTATTCTTCGGTTTTTGTGCAGCACTTTTGTGCACAAAGCTTCCGGCGGTTGGATGTTCCCCCTGGGGACGTTTGTGGTTAACGTGCTTGGCTGCTTGGTGATTGGTTATTTGATGCAATTGTCCGAATCCCGCGGAGTATTGCAGGGCGAGTGGCGCCTCTTTGTATTTGTAGGTTTGTTGGGTGGTTTTACAACGTTTTCCAGCTTTGGCATTGAGACTTTCCAGCTCATTAGAGATGGAGAGTACATTTTTGCAACTGCAAATGCGGTGGGTCAGGTTGTTTTAGGGCTGATGTTTGTCTGGCTGGGCGTTATTGTTGCCAGACTCTTACATGGAGGTTAGCAATGCTGGGCAGCACCGGACAAGTTTTAAGGGTATTTGTTGGTGAAACCGATAAGTATCAAGGTGTCCCTGTGTACGAGTGGCTTTTGAAAAAGGCGAAAGAACATGGTTTGGCAGGGGGAACTGCAGTCAGGGGAATTGCTGGATTTGGCGCACACAGCCAGATGCACTCAAGCAAAATTTTAGATATTTCTGCCAATCTCCCGATCGTTATTGAAATTATCGATGTGCCGGATAAAATCGAGCAGTTTTTGCCTTTTGTGGAAGAGGCGATTAAAGAAGGGCTGGCTACAATCGAGCCAGCCCAAATAAGGCTATTTAGAAAAGAGAAGAACTGATTTACGTTTCTATTGGCAGCTCGTCTTCCGGATCTGGCGGAAGGTTGTTGAATATTCTGTACTCAATTCGTTTTAGGCGTTCTAGCTCTTTGATGTGAGCTTCTTGCTTCGCTTCGATAGCTTTTTGGTCATACTCGCGGCGCTCTTTCTGCTTGGATGCTGCCATTTCCAAAATGCGGGCCCTATCCATATCTTGCTTTATGCGCATGCGTTCACGAGCTTCTTTTTTCTTGCGCTCTTCACGTTCTTTGTCTTCGCGAAGCATCGCTTCATACTCGCGCTGCTTTCTTCTACGCTCGACGTCACTCATCGCCAACAGCCTCGTAAAACATCACTATTTTTAGCTTAGACCATATTCCAGCTTAAGCTTACCCTATTACTACGTCAAGAGACGGAAAACCCCGTTCAGGCTTCTATTTGCTCGTCAGGAATGGGAATTAAGCTCTCTTTGTACTTGCGGGCAACCCCTGTCCTATTTGCCGCTTCTACAACTGCTTTTGCAACGGACGGGGCTATTGTTTGGTTAAATACGCCAGGCACTATGTAATCTTCGTGCAATTCATTTTCTTGGATGACCGCAGCGATTGCGTGAGCGGCTGCGAGCTTCATCTCTTCGTTGATGTCAGTCGCATGACAGTCGAGCGCGCCCCTGAAAACACCTGGGAAGCAAAGTACATTATTGATTTGGTTTGGATAGTCGGAACGACCCGTCGCCATAATGCGAACATGAGGCATAGCTTCTTCCGGCATGATTTCTGGAATCGGATTGGCCATAGCAAAAACAATCGCGTCTTTAGCCATGTCTTTGAGGTAGTCAGCTTTTACTGTTCCTGGTCCTGATAGTCCAAGGTAGAGATCGGCACCCCTCATCGCATCCTTGAGAGATCCTTTTAACATCTCAGGATTGGTATGGTCAGCAAACCATTCCTTCATTGAATTCATGTTTTCGGTGCGACCCTTATAAATCGCGCCGGAACGGTCAAAGCCAGTAATGTTTTTGACGCCCGCCGACATCAAAATTTTTGAGCAAGCAACTCCGGCAGCGCCAACACCGCTAACAATTACTTTGAGATTCTCCATTTTTTTGTCGACGATTTTCAAGGCATTGATAAGCGCTGCCAGCACGACCACTGCTGTTCCATGTTGATCATCGTGGAAAACAGGGATATCTAGCTCCTTTTTGAGACGCGCTTCAATTTCAAAACATCTTGGAGCTGATATGTCTTCCAAATTGATGCCACCAAATCCGGGGGCAATGTATTTGACTGCTTTGATAATTTCTTCTGTGTCCTGCGTGTCTAAGCAAATTGGATAAGCATCGACTTTCCCGAACTCTTTAAAGAGCATTGCTTTGCCTTCCATTACAGGCATCGCTGCTTTTGGCCCAATGTTTCCTAATCCCAATACCGCGGTACCATCTGAAACCACGGCTACGGAATTGCGTTTGATTGTTAACTTATATGCGTTTTCCGGTTCGTGATGAATTGCCATGCAAACCCTGGCTACGCCTGGCGTGTAAGCCATAGACAAATCATCTCTTGTTGCCAGCGGAACTTTATTTGCTATGCGAATCTTTCCGCCCAAATGCATTAAGAAAGTTCGATCAGAGACGTTGATTACTTGAATGCCTTCAACTGTATTAAGTGCCTTGACGAGCTCTTCGCCGTGCTCTGAATCGCGTACATTGACGGTAATATCTCGGATGATATGACCTTTCTCTACGCCGTGGATATCGATTGCGCCGATGTCTCCGCCGATTTCACCAATTAACGATGTAACCTTGCCAAGCATGCCTGGCCTATTGGTAATTTTCAGCCTCAAAGTGAGGCTATAGCTAGCGCTTGGCTGTGCAAGGGAAGTACTTTCTTTTTTCTCTTCGTTCATTGTTGGTGTAGGTTTCGTAGAGGGCATAGTGATTTCTCTTTGCGATTTGCGGCAGGCTTAATGTAGAGCTGATGTGTTAAGCTGAAAAACTCTTATGAGGCGTCTTGTAAGGGTAGCGCTTTTCGTCTTGGAGAGCGCTTCTTGAAAGCAGCAATTAAGCTAAATTCGGCTCTGAATTAATACACAGGGGTTTTGTATTTTCAGTCTCGGCGCACAGAGAAAGAATTGAGTTATCAACAGGAGGCGGTATGGCAGGAAAGTCAGACAAGGAAATTATTGGTAACTATGAAGTGTCCAAAGCAGGGCTACTTACAAGAAGAGAAGTTTTGACTATGGGTGCAGTTGCAGCTGCAGGAGCACTGGTCGCTCCAGCATTTGCGGCAGCCGGCGGAGCAACTGCGCCAGCAGCAAGCGGAGCCGAACCTTACGTGGCAAAAGACTTTTCGGGTTTGCAAGGAAAGTTGGATGGTTTGTCGGCAAGTCAAATTGAGCAGCACCTTAAACTGTACAAGGGCTACATCGGCAAAGCCAATGAACTTCGCAGCAAGCTGAAAGAAGTTGAATTGGCTTCAGCAAATGCCACATATTCACCCATTCGTGAAATGCTTGTTGAACAGAGTTTTGCTGTAAATGGTGTGATCTACCACGAATTTTATTTCGGAAACCTCGGCGGTAAAGGCGGAGAACCGACTGGCGATCTCAAGTCAGCGATGGAAGAGCGTTGGGGAAATATGGCTAAATTCAATGATTTCCTTAAAGCCGCAGGTAAGAGCGTGCGTGGTTGGGTTGTGATTGGATACAACACACGTGGTGGATTCATTGATTCCTTTGGTCTCGACACACACAACATTGGTTCACCGGCGAATTTCGTTCCGCTCCTTGTTCTAGATGTCTACGAACACGCTTACATGGTTGACTACGGAATTGATCGTGCAAAATATCTCGATGCTTTCATGAAGAATGTCGATTGGGATGTTGTCGGTAAGCGCTTCAATATCACTAAAAAACATCCGACAGGATTGGACGCAACAATATAAGTATTGAAGCCTAGACTATTAGGGAGGGTTTGCAGACGCAGCCCTCCCTTGCTATGGACGTAGGGTATTTGGCACCACATAAAATGCCAGCGGTGTCACATATTCTTCAATTTCTTCTTCTGAAACGCATCGATTTGATGCGCAAAATTCAAGTAATGAGTTTGATGGCCAGCGGCTTCTGTCCTTTGCAATCCAATCGAGAGTTGAATAGAGTTGGAGATATTTTCTTCCCAATCCCTGGAAGAAATCCTTGACGAATGTGACAAAGGTTTTTGCTAACTTTGCGTTGTGCTCAATTGCTAAATCACCTTCCTGCATAGTCATTGAAAACTGCATTTTTTTTGAACGCTTATAGCTGTTTGCAAATTGTTTTTCTATAAGACCCTTTAACTCAAGAACAGTCAAAGTCGCGCTGAGCATACCGATACTCAGAGCTAACTTTTGAGCTAGTTGATCGAAGGAAATTCCACTTTCTGAAATTTCTTGCAACACAAGTTTTTCTTCTTCACTAATATCTAGCATTTCGAGACTGGAGGATTCATTCTTCTGTCTATTTGCATCAAGTTGAAGTAAAGCCTCCTCTGCTATTGGTGGTTCGCCTGCGGGCGTTTTTGTAGTTCGTCGACAGACGGCATCAGCGCAAAGAGCGGAAGCAATCTCTATGCCTAGATTTCTTATTTCGCTGATTGCCATAAGTGCAAGTCTCTTTAATGTTCTGCTTGCAGTGTCAGTTGAGACACCTGTTAGCTTTGCTAGCTGATTAGCGCTGAGAACAATTCCTCTTTCATATAACTCCATCATGATTAATCGAGGCTTGAATTTTTGAACCTTATGGAAGTAAGTTTCGGCCGTTATGGAAATATTTTTGCTGCATCCACCACAGGGAAAAACTCGCTTACTATTATTCGGAATTGAATTGAGAAATCCACATTCGCGTCGTGGACAATAAATGGTGGTTCTTTTTGCGCAAGCAGATAAGGCGATTAATTCGCAATTCGATTCTGTTCCAAGCTTGGCTTCGATTTCAGGCATTGCACGCAATGCCTTTTCCCAATTAGCTTTCGAACGATCAGAATCAACCATTTTGAAACTTCCTTGCACTCATATCTGGTAATACGAGTTCCGCGTGCAAAAAGTTCAAAAAATTTTTTTTACTGACAACCGAAAATTTCAAACCCAAATGTTGGTGGTTTAGAAAAAAGGCCGTTAACGACCTTTTTTCTAAACCTCACTTTCTGGTTTGACTAATTGTTGAGGTCGGCGCGGAGACCGTACCCGACTCCGTGGACATTGCGGATTATTGATTCCTGTCCTTCGGTGTCCAGTTTCTTGCGCAGGCGTTTGATACACGTGGTTAGTGCTTCGACTGTAGCGTCGGATTCGTTCGACCAGACTCTATTGAGCAGTGCATCAGGAGGAAAGACTGTGCCGGGATTGCGCATTAGGAATTCCAGAAGCGCAAATTCTTTTGGGACGAGTTTAACTTCAACACCGCCACGTTTGACTGTAAATGCTGCGCGATCCAATTCTATATTTCCTGATTTGAGGACTGTGCCCATTTGACCGCTAACACGACGCATGAGAGCCCGAATACGAGCAGTGAGTTCTTTGGCATGAAATGGTTTTGTGAGATAGTCATCCGCACCGGAATCGAGACCAACCTCTTTGTCGTCGACCGTAGAGCGACCAGTGAGAATGAGGACTGGTGTTTTTTTGCCGGTCGAACGGAACTCTCGCAAAATTTCCATACCGCCAATGACCGGTAATTCGAGATCTAGAACGATCAGATCGTATTCGTAGGCCTTTAGACGATTTAGACCTTCTTGTCCGTCGTTGACGACCTCTACCTCGTGCCTTTCAAGCTTTAGCCAGTCGCGCACAAGCTTGGACAGCTGCAAATCATCTTCAACAATTAGTATCTTGGCCACAAAGATTGCTCGCTGGTACCTGCAACAATATTATCTTATGTTTGTTCTGTGTTCTTTGAATTAGCAAGCGGAAGACTGAAGTAGAAGGTACTTCCTTTGCCTTCTTCAGAATTCACTCCTATTTGTCCGCCGTGCAATTCGACAATTGCTTTAGAAATAGCTAGCCCGAGTCCACTACCTTTTCTGTCTCTGGAGTCTGATTTTTTGACTTGTTTGAAGCGCTCGAAGATTGAAGCTCGCATACTTTCTGGAACCCCCCTTCCTTCGTCCTTTACCTTTATGATGGCAAAAGAGTAGTCAGTCTCAGTTGAGATTTGAAGAGTGGAATTTTCTGGTGAAAATTTGACTGCATTTGAAATCAAGTTGATGAGCACTTGAATCATTCTCTCTTTGTCTGCTGTGACAGTTGGATCTATTGTCGTGTCAAGCTTTAAGTCGATTCGCTTTTGCTTTATGGCATTTGCAACCATGTTTACTGACGGCTTTATAATTTCGCTCAGTAATACTGAATCGAGAGTTAAATCCATGCGTCCCGATTCCATGCGCTCTACATCAAGTAAGTCATTTACTAGAGTGATTAAACGATCACAGCAGTCCTGTGCTCCTTCCACACTCTCTTTTCCATCATCCGAGAGCTCTCCGTAGGCACCAGCAGCCAACAACGAATGAACCATCTGAATCGAAGTCAGTGGTGTGCGTAAATCGTGACTAACCATAGCCACGAAATCGCGTTTCATCTGGTCGATTTGCTTACGCTCCGTAATATCGTGCACAACACACATCAATGATTTTTCTTCGTTCGACCAAACGACAGACCACTCACAATCTCGCTTTGCGCCGCTTTCAGTCACAATCCGATTTGTAAATGCTCCATGCCCTTTTGTCTCGATGATGCTGTTCACTTGATCGATCGAGGGCTGCAGTTCTTCCTGGTCGAGCAATTGATCAAGGCGCCTTCCGATAAGATCATCGATGTCGTAGCCCCACTGTCTGAAAGCCGCTGGATTAGCCTGTGTAAATCGTCTCTCTTCATCAAGCGAACATATGATGTCGGCTGCACTTGTAAGAATCGCTGTTTCTTTGCGCCTCATAGAAGCTAGTGCGTCGGCCATCTTGCGAAAAGTTCTATCGAGGTGAGCCAATTCGTCATCGCCTCGAAGTGGAGCTGAAAGAGGCTTTTGTGATGCGAGTTTGTAAGTGTTGTCTAGCACCACTTTGAGCCGGAGCGCCGTACTTCGGTTGAATGAAATGGCCAAATAGACTGCAAGCAGAACATTTAGAAAGACCGCTGCATAGATAAGAATCTCAATTTGTCCTCGTACTTCGGCTTGCTTCCTTTTGGTTTCTTGCGTCTCTGCTTCTTGTTCTTCTACGAGGTGGTCGATGGCTTGGAAGATATCCGCCATGAGCCGGTTGACCTTTACCATCTCCATGCCTGCCGCGAGCTTATTGCCGATGTCCACCATTGTTTTGGCATGATCGAAAAATCGATCGCCCTCGTCCATTAGTTTGTAGATTTTGTCCCAGGCTTCTTTCTCATGGGGGTTTTCGGCTACAAGACTGGTAATTATCTCCTTCTCTTTGTAAAAGCGCTTCTTGGCAAGATCGGCTCGACGGCGGAATGTCTCTCGGCTGGTGAAGTGAGAAACGATAAGAGATGAGCTTCGCTCCATGACCAATCGAAGCAGTACGTTTAAATGTCCGGCAACATCTCTTGCGTGCGCCTCGCGCGCTCTTTCTTTGTCCACTTGATTGACAAGATAGGCAAATCCCGCCACGAAGCCAAGCTCAAATACTAAAGGCACTGTCACCAGTATCAGAGCTTTTTTTCCTAGAGAAAGAGTCATTGGTGCTCAGAGATCTAGTCTTACGATCGCTCAATCTATCATTTCATCTGATCATTTTTGGGCTTGCCCATAATTTGCCAAAATTTCGCCCACATCTCGCCAATGACAACATCTAAAGTGCCGGATATGTACAGGCAGCAGCTTTTGAGGTTTGGCATGAACTTGAAGGTCTCGATTCTAACTGTGTTGGTCGCCCTATGTACTATGTGCACAGCAGCCGTTCAGGCTCAGGGTTTTGGCAATTACCAGCGTACTCAATTTGCCCCTCAAAGCACGATGCAAGCGCGGTCCGGGCAAGCCAGGGGAAATCAGACCAGAGCAAGGGTGATAGCACAGGCTCAAGCCAATGCTCAGTATCAGGCGAGCTTCCCCTCGGACTGGAGAAATGGACTACCCCCAACTCGCACGGATAGCTTCGTCAAAGAAGCCAAACAGCACGCCGCGCATATCTATGGAGACGAGGGGACATACGGTTTGCCTCCATATATGGGATTCAGCAAGGTCCACAGAATCAACTCCGGAATCATGGACGAGAGAGACAGTGGGCTCACCACCGGTCACGGCAGCTACCTGCCGGACGCATGGGGTGGCGATGAGTTTCACCAAAATGAATGGACGCAGTCTGGTGAAAGAGGACGCTCAGCTGCTGATGGCTTCCCAGATGGACTTCCGGTAATGACCGGTTCGGCTTCGGGCGCTCCCGGTTCTGGAACCCAGAATTTGCCCCCGCCTCCAGGCGAAGGCTACCAGCCAGCTTACACATGTGAAGGTTTTGTCGGATATTACAGCCCTGAGGAAATTGCACTCGCTCAAACCGACTTTCCTGCCGCATTCGACCACTTTGTTCACAGCGACAGATACACCGGCAGCATTCTTAATGCCGATCTGATTTTGCGCCTTCAAATGGGACGCGCAGGTTATTAGAAAGATTACTGGCTCGATACTTATTGTCTGAGGAACCTTGCGCGAAACGAAAACACAAAAAAACTCAGAAGTCAAAGGGCACTGTATATAGTGCCTTTTGATTTTGGATGCTGTTTGGTTACGGCAGAATTCCGAAAAAATAGTCCTACATGCGCAGGGTTGATGCATGCTGGCTATGAAGCAGAAAACCGCCCCGATTTGGGACGGTTTTGCAGAGCAGAAAAATCGATGAGTGATTTTATTCGCCAAGAATAGTGAAGCTAACCTCTTTCTTGTTTGGTTGCCCCGCTTTATCGTCTTCTGCTGAGACTAGCTTCAGTGCAGGAGCCGCAGAAGAAGCTTTCGGAACGATTTTTACATCGCGCTCACCACTTACTTGCGCATCCTTGTTTGCGCTGTTGAAGAAGACTTTCGACTCAGCAACCATTTTTTTGTATTGAGCAAGCGTCATTTCACCCGATCGAAACGGCGTGCCGTCTTCATTGCTGAGGGCTATGGAAAGTGGTTTTTCGGCAACCGGATAAGCGTACACAAAAATTCGTTCGACAGAATGATTGCTGCCTTTGGGCAAACTAACCTGATAGTCGAATGGACTATCTGCGCCTCCAAAAGTGATAGTATCACCAGCTCTAAGAAGTGTTTTTTGTTGATACTCATTTGGGTAAAGCTGGGTCAATTTGCCGCGCCCGTCGAAATCAAAAATCATGACGTTGCAATCTTGTGTGGCTGAAACATTGATCTTCATCTTGTCGCCAGCTTTATATTGTGGAGTAACCCCTTTTTTGTCGAGCCAAACATTGATTATCGAATCGGCAGATGCAGGTGCATTAGAGGTGTTTATCACTGGTGCAGACTTAGAAGACTTGTTAGCCTGAGGTGCATGGGCGGGCGAAATCTTTGCCTGCACCGAGGAGGGCTTTTTAGCCGCTTTTACAGGAGTTGTTGTTTTTGCAGTGTGTCCGGTTATATGCGCTGGCTTTGTTTCGGTGCGAGTGAAAGTCTGGCGTGGTAAAAGAATTACGTTCCGCTCTTTGGAGTTTTTCAAATCCTCGGCTGTGGGCTCGTCCTTGGCGTTTTCAGCAAAGGAAACACCGCTGCCGATAGTAAGAGTAAAAGCTACCGCCAATGCTTGTGCAAATACTAGATTCCGAATTGCTGCTCTCATGCCGCTTTCCTCAAATTTGATCCGATATGGATATGGATCTGGCTCGAATACCGACTCCTGAACAAACATTTTCCAGTGATCAGATCTCAGTTTCAAATCAATCTCTGCAATTAATCTCTCTGGTCAATTGCACTGCTTTAGAAACAGAAATCAATTGATAAAAGAGTGATTTACCGAGTTTGACCCGAATCCGCACTGCTCTTGTTTTGAGTAGGCGCCGGTTTTGTCGCTATAGGACCATCCATAGCAACATGCAGGATGCCCTGCGGATCGTCCTTAGCTATCCTATCAATTCTATCCATCAGTTCGTCTGTACTGATGTTAAGCAAACCAATGTTGTCATCGCTCTGCTTGCGGTCCTTGTCCTCTAACAAACGGTCCTTCGAATTTAGGAGGACTACCCAGAGAAACTTCGAAGGCTCTTTGCCTACGCCAATCGGTCGGTCGCCGATCGTTTTTACATAAGCCTGATGACCCGCCTTGTTTATGACCTGACTGCCCGCTTCCGGATAGATGAGAGTGACCTTGTCGCGGTCAATTTCAAATAAATGGACGAAACAATCAGAATTGGTCGAGAATTGGATAATTAGAGGCTCGCCAACATAGTAGTCCGTGCGTGGCTTGTTAAAACTTATCGAGATGGGCATGATTGGAGGTTGTGCCGTGGTCCACGAATCTACCAGAGGTTTGGCCAGAAGGCTGCTACCAACGAGAAACACGACAATTGCCGCCAGACAGAATGCTAAAACAGGTGAAGCCGCTACTCTCGCCGACCTTGGGCGAGCCATTTTGAGATTCTCTTCGACGCCCAAATCCTTCAAGGAGTCCACCCAGAGAGCTAATCTTATTGACGTTGTAGGCAAATTGAGACCAGGAAGACTGGCGGTGTCGCCGCAGTGCATTGCCACTACTGAAGTATCGTCAAATATAGGAGAGCCGGAATCGCCTGGCGCAAGCGCAAGGTCATGCAGGATGTGATAGTTGTCCGAACGCCTCAGTTCGCCCAGCATGCGTCCTAATTGCGCAAGTGGCGCAGGCGCTGAGGTGTACTGCCCGAGATGCACAGGATACCTGATTGCAGAAAGAGGTTGGAAGTTCTTCAGTTCTTTTCCGTAGGTGATCGGCAAAGCATTTGCTTCTCGCTCAGGGCCCGAAAGATCGACCAGCAATATGGCAGCATCAAAAGTTACTAGTTGGTCGGCTTGCCTGCCGAAATTTGGATGAAGCCGCACTTCTCTTACGGCATAGCGGTTTCCTGATGACGGGAATTTGATCTGCAACGATTTGCTTGAGGAAGCGAAAGGCTCTACTACGTGACCACAAGTAACAAGCAGATTTGGCGCTGCCTTCCAGGCTTGACCAATGATTGTCTCTTTATCGCCGTCCAGCCTTATCACGTTGGCTAGTGCGGCACTGAAGACATCAGGATTTTCGGGCACCCCGCTTGTCTTGTGCTGATTGTCCATGAGAGGTACTTAGACCCAAGTCCTTTCTAGTCTAGCCATGCGCTTCCCTTGGAATTCTCGGCCGGCAGACCGGATCGGGAAGCTATTTACGAGATTATAAGTGATTGCCGGGTCTTCGGGTCATAACCTTGTCATATTTGATTGCCAATTCTTACCTGGCAGACGTCCGTGTGCACTACGTTTTGCCTTAAGACGATATGATCTTACGAACTGTAGTGGGACGGAGCTTATCTTGATAAGTTCGGGCATCCGAGGTCGAAGTGCTGACTAGTCAGGGACAAATTGAAGAATTGCTCGATATTGCGCCGGATTGGCGTCAGATCTTCGATTCGCTTTCAAAAGATGCCGGTTTTGCAGATGTCAAAACAGTAGCGGGCTCGCATGCCCAAAAACCTAAAAGCGTTGGGCTTTTTGAGCTTTTCGAACGGCTTGGAGCCAAGGCGCTTTACAAGAAAGCTCAATCGCTCAAAGAGGACCGTGAAAAGTTTCTTGTCCTGGTCCGGAATTTTTATTTGCAGCCTGTGGCAGCAAAAATGGTTGGTAATAACCAGAATTTGAAGAGGTTTTTCGTTCAGCGCCGCGTTGCTGCAGATGAGCAAAAGCGACACGCATTATCAATTGCTACGGAGCTGGCTGAAAAACTCGAGGGTGCTGTGCGCAAGCATCTGCTTTCGCAAGCTGAAGATGGCTTCAAAGTGCTCTTGCCTGCTTATGTTCAACGCTCCGTGCATAATCAAGTAATCGACTATATTCGAGAAGAGTGGGACTGGGAAAAGAGTACCCTGCAGGATTTGAATCTCGATCCCGAGCAGGAAGACCCACGCCAGAATACTGCCGACGACAGCCAGTATATGCCCGAAAACCAAGCTCTATCAGGCGAACAGGTAGGTCAGCTTAACCAGTTGCGAGACATGCTTGAAAAAATGCTCGCCGATAAGAAGAACCAGAAAGAGCCTCTGGAAGTGGTTGACTGTATGTTCGGGCTTGGTCTTACGAAATTCTCGACAGCTGGAAAAGAGCTGACGATGAGAGAATGCTGCGATATTCTTCAGTTGCCGGGCGAGACGCAAGCAAGAAAAATAGCTCGATGCCAGGTTTTGCTGGACAAAGGGCTGTCGATGGTGCGAGAAGGAATCAGGCAAAACCTGCCTGGCATCGCCGATTGCTGGCAAAGAGAAACGAATGTCAATCGGGCCTCGCGCCGAGAACTCAATCAGCAGCTTGGTATGACCGAAAGCGAAGTTGAGCGCTTGATTCTGCAGAGGCAATACCGGCGCCTTCTCGAGCTGGTAGAAAAATCAATATTGAAAGAACAAAGACTGCAGGAACTCGAAGCAAAAGGTGCTGTGGCTGCATTTGTTCCGGTGGATATCAATTCGGCTACTAATCGCGATCTCATGGATATCCTCGGGTTGAACAAAGAGACAGCCCAGAAAGTTTGCGAAAGACGCCCCTTTGCGCATCTATCTAATCTAGTCGAGCTGAATTTGTTAACAGAAAACGCTTTGAAAAACGCGCTAAGCCGCGGCTGTGTACTGAAAGTCGTTATTGAGGGCGGTAAACGCAAAGATATAAATTCGGCGCCGCTGGATGAACTAGTTAAGGCAGGTCTTGAGTCTGGGTTGGCAAAGCGCATTGAAAGAGGGCGGCCATTCGGCACCTGGGCGGAACTTGAGGATTATCTGCAGATCGACCTTAGCAAGGAGCCGGTATTGCGACAAAATTTTTGTTTGGGGATTTTTTCCGACTAATTTTCCGGGCTTGCCCGTTGACCTACCTGTGGAAGGACACGCGCCTCCAACTGGGACTGTAACTAGAGGGTTTGTGAGATGGCTAGCAAAGTAGAGATTTGCCCGGAAGTAGCCCGCATGGCTCAAGTAAAGGTGCGCTCGCTCGGAGCCTCTCTGGCTAATGAGCTGTCCCGCTTGATTGCAGAGGAATCGATCCTCTCCATAGATCCTGAAGTGGACCTGGTTGTCGAGGCCGCCAATACATTGACTGAAATCGACGCGCTCGTTTCTGCCGCCGGCGTAAATGGAATTGGCGTAAATGGACGCGAAATAGATGTGCGACCGCTATCTCAAGATGGTTTTGTTTCGGTTCCGCGTTTGCTAATCGGAACACCTTATTTATCGGCAGGCACACTGGTTGTGCAATTGAGCGGTCATAGCGGGCAAGTCGTGGCCCATTTGGGACCGGGAAGTTTCCTCGCTCAAGAAGATAAAGCCGGTAATGACGACTATGTACATGTACGAGTCAACATCGACCCCTCGTTTGACCTGGAGAAAACTCTTGTGGCGCTTGTCCATGCGCCGGTTGTAGATTTTGGTCAAAACCTCAAGCACATTCCTGATGAGGCAGAGCTGGCGCGCTTCTTGACAAACAGGCAGCAAATGATTATGGCTCGCCAAAAGCAAATCGTTACTGCCATCGCCAGCAAAGAAGCCGTGCGCGAGTCATTCTTGAAAGTTTCTGCCGAGAAGCCGTGGACAAAACTCTCGCAGATACTGCAATCTAGCGGTGTCTGGGAAGTCCGAACATTGCGCTTTACTCAAAAACTGGTCGAGAAATTTCCGGCATTGAGCCGCGATCGTATCAGACACGAGATAAAGAAAGCCGGTGAAGAATTTGGCGGTCAGCCGGAGACGCCTGAATTTAGACGTGAATTGATCAAGCGTTTGACGAAGCTGGAAGTTGAAGAGCGTTTAAAAACCGCAGCACCAGCCAAAGTAAAGCAAATTATTGACGCCGTAGTCAGTGGGCAGAGCGCGAAAGATGCAGTTAGCGCAATAGTTTCAAATAAAGTTGCTGTGGCGATTGCTGTTTCTATTAAGGAGCAGCGCAGCGCCATCGCCGATTTCTGCCACGCTTCGGCCGAAGAAATCGGACTCGCTTTTGGCAAACTGGCTCTTCAACCAGCATATTCAACGCATAGCTTCGATCCCGAACAGGGCATGGAAGCAATTAATGAAGCTCTGGCACTCTTGGAAGCCGGTCAGATTGCAGAACAAGCAGAAGACTTGGATATAGATCTGGCATCAAGCTAAGACCTTGGTACAATCGCTACATGTCTCGTGGCGCCAATACAACAACTAACTGTCCGGCTTGCAAAAAGCAGAATGACGGGTCCATGCATTTCTGCATTTTTTGCGGAACGGTGCTTAACGCGGCTAAAGCCAAACGCGCCGATAGGACCTGTGTCAGTTGCGGCCGCTTTGATGAGCTGAATGACAGTTTTTGCATCCATTGCGGAGCTAATACTTCGCAAGGAGTCTCACGCGATTCTATTGAAATTAGCAATTTAAGAGACGCCAAGCATACGCCTGTGATGTCCACAACGCGCCCGCCTGCTGTGCAGAGCGTAACCAGAAATCGCGTTAAGGCAGTGAGCGCTCAGGTTGCTCAAGATCGCCTTCGCGCACAAGAAAAGTCTGCAAAAAAATCCGGTGGCACAGTTGTCTGGGCTTGTGCCGGGGCCGTTCTTGGTCTTGTGCTTGCAGGTTTGGCTTTTCAGTCCGGAGCGCTAGTACAGGCTGCTCGTTTTTGCTTGCCGGGACAGGGCTTGGCGATTTACACAGAAATGCCGGGAATGACGGTATTGATTGAAAGTCTTGAGGGCAAAGACTTTATCATTGGCGAAACCAGCTCAAAAGGAACGCTTGTAGTCGACAATCTGTTGAATGAAAAGAGTTACCGGTTGCGCATGGAAGGACATGGATTCGAAACCGTTTACTTTGCACCTTTTAAATTTGACGCGACGCATGCCTCAATTCTCGGTTATCCAAAGAAGATCTCTTTACCACCTCGACATATTTGACCGATATTGCATCTGGCAAATGTTTGCAATTAAGGGAAAATACATAGGAGAGGGAGTTTTTTTCATATGAAAGGGTCGGGTCAGGCCGAAAACGCAAAGGTGTGCGCGAGTTGCAAGCGCGCATTGCCTTTTGGCGCCAAGTTTTGTGGTTTTGATGGAACAAGGGTCGACGATCTGGCGGAAAACAAAGGCAATGGCACTATAGGCAAACAATGCGCTAAGTGTGGCAAGCAATATCCAGCCTATGCACAGTTTTGCCCGGCGGATGCCTCAAAGTTAGTAGAAATAAGGTTTGATGCTGGCGAAATTAAACCATCGCCATTTGCAGCTCCGGCCGGTTTTGCACCTCCCCAAGCACCTAGATCGGCTCCTGAGCCTGTTTCACCAATGTCAGCTTCGCAAGTGCCGACAACACCTGCAGATTTGACCGATACAGCTCCGCCCATTGATGAAGAGCTGGCGCGCTCCGGCGATTTCGGGCGCAATCAGGGTGAGCCTCGCAAGCCCACTCAGATGGCAGAGACCTTTGACGATGAAAATACCGGTCTTTTCCATAACTTGATTGGCAAGAAAATCGAGGGTAAATACGAAGTTCAGTCCATTCTCGGCGAAGGCGGCATGGCCATCGTCTACAAGGCTTATCACACCAAAATGGAACGCCTGGTTGTGATCAAGGTCATGCAAGGCTGGCTTTTGTCTAACAAGAATGCCGTTGAGCGTTTTGAGCGCGAGAGTAAAACAACGGCCAAACTCGCTCACCCAAATATAGTCACTGTTTTCGATTACGGTGTACTGAACGAAAAAGAACCCTATCTTGTGATGGAATACATCAAAGGGGAGTCTCTGGGAGATAAGATCGCGCGTCAGGGAGCTCTTCCGTTTGCTACCGCTGCCGGTATCATTATCCAGATTTGCCGGGGGCTGCAAGAAGCGCACAGCGTCGGGATCATCCATCGGGATTTGAAGCCAGACAATATACTTTTGCAAGATCGCAGTGACAGACCCGATTGGGTCAAAATCGTTGACTTTGGTATTTCCCATCTGGTTCAGGGAGCAAAGCGTCTAACGAAAACCGGCAAAATGGTTGGTACTCCGGAGTATATTGCACCAGAACAGTTGAAAGACAAGCCTTTAGACATAAGGACCGACCTCTATGCATTGGGCATTATTCTGTATGAAACTCTGACTGGAAGAGTTCCATTCGAAGGGGAGAGTGCCGAGGGAATTTTGATGAAGCATTTGCTCGAGCCGCCTCCGCCATTGTCGTTTCATAATGATGACTTTGCTGAAGGCACGCCTTTTGATGCAATTATTGCCAAGGCTCTCAGAAAAGAACCCGACGAACGTTACCAAACCGCAACAGAATTTCGCTTAGACGTCGAGGAGGCTCTCAACAAGGTATTGTTAAAACGCAACTCCAAGTGATGCTTTCAAAGCGGTAGTTAATAGAGGGAAGGATGACAAGAGAGACCGGCAGGCCAACAAGAGATGAAGACGGTGCGGCAATTCCGCCGTCGGCGTTGCCAACCCTATCTTCCGGTTCGGATTTGTCCGCCAGGCAACATTTTGAAAAAGGCTACCAAGAACACCTTTCCGGTCGGCTTGAGGAGGCAATCGTCTGTTACCAGAAGGCGATAGACGCCAAATCAATGTACGAAGCTTTTTTCAACATGGGGCTTTGCCTGAGAATGGTCGGGCGGCTAACCGAAGCGGAAGCGGCACTCGCTCGTTCGGCCAGCTTGAACCGTCTGTACCGTCCTGCATACAAAGTTCTGAGTGAAGTGCAAAAAGCGCTGGGTAAAGAAAACGAAGCTCAAGTTTCCTGGTCGCAGTACTCGCGTCTTTAGGCGAAGGCCTATCCCCATCGACAAAATTTCCGCCCCCGAACGTAGGGGTTTGGAAAAAAGGTCGTTAACGGTCTTTTTTCTGGCATTTGGAAAAAAGACCGTTAACGACCTTTTTTCTACGACCTAGATTTGATGATTTAGTAAATTTGAAGCGGGGCGCTAACTAATTGATGTAGCCGCCGACATGGCGTTTACTGGTACGTCAGCCACATTTAACCGAGGCAAGCGCTCAGCCGATTCAAGAATCCCTGTGATCAGGCGTGGAAGAACGCCCAATTCCTTTTTAACTGTCTTATTGGAGTCGTGTGTAATTTCGGCGCTTACTTCATCAAGGAGTTTTTGCATTCTTGCTTCCTTCATTGAACATTGTTCTTGAGCGTAAAGCTGACAGTCCTGCACGGTCACTTTGACGCTTTGTGGTGTGCGACAGGATTCGAAAAGTGCTGCAGTGTTTTCTGTGCTTGGAGTCGTCAAAGTCCACGCGAATGTATTGACGCTAAAACCGTTTTCGACTCTGCGCAAAAGACGCTCAGCCATAAGAATTGCCTCTGCTCTTGCAGCAAGGATGCTGGTTGAGGCATTGAAGCGATTGTCGGAGGCTGTGACAAAATCTCTTCCCGTCCCGCAATGCTTCATTAGCAATGAATATGCGGTTCTTCTGACTTCACGCTCGACGGCGGGCACTCTGTCTAAAGTGACGGTCTGGAATTCATAGTCTACCGGACTGGGGACATGAGCTGTTTCAGGAAGTGTGCTCTCTCTGGTGACTCTGTGCTTCTCTACCTTCTGAAGGAAGAGTTTCAATGCTTCATCGGGCTTTTTGATGGGGCGTAGCTGTAATGTCGGAGCCGAACGACTTTCCCATTGTGTTGGCTGTTCTTCGTCCAACTTCGAGATCAACGCTGCTACGGATACAAGTGCTGAGCCTAAGGGTTTCTTGCCATGACGACCCTTGCCCAAGGTCTTTGCGTGAACAGAGTCGTCAGTTTGTGCTTCAACCTTCGGTTTAAAGCAATCGTAGCTCTCTAGAGCTGATATGCGAGCGGCTGCAAGATTTGCGCTGGTAAACATAGAATCTGGTCCGTAGTAAGCGGATTTCAATTGGGTATCCCCAATTTAGGATAAACAGCGTGAACTTCTCGTAAACAACCCGATTATCCAGAAAAATAATTGCAAAGGCATTTCGATACTCGGCGCGCACTTGAATCGTGCAGAACAGAGTGCATATAACACTTTCTGGTTTTGGCTGCTTGCAAAATGCTGAACCTAAGCTAACTGGGAGCGCCCCAAACCATTTGCAGTTCTGAAAGCTGCCGCTTTAGCTCGTTTTTCAAACGTTTGTCGCTCGTGCCATTCGCCTCTGAGCAAATCTGCCACCATCGGCGGTGAGCTATTTTCTTCGACTTGATCGCTTCGTCTTCGCAGAGCGCAAAAAGGCGGTCCAGCAATTTTCTTGCTTCCGCTTCTTCATCTTCGGTTTCGTAGGTCCTGAGTTGACTGAAAAAGCTCTCGAAATCTTCAGGTCTGGTTGTACTGCGATTGTCCGCCAGGCACCAGCGAAGACTTAGAGCAATCGCGGGATGAACTCGTCGTAATTCGGCTCTGTACACATCTGAGCGGCGATTAGCCTGCTCAGGGTAGAACTCGACAGTGCCCGAATTGGGCCAGGGTGCCGCCGAGTCCCTGGGCACTTCGCTGCCTTCTTCATAAATAAGGAAATAGCCCGGAAAAGATGCAATCAGTAAATTGAACAGATCGTCGCGCAGGTGGCACCAGGCATCCGGAGATAAATGATGACTGAGAACGCTTGCCGCGCCTGCAAAGGCGGTGTCGATAGTCTTAATCGATTCGAGCACTCTGTGCAAATTAGGCTGCTCACCAGAACTGCGCAAATGACGCCAATAAGCGCTTATATCCTCAAGCGTCATTGTGTTTCGTCTTTCACTGCTAGTCATAGTAAAAGCCTCCAGACCCCCACAATATTTACCCTTTACAAGCCTTCGCCAAACCTATAAATAGGTTTCAGCACATCCTTGAGAGGGCACGGCGGACCAGAAAGCCTCACCCCTGCCTATTTATTTTCAGGCTAGCAGTGGCTGGAAAAAAGACCGTTAACGGTCTTTTTTCATTGGCATTATCTACCAGCGGCTTGAAGGTGTTAGCCGGGTGAGCCGGCAGCGACGGGTTATTGGTCGACTCGGAATCTGTATCCAATACGCATTTCAGTGTGAATTAGACGCGGCCGTTCCGGGTGAGTTTCGATCTTGTTTCTCAGATTGGCGATGTGCACTCTTAACGTATGGTGATCTTCGCTGTACTCCGGTCCCCACACCTTTGTCAGCAATTGCCTGTGGGTGAGGACTCTGTTTGGCTGCAAAATCATGTATTTGAGCAGGTCGTACTCTTTAGGCGTGAGATGCACTTCCATTTCGTCTATAGAAACCAATCTCTTCGCCATATCAACAAAAAGTCCCTGATATGAGAAAGTTGATTCTGCCTCTTTCTCTTCGCTGTTGGCACGGCGCAATACCGCTCGCATGCGGGCAAGCAATTCTCCCAGACCAAAAGGTTTGATCAAATAGTCGTCCGCACCAAGATCTAGGGCTTTTATTTTTTCTTCTTCGCCCTCTCGAACCGTAAGAACGATGACAGGGATCTTCGACCATTCACGTAATTGCTTCAAAACGGTGAATCCATCTGTACCTGGAAGAGCCAAGTCCAAAATCAATAAATCTGGAATTTTCAATGCAGCAACATCCAAGCCTTCCTCACCATTGGCTGCCAGCATTACTTCATAGCCGTTATGCTCCAGCCCCGCCCTTAATGCGCGCCTGATTTGTGGTTCGTCATCAATCACTAGAACTTTCATTTTCGATACCGCTTTGCTTATTGGGTGATTCGCTTACATAATCCAAGTTCATTTGAAAAACAGCACCGCCACCTTCTCTTTGATAGGCGGTCAGCTGCCCTCCATTAGCTTCAACAAGACCTTTGCAGACTGCCAGTCCAATACCAAGACCCGGAATATTGCTTTCGACTAAAGGCTCTGCTCGATAGAACTTCTCAAAAATTCGCATCTCCTCACCTTTGGGAAGTCCATCTCCTCTGTCGAGAATTTTGAATTGGATTTGAGTATCGAGACTCTCCAATTCGACTTCAACCGGTTTGTTGGAAGGTGAGTATTTGAGCGCGTTTTCTAATAGATTGTGCAAGACTTGTTCGATTTGGACTGGGTCTACAAAAATGTCTTTGTGTTCTTCGTCGAGCTTTAGTTTGATACGCTCGTTCTCTTGGTCAGTGAACGAACTGAGAACGGAGCTCAATATTTCGGAGACTGAAGTTGGCTCACGTCGCGGTTTCCACGCACCACCTTCTAACTTCGACAAATTGAGAATATTGCCGACTAATTTATTCAAGCGATCCGTTTCGAGATCTGCTGCTTCCAAAAGATTTTTCTTCATCTCCGGATCCCAGGGAGTCTCGCCGTCAAGAAGTGCACTGACAGAAGCTTTAATAGTTGTGAGCGGACTTCTGAAATCATGTGACACCATGGCGAGAAGTGCAGTCTTTAATGAGTCTGCTTCGATTAGTGCACTTGCTTTCGATTCAGCTTTCAACAGCCGATCGCGCTCTAACAGCGCCGCTATGTGATTGACGAGAGATTCTACTAAGCGGTTTTCTTCATATTGAAGTGTGCGCTCAGGTCTAAGAGTAAGTATGACGCTGCCGAGTCTTGTCTCTTCAAGAAGTATGGGAAACGTCTGCAGCAACAGTGGCCCCGTTCGATTGCCGTCAGTCTCAGAGCCTCTGGAAAGCACTATCGTGTCCGGCATTTGATCGCCGTTCAATTTCAATGTGGCCGATTCTACAGGCTCAATATTGGAAATCAGCTCCATTACTTTGCTGAGCGCTTTTGCTCGCTCTGGCTCTGATGCGACAGCCCAGCTAGCTTCCGCCAGAATTTCCATTTCTTGTCGACGCAGTTCTGCTTCTTCTGCACGTGTCTTGAGCAAAGCTGTTAATTGACCAATGACCAGAGCAGTTATTAAGAAGACCGCTAAAGCGATGCATTCAGAGCTGGCATCTAACTGAATCGGTTCGACAAGACAAAGGTTGAAGGCGATAAATCCACAGATTGAAGATACTAAAGCGGGTATACGACCTAAATAGGATCCGCACAAAACAACGACGAGCAAATAAAGAAGAGAGACATTCACGAGTCTTGTCGAAACGTGCGAAACGGTGATCAGGCAGCTCATCAAGCCGATTCCGGCAATTGAAATCAGCGAAGCCCATGGCTCGCGCTGCCACAGTCGGTCTCTGCCGACAGTCTTTGCTATGTTTCGTCCCTTGAATTTGTCAACACCGTGAGTTGTTGTCCTGACGGCGTTTTCGGAATCTTGACGGAAGCTTGATATGTCCAAGGCCATCTTTGACACCAGCTTGAAAGCCCCTGTGTAAATCTTATCGTGTCGGTGCTCAGTTGACCTGTACTAAGGCATGTTCAGGTTAACACGCAGAGCATTGGTGAGCAAACTATTCGATGCGATCAAAAACAATCCTCTAATAAATAGAAAGTTTGCAAAAACCACTTGCACGTACCTGCAAGTGGCGCACTCGGTCCCTGGGCTGGTTGGGAGTTTGTTTGAGAACTGAGTAGTTCCAAATCTCAAACTTATCTTCCAGCCAACTCCGGGGGGACCAAACAAGCCTTGATCCGGTTGTCTAGAGGCAGGCAAATCAACACATGAAACACAGACTGGAAACCAGACATAAAAAGCCTGCATCTATGAAAGCTAGTGTTGAAGCTCTTCCTGAAGTGAAGGTATGTCTTCCGGCGACTGGCTGCGTAAGGTTTACTAATCAAAGAAATTCTCACGACCAATTCTTGGCAGTTCTCTTTCACGGCACACTATGTCTTTTCCTTCTCGAGATGGGAATGACTGCAGCAAAACGCTTGAAAGACTTAAAGCAGTACGGCGCGGCCTTGTTTGCGTTTGGTTTGATTATCCGTAGCGTTATCGCAATTCCAATTTATTTGGCAATCGCAGAGCAAGTTTTGAGAACTTATCCAGTGGTTTAAGGGGACCCTCCACCGGCTGCTTTGCTAGACACAAGCTGCCATAGTCCCGACCCCAGGTCAGCAGGCGATCGCTTCGGCGGTCGCTTGTTGATTAGGTGATGAAATTGCCTATGGTGGTAATAGATCAATGTAAGGATTGAGGAGGACTGCGCGATGAAAGTAAGTGGAAGGTCCTTGGCGATTGTGTTTCTGTCATCTCTTCTGGTTTTAGGCGGAGTTCAATCAGCAAGAGCCGGCGACCGGGTCAAGAGCGACGAAAAAGCGGCCGAAGCCGCAGCTGAAAAGGCCGCCATAGACTGGCTGGCTCTCATTGACCAGTCAAAATATATGCAAAGTTGGGATGAGGCGGCTCCATATTTCAAGTCAATGTTGAACAAGTCTCAATGGGAATCGCAGGTCAAGGCTGCACGTGAACCAATGGGCAAGCTGATCTCTCGCAGTGTAAAAACGAGACAATTCTCCAAAACCTTACCGGGAGCGCCTGACGGCGAGTATGTCGTAATTCAGTTCGACACGAAGTTTGAAAACAAAGCTGCGGCAGTGGAAACAATCACTCCCCAAAAGGATCCGGAAGGTAATTGGCGGGTCAGCGGGTATTTCATACGCTGAAAAGTAGCTGATAGAGAACTCTGATTACTAATTAAGCTCGACTTAAAGGGCGGCAAGTCTGTGGCTGGACGCATGGATCGAGGCGTTAGCCGTGAAGAGACATTAATAGTTGTCCGTAAAGATCCGTCCTTGCTCATATTAGAAACTTCTGTGCGGAGGTTATAATCCGCGTGAATGCGCCAACGCGCCTAATTTGGTATGCCTGCAAATTAAGAACCGCCTCGGAAACCTTGGAAATGATCATAGTCAACGAAGTAAGTAAAGGATTCGGCTCTCGGACGCTCTTTGATAACGTATCTGTCAAATTCAGCCCGGGTTATAGATATGGTTTGACCGGACCCAATGGTGCCGGAAAGTCCACATTCATGAAGATTTTGACCGGTGAGGTTGAACCTACCAATAACGGCACGATCAGCCGTCCGTCGAAAGTGGGCGTCTTAAAACAAGATCAATTTGCGTACGACAATGAACGTATCGTTGACACTGTTGTGATGGGCAACGAAGTATTGTGGAACGCTTTTAAGGAGAGAGAACAACTCTGTCAATTGACTGAATTGACAGAAGAGCAAATGCTCCGGCTTGGTGATTTGGAGTCGATTGTTGCTGACGAAGATGGCTATACGGCTGAATTTGAAGCAGCAGAAATCTTGAGGGGAATTGGCATTCCCGATGAAGAGCATGAAAATTTGATGAGCACGTTGCCGACTGACTATAAGTTTCGCGTGCTTTTGGCTCAAGCGCTCTTTGCCGGTCCCCAAGCACTTCTTCTAGATGAGCCGACAAACCACTTAGACCTTGAATCTATCCACTGGTTAGAAGAATTTTTGGCGGACTACAAAGGTGTTTTGATCGTTATCTCACACGATAGGCATTTTTTGAATTCAGTTTGCACCCATATCGCAGACATCGACTACGACACAATCATTGTCTATCCGGGCAATTATGACGACATGGTCGAACACAAAATGCAGGCACGTCAATCGATCGAAGCCGATAATCGAGAGAAAGCGAAGAAGGTTGCTCAGTTGCAAGAATTCGTTGCCAGATTTGCAGCAGGTCAACGCTCTAGCCAGGTTCAATCACGGAAAAAAGAAATTGCCAGACTTGCTCCTCAAGAATTGAAGAGGTCAAACATTCAAAGACCTTACATTCGATTCGAGCAAGAAAAGCCGCTTGGGCGTGAGATTCTGCGCGCTGAAGGGCTGACTAAAGAATTTGATGGAAAGACTCTCTTCAAAGACTTTAGACTCGACGTTTATCGTGGCGACAAAATTGCCATTATCGGTGGTAACGGTGTTGGAAAAACAACACTCATCCGGTGTTTGATTGGTGAAATAGAGCCTGACAAAGGCAGCGTCAAATGGGGCGATAACGCGTCTTGGAGCTACTATCCTCAAGATTTTCACCAAGATATTCCTGCAAACACGACCGCCAATGACTGGTTGATGACCTACATGACCGATGAAGGACATCAATTCGTGCGTGGTGTACTTGGAAGGATGCTCTTCTCTGGAGATGAAGCACAAAAGTCCACAGACGCCTTGTCGGGCGGAGAGGCTGCGCGTCTGCTTATGGCTCGCATGATGATGCAAAAGAATCCGATTCTCGTCTTTGACGAACCAACAAACCACCTGGATCTGGAAGCTGTTAATGCTTTGGGAGAGGGCCTTTCAGTTTTTCAAGGCACGGTCTTCGTCGTATCGCACGACCGTGACTTGATTACAGATGTGGCAACCAGGATCGTGTCCTTTACTCCGGAAGGAATTATCGACTTTAACGGAACCTATCCTGAGTACTTGGAAACGCACAAATTCAAGGAATACAGCCGCGCCGGCAAGCGCTAACACCGCTTGGCAGTTTTGCGGGTTGGAGATTCAGCCCTGGAAAAAAGGTCGTTAACGGCCTTTTTTCCAGGGCCTCGTTTTGCTTGCTGGATTTACGAATTCTCTGGCTGTTTTTGTTTGCTCAAGCGAATGACATCTTCATCCAGATTGCCCGAGTGCTCCTGAGAGTCAGCCAAAAAGGTTTCCAGTTCACTTGCTATAGCTTCTGCACTTTCATAACGCTTGGCGACATCAATGGCTGTTGCCTTTGCAACTATGAAATTCATCGTCTGGGAGAATTGGTTGCCCAGTTGTGCAGTTTGGATCGCTTCTGGCTCAGTTCCTGTCAGCAGAAAGTACATTGACGCGCCCAGCGAATAAAGGTCGCTCTGTGGAACAGGTTTTCCTCGGAATTGTTCTGGCGCCATAAAATTTGGCTTGCCCACAACTGAGCCTGTGACATTTGCTTCGACCTGCCTGGCTACGGAAAAATCAATCAGCTTAAGCATGCCTTCTGCACTCAGTATTAAATTGTCTGGTGTGAAATCGCGGTGCGTAACAGGCGGTTCATTGCTATGTAGAAATTTCAAAATCCCACACATTTGCCATGCCAAACGCGCCACTTCCCGTTCGTTCAGTCTCCCTTCTCGTTGTACCAGCGATTTGAGATTTTCTCCTTTGGCTCTTTCCATAACCAGATAGGCTCTGTGATCTTCGATGAATAAGTCGAAAAAGCGCACTATCTGCGGATGATGAAGTCTAGACAACATTTCTGCTTCAACTTGAAAGCGCTCTGCGGCCTTCATGCGCACTTTAGGATCCGGATATACAGGCAGCATGAATTCCTTCAACGCAATTAAATTTGCATCGGCCGGCAGTCGTTCTGAACGTGCCAGATAAACAGTTCCCTGACCGCCCATCCCTAGCTTTTCTTGAATGGTGTATGCACCATCTTGTAACTTCAGTCCGGGAGACAGTGGCGTTAGTTTGTCTCGCTTGGGTGCGGCCGCCAGCTCGCGGAGCCAAATTTCAGTATAGCTTTGTCTTACTGTTGGAGAGCCGAAAACATCTTTCAGTTCTTCGCATGAGACATCTGCTGGTACCAGTTTAGTCAATACTTCTATAAGCTTCATTCGATGCCACGGAGAGAGAATATCTCCATAGCGAATTTTTACCGGTTTTGCGTTATTTGAATGGATCGTTATTACATAGTCGAGATTCGATCGCTTTTTTTCGGGACGAATCAATTTGACCTCGACGATTTCACTCCATGGCACAAATTGCTTCGAGACCCACTGTGCACTGACTTCGGAGGAAATTGAGACTGACTTTAGCATTATTTCCAGTCCCGAACTTCCCAAATAGATTGTATTTGGATTTACCTTTTGTTCGAGCGTCAGCTTCGCAATCCACAGTCCAATCAAAATGAAAATTGGCTGCGAAACTGTAGAGAGAATTTGGATGAAATCGAAACTGCTATTGCTTGCCTGCATCTTCAAAAATGGCTTGAAAGGCACAAGCAATGTCTTTGCTAGAAAAATTAAAGCCGGTTCCAGCACATTGGTGGAAATTCCTATCAAAAAAACCAATCCGATACCAAAGAAAAACGCCGGCAACCATTTGTCGATGAGACGAAACCAGATTGATACTTCAGCATTAGGACAGTAGTCCAGGTACTCTGCCTGAAATGATGATTTAGTCGGCTCCAAACCAAGTCTGCTCTTCGATTCAGGACCAACAAATTTGTTTGCGTACTTCCCGAGAGGTATTTCGCTCATTTGCCTCTCCAACTGGAAAGTGTATTGGCGACGTCTCTTGCAGCGCCGGGCCGCTTCTCTTGTTCAAGTTGCGTTAGCGAAATAACCAAATCGTTTAGATATTCTGGCACGTCAGGTTTTACTGTTTGCGGGCTGGAAATACTGATAGGTTCTGGATCTTTGCCTGTAAGTAAAAAGAAGAGTGTACATCCGAACGAATAGAGATCGCTCTTCACAGTTGGCTTTCCTCTCAACTGTTCGGGTGCAATGTAAGCTTGTTTTCCGATTAAAGTGCACGTTGCCGTGCCCAAGAAAGAATTTGCGGCACCAAAGTCGATTATTGAAAGCGTCTCGTCTTCTTTTAAAATGATATTGTCAGCCGAAATGTCTCGATGCACTACAGGCGGTTCTTGCTCGTGCAAGTAAGAAAGAATTTCAGCAATTTGGCGACCCCACTCGATAGTCTCCCTGTAGGAAACAGACCCATTCTCTTTGACAAATCTGCGTAAATCAGTGCCTTTCACATACTCCATGAGCAAGTAGTGACGATCATCTTCGACAAAATAATCATAAACTCGTGCCAAGCCGTGATGGTTTAAACGGCTTAGATAATGCGCTTCGCGCTCGAGCATATGAATTGATTGCTTGCGCAATTTTTCATCTGCTTCCTTCGGAATCACTGCTTCTTTT
Source organism: Candidatus Melainabacteria bacterium 17Bon1m (assembly GCA_032128875.1). Taxonomy (GTDB): domain Bacteria; phylum Cyanobacteriota; class Vampirovibrionia; order Obscuribacterales; family Obscuribacteraceae; genus QKMZ01. The sequence goes on from JAVLKG010000004.1 coordinate 525,336, forward strand.
AATACCAAAGTTTTACTGTCTGTGTCTTTGACGAGATAGATTGCCGACAGTCCACCGAAAGCCATTTGTCTTTCCAAAGTCAGTAAGCCTTCTTGTAATTTGTGTCCGGGTTCAAGTGGAATGAAATTGGTGGCTCCAAACCGGACTGAAAGCTCTTCTTCCCACATCTCTGTATAGGAGTGCTTGTCCTTTTCATCCGTAAGCGTATGTCCACTTAGATGTGCGCGTGCTTCCAGAAGCGCCGGAAAACTGTCACTACCACCTCCCCAGACATCGATTGCCACAATCATTTGCTCGAGATCTTTCGGTTTGAAGTATCTAGAATCAAATTCGACCTTTTTGCCGTCCTTGAAGGAGAGCTTGAGTAGACCTCCTTTTTCACGCGCTCGAAAGCTGACCGTCATTAGATCCGCCCATTGACGCTCAGATCGAAAACCGAAGCGGGGAAGCAGGAAAAATGGCAATGAAATGCCTTCCCTTGTGAGAAAAACGCTATCGTCAGAGGAAAGTAGCGCTAAAGAAATTAGCGCGGCAAAGAAAATTATCTCCATCATGATTAAGAGTGAGGTTGGTCCATACTGAATAAAACTGCTGACGACGGCGAAAGTCATGACGAAGCTGGACCAAAATAGAAAAACACCCATTAAAGGCAAAAATACATAGAGCGAGCGATTCAAAATAAGAACTGGATAGGTCCTATAGCGAATGTTAACTTCTGCTTCCGACATGCTTTTGCCCGACGTGAGGTGCAAGTAATGTTCCCTTTCGGTTACCTAAATACGCGCACTGGCAATACCGTCGATAAGCCTGCGGGGATGGCACTCTTGCCCAGACGGAGCTAATGTAGGATCTCCCGGATAAGTGCATAATGGCGGGCTGACAGACTTTGGCGCATCAGCCTCGTTGCGGCTTAGAATGCGCTAAAGACCTGCGAATGAGGCTGCCGTAGATATCTCGAGGATAGAGGCGTGAAAGAGCTGACCCTTCAACTTTCTGGGCGCACGATTGTGAATGTTGCTCTTTCACTTGCGCTATTAAATGCCGCCATAATATCGCCCTCGCCCGCAACCGCTGCGCCTAGCACGGCCCCCACGATTACTAAAATCCCCGGTCAGCAAGAGGGGTTGAATAACAAACAGCAAGAGCACCTTTCTCAGCTAGAAGCAGCGCTGGAAAAGGCTCGCAAAGGCAAAGGCGAGGCAGAGGCGGATGCGCTGTATCAACTGGGTCAATTCCACTTTTCCATAGGCGAGATCAACAAGGCAGAAGGATACTTCCGTCAATCGATGACCGTTGAAGACAAATTGCATAGGCAAGAGCAGTCTTTGCAGGTGCGCATCGCTCTTGCCCATTTGATGATGGCACAAAAGCGTACGGAAGACGCACTTGCATTGTATAAAGAAGCACTTGCTGTCGCTACGAGAAACAAGAACAGCGAGCAAATCGCAAGTGTCTTGGACAACATGGCGTCGTGTTTTTTACTTTCCGGCGATTTAGACCAAGCAGAAAAGTTGCTTGGAGAGTCACTTGAATCATCAACATCGCCCGCCGTGAAAGCCAATGCTTTGATAAATTTGGCAGCGGTGGCTGCTGCCAGACGGAATAGCCAATTGGCTCTGGAGCGCTCTCAGAAGGCAATTGAGCTTGCTTCGGGCTCAGAAGAACTCCGCACAATCGGACTTGCCTATCGTCAAAAAGGCAGAGCCTATGCCAATATCGGCGACTACGAGAATGCTATAGCCGTCTATCGGCAAGCAGCAAAGAATTTTGAAGAAGATGTTGAAACATTGTTGCAGGCGCAAGTTTTGCTCAGTATAGGCCAACTTCAACTGGCTTCTCGCCAAGCGCAAGAAGCAAAAGTGGAATTGAAAAAAGCAATTGAAATTGCCCGTGGAGAAAACGATTGGCACCTGCTAATTGAATGCATGATTGCTCTAGGCGCCGCCGAAGCCGACACTGCTAATTTCGATGCAGCAAGAAATTTGCATGCCGAGGCATCAAAAATGGCGCAGTCAAATAACAATAAGCGCTGCCAGTATTTGGCCGCATCGGAAGAAGGATTTGACTTTCTTTTGGAAGGAAAAGTCGAAAAGGCTTTAGATCGATTTTTGGAAGCAAATTCGCTCATCTCAAAAGCAAATAACAGCAATGCCAAAGAGCACGCCGCAATCTTGCGCGACCTGGGTTTGTGTTACAGATCACTGGGACAAATGGAAGCTGCCACTAAGTATTATCTGGAATCTGCGGCTCTATTCGAATCAGTCGGTGATATTGAAGATCAGGCGCTACTTACAAACAGCGTTGCTGTGGTGTATCTCGACATGGGAAAGCGCGGCGAGTTCGAGCGTGAGTTCGACCTGGCCCGCAATCTTGCCGCGCAAAGTAAGAATCGCGCCGTTATCGCTTGCCTTGCTTTCAACAAGGCGCAATTCGACTTCCTGGAGAAGAAATTCGATGCCGCCCTCAAGTCATACACCGAAGCCGTGGAAGCTGCACGTGCAGCTAAAGACATGAAAACAGAATGTATGTCTTTGAATGGACTTGGGTTCACTTGCCTGGCCATGAAAAATGCTAGTCAGGCACAAGGATATTTTTCTGAGGCGGCTAAACTGGCTGAAGCTCAAGGTCTATTTGAGGCGCGCTGGGATGTCGCTCTTGGTTTGGGGAAAACTCTCAGAGCAGTCGGTCAAAACGCGGAGGCTGAAGTTCAGCTAAAGAAGGCTGTATCACTGGTGGAAAAGGAAAGATCCTTTCTATCGCGCGATACTTTTAAGACGTTTAGTCTTGACTTGAGGCAAGAGTGCTTCTTAGAACTGATTGACTTGTACGCCTCTACGGGCAAAGCTGACCTTGCTCTTGAACTCGCTGAAAAAGGCAGAGCTCGCGCGTTTCTCGACCTGCTTGCCGGACGTGTAAATCGCAGCTCTGCAGATACAGTGGCTCTGGTTATCGAAGGCTCTGACGAAAAGAAATCTCCGATTTCTTCTAACCTGGTTGCGATGTCCGACAACACGCAAGATTCCGTCGTTCGAGGAGTAAAGATAGTCCCCAGAGCTTCGACTCTCGTCGAATCGTCAGCGTACAGTCCTGTCAATGCCGCACCGCCTAGTCTTGCTGAAATTGTAGAACTTGTTAAACACCACAACTCCCACGTGGTTGAGTACTGCATGCTCAAGGATAAGTTGCTTATCTGGGTGATTAGTCCTACCGGTGAAATAAGACTTGCACCACCTGTGGTGATAAGTTCCTTAGAACTGAAAAAGAAAATTCGAGACACTCATAATTCGATTGCTCAGGCTGCCAGGCTCCCGAAGGACATGGCAGATCAGGACAAAACTCGAGAGATTCTACTGAAAGACCTTTACTCGATACTGATACAGCCGGTGCAGAGCTACTTGCCAGAATCACCGGACAGCGTTGTCACATTTGTGCCTCATGGTGCGCTTTTTTCTGTTCCGTTCGCCGCTCTCATGTCCACTAAAGGCAAATATCTAATTGAGGAGAGAACCGTTAGCTATTTGCCTGCTATCGGAGTTCTTCGCGCGACAGAGAAAATCGCATCTGAACCCGATCGCCCTTCAGACAACACATTGCTAGCCTTTGGCAATCCCATCACCAAAGTAATTGCATTCCTTGGCACTCTGCCGTTTGCCGAAAAGGAAGTGAAGAAAGTCGCTGCACTGTTTGGTGAAGGAAAGGCTACGATCGAAGTCGGTTCACAAGCCACGAAAGCGGCGTACAAAAGCCTGGCTCCAAAGAATTCGGTTATACACCTGGCGACTCATGGATTGATATCTGAAGAGAGACCCATGGAATCGGCTCTGGTACTTGCCCCTGATGGTGCTGACGATGGTTTGCTCACAGTCAAAGACATTTTGACGATGCCACCGCTGAAAGCCAAAATGGTAGTACTTTCAGCCTGCCAGACCGGGCGTGGCAAAATTACCGGTGACGGAGTCGTCGGTTTGTCTCGAGCATTTATCATTGCGGGTGCACCGTCTGTAGTGGTGAGCCAGTGGAACGTAGATGACGTCATGACCGAATATCAGATGAATGAGTTTTACAAATCATTCCTTTCAGGCAAGTCCAAAGCAGCTGCTCTTCGCGATGCTCAAATCAAAACGATTTCTTTCATGGACAAGCTTCTCGCGCCTCCACCAGGGCAAGTTGCGAATCGTCCAAATCCTAGACTATGGGCGGCGTTTCAATTAATTGGCGATACTAAATAGATCAAATTGCTGGCTATTTGGACGCTAACTTTGTCGGAAAAATTGCCGGCTTCGATACTTCAGCACGCAAACCGCCATAAAGTCTGAAGTTAAAACCAGCCAGACCGGGGCTGGAATTCGCGCCCATATTGAATATCGGCTCGGCACGAACAAAGGCAGAAAGCGGAATGTTTCTATGTAATTGACGCGCAACCTCTCCGGTCAATACAAAAACTTGGTTGTTGTTGCCGCCGCGAAGATTGCTGTTGCCGAAGTTTGTAAGGAATGTGCAATCAGTCGTAAATACCCAAGGGCTCTTTCTAAGGACGTATCCAACTGAATAGAATTGGTCGAATTCCTGGAAGCGATCGAGCATCTTCTGAAAACGCACCTGACCCATCACGCTGCCATAAACAGCTCCGTGCTGGCCCACACGTCTAACTACAACAGCAGATGGGATGATGTCCGACAGTGGCGGCGTGCTTGCGTTTTGCAAATTGAAAAACAACTCTCTGCAAAAGAGGCTAGCAGTCATCGTCGTCTTATCGTTAAGCGTGAAATCGTGATCGGCACGCAAACCAACCGAGTAAATGTTGCGGCTCAAGACATTGTCTTTGCTGGCATACTGGTCGCGGAAGAAAAAGAAGTTGCTCGCTACGCGCGTTCGTCTGGTTACAGCGTAACCAACCGTCAGGTTTGGTACCACCCGATAAACCAAGTCAGCTTGCGGATTTCTCGATGTTTGAAAAACGTTTGTCTCCAAGCGCAGAGAATTTTCACAGACTCCAGAGAAAAACATTCGTGCCGGCAATTTGTACAACATTTTGGCTTTATAAGAGTCAAAGTTGCTGAAGGCCGCTCCCCGCTCAGGAATTCTAATTGGAGTGAGATCTAATTGCTGTGTATCGTCAGGCTTAGAGACTGATTGAGCAATGGACGCTGGCATTAGCGGATCAGCCATATTCTGCTGGGACGCAGAAATGTCATTCGACTGCGAAGTGGTATTCCCTTCATTTTGCAGTCTCAGGGTCTCCAGGGACTGTTTTGGTGGAGATACCACTTCCGGCTCACTGATTACCTGCTCACTGGCTGCCGCACGGGTCGAGTCTGTATTGATAATCGAGTTGGAAATATTGGCCTGCACCGCCGGTGATACTGGGCTGGCAAGTGGACCGCGCAATGAGCCTAGATCTTCCAGTGCTAACGCCGGACTGGATGAGCCAACTAATGCCAGATAGCCAAAACTACTTGCTGCGACTGCAAGCAAAATGGATTTAGACGTTTTGAATTTCTTTGGAGGCACTGGGTAACATCGCGAGTATGCAAAAACGATATCGGTTGCCAATATGTGGTTCTTCCGATGTCATCTGGATTATAGCTAACCTTTTATAAGCCGCCATGACCGCGCACTCAGTGCTTTTGTCGAATCCACTCAGATTCTTTGAAAGAACCGCTGACAGTCAATGCCACCATCGACGGTGAGATATCTCTTATGCCCGTAGCTTCAAGCAAAGGTTGTTATCAAGATGCAGGCTTGTCTGCGACAATCAGGTAATCAAAAATTCAATGGGGTAACACAATGGCGGCAGCCAAAGGCGAAAAGACAGCAAAACCGGTCAAACCCAAAAAGTTGGTGAAATCATCTGAGAGCCGCGATCCGGCAATTCGCGTCATACTGCTGCCTCGCGACACCAATAAACACGGCACTATTTTCGGCGGCGTAATTCTCAGCTACATCGACTTGGCGGGGGCTGCTGCGGTAAGTAGAGTGACAGCTCAGCGCATTGTCACAGTAGCCATCAAAGAAGTTGTTTTTCACGCACCTGTTCTTGTTGGAGAAGCGGTCAGCTTCTATACCGAGGTCACTCGCATCGGCAAAACGTCGGTGAGCGTACATGTGGACGTTGAGTCAATGAGAGGCGACAAGAGAGTAGCCGTGACCGAAGCGGATATTACATTTGTTTGTGTGGATAAGGACGGAAAGCCTATCCCTGTGGAAAAGATCAAGCATAACGGTCGAAAATAGGGCTGGAAATTCACAGTTCAAATCGCTTAGTCCGGCTATCATATGCACTGTTTCACCTATGCCGGACCGGACTATGATGACAACCGAAGCAGACGCACAAGCAAAAGCAGTACAAGAAAGAATCAGGCTTTACTTGGGCACGGGCTGTGGAAAGACGACAGCTACATTTGGTGTGATGTTGAGAGCGCTGAGCAAGGGGAAAAATGTAACGCTCGCCTTCTTTGACAAACTTGAGGAGAACTCGAGCGAAGGTGAGGCTTTGAGAGTCTTGTCAAATGTTCAGACTCCCGGCTTCGGCAAATTAAGAGTGAACTATTCCGGTGTAAATCGCATCGGTGCTGGTCCTAAAGGCAGCTTTCGCCTTTATAGCTCGCCAAACGGAATTCTTCCGGAAGACAAAGAAGAAGCCCTCTCCGGCTTGAATTTTGTTGCCGAAGCTCTTAAGCGCGGCGACGACATTGTCATAGGTGACGAAATTCTCGATGTCGCTCGCGTCGGGCTGGTTGAATGGGATGCTGTCAAAGCTGCCTTTGAACACAGAAAAGATCCAACCGTATTGATTCTGACTGGGCGTCGAGCTCCTGACTGGCTCATGGAGCAAGCCACTACAATTTCAACCACGACACAGTTGCGCCATCATGGCAAAGCCATCGAAGGGATGGACTGCTAAATATCGGAGCACTGACCGAGACTCAGTTGCAGCTTAGCGCTTCTTGAGCGAAACAGTTTTGTGATTAGGCTGTGTGCTTACTTCTTTCTTCAACACTTCCATTGCTTTGGCGAGTTGAACGTCCTTACCATCCGTGGGCGAGCGCTTGAAGTTTGAATAGGTGACATCGATCCACCATGGACCGCGGCCTTTGGTGTAGTCATCATCTTTCAGCACTACTTCACAGTCTTTGTCAGGACTGATGCCTTGCTTGTGAATATCAACATCGTTTGGAGTCAAATAACGAGCAATAGTCACATTGATACCGGAGCCATCATCAAGCTTGTTAATCGACTGCACAAGACCCTTTCCGAAGGTCTTCTGACCGACTAGTTTGGCGCGCTCATTGTCATGCAGAGCACCCGAAAGAATTTCAGATGCAGAGGCGCTGCCCTGGTTGATCAATACAACAATAGGCTGCTTGGTGACCGGGCTGTTTTGAGCCTCTGTCTTTGCCTTGTAGCCTTCGCTGTCGATGGTACTGACAATGGTGCCATGGTCAAGGAACATATTGGCTATGTCGATGGCATTAGAGAGCAGCCCACCAGGGTTGTTTCTCAAATCGATGATGAGACCTTCAGTGTTGCTCAATTTCTTGAGAGCTTGCCTCATCTCAGTGTTTGCTTTCTGTGAAATAAAGCTGTCAAGGCGGATATATCCGAGATTGCCCGGCAGCACTTCACAGCTGGCTACAGCTTTGATTGGGATTTCGGCTCGTTTGAGCGAGACTTTGCGCTTGTCTTCGTGCTTGTCCGACTTGCGCAAAAAAGTGATGCTCACAATTGAATTGATTTCGCCGCGAATCTGTTTTACGACCTGATCGAGCGACTGCCCTTTTACCGGCTTCGCATCTACTTCAAGAATCTCGTCACCAGGATGCACGCCGGCATTGAAAGCCGGAGTACCTTCGATTGGGGCGATAACAACAACCTTGTGCTCTTTGTTCATGCCGAGCTGCATGCCGACGCCGAACAAGTGAGCCTCAATTTGGGATTTCTCTTCATCGAAAGAATCGCGATCGAGAAAACGTGTGTAAGGGTCAGCCAAGCTGGCGAGCATTGTCTCGATAGCTTTGTGAGCATCTTCGGAAGTTTTCAGCTTGCCGTCGTAATGATGCTCCCAGCGATTCCAGTCTTGTGTATTGAAACCTTGTTCGTAAAAATTGTCTTTGAGCAATTTCCACGCCTTTGCATAGAGAACTTGAGGCGGAATATTGCGGTTGATTTCACTGAGCGCCGGCGAAGCTTTGAGCTCCGACGTGTCAGCGACCAAGATTTGAGGGGGTTGCGTTTTGCTGCCGCCAGTCAAAAGCCAGCACTGGACAGCGAAAAATAGCAAACACAAAACCAAAGGAATGCCGATTCGGGCTACTCTTCTCTGTTCCACTGACGCAGTTTCCCCTGTAAGACTTCTACTATTGATATTAGATCATGGCGGGTGAACCCGCAAAAGCTCTGTGAATTAAAGCAAATCCCTGTCCTGCACGTTTTGGACTTGTTTTTTCTATTGGGCGCCGAATGAGCCTATAGACTCATTCAATCAGAGAAGGTTTCTCCCGGCTCTTTTCAACAAAGTAGCCAACTGGCGCCCTCTATGACATTTTAACAAAATCTTATTTTAGCCCTCGCCTTGCCAACAGTCGATAGCTTTTTACCCAAAATAACGCGAGACCAAGTCTAAGTTAACTCTTTGGGGTTTAACTCTCAGTCTTTATTGACCTAACATAGCTCCTGCTTTCGAGTGAATTTTCTGGTAGTCAACAGGACAAGCGCCTCCCAAATGGTCTCGCCCGCGTATGCTGAAAGGGTTGAAACAACACCCAGTGATGAGTCACATGTACTGTCGCCCCCTATGCAAGTGATAGAAAAGAGCAAATCGGCATCCGACGTGGACAGCACGCAGTTGAAATCCTTACCAATCATCGGCGGTTTGGCTAATTTAGCCAAAAAGATTCAGTTGTCCGAGCAAGATAAGCTCAAGCTGAAACTCTCATTCAGCGCTTTGATGTTCGCCAGCCTCTTTATTTTTGGCAAAGTCGACTTATCTAAGAGCTGGGAGGTCGCGCTTCAATCCAATGGCTGGTATCTAGGTACTGCTGTACTGCTTTTCCTTGGTTCAGTGCTGATCAATGCCAAACGCTGGCAATTGCTTGCTGATGCAGTAGGGCTCCACAAGCCCTTTATGGCACTTTTGCAGTACTGCTATGTGGGACTCTTTTTCAATCTCTTTTTGCCTTCAACAGTTGGCGGCGACTTCTCTCGCGGCTATTACCTTTCTAAAGGAACCGGAAAGTACAAGAGCGCTTTCTATTCAGTGCTTGCCGATAGAACAGTCGGCATTGCGGTTCTCTTCCTATTTGCTACAGCAGGAATTCTTGCCGGTCCGGCCGGACACTTGCCTTGGAAGCTGAAGCTGCCAATTTTGCTTGGTACTGCCGGGATATTTCTTGTTTTGCCCTTCGCCCCCAAGCTCTGCCATATGCTCCTTGGACCGGACAACAAGATAACTAAGCGGTTCGAAAATTCCGCAGCAAAAGTATATTGGCATGACCGAAAGCTCGTTCTTTCAGCGCTTTTCTTATCTGTTGTGCTGCAACTGGTCATTGTTCTTTGCCACTTAACCATTGGACTGGCACTGGGTCTCACCCAGATTCCAATCTGGTACTACTTCGTTTTCTATCCATGCGTTGCCGTGCTTGGATTTGTCACCCCCAGCTTTAACGGCATCGGCATTCGAGAATGGGCATACACCTACTTCCTCACTTTCATCGGCGTCGATAACTCGCATGCGCTGACATATGCGATGATGTGGCTGGCTCTGACCACTCTCAGCAGCTTGGTTGGCGGTGTCGTTTACTTCGCAGGACACCTGCAAATTTCCAAAGAAGAAAGAGAAGAGTTCGAGCACGTTCAACAAGAGGAAGCCGAAACGGCTTAGCCTCGCAGTCCCTCGTCTCTTTGAGTAAACGTCATGAGAAGCAAGGTCGAGTTCGCTCGCGGCTGTCATCCTTCGGAGAATCCGCTTGTCAAGCAGGTTCTTGCTCACGCTCGAGAATGCTCTGTCTCTACTTATATAGTTGGCGGTTATGTCAGAGACAGCATCGTCGCCCCTGACAACCGGGGCGTTTCTCAAAAAGAGCGAGTCGAATCAACCAGGAAGCGTGACCTTGATTTTGCCGTGGCCGGCGGTACTGCTTTTGAATTTGCACAGGTCATCTCAGTCGAAATGGATGGGCATTTTGTCCCGCTTGATGAAGAAAATGACACTGCCCGTGTTGTTTTTGATGATGGCAGTATTCTTGATTTTGCCGGCTGTGTCGGCGGCAATATCGAGAAAGACCTTGCTAGGCGAGACTTTACGGTGAATGCGTTAGCCTGGGACAGTGAGTATCCGGATCAAGTTCTCGATCTTGCCGATGGGCTGAAAGACTTGGCGAGCAAGACGATTCGGGCTGTTTCAAGACAGACTTTTGTCGAAGATCCTTTGAGGGTGCTGCGAACATTCCGCTTTGCTCATCAGCTTCAGGCCGAGATAGAACCCACTACTCTTGGTTGGGTCAAGGAACTGGTCAAAGGACTTAACTCGGTAGCTCCCGAGCGCATAAATTTTGAATTGTTCGAAGCCCTGTCTGGGCCGACGGCTGGGCATCTGACTGACCAGTTGGCGGAATGCGGTGTTCTAGAGGTTATCTTTCCCGAACTCGTCGATTGCAGGCGCGTGACGCCCAACTCCTATCATCATTTAGGCCTTTTCGAGCACAGCATAATGACGGTTACGGAACTGGATAAACGGTTGCCGTCCCTGCCCGATTGGCTGCATGAAAGCGCGAAGCGCGAACTTTCTTCCGGCGTAAGCAGACTCTCTGCCACACGCCTGGCGTGCATTTTGCACGACATAGGCAAACCCGGTACCTGGGAAGTGACGCCGGAAGGCAAACACACATTTGTGGCGCATGACAAACTGGGAGCCGAAATGACCGCATTGATCGCGGCACGTATGCGTTGGTCTAGACCGATTGAGAGGTTGATCACGCGTCTGGTCGAGCTTCATCTGCGTCCAGGGCAGCTCTTTCATCAAGGAACGCCCACTGCTAAAGCCCTAAACCGCTTTTACAGGACAGTGGCAGAAGATGTGCCGGAGCTGATGATGGTTGCGTTTGCAGACTTAGGTGCCACCCGTGGGGCTGGGCTGTGTGGCGACAATCGGGAGAATCTGGAAAAGGGTCTGGATTCGCTGATGCACGGCTATCAGGTATTTCTGCAAGAGGTGGTCACCCTCAAGCCTCTCATTGGCGGTCATGACATCATGCGCCTTTTGAACCTCAACTCGGGGCCTGTAGTGGGCGAACTTTTGAAAGCGCTCGAAGAAGCCAGAGATCTGAAGGAAGTCGTGGATCGCGCACAGGCTGAGGCTTTTGTGAAAGAACTGTACACACAGAAGTATTCCAAATAACCTTTTTAGGCTTGGCAACTATTAAGTGGTGTTAAACAAAAAATTTCCGGGCATAAGATTCTCGGTGAGACAGAACCGACTTTTGGTTCTTGAAGCCAGTAACTATAGCGGTTTCCAAGGGTTGGGCAGTAAAGAGCTTGACCAGCGAACAAACGCATACCGCGGGTCGGAAGCACACATGCAGGTGACAGTAATGAATACCAGGGCAGATAAACTCCGGAACTACACAATCATCGCCAGACTGGACGATGCCATTCCGCTGAATACCGAAGAATGGGTTACTGTTGAGCGCTTGCTTAATCAAATCAGCGAATTTGTTCCGATCTCAATGCTGAACAACGTGACCGAAGCGATCATCTCCTATGCCGATGATCAAGCAAGAAGAGGTTATTTGCTGGGTCAAGAAGACCTGGTCAAAGAGCTCAAGAATAAGGCACAGCGCATAGCCTAAGTGTTATGAGATTGGTAGTGTTGGCGCTTCGCGACAGCGGCAGTCAGTCTTAGCCAATCGAAAATGCATCACTAAACGCCACGAAGTCGAAAGTTTCGTGGCGTTTGCATTTCAACACTATCTTTCCGCGCTCACATTTTCTCGCTGAAGCCGGCAATTGGAATTACCACCACCACTGGTGCCAATCAAAAGTACTTGCTTGTAGAACATGAGTGACAGGCTGACTAGCGAACGTAGCTAAGCGGATTGTTCGGCTTTCCATTGACACGCACTTCGAAGTGTAAGTGCGGCCCCGTGGAAAAACCTGTTGTGCCTTCATATCCGATAACGTCGCCTTTAGACACGTTCTCTCCCACCGATACTGCAGCACGCGACAAGTGAGCGTACAGCGTCGCCATATCGTTGCCGTGGGTGTTGCCATGCCCGATGATTACGACTTTTCCGTAACCGCCATACCAACCGGTGAAGAGAACACTGCCCGAGTCAGCTGCACGGATTGCGCAGCGATTTGGACCAGCCAAATCGATACCTGTGTGGAACTTGCGCACTCGGAAAATCGGATGACTGCGCCACCCGAAAGGCGAGGTTATGTGTGCCTTGAGTGGCATCGCCATGCTGCCGGAACCCTGTTGGGCAGGCTTGTTAGAGCTTCTAGCCGCTCTCTGCATCGCCATGATTTGTGATTCCAAACGATGTGACTCGTTGGAAAGTTGTTGCTCGGCCTTTTCGTAAAAGTCGCGCTGTTTCTTCAGCTTACTTGCCACTTGCTCTTGCTCGAAGCGAGCCTTGGCAATCTCCAATGCTTTCTTTGCAAACTCACTCACCAGCGAGCCGATCTTGTCTTTCTCGTCTGCCAGAGCGCCCTTGCGTGAATTAAGCGCGGCTGATTTCGCGCGCAATTCGTTCAGGAGTTTTTTATCTTCTTCGGCAATGCGCTCTTGAAAGTACATGTTGTCCAGAAAGGCTTGTAGTGAGTCAATTTGAAAAAGCATTTCCAAAAAGCTCAGTCTTTGCCCTTCATAAATTTCGCGCAGTCGTTTCGCTGCGCCCACAGAGAGCTGCTCTTCTTTTGTCTGTGTGACATTCAATACTTGAACTGTTTCATTCAGCTTATTTTCCGTACGCTTTAGCTGATGCTTAGTATCGACCAGCTGACCGGTCGCGCTGTTCAATTTCTTAGTGATACTCGACAACTTCATCATCGCCAGTTGTTCTTTCTTGCGAGCTTGAGCAACTTGCTCGTGAAGTTCGGCGCGCTTCTTTTCGATTTGGAGAAGTCTTTCTTTTGTCTTTGCAGATACATTAGGATTTTCAAGCAGCTGTCTATTTGCTGCATGAATTGTTGTCGGCGAACAAAGTGCCAGCGCCATAGAGGCAGCCAGTCCTATTGCACCAATCGCGCGAAAACGAGCTGCGCGCGACTTTTCCTTGCGTGCAACCGGGGCGGTTCGTTTTTCAAAGCCGTTAGCTGTTATCGGCATCCTAAAAGGGTCTTCCTTTCTATTACTGAACACGTCTTCTGTGCTTTGCAGAGTTTAAGTAGTCAAGAGGGTGACTGCTTGTCAGTAAGGGGTAGGCATGAGTTTACCATTGCCAAGCTGGAAGATTCCTACTCTTACAAGGGCTTAAGTCCAGCTGTTTCATTGGTTTCACTAAATTTGCAGCCTTTTATTTCAGACACTCAGTCTAACCTGCCATCTGAGCGCTCGCCACAGACGTTTTTAAGGCTGTGGAACGAAATAAAGATGGCTATCTATGCGTATCTTAACGATAAGGGCACGATATAATTTTCACCGGTCTGAAGCCGGACAAGCTGGCGAAGAGTTGCTATTTCAGGCAATCGGAGCTTGTAATTTGGATTTATAGTTTTTCATTTTTGAATGTAACTGGTTTCTCATCTCCCAAAACTACAGTCAAACAAGGTCAATCAAATGTTGAAAGAAGTAGTGAAATATCCGCTGGCTATACGCGGAGTCGAGTCAAAGGAATTCAACGAAGTCAAAAGCCCCTTCAATGGGGAAGTTGTTGCTGCTATAGGGCAGGCTGATGAAAAGGCAATCGACGCAGCGCTCAGCGTAGCTGAGGACGTTTTTAAAAACGTAATGAGGCAAATGCCGGCTCACCAGCGCTCCGAAATTCTCCACAAGACCTCAAAACTGCTTCTCGAGCATAAAGAAGATATGGCGCGCACAATCGCGCTGGAAGGTGGAAAACCTATTAAGGATGCGCGTATTGAAGTTGCCCGCGCTGCAAATACTTTTTTGCTTGCCAGTCATGAAGCAATGCGCTTGGACGGCGAACAAATTCCTATGGACGTGACTGCAGGCAATGAAAATCGAATTGGTATGGTGCTGCGTGAACCGCTCGGTATCATCGGCGGTATTACACCATTCAACTTCCCTCTTAATCTTGTTGCACACAAAGTTGCGCCGGCAATTGCGGCCGGTAACTGCATAGTTCTAAAACCGTCGTCACAGACGCCGATCGCCTCCATTAAGCTGGGCGCGATCTTGAAGGAAGCTGGTTTGCCTGATGGTGTTTTGCAAATCATTCCTTGCCGCGGTTCAAAAGGCAACGCATTGGTGAAAGACCCGCGTCTTGCAGTTCTGACATTCACAGGCAGTCCGGAAATCGGCTGGCAGATGCGCCGCGACGCACATGCTGGGACAAGATTGGTTTTGGAATTGGGCGGTAACGCGGGCGTCATCGTACATGAAGACGCAGACCTGGAATTGGCTGCCCGAGGCGCTGTACGCGGCGGATATGCACATGCCGGTCAAACTTGCATCTCGGTCCAACGCGTTTACGTTCACAAGAACGTCTACAAAAAGTTCGTGGACAAATTTGTCGAATTGGTAAAAACGCTGAAAGTAGGCGATCCGCTTGATGATTCTACGGATGTCGGTCCTCTTATCGATGACGGCGCAGTCGAAAAAACACTCGACTGGGTGGACAAAGCAGTCAAGTCTGGAGCGAAAGTTCTCTCAGGCGGCAAAGTGATAAACAATCACCTGGTCGAACCGGTTGTACTTTCCGATACCAAAGCAGACATGCTCGTCGTCTGTCAGGAAGTCTTCGGACCGGTAGTTTCGATCATGCAATATGAAACAATCGATGAAGCGATCGCCAGGATGAATGACGGTCGCTTCGGGCTGCAAGCCGGTGTATTCACCAGTAACATCGACGTTGCATTCAAGGCTGCGCGCTCTATCGATGTCGGTGGTGTGATGGTCAACGATGCACCCACTTTCCGCTCCGATCACATGCCATACGGTGGCAGAAAAGAATCCGGACTCGGATTGGAAGGTGTTCGCTACGCCGTGCACGAGATGACACAGCCGAAATTCGTCTGTCTGAATCTCAATATAAAGTAAGGGTACGCAAGCAAGAATAAGAGGATATCGATATGGTCGACGCCGCATCCGGCAGCCGTGGTGAATGGCAGGCTGTCAAACAAGTTGCCGGCGAACTAATCGTCTCCTGTCAGGCGAGCACGGGCGAACCGCTCTGCTCGCCTGAGCATATTCTTGCTCTTGCGCTCTCTGCCATCAATGGCGGTGCCGGTGCTTTAAGACTCGAAGGCGTAGAAAATATAAAACTAGTTCGAGCTAATACAAAATTGCCGATAGTTGGACTTACCAAAGATGACACTATTCCACCAGGCGACCGACTGAAGAAGGTCTATATAACAGGTTCTTATGCTGACGCCGAATCTCTTGCGCAGGCAGGTGCCGATATCATTGCCCTGGATGCAACGGGCCGTCCACGTCCTGATGGTTTGACGTTGAAGGAGCAAATTGCAAAGATTCACGAGCAGCTAAAGCTACCAGTATGGGCGGATATTTCCACATTCTCTGAAGGTGTCGCGGCTCGAGAAGCCGGTGCGGATGTCATCTCTTCCACTATGTATGGATATACTGAAGAAACCGTTTTGCCGCCCGAACACGGTCCGAGTTTCGAACTTTTAAAGGATTTATGCCAACATTTGGATTGCCCAGTCATTCTCGAAGGTCGAGTCTGGCATCCTGAAGAAGTTGCACGTGCTTTTGAAGTTGGGGTGCATGCAGTCGTGGTCGGCTCAGCCATCACACGCCCGCAGTTGATCACTCAAAGATTCGTCAAAGCAATACCGGCTCGTAAAGCTAATCGCCACTAGCAACTTAGGTCCCATTTAATGCCGTCGCAGTTCAGCTTCTGGTTATATCCGCTGCTCATGTTTTCTGTGCTCGCTCTAGTTATGCGAGCACGCTTGGGTTTTACATGGGCCTGGGGATTTATACTGCAGGTTCTTGCCATTGGCGCGTGCGCCATAATGGGCTTAAAAGCAGGCCCGGATTGGTTGTACGCAATCATTGGCTGGATACTTTTTGTCGTATTTGCGATAATCCCTCGCGTTTTACTTACTCGTTTGGACAATTGCGTTTCATTGTTGCGTGCAAAGCAAGCAATTGATTGCGCGCATTTGTTGAAATACTTCTATTGGGGACAGCCCGGTCAGTTTTGGATCGATATGACCACGGCCAACTCGCTTTTCCTCGAGCGCCGCGTTGAAGAAGCTCTCTCAATCCTTTCGGCCTGGGAAAAGAAAAAACTTCCGAAAGCGGTTAGCGATGTGATTTATACATATCGTCTTTCCGGTCGAGCTGTGCTCGGTCAGTGGCAGGAAATTGTTGACGAATATGAGGTCGCTGCGGCTGCCGATTCTAAGGTCTCTAATCGCTTGTCGCTTGCAGCATCCAGAGCCTATCTCGAAGTTGGCAGTGCGGACAGGGCGGCTGCAACACTAGAGCAGTCGCAACTCAATGAGTCGAGGGCAAGTTCGAAAAGTGTTGCACTTACATTGCTGCCTTACTTTGCATTGCTGGGTGCAGTTTCCGAAACCGAAAGAATGTTCGAAGTCGGTGACGAAGGAAAGATGGCATTGCCGGAGTATGTAAAACTCTATTGGCTGGCTCGCTGCAAAGTCGCTGCCAATCGAATTGAAGAAGCAAAAGAGCAGTTTCAAAAATGTATTCACTTGATTGTTGAGCAGAAAGGTCCAGCAAACTGGCAGGCCCGTGTACAACACCAGATTGAGCGTTTGGACTCAGGTGATTTAGTTCCTTTGAAAGGAAACGTCCAAAACGCCATTGCTCGCGGATTGCGAATTTTTGAGCAATGTAGTTTTGTAGAAAAGATCGTATTTCCGAACAAATCATCAGTTGTAGTTACGATACTAATCGCATCGATTCTTGTACTGCTGGTTTTATCAGTTGAAGTTGTGCAAATTCTGCCATACCTTGTCAGCGGCTCTGAGCCTCTTAAGACCTGGCACTTGAATGGAAGGCTTCAGCCCTCGGAAGTAATGCATGGACAGTGGTGGAGGCTTATTACTTATCTCTTTCTGCACGCTCACATATCGCATGCCTTGATCAACGTCATTGGACTTTTTTGGTTCGGTCGCATGGCTGTGAATATTTATGGTCCGGGCAGATTTCTTTTCATCTATATAGCTTCCGGGATTCTCAGTGGCATGTGCCACGTTCTGCTTGCGCCCCAAATGCCTGCAATTGGAGCGTCCGGCGCAGTGATGGGAATCTTTGGTGCCGTCGCCGCAGGAATCTGGCGACTCAAGGATTCATTGCCCCGTGGCGTGCGCCGGCAAGAACTGTCATGGATGCTGGGACTTGCCCTTTCTCAAGTCGTACTCGATCAATACGTTCCACACGTCGCATCAATGGCTCACCTTGGCGGACTGGTATTTGGTTTTTTAATTGGCGTTTTGCTTCAGCCTCAAAAGCAAACACAATTCAGCGTAGCTATGCAGGAAGGATAGTCCGCGACTGTTTCTGAAACTCTTAAGCTACCGATTTTGGCAGGCTGAATTTGATGGTTGAGCCTGAGCCTTTTTCAGATTCGAAGTAGATTTGTCCTTGGTGGTGTTCGACGATTTTTCTGGCTATTGAAAGTCCCATTCCGGTCCTGCCGCCTTCAGGTTTCCCGTGAATGCGATGGAACAGCTTGAATATGTCACGGCACTCGTCTTGTTTGATTCCAATTCCGTTGTCTTCTACAGAAAACCACCAAACATCGGCTTCTTCATCTACCCTAATATCAATTCGCGGCAGACAATTAGGTTTTCTAAAGTCAATTGCATTGTCTAAAACCGCCTTGAAAAGATAGTGAATTTGCGCTTTGTGCCCACGCACAATTGGCAGAATAGCGCGAGTTACGGTGGCGCCGTTGCTTTCGATTTTGGAACGCATTTCATTTAGAAGATCATCTACTAGCCCGGTCAGACTTATCTCACGTGTGTCGGTTTCTTGCTTATTGATTCGCGCATAAACCCACAAATCATCCAGCATACGCTCAATTATCTTGCTCGCGTTCACAACTTTATCGATGAACTCGTCGGCGTCTGTACCCAGACGATCTTTGTACCTGATCGAAAGCAAATTCAAATAACTGGTGACGATACTGATTGGTCCTTGCAGTTCATGGGAAACAGCAAATGCAAGGTTCTGCAGCTCTTTATGCGATCGAGCCAAATCTTCTGCTGCTTGCTCAATCTTTTGCGCGGCTAACTTTTGATTGGTGATGTCGCGAAAAACACCGACACCGCCCACTATTTCACCCTCTTCATTCCTTAGTGGCGTAGCGTTGATACTTACCCAAACGCCGTTCGGCACATTCTCGTTGCGTATCCAAGCTTCTTCTTGAAATACGGGCTCGCCACTAATAGCACGGGTCATCGGCAATTCTTCGGGCGGACATAAGGTCTTTTGGTCAGGTTTGAAAATCCCAAAATAGGTCGGCCAAATGTCTTGCTTACTGTCTGTGACGCTGCGCCCGATTATCTCTTCTGCCTTGCTGTTGTAGACGATGAAATTGCACTTGTCGTCAGCAACAATGACACCGTCCACCATGTTGTCCAAAATAAGCCGAAGCGTGTCGAAATTGACGATCGGTTTGGCTTTGACATCAATACTCATAAATCACCTGAAAGGCTAGATATCGCTGATATCTGGAATACCACCGCAATAGAAAATCAATCAACTGATTGAATCATACAGTTGACATGTTTTTCCTGTCAAGTTAGGCTGGAGCGAGAGGTTGCTTTACACTGATGCCGACAAAAGCAGACACTAAGAATCACATTCTCGATGTTGCCGAAAAACACTTTGCCAGAGACGGTTTTGCCGGAACATCTCTGCGAGCGATAATCAAAGAGTCTAATGTGAATGTTGCCGCCATCGCTTACCACTTCGGCAACAAAGAAGATTTGTATAAGGCAGTAACTGAACGCTTTGCTGTGCCTGTGGTTATTGAGCAGCTTAAACGCTTGCGTTCTGTTACCGCCAGCGATAATTCCACGCTTGAAGATGTTCTAGCCGCGTTCTACGAACCACCGCTCAAACTTATTAAGAAGTTGGGGAAGAAAGGAGAGACGCTCTCTATGTTTCTCGGGCGAGCTCAGACAGAGCCAGAGCCGGTCTATTCGCTAGTCGATAGTCACTATGCTGCTTGCCGCGACGAGTTTATAGATGCAATCAAGAGATTTGTGCCCGACTTGAGCGAAACCGAGTACCAATGGCGCTTTGAGTTCATGCTCAGCCTTATTGTTTGCTTTCTCACCAGGCACAGACCGGTTATGGCCCGCTACACACAAGATCCAGACTGGAAACCGGAGAATGTGACGTCGACTCTGTCCTCGTTTTGCCTGGCTGGTATGAAAGCTATGAAGGCGAAAGTTTAATGAAAGGAACATTCCTAACCTAAATGCGGTCGCTAGATTTAGGTTAGGAGTCAGGTGTCATATGAGTTCGTCAGTGATCTATAAAAAATCCCCGCCAAAGATTGAGGGGAAAGTCGGTAGCGGAATATTTTCCATTTTTAAAAACAAAAATTACGCTCTCTATTTTGGTGGGCAGTTCATTTCGCTGATAGGAACCTGGATGCAGATGGTGGCACTCTCATGGTTCACTTACACTCTTACTAATTCGCCACTGCTATTAGCCATTGTCGGCGCCTCGAGCCAGTTGCCATCACTGGTCGTGATGCCTTTCGCCGGAGTTTTCGCAGACAGGCTAGATAGGAAGAAGGTTATTGTCATTGTGCAGTGCCTCGCGATGTTCGAGGCGTCACTGTTGGCTTTTCTCACTCTAACCAATCAAGTTCAAGTTTGGCATCTGATTGCGCTGGGAGTCTTTGCAGGCGTTATCAGCGCGTTTGACATGCCCACACGCTCGGCGTTCGTGTTCGATCTTGTCGATAACAAAGAAGATCTGCCGGCCGCAATTGCAATGAATTCGACTTTGATGAATGTCACTCGATTGATCGGCCCGGCGTTGGCTGGTTTTATTGTTGCGTTTGTGGGAACAGGCATGTGCTTTTTAATCAACGCGTTGAGCTACATCGCAGTGATTTGGGCGCTACTGCTGATCAAGGACAAAACGACCAGTGATGAGAAATACCAAAAAAGTAAAGCCGTAAGAGAAGGTTCCATTTTTAGCGAATTGAAAGCCGGTTTTAACTATGTCGCCAGGACACGGGCGGTACGCCAACTTATTGTCCATCTCGGTGTCTTTGGAATCGGTGGTATGGCTTATGCAATGCTCTTACCGGTATTTGTTCGCGAGATTCATGGCGACTCGAATACACTGGGATACCTGATGTCAGGCTCGGCGATAGGTTCTCTCTGTGCAACACTCTTGCTGGCGTCCCGTAAATCGGTGGTTGGTTTGAGCCGTTGGATCAGTGTGAGCTCGTTTGCTTTTTCGTTTTTTCTGATTGGATTTTCGTTCGTTAACAGCTTCTGGCCAGCCATGTTCGTATTGGCGGCAATTGGTGCCTGCATGATGCTTCAAATGGCTTCGATAAACACGATACTGCAAACCATTGTTGAAGAAGACAAACGCGGAAGGGTAATGAGCCTTTTCACAATGGCCTTCATGGGCGCGGCTCCTATAGGCAGTCTTGGTGCTGGTGCATTAGCTAACAAGATTGGTCTATCGCACACTCTTTTGCTTTGTGGAATTTATTGCTTGTGCGTTTCCGTCGTCTTCTATCGCGCTCTGCCACAATGGCGAAAAGAAACAAGACCCATCTACATCGAGAAGGGTCTGTTAATAGCAGAAGAGGAAGCCGAAATTCTGGCTCGCTAAGCTAAAGCTGACTCGCCGAGCAGCTAAACCAGAATCTCTTCCAGTCGAGTGTTTTCTCCACCTTCGGCAACTAAGCCGACACGCTCTTTCACAAGACGCTCATAATGTGGCGTTTTGCTATGCGCATCGAGATGTGCGGCGGTCTGCCAAAGTTCGTAGAAAAAGAACGTGTCATTCTTGTCATTGGAGTAAAGCTGATAGGCAATGCAACCTGGTTCTTTCCTTGTCGGCTCGATCATTCTAGTGAGCACTTCTTTCAGCTCTTCTTCTTTGCCGGGAACTGACTTCACCTTAACGATCAAGCACAAAGGTTTTCCATTGCTGGAACTCATACACTCCTCCGCAATTTCACAATCAACTTAGGGCAGACCTTACGAAACCGGTCCACCTGCGCAGCCTGGATGCCCGCATTGGCAAGGAGCATCTGGCAGAGCGCCTGCAATCTTGCAGTTCTCGCTGCAATAGTCTTCATTGGGCTGACACGTGCAACCGCAGCTCGGATTGCCGCAATCTTCCAGGTCGTTCTCGTTCATTTCACATGGCTTCCTATAATTTCGGGGCGGCACAACATTCGCCCGTTAGACCTTATTTTAAATGCTCGGTTCCCAGCCCGAACATTCAGTTTTGAATTTGATACGAGATATACCGATTCGCATCTATCAAATAGATAAAAATGACATCCAATTGATGGTTGTCAGCAGAGCGCCAGGAATATAATTACAAGTTCGCCACACAAAAAGCCCGCCTAGAGGGGAGCAAAGAGCCAGATGAACGAATCCAAGAATGACGGCGCTGCCGCCACAAAAGACCAACAGGACCAAAAACCGGCAGTAGACAGACGTCGTGCTTCTTTACCCCAACCTGATTTCTCCCACTACAAGAAAGCAGAAGCGTGGCCAGGTCCTAAATACTTGTTTGTTGGACATTCCTACAACGTTGAGCTCGACAATAAAGAAGGAGAAGGCGTCGACAACCGCGCCGGCGCCATTAAGGCTCTGTTCTCCAAAGACGTCAAATGGATCCCCGTTGCCGAAGCTCTCGGCAATCAAAACTTTAGTGGGACTCTCAGCCGATTCGAGCATGATCTTTTGAGCAGATTGCCCGAAAGTTCGCTTGTCGGTGAAGCAATAAGCACGACCGACGGCACCGAGATCAAACATTCTTTCACTATCTGGCGTGAAGAGCGTCGGGGTCGACGCGAAGACAGAAAGGCTTAAGAGTAAACTTAAGCCCTTCGGTTACAGCTAAATTTCTGAAGTCTATGCGAAAACTTCCGCAAGGAAGTTCTCCATTGCTTTCCAGGATCGTCTTGCCGCTGCTTCGTTGTACAAAATGCCTCTTTCAGGCTGATTTGCTTGAGGCGCGGTGAACGCATGCATGGTTCCACCGTAACCATGAATTTGCCAATCTGCCTTAGCATCGCTGAATTCTTTGGCTACGCCAACGACCTGATCCGGTGTCGCCATAGGATCGTCCCAGCCGTGCAAAATCAAAGTCTTGGCTTTGATCTCTTTTTGTGGTCCCAGATTCGGTGGGAAGAACAGTCCATGAAAACTAACCACGCCTTTGACGTCTGCACCACATCGGGCCACGTCTAAAACACACAAACCACCAAAGCAATAGCCGATGGCTGCAATTCTAGTAGCGTCTACCATTGGATGCTTCTTGGCGGACTCAACTGCTGCAAGAAGACGTGTTTTCAATTCAGCGCGGTCATCGAGTAGTGGTTTCATCAAATGAGTGTTGTCGCCGGTCGGATCGCCTCTAAGTCCTTTGCCGTACACATCTGCACAGAAGCCGACATAACCAAGCTTTGCCAACTTCTCGGCAGTTTCGTGATCGGCTTCACCCTGTCCAGCCCAAGCATGGCAAATAATTACGCACGGCCGCTTGTTTGAATTCGCTTCGTCGAAAGCCACATAAGATTCGAATGTGTTACTTCCTGAGGTGTAATCAAGATATTCCGTCTTCATGCTGGTGCCTCAAATCAATAAAACGCTAAGTATAATCCCGTGATTTGGCGAAATTCATTCAATATTTCAGGTTGCTTTATTGAGTTAGAAAAAAGGTCGTTAACGGTCTTTTTTCCTGGCGGAAATTACTGCGTTAACGGTCTTTTTTCTAGCCAACCTAATTCAAGCTCACTTGGCAGCGCCGTCGGTTGACCGGTGTCTAGGTATGGTATAGGTTCAGTAGGTATTACTACTTCTGCTTGGTGGAGAGAAAATGCATAAATGCCCGACTTGCAAAGTTCCGCTGCACGGCTGGGAAGAGAACTGTCCTTCCTGTGGTACCAAGCAGGTTGTGCGCGATTCCAAGCGCTCTTATGGGGGGCAACAAACACCGGGCGTCAATGTCATGCCATTCGTGATCGGATTCTTTGTAATAGGCATAGGCGCAATGATTGCCATGAACAGTAGCTGGATTGGCGAAGTAATGCGTCGCGGTCCTGAGCCTCAAGATCCGTTGGGTGGAGTCAACCAAATTCAAGCACGGCAGTTGATCGAGCAAAAGATCACAGAAGGGTTAACTGCAGTCGGTGCCAAAGGAAAGTTTAGCTGGAATGTCGGAGGGCAGCCTGGAGATATCAATTCTCCTGCTCCTATTGAATTGACAGTTGATACTTCACTGGCCGACAGAAATTCAAGAACGCAAATCATTGATCCGATCAAAGATTATATGGAGAGAGCCAAGATTCCGACTTTGACTATGAATGATGCGAAGTCGCATTCTACCTGGACCTATACATGCCAGTTGCGTTCAACATCGCCTGAAGATAATTCAGATGGACTTCCACCACAGCCGCAAGCTGAAGGAGAAGCACAAGCTCCTGCGCAATAAGCGTCAGAGTTTCTGATTCGCTTTTCTAGAACTCTTTTTCTGTCCGACTTTCACAACACGCAGGCACGTTTCTGTTATGTGTGGTGCGGTGTCTTTTAAGTGTGCGATCTTCGCGAATGTGTTGCTGAGTCCGCTTCGCTGTCCTGATTCCTCTTGTATCAAGTCCAAGTCGACTCCAGGCTTTTCGCTGAAAGACATATTGCAGATCAATTTCGCTGGCACTTTGTGCCCGATGAATCCCGTATCAATATCTGTAAAATCGATGGTCTGCAGACGATGCTTTGCTTGTTTCATTGTCTCCTTGAAAGCAGCATCATCAGCTTCTGCTTCTTTCTTCTCATCGCTATCGTTTTCTGGTCTGTTACCCATAACCTGACTCAGCATGCCGCTTAGAGAGTCTGCGCATTCCCCAAGCCGAGTGTAGCCACCGTGCACGATTTGTGAGAGCGCTAGTGCTTTGTCACGGCGTGACATATAGAGTCTGATTTTTGCAGTACCTTTTGGATTGAAATAACGACGCGCGTAATGCTTCACCAATCCAGAATCTACATCTGGACATATCATGGCGAATTCGGTGACATAGTGTCGATCTCGCAAGACTGGGATGGCACGAACCAAAAGCCTGCTTCCCATGCTGTGTGCCATTAATCTGACTTTGATGTCGTGGTCATCTTTACACATGTCATCGAGAGAGCAAATCATGTCGTTGAAATGCTCTTGGCTCCATTCAACATTACACTCGTCAGAAGAATATGCACGAAGTTTCGCAACGGAAGGCCATGAATATAAAATCGTCGGTCGTTCAGCGTTATACGAAAGCCAAGCCGCAGTGTGTGCGGCACTTTGAAATGAATTTTTGTAGCCGTGTATGAAAACAAAAACATTCTTGTCTGGAGTAAGTTCACAGTGCTCTCTTACTGTTCCGTAAAACTTAGCTGCAGTTTCTTCGTGTGTTTCCGCTTGAATGAGGGCGCTCGAAACCAAGCCTTCTTTTTTGTTAGCTGTAACTGCCTGCCAACCCATGCTTTTCAGTGCGTCAGTGAGTGGCTTGTGGTCAACGTTTTCAATGACAACAGATGCAGTGCCAAGAAAAGGATCATGCAAACAATCACCAAGATATTTGCGGTGCGGTCCGAAAGAAAAACTCGTCTGTTTTGGATCACCGATCATATTTCTGTCAGTGAGGAAGAAAATCGGGACGCGCACATACTTCGCTATTGACTCCTCAGCACTTGCAGCGAGGCAGTGAAGGAAGCTTAGTGCGAAAGCAAAAAGGATTAGCGTCGCTTTGGAAAGCAAACTTTTCATGAAAGACCCGGTCTGTAGGTGATTCAACAGTGTATCTTTCAAGATCGTATTCGAAATTAAGCTATCATAATACGCTATGTTGAGCCGCCAAACTCTTTACCAGTCAACATTTGCGTTATTGGCTTCGTTGCTCTGTGCGCTCCCGTGGTTCGCGCCTGCCCTCGCTAAAGAAGCGCCAACGGACGATATGGTCCTAATTCATGGTGGTCAGTTCATGATGGGAGGCGTTGGACCGCTTGCGCGAAAAGACGAATTTCCTCGGCATAAAGTGCGTGTGAAGAGCTTCTTCATCGACAAGACCGAAGTAACCAACGCACAATTCAAGAGATTCATCGATGCCACAGGATACGTTACAACCGCTGAGAAGAAGCCAGATTGGGAAGAATTGAAGAAGCAATTGCCTGCAGGGTCAAAACCACCCGAAAAGGAACTACAGCCAGGCTCTCTCGTCTTTTCTGCGACCAAGGGTCCGGTTTCCCTGAGAGATTATTCTCAGTGGTGGAAGTGGGTAGATGGGGCAAACTGGCGGCATCCTGAGGGGCCATCTAGCTCAATTACAGGAAAAGACGATCATCCAGTCGTTCAAGTAAGCTGGGATGACGCAAATGCTTACTGCAAATGGGCTGGAAAACGACTGCCGACCGAGGCAGAATGGGAATACGCGGCTCGCGGTAACAAAGCATCAAAAGAATTCTCGTGGGGCGATAAAGCACCCTGCAATGCAAACCCGCTCGCAAACCTTTGGCAGGGAGCCTTTCCCTACGAAAACAAAGGAACCGATAAGTACATCACCACTGCGCCGGTAAAATCGTTTTCGCCAAATGGATACGGGCTTTTCGACATGATTGGCAATGTATGGGAGTGGTGTTCAGACTGGTACAGAAGCGACTACTACGCCAGGTTGGCTACGAACGTATCAGTGAACCCGCAAGGTCCTACAGACAGCTACGATCCCGACGAACCCGAGTGTGAGAAGCGCGTCAAACGCGGTGGGTCTTTTCTGTGTTGCGAAAACTATTGCGCCAGCTATAGACCCTCCGCACGCATGAAGTGTTCACCGGATACCTCTCAAAATCACCTTGGTTTTCGTTGTGTCAAAGACGTTGAAATCAACACAGTTAAAGCCGTTAGAAGTGCAAATTAGTTGAGTGATCTTGAGCCCTCTTTGCCTAAGTGATAATGTTTTTCACTTTGGTTCTTTTTTCCTGAGGTCAAGCTCATGCGCTCATCGTTTACGGTCGGTTTATTGTGTGCAGCAATTTTTGCAGCGCAGCCGATTACTTTTGCCGCCCCATCTGTCGACCATGGCGAAACCACAAGTGCTGCCGATGCTCAAGTAAAAGTCTGGCAGGCGGAAGAATGGGCAAAGACGCGCAATTCTCCTTGGCTGTCAAAAGAAGATGGTGAGCAAGAGAAGAAAACGCACAAGGCTCCGGTACGCAATCTCATCAAGGGCATTGCGAAAGGCACAGCCAAAGAACTCGGAACTAGTGCCTCTGATATGGCAAAAGATCTAGTTTTGGTATTTTCTGTTCAAGACATTGATCCATATGAGAAGAAAGGGATACCTAAAAACCGTCCCGCCATCGTTCTCGAATTCACTATGGTAGACGGCAGCAAATGCTTCCTTCGCCGTTTTCCTGATGGCAGCTATGCAATAGAAGATGGTTTTGCGGACGGAACAGTTCTCATTCCTCGTGAAGATACGGGAGATTACCTGGTTAAATACCCCAATGGTGTGCGCGGACGTATGGTTAAGCACGGCGATAACATAACAATCTTCCGCCCGGACAACACGACAACAACCGTTATTAAGACTGCCTCAGGTGGGTTCAAAGTTAATAACACCAAATTCGGTTACATGGGCGAAGCGCGACCCGATAGCACCGGAATTAATTATGAAACCGGACAATGGTAGCATGCCAATCGTAGAGCAGTAGTAGCACGCGGGTCCCGGTGTCGTCTGCAAGGCATTACCTGCGACCTTCGTGAGACCATCATAGTTCGCTAAAAGTCGTTGTCCAATTTTCAGGGGACTACGTATATATCCCACTGGAACGGCCAGGCATAATTTAGTGAGGGATAAGAATGGCTCCGCAATTTGAGCTAGTAGATCCTCGTGGTCAAAATTACGACTTGCAGCCTCCAGTTTCTAACAATGGATTGGTAACGCAAGTATTCGATGGCAGACAACCTCTCTGGGAGCGCAATACGCGTACAGTAGGGTATGAAACTCAACCGCAGTATTTTCAGTTCGACGGTTCATTACGTGATTCGCGCTTAGACAAACAAAATGATTATCGAAATTCACAAACGTTCGATAATCCATTTCTTCATTTGCAAAATGCACATGAAAAGGCATCTAAATATGGCGCGGAATCGGCAGTTCGCGATTACCAGTTGGCAATCAATGCCGCTGACAGAATCGATCAAAGACAAGTCTCTCGCGATATGCAAAATAACGAACGCGCAATTGAAGACAACGTGGCGCGGTTGTTGCGTTCTGGACGCATGGGTGCATCACGCGAACAAATTCAAGCTATAAAAGATGAACGTGTTGAACTCGAAAGAGAAAAACAATTCTTGGATAACATGCGATTGGCGCCGGTTTATGCTCGCGCAAATGCCGCATTTTGTTTCATCTCTAAAGGAAACGCTCAGCTGTTTGGCATAGGTGAGAATCTGCTCAATCAGGCGCTCAAGCTTAATCCTGAAATCGAAGGGAATTACTATTTCAACGAGCATCGCGACCGCGCTTACAACAATCACAACCGACGAATGGCTGAAGCGCAGCGGCGCTACACACCTGGCTATCAACCGTTGTCTCCACGAAGCTCAAATCCTTATGAGATGCAAGGTCCGAATGATAGCCAGCCACCTCAACGGCAACCCGTAATTCAGCAAAGACCTCCGGAAAGACAAAGTCCACAAAATCCTCAAAAACCGCCTGAGAGACAGAATCCGCAAATTCCGCAGAGACCTCCTGAACAACCAAATCTTCAAAAACCACCTGAACAACCAAAAACTCAGACACCACCAGAACAACCCAGAGCCCAAAGACCTCCCGAGCAAAATCCACCTGCTCAAAGACCTCCCGAACGACCTCCCACAAACAATCCTGAACCTTCGCAACCGGTCAAACCGTTTAACACTGCATTGCTTGCGCCAACAGGCGATCTCTATAGCCCGGCAGGACCTCCAGGATTGGGCGAGTCCGCACCTGGTGAAACATTTAGTGATGAAAAGGACGGCAAGGGCGGCTGGGATATCGACTGGCGCGAGCTTTCGAGTAAGAAAACCGATGCACAAGGTAACACTGTGTACAGCTATAAAGGCGAGATAGACGATTGCAACGGCTGGGTCCTGGGACTTGATGGCGACACAAATTTCACAGCGGAAGAAGTTGTCAGCGCATCAGGTCAATTGCTTCGCCGCGTGATGACCTATGATGGCAGCCTCACATACAAAGTGAAGACCGACAATGGTCCCCGCGAGATCAAGGACGTACACAAGATCACAACAACTTTTGATGAAACAACGAAGAAATTTGCGACAGAAATAGAGTGTGCTGACGGTGCAATTTATAAGGCAGAAACGGATCTAACCGGCAAAGTCACCAAATTTACCGAAGTGCAAACCAAGGTAAATTCCGAAGCGCCAGGAGTAAAACAAGCCAACGTCGGTAATTTCTCCAATAACGGCGACGTCTATCATGTGGCTCGACCAATCGGAATCGGTGGCGCTGTTCCGGGATGGGCCGGTGGCGACAATGATGTTCTCGATTTCCGCAAAACGCAAGTGACACGCGCATCCAACGGCAACATCACCTACAAATACGAAGGCGAGGTTGAAGATAGCTCAGGTTGGACACTCGGTATGAATGGTGACACCAACTTTGAAGGACAAGAAATACTCGGCGCTAACAACAATTTTGTAAGCAGTTTCATCAAATACGGATCCGCTAAAGACATGAAGTTTGTCGGTGTGGGCGGACAGCCGTTCTCCGTTTCGAATGTTGTCGAAGTACGCACCGGACGGGAATCCGACGGGAATTTCACGAGCACAGTGAAAGATTCCAAAGGCACAGTTTGGACTATCAAGTTCAATGCTGACGGTACAGTCACGGAATTTAAGTAAAACGTTGAAGTCTAGGAACAAGCTACCAACTGCGAGGAATCTCTACTATGATTAATCCTTGGATACCGAGTTTTTTGTTGTGTATTGCGTTCCTAATAGTCTTCAAAGTGACCATGGATGTCTTGCTCAGCAAAGAAGCCAGTGAGAAAACATAGAGCAAGCAGTGCCAACAAAATCTAAGTCCGGAGAGTTGAATGCGAAAGCTCTGGCCAAGCACAAAAAGAGATTTTTGCGCTTCTTCCCCAGAGCTTTTAAAGATCAGCGTTATATAGACTGGGAAGTTACGTACAAGATGACCGCTCACAATTTGTGGGAGGAATTGCTCGGCGAAGATAAATTTCGCTCACTGTTGCGCAGCCGTGATTATGAGGAAATAGCCAGTCGTGCGCTGAGAGTAGAGGCGAAAACAAATTTTCTATTCTCCTTTGAAAAGATGGCATTGCGCGACGGGGTAAAAACTCGAGAAGGTGCTCGTTCATTCTCGGAAGGGTTGTTTCAACTGCTGCACGAGCGAGATCCGCTCAAGGAGCGCTTTGTACAGTGGATTGTTTCGGTGGCAGAATTGCCGCGAGTTAAATCACGCGTGCTTTCTTGGCCCGTAGTGACACTTTTTCCATTCATTGCTCAACCCTGGAATCACATCATCATGAAACCAACTGCGATGCGAAACGCCGCAGATGAGCTTGGTTATGACCTTGATTATTCCTCAAAGCCTAATTTTGGAACCTACGAACGTCTACTGCACCTTTCGGAATTGATAAAACAAGACATTTCTGATTTAAAGCCAAAAGATCACATGGACACTCAGGCTTTTCTCTGGGTAATTGGTTCTTCAGAATATGAGCACTTAAGTCCGGATGACTAAAGTCCGGAATAATCTGGTCCGGATTTTCGAGTTCTGAGGTCTAGAGTTCGGCACTTACTTCTACAGTAAACGCCATTTTTTATCGTGCTCCAATGTCTCATGCGTGGTGCTAGGCATCTCCTCGACACCAAACAACCTAAATCCGCCTCTAAATGCGGTCTGATTGTGTCCACGCCTGACACCCGGCGGCAGCGCGCCCAGGATTTTTGCGTTCCCTCCGCCGACAACTATGTAGTCTGCATTGAAGGATTTTATTGAACTGTTGATAAACGCCCAAGCAATCTTGCGCCACCTTTTTCTGCCGAGTTTTTTAAGCGCACGCCTGCCGAGCATCTCGCCCGATGTGGCTTTGTCATTCCATCGAATATTGCCGAGTTCCAGAGAGATTACTGTACTGTGGCAAATCAGGGTCGAACCAAGCCCGGTGCCGAATCCGAGAAACAACATTCGCCCGCCTTCATAGCTGCCGAGTGCTTGCATGGCAGCGTCGTTCATTATCTTGACAGGCATTCCGAATGCCGCCTGAAAGTCAAAAGCTACCCAACCGGGCCCGAGATTTCCTGGCTCGGATAACGGTCCATTAGGACCAGTGAGACCAGGATATCCAATGGAAACGCAATTGTATTGCCAGTCTTGCGTATATTCTTTTACCTGCTCAACAAACTCTGGCGGTGTCATATCTTTCGAAGAAGGAAACTTTCTTGGTTGCGTTTCACCATTCAAAAGCAATTTTACGTTGGTTCCACCAATATCAATCGCCAATACCTTTCTCGCTTCGAGATCATCTGCCGTAACGTTTTTGGTAATCTGAGCAACGCTCTTCGATTCCGCTTTGTGTTTAACCCTGGTGCGCGCTGACGCTTTTGGCTTTTTTGCCTTTGGCGCAGGTTTGGACACCGATTTGGCGGCCTCTTTAGGATTTCTTTTGGGCATGTCGAGTTTCCTTACCGAGTGACTTAAACACTGGCAGGACGACTGAAAAAAACCGATGTAGTTCCCGCGTTAGCTGTCCGAATAATTGACCTTACCGTTTTCTATTTTTGTGCTCTTTGTACTTTTCTTTTGCTGCGTGCAAACCCAGTCGAGTACCAGCACCAGTTGCGGCTCCAGTGGCTACACTGTTTCCTAAAAGCACCGCGCCGACACCGCCCGTGGCCGCGCCGACACCGCCTATCAGAAGCACTTTCTTAAGCCGCTTGTGTCGGTGGAAGAAACCGGGCCGATCGTCTGAATGCTTCGCATGCGCAATAGAGACAGTAGTACCTGCGAACATCGTCATGCAACAAATGATTGTTATTGTTTTGCGCAACATGGTTGATTCCCCCAAACCCACGCTGCTGCCTTGCTTTTAGACCGCCTGCAAGCCCGCTCGGTTCCCAAATGTACTTGTTGAAACGCTACTATTGCGGCAGGCTTTCAAAACCCATGGCTTCAATCTCGCCAGGTGTCGGGTATTCATCTACTTCAAACCGTTTTGGATAGCAATTGATTTCTTTAAGCTTGCCATTCAAAACGGCTGTTGCTCTGCTCCAAGAGCAGATTGATTCCGGCTCATCACCATCTCCGAAAAATATGAAATCAGCCTTTGGCAGTAAGCAAGGAAGCAAATCCTTTCCCACATAGCTCGACGAAAAAGGATTTTGGCGGTCATCCGAAAATTTGTATTTGGAAACAAATCTCTTGCCGGTAAGATGCTCGAAGCGAGCGTCAAGATCCGCCTTCTGTGCGCCGTACAGGCGATTGAGATATTCGAGTTCCAAGCTCCTGAATTCATTGCGCATTGGATGACCTTCGGGCAATGTATAAGGATGATAGTATTCGTCAACCAACTTAAGCAAAATTGGGGGGAGCGAACCTGGCTGCCCTTGAAGTTCTTTGACGGCATTAAGAGTGTGCCGCATGCCGAAATTACACTCGCTGCCTGTGATAAAGAGGTGGTCGCGGTGCGGCACCATTACCAGCGTGTCTCCTAGTACAGGCAGGTCTGCCATGATGTTTGTAAACACAGCTCGTGCCGAACTGTAAGAATCGCTAGCCGAAAAGAAGTGACAGCAGTCACTCTTGTTGTTGTCGCTTCTGTATGTGTCAAAGGCAAATTCGGTCAACTGAGCCAGCTGCCTGTGCGCAATTGAGAATGCGTCATCGAATGAAACATTCCAGCACTCGAGAATATCGTTGTCGACGTAGAGAATGTTGTCGGGCATGTCGTAAGCTAATGTGGCGGAGAAATGCTCTCCGAAATCGATTCTCGTGTATTTATCGTCCTCGAAAAACCAGCGCTCCTTAACCTGGATACGCAACTGAGGACGCGCTTCTTCGAAGTTTCTTGGAAAATCGAGTTGACCTGTCAACCCGACAATTTGGTTGAGTATCTTGGACTGTGTACTCTCATCTCCGGAAATATAGCGATCGAAAAAATTTGCCAAATAGATTGTGTTGAGCGGTCGCCCGAGTCCGTCTTTCACAACCAGCGAATAACGTGCGTGATCGAGCGATAGAGAGCTCTCATCGACTCCACTCTTCACCAAAGCATCGGCTGCAAGGACAGCAAAATCTTCTTGCGAAATGTTATTAGTCATTGCCGATATTTCATCCTAATTTGATACCGAATTTAACAACGCGAAGAGCGATCCTACTTAGATTGAATTTTTGCCGCTTTGAGCAAACTGTTTAAATGGTCTTCGATAGGGCCCAGCTTAGCGGGCTGTCCGCGGAATCCAATATATCCATCCGGGCGTACTAAATACAGACATTCAGAGTCGGCAAAATAAGTCTGATGAACTGCCAAGTCGGGGTCCAAAAACACTTTGCCTGGAAAGCGCAATGTGGGCATCTTGCTGCTGGCAACAATGAGATGGCAGGTAACCAAACCACCAAATTGCTCACCAATCGACCAGGCGATTTTCTCGAGATTGCGATAACCGGCATCGGTCGGCTTCCCATCTAATAAAAGCAAGTTGTGCGAAATTCCACGCATTGCTTCATAAATGCGAATCGGGTTCATGTCCTGATCGACCATCACCGCATCTGGTGCCCTATCGCCTGGCATCGGTCCGCGCGCAAATTCAATGTAACCAGGCAGGCTTGGCTTTTCAGAGTCCTCGCCCGGTGCGATTTGTATTTCTGCCAATCCTCGTTTTTCGCCTACAATCGGACTGTTTCGGTAGTTGACCGCAAGCATCGAGCCCACCTTGCGCATTCTATGTTGAATAACTTCTTGTTGCGTCAAGAAGGACATCACGTGATTGCGAATCTGCTGTGCTAAAGGATTCTTCAAGGTCGCTACTGTTGTGGCAATATCAGTGCCTTTCAAAAGTTCTTGCCCGACTGGATGGCGCTCCTCGTTGTAGCTATCTAAAAGTTTGTCATCACCATTACCACGAATTACCAGCGCAAGTTTCCACGCTAAGTTGAAGGCATCCTGCATGCCTGTGTTCATGCCTTGACCACCAATCGGGCTGTGAATATGAGCAGAATCGCCTGCGAGGAAAACTCTACCTACTCGATATTTCGAGACGCTTCTTTGATGAATTGTGAACCAGGCGAGCCAAAGAGGATCGTGCAATTTGATATTGCCGGGACCTCGGCGATCTGCAAAAACCTGCATGTCTGCGAGACTTGGAGCATCTCCAACTACCTGCGATGCAGGCACGTTGACTACGATACGAAAACGTTTTTTGCCCAGAGGAAAGAAAACAAAGGCACCATCTTCATGGAAGAAAGTTGAAATCTCGTCATCAGGAAGATCTGAATTCACCAGGCAATCTATTAGGCCGAAACGCTCTTCATACGCACTTCCTTCGAATGGAAGTTCGAGTACTTTTCGAACTGTGCTGTGAGAACCATCGGTGCCAATCAACCACTGCGCCACAACTCCCTCTTCCTTGCCTTGCGAGTTCTTCAAGGTTGCTGTAATGCCGCTTTTGCCCTGGCTGAATTTGGTCAGTTCAACACCACGCTCTATGACTCCGCCTTTGCTGATGAAATGTTCCGTCAGCAATCTTTCAGTTTCAGTTTGCGGAATCATTAGAGAAAAAGGAAATGGCGAATCAAGCTCAGACATGTCCAGGTGCACGATTCGCTCGCCTTGGTGATAGAGGCTCGCACCGTATGCTGGACATCCCCTTTCCAGAAATCGCTCGACAATGCCCATGCTTTCAAGGATTTCGAGTGTTCTTGCGTGCAATACCAAAGCACGCGACTTGTCTCCAGGTACTGGCGCCTTGTCAATCAGACGACAGGCGACTCCGTGCCTTTGCAATTCACACGCCAGCATCAGACCTGTAGGCCCAGCTCCAACGACAAGTACTGGCTTCTCTTGACTTTCGGGCGACATAAACTACCCTCCCAGCGACATCGCCAATTCTAGACCAGTTCTGATTCTTCGACCGCAATTTCTTTAAGAAGTTCAGGTGGCAGGTAGGAATTCACAAAGTGCCTTACTGCTATTGGATTTGGAGCGATATGAAAAGCGTTTACCTTCTCTTCAACCAAACGGTCCGACACGGTTACTCGCTCGTGCTGCCGCATGTGCTCGGCCCACGATTCGACCAAGAATGTTTCCAATTGTCTTTGCGGGTTGCCTACGTCGCTAAATAAATGCCACTGGAATGCACCGTCGCGCCGCCTTTGAACGCTGAGCTCCGACATTGCTTCTGTGAATTCTGTCAGTTTGGTCGGATCGATTATGTATTCGCATGTGATTAAAACCGGACCATGGTTTGGATGTGGCTCATGAACAAGCTTCGGATCGCTCCAGTGATCGGACATTGTTGTGTCGATCATCTCGGCAATTCCCAGGGGAAAAGGTCGGCACAAGAAAACGCTTGCAGTAAGAAGACCTGACGCCACAAGTAAGGGAATGTCGAGTCCTGCGTACTGCGCAATTTGTCCCCACATAGCGCTTGTAATTGCAAAAGTGCCAAGGAATACCAAGATGTGAAACGCCAGAGCGCGTGCTCTAACCCAGGCGGGTGAAGCTTTCTGCGCACCCATGCTGAACATGGAGTTGACAATGATCCACGAGATGCCGGCACCAACCATAAACAGCGCTGCCGTCACCAAATTTTGCGCATAAGCAAGACCCAGCAATGCTGCAGCGAAAAGCAACTTACCAAAACCGGTTACTTGATCGAGTGAGATTACACTGCGCAGCCGCGGCAAAATGGCGGCTCCAATCAGTGTTCCTACACCAAATATCGCCAACAAAATGCCATACCCCAGAGAGTCAAGGTGCAATTCTTTCCTGGCAATAAGCGGCAGTAGAGCCCACATCGCACTCGTACATGCACCATACGAGCCCGAGCGGACCAGTACTGCCTTGAGTGCCGGCGAATGACTCACGAAGCGAAAACCCGCTCTTACTGCGCCGGTCATGCGTTCTCGGTGTCGCGTGGGTGGCTTGGCTACTGGTTTCCAATTGAAGAAGACAAAGAGCACACCGACAAAACTAACCGCATTCAAAATGAAGACAGGACCAGGTCCTAGCGCCGCCACAGCCAATCCGCCCAGCGCAGACCCTACACCTCTGGCAGCGTTATATCCAACACCGCCCAAAGCAATCGCCGGTTCGAGCTTTTCTTTCGGAACCAATTCCGGAATTGCAGCATTCCACGCCGGACCGGTAATGGCACCGCCCACCGCTAACATGAATGTCAAACCGAGCAACACCCAGGCATTTACCAGCCCATAAATGGAAAGCACCCCCAGCGCAAGAGAGGAGGCAAGCATCCAAAACTGCCCGATGATGAGCAACTTGCGCTTGTCTACAACATCAGCAAATGCGCCTGAAGGAATGGCCAGAATGAAAAACGGCAGGTAGGCAGCCGTTTGCAAAAGCGCGACTTTCAGCGGATCGGGCGCAATCGAAGTCATGAGCCATGCGGACCCGACTTCCTGCATGAAACTGCCGACGTTGGAAACAACGGCGGCAATCCATAGTGCTTTGTAGACTGGCTCGCCCAGCGGCGACCACATAGATCGCGCAGTGCTCACGTGTTTTACTTCGCTTTAAATACCGACTTGAAGAATTTTGCGATCGGATCGTAAAACTCATCTACCACTCTTTCCTTCATCGGAATGATGGCATTGTCAGTGATGTGAATGTCTTCCGGGCAGACTTCCGTGCAGCACTTTGTGATGTTGCAGAAGCCGATTCCGGCATCTTCTTTGACCATCTTCAGGCGGTTGGCATCATCAACCGGGTGCATTTCCAACCCGGCCAATCTGACCATGAAGCGCGGTCCGTAGAAGCCGTCTTTGCGATTGTGATCGCGCAGAACGTGACAGACGTTTTGGCAAAGGAAACATTCGATGCACTTGCGAAACTCTTGCACGCGCTCGATGTCTTCTTGATAGACAACCCAGTTGTGACCGGGCTTTGGAGTGAAGGGAACGATCTTTTTGTTCACTTCGTAGTTCCAAGAAACATCAGCAACCAGATCTTTCACATGCGGAAATGTTTTGATTGGTTGAACAGTGATTTCTTCGCCTGGTTCAAACTTGTCCATGCGTGATTTGCACAGAAGCGATGGTCTACCGTTTACTTCAGCGGAGCAAGAACCGCATTTTGCAGCTTTGCAATTCCAGCGCACGGCGATTGAAGGATCAACATTTTGCTGAATCCAGTGAATGGCGTCGAGAACAACCATTCCTTCTTCAATCGGCACTTTGTAATTTTCGAAAGTACCGCTGTCCTTTTCGCCTCGGAATACTTTCAAATTAGCTTCAGCCATTATGGGTCGTCTCCTTCTTCACGAAAAACTTCTTCAAGTCTTCAGGCATCTCAGGGCATGGAGTTTTCTCCAGTTTCATCGAGTCGCCGTCTTTTGAAATTGCCGTATTGAACTTTCCAAGTTCCGGACTGAGTTGCTCGAAGTCTGTGCGACTGTGAGCACCGCGGCTTTCTTCTCTGGAAAGTGCACTGCGCGCGATCGCTTCAGATGCAATAAGCATGTTTTTCAAATCGCGGCACATGTGCCAACCCGGGTTGTAGACTTTCGAGCCTTTTGTGCAAACACGCTTCACGTCTTCTTTCAACTCTTGAAGCTTCGCGATGCCTATTTCCAAATCTTCCTTGTTGCGGAAGATTCCAACATAAGTGCTCATTACCTGGTTTAGATTCTTTTGCACATCATATGGATTCTTCGCGTCAGAGTTGGCAGCACGTTTGAACGGCTCTTCCATCTCTTCGATTGCTGCATCGACGTCTTGGTTGTTGATCGATGGAGACCCGCCAAGTTTTTTCACGTACTCAGCAGCACCTAAGCCTGCCAGCCTGCCGAAGACAATCAAGTCGGAAAGTGAATTGCCGCCCAATCTGTTCGCGCCGTGCATGCCTCCTGAGCATTCACCGGCGGCGAAAAGTCCCGGTACCCGGCTCATCTGAGAATCAGCGTCAACACGGATGCCGCCCATGATGTAGTGCATCGTCGGTCCGACTTCCATCGGTCCGGCAGTGATATCGACATCTGCCAGGTCTTTGAACTGGTGATACATAGATGGCAATTTCTTGCGGACACGAGCAGCATCCTGGTAGGAAATATCCAGGAATACTCCGCCGTGCGGCGAACCGCGTCCTGCTTTTACTTCTTGGTAGATTGCGCGAGCGACGTTGTCGCGCGTGGACAGTTCCGGCGGACGTCTGTCGGCTGTTTTCACACCAGCGATTGCCGCATCTACCCAGCGCTTCGACTCTTCATCGTCGGCGGAGAATTGATCTTTTGTGCTTTCCGGCAAATAGTCACGCATAAAGCGCTTGCCTTCTTTATTGGTGAGGATGCCACCTTCACCGCGTACGCCTTCTGTTACCAGAATTCCGCGGACGCCGGGTGGCCAGACCATGCCTGTCGGGTGGAATTGAACGAATTCCATATCGATAAGATCGGCGCCGGCGTCATAAGCCAGACCTTGACCGTCTGCAGTGTATTCCCACGAGTTCGAGGTAACCGTGAAGGCTTTGCCGACTCCACCAGTTGCCAGAACGATTGCTTTGGCTTTGAAGAGAACGTAGCGACCATCTTCTCTGTAATAGCCGAAAGCACCGGAGACTCTATCGCCGTCTTTGAAGAGCTTGGTGATGGCGCATTCCATATAAACAGCAAAACCGCGGTGAACACCTTGATCTTGCAGCGTCCTGATCATTTCCAGTCCGGTTCTGTCGCCAACGTGGCAAAGGCGCTTATATTTATGCCCGCCAAATGCGCGTTGCAGAATCGCACCTTTATTGGTTCTGTCGAATACCGCGCCCCACTCTTGTAGTTCGCGCACTCTGTCCGGCGCTTCTTGCGCATGCAATTGCGCCATGCGCCAGTTGTTCATCATCTTGCCACCATTCATGGTGTCTTGGAAGTGAACTTCCCAATTGTCTTCCGGGTCGACGTTGCCGAGCGCTGCTGCAACTCCACCTTCCGCCATAACTGTGTGAGCCTTGCCGAGCAATGATTTGCAGACAAGACCAACGTTCATCCCTTGTGCAGACGCTTCGATGGCGGCTCTCAGACCTGCCCCACCGGCGCCTATCACGAGGACGTCGTGTTCATGTGTTTCGTAATTTGTCATTATCTTGGACCTTTAACTATTGAAAGAAAACCGGGTTTGGGAAAACACCCGCGCAAACCTGGCGGATATAGAAGTCGGTAAAGCCGACTGAGCAAAGCGAGAACCACGCCCATGCCATGTGATGCTCATTGAGCTTGGTGACGAATTCCCAGACTTTGAATCGTTGCTTTGTGCTCTCGTCTTTACTGAAGCAATTCAAACCGCCGCCTGCTAAATGCCTGTAAGCGTGGCATCCGAAGGTGTATCCGGATAGAAGAACGCAGTTGATGGTCATGATCAAAGTGACAAGGTCAAAGTGAAATGACGGTTCAATCATTGATTTGAAAACGTCATACCAGAGGATGGTCAGTACCAGAACTGCTAAATAGAAGAAGTAGCGGTGCAAGTTTTGCAGAACAAAAGGAAATGCTCTCTCACCCGTGTAGCTCTTGCTTCCCCAAACGCTGACGCCGCATGCCGGCGGTGTCAGGAAGTAAGCGCGGTAATAAGCTTTTCGGTAGTAGTAGCAGGTGGCGCGGAAGCCAGCAGGCATCCACAAAATCAAAATCGCCGGGGAGAATGGCCAACCCGGTAAATCAATCTTTGGAGAATAAAAGGGCGAAATGATCGACCCAATCTCGTAGTAGTTGTTTTCGAATGCGCGGTATGTCGCGTAGACGATGAATAGGGTGAATCCGGTCGCTACCATTAGGGGTGCCAACCACCATGTGTCATGGCGTGTGGTCATGCCAGTGTGGGCGTGCGTACCAGATGTACTCGCTGTCGCTGCCTTAGTCTCGTTCATTGCTCTCGTCCTGTTTTGTTTGTCCAGTTATGGACACGCACTTGCGTTTTCTTACTCTTCGTCGCACTTTCAGCGATCCGGAGAGCATCAGAACTAGCAGCATCCCGACGAAAACCGCGCCTCTCAAGAACTGTAGAGGCGGCACGGGTTCCCCGAATCGAACTTGTTTAATTATATCAACTGAGCACGGGCAAACCCGTCAGATGTGAATTTTCCAGCCCATAACTAGAAAAAATTGCACTCATTTTTCTAGATGTCATCAGGCGTTTCAAAAGGCGTTTTATCAAAGGTTGCAAAGCAAAAGCCTGCTTCTATATCTCTTTGCTAAAAGGCGGATGAAAGCGAGATATGGAATATCGCTGCGATGGATGCAAGATCCTGAAGATTTTCTGTGAGGCGGAACTAATAGTTTAGGAGGGCGTCAGTTTTCTCTGTGTAGACCGCAAGTTAAGCGCAGTGCAAGAAAAGGGATTGTTTAAACTCATGACAGCCTGCTCAGGGATCAACTCCATACAAAACATGCAAACCGAGCTGGTTTTCAAGCAGTCTTTCGACATGAGATTCAATCAATCTCCTTCTAAATTCCTTATGGTCACCGTCATGCCTTAGGCGACGTTCGAGCAGGTCCAAAACGAACTGCAAAGATGGCGAACTAAGCAAGTCTGGGAGTTACTGAAATGAAACGAGTCAAATTGAGTCAGAGGACACAAGCCAAGAAAGCAGAAGACCACCGCCATATGGTTACGCAGCGGCTAGATGAATCTATTCCACTGGACTCAAAAGAATGGCAAGCTGTTGAGCAAATATTGATGCGCATGACTGAATTTGCGCCGTCTAGTTTGATCACCGAA
The DNA here is from genome assembly GCA_032128875.1 of Candidatus Melainabacteria bacterium 17Bon1m. Taxonomy (GTDB): domain Bacteria; phylum Cyanobacteriota; class Vampirovibrionia; order Obscuribacterales; family Obscuribacteraceae; genus QKMZ01. The sequence continues at coordinate 565,670 of JAVLKG010000004.1, forward strand.
TGCGTGAATGCCATCGCTGTATACGCAGACGAGCAAGCACAGCAAGGATACATGCTTGGACAAGACGATTTGATCAAACAACTCAAGTCTCGCGCCGCATAAATTCAAAGCTACGGAAAGTTCCGGCAGATGCCCATCTATTGAAGCTTGCCGTCAATGAATTGAGCGTTGTTGTTCAATTCCTGCTTCATAGGCCAATCATGGGCATCCGTGCCCCTGTTCAGCCACTCAATGTCAGTCACTGCCACAGTGAATTCCTTGAAGTTGGTGCTGTCGGTGTCAACAAGAACATTGGGAGCGTGAATTCTCATTTGTTTGGCAAATATTAGCTTCTGTCGATCCGACCATCGCATACTGGCGACCTTCACAGTTTGCAATTTCGGAAATGCCGTTAGCTCCTGCCAGACTTCAGGAGTTACGTCGGTAAAGCTCAAATCAAGTCGAACGAGCGACTTCAATCCGCTCAAATTTGCTACGCCCTTGTTAGTGATATCTTCGTTCCACCCAAGGCACAGCGTGGATACTTTCGACTCGGAAATCACGCTCAAATCTGTATCTTGCAGATCGCATTTTGCGGCGATCAATTGTCGCAACTTGGGAAATTTGCCAAGGTTCTGAAGAACTGCGGTGGGGTGATCTGTGCTTGTGATGTTCAGATAGTTTAGCTTTTCAGGATGTATGTATTTCAGCAGTTGTCTGCAATCTATGTCATTCCAGGCTACGTCTAAATAGAGCAATTCCGTCAATTTCCCGAGCACAGGAAGATTTGATTTTAGCTGCGAGTAGAAAGCGTTGAAGAATTTCAATTTTGGAAAATTTGCCAGTTTGCTGTAAAAACCAGGTGACTTTGCGCGCTGTGAATTTAGATCGATCAATGTGAGTTCATTCGGCTGAAATTTGTCCATCAGCTGAGGATGATTCATCAAATAATCGTTCGGCACAAATCCTATCAAATCATCCGTATGCACTGTAAATTCACCGGTTGCCTGGTGTATGCCTCCGCCGGCGGTGAGAATAATGCCTATTGATTGCTTCTGTGGAAATCTATATCTGCGAGTCTGCCCGCGGACAGACGACCAGTATGTTGATTGGCGGACGCTTTCTTCGTACTGCGGATCTTCCTTCTTAAGTTGAGCAGCGGCATCTGTAGCCGCATCGCCATTGGTATCACTACCTGTGGAAGTTGCTGATTCAGCCCCAGAACTGCTCCTGTCAAAAAAGAGTCTTGTTGGCACAGGCTTCTCTTGCTGTGGGTAGAAACACACGTAGCTTGTCAGCGCGCCCAGGGCGAAAATCACACCCACTGATAGAAGGATTAAAGAAGTATTGGATGGAGTAAGAGAAATTGTTGTTTCTTTCTTCTCGAACTCTGGCTTCTTCAAAACTTGAGTCGTGCCCACAGGCTCCAGCGTACTTTTCGATTCTTCAGTAAGACGGCGTTCTAATTTGATCAAGTCTTTTGCCACAGCATTGGCAGATTGATATCTGTTAGCCGGATCCTTTTCCAAGAGCTTGGAGACGATCTCCTCAAGCATCTGCGGATACTGTGTGCCTAGCGATGCTTCCTTCAGAGAAAGAGGCTTTTCACCTTGATGTTTCATCATGGTAGAAAGCGCTGATTCACCAATAAAAGGCGGTGCGCTTGTTAGCGTTTCGTAGAAAACACAACCCATGGAATAGAGATCGCTTCGATGATCAACTGCAATCCCGGTACACTGCTCTGGGCTCATGTATAGAGGGCTGCCGAAGATTTCTCCCGTCTTGGTCAGTGTTTGTTGATTGAACTCATCGACACCCGTAAGTTTTGCAATACCAAAGTCTAGAATCTTTACGTGTTCGACGTCCTCGCCTGCTTTTTGGTAAACCATAATATTGCTCGGCTTGATGTCGCGGTGAATCACTTTGCTTTCGTGTGCATAGCCAATTGCAAACGCTACCTGAATAAATATGCCGACAGCTCGGTCAACCGGCAATTGCCCTAGCTTCTTAATCTCGTCGGCAAGGGTGACGCCCTCAACCAGTTCCATCAGAAAAAAGGGCTGGCCGCCCGGAAGTAGTCCGAACTCGTAAACCTTGAGAAGGTTTGCATGATCAAGCAAATGAGCAGCTTTGGCTTCATTCTGAAAGCGACGCCAGGCAGCATCAGCCTCTTGAAACTTATTCAAACACTTGAGGGCAAACTGCCGCCCCATCAGCAGATGCTCGACGCGATAAACACTGCCCATGCCGCCTTGTCCAAGCAGGTCGATAATTTTGAATTTTTCCAGCACGATCAAGCCGGGCTCCAAAACGACAGGACTCTGCGCAAACAGAGACATGGTGTTTTCGCCGAAAGTGTAAGAGTTGTCCGTCCCATCTGTGCCTGGGGTAGGGACTATCAAACTTTTCTCTGAGTCTGTGTGCTCGTCTGTCAAGGAATAGTGCCTGGAGGTCGGTTAGCTGCTACGGGAGTACCAAGAACCTTCCATTCAAGTATAAGCTTTGAATGTGACTTTTCTAGGGCGAGGAGCTCGAAGGGGCTCCCCTGTGCTCAGTGATGGAATCAGTAGGAGGAGGCGGAATGAGTCGTTTTGTGTTGGCATGTCCTAAGAATCCATGACCCTGCCATACAAAGTCAGTCAAGATAGATTGGTCGTGAGTGTAAGCGTCGCGGAAATACACCTCGATTTTCGGGTTGAATTCCTTGAGCTCTCGGATTATGTTTGCTTTGACAGTTGGCGACCATTCACGCAGCCCCAGTTCCACCTTCTTCAGATTTGGAAACTGTTTCAAAATGCCGACCACCTTTGGGGTAACTACGGTTCTCGACAAATCCAGCCATTCAAGAGATTTGATTGGCAGAAGATTGGCGACTCCTTTGTCCGAAATTGTATTGGTCGATAAGTCAATTACTCTCAGTGTTTTGCTTTTGGCTAAGCCCGCAATATCTGAGTCGGTAAAGCCGTTGACACTGACTATAATTTCGTAAAGCCTGGGAAACTTCGTGATGTTCTTGATGAAAGTCTCACAGCCATCTGTGTGACTCAGTTCTATTCCGTTGAGATTGTAGATGTTGGGCAACTTAAGCATTTTTGCGCAATCAACGTCTGTATGCGACAAGTTGAGATACTGAAGCTTCTTAAACGCTCCCAGAACAGGCAAATCTCTGTCACTAAATGCGGTACCACTCACATTGAGAATGCGCATGTCCTCAAACTTCTTAATTGCGTTGAAATAGCTTGAATCGACTGTTTCTGCATTGAAATCAAAGACAGAAATCTCGTCCGGTCTGAATTTATCGATATATTCAGGCGTAATGAAATCACCGGCAACAAATCCGGTCTTCATATTTATAGGAGCGGTAACCCGTCCACGAGCCAGACCAGTAGAGCCATTTGCCGCAATCAGAAGTCCAACTACTTTATTGTCAGGGAAATAGAAAGTCTTCTTTGTCTTTCCAGGATGAGCTCTATCCGGTTCTATTTGTGACCAGTACTCGCTTCCCTGTTGATTGAGCTGCGGTTGCACCGGAGCCGGTTCCACCAGAGCTGTTTTCATACCTTGCTTATTCATTACGTACATAAGCGCGTACAAGCTTGCTGCGCCCAGTAGATACATAGACACACCAAACACCGCCAGTTTCGACAGAGTCATTGTTTTCAATGCTCGTGCTACTGCTGTCTTGAAACTATTTTCGGGAGTTACGGAAAGAAGAACAGGGTTTTGTCTGGTGATTTCTTGCTTGTTCTCATCGATAGCTCGCTCCAGTGCAATGAGATCGCTGGCCAGAAGATTGGCTGATTGATAGCGATTGTCAGGATCTTTTTCCAACAACTTGCAGATAATCGCTTCTAGCGCGGCTGGATAGCTCACTCCTAAGGATGCTTCCTTGAGACTCAATTGAACATCGCTTTGATGTTTCATCATTGTTGCCAGCGCTGTTTCGCCCATAAAAGGAGGCGCGCTCGTCAAAGCTTCATAAAATACGCAGCCCAGAGAATACAGATCTGACCGATGGTCGACAGGCAGCCCTGCACATTGCTCCGGACTCATGTAGAAAGGACTGCCGAAGACTTCACCAGTGCGCGTCAACGTCTGCTGATTGAATTCATCCACTCCGGTAAGTTTTGCTATTCCGAAATCGACAACTTTAATCCCTTCAACTTCGTTTTCGCTCTTAGGCGGCACTAACATGATATTGCTAGGCTTCACGTCACGGTGAATAATCTTTCGCTCGTGTGCGTATCCCAGTGCGAAAGCTACTTGAATAAAAATGCGCACGGCGCGATCGATAGGCAAGTGGGCGATTGCTTTGATCTCGTCAGCTAAGGTCCTGCCTTCCACAACCTCCATCAGAAAGAAAGGTTGTCCGCTATCCAACAATCCCAGTTCGAAAACTTTCAAGAGGTTGGGATGGTCAAGCATGTAGGCTGCTTTTGCTTCATTTTGAAAACGCCGCCAGCTGGCGTTTTCTTCCTGAAACTTATTCATGCACTTAAGTGCAAACTGTCTTTCCATCAAAAGATGGTCTACGCGATAGACACTGCCCATGCCGCCTGCGCCCAGAAGCTCAATGACGCGAAACTTTCCCGAAAGAATAGTTCCCGGTTCTATGAATGGACCCATGATTGGATTCATTGCATAGGTACGTTCGCTTGTCGGCGTGATTTCTTGATAGGACCCCATGCAAATGATCTACCCGAATCACCCGCTGCATATGTATTTCGCTAATTGACTACAATTTGGGGATCTCGACAAACTTGGTTAAGTCAAGGTCAGTGTACGATCTTACGCTTTTCCCCTTCCATGGCAATTCAGGCAGGCATGCGTCCAAATCAGTGGTACTGACGTCTTTCCAAATTGTTTCGATATCAGGTCTGTGCTTTCTAATGTACTGTTCGAATTGTCTTTTCTCGTCCGTATTGAAAACAGCGCCTAGTTCTATTTTTTTCAACGCAGGAAATCTTGCCAGAATCTCACAACAATTTGGTTGAATGGCAGTCTGAGTAAGATCGATCCATTGCAATGTTTTGAGCGGTAGCAGCTTTTCCAGCCCATTGTTTGTGATGCCGTTATGCGCGAATGACAAAACCTTTAGCGACTTACTCTTAGCGATATTAGCCAGATCGCTGTCACCTAAATCGAAACTCCCAGCAATCACAAGAGATTTCAATTTCGGCAATTTGGGAACCATCGCCGCAAATTTGTCGCCATCACTGGCGCCAGCTATATCCAGGCAAGCCAAGTTTTGAAGAATCGGCAATCGCAAAATTTCAATGCAAGTAACACGTGTCGTTGCCAGATTTAGATAGCGAAGATTCTTCAATCCGGCAATGTTGGGCAAGTCTTCATCTTTAAAGTCGGTACCGCTGAGATTGAGAATCTTAAGACCAGTGAGACGTCTCAAATGCTTATAAACCTCAGGGTTTATCTGTCTGGCACCCCCAAGGCTAAGAACTTGTAGGTCATCTGGTCGGAAGCCATCCAATAATTCCGAGTGTTCTATGACATTTTTGTTTGTTAGCAATCCAACGGGCTTTCCGATGGGGACCTTTACAACGCCTTTTGCCGGCTCACGTGAGCCATCTTCAAACTCTAGCTCGCCTAGAGATTTATCTTCCGGAAAGTGAAACTCGACAAACTGCTTTGTTCGCGTCGTCCACGGCTTAATCTGCACCTTCATGGATGGGACGGGAGCTGGCGTTATTTTTGTGGAATTGTTAGGACTTGCAGCTCTTAGCCTAGGTTGAGAAATTTTCGGCGCTATGGTCTGCGTACTTACAAGCCAATAGCAAATAATCAACCCCAGAACAAATGTAAGAGAACAGGCACCGATCGTTATATAGATACTTGGCGCAATTGCCAGTTTCTCCTTTTCCATTTCGATTTTGTGCGCAGCATTGCTCAGAGCTGCTTTTACGATGGTTGCCTCATCACCGCTCAACGTTTTTTCCAAAAGAATCAAATCTTCCGCCAAGTTATTTGCTGATTGATAACGATTGTCTGGATTTTTCTCTAACAACTTTTCGATAATGGTCTGAATTTGTTCGGGGAAATCGTCTCCCATTGAAGCTTCTTTGAGCGACAGCGGAACGTCGGATTGATGTTTTAACATCGTTGAAAGTGCGCTGTCACCGATGAAAGGTGGTGCTCCAGTGAGCGTTTCATAAAACACGCAACCGAGCGAATAAAGATCAGAGCGATGATCGACCGCAATTCCCATGCATTGTTCGGGGCTCATGTACAGCGGACTGCCAAATATTTCTCCTGTCTTTGTAAGCGTTTGCTGATTGAACTCATCAACACCAGTGAGTTTTGCAATTCCAAAATCAACGACCTTCACAATTTCTTGTTCTTGCTCATAGTGAGGTTTTGCCAGCATGATATTGCTGGGTTTCAAATCTCTGTGGACAATCTTGTGGTTGTGCGCGTATTGGATAGCAAAGGCAACGTGGATGAAAATCTTGAGCGCCCGTCCCAACTCCAATTTTCCTTGTTTCTTTATCTCATCGGCAAGGGTAGGACCATCCACCAATTCCATAAGGAAATATGGTTGACCGCCGGGCAAAAGTCCGAAATCATAAACGCGAATCAGATTCGCATGATCAAGCATGTGCGCAGCTTTCACTTCATTCTGAAAGCGTCTCCAAGTGCCATCGTTTGTTTGGGCTTTGCTCAAACATTTAAGAGCGTAGATGCGATTGACCAGCAGATTCTCAACACGATAAACGCTGCCCATCCCCCCTCTTCCAAGCAAATCAATGATGCGATACTTCTCCAAGATAATCTCGCCGGCGGCCAACACCACATGCGGTTGCATTGTGACATTCAAGGTCGTGTCACACGAAGCGGCATCCGCTTGCTCAAGCGACAGCTCTAAGTCGTTGTCTTTTTCCTTTGACTCTTCTGCCACATCGACCTCAGAAAAGGGGCAATAGAGCTCCTATTTCAGTATATTCCTCGATTCACTTAAGGTTGCCAGCGTCCCACTTGAAGTCAGGAAGATTCTTCGCCAAGTCAGAGGTCTCCTCATCGGTCCAAAAGACTTTGATGGAAGGCAGCTTTTGTTTTAACGCCTTTTCAAATGTCCGCTTTTGCTCCCCAGTCCAATCTAAATCGCCTAATTCGAGCTTTTTAAGTCCAGGCATCTCACGCAAACTCTCAATGCAATTCGGCGAAACCGCAGTCGCAGATAAGTCAAGCCACGTCAGGTTTTTCATGTCCTTAAGATAACTGACACCAGCGTCCGTAATATCTTTGTTTTGCGAAACACACAACACTCGCAGCGGATTGCACTGAGAAATGTCTTTCATCAGAACATCGTCCAATTGGCAATTTTGCATCTGCAGTTCATACAAATTGGGTAGTTCGCCAAGCGTCTTACAAAACGGCACCATGCCTTGATTGTTAGATATGTCAATGGCGTTGAGATTGGATAAGACAGGTGACTTTATGAGTGCATCGCCGTGCACTTGCGTATCGTTGAAATTCGCATAGCGCAGATTACTAAGTTTATCCAAGCTAGAAATCGCCGAATTATTGAAGAGCGTGTGTTTTGCGTTCAACGCCTTTAGGCTGGTCATATGTGCAATGTAAGAGAATCCTGCCGCTTTGAAGTGCGGAGCAGAACTAAAATTGAGAAAGACCAGGTCGTCCGGAGCAAATCCCATAAGCAATTCCGGAGCATCCAGTGCATTGTTTCTCACCAGCAATGACAATCTTCTCTGCTTGGGGAATTTCTTCTCCCCTTCCGCTTCGCAGATGAAGGCAAAATCGTCGATGATAGAACCCATGCAGATACCTTTGGGAAAGGTCAACACACGATTTTCACCATCAATTTTTGAAAAACTTCCGAGAGCTGGTGGAGCAATTTTCTTTTCTGCATCCGCTGATGACTGAAAGGACGCCTGGGCTGTTGACGTAGTCGCAAAAGGTGATTCCTTCGACATACGCTCTTCGTAAAACGTTTTAAGTTCTTTTATTTGGTTGCTCAAAGCAAAATAGCAGACTGTTGCGCCTGCTGCTGCACCAAGAAGAGCTGCCGCTGCGGCAATCAGAAGTGTGTTATTGGTAAAACTCTGCCCGCCTTTTGTAGCTGTTTTGCCGCGGTCTGCCCGCAATTCTCCAATTTGCTGTGGGGGCGAACTGCTACTTTCTCCGCTCAGGCTGCGCTCCAGCTCAATCAGATCGGCAGCAAGTGAGTTCGCTTTTTGATAGCGGTCATCAGGATCTTTCTCGAGAAGTTTGGCAATGATCTTTTCCAATCCAATCGGAAAACCAATGCCCATTGATGCTTCTTTCAATGAAAGCGGCGGCTCCTGCTGGTGTTTCATCATGGTGGCAATGGCTGTGTCACCGATAAAAGGAGGCGCACCGGTAAGAGCTTCGTAAAAGAGACAACCAAGCGAATACAAGTCGCAGCGGCTGTCTATACCAGTGCCCGCGCATTGCTCTGGGCTCATGTATAGAGGACTGCCAAATATTTCGCCGGTCTTTGTCAGTGTTTGTTGATTGAATTCGTCAACGCCGGTCAATTTTGCGATACCGAAATCGACTACCTTGACTGATTCTTCTCCGTTTTTGTTTTCCAGCATAATATTGCTGGGTTTCAAATCTCTGTGAATAATGCGATGGTCGTGCGCATAATGAATGGCAAATGCTACTTGTATGAAAATCTTGATAGCACGCTTCATTGGCAGGCGTCCGAGCTTCCTGATTTCGTCAGCCAGAGTTACCCCTTCGACCAGCTCCATAAGGAAATAAGGACGTCCACCAGGCAAAAGTCCGAATTCGAATACGCGAAGCAAGTTGGCGTGATCCAGCATGTTTGCTGCTTTTGCTTCGTTCTCAAAACGGCGCCAGTTGATGTCGTTGCGATGGCACTTGTTCAAGCATTTCAGTGCGTACTGCTGGTTCATAAACAAGTGATCAACCTTGTAGACGCTACCCATGCCGCCTACGCCTAACAATTCCAAAATCTTGAACTTTTCCAGAAGGATAAGTCCGGGTTGAATTTCGGCAGGAGCTTGTGCCTGCAAAGACATTGTCGTGTCGGCAAAAGGCAATCCTTCGCGAAGTGGTGATTCTTGCGACTCAGTCATGCTCGTCTTTTCTTCTTCAGCCTCGGTCATGCTCTATTACAAACCTTCTCCCTTCCAATCAAAATCGAGGCAAAATTCAGGAGTGCTGCTTTCCGGACTGCCAAGAAAAAGTTTTACTTTGGGCAATGCTTTTCTGAGCGCCATGACGGCACTCTTCGACGTCATATCGTTAGACAATCCGAGATGAGTTAGATTGGGGAGTTGACGCAGTGAATCAAGACATTTCATGTCCGCAGAAGTGCCGCAAAGATCGAGATATTTCAAGTCTTTCAATTTGGTCAAATGTTTCACACCCTCATTGGTCACGCCCATGTTTTGACCGACAGCGAGCGCTCTCAGCGTGCGAGCTTTGGCAATCTGCTTAAGAGTATCGTCAGTAAGACTGTCTCCGTGCAACGCTAGCTGGTAGAGTCTTGGCATCTCTTCAATGCGTTCTAAAAATGTCTCGATATTTTGAATGCCGCCTGCGTGAAGAGAAGTCAGCTTGGACAAAAACTTCATCGAGGCCAGCCCATTGCCTGTAATTGTCGTCATGCTCACATTGAGATAACTCACATTAGGAAGCGAATCCAGATATTTTAGGTCCGAGTCGCTGAAGTCGGAAAACTTGACGTTGAGTGCTTTTAGGCCGGTTAAGTGAGTTAGCGCAGAGAAGACTTTCGATATCGCCATATCATTTCGCGACATGAATACTAACGTGAGATCATTAGGTCCGAATTTCTTCAACAAGAGCGGATTTTTTGCCAGCGCATCGTAAGTGGGATTGAAACCGATGAGCTGATCGTGTGGTACACGGACTTCACCAATGCAGTTGACTCCAGGCTTGTCGGAGAAGAGAAACGCGCCGATTGGTGTTTTTGGAAAGAGGAAAACTCTTTCTTTGGTTGCCGGATCAATGTGCGAAAACGGCTTTTCATCGAGAGTCGGAGCGCTAGCGCGTGGTTGAGACTCTATGACAATAGGACGTTTTCTTGCACGCTCCGCATCCAATTCGCCCTGCAGAAGCACAAAGCTGACGCCCATTCCTGCTAGAAATGCGGCGGCGCCGATTATTCCCTGTCCAATCGGATTGCCTGCAAAAATAGACTGTTCTTTCGGAATGTAGGCAGCTCTATTACCGCTTTTGGAACCATCTGCCACCGTGCCCGAAGCAGCTCTATCGTATTTGAGATGACTTTCCAGTTGGATGAGGTCTTGAGCCAGGAGACTCGCATTCTGATAGCGCTGATTTGGATCTTTCTCCAAGAGTTTCGCCACAATTCGCTCCAGCTCAATGGGATAGTCAATGCCCATCGATGCTTCTTTGAGGGAAAGAGGCGGCTCGGACTGATGCTTCATCATTGTAGCCAGCGCGCTGTCACCAATAAATGGCGGTGCGCCTGTCAACGCTTCGTAGAACATGCAACCAAGAGAATACAAATCACTGCGTGAGTCTACAACCAAACCCATGCACTGCTCAGGGCTCATGAACAGAGGACTGCCGAAGATTTCTCCCGTTTTTGTAAGAGTCTGCTGGTTGAATTCATCTGCACCCGTCAATTTAGCAATGCCGAAATCGACTACTTTGACAATTTCTTCTTCGACTCCGTCCTTCTGGGTTTTGACGACCATGATGTTGCTTGACTTCAAATCACGGTGAATGACTCCATTCTCGTGGGCGTAAGCCATTGCAAAGGCAACCTGGATAAAAATCCGAATGCATCGCTTGACAGGCAGCCTGCCGATGCGCTGAATCTCTTCGGCAAGCGTCGTGCCCTCCACGAAGTCCATGACGAAATAGGGACGGCGCCCAGGCATCAGTCCAAAGTCGTGGACTTTTATCAAACTGGGGTGGTCAAGAATATGGGCTGCTTTGGCTTCGTTCTGAAATCGGCGCCAGGTATCGGATTTTGGCTGTTCTTTATTGAGGCACTTAAGCGCAAATACTGTCCCCAGATGAACATGAGTGACGCGAAAGACACTGCCTACGCCGCCGACACCAACCAGCTCCACGACTTTGTATCTATCCAGGACAACCGAACCCGGCTCCAAAACAACAGGAGCAATCGTTTCCTCCACCCATGTGGAGTTGCCGGTGCCGCCAAAAGCTGAGCCCTTGGGCTTATCACCCTGTGACTTTTCTTCTTTCTCTCGATTTGTGGACGGATTGTCTGTCATTTCTACAGGTTGTGATGCCCAATATCTTGTTCCACAAAGAATTAGGCTTATTACATACTCTTGTGTCCGATAAGAACCTTTTCGCCCTTACTTACCGGAAAGCTTTCGAGTTATTCAGTTGAGATCTTCCATAATTTCGCGCATGTCATCGGTTTTGTCGCCGAAAGTTATGTCGCTTTCGGTTGTGTTTTTGTAATCACGTGGAATTGAAAAAATACTTTTTTGAAATGGTTTTTGCTGCGCGGTAATGGTATCGAGTGTGGTGAATACAATTTCAGAGCGGTTATAAGCAAGACCCTGACCAAACCTGTATGGCTTGCCTATTTTTACATACTTGAGCGGAATGCCATCAGCTGGTTGTATGTGAAACATTTGCACGAGGAAAGTGCGAATGTGCGGGTCGATTTTTATGCTCGTATTGACGAAGTATGTGCCTGCTTTTCCACGCTTTAAGTCAACGAGCTTGCCGTCCTTCGATTTGAACGGCAAGGCGTAAGCCTTGGCCGGAAGCCCTTTGTAGAGAAATGCTTTTTTCTCAACAACAAGCGGCCAATCGGTGGCACCGTCAAAAAACTCGATATGCTTTGGCCCGTTGCGGATGAAATTGGCATAAGTGAGATGAGCGATCTTCCGCTTCTTTGGCTGAAAAACAGCAACATTCCAGGACGGTCCGGAAATAACGAATGTCAGTCCGTTCTTCTGAACAATGCGAGCATGATTTTTCGCGATTTGCACTTCAATGTCGCCGAGACCCTTGTGTCGCTGGTACAAACTAAGCATTGGCTCGGCATGAGCGCTCTGAGCAAAGAAAAAACTGGCTGCAACGCTCAAAAATGATGCGGAGGCAAGAATTCCGGCGATATTCTTGTGGTCCATCAGAGTCAGATGCTCGCATGGGAATTCATTCTATTTTTCCACGTCGGCTAGTATATAAAGGCGCTAATATATGAAAAGCCTGTGAGGGGTCATTGTTTCGGGTGTTTATTTCGGGAATTTCGTTGGCCGTAGGTGTTTACGTAGCTCTTGCTCCGCGCATGGCTCGTCCCTTGTACCGCCAATTCTTGTTTCATCCCGATCCTTACCCGCAAGATATCGAGACGGCTCCCATTCTAGGCGGCGTTCAAGGAGAGGATGTCTACTTCCTCTCACGTAAAGGGCGTCGTTTGCACGGCTGGATCTTCGAAAAACCGGGCGCCCGCGACTGGATGCTTGTTAGCCACGGCAATGCCGGCAACATCGCCAATCGAATGGAGCTAATTCATCTGCTTCTGCGCGCCGGAGTTTCTGTCTTTATCTATGACTATCAAGGCTATGGACGCAGCCAAGGAAAACCTGACATTCCCGACATTTGCTATGACGGCGAAGCAGCATACGATTTTCTGGTAGAGGAAAAGAATGTGCGGCAGGAAGAAATCATTCTGTACGGCGAATCCTTAGGCGCCTCAGTGGCCGGATACATTTCAAGAGTCCGGCGATCGAAAGGGCTCATTCTCCAATCTGGTTTTGCATCACTAGAGCGTATCGCCCGCGAGTCGCTTCCAATACTGCGCATTTATCCTGACTTTCTTTTCCCCCAGTCGTTTTTAAATAACACGGCAGTTTTGCAGCAGCCGCATCCTCCCGTTTTAATTGCCCATGGATTGAACGATTCCGTAATCGATTTTGAGCACGCCAGCCATTTGTTCAAAACTGCTGTCGGGAAGAAAATTTTGTTAGAACTGCCGGAGAGCGCTCACAGCGACATAACCATAAGTGCGCCGGAAAAATTTCAGTCGGCGATTATGGAATTTCTTTCCGGGCTTTCTTAGTTTTGTTTTTCAACCAAGAAGTTATTTAGCCGAAACACCTTCACGACGAAGGCGGATCAAGTTCAGCGCCGAGCCGGCTTTGAACCAACCGATTTGCTCTTCGGTCATGGTGTGCTTCAACTCGATTTTGTCTTCGGTACCATCGGCATGGCGAATGACCATTTCGACATTCTTGCCGGGCGCGATTTTAGCCAGATCGAGCAGGCTGACTCTGTCGGTTTCGCCAATCTTGTCGTAGTCTTCAGGTTTAACAAAAGTGAATGGCAAAATCCCTTGCTTCTTGAGATTCGTTTCGTGAATTCGAGCAAAACTCTTTACCACGACTGCTTTGCAGTTGAGGAAGCGAGGCGACATCGCCGCGTGCTCACGGCTCGAACCTTCACCGTAGTTAAGATCGCCGACTGCAATCCAACCAAGACCGTTTGCTTTGTAGTTGCGTGCAACGGCTTGAAAAGCCTTTCTTTCGCCGTTCAACACATCCAGTCCGATACCGATATCTTTAGTGAATGCATTGGTCGCACCGCTAAACATGTTGTCGCTGATCTTGTCGAGGTGACCTCTATAGCGCAGCCAAGGACCAGCAGCCGAAATATGATCGGTGGTGCATTTGCCCAGTGCTTTCATCAAGATCGGCAAGTTCACGTAGTCTTTGCCATCCCAAGCTTCAAATGGCTCGAGCAACTGCAATCTTTCTGAGGTCGGTTTTACATCGACTACAACTTTGTCGCCATCTTTAGCTGGTGGAATAAAACCAGTTTCGTCAGCAATAAAACCTTGCTCCGGAAGCTCTTGAGCAGTCGGTGGATTGAGCTTGAATTCCTTACCGTCTGTGCCTTTCAGCGTGTCGGTCAGGGGGTTGAATTTCAGGCTTCCAGCCAGAGCCAAGGCAGTGACGATTTCAGGACTGCCGATGAAAGCTAACGTTTCGGCGTTGCCATCATTTCTCTTTTGGAAATTTCTGTTGAAAGAAGTGATGATCGAATTTCTTTCGCCAGGTGTGATGTCATCTCTTTTCCACTGCCCAATGCACGGTCCGCAGGCATTGGCGAGCACCGTTCCACCGATTGTTTCTAACGTCTTCAATTGACCATCTCTGCCGATGGTTTTGTAAATTTGCTCAGAACCAGGTGAGATAAGAAAACCGATGTCAGCTTTGACGCCGTGCTCACCAGCTTGGTTAGCCACATGTGCAGCTCTGCCCATATCTTCATAAGAAGAATTTGTGCAGCTTCCAATCAACGCATATTTCAGATGCTCGGGATATCCCTTCTCGTCTACTTCTTTAGCCAGCGCTGAGATTGGGCGTGCCAGGTCGGGGGTGTGTGGTCCGACAACATATGGTTCGAGCGTATCGAGATCGATCTCGATGACTTGGTCGAAGTAGTTCTTGTAGTCTTTTTCTACTTCAGGATCGGCTACCAGGTGTTCTCTGTATTGCTCTGCCAGTGCGGCAATCTCTTCGCGCTTTGTAGCGCGCAGGTATTTCGCCATTCGATCGTCGAACGGGAAGATGGAGGTTGTAGCGCCAAGCTCGGCACCCATGTTTGTAATTGTGCCTTTACCTGTGCAGCTAATCGATTCGGTTCCGGGTCCGAAGTATTCGACAATAGCGCCAGTACCGCCTGCTACAGTCAGGATGCCAGCCAGTTTCAAAATTACATCTTTAGGTGCTGTCCAGCCATTCAACTTTCCAGTCAGACGAACACCAATAAGCTTGGGCCATCTAACGCCCCATGGTTCGCCCGCCATCACATCCACAGCATCGGCGCCGCCGACACCAATCGCTATCATGCCTAGACCGCCGGCATTAGGTGTATGCGAGTCAGTACCGATCATCATGCCGCCAGGAAAAGCGTAATTTTCCAAAACGACCTGGTGGATAATTCCCGAGCCCGGCTTCCAAAAGCCGATGCCATGCTTCTCGGCAGCGGTGCGCAAGAAGTTGTAGACCTCGGAATTTTCACTGAGAGCATTTTCCATGTCTTTGTCTGCGCCCACTCTGGCAAGGATCAAGTGGTCGCAGTGAATGGTCGAAGGGACAGCGACTGTCTTCAACTTGGCTTGCATAAATTGCAGTACTGCCATTTGAGCTGTCGCATCTTGCATCGCCACACGGTCCGGACGCAAGAGGGCATAACTTTCTCCACGCTTCGGGTGCTTCTCTGAAGCGTCCCAGTGGTCAAGGTGAGCCGTGAGGATTTTCTCTGCCAGGGTCAAGCCACGCCCAAACCGCTTGCGAGCCTCAGCATGCTTTTCAGGCAATGACTCATAGATTTTCTTGATGTCGTTGGCGCTAAGTTCAGTCATCGGCGTGCCCTCTTCATTCAATATGTGGATATATTGATCTTATCGTGAACAGAGGCTCTAAGCCCCAAAATTTAGGGTTATTGCGCATTTCTAAAATTCGGGAGGCTGGTCTTGATAACACCAGCCTCCCTGAATTATGTTTGCTTCGGACTGCCGAAACCCAGATGGTGACTTAGTAGTTTCTGATTTCTACACCAGGTCCGCCGGACTCGGATTCATTTCCTGCATTGCCTGGTCCGCCACTTTCACTGGAGCCGCCAGCGTTGTAAACACCGCCGCTTTCAGAAGAGCCACCCGAAGCACGAGCGCCACCTGTTTCGGATTCATTGCCTTGATCTGTCGGTCCGCCTGACTCGGATTCTTGTTCTCCGCCGTAGACACCGCCAGATTCAGATTCTCCGCCACCGAAGAAAACTCCACCCGACTCCGATTCAAGTTGGGTCATTTTCACAGGCGAGTTGACAGGGAGATTATTTTGACCGAAGCCGTTGTCAAATGCCTTGGCTGATGGGCAATAGGTCAAGATCAGAGCGGCGGCTGCAATAACTGCATAGGCCGGATACTCATTTGTTTTCAACATCTCATTTTCCTCAATTTGAAAAACTTGTCGTGCCTAGCGGGGATCTGCGACTTTGGTGGAAGACGGTGTGAAACCCATCTTCTTTGCAGTCTCCGAGTCGCTTTGTGCCTGTTTGTCTTTGCCGACTGCTTTGTAGCTCAGCCCACGGTGATGGTAGACGTGTGCCAAGCGACCGTTGTATTTCAATGCCTTGGAGTAATCATCGACTGCTTTGTCGTGATAGCCCTGTTTGGCAAGCGATCTTGCGCGGTTGACGTACGCGGCTGACAGCTTGGGATTGATTTGCAAAGCGAGTGTTGCGGCATCAGCGGCATCGTTGTTATTGCCTTGCATATGCAGGGCGTGCGCCTTATTGACCAACGCCAACGCGCGTGCGTGAGGGGCTTTCATCCCAGCAGCTTTGTCAGCATCAGCAATCGCCTTGTCATATTGCTTCAAGCCGTTGTAAGCATGGGCTCTGTTAACGTAAGCCATCGGCATATTGGGATCGAGCTCAATAGCGCGATTGAGATCTTCGAGTGCTTCTTTGTACTTGCCGGTTTTGTTATAGGCCCAACCGCGATTAACATACGCAGCAGAAGCCTTTGCATCCAACTGGATGGCCTTGCCGGCATCTTCAATTGCAGCGCTATAGCGACCCAAGCGATCATTTACCAGGGCGCGATTGCAGTAAGCTTTGGCGCTGTTCGGATTGGCTTTGATTGCTTCATCGAGCTTGCTGCAAGCATCTTTGTACTTGTCCTTTTTCATCAGGTTTTCTGCGTTCTTAATTGCATCCGTGGACGGGTCCGCTGACGCGGCACAAAGACCTGCTGTCGAAGCCAATGCGGCTATCGACAATGCGGAAAGAAACGAGCGAGCATATAGCGAGCCACTCGGTGATTTCATCTTGAAAATCCTCCTAAACCTGATGTCTTGCGGAATTTGCATGCCTGCAAGTGAAGTTTGAATTGCGGTTTATCCCACAATATTCTTGCAGGCGCAAAGCCCTTTAACAGAATGTTTAATTGCCGCTTATCAATTCTTATCCCACCTCCTGAAGCCTAGATTCCTAGCCAGGCCTACAGTGTAGGGTTTTCATGTGGGGGAAGTGTGAGGACTAAACTGCCATCTTGAGCAGTCAAGAAGAATTTTTTGCTTCTTTAATTCGCTTCACCAGTTCAACTTTCGCTCGATCTAGTTGATTGTCGTTAGAGCTTGTTTTGTCGTTCTCGACATTAATATCAGGTTCTACACCGATGCCTTCCAATCGAACGCCCGAGAGCGAACAATCAAGAATCGCTAGATAGAGAAAACACTTGTCGTTTATCGGTTCCATCGAGCCGGCTAAGAAATAGCCGGCGGTCCGATCGCCAATTAGAAGAGCTCTTTTGGTTTTCTTCAGCGCATATGCCAGTTCTTCTTTTCCACTTCGTGAGCCACCATTGGCGATGGCGACCATTGGCTTGTTGAAGATGACAGTCGAAACACGTTTTTTTCCGTTGCGATCGGTGGTCTCAAAATCCGGATAGGCAGCGGCTTGACGAAAGAACGGATCGAGGGCATCCGGAGAGCAAGCACCATACCCATCTCGTAAATCAAGAATAAGACCGTCGCAGTCTCTTAAAATTCGCTGAAAAAGAACATCTCCCATGGCTTCCTGAGCCTTAGAACCCCCACACCATAAATGCACATAGCCGAGCGTCTGTCCGTCGACAGTGAAGCGGCGAACGCTCTTGGTCACTGCATTGACATACATGTCATACATGGGCTTCTTTGCCACTTTGACAGACACGGTGATTTTTTCCGTGCCGCGCAACAGCTCAATTTGAGCAGGTTGATTTCCCAAGGCAAAGAAATTTGCCAAGCCGACGTATTTGTTGCCGTTGACGGAAAGAATCTTGTCAGCGACCTGAATATGCGCCTTTTCGGCTGGTGAATCATTTAAAACAAAGCGCACCCGGTTATGCTCGAATCCTGCGCCGCCAGTCACAAAACCAGGAAAGAAGCATTCACCTTTCGATCTGTTTTCGTTATTGAAAAGAGAATAGAGAAAATAGTATGTGTCGTCATTGACGGTGAGAAAGCGACAATGACTGCTTTTCAGCTCATCAATTGCGACATTCAATGCAGTCGAAAGTTCAATCAGATTCTTCGCTGCAAGAATCTTCCCTCTCTGCTTTTCCAAAGCCTGAGGCCAAACGTTTTGACTGAGATCCTTTGAATAGAGCGATTTTCTCACGTGTTTATCGACAGCATCAATGACGCTGCTATTGAAATTTCTATCGCAAGTCAAAGAGGAAAGCGGATCAGCAGCAGTAGCCTTCACGCTTTCAACAGCCGGCGATGGCTGAAGAGCGTAGGCGAACAACAAAGCGACTGAGAGAATGTTCAGAAATTTGGAATTTGTGCGATTGTAATTTGCAGGCAGCAACGTATGATCATTCTCCGTATTTAGAACTTGCTCCGCTTGACGAGTTTCATAATAGCGGATTGCCTATGAGCCTTGCATGACCACCGAGAGTGAAACTAAAAACGGCCAGGCTGCTGCTAATGCATCCGAGCACGCGCCATGCAAGATACCGCCGGCTGTTTTTATTCCCACCCTCTACTTTATGGAAGGGTTGCCGTACACCATAGTCAATATGATGGCGGTAGTTTTCTACAAGAATCTCGGCGCCAGTAATGAATTTATTGGTGCGGTGACAAGCGTCCTTTCCTTTGCCTGGACGTTGAAATTCATCTGGGCTCCGCTTATCGATATTTATGGAACCAGACGCGGATGGATTGTGGTAGCACAGCTGGTGCTGTCAGCAATGTGCGCCCTCTTAGCTGGATCTGCTTTCCTGCCGGACAGCATTGCCCTGTCCGTGGGCGCCTTGGCTTTGATTGCGCTGGCATCTGCCACTCAAGATGTGGCCATAGATGGCTACTACATGGACGTTTTGAACAAGCAACAGCAGGCTGTCTATGTAGGTGTGAGAAATGCAATCTACAAAATCGCTGTATTGGTGGGACAAGGACCGCTTGTTATGCTTGCCGGTTTCATTGCCGCTTCATCCGGAAAGATCAACTATTCATCAGGCTGGGCCACATCGTTCTTCGTATGCTGTGCGCTCTTTTTCTCTTTCGGCCTTTTGCATCTATTTATACTGCCGAAAATAGAGAGTCCCGAGACAACAGGAAAGGCGCAAGGTGAGAAAGTTGATCTTGTGCAAGGTTTGAAACGCTTTGGCAGCGTGCTCCAGACTTTTGTTGACCAGGATCGAATTGCAGTCATTTGCTTGTACATATTTATATTCAGATTCGGCGATGCGCTGATGCTGAAAATGACGATGCCTTTTCTTCTTGATGGAAAGTCGAATGGAGGTCTTGCCATTTCAACCCAAGACGTCGGACTTATATATGGAACGGTTGGTCCGATCTTCTTATTGTTGGGCGGCTTGCTTGGCGGTTATCTGGTAGCGAAGTTTGGTCTGAAAAAGGTATTGATGCCGACCGCCCTCGTTCAGAGCGGAGCCATACCTTTATATTGGGCGCTCGCTTATTTCAAACCACAGGATCATGCCTGGATTTATGCAGCCAACTCATTCGAGCAATTCTCTTACGGCTTAGGTACTGCAGCTTATACGGTCTTTCTTTTGTCAGTCGTGAAACCGGAGTATAAGGCCGCACACTATGCAATTGCCACGGCAATAATGGCTCTCGGTCTCATTGTTCCTGGCTATATAAGCGGTTATATGACTACGTGGTTGGGCTACCCGAACTTTTTCCTGGTTAGTTTTCTCGCTTCGATTCCTGGAATCATCACAATCTTCTTTTTGCCAATTAAATCCAGCGAAGAAAAAATGGCTGCATAACGAGCTTTTATGTATACGGTCATTAGCTAACGCATTGCTGACGAAAATCAATTTCGAAGTTGAGCTACAACTTCCTTCACAATTTGATCTGGTGTCTTCTGAGCATCGACATTGATGGAATCATCGCCTTCCGGCTGCTGTAGTGTTTCGAACTGACTCTCCAAAAGACTAGCTGGCATGAAATGCCCTTTGCGTTTTGCCAATCTCTCTTTTGCTACGTCAAAAGGAATATTCAGAAATACGAATTGGACTTGTTTGTCAACTCTCAGCTTTTCTCTGTAGCTGTGCTTGAGCGCCGAGCATGCAAGAACTGCTGCCTTCCCCTTGGACAAGTAGTTTTCAATTTCTGTCCGTAATGAATCTAACCAGGCGGCTCGGTCCTCATCGGTCAGCGGAATGCCTTTTGCCATTTTGTCGACATTCGCCTTTGAATGAAACTGGTCTCCTTCGATGAAGAACCAGTCGAGCTCCTCAGCCAGTGCCTTGCCGACGGTGGTCTTACCCGAGCCGGAAACGCCCATAACGATGAGAAATCGAGTGCTGAGTTCCTTCAATGTCGTGCTCCGCGGGAATTCATCTTTTCAAATCAGATTCAAGTAGGATCTGACGATTATGCAGATATTACTGTATATTAGCTAAAGGGTTATCGAACGGATTCCGAAATGGGTCACTACTGCCCGCTTCCGAGATATTTTACAGCTGATACTACCGGTAGTATCAAGTCATAAATCCGAACCAGGTGAATAAATGGTTAGCAAATTTAAAAGCAGGACAAGTCAAAAATTCTTTGCAATGAGCGCGACGACATTGATTTTTTGCGCACAAAGCTTTCCATTTGCAGCGCAGGCACAAGGATTGCCTGATGCAATAACCGGACAAGTTGAAGGAAGTACTCCTGTAGATACAACAGTAAAACCGCCGCCAGCACCTGCTCAGAGCGAAACACCCAATGTCGAACCGTCGAAAGCAGAAATAAAAGTAGAGCCAAAGCCTGAAGCCACGTCTGCTCATATTGAACATCCACGTACTGGATTACAAGAAGAGAAGCCGGTTGAGGCACCTAAGGCCGCTCCCAAAAAGCCGGTGCTGCTGTTTGGGCGTTTAGAAGAGATCGCAGGTAAAGCCGCGCCCACTTTTCCTATTGTTTTAAAAGCGCTCACACCGAAGATGGATCAATCAGGTCTACTGAAGGGACAAGCTTCTACGGGCACTCTGGCTGGAACAGTCGAGAGGTCGTATCCGGTCGACTTTCGCGGCACATGGGGCGGAACGCTCACACTTGGTCAGCTCGTGATTACACCGCTCAATTATCAACTCGATTCTGAAGAGTCAAGAAAGGTCGCGAGCCTTGTCAGACCAGGATCGCAAGGGACAGTCAATTTCAATTTTAATCAAGACGCTCGTGGTAATGTGACCGGATCTCCGGTAACCATCACGTTTATGGTCCCGGCAAATCAGACCAATTCTTTCCAGGCTCTCGCCCAGCAAGGCGGCGCTGGAATGGCTAATGGTGCTATGGCAGGGATGATGCAGTCGATGATGGGCAGCATGAAGGTTCCGATTGCCATGCGTTTTGGCGACTTCCAATCTGATGCGTCTACTCCTGGAGTTTCAGGAAATTCAATCGCCATCAGGTTGTTGAGTAATCGCATCAAGCAGCTGAGTCCTGGAATTATGGAACAGCAGATGATTACCCAAGAAAATTCGAGGACTAAGTCGGGTAAGGCGTACAGCACTTATAACGAAAACGTTTTTAGATTTACGCAACGTGGCTCCAGTCAGATGTATGTAGAAGTCGCCGTAGTGTCATACGATATGTCCAGACGCTTCTTGCGCAAATTCGTCTTCTACGGATATGTCAACAAGGGCGCAGTACAGCAGGATTTCAGCAATCCCTACTCAGCCTTGCAGCAAATGATGGGCGGCAGCGGCGGCAGTGGAGGAATGCAGATTCCAGGAATGGGTGGTGGCGGCGGAGCTAATCCTCTGCAGCAACTGCAAGACTTGCAAAAAATGTTTGGTGGGCAATAAAAAATATGAATGTCGACAGGCTGGCCGACGTTGTTGAAGAACTGATCGTTCAACTTGATTATCCCGGCTTTGAGCCGCGCAGTCTTAAATTGGGATTGCCTGAAGAGCTCGAAGGTATGAGTGCGAAAAACTTTGGCAATGCGCTCGGACACAAAAGCGTCTACGTCAAGTTGGCGGCACTGCGCTGGTTTCAAGAGCGACCAGGCGTTGCAAAATCGCATCTTCCAGCGATTCTTGGCTTAGTAGACTCCAAAGACGAATGGGTGAGAATGGAATCGATTCGCACAGTGGAAAAGATGTCGAAGCTGCCGGCACATGTAGGTGGCATCGTTTCTAAGGGTCTAAAAGACGAGTCTGTAGAAGTGCGCAAAGCCAGCGCAAAAGCGTTGGGAAAAATTCTAAAACGTTCTGTTACGAAAGACGCATCTGTTATTGACGCGCTTAAAGAAGCTACTCAAGACAGCGATGTTGAAGTGCGCTTCAAAGCTCAAAAAGCGTTGCGCAATATCGGTGAATTCGTCGTCTGAGTTATTACGGAAAGCATTTCTTGTTGCCGCTACTACAATCGTGCGGTGATTTCGATTGGCTTATCATGCTGCTTTCAAGTGGTGTGCTCAGAATTTTAATTTGCTGACAAATTCGCGAGACTTTTCTAGAAGATGCGAACTCTCAGTAAGCTCAAGGTAAAAACCGTGTTCAAAATACTGCTCAAGGTAGTTCCAATCATAATCAATTGCTTTGTGAAACTCTTGCAATCGGTCTTGTATCGCAGTCGTCAACTGCATCGCTGCTTCATGGTTTTCGCTGGACCATGCCAGTTTCCCGTCGGAAAGTATTTGGTGTATCAGCGACGAGGCATCGGAAATTTCGCAAGCAAGATCGTGAAAGTATCTCTTGATCATCTTCTCTTCGAGCGTCGCACGTTTTTCCGAGAGTTTTGCTGCTGCAGAAGTGAGACTTGTAAGACATTCTGAGAGCGCGCCTGCTGCCCTCAGGGCAGGCGAAATTTCGATTTTGGTCTCTTCCATACTTTCCTCTTTTCTGAAGGTAATTACCGAGGGATGGTGATTAGTCTATAACATTGACTGCCTGGAGCCTAAGAACCTCACAGGCTGGGCATTGTCTCAAAAGTGCTTAGAAACTTTTAGCCGCCGCAGGGGTTGCATCTGCGACGGCTTATTCGTTTAAAAGTTTTGTGCGCTATCTCTTGGTTATGGCTGCCACTGTCGGTAGTTGCGTCGTCTTCCTAGAATGGAGCCAATTTTGCGAAGTCTCAAGAGGTTAGGGCGTTTAACCAGTCAATTCAACCAGCTAATGAGGAGATTCCTACGAGAGAGTCGGAACGTATGGCTCGTTTACTTCCATAGTGCTTACTGCCAGGTGGGCTGCGCCTTGCTGTCTTCTGAAATTGTCCAGATAACGGCGGAGTGCTTCTCTTATCAAATCGCTTCTAGTGCGGTGTTCGTGTTGAGCAATGAAATCTACTTGTTCCAACATAGCTGGGGGCAGAGCAATCAGTACTTTTTTGGGCATTTGCAGTTCCTCGCAGAGACAAAAGTGGACGCCGAGACCATCTGTGACCGCTATCATCAATGGTCCCTGTTACACGGTGCTTAATGTATTTTGACCGCGCTTCGCATTGGTGGGGGATTCATCAACCACCCTCGATGAGTATCAACTTTACACACCAAAACGAATATCGTAAAGGTCTGAAAGGGGCATAAATACGCAATTTGCTTCGAATGCAGCTTAAGTGTTTTTCTGAAACTCTGAAAGCCTGACACAACAAGACTCCTTCCCCGAAGCCCTGTTTCCATGCGGGTTTTATATAGACAAAAAGATGCCCTTCGGACATATCTCCCCCCTTGCCAGATGAATATCCTCGTGTTAGCGAGTTTTTGACTCTTCTGCCTGAAAACAGCTGATAGACCGGCTTATGGATATGCAGGAGTGGTTCTTTTGGATTTGCAATTGATCATATTGCGTGAAAACCGCCTCGTATGCGCGTTTGCGAGCGACAGATCGGTGGTATGTCCAGCCTGCGTACTACGTGTGATTCCGTAGATATTCAAAAGTGCATAAACCGCATCATAAGTGGCTTTCCATTGATAGGCCCAAACGGTCTCAACTGTCCTCGTATTGAAAAGCAGTAACTCCAAGACAGCATCTTTCGTTTTTCTGCATAATTTCTCTACGCCAACGATATTAAGTCTATGGCGTTTCATTAGCTGCGTAACACATACGTAGAGGCGCATGAATACAGCCTTTCTCTTCGCCGGGGCGACATGCTACGTGTAAACTGCGCAGGGAAGGACTCTTAAAAGAGTCGATACCAAATGTGATACCGCACAGTTTCTTCCGTTGGTTGACTGGTCATAGACCGAAGAGTTTTCTACAGGCTATGCGGTTATAGAGATCTCGCGACAACGCCAAATGGCTAGGTTCGCCGCTCATTATTTTCGCGCGCTCACTTTCGCACGTGTATCAAAGAGATCTGACGGCAGTGATTGCGAAGAGTACAATTCCTTATCTATATAAATGAATGACTGCGGCAAAGGAGAGCCCCATGATTCTGGCAACCTGGAATGTCAACTCGCTCAATGTCCGCCTTCCACACGTTCTGGACTGGCTCAAAACCGCCCAACCAGATGTGCTGGCGATACAGGAAACCAAACTCATCGACGAGAAGTTTCCCAAGGCAGCTTTTGCCGAACTCGGCTATTTGGTCGAGTTTTGCGGAGAGAAAACCTACAACGGTGTGGCCATCATTTCGAAAAAACCAATCGAGAATGTCTCTCGTGGTCTTATTCAACAAGGCACTCCTCAGCAATGCCGATTGATCGAAGGTGAAATTGACGGCGTACATATAATGAATGTCTACATTCCGAACGGACAAGAAGTTGGTTCGCAAAAGTATGAATACAAGCTGTCATGGCTCGACCACTTGCACGAGCATATGAATACGTTTTCTAAGACCAAGCCCATCTGCCTGCTTGGTGATTTCAATATTGCTCCTGCTGATGAAGATGTTTATGACCCGATTGAAACCCGCGGCACCATCATGGTAAGTGAGGTTGAACGTGCATCACTCAATAGATTTCGTGACTGGGGTCTGCATGACAGTTTTAGAGAATTGAATAAAGAACCCAAACAATTCACATGGTGGGATTACAGAATGGCGGCTTTCCGGCGCAATCTTGGCTATCGCATCGATCACATTTGGGTGACTGAGCCGGTTAAGTCGACACTCAAACGAGCCTGGATCGACAAAGCTCCACGCAAGCTGGAAAAGCCATCGGACCACACACCTGTTGTAATCGAATTCTAGAAAAAGTGAGGGCGGCGCATATAGCGTCGCCCTTTCAAGAAGCCATGTGCGGCTGCCTGCTACTTTTCGTACTCTAGACTTTTGCCGGCTCGCGTTTCTTTTCCGGACGGTTGTACGGGAAGACGATATCGGCGCGATCTATTTCATTCAGACCTGGGAAACCGCCTTCAATGATCATGTCGGCAAGTTTTGAACAGGCTTTGAAATAGCTGTCGGTTGGTCTTTCACCGGACAGCTTGCGACGCAGATCTTGGCAGAGGATGTCAGCCGACATCTCTACTACCAGGTTTTCCTGCTGGTGAGCCCAGAAGCAAGTAACCATCATTGTGATTGCGTCTTGAATGCGCTGCGACATCTCAGCGATGCGGCACTGTCTGTCAGCCAGCTTGAGCTGGTGTTTGGTCATAGCGTCGCTCAACTCGATTGGTGACTGCTCGAGCACTTCGATTGCATAATCGACGTGTCCCTTTAGTGCAGCGCCCATATTCGAGCCTTCGTAAGTATCCGGCGCAGCGAATTGCTTGCCCAGTCTCCAAAAAGCGTAAGGGAAAATCTCGTTGCGCAATTTCCATACGTGACTCGGATCCATTGGATTGAGTCCTTTGAGACCTTCTCTTTGAAGCGCCTTGCCGACCGGCTCCATGAATTTTTGACCATGGTTTTTAGCCAGCGATTTGAAGAACGCCATTCCCAGCATCTCGCCCTCGCCTTCGTAAATGCAAGGCGCCAAGAAATCGTGGACATTGTCTCCGAAGAGGTGCCCATGCACGAATGAACGTCCGCCGTGCGTCTTCATGAAAAGCTCGATGGCACATTCTTTCTCTGCTTCGCTTCCAAAGATCTTAGCGATAATGCATTCCAGCTCGCCACGGTAGCCTTGATCAAGGAGCCACGAACCCCAGCTGTAAAGCGCCTCTGTGCCGATAATGAGGGCAGCGGCGCGAGCAATTCTGCGTTTTACCAGCTCTCTAGTCTCAATGGCATGACCGTATGTTTCACGGAAATGAGCCCATGGCAGCATGTTCGCCAACATCAAGCGCATAACGCCCGATGCTGTCGCGCAAAGTGCCAGGCGGCCCAAATTGAGTCCGTGATATGCAACAGTCAGACCATCTCCAAGAGGGGGCGCCAGAAGGTTTTCTTTAGGGACCGCGAAATCCTTGAAGACCAGACCTTGGTTGTATGCGTGCTTGAGAGCGTGCAAGCCGTATTTAACGATCTTGAAATTCTCGTTTTCAGTCTTAGGCAAATCAGCAATGATGGCTGCCGGCTTGCCGTCTATGAGGCACACGATACCTATGGTGCGTCCAGGAATGGCGTTGGTGATAAAGAGCTTTTCACCGTTGATGAGCCATTTGTCCCCGGACAAAGTGGCGGTGGTTTTCAGAGCCGTAAGGTCTGACCCCGCACCTGGCTCTGTCAACGCAAATGCTGATAAAGCCTGCCCGCTGGCAAGTTTGGGAAGAAATTGCTTCTTCTGCTCCTCGTTGCCGAAGCTTCTGACCGGGTCGACAGCTCCGATACATCCATGCACCGAAGCCAGACCGGCTGCAGTCGGCTCGATGGTGGCGATTTTGCTGAGAAAGGTCATGAACTGTTGGACTGAGCACCCTTCACCGCCAAATTTCTTGTCGATGAGCATTCCCCAGTAGCCGGCATCAGCGAGATCACTCAGGACATTTTCCGGAATCTTTCCATCCGGACCGTACATGGTGTTTTCGCGTTTGTGCTTCTTTAAAACTTCAATGGATTTCTGCATGGACTGCAGATTGAGCTTGTCTTGAGGCACTTTCTCGGCTCTAAAAAGCTCGAAGGGGATTTTGTCATCCCAAACTGCCTTGTGAATCGGACTATTTGAGGTTTTGTATTCTTCGGCGAAAAGCGATTCGACTTCATCGTCGGCGCGGTCGACCGCACCTGTACGGCGAGATTCTTCTTCGGTCTTACCGCTCAGTCTGAGCGCGGTTTCGGCAAAGCTTACGTCTGATTTTGTGTTTTTATCGGATGTCATGGTTGCAACTGCCTGATAACTCTATTACTTCATCTTAGAGATCATACTAATTTGTGTTCGAATTAGTGACAAAAACGGGCAAATAGCAAGGGAAAAGCGTCGTTTAATTTCGGGCGGCGCCTGATAATTCCCCAGCAATGGGGTTCTCGACCGCGAAATCAAGTGTTTCTGAGGATTTCTCTATGGCAGGCGAAGCCAAGAACCAAAACCCTGTGACCATTCCCCTCAAAAGAGTCACGCTCTACAAACATGGGATTGGTCACTTCGAACGGCGCGGCAAATTCAAAGGCCCGGGCGAGATCGAACTTTTGTGCGGTCCGGAAGATATCGACGACATGCTCAAGTCGCTTTTGGTTTTGAACGTCGAGGGCGGCGGCTTGGCGGCAGTCACTTATGATTCGGCAAAAACGCTTCCCACTCGCTTATCTGAATTCGGGTTCGACCTGCGCAAGTGCCACGGTTTACTCGAACTGATTGCCCAAATAAAAGGCTCTCCAGTCACTATAAAAGTCGGAACACAAAAGATTGAGGGTCGCATTGCCGGTCTTGATGAGGTAGAACAGGCGGTCGGCGATAACAAGGTAGTTGAGCAGCAATTACTACTTTATTGCGGCGGAGCCGCTTTGAAGCGCTACGGCTTCTCGACGATTACAGAGATCACCCTCAACGATCCTCACCTGGCTTCCGAAATCCAGCAGCAGCTTGAGCTTCTCTTTCAGTCCATTCGCAAAAAGGATCGCAAGCTTCTTAAGGTCGAGCTTACTGAAGCTGTAGAACGTGAAGTCGTTATCGCCTATTCAATCCCTAATCCAATCTGGAAAACCAGTTATCGAATGATGGTCGATGACGGTGGACGCGTTTTGCTCCAGGGCACCGCAATTGTAGATAACGTACAAGACGAAGATTGGGAAGAAGTTCAAATCTCCCTGGTCAGCGCTGCACCCGTGTCTTTCATTCAACCGCTTTATGATCCAGTGCAACCGCACCGGCGAAAGATTCAAGCGCAAGGGCATTCATCGCAAGGACCTTTTGTCGCTGAGCGTGGACATAACTTCAATGATGGTGGCTTTGGCAGCGGAGAAGTCGCATCCTCGACAAATTCATTTGAGCTGCAATTGCAAGAGCGATTTAAAGCCAGTAAGGAAGCTGATGGTATGCCAGTCACTGCCGGACTCGCCGGTGCTGCCAGCGCAAGCTGGAGGCGACTTGGTCCTTTGCCCAACCAATCGCGCGAAGCAGAAGCTGTAAACGTCTTCGATGCAGCACAGCTTCAAAACGTCGAAGTAGAGGTGAGTGAATCAGGAGAACTATTTGAATATCAAATTTCGCTGCCAGTCACAATTCCAAGAAACAGTTCAGCGCTCATTCCAATCGTCAATGAATTGATTGAAGGCGAAAGAATTTCTCTCTACAATGCCCAACGCAACACGCGCTTTCCATACGCTGCATTACGTTTGAAAAACACGACCGGTCTGACTTTAGAATCTGGACCGGTGACCATTTTGGAAACCAATACTTATGCTGGCGAAGCGCTTCTTGATGTGCTCAAAAAAGATGATACGCGCATCTTGCCGTTTGCACTTGACCAAAGCATAGCTGTCGTAGTTCGCGACAATTTCGAGCGCAAGCCATTTTGGCGTGTGCGTGCCTGGCAAGGTTTCCTTTACCTCGATTACAAAGAGGAAACACAGAAGACTTACAATCTCGAGAATCTTGCGGAGAAAGAAAAGGTTGTTTATGTCGAACATCCGGTTCAATCAACTCTGTCTCTCGTTTCACAAGAAAAACCAGTGGAAGTGACTGAGAGCTTCTATAGATTCCGCGTTCCACTCAAAGCGAAAGAGTCTCATTCGCTTTCGGTTGTAGAGGAAGGACAAAATTATCAAACCGTCCGGCTGGAAGATTTCGATTCGCCTGACATGGCTGCAGTCAAATGGCTTATGGACCAAAACTTTGTGGACAAACAATTCCACGCGTTCTTGAAACAAGTCATTGAAAAACGTACCGTCATTCGATTGCTTTTAGAACAGCGAAAAACAATGCACGAGCATGTAGCAGAGTTGAAAGCGGAGCAGGAGAGAGCGCGCGAGAACGTTCGCACTCTTGGCTCTTCATCAGATCGTTATCGAACTGCTATTGATGAAACTGAAGATAAGATCGTTGCTGGAATTGCCAAGCTCAACGAGCTGACCGGTCAGATCACAGAACTTAGAAAAGACTACATCAAGTTCATCGGTCAGACTTTGCAATCCGAAATCGTTGCGGAAATGGCAGCTACTTAGTATTCGCGTTGAATTTCATTTCAATCGGCGACTTGTCCGTGCTTCCCACTGAGATTGTCAGGTCGTTGCCTTCAAGCAATCCAATCAACCGTTTTCCTGCAAGTTCATAACGCCAACCCTTTGTAAGTGGCGTTGCTTTCTCACCACCCAGTTTGTTTTCTCTATGCAGTTTTATGAGTTGCTGTAATTCATCTCTCGTAGAAAGCAATTCGGTAGCCAGATCTTCTTCGTAGGCGATCACTTTCAAAACAGCAAAGAGCATGTCACCAACAAGAACATCACGTTTGCTGGGACCACGAGACGAAGGCCATGAGGGCAACTCACTGTCTGGAGTTGAACGTCCTTCTTGAGCCGCGCGCACTATGCCCTGACCAAAACCTTTGATCTGATCGGGTCTCATGCCGCGAATGCGATTGAGATCTTCAACCTTATTCGGTGGTTTTCTGCTGACTTCAACTAGCAGGCTGTCTGACAAAATTGTCCTGGGCGGCTTATTCAAGCGTTGAGCAGTTTGATCGCGCCAGTGAAAAACGTAATTGAGTACTGCCAACCCACGACGATCAAGCACACTTGCGCCTTTCACTTTCAAGTATGCATCGGCATCTTCATCTTCAAATTCTTCTGGTGAACAATTGCGCTTACACTCTTCGTCCGCCCATTCAAAACGTCCCATCGATTTCAGTCTGGCGGAAATCTCGTCATAAAGCGGCAGAAGATGTCTTACATCGTCGGCAGCATATGATAGTTGTGCTTCAGTCAGAGGTCTGGTCAGCCAGTCCGTAAAACTTTCAGTCTTTGAAAGTGAAACATTCAGAAGCTGAGAAACCAAGCGTCCATAGCCAATTTGATAACCCAGTCCAGCAAAACCGGATGCGACTTGAGTATCGAACATGTTTCCGGGAAGCGTTTGAAACTGATCATATATAAGGTCAAGATCTTGGCTGGCGGCGTGAATTACAGTTCTGATCTTTTCGTCGCGATATCTTTGCCAAAGGGGCATCAGATCTTGCTGCACGAGAGGATCGATAAGATGAACACCCTTGTCGGTTGCTACTTGCACAAGGCAAAGCACCGGACGATAGGTACGTTCAGGAATAAATTCGAGGTCGATGGCAAAACGCCCGCATTCGTCTATCTCTTCGCAGAGTTTTCCCAGGGCATCTGAAGTGGTGATCAGGGTCATTGAAACTTTCTACTGTGGCGGCTTGGCTATATAAGTACGAGACCAGCTCAAACAGCCGGGACGCCCGATGATTACTGAAGACTCGAGACGTACACTGTCCCTCGGAAATACGATCGACTCACCTTCAATGGGACCAACTTCCAGTTGTCCGCCTAGAG
Organism: Candidatus Melainabacteria bacterium 17Bon1m; assembly: GCA_032128875.1. Taxonomy (GTDB): domain Bacteria; phylum Cyanobacteriota; class Vampirovibrionia; order Obscuribacterales; family Obscuribacteraceae; genus QKMZ01. Next base: position 596,434 of record JAVLKG010000004.1, read on the forward strand.
CAATCGCAATTGGACCGGCAGTGTCCCAGGTTTTCAACCGGCCCGCCAAATGAACATACAGATCAGCGTATCCTTCGAGAACTTTGGCGACTTTCAGTCCGATGCTGCCCATTTTGACGACTTCAACTTGCGGCAGCTCACCCACCCACGGATGACTCTTTCGATCGCGACCGCCCATGATGACTCGCGCATTCGATTCAATCTGCAGTGTTGCCAACTCAGAAAAACGTTCGCTTGGAGCGTCGTCCTTTTCAAAGTGCGCACCATAACCGGGTCCGCCATAATAAAGCGTCTGCCATGCCGGTGCATAAACCCAACCAAATATCGGCGCGCCTTCAACGAGAAGACCAATCATCACCGAATACTGTCCGTCATTGCAAATGTAATTGTCTGTTCCATCTATAGGATCGACCAGCCAAACTCTTTGCTTCGTGCCTTCAGGGCAGTGATGCTCATCTTCTTCGGAAACAATTTCGTCATTGGGAAAGCGCGCGCTGAGCTGCTTCACCAATTGCTTTGAAATTGCGCAATCGGCTGCGGTTACTTTGTCCGACGGTCCAGACTTTTCTCGAATATCTACGCCTTCACGCATGGCGATAGCAATTGCGCCTGCTTCGCGCACAATTTTTTTGACATACTCAATGTCTTCTGCGCTAACTGATGGTTGTCCGGTCACGGGCTTACCGCTTAGTGTTGCCAACTTATGGGAGTCCTTAAAACTTAAAACTGTGTCGCCTAAGACTTAGAGGCCGACGGTTCTTCTGAGTACATACGGCATTTGAATTCGTCGGCTAGCTTATTGTCGAGCAAATCAGCTACGTATGCGACGTTCCAAACCAATTCATCCAGCTCTTCTTGCACGAGTCCAAGGGTCGGTCTTTGGGCGACAACAAGAACAATGTTGTCGTGCGTCGCCAGCGCGCAGCTGCTCAAATTAGCATTCAAATCCAGCATCTTCTTATACATCGCCTCGCGATTAGCTTCAGGCAAGTGTACGAGAGGACTGGTTATGCGCAAAACAGCGCCATTCGGGCTGTCCTGGATGAAAACATAAATTTTCGCCGAGCCTTCAGTCAACCACCAGCCGTAGCCTTCAGAGCCATTGAGCTGGTGCTTGCCCAGATCAAGACCACGGCGGCTGAAATAGTTGTCGACCATGCCGACAGCCTCTTCAGTGACTCCTTTGTTGACTTTTTGCGTTCCAAAAAGGCCCATGGCTTTGTCCTCTCGACTGCCTCATCGAGGCGTTAATTCCGCTGGCTTCGTCCGTACTTATTAAAGAGCGGGGATATGCCACACAGTATACCGCCGCCCGCTACAGCGCGCATTGGACGGAAGTTAGGAGCCTTAAAGCCGCTTATCCTTTGATAATCGGCAATTGAGAACACAGATACGGACGCCATTTACAACCGGGATTTTTCTGGGCATTCCCATAAACGTCCACGGGTTGGGCAAAACAAGGTTTCATCGTGTCTGTTATAAGGTCGTTTACAGAGCTGGCTAGAGCGCGAAACGCATGATAAAATACTCAAACTGACCTTGGGTCGGTACCTCTTTGTGTGCTCTATTCCCGAGTAGCGCAGTGGTAGCGCAGGTGACTGTTAATCACTTGGTCGCTGGTTCGAATCCAGCCTCGGGAGCATATTAGAAAGCTTAGTCGCGACAGCCTTACCGGTTGTCGCGATTGCTTCTTTAAAGCCGCATCTTCATAATTTAGAGATGGCAACGGTTAATTTCATGCTGCAAGATCTATCGGCTTCGGCCCTTGGGTTCGCGGTATGGGCGGTTCTTGGGATCTCGCAGGGGTATTTGATTGGCTATGGCGCCAATACCCTGCGGTTTCGCTCAAAAACCCTGGGCAACAGGTTGCTTCTGGCGATGATGCTATCCGTCAGTATTGTCCCGGTTCTCAATCATCTTATATGTGCAGCATTCGGAATGACCGCGATGGCGATCGCTTCCTTGTCATCGGTGCTGCTTTTTATTGCTTTGCTCCTGCGTGATTGGAAACGAGTTGGGACTCTCGTTCAATCCGAGCGGAAATTGAAGGTGCCTCGCAAGGCAATAGCCATTTGTATTCTTCTCTGGTGTGCACTCGAATATCTAATGATCTGCGATTTGCAATTCGGCTCGCAGCTTTATTTCCCTTCAACTGCTTTGGATTATTTGAAACACGTTGCAATTACGGATGCAATTTGTAGGAGCGGTGTTCCGCCAACAAATCCTATGTACTCACCCGGCGAATTGCAGGCTCTCTTTTATTACTACTTCTGGCACCTAGGCGCCGCCAACGTTGCCAAAATCATTGGATCTGCTTTTGACGGCAGGGCTGCTGTGTTGAGTGGTGCGGTTTGGACGAGTTTGGTTTTGATTGCAACAGTTGCATATTCCGCGCGCTACTTCAGATTTGTGAAACACGAAGCAGGCAAACTTTCAACGATTGCAGTTTTGCTGCTGCTGGTAGGCAACCTATACATCTTTGTCTATTTACCTCTCAATGCCATCTCGGTGATAAATCACCTCAAGGTCTTGCCGAGTATCATTGCCGGCTCACAAGACACGATAAATCCATTTACGGTGAATATGTTTTGGGTGCCGCATCATGTTGCTGCATTCGTTTCTATGCTGACTTGCATTTTCCTTTTCAAAGAATCCTGTTCTTCGCAAAAGACAGGTAGAAAGATACTTCTCGCTCTGCTCAGTGGCATCTGTGCCGCAAGCACTGTAGGGCAGTCTATTTATCTCGGACTGACATTAGCAGGGACTTTTGCCGGTCTGTTTTTTATCGCGATTTCAAAGCGTTCCAAAACATCCCTTGCAACCTTGATTGCAGTAGGTCTAATTGGAATTGTATTTGCTCTTCCATTCTTGCGCGAATTGGTGCACAGCAATCATCACCATGAACCGGCTATACAGTTTGCCTTCCGGCAGTTGGATCCTCTGCCCTGGTTTTTTGGCAATCAGCAGGGAATTATCGTCTGGTTGGTTGAACTTCTTTACTTCCCCTGGTCGTTTCTATTCGGCATGGGGTTTGTACTTGCGGCAGCCGTTTATTACTGGAAGTCTACATTTGGAAAGAAAATCGGTGAACGTGAGGAAATTTTGCTCGTCATGTTTGCCGTCTCTATGCTCATCTGCACTTTTCTGCGCTCTGCAATTGTCGGCAACGACTTGGGCTGGCGAGCCACAATTCCTGGACTGTTTGCTTGCTTGATTTGGTCAGCAAACTACATGGTCATGGTCGGCAAGCCGGAGTTTCCAAAAGCAAAAATGACAATTTTCCTCAAAGCCCTCATTGTTATTGGCTTGCTGAACCTTGCTGCTGATTTTGCACTGACAAGATTTGGGTCCATGACCTTTGGCGGTACAGCCTTCTATGATCTTCGCGCAGTTTACGATCAATTGAATAAGCAAACAAAAGTCAATTCAATTGTTCAGCATAATCCGATAGATAGAATGATCGTAGGCAATTACTCGCACCGACAAATGGCTGCCTCTGACGATTTGCAGGGCTTTTGCTTCGGACCGACAAAAGAGGAATATAGTCAAGTAGCCTCGGACGTGAAATCAATTTTTCTGCCAGGTCTGACCAGCGATGAGTTACAGAGAATTTGCGGTAAGTATCATATCGATTTCATAGTAATTCGGGACAGCGACCCAATTTGGAATGAAAAGGATTCACCCGTTTGGAAATTTCCTCTCGTAGCGGACCGTCCTCACGCAAAAGCGGTGGTTGTAAACCGCCAGCAATTGGTCGAGCCAAACAACCGATAAGTCGTGGCTTCTTGTAGCGATGTGAGACAAACATCCGGAAGTTAAAAAATGCGCCCTATCTTGTTGACGATCTTGCCGAAGAAGGTCTTTACACCACGTTTGCGATTATGACGCTCAGTAAAGGTTTCCTCGATGCTATCGCCAACCTTTTCGATGCCGTCACCGACTTTTTCAATTCCATCACCAACTTGCTCCATTCCATCTTCAACGAAATTTGCAATGGAAAATGGTGCAACTTTAGTCAGCGGGTGTTCAGGAGCAGCGAAAGCCAATGTTTCTGCCGGTCTTTTTGCTAGATAGCCTTGCATGTAGTCGTGCCAAATACCAGCCATGACACCGCCACCGGTGACGTGGTTTCCGGCGACAGGACGATTATCATCGTTGCCCGCCCAAGTCGCTGTCACCACATCTGGTGTAAAACCGACAAACCAGATATCTTTCGCTTTGTCGGCGGTGCCAGTCTTGCCTGCTACCGGTACACCTGGAAGATAGGCTCTGGTGCCGGTTCCTCTGCTGACCACATCCATCAAGGCGTCTACCATTTGACGGCAATTTTCGACCGGTAGCTTTTGCTGGCGTGTTTGCTCGAATATTTTATTTATCGACTTGTCTTTGGTTGATATCCGGCGAATAAATGATGGCTGAATGTACATTCCCGAGCGAGCAATTGTCGCATAGGCATTTGCCATTTCCAGCGGAGAAACAGCACAAGTGCCCAAAGCCAATGACGGATATGCATCCATTTGACTGGTGATACCGGCAGCTTTTGCAGTGAGCACTACGTTGTTCATCCCTGTTCGCTGACCAACTGCAACCGCGCATACGTTGCGGGACTTGGCTAGTGCGTCGCGAACGGTTATTGTGCCCATATAACCATCATCAAAGTTTCGAGGTGAATAAACGGAGCCGTCCGGCATTTGCAAAGATAATGGAGCATCGTCCACCATGCTGTCCGGCTGGATAGCTCCGTTGATCAATCCGGCAAGATAGACGAAAGGCTTAAATGCGGACCCCGCCGTGTGTGGATTGAGCGCTCGGTTCCAGGAGACCTTCCCATATCCACCAACACCACCAACCATGGCAAGTACGCCACCATCTTCAACTGATATCGATACGAGAGCACCCTGATTTATTCCTCTTGGAGCATGAATAACTCCTCGCTGCAAGGTCTTTTCGGCAGCAAGTTGAGCTGCCGGATCGAGGTTGGTATAAATCGAGAGTGGTTTTGACCACAACTTATCACCAATCTGCTCTTTGGCGACACCAAGTACATGATTTATGTAAAACGGGTATTTGAGCGGATAATCGCCATCGCTAAAACGCAGTTTTTCTGTTTCCGCTTGAGAGGCGCGCAGTTTTGAAACTAATTTGGCTTCCACCATTGCATCTAAAACTTGATGTTGGCGAGCAATTGCTTCTTTTCTATTTGCTTTTTGACTCAGTTCAGATGGAGCTTTGATCAAACCCGCAAGATATGCGGCCTCTGCAAGACTGAGTTGCGATGCATGTTTGTTGAAGTAAGCCAATGAAGCGCGCTCGATACCATAAGCACCTTTGCCAAAGTAAATCTGGTTCAAGTAAGTTTCCAGCACTTTGTTTTTTGAGTGGCTTGCGTTGATCAGAAGTGAGATCCAAGCTTCTTCCGCTTTGCGCATGAATGTGCGGTCTTCGGGGTTAAGATAAAGCGTTTTCACCAACTGCTGTGTGATGGTCGAGCCGCCTTCTACCACGTGCCCAGCTTCGAGGTTTTTCACCATCGCTCGTCCGATTCCCGCTGGATCGATACCGAAGTGGTGATAAAAACTTTTGTCTTCCGCTGCAATTACAGCGTCTCGCATGTTGACCGAAATACGATCGAGCGACACCGGCTCTACATTTTTCTCTTCGTGGACGGTACAGATCAAGTGATCGTATCTGTCGAAAATCTGTACATTGCCTTTCTGCGCGTTGAGAGAAGGCAAAGAAATAAATGGATAACTGGCAATGCTCTTAACCGCAAACGCTGCAATAAGAGAAAGGGAAAGGCACCCAATAATGGTCTTTGTTTTTTGATTCCTTATATCCAATAGGTCGAAAGGTTCGAATCTAAACTTCGAAGCGCCTGGCTTAGATATGGGCAATTTTCCATTGCGACTGCGTTTGCGCACCTTTTCTATGATTGCGCGCATTTTCGCCTTGGCTACGTCTGATGGTATTCGGGTTTGCATGGTTTTCCGGCAAGAGGGGCCGATTGCTAGACTCTGACGCAGACGCCCGGGCAAGAGCGGTGGTTCCCGGTCACTTGATTGCCTGGGCAAGGCGAAACAGCCGGCCTGGAGCCGGCTGTTTGCTTGTCAGTGCTGTGTGTAGGAAAACTTTGGTTGCGCTTTTGGGGTTATGTTAGAAAAACCAGATTTTTCTAACATCCTCATTTTTTGCGCTTGGAGCGTGAATTTTTAGTTTTCGCTCTTGACTTTTTGCCCGATTTGCTCGAGCTGGTCGATTTGGCTGTGGTTGCAGTTTTGCTGGTTTCCTTGCTCGCTGCTGCTGCTGCAACAGCTGGCATCTTGCCTGCTTTATATTCCGAATCGCAGTATCTGTCGATAGAATCCTGTGTTCTTGTTGCGAAGTCCTTTTCTGATAGCAAGAACTGGGAGACATTCGGAGTCGTTTGATTGAAATCGGTCAGATCGATTATTTGCTGTTCGCAAATGGCTTCTTCGACATACTGAGGCTCGACAGCGCTCGATGAATTAGCGGTTTCGTTGGGTCCGAATAGGGCAGGTTGTCCTGCTCTATAGTCGAAGGTCCTGGAATCATCCTCTTCATTGAAGACAGCTTTCGATATCGCCAGGTCCAACAATTCGCTGGTCATCATGTTGCCGCCGCGACCTCTGTCTTTGAACATTTGCGCTTTTGTGCGCTCTAGAAGTTGGTGGAATTGCTTGAGGATAAAGCTCATTCTTTCTTCTGCCGAAGTCTCTTGTCCGTCCATAGTCCAAACGACTTTGGAACCGTTTACTTCAGCAAAAATTCTGGCAACAGGCTTGAAAAATGTTTCTACTTTGGTCAATCTCATTACTTTGTCTACAGGCATCAGGAATATATCGATGCGCCCATCTATACCGCGGAAGAGCAGGCTCCATGTGCGGGTCGAAAAGCGTGCACGATAATCTTTTTTGATTTCATACGAATCATGTGCGCCTGGAAGTTTGATATTTTCTACAATAATTTCCGGACCGGTTAGCACCGTATACAGTTCAGTGTGTCCGACTGCAGTATTGACAAGACCGGCATACGGACTAAGCATTCCAACAATTTTTCCGATGTAAGCGTGAATGGCATTGCTCTTGAGCAGCTCTTCTCTTTCTCTTTGTTTGGCGTGCTTATGCTCTTCTTCAATAAAAATAAGCGCTTCATTGGCAAGGTCTTCAAGCAACGCAGCATGATCGTGCTCAATAGTCATACTATTGAAAGAATTGAGAACACCTTTGCTGTGAGCGTTTTGCAACTCGAAATTTGAGCCTCGCAGATCCTTATAGATTTGCCTGTCTCTTTGACGGCTCAGGATGTTCACTTTGCCCCAGGCTCTTTGAAAGAAGGGCTCTTTCTCTTTGATGCCGGCAACATTGAGCATAAAAGTGTAGTAAGGGTTAGTGGACATGGTTAGACCCCTTCAAATGTTTATTGAATTGGAAACACGGCACGCAGCCGGGCGAACACGCGGTGGAAGCCTTCTCAGACCTCGCTTTTACCGGTGCGCCTTGCGCTCTATATCTGCATCTTACGCCGCAGTGCTGGGATTGTGAATTCTCAAAATGCCTTTATCAATTGTGAGTATAGGAAAACCTATATATGACTCGACTATACGAGCAGTCCATAGGCCGAGGGCTCGACCTGGGTAATACCGATATATGGAACTTATCGGCTTTTCGGCTGTCTCATCTTTCTGTTCGCTAGATTTCTTCGAAATTCAATATCTGTCGCCCTTTTAGGGTTTGAGAAGCTGATAAGATTTGCATGAGGGTGCCTAAAGTTGCAAAGTGATTCGGGGCTATCCCCCTCCCACAACAGTCGTAGTTCCGCACGAACTTTCCAAACTGTCCCAGTAGTAATGGATTCTTCAAACACATTCTCCGACCGATTCAAGGCGACGCCCGCCAGCCAGTCATGCTCGCATGCTGGGTCGCTGGCCCCCGTCAAATTGGCGATGGTCAGTTGCGGGCTCGGCAATGTCAACAGAGGTTTTGAAGTTTCGACGGCACGTTGGTATTCGGCACTAAAAAACGACCCGCGCCTGGATGTTCGCCTTTTTGCCGGAGGGAATTATCCGGATAGCACTTGGGTTGCCAATCTTCCGCGTGATTTCCTTCTGCGCTGGCCGCTATACATCGCTTCTCTTTTCAATAAAAAACATGTTTGGGAGTTTGCTTACGGCGCGGAAATGGTGACCTTCGCCATCGGCTTGCTTCCCCACATAATTTCCTATCGCCCAGACGTAGTTTGGACAAAAGAAGCACCATTTGGTTATGTGCTTATCTTCTTCAGAGACCTTCTTCGCCTGAAGTTCAAAGTGGTAATCGCGAATGGTGGCGGTTTTAAACCGAACACAGTCAAGCTATTCGATTACGTTCAACACCTTCAACCATCCTCCTATGAGGCAGCACTTTCTTTCGGAATTCCAAAGGAGCGCATGCAGGTTCTTCCGCACTTCGCTCGCTATGTTCAGCCGGATGCGCCCAGAGAAGAGGTAAGAAGAGAGTTTGGGCTTGCTCCTGACGAATATGCAGTTATTACTGTTTCCGCATGGAATCGTCATCACAAAAGAATCGATTACATTATCAATGAAGTCGCTCGGATGAACGACCCGAAAGTGAAAGTGATTATGTGCGGGCATCCGGAGCCTGATACGCCCGGCTTGAAAGAACTCGGCAAGAAGTTACTGGGCGATCGCATTCAGTGGCTGACACTGCCTGCAGAAGGTGTGCATCGCGCTCTTTATGCTTCGGATGCTTATGTTATTGCCAGCATTGATGAGGTTTTTGGCGCAGCGACAATTGAAGCGGCTCTGGCAGAAAAGCCGATTGCCTGCCATCCTAATGCCGGGACCAATTACATCCTTGGTAAGTTCGTCGGAAATACTGATTTGACAAAGGATGGAGCACTCGCAGCAAGGCTCAATCAAATTCGAAACGAACCACCTTCGAAAGAAAATTTGAAAGAAATTCGTGACAGCGTCAACAGCAAATTCAGCGAAGAAGTCTTGTGTGGAAGATTCGCCGATGCGGTTTGTAGCCTTCGAGGCTAACTGTCAGTTCGGCGGATTAGGTCTTTGCCTTTATCCATTGCATGACGTCTTCGTAGCCCCTTTGAAGCTCGTCCAGCGCGACGTTTGCTCTGTAGGTGTCCTTTTCCTTTGACGCGTGCTCCAAATTCAAACTCTGCGCATGCATTTGTTTTGCACCAATTACTGATGCAATTCCAGCCAGCTGATGAGCGACTCTGGCACTCTCGACGAAATCATGCGCCAGGGCCGCGCGCTTGAGCAGGTTCATAAGGGATTCGGCTTCGTCTTTGAAGGTTTGGAATATCTCGCTCATTGCCTCTCGTCCGTACTGCTCGTGCAACCATTGCATGTCCACAGGTGTGGGTGCAAAATCGTCCTGTAAATCATCGCGCGTCACTTCGCGAGGAATAGCAGTTAGCTGATCCATTTCACTTACTTGAAAGCGCGCACTGTGAATCAGATCAGAGAAGGCAACTTCTTCATTGGACATGCTTACGAATTCTTTCTTCGGCATCGACTGTTCACTCATCCAGCGCTTTATCAAAGACCGAATATCGTCGAGAGAGACAGGTTTTGTGAGAAACTCGTCCATGCCGGCAGCAAAACACTTTTCTCTGTCCTGTGGCAAAACTGAAGCTGTTAGCGCTACGATTGGCGTATGTCGATGTCCTCTTTCTTCAATCCGCCTTATCTGGCGTGTGGCTTCAAAGCCGTCCATGACAGGCATTTGGCAATCCATGAGGATAAGGTCATAGTTGCTTCCGGCCGCACTGCTCACAGCTTCCATTCCGTCAGATGCGGTGGCGACCTCGACCCCCAATCGTTTAAGTTGACGCGTGGCTAATTCTCTGAGCGCCGGATTGTCTTCAACAAGAAGCACTGTTTTAGCGGACAAACGCATGATCGTCGCATTGGCGGCGTCCAGAGCCGGCAAATCTTCACGTGTTTCGACCTGCTGATCAAAGTCATTAGAAACAGAATGTAAGAAGTCGCCGAAACGAAATGGTTTAACCAGCACTTTGGCAAATCCAGCTTCTTTCAGTTTTCTATGATATTCCTTTGAATCGATATGAGTTAGTGCAACCCAACGGACTTTATCTGCAAATTCGCTCGCATTTATTTCTTCAATTTGAGTGCGCGGGTCGATTGCCCTATTTGACATATCGACGAAGAGTCTTATTGGGCGCGGACTTTGCTTAGCCATCTTTCTGACTATCCACTCAGCTTCATCTATAGAACCGGCGGCTTGGTGTTCTATACCGCGTGCATAGGAATACATCGTCAAAGCCTCAGATGTGAATCTGTCATTCGAGACAATGATTAGTCGCGTAGTTTCCGGCTCTACACGTTGCGGGGCGCCATGCTGGGCACCCAGATAATCGATGCCATCTGTTCTCAGTGTTGTTTTGAACCAGAAAGTAGAACCAGCACCTTCATGACTTTCAACTCCGATTTCTCCACCCATCAGCTCTACAAGGCTCTTGCTGATCGCCAGTCCAAGCCCTGTTCCTGCTGTCTGAGAATTCTTGCTGCTTCTCGCCTGACTGAAAGGCAAAAAGAGATTTCTCTTTGTTTCGTCCGTCAATCCACAACCCGTGTCGATCACTGACGCCGAGAATGTCACGCGTTGATCAGCTAATGAGAGCTTCTCAACTCGAATATGAACACCACCAGATTCAGTGAACTTAAGGGCATTACCGCAGAGATTCACCAATATTTGCCTTAAGCGTTTTGGATCGCCCTTCAGTATCAGAGGCAAAGAGGGATCGACAAAGGTAGAAAGTGACAAACCTTTGCTGCGAGCAGTCGTACCTAGCATCTCGGCTACGTCTTCGACGAGCGTTCGCATGTCAAAACTTTCCGATGTCAGTTCAAGCTTCTTAGCCTCGATTTTTGAGAGATCCAATATGTCATTGACGATTCCCAGCAAATTGTAAGCAGAGCTGTGCAGCGTGTTTGCAAGTTTTCGCTGGTCTTCTTCCAAGTGTCCATCGAGGATAAGCTCAGCCATCCCAATAACGCTGCTTAGCGGTGTTCGTATCTCATGGCTCAGGCTGGCTATGAAATCGGACTTTGTTTTTGAAGACTCGATAGCACTTTCGCAGGCAGTCCTCAATTCGTCAGTCAAAAGCTTCAGACTGTCATTCTTCGAGCCTGCTTCTGTGATCTGCTCCAAGAGGGCTTTGTTTAGACAATTAACCTCATCTTCATGAGCCTTTCTATCGGAGATGTCGTGCATAAAAGCGCAAACAGTGCCGGTCTCCGCACTACCAACTGGAAAGACTGCCAGCTCTAGGGGAAACTCGTGTCCTTCTTTATGGAGGGCGACCATTTCCACACGCGTGTTGAAGAATTGACTTTGCCCGGTGGCGACAAGTCGTGAAAGTCCTTCTTTATGAGCTTTTGCGTGCTTAGAAGGAATGATCGTTTCTTCGAGAGTTTTCCCTACTACTTCGGCTCTCGACCAACCGAAAGTCCTCTCTGCTTGAGGATTCCAATCGAGAATCCGCCCGCTTTTATCAATAGCGACAAAAGCATCGCACGCCTTGTCTAGTATCGAGCGAGTGCGATCGGCGCTTTCATGAAGAGCTGCACTGGCAAGTTTGCGCGCCATATCCAGGCGTCCTAATTGACGGCATGTGCGCCAGACGACCCAGAAAAATGCCGTGATCATGAAAGTAACCAACAAAATACTTCCGGCTTCGGCATTCACCAGACCAGAGCTTTCACCAACAACACGCATCCAGCCGAAAAGTATCGGAAGCCCGATTGCCGTCGGCAGCAAGGTCCTGGCCATCATTCCTCCGGCATCGCCATTGCTGATGACGACCATTAGTCCTTCTCGTGGACGTGAGGAAAGAATGCCCAGACTCAAAACAAGAAAAGCGACGGCGGTCGGCAAAATCATGTAGTTAAAACTTTGCGGCGCCGAAAAATACTGCAGCTTATACGTATATCCAATTAAAGCTGAAATTGAAAAGAGCAGAGGTATAAAAGCAAGATGCTGAAACAGTCGAACCCGCCCCAATGCCGGAGCGTCCATCAAAAGAAGCGAAAGACCGGCAGTGAGAATGCAGATTGCGTTGTTTGGAGCAAGAAGAACAGAGTTCGCGCCCTGTTGTGGATTAATAGACGAGTGGAAAAGAACTGCATCGAGATCCACGCTGAAAAATCCGCTGTAAGACCCAAGTGCGAACGCCCCTATGAGTATTGGCACGAGGGCTGTAATCTGCGAGGCGGTCGCTGCCTTTTTGTCGGAAACACCCTTCAGCGAATAGAGAAGAGCTGCACCCAGAAAGAGCAGAGAAAGTGATCCAGTATTGGAAACAGGGTAGTTGCCGGAAATCGGATTTTGCAAATACGGCTGATTCAAAAACCAGCCTGTCAAAGCCAAAACGCCAATGCCCATGGTGATAAAGGCGCACCAATAGGAAAGAATCACAAATGCCTGGCTGACCTTTGCCGTACTGTCATCCGTCACGGGATTAAGACAGGGCGGTTCGGTCCACGGCACCGGAACTAATTCCGTCAGAGTGTCGAAAGGCCTTGATGGCGTTATCATTCGCGAATGCTCCTGGTAAGGCACAGGCTTGAATTCGAAGCACCCCTCGTGCCTCTAAAGCCTGCTGAAGAACATTCACAAAAACCCCTTATTTACGAATATAGATCACATGCCCAGACTCGGCAACAAGATACCTGCAGCGAAGAATATTTATCAGGCGCGAGCTCGGATTGGAGTTACATTTTCCTCTTCGTCGTAATTGACACCAGTCATACCGAACAAACCGCGTATTACAGAAGCACTGGTACTGGCTTTCAGCCTTTGCAGGGTAGATTCTGCACGATCGCACACATAGGGATTTTCATCATCGACAAGCATTTCCAGAACGGAAATACCGAGGTGATAGCATTCGGCCAGTGAAAGTCGAACATCAATGCTTTCGTCACTAAGGAGCCTGAGAACAGCTTCTTTAGGAGTGTTTGCATTGTCCACTACCTGAGCGCGCACTTCTGCAGATGAATGTTGCGCCAGTTCCATCAGTACAAAACCAGGCGTATGAGGATGGTCGATCAAGCGTAACGCGGTATGCACAGAGAGGTCTCTCCATGCCCTTCCGACCGCTCTTAGCTGCTCGGTGGCTTCATCTACCTCGGTAGCAGACTCTTCTTGAATTTCCGCTTCTTCGGCGCTCAAGAAATGAACAGACTTCCAGGTGTCGAACGAACCAGTTTCAGTAGACGCATGCAGACTGGCTTTCAGACCAAATACCGGTATTTCTTCGGTTATAGACCGTGTTAGCATTTCAGCAACTGGTGTTTCCTCTTGAGCAAGATTCTCTGTTTCATCCACAGGAAACAATTTTCCGCGCACAAAATCCTTGCAGATTTCCTCAGTTTCTTTGTCTTGATGCAGTGCTTCTCCCCTTCGTGCCCGCGCTAGAAATTCACCAGAAGCTATAGATGCCTCCATTCCCTTTTCTTTTTGGCTGATAGCGTGCAGCCGTTCGCGTTCTGCAGATTCGAGGTCGGACGATTTCACACCTGTGAAAATCCTTTCCAGGTTGTAGAAAGCGTCTTTAAAGGCGTTATTTAGAGAGTTCAATAACATTACTTACCTCCTGCACGCAAACATGCGTGTCAAAGAAGCTTCAATACCGCGGATATCAGTTAAACCACCAAGTAGATTTAGCATGGCAATGTGAATACCTCTCACGTTGCCCACGCTGAGTTGCTCATGTTTCGCTCATGATGCCTTGCCGAAGCCACTCTTGGTTAGCTTCGTGATTGAGACTTTCAGTTTTTTTCTCGTTATTTCCATTATGCCCAATGGCGACAAGCGGCAACAATAATTGCCGGTTATTGTAAAGAATGTGAAAAAAGCTCCCTCGCGAGAGTGAGTTTTGATGCGGTTTTGCCAACAGGTGCTTAGAATCGCGTACCAGTCATTTGCATTGCGACGAAGCCACCCGCGGTAACTAGAATGAGTATCAAGACGAGGATGATGATCATCTTCGGGCTTTCATAGAACGGCTTGGCTGCGGCATTTGGCTTTGACACAGCAGGAACGATTCCGGACTTGTCTTTGATTTGAGTTCCGGTTTGCACCTGCAAACTTTTGTTGTGCACCGAGCTCGGTGCTTCTTTCAATTTCATAGATTCTGCGCCGGCATTGATACGCGCTTTCGACAAATCCTGCCCCCCGCGCTCTGCAGGCTGCATACTCGTAACAGTAGAGCGCGGTGCTGCGGGCTTTCTGTTGGCCAAAATCTTGCCTACATGCACAAGCGCATCTCTAAACTCTTCCATCGACTGATAGCGATTGTCCGGTTTCTTCTCGAGCGCCCTGAAGACAATCGTTTCCACTTCTTTCGGCAACTGCAGATCCGGTCGAATTTCAGCAAACGGTTTTGGCGTTTCTCGCACCTGCATCTCCATCGTCTCAACGATGGTTTTGCCCATCAAAGCCGGATATCCTGTCAGAGACTCGTAGACCATGGTGCCCATCGAATAAATGTCGGAGCGAGCATCAAGGATGTGCCCCATGCATTGCTCTGGACTCATGTAAATCGGACTGCCGAATATCTCACCGGTTTGGGTGAGGTTTTGCGATTGGCGCCCGGAGTTGGGAAGTAGTTTCGCAATACCGAAATCCACTACTTTCGCGACATCGGACTTACCTTCTTCATCGACAAGCATGATATTGCTCGACTTCAAATCGCGGTGGATTACTCCGTGACGGTGCGCATGCGCAAGAGCATCGGTAGCCTGAATAAAGATTTTGATTGCACGCTCGCACTCGACCTGATTGTCTCGACGAATGATGTCCGAAAGACTCTCACCAACGAGGAAGTCCATTACCAAGTATGGGCGTCCGTCATGAATACCGAAGTCGTAAATCTTGATGATATTTTCGTGCTTGAGAAGACTTGCGGCTTGTGCTTCTTGCTGAAAACGCTTTACTGAAGTCGGATCCGAGACCAACTGCGACTGCAAAATTTTGATCGCAACTTCGCGATCGACAAATTCCTGAACGCCTTTATACACAACGCTCATTCCGCCGCGACCGATCTCATTGAGGACACGGTATTTCTCGGCAAGAACTGCATTGAGCAGAGTGTCTTCTTGAACAAGCATCAGCAAAGTGGAATCGACGTCGCAAATTACCGATTGAATCGGAAACTCACGTTGACACTTTGGACAACGTTTTTTCTTTGCTTTTTGTGCGCCTTCTGCCACGCTTGCTCTTACCTGTCAGGTAGTCGCTTGGAATTAATAGGGTCATCGCGCCCAAGCTCAGGCAATGATAGCAAAGCTTGTTTATACATATAAGTGACAAATAGACCGGCGCCGCCCAGCGCTTGATAACATCGAAAAACAGACCTGTCAGTCTTTTACAGAATCCTTGGCAACAATTTCTACCGCATTTCCGGCTGAGTCGGCGATGTAAATCGAGCGGGTGCCGTCTCTGTGGGTTTTCAGGTTGCCAAACTGGTCGGCATTCTCGTGAAGAAAGGCGAGATGGGGCGGATGCTGATTTGGGACAACCAGCGCCAGCTTGATATTCTCAAAGCGCAAAAACGCCCAGGTCTTGTCCTGATATTCGATTTCGCATTTGAAAGTCTCTCTATACCAGTCCACCGCCTTGGCGACATCGTCCACTGCAATCGCCACGTGGTCGATTTTGTCCAACAAATCCAAGTTGGAGGCGTCCTGTCTGTCTTTAGTATTGGTCATGGTGAGCTCGGTCAATTTTGTGATCGCCATTATTTTGGCAGAAATCACAGGTTTCTATGATTAAGCCATAGACACGCTAATGCAGGAAGACAGCGAAGGGTGGATACTGGAACTGTTAACTGAAATTGTTATCTGCACTTGCGATCGCAGCGGAGGTGTCTTGAGACGAATATTGCCTTGCGCATTGGCTGCAGTTTTCCTCACGGCGATGGCATTGCCCGCATTCACTCAAAACAATCTTTCCGCGCGCGAGCAGTGGGCACAGACTCATGAGTCCGGTCAGAGAGCTCTCGACTCAGGAAATTTCGATCAGGCGGAGTCCATTTTCAAAACGGCTCTGGCGCAAGCAAGAGGGCTTGGATATGCCGGTCCGCTAGCCACAAGTCTGTACCACCTGGGCAAAGTCTATTATCTGAAAAAACAATATCCAGAGGCTGAAGCCAACTTCAAAGAGGCTCTGGAAATATACGACGAGCAACCCAGGCGCAACAGCACTGTTTTGATGCAGCTAGTAAAAGACTATGCAAAAATGCTCAGAGAAACTGGACGGGAGCCGGAAGCTGCCGAGCAGGAAGCGCGCATCAAATCGCCTGAGCATAGATCGAATTAGCTCCATCACCTTGAATACTCCTGCCGTTATGCTTCCTAGCTTCCAAGGCTTGCTAATATTAGAGCGCTTCCGCTCTTAGAAATTTCATGGCCAAAATCCTCATAATCGAAGACGACAAAAAGCTGGCTGAAGGCGTTATCGACTGGCTGGCGATGGAAAAACACACTGTAGACCATGCCGAAAGCGGTGAAGATGGACTGCAGCTTCTGTCCAATTTCTCCTACGACCTCGTCATCCTCGACTGGAATTTGCCTGGAATTGACGGGCTTGAGGTTTGCAGGAGACTTCGCGCCGAAGGAAGTGAGCTGCCGATTCTATTTCTGACGGCCCAAGCAAAAGTCGAGAACGTGGAAACAGGGCTCGATGCCGGTGCTGATGATTATTTGCAAAAGCCGTTTCAGGTGCGCGAACTTTCAGCACGCATTCGCAGTCTCATGCGGCGTCCAAAAGGACTGCTGACCAATACGGTTACCGCTGGTTATCTAACTGTAGAACTGGATAGCCATTACGTCTTAATTGGTGACAAACGAATCAGCCTCACACCAAAAGAGTTTGCGCTGCTCGAGTATTTTATTCGCAATCCCAACAAGTTCTTCAGCAGCAAAGCTCTACTGGCTGCAGTCTGGCCTTCGGATAGTGAGAGTGCAGAAGAGTCGGTGCGGACGATTATGTTTCACCTGCGCAAAAAAATTACGCCCCAGGGCGAGAATTGTTTGATCAAGACCGTTCAAGGTTCCGGTTACATTTACGAAACCGATTCAGCAGGCACGAAAGCCTGATACTGCATTTGATGGCAGGCAATCAAGGCAGCTCGATCATAGTTCGAACGTGCCAGAGGTCGGGGAAACAGCGTTTCGTGAGCGTAGATCGCAAATATCCTACGCCTTCACTGCCGCCAGTGCCTTGTTTGAATCCGATAATGCGCTCCACAACAGTGACGTGGTGCATGCGCCAGAGCGCAATGTTTTCATCCAGATCGACCAGAGTTTCTGCTAACTCGTAAATGTCATAATATTTTTCCGGCTCCTGATAAACCTTGCGGAGCTCTTTGACTCGCTGGCTATGCGCTTTTTGACATTCTTCAGAACCATCCTCTTCGATTTGATGTGCGACATCGAAGCCTCGGTCAATCAGTAATTTCCAAAACGCATCGGCAAGTGTTGGTTCGTCCAAACGCTTTTGCATTTGAGCGAGTGCCTCTGGTTCGTTGGTGAAAAACTGCAACAGGCGCGCCTCTTTCATACCGGCGGCGAACTCAATTTCTCTGAATTGAGAAGATTGAAAACCAGACGCCGGGTTCAATTTAGATCTAAATCCAAGGAAATCGACAGGCATCATCGTTTCTAAAATATGAATCTGATTGACCAGTACTTCTCTGAATATCGTTGAAACACGGCGCATGAACCATGTGGCGCGAGGTACGTTTCCGGCTGCCAGTTGTCTCATGCTTTCGTCAATTTCATGCAAAATCAGTTTGAACCAGAGTTCGTAAGTCTGGTGAATGATGATGAAGAGTGGCTCGTCGTGATGAGCGGGATTTGACTGACAGACCTGCAGCTCTTTGATTTCCTTGATTTTCAAGTAATTGTTATAGCTAAGAGCGCCTGAGCCATAAGGGCAAATGCCCAAATGGTGTTTCTTCGCATCGGTATCCATTTCACTTGTCATTGCTTTCTCCCGACGTTGGCACTGCAGGTTTTTCTTCTTTCTTCGGCTCTACTTTCGTTTCTGGTTTCGGTGCTGTTTTACTTTCTGCTTTAGATTCTTGAGGCTTTTTATCAAGGTCTGGCGCCGGCTTCAGTTCAGTGTCAGCCGAGGGCGTATCCCCCTTTTCCTCTGCCTTTGGTTTGGTTTCATTCCTAGGCTCCGGCTTAGCCTCAGGCTGAGATTTTTTTGCCTTCTCTTTCTTTGCCTTTTGAGGTTTCTTCTTTTCTAACGCCTGCATTGGTTTGCCAGCAACCAGAGGCAACGACACATCAGTATCCAAGCGTGTGCCTTCCGCTATCGCAGCGAATGTGGCCGGCTTGTTGCTCGAATATTTGTAGGCCAGTGCACAGGAGATAAATGCGTTTTTGGCCTTCTTTATCAAAGCGGGAAATGAAATTTGATATGTTTCGACATTGATTGCCTCTGGGCTTACATGAAACAACCGATAAGCGCATGGATAGACAGCAAGACTCGGTGAGGAAACGTACCAGATATTGTTTTCTTGCTGGACTTTGCTCGTATGCACGTGCCCACTAACAGCAAGGCGTACATATTTTGACGTGGCGAAAATCTCTCGCGCATTTGCACCGTTTGGCACCGTGTAATCATCCCAGGGCGGGCCGGAATCATAGGGAGATGGCGGCAAAAGCGGGTGATGAGAGAAAACGATAGTGAACCGCCGCTGGTGCAGTTTTAAATCTTCCTTCAACCACTCACCTTGAGCGCGACCAAAATCTCCAGTATTGGAATTAGTGCGGCTGGTGTCGAGTCCTATGATGTGCACGCCGTCCACAGGATCCTGCGACCAATAAGACTTGGTTGATTCAATGCCTTTGCCTTTCCAGTCAGGACCATAAGTGCGCATTTTGTCCACCGGAGCAATACCGGATACATCTGATTCACCCAAGACGAAATTCCAGGGCTTGTTCAGGCTCTGGGCAACATCAATGAAGAGCTGCCAATTGGTATCGTCTCGTCCAGGACCCTCGACGTTGTCGCCGCCGAAGATAGTAAAGTCGACATTCTTCTCATTTAAGCTCTTGACCACATCCTGCAAGAAGAGCTGACTTTCCTGCAGCATCTTGTAACTGTCAGGCTGTCCTATGCACAGGTGCGCATCAGTCACATAGCCAAAGGTGAATGGCTCGAAAAGTCCGACCGCTGCCTTGGCTTCTTGGGTCAGTCCAAGACAGCTAACCCCTGCCAGTCCGAAGAGAAATCGGCGCCGGCTCATCATTGACAGACTTTTCGCTTTATCTTGGTAATTTGAAGAAGAATCCAAGGTGTGTCCCTTTCCAACAGTCCGGCGGAAATATGAATGCTTCCAGTCCGGTCCAGAACATACAGCCATCACTTTATAGCGAATGTCCTCTACTTAGCTAATACAAAGCCAGGGACCATCGCATAGTTAGTTACTTTTTAGGCCGCGAGAACCTTCCTTACGACAGATGCGCAGGTTCGGGCGATTATCAGGATGTATACTCATTTGCCTGGCGCGCCCATTGAGCAGCTCCCTGCCTGGGAGAACTCGTATTAGATAGGACTATGACCATGACTACGGAAACAAAACAAGAGCTCGATATCCTGGAAATCAAAAAGCTTTTGCCGCACCGATACCCATTTTTGCTTATTGATCGTGTTACCAGCCTCAATCCGGGTCACGGTGCATCTGGATTCAAGAATCTAACGGCGAATGAGCAATTTTTCGAAGGGCATTTTCCACATAAGCCAATCATGCCGGGCGTTTTGATGATCGAAGCGCTGGCACAATTGGGCTGCATCGCGCTTTTGAGCCATGAGAATTTCAAGGGCAAGCTGGGCGTTTTTACCGGCATCGATGGAGTCAAATTCCGCCAGATGGTTGTCCCGGGCGACAGACTGGACATGTCGGTAGAGCTTTTGAAACTCAAAGGACCGCTCGGCAAAATGAAAGGCACAGCCAAAGTGGGAGATAAAGTTGCTTGCGAAGGTGAGATCAGCTTCGCCATGATCGATGCAGAAGGTCAATAGGTCTGCAAACCACTTAAAGAGTCACAGGAAGTAGATTCGATGGTAAGTCAAACAACATCCATTCACAAAACTGCCGTCATCAGTGATGGCGCCAAGATCGCCGAAGACGTCGAGATTGGTCCTTATGTAGTAATCGGAGATAACGTCTCCATCGGCAGAGGCACAAAAATAGGACCTCATGCAGTAATCGATGGAGTAACAACTATCGGTGAAAACTGCAATATTTTTGCCGGAG
The DNA here is from genome assembly GCA_032128875.1 of Candidatus Melainabacteria bacterium 17Bon1m. GTDB lineage: Bacteria > Cyanobacteriota > Vampirovibrionia > Obscuribacterales > Obscuribacteraceae > QKMZ01. Next base: position 616,771 of record JAVLKG010000004.1, read on the forward strand.
CCGCAATCGGCTTGCCACCACAAGACCTCAGTTATAAAGATGCACCGACTGGCGTCATCATGGGAAACAATTGCACGATTCGCGAATACGTGACCATACACCGCGGGTCAAAAGATCCGATGACATTGCTCGGCAATAATTGCTTTCTGATGAACTACTCTCACGTTGCCCATGACTGCAAAGTTGGAAACAACGTCATCATGGCCAATGGCACCACATTAGGTGGCCACGTCGAAGTAGGAGACTTTACGGTATTCGGCGGCCTGGTAGTTTTCCATCAATTCGTCAGAATTGGCAGATTCAATATGGTGTCCGGCAACTCGGGTACCAGAGTTGATTTGCCGCCCTTCGCATTGACAGACGGACGCCCGCTTTATGTAAGAGGGATAAACGTTGTCGGTTTGCGCAGAGCAAAAATTGCGGCCAATGTCAGGTCGGCAATTAAAGAAGCCTATCGATTGCTCTACCGCTCGGATTTGAACATGGCAAATGCCTGTACAAGGATTGAGGAAGAGATCGAGCAGTTCGACGAAATCAAAGAGATTGTCAACTTCATCCGTGGAAGTAAGCGCGGAGTGGCCCGTGGCAATTTGGGCAATTCGTACGATCTGAGCAGCGAAGAAGACGGAAGAGCCGACTAATCTTCGTACTATTTAAATAGGTAGTAATCCACACCTTGTCAGGTGGCCTCTGTCATAACTTGCCAGCCTGTGCCGCCGGAGGCAAATGCCGCCCTGTGCACTCCTTGGGCGGTGAGATTCTTTATCCGCCAAAATGATAGAGTAAGGTTACTTTACGCGCCGGTAGCCATTTTTGAGTTCTCAAACATCACAGACGTCCATCTCTGAATCCGGACAAGTGCAATCTGGTTATGCTTCCTTATTTAAGAACAAGCAATTCATGTTCTTATGGATTGCCCAGATTTTCTCCCAGTTTGCCGACCGCGCAGTTTTTGTTCTTTTTGTTGCCGTGCTCACAGCACAGCAGACTGCTAAGCAAGCAACTCAAACTCAACCTGTAATCGGCGCTGCCGAATTGACGAGTTGGTTGTACGTCGCATTTACAATACCGGCGGTGGTGCTCAGCCCTTTTGCCGGTGTCTGTGTTGACCGGTGGTCAAACCGAGCGGTGCTCGTTGTTTCTAACTTGATCAGGGCGTTTTTCGTGGCACTGGTGGCGCTTAGCTGGGTTAAGCAATATCCGAAAGTGGCCTTCACTCTTGCCTTTTTGATATCCATAGGTGCGCAATTTTTTGGTCCGGCAGAAACAGCCTCGATACCACGGCTGGTGAAGAAGGAAGATCTATATTGTGCGAACGCACTTTTCTTCACAACGATGATGATCGCCTTGGGCTTTGGCTTTGCCATAGGTGAGCCGATCATCGCGCACACCGGTATTGGTGGCGCACCGTATGCAGTTGCAGGGCTATTCCTTATAGCTGCATTTCTCTTGATGGGAATACGAGACAACAAACCTCAGAAGCACGATCGTGAACCATGGTGGGAAGAATTGCGTGTCGGCATCGCCTATATCGTCGACAGTCCGCCGGTATTTCGAGCTATTCTCAAGATCACAATTCTCTTCAGCACAATCATTACACTCAATATCATTGCAGTCGCATTGGTCGAGCAAGTTATGCACTTACAGCCGTTTCAGTTCGGTTATGTAATTGCGGCCGCTGGTCTGGGAATGATGATCGGTAATTTCTGGGTAGGGCATCAAGGACCCAATGCATCGCCGCGCTTGATGGTTTACGGCGGATTTGCAGGACTGGGCTTGTGTATGTGTTTGCTGGGCAGCTTGGGTTTCATACAAGATCACCTCTTCCCATTAGTTGGCATGGCAGGCGTTTGTTTCAATGGCTGGTTGATGTTGGTGCCTTTGCTTTTTGCAACTTTATTGGGAATCAGCTGCGCGTTTGTCGCCGTACCAACTCAAGCATCACTGCAAGCCGCGGTCCCTGAAGACTTGCGAGGCAAGGTTTTCGGCGCTCAAAATACTGCCATGTCTGCGGCATCGACTATCCCTGTAATCTTGACCGGTGTGTTCGCCGACAACCTTCCAGGCGGTGTCTCGACGACCTTGTTACTGCTCGGCGTGCCTACCTTCTTAACAGGTGCAATACAGGTACTAAGAGCGATTCGCGATCCTTCATTGCGGTCCAAACTTTAGACTAGCTTTCAGGAAAAGTTCGCTCAAGTTTTTCTAGCGCGCTGGCACTATATAAGGTGGCACCGCAAACACAGACCGGCTCGAAAGTCCGATAACCAGACTGTCGCCATCTGACTGCACTAATGCCGCTTTGCATCGCCGCTGGTATCACTCCTTGAGTCACTTTGAAAGTACCGCCTCACGAGAATCCATATCCGACGGTGATTAAATGGGATATAGACCTTGGAAACCGATCAGTTATCACACAAACATTTTACAAGAGTGTCATTCACCGAAAAGCAAACAGGCACGGGGATTTCGGCATTTCGAGCGTTTTTACATTGTTCGCGAAAACATGGACGCGCCGTACAAATTAGGTAGAATTGCTTGTGTCCCAAGACCGCTGGTCGGGGAATTAGAGAACGCTTGCTAAGAGATGGAGAAAAGCATGTTTAAAAAGTTAGCCTCCTCGTTCTTGCTGGCTTCGGTATTTGTCGGCTCCTTGGTAGCCCCAGCGATGGCCGACGAAACCACCTTCCAGAAGATAGTTTTTCTTCCGGTAAGAATGGTCGGATCCGGAGTGGGCACAGTCATCGGAGTGCCGCTCGGAGTTGTCAAAGATGGCAACAGAGGCGCTATCAAGTCGACGAAATGGGTTGCCGGTAAACTCGGTAACGAAGATGGCAAATACCATCAAATGTTTGGTGCAGTTGTCGGTGGACCTTTCGGTGCAATCGGCGGCGGTACATACGGTATAGCTGATGGTGCTTGGCATGGTATGAAGACCGGTTACGAAAAACCGTTCAGCAAAGATGCCTTCACTTTCAAAGACGAATAGGAAGACATAGGAAAGTCGATGAGACCCCTATCAAGTCATTAGGTACTTTATGAGGGTGGTTCGCAGTAGAGCCATCCTCCCTGCCAGGTGGAAAAACATGACCAAAAGAACTCTCGCGATGTTAATTTCAGGAGCGCTCGCTCTGGGAACGGCCACCCCGTCGTTCGCTGACGGCGATGGTCCTGTTCACAATATGGTTGGATTGGGTGGGGTAACTACCGGTCTGCTGATCGACGTTCCAGAAGGAATCGTTGTCGATTCGCTGTATCGCGTTCCTATGAAGTGCCAGCGCACTTTGGCCGAGCACTTTGGTGATTCCAAAGGAGCTGGTCAAAATATCGCAGGCGCACTGCTTGGTTTCCCAGTAGGTTTCGTATGGGGCATCCCTTACGGCGCTTTGCATGGTGCTAAGCATGCCTTCTCGAAGGGCTGGGAAAAGCCTTTCAGTACTGAATCGTATTTGGTTACCGAAGAGAAGTAGTTACTAGTACTGCCTGGCATCGAGCCAAACAGTTTTGACGGGCAGTCTGGAAATATGGTGGTAAAAACAATGAAATCAATCGGTCGTATCGTTTTTTCGGCGTTGGTCGCCGTGAGTGCAGTAGCTCCTGCTCTCGCGCTTGACTACGAAGCGAAGCCTGTAATGTGGGTGCTTCAAGCTCCTTTCAGAACAGCTGGCGCTTTGGAAGGCGCCTTGGTTACTGGCTTGATCAGTGGTCCTATTGACGGCGGCTATCATGGCTCCCTCAAAGGAACAAAGCACTGGGCAGGCAAATTCGGAGATGAAAAAGGCGCTGGTCAATTGGCCGCGGCCGCTCCGGTATTCGGAACAGGTGGAGCAATTGTCGGTGGCACCGTCGCTGGCTTCCACGGATTTGGTCATGGCTGGAAGAAAGGCTGGGAAAAGCCCTACAGCAGATGGTCCTATCTCACCATGGAAGAGAAATAAGCCCCCCTTGAACCACTTAAATAGGAAAGATGGTGAAAATAATGCGTAAGAAGGTCCTTTCCTCGTTACTTTTGGCGGCTGGTCTGCTTACTTCGGTAGCAGCTCCGAGCTTTGCCTATCCGGAGCGTCCTGAATCGGCGCGTGTGTATTACGAAATCGCTTACTTCCCATGCAGATTGGTCAGCATGGCCGTAACAACCATTTGGGATGTTCCGACCGCTGCTTTCCAAGACGCTATCAAGGGCGCGATTGGCGGCACAAAGATGGTTTCCCGCAACCTCGGAAAAGAAGACGGCACCTATGAATTGGTAGCCGGCGGCTTGACCGGTGGACCTGTCGGACTCCTCGCCGGTGGACTTTATGGTGCAAGACATGGTTTGTTCTATGGAATGCATCACGGATTCGTAGGCTATCCGAGTCCCCACTCTGGCAGCCACAGCATGATCTTCCAGGGCAAAGGTTTCGTTGTTCCTTACGACGACAACTACTAAACCCTGGGTTGGCGATGCCTAGCATCGTCTAACAAAACCACCAAAAAACTGTTTGGCTCTTTGAGCAAGCATCACCGTTCTGGACGATGCTTGCTCTTTGTCATTTAGATGCTAATTCTTGCCAATTTGTAGAAAAACCAGATTCAGTCTCGCTTTGAGTGTGTTTTATATACAGTTTTAAGTGAGCGAGAATTGGGCATTCTTTATGTGGGTTATGGTATTTCAAGGCTGGTAGGGCGTTTCGCCTGGTAGACTAAATATTGACCCCTCGCATTTTGTCTTCCGGCAGGAAGGCTCGAGTGCTTTGCCGATTTGAGAATCGCATTTCAGGTAGTCGTTAAGAATGGAAATTGTCAAAGAAAGACGAGCAGGTCCCAAGCGAATTGGTGAGTTGCTTGTGGCAGCCAATGTAATCCGCCCCGAAGTTCTGATGGAAGCGCTACAAATAGCGAAGAAGTCAACGACTCCATTGGGTCGCGTTCTGATGAGCATTGGCGAAATTTCCGAAAGCGATTTGCAAGTCGCTATAGAAGTGCAGTCACTTCTGCGCGAAGGCGTAATCGCCAATGATTTTGGAATTAAGGCTTTGAATTTGGCTTGCAAGAGCAAGCTGCCCCTGGAAGAGGCATTCCGTCGCCTGGGCTGGCAACCACCTCAGCGCGAGTCCATGTCCTCCAACGAGCTCGGTGAGTTGCTTCAAGCTGCAGGTGTCGTCACACCCGAGCGCATGGAAGAAGCCGTTCGCCAGAGCCATGAAAACAACCTTCCTGTTGGCCGCTGCCTGGTTCTCAACCGCGCAGTTTCGCCTGCATTATTGGCCTCGGCTTTGACCGCCCAGGTTCTTCTTCGTGACGGCAAAATTAGCCGTGAGCAAGCTGTAGAAGGCTTGCGTTCAGCATCACGTAAGCAACAGACAATCGAGGAGTCTTTGCAGCAAGTCGGCGCCTATAAGCCCGGCAAAGAGTCCGTCAGAGTCGGCGACCTGCTCACCTCAGCAGGCATTGTCACCGAAGGCGACAAAATCACCGCAGTAGAGGTCGGTTTGGAAAGCCACAGGCAGATTGGTGACGTGCTTGTTCAATCCGGCATGATTTCCAATACAACTCTCGAAGAGAGTTTGAAGCTCCAAGATCTTGTCGCTCAAGGACATTTGAACGCCACTCAGGCAGCAGAGATTTTGCGCACCGCACACACTCAGGGTGTGACCGTTCGGGCAGTGTTGGAAGAAAAACTCGCTCGAAAAGAGCAAATTGACAAAACAAACACAGTCATCGAGTTTCTCCAATTGTCTGGAATTCTCACCGACAATGACATGATCAAGGCGAAAAATCTGTCTCAGCAACTCAGCGTCAGTCTCGGCGAAGTCTTGTTGTCCACTCAAATGGTTGATCAGCGACTCATTGATGCTGCTATCCAGAGCCAAGACCTGGTTAAAGACGAGATTCTCAAGCCCGAACAAGTGGCGCGTGTTTTGCAAATGTGCGCTCGCACCGGATTGGAGTTTCACGAAGCCTTGAAGCAGGTAGCGTGGGACACGCCGGATGAAGTTTCAGATGAAGCTAGTGCCAAGCAGAAATCCTCATGGATGCTCAAGCTCTGGTCGAAAGTCAAGAAAGACTAGAATTTCAGCGCCACCGCTGGTGCTACCGCCAAGGAGATTCATAGTGGCCGGGCCGGAATCCTATGCAATTTGACACCCTGATAATGGGCGGCACAATTTACGACGGCTCCGGTCTCGAGCCGTATGTCGCTGATATCGGATTGCGCAGCGGCATAATCGTGGACATCGGCAATCTCAAGTATGCGGATGCAACACTGAAAATAGACGCCAGAGGCTTGGCTGTTTCGCCTGGATTTATCAACATGCTCAGCCACGCGACGCGTGCTCTTTTGCATGATGGGCTGTCGGAAGGAAACATTCACCAGGGCGTTACGCTGGAGGTCATTGGTGAGGGCGTTTCTATGGGCCCGCTCAATGATCAAATGGCCAAAGAAATGACCGATGAGCAGACTGACATCAAATTCACGATTAATTGGCGCAGCCTGGGCGAGTTTTTAAACCGCCTGCAATTGAAAGGTATTTCAACCAACGTTGCCTCCTTTGTCGGCGCCACAACCGTGCGTGAATACGTGTTGGGTCAGGAAGACAGAAAACCTGATGAACGCGAACTTACTATGATGCGCAACTTGGTTTCTCTGGCGATGTCCGAAGGTGCAGTCGGAATATCGTCCGCATTGATTTATGCGCCGGCATGTTTTGCAGACACGGATGAACTCGTTGCGCTTGCTGAAGAGGCAGGAAAACGAGGTGGTATCTACGCTTCGCATTTGCGCAGCGAAGGAGACCATTTACTTGAGGGCGTGCGCGAACTTATCACGATCTGTCAGAAAGCAAAAATTCCCAGTGAAATCTATCACCTCAAAGCCGCCGGCAAGCGTAATTGGTCGAAGATGGATGAAGCCATCGCTGAAATCGAAAAGGCGCGCAGCGCCGGTCATCGAGTATCTGCAGACATGTACCTGTATACAAGGGCGCAGACGGGGCTTGATGCCGCTATGCCGACATGGGTGCAGGAAGGTGGTCTAAACAAGTGGATAAAGCGCTTGCAAGAGCCCGAAACACGCGCTCGTGTCAAGCAAGAGATGCTCAGTGATACTGCGGACTGGGAGAACGGCTACATGCATGCCGGACCGGATGGAATATTGCTTGTCGGCTTCAAAAGCGAAGCGCTGAAACCACTGGTCGGTAAGACGTTAAAGCAAATCGCTGATGAGCGTGGCAGAGAACCTGCTGATGTGGCAATGGATCTCGTCGTGGAGGACGGCAGTCGGGTAGAGACAGTTTATTCATGGATGAGCGAAGAAAACCTTGTGAAACAGGTCAAATTGCCGTGGATGACTTTCGGTTCTGACGGTTCGTCGATGTCGCCATCGGGTGAATATTTGAAATCTCAAACCCACCCACGCGCTTACGGCAACTTTGCTCGCTTGCTGGAAAAATATGTTCGAAACGAGAAAGTTGTTACCCTGCCAGATGCAATACGTCGTCTAACTGCATTGCCGGCAGCCAATCTCGGCTTGCTGTTCAGAGGCAAGATTGATCAAGGCTACGCGGCTGATATTGCTATTTTTGATCCTGAAAAAATCCGTGAGAAAGCGACCTTTGAAAATGCACATCAACTTTCGGAAGGAATGGTGCATGTTCTAGTTAATGGAGTTCCAGTTCTTCAGAATGGAAAACATACTGGCAATAAGCCGGGCCTCGTGCTGCGCCGCCGCATGAGCCACAGAATGATCTGCTGACCAGTTCGTTGAATGCCATACCGCTCTATAAACGTCTTCTGCTGATCAGTCCGTCGCTCTATCTTATGCTGCTTTATAAACGTCGCTCAGATCGCCTTGCTGGATGAAGTCTTCTATCATCTGCGCCATGAGTTCTGGGTCGCTCACTGAGAGGCAATGCGCCGAGCCGATAACATTGATCGCCTGGCAGTTTGGGATCATCTCGAATTTTTCCTGGACAAGGTCTTCGCTCGAAAGCTTGTCATTCTCACCTTTAATAAGGAGAATCGGAATGCCGCATCTGAGCAATGCGCCATCAAGATCGTGCTCTGACATGTATCCCAATTGTTCAAGACACCTGTCCACGCCTATGCGCGTGATGTCACCAATAACAGTTGGAACCATTACGGGAGGCTCAAACAGTCCATCTTTTATTAAGTCTGCCATCAAAGACTGAACGGATCTTCCCTGCACATCTGTTGGTCCGATGAGAATCAGGGCTTTGGCATTAACGCAATCCATTGCTGCCAATTCGGCGGAGATATTACAGCCATACGAACCACCTACCAACACAGGGTTTGCGATACCTTGCGCTTCGAGAAATTCACTGAGTGCTTGAGCATGTTCTTTGATATTTAGAGCAAACTCCGGTGTTTCACTTTTCCCGTGTCCAAGCATGTTCGGCACACAAACCGTGTGTTTAGCGGCGAGCAGCTTTGCGGTTCGCTCCATGTAACTTGCCGAAACGAGCAGTCCGTGTACAAGAACGTAACACTCAGCATTGGGCTCGTTTGAACGCGACATAAGCGCGTGCATCCGGCCGAAGCTGGTGTCTTTATAGACATCTTCGTATTGAACGGCATCGTCGAACATGGGCGTAACCTGTCCTCAATTCAGTTGTGTGTTTGCTGTTCGCCTGTTCTAAGGCGTTGTAAAGCTCCAAAGGTTCCCATTCTCGCCCAGTTTTTCACTTTTCGCGACGCGTAAAGTTGACCAGTTGAGCCTTTCAAGATTTGCCGAAGCCAATTTAGCCCCACTGGTTGTCCGCAGAACAAAATTTCAAACAGGGCTTAGGTTTTGGGAATTTCGCAATTATTTTTGCAACTCCGCCTAATTACTCCGGCGCCCCCGTTATCCAAAACGTGAGACCCCCGTGAGGTGAAGAGATGAAAGCTGTTTTCTCGATGATGTTGCTGGTTGTAGGTTTTGGAACCTTCACCTCGCAGGCTCAAGCTCAAGAAGGTTTCCTGCCACGCGGTGGTTGGGACGGCAACAACCTCAGAATCTCCGTAACCCAATCCAAATTAATTTCGCCCCAAACTTCGATTCGCGGTGGCGGCTGGGATCTTAATAACTGCAGAGTCTCTGCCAACCACACCAAACTCATCCCGCAAACCGAGACCCTCGTGGGTGGATGGGACCGCAATAACTGCAGAATTTCTGCAGGTCACAGCAAATTACTCCAAGCACAGTAATACGAACTAGAAAGAGGGCACCTGTTTCAGCGCATGGGCGCTGGTTCTAGGTGGGCACGACCTCGATCTGTGGTGTCACTGCCGGACTGACATTGAATCCATTGAGGGGTGGGTTCATTGCTCACCGGCAGATGAGCCATTTTTGGCGTTTTTCAGCCTGTCCAAAATTGCCTTGCAGTCAGGATTTTCTTGTTGAGATGCAGGCAAAGCCTCAATTGCTGTTGCTGCCTTTTTGAGCATGACGAAGCTTTCCGCCTCCTGATTCATGCGGTGCAAAAGCTCCGACAGATTAGCGAGACTGGTCGCATACGAAACGCTATTGCCGGTTTTCAATTTTTCCCTGATGGCTAATACAAAAGTCTGGCGCGCATTTTCCAGCTCATTGCTTTCTGCGTACATATAACCGAGTTCATCCAGAGCATCAGCTAAATCCGGATCCGGATGCTGCGCAGCTGCGGTGTATATTGCGATACTGCGTTGAAGCAATTGCCTCCCCGCCTTTTTATTTCCAGCTGCAGATTCAATCTGAGCAAGCGATCTCAAACCGCCTGCGTACTCGCGACTGGCTACACCGAAGGATAGCTTCCTTATGAAATTCGCTTCGATTTGGGTATCACGTGCCAAATCAAATTGCTTGTCCGCGCAAAGTGCGTTGGCATAATCATCGCGGTACTGAGCCAGGTCCGGATTCTTGTTGCCGAGCACAGTCTTGCCACTTTCCACCGCGTTTTTCAGGAGCTCCAGTGCTCGTTTGGTATCTCCTGTCGCCAGTAAAACAACCCCGAGATTCGCGGATGAAGAGAGGGTCTCCGGGTGGTTTGCTCCAAGCTTGCTCATCCGAATTTCCTGGGCTTCTTCAAGATGCTCGAGGGCCGATCTTAAATCGCCCATTTTGTATTCAACACAACCCAAATCGAGATATGAATTCGCAACATCAGGATGATTCTCACCGCCAATCTCAAGGCGCTGCTTAAGCCCGTCTTGGAGAATCGGCAAAGCCTTCTGATAGTCACCCATCCAAAAATACAGAGCACCCAAATTGTTCGTAGCTGTTGCCAGCAAAAGTTTTTGCGAACCATTCTTTAAAATCGGCAATGCGCTTTCCAGCTCTGCCAGGGCTTCTTTGTACTTTCCTTGTTGTCTCAGAGCATTTGCCAAAACCACCTGATGCATCGCTTGGTTCTCTTTGCCGAGACCGCCTTCAAGCGAGTAGCTCATGGCCTTGCGTGCGTTTTTCTCGGACTCTGAGAATTCGCCGGCACTATTATTGAAAAGCGCTAGATAGTTATATGCGGCCGAAAGCCGAAGCGGGTCGGTCGTTTTTTGCTTTTCCAAAGCGGAGACACCGCGCATAATCCAGCTTCTTGCCTCAGGATACAGACCTTCTAGTCTGTACACATTGCCCATTAAAATCCACGACTCCGGCAAGCGATTCTTATCAGAGCTCTGGTTAAGCGCAATGTCTTCTTCGAGCTTTGATTTAGCGTGCTCGAAATTGCAAGCCTCTGCATATTCCATGGCCGCTTCGCGAAGCGCATCAGAATCTGACTTTTGAGTTTGTGTGTGAACAGTCGCGCTCTCTAAAGTCTCTGCTGAGGTAGCGGCGAAGACAGGCTTTTGGGAGAAACAGCTGAAACTTGCAACCAATAAACCAATTGCCAAAGAGACCATAAGGGATGCCCTTGTCGGGCACCCCTCATTTTGAACTCGTGAAACCGTAAGCTCGCGCTTACAATTACATGTTTGAGATGATTGCATCGCCGAATTCGCTTGTCTTCAGCTTGGTAGCTCCGCTCATCAAGCGCTCGAGGTCATAGGTGACCTTCTTCTGCTGGATGGTCTTCGCCAATCCTTCGTGAATCAAGTTGCAAGCTTCGGTCCAGCCCATGTACTCAAGCATCATTGCGCCGGAAAGAATTACCGAACCCGGGTTGATGACGTCTTTGTCAGCGTACTTGGGTGCAGTGCCGTGTGTGGCTTCGAAGATAGCGCAATCGTCGCCGATGTTGGCGCCAGGGGCGATACCGAGTCCGCCTACTTGAGCGGCGCACGCATCAGAGAGATAGTCTCCGTTCAAGTTGGTGGTGGCGAGAACCGAGTATTCATCCGGTCTGGTCAACACTTGTTGGAACATAGAGTCAGCGATTCTGTCGTTGAGAAGAATCTTGTCGGCTGGCATTTTGCCATCCATCTTGTCCCAGAGGGTTTCTTCGCTAACGATTTTGGATTTGAAAGGCTCTTCGCCTGCAGCCAATTCATAACCCCAGTCTCTGAAAGCACCTTCAGTGAACTTTTGGATGTTGCCTTTGTGAACCATGGTGACGCTCTTCTTGCCGCGTGCGATGGCGTATTCCATTGCACGCTTGATCAAGCGTTGCGAGCCGAATTTGGAAATTGGCTTGATGCCGATACCGGAATCCGGACGCACTTTCTTGCCGAGGCTCTCGCAGAGGTCGATGAACTTCTTAGCTTCCGGCGAACCAGCGACGTACTCGATACCGGAGTATACGTCTTCAGTGTTTTCACGGAAGATAACAACATCGAGCTTCTCAGGTGCCACTACTGGTGAAGGCACACCCTTGAAGTAGCGAACCGGACGTACGCAGCAATACAGATCGAAGATCTGACGGAGTGAAACGTTCAAGCTGCGGATGCCACCACCAACCGGGGTGGTCAACGGTCCTTTGATACCTACGCCGAACTCTTTGAGAGCGGCCAGGGTGTCTTCAGGAAGCCATTCGCCAGTTTGATCCTTTGCTTTTTCACCAGCATAGACTTCAAACCATTTGATGGACTTCTCTTCACCGTACGCTTTCTTGACAGCAGCGTCGATTACTCTTACCGATGCTTTCCAAATGTCGCGACCAGTCCCGTCTCCTTCGATAAAAGGAATGATGGGGTGGTTGGGGGTAATCGGCTTGCCGTCCTTGAAGGTGATCTTCTCGCCTTGCGGAACTTTGAGGCCGTTGTAAGTCTTATCAATCACTTGTCCCATTGTTTCACCCTTATTTCCACGCTTACTCAAAATAGATGACACCGAATCAAAGGCGGCAGAAGCTCGTCCTCGGTTCGATTTCAAGGAATGAGAATAACACCGGATCTCCTACAACCCAGAAACCGCAAGCAAATGATCCGTTTTTGATTACATTGCCAAGAAGATGAAAACATCATAATTTCCTGCACTGGCCGCGCTTTGCGGATAAATTTGGTTGCGGGGAGAGCCAACTTCACCGGCTTAATGGTCGGCTGGAAAAAAGACGGTTAACGGTCTTTTTTCTAAGTCCATAAGTTTGCTCTGAAAAGTACCAGTTGCCAGGAGAAATGACGTGGATCTTGCTCTTTCACTCAGGCGTGCGGTTTCGCTCTACGGGCATCACGAAGCCATTTGCGACCAGGACATCAGGTACACATATCGGCAGTTTGGAGAAAGGGTGGCTGCGCTCAGCAAAGGACTGTCCAAGCTTGGCGTGAAAAAGGGCGAAACCGTAGCGATAGTTTGCCCAAACACGCACCACTACATGGAAGCCTATTACGCCTGTGCTGTAGCCGGTATCGTCTTGAACCCCTTGAATTTCCGGCTGGCGGCTAAGGAAATTTCGACAATTCTTGCTGACAGCAGTGCAAGGGCGATAATCGTTCATCACGACTTTGCAGATCTCTTTAAAAGCGCGATGTCCTACGGTGACATTGCCGGATTTGACCACCTTATCTACATCGGCGAAGGCGCGCTTGATAGCAAACTGAAGCAGCAGGCATATGAAGCCGTAATCAAAAGCAATGACGGCGCCGAATTACCGGATATTGCAATCAACGGCTCTGATTTGGCTCAGCTGTACTACACGAGTGGAACAACCGGCCGAGCGAAAGGAGTAATGCTCACGCAGGAGAATGTTACATCTCACGCTTTGGCTTCCATTCCAGAATTTGAACTAAGCGATGCTGACACCTGGGCTCATATTGGTCCACTTTTCCATCTTGTCGATGCATGGGCAGTGTTTGCAGGTACTTGGGTAGGAGCCCGCCATGTATTTGCTCCTTACTTTAGAGCAGAAGAGGTTCTAGATCTTTTCCAAAAGGAAAAGGTGACAAAGACCGCTCTTGTTCCCACCATGCTGAATGCACTCTTGAATGAACCATCGGTAAAAGACCGTTCTTTCCCAACTTTGGAAGTAATTACCACTGCAGGCTCACCCGTCGCACCAGAAATCGTGAAGCGCACATGTGAAACATTCGGCTGCCAATACTGGCAATTTTATGGAATGACAGAATGCAGTCCTCTGCTCACCATCAGCAAGCCAAAATCAAGCATGAAGGTTTGGCCCGCTGAAAAACTGCTTGCAGTCACTAGTAGAACAGGTCGGACTGTTATTGGAGTAGAACTAAAAGTCGTAAAAGACGATGGCTCTGAAGTAGCGCGCGACGACCAAGAAGTCGGTGAGATTGTTGTGCGTGGACCATCAATAACCCCAGGATATTGGAAGCAACCGGAAGCCACGAGCGCCACAATCGTTGATGGTTGGCTGCACACCGGAGACCTTGCCGTGGTCGATTCAGAAGGATATGTGAATATTGTCGATCGCAAGAAAGACATGATTATTACCGGCGGTGAAAATGTTTTTTCAACAGAAGTCGAATATTGTTTGTACGAACATCCGGATATCGTAGAATGCGCAGTCTTTGGAATCCCTGATAAAGACTGGGGAGAGAAGGTCAAAGCGGTCATCGTGAAACGTGAGGGTTCTTCAATCGCAGAAGCCGATGTGATTGCTTATGTGCGAACAAAATTAGCTGCGTACAAGGCTCCACGCAGTGTAGATTTCCTGGAAGCATTGCCTAAAACAGGTAGCGGCAAGATCTACAAGAAAGGCTTGCGAGATCCCTATTGGGAAAAACAAGGCAAGCACATCAACTAACTTAGGAAAGAAACGATGCCTGAGATAGATCCAGAAAACCTGGCCGAAAGGACAGTTTTGCATGAAGGGTTGGAGCAGAATGGATCACACGCAGACTTGCCGGCCGCTGAGATTGCGAAGAACTCGCTTGCAGACAGCAAAGAAAGTGCCCAAGTTTCAACTTTTCGCCCCAGCAATAGAAGCACGACAGCCAGTCGAGATTTCAACACAATAGATATCGATAGTCCTTTCGTTCATTTCACTACAGCTTCAGTGCTTTTCGTGCTTCTCATTGCAGTAAGTGTTTCATTCGTCGCATCAACCTATGCTTGGCCAACACAACTGTCCTGGCCGATTGCCGACGGTCAAGTGAAAAAAATAGAAGTACGTGGCAAGCGTGCAGCTCGTTTTTATTATGACTATTCAATTGGCAACAGGACCTTTGAGGGAATGAATCTCAAATCAGATTCACTTGAACACACAATCAAAGTAGGGGACAGAGTCCACGTACGCTACAATCCGAACGACACCCGCGAATCGGTCATGGAGGGAGGATTTAACGTATTGGAGACGCCATTTTATCTCCTCGTTTGTTGCGGACTGTTTTTAGCGTTCATAGTCTACTTTGGCAAAGGTCTACGAAAACTTCGCTCCTAAAACCGCAACTTTCTCAAGCCGCTCAACCTCCTCTCTTGTCAGACCAAGGCCACATAAAACTTCCATTGAATCGTGAGACTTGTCGTCACGTGCCACAACATCATTTTCGTCTCTGTTGAAAACAGGCGTTGTCATCTGAGGTACGGCGCCAAGAACTGGATGTGTAGCGTTTACCAATAATTTTCTCTCTTTTGTGGGCAAGGTGGAAAGTGCCTCCTGCAGAGTATTTACAGGTGACACGCAGCAATCGCTACCATCGAAAATGACATTCCATTCCGCCAGAGTTTTCTTCTCAATTTCGCCGGCGAGCGTCGCTTTTAAGTCATGATCTTCTGGTTTTACTATTTTCGGCTTTAAGTCTTCGCGACCAATTAAAGTGCAAAATTTCTCCCAGAAGGGACGTTCCAGCGATGCGACCGCTAGATATCTGTCATCTTTGCACTTGTATAGACAATAATTAGGCATTTCATTTGGATAGTTGAATCCACCTATAACCGGATCAACACCCGTGTACAACAGACCGGTAGTGAGAATGTTCAGAGTGGAAAGCGAGCATTCGAACATACTTATATCAATATGCTTTCCTTTGCCGGTTGTTTCACGCTCCATCAAATGAGCACTTACAGCGAGTGCACCATAAAGCGCCGACATGTAGTCACTGACGAGTATGCCTGGTAAAGTTGGCGAACCATCAGGGTTTTTATGTTGGTTTAGAACACCAGACTCCGCGACGAAATTAAGATCGTGACCGGGTCTTTGACTCCATTGGCTTTTCTGTCCATAACCGGAAATCGAAAGAAAGATCAAACGTGGATTGATTTCAGAAAGTTGTTCAAAGCCGATACCAAGCCGCTCCATGACCTCCGGACGGAAGTTCTCTACGACAACATCAACTTCTTTTATAAGTCGATGAATTAGTTGCACTCCTTGCGTTTTTTTCAAATCAATCGAAAGACGTTTCTTATTTCTGTGCAAACTCCAATAGTACAAACTCTCTCCGTCGACGACTGGCGGAAGCCGCTTGCCGAGACCGGGTTCAAGAGGTTCTATCCGTATGACCTGCATGCCCATGTCGGACAGAATTGTCGAACACAATTCACCTGGCAGCAGATGTGCAAAATCGAGAACCTTGAACTTCGAAAGAGTAGTGGTGTTCACAGTGTTTTCCAATTGAATTTCATACAGTTTGCGGTTAGAGTCGCTATTATCCCACTAGCATGTCTTCGGTGTTTTCAAGTAATGACAAAGAAAATTACAAAGGGCAGGAAGCGAAAGACAGTCTTTAATGAGCCGCTGAAGCCATTGCCAGAAGAGGATCGCTATACGGATGCCCCACTCTTTGGACTAGGGAAAGTTTTTCGGATTTTTGATCGCGTTCCGCCATGGGTAATAGCCGGACAGGGGTTGGTCGTTTCTGCAATCATCTGCTGGTTTGTTGGAAAGTCAGACGCACTCGTATGTACGACCATCGCAATTGGCAGCATTCTCATCTGGGGCTCAGTCTATGTGGTACTTAAGCGAAAAGAGTGAAAACTCCACCGGCTGAGTCATGTCAGATTCAAAAGTTAAGCTATAGTTAGTAGTAGTCTGGCTCAGATGAGGCTGACATTGAACCGAACACACTTACTGCTTGCTTCCACACTTTCACTGCTCTTTAGCGGAGCGGCATCTTATGCCTCAGAAACGGAAACCTCGCAGAGTGCCGCCAACCCACATGACGCTTTGGTTTTGATTGAAGAAGGCGATCGGCAATTCCATGCGGATAATCTGAGCGAAGCAATAGCCACCTACAGGAAAGCTGCGCACGCAGCTCCCCTCAACTCAACTGCACATGAGCGCCTGGCACGCGCCCTCAGCCTCAATGACTCGATGAGAGAGGCGGAGCAAGAAGCAAAGCAAGCGATAACCTTGGATGGCAAAAACTCATTAGCACATACTTGGTATGGCTGGATCTTGGGCCGGCAGGGCAAATACAAGGCTGCTTTGGCAGAGGAAACTGTTGCTGTCGATCTCGATGAAAAAAATGCATTTGCTTATCAAACAATGGGTTTGATACTGACGAGCACTGGCGACTACAACCAGGCTATAAGGGCTTACGAGCGAGCGATTCGGCTGGACCCTGATGATTTGGGGTCTTATTTGAATATGGCCGCTGCAATGGGTCGCAAAGGTGACTACGCCGGTGCTGCCAGCGTGTATCGAAAAGCCATTACGCTGAATAGGCGTTCTTCTCTAGCGCATTTGGGCTTGGGGTCTGCCCTGGGTAAGATTGGCGACCTCGATGGGCAAGTTAAAGAACTTCAGACCGCAGTGGCACTGTCACCGAAGAGTGCCAATGCGCACGGCAGACTTGGCTTTGCGTACTCTCAAAAGAAAGACTTCCGAAGCGCAATGCGCGAAGGGATTGTGGCTTCTGTCCTCCGCGTGGAAAACTCTTGGAGTTCCTTCATGCGTGCCATGATCACAACCTGGGCGGCTGTATTCTTAGTCTTCGGCGCCATTTTTGCATTCGTGTTTTTTGGCTCGCGATTCAAGCCGCAACCGGGAGAAGAAGTTCTAAAATCATATTTTTTGATCTTTCACAAAGACAGACCGGGACGCTTTATTATCACTTCTCGAAGACTAGTTTATGTTCCGGAAGCCGTTTCCCAGTGGTTTGGCGCCACCCGAATGAGTATCGAAAGAGAGCAAGTCGAGAGGATTGTTTCGACCAGCAGCGTCAGCGGCGGAGCAATAAGCATCGCCACCAAAGATGGTGTCACGCACAAATTCTCAATGCCAAATCTTGTGCTGGACCCACTGTCGAAAAAACTTGATTCACTCAATTTAGGAACACCAACGGATCTAGTTTCTGCTTAAGCAAATTGATGCTAGGCGCCCGGCGGTGTCTGTTCTCCGCCACCGCTGCCATTGTTGCCGCCATCACTGCCGCTTCCACTTCCCCCATTGAGAATGCTCTTACGCAATTCAACCAATTGCTGCCCAATCTCAGATCTGGGGTTAATTGCAATTCCACGGGTGCATGTCGCTACCGCATTTGCGCTTTCGCCACGGGTCACCTGGCAATTGGCCAAATGTAGATATAAGATCTGACTGGTAGGATTCTTCGCAATCGCATCTTCAATTATTTTGATGGCTTTGTCCTGCTGTCCAGAGCCCATCAGCATATCGATGTAGATGACGGTATCTTGCGGTCCCAGAGCCCCGAGGGGATACAGCGCATCAAACTGACCTGCAGCTTCACCAAGCTGGTCTGCCTGCTTATAAGCGTAAGCAAGATAACGTCTGGCTCTCACATCCTTCGGATTCATCTTAACCGCCTGCTCCAATGTTGGAACAGCCGTCAGATAGTCGCCTCGCTTGTATGCGCTGTAGCCGTCATTTATCAATGTATCGAAGGGTTTAGCTGCAAGTGAAGCCAAATAGGCATCACTCGGACCTTCACGTTGAACACCAGTGGAACGCACGCGTGTGATTTTAGCAAATGCTACGCGAGCCTTGTCTAGAGCCACTTTTGCATCCGACTGCGAGGGGTCCAGAGCAACAACTTTAGACAAGTCTTCTTGCGCACTGGCAAACTTCTCTTGCTGCAAATACAGCATCCCTCGAGACTTGTATGCGATGACGTTTTTAGGATCGAGCTTCAGTGCCTCACCGAAGTCTTCCGCCGCACGCATTTTGTTGCCGAACTTCACGCTAAGCAATCCATGTTTGACAATCGCATCGACATCCGACTTATCCATTTCCATTGCTTTTTCAGTAGTGACAATGCCCTCACCAACCTTGCCAGACGCTGCCAGAGCATCGGCTAAGGCCAAGATGACATCACTATTGTGTGGAAATTTCGTTTCTGCCTCTTTTAAGTCATCAACAGCTTTTGCGGCTTGTCTATTAGCAATCTGAAATTGCGAATTGACAATATACAGCTGAGCTGTTTGCTGCGCTCCCATCAGCTGTTTCGCTTTGCCTATGTCTTTTCCGGCAAGATCAAGCTTACGATCATTGATATACGCTTGCGCACGCTCAAGCAGAATACTGGAGTCCTTTGGACTGAATTTAATTGCCTTCTCAAACTCGCCATAAGCATCTGCATTCTTCTTTTGTGCAAGACGCAGTGCTGCTCTCGCGGCATACACAGGACCGCTCTTCGGATTTTTCTTAACGACAGCGTCGAGATCCTTTTGCGCATTAGCAATGTCACGCATGCCTATGTAAGCACGCGCCCGCAGAATCAAAACTTCCTTGTTTGCAGGGCTGGCAGCAAGCGCTTTGCCAGCTTCAATGATTGCGCGCTCGTAAAGTCTTTTCTCATTCGAAACCGCAATCTTGCCGATCATAGCGGGGAGATAATTCGGCTTGCGATCGAGGCATCGATTGTACATGTCTGCCGCTTTCTGTAAATCGCCAACTCTCAGATAAGCATTAGCCAGGCTAAGCAACTGGTCAAAACGCCAGGATTGCTCGCCTTCTTGTTGCAAGAGCTTCTCATAGTCGGCAACAGACTGTGCGTAATTTCCCAACTTATAGCTGACAGCTGCTCTACGTTCTAACGCATCTCGCATATCAGGGCTCAATTTGAGAGCCGTATCGTATTCATTGTATGCGTCGTTATACTTTTCAGTCAGATAGAGCGCACTTCCCTTCAAGAAGTGAGCTTCGGCGGACAAGGGATACAGAGTCAATGCGATGCCGAGCGAGCTAAGTGCACCATTGTAATCCTTCTTTTGCAAAGCTTGACGTGCACTAATTGTCTCCGCACGCACAGTCATCACAGCAGCAAGAGTGCTTAATATAGCTACCGCGGCAATGATCAACATGGCGCGTTTTTGAGGCAAATACGATTTCACCACAGGTAGCGTATGAGCCATCTTCTGCATGACTTTCAGCTTCTCGCGTGCAATTTCGCGCTCCGGAGACGGCTCTTCGAGAGGAGCAAGACGCGCCACTGCCGGTGATGGCGTTCGTCCCCGCGACCCATCTTTCTTACCTGGTGTCGCCGATGGTGCGGTGCCTAGATCGGGAAGTTTCGCAAGAACATCTTTGAGACTATCAGTACTAAGAGCATCCAGATTGCTCTCATCTACTTGCTCTTCAAGCTTCTTGAGGGCAGCAATTATGGCTGCTTTCTTCTCCGGTGACTCTTGCTTAACAGCGTCACGAATCTCGTCTTTGGGAGATTTTACATCTTCTGCTGCATCAGCCTTTGCAACAACAGGCTCTGGCAGTTTAAGAATCTGAAGAGCCGCAGTTTCAGCCTGCTCTATTGAATTTTTCTTCTCGGGTTTGTCGATCGACTCAGGCTTGTCTTGCCCTTTTTCTGCTTTTGCCTGCGCGCCTTCTGCTCTCTTCTTGGTAACGAAATCGCTGAGCTTGACTCTTTCAGGCTTGTAGAACTTATCAACGCCGGCGAGTTTTTCTTCTTTTGGCTCTTCTGTCTTAGGTGGAATATCGGTCTTGAGAAAGTCTGGTACATCAGCAGCAGAGCCAGAGAACGCAACCTCTTCGTCAATAGCTGCGGAGTTTGCAGTGTCAGCTAAAACTTCATCATCGGAATCCGACGCAAACTCTTCAATTTTAGAAATCTCAAGGTTCTCTGAAACTTCGGAGACTTCCGGAGCTTCCTCCACTTCAGCAGTAGCTGAAACACTAGAAGCTTCCGAAAGTTCCCAGACCTCAGAGACCTCAGAGACTTTAGAACCGACTGCAGAATCTGCAACCTTCGCATCAGTGGCTTCACCGTCAATGGACTCAGCGTCAATTGACGTGGACTCAATGGCACGCTCAGCGGCTTCGGTCTCAATAGCTTCAGTAGTGGTTGGCTCTTCTTTTGCGACAACAGGCGGAGACTTTGCTCTATCGGCAGGTTTTATGACCTTTAGAACACCAGTTAGTGGCGTATCGTCAGTCGGCTCCATTGCTGCCAAGCCAGATCTAGATGTTTTGGCATCTTGAGGTTCGACAATGACCTTCTTAGGTGCTGTTTCAATTGAAGCAGCGGAAGGGGCAGCTACTTCAGGCTCATCTTCAGCCAGGAGAGCCGCTAATTCTTCTTCAGGGGTGCGAGAAAGCCTGGAAGTAGTTCCAGTCTTCTCCATATGAGGAGCGTCCTTCTTTCCTTCTTTGGTTTCTTCGCCGGTAGTTCCATCTGCTTTAGCCGCCGATTCTTCTCTTCCAGCAACAGCAGATTTCATCTCTTCTGTAGCCTTAGGTCCGCCGATACGTTGCGCTTTTATTTCCTTCTTGGATGACTCAATGCGTCCAACTTTTCCTGGAGCACTGGTTGATTTGTCTGTTTTCTCGTTCTTCTCAAGCTTTTCCTTCTCGACACGTTCTTTCTCTTGGGCTTCTTGCTCCAAGCGCTCACGTTCATCAGCTTTTTGTCTTTCCTGCTCTTCAAGTTCGCGAGCTTCAGACTCCTCTCGTGCGCGAGCTTCGGCTTCTTCGCGCTCCCTCGCTGCTTCTTCCTCTGCCTCTCTTCGCGCTTCTTCTTGTCTCGCCTTCAGCTTCGCTGCGGCTTCTTTCTGCAGGCGCTCGCGCTCTGCTATCTCACGCTCGGCTTCTTCTCGTTCTGCCTCTTCCTTCTCAGCCCTGGCTTTAGCGGCGGCAGCAATTCTTTCTTCTTCAGCTCTTTCTTCGCGATCCTTAGCCTCGCGTTCTTCACGCTCTCGAGCTTCTCGCTCTTCCCTCTCCCGCGACTCCTGCTCAGCTCTCTTGAGCAGTCTTGCTTCCAGGGCCGCGCGCTCTCGGGCTTCCTCTTCTTCCTGTTCGCGAGCGAGACGCTCTCTGGCTTCTCTCTCTGCCCGTTCTTTATCTTCATGCTTCGAACGCACTGCATTTTGCTTGGCGGCAAGTTCTTTGGCTGCTTCTTCTTCCGCCCGTTTCTTCAGGGCTTCTTCACGCTCCGCGGCTTCTCGGGCTGCGAATTCACGCTCTGCCTTTTCACGCTGCGCAGCGGCTCTTGCCGCCTCTTCACGCTCAGCAGCTGCTTGTTTAGCACGCTTAGCAGCAGCTTCTTTCTCCTCCTGTTCTCTTACAGAAGGCGATGCTTGCTGTTGAGGCATTTCCTTGCTTGCGCGTTCGGCACGCACGCGTTCAATACGCTCGACTCCATCCTTTGGCGGTTCAGAAAGCGCTTTGAGCTTAGTATTACTAACCTTGCTCATATCGACGGTTTTGTTTATGACAGCGTCAAGTTCGTCTTCTTCTTCGTTGGCCGTCAAACCCCAGCCCATTGAGAGCTCGTCCATGAGGTTTTCGTCATCAGAATAAATAAAGCCTGCTGGCGGCATCTTGCCAGGGTTTTGCTTTGAAGACGCGCCGCTGTTAGCGGAGCCTGACCCGCTAGATGGTCTTTTTTGTTCGCCCGAGTCTGTTTTGGGTTTTCCCATCTGATTCTGACTAAGACTCCCGAAGGAAGGTCAAGCTGGTTTCAATCCGCGCGCCACAAGCGCACAGAGACTATTTGAACAGCGCAAGTGAGCCAAAAAGCACCCGCTGTTGCACTATTCACTTTCCCCGATATATAAGACCTCTAACATCACTAGAGATATAGAGTAAAGAGCAGTTCGCAATCGGCAATTCTCCGTTCATCTCTCTCGAAAACACGCGCTTATCAGTCGCTTGAACAAAGCGAAGTTTGGAGAAATTGAGCTTGATTTCGGAAGGTGTTTTCATCAAATTCTCCGCCAAGACTGGCGACGGAACTACCACCGCCAGTGGTGGCACGTTTTGATTCAGAGTGTAATAAGACACTGATGCCACGCTTATTGGCTAAGTTCAGTGGCACCAGTACTTTTGACCCTTGCCCAACTCGCCGTGGTGTATCCAATTGAAGACTGTTAAGCAAAATTGGGGTACTTTGTGTCTACTTTCAGTAATTTGACTTATAGACACCTTAGAAAGGTCCAATTGCTGCCCAAAAACGGACGTTTCTACTGAGTGTAAAAGACTTACTTCAACCCATTCCAACTGTCGGATATTCAAGAATAACTCTTTTCTTTAATAGATACAGTCGTCTTGTCCATCATACGACAATACGAATAATAGACAATAGAAAATACAACACATCGACAATACGACTTGTGTACAATTCTTAAATCAGACAATTGGCGGACTGGAAGATGTTAAGGACATTCCACAACTTTTCCACAACTTTGCCATATGCTCGCTGTAATTCTTGGAAACCTTCCCTTTCCCTCCCTATACTTTTTACTAGCCCCTAACCGGGTGCAATGGCGGTTTCATGTTTGACACAAGCAGCTCCACGTCTCTGCCTGCCTCTGGTGGCGCCTCACCACAGGCAGTTAAAGAGGATTTCGGACGTTTAGTGCGTCGAATACAGCAATCTAACTCTGGACAATTTGCTCCAATAAAAGAAGTCGAGACCGATTCCGGCAAGGTTTTCGTTGTTCATAACCGTGACTGGAGTCAATACCGGCGTTTGGCTATGCAGGCTCAAGAAGCTGGCAATCTCGCTCAGGCAGAGTTTATGTGGCTGGCATCTTTGGGAGAAGCAAAGGCATTCCATCAACATGATCCAAGATTGATGGTCAGCATAGAAAGCCTCACCTGTCTGTACGCCTCGCTTGGACGTTTTGACCAAGCGGAATCTTTTGGCAAACAGTCAGTCGAAATCGCCCTGCAGGCATTCGGCAATGATCATCCTAATCTGGCTCGCTGCCTCAATAATCTTGCTGGACTTTATTATCAGCAAGGCAGATATGCTGAGGCCGAACCAATATGCCGCCGCTTGCTGGCCATCAATGAAAAGAACTATCCTCCTGAACACCCTGATGTCATCACCGCAACGACCAACCTTGCCATGCTCTATCACGTGCAAGGCAAGTACAAATTGGCTGAGCGTCTGTATATCAGACTGATCTCAATGGAAGGCACCGAGCTGAGCAAGAATCAACATCAGCTCGCAGCCCTCTTGGCTAATTACGCAGAGCTCTTGCAGGCTACTGGTAGGTCAAGCCTAGCCACCGAAGTTAGAAGTCGAGGCAGCAGCTTGTTTCAAACTGCATAAGGTTTGAGCAAGAAAATTGGTCATTCAAACATACATCTATTGTCGATTTGAATGCGCCTCCACCGGCGGTGACGAGGGCCGATAATGTATATTATGTTTCATCGCCATGCGCTGACCACGAAAAGCAGGCGCCCGTCAGCGTTTTCGGGCGCACCCTTTAGGCGGTCATTAGAGCGATTTTTGTGATCCAGGGTGTGTAATCACAAGGTCTTAATTCTGACGATCCATTTCAAGGGCATGCGTCAATCTCTCGTCGACCCATCCGCGACGTTCGAGAAGAGATACCAAAGGTTGGTTAAGACTCTTCTGTTCCATCTGTGCGATTAGCACCATGTCCTCACTGACAATGTCCAGAGCAATCAGTCGCCGACCATCCGGATCGGTGCATTGAGAAGGCACATCGATCATCTCTTGACCGAGAAGCAACCCTTCTAACTGAATTGGAGATAAAAACTGTTTGTCTTGCAGAACTTCTCCCAACGGAATTCCAGAAGCAATTTGCTCCTCAACAGCTTCAGAAAGTTGTTCCATAGATATAAGACCAGAGGCAACGCAGATCTGCCCCAGGCGCGGATGTGTGTACTTGGTATCACCTGCAGATTCGCCACCAGATATAGGGGCACCGTGAAATCCTGCATCCTTTATCTGTGACATTGCATCAGCCATCTTAGCGATCGCCTTCTTCGCTAGAGCGCCGTTTTTATCGTCATCTGCCAATAAGTGAAGCGCTGCACTGATACGATCAAAAGCTGCCTGGGCTTCCGCAACAGGAGCATTGTCCACCAAACCGAGAATCGCATAGGGACTGATGTCCACGCAAATATCCTCTGGAGATCCCGAGTGCAAAACACTTAAAGGATACATTATTGATCTTCCTGAAAGAGTTTTATATCCATTCGAATTGTCGAATTGTCTACTGTCCGAGCACTAACAGCAATACGACAATACGAACTGTGCACAAGTCAACAGTACTATTGTATTACTGTTAGAAAAGTGAACATGTCGTCTTATTGAATTTATCAATGTTCAACACTGCGATGGTTTGAACATTACTCCGTTCAGAAATTCGTCACTTCATAAGGTCGGCATATGGACATGACAAAGGTTCGGACGTCCAAACTGTTCTAAATTCGAACAATTGAAGCTTGAATTAGCAACCTTAAAAGCTAAAGATGCGACAAGCCGTTAAAGTACCAGATGTCGCAGCCGGCCTCGCGACTTTGAAAAGACGGTGTTGAATGAAGTTCGAAAAGAAGACTCTTGCATATCTTGTGATCGGCATACTCTGCCTATCTTTCGCGCTTTCCTACTTCTACAAGCCTCAGCCTCCAGTTCGCGAACTCGTGAGAGCAAGCCAGGAAATGCCTGCCGGAACACAGTTGCCTGCCACTGGCGCAGCACCAATGGCAAGTCGTGTAGCCAACTCTTTCACACTTGCACTGGTTCTAGTGAAGAGCGAATTTTCTGAAAAGAACGCCACAGGGCTAGAATACCTGCGCGTTTGGGCGCAAGAAAACTTCCAGAGAGATCCTTCTTTTTTGCGTCCGGTGACGCTGAAAGTCCCGGTGGAAGTGCATCACAGCATTATCGACTCACTTTTCTTCAACTTATTTGCTGGGCCTGTGTACATTCTTCAGGCTAGAGTAATGGATTTACTCGCATCCCGGATAGATGACTTTCATCACAGTCGCGCATACTTGAGCTTTGCAAGCGACTATTACGAAGCATTTGGCATGGATCAAGAATCTGCATCACTGCTGGCCAGATACCAGTCAGAACGAGCAAAATCTTCAGTAAATGTCATTCTTTGTGCTGCTTTTTGGTTGCTGGTAACAACAGGCGGAATTATCTCCGTCTTCGCTTCTCCGCCTGCGATGCGTAAATCCAGAGGGCAATGGCTTCTTGCATACGGATGGCTTTTAGTTTCATTGCTTTATTTCGTGGTCGGTTGGATGGAAAATCTTGTCGCAGTAATGGCTTCCTCAGTTATATGCGGCGCAATTGGGCTGTATTTATACAAGCCCTTTAAAATTCAAGTCTCCGAAGATAGTGCACTGAGCTTAAAACTCGTCACCCCGAGCCCTCAATTTATTGCAATAGTGGCTTGGATTTCGGTCTCTCTGGTAGCTATCCGTTTAATCACCTGGATCAAAACAGGCACACTCTTTGCCCCCGATCCGCTCACTTTGCTGGCTTCAAGCTGGTCAGGAGACTTCCTGCACGAGCCTGCCCATGCAAAGAAAAACATCAAGAACTTCGTGGCTTCTGTTTGGCTTTTATACGGCTTCTGGACAGCGTACTACGTCAGCTATGACCCAAAGACCTCTGCCGAAGTAGAGCGCACGCTCGATTCGCTTCAGCCAATCAACAAGTAGCGCTCTAAACGGTTCTATCCTGCTCTTCAGCCCTATGACGGACCATTGAAGCCGTCTGGCGGTTATGGATAATGCTCGCGTAGTCGAAATTGCCCACGGCTCGGCCTGCAGCCACTGCTGCCAGAGCATTACGCACCTTGTCCATCATCGCTCCGACTGCACCTTGCTTTACAGCGCCGTCGGGAAATCCGTTTAAGTTGCTGTAGGCACTGAGCAATCTGCCCAGGTCACCAGCGTCAGCGGTGCCAACATTGATTTCACCTAGGACGCTGCCAATTTGAGCATCTGCCTCGTTGAGATATGCCTTCTGCTTCTCTGGCGGCACAGAAGTGGAGCTTGCAATTGCCTCAGACAACATGCGAGCAACATCTTCTGGTTTCGTCTTGAAAGTGTTTGCGAGATTTTGCAATTGATCACGGTCGGGATGGGCGAAGTCGAGCGAACGCAGGTCGAAAGGACTTTGCAGACCTTGATCAGTTCCCCTCAGGGCGGCAAATTCCGTCCCCGCCGCACCGGTGAAGGTAACATCATTAAGCCAGCCTATATCGTTTCGAGGAGCGTCATTCTGTTTGCTGAACGAATGACCTTGCATAACGTCGGCGAAATTAACCGGAGAATACTGCTCGGAATGATCATCCTCGAGCGCGTTGTCAGTCCCCCCGTTTTGAATGGTCAAATCGGGATTATCTTGCTGATTGCCATTTTGCTGCTTGAAGCTCAAGGAAACAACCCTGCATGAGCAAAAGAGAAATGACCAGTCGGACGAAGAGAACTTAGATTCCTAGTAATAAAACCAGTATCTATTCTCACCAAGAGCATGTCAATTCGTATTTCTACGTACACGATTTAGCTTCTGTCAATTGCCAAGTCTTTAGAAAGTCACCTCTTGTACCGAGACATTGCGTCTCGCAAGGCAATTCAAGTTTAATAAGCCCGGAATGCCTTAAAATATCGCCTATGCCCTTGTGTCGGAACTGGTATACGAGACGCACTTAAAATGCGTTGCCCGTAAGGGATTGAGGGTCCGAATCCCTCCAAGGGCAAACTCTTCAATTTGAAAACACAAATAACCCCTGAGAAGTAAATTCGTCAGGGGTTTTTCGTTTAGATTTCAAGAAATCGCACAAGCTTCAGAGAGCCTAAGGCAGCTCTTAGTCTGTGTCGTCTCTAAATTGAGTCCACGGAATTGCGGTCGCAGTTCCTTCCTTGCACTTAGCACATGAATCAGGAAGAGCGACTTCGATTGGCACCTGCAGCGCCGCATAGAGCTTCTCTTCCCAGCGTTCTTCCGCAGAGATGACACCATTGCCGGTGCCTTTTGCAAATACCGCAGCAGCCACTGGTTTACCACCCATTTGTTCTGCAAATGCAGGCAAGCGCTCACCAACACAGCGTCCATGCTGAGCTACCGGATTGAAAACAAGAACACGATCGCCATTGTTGATATTGCCTTCGACCAGTTTGGAACCAAACCAGCCGGTGGGCAAATACTCCCAGAATGCGGCTTTCTTCTTGCGGCGGGACACGAGCTCTTTAACAATGCGCACCGCAGATGGTTGCGCAGGTGCAAAGACGACTTCAAATCCGATGTGGTTGTTGTCTATCCAGGTCTCGATATCATCAACGATCCAGCCAACATACTCAGCATTCTCAGTGATCGGTTCCAAAATAAACAGCGCATCCATGTGGTTGCCCACGCGATTGCCGTCCGTCTCCGGAAACTGATAGTGTTCGCCGGTGACGTGCACGCCAGGCACGGCAATCAATTCATTGAGCTGATCGGCAGGGAATGTGTCCGATGCGAATTGAATGCTTTTGGCTTTTGATTTAGTTTTCACAGCTGTTTTATTTGATTGTCGCATATTCTTTGCAGCCAACTTTTACTTTGTTTTCCAGTACACCTAAACCCGAGACTTCCATAGTGACTACGTCACCATCTTTCAGCCAGCCAAACTTGGCCGGTGCTAACTCCTTACCCGTTTGCGGATCAGTCTTAGCCATAAATTCTGCAATGCAGCCATTTCCTACTGTTCCCGAACCGAGCACATAACCTTCATGAACAGCGATGTTCTGCTTGCCGAGCCAAGCTATAAGCCTAGGGAAGCTCCAGGCTTGCTTGTTTCCGGTCGTCGGGTGCGTGTGATAGAGCGAATTGTAGTTCGATTTCGCTCTCTCTTCGCCATTAATCTTGAGAATCATTTCGGCATCTAATACGCCGTTTTCATCCATCTTGACGTCTTTGGCGGGGACGAGTTTTGGTCCGAAGCTTTTGCCTATGATGAACTTGCTGTTGGTCGGTCCCAAGCCGTCCATGTCTTTCTTTTGAACGTCGCGAGCGGACCAATCATTACAAATCGTCAAGTAGCAATGATCTTTGAAGAATTGAAGCGCTTCCTTCTCATCGGTGATAAGAGCCGATTTGCCCACTACACAAGCGATTTCGAATTCATAGTCAGGAGCCTTCACGAATTCAGGTATCGAGACTACTTCGCCAGGTCCAAACAGCTTTTCCGGCGCAAGGTCCAAACTGTAATAGGCTGCATGGTCGTACCAGCCCGGCCAAATGGAAGCACCGCGCTTATCTCGAATTTGCTTAACGTGTGTTTCGAAGCCTAGAAAATCAATAAAGAACCGCGGTTCGGGAATCTCTGTTCCAAACAGCTTGATTTTCGGCACGCTTCTTTCAAAGAGCATTAGGGCACCCCACAGTCTCTCTATAGGCAACAAGCACGAGCTCTCGCCCGTGCGAAGCGACTATTATGCCACGACTTAACGCTTTGATGACCTTTTTGAGGGTTGCTGTTATAAATGTCGGCTGAGGACGCCGAGAAGGAATTGGTCTACATGAAGCATACTAAAGCGTTTGAGAAACTCGTTGCGGACATTAAATCGCAAGTCCGCGAAATCAGTCCGAAAGAAGTTTTGGAAAAACTCGATCGCAAGGATAATTTTCACTTTGTCGACGTTAGAGAAGATCACGAATGGCTTGAAGGACACGCAAAAGGCGCATGCCATATCTCTAGAGGCATTATCGAACGCGACATCGAGAAATTGATTCCCAACTACGATGCTCCAATTGTGCTGTACTGCGGAGGTGGATATCGCTCTGCACTATCTGCAGTGAATATCCAAAAGATGGGCTACACGAATGTTCTGTCAATGGCGGGCGGAATTCGCGATTGGAGAGAACAAAATTTGCCGGAAGAAAAACCGCCCGAGGGTGTGGCCGCATACGTGTCACCACACGTCAAATGAAGGCACCAAAACTAGTTCTTCCATCTTTCGCAGCGTTGTATATCTGCAGTATTTCCAGGGCATATTCAAAGTCACTCGAAGATATATTTACCGAGATGCTTGCACTGCGCACCACAGAGCCAGCCGGCTTTTGGGCGATGGTCTGCTGCATCGGTTTGCTCTTTTCTCTAGCCTTCGGATTGATGGCTCTGACGATGGGTTATTACGTCAGACACTGGACTAAGCGCAAATAGACGGCTTTTTCAGGTAGCCAAGCGTTGCCATTATTTGTGATACCACAGATAATGGCACTGTAGTCTATTCATTCACGAAATTACTAGAAAGAGTTTTACATGAGCAGCGAGCCGCTTCAAAGTTCAAACAGCAATCCGCTAGACCTCACTGGACTTGAGGATCTGCTTGAGCGAGCGCAGTTGGAAGTAGTTACTTCGGCACCAGATGTGGAGGCAGAGGTAGTCTCTTCTAAGGAAACCGAAAATTCTCCAACGGAAGCACAATTGGTTTTGGATCTGCTCAATCACTTGATGCAAGTCAATGAATTGGTTGTAGAAACCAATCGCCGACTAAATCTTGCAACTTCTAGACTGGGTCAATTGGACGAAATGCTTACAGCCCAAAGCGTCTGGCTCGAGCGCCTGCCCGCCCTGGAAATTAAAGCTGCTCAATTGGAAGAAGTTCAATTAAGGCTTGAGGTAGCCACCACAGAAAATGAATGGCTCAAGAAAAGCTGGATTAATAAGTTTCTCTCGGCAATAAAAGACAGAGCATAGGCACAAAAGCCATAGAGTTAGCTTTCTGGAGGTCTCGAAAACGGGACCTCCTTTGTTTTTCCTCTAAAAGCACGCCAGAGAGGCATTATGAGGTATGATCTCCCGCCTGGGGGAGACCATATGACTAAGAGACACACTCTTGTTGCCCTGGCTGTATCCGGCTTGTTTTTTTTGACCGGAACAGTTGATGGCAAAGTTTTGCGAGCTGAAATCAACCACAGCGAGGTCGCAGAACCTGTAGAAGCTAAGTTGCTGCCGGGGCAAATTTTCGATGTCGCTAATCTGCCACCGGGCTCGACCGGTGACGCCAACAATTGGTACAAAATTCCGAAATGGCTGGCTGGCACCTGGCACAAGGAAAGCCAAACCAATTCGTATCAATACAACTATTTGACTCGCCAGGAAGATAACACTCAACGCACTGTTGTAGCCAAAGGCAATGGCGTTTGGGGAACTCAAACAGATGCTCAAGGCGAAATCTGGGAATTTAATCCAGCCCCTTACGTAGATACCGTGGATGGTGGCACCGACACAATCGTTCAATTGATCAGATCATCAGAACCTGTGGAAATGACGAGCGATCGATTCATCAAAAACACTCTCGACACGCAGTTGCGCGTCGATAAGGCCACCGGACGAATTAAGACCGTACAAACAGCAGAACAAATCTCTACCTATACAATCGATTCACCTGGTGTCTTGAAACGAGAGACCTCATCAAAGGTATTCGGTCATGATGGAAAGCCTCTCATGCTCGCGAAGTCTGTCGCTTTTGAAAACAAAATCGCAGAATATGAGCCGAGAGACACTCTCAATGGCAAAAATCTAAAATCGATGTTTCAGGAATATTTGGATCAAAGTAAAACGGTCGATTAAAGAGTGAGGTAACTGGTGAAACGTCTCAAAGCCATCTCTTGTTCATTGCTTGCAGCATGTGCTCTTTTAACAGCGTTTCAACCCGGACAGGGGAAGGTGGCATCGCTTTCTCCGGCTGCTGATTCATTCCGTTTGCCGCGAAGCGTCACACCAGAGAGTTACGACCTTTTTATCGATCCGGACTTAGAGAAAGGAACGTTCAAAGGAACCGAAAACATCGTCCTTAATGCTGTTCAAACAGTAGACAGAATCTATTTGAACTCACATGGACTATCTATAGAAAGCGCCGAACTTACCGCTGAAGGTGACAAAAGATCAGGCAAGTCGGCGGCTTCAGTGACTATCGCCAAAAGCGAGCAAGTGGTCACTTTCTTGCTTTCAAAACCTATTGAACCTGGTAAGTACACCCTTAAGATTTCCTATTCCGGCCGCATGAATGACAAACTCTGCGGCTTCTACAAAGTCAAAGCCAAGGACGGCGAAGGTCATACCGTCACTTTAGGCGCCACTCAGATGGAACCGACGGACGCCCGTCGAATGTTTCCATGTTTTGACGAACCTGATTTCAAAGCTACTTTCAAACTGAAAGTCACAGTCGATCAAGGCAACACGGCCATTTCGAACAGTGCCGTTTCTCGAGAAGTCAAACAAAAAGGTTCAAGCAAGAGAATTGTCGAGTTTGCACCGACACCAAAAATGTCAACCTATCTTGTTGCGCTCTTGGTCGGACCGTTTTCCTCTACTCCTCCATTAGTCGCAAATTCCATACCTATTCGTGTATGGGCGGTTAAAGGCTCTGAAAAACTCGGGCTCTTCGCGCGCAACCAAGCGGCAAAGATGATGCCGTACTTTCTGAATTACTTCGCTCAACCATATGCCGGCAACAAGCTAGATTTGATAGCAATTCCAGAGTTCGAAGCTGGTGCGATGGAAAACTTGGGCGCAATTACCTTCAGAGAAGAAACACTTTTAGTCGACGAGAAGAGTGCCTCCGTTGCCGCTCAAAAGCGTGTTTCAGAGGTGGTAGCCCATGAAATGGCACACCTCTGGTTCGGCGATTTAGTGACTATGAAATGGTGGGACGATCTTTGGCTGAACGAGGCTTTCGCCACCTGGATGTCTGAAAAGACTGTCGATTATGTGCGCCCAGACTGGCAAACATGGGAGTTTTTCACATTTGATCGCCTTGGCGCAATGGAAATTGACGAGTTGATGTCGACTCGCTCCATACACGCTGAAGTCAAAAACCCACTCGAAGCAATAGAAATGTTTGACGGCATCACATACAGCAAAGGTGCTTCTATTCTGCGAATGCTGGAAATATATTTAGGCGAAAAGGTATTTCAAACCGGCGTGCAAAATTACATGCGCGAACACAAATTCGGCAACGCGACGACGAGCGATTTGTGGAATTCCCTACAAGCAGCCTCCCAAAAACCTGTCTCCGACATCATGTACGCCTGGGTTCATTCTCCTGGCTTTCCTGTTATCGATGCTCAAAGGAAGGAGAATGGAACTGCGATTCGCCTCGGACAATCGCGATTTGTAATGGACCCTGCTGCCAGGTTAAAACCGGCGAATGCAAACGCTCTTTGGGCAATACCGGTTTCCTGGCGTTTGCTGAAAACTGACCAGCCGGCTAATCAAAAGCTTAGTTTTCTTCTCTCTTCAAAGACGGCTCCGATGGTCGATCTGCCAAAAGATCAAATACCACTTCTGAATGCCCAAGCATCAGGCTATTATCGGGTCAACTATCCAGAAACTTGGCTTCGCGGCCTACTTTCCGCCGGGTTGGACAAACTGAGTATTGCTGAGCGCATGACGCTTCTGTCCGATCAATGGACTCTAACGTTTGCAGGAATCTCACCACTCGCTAACTATTTCCAATTGTTCAACGAATACGAATCCCAAATGGATCCGCAGTTGATCGAGATGAGAGTAGAGTGCCTAGATCGACTTTACGGGCTGCTCGACGCGAAAAGTGTTCCAAGCTTCGAACGATTCGTGCGAAAGCATTTAAATGCAACGGCAACGAAATTTGGTTGGTCATCCAAACCAAATGAAAGCGATTTGATTCGCTCAGCCAGGGGTGATGTCCTTCTAGCCCTGGGCACGATAGGGCAGGATCCTGCGACGATTGCCGAAGCGCGCAAGCAGTTTAATGTCTATCTTGCGGATTCGAGGAAAGTAGAACCAGACCTGCTCGATCCAATTTTCAAAATTGTCGCCTTCAACGGCGACGCCAAAGACTATCAAAAGATGGACAACCTCTGGCGCACAGCCAAAACTCCTGAAGAACGCGTGCGAAGCATGATGTCCCTGCCGTTTTTCAGAAAGCCTGAACTTATCGATCGCACTTTAAAGTTCAGCATTGGAAATGAAATTCGCCTTCAAGACTCTCCGAAATTGTTGGGCAATATTCTCATAATGCCTCACGCAAAACAGCCGGGCTTCAAGTTTGTCAGAGAGAACTTTGCGCTTATCAAGAAACATCTGCCAATGCCGACGGTACCGCATGTGGTGTGCTCACTAGAATCCATTTGCACGCCACAAGAGGAGAAGGAATATATTCAATTCCTTGCTGCAAATCCGATTCCAGCGGGACGTAAGCGCATTCAACAAGCATTAGAAACAGTGCACAATCGGGTTAATTTCCGTAATCGTTCGAGTGCGGAATTAGACAAGATTCTGAGTGGTTTTTAGATCATTGCGGCAAGAATGTAATCGTCAGTGCGAATTTGAAACATTTACTCGTGGCGTTCGGAAAGTGTTCCAAGACCATATAAAAAAGGCGGCAACCTGCCGCCTTGAAGAACTAGTTTCAGCCACCGCCGCCGCCTCCACCGCCGCCGCCCCAACTGCGACCTCCAGTGGATAAACGCGCAAACAGATTGCCTTGACCTGCATAAGTTCGACTGGCTGCGTATCTCTCAACCTGGCTATAGCCAACAGCAGCCAAATATTTCAGCTGCGGATCTTTTGAAAAGCTGGAGACGACCTGATAGTGCTGAGCGGCCTGAGCCAACTGATTCATATTGTGGAAGCAGTAGGCAATGTAATAGTGCGTTTTGTCTCGACAATATCCATTTCGATCCAAGCGATCGAAAATCTCATAAGCATCCTTGTACTTCTTGTCATAGACGAGCCTAACCGCCTTATAAAACTCAGGTGGATAGGTTGCCGCCTTCGATGATTTCTTTCCCTTTTTACCCTTAGCTTCGGCGTCATTACCGGAAGGCATGATTCCCTGACTTGCGACAACCACAAGCAACACTGCTGCATAGACAAGCGAACGATTCTGTTTCATTGACTTTCCACTTCGGCAACTTGGTAGCGTTCACATTGAGCCCGGGCGGCAACCTGCTGCCCGCAAATCAACTACCGTCAGCCACGTGGGCCGCAATCTGCGGCACTGGAGCCTCCCCCGCCCCATGGACCTGCTGCGTTGCTGGGTCCTGTAGACATTCGAGCAAAGAGATTTCCCTGCCCCGCATAAGTGCGATTCTTTGCGTATTTTGCTACCTGCCCATAACCGACTGCAGCTAGATATTTAAGCTGCGGGTCTTTGGAAAAGCTGTATACGACTTGATAGTGCTGTGCTGCTTCCTGCAGTTGATTCATGTTGTGTTTGCAAAGACCCATGTAATAGTGAGTCTTATCACGGCAAAAACCATTTCGGTCCAGGCGATCGAATATATCGAAGGCGTCCTTGTATTTCTTCTCGTAGACAACCAGCTTAATAGCGTCGTTGAACTCGGGCGGGTACGGAGGAAGCTTTTTTGCAGCCTGAGCCTTTCCTTTCTTCGCTTTGGCCTCTGCAATCTGCCCAAAAGGCGAAATGCCCTGATTGACGAAAAGAATCGTCAACATTCCAGCAAGAAGGGACAAATGATTGGATTTCACGTTTTTGGGTGGCCCGAGCTACATCTACCATCTAAGCATATTGCCGAAAAGGGAGTGTTTGTAAACCCCCACCCCTTTCTTTTATTAATGTCAGGTAACCTTCGAAACTACTCCAAGATGTTCAGCAGTTCAAGGCAAAGGCTGTTCCAGCTCATGAACTGGGGCGCAAATAATGGTTCTCCCGTATCTGCGTGATAGTTCTCAAATAAGGTACCTTTCGCTTCAAGTCCGGTCGCTAGGGTGTTAACAACCAACTCTGCGACCTTTTGAGCATCTTTGTTGAACTTTTCGCGCACCAGCGCGCGAGCAATCAGGGCATTGGGCAAAACCCACATCGGTCCCTGCCAGTTAGAACAGATGACACGCCCATACAATCCGCGCTTTGCCTGATTGTACAAAGGCTCGGAAGCAGCAACACTTGCAATGCCCGCGCTTCTAAGGAAGTGATCGCTCGACATGATGTTCTTCTCGATTACGGCTTGAGTGCGTTCGTTATTAGTAGTCCCCATAATCACAGGACAGAGGCCAGTCCATGCTCTCAGACGGCAATGCTGCTTTGTTTTTGGATCATAGTTGTAATAGATTGAATCTTCTTGCGACCAGAGCAACGAGTCTATTTTTTCAGCAAGAGCAGTCGCCTTGGCGTCATATTCGGCAGCCAATTTTTCGTTGCCGCCAATTTTTGCCAGCTCATTCATGGCTCGAAATTCTGCAACCAGATACGCATTTATGTCAGCTGCAAGCAGCCGTCCATCAGGGAAATTGGCGATGTCATCATTCTCGCCTTTGGCTGCTTCGAGTGGATAGAGCAGCGCCAGATTATCGTCTACACCGCTTTCCAAAACGTTTCGCCAGAAATACAATCCACTCTCGTGCTTGCGTTTTGCATCGAAATATTTGAGATAACAATCCAACCCTTCCAAATGTCGATTGTCTATTGATGCAGATTTTGTACTCTGCTTTGCGGCAAAAAGGAGAGTCTGTGCAAGAAACGGTTTGCACTGGTCGCCGTTGTCCCAAATGCGACTGGGGGAAACAGTGCGCGGAACATGACCATCGCCTTCCTGAAGGCTGAGGAAGTTTTCCACTACATCTTGAGCGAGCCCTTCTATACCGGCTTTCACAGATGCCTGTGCAAAAAAGCACGCGTCCCAGTCGTACATCTGCAAATAGTGACCGGTCAAAGAGCGATCGGAGACTTCACTCGAGTCATCAGCGCCCGCAACCACGTCATAAGATGGTGTCACAAAGCGATGTTTCAGCAAGCCTTTCGGATCATGAATACAGCTTTTAGCCTTTTCCAGAAAAAATCCCTTCAACTTTTTCGCTTGCGCTGTTGTCGAAGCTGTCGGCATTTCGTTCTCCTCTCGTGAAATTTAGCCCGTGCTTTGCAGTCCTGAAGCCACACCGGTAATGCTCATTAGCACGTAATCTAACAGTGCTTGACGGTCGCAAACATCGGATTTAGCGTCGATTCCTCTGACCTTCTTCAAAAATTGAACTTGCAGGTAGCTAACCGGATCTACATATGGATTACGCAACTCAATAGACTTTCTTAGATAGAGCGTACTGTCCAGAAGTTCCGACTGTCTTGAAATTGAAAGGATAGCCTCGCGTGTCCAACTGAATTCTTCTTCAATGCGGCTGAAATACTCATCTTTCAACTTCTTAGACTCAACGAGATTGTCTGCGTAGTACCGCGCGATTTCAAGGTCGGCTACGGCAAGCGCAGTTTCGATTTTCTTTACTAACCCAGTGAAGAATGGCCAGTCCGAATACATCGCGCGCATTGTTTCTAACGCCGCAGGATCACCTTCGGTTACTTGATGATAGGCCGAGCCAAACCCGTACCAGCCAGGCAGCATGAATCGACTTTGTGTCCAGGCAAAAACCCAAGGAATCGCGCGCAAATCGTCAATTGATTGGCTGCCGGACTTTCTACGTGCTGGACGCGAGCCCATTCGCAACTCTCCAATTTCCGGCAACGGTGTTGTCTGGTGGAAGAATTCGATGAAATCCTTCGAGCCGTGAACGAGTTCTCTATAGGCTGTAAACGACTTTGCCGAAAGCGACTCCAGAAGTGGCATACGCTCTTTGTAAATCGATTCGGATTTCTCGTCAAAACTATCAATACTCGCTTCGATTACTGCAGCAGCCAGCCGGTCGAAGTTTCTCACGGCAATATCATTCATCGCGTACTTCGCAGCGATTACTTCGCCCTGCTCAGTTATCTTGATGCGATGATCGACAGTGCCCTCTGGTTGAGCAAGAATGGCTCTGTGAGTAGGTCCGCCACCACGTCCGATGGTGCCGCCTCGACCATGAAAAAGTCGAAGCTGAATGCCTTCCTTGCGCCCGAATTGAACAAGTGCTCGCTGCGCTTTATACAATTCCCAATTCGCAGCCGTAATTCCGCCATTTTTGCCGGAGTCGCTGTACCCAATCATCACTTCCTGAAGATTGGATCTGCTCTTCAAATAATTCTTGTATGCGCCAACTTGCAACAGTGCTTCGAACAGCTTCGGTGCGTTCTGCAAGTCTTCGATTGTTTCAAACAGCGGCACCACACTTATCGTGCGATCGCTTTTTTCCACACTGTACAACCCTGCTTCCTTTGCAAAAAGAAGGATCGCAAGCAAATCACTTTTGCTCTGCGTCATGCTGACTATATAAGTATCAATCGCAGGAATGCCAAATTTGTCCTGGAGCGCAGTCATCGTGCGAAAAACTTCGATCGTTTGATTTGTCGACTCGGAAAACTGAGGATGAGCCGGAATTAGAGGTCGGGGATTTTCGATTTCTTTGGCAAGGAAAGAAACTTTCTCGTCCTCGCTCAGCCCGCGATAGCCGCCTTCAATCAGCTTCAGCGATTTACTGATTTCGTCGAGGGCATCAAGATGTCGCTCACTGTGCTGGCGTACGTCGAGTTTTGCCAGGTGAAATCCGAAGATATCGACTGCATAAAGCATCTTCTTTAGGCTCGTCAAACTAGCAATGCAGCCGTTCGACTCCAGCGCGCCATAAATCATATTGAGTTCACTGCGAAACTCTAAATGGTGCTGATATGCTCCAGGTTCGCCGGATGAATTCAAAGCACGACGCAATTTCTCTTGTATAAAGAGCAGCTTCTGTCGGACTTCCTCGAGACGATAGCGATCTCTGTACCTTTCATCAAGCTCTGGGAATAGAACGCGGTCTTGCTCGAGCGACGCATAGAACTCGTCGTCCATTTTGAGCCAATTTTGTGAGTGGCTCAAGTCGTTGAAGAGCGTTTCCATCTCTTTCATGTAATGCTTAAGAACCAGCGAGCGCTGGTAATTAAGTGTCTTTACCGTCACTTCCGGAGTGACGAAAGGATTGCCGTCACGGTCGCCGCCGATCCAAGAGCCAAATGTTATGAACCGCCGACTCTGTAGCGGATTCCACTTTTGCTCACCGGACAATTTGTCCAACTCCAAAACAAGGTCGTGGTGAACATCAAGAATCGCGCGAATAACAACATTCTCGAAGTGATAGAGCCCATAGCGAACTTCATCCATCACCTGAGGCTTGAAATAAATGACGTGGTCGGTCATCCATAACGATTCGATGACCTTTAACAAATCGTCCGTAACAGCTTTCGTTTCTCGACGCGAAAGAGGTGGATGATCACGTCGCTTCAGAAGCCTCGCCAATTCAAGCTGTTTGATTAAAACCGTTCGCCGGGTAATTTCAGTTGGGTGAGCAGTGAAAACAACTTGCACGTCCAGTTTGGAAATCGCTTGCTGCAGCTTCTCTTTTCCGTCTTTGCTGTTTTCCATCCGGTGAAAAACGCTTGTTAGCGAATCAGGCTCGGGACGGTCGTTTGCTTCATGCTCTCTTTGGGTGCGGCGACGCACGCGATGATTTTGCTCGGCGATGTTGATGAGATCAAAATACGTAAGAAAAGCTTTGATAACCTTTCCAGACGTTTCAACATCAAGACTTTCTACAAGCTCCGACAACTCTTTTTGTATTTCCGGCGTCGGATTGTTGTGTATTGATTTCGACAGCAGCCTGAATCGCTCGACTACATCAAAGAGCTTGTCGCCTTCGAAACGCCGAATTGTGTCGCCTAGTAAACTGCCGAGCAGGCGAACATCTTCACGCAGCGGACGATCACGGTCGTCGGTCTTTTCTTTGCTAACGCTAGATGAGCTCATCGCTCTCCATTCAGACAGTTATCCCAGTCAGATGCGAAATCGAGAATCTTCTCTTTCAAGCTTTTCAAAACGTTGGAGCGTTTCATCGCCCAATTGATTTCTTTCATGTTGTCGCCCTTCATTGCGGCGATACCAACCTGTTCGAGAAACGCCAATTCTTTGTCCACATCACCAACAACCTGCATGCACAGGTTTGCAACTTGCTGGCTGTTCTGCCGGAATTGTTCTGGAATACCGGGCTTTCCACTTCCCTTCGGAGCGGCAGACACTTGCGGGGCTGCACCGCCGCGACGCATCTCAAGGAAGTCAGCTTCAGACAAAAGCCACTTGCTCTCGTCCGCATCGTAAGAGCGATCAGGATCGATCTGCTCTTCTGCATGCGTTGCAATAGAAAACTCCTCTGTGTCCGAGGCCTCTTTGCGCGCTACTTTGATCACCTGTCCAAAAATGCGCTTCGCCAACTGACCTATGTTTGCGCTGGAAAGACCGCGGCCTAGCAGCGAACGGCTGGTGTGACCATCTTCGGTCGTTTCTATAATCTGCATGTACGGCTTGCGATTCGGATCACCCGGTCGAAACCCTATGAGAATGTCGGTCGGAACCACGAACACCAGGATTTTGCCCATATACGCCTGAACAACAATTGCCCATTCACGGGTCGAGACGTGACCCTGGAAATATTTGACGTTGTGGGAGAAACGGCTGAAATCTTTGAACTCGTACTCGCCTTTTGGGCGCTCGCAGTGAACCTTTAGCGATTCGTGAATAGGATTTTTGTTAAACTCGGCGACATAACGGCTGAGATAGTCGAATAACAGGTCTACATAGGCGCTGGTACTCAGGTTCTCCGCCTCGGGAGCTGCCTGCAGGTGCAAGGTCTGGTCTGCTTGCAAAGCGCTCGAATCAAGAACCGACAGCCACTGCCGAGTTTCCTCACTGGCATTGCGATCTTTGACATTGCCCAAAATCATATTTCTAAGATCGCTTTCGCTCGTGTCTGTCATCTCTTAACTTTCTCCGCGTACGACGAGGGTGAATTATATCTCATCACCTAATTACTTTTTGCCTTCCCATTCCTGCAGAAATCTTTCTACAAACTCTTCCACGTACTTATGCCTTTCTTCCGCTAGAGCGCGAGCAGAGTCGGTGTTGAGGCGGTCTTTCAGCAGGAAAATCTTTTCGTAGAAGTGATTCAAGGTAGTGCCTTTCGCTTTCTTGTATTCCTCGAACGTTTGATGCATGACCGGTGGTTGGTCGGGATCGTACATTTGACGATCGAACTTGCCGCCATAGGCAAAAGTACGAGCAATGCCAATGGCGCCCAAAGCGTCCAAACGATCGGCATCTTGAACGACTTTCCCTTCTACTGACTCGGGCGTGGTCGTCACTCCAGCGCCTTTGTAGGAGACCTCTTTGATGATCGCTGCTACCTTTTCAATCGTTTCTTTTGACTCACCAAGCGATTGCAGCCACTCGGAAGCTACTCGCGGTCCTACGCTCAAGTCACCGTCGTGAAACTTCCAATCAGCTATGTCATGCAGGAGAGCGGCCAGCTCCGCCACATAGACATCTGCGCCCTCTTCTTCAGCCAGACGCACGGCCAGCGCTCTGACGCGCATGATGTGGAAATAGTCGTGTCCGGACGCTTCTTCACCCAAAGTGTCTTTGACGAGCTGGACAGTCTTTTCGACAGTTTGCGTCTGCTCGCTAGTAAGAGTTGTTGAGTTCTTCTGAACCTTTGAGCTAGTCACCCGCTCCTCCTCATGTGTATGAATTTTGTTGTTTTGTCAAAATATTCAATTATTGCGATCTGGTAAGTTTCAAAATTTCTTTGCTGTAAGTAGGGTATGAAACGAGCAGCTCATCTCGTTTTCCATGCTCGTAATCAGCGAAATCAAACGCGGGAGCAACCGTGCAGCCGAGCAGTGCAAATGACCCACCTTCAGCTAGACAGGCCGCCTGCCAGCATCCGCCATGCACCACCGCCTGCGGTGCGGTACCGTCCGTCAAACTTGCACTGAGGACGTTTACTTGCAGCTGCCCATCTTGCTTTATAACGAAAAGCTCCACAGGATCGCCGGCGTAGAAATGCCAAATTTCATCGGACGGAAGACGGTGAAAGGCCGAGAAAGTATCGTTGGAAAGCAAGAAATAAATGCAAGTCGAAACTGACTTTTGACTGCCGTGTCCGCTTTCAGCCATTTTTCTATCCGATCGATATGTCTCACGGAAATAGCCGCCTTCGAGCGGCAGCGGCTTAAGTCCCAGCTTCTCAATTAGCAATTCGGCGTCTTTTTTCGATGTTTTCATTGTGCAAAGAGAACATTCCCGACGCCTCAGGTTACGAAGAGGCAAGGGAAGGATTTGGCTAGTCTGTGTATGATACTTTGGTTCCGGACACATTTCAGAAATTGGAAAAATGACAGAAAAGCTGACAGCCAAGAATTTAGGCGCTCTCAACGAATCAAACACCCTTTGGGCAAAAGCAAAAGCGTGTCTGCCGCACAAAGAGCGGATTGAAGCAGAATCGCTTTACAAGCAAGCTATCGACAAACGCATAGCCGCGATTGGCGAAGACGACTACTCTGTGAGCCAGCTACTTGACGAGCTAGGCGCGCTGTATTTAGAAATGGGTCGCGTTGAGCCGGCCCTGGAGCAATTCAAGAGAGCGGTTGCTCTTCTCGAAAAGAATTTTTATGCAGGTCATTACTACCTTGGACCTGTTGTCGAACATCTTGGCGACTGTGCCGCCAAACAAGGCAAATGGGAAGAGGCCGAAACCCAATACAAACGCGCGCTCGATATCTTTGACAAAACCCTGAGCGGCGACCATCGCTTTGTGTTCATCACGATGCACAAATATGCGACCGCCCTTCGTCATCAGAGCAAATTTACCGAAGCCGAGACCGTCGTCAACAAAGCATTGAAGACGATCGATTCTCCGCTCGGACCGGCTGAGGAATTTAGATTCGATCTGGCATTGCTTTACCAGGCACAAGATAAAAATCCTGAAGCCGAAGCGCAATACAAGCTGGCTATCGAAGGTTTCCGTCAAAGACGCAACATGCCCAGATTGGGTACGTGCCTCGAGAGTTTTGCCGGGCTTCTGAAGAAAATGGGCAGAGAGAAAGACGCAAAAGCCATGAACGAGCTTGCCGAAAAATACGTCAAAGTTCAGCATGGTTATGAGGAATCCGAAGCGTTTTTCCCAAGCACGTTGCTGCGCGCCTGATAAAAACAGTTCGAATTCTTTCAATACTGCCAGCGACTTATCTGCGACATGCCTTAAGACTGGCAAAGCGGTCATCGTTTTGATTTAGCCTATTCAACTCTCGACGCTGCGCGCGTTTGATAGTTTTCTTCAACCTTGCAATTACCTTGTTGAAAAACTGTTGACACCCAAACTAGACTTAATTTTTTCCGTTTGGCAAAAAACTTTTATTTTCCAAAACCTTTACTGCATGCGCTTTTACGGAAACATGATGCAGAGATTTGGAATTTAGTCCCCCCGTGGGGTGATTTCTTGGGGCGTCGAAATGGGAGTATGTTGTTAATAAGGGGGTGACGAAACTGCGAAGTGCAGAGTCGTCGAGCATCGCTATGGCAAAAGATTTGAACTTACACGAAAGACTAATTTCCGAACTCGGTGTGGTACTGCAAGAGCGCCGAGCTCGCTTACACATGTCGCAAAGCGACCTTGCAGAATCAAGTCGTTTTCATCGCTCGTATATAAGTGACGTAGAAAGGGGAGCACGGAATATTTCCGTGAAAAACCTCAGCCGTCTTGCATTGGCTCTAGACATTCCAGTCTCGACCATCCTGGTGCAAGTAGAAAAACGGCTATCGACGAAGACTGGACGAACTCGAAAACGCGCTTAGGAAAGACTCGAAAAAATATCAGTCGCGATTCGGCGATCTGATATTTTTTCGGCAGCATTAGTAACCCGCATTTGCGGTGCCACTGTTCTTAGTGGCAGATCAATATTGTTCGATTGAAAAACTCACAGGGCTCTCTGCTGCCCTGTAGAGAGCTGATTCAGCATTGTCTGCTGGTTTTAGCAGCCCTGTTGCAACTTGGATCAACTCGCCTGGTCCTATGGACGAGCCTTTGATATTTGCAGGTCCA
This sequence comes from Candidatus Melainabacteria bacterium 17Bon1m, assembly GCA_032128875.1. Taxonomy (GTDB): domain Bacteria; phylum Cyanobacteriota; class Vampirovibrionia; order Obscuribacterales; family Obscuribacteraceae; genus QKMZ01. The sequence goes on from JAVLKG010000004.1 coordinate 660,020, forward strand.
CTGATTTTCATCGGATCACAGATCTCGACGGCAAAATCTTGCAATCCGGAATTCTTGAAGAAAGCCTCTGCGTTGACCACGCGAGACATCATGCCGTGCTTCACTGTCACTTTGGCCGGAGGATATGAAACTCCAAGTTTCAACAGTGGCTCCATATCAGCCATGACCCATTTTGCGCTGTCAAATGCAAGTTGCCCGCAATTTTTGATAAGCGCCAAACCATCATGAAATGCCGCTTCCGTAAGATAAGCCCATTCAACAACTTCTAACGTTCTATCTTTCGGATCTTGCAGATTCCATATCATGTACCCATCGTCGTGAAGATAAAGTACAAACTGGCGCTCCGGACGTGCTAGTTGGCGCTCCCAGCGAGCAGTGTTTCGCTCCAAACTCAAATTGGACATTTTTGTCCATCGCTGATGAACAGGCATCAAAGCCTCGTAGTCGCTCAGCTTCACAGGCTTGAACCGGCTGCTCTCGCCGACTGTAGGAATTGAATCGATTTTCTGCGTTATTTCGTACTGCAAATCAGTGACTGCATATCCCATCTTCTCGTAGAAGGGATATGAGAAAGGCCAGAGTGCTGAAATCTCGACTTTCTCTTCATTCAACCTTTTCAGCACATCTCGAAGAACCTCACGCACCAAGCCTTTCTTACGCATCGGAGGACTGCAAGCAACGCCGGCGATACCACCGCATTTGAGCACACGTCCATTGAAATTAATATCGAACATAATGACTGTGGCAAGCGCATGCGGGTAATCATCAACAAAAGCGCCGACAGCGAAATCACTCACTTCAAATGCAAAACGCTTCCATCGCTCTTCGTCAGTAAAACCAAACGCCGTTTTCCAAGTTTCGACCGCATACAAAAAATCTCCCGTCTCGACAGTCCGAATAACGGCGTCAATATCTCCAACGCGTGTAAATTTCGAACCAAGATTTGTCGCCATGGACGGCTTCGTCATCAGAACCTCTGGCTTTACCGATAAAGTTTTAGGACATCATTATATAACCGCCTTCCACCCGGGTATAAAATCGGCGGTTGCACTTGGAGAAATTTGTGTCTGACGATAAAAAAGCAAAAGAAGCGGAGTTTTATCGTCGTATTGCCGAGCTGCGCAGCAAAAACAATCAGTTTCCGTGGACCAGCGGCGAAATTCCCATTTTCGAGCTGCCCAAAGAGCAAACGAAGCTTCATGCGGACGCTGAAGCCGAAGACAGCCACATGTCCCTCGACGAGATTGAACGGCGAGTGCTGATGGATCTCGTTGCTCCGACATACAACTTTCGAACATTCTACAAAAGACTGAATTACGAACTGAAGCGCGCCAACCGGTACGACCGAGCCCTTTCGCTTCTCGTGGTCGCAATTGATGGACTCACCGACATCGGCAAATCCAGAGGCATGGAAGTGCACGACAATATTGTCGCCGCAGGTGCTGCAGTAATGCTCACTTCCATTCGCGATATCGACTTGATTGGCCGCTGCAGAGAAGATGCATTCGGCATCATCCTTCCGGAAACCCCACGGTCAGGGGCAGAAGTTGCCGCTGAGCGCATTCGAACCAGACTTGAAAATTATGAAGTAGTCATCAAAGGACGCAGCTATTTAGTAAGCGTCAGCATCGGCGTGTCATGTTTTTCAGGAAGACCGCTCGTAGACAGCGGTTATGGACAAGGTCCATCCGTCGAAGACGTTTTCGCATGTGCCGCCGAAGCAGTCATGTTCCGCATGTCCAACGGTGGCAATGGCATTACATTCGCCGACGAACTCGATATGTCGAGACGCTGAGCGAAGGTTCAAAACCTGTGCTATTTGCCTATCTCGACTAGCGCTTCTTCAAAGCTCAAGCGTCCACTGCGAACAGCGCCAAGAACATAAATCGCCTGCTCATTTGTCAGATAGCGACTGCGCGTCAGTCCCTGACAGCGAACAACCACATCCAACGTGTCGTCATTGACAAGCCCTAGAGCCATCAAAAGATCGGGAGCCATCGAAGCATCTTCCAAAGCTTTCTCTAAAGCAGAAGCAATATCTTTCTTGCTGAAGAAACCCGACATGGTGAGAAGCTCAACAATTGTGGCGTCCGCTTGGGGTTGCGGAGGAAGGGGCGGTGGAGGCGTGTAAGTTACAGGCGTAGCCGGGGCTCCACGATGTTCGACAATATATGCCAACTCCGCTTGAGCTTCTGCAATTTCCAGTGGAACAGGCAAGAGATTGCTGACGGATACGGAAACAGCACGCTGCTTGATGGAAGCCATCTTCGATTGCGTGTTGCTTGCCTTTCCGCCAGGACCGACTGGCATCAACTCACCGATTTGAGCACTGGCATCCAGTCCTGCTTGAGCGGCAGGAACGAGATCTTCGATGAAATCAGGTACGCCGGCTCCGCCCTTCTTGCCGAACATAGTTGCAGGATGGGCTTGATTCTTTTGAGTAGTCCAAGACGGCATTGCCTCTGCTTCTTTTATGCTCTGCAAGCCGGTTTGAGATTTTCCAGCTTGTCCTTTCTTGCCCTTTGCAGGTTGCTTGGAAAGTTTGTTTTGTGATTGCGAGGCTTTACTTTTACCCTTCTTACCTTTTGCAGGTGCAGCTTCCTTTTTGTCATCAGCCGAATCGCTGTCATCTTCTGCAAGAAGTGTGAGTGCTTCGGAAGGTGTGATCGCAAACAAACGACCAGTGTCACTTGGAGCATAGTCGGACTTGAGCGAAATCTTGGTACCTTTTCCAAATCCTGCAATATGCCCAGGACGACCTGTTTCGATCGGCATGGAAATAGGCATGGAAATCGGCAAGCCGACTGGCTTCTGTATCGACTTGGTAGCAGGAGCTTCGGCAACTGGCGCAGGGGCTTGTGCTGGAACCGTTTGTTCTTCCGTTGGTGCTTCTTCAACCTTATCTTGAACTTTTTCTGGTTCTAACTCAGATTTTGCTTCCGCTTCAGCATTTGCTTCTGCATCTACTCTTGTTTCTACTTTTGCTTCCGATTTTGACTCGGTCTCTAATTGCTCTGTCTTTTCAGACTTCTCGCTCGTCTCGTCCGCGTCATTCCTTAATTGCTCAACGGGCTTGTTGAAAGGCGCAGGCAATTCGAGATCGAATTCCATTTTGAAATTCGGCTCGTCATCGTCGTCTTCCTCTTCAGCGTCTTTGGCAAGGTCGAGAAGCTCTTTCTCGGGTGGCATTTCAGCTTCTTCGCGTTGCGACGGCTGGAAGTCATGCGACGGTGCTGCGGGTGAAGCAGTGGACGGCGTTTCTGAAACCGGCGGCGAAGCAAATGCAGGGTTTGACTGCTCTGGTTGTGATTCGGGTCCTTTAGATACAGGCAAACTGCCGCCAGGAGTTGACGAACCTGCAGGAGAGCCAGATGGGGCACCAAATGGATTTCTCATCTCGGAAGATGGTCTAGATGTAGCCGATGTCGAGAGCGGAGCGGCTTCCGGTCTGGATGGAACCAATGGTACCGGCTCCGACTTTTGCTGAGAAGCTGGTTCTTGCCTTGCGGTGTCAGCCTCAGAGTCCAGCGACGTGATCTGAGGTTGCCCCCACGACAGCTTTCTTGGAGACGGAAGGTCTGCAGCGGCATCGCCACCTTTCGGAGCGGCCCAACCCAAACGCGATGCCAGTTGAGCAGCCGCATTCTTAAGTTGACCAGGATCTTTGGAAACGTCCTCAGCTCTGACAGGCTCTAATGCAGGCACAGGCTGTGAGGCTGGAAGCGGCGGAGCGGCAGGAGGAGCCGGGGTTGGGGAAGTAGGAGGTGGGACAGTCGCTGCCGGTGCGGACGAAGCAGATACTGGAGCTTGAGACGAAGGAAATTCCTGTGCTGCTGAAACTGCATTGTGAACGGTTTCAGCCTGATGCTGATGTTGTGCTTGAGGGGTTGAGGAAGATGGCGGCGCTGAGTGGTGCGGCACAGGGGCTGCGTGCTGTTGATGAACAGGCTGCTGCGGCGGCGTCTGATGCTGATGCTGCATTTGCTGCTGTTGTTGCAGTTGAGCGTGCAAATTTGACGCTTGCTGCGGCATTTGCTGAGGAGGCATCGGAGCATTCTGCGCAGGCATATTCCAATTCGGTGGCGGTGGCGCACCCTGAGGAGGCATTTGCTGCGGATAGCCGGGAGGAGGAGCGTAGCCTTCGGGAGGCATAGACGGTGGCTGCGGAAAGCCTGGCAATGGCACTCCCAAGCCATGATGGCGTGGAACACTTCCGTGCCAACTTCCCCAAGGGTCGTCGGGAGCAGGCCCACCGTAGGGCGCATGCCCATAGGGTGTGTTGTAACCATAAATAGGTGCTGGCATCTGCTGCGGCATTGGTTGCTGCATTTGCGGAGGCATTGGTTGCTGCATTTGCTGAGGCATCGGTTGCTGCATTTGCGGAGGCATCGGCTGTTGCATTTGCGGCGGCATCGGCTGTTGCATTTGCTGCGGCATTGGCTGCTGCATTTGAGGCGGCATCTGCATCGGTTGAGTTTGCTGATGCTGCATCGGATGCCCTTGCGGCTGCTGATGATGCTGCTGTTGATCTTGAAAATATTGCTGTTGCAATTGAGCATGCAACTGAGAAGGCTGATGCTGCGGCGGCGCATGAACAGGAACTTGTTGCGGCGGCTGCTGTTGATAGGGATGAGGATGAGGCTGCTGTTGATGCTGTTGATGTTGTTGCTGGTGGTGCAGCTGCTGGTGTTGCGGCTGTGGACGAGGACCTTCCAGAGTATCTCTCAGAGTACTCATAACGGACGAAGGTTTGAGCGGCTGCTCTGTCGCGTAGTCAGTACGCTTCATGGCGGCTTCAGCCTTCGACCAAATCTTCATCGCCGCTTTCAATTCTTCGATTGCAGCATCGCGCGGGAGAATTCCGTCACGAATTTGCTCCTGAGCACGAAGCACAGTGGGCAAAAGCGAGGCGTGGATAATGCCTTGTGTTACGAGCGTGCCGCCAAGAGGAAGCCCAGTTTCAACACTTGCCTTCAAAGCGGCATTGAGCTGATCGGTACTGATGATATCTGCATCTACCAACAATTCTCCGAGCCTGTTGGTCGAACCCTTGGCTTGGGGATGGCGGTCCATGCGCTTGAGCGCTTCATGAATCGGCTGGCGGTCGCGTGCTGCAACTGCCAAAGCCTCAATGCCTACATCCGGAGGAACCAGCCCGTCACGAATAATTGACTGTGCTTCGAGCGCCAACTGGAAGATGTCCGGCGAAATTCTGCCGTCCATGGTCAAAACACGCCCCATCGGCATGCCCAGTCTTCTGGAGACTGCCATGGCTTCTGTCAGATCGCCCGAAGAAATCAGCCCACTCCTGACCAGCAAGTCGCCGATCATTATGTTCTTTTCGTCGTCAGACATTCGGGTTCCCCTTAAAACAGCGCCGGAGGTTCAAAACCTCAATTCAGAACAGGACCGCCGCCAGCAGTCTCTCTAATTGTTTGTACCCTTCCTATTCTCTATCTAAATGCTTTTTTTTCCCAATCCCCCATACGGGTTACGAAAAAGAAAGAAATTCGGGGCGTTGTGCGACGATTGAGCGGATTGCCATAGCCAGTTAAGCATGTATCCAATTGAACACATAAACGCCCGACGGAACCATTGATTACTGAGTTCTGCTGATTTATGACAGTCAATGCCACCGCATGCAGTGCATTATCTCAAAATCGAAACACCGCTCAAAAGAAAATCTATGGCACGGACATCCACAGTATTGCCAGCCAGCTTGAGTTTTGCCTGAGTAGAAAGTTCTTCAGGAAAGGAGAAATCGGATGAAAAACCCATTAACGCGACTATTTCTTCAGGCGAAAAACGTCTGATTTGCTGGTCATCGACGGCAATGAAGGTGCCGCTTGATTTAAAGCTCTTCCAGTAGCCACTGGTAAAACAAATCGCATACGCGTCTTGATCGCACGGATTGATGATATGCAAGGAAGGGGCATACCTCTCGAAGTCTTTCCGAGAAACGATTAGCTCAGTGTCGTATGTTTCCCTTATAAAATTAGTGAGGCTTTTTACTTCGACTTTCTGAAGCGCAGGGGGCTCAAAAGTAACACCATCAGTGGTGGCGACGAGATAAAGGCGAGGACGGCGCATTTTTAGACCGAAATCAGTCGGGGAAAGCTCTAGAAAATGACTGTGGTAGCCTAATTCGCCTAAGGTTCGCTCCACCAGCCGATGAGCATCTGAGTCTTTAAATCCAACAACATTTTCCAGCATCAACACTTTGGGTTTATGCTGCCTCAAATGGTCGAAAAGATTGATTAAAGATCGCGCACGTGGGTCTGCCAGCCCCTTCTGATTGCCTCTTACGGAATAAGGTTGGCACGGAGGACTCATCCACCACATGTCCGCCTGTGGAAGTTCGGACGACACAATCGTGTCTAAATTGCGAGATCTTGGCTTCATGCCGTGATTAAGCTCATAGGTGGCATTGGCGCGCGGGTCTTGATCGAAGGCTGCGACTACCTCGATATTGCGCTTAGCGGCTGCTTCTGCGAATGCTCCAATGCCGGAGAACAACTCTAGCGCTTTGATCATTGAAAGTGATTTATTGGCTTAAAGAACAATTTTTTCTGGAGAATAAGTAACTGATGAAGTCTCCTTCAGCAGGTCTTCCATCGTCGGTATCTCAGTCATCGTAGGCTTTTTGCCTTCAGGATAATCGAGGCGGAAAATCTTGGCGTTGGTAATGGACTTGTCCACGCCTGCATAGACCATCAGATAGACTTTCTTTCCTTCCCATCCGGCACCGAGAGAGCCTCCCGGCCCACCCATGCAATCAATCCAGCGCAGCGTCTTGCCTTCGACTGCAACCACCGGAAACTTCTTTTTCCATTCGGCGAAAGGCTCTTTACTTGAATAATGCCATTCGCGGCCGATCGTATCGTTTTCGATCACATAGTTTTTGAAAACAATCGGCTCCTTAGCTTTCGGGTCCATCAGACCCGTCGCCATCGAACCATAGCAGCACTTCTTCAAGTCGCCAGCAAACAAAATTTCCGGCTCGTATTTGTAGTAGAGATACACAAAGCCACAGGACTCCCCACCCAGATTTCCGTTGTCGTTGGTCTCCGGATAAGTCATGTTGGGTGCGTCATTGAAGTTACCCCGGGGTTGCGTATGAAAGCGCAAACCTCCTTTTGTCCAGCCGGACGTAAGAACATTGATTGACTCCACCTTGGAGTCTTCGCCTACCGGCGGCTTTTTCAACGGCAACTTATTGGTGAATTCTTCCGGCTTCCAACCCTCCCCTTCTGCATCGCTGAAAGGGTGAAACGGTGAAAAACGAACCGGTGCTTCTGGTGACGCAAAGTAATCGTCTTTGGTTGTAGCGGTCCTGTCACCGAAGTCGGCGCAGCCGGTAAGAAAAGTGGTGGAAAAAATTGCAGTGACCAATAATCCGCATAGCTGCACGGGCAATTTTTTCATTTAGAACTATCTCCGGAATCGGGATTCTTTTCGGTCACCAGCTAAAGAGATTCCATACTAAGCCAACATGCTAATACTACATAAGATAAGACCAAAGGTGGGCTCATGACTTCTATTCCCTTTCTTCAATTCTTGAAAAGTTTCGAAGATTGGAAGATGTGAAGGTTCGGGCGTATATATCCAATTCCATTGCGTAAAGTAACTGTCACCGAATTGACGCTCTTTTGAAGATGAAGACTGGGCTTCCATCGGCGTTGCAAAGACGATTTAAGCTGCGTGAGCAAAGTTGAATCGACCGATTGGGGCTCCCAAACCCGTTGTCATCATGGATGTGGCGGTAAACTAGGACATAGTGGAGGGTCTGGATGTCCGTCAATAACCCCCAGTCCACGGGGAGCAGCAAAACTTGCACAGCCTGCGGTCGCCGTTATCAAGGCGATATGACCGTGTGTCCCGACGACAACATGCCACTGATGACCGTGCCGGACGAGGATTTAGTCGGCACAGTCCTGGAAAACAAATACGAAATTCTTGAAAAAATTGGCGCAGGCGGCATGGGAGCCGTCTACAAAGCCAGACACCAACTTATGCACCGCCAGGTGGCTATCAAGATGGTCTTGGCACAGTTGAGCGCAAATTCGATGACCTTGAAGCGGTTCACGCAAGAAGCGCGCGCGACCAGTCAGCTCAACCATCCCAACATTCTGACTGTCTTCGATTTCGGGATTTCGCCAAGCAATCAACCTTATCTGGTCATGGACTTTTTGGAAGGCGTTAATTTCGGACGCGTTCTGGAAGAAACACGCCAAATACCTGTCCCGAGAGCGATTGGGATATTTTTGCAAGTTTGTGCCGCACTCGGTCATGCCCACCAGAAAGGCATTGTCCACAGAGATTTGAAGCCTTCCAACATCATGCTTATCGAGCTTGATGGGCAACCGGATTTTGTCAAAGTTCTCGATTTCGGAATTGCTAAAGTCCTCTCTTCAGTCGACGGTGAGACAGACAATCTAACTCGCACCGGAGAAGTATTCGGAAGCCCGTTGTACATGAGTCCGGAGCAATTCCGCGGCAAATCAATGGATGCACGCTCCGACATCTATTCGCTTGGTTGCGTCATGTACCGAAGCTTGGCAGGCATTTGCCCTGTCACCGGAAAAGATGTACTCGAATGCATGTACAAGCATGTCAACGAAACCATTCCGCCATTTTCAGTCACGGCGCCGGAAGCTGAAATTCCAGAACGCTTAGAGCAAATCATCATGAAGGCGCTGGCCAAAAATCCAGACGATCGCTACGCATCGATGAATGATTTGAGAGCTGATTTAGAACAGTGCGCAGAAGAACTGGCTCTTGGTCCGCTCGGTCCCGCCTTTCTTCGCTCTGGCAACTTTACTGCGTCAGATCCGGCATTGATGGCTTTTCCCAGCGGTACCTATCGTTCTGTTGGTTTGAATACACCATTACCATCGCAGATAAATACAGGAAGCGAGACACCTGCAGAACATCAAACAGCGCTGCAAAACGCACACGCAGCTGCAGAAGCCGCTGTTCAAGCGGCCGCCGACGCTCAAGACGCAGCTCTCGGAAAAACATCGGCTCAGGTGATTCCACCAGGCGGTTCTGTTCCGGAAGTTGAGACTCCAGCAAGCTGGGTAACTGCTCCTCATCAAATTCCGCAAGGTGCAGCCGAGCCAGTAGGAAATGTTACCGGTAGTATTTCAATTAGCGGTCCTACGGTGCCGGCCGACCAAGTGCGCAACATTGACTCCGGCGTAGCATCAAACAATCAGTTGGTGATCACTTATTCGCAACCGGTTGCTCAAGAAAAATCCGGGCTCGATAAGCGCATAATCATTGCCGGTGCAGCAGTGCTCGTGCTTGGAGTCGGCGGTTTTGTGTTTTCCCAGATGGGTCACAATACTTCCCAGCCTGACCAGCCACATGTCGTTGCTAATCCAAAAACATATGAAGACTTCACGTCGAGCGGACTCTCGCATTATTCTGAAGGTCGCTATGCGGACGCTGTCAAAGAGCTGAAGAAAGCTAATGATTTTGCTCGCAGTTTTGCCGAAACCGATAAACGCAAATTGGAGAGCTGGATCAATTTAGGTGAAGCGCATGTCGCCAACGACGACTACAAAGAAGCTGAAGCTTGCCTCAATCATGCAGCACTGATTCTGAGGAATACGAATCAAACGCAAGGCAAAGAATTCGCTCGCGTACAACAAGACCTTGGCGAACTGCGCCTTAACTCCGGCGACCTCAAAGCGGCCGAGACTTGTTTCAAAAAAGCACTCGACGTTCGTATGAAATTGTCCGGCACTGATAAAGAAGATGCCGCCGATTCGCTGCAAGGGCTCGCATCGATTTCAATTCAAAGACGCAATTACAAGGACGCAATCGCAAAGCTGCACGAAGCGCAGAAGTTGATTGAAACGACTTCCGGAAAAGAAGATCGTGACTACGTTGCCGTTGTAACCGACTTAGCCAGAGCCGAACAAATGGCTGCCACCAAGAAAGAACAACTTTCGACAATTCAAGCTGAGTACGAGCAGGCCTTGAGTTTGGGCACAAAAGTTTATCCACCTGACCATCCGCAGATTGGCAAGATCAATCTTGCACTTGCCACTATCCTCTATTCTGAAGACAAATTGGATGACGCCGAAGCACGCTTCAACGAAGCGATTCGCATCACAACGAAGAATGGCGGTGAGAAGAGCGTGGACATGGCTCAGATGAAAGCGTCTCTAGCTATTTTGAACATGAGACAGCAGCGTTATGGTGGCGCCGAACAATTGTTTGCCGATGCTATCAAGATCGGCACGCAAAAGCTGGGCGAGACTAACGATGCTGTTCGCCGTTGGCAAAAATACAAAGCCGAGTGCGAAAAACTGCGCAGACGCGGCTAATTTTTCTACCTGCCGGTAAGTTCGCTAGGAACAAAGCCTATGTCCTTTGAGCCCAAAAGGCTCTTGGTCAAGCTTCCTCCTGCTACAACCATTTCGTGCATAGCTTCATCCAAATGGCGATCTCTAACTACAATAGGATCTCCATCCGGCGCCGCGAAGAGAGCAGCTTTGCGCATTAGCTCGCCGATAAACGCACCGCTTGCTCCAGCCGTCCGCTTGATGAAGACTTCCATGTTCTCGCACTTGACGGTCAGTCCTTTGGAGTAAACATCGAAGAGACGTCGGCGACATTCCGCATCCGGAAGCGGCACTTCATAGGCCTGGTCTATGCGTCCAGGACGCGCAGCCAAAGCAGGTTCTAAAATCTCAGGACGATTAGTTGTGAGAACGAAAAGAACATCTACGTCATCAGACAATCCGTCCATCTCGTTCATCAGTTCTAGAAGAACGGCTTGATTGCAGCCATTGCTTGTAGTTCGATCTTCGGCGATTAAATCCACGTCTTCAATGATTACCATCGCCGGCTCTAGCCATCGAGCGAAAAACGCCGTTCTGGCAATCAACCCCTGACCACGTCCAGTCACTAGAAGGACGGTCCGCTCTTTCATTGCCGAAGCCAGATACATTGAAGTCAATGTCTTGCCGGTACCTGGTTTGCCGTGCAAAAGAATTCCCCGCTTGAGTTTGCGTCCAGCGTTCTTCAGCGCTTGGCTGTATTGCCCAACATCTACCGTTTGTCTTTCAATGCGCTTCAAAAGACCTTCTGGCAAAATAATCTGTTCGCGTGTGATTGCCGGGACGGTATGAAACTTAAGTGTGCCACCACCGCCCATCCCGGCAACTGAAGCAGGACCTTCAATCACTGAGAGCATCTTGCCGCGATAGACGTTGTTTTTGCCCATGTGACGCTGAATATCTTTGATGAACTTCTCTGCCGACTCACGATTTTCCGACATTACGTCAATGACAATCGGCGAGGCGCCCGCAAAATCCATCATCGAGCCCTGGCGTAAAAGCAGAGCCAGTTTAGGATTTCCGGTTATCAAATACAATCCGCCTTGAACGCATGCGAGTTTGCGCCCGCTGTCGAGTTCCATATTTAGATACTGTACTGTTCCTTCTTTCGCTCCACCCAAACCAACAAAACTTGCCACTGATTGCGATGCGACAAGATCAGACAGCGATGTTCCAGTCAGGTTGTTCAAAAATCCACCCTGAATTCCCAAAATTGTTGTGCTGCGACCATTCTTGGTAGTCAGCTCATCCAGGGCGATCTGAAGGTTCGCCTGATTGTATCTCTCAAACTGTTCGGTAACTATAGAGAGCGTGGCTGGATCCTTGCCCATGTGCTCGCAAATTTTGGTCCTTAAATCCTTCGGCATCAGATTGCCCGGAACCAGATCTTTCATGTTGAAACCAGAGAAAGTCATTCTTTGTCCTCCAGCTATGCGGCGCAATCACTGCACCTGATTTAGATATCGACGTATGGTCCAGCCTTGCAAATGAAACTACATGCATTCCATTACAAGGCCGAAAGTGACGCAATCGAAAGGATGCACTGCTTTTCTTAATTAGCGCAAAATGAGCGCTATTCCGGGCGTTTGGAAAGGGCGCCGGCAGGCAAACACCATATAATTATGGTTCAATGCCGGGATATCATTTTTTTGGTTATTGCACCGCAAAGGGACATCAATTTGGGACTGGGGACCATGATTCATCAAGCCAAGGGGTGGTTCTACTACCTCTTTGGACAGTATGACGCCGCAGTCGACCAATTCTCAGAAGCAATCAAAAATGCGCCGGAAAACGCGAGTTGCTGGAAAGGACGAGGACTTTCGCACTTCAAGGCTCGCAATTTCGACCTTGCACTAAACGATCTCAGCAAATACATCACTCTCGACGACAAGAATTTCAGAGTCTTCATGGCGCGCGCAGACGCTTACGCCGAAAAGGGAGATTACGACCTGGCCATTCAGGACTATTCTCACGCTCTTACGCACAAACCAGACGAGTTTCCCGCCTATCATATTTATTTAGATCGCGGCGCAGCTTACATCATGACTCGTGAATTGGATAAAGCCATTGACGACCTGAATAAAGCTGTTTCTGCAAACGAAAAGTCGATCGAAGCACATCAAAGCCGTGGCATCGCATACCGGCTGAACAATCAGTTAGACAAAGCACTCGCTGATTTCGACAAAGTTCTTTCCATGGACGTCAAATATCATCAGGCGCACTATCAAAAAGGACTTCTCTTCAATGACATGAACGAATTCGAGCGTGCCGTAGAGTCGCTCACCAAGTCCATTTCTCTCAGTCCAAAATTTCTTGTTGCCTATTTCGAGCGTGCAAGTGCCTACGTAAGTTTGTGCCAATACGAAAATGCTGTTTGCGATTACAACGTCTGCGTCGACTCAGACCCAAAATCTGCTGTTCCTTATCACATGCGCGGTTTGGCTCATATTCGCATGGGTGAATACGATCTTGCACTTGCTGATCTTGCCAAAGCGCTGACAAGAAAAGAAGGTGATGTTCGCATTCTTACAGATCGCGGAATGGCCTTTTTCCACAAGAACTATTTCGATCTTGCACTTAAAGATTTCAATCAGGCTTTGTCCATCGATCCCAAGTATTGGAGAGCTTATTCGATGCGTGCGATGGTGCATGGCATGGGTTCGCAAAGAGACTATCAAAAAGCTTTGGCAGATTTTGAGACTGCCATTAAATATGCCCCAATGGAAGCTGAGAATTACAATCGTCGTGGTCTTGTCCTAGACGAAATGGGTGATTTCGAGAATGCAATTTCCAGCTTTGATGCGGCGCTAAAGCTAGACCCTAAAACGTTTAACGGCTATTACAACAAAGCGCTGACTCTTCATAAAATGGGCGAACTGGAAGAAGCAAAAAAGAATTATGACCGTGCCGTAAAAGTAAATCCGGCACTAAAGGCGGTGCACTTGCGACGCGGACAGGTTTTGCACGAGCTTGGCAAACCCAAACAAGCGCTCGAAGATTACAACATATGGGCCGCCGAAAACCCTGATGACAAGGAAATCTACGTCCTTCGCGGCAACGCTCTAGCTGACTTGAATAAGACCAAAGAAGCATTGAAAGACTACAACAAGGCAATCGACCAAGATAAATACAACGCGGTCGCAAAAATGCAACGTGGGCATTTAAAATTTAAACTTGGAAAGACAGAAGAAGCTCTTTGCGACTTTGAAGATGCAATAAAATTGAACCCATGGCTGAAAGGCGCTCACATCGGCAAAGCCCAGGTTTTTGGCACGAGAGGAAACTTAGAAGGCGAAATGCAGGAATTGGGAGAGGCGATTCGACTGGATGGTTCTGATCCGAATCCATTTTTGAGACGTGGCCGTTTGCTTGCAAAAACCGGAAAGCACCGCCGCGCAATTTCGGACCTTATGCACGCGCAAGATTTATTGCTCGGGCTCGGCCGACGAGAAGAGGCAGCAGAGCTCGCTCCCGAGATTGGAGAATTGCAGAGAACAGAATCGCAGTCTTCGAAAACCGATTGACCTATACAAAAGCCATTAATCGCGTTCAAACCAATTTGCAAATTAAAATGCAAAACAAAGAGCGGATCGATTTACCCAATCCGCTCTGTAAATTTGTTGAATACGCAGGAGAAACTTCTCTACATAATTCTGCAAAGTTCAAACAAGAAGAGTGCGAAAACTGAGCCTGTGATGAATGTTGCGACCACAATCATCCAAACCAAATGCGCTTGTCTTGGAGTAAAACTTTTCACAACTCCAATTCTGGAAGCAATGAAATACAAAAGTGAAATCAGAAGAAAAAATACAAACCAGGGTCTTAAGGTGATGCCGTGAGGCATGAATGCGGACGATGCGAGCAACACCGCAGCCAACGGGAAGCTGATAACCGATACGTAGTCTGATCCCCGCAGGCGAGAGCTGTCTGAATTGCTGGCTGCACGAATGTGCTTAAACGCCGAAGCCAGGTTGCCCCAAAATGAGGCTCTCAAGTGCTTAGGATCTGTTGCTGCGCCGCCGCCCTCAGGCGCCGTCGTTGGTTCATCAGACACGGAAAATCCTCCTCTAATGGGTGTAGATATTATTCCCAGAAGATGGAAACAATCGCGCCTTGACAGTTTTGACCGATAAAATCGATGACGTTCTTTATATAAGTTTTGCTCAGCGCTTTTTCAAAAGCCTGACTAGCGTCACTATCAGACTGAAAAATGCAGCGAGAAAGCCGCCGACAACACCAGCAGCGACACCTGTCTGCCAGTCCTTTTCCAGTTTTGCAGGCTGGTTCACGCCTTCTTTCGAAAGTGCCTCTCTGAAAGTCACTTCATTTTCCTGGCTCGATTTTAGCGCTCGGATTGCTTGCTCCGGACTCAATCGACCACGTTTTACAAGATTGTGGCAGCGCTCTGCCTGTCGTCGCAGTTCATCATTAATCAAGCCGGATTCAACCAGGAAGGTGGCGCTTCTGTGACTGTCTTGCAGCATTACCTGGTACGCTGCCACCAAATTATCTTGGTCCAGAAGATCCGCAGCGCTAAGAAGATCAATTAGCCTGCCGCCGGGACGATTATGCTTGCTTGGCGGCGGTGTACGCTTTTCTCTTATCGTGGCTTTATCAGCATGAATAACGTGTCGAGTGCGCATATCACGCCTGTCGCGTTTTTCGTTTTCATTAGCATCTGAAGCATTTGTTTGCTGCCGCGATTCCGAATCCGAAGTTTGTGATTCGCTATCTGAAACTTGCGATTCCATTGCCGGACTTACATCTGCCTTCTCATCCACTTCGTCACGCGATATTGCGCTTCTAGATAATTCCTCGAGTGCGTTAGCTATTTCTTCTTGTGCTACCTGGTCCTCATTTTCGACTTGCTCTTCTTGTGCGCGCGGAGTGCTCAACACTTTTGGCTCTGAGTGCCGTTTTTTGTGAGCGGCAGGCGATTCTCTCAAACTGACGTCCGACTCAAAATCGAAATCCAACTCTTCAATTGTTTTCAATGCGGGCTGATTTGTTCTATCACCAGCCTTCAGCCAGAGCGTAAAGGCTTCCTTCAGCTCTGTGATCGCTTCTTCATTAGATAACTTGCCGTTGGTCACTTTCTCTTGAATCGCACTTATGGCGGGGAAGAAATCAGGCGAAAGTGCGCCCTGAAAGACCAACGTGCTGCCCAAGGGAGTCCCATACTCAAAGCTTGTCTTGAGTGCGTCATCAATTTGTTCTTGGCTGACCAAATTAGAATCGACCAAGAGGTCGGCTAGGTTGTTCTTCCCTTTTCCGTATTTAGGTCTGAAATTCAGCACCTCAAGCGCTTCTTTAACTGTGCAATTTGTTTTCTCGATGCGAGAAAGTGCTTTCAAGGCAGATTCTAGGGGGACTTCTCCATCCCTAATAAGCGATTGCAGATCGAGTGCGGCGTGCAAAAGCTTTTCTGTGACACAGCCTGACGTGATAAGAACGCGACCAATGGGAGTATTTAGACGTTTTGAGACCTGAATAGCTTCCGTAATCTCGGCAGACGAGACTACCCTGGCGGCAACCAGCATGTCTCCTACGCGAACCATTCTGTTGTCTTTCGGCACGGCTGACCTATGTTTGGCATGGCCTGGCAGCGGATTGGCTATAGCAGCCAGGCTGCAGATCATATCAGTTTTACATCGAACGTATTGATCATTTGCTACCTTACATGAGGGCTGTCAAGGATGCACCATTCTGGCACCAAATGCGGTACTGAAGTCGATGGCAAACACAGGAAGAGCCGCACGACGCTTATCGAATTCTAATTTCATATTTCGAGCACCTTTCGCAGACTTTGCTGGATGTCATGAGAATTTGTGCTAATCTAACCGACCAAGCGAAAATCATGGAGTCCCCTCTCACATGTCATCATCAGGTCAAACTGACAGCGTTTCACACCCTTTTGAAATTTCCAAACAAATACTTGCAGATGCCGGTGCCCTCAAGCGTTTCGTTGACGCAAATCTTCTGGCCTTTGTCCGATGTGATGTAAGCGGCCGATATTGGGAAGTGAATCAAGCGATGGTAGATTTGCTTGGTTACTCAAAGGAAGAACTTGAGTCTGGTGCGGTTAAGTGGAACGACATCACGCCGCAAGAACACTCATTTGTCGACCTGGGCGCTGTCGCAGAGCTGGCGAAGAATGGTAAAGCCGGTCCATTCCAGAAGGAATTGCTGCACAAGGATGGCAGCAAAGTTCCTGTGGTAGTCGGCGTCGTCACACTGCCTGAATCAACGGACCAGGTGTTGGCTTATCTAATCGGACTTCAACCAAAGACACTGTACGAGTACCGTCAACTTTTACAAGAAGCGCATTTCCAGCTGCTTGCCGAAAATATTCCACAGCTCGTTAATGTCTGCGATCCGGAAGGTCGCATCATCTATAGCAACAAACGTTTTGTAGATTACACAGGCTTGAAGAATAACGAAGAAGAGCCACTGATTTGGAACTCCTGTGTGCATCCCGCGGACGTTCAACTCATGAAAGACCTTGGTGAAAAGTGCAGGAATGATCGATCGATTTTTGAATGCGAAGCACGGCTGAGAGCTAAAGACGGCTCATACCGTTGGCATCTAATTCTCTCTGTACCGATTTTCAACCCCGACGGCGCAATTCGCGAGTGGTTCGGCACCTCCACTGACATCGACGACAAAAAGCGCCAACAAGACGAAATTAGGGAAAGTGAACTGCGCTTTCGCATGCTGGCGGATGCAATTCCTCAGATTGTCTGGTCTGCCGATGCGAGCGGCAATTTCACTTTCTTCAATCACCGATGGACCGAATTCACCGGTCTTTCAGTTGAGCAAAGCTTGAATGATGCATGGACCTTGCTTATTCATCCCGACGATCTGCCTATTTACCTGTCTGAATGGAATAAGGCTCTGTCGTCCGGCGACAGTTATGAAGTGGAGTTTCGTCTGAAACGGGCAATTGGCGTCGGTAAAGTCTCTGGCAACCCCTATCGGTGGCACTTGGGGCGCGCCGTGGCGCTGAGATCAAGAACAGGCTCGATTGTTGAGTGGTTCGGAACCTGGACGGAGATAGAACCGCAAAAGCGCCGCAGCGCTGGAAAGTGATTCCAACCAATTGTTATCTGACGTTTGTTTCTTGTTTAACCCTTGAACACTAGGCTGAAAAGCGCCAATTTATTGGGTTTACAACAACTTGTACCGAACCTGTTTAGGTTTATATATTAATAGTGTCGGGAACAACTATGACGGCGCTTGTCCGTAGCCTATAAGAGAGTAATGTTTATCGGCGTATTCCGCTCCGGAAACACAAAGCTCTTGGGCAATTCCGCGATAAAGCGCTTTTGGTACGTCGGTTTTTGGCTTACTAGCCAGTCAGGGTGAAGGGATGTCGTCTATCAGCAAAGAACTTGCTGAGTTGCTCGTGGATAACGGCTTGCTTTCTGACGCAGATTTGGAGCAAGTCGAACAAGAGAAGGAAAAAACCGGCGAACCACTCCGAATTATTCTCGAGCGCCTGAACTTGGCGACGGAGAAACAACTCAAGAATACGCTCGAACTGCAGTACGGCGTAAATTACTTGGCTTTGCACACAATCAGTCCGGAGCTTCCGGTTGTCGACCTCTTGCCCGCCGATGTCATAAGCGAGCATGGTGTTGTACCGATTCATATCGACGGCAATCGTCTGACTGTTGCCATGGTTAATCCCGATAATTCGGCAGCCATGAAGGCGATCAAAGCCAACGTTAGTATGGATATCAAACCGCTGGTTTGCTTTGAAGACGATTTCAAGATTTTCCTCGATCAAATCGAGAAAATGCGTCACATGCCGGACAGACCGGTCGCGCCGGTGGACGACAGTGAATTTGGTGTCGAGACAGCATCTGACTCTGGTGTTGCCGATGATACCACCGGCGAAGCATTCGAAGAATTGCCTGCAGAAGAATTCGCCACTGAAGAAGCACCAGCAGAGCAAACGCAAGAAGCTGATGAGGCGCCCACGGTAATCCATGAAGCTGCAGACGCGGTTGATTTCCAAAAGGCAGAAGAAGAGTTCGCTGCTACTGAATACTCAAATGATGAAGTAACCGCCGACGAAGTCACCAGTGATACTGTTACGGCGGCGCCATCATTGACGTCCGGAACCTATTCAGCTCAATACGACACTGGATCACTCGATGCAATCGCTACGCCTTCCGTTCCGACCGAGGAGCTGAATAGTGCTCCTTCTGATAGTTTTGACCGCAGTCTATTAGATTCAATCCCCAGTCCGAGTTTCGACGCCAGCGCGTTGGATTCAATTCCGACCCCAAAAGCCGAAGCAAGCGAACCACCAGAAAAGCCCACGCAGTCCGGTGGCATGTCCGCCTTCCTGAAGGGAGGCAATGCGCCGAAAAAGGCGGCAAGTGAACCCACTCAAGAAAGATCGGGTGGTCTTTCAGCCCTTCGTGGCATGATGGGCGGCAAAAAAGGTGGAAAGAAGAACGAACCGGCTCCGCGCCAGGCCGCACCTCCACCCCCTCCGCCTCCGCCGCCACCGCCCCCGCCCCCAGCGGCTTCGGACAGTGACGACACTGCTGGTGGTGCGGAAGAGCCGCAAGGCAAATCCGGACTTCTGAGCAGCAAATTAGGTAGTGCGGCACACCATCTTTCCGCCGCAAAAAAATTCCTCAAGGAAAAGCGCACGGATTCTCAGCCGATTGCAACTCCGGAGCAAAAAGAAGAAGAAGCTGTTCCTGAGTGGATGAATCAAATCGACGAAAACACACCTATAGGTGTGGACGCCGCTGCCGAGCCAACCAGCGAACGGCAAGAAGATGCTGCAGAGCAAGTGCGGTCGCTTTCTGCTGAAGAACAAGCCGTCAACGACTATTATGCAGAATTTGGATTTGATCCAACGGCAGAAGAATCGCAGGCTGAGGTGGCAAGTGATGAAGCGCCTGAAGCCACAAGTGAGACAAGTGCCGAGGTTGAAGCAAGTGAGAATATAGAATCCTCAGAAGTACCTGCGACAGCACCAGACTACGAGATCCCGCCGATGGATCCTGGCGCTGCAAACTTCATGTCTTGGTCGTCAGAACAAGCTGAATCCGAAGAGCAAGCAGTCAACGATGCATTGGCAGAAGCTTCCGAAGCCTTGGCAGCATCGACCGCCGCCGTCGAAGAAGCACTTGCTGATGCAGAAGAAGCATGGGAAGAAGCATCTGCCGCTGCAGATGAAGCAGTTGCGGCGGGGGACATCTCCTCCGATGAATTGCCCGCATTCGTCCAGAATACTGCAGAGCAAGAACAGCCTGCCGAGGAAGCATCGGTGGAAGCTGAAACACCCTCAGACGATTCGCCTCAAGAAATTGCACAAGAAAAAGCCGCAGTAGAAGAAATCTCTGCTGAAGAATTTGCACTTGAAGAATCAGCACCGGAAGTTCAGGAAGCGCTTTCTCAAGAAGAACCATCGGTAGAAGAAATCGCAGCATCCGAAGAATCTGTTCCAACAGCAGCAGAATTAGAAGCAGAAGCAGCTCCAGAAGACACTGCGGCGCTGCTTGATGAAATGTCTGCGCTGGCCGATACATTGGCAGATACCGACATACCAGAAGCTCCAGCTCACGAAGAAGTAGCTTCAGAATTAGCTGCTGCGCCTGTCGCTGAAACGTCCGAGATGCCAGATGACTCCGAGTTTGCGGAAAGCGCAGATTGGGGCGATGCTGCGGCTGAAGAAAGCATTGCCGCCGTTGCGGAAACACCAGAAGCACCTGTTGCTGAAGCAACCGACGAGCAACCTCTTGTTACGCCTGCCGCTTCGGAAGCGCAACCCGTCGCTGCGGTTGATGATGAATTCAATCTGGACGACAGCGAATTCCTGTCCGGTGTTGAAGAGCTCCAAGCAATGGCAGAGCTGTCATTCAACGATCAGACAGGGGAAAAATCAGCAGAAGCCGATGAGTTTGACGGAATAACTGACTGGGGAGAGGAAGCACCCGCCGTCGAAAACCTGATGTCCAGTCTCTCTTCTGCAGCAGGTGAGGATAAACCCGCGGAAGAGGCAAGAGATGCTGGCGAAGCCCCTCCATTTTTACAAGAAGAACTCTTGGTAGAGATGGATGTTATTACAGAAGGACAAATTCCTTCTATAAGAAGAGAACTTTTAACGACCGGTCAGAGCTTGAGTGTTGTCTTGGAACGCATGGGCATTGCCGGCGAAATGGAATTGTCCGATGCTTTCGATATGCAATTCGGTGCCGGATATATCTCGCTTGCATCGATGTCTATCGACGCTGAAGTATTGAATTTGCTACCCGCAAAGGTTGTTGAACAGAGAAGAGTTCTTCCTGTCGGTAAATCGGGCAATCGCGTGACTGTTGTTATGGTCAACCCCGACGATCTTGCAGCCATGAACGACATCAAGTTCAGGCTAAAAGGCATGGAAATCAAGAAAGCCGTTTGTCTTGAGGACGACTTTGAGCATTTCTTGCGTACACACCTAGTCCAGTCAAACGGTGAACCGCATTTCGAAACTGCTGCGCCAACACTTCCAGCTGAAACTGTCCCAGTGAATGGGGCAGCACCGGCCGAGTCGATTGCGGAAGCACCACCTGCAGTGCAAGAGAATATTGAACTCACCCCGGTGGTTGAGGAAACTGCCGAACCTTCATTTGATGCAGTTCAACAATCGGAAGTTGAACCAGTCACCGCACCAGTCGCCACGACACCTGAAGCAACAGCTGCTGAGGTTCAAGCTGAACCAACTCCAGCTCCGGCACAGCCTGCTGCTGCTGCTGCTGCTGCTCCTGTTCCTGTTCCTGTTCCAGCACCAGAACCTGCCTCGCCTGCACCGGCACCGGCTCCGGCTCCAGCTCCAGAACCTCCCTCGCCTGCACCAGCTCCGGCTCCGTCTCCAGCACAAGCTCCTGCTGTTCCTTTTACTCAAGCCCCAGTTCCGACAGCAGCACCTCCTACTCCTACTGTCGCGCCTGCGGCTGCGCAAGCCGCACCAACGCCAGCTCTCGCTGTGCCACCATCTCCCGCACCGGTCATTAATCCAGCCGCAATTCCTTCTGTTGCGCCCGCGGTCACTACGACGCCCGCAGCACCAGTTGCACCGGCAGCGCCAAGTGCACCAGCTTCAACGTCTGCGCCGGTTCCGCCAGCGGTCCCACCGGTTCCAGGGATCGCCGCGTTGGCAAAACCACCGCTACCACAGACAGCTGGTGTACCACCTGTAATCAAACCAGCATCAGTCCCCGGAGCAACTCCTGTTCCGGCGAGGCCATTGCTGCAACCTACACTCCATGAGATCCCCGCGCACAAACCAGTCGCACCTACTCCGAGTACTCCGGCTCCCGCAGCCCCGACGGCGCAGACACCCTCTGCACCTCCGGCTTTGCCACCAGGTGTCGTTCCGCCAAAACCAATTTCTCCGCAACAAATTCCAAATCTAGCAAACCAACCGCGCGTGAATTTACAGGCTCCCGCGCCAGGAGCAATAGCACCAACACCTCCAGCTCCTGCACCTGCGACTTCGACGCCAGCTCCTCAAGTTCAGCCGGGTCAAGTTCCAGGACAAGCACCACGAGTTCAACCGCCTGGTTTAGTTGCACCGCCCCCACCACAACCACCTGCACCTCCGGCACCTCCGGCACCGCCCGCACCGGCACCATCAACTCCAACCATTCCGCCACAGGTTGCCCCGCCGCAGCCAGCTGTAATGCAGCCACTACCAAAAGTTCCACCACAACCGACTCCACCTGCAACTTCTCCAATGGCACCAACTCCGGCAGCACCTGCTCAGGTAGCTCCAACGCCGACGGCACCTGCACCAGCTCCGACTGTACCGGCTCCAGCATCTCCGGCTGCAGTCCCGACTCCTGCTCCATCCCCTACCGCACCTGCTCCAGCACCGGTGACAGCAGCTCCGGCACCACAGCTACAGGCAGCACCAGCTCCGCCTGCGCCGCCAGCTCCAACTCCTGCGTCACCGCAACCGGCTGTATTAGCGCCATTGCCTCAAGTTCCTGTTCAACCAGCACCACCGACAACCACCGCAACTCCAGTTGTTGCAGCACCTGCAATTCCGCCGCAAGCAGTTCCGCAAGCACCGGTACAACCTGCAGCAAGTGCGTCCGGTGCAAACCCTGCCGTTCCTCCACCATCGGCGCCAGGAGCTCCAGGTGCGCCGATGCCTATGCCACGCATAAATCCCAATCAGATACCAGGTGTACGTGCTCAGCAACAGTCCTCTGGCTCAATCCCAGTTTTACAGCCGCCTCAACCTCCAGCTCCAGCAATTTCAGCGACACCAACAGCTCCAACACCTTCAGCACCTCCTGTAGCGCCTGCACCACAGGCAGTGCAGCCTGCTGTCACATTACCGCAGCCGTCCGCACCAGCTGCAATACCACCTGCTACTCCAGCGGCTCCTGTTACTCCAGCAGTTCCAGCTGCTCCAACACCTACAGCAGCTCCAGCCGCTCCAGCCGCACCTGCTGCGCCACCAACACCTCCCGGACCACCACCGCTGGATCCAAATCTGCTCTCGCTAGCCAGAGACATAATCAACAAAGCCGCAGACAATGGCTTTTCCGATGTGCACATCGAGCCTCAAGCTGCTGAACTCGAATTGCGCTATTGGTATGACGGAGCGTTAATCGAATCGACAAAGCTAGAAAAGCATATTCACGGCGAGCTGCTTCGTTGCTACAAATCCATCGCCGGTCTGTCTACCGAAGAAACAAAAAAACCGCAAGACAAACGGTTGAAGTGGACTGATACTGGTGCAGAACTCGACATTCGTATCACAACAATTCCGTCGGAACACGGCGAAATGGTCGCCGTGTCAATAAAATTCGACGACGAAGAATAAGACGAATCGAACGTGCGAAATGAAAATTTGAACGAGCGAGGCTAAGGTCTTAAAGCAAACTCGGTGCGATCATCTGCAATTCGCGTTTCATTTCGAGAATGTTTTGAAATCTTCTTTCTGGATCTTTTTCCAAAGCGGTCATTACACAATTGTTCAAAACTGCCGGAAAGTCCTTTTGCGTGCAGACTTGATGCAAAGGTTTGGGCTTTTCTTGTATATGCTTCATGCCGAGTTGTTTTGCATCTGTCGCAGAAAATGGAGCGTGTCCGGTTAGTGCTTTGAATAGGACGCATCCAAGTGAATAAATGTCGGATCGTGCATCGACTCGTTTTCCTTGCAAAAGCTCAGGGCTGGGGAATCCGCACCGACGAAACAATCCCGGAGTATCATTTGTGTTGTGAACATGCTCGCCCACACGCACACTTTCGTAGAAATCAATCAGCTTTACGCTCACTTCGTTCTTGCTGGGAAAGTTGACCATTATATGATTCGGCTTCACAGCCAAATGAACGTATTCCTGTTTGTGGGCGGCATTTAGAGCATCGCACACACGGCTCATTGCGGTTATGATCTCCGCCATTTCAATTTCTTCTCGCCGCAAAAGCGCATCTAGCGACGAGCCTTCGCAGTATTCACCGACCTGAAAAGGTGCATTGCCAGGCAATAAACCGACGTCGAAAATATTGGCTATCGCCTCGTCGTTGACTTGGCTAATGATTTTCGCTTCGTAGTTGAATTTCTCGACAAAATCAGCCAACCCTCTCAAATTGGGAAGCAGAATCTTCATCACAACAGTTCGATCGAAAAGCTTGTGATGTGCCTTGTATACTGCACTTTTGCCGCCCTTGATGGGACCGGCAACAAGATCATAGCCATTGCCTACAGTGGTATTGATCTGTGGCAACGTATCATCAACAACAGCCTGGTCTACTTCAACTAAGAATGCGCCGTCTTTAGGACAGGTCACACCAGTTGTTTGCGTTGATGCCTGGCAATTTGGACACCACTTCACTGGATCTCTCCTCTGGGACTTTCGCAATCGTTAAGCCAAGTTGGCAGGAGAGCCGATACTCTCCTGATGAAAACCTTCAGGGATAAAATCCCAGGAAGGCCAGATAAAAGGCTCACTTTCTGTTTTTAGCCCACAGAATGATGCTCAGTAACACCTTAAGGCGTTCGGTTCAGATAAATTGAGAAAATTTCACTGAGAAAGCTCCGACAGGCGGCGTTTTGCCGCCGGCAAGCGGGAGTCGGTTTGAGTTGCAGACTCTATGAACTTTGAAAGCTCGGTCTTGGCGCCAGACTTATCGCCGAGCTTCTCCAGAGCGCGGCTCAACCCAAAATGACCTTCAGGGTCAGCGGGGTTAATGTTGGTCGCCTCACGGTAAGCATCTGCCGCACCTTTCAAATCTCCATCACTAAGCAAGGTGGAGCCGAGATTAATGCGAGCAGATGAAAGCTTCGGATTGAGGGTTACTGCCTTCCTGGCGTGTTCGATTGCCTGCGGCAAAGCGTTTGCACGGAAAAGCGCGACGCTGATCGAGTTGTGCAAATCTGCACTCTCTGGATAGAGCGTAAGCGCTTCTTGCAAATATCTGATGGAGCCTGTATTGTCGCCAGTTTTAGAAGAAGCCTCCGACATCGCGAGGAGAATATCCTTATCTCGTGGATTGAGGCGATAAGCGAGGTTCATCACATTCATGTACTCGTCTGGCTTATTGAGCTTTCTCAATGCGCGTGCATAGTTGTATGCAAAGAGTGAATCATGGGGGTTTGCTTTCAATGCGCGATTGAACATTTCCGCAGCTTCTTCCCAGTTGCCTTTGTAGCCGAGCACTGTGCCGTAATCGCTGAGAACATCAGCATATGTCGGATCTATCTTCAGCGCTTCCTTATACTCTGCAATCGCATCGTCCATCTTGTTGTTCACTACAAAAGTGTTGGCTTTTATGTAATGCGCCTCGGCTGATAGAAATGCATTAACGCCGGATGGAATACCAGAAACTTGCTCTGACTGCGGAACACCAAGCACCAAATCATTTCCTGTCCAGTTCGATTTAAGAACAGGCGATTGCTTCTTGCCACCTTTGCTGTAGTGCGCGGTCTTAAACTCGGTCATTTCCTTTGCTTTCGCAAATGCTTCATTGAGCGGAACAAGACCGTTTTTCGCGCGCAGACACTCAATCAGGCTCGAGGAAAAATCGTCACCATACGTTTCCTCATTCGGACGACTGGAAGACAGAATAATGTTTCCCTTGCCCATAACCACTTTATCGAGATCGATGTTAAAGCCGTGGAAGAGCGCTTTTGCACCAGACTCTAAGCTCGCTGCACCGGAATATTTTGATTCCAAAACGAGCACAACTCTATCTGTTTTGACATTCTTCTTAAGCGTGCTCATCAAGTCTTGCATCGAAAAGCAAGTTCCATAGACATTGGTCAGAGCCGCATCATATGCCGCAAGGAATGTCCCGCCTTCAATCATCGGAAAGGCTTCGGTAGCCATGAATACGACTACCAAATCGTCCGGTCCAGCTAATTGCCCTAACCACTTATTACCGAGGGTGTTCAAAACATTTGCACGGGTAGCGCTTGTGTTGACCAATAAGCGCACATGTTCTTTGTCGAAGCGCCCGCCATTTGGATCGATGAGATATTTATAGAAGTTGTGGGCAGCCTTATCCATGACGAGATCATCGGCAACCAAGCGCTTTTCGGCGAAGTTGGATATCCCTACGACTACCGCCCACTTCTGTTTTACAGGACGATTTGTTGCCGAGTTGGGATTGATATCTTGCATCTGGGTAAATTGAATACCCTGCCCAGGCCCTTCAGGGACCGGCATGGATGTTGTATCCGCAGATATCGCAGCAATTGGGAAAGTGAATGCAAGCGTCGCCAGTGCCATCAATGACGCCAATGAAACTCTGCTACGTGCCTTGATCTCTTTCGCGTTTTTGTACAAAGCGGTCATGAATTACATCCTTTTATATTGATCGAATTAGACAATCAAAACCGAGACAGCCGTCTATTTATGCGCAAGTGCGATGTCTACGGCGAGCATTCCAGCATCAAGACAGACAAGTCTCGTCACGTTGGTCTTATTCTGGGCGATTGTGGTTGATTCTGCGACGTCGGCAGAAATGATATTAGGCGCTTCAGAATCGAATGAAAGCTTCATTCGCGTAGGCACTATGTCCTTCGCACCAGTCTCGCCGATATACGCAACTTCAATGCGATCGTTGGTGAACCTCTGCGTGTCTACCTTTTGCTTTGAGAAAACCAGGCTTAGTTTTTCGATGCCTGGCGTGTTGTCGAATGCCAACCAACCTTCATAAGGAAGCGGATAGTCCACATCAGCTCTCAATATATGGTTTGCCTTTTCCTGAGGCGGATAGAGCACAGCTTTGCCGCCGCTCGATCCTTGCTTAAGAACAACATACGCATATCCGTCTACTTCTGGAATTACGTGAAAACGAATCTGGTCGCCTGATTTGAACGCTGTCCGGCTGTTGCAGCGAAATCTCTTGCCGCCGCGTTGCAGTTCGATCCAATAAGCAATGCCGTTGCTTGCTTCGGTTTCTCCAACAGCATCAATTGGCGACGACATTGCTATTTGTTCTTGCGGTTTAGCATGATTTCTGTCTTTGTCTTTGCTGGCAATTTGAATGTCGGCAAACTGTGGATTGTCTTTGTTGGACGCGACTGTATTGGGGGCGCTCATCGCCAGAACCGAATCGGGCAAAGCAGTCACGTTTTTATCAACCCAACTGAGAACATAGCTGACAATTTTGTCGTTGAACTGATCGCTTTCGAAGAGCAAGTGTTCAGAACTACCACTAAGTACAAACTGACTGTTGGGCGTTCCAAGAGCTTTTTTGAGAGCAAAGGTTCCAGCCGGTAAAACAAGATTGTCCTTGCCACCTTGCACGAAGAGAACTGGTGACTTATTCACCAAATGAGCCATGTTTTCGTTTTCACCCATGAAGTTCTTAAACTGAATCAATTCGTTTGGCGAAAACTCCATTCGAGCCAGCGGGTCGTTTTTCCACTGCTGTCTTAACTTTTCGTCGGTGGTGGCGCGTTTAACAACCATCTTGCCTACATTAATGTTGGCATCAAAACCTCGGAAGATTGCGTTCAAACCAATGTGCAATTCGCTGTCTGAGCCCTGATAGCGGTCGCCCGATGGGACAGAACAAATCAGACCCGCGACCTTGTCCTGGTTGAGAGCTGCCGCATGAAGTGCGAAAGCCCCACCCATTGACTCACCAGCAAGAATAATCGGCAGATCCGGATACTTAGTCTTAATCGCCGTCAAGATTGCGTTGCAGTCATTGAGTGCACCTTTCAGGTCAACCTTCTGATACTGCTTGTATTTTTGCCATTCGCCAAAACCACGCACATCCATGGCGTAAGTGATGATGCCCTCTTTGGCGAGACGTTTGCCAAAACCTTCATAATTGCCTTTATGCAATCCCAAGCCGTGAATGCAGAGCATTACTGCTCTTGGAGTTACGTCGGGATCTGCCCAGCTCGAAACAGGAACGTTGACGGAAGGCTGGGAGGCAGAATTCTTAGAGGCTGCCATAGCTATCGTGTCGGGCAGCGCCAACCCACAAAGGAGTGTAAATGCCAGGCAAGTTGCAATGTGCTTCATCAGTGCTCCGGAATAAGTGATTGTATGGTCAATCCTGAGGTCTTCTTACCTTCAGATATCTTCCTTACGCGATCCCGGAAAAAATTAGGGGGAACGCTTGAAAGCAGGTATATCGTGCATTGTAGAGCGCATCCGTCCAGAAACGCGACCCATTACGCATGTTTTTAAATATTCCGCTTCATCAAGGCGACCCATTGCAAGAAGGAGCGCCGCATAGTTTTCAAGAACGTTGATTACATCGGGATGTTCGGCACTAAGCTTAATGGTACGAACATCAAGAGCACGCTTGTATAGAGGCTCCGCATCATCGTATAAATTCTGCGTGTGATAAAGCATCGCGAGATTTACCGCTATGGTAGCCACATCAAGATGATCCTTGCCGAGAATTCTTTCGTAGATGTTGAGAATCTTAGTGCAAATAGGCACCGCCTCACGGTATCGGCTTTGCTCGTAGTAGAGACCGGCAAGGTCATTCATTGCATTGGCGACTTCCAGATTGCCTGGTCCGAACTGTTCTGTTTTTAACGTGATAACTTGTTCGAGCACCTGCTGGGCCTCGGAGAATTTATGCTGGTTGGAAAGTGACTCCCCCAGCTTCGAAAGCATCTGGCAACGACGCTGATCCTTTGCAGGAAAAGCGGTTTCCGCAATTTGAGCGGCATGGCGATAAGACGCCTCAGCCTGCGCAAAATTTCCCTGCGCCAAGCACTTTTCGGCTTCTTGCCTGGCTCTATCGAAATCCTGACTCATTGGGTTTATGCCCCCACCTGCATGTACCCTGGCTAAAGCCATCGGCTTCAGCGCACTATTCTATTGTGTTTTGCCCAGTGAGTCGCCGGTTGCACCTCCAGCTTTCAAAAAATCCATTGCAAATTTCGAAAGTTCTGGTACCGTATTTATGTACGGTAGTCGATTCGAATGCAGGTCAATTGGAGGCTCCGCCAGATTCGGTGGGTCTTTGGATGGCTTTGCATAAATTTTGCTTGTAAATCGGCTTACCTAGCGGGAAATCACCTCAACACCTACAATGAACGCCTATGGATGTTTCGACGGTAAACTCTCCAGAGCCTCGCTGCGAGGCACTTGATTGGGCACACCCTCTGGTATCAGAGTGGTTTTGCTCCCGCTTCGGCACACCGACAGAACCACAGATAGCCGGCTGGCCACATATTCTTGCCGGCGAGACAACCCTGATTGCAGCTCCAACAGGTTCGGGAAAAACACTTGCAGCATTTCTCGTCTGCATAGACAAACTTGTTCGAAAAGCGCTTTCGGGCAATCTTTCAAATAGCACCGAAGTAGTCTACATCTCTCCACTCAAAGCGTTGAGCAATGACGTGGAGAAAAACCTCCAGAAGCCGCTAAAAGAAATTTTTGATCTGGCAATGGAGAAAAATCTCCTCATGCCGGAAATCAGAACCATGGTGAGGACGGGAGACACACTCGCGATTGAACGCCGCACAATGTTGAAGCGTCCACCGCACATTCTGGTTACGACACCAGAATCGCTGTACATCATGGTAACGGCGGAAAAAAGCAGGGCGATTCTACGCGACGTTGAGACAGTTATCGTCGACGAAATTCACGCGCTCGCTGATGACAAACGTGGCGTGCACATGTCGCTTTCGCTTGAGCGTCTTGAAGCACTGACCTGGAAAAGCCCGAACCGAATTGGACTTTCTGCAACACAAAAGCCAATAGAAATAACTGCTCAATTTCTCTCCGGCAACGGTCGGCCGATGCCGCACATAGTAAATGTCGGTCACAAACGCCAGCTCGACATCGCCGTAGAAACTCCCGATTCGCCATTAGGCGCAGTTTGCTCCAACGAACTTTGGGACGAAATCTATCAGAAGCTTTTTGGGCTGATCAAAACGCACACATCAACTCTTATTTTTGCCAACACGAGAAAGTTAGCGGAGCGTATTGCCCACGACTTAGGTGAGATGCTTGCGGAGGACGTCGGCGAAGAAGAAGCCAACAGTCTCATTGTTGCGCACCACGGCAGCCTATCACGCGAACTTCGACTGGAAGCAGAAAGACGGCTCAAAGCCGGCGAGCTTAAAGCCCTGGTTGCGACCGCTTCACTTGAATTAGGGATAGATGTCGGTGCAATTGATCTGGTTTGCCAAATAGGTTCGCCTCGCAATATTGCTGTGGCACTACAACGCATTGGACGCGCCGGTCACTGGCGGGGTGCAATTCCTAAAGGCAGACTGTTTGCTACAACCAGGGACGATTTGCTAGAGTGCGCTTCTCTCATCAAATCAATCAATGAGGGTGATCTCGACCGGCTGATCATTCCGAAAAATTCCATTGATGTTCTGTGCCAGCAATTAATCGCTGCCTGCTCGACACAAGATTGGAAAGAAGACGAGCTGTTCGAATTGGTAAAGCGTGCTTATCCATTTCGCGATTTAGAAAGAAGCGAATTTGACGATGTTGTGGAAATGCTTTCCACTGGGCTTTCAGACGTACGAGCTAGGTATGGTGCCTTTTTACAACGCGACCGGGTCAACGGAATAATAAAAGCGAGACGCGGCAGTCTACTCGCTTCGGTCACAAATGCAGGTGCCATTCCAGAGACGGGCATGTTTACTGTGCTGACTGAACCGGAAGGTTTAATGGTCGGTACTCTAGATGAAGACTTCGCTGTCGAAAGCTCTGCCGGCGATGTTATGTTGCTTGGCACGACATCTTGGATGATCACCAAGATTGAAGGTAAAGGCGGCAAGGTCTGGGTGGTAGATGCGAACGGAGCCCCGCCGACTGTACCTTTCTGGCGCGGAGAAGCACCAGGAAGAACCAAAGAACTCTCCGATCAGTTATCTGGACTTCGAGAAGAAATTAGCAGGCGTGCCTTATCAACGAGCGAAGATGACGACACACCGCCTAGCTCGAAGAAAGCGGAAAAATGGTTGGTGGACGCTTGCGGCTTGAGCCGTGATGCTGCCTCGCAAGCGGTTTCCTATGTGCTTGAAGGACAAGCATTATTAGGAGGTGTTCCATCGAAAAAGCTAATTATTGCCGAGCGCTTCTTTGATGAGGCTGGCGGCATGCAATTGGTAATTCATGCACCTTTTGGCAGTCGCATCAACAAAGCGTGGGGAATGGCTCTCACAAAAAAATTCTGTCGCAACTTCGACTTGGAGCTTCAAGCTCAAGCTACCGAAAACGGCATTAACATAGCACTTTCAGAAAGGCACAGTTTCCCGCTTGAAGATGTTTTCCAATTTCTGAGTCTGGAGACAGTAGTAGGCGTATTAGAACAAGCAATTCTTCAGTCGCCATTATTCGCCACGCGTTTTCGCTGGGCGGCGAACAGATCGCTCGCACTTCTTCGCTTCCAGGGCGGCAAGAAAGTCCCTCCGCAAATTCAACGAATGCGCGCAGAAGATCTGCTCACAGCAGTCTTTCCGAAAGCTGCTGCGTGTCAGGACAATATTTCCGGCGAAATTGAAATTCCCAATCACCCTCTAATCAAGGAAACCATGAAAGATGCCTTGACCGAAGCGCTTGATTTAGAAGGGTTTATCGAGCTCTTAACAAGTTTGAAAAACGGAGAGATCGCCACACATGCAATTGACACGCCGGCGCCATCCGTTTTTTCTCACGAAATTTTGAATGCCAATCCATATGCATATCTTGACGATGCCCCTCTGGAAGAAAGGCGTGCACGCGCAGTCGAATTGAGGCGGGTTTTGCCCGACTCTATTGCATCCACAACTGGACGCCTAGATGAATATGCGATTTGCCAGGTAAGGATGGAAGCCTGGCCAGACGTAAGAAATCATGACGACTTGCACGATTTCCTTTACACAGTAATTGGTGCACCACCTCATCTGGCATTGGTTGTTAGAGAGAGTGGCTTGACAGCATGGAGTATTCACTTCCGGGAGTTGATGAAGCAAAGAAGAGCCGGGGTAGCTACTTTTGCTGGCAATGACTATTGGGTTGCAACCGAGCGCAAAGCAGCCTTTCTCAAAATATTTCCAACGGCAACTTTCGAGGAAGAGCTTCCTGATATTCAAGAGAAAGAACTCACCCAAGAAGATGCTATCGACTTCATGGTGAAAGGCTGGATGAATTATCTCGGTCCGGTAACCGCAGCGGCAATCGCCGATTTGCTTGCTGTGCCGCAATTCGACATCGACTTATCTCTCCTTCGAATAGAATCCCAAGGTTCAATACTGCGTGGAAAGTTTACCGGTTTAGAAGAAGAGTGGTGCGATCGTCGCTTACTGGCACGCATTCATCGCCTGACTGTTGACGGACTACGCCGTCAAATAAGACCAGTCACCAAAGAAGAATTCATGCTCTTCCTGGCGAGATGGCAGCATGTCGCACCCGGAACCCAATTGGTCGGCGTTCGTGGACTGCAGCAAGTACTCAGTCAATTACAAGGCTTTGAACTTCCGGCAAATGCTTGGGAATCCCAAATTTTGTCTAAGCGCGTCAGGAAATATGCTCCTGAAGATTTAGATCAATTATGTATGACTGGTTTTATCGGTTGGGGAAGAATTTCTCCGCACCCAGCCACGGTAGCAGCTGTAATTCCGCAGCCCAAGCGCTTCTCTTTCAAGCGATATGGCATGCCGATTGCTCGAAATATCAAGCTCAACAGTGAAGTTACAGAAAAGCAAGGACAGAATCAGGTTGAGTCAAAACCAGTAGAAGCGACAAAGGTTAAAACCGTCGTCATGCTCTCCAGCACAGATCCAAGCATCCGAGAAGCCGGCGGCAGGCGTGTTATACCCAGCAGCGTTTCACCTATGACTTTCTTCGTTAGACAAGAGTGCGACTGGATTTCTTACTGTAGACGTTCGGCAGAAGACATCGATCAATATTGTTTGACCAGCAATGCTCGGTTAGTAGTCAAACATCTTAGTGAGCGCGGCGCCTTATTTTTCAACGATCTCACAAGATTTACGGGATTGCTTAAGGCAGAAGTTGAAGCTGCATTGTGGGAACTAGTTGCCGCTGGACTTGCCACCGCGGACGGTTTTGACAATTTGCGTGCACTAATAGATCCAAAACGCCGAAGTGGACAAGGCAGCGCCAGAGATTTACGACCGAGAAACGCTACTGGACGCTGGTCTGTGCTTGGCGAACTTACTGGTGACGATGAAAGAGACGCCATCGAGAGCGCTTGCATGACATTGCTGAATCGCTACGGAGTTCTTTTCAAAGACTTACTTACTCGCGAGACAACAGCACCTACATGGCGCGAAATGCTCACAGTCCTGCGACGAATGGAAGCTCGCGGAGAATTGCGCGGCGGAAGATTTGTAGCAGGTTTTTCCGGCGAGCAATATGCACTTCCGGCAGCTCTGGAATCATTAAGAGCCAATCGAGATCAATCAACAGATGTGCTGAAATCTATCGAAGTATCGTCAGTTGATCCACTGAATCTGCGAGGCATCATTCTGCCCGGTGAAAAGGTGCCGGCTATTTCAGGGCGTTTCGTCAACCTTGGCGATGATACAACGCCTTCTTTTGTGCGCGAAGAAGTCGAAACGGAGTACATCGTTTCGTAGCTGCGGTCTTAGTAAAAACTACTTCTTGGCGTGTACGCGTTCGTGTTCGCTGCGAATCTTTCCATACACCATCCAGCTTGGATCGCTGGCAACGGTCAGATTTACTTTGTAGTCTTTCGGTACCTTCAGCGCATTTTCCGCGTCATGAGCAACCTTCTCCGATTCGACATAGAAGAGAAACTTGCGAACTCCATTGTGTGTTTGCACCGCTACAAATTTACCGCTGTCTTTCTGCGCAATCAGCTGATTGAGCTGGTCTTCGACCTCATTGGCTTTTGCGGTTTCGTCCTTTTCCGGACGGCCGTCTCTAGTTGGATGCAAGAAGTCGATTGCATAAACTGCTCTGAACTGATATTTCGGATCGCCAGGTTTGACTGCCATATTTATACGAACAAAAATTGGCTTTCCATTAGCTTCTCCGCGACCAACCGTCCACGACTCGGTTGGATTATTTGCACCAATTGAAGAGAGAGGAAAAGAGATAACTGTCGCCGCACAGACGGCAGAGAAAATCAGATGTCTAATAAGACCATTTGTTTTTTGCATGTGCATTGAATCAATTCCCTGTAAGTTCGATAGTTATATCAGTTCTCTTGGTTTCTGAATAATATATAGCCCTGCACAGAAGATTATGACTGCACCAATGACAACGATATAAAAGTGAGGCCCAAAGCCAGTTTGAATAACACATTCCTTAGGATTTGAAGGGTCGTAATAGGCTGTAATAGTTGAGCCCAAAGGATGCTCTCTTTTAATGTCGTCATCTTTTGGCCCTAGGGGATCAATTGTCCAAGTGTAATTTACGCCGGCATAAGTGACACCATTGACGGTGAATTCAAATGCAATCTTCGGACGTCCGAAATAGTCAGGAAGAAATATTTTTGTAAGCAATTCATCGATGGCATCGTATTTTGCACCGGCTTCAATGGCGGATTTGAATGTCACCACCTGCGCATCAACAGGCGTCCAAGTTCTACTGCTGTGAGCCTGTTGTACATATACAAACTGGCTCACCATGAGATAAACTGCGGTCATCATGATCAGTCCACCTAGCAGTGGTCCCCAATCACGAAACAAGTATCTGAAAAACAAAATTTTGCTCCACGCCCTATGTTAAGCCGCAAGAATCGCAGCTACAGTCAGATTGATCCAGTAAAACAAATTTAGATCGTTCGAGCCGGGAATTCAAGCCAGATGCTAGATGGCTGTTGCATCATATATCCGCGGTAGTGACGCTCCCAGTTGTGCATGAAATCTTCTTCGGCCATTTCTTTTACGACAGATGAAGGTAGCTGCATGTCTATCTGCTTTCGCCGACCATCAGTTCGATACATCACTCTGGCGATGCGATTGTTCTGAGAATAATATGCAGCAATTGTGGTCCACGAATTTCTGATATACGCTTCTAACTTGATGTGAAATTCATCATTGTTGGTTGTCGATTCGTTAATCAAAACCCTGCAACAATCAGCCAGTTGAACCACAGCACCAATCGCGTCGCTCAGCTCCTCGGGCTCAAAGATTGCGTTATCTTTGTCTTTGTCTATGTCTTCGATTTCCGGCTCAGCTTGCGCAAGTATTTCTGCGGCTGCTTTCTTCGTTATTTCCTCTCGGTCGAAAATGATCTTCGGAGCCGGAGCTTCTTCATCAAATGCAGTAGCGGATTCAGCAAAGACGACCTTCGGCATCCTTACTGCCTCAAGATCGCTTCTTGATTCCCTTCTTGAAAATGAATCCTTCGAATCTTGCGAGTCTCTCGAATGCTTGGCCATAAAGTTGGCGCGATAGACATCCTGCTCTTCTTGAGTCGGCAAATAAATTGATGTGCCGGGCTGAATGTATGGTGCGCGAGAACTACCTTCTCCCGTCATTTTGACCATCGTCCTGTTAATCGTGACGAGCAGACCGACGAATCTGATATCTCCAAGACTTTTTTCGGCGATCTTTTCCAATGTGTCGCCCGCAAGTACAAAATAACGAGCGCGATTCAGCCCGTGACTATTTCTCGAAGATGTTTTGCGCTGAGCCCAACCGGTCAGTTTTTGTAGCGCGCCCATATGCAAGCCGAATCGGCCGCTTCCGTTAGTCGATGACATGCTGAGGTCCTTGCCGCAAATATATACGCCCTTGTCAAGAAGATATCAGAGCTAGATTATTTTCCAAGTACCAGTTTTCTAATCAAAGACCAAACCAGCGCGTCTTTTCGGCGCCTAACTCAAGGTAGTCAAAGCCCCCAGAACGGCTCAGAATCAAGTTTTCAATGCATAAAAGTCAGGTCACACCCGCTTAAAGCCGCTCGGGACGACCAGCGCCGGGGTGGGGATCTTCCCATCTCAATTTCGAAGGTCAGCCGAAATCTGTCCGGAATTCAAGACAGCTATAGACGGTTTCCTGGGTTCACAATTAATACCGCCCAAAGTTCATGAAGGACAATCGTTTTACGAAAGTGCAGTTTTTTAAGGCAAGTCGATAACGATGATGGGATGCGCGCTTAACTGGTCGATAGCGATTTCACCGACGCTGTAATGCACTACCTCACCGCCATGCTTGTAGGAGACATTCTCTCGATCCTGCTTAAACTCCTCCAGTGTGCTCTTTGCCGTTTGCGGGTCGAGTTTTTTAAGCAGTGAAACAGCGTAAAGCCGCCCAGCTGGAGAGGCATTGTGCGTAAGCCAGATAACATCGGACTTTACGCCAACTCCTGCCTTGGCTGCCTCCTCGAAAGCCTTTCTCAAGTCGCTTTTCGGGGCATTCGCCGGCACTCTGGAGTCTTCAACCAGCTTGGCAGACTTCAAAGTCTCCAGAAAAGCAGGCAGTTTTACGGCCGACTCTTCTGCAGCGGGTGTTTGCGGAGTTTGGCTGGTTTCTTCGGCACAAACGCCATTACTTAATCCAGACAATAGTAGAAAGCTAATAATTAGTGCGTTACTTGCGGGTTTCATGGGCATATCCAGTTTGTGGACCTTTTGCGTGATTCAATTTAGCACGCTGCCGCTGGGACACGTATCCAATCTAACCTCTAAGATTGGGCGGTTTCTGCTATCTGCATAGCTACTATTGATGAGAGCAGAGGGCACACCCTCGCTATTAAAAACTCAACCCTAACCTTCGTGAACACAACCTGGGACCAATACAAAGATGCTGCCGAAGCGGCAGCGGCACGTGGCGACTTCGCCACTGCCGAGTCTCTCTGGACTCAACTTTTGGCCGCAGCCGACCAAGCGGGCCACCATGACGCCCGTTTCGCTCTCGGTCTCGACAGTCTAGGCAAAGTGTACGCTGCTCAAAAACGTTTTCCCCAGGCAGAAGCGGCATACGCCAAAGGCATTCAAGTCAAAGAAGCTTTATTCGGTCGCACCAGCATTGAAGTAGCGAAAACCTGCAATTTTCTAGCGGCCCTTTGTTACGAACAAAACAAATTTGAAAAGACTGAAGCGCTTGGTACCCGAGCGCTTTCGATCTATCAGTCACTGCTCGGCAATGAGCACCCGGCCGTTGCCACTATGGCCAACAACCTGGCTCGATTGCGTCAAAAAATCGCGCGTCCTGCCACTCCAGCTCCAACTCCTGTCGCTGCCGCGGTTGTCCAACCACAGCCAGCCTACTCACAACAAGTCACTCAGGCTCCTGCTCCTGTTGCAGTCGCAGCGCCTCCAGCGCCGCCGCCTCAGACGCAACCAATCCAAGCTCAGCCAGCGGCTTATGCTCAACAAATAGCGTACGGTCAGTCGCAAACGTCCAACAACAGCCCGCCGCAAGTAGCATATGCGCAGTCGCAAACTTCCGCAAACAATCCGCAGCAATCAGCGTATCAGCAGGCACAGAGTGGTAATTATGCACAGCCACAGAACAATGGCGCTGCATATCAGACACCACCACAGAGCACAGCCTATTCACCCTCGACAGCGGTCAGCCCGCAAACTCAATCTCAACAAATTCCGGTCGCTCAGTCCGGGCAGTTACCGGGAGTGCAGCACCAGTATCATCAACAGCAGCAACCGCAAAACCAGCAGCAAATGCAGTCGCAACAGCAGCAACCACCACAACATCAGCAACAGCCACAACATCAGCCGCAATCAGTTCCGCAACCGGTTCATCAATCGGTTCAACAATCGGTTCCACAACCGGCACTTGCTCAAGCAGTTTCAGCTCCGATGCAACAGGCACCACCGGCAGTTCAACAGCAACCGGCGCCGCCACCACCTCCTGCTCCTGCACAGCCTGTTTATTCAGCACCACCACAACATTATCAACAACCCGCTCAACCGGTCTATCAGGCACCACCGGTCCAGCAGCCTGTGTACACGGCACCACCGGTTCAGCAGCATGTTCCCCTGCCACCGCAGCAGCCTGCCGTCGCAGCCCCGCCCCCACCTGATGCTGCACCACCACCGGCGCCTAAGCCTCCAACGCCGTCTCAAGCACGCGCAATCGAAGAAAGAAAGGCAAAGCAAGCCGAGCAAGTTTGCGAAGTGTGCGGACGCTTCTATAGCGGTCCTGGCTGCATGCAATGCACACAATCATTGACTCCGATTGACTTCGGATTTGATTCGCTCAATCCCAAACGAAAAGACCAGCGCTAGGATCTAAAAGCGTCTTCTATAGCAGCTCTTGCAGCCAGCTCGCCCTTCAATGTGTCGAGCAATTGCAATTCTCTTTTAAGCCGTGCCGATGTATCGCAAAGCTCCAGCAGGTCCTGGCGATCATCTGAAGAATTGAAAAACAGCGATGCTACCCAGAACGAAAGCAATACGGGGTCTGTCGGTAGATCATCAGGAATGATATTTTCTTTGTGGGTAAGCTTGTTAGCAAGTCTTACGACGTCTCTCAAGGTCTTATCGACTCGATCACCTATTGCAAGTGTGTCAGCGTCAGGTCTAGAGTCATCAAGCCATTCAACTTTACCGACCAGATACGGAAGCTGTCTTACAATCTCTACTATGCGAAACCGCTGTAGCCCAACGGTCATGATGTTCATACGCCCGTCTTTGAGTTTTACAACTTCACCAATTTCGGCCGCACAGCCTATGTTCACCGATTTAGAGATTGTCGGATTCCAAAGCAAGACCCCAAACTTTCTATCGCCCTCGAGCACAGTGTTAATCATCAACCTGTAGCGATCTTCAAATATATGGAGAGGCAGAGGTCGTCCCGGGAACAACACAACGTCCGGCAACGGGAAAAGTGGCAACTCGCAAACGGAAACTGATGAGGGTGAAGACATTAGGCGCTACTTTACGATAAGACCTTGCGGTCAGGTTATTCCACTTCTTCTATCCTACTCCGCAACGACAGATATTGCTCTATCGAGCAATCGATTCATTTGCCTCCTTCGATGAGCTGACGGCGTTCAGAAGGTATTTTTGTACGAACATTACCGTTGAGTAAAACTGATAGTCGCTGTTCTTTTTCTTTGCAAATCCATGCCCTTCATCTTTAGCAGATAAATACCAAACAGGCACGCCACTCTTTTTAGTGGCATCTACAATTTGCCGGGCCTCGCTTGCCGGCACACGTGGATCGTTTTCTCCCTGGACCACGAATAGGGGCTTGCTGATTTTGTCCACCTTTTTGAGCGGTGCAATACTTTCTAGAAATTCGCGCATTTTTGCATCGCGCTCATCTCCGTATTCCACTCTTCTGAGATCGCGGCGATATTCTTGAGTGTGCTCTAAAAAAGTTACCAGGTTAGACATACCGACAACATCAACCGCGCAAGTTATACGCTCTGGATAAAACGTTGATATCGCCAACGTCATATGACCACCGTAGCTTCCGCCAGTGACCATAAGACGCTTAGAATCAAGGTCTTTGCGATTAGAAATCCAGTCAAAAAGCGCATCGATGTCTTTATATGAGTCGACACGATTAAAGCCGTTGTCCAGCTTCAAGAACGTTTTGCCATAGCCAGCCGAACCGCGGACGTTGGGGAAAATTAGAGCTACACCTAACTCGCTCAAGTAATAATTTAGACGACCTAGATATCCTGGGCGGGACTGACCTTCGGGTCCACCATGTATAACGACAATGACAGGACGCGGTCCAGTGAATTTGGCATCCGGCTTGTAATAAAAACCCGAAATGTCCTTGCCGTCGAAGCTTTTCCATTTGATCAGTTCAGGCTCTGAAAATTTCTCTGCTGCCACTAGGCCGGTTTCGCATTCCGTCCAACGTTCGACCTTATTTGATTTCACATCCAAAGAGAAGATGTCGTTTGGCATACGGGCGCTCTGAACTTGGAATGCCAGATCGCGACCATTTCTATGCCAGTCCAGACCATGCACTTCACCAAGCGGTATGTCTTTTGGTGCCCAATATTTTCCACTGGCAGTATCCATCAAATAGAGCTTGCTAAAGCCGTCTTCGTTGACCACAAAGGCGATCATTTTGCCATCGTAAGACAGGTCAAATTCTTGAACATCCCACTTAATATCGCTCGTCAAAGGTTTCAACTTTTTGGTAGCAAGATCAAGATAACTCAATGTCATAAATTCTGAGCCACTGTCTGTGGTGACATACAGTCCCTTTCCATCCGGGGCAAAACGAATGGACTGATAGCTCGTCTGCTCGCCGGGTTTTCTCTCGGTCAATGCCGTCATCTTCCCAGTGGCTACATCTGCCAGCCAAAGATAACTTTCATTGATCGAAACTTCTTCGTTCACTGCAACAGTCTTTCCGTCATACGAAACATCACTTACCGAAAAGCCTTCGCCCTTCACCTGCGCCAGGAGACGATCTGTTTTTGGATCTCTAGGATCTACGATATAGATATCGTTGTTTTTTCCATCTCTGCGACTAGAGTTATATACAATCACTCTGCCATCTTTTGAAAAACGACCGCTTGTATTTCTCGACTTTCCATCTGTGATCAAAGCAACGTCACGCGTAGCAAGATCGTATTTATAGAATTGGAAAAATTCGTCACCACCTTTATCTTTGGTGAAAACGAAATAGTCTCCATCGACCGGCTGGTAGGCGCCACCGGAAACTCTATCCGGAAAAAACGTGAGCTGAGTGCGCGCGCCCATGGGCGTCTTTACGACATGCACTTGCTGGGTGTCGCCAAATCTCGTGTTGATGAGCATCTCTCTTTTCTTTGGATGCCAACTCGCAACAAATGCATTTCTGAAATTGGTATAGCGCTCGCATCCGGACACTATATTCAGTGGCACGGGAGGAACCCCCTCGATGATCAGGTTGTCCGGACCTGGCAAAAATTCATCCTTAGCCGCAACAGCCGAAAAGCCTCCAATCAAAAGAGAAAGCGCAATTGACAGAACCAGTGATTTTTTCGCATTGAAGAGCATTTTTCTTCCTCTTTTGGTGATGAAACTAAGTTTCGATTCGCGTGCCTTTTTTCAAAAGTTTTTCACTGAAGAATGACAGCAGTCCGGCAAGAATAAGTGAAGCAGCCATTGTATAAAGCCCATAGTGAAAACTGCCGGTAGATTGCTTGATGGCGCCAACAATGTATGGTCCGACAAAGCCGCCGAGATTTCCCGTGGAATTGACAAAACCAATACCGGCAGCCTTGATTCGAGCAGGCAAAAGAGAAGTACCGAGAGACCAGAAAGGACCTACGGTGCCCCAAATACCGAAGGCAGTGATACTGAGTGTGACAAGGGACAACCAAGGATTGTCGATCAAACTCGTAAGAACAAATCCTGCCGCCGCAATAAACGCAGATGTGGCCACATGCAGCCGCCGCTCACCAGTGCGCTCGGCACTTTTGGCGATGAAGATCATGCCAACGGCCTGAAAAATTGCCGGCAAAACAGTAACTAACGCAGTTTGACCATCACTCAGTCCACCAAAACCTTTGATGATTTTGGGCAGCCAGAGCTGAAATCCGTACATGCCGAGCGTCAATGAAAAATAGAGAAGTGAAAGTAAAACCAACGAGCCTGTTGTTTCGCTGTTGAAAAGTTTTACCGAGTCTTTCGATGCGGCAGCCTTTAAGCGATCTTTTTCCACTTCGGCTTTTAGCCAAATTTTTTCCTCATCGGTCAACCACTTCGCATTCTCCGGCTTATCGGTCAAGAAAAATAGCGTGATGATGCCCATCAATACAGATGGAAAACCCGTGATTAAAAACAACCACTTCCAGCCCGGCAATCCCATGATGCCACCCATCTCGAGAATCTTCGATGAAATGAGTCCGCCAAGGACACCAGCCGCCGGTATCGCCGCCATGAATTTTGCGACCGCAACGCCTCTCTGTCTTTCAGGAAACCAATAAGTAAGATAAAGAATCATTCCTGGGAAAAAGCCTGCTTCGGCTGCGCCAAGAAAGAAGCGAAGCACATAAAAGGAGTGAATAGAATTCGCCAGAGCAAGCGCCATTGTTATCGCACCCCAGACGACCATAATTACGGAAATCCACTTGCGAGCGCCGAGTTTCTCCATAGCCAGATTGCCCGGAGCTCCGAAAAGAAAATAACCAATGAAGAAAATCGCCAAACCGAATCCAAAAGCTTCATCGGTCATTTTCAAGTCTGTGTACATCTGCAATCCGGCAAACGACACATTGATTCGATCAAGGTAGGAAAGAATGTAGAGCGAAAACATGTACGGAATGAGGCGATTAGTCACCTTCTTCAACGTCTTTTCGCCGGCGGCATCGGCAGGAGAATTCTGCGGAAGCTCGCTTCTGATATCGCTCGTTATGTTATCGGCATTCATTCGTTGCCGCAAACTCTCTTTATGAATTATGGAAATCCAAAAACAGCGCCGCCCGGCACGCCACCCATGCCGTAACCACCCATACCGTAACCGCCCATCGGCATACCATATCCGCCGCCGTACATTCCGCCGGACATCATGCTGGTGCCGACCATAGAGCCAACCTCACCGAGAGCTTTCGCCAAGCCACGAAAGAATGGATGACCGTGATTCTTTTGCGTGCTGTTCGATGCTTGAGTCTGCTGATTATAGGCCGGTTGCTGTGCGTATTGACTGCTGTAGCCCTGAGATTGAGTATACGAAGGTTGGCTCTGCCCGTAGGCTTGCGGCTGCTGTTGCTGCGGGCGATAACTGGCCGAATAGTTTTGCGCCGGAGCTGGTGCGCTATCGTCTTCAAACTCGCGCTGAAGGTCGGAATTGTAATTGTTGTGTCTTGCGTAAGCAGTCTGTGGAGCCTGCTGTTGCCGATACTGTTGTTGTTGATACTGCTGCTGTTGCTGCGGGTTTTGGACAAGGGGCGCAATATTCAATTCTTGATCGCCTGCAGCTTGACCTGCTTGCTGTTTGTGCAAGAGCTCAACTGCGCTCATCAGCATATTTACTTGCTCAGGAATCGATGCGTGAATGTCGGTCGGATCCGTAGGAAACATCGCCTTTTCGAGCGGACGCAATCTTTCAATCATCGGTTTTTGCGGAAAAGCTTGACCTTCAATCTGCGTCTCCAACCAGGCAACTTTCTGTTCGATACTTCCGTTTCTTGGCTCGGTTTGATAGAACGCCGAATTTTGACTGCCGTTGAATTTCTTGTCCGCGTACTGAGCAATTCTGTCGACACGGTCAGCAAGATCTTCATTCGAGTGTGTTTTGCCGAACGCTTTGAGTTCTAGCTGGTCCAACCTATGCTTAATCGGCTCGCCTTTATAAGGTTTTCCAAGAAGCACGGTCTCAAGCTCAGTTACCCGCGGGTAATCAGTGCCGCTTGCGGTGTCGGAATCATCCGCTTGCCCACCGGCATTCGAACCGTCATTTGACTGAGCCTGGCTGGTCTGATTGTTTTGCCCACCTTGCCCAGGCGACTGAGACTGTCCGGAATCATCGCTCTTTTGAGCGGGCACGGCATTAACAAGTTGCTGAAGGCGGCTCTGGTCATCACCGGTGCGCGCTTCGCCAAAGACCATCTTCTCTAGCCTTGTCAATCTATCTTCCGTTGTGTCCTGAGGATAGGTGTGCTCAAAAAAGCGAGTTTCGAGCGCATTTAAATCAGGCGAACCACCTGCCATGGAGGCAGGTGCGAATGCGAGAAAGGCAAAGGTAACTACAGCAAGCATCATCCAGACGAAATCGGATGCCCGAAATTCGGCGGCACGGCTATACGGACTCGATTTGCCACCCGCGAGGGCGGCGAGCAAACGCGCGGTCTTCATCGCACAGATTATAGCCGCACCAAAAAAGCATAATCAAATAAGCATTAGAAGAACTCATAAGGATGGTCAAGCAGTAAAAGTACATGAGCACTCGTATAGAATTGAAATCGGGGTCTTTTATCAAAAGCGCTAAGAAAAGCCTGGTGGCATGGATA
Organism: Candidatus Melainabacteria bacterium 17Bon1m; assembly: GCA_032128875.1. GTDB lineage: Bacteria > Cyanobacteriota > Vampirovibrionia > Obscuribacterales > Obscuribacteraceae > QKMZ01. The sequence continues at coordinate 703,671 of JAVLKG010000004.1, forward strand.
TCGACAATCTAGATTGGGGACCGGATGAGGTCCAGGTCTTGATCGCGGATGCGGATAAAGCCGTAGCCGCGCAACGCTATGCCGATGCTGAACAGCTTTTAACCAGGGCTATTGGACTACTGGAAACTCCGCAGGGCTCGCTCGACCCTGACATGGCTAATTGCCTACAAAAATTGAGCGAAGTTTATTGCGCTCTTGATGACTTCGAAAGGGCTGCGCCCGTTTTCGAGAAGTTACTGCACCTTGGCGAAAAGATGCTGGGCAGACATGACCCTGACATGATCGTCATCTCCTACAGGCTAGCCACTGCCTATGAGCTTCTCGGTCGCTCTGACGAAGCCGGTCAAATGTACGCTCGCGCTGTTCAAAATGCAGAAGACGGTTTGGGCACCGGCGATCCACTCACAAAACGATTCCGCGATGGCTATGCCGGATGGCTGGAAAGACGTGCCAGACCTACAGCAGGCGAACGCATCGACTTTGCCCAGCAGGCCGGTTATGGCGGCGCCGATGGATTCCGCAAGCGCGATAACTTCAAGGCAACCAAAGAACTCGAACTCGAATTGGATGCAATGCCCGACGAGTCCGGGGCTGGTGGACCAAAAACTCGCGCCACCTTCAAAGTCCGTATGCTCAAGACTTTGGGGCGCTGGGGTCATATCATCATCCCCGCGATTTGTTCGCTCTTGTTATTAGTCGGCGCCTCTTTGTGGATGCAAACGCTGGTCAAGAACAGCGCGACAAAAGGAGTTAAGTCGGACGCGGAAGTCTATGGGCGAGTCGGAACAACATACACTTCACTCGATAAGACAGTCAGCGTCTCAATTTTGAACGACAAAGAAGTGAAGATGAATATCAACGGCGCTGAAGCAAAAGTGCCTTACGTGCTCATCACCAACGGCTTGCTAGATGCTCAAAAGGTGATTGAAGGTTATTTCGTACCTCGCGAGAAGTGGTATCAATTCGTCGACGACCAGCTTGTTGCGCAAGACGGCGGCAAGCTCTACGCCAAAACTGCCGTAGAGTGGCGCGTCATCGATGGCATGATGCGCATCGTTGATTTTGCGCAAAACTACTTCAAGCTCAAGGGCACGTATCCTTCCAATGCCGAGCGTTGGAAAACTCAACTGGTTTCGAAATGGGTAAACCCAATCACCGGGCGAGCAGAGCCCATTATTCTTCAATCGGTCTCGCTCGACGTCGGCCTCTCGTACATTTTCGGCGGCGCTGACACTCAGAAGAAAGTGCTCGATTTCCTCGGAACAGGCGCCACCTGGGTCGATGAAACCAAAGCAGACAAGTGCTCGATTAAGTGCCTAACTACATTCGGCACAGAGAAATCGGTAGATGGCTTCAGATCTCGCGATTTCTATATTCATGGATTCGACCGCGATGCGCAGGTCTTACCCGGCGCCACGCCGAAAGAGCACACAGTAATTTATCTGGATAATGGCGAAGACAAATTCACTCAAAAGTCGCAAGCAGCCTTGAAAGATAAAGCTTCCGGCGAAAGGTTGATGCCTCACCGCCTCTATCTAGTCCGCATGAAAAACGAAGGTGATCCCTTCCTCGTCAAGGACGCCGGCTACTTCCTTGTTGGTGGACTAGCAGCGTTTTTCTTCGTTCTTTGGGCGTTGATCGACGTTCCAAGCCGTCTGAAACGGGAAGGTTCGAAGATTCGCCTGCTGGAAGTTTTGACCGTTACTTTCCTCTTACTTGTTCTAGTTCGCTATGTCATGAAATTGCTTGCTTAGAAATCTTTTCATTTTGGGCAACCAGGACAGTTTCAGCAGAATGTCATGGCGTTAATTTCACGCTAGTCCGTCGCGGCTAAAATTTGGCTATTAGTCGACCCAGGTCGGCTGAACAATTATCAACAGCCAACCAACACAGCCATGCAAGAAAAACAAACACAAGCTGCACACCCAAATCCAAAAGACCGCAATCGATCAATCATCTGGGCGCGATTTGCCGCTGATTCTGCCGAGTGGGTGATTCTCTCGCTGCGAGCAACGGACATCGTCTCTGATGGCAACGCTCAGAAGCTTGTCTCGATAGCTGTGCTGGGACACTGTGGCAAGGTTCTTTTGGAGACTCTCATCAAAACCAGCGAATTCTCTGCGCGAGAGGCAATCGAAGGCCACGGCATCGACTACGCAGTGCTGATGAAGGCTCAAAAATATGAGGATGCGGTCGCGGAAATCAAACGATTGATCGAGCGCAAGCAAGTATTTTGTTGGGATGCCATCGAAACTCGTCAGCTCCTCAGTCAGGTGGCTGCCGCCAACAAAGCTGACGTATTGAGTATTCCTCTTATAAGCGTAAATGAAGAGTACGGACGATTTATAGGCAAGTTGAAACCAGGCACATCAAGTTACGAATCGCCTGAATTGAAGCCAGAAAAGAGCGCCGTAGAAACGGCTAAAAACGTGCTTGCCACCATTATGCAAATGGCAGGCAGCAATCAAAATCTTGATAGCGCCAGCGCCTCACCGATGGGTTGGACAGGGGAATTCTATCGTCCAAAAACTTCGCCGGCAGAGAAGATCAAAGGTCTTTTCGGCATCGATTAGGTAATTAAACAAAGAGTGACTGCCAACATCAAAGAGCGTGCCAAAAGGAACTCCTACGACGCAGTAGTGATCGGTTCTGGCATAAACGGTCTATCAGCCGCAATCACTCTGGCAGCGACTGGCATGTCTGTACTTATTTTGGAAGCGCAGTCAACCATCGGGGGTGCCTGCCGCACCCTGCCTCTGACATTACCGGGCTTCAAACACGACATTTGCTCTTCCATACATCCCCTGGCAATCGGCTCTCCCTTCTTTCGAACACTGCCCTTAGAAAAATATGGGCTCAAATGGATACACGCCGATTTTCCTTTCGCGCATCCGTTTGAAGATGGAGCAGCAGTCATATTTCATCGCTCCATAGAAAAAACTGCCGCGCATTTGGAAGAAGACTCTGCAGCATATAGAAAACTCTTTAACAGCTTGAATCCTGACTGGGACGAGCTCTCGTCCGCACTTTTAAAACCGCCGCAAATGCTGAAATATCCTTTTGGGCTCGCCCATTTCGGCATGAAAGCACTAATGTCCGCACGGACACTTGTAGAACGGAAGTTCAAAGGACGAAAAGCTCGAGCACTGTTTTGCGGCGTAGCAGCGCACAGTGCACTGCGCCTGGAAGATCCAGCATCTGCGTCTGTCGGTCTCGTTCTTTCAGTTGCCGGTCACGTAGTCGGTTGGCCTTTTCCTGAAGGTGGTGCACAAAGTTTGACAGATGCACTCGTTGCGTATTTCCTATCGCTTGGCGGTGAAATCATCAGCGAATGCAATGTCGAGTCACTCGACGAGCTTCCGCCATCCAAGCTGGTTTTGTGTGACATCACGCCGCGACAATTGCTCAAGATTGCCGGTGATAAATTACCTCAATCCTATAGAGCTCAACTTACACGCTTTACCTATGGACCCGGTTCTTTCAAAGTCGATTGGGCCCTCGATTCGCCTGTGCCCTGGAAAAATGAAGCAGTGGGCAATGCTGGAACAGTCCATATAGGCGGGACAATGGAAGAAATTGCCAGCGCCGAAGCGGCCGTTGTTAGAGGCGAGCATCCTGAGCGTCCATATATTCTTCTTGCCCAGACCAGTCTCTTCGACTCAACAAGAGCACCAGACAATAAACATACGCTCTGGGGCTACTGCCATGTTCCTAACGGCTCAACCTTCGATATGACAGAACGCATCGAAGACCAGATTGAGCGTGTGGCGCCGGGTTTTCGCAAGACAATTCTCCAGCGAAATGCATTGTCGCCAATGGCAATGGAAGAGAAAAATGCCAATCATATCGGTGGTGATATCAATGGTGGTGCACTCAATCTCGGTCAGCTCTTCACGAGACCGAGCATTCGTGCGATACCATATTCGACACCAGTTCCAGGACTGTATTTATGTTCTTCATCAACGCCTCCCGGTGGCGGAGTGCACGGGATGCCCGGTTGGTATGCGGCACAATGCGCGCTGCACAATTGGCGCTGATCAATAAGAGCGCGTTTCGCCATTAAGAAGCGCGTTGCATGATTGTCACCGATCAAGGCGGCTCGCCGCGTTTTTCCTAGAGTTTTCTGAAAACAACTCGACGGTTTAGCTGTCTACCCATTGCAGTGGAGTTGTCGGCAACTGGTTTTGTATATCCAAATCCGGTTGGTTTCAAGCGTCCAGAAGCGATGCCGATATTGACCAGATAAGACTTCACAGAGTTTGCTCGTCTTTGAGACAACTTCATGTTGTAGTCCATACCGCCTATGATATCGGTGTGACCTTCGACACCCAGGCGAAGCTTCGGATGTTGTTCTAAGTAAACAGCCAGCTTGTTCAAGATTGGCTTAGACACTGCGCGAATGTTCGACTTATCGAAGTCGAAGAGAATAGCCCTTGTCGTCGCCTCGCCAGTATCTTCAAGTGATTTGATGATGCGACGCGCTTCTGCATTCGGGTCGACACTTTCATCTTTAATCAACCCTTCCAGCTTTGGATGCCTGAGTTGAACCAAATTCCAGAGGAAAGGTCCTTGTCCTCTCACCATCAGTGGAAAGCGTGGATTGTCTAGAATCCAGTATTGCCAGTTGTTGTCGGTTTGGGCATGAATGGTGCGTACTGAAACCAAATGATCGTTGATGAAAAGATCTGCAGGTTCGACATTCAGAGCGCGAATGGTGTGAGCAAGAGGAAAAACTTCGCGATTATATTTCAGTGGTGTGTCCGGTCCGTCGAGCTCGAAGTCGCTAATTTCGCCACGTTTTAATGAATTGAATACGGCATCCGAAACACGCAAAATATTTGTATATCCAACAAGCGTGCAATTCTGATGCTCGGGATAAAAAAGACTGACGCGGCGCGACGTTTTGACGTCGTTCATCTCGGTTGCGCGCGAACCCTCACCTTTGGCGGGCGGTGTCATATGCCATCTAAAGCTGTATCCTGACGCATCGTTGAACTCGACATCAGCTACAAAGGCGTAATCACCAATTCGTTGCCAGCGAGTATCTACGCCTTGGACAATCGGAAAAACGACGCGCAAGTCTTTGAACATGGTCAACTTGTCGGTCAAATCTCTCTTTGCCGCCGGAGTGCTCGGAACCGACTTAGTCGGTTGCTTTGCAGGAAGAGCAGTCGGAATTGACGCTGCTTGTGCCGATGGTTGAGTCTGCGCGGGTAAAGTTTGAGTCGGTTGCGTGGCAGGGCTCGCTGCAGGCATGGTCGGTGGAACACCAGCATTGCTCTGAGCCGGTTGTCCGGGAGTCGGCGCATACTGCGGCGCTGGCTGCGGTGTAGCAGTGGGTGTCTGGACAGGTGCTCCAATTGACTGCGCCAAGGTTGGCAAGCTCAGGACCAACAATATATAGAGGGCAATGGGCGCAATAAAGCCAAAGGGAAACAACCGGGTCGCCTTCAAATCAAACTCCTCAGAATGCGTTCGAACAGTGCTGAGGCTGATTATTTCAGATAGAGAAGGCTTAGACCGCCTAGGTTAGTTATCTATAGCCAGTTGCTTTGGATTGCTTTACAACATCACGCGGGAAAAACAATGCGAATTGGTTGGGCAGAGAGATGTTACCAATAAAATCTAGGCGCCCGTGAGGCTCTTGCAATTTAATCTTGTCAGGCGAAACTGCGTCGGGGCTCATGTGTATCAGCAGATAGACCGAGAGGCTAGTAGAGGAGGAAGGGTCATGAACGCTAAAGAAAACAAAGTACTGGTGCTGGCAGCAATAGCAGTCATCATGCTGGGACAGCCGGCATACGCTAGAGGCGGATTCGGCGGAGGTTTTGGGGGCGGCTTTGGCGGTGGCTTCAGCGGCTCTCATGGATTTGGCGGAATGGGTGTTCATGGTTTTAACGGTGGCTTTTCGCCTTCAACACATGGCGAAGGACATTCTGATTTTGGTGACGGCGGTAGACCAACCGCCAATCAAGGGAATCACCCAGAAAATCCAAATCATCGAAACAATCCAGACAACAATGGAAACCATACGAACAACGGTGGCAATGAGAATAACAGCGGCAACAACAGTGGTGATCACAATAACGACAATGACAACAACACCAATGTCACCAACAACTTCAATGGCAATCACGGATGGGCATCCAATCATCCTTATGAAGCAGCCGGCGCAGCCGATTATGCCTGGAACCATCACTACCCCTACGGCGGCTACGGAGCCTATCCATACGGCTATTATGGCGGCGTCGGAGTTGGAGTTGACTTTCCTCTAGTGATCGATAACACCACGACTATGCAACAGCCAGCACAACAAAACAATCAACTGGCACAACAAGCAATGATGCACGAACGCGCACGAATATTTGCCCAAGAATTGGTTGGAGCGCTCAATCAACGTGCACCGCAAATGGTGCCAAATACAAATCTGAGTAGCGGAAATCTGAACAGCAGCAATTTGAGCAGTGTCAATCGGAACGCCAGATCAGCCAGCGCGGTTCAACAATAACGAAGTTCTGAATTGACTACCAGGTGTTCTGGTCAGACAGATACGAACTCTTCAGAGCCTGATAGGCAATGTATCCGTAGACGAGAAACAGAATGATGAAGCCGACTGCGTAAAACTTGAAGCTAAACCTCAAGAGCGGTCTGACTAGAAAGTCAATCAAAAGTATGCCAGTACTGGCGCCCATAGAAAGGACCCCAAAGCGGGAGAGAGATTTATTCGACGATTAACCGATCGCAAATGATAACTGAGCACCGCATATGACGTCACAAGATCAAAGATAAAATCTTTTGCTTGACATCAGTTAATGTGAAAAGGAATGACTCGAATCACTTACCTGTTAATGGTTTACAGTATTTTCCATATAGCGCAGCGCGCACCACATCAGGTGACTGGTTGACGGCTTTGCAACCAATTCCACTCGATTTTGACCCAAAAGAAGGCAAGAACACCTGGCATTATCACTCGGTTTTCGACTATTGAAAAACTGGACTTATTGCCAGCGCTAAATTAGGCTGCAGTCCTCAGTCCGGATTTAATAAAGCTGGTAACGCCTAGCTGGCTAGACTTTCGACCTATGGAGTGAGTTCTACCAGGTGTTATCTGCACATGAAAACCGACTCGTCCGTTCAATGTATATGCTTCAGCGAAAGTCCCTTTGCCATTACAAAGCTTGCAGCTTCTTCAACTGTGGCGCCATTGCTTGAAGTTTCTGAAGATCGCTAGGCGTCCATAAATCAGCACTTACAGTCAAATGGCTCAAATTCTTCATTGCAGCGAGATTGCTCATGGACTTAGGTGATATCGAAGTACCTTCTACGCACATGACTGAAAGCAAAGGTAATTGCCTCAGATATTCCGTTGATTTGTCAGTGATTCTCTTATTTCTGCGAAGTCCGATCATCACCAACTTCTTGGAGTGAGCAAACATGCGCACATCGTCATCAGTAAGGTCCATTTGGTCTCCACCAAAGGAATTCAGATAAATACTCTTACTGATGTCAGGAATCAGAGATTTGCCGCCAGAAATTCCGTTTAGTCCAATTGTCGCAAAATTTGGATAGAGCTTTAGTTGCCGAACACCAGCTGCCGTACACTTCGTGTCAATCAATTCCAGGTTTATTAGGCTTGGGCAATCTTTGAGACATCTCAAACCAACGTCGCTTACAGCAGTATCGAAAACGTTGAGATAGTTGAGCGCTTTCCAGTGCGCACAGTAGACGAGAGCAGCGTCAAATTCCACGTCAGGATTGAAGTTGATACTATCCTTTGATCTTTGCAAATGAATGTAGCCGAGGTCGTATTCGCCAAATGGTTTGAGCAAATTTGGGTACTTTCTAAGCGTTTCTTGTTTGACGCTTAAGCGAATTTCCGAGGTCATAGGAATTTCTACTGTTCCAGTAGCGGGCCGACTTAAAACCAACTGTCCTGCAGAATCTAAGTAGGTCAACAATCCAATAGAAAATGTCTCCGGGAATGTGAAAATTCTCGTAGTAAGCGGACCAATCTTTCCAGTCTTCTGGAAATACTGACCATTTGCCAAAAGATCGATATCTTTATCAACAGGTTTGTTTTCTACAAAGGAATCAATTGCAGGTTTGACGGCAATTTGCTCGGGTTCTTTCTTCAAAAGAAAACCACACACTCCGCCAACTAGAAGACAGAAAATTCCTGTGAAAACCGTGATTATCCAAGATATTGGTTTCGCTTTTGCAGGCGCCAATCTGGCTATTTGCGGCATTGTCTTGGCAATCGTAAGACTTCCAGTTTGCTCACTTGTCGAGCGCTGAAGAACAGAAAGGTCCTCAGCAAGATCGAGTAGATTTTGATATCTATGATCCGGATCTTTCGCCAGTGTTTTCGCGACGATAGCTTCCAACATCTCCGGAAACTCTCTGCCCATCGAGCCTTCCTTGAGACTTGATGGCTGTTCTGTTTGATGTTTCATCATCAAATTTAGAGCACTTTCACCATGAAAAGGAGGTGCGCCTGTGAGCACTTCGTACATCACACAACCTAGTGAATAAATGTCTGTCCTATGATCAATTTTTACGCCCAGGCATTGCTCAGGGCTCATGTAGAGTGGTGTTCCGAATATTTCTCCGGTTCGCGTCAGATTTACTGATTCACCACCTTCAGTGTCGGTAAGTTTTGCAATTCCAAAGTCGACGATCTTAGGCACATAGGGTTCGTTGCTACCACCGGATTTGTCCAGCATGATGTTTCCGGGCTTGATATCTCGGTGCACGATGCCCTCGCTATGGGCATAGGCGAGCGCAAAACATATCGGAATGAAAATGCGAAGGATTTCATCCAGCGGTAAAGTACCGACTCTCTTTGCGTATTCAGAAAGATTTTCCCCCTCAATCAAGTCCATGATGTAGAAGGGTTGATGAGTAGGAAGAATGCCGAAATCATGAGCTCTTACCAAATTGGTATGGTTGAGCTTCATCGCCGCTTGAGCTTCTTTTTGGAAGCGACGAATAGCAACGTCGGGATAACACTGCCCCGAAAGGGTCTTCAAAGCGAACAATTGGTGCGCGTAAATCTGCTCGACCTTGTAGACGGATCCCATACCGCCATGCCCAAGCAACTGAACAACTTTGTATCTATCAGCAATTATTTCTCCAGTCTGGAGAACAGCACTGCCGGCTTCACCAGTGGCAGGGCCAGTAAACACAGTGGGATGAATATCCCTAGCTTGATCGGCTGGTGTTTGATTTCCCGAGTCCATAGACTTTGCGAGGCTTATAGAATCCGCTACAAGGATGCCGTAGGAAGAATGCCTTCTTATTCAATATATGTACCATTCCTGCCACTTTCTAAGCCAAAGAAATGGCTGGAAAGTTGGTACTACCGCCACATTTGAAAACCATCCGGGCAATATTCGTCAGTTACCGAGGATTTGCAAACCCAGCACTCTTCAGCCTCTGTGTCTGTTTAACCAACCAATTTTCAACAATGTCCGCTGTGCGGGCAGAGTATTGTCCCTTTTCGAAGATCAAATGTTCTGCATCATCAAGCAACACATAATTTTTGTAGGGTGTCTTGAGAGCTTTGAAAAGTCGCTCAGTACCGTCGGCTTTTGAGAGTTTGTCCTTTCCACCCTGCAACATCAAGACTGGCGCACTGTCGATGCGAGCAGCCATCTCATCGCTCTGATTCATAAATGCAGCAAACTGCGCCATCTGCTTCGGTGTCATTTCGAGCTTCGCTCTCGGGTCTTTGCGCCAATTCTCTTGCAGCTGTTTGTCACTCGTCGCTTTTTCGACTACTTTGTCACCGACATTGAATTTCGAATTTGGTAGCACCATCCGCAATGCCACTTCCATTGCTGTTTTCTTGCCGCCATAAAAATCCGCACCAGGTACAGAGGCAATCAAACCAGAAACGCACTCAGGAAACAGCGCCGTTGCCTGAAGCGCAATAGCGCCTCCCATCGATTCACCAAGCAAGAACACAGGGACACCAGGATTCATTGTCCTAACCCAGTAAATAGAGCTTCGGAGATCCAACATTGTTTGGTAAAAATCGAGCTTCTTGTCCTCCGAAGAATCACCTATCCAACTGCCGAATCCTCTTACATCAATCGCATAAGTCGAGATGCCACGATTTGCCATCTCCTGCGCAAAACCGGCAAAAGATTCCTTATGCAATCCAAAGCCGTGGATAGAAACAATCGCGGCAATGGGTTCTTTAGTCTTGGCTGGCCAGGAAGTAAATGATGTTTCGAATGACGGCGGCTTAATTACGACAGCTTCGGGCGATGAAGCACCAGGCTGTGGAGAAACGGGCAAAGCAGGAGACGTCGAAGCTGGAGGGGTGGAGACATGAGGGCTTGAAACAGCAGAACTGGAAACGGGAGGCGGGGAAACGCGAGGAATTGCTACAGGCTGAGATACCCTTGGTTGCGCGCCAGGCTCACCATGCTTGATTTGCTTAATTTGAAAGTCGGAATGTCCGAGTGGAATCGGCTTTGCTGCCGGCTTTGAATACACCTCACTCGTGCTAGAAGTGGCCAACAGAAAGAAAGCCGCAAATACTTGCGACATTTGATTTTGATTCGGAACCTTCTTTTTTATTGGCATAGTAAGAACTACTCGATACTAATTAGGTTATATCAAGAGACTCACCGACAGGCTCTTCATGCAACTTTCTACAGGTCTTTTCGCCAATCCCAGTCGGTAAGGCCATTCTTAGAATCGCGCTTCTGTGTCTTAACTTGCAAATTAGGAAGCTCACTGACGAGTTTTCTAACCTCTTCAGCCGGCCAATTCTCTTTGCTTATACTTAAGACCTTAAGATTCGGCATCTGCTTCAATGTTTCTTTCAAAGCAGGCGTAACGCCAGTTGCTGACACATTCAAAACAATCAGATTCTTGAATTGCTTAATGCTCGCATTGGTTATCTTGGGATTCAAATCAACAGTCAGATAGCGTAAATTGTTGATTTTTGACAACTGAGCCATATCTGCATCGTTTAGATCGCCCCCAGCAAGATTGAGTATTAATAAGCGTTTGCTGGTCGTCAATTGAGGTATCAGTGTTCTTGCGCCGCTGACATTCTTTAATCCGAGATAGGTAAACTCCGGGAAATTTTTTAAAGAACGTACGGACGCAGATGTAATTTTGGTATCGGATACATCTATGGAATCAAGCTTGGGAAGGTCTTTTATGAAGGCCATACCTTTGTCAGTCGCAGGTGTTCCGAAAATGAAGATCTCTTTCAGACCTTTGATTTCACCAGCATGCACGAGACTGGTATCGAAAACAAAATTGAAGTCTTCCAGTTTTTCTGACAAATCATTCGTAATATGCAGATGATTTAGATCTGCGGATTGAAAACCTTTGAGCAGATGAGGGTATGTGTAAAGCCTGCTAGAAGGTACTTGCAGATACGTTTCAGCTTGGAGCGGCACGCGAATGGCGCCTTGAGCCGCGACCGGCTCAGAGACTTTGATGGAGGAATGTGTGTATTTGAACATCCCAATGTCGAACGACTTCGGAAATTTATAAATCTTTGAGGGATCGCTGGTAGCATTCTCGACAATTAAGTAGCGCGAGTGTCCAACGTTTAGTGCTTCCTCGTAATTGAGTTTGGAGCTCTCAGAGATTTGGACCGGAGCCGGCTTTGCGTCTACAGAAGGTTTTTGCTTTGTTCCGCTCAACGAACCTAGTGCAATACCTGCGATCAGGCATCCGAAGCAGGCAGCCGCAATAAAATACGGCGTCTTGCCCTTCTTCTCGCTGACATGAGGAGCTGCACTCATGGACAAAACCGGAATGTCTTTTACGGTTCGGCTATGTGCATTGGTGCTAATTCTGGCGGTCCCCGCCTCTGCTAATTCTTGTTTGAAATTTGCTAAGTCCAGTGCCAGGTCCTGAAAGCTTTGATACCTACTGTTTGGATCCTTGGTCAACGCTTTTGCAACAATCGCCTCCAGAGCGCTAGGAAATTCTCTGCCCATGGACGCTTCTCTCATGCTGGCCGGCATGGTCGTTTGGTGTTTCATCATCAGATTGAGGGCCGTGTCACCATGAAATGGAGGCGCACCAGTGAGTGTTTCGTACATGACACAACCGAGCGAATAAATGTCGGAGCGGTGATCGACTTTCACACCAGTGCACTGCTCAGGGCTCATGTAGAGCGGAGTTCCAAACACCTCTCCTGTACGCGTAAGTGTCATGGAGTGTGCATCTTCATTCTCAGACATCTTCGCGATGCCAAAGTCCACCACTTTCGGGGTGTAGCCACTGGGATCTTTCTGATTGATCGCAAGCATGATATTTCCTGGCTTAATGTCGCGGTGGATCACCCCCTGCTCGTGTGCGTAATTAAGTCCAAAACAAATTGGGATGAAGATATTCAGTACTTCTGCGATTGAAAGAGTGCCAACAATTCGGGCATACTGCGACAAATTCTGCCCTTCAACAAGATCCATAACGAAGAAAGGCTGCTGGTTTTCGAGCACACCAAAATCATGTGCCTTTACTAAATTGGGATGATTCAGTTTGCTGGCGGCTTGAGCTTCTTTGTGAAAACGACGCATCGCAACGTCAGTGAAAGCTTGCCCGTGCAAAGTCTTCAGGGCGAACATCTGCCGCAGAAAAATCTGCTCGACTTTGTAAACGGCACCCATGCCGCCATGTCCAATCACAGACACGACTTTATATCGATCACTGATTACCTGCCCAATCTTGAGCAGCTCGTTCTTCGCAGAAGCAGCCCCTGATTCCGTTATGAGTGTCTTAGGCAAATCGACTCTGGGTAGACCATGCCTGGGAGTTTGTGAACCGGAGGTATCCATAACGTCTTTTCTAGGAAGCTGAAATATGCACTCTTTAAGAGACTATAGCTCTTTCTGAACAAAGTTGAGATCACGATCACGCGGTAAAATTGGACAAAAATTTGCAAATATAGCCCCCTGAAGTATTCCCAGGATTTTCTTGCGAATCCCGGGTTGAATATATGTCGAATATCAATGTCATATAAAGTCAATATCGCGCCTGTATGCTTTCGCAATCCGCCAACCAAAAGTTCCATCAAACAGAAAACAATTAGTGACACCACAGGTAGTTAACTCCAATGTGCCATCACTAATGGTGCACACTTTTCCTTTTTAATTAGCTACAATAGTGAGTATGGAACTTAATCGCGCCACAGAAATTGCCACTACTCTAATGAGCATTCACGGTCTTTCAGACTGGATGTTTCGACTCAACAAGAGCAAGCGTTGCCTTGGTGTTTGCAAGGCTGGAGAGCGAACAATCGAACTTTCCACCGCTTATGTTTTTCAAAATTCAGAAGAGCATGTCCGCGACACGATACTGCATGAAATAGCCCATGCACTAGTTGGAATTCGGCACGGACACGACAATGTCTGGAAAGAAATGTGCTTACTCCTCGGATGCCAGCCAAAAGCGTGCGACAACACCGCGGTGTTGCCGGAAGGAGCGTGGCAAGCGCGCTGCCCTTCCTGCCTTACGTCATTCACCAGACATAGGCGTCCTGAGCAAATTGCTGGAATGTACTGCCGCAAGTGTGGTCCCGAACGCGGCAAATTGCTATTTAAGAACTTGCGCAAAGGTGCGTTCAAACAAGTTGATCCGGTGCGCACTTCCAATCTCAAACAGCCACGCCAACTAACGCTTCCGCTTGGAGCAGCGTTTTAAAAACTACATTTATGGCTTGTCGTATTTCCAAAATTGCGGTTTTCTAGAAAGTTCGTCTTTCCATAAAACACATCTGGGAATTGATGCCTGCTTCGTGTACAGGAGCTCGCATGTAGGTTCCGTCCGGCAACATAATGCGAGCCTTTACGGTATCGCAAAGATAAGCATTCAGAACTTCGTCACGCAAATAACGCGAGTGCTTCTTATCTTCAATAGGGACAAGAACCTCAACACGGCGATCGAGATTTCGCGGCATCAAATCTGCGCTGCCGAAATAAATCTCTTCGTCACCGCCATTGCGGAAATAATAGATGCGGCTGTGCTCGAGGAAGCGACCGACAATACTGACGACGCGAATGTTTTCACTTACGCCTTGGATGCCGGGCTTGAGACAGCAAACACCGCGAACGATCAAATCAATCTGCACACCAGCCTGGGAAGCTTCATACAAAAGCTTGATGATGCGCTCATCGACGAGTGCGTTGGTTTTGAAAATCAAATGGCCAGCTTTGCCATTTCTATGATTTTCGATCTCACGCCTGATCATACTTTCCATTCGATCACGCAAATTGATTGGAGCAACAATTAGTTTGCGATAGTCTTTTTTGCGTGAGTAACCAGTCAAATAATTGAACAAGTCAGCGACATCGGCACCCAACTCTTCGTCCGCCGTGAGCAGCCCGAAATCAGTGTATAAGTGCGCAGTAACCGGGTTGTAGTTGCCTGTTCCAAAGTGAACATAACGCTTAATCCGATCGCCTTCTTTACGAACGACCAGTGCGACCTTCGCATGAACTTTCAGTCCGAGCAACCCATAAACAACGTGGACGCCCTGACGTTCCATCGCCTTTGCCCACTCGATGTTACTCTTTTCGTCAAATCGCGCTTTCAGTTCTACAAGAACCGCCACCTGTTTTCCACGCTCAGGAGCTCGAATCAACGCATCTACGATAGGTGAATTATTGCCCACACGATAGAGCGTCATCTTCATCGCTTGTACGTTCGGGTCGCGTACAGACTGCGTCAAGAAGTTGACCACAGGCTGAAACGAATCATACGGGTGATGAACCAGAACATCACGACGCTTGAGCACACTGAACAAGTCTTCATCCTGCGAATCAGGATTAAGGGCTTGAGGAATCGCCGGCAAGAAAGATTGATATTTGAGATCGGGACGATCAAGAACGCATATGTATTTGAGCATGCTCAAAGGAAGGCGTCCTTCCACCCAGTAAATGTCGACGGGCTCGATTTCCAGATTGTCGACCAGAATTTCCAGTACCCGGTTCGGAATTCCCGGGTTGACTTCCAGACGGACAACATCGCCAAATCGTCTTTGGCGAATTCCTTCTTCTGTTGTTTCGAGCAGATCTCCTGCTTCCCATTCTTGAATTTCCATCTCAGCGTCTCTAGTGACGTGAAATGGGTGCGATTCCACGACTTCCATGCCTGGGAAAAGGAAGTCCAAATGAGCGCTGATGAGCTCATCCAACCAGATAAAAGTCTGTGTTTTGCTGGTCTGGAAATTTCGTCTCGACAGCGGTGAAGAAGGATCGTCGACACGAATCAGTTGAGGCAAGCTGTCCGGCACTTTGACTCTGGCAAATCTCTCTTCACCCAGATTGTCTTTGATAAGGACGGCGAGATTGAGACTGAGGTTGGAAATGTGCGGAAATGGGTGTCCGGGGTCATAACCAAGCGGCGTCAAAATCGGGAAGATATTCTGGTGAAAGTACTCACGTATCTTAGATTTCTGGTTTTCGTTGAGCTCGTTGTACTGAAGAATGCTGACACCGGCATCAAGCAATGCCGGAGTAAGCTCATTCTTGTAATAGCGGTGAGCCCGCTGCAAAAGTGCGGCGACTTCGAACCTGATCGTTTTGAGCTGGTCACTGGGTGTAAGCCCATCGATACCGACTGCCGCATTCCCAGCTTCAACCTGTCTCTTGAGACCTGCCACCCGGACCATGAAAAACTCATCCAGGTTCGAACCAACAATTGAAAGGAACCTGACTCGCTCCAGGAGGGGGTTGGTCGGATCCTTAGCCTCCTCGAGGACCCTCGCCTGAAAGGAAAGCAGACTCAACTCCCGATTTACATACAGCTTGGGATCGTCAAGCGACGGCAGGGGGTTGGTATAGTCGATTTCTGGAAAGGACCCGGTCGACAGCGAGGTGGACGGCGTCGGCTCGACATCGTTCTTATTTTGCAGGTTTTCTGTAGTCATTCCTAAATTGTACGGGATCTACGGCTGGACCCGGATTATTTCGTCTTGACTATTCTTAGCAAAGTGCCGTTCTAGCACCCGGAAACCTGGTGCCGCTTTACAATGGAATTAGCCCAGGGCTCCTTTCTACGTACGGTTTAGCGTTTGTACCGGTGGAAAGTTCGAAAACAAACCTGAGAATGTAGACAACCAAAGATTGAGAGGACTAAGAGTCCTCTAATCGCCCGGCTTCGCTCCTTGAAGCCGGGTTTGTCTTTGGAAGTTGCTGGAAGCCCATTCTGCAGCGTCACTGGAGCCTATTGCTCCGAAATTTCGTACTGAAAAGCACCACCTTGTCCGGAATTCGGAATAGCTTTAACCAAAGCACGAGCGCGACTGCGAGTTTTTTCGATGATACGAGCGTTAGGTAGATCGGTCGACTCAACCTTGGCAATTGCAGCATCTAAAGAGCGTCCTCCTTCGACGTGCCGCTCGATCAGACGCGGGCGGACGGTCTCAATTGAGGCATCTAAAAACCATGAATCGTCCAGTAATTCAACTATTTCCCGCCATTTGTCCTGGTCGAGAAGCAGATAATTTCCCTCAGTCACAATCACTTTGACATCGGGATCGATTCGCAAGGCATGGGGTATCGAGCCGTCAATTGAGCGATCAAAAGCTGGGGCGAACAAAGTTTGGGGAGGGGTGATGCGGACTTTCTTCAGGAGTTCGATAAATCCAACTGGATCGAAGGTATCCGGAATTCCTTTGAGTGAACGCAATCCGAGAAGATCCAGAGACTCGTTCGGCAGATGATATCCATCCATTGGAACAATCTGAGCCCTCTGCCCAACCGGCAGCACTTGATTGAGCGCATCGACTAATCCCCCTGAAAGGGTAGATTTGCCCGCACCAGGAAATCCGACAATCCCAACCACGAATCTATTATCAGCAGGTACTCGGGACAACCCGGCCAATACACGCTTTGTCAGCTGCTCCAAATCATTTTCTCCTGTGTCTGATTGCGGACTAAAGTGCGAAAAGTGGTATACACAAATTATGGCGGTTTCCCTGAGCTCGTTTGAATTCGAAAGACAACTCGAGACGGTTGGCTTTTTGCGCTTACGCGTTTGAGGGTACGGTATTTAAAGCACCTTGAGGTAACTCAACAGTGAATGCCCCAGAGGAAAATACTGGGCAAGAGGTTCTTGGATCTATAGGCTTGTTGGTTGATCGTCTCAACCAGCAGGTGCTAGGAACCGTTTGGCTGGCTGATAATACCAAAGCAATCACATGCGCGCATCTCGTCGTCCCTTATGCAAGCTTTCCGGAAGTTCTGCAAGTAAACTTCCCGGCCACAGGAATCACATGTGGTGTCAAAGAAATGGAATTCCATCCGGACTTCGACCGATGGATGGCAAAACGTTTTGCAGGTCAGTCTCAGTTAATTCCTGCGTTCGAACTTATCGCGCAGGCGCAGAATGTCGCCGCAATCAAACTCGTAAGTTCGCTCAAACCGCTCGAGCGCGATGCTCTTCCTCGTCTGAGTGCCGCTCTCGTCCTGCCACCACCACAGGGAGAAACAGTCGTCTCCGGTCAAGCCGGAAGACTGGAATTGACTTCTGTTTTGCAAACACTGGTCAACGCGAGAAATTTCGGCACCTTGGTTTTGCTGGATGATCGCAATCGCATTGTCGCTCGTCTTTTCCTGGAAGATGGAAAAATGACGCATGCTCAATTTCGTAATTCAAAAAACGAAGAAGCGATTTACCGTCTTATCACCTCCTCTGATTTTGAAAAATTCCAGTTCTACTTTACTCCGCAGACTCAGACGGAGGCTCAGTGGTGCACTTTTCCGCCAATCGAAAAAAACACTACTTTCCTTTTAATGGAAGCATATCGGCGCATGGAAGAGCTCAACCAGATGGTCGAGCAAGCCGGCGGATTAGACATGGTGGCTGTTAGACGAGCAGAAAACATCAACTTCGACTTACTGCCGGAAGATTGGCGACCGCTTTCTGCTTACGTATGGAATTGCGTCAATCCGGAAATGTCGCTCGGCTGTCTCACTCGCTCCCTGAGCCTCGATGCGTACAGCGTAATTGGTGCGTTGCAAGTGCTTTGTGGAAGTGGGCAAATTGCCCTTGAAAAAAGACAACCCGCTACTGCTGGTTCAACCCTTCCTCTGGAAATGGCTACTGATACTCATCTGGCTGCCGGCGATGACCTGTATGCACTGGGAATAGATCCGCGCACCAATCTGCCGGTGATAATGCGTGGCTTCGTTGTCGAAGAATTTTGGCAAGGATTTGACCAGCATCAGGTGTCGTCAATCTCGCTGCCACTAGAGTTGGCAGGTGCACCGCTAGTGAAAGACGGAGCCGTGGTGGGAATTCACTGCGGTCCTCTAGTTCAGGAATTCGGGCATTATGGCGAAGGCTTCGAACCTCAACTTTTGGTATCTGTTCAAGCCGCTCAAACATGCTTGGGACTGAACACACCACAAACAATCGCGCACTCAGGATCATATCCTCCGGTAAAGGACAGCGCGGTGACGGCCAATGTTGGTCAGAACACCGGCGAGCATACAGTTGAAACCGATAGGTTCGCCACATCTACATCAGGAAGTCATACCGCTATAAATGCCCGAGAACGAATGGAAACACGCGAAATCAATGCGCCCATGCAAGCGTTCACTTCGTTATTCGGCACTATCAAAGGTGCAGTTGATGGATTCAAGAAAGTTCCGCCACCACCACCCGGACAATTCTTACAAGCGCAATTGTTGAGACAAGCAATCTCCTCAAATAAATTCAGCAAAGTCGCCGACAACACTGAATTTCAAAATGGCGACATGGTGCGCTTTGAAGTCAAAGCATTCGAAGACTGTTTTATTTACGTCTTGGTCAAGTCGGCTTCGGCAACTCAACCGCCTCGCTTAGTCTATCCGTACAGCCAGCAAGATGACGTCTCTATCAGTAAAGGCTCAGCAGTGACGATTCCCGAAAGAAGTGCTCCCCGCGCGGGACAAGGCAAGCAATCCCTATCAGGAGTGATGATCCCCGGGGTTCAAGGGATAGAAGAAGTCTATCTTCTGGCGTCGCGCCATTCGCTTTACGAAGTATTCAACACCGCAAATATAGAACAGATCGTCACCGACAATTTGTCGGGGGTTTGCGCAGAAGTGAATCATGGGCTCGCAATTACTCGCCCAGCAGGAGCCATTTTCCATGGTGTTGTGAGCGAAACACAAATATTTGATCCGATGGAAAAAATCAACGTCCTAGTGCTTAGACTTTCACATCAAAGACCGTAAGTAAGGATTGCATTTCTCATAGCGCCCTCTGCCATTCGCAATGCCTTCTTGCTGAGAGGCTTCGAAGTTTTGGCGCTATTTGACCTTGTCGAAGTGCCGGTACCTTTCGAGGTCGGCGAAACGTTGGCGTCTTTTGATGTTGCAGAGCCTGTTCTTTCTACTCTTCCCTTGCCGCCAGTTCGCGAACGTTTTTTACTGCGACGCTTCCTGCGCGTGGTGCCTTCGCGCCAATTTTCGCGATTTTTCAAAGTTTCACGAACAATCGATTTGAGTTCACCAAGATCCATTGAGAAAGTAAGCGTTTCCCACAAAACACGTCTGCGACTCGTCCATAATCCGGCAGAAAGTTTTCTCGCTTGCAAGATGCTCATCGCCTCTTCTTTCCATAGCAATTGGCAAATGGCAAATGGATCAACTTGCGGATTCAATCGGGGAGCCCAAATCTCGTCAACATATGGAACACCATTGCGTATTCCAGCGACCATAAGCCCCCACCAAGGAGGCACAATTTTCATTGCTTGCTCAACGTGATGTTCGTCGGCAACCAACGTCAATTTATCAAAAACCTTATTGTAGGCGTCTTGTTGTGATTGAAGGCGATTGAGATTATCTTCGGCACTTTTTATCTCATAGCCATGCAGATAACCATTGACCACAGCTACGTCAATGCGAAATTTACCTTCAAAGATGCCCAACTCGTCAATTACCCGAGTGCTCGGATCGGCAGCGCAAATACGCTTCATCTCAACTTCATGCAAAATTTTTCGTATGTCGGCGTCGTGCATGATTGTTTTTCGAATGCCACCAAATAAGGTGTATTTTAGCAAAGAAAAAAACAGTCGAAGACTGAAAAGGAGAAGTAATCTTCCAGCCGCAAAATTACGCTAATTTTTCCTGGCTCGGTCACTTTACAAGCAGCATCAAGATAGCTAAATACAGCAAATTTCTCTAACTTCACTATATCCATAATATATGCACCAGAAAATCTGACTTCGGTGGCCGGCGTGTGCTTCGGGGGTCGCTCTCGCGCAGAAAGGCAAAAATCAATGAAATCTCGGCCGGAGATTCCCGTCTGGCTGCGCGCAAAATCAGTGGAAAGACCACTGGCGCGGGTATAGCAGTCGTAGGTGCCAACAAAAACCGAAATGGTCGAAAAATTCCAGCCAAAATGAAAGAGGAAGAGACGACAGACAAAGACTCGCCGGTCGAAATTGACCAGGAGAATTTAGGCAGCGATACAGAACGAACAGTTGGTATCGAGACGACTGGCGCACTCGAACTCAAACCAGGTCAAATAGTTGCAGGACGCTTTAAGGTCTTGGAAGAAATTGGACGTGGTGGCATGGGCGTTGTCTATAAAGTAGATCAATTCGCATTATCCAGACTGCTGGCCTTAAAGACGATGGATGCCACCGACATTACTGATTCGACCTGGCGCCGATTTCAGCAAGAAGCGAGAGCAACTAGTCTGCTGGATCATCCCAATCTGATCAGCGTCCACGATTTTGGATTGATTGACGACAAGCATCCATATTTTGTTATGGACCTTGTTGAAGGCACCACCTTAGCAAAACGAATAGAGCAGGCCGGACCTCTTTCAGTGCAGGAAGCGCTGCCCCTCATGATCCAGGTGTGCTTCGGGCTCGCTCATGCGCATGATGTCGGAATTATCCATCGCGACATAAAACCGTCCAACATCATGCTCTGCAAAACAGAAATGGGCACTGCCAATACCACGGTCAAAATAGTAGATTTCGGTATTGCAAAATTACACACTAACGAAGCGGCGGAGACACAAGGTTTAACCCGAACGGGAGAAATCTTCGGTAGTCCTTTGTATATGAGTCCAGAGCAATGCCTCGGTCTGCCGGTCGATCACAGGAGCGATATCTACGCTTTCGGTTGTGTTTTCTTCGAGACTCTGACAGGTGTTCCACCCTTCCAGGGGAATACAGCACTGTCTACGATGATGAAGCATCAAACTGAAACACCAGCAACACTGAAAGAGGTCACTTTAGGAAAGGAATTCCCGGAAGCGATCGAAAAGCTCATCTCCAGGCTACTCTCCAAAGACCCAGGCCAACGCTATCAATCTCTAAAAGCAGTAGCAAGAGATCTGAGTTTGCTTCAGCAAGGTGTATCGGCGCAGACATTTGCCGGTGTTTCACAAGCCGAGCAAAAGACAGGATTAGCCAGAACAATCCCGGTCTATTACCTTGTTATCGCGAGTTTGGCGTCCGCACTACTCTCAGGATTTTTCTTCTGGACTTTGAGAGGAAACATAGATGCGGAAGTATACAGCGGGCAAGGGAGAGCCAAAGAGTTTATGCCGCCGGTGCATGTTCCGGAAGTGGTCGACACGCGCCGAGATCCGGCTTTTACTTCCATTGAAACAATCAACGGAGTGCGTTGCCGAAAGTTCGACTTGCCGCGTGGGTTTGGCAAATACTCGATAATCGGCAGCGGTTCTGACCATGAGATCAGCGGACCATTCTATGTGCCTCTGGCGCAGGAAATTATTCTAAAAATCAAAGATCTAGTGAATGTAGCGAGTCCAAGTTTCTTCGCTAGATTTAGATCCGACGATGTTTCCATGATCGACATATCGAACAACCTCAACGTATCCGACACCACTTTCGAACATCTCAGCAATCTCAAAACTCTGAGATATATCTACGCGACAAATATTGATATAACAAACAAAGTAATCGACGAATTCAACAGAATGCCCCATCTCAAGGCGGTCTACATTGACGGCACACAGATAAGGCAAAACGGACTCGTAGACTATAAGTATTTGAGAAATTGTGAAGAGCTGGGAATTGGACGTGTTGGTCCAGTCTACAAAGTGCTGAAAAAACTTCAGGGTTCTCCGGCTGTTCAGGTTTTGAGTTTGGACGATAGCGAGCTCACAGATGAACAACTTAAGATTGTTGCCACGCTGCCAAATCTGTGGCACTTAAATATCGAACACAATCGAAAGATTACTAATCAAGGCTTCAAAAATCTTCTGCCTCTCAAAAAGCTGAGGTTGCTCTATATTGCCGGCAGTAACATCACTCCCGAAATCATCCCTGAAATAAAGAAAATGCCAAGTTTGAAAACCCTTCTGGTTTATCCGGACCGCTGGAGCAGCAAGGATAGTAAGAGGCTTAAGTCTGAGTACGATGTAAACATGCAGGTGGATGAGAATGACTGGAAGTTATACAGCGGGCAGAAACAACACGTAGAAGTAGATATGGACGACGTAAAGCGTCTATACGACAAAAACCCAATTAAGAAGAAATAGTTCGCTAATCAGATACAAAGTACACTTGTCATCAACGGAATGACAAGTGCTCGTTTTTGGTACTATACCTCCTTTGCGGGATGCGGGAGGCCGGTTTCCATGAAGCGGGTTCAATTCGAACAGTTGAGCAAGTTTGCCAAATCAATTTTGCTCGCTTACACAGTTGTATTTTTTGCACCATTCGCGGTGCAAGCAGAAGATTCTTTGGCAAGACCTGTAACGCATATTGCCGACAACAGAGAACCGGTTATCGAGCATCCCGACCAATCTACACAGGCCAGCGAAAAGTTAGCGGCTTTGGAAAAGAAGTTCAAAAAGAAGCCGAACATACTTGTCTTTCTCATGGACGACGTCGGCTGGGGAGATCCGGGCTGCTATGGTGGCGGTCTGGCATCAGGAGCTCCCACGGAGAATATCGATCGCCTGGCACGTGAAGGCTTGCGACTAACATCTTGTTACGCACAACCATCATGCTCACCGACCCGCGCCACCATCATGACGGGCAGGCTGCCTATGCGTCATGGAATTCTCAGACCACCAATGTACGGAGAGCCCGGCGGACTGCAAGGTGAAGTAACTCTTGCTCAAGTCCTATCCAAAGCAGGCTACACAACCCAAGCTGTCGGCAAATGGCACATGGGTGAAAACAGAGAGTCACAACCTCAAAATGTCGGTTTCGACGATTTCTACGGTTTTCTTGGTGTCTCGGATGTTTACACAGAATGGCGCGATCCTTACTTCTACCCGGAGATTGTGAGCAGCCCAGCAAGAACAAAAATTGTCGAAAACTCTGCCTTCAATAAATGCCTGGTCCGCTCGAAAAAGGGTGGAGAATTGGAAAACGTCGAAGAAATCACGATTCCAGTTTGCTCAACGCTCGACGAAAAATGGGCTAACTATTCAGTCGATTTTCTAAAACAACAAGCCAAGTCGGACAAGCCTTTCTTCCTTTATCACTGCACCCGTGGCTGCCATTTCGACAACTATCCAAATGAGAAATTCAAAGGCAAGTCTCCCGCTCGCCATCCTTTTAAGGATGTTCTCGTAGAAATAGATGATGTGCTTGGCCGCTTGGTAAAAACGCTGGAAGAAACCGGACAACTCGATAACACGCTGATTTTTGTCACATCAGACAACGGACCGGAAATGGAAACATGGCCGGACGCAGGCTATACGCCATTCCGTGGTGCCAAGGGCAACACATGGGAAGGCGGAATGCGAGTACCCGGCATCGCTTACTGGCGCGGTGTCATCACACCTGGTCGCACATCAGATGGACTATTTGACCTATCCGATATCTTCACGACGAGCTGCTCACTTGCAGGGGTCCCGAATGATATTCCGAAGGATCGTTATATAGATGGTGTCGATCAAACGTCATTTTTGATTTCCCCTAACGGTGATTCGAATCGAAAGTTTGAATACTATTGGCTGATGAAAACCCTCTCGGCCGTTCGCATCGGCGAGTTCAAATTCTTTAGAGCCGCATCGACAACAGCCGCAGATGACGTTCAAAATGTTGGAGGGTTTTCCGGAGTTGCCGAAACCTATTCATATGGCAAGATGTTCAATCTTTATCTTGATCCCAAAGAAACTCACAGCTACTTGATAAGAAAACTTGTCTACAACGAAGTTTTCCAGAACGCTCTTAGGAAACACGCAGACACATTCAAGAAATATCCGCCCAAGATTTCAGTTTCGGTGGAATAAAATTCGTGCTGCCGAAATGTGTGACTGAGGTGAAACGGTGGGCGTTTTTTTCAATTCGCCCTAGTTTTATCTGCATAATTTGTCTGTTGTGCCTGATTGGGCTCTATATTTTGGCGCCGCTAAATGCGTTTGCACAAAACACACAACAAAACCAGCAGGAGCCGATTCCGTTAAGGGGTTTGGATCCTGCTCCTGCCACAACTCAAACAAGTCCGCCTGTGGTGCCGTCACAAACACCCGGTTATTCCGTAGCTCCGGGACAACCTGTGATGAATCGCGACCCCAACAATATTTCACCGGACAAACCTGGCGACAAGAAGGAAGATCTTCCCCTCAAAACGCCTCTCGATGAAATTCGCTTTCGCTCGATTGAAAGCAGCGGGACAATATTTGTCGATCCGGAAAAAATTGCGGTGAAAGCGCCCGTGCTCAGCGCGCTGATAACCCTCAATTCCAAGATGTCACCCTATCAATTAGAAGCTGGCACCGCACGCGAGATGGGACTAAAAGAGACACTCTTAACCGCGCTCGGAAATAACCTGGACATAAAAATTGTCAGTTCCGAAACAGGCGAGCGGAAATGGCAATACTTCAGCAATTTGGCAAACTTCCTGCCTAGCCTGGAGAACTCGATTACATTTCAAGGACTGAAAGGATCGATCGCAAACCCCGCCGGCGTTGCTCTTCCTTTGACAAATCCATTTTTGACCCTGCAGTCCGGATTTACTCAACCCATTTTCACTGGTGGACGACTTCTCTACACTGCGCTGCAAACAAAACATCAGTACAAAGCATCTCAGTTTGCATTGAAGGGAAGCACTAATGATGTGCTCCTTCAAGCCACTGATCTTTACTATAAGCTCCTCGAAGAAGAAGTTTTGCTGCAGATTCGCATCAAGGCTCTGGAAGTATCCGATGGCTTGGTTGAACTCAACCAAGACCTTTATGAAGGCGGCGTCGTCACGAAGCTCGATGTTTTACAGGCTAGAACACAAAGGTCTAAAGATCGTCAGCAGCTGATCAATCAACAGGTAGACAGGCGAAAAGCTGCTGTAAATCTGGCAACTTCTTTGAATATGAATACCAACATGGACTTGAGCGCCGCCGACCGCATGGTGTCGAAAACACGTTTGGTTGATGATACTGTCGAAATCGGAGATTTGTTGCGCGTGGCCGTGGACAACAGACCCGAATTGAAAATGTTTGACGAATTACGCATAGCAGCAAAAGACGCAATCAAAGTTGCACGCGCATCTCTTCTCCCGCAAGTGAATTTCACGGGTGCCGTACTCGGTACAGGCAGTAAGGTTTCGCAAGGGGCAGAGAGTTCTTCAATCTTCACCAGCGTTCTTTCGGGTGGCGGGGTCGCGGCGCCAATTTCCGGTTCATCGATCCCACTTTCTGGCGGCGGGCAAGAAGGTGCCAAACAGTTTGTCACTAAAGCACTTTTCTTTCTTGGCGTTGAAGTAAGCCTGCCTCTCAAAGGGCTTGGTCTAACAGATGTAGCCAACATTCAAGCCGCTCGCTATCAAGCACGGCGCGTGCAAAACGAATTTTCTCGAGCGCTCACCAAGGTCTATCAGGAAGTAAGAAACAGCTATTTGGATTGCATGGACGCCGAAAATCTGATCAAAGAAACCACCGATCAAGTCAACTCATCAGAAGAGCAATTATCGGTTGCCGAATACAGGCTGCGAAATGGCGTAGGCACAAATCTCGATGTCATCAATGCCCAACGCGATTACACAAACGCGCTCGTCGATAAGGCAAAGGCGATCATCAAGTTCAACACTGCCGAAGCAAAACTTCTGCACGCCACCGGTCGAATTACAGTCGATACGCTCACAAGCGCGACACCGATGAGGAGATAGCCTGCATGTGGATCGTCCAACTAGCGCTAAAACAACCTCACACGTTTATCGTGATGGCGCTGCTCATTTTCCTATTCGGTTTTATCTCAGTAAAGCAGATGCCGGTCGACATTTTTCCGAACATCGACGAGCCGATTGTGAGCTGCGTGTGGACTTACACTGGCATGCAGCCCGATGATATCGAGAACTTGCTGACGACTGTAACTGAGCGCGCTCTAACATCCACTGTCAAAGATATCCAACACATGGAATCGATGTCGCTGAGCGGGATGAGCATCATCAAGATCTTCTTG
This sequence comes from Candidatus Melainabacteria bacterium 17Bon1m, assembly GCA_032128875.1. Lineage (GTDB taxonomy): Bacteria > Cyanobacteriota > Vampirovibrionia > Obscuribacterales > Obscuribacteraceae > QKMZ01. Next base: position 730,033 of record JAVLKG010000004.1, read on the forward strand.
CACCAGGGTGGAAACATCGCTGAGGCTGTGGCGCAGGTAGCGTCGACTGGCAACGCAATTATGAAACAATTGCCGCCAAATATCACGCCACCGCTGGTAACTCAGTCGTCCGCGACTGATGTTCCGGTACTTCAGCTAGTTGTTGGCAGTAAAAAACTAGGAGAAGCAGAGCTTTTCGACTGCGCCAATTCATTTATACGTATTCAACTTGCAGTTGTGCAAGGAGCCACCATTCCCTATCCCAACGGTGGCAAATACCGGCAAGTTATGATCGACCTCAATCCGGACTCGCTGGCCGGCTACGGACTGACGCCTTACGATATCGTCCAGGCTGTTAACAAACAAAGCATCATTGCCCCCTCGGGCACAGCCAAGATGGGAAGCATCGAGTACATCGTTTCCCTCAATAACATGCCAAAGCTTATTGACACACTCAATGACATACCGTTAAAACACGTCAAGGGTGCGACGGTTTATCTGAAAGATGTGGCATTTGTCCACGACGGCTTTCAGCCGCAGCTGAATATTGTTAATTTGAACAACAGCCGCGCCGTCATTATGAGCATTTTGAAAAACGGCAATGCCTCGACCCTTGCTGTCGTCAATCAGGTCAAAGGATTGATGAATCAGATAAGGGCATCTGTTCCCAAATCTGTAACCGTAGATATCCTGACCGACCAATCAAAATTCGTGGTTGAGTGCGTCAAAGAAGTCTTCCAAGAAGCAATTACAGCAGCAAGTCTGACGGCGATCCTTATGCTGGCTATTTTGGGCAGCTGGCGCAGTACGTTGATTGTTATTACATCTATCCCTCTTTCGATATTTGTCTCCATCATCTGCCTCCACATTACCGGCAATACAATCAATTCCATGACACTGGGCGGACTGGCTCTCGCAGTCGGTATGCTGGTTGACGACGCCACCGTTGAAATCGAAAACGTACACCGCCAGATGGATATGGGCAAGAAAATAGAACAAGCTATTTTGGACGGGGCACAGGAAGTCGCGCTGCCGGCGATGGTTTCAACCGTTTCTATCTGCATTGTATTTTTGCCTGTATTCCTCTTGCCCGAACCAGCGAAATCGTTGTTTGTGCCGCTGGGCATGGCTGTTTCCTTTGCCATGCTTGCATCCTACGGTTTGTCGAGAACAATCGTTCCTCTAATGTCAAAGGCGTTATTCAAATCAGAAGAACATGCCGCCGGAGAGAAGAAAGAGGAGTCGCACAGTTTCTTCGGAAAAATCCACAAATTTATCGATACCAACTTCGATAGGTTGCGCGATATCTATCACGGTTTCCTCGGAACCGCACTGGACCACAGAGGGATAGTCATCCTCGGATTTATCGGCTTCTACGCTCTTTCCTTCTGCCTGCTGCCGCTCATAGGCAGAGAGTTCTTCCCGACAATCGATGCTGGTCAAATCCGCTTGCACGTCAATGCACCACCAGGTACGCGCGTTGAAGTCACAGAGAGAATTTTCCGTGGGGTAGAAAACCAAATCAGAAAAATCATTCCTGCCGACGAAATCGTCGTTATGACGGACAATATCGGCATGGCTGTCAGCGCTGTCAACTACGCATTTTCGGACTCTCAAACCATCAGTGAAGCAGATGGAGAAATTCTCTTGACCTTGACTGAAGAACGAAAGCATCCGACTGTTTACTATCAACGAAAAATCCGCGAAATGATGACGCGAGATTTCCCGCAGTGCGACTACTATTTCCAACCTGCCGACATCATCACCCAAATTTTGAACGCCGGTCTGCCTTCGCCAATCGATATTAAAATTGTCGGTTTCAATAAAGAGAAGAATTTTGAGATCGCAAAACAAATCAAGCGCAAAGTGGAAAACGTTGAGGGCGCGGTTGATGTTTGCTTGCACCAAGTGATGAACGCGCCAAGGTTTTTCTTTGAAGTAGATAGAACCCGCGCGAATCAGCTAGGACTCAACCAGAAGGACATCTCTAACTCTCTGCTAGTTTCCCTAAGTTCGAGCTTTCAGGTTGCGCCTAACTTTTGGCTTAATCGCAACAACGGTGTTTCCTACAACCTGGCTGCACAAACTCCGCAATACAGAATTAGTAGCATCGGCGACTTGTTTAATACACCAGTGGCAACCAGCCAGTCCAACTACGGACAAGACACAGCTCAGTTGCTTTCCAACGTAGCCAAGCCGGTCAGACAGTTCACCCCCGCTGTCGTCAACCACTACAACGTTGCGCCCGTATACGACGTGTACGCCGCCTGCCAGGGAAAAGATCTAGGTTCTGTCAGCGATGACATTCAAAAGATCGTCGATGGTTTCCAAAAAGAATTGCCGCGCGGAACGCGGGTTGTCGTCGCCGGACAAGTGCTCAGCATGAAGCTCGCATTTTACTGGCTGCTTATTGGTCTTGCAGGAGCGCTCGTACTTGTCTATTTACTGCTGGTTGTGAACTACCAGTCATGGTCAGATCCGCTGATTATCTTGATGGCGGTTCCGGGTGCACTATCTGGCATTCTATGGAGTCTGTACGTGACGCAAACAAATTTCAGCGTCCCCGCGCTGATGGGGACAATCATGACCATAGGTGTCGCCTCAGCAAATAGTATTTTGATGGTCACCTTCTGTAATGAGCAATTGCGGGAGGGCAAGACCGCCAGAGAAGCAGCGCATACTGCTGGTCATCAGCGTTTTCGCCCGGTAAGCATGACGGCTCTGGCAATGATTATTGGGATGATACCAATGGCTTCGAGCGCTGGACAAAACGCACCGATTGGACGTGCCGTGATCGGCGGCCTCACAATCGCCACTTTCTCAACATTGTTTTTTGTACCGCTGATCTTTTCTCACTTGAGACAGAACAGCAAATTGAATTGGCCGCCAAAACATCCAGAGCAAACAACGGAAAGTTAGATGATGCACACCACAAGACAGAGAAATAGAAACTCTCGCAAGCCGCACGGCAAGATGAATTTGGTCGTGATCCTCATAATTGTCGCCGCGGTTTTTGCGGGACTTTTCCTGATTGGCTTTCTTCCTCGAATGGAGAACAAAAAGGATCTCAAAAAAACTCACGAGGTTACTGTCGGTAGCGTTCCTATCGTGCAAACCGTCATCGCAAAACGAGCACCATTGAAAGAGGAGGGAAATCTCCCGGGCAATATCAGCGCGATACAATATGTCACCATCAACGCCCGAGTGGACGGTTACCTCAAAAGCAGATTGGTCGACATAGGCGATTGGGTAAAACGTGGACAGTTGCTTGCCGAAATCGATACGCCCACAATCGACCAGGAGCTTAACCAAGCAAAAGCAGATCTAGCGGAAAGCGAGTCGCAGCTTGAAAGCGCAAAGGCAAAACTCAAGGAAGCAATTGCACAAGATGTAGCGGCGAAAGCAAACATTCTAAAGTCGCAGGCCAACGAAGAATTTGCGCACATAACTTCCGACCGCTGGATCGCGATGGCAACCAAGGGTGCTGTCAGCCTTCAGAGTCGTGATGAGAGAGTGCGACAGTACAAAGATGCGGTCGCACAACTGCAAGTTTCCATTGCACAAGAGAAAGCCAGCCAAGCTGCAGTTAATTCTGCGGAAGCCGAAGTTGGTGTTTCGAAATCGTTGGTTGCAGCAAAGACGGCTAGCGTTGCTCGAATCGCAGCGCAACAGAATTTCAAAAGAGTGGTGGCACCATTTGATGGCGTAATCACATTGAGAAAAGTCGATCCCGGTTCGCTGATCAGCTCGGGAAGCCAAATGCCGACGCTAGAACTCTTTCAACTGGCAAAGATCGATACGCTGAGAATCTACGTAAACGTGCCTCAAACTTTTGCGAGATTTTTATTGTCCGGGCAGAAAGCTGAAGTATTCGTGCCTGAGATGCCTGACAAGATTTTTGAAGGAACAGTCACCAACATTGCAGGCGCCCTCGACCCTTCAACCAGAACTCGTCAAACAGAAGTGCGCATAGACAATAAGAACCACGAGCTATTGCCCGGCATGTACGCGCAGGTGCGGGTCACCGTCAAACGCGATGAAGAATGGATTACTGTTCCTGGCACAGCGTTGGTTCCGAAAGGCGACGGCACTTATGTCGCCGTGGTCAAAGATGACTGCGTACACTTCAACAAAATTGAAATCGGTAGAGACTTCGGTGACTCCGTAGAAGTAAAACGCGGTCTTGCTGGAGGCGAAACTGTCATCGTCAGCCCACCTATAGATTTAATCGATGGAGAGAAAGTGAAGCCATCCCCGCTTGCTGATTAAAGCACTAAGCAGATTTTTCGTTCAAACGCTCCATCACCCACATTCGGACCATGGTTCCAACTGGCAGTCCGAGCTTATTTGCCTCTTCATATAGGCGATCCATAATCTCAGGTTCGATGCGGAACTGCACTAAGGCCTCTTTGTTCACGCGAATGGTAGCCTCTTTCCTAATTTTCTCAATTCTTTTTTTGTCCATCAACTTCATCTCAGCGGTAATGTTTCGTTGCATCCATTCCATTAAAGACGTGTTCATCCGGTCAGATTGCGGCTATCAAGCACCTGGTCTACTTCTTCTTGCGTCACTCTGTGTTTGCTAAGGTTCCCCTCATCGAAAGTGATCATTGCTGGAAAAGCTCCCGCGTATGCGATTGTATTACAAAACAAGACAAACGTCAATTTGGCGAAAACTTTGCTTTGGCTAAATTTTCCGCTTGCTCTCAAGTTTGAGCTGTAATTATGTATACGAAATTGAAAGCAAAAAGTTCAAACCTTTTGCTTTCAATTTTAAAGAATGCTCGAATCGAGCAAAGAATCAGTTATGTAGTTTCTTTTGAGTCTGCAGCTTCGTCAGCTTGGGCACTTGCTTCGTTCGCAACCCCAGGCTTCTCAAATTTATAACCAACTCTGTGGAGAGTCTTGATGAGAGATTCTTCTCCATCGTTGTCGATTTTGCTTCTTAGCTTAGTGATGTGAACGCGCACCGTATCTGGTGACGCCTCGGAATAGTTAGACCAGACTTTATCGAGGATGGTATCGGCGCTAAAAACCTTGCCGGGGTTGCGCATGAAAAATTCGAGCAATGCATATTCGCGCGGCATCAAAGTCAGCTGCTTATCGCCCTTTGTCACAACATGGCTGACAGAGTCTAGTTCTAAATCTCCGATTTTGATAACGTTGGTTTTGATCTCACGAGATCGTCGCATTAGCGCGCGCAACCTTGCGCTTAACTCGCGCATGTGAAAAGGTTTGGTCACGTAATCGTCCGCGCCTGAATCCAAACCCTCTTCTTTGTTGGCTATCTCTTTCTTTCCTGTAAGCATCAAGACAACACCAGCACCACCATTGGCTCTGTATTCCTTGCACACCTCGAGACCTGTCATTCCCGGCACCTGCCAGTCGAGAATGAGCACGTCATACTGGTTTGCTTTCAGCCTTTCCATCGCCGCCGGTCCATTAGCGACATGGTCTACGGCATAGCTTTCGCCCGTTAGCCAGTCATCAATGACTCTTGCCAACCTGACATCATCTTCAACAATTAGTACTTTTGGCATCTTGGAAAGCTAAAGCAAACACGAAAGCGTGGAGACTATAAGTGGCACCGGTTTCCCCATTTTACCTGTATTTACACCTCTCTATCCGTCGTCCTATATTTTTCTGGTCAAACCCCAGCATAATGGACATCCGCAGCCTCAGGATCTAAAGTAGTCGCTGGGGTCTCGTCACGTTCTTTTGTTCCTTTCCGCTCTCGACTAGTCTCGACATCGAGGAAGCATTTTCAGCAGTGCGCTTGAACATAAAACAAAAAGGATTGATCATCGTCGCAATCCCTCTAGTTTTAGAGGCGGCTTTCGTTTTGCTTCTCTATCTCATGCTAGAAGATGCGGAAAACAAAGTCAGCAAGGAGACAAAGTCGCGACTTGTTCTTCAAGAAGTGAATAACATCTCCAAAAACATCTTTGACTCCGCAAGCCACCTTGTCACTTGGAACTTTACCCACAGAAGAGAAGAACTGCAAAAATTCGACAACACGATGCTCGGGATTGCAGACAGCATAGACAATCTCAAAGCTATGAGTGCGGATAATCCGGTGAGACGCGAACACGCAGCAAAACTAGAGTTCCACGGTAAAGCCACCATGCGGAATTTGATCCAACACCGCGAAAAAATGGTTGGAGATTCAACGCGAGTTTATACTCCCAACTTTCAACAGTTCAGGCGCGACTTCAATGCTGAGTTCGATCCATTTTTGAAAGAAGCGCAAAGGCTCGCAAAGGAAGAAGAACAAGTACAGGCACAAGTGCCACAAGCAGTGGAAGCACGCAAAACGTCATTGCGCATTTTCCTCTTAACAATGTTTACCGCAAACGTGATTGGAGCAATTGCAGTCGCGTTGTATTTCAATCGAGACATTTCATCTCGCCTGCTGGTTTTAATTGAGAATTCCAGACGAATGGCGATTGGAAAAGAGCTTTTGGACAAAATCAGTGGACAAGACGAAGTAGCGCAACTAGACCACACTTTCCACGAGATGGCGCAATCTCTTAGACAAGCAGAAGCAACAAAACGCGAATTTGTTCAAATGATCAGTCACGATTTACGCACTCCTCTAACTGCAATTCTCGGGACGTTCGAGCTTCTGAGTAGCGGCGCCTATGGAGATCTTACTGATCGCGGGCAAACGAGAGTCCTTGATGCAGAAAGAGAATCAGAGCGACTTATCGGAATGATTAATGAGTTGCTCGACATCGACAAACTCGAATCCGGCAACATGCAATTATTGTGTGATGAGGTTGAATTGCAGCCGATTATTCGTCGCGCCACCGAAGCTGTGAAAGTTATCGCCGAGAAAAACAAGTTGCAACTTGATATTACCGGAGAAAATCCAACGGTCCATGTCGATGAAGACCGTGTGGTTCAGATACTCATCAACCTCCTCGGCAATGCAGTCAAATACTCGCCGCAAGGCGGAGTAGTAAAAGTTTGTGCTACTGAAGAAAATCAGTTTATTCGTATTGATGTTATCGACCAGGGTCCCGGAATTCCCAGGAAAGACAAGAAAGCAATTTTCGAAAGGTTCAAACAAATTGAAGATCAAGAGTACAAGCGCACCGGAAGCAGCGGATTGGGACTGGCTATTTGCAAAGCTCTTGTGGAAAACCATGGTGGCATGATTGCCGTCGATAGCGAAGTGGGTCAAGGCAGTCGTTTTTGGTTTACCATTCCACGCGGCAAGTCAGCTTTGCGCGCTGCCGGAACTACAGCAACAGAAAAGCCTACTACCTAGACTTTAAGAATATAAAGGGGACGACTTGAATACGGCGCTGACTCTAAGACAGAAAGGTCTGCTGGTCGTCGCCTCTTTGCTCGGTTTTGAATTGCTTCTTCTTGGAGGCTTGAATTGGCTGCTTAGCGACGCTGAAAAACAGATCGCGAGGCATCAAAGAGCGCAAGCGGTCATCGCCAGTTTACAAAGGCTCTCATCTCTCAGGGAAAGAGCAAATTCCGGTGTACTGATTCAACAGTTCTTCAAGGACAAGCCAGACTCTGCTCGATTTCATGAGACATTTCAGAAGCATTTGGATGCTATTCCACAGCAATTGGACAAAATCCGCGAACTGATTAAAGACGATGCCAACGGTTCTAAGAAGCTGGCAGAACTCGACCGCTACACGCGGCTGGGAGTCTCTTTGATTGAGCAGCAGAGGCAGTTTTACATTGCGCAAAATACTTTTGAAGAGCGAATGACGACTGCCAGACTCGCGGGAATACTCTTTCAGACTTCTCATTGGACTGAAAGCCTGCTTGAAGATTACGAAAAGATCGAGAGGGAAGTAAGTCCGCTTGAAGAAGAATCGCGAAAGCGGCTCGCACAGGCGCTCTGGGTCATGGCGGCAATTAACATTGTCATAGCAGTAGTGATTGGGCAAATGTTTGTCAAAAGTATCATCAGCCGTCTTTCCATCATCACTGCCAATAGCAATAGTCTTGCATCTGGTGCAAAACTCAATGCACCGCTCGAAGGCTCTGATGAGATTGTCGAACTTGACCATGTGTTTCACAACATGGCAAAACGACTAGCAGAGTCCGCTCAGATGAAACAAGAGTTTGTGCAAATGATCAGCCATGATTTGCGCACACCTTTAACAGCAATTCTTGGAACATTCGAACTATTAAACAGTGGCGCATATGGTGACCTTTCAGAGCGAGGGCATTCACGAGTCGGTGACGCTGTCAATGAATCACAAAGACTGATTGCAATGATTAACGAGCTTTTGGATATCGAGAGACTGGAGTCCGGCAACATGCAGTTGATGCGCGAGGAGCTTGACCTTCAGCCAATTCTGCAGCGTTCGATCGAAGCTGTTTCTGTCATAGCATCCGCTAGGCAGATAAAGTTTGTAGCAGGTTCCGAAAATCCAACTGTAACTGTAGATGGAGATCGCATAGTTCAAATACTCATTAACCTTCTAGGCAATGCAGTTAAGTATTCGCAGGAAGGCGGAGTGATCAGTGTAAATGTCTCAGAGCAAGATCAATTAGTTCGGATAGAGGTCGTCGATCAAGGCCCTGGAATTCCAAAGCACGAACAAAATTCAATCTTCGAGCGCTTCAAACAAATCGAGTCCTCAGAGTACAAGCGCAGCGGCAGCAGTGGACTTGGACTAGCAATTTGTAAGGCTCTGGTCGAAAGCCACGGGGGAAGAATAGGCGTCAATAGCGAAGAAGGAAAAGGGAGTTGCTTCTGGTTTACAGTCCCGAAATCAATTTAAGAGCGGAAAATACAAAAGCAGAACAATAAATGCAAAAACTACTCTGCAATAGGATAACCAATAGTTTTAAACTCGGCCTTGATCTCTGAAATGGTCTTGTGACTATCAAGACGTTTCAACAAGTCAGCAGTCATTGGCTCTTGTCTGAAAACCTTTTCGATGTCAGCTACCTTCACTTTGCGATTCTTGGCTTTCTGTAGCCAGTTTGCATACGCTTCGGCATCAACGGTCAAAGGTGATAGCAAGTCATCAGAACCATCGTGAGACTTCCATCGATTAGGTTTGCGATTTGGCCAATTTATAGGACCGATGTGCCAAGCAACATCATCAGTCTTTCTCCAAATGACAAAGGTGGCGTTATCTGAATTGAAATCTTGTTCTTTCAGGAAGCCTTTCAACTCTTTAGGAAATCCTTTCAGCAAGCCAGGATACAGTTTTTTCCCTTCTTGCTCTTCCAGGTCGAATGGTGTCACGACCGGATTCATAACAGACTCTTCGTCGTGCCCTTTAATTACACAGCCGCCAGGAGAAAACCAGATAACTAGCGAATCATTGCCTTCCCAGTCAAGCTGCAAAACCTTCTCGCCTTCTCGATCTTGCCAATGCTCAGTAAACTTCACGTCAGCATCGCGATCACTGTGAAAGCTATCTTGGTAAATGCAGTCCAAAGCGGCGAGCGAGCGAGAAACGCCTACCAATTGATCGATGGGGGGAAGCCGCTCCAGCTTTTGAGTAGTGGGGGGATCTTTGACGAGTTTTGCAAAGGCCAGGCGCCCGTCTTCAGTGTCAGGGTCATTGAGATAGGAGCAGCCGACCACCGCGGTCAGTGCGAAAAGGACGCTAATTTTGAAGATTATGTGACTTTTCATAGCCCGACATAGAAAAGATGAATCTCCTGCATCATCGCACAATTTGGCAACTCCGTGTCCAAGAACCGGGTACCTGCGGGCGCCTGCAATACTTACATAAGTTGTAAAATTAGCGTCGGGCCAAAAGCTCTTGAATACAAGGTAATCCGTGAACGTTTCTTTGCAACTAAAAGACAAAGCGTTAATACTGGTGGCGGTGCCGCTGGCATTCCAGTTGTTTTTTGTCGCTACTTTGACAATTCTTCTGCGTCAGGCAGAGACGAAAACCTTAAGAGAATCCCACTCCCAGCTCATACTTGCGGAATCTAACAGCGTCTTGCGGAGTTTCACCGACGCGGGCATGGCGCTTTACATGTACCAGCTGAGCGACAGCCAGTCATCTCTCGAACGTTTTCAGGACCTCTGCGAAAGCATTCCGGCGCAGATAAAAACGCTGCGAGTGATGTTGCGCGACAGCCCTAATCAAACGGAATCTCTTAACCGTGTCGAACGCGTGAGCAACGCAGGGCTCAAAATTCTTGGACAAGCAAGCATGTTGATCAGCGAGGGGCAATCAGCTTCTCAATTAAAAAATTCGCGTCAAGAATTGAATAACATGATTCAAGAATTGATGTCCGAAATACAGCGATTCTCGAAAGAGCAGGAAAAGGCAGAGCATGTGCATCCAGAAGCTGCCGCCCAAGCCAAAGATCTCCTTTCTCGCTGGCTAGCTGTTGGCCTCATGGTCAACATTATCATCGCTGTCCTTTTAGCTCTCTATTTCAATAAATCAACCACTCGGCGCCTCACTGTTCTCATGGACAACACCGATCACTTGGCGCGCGGAGAGACCCTTAGTCCTTACGTCGAAGGCGGCGATGAAATTGCCAAGCTAGACAGGGTTTTTCACAAAATGGCAGACGCCTTGATTGAAACCGGCCGCCGCAAACAAGAATTGATGGCGATGGTGGCACATGATTTACGCACGCCGCTCACTTCAATCCGCGCATCGCTCTCCCTCATGTCCACGGGCGCAATGGGCGAGATGCCTGACAAAGCAAGGGTCCATATTGACGGCGCTGAGAAAAACACAAAACGCCTGATCAACCTTATTAACGATCTGCTCGACATTGAAAAAATGGAAGCGGGCAAAATGGAGATGAAGTATTCGGACTGCGCTCTCCAGGAAGTCTTTGATAAAGCAGCTGAGTCCGTGGCAGAGTTCGCCAAAAACGCAAAGATCGAGATTGAGGTTCCGGAAACCTCCATAACCTTTCAGGGAGATCAAGAAAGGTTGGTCAAAGTTTTGAGCAACCTTCTCGACAATGCGGTCAAGTTTTCCCCTCCCAACACCACCATAAAAATGACAGCGGAAAAGCAAGGTGAAACGCTAGAGATACGTGTAATCGACCAGGGTCGCGGCATTCCACCGGAATTCAAAGAGAAAATATTCGTCCGCTTCCAGCAAGTCAATCCCGAAGATAAGCAGGAAAAGCAAGGCACTGGGTTGGGCCTAGCAATATGCAAAGCGATCGTTGATGGTCACAACGGAACAATTGGAGTCGACAGCGAGCAAGGAAAAGGCAGCAGTTTCTGGATTCGCATTCCGTTGAAGCAGTCCGTCTAATGAATTTCAAGTTGTCTAATGCGATTAAGAAATATCACGGCTTAACGGTACGTCCAGCTTATTAATATGCCAACATCAGAACTGCCATATGGCGCAATAAAAATATTCATCGCCCTGGTCGGTGCAGCCGGTGCCGGATCGCTCATGATGTGGCTTGGATCTGAAATCGGCACCAGCTCAACAATTCGCTCATGGGAAATTGTCAGAGCTAGCCAGCAAGACGCTAGCACCAAGAAGAATTTTAGCGAAGCTGAAACGCTGGGCAAACAAGCTATTCGCATTGCAGAACGACTAGGGTCATCAAATTATCGCGTGGGAATTAGCCATGATGATATTGGTGAAATATTGGTCAAAGAAAATAAACTCGATGAGGCATGGAAGCACTTCGACGATGCCGAAAAAATCCTGCAGACAAATATAATTCGCGCCAATGACGATATTTCCAAACGACTGTTATTATCCGACCTCGCATGGGCGCAGAGAAATTTAGCGCTGCTCAAGCTTAGCGATGGGAGTTCCCAGAATGGAGAAGGACATTCCCAAAACGCAGAAGGTCATTCAAAACAAGCAGAAGAGTATCTCAAAAAAGGCATCGCCAATTTGGAAATGTGCATTCGCAATAAAAAAGACGGGCGCATCGATTATTTCGCGGCGCATAGGCAAGTTGATTTGATGCTTCGTCTTGCAACTTTGAACGTCGCAGGCGGTCGCCTCGAGGATGCGCAAAAGTGGTTTCGCAAGGCGATTTTACTTGCCGACGAGTCGTTTTATCCAGCGTTCTTGATGAAGCAAGCGCGAGAGCAATTTTCCACACTGTTGAAGAAAGAGGGAAACATTGAAGAAGCGGAAGCACTTTTTAGTCACGACCACTGGGTGAAACAGGCGCAGGCAGCTGAGCAAGCACGGAGCCAGGAGGATTACGAGGCTACGGCGAAAAACCTACGAGAAGCGGCTAACTCAGCTAAAGGTTCTAAAGCAACAATGCATCTTGCAATTATCAGTTTGAAAAAACTGGCCAAATTGCAACTCCAGCAAGGAAATAATTCTGCTTGCAAAGAAACATGCATGGAAGCGTTGCATATATGGCAAACCTTGGGGGCAAGCCCCAATAGTGAGGCTGATGACATACGCGGATTATTAAAGAGAGTGTCGCCAGGAAAGAAGTAGACTAGAAAACTGGCATAACGCATTCGATGGTGCGCATATGAAACAAACGCTTCTCAAATGTCCAATATTGTCGGCAACTCTTACGAACTGCTGGGATAATTCAGATCTTTGCTATCAACAAACGCGACGCCACCATCTTTCAAATCTTTGATAGCGGTTTTTACGCGCAATCCGACTTTATCTATCCCTCTGCAAGCGTCTTCGATCAATGTGACCTGATAGCCCAATTTCACGCCATCTAAAGCGGTTTCTTTAACACAATAATTTGTCGCCAAACCGGCAACAAAAATGTGCTCAACACCTTTCTCTCTGAGATACGCGTCCATCTCAGTGGCTTGTCCACCTTCGCAATCAAAGAAACCACTGAAGCAGTCAACATCAGGATCCATTCCCTTCTTAAAAATGCGACTGAATTTCTCAGTATTCAGGTTGTCCAAAAATTGAGACCCTTTGGTGTTCTCAATGCAGTGCATGGGGAAAAGCGGTTGCTGATAGCTGCCGACGGTTATGCTATCGCCGATTTTCTTATCCGCGTGATTAATGGCAAAGCTAACATGATCGGCTGGATGCCAATCTTGCGTTGCAACAACGAGAGGAAATTGATCCATAAGCTTGTTGAGCACAGGAACAATCTCTTCTGCTCTAGCGACCGGCAATTCCCCGCTGCTTCCAAAACCTTTCTGTGCATCCACGATGACCAGCGCAGCCTTCTCCAATGTTGCCGGCAACTCCGGAGGTGAGGAATTTTTAGCCATAGATTTAGATGCAGACTTGGAGCTTATGGTCACATCTTGTTTGGCAAAATTTGTATCGGCTGCCGCAAAGCCACCATGCGGACGCCTTTCCTTCGGATGAGCGTCCTTTCGTGTTTGCTGATGTTCTCTTTCTTTCAGGATCAAATCCGTCTTCATTTCATGCAAACCAATCTCAAGGCCGACCGGATATTGGTGCGGATTCAAAATGCGTTTGTACGTTGGGTGAAAACTTTCCAACTGTGTGCGTACAAACTCCTTGGTCTTTTGAAGTGCAGGCACTTTGTAAACTTGCCTGCCATCGTCGAAGATGGGAACCAAAAGATCGTTGAACTTACTTCCCGCGGAGATGCGCTTCCTGCGTGTCATGTCGAGAGGATCGACTATGATGCTTTCTTTCTGAAGTTTGTCTTCGACATTGAAAATCATGTCCGCAATGTAGCCGTCTTCATCTTTAAACCTGCGGACTTGCTGAATTCCAGGATTGGAAATTTTTACCGCTTGCTCCGACAGTTTGACTTTGTATGTCCAAGGCTGACCGGCGTTTTTCACAGCCGAGAGTTTATAGACGCCGCCTAGAGCCGGCTGGTCATATGCTGTCACCAATTTGGTGCCAACACCCCAAACGCTAATTTTTGCGTTTTGAACATTCAAGCTGTTGATGATATGTTCGTCCAAATCATTGCTTGCAACAATGGCAGCATCTGCAAATCCTGCCTCGTCCAACATCTTTCTGGCTTCGATACTCAGATAAGCAAGGTCGCCAGAGTCCAGACGAATGCCGAGAAATTGGTGCCCTGTCTTCTTCAACCATTTAGCAGCTTCTATCGCATTTGCAACACCGTCGATAGTGTCATAAGTGTCGACGAGAAAGACACAATTATTTGGCATCGCTTGCGCATATGCCATGAAGGCTTCAAGCTCATCTTCAAAAGACATTACCCAACTGTGGGCGTGTGTGCCGCTAACTGGAATTCCATACAACTTGCCCGCCAATACGTTTGACGTTGCATCACACCCGCCTATGTGCGCAGCCAAACTCGCAGTCAAGCCGCCGTCAATCCCTTGCGCGCGGCGCAAACCGAATTCGAGAATGCTTTTGTTTCCCGCCGCTTCTCTTATCCTTGCAGCTTTTGTTGCTACTAAAGTTTGAAAATTGAATATGGTCAGAAGCGCAGTTTCTAAAAGCTGGCACTGAATAATTGGTCCACTTACTCTGACAAGTGGCTCATGCGCAAAGACAATCGTGCCGTCAGGAACAGCGTGAATATCCACACTGAGACGAAGATTGCTTAAGTACTGGAGAAAGCTCTCTTCAAAAAGCGGTTGGTCGTCGTGTCCCTTGAGCGTTGACAAATACTCGAGATCGCTGTCATCAAAACGAAAATTGTTGATGAAATCGACCATCGTTGAAAGCCCGCAGGCAACGGCATATCCACCGTTAAACGGATTCCTTCTAAACGACAAATGATAGGTTGCTTCCTTAGTGTGGGAGCCTGTTTTCCAATGCGCGTATGCCATCGTCAGCTGATAAAGATCAGTGAGCAAACTCAACGACTCTCGATAAAGTCCATAAAGCGTCAATTGTAAAACCTCTATTTCTTGCCCTTCTTCTTGAGCTTATTTGTCTTCGGAAACAACTTGGAAGATTTACTCGAACTTTCTGCAGTTGGCTTGGTGGAACCGGTAGAATTGGCTGCGTTGGTTGAACTGGCAGAACTTCGATCTGGATCTGGTGCATTGAAATCGACATTGAAATCGATTTTGTCAGCACCAGATTCTTCCGCCTGGTTATCGCTATTCGACTGATTTGCATCAGTATTCGGCGGCTTTACAACAGCCAGAATAGTCGGAATATAGAGTACGAAGCATACGATAGTGAGAAAACCAATTGCACCACTCGGATCGACGTTTTTCGGCCAGATTGTTCTTAAAACAAACCAGAGGGGCGGAATTGGTAAAAGCCAAAAAAGGAGCCACACTGCAAGCGGCAGTTTTGCAAATCTTTCCGGCAGCTGAAACTTCGCTTTTGTGGCAATGAGCTCCACCAAAAGTTTGCACGCTACCATGCACAAAGTTGCCAGCGCGCATAGATTGCTATCCTGCCCACGTAACGTGCCTACGAATGCAGCAAAGGCGGCACCAACCAAAATGAAAAGTCCAAATCGACCAAGATACGAAGGCGGATCTTTGATTTTGCGTCCTTTGTATCTGTCTTGATATGACATTTTATTTTGCGCTTCCACCCTTGAGCATCGCTTCGATCTTCGCAGCATCCGGACCGCGATTAGCGAGTTTCAAAAAAATCAGATAGCTGCGTAGCACAGTTGTTTCTATCGGCGACTTAGTACCGCCGTCCAGCATCGCAACTGATTTTTTGAACATCGCATCAGCTTCAGGAATTTTGCCGGTCTGAGCAATTCGCATTGCGTTTATAGAATAGGCTTGCGCAAGATTTTGCTTCACGACCTTCATATTAGGATCGATTTTGTGAGCCTTTTCCAGACGCTGAAGACCCAACTCTAAGTTACCTGCATTGAGCGCCGATGCACCTTCATTGTTGAGAGTCATCGGATCATTTGAATCATTACCAGCAAGAGCAGAAACATCTGCTTTATGAATTGCAACCTCGTCAGAGTACAGATGCTTCAGAGTATTCTTGTCCCTCTCTGACAATCCTCTATCAATAGTGGCAAGCGGCATGGAGCTGTACATTACATCGTTGTGCTGACTACTGTGTCCCATGAGGCCAAGGGCATGACCAATTTCGTGCAAACAAATCCACCGCATCAAACTTTCCGACATCGGCTGAGCAGGTGACGGGTCAAGCGTAAGTACAACAATAGTCGATTTAACAATGCCTTTCGGCCCCGGATAAACCTTTGCTTCTCCGCCTTCAGCGGGGTTTGAAACTGCCTTTATGTCGTTGGAAAAGGCAAAAGATATGTCATTCTTGTCTTTGTCCTGAACAAAGGAAAAGCTGACCTTGCCTCCAGAAGCATCAGCCCAAGCCTGAAGGGAGGATTTGACCCCATCCAAATAACCGGGCTTATAGCCCACCACGCCTTGTGTCGGCGCCAGATAAACTTTTAGAGGCATGCGATCCGGTGTCCACTTCGTCACCGAACCCGACATCCCGATCGAACTGAAATAATCATCGGGACCAGTCCCCGAACCATCAGAATGTTTAGCTTGCAACTTCGATTCGCTTTCGAGCATTGAAAGCAAGCCTTTGATCTTATTGATATGTTCGCTCGTAGGATGCCGCTGCTGAAAGTCTTTGAAAACACGGATGGCATCTTGAGTCCTGCCAACTGATTGATAGAGACTGCCCAGTGTCATTTCAGCAGCAGGAAGGTCTGGATTCAATGCAACGGCCTTCTCCACGTGCGTGATGGCTTCATCTGTCCGACCTAACTTCGCCAGCGCCATGCCGAGATTGCTCTGCACTTCCGGCAATTCCGGTGCCAACCTCTCTGCCTCGGTAAGCATTTCTAGAGCTTTGTCGGGTTTGTCAGTACCGACCAGCAAATTGCGAGCATTATTTGAAAGCATCATCGCTTTGCCGACGTTTTCAGATACCGGCTTGCCGTTGACAACATACTGCTGCGTCGGTTGGGCAAGTGCGCCCGATGGCAAAATAATTCCTTGCAACGAAACAAGTAATGCCGCAGCGATAAGACCTTGGCGGTTGGACAAACTAAGTGACATGGGCAGCCTTTCGATTCGTTCTATATAAGACTAGTTTCTAGATAAGACCTAATTCTCTCTTACCACGCAAAGATAAGCCAATTCACCATCTTGCGAACAGTTGACCGGTCCAGATTAATTCAAGCACATCTAAGCGCGAAGACAGACGGCTATACTGATTCCCTCCTCTTGCAAACCGCTTACAGAGGCAGTACTTCGGCGTTTTCAAATTTCACTCTCTGTCCAAACCATGCCATTCGAGCTAATCCAGGTCATTTCAATGATTGCCCTCTACGCAGCGGCAATCGCAATGGCTTCGCTGTGCGGCTCTCTCTTAACGACTGAAGATATCCCAGAGGAAAGAAATAAGACCTTAGATGGATTGCGTGCATTAGCTGCCGTCGGTGTCGCTGCCAGCCACATAAATCAGCACGTTTGCGCCTATTCCGGAGCAGCGGGCGTGCCGCACATCGGCAACCATGTGGGAATCGTCGGCGTACAAATGTTTTTCGCTCTCACGGCGTATCTATTTACTGACAGAGCGCTGAGAGGAAAGATTCAACCGCTTCAATTTCTTTCAGGGCGGATAAGGCGCATCATTCCTCTTTATACATTCGCTGTTGTGATGGCGATCTGCATAGCTGCCCTGTACACCCTGAACGTGCAGACGTCTTTGGTGCAATCAGCCAAAGAGGTTTTCAAAGTCTATACCTATGGATTTTGGGTGCACCACGCAATCAGCTTTAAGGGCTTCAACATGCTGAGATTACTGTGCGTGGCTTGGACCCTCAGTTATGAGTGGGCGTTCTATCTGTTGCTCATCCCTGCTTCGATGATTTGGAGCCGATATCGAGTGGCGATGTTCGCAATGTGCGCAGTCGCCGTAGGCTTAGTTATCAACCAATACTCGTGCAAAAGCGAGCAGGTTATCTGGCCTTTCTTCTTTCCAGGCGTAATAGCTGCTTTTCTAAATTACTATTTGCCAAAACCGCCGGCCGCAGTCAGGCAAATCTCTTCAGTCGCAAGTATTGCCTTCTTCGTGTTGATGATAACAACGCCTGGGTACTGGACGGCAGTAAAGCTCGGCTACGCAGTTTGCCTGTTCCTGTCTGTCTATTACGGTCAAGCAAAGGTTCTGCATTGGAAACCGTTGCAGTCACTGGCAACAGTGAGTTTCAGTGTTTACTTACTGCAGTATCTATTGCTCGGACCAGCCGCACTCTACATCAACCACCATCCGGCAATCTTCTCGACGCAGGCAATAAAAGTAGCATCAGTGTTTTCTGTGATGCTTGCGTTGATTCCGGTCTCCTTTCTAACTTACATATTTATAGAGAAGCCATTTATGACACGTGGGACACGTGGCAGAGAGAGAAAACGCCCAGCAAGCGGCTCGGATTTGAAGGTACCTGACGCCGTTGAAGAACGAAGTCTGGTGTCGAGCGGTCGTTAGTAGTTTGGTTTTAACCAGCGTGGTGTCGCAATTGGTGCGCTGAAAGCGCATCCGGTGGTTTCAAACACTCCCAGCCATTGACAACACGCGTGAGGTATTGATTGAAAGCAGCGCAGATGGCGACTAGGTTTGAGCGCATTTGTGTCCTGTGCGAATTAATCTGCAAACTCGATTAAATCCGATCTTTGAATATTTTGTTAAGGCGTATAGAAGTTATACTTCATTCATCCTCTTTCAATACAAGTGTTTAGTCGTGAGCGCGGAAAAGACTCCCCGAGGGATTCGCTGATGACAGTTGCCTTTGCGCCTGTAAAATCAATTCAATCGATAAAGACCAGTCCCAGACCTGGTTTTCCTTCAGTGGGAATCGTAGGAAGCGGTCCGGCTCTTCTGACTCTTGCCTGTTATTTGAGTGGCCGAGGCTATCCCGTACAAGTTTTAGATCGAAGCAATCATCTTCCCGGACAAGCCTCTTCAGTGAAGGCGGAAGGAGCTATCTCCGGTCAATACGACCGAGAAACATTCAGTGTGAAGCCTGAAGATCTGCTTGGACAGTGCGCCCATGTTGTCATCGTAGCGCCGCCTTCTACGTACAAAGAATTAGCGTGGTCGATCAGTCCATGGCTGAAAGCCAAACATACGGTTATCCTCTATGGTGGCGGTATTGGTGCCAGTCTCGAGTTCGAAAAGCATCTTCTGACCAACGGTGTCTGCGGCGTCAAAGTAGCAGAGATGGATCCACTTTTTCATGCGGAAAAGCAAAATGCAGCCACGATAAAAGTGCATGCCATGCGGCAATGGGGCCAGTTTGCGTCAACCAGCCCGGCAGCAACTTTCGACTGCGACGGCGTTGTGAAAAGACTTTTTCCAAAGGTAGAGCCAGCTTCAAATCTGCTGCTCCGTGGGCTTTGCGATTATCAATCAATCGTATATCCAGTTGTTGAAGCATTCGGCGCAGACGCAGAAATGGGCGCAGCGCTTATGGAGCTGATCAACAGTACATACGAGTCGGACGATCAGTCCAACAACATCTTCGAACATTTAGAGTCAGAAATTAATTCAATTGCAGAAGCTTACTCAACTGCCAGAATATCCACCACACATAATATTCGCAGAATGTACGGCGCCATCGCAGCCACACCCGAGCAAGCAGTATCGATGGTGCCCAAGTATGGTCAAGCCGCTCCCTGGCAAGACATGGTCCGAACGCTGACAGAGATCGTCAGTACGGTATATGTGCCTCTGTACGAACTCTCTCGTTTAGCGAATCTCAGAACCCCAGCCATCGATTCTGTTATAAATATGTCCGCCGTCATGTGCGGTGTTGATTTCCTGACTCACGGACGGACCCTCAACCGCCTAGGACTGCAGGGACTGAGCCAGAGAGAGATTATAAGAAAGCTGAATGGTTAGTACGGCACGCCCGGATTCGCGTCTTTCGGGAACGATATGGGTTATGGGAGCGCTGCTGGCAGCGTCCATAGAACCAATTATTGTCAAGTTTGGCTTCCGCGGGCACTTGAGTCCGTGGCATTTGTTCACATTGAAAAGTGTCTTTGCGGCAGTGCTCTGCTTTGCGGTCTGTTTCCTTTTCAAATTCAAACTAGCCAGCAGAGAACAGCTGAAAAAGTTAGCAGTCTCTAGCGTGCTTCTAATCGGCACCAATATTTTTACGATGTTCGCGCTCTATTACATTTCAGCAGTGACGGTAATTACCGTGGTGACCACGACACCGGCCCTGGTGGCAGTTCTAAATCAAAGACTCGGACGCGATCAATTAGATAAGCTGTTTTGGCCAGGCTTCTGGCTTTCCTTCATCGGCGTCTTACTGAGCATTGAACTCTCCCAGTTTATGGTTCAGCCATTGGGGTTGGTTCTAATGTTTGGTGCTGTAATAACATCATCTTTCTATAGAGTTCAGATGGAACGCCTCACAGACGAAATTTCCCCAGCGGTAATCTCGGCGTGCACAATGGCAGTGGGTGCGGTTTTTTCGCTTCTCTTCATTCTGCCATTCAACTACAACATGCCTGCGAGCGCCTGGTACTTCGGTGTGTGGATCGGCATCGCCGCCGGACTTGCAAACATCGCGTTTCTCTATGCGATTAACACGGTTGGTGCCACTAGAATCTCAGTCATTACGATGCTGCAGCGACCATTGCTTATTATCGCCGCTGCGGTCCTTTTGAAAGAACCAGTGACGATTCCGCAAATAATAGGCATCGTTTTAGTCATTGCCGGAACGCAAATGGCACGAGTAACACGACTACAACCACAACAAGCCGAAGCACATGCACTAGCGGAAGCAACATCAAACGCTCAAGCAGAGAAGCCGCAGACAGCACCCCGCAACTAGATCTTCAATTACCAGTCAACGCGATGAGGACCGCTACTTTGATCGGGTGGCTCGAATGCTTTTGCTTTACGCGACAATTCACGCTCCAAGTCAACGTTTACAGCAATTTCCGACCGAATGGTACCGACCAACGCCTCTAGCCTAATTACGGAATTCGCGATCTCATTCAGTTCAAGAATCAACTTCTTACTGTATTTACGCTGCTGTTCATCTTCGATAGCTTTTTCCAAAAAATCTTCCAGCCTGCGTTGAAATTTATCCAAACGCATCGACTGAGAGCTTGGTTGCTCGGTCTCGAAAAATGGACGGGCTGGGTTATCTGATTTAGACTGTTCGTCTTTGCGTGGACTTACGCTTTTCACTTTGTCAGCTTTTGAAGGTCTTGGATTGCTGGCATTACGCCGCCTTTCGACCTCCTCAAGTATTTCATCTTCAGTAATACTGTTTACCGTCATTGGACCCGCACACATTTCACGCCATGGTGCGCCTGCAATTGCCTGCCTAACAATGACTTCAAACACCTGCTGCCTGACCGTGCTTGTCGTGTCTGCGCTGAAGGTCGGCTGATTATCGCCAGAGGTTCGAGCAGCGATAGCCGCCAATGTCTTTGCTTTATCAACATCTTTCTGGGCTTGACCAAGCAATTTCTCGAAAACGTTGTCGATATCCTCGGCAGACATTTGCTTAAGTACGGACTTGAACTTGCCGCAGTGTGGACAATGAGTCCAATTCGGCTCAAGATGGCTTCCACAATTAATACATTGCATGTGGCACTACCCCCAGGGCTTTTTTCCATTATGCCACTGATGCAGATAAAGTATGAACTTGGTCAAGCACCTAAAACGCTGAACGCTTGCAGGCTAAGCTTCTTGGCGGTCGAATTGAGCTTCGATCAAACGTTTGTACACGCCGTTGTGCTCGATAAGATTTTCGTGGTTGCCTGATTCGACAATACTGCCTTCCTGAAGTACTAGAATACGGTCGGCGTGGCGTACTGTGGAAAGTCTGTGAGCAATAACGATAACCGTGCGACCTTTCATCAGGTTATTTAGAGCTTCCTGAACCATCTTCTCTGATTCATTGTCCAGCGAGCTTGTCGCCTCATCAAGAATAAGTATCGGGGCGTTTTTCAAAAAGGCTCGGGCGATTGCTAAGCGCTGTTGCTGCCCGCCTGAGAGGCGAACACCACGCTCACCAATCTGGGTTTCATAACCTTCTTTCAAATCCAAAATGAAATCATGAGCATACGCGGCGCGTGCGGCGTTCTCAATTTCTTCCCTGGTAGCGTCCAGCCTTCCAAGCCGGATATTCTCTTCGATGCTCGTATTGAAGAGGAAGTTGTCTTGAGTGACAACAGCGATTCTAGAACGCAGGGATTCGAGCTTGTATTCATTGACGTTGATACCATCAATTGTGATGGCACCAGATGTAATATCAAAGAATCGAGGGACCAAATTGGCGAGGGTCGATTTTCCTGATCCGGAAAGACCGACCAGAGCAATCAATTGACCTGCTGGAATATCGAAGTCGATATCGCGCAGCACAGGCTGATTTGTTCCGGGATATTGGAAGCAAACCTTGTCGAATTTGATCTGGTGCGGAAGTTCGTGCAGCTCTTTCGCGTCAGCTACTTCTGTTAGATCAGGCGCTTTGTCCAAAACTTCAAAGATGCGAGTTGCCGCAGCGAGCGCTGGTTGAATAACGCCATTGATGCGGCCGATATTCTTGATCGGTGAGTACAAAAGCAAAAGTGCAATTACAAACGAAGTCAGCGATCCAAGTGTCATGTGTTTGTTCACGACCTGATAGCCGGCGATCCACATTACGGCTGCGATTCCTGCTGCTCCAATGAAAGCTAATATTGGTGAGAGCAAAGCTTCATGCCGAGCGGCTTTAGTCGTGTTGTAGAAAAAACTTTGATTGGTCGCAAAAAACTTGGATGTTTGAAACTGTTCCAAATTAAAAGACTGAACAATCTTTGCACCTTGTATCGACTCCGAAAGAACGGAGACGAGATCGCCAATCGCTTCCTGGCTCTTTCTCGACGACTTGCGAATCTTACGTCCGAGAATTCCCACAGGCAAAACAATACAAGAAAGAATACTGAGCGCGACAATCGCTAGCCACCAACTTTGCAAAATCACAACTGCTGCCAGTGACAGAAGAGTAATCATTCTGCTTATCATCGATTGGAAGGTCTGCGAAATTGCGTTTTCGATAATGGCGACGTCATTAATCATGCGCCCAATTAAAACGCCCGAAGATTGCCCCTGGAAATACAGCAGCGGCTGTTTCTCCAAATGACAAAAAAGCTCGTTGCGCAAATCTCGAATTGCTGCTGCACCAACGTATCTAATGCAATACGATTCGAGAAAACGAAATACGCCTTGTGATGTGGCGATGATCAGTACCGCAACCGGCACGTAATAGATGAAGTGTTCGCGACCTTCTACTACGATTTTCTGCAAGCCCTGTCCAGCCAACCAAGCAATCGCTCCATCCATAGCGCCGGAAGGAACAGCAGCAATCAGCCCGAGCACAAACATGAACCAATAAGGTTTGATGTACTTGAGCATGCGCATGTAGATTTGCGCTTGGGTCGGATCGCTCAAATCAATTCGAGCTCGTTTAGCCTCAGTCTTCTGAGAGGTTTCATTTGATTCTGCCTGCGACAACTTAGAGTCAGTCTCTTGCGGCTTAAGCTGGTCTTTTACGCTGTCCGGCACCCAATTATCTCCAAAATTTCCAAAGCTGCATTCTTGGCAAAATCACCTTGTCCGAGCTGATCGCGCAGTGTTCGCAGTTCTGAAGCCATCTCCCGCCTGAGCGCAGGCACGTCCATCAAATCGAGCGTATATTTTACGAGTTTCTCCGCTCGACAATCCAGTTGAATTAGTTCAGGGACCAGATCACGCCCCGCTAACAGATTGGGCCAACCTACCCGTTTTACGGTCTTAAAGCACAGTACGAGGAAGAAGCTAAGCCAGTCTCCTCGATAAAAAATTATCATCGGCGTCGCGCAAAGCGTTGTTTCCAGTGTTGTAGTGCCGGATTTAGCCCAAACCAAATCGGCGACAGGCAGCAATCTGTAATTCACTTCCGAAGAGACCAGATGCAAACCAGTGTCGGGACCGGGTTTTAGCTTTTCCTTCTCCAATTGCTCGGCAACAAGCCCAGCGATTCGCTCATTTGATTGTGCAAGAACAAACTGAATCTCAGGTCTTACACGTTTCATCCATCTGACCGCCTGAGCCACAACCGGCATGTGGTCAGTGATTTCTTGCTTACGACTACCCGGAAAGATAGCAACCAAAGGCTTTTCCGGGTCCAAACCCAATTCAGTCATCACATCATGCCGTGAGTGCTTTTGATCCCAAACCTCAGGGTGAAGCATCAACGGATGACCGACAAAACGCGCTGGAATCCCTTTACGCTCGTAAATTGCTTGCTCGAAAGGAAAAATGACCAACATTTTAGATACGTTTCGAGCCAATTCAATCAATCGCCAGGGTCGAGAACCCCAGACTTGAGGAGAGATGAAGTAAACGATGGGCAATTTAGCGAAGCGATTGCGGACAGCGGAAGAAAATCCGATATTGAAACCACCAAAATCCACAAGCAGAGCGCATCCTGGCTTGCGTTTTTCAATCTCATCAAGGATTACTTTACGGATGTTGGCGAACATCGGCACTTTGTGAATAAGCCTGAAGATGCCTACCGCGGCGAAGTCCTGGCAGTTAAAGAGCAACTCTACTCCGGCTTTTTCCATTTCCGGTCCACCCACGCCAAACACGTGGAGATCAGGCTGCAATTCCTTCAAATGCCCAACCAATTTGGCGACGTGCTTATCGGCAGACATATCACCGACGACCACGCAGATGCTTCTTTGAGCGCCGCCTCCTTCGGAAGCGAGCGCATCAGCCGACGCGGTCACCGAACTGTTCCGCAAGTCAAAGCAACAGAACCGGATGCCAGCTTGATGTGACGAACATCCGCAAGACCAGCGTTTTTGAAAAGTTGGCTTATGCCTTCGGGGTCTGGATAATTGCGCTTGGACTCAGGCAAATAGGTATATGCCTTTCGGTCGTTCTGGAGCACCTGACCGATCAAAGGAACGATTTGACTGAAGTAAAAGGCGAAAAGGGGCGGGAATATAAGCCCTTCTGGTTTTCCGAGATCGAGGTTTAGCACTCGTCCACCGGGTTTAACAACCCGAGCCAGTTCGTTGATGGCTTTTTGGTAATCGGTCACGTTGCGGAGCCCAAAACTGACAATAGCGCCGTCGAACAAACCATTTTGAAAAGGAAGTTCGAGCGCATCGCCCTTAATCCAATCTAATTGAACGGGCGTATTGTGTTTTTCCCGATACCTGACTTCGCGGTTGCGGGCGACATCTAGCATATTGCCCGAAAAGTCTAGTCCAGTGACCTTCCCGGACTTAAGACGACTGGCGATGAGTAATGCCAGATCACCGGTACCACAGCAAACGTCGAGATAACTGCCGCTTTCAGAGGACAGCAGCCTCTTTACGGCTTTATCCTTCCAGAGCCTGTGCATGCCCATGGAGATGCAATCGTTAGCCAGGTCGTAACCACGGGCAATACGATCGAATTGGCTCAAGACATACTGAGCTTTTTCTTCTTTTGCGGGAAGCCGAAAAGGCATGCTTACTTGACTATACCGAAACCGGAGAGAACACAACATACGAGAAACATCAGGAAGATGCCCCAGGTGAGCTTATCGAGACCACCCTCAGCGCCGCGACGTCCGGTAAACATCGTGGCTGTACCGCCGATGCCTCCCATGCCTTCGCCTTTCGGGGCATGGAGCAGAACGAGCAAGATCATTATCAAACCAAGCACTGCTTGTGCCACAAGTAGTACGGTGTAAGCGACGCTCATCTATTGTTCTCCATCTGCTCTCTGCTGGTCTGTCGCAGTTTTCCCCTGGAAGCCTCAAACGCTGGACTCAAAGGGTGAATGCGATTGCAGATTATAACACCCGTAAAAGCTGAGTTCGGTTTCAGGCTACATACCTTTAGTTTTGCCTAATCCGCAGAAAGGGTGGGCAGACTGACCGAAATTCGAGGTTCAGAACCAGACCGAAACTGGTATTGCAGGCAATACCAAATCGTGGTTCTGACGGCGAGTACAGTCACCAATCACCCCTAAAGGGTACTTAGGAGCTTTCGATTTTTGGTATGACTAATATTAGGCGCGGCAAATAGATACGTTACGAGACGAGGCGAAATGTCTGGTAGTTCTGGCAATGGTTCGCATTTTCGAGCATTTGTAGTCGGCGGCAACGACAGCGACCGTAATTCGCTACAAAGGGCTTTCGACAGCGAGAAAGCCGATTCGTACATGGCGCCGGTCGATCAGGAATGGACCGACTCGATAAGTGACTTCAGGGTAGCGAATTGCCAGGTCCTGTTCGTCGGACGGGAAATAACCGGCAACGATCCTGAGTCCATACTCAAAAAGATGCTCAAGACAGTTCCGGACGCCCCATTGATCGTTTTTGGGGGACCAGAGGACGAGGAATATCGTCGCCGGTTGATAGGATACGGCGCAGTCGACTGCCTGGCTTCCGGTCGCTTGCGTCCCGAGTTTATTATGCGTGCTTCGATGCGAGCAGCCGAAAAGACGAAGGTCGAGCCCAAGCAAAACCTCAATCTGGTTCCACTAATCGGCAACATGCTCTTGAACATGAGCCTGGAAGGCGTGTTTGCCTACGACCTCAACTTCCGTATAGCACTCTGGAATCCGCGCATGGAGCAGATTTTCAATATATCGGCTATGGAAGCGGTGGGCAAAAGCGCCGTGGAAGTATTGCCATTTCTTGAGGATGTGGAGGAAGACGGGTTATTCATAGCCGTCAAACAAGGCAGAACAGTCAAACCACAAGAGCGCCCCTTTGTTCACCCAAAGACAGGCAAAAAAGGTCTTTTCGAATCCAGCTATGCGCCGATAACAAATGCGGAAGGTCAAATAGTCGGAGTTTTATGTCTTTTCAAAGACGTTACCGCCATGAGGGAAAACAACCGCGGCGCCGCGCATTCTCCTTGGGCAGAAACTCCCTTTCCTTTGGCACAGACTCCATTTCAAAAGCTTACAGAAAGCGCATATACCGGCATATCGGGACCAATGGCCGTCGCTTCTAGCAAGGCGGAGATTGTCGCTTTCAATCAATCGCGCACAATTGAAAACGCGCCGATTGGGATCTGGAAGCTGGATACTAACTTCTTGGTCACGAAAGTAAATCCCACGGTTTGCAAACAGCTAACCAAGCCGGAATCGGAATTGCTCGGGCAATCATTTTTCAAATTGGTCAATAGCTTCAAAGAAGATGCTTTCAAACAAGTCTTGGAAAAAGGGGAGCGCATCCATCTAGAGAATCACTTTGTGCACGCAAATGGTTCTCGCGAAAGCAATCCAATTGTCTGGGACGTGGCCGCGTGGCCGCTCAAAGGAGATAGCGATGAAATTGTCGGCGTTTGCTTGAGTACGATGGAGGTCACGGAAAGGCGGAAATTGATTCAACAACGAGAAGACTTCGTTGCCACTCTTGTCCACGACTTGAAGACACCGCTGCTCGGTGCAGAAAAAACACTCGAGTCAATGATAAGTGGCCTGGTTGGGGATTTGGATCCCGGGCAAAGTGATGTCTTGTCGATGCTCAAACGTAGCAACCAGCAATTGTTATCTATGGTGCAAAACCTCATCGAGTTCTACCACTATGACAATAAGACAGACGAAACAGTATTCGAAGAAGTTGACATTGCTGAGCTTTTGATGATTTGCGTGGATGAATTGTTTGCGCTTGCACAACAGAAAGAAATTAAGCTGTCCGCCAAATTTCCCGACGGGCTGCCGCCTGTTCTTGCCAACAGACTTGGTCTAAAACGAGTATTTATCAACCTTATAGACAATGCCATCAAATTCTCTCAAAAGGGTGCGCATGTCGAAATCAACGCCAAGAAAAAGAAAGACAATGTTGAAATTCGTGTCAGAGATACTGGACTCGGGATCGAAGAAATCGACAAAGAGAAGCTATTTCAGAGGTTTTTCAGAGGAGAGAGAGGCAAACGATTTGCCGTTGGTACAGGACTAGGTTTGTACCTGTGTAAAAAAATCGTTACCGACAACAAAGGCACCATCGACGTTATAAGCAAAGAGGGTCAGGGTTCCACCTTCATCGTCAGCTTACCGATAGCCGGCTAAAAGCAAGGTTTGAGTGGCTCAAAGAGAGAGATTTAGTCCCCAAGGATGATCACCGAAAGTGTGACCTTGCATCGCCTAGTATTTATCACACTTCTAGGTACTTACCGCTTGATCGTGCCAATGCTATCTTAGAGGTAACGGATGCTATATCCGCTACCTGGTTCTTAACCTTGTGAATAACGATGACTAGTGCAATGGACATCCAGGCGCTGGTGATTGGCGGTCCACCTATTGCAGTTCTACGTTCAGGCGGAGAATTCAACCTGGGTGAACCAATAGTTGCCGCGCACGTAAACCAGCTGAATGAAGC
This sequence comes from Candidatus Melainabacteria bacterium 17Bon1m, assembly GCA_032128875.1. Lineage (GTDB taxonomy): Bacteria > Cyanobacteriota > Vampirovibrionia > Obscuribacterales > Obscuribacteraceae > QKMZ01. Next base: position 758,197 of record JAVLKG010000004.1, read on the forward strand.
GTTCACCGCGCTGTCTAGCCGGTTTTACGACATTGTCCTTTTAAATGCACTCAATCTCGGCGCTCATGCTGAAGAAGTCATCTCACAGATAAACCTCGTCTCGCCCTCGAGCTTGATCATTGTTTTCGATGAAGACGAGAACGACTCACGCTCCGTCGAATTAATAAGGTATGGAGCAGCCGAATGCTTGAGCGTGCTGGAAAGCACATTGTATGGTCTGCGGAAAAACATTCTAAAAGTTGTGGAGCGCAGCCAGGGAGGCACATGGCTATCCACGCAGATAAGTGAAACTCTGCTGAACAGTACATTTGAAGGCACAGTTGTTTTCGATGAGCAATTGCGAATTCTTCTATGGAATCCAGCCATGGAAAGAATCTTCGAAATAGATAGAAACGCAGTCACTGGAAAGGTGATAGACGACGCTTTGCCATTCCTGTGTGAGATGAACGAGAAAGCTGAGATCGAAGAAGCACTTAACGGCAAACGCATTGTTACTAGAGAGCGATATTTCTACAATCCTGAAACAGGCAAGAACGGCTTTTTCACGGCCTTCTACAACCCCATGCGCAATCGAAGGGGAGAGATTATCGGTGTTGTCGGCATAGTCAAGGACGTCACCAGCAGCAAGATGAATGAGCGCTCCTCATACGAGATGGCGCAGCGCATGGTAGCTCTGACCAACTCAAGTTCAAACATGCAGTGGATCAGCGACTCTACAGACAATCGAATTTTCTTCAACAAACGCTGGCTGGAATATGTAGGCAACGACATCGACGATGAGCGCGGCTGCGGATGGCGCCGTCATGTACACGCAGAAGACTTGAAGCGTTATCGCGAACTAACCGAAACAGCCTTCGAAAGCCGACTACCGTGGCACATCGAAGTCAGACTGAGAGGAACAGACGGACGCCACACCCGATTTTTCGAATCAGCGTTTCCGCTCTTTCTTGCCGATCAATCATTTATAGGATATGTAGGATATTGCACAGACGTTAATGGCGGGCGCACAACAAATCCAAAACTGCCGGCACTGAATCCGAGCATGACATTCAATTCGCTCGAGATGTCACCGATTGGAATTGTCCAATTAGACAATAAAATGATCGTGCGACATGCCAACAAGAGAGTTTCAGACCTTTTCGGAATACCAGGAGAAGAGCTTATCGACAAGAAGATAAGCGACATTCTCGGTGCATTCGATATGACAACGCTGCAAGTCGTTATCTCGCGCGGCGAGAGAATACAACTAGACAACCATCGCGTGATAATTGAAACAGAGCAAGGCGAATCGGTGCGTTATTGGGACATCTCTTGCTGGCCGCAGAAAGACGCAGGCAACAATGTTTCCGGAGTTTGCATGAGCTTTATCGAAGCGACAGAGCGATACAACACTGTGCAGAAGAAAGAAGAATTTGTTGCCGCGCTGGTACATGACCTCAAAACACCCTTGATCGGAGCAGAACGTACACTGGATGCCATGCTCAAAGGAGCATTGGGTCCCGTAGAATCAGGGCATGAGCATATGTTGACTGTTCTGCAAAACAGCAATCGATCGCTTTTGACGATGGTGCAAAGCATGATTGATGTGCACCGTTGCGAAAACGAATTTCTCAATTTCTCCTTGCAGTCGATGAAGATATCGGGACTAGTGAGAGAATGCGCCGAAGAATTGAGGGTCTTGTTTAGCAGCCATGGTATTCAACTCAAATACATTCCAGACCCCAGCACGGAAAACGCACTTGTGATGGGCGACAGAATGGCACTACGGCGCGTCATTCTCAACCTTCTCGATAACGCTCTAAAATTCACACCATATAGCGGCAAGGTAACAATATCGTTGAAAACAACGGAGAATTCCGTTCATCTGGACATAGCCGACACAGGAATTGGCATCGCTGAAGAAGAGCAAGAAAAAATCTTCACCAACTCATTCCAGGGAGCAGTCGGCAGGCAAGTAGGCGGCAGCGCAGGAATTGGGCTCTTCGTCTGCAGAAAAATCATTCGCGTACATAGTGGCGATATTAAGGTAAGGCGCAATTCCGAAGGTGGCAGCACATTCACAATCGTATTGCCGCGACATCTCAAAGATAAATGCATAAACGCCGAATCGCTCCACGGCACGGCGGAAATCAAATAGATTCGACGTTAGTACTGTAGAGTCGACGCCATGCGTCGACCGCCTATGCCTACAGTCTTCGCCTTGCGTCGACCGTACATTAATGAAACTATTTTTTCGAACTTTCGCTTAAATCAAGCAGGCGATCGTAGACCGAACCTGCATAGATTTTCTCTCCGACAGTGTATGCCACCATTGTCGTCATTAGCAACGGCAACAATAAATTGAAGTCACGAGTGATCTCAAAAACAATAACAGTCGCCGTAATCGGCACTCGGGCGACCCCACTGAAAAACGCTCCCATTCCCGCCAGAGCAAATAAGTCGGGGGCATTCGAGGCACTTGCCCATTCACCTAATTCGGTGGCACCCAGAAGATATCCGGTAGCGGCGCCGATGGTAAGACTGGGTCCAAAAAGACCTCCCGGCGCGCCAGAAACATACGAAATTGTAGTGACAAAGAAAGAGACAGATAAAGCCGTCACGGCAAACTCCAGCCCTGGAGTGTGACCAATAATCAAATACTTTATTCCGGCAAAGTTATGCATTCCAACCGGCAAAAGGGTCACGGTGAGCCCACTGATCAAGCCTGCAAGCCCGATTGAAAGCGGGTAGTTTTGCTTGAATATTTTTGCTCGATAGGTCATCCCTTTGATAATCAACCAATTAAAAAATGACCCGAGCGCACCGCATACGATGCCCAGGATTATCAAATACGGAATATCGGCAAAATGAAAAACACAAGTTGGGAAGTCCGTGTGCGAAGACAAGTCCAAAGAATGATTCCCGAGTAAGTCCGACATCGTCGCAGCCGCAAAGCAAGCCAACCCTGCAGTTATTACAAACGTGCTGGATACTTCGCGAACCAATTCTTCAACAACGAAAATAACACCCGCTAGTGGAGCGTTGAAAGCGGCCGCAAGCCCTGCTCCCGCACCGGCTGCAATGAAATGTCTCTTCAACTTTTCCCCGCTCTTTAAGAGCGAGACAAACATGCCGGCAAGAGACGCCCCGATTTGAACCGTCGGTCCTTCACGTCCGAGAGGCAGTCCACAGCCTAAAGAAAGAATTCCTGCAGCAAGTTTTGCCAGAAGCGAGACCAGATTCATCCGAACCGGATGACCACGAAGAAATCCCTTTACTTGAGGAATGCCACTACCGGTAATTTCAGGTGCGATGTACTTGACGATTATTCCGCATAGCACACCACCAATAAGACCGAAGAGAGGTAAGACCCAAACATTTCCCGATTGCGAAAGCTGAATTCTTAGCGCACCCAACCATCCGACTGACTTGCTTAAAACAAAGGCCGCAGCGGCAGTAAGAATACCTACGGCAACAATTTCGACCACATTGATTGGTGACTGTTGTTTTGGTTTTTCAGAGGCAGTCGCAGCATCACCTTCCTTGGCGCCATCACCCGTAGTGCCCGGTTGACTTGGACGCTTTGCAAGTATCGACTCGAAGAGCCTGTTTAAACTGTTCACTTCTAAAACCGCTTTATTGCCGTGTCAAGCTGACGGCGGGGGCTCTTTTCTATCGAGGAATTTCTGCAAAATAATCGCTGCCGCTTGCATATCGTCCAGCTCTTTGCCTTTGTTTGCCTTGAAGCCTTGAACAGTCAACGTACGAATTGTAGAAATCGTAGTGAGACGTTCGTCTTCGTAAACAATCGGCAAACCGGTCACCTGTGCAAGTTTGCGCCCAAAGGCTCTGATCTTCTCCACAGGCGATGAGTCCGAGCCATCAAAACTCTGGGGAAAACCAAGCACGATTTCAACAGCACCGTGGCGTTCGGCGATCTGTTTTACAGCTTCTAAATCTTCAGCCAAATTGACCCGCTGAATTGCTTCGATTCCGGCAGCCGTAGTGCCGAGGGGGTCCGATATAGCTACTCCAATTCTGGCGTCACCAATGTCAAGACCGATAATTCGTGGTTTGTGGCTCATTTGAACATATTACTGGACCCGGGGCGCCGACGGAATGAAGAAGCATCTAACCAGGGATGACGAGGACCCATCTCAGGTAGAATATGCCGTCATGAAAATCTATTTGATGAGACATGCAACTGCGGTCGAACGTTTGGGCGGAGCAATCCTGAATGATTCTCAACGTCCACTTACTGACGATGGACGCGCCGAAACCAAAATGATCGCAAATGCCTTGAAACGGCTCAACGCGAAACCGACCCTGGTTGTAAGCAGCCCTCTGACACGCGCACGCCAGACAGCGGAAATTATTCACTCTGTGCTCGGCACCGAGACTGAATTGAAGGTTGCGGACGGACTGGCGCCTGGTGGCACTTCAAGCGAAGTGTTCAAAAATCTGAAGAAGCTGCCGCCATTCGAAGATATTTTCATGGTCGGTCACGAACCTGATATCGGAAGATTGGCTGCCGATTTGATGATGGCTGGACCAGAAGTCATGATTCCATTCAAAAAAGCCGCAGTGATACGTGTGGATGTGCAAGACTTGCCACCATCCTGGCCTGGCACATTGAAGTGGTTCTTGAATCCAAAAGTCGCAAACTTGATCGGCGCCAAGTAATCTTCAGTTCAAAGCAGCATTAGATTCCCAAGAGCGCAAAAGCGGCTCTACTCGTAGCGCTTGCCGTTGAAGTCAATATAACCGCCCTTGTGATTGGGGGAATCTGTGTGGTGCGTCCAGTGGATCAAACCACCTTTTGGGTTCCAAATAAATTCACCACAAACAGTCACCGTGTCGCCTGCTTGCAGCGGAACATATGGCGCCATCTTGGTATTGTGCGCCACCAAAACGGTTGATCCGTTAGAAAGCAAGAGCAAAAACTTTTCGTGCGGCAGCCCCCGGTCATCATACTTGAGCAATTTCATGACGGGCGCCGTCACTGTCACCGGCACTTTAACCAACTGCAACTGCTGAGCGCGAATGGCTTCAGCATCACCCAAACTTGCTTGGGCAGCAGCATAAGAAGTTTGCCCCTGCTGATTTGCCACAGGATTTTGCGCCTGAGCGCAGCCTGTGACGACTATGCAGCAAGCAACCAGGGCGGTGAATCCGACAAAGAAACTACGAGTTTTGTGCAAAAACGCGCTAAACATGGAATTTTGCTTCAATCTGTATGCACCTCATGTACGGTCACGATTGCCTGTATATTGCCTGCCTAGCGGTCATATGGCGATTTGCGATAACTGCTCTTCAGCGTGAAACAGCGGTCCTGTGGTATATAGTGAGCAGCACAGATTATAAGCGTATGCTTAAAGCCCAGTGTAATTGGTGTTTCTCACTACGGAACTAATATAACCGTTCGAGAGTCGCAAATAATTACCCTAGAGGGAGTGTCGGAAACCAATGTTGTCTTCCATTTACCTTACAGGCGGAACAATCGACCACAACGAATTGGTTAGCCAAGGTGCTGAATTCGATTGGCGCTCGATTGCGATGAATAAATTGAGGAAGTACGGTCTTAAGGTCGTCAATCCTCTGGAATTTGCTTATTCCGATCTGGCAGCGTTCGAGCAACTGGAAGGCGTCGAGCTTCTCAACGACACAACAGAGCAAAAAGTAAAACGGGCGCTCGATTTGATCGACCAATGCGACGCACTGCTCGCCAATCTGCATCGCCCAAGCTATGCCGCAGCGATGGAAATCTTCTACGCGCATAGAACCGGCAAAATGGTCACCGTCGTTGGCAATTCACCATTCAGCCCCTGGGTGCTTTCTCACTCGCAAGCTCGTTTTGGCGACATCGACATGGCAATCAACTACTTGCTTGAAGAGCAGCCACACGCGTCGCCACTGCTCTGGGCACTGAATTACGAGAGCAACATCGCCGAGCGCTACGAGCAATTCCCCAGCGCTGGCGAGCCTGACTATCAGTTTGTCGGCGGTGATTTACCTGTCTTGGTTATGGCTCCACACGCCACTGCCTACTGGCGCGAAGGCGAGTTTCAAGAGCCGGATTCATATACAGGCAGCCTCGCCACTTTGTTGCACAGAACAAGCGGCTGTCATGCGTTGACCACAAATTATTGTTGCGTCGCTGACCCTTGCTTCTATTTAGAAACACCATTCAGACGGGCTCTTGCCGACATCGTCAAAACTGGACAAGTGGGTCTTGTAGTAATGCTGGTCGGAGCATCATGGCATCAAGCACCTGGTCTGCAGCTGTTCACGGCGGGTCCAAATCAGTCAGTCAATGATGATTATCTGAATAGACTGAGGCTCTCGCTTTCATCGCTTGAGCCTGTAGCAACTGATTCTTTCGATTATGCACAAAGACCCATCGTTGATTTTATTACCGAAGAATTAGCAGTGCCGCTCGTAGTTGTGAAAATGCACAAGCGCTACCGCATGCCGCGATTGCAACCGGATGGCTTCAGGCGAATTGCAGAGTTGCTTGGCGAATTTATCAATGAAGCCGGCACTGAATTATTGAAAGACCGCAGTTAGATACCAGCGAGCAGGAGACAGAATCAGCTGATGTCAGAGGAAGTTGTTGTTTTTGTCACCTGCCCGGCAGTGGCATCGCAAAACTTTGCAGAACAGCTGATTGAAAGCAACCTTGCAGCCTGCGTAAACATTTTGCCGTCCATCAAATCGGTCTATAAATGGGAAGGGAAGCTGACGGTCGATGAAGACGAGGCTCTTCTCATCGTGAAATCGAACTTGGCTGTCTGGGCTGATCTAGAATCAAAGATAAGGGCAATTCATACCTATGAAGTGCCGGAGATAATTTGTGTTCCAATAGTGGAAGGTCACGAGCCTTACCTGAAATGGCTCAATCAGTCCGTTTTACTACAAGCGCAAGGCGAAAGGCAAACAACTTGACGTACAAAACGATTGTCGATGTCTTTTGGGAGCGCGTGGCAACAATGTCCGAGCGACCAGCCATCATGCACAAGGTGGATGGCAAGTTTCGCCCAATCATCTGGCGCGAGCACGGACGCACGGTTGAATTGACTGCCGGTGGACTCCTGAGTATGTCGGTGGTGCCCGGCGAAAAATTGGCGATAATGTCGCAAAGCCGTCCACACTGGACTTGGGCTGATCTGGCATCTCTTACAGTCGGCGCGGTCACAGTGCCGATTTACCCGACCCTTGCCGCACCAGAAGCTCAGTTTTTGGTGCGACATAGTGATGCTGTTGGAGTATTTTGCGAAAACGAATTGCAATTGCGCAAAATTCAAGACGCGAAAGAATTACCGGAAACATTGCGATTCGTCGTATTGATGGAAGGAGAACCGAAGACAACTGATCCGCGCTTCAAAACGTTGAGTTGGAATCAGCTTCTCGAGCAAGGCGAGATTCAGTTGGGCAAAGACTCGAAAGCATTGCCCGAGAGAATCAAAAATCTGAAGTCCGAAGATCTGGCGACGATCGTTTATACATCGGGCACGACAGGCATTCCAAAAGGCGCTATGCTCCTGCATTCCAACATCATGGCGGTTTGCGAAGCCATGCATGTTCTTGTCGGTTTGAATGAAAATGATCTTGCACTTTCTTTCCTGCCGCTTTCACACGTCTACGAAAGAGTCGGCGGGCAGATGATCTCCATCTTCGAAGGACTTGTAGTAGCCTTTGCCGAAAGCATCGAACAAGTGCCGAAGAACATGATAGAAGTGCGTCCGACAGTGCTTAACGGCGTGCCGCGTTTTTATGAAAAGGCGTTTCAGCGAATACAAGTAGAAATTCGCAAACTGCCAAAACCGCAGCAATACTTGATCCGATGGGCGATGGCATTAGGCAAACGTGCTTTGCATTATAGAAAAGCAGCGCAATTCAAACACGAAGACCACATCGTTAATCAAATTCTCAAGGCGGAATTGAGAGTCGCTGACCGACTGGTTTTCTCGAGGATCAGGCGTCGATTTGGAGGACGGCTGCGTGTTATGGTTTCGGGTGCAGCACCCCTCTCGCCTAACGTACAAGAGTTCTTCGAGATCATTGGACTCAATATTGTCGAAGGTTATGGTTTGACCGAAACAACTGCACCAGTCGCTTGCAATACGCCCGAGGACAATCACCCGGGCACAGTCGGCAAGCCCATGCCTGGCGTTGAAGTGAAAATTGCCGAGGACGGAGAGATTCTTGTAAAAGGACCGTCAATATTTGTCGGCTATTACAAAAACGAAGAAGCGACCAAAGCTGCACTTTCAGACGGATGGTTCTCCACTGGCGACATCGGAGAAATCGATGCTTCGGGCAGACTGAAAATCAAAGACCGGAAGAAAGACATCATCATCACCTCCAACGGCAAGCATGTTGCGCCCCAGTACATAGAAAACTTGTTTAAGGGCGAACATCTAATCAGCCACATCCTTGTCTATGGAGACAGAAGAAAGTTCGTCACGGCGCTCATAACCTTGAGCCCTGATGGCTTGCGAACCTTTGCAGAGACTCACGCCTTGCCTGTGGACGATTTAGAAGCCCTCACCCAACACCCCAAAGTCCGGGAAGAAGTGGAAGCGGTCGTAAAACGAAAGAATGAGCCCCTGGCAAATTTCGAGCGAATCAAGAAATTCATCATTTTGGAGCACGACTTTACAGTTGAAAACGATGAACTGACTCCAACATTCAAGGTAAAACGCAAGGTAATCACCGAGAAATACAAGGCTTTGCTCGATTCTTGCTATGAAGCGGACGACGTTGAAGTGGGTGGCGGGGTCCCCGAAACCTCAAAATAGTGGTTAAATACCGCCCTGAGGGGCGTATCGCATGCGCCACGAGTACGTCAGGTGCCAAAATTCATCAAAAGGCCTTTACATTCGCTTGGCAACTGATTACACTAATGACGGTCTATTAGGCCTTTAGTTCTTAACTTACTAATTTATGTTTCCGCCACTCGCTCCATGGGCTCCGCCCATTTCAGCGACTCCCCACGAGGGTTAAAAGGTCATGTTTGAATCGTTTGGACGCGGCTTCAGGATGATTATGGCCAGCATCAAGATGGGCTGGCAAGATTGGCGCCTGTTATTGCCTTCGATTCTCACCGTCGTAAGCAATTTCTTCTTTGCCATTCTCTTGTTTGTTCAAGGCAACGCCAAGATTGGCGGGCAGGTCCAGGGTGTTGCGCAAACCCTCGGGCAGTCAGGGCAACAAATGATGAGAAGCGGCAGCCCTGAACAATTTATGCAAATGACAGGGCTCAACGGACCGACCGATCCGAGTGGATTCGGCAATATGGTCGGCGCCGGAACGGATATGGGCATTGTCGCCATGATGATCGTCTCGGTTTGGTGGTTGACCAACCGCTTCCTTGAAGGGGTGACCACAGCCCTCGTATATTGCCACCTGACAGAAGGTGCCGGCACCGGCAAACTGAATATCGCCTGCCAGGAAGTACTGAGAAGTCTTCCCGCCTTAATAATGTTGGGCATCACGACTTTCATCGCCAAAACAATCGCGCGAGGACTGCGCGGCAAGGGCGGCACTGGCGGTATGGGATTCGGCGTAGACTTCCTTGCTGGAATTGTCGCTGTCTTCTGGACCCTGGCTGGGCACTTAATCTTGCCTGCAATTGTTATTGAAGGAACGTCTTTCTGGGGAGCTCTGAAGCGTGCTGACCGCATGGCTCAAGGCAACCTGCTCACAATCGGTGTGGGCGAAGTCGGAGTAGGATTGATTTGCAAAGCCGTAACCGGATTGGTTTGGGCTGGTGGAGCTGCCGGTTTCCTCGGTGCTTACGCCCTGCAAATGCAGACCTCGCCTCTGTTCTTCATGGCCGCATTCCTCTGGGTTTCCACCGTTGTTGTAGTCACAGCAATGTGCAACTACATCCGTGCTTCGTTCTACACATGCCTCTATGTATGGGCAATTGAAGCCGAAGCTGTTGAGGAAACAGAAAGAGCTCAAATCAAGGCTCCAGCACCATTGGCTGCTGCCCTGGCATAACACTAGTGCAGGGTCGACGCCATGCGTCGAGCGGTTTTGGCACATTTTATGCGTGTTTGTAGTGGCGGGCGGCGCATCGACCGCTGTTCAGCAGACCTCTGCAGGGGCGCGGCAGGCCTACCACCTGCTAATCAAAATGCCTCTGTAGATTTCCTCTTTCCCGTCAAGTGAATTAACGGCGGAAGGAACAAAATTCGGGATCATAAAACTGCTGTTTGCGA